>JANQPI010000032.1 GCA_028289585.1 Candidatus Zixiibacteriota bacterium
TCCAACAACAGTCGAAACTCCTCGATGGGAGTGGGACACGTTCAACGGTCATACCTATGTATGGCCGTTTGCGGGTATGACCTGGCAGCAGGGAGAAGACTTGGCGACGCAGCTGGGTGGTCACTTAGTAACGATTAACTCCGAGGCAGAGAATGAGTGGTTGCGTCGTCGCTTCAGTCAATGGGATGGAAACAACGGCATTCGATTCTGGATCGGGTTGAACGACTTTGAGACTGAAACAGAATTCGTCTGGTCCAGTGGAGAGACAGTGGAGTTCACCAATTGGGGGACCAACCATCCGACGAACAACATCAACGCCAACGGCGCTTACTTGTGGCCCGATGACGGATTTTGGTACCAAGCTGGTCATACGGGGTCGTTTCGGGTCGTGGTGGAGTTGGACTCGATTGTCGATGAGGATGGCGACAAGATTCCAGATGTCGTGGATGCATACCTGAATAATGCACTGAACAACTGGGACTTACGAGAAGCGGGAACCGATGCGGAGTTTGGAACTGAAGACGATGCGGTCTATCAGTTGTCATCCAGCTACAGTCCCAACAGTACGAGCGTCAACTTTGAGATCTTGGATGGTCCGCTCGGCGAAGGCAACTATCAATTTACCGCCAACACAACCCTAACCGACGTGGTTGGGAACCCGATGGATGGGAACGGGGATGGTAGTGGTGGAGATCCTTATACAGCTCAGTTTCAAGTGGATCTTGTCGACGGCCTGGTCTTCGAAGGTCGTCACAACGACAGCCGGATTTCGGCAACCCCATTGCCACTTTCTGAGACGATTGAAGGGAGTGGCTTCTTCACGGCGTTTGGACAAGGGTCACAGGATCCTATCTCCAATAATGCTTGGCGTGATCCGGACTGGTGGAGCTTCGAAGCCAGTACTGGCGACCGAGTAGCGATCGCCGTCGACACTCCCGATAGCAATGCTGATCCGCTCGTCACGCTTTATGGTCCGAACTTCAATTCACTTCAAGGTGATAACGATAGCGGGCCAAACTCGGACGCCTTCATCAGTCATCGGCAACTAACTGAGGACGGTACCTATTACGTTGTCGTTGGCAAGAACAG
>JANQPI010000034.1 GCA_028289585.1 Candidatus Zixiibacteriota bacterium
TCATGATGCCGGTCTCCTTTCTGGTTTGGACCATGATGGGCACTGTTGTGCTTTTCTTCGTTGTGTCTCCCGGTACAACTTGAGCCCATGCTGCACGGCCAGGGCTGAACGCACGCGGAAGCGCCCGTTCATCTGCGGTTCATGTTCGGTTAACCTTGGTGAGGTGGAGGGGTCGCTGTCGGCCAGCGCGGTTCAGCCGTCCCGAGGCGCTCTCCGCAGTTCATTGCGCACCGGTCCCCCAATCACGCGGACCGGCCCTTCGCCGATGCCGATGGCATCATGCGCAGCTTCTCGAAATACAAGTCGAACGGCGTCAGCGTCTATCGCGGCATCCGGATCAAGCCCCACTTCATGCCGTCCGCCGACAAGCCGGGCAACTATGGGGAGGCACGCCGGTCGCCGGTCAGTCTCTCGCTTGGTTTGCGCTGTTTCTTTTCTCTATCAACGCATCGCAGACGGCTTCGACCGGTGCGCCGTCAGCGCCGACAGGGGGGTGCCCGGCTCGATAGAAGTTTTTTCCATCCCTAAGTACGTCTATATTTTTTCTATCGGAATTGATCACCACACAATCAGAGAAGTCGCACTCTGTGAAATTAGAGTTCAAGAAAAACCGATCATCAAACTCGTGGAAATTACACTTGGAGAACTGACAATCTTGAAACAGGTAGTTTTTTCCCTTTGCATTGATGGAGGACAATATCAAACTGACGTTGAAGAACATCGAGCGAGCGCTGGCGGTCGGATATCGCTCAAAGTGCATCAACAGCCCACCTTGGTAGGTGACCGTCTCTACACCAATCACTGGCGTGTGAAGATTGATCCCGAGTTGATCTCCGTCGCCGATGACGACTGTTATCCATGCAGTGGCATGCCACCCATTCGCATCGTGCGCGTGTCGCAGGCCCGCAATGGCCTGTTTGACGTGCGGTTGAGACCGTTGGGCGTAGTGATCCTCGACATAGGTTGCAAGCAGGTTCATGGCTGGGATGGCGTAGCGCTGACTGTCACTGGCGCCCGCTGCCTCCAATGCTGCGATGCCGGCGGGGGCCTTGCTCGCCTCGGTCGAGCTGAGTATCTCCGCACCCTTCTGAAGTAAATCGGCAAGGTTGGCTTCGGACTGAATTTTTATCTGTCGTTTGATGCCGTCAATTTGCGAAAGCTGCTGATCCGCCTGCCGGGTCGTGATCAGGCCGCGCCAATAAGTCATCAAGAAGGTGACGGCCGCGATGTATAGCGTGCCGATCGGCACCATGATGGTCATGCGCCGGCCGATCTCCTCGGTAGTGCCGCCCTGAAAGACGTACCGCCACAGAACGAATCCGAGCAAGACGCCGCCAACGATAGCGACGGCGAACATGGCCGCCTTCCACTGATCCTCTTGTTCTTTGGGATCGGGCACCCTGCGCGCGCCGTCATCGTCCGTGTCCGCCATGCTCACCCCATGCCGCCCGTATGGGCGCATGGAAGCTGCGAAGTGACTGTTCCGTCAAGCCTCGAAAAGGGCTGGCGTTGAGTCATTGCACGGACGTCCAGGCTCCCAGCCACAGCCCTTGAAGCGGAAAATCGCGCTCACCATATTCCGGAGGCAGGCGCCAGACGGGCCTGCCGGCCATCAGCCAGACACGCCGTTTCCCGGGTGTTTGCGGCCGCAATTCGTTCAATGTTGCTCACTGGAGGACAGAACCCATGCGACACGTCGACTTTTCTCCCCTTTACCGTTCCACCGTCGGTTTCGACCGGCTGTTCACCATGCTCGATTCGCTCGGCCAGCCCGAGAATGGCCAGACCTATCCGCCCTACAATATCGAGCGCACCGGCGAGAACGCCTACCGCATCACCATGGCGGTGGCCGGCTTTGCCGAAGCCGATCTGACCATCGAAGCCAAGGCCAACGTGCTGAAAGTGGCCGGCGCCAAGGCCGACGATGCCAAGGACGACAATCGTGAAGTCCTGCATCGCGGCATTGCCTCGCGCGCCTTCGAGCGCCGCTTCCAGCTCGCCGACTATGTGGAAGTGAAGGGCGCCGAACTGGAAAACGGTCTTCTGCACATTGATCTGGAGCGCGAAATCCCCGACTCCATGAAGCCGCGCAAGATCGAGATCGCCAAGGGCAACGGTTCGGCCCGGCAGATCGAGGCCAAGGCCCAGAAC
>JANQPI010000054.1 GCA_028289585.1 Candidatus Zixiibacteriota bacterium
ACTATTCTGCTGCTTGGATCAGGAATTGAAGGAGGTCATGTTGATGGCGAGGAAACGGTTTACGACGGAACAGATTATCCATCACCTGCGGGCGGTCGAGGTTGAGATTGCCAAGGGCAAGCGCGTGGCGGAGGCCTGCAAGGTCATCGGCGTCACGGAGCAGACGTACTACCGTTGGCGGAAGGCATATGGTGGCCTCAAGCTCGACCAGGCCAAGCAATTCAAGCAGTTGGAGCGTGAAAACGCGCGTCTCAAGAAGCTGGTGGCAGATCTCTCGCTGGATAACGCCATTCTGAAGGAGGCTGCCAACCCAAACTGCTGAGCCCGATGCGCAGGCGCAAGACGATTGAACGGGTTCGTCAGACGATCCCCGGGGTCTCCGAGCGTCGCGCGTGTCGGGTGTTGAACCAGGCGAGATCAACACAGCGTCATCGTCCCAGGGTGCGAAGTGATGAATCGAAGCTGCTGGGACGGATCATCGAGTTGGCCGCTCAATATGGCCGTTACGGTTATCGCCGCATCACAGCGTTGTTACGACGGGAGGGCTGGCAGGTGAATCACAAACGGGTTCAACGACTCTGGCGGCAGGCAGGCTTGAAAGTGCCCAGCAAACAACGGAAACGGGGTCGGATCTGGCTGAACGATGGGTCGTGCATTCGGCATCGACCGATGCACAAAGACGATGTTTGGGCATACGACTTTGTCCATCACCGCACAGATGATGGCCGTGTCATGCGATTGCTGACGCTGGTGGATGAGTACACGCGGGAGTGCCTGTCGATTGACGTGGCTCGGCGCATGAACTCTGAGGATGTTCTTGAACGTCTTGCGTGGCTATTCGTGACGCGAGGCGTTCCCGAACACATCCGATCCGACAATGGTGCGGAATTCACGGCCAACGCCGTCCGTAACTGGCTGGCTCAGCTTGGCGTGAACACGCTGTACATCGAACCTGGGTCACCCTGGGAGAACGGATACATCGAGTCGTTCAACGGGAAGCTGCGCGACGAACTTCTCAACGGCGAGATCTTCTCCACGATGACGGAGGCCAAGGTGCTGATCGAGCGTTGGCGGCGAGAGTACAACACGATTCGACCGCACAGCTCGCTGGGATACGCCCCGCCGGCACCGGAGGCCATGACGACAACGCCTCAGCCGGCAGGCTCCGCTACGCTCCGCCCGCCGGCTGAGCTTGCAGAGCTACGAAAACTAACTTA
>JANQPI010000030.1 GCA_028289585.1 Candidatus Zixiibacteriota bacterium
ACCGCTACATCGGTGACATCAACAAGGTGGCGAAGCTTCCGACTGGAACCGATGCTGAAACCATTGCCCAGTTGCGAGAGATCAATCACCGCTACGGCCCAGCGTCGGCCCAAGCGATCGACCGTATTCACCAAGCGCTAAGCTTCTTGAATGTGTCTCAGTTCAACGACCTGTGGGAACGATGGGCGAATCTTTCGGATGCGATGACGAACGCATTGCTCAATCACGCCAACCAAGATTCATGGGCACGAGAGTATGGGCAGCGGGCCCAGCAACTGCTGGGTGGGTTTTCGCAAGACCACAGCCTTTCGGCGCAACAGGCGACCAACCTCACTCAGGCGTTTGTTCAAACGCCGGGGGTAGAGTTTGAGGGAAGTCGCATCGCGAACGAAAATGACAACGATATTTCCTTCAAGTTCTACGTGCGAAAACCGAACGGGAATGGATACCATGCGGGAGTGAGCCTAAGCGTCAACGACGAAGGGTACAGCGAAGCCAAAGCACAGACTGAAAGCGATGGCAATGACGATGGTGATGACGACAACTGCAAACAGATCTTGTGTAATCTTTTTTGGATTGTTTCGGATGGAAACACCGGTTCGCGAATCCTCTCGCGGAGCACGGTCACGATTGCGGCCTATAGTTGGGAACGAAATATAGACGAGGCGATTGATAAGTTCTGCCTTTCGGTCAACAAGCTCATTGACATGATCGTGACGCTACCTGCGGGAGAATCGCTGCCCTCAGAAGACTTCTTGAAGGTGAAACCAAACCCCGAAATTTTCGACGAGAACCCGGAGATGTGCAAACCAAACCACGGGGTATGGTGGTTTCAAAGCCCTGCGGATCCGAGCTCAGACGTCGACATAAAGCCTTGGCTCCAAAGCAAGTGACCGCAACGTAGAAGCACCACCGGAGACCACCAATCTTTGATTGCCTCGAGCATGATCATGGTGCAATACGAGGCAGCGACATGCCGAAAAGGCAGTACCTATCGGTTCGCGCCGCGGCCCTCGCACTGTTGATTCATGGCTCGGCGATTCATCCCTTGGCCTACGTGGTGTCATGGGGGCCTGCCGTGTTGGCGAGCTCATCGGTACTTGCCCTCGGAGGTTGCGCGGCTTCGACTTCGGATTCATCGAGTTCCACCGACAAGTTTGTCGTGACCCCTGCGTCGACGGTGCCGCTGGCACTAGCCCTCGCCCACAAAGGAGCGGCGTTTCTGTGGACGGTGGCCGCGCCGCTGGGGATTCCGTTTCTTGTCGGCGTGGTCGCGAACTTTGCACTCACCCCGATTTGGGAGTGG
>JANQPI010000039.1 GCA_028289585.1 Candidatus Zixiibacteriota bacterium
CCGGGCGCCAGTATCCCAACGCCGCCAATCGAACCGGTCCCGCCAGTTGACCCGCCGACGATTCAACCCGTGCCGGCGCCGCCCACAATCCAAAGCGGCCAGAGTTACAGCCGGGACCAATTGAACCGGCTTCTGCGTCGGGGGTATCGTGCCGGCGGCGGCAGTCTTGGGGGCGTCCGTGTGTCGCAAGACTTGGTCAACCGTATCGTTGCTTTATGGATTCTCCAGCAATTAAGGCAATCCGAGTATGCGAACGCTGTTAGCCGCTAAAGCGTTGTTGACCGTTGCGTTGCTGCTGTGGGATTGGCACAACGCATCCGGTCAAGTCCTCATCCAAAACGGCTTGATAAACGTGGGGGTTCCCCGGAGCGGTCCCCGGTCGCATACTCCCCCGGTTGGCCTTCAAGGAATCGGCGGGTCAATCTCAATCGGCCGCTCGACGACGTACATTCCGGGCGGGACGGTTCCGGCCTATCTCCCCCGGGAGATGCCGCACGAACGACACAAGCGATACCGTGAATTGGAGCGGGCGGCAGAATGGCAGTTCGACCAAATGCGGCAGCTTGAACGGGCCGGCTATCGACTCGTTGCGTACCGTGGGCAAATCTATCTGATTGCTCCCGGTCGTGGCTGGTATCGGCTCGGATGGATTCCATTGAGATACTGAGCACAGCCTAGCCCGCTGCTCTCCTGAACGCTCGGCCGGGTGCGTTGCTCGGTCGGGCGTTTCTTTGCGCATGCAAACAGCCGCCCCCCGGACCGAAAAAAAGGAGCGGCTGCTTGCGGCATCGATGCCGCTTCTACGGGCGTTCCGTCAACCGCAAACGCTACCCAGCTTCCGTGCCGGTTGCAACCCAAACGGTCGCTTGCCTCCCCGAGTTCACCCGACGACGTTCGCCGCCGTCGTGGACGAAGCCGGCTTGCACTAGCTCGATTCGTCTTGGTCGTGCCGTGCTCGGGTTCAAGTCGAACCGGTTACAGATTTCTTCATCCGTCGCCCCGTGCAACTTGCGGGCTTGCAAGAATTCGAGAATTCGTGCCCGGAGCGTCCCCGGGTTCGGTAGCGATTCCGCCGCCGCTTTTGACGTGTCGCTGTGCCGTTGATACGGCAACTCGGTTTGGTTCGGTAATGATTGGATGTGCTCGGCCATTTGCTCAATCGTCCCAAAAAGAAAATCGGTTTTGCTTTCTGCCGAACTGGTGTCGGCATTCTTCCAAATACTGCAGTAAACCCGGCACGGTTTTCACCCCAATAAACCGGGGAAACCATTCCGTGCCAACTAGGTAATTCCCAATGTGTAACCACGCCCGTTTATCCCTGTCGTTTTTCCCGCCAACAACAACAATTAATCGGAACTGGCTAGCGTTTGAAGCGTGCGCCAAATAGTAAAGTTTGTCTTTCATTGTCCCGCCGCCGTTCGTCGATTTGCACTCAAGATAAATTCGAAAGTCCGGCAGAAAGAAATCCAAAGTGCAGGTATTGCCGCACGGCATCTTGATACAGCTTTTGTTTTTGTCCGTTTGCTTTTCCGAGTCGTGTCCAGCGTCATTCAATCTTCGCCGGACTTCCCGTTCAAAATCATCCCCGTTTTGAGCGGCCCGCCGATTTCCATCATTGCCCAATGGTCATTCCTCCGGAACGCTTGGCGCCGGGTGGTCACATCCCAACGCCCGGGAACGCTCCCGGGCGACTCTAAACGCTGCGTCGATTGACCGCTTGCCGGCCGGCGTCCGCTTGTACGCTCGGACTCTGGCTTCGTAAAGCATCTGTTCCCGCAACGCTTCCCGAAGCTCCGGCGTTCGAAAATGGGCTTTCGAATCATCCGACGTTCGAAAATGGGCTTTCGAATCATCCGGCAAACCAATCCCCCCCGGGCGAACGTCGCCCGCCGGTTCCCTCGTAATCCGGGCGGGGGGATTGGCTACCGTCGAACGCCGGACCGTTTCCGGCCCGGTTTCCGTTGTGGGGATTGATACGGCCAACGATGCGAGCACGACGCCGGCGGCGATTGCTGCGGTTCTCATTGCCAATTGCTTTCGTTGCAACTGATGATTTGCACAACTCGCAACTCATGTACGGTCGTTTCTGGCTGTTCATCCAGAATCGTTTCCGTCGTCGGGCCTCCCCGGGCGATTTCTCCTAGCCCTTTCGTTGTCCCCCATCGGCGGATTGTGGAGCAATTGCAAATCACCCAGTAATCGTCGGACTTGTGGATTGTCCCCACGAGAACAAACCCACGTTCGCAGACAACGATTGCCCACCGTCCATCTGATGCAACTTTTTGATATTCAACGCCATCAATAATCACTTGCCTTTTTCCTTTCACTTAGGTTTCCGTAAACAAGTTATCCGTCGCCGTAGCCGTCGCCGGAGCCGTAGCCGTTTCCGTCGCCGTATCCGTCGCCGGAGCCGTAGCCGTTTCCGTCGCCGTATCCGTATCCGTATCCGTAGCCGTAGCCGTCGCCGCCGTGTCTTTCACCGTATCCGTCGCCGTATCCGTTGCCCCTGTATCCGTATCCGTATCCGTATCCGTCGCCGTCGCCGTAGCCGTAGCCGTAGCCGTCGCCGTTGCCGTGCCCGTTCATTTCATTCCCCCCCCGTAGCCGGAGCCGTAGCCGTCGCCGAATCCGTAGCCGTTGCCGCCGTCGCCGGGGCCGTAGCCGGAGCCGTCGCCGTCACCGCCGTATCCGTAGCCGGAGCCGTCGCCGTCGCCGTCGCCGAATCCGAATCCGTAGCCGCCGTAGCCGTCGCCGAATCCGTAGCCGTTGCCGTTGCCGTAGCCGTATCCGTCGCCGTCGCCGTTGCCGTCGCCGTAGCCGTCGCCGTCGCCGCTCATTTCATTCCCCCCCCGTTGCCGTCGTCGAATCCGTAGCCGTAGCCGTCACCGCCGCCGTAGCCGTCACCGTCGCCGTCGCCGCACATTTTCATTTCTCCGATTCGTAGAATCCGGCCGGCTGTTTCCGGGCCGCTCGGGGCTTGTCACGCCCGTAAGCGTTCCCAAGCGGGCTGACGATATCTTCGCCACGTTCCTCTCGAACGCCCCGGAGAATCGATTCTCGGGCGTCTAGAACGGCTTTAATTGCTACCGTCCGGTCTAGATACGCCTCCGGGCTTGCCGCCGCTTCCCCAATCTGGTCGCCGCAATCGTCGCAAACCGCTGCCACGTCGCAGATTCGGCATTTCTCCAGAGTCGGCCAAGCTTCGCACGTTGCCGGGTCAGCGTCCCGGTAGCGTTGCCAGTAGCCGGCGGCAGATTGAATCCGGGATTGCATCGCCGGCATGCGTCGGCGGTCAAACTCGACTCGGTATGTCTCCCGGTTTCGCCGGGTATCGAGCACGACAACCCGAACGCAATTGACTGCCGGATAGTTTTGCAGAGTCAACCAAGCGTAAACGTTGAACTGGAAGCAAGTTGCAACCCGTTCAAAGTCCCAAGACTGCCGGCCGGTTTTCCAGTCGTACAAGTCCACGACTTCGGGTGACTCGGTAGCCGTCAACAAATCGGCTTCCGCCGTCAGCCGGAGCCCGTAACCGGGAATCTCGACGGCTCCGAATTGGCCAGACTGGGCGCCGGGTCCGCCGTCATATCGGAGAATGTTCGCCGGGTGAATGTCTCCCAGAATGCCGGCAAGCTTCCAAGCGAACCCGGGAGACACGGCGTCCAACGCTTGCGGTTGCAAGTCCGGACGGGTGGCGTCTAGGTGTGTCCGGAATTCTTCGGCAATCTCGCCACGGTTCAACGTGCCGTTGGAGTCAACCCACGTCCCCACGGTGTAACCGATTGCGTCGTGAATCTGTTGGCCAACTTCGGCCGGTTCCGATACGGGATTCTGATACGTATCGGAAAGCCGGGCTTGCCGTGGGCAAACTGCAAACCGCTCCAATTCGGAACGGCCGATGATGGGGAATTCTTCGATTTCTAGAGGCATCAATACGGGCTTTCGTTGTTGTTGAATAGTTGACCGGCGGGTGCATCGCTCGGAGTGGGCGGCGGCGGCGGTTCGATTCCGGCCGCTTGCCGCATTGCGTCGTATGCGTCGTCCAACGCTTGGCTTGACCATACGTGCGGTTTCAGAGCATCGGCCGGCGGAACGCTGGTATGCTCGGCAACCCAGCTTTGAAACGCCGTCTTGTCTTCACCGTTCGCCGCTTTCCACTCACTGAGGAACAATTCGAATTCGTGGGGCGAAATCCGCTCGGAACGGGCGGCGGGCTTCGGGTGACTGTCATCCGGTTCCGGGTTGTCGTGCTGTTGCGGCGGGCCGAGCGATTCCATTTCCTCCGCACAAGCAATCCCGCCGTCAGTCAAGTAGCCGGCAAACGCCAGAGCACGACCAACGGCGATTGTCTCAAGTTTCTCGAACGCTTTTTGCCTCCCGATCTTCCCGAGCGAATGACCGGTAAACATTCCTTTTTTTGTGGTCACGGTCGCCGTAAACAAGACGTGCCCTTCTTTGAATTCGCAAGACGTTGCCACCTCGCACGTCTCGTTGTCTCGATGAAATTCCGCCGAACGTGCCGCAACTTTTGCATAGTCGACGCCCCCCGAAATCTTGATTGTGTCTGTTTTCCGTTCGGTCACGTAATGTCCCCCCGGAGCAATAGCCGGCCCGTGCGTGTTGCCTTACACGGTTCGCCGGTTAGCTCCGTCATAATCGGTTCGAGTTTCTTCGCCACGTCCGCCGCACATTTCCGGCAGAGCACAACGTGCGTTTCCCAGTCGTGCCCATACGTAAAAGAGTCATCGGCAATTCCGATACGGTATCGGTTGCCGGGCCGGTCACAGACCGAGCACGCCGGCCGTTCAGTCTTGCGTTTCGAGTCCTTCACAATCCCGTCAATCCATTTGCTGAGTGATTCACTTCGCCATCCGTCGGGCTCGCAGTCCGTGCAATAGCGTTCATCATCGGCGATACGGGCGCCGCATTTGCACCAATTCACGCCTTGACCCGCCGCACGTTCCCAAGCGTTTCTTTGGCAATCTCCCGGGCTTTATCCTCGGACGTTGCGGCGACGTATTTGATTACCCGAAAGCCGTCCGAGCGTGTCCCCGTGAATGCGTACAATTTGTCACTTTTCATTTTGTTGATTCCACAATTGCAGGGTTTTGGCTTCCGTCGTCCCGAGCAAATCGGCGACTTCAGCAAGCGTGAATAGTTGGCACGACATACGGAACGCCGTGTCTGACAGTTCTTCCCGGAGTATCGGGAGCGACTGCGGCGCTTCGACTCCCAGCCTAACGCCCCTCGGGGATATCCGAACCGCTGTGATTCGGATGTGCGGCCCAATCAAAATCGATTCGTTGACTTTCCGGCTTAACACTAGCATCCGTGACTTTCCTCCTTGATTGATTAACTGTCGCCGGGTAAAAATACGGGCAACCCTCGCACAAGTCAATCTTAATTTGGGGACAAATACAGAAATGGAATCAAAGCGGGTTGACGTTCGGTTTGGGCCGAAGCTTCAAAAGCGGGTAATGACTGCCGCCCGAAAGCGTAAGCAGCGGCCAAGCCAGTTCATCCGGTCTGTGGTGGCCGAATATCTGAATTGCCCGAAGTTGGCCGACGAGGTCCGGCCCGGGCGCCCCCCGTTGAAAGGCAAGTAAATTGCCGTTCGGGTAAACCGCTTTGTTGCGGTTGACCGTCAATCGGGTGTGATTGCGTCCGTGCCCGGTTGGCGGTTTTCTTATGCGCTAACCCACATCAACCATAACGGTCTCAAATCGTGGCTGCGGCGATATAGCGTGAATGTCGGCCAGCGGGACGGAAAGCCATTTCCATTCGTCCGACGTTGCTAGTTTCCGGCCAACCAGATATCGCCCTCCCAAATCTCTTGACCCGCCAATAATCAAATCGTTTCCGTCAAACCGGCAGACCTGCGAGACAACTGAACGATCCGCATTGATATCGTGTGCGAGCGGGTTTGCCGGGACTCCCCCCGAATATGTCACCAACGGACTAACCCTCCAAAAAGTATTGTCCGCCGTTCGCTCCCAAAGAATCGCCTTGATCATGTTTGACGTGATGCCGCCCTGGGGCGGGTATTCAATGCCGCCGTAGCTCCGGGGGGCATATTGCTGGATCGTGTCTTCGTCGTCGCCGCCGAGCAGAATTGTCCCGGTTTCTGCAACGTATTGATTGACGGTTGTTTGGTCCCGGAGTGTGAACGTCCAGTTGTCCCAATCCAAGTCGAAAACCGCATAGATTGCGGAGCGGTTCGGGAAGTCGTTCCCCTGAAAAAACGACATATAAGCCGAATTGCCGAGCGTGTTCAATTCGTTCGTTCTGGGAAACCGGCCGTTGGCGGGATGCCCCCACAATGCCGGGTATTCAGCGCTTCCGGCGTATTCCATTTGTTGGTCAGCGTGCAAATTGTTCTCTGCGTCAATCTCAAACTTTGTCGGCGTTCCTCTGTTCAGATTGCCGGTTGTTTGTCCGAGAACGCACGTAAACGCTCCGTCTCGCCCGGGCGCCGGGTTCAAACGGCTCCAAGCTATATACTCGGGGCGATAGCCGGCGCCAAGCGGCGGATTGCCGGCCCATTGGATATCAATTGCGGCAAGCGTCTTGAGTTCTTCGCCCGTGTCCGGGTCCAGAATATGAATCAACGCCCGCCCGTTGTGTCCGCCGTGAACAACCCGATTGCCGGAAATCGTCGTGAATTTAGAGACGTAGTTCCAATGCGTGAAAGCGCTAATCCGGGGTTGCCCGTTGATTCCGTCGCCGTTGCCGAAGATCCCGTAAGACGTTTGCCAGATTTCTGAACCGTCGTCCCGGTCAAGTTTCGAAACGCCGTATTCGTAGTCTGAACCTAACGTGGCAGTTTTGCGCAACCAAGCGGCTAGAACGTGCCCGTCTGGAGCAAAGCCGACGGAGTCAACCCGATATAAGCCTGTCGGGGACGGCGGAATGTGTTCGGATGCTCGCCAAGTCCATTCAACGTTGCCGGTCTCGCTATCAAGCAAGTAGACAAACGCAACGTCGCCCTTGGTTGTATCACGCCAAGAGATAGCAACCCGCCCGCCCTTGACGCAGCATCCGGAGAAACCGCCGAAACCGAAAGTCACGCCTGCGACTCCCCGCCGCTTTCACTATCGCACGGCGTTTGTATGACTTCGGGCCGGCCATTCACCCAACCAATCGCCGCATCGTTTCCGCCGTGATACTTGCCCCAACGGACGAAAACTTTCCGAAGCCAAAACCCGTCTTGAACCGTTTCGGAGCCAACGTCGCCGGCTTTCAGTTTGAAATCTCCGGACTCGCCTTTTTCGATATCGGTATCACAGACTCCAAGCAAAAAACCGCTTGTGCTGTCGAACGAATCCGAGCCGGCCGGAGACGGGTTACGTGTCGGCCCGTCCCGCCGACGTTCAACGTCCCGGACGACTCGTCCGATCCGTATCCAATCGTCCCGGCTTGTCCCGTGTGATTCTTCGGCCATTAGACAAACGGCAAGTTGAGTTCTTGGAAATCGGCCAAGCCTTTAAGACGGATGCCGTCCGGCGGATTGATGATTGTGGGCGTGCTGGTCGGAAAGCCGGCGTCGTCCAGAAATGAGCTACGGACGGGCCGGCCAAATTGGTCCGTAAGCTTTGTCACTCCATCCACAACGCCGGCATCAATATCCTCTTGACTCGTCGTCCGCTTGCCAACCGTACCGACGTTGGGGATTTTCTCAAGCCATTTCTCGGGGTTGACTTCGAATTGATACGTAACCCGGACGAAGTCGATTCCCGCTTGGCTATCCTCCTCCCCTGCGATTGACGAACAGAGAACCGTCAACGGAGTTTCATAGCTCCCAACTTTTGCAGAGTTGAGACGATTCGCAAACTTTTCGGCAATCTCCGGGTTGAATTGCCGCTCATTGCGGACGTAAGTCCAAACAATCGTAAAGTATTCCTCCGGGATTGCCGGCATGGATTCTTCGGCAGTGTTCACAATCGGGACACGTTCGGTAGCGTTGGAAGTCAAATAGCCGGTATATGCGTCCCGGGTCCGTGTCCCCGTTGCAAACGAACGCTTGACCCGTGTCTGAAACGGTTGTGACCCGGGCAACTCACCCCCGGAGACTTCGTCGGGCGCCGTTGAAAATTGCGACGTTACCCGCCAGTTTTCCGGGTCCATCCGACGGCAGTTGACGTTGACGCAAACGGCTTCCGAATCATCGTAATAAACGTCAACGTAACGCTGCGGGACACGTCGTGCCCATTGTCCCGGGTTGCTTGGGTCAACCGCTCGGGAGACTGTGAACGCTCCGTCAACCGTTCCCCGAGTTGACCGGACTTGTTGCACAATCTGGTATTGCCGTTGCCCGTCCTCGGTCAACCCGCCGGTTTCCTCATCCCACTTTGTAATTACTTGTGCGATTGTCATTGGCTTCAATGCGGAATTGGAACAATGGTTGGCTTCTGAATTTGCTCGATAGCTTCCCGGGATTGTCTCATTTCGGCAAGTTCGTCTTGATGCTGTTGGCTTTGTTGCTCCATCAATCGCCGCAACGATTCTTGAGTCCGTTCTCCGATTCGCTCCCGGGCGGCATCCGTTGCTGCCGTCGGGTTGGCTACCGTCTGCCGGACGGATGCCGAAATCTGCTCACGCTGTCCGGCGACTTGTGCTTGTAGCGATTCGATATCGTCGGCAATGTCCAGTCCGAGCGCATCGGCAATCGCCTTCGCTCCTTTCAAAGCGATTTCTTCGAATGCCAGATATTGCAACTGAGCGTTTTCAATCAGCGAAACGAATATGTTCCAAGCGTCGATAATGCCGGCAACGCCCAACTCGATACCGTTGAGAGTTTCTTGAATGCCGGTCAACCCGGTTTCGGCGTCGACTTGCTTGAACCCCTGTGCCATGTCGACAACCCGGCTTGTAATGTCCGCCATTGCGGGTGCCATCTCTGCTGTGAGTTGTAACGCCGCCCCTTTCCAAACTTTCGTTAGCACGTCCCACGAATCGTTGGCTTTTTCAATGGCGGCGATTTGATCACGGGTTAACGCAATCCCCAACGCTTCGGCCTCTTGCTGCATCCGCTCCATACCGTCGGCCCCGAGTTCCAACGTGTTGAGCAGCTTCACGCCCTCCGAATCGAAGAAACGCATAGCAAGCCGGACTTTATCCCCCTGGTTCGCTACGCCCTCCATTGCTTTAGCAATCGCCTTGAATTGTTCGTCCGGACTCATTTGGGCAAGTTGCTGCGCATCAAGTCCCAACTCGGCAATTGCTTTTTGGGCTTCCCCGGTCCCCTGTGCGGCTTCGGCAATGCGGCGAACCATACGCTGCAATGCCATATTCATAGTTTCGATGGAAACGCCGGTCTGTTCTCCGGCATGATGCAAGCCGGCTAGGTTCTCGGGGAGAATGCCCAGCCGGTCGGAAACTTTGCCCAATGCGTCGGCGGATTCAAGACTGCCCTTAATGATTGTTTTGAACCCGGCAACGATTGCGCCGGCAGAGATAGCCGCCCCGAAGATTCCCAACGCTTTAGACGCACCGCCCAGCGTTTTGCCGAACCCCTTCAACGAGCGGCTAGACTTGCCAATGCCTTTGACAAAATTCTGAGTCCGGGCCGTCAAGTCTACGGCGATTCGTCCGATGACTGCCATTCTCAGAAATCTCCAATCAATCCCGTCCGCTCTAGTTCGGCAATCGCTTTCCGCCGCCGCTCCAAGACTCGGTTGACTCTACGCTGTTCGGCTTGTTCTTCGGCTTGCAAAGCGTCAACCGGGTCAACTTCGCCGCCGCCGTATTTCTCAACGAAGTATCTACCCCAACGCCAAAACTCCCGCATCGGGACAACTTGCTCGGCAATGACAACGGGCAACCCGACCGTTTCGGCTATTTGGTGCCACTGCCGTTCGTAGGGCGTAGCGGCTTCGTTTCGCCGTCTGCGTCCGGGATTTCATTGAACTCCAGAATCCGCCGGGACATTGCCTGCAACCGCTGAATTGGCAGTTGAGACAACCGTTGCAAATCGGCCGGCTTGCTCGGGTCAAACGGCCGGTTGCCGTTCGGGTCACAGATGCCGGTTGCGATAATCAAAGCAACCGTCATAACGTCATCGTCGGCTCCGTCCGGTCCGCTCCCTTTGTAGCTTTCCTGAGCCGTCAACAGATCGTTGAATTCACGCCCGCTGAATAACCGGACGTGCGTAGAATCGGGCCAGCCATCAACCCGGGCCGGCGCCTGAGTGGATGGCATTTGCGTTTCGATAAGTTGCCGCAACTCCGTCATTTCTGCAACTCGCTTCTAGGGGGATTGTCGAACGCCAGCCGCTACGGAGCGCCGGGCGTTGTTACAACTTGGCTTCCAACTTTGATGCCAATCGTTGCCGTCATCCGTTCTTCTAGCGGGTACGTATCAGACTGGCTGTTGACGTATCCGTTGAATACTTTTTTCGTTGGCGTTGTGTTGCCGGTCGTGATCGGGAATTCAATCGTCATTTGATCATCGATGCCGAAGTAAACGGCTTCATCCGCTTCCGGCGGGAAGATGATTTCAAACGAGTAATCCCCGCCCTCAATCAGCGGGCTTGACGCATACTCCTTTGTGCGGTTTGGGGATTGCGTGTGCGAACCGTCAACGTCTCCAACGGCAACGTTGTTACGGCTTCCGCTGATGATTTTGAATTCGACTAGCGGCGTTGCGCCGATAATCAGATTTGAGCCGAAGAACGGTTGCGGCTTGTCTGGAATCGCTGCCATTGTCTAACCCTCTCGAAAAATTGCCTTTTCAATCGTTGTCACTCGGCCGATTGTGCTGGCGAGTTCATCCCGCAACGTTCGCAGTTCGGCCGCATTGCTCGACTCAAGTTGAGCCGAATCAATGAACGGTTTGCCGTCAATTTCTAGGATTTGACGGACGGTGAAATCGGCAATCTCCCCTCGGGGCGTAACGGCTTTGATGCTTATCAATTCGTTGCCGCTACCCACAACTCTACGGTTCCCTGTACATTGCATTGATGCCGGCAAGCTTTGACATTTCGGCCCGGTTCTCGGGCGTGTCGTTTGCCGTCCGGTCTAGTTCCAACATATTCCAAACAGACACAAGTTCCGATCGGGTGATATCGTCCGAGCCGGCTAGCCCGGACGTGTTCGGGATAATCTCGCCCGGGTCGATGCTGATGATGAGATTCATTGCGTTTTCGTCATCGGCAATCGCCGCTTGACGGTTCCACGCCCGAGCACGTTCGCCGGCTGCGCCCCGAATCAAGTTAACCGTATTGTCGACGATTGCTTGGTCTGTCGGGTCCAAGTCGTTGTATGTTCCCACGTCTCAACCCCTCTCACGTCAAAGCGACTTCATGCATGATTTCTAGTTCTAGCATGTAGCCGGGATTTCCGGTCTGCGTTCCGTCTTGAACGAAGTTCTGCAACTGCCGCATTGCCCGAATCATAATCGATTCGGCCCAAACGCTACCCGGCAATTCCCCTTGGTAGCCGTCCGAGAACAGCAACCGCACCGATTCAGTCAAAGCCAGAGCATCCGACCAAGTCTTGCCATAACAACTCACGCCGATTACCGACGAATCAACGCCGTCGCCGTCTTGCGTGTTGTAACCCGGAACGCTGCCGGGAGTCGAGATACAAATAAACGGCGGCTGCCATGCTTGGTCGGCCTCCCCAACAATGACGTTGCCCGTAATGTCGAGCAGCAACCACCGAATCGAGTATTCAATCGGCCAATCAACCCGGGCAATGTCGATTGCCGCAAACTCGATAATCGCAACTCCGGGCTTTGGCGGCGGCAGAGTTGTTGAATATCTCGGTTCGATTGCGACAAACCGAATACCGGCAACGCCCGGGTTGCCGATGACTGACGGCGGCTGAACGATATATTCGGGAGCAACGCCGGCGAAGTCGATTGCAGCAACGCCCGGGTTGCCGGTCACGTCGGTTGCCGGGGAGATGCCGGCGAAGTCGATAGCCGCAACGCCCGGGTTGCCGATTGTCTCCGTAATGTAATCGGGAGCAATTGCCCCGAATTCAATCCCGGCAACTTCTGGGTTGCCGATTGTCTCCGTCGATTCAACGGACGCTTCAACCGCCCCACGGTCAAGCCGGTTGCCGGCTTGGTCGATGTGTTGAACCGCTCCCCGGTCAAGCTTACGGGCCAACGTATGCCCCCCCGTGTACTTCGCCAGTGTCGACGGCGGCGAAGTATTCGAAGCGATTTGCAAACGTGTTTGCGCCGGCTTTGGCGAACGGCGAAGCGGCTAGCGTTTCGTTGCCAAGATTCGTCTTGGGGTCTCGGATTGTGTACGGACTTGTGCAGTTGAAAACGGAGTTCATTCCAATCAACCCGGCTTCGTCCCCGCTCACGCCGTGGATTCCGATTCCGCCGCCTCCGGACAAACCCTCAACCAGATTGGACAGAACGGAACAATCATCGTTGTCCCATTCAATGCCCTTGCCGCCGCCCGTGACCTCGCACAGAATCGAATTGCCTTCACAGACGCAATAACTCCCGGTTAGGTCAATGCCGAGTTGTGCCGTTGCGGCGCTCATTGTGATCATGTTCCGCCCGACATAGCATCCGGCTTCCGATTTGATTCCGGCGTTCGTCGGACGGTTCGGACCAACTTGGCAATTGACCCAGTTGTGCCACGCTACCGATTGATTGGGAACCCAAATAGCATGCTGCCCGCCAATGTCGTAAACCTCGCAACCACAAACTTGAACGTTTGTTCGGCCCGAGTTTGTCGGGGAGATTGCCCGCCCGCCGCTTGACCCGTGAAGCTTGCAGTTGATTGCTCGGCAATGACTGTCGAACGATAACAGATGATCCCCGCCGGGTATGTCGTTCTTCAGTTCCAAGTCAACAATATGGATTCCGGCTTTCCCGCTGACAAACCGATAGCCGTTTAGCTCAACCGTTGCCATTCCGCCGTCATTGGCAATGGTCGTGAATCCACGGAAAATCGTTGGGTGATTGAGCGACGGGCTCCAAGAAATCGACAATTGCCCGGATAGCGATTCCTCAACTCCGGACTTGATATTGATTTGCTCGCCATCGGCCGAGTTGTGCGTTATCTGCGTCAACGCATATTCCAAGTCCCCCCACGGGTCGACCTCGGTCCCGCCGCCCGTGTTGGAATTCAGTGATGGGTCAACCCAGTATTGACTTGGTGCGCCCACAATCTAATTCCTTGCCAACGCTTTGATTCTTGCCCGGGCGCCCGTGTCTACGGTCACGCTGTGCATAATCTGCAACTCGATAGCGTAGCCCGGGTTTCCCGTTTGCGTCCCGTCTTGGATGTAGTTTTGGATTTGCCGTTGCTGCCGGATGAAAATTGATTCAACCCAAACGCCGGCAAAGTCCCCGTGAAATCCCCGGGCGAATAGCTTCCGGATCGAGCTACGCAACGCTAACGTGCCGTCCCAATTTTCTCCGTAGCAACTAGCAGTCACGATTGATTCGTCCGTGCCGTCGCCGCCGCCAGCATTGAACCCGGGAGTTTTCGACGGAGTCGAGATTGCGATAAACGGCGGCTGCCACGATTGGTCAGCTTCGCCAACGATGACTTTGGTTCCGGGCAACTGCTGTTCGATGTAATCCTTGACGGCAATCTCAATCGTCATTTGCCGCCCCCCGCAAGCTTCTTAGCGTGCTTGTCAATCTCACGGCCAAGCTTGTCGGCAAACCGCTGCTTAACCGCCGCTTCGTTGGAGTCCAACGCTTGCGTCAAATACGGGTTAGGCTTTGCTCCCGGATGCAACACGGTCCCCCGAATGAGCACGGGACCAATCTTTAACGCCCGCCCGTGGTCGGCTGTGATTCTGTGCGGCTTCGTCCCGTCGTGGACTAAATGTGCGTGCGGCGTTTCTCGGTAAACGTGACCAACCGTAATCACGGAAGTCCCGGTCTGCTTGTACGTCTTGCGTTTCTTCCGAAGTGACTCCCGCAAATGCGGACGCTCATTGCCGGCCGGCGTTAAGCCCAGCCCGAGCGGTGCCGTGTTTTTGGCCGTCTTGAGAACGGGCGTCATTGCAAAGTTTCCGGCTGACGGGACCGCTTTGTTTTGGACTTCCGGCGGCAGCTTGCGTAACGCTGCCATTGCTTCCGTTAGTCCGGTAATCGTTAGTTTTGCCGTCAAGTCAAATGCTCTTTAAGCCAAATCAACATCTCGACTTTGCGGGCGTCGATATCCGACACGGCAACGACTTCATAACGCTGCCCGGTCGAGCTATCTAGCAAGAATGCGTCCGGCTTTACGTTGTCCCGGGCGTCGGCATAACTCCGGATTCGGGCAACGTGCGTTGCTTCTGAATGCACTTGCTGATTTGTGAAATACTCACGGCCGGCCACGCTTTCGAGATTGGCGAACGTCGGCGGCAAGACTTGTTCAAACTTCGTCGGGTCTCGCTCCCCCGAATCCAACCGGTCCGTTGTCGACTCCCGCTGAATCACAACGGGCGTCCGATATCCTCCGGACCGATTCTTGATTTTCGCCATCAGTTCAAAGCTTCATGTAGGGCAAGATACGTTCGTCCCGAAAAATGAACGTGTCCAAAATCCGTTCCGCAATCCCAATGTTGGCGGCAATCGTTCCGACAACTACATCCTCTCGGTTCGCCCACAAGTCGCCGCAAACCAAAAGAATAGCTTGCTTGACGTTGGCCGGAACGTCCGAAGCCAACGCACCATATCCGGCCGTGTATTCGACTTGCACGGCTTCCGGGTTGCCCGCTTGAGTCGCCGGCCACGATTGCCCGGATTTCAGAGAAATCAACCCGGGCTCCGCATCGTAAGCGACGTGATAAACCGACGAGTCAACCGTTTCCATTGTCCCGCCGGGATCAATGTAATTGATTACCGGCGGCGTCGGTGGTAGCAACGGCGGTCGTGGAAGCAAGAAATACAGCGGGAACGCCGGGAGCGACAGTCGCCAAGTTTGTTCCATGATTGCCCGCCAGCTTGTTTCTTCCACAATCTGGCGTGCCGCCGTAATGATGGCATCCACTTGCGAATCTTCGTCGGTGTACGTAATTCGCAGATGGGCTTTAGCTTCGTCCCGTGTGACCGGTTCAAGCGTCGGAGCCGTTTTCAGCTTCAACATCTTTTGTCGCTTTCGGCTTGGGCTTGGCGGCGGTCTCCGGCTTCGAACGTTTGCCCGGGCCGGGTTCTTTGGCAAAGCCTTTTGCCAACAGCCGCTTGGCTTCGTCGTCCGGAACGTCGACAACTTCGCCGGCCTGACGGGTGCAACCGGGTCCGGCCATACTGGTCAGCATTTCGATACGCATCTGTGGAAGTCTCCCCCGGGGATAAGAAAACAAGCGCCGGCCAGCCCCCCTAGAAACCGGCCGGCGCTGTCAAGCATCGGGGAGACGCTTTACGCCGGGTGAGTCAACGTCCGCAATGCTGCGGCATTGATTGCGTTGGAGTCGTGCCGGCTGAACGCCACGAATCCGGTTTGGTCGTTCGCTCGGTACAGTTCCTCAAGCCGGTACAACCGAATCTGGTTGTGGTCCCGGATGACGAATTTCTCCCAAGCGGCGAACATTGCCGAAACCGCCGAAGCTCCAATGTCGGCCATATCGGCAAACACGGCATACGGGAAACCAGCAATCAACGCCGGCGCTCCGTCTTGGTAGGACGGCTGCCACAAATACTGGTTTGTCGTGTCTTTGAGTTTCCGAACCGCCGCAACGGTTTGGTCGTTCATGGCATAGCCGCAACTCGGCAGCGCACGGTAGGCGCTGTCCAAGTCGTGCTGCAAATCAATCAGTTCATCGGGAGCAATTGCTGCATTGCTTGCCGCCGTGATTCCGCCGCCAGCGGCAGTAACGCAACCGGTTGGTTGACTCGAACCCGTTCCGGTCGTGAAATGCTCGGCCGTGATTCGGCCGATGCGTTCACCCAAAAGCGAGCCAACGTGACTCGACATTTCGAACGCCGAATCTTCCATCAGTTCCGCCGAAACGAGAACCAAGTCCGAAGAATACTTGTAGGCGAGAAATTGCACGACCGCATACGCAATGTCGGTCTGCGTGACGGCGGCATTTTCGGCCAATAGCCGGCCTTTGTTGCCCGAGTCTGAAACCGTCGGCCAGTCGATTGGGTTGAAGCCGGACGTTTGCCAGACTCGGGAAACTTGCCGGGGACCGTTGAAAGCGAGCATTGCCCTTTCGAGTTCGTAGCTGAACCCCTGCGGGACCAAAGCGCCGCCGGCTGAGTCCGGGCTTGTCGCCTGCTGACGGAGTTCCGCCGTTCGCCGTTCGCCTGTCGACCAAATCGGCGGGCCGGAGAACGAACCCTTGCGCAGATTCACGTCAAGATAAGCGGCCCGGGGATTGAAACGCAAAGCCTTACAGGCTTGGCTGTGTTCTTCACGCAACTCCATCCCGTTTGCCGAACGGAGCCACGCTTGGAAAGCGAGCGAACGGGTTTCCTCGGTGATTTCCGGGCCGTCTGTCGGCTCTAGCGTGCCGGGCGTGTTCCGTCCGATACGTGGGTCAGACTGCCGGAGTTCGCTTTGACGGGCTTCCAGCTCGGCCGCTCGGGCGTCCCGTGCTGCCACGGCTTCGGCTTCGTCGATTTCCGCCGTCAAGCGGTCGTAATCGGCGTTGGCTTCCGTCCAAGCGTTTTCGTTGTCGGCATCCCAAGTATGACTTGGGTCGTTCGACTTGTCCCGGAGTTCGAGAATTGCCGACGTTGCCGCCGCTCGGGCTTCGTAAAGCTCATTAAGTTTCATCGTTTCACGTCCAATTGATTCGGTTCGCCCGGAATCAACCAAACGCAAAACGGTTTGCGGGGTGAATGGCCGGGCATATTTGCCAACACGGCCAGACATTGCACAGCCCCCGCACAATCAGCCTGTGCGGTTATTCTTCAGAAATCCCGCCCGATAAGTCAAGACAGACCGAGTTCGACCAGTCTTGCCCGGATGTTCCGCCGGACTCGGGCGGCGGACCGCTGCCGCCAATCTTCGGCCCATTTGGCGAATTCGGCCTGTACTTCGTCGATACCGAAAGCGGAACGGGTGCCGGCTGTGGTCGACTCAAACGCCGGATATGTAACCGGCCCGGTATCGAATAGCTCGACTTCGTTGATTTCCCGGATGTAAACGGTCTGTTCTTCGTCGTTCATTTCCTCCCGCCAAGTGACGGACCGGGGGAGAAATGCGAACGAAGAACCGGACACGTCCCCACGGTTGACCGCTTCGATTACCCGGTTGGCTAAGTCCGTGTCGGGTGCGTCAATCTCATAACGTAACCCAACGTCGTCCACGCTCAGCCGCATTGTGCCGGCTGCGGTCCGGCCCAAGATGTTATCAGCGTCGTGATTGAACAACCCCCGCACATCGTCCTCTCGGATTGCCCGGTCAAACGCTCCCGGCATGATGCGCTCGACGGTATCCGTCCAGAGTTGATATTGCGTCCCTTGGTCGTGCTCCCGAAAGTACACGGCTCCGTAGCCGGCCAATGTTCGGGAGTCGCCGTCTTCACTGCGAACGGCAACCCGCAATTGCCCCAAATTCGGGGAAGCTAACAAACGGCGTTCCATTGTTCAGACTCCGTTGAAACCGGCCGGCAATTCGGCCTGCAATCGTTCGATGCAATCCCGGACGGATTGCGAAAATTCTTCCCGAGTCGCCGTGCTGTAGACTTCGTCAAGCGCCGCCCGCACGGCTTCTAACACGTCATCGGCTAACGCCTCTGGCAACGCAACCCGGGCCAATGGGCGGTTACGCTTCTCGAACAACTCAAGCCAACGAGCGAACCGCTTCGGATTCTGTTCGGCTTCGTCGATTGCATAACCGCCAATTGTTCGAACAATCTCCCCGATTGCCCGTTCTGTCTGTGTTTGATCTTCGCTTCCCTCGGGTGCCATATTCAGCGGATCGATAAACGTATCACCGCCGGGCACGGGGGCTAGTTTCCATTCGTGACGGACTTCGTTGCGGGTTTTCCAAGGTGCGCCGCCCAACGCCGTCTTGCTGTGCTCGGTCCGCATCTTGAGATTGGAGCGGACTAGTTCCTCCCGGCGGAATGAAATCGAATGCGTACCGGTTCGAATTTGCGGTTCCGTCAATAGCTTGACTTCTAATTCCGCTTCGGCCGAGCAAGCGTGAAATTCAATCGACTCATCCCGGAACGCTTGGTTCTCCTCCTCCAACGAAGCGAACGCCGTCCGGCCTTCGCCGCCAATCTTATGCACGGGTGAACCAGTCCAGTTGGCGGCAGACTTCAAGTCGAATTCCCGTGACTCGGTCAACTGCGATTCACGGGCCGAGTTCGATAGCGTCTCAACCTTGCCGTCATTCTCGACAAGCAACGGCTTATGAGCGGATAGCAAACCCTCCCGGCATTCGTTCCAAGACGCTTTCAAACGGCCGTATTGTTTGTCTGTCAGCCGGCCCGGGATTTGAACGGCCAAGCTTGGGGTTGCCGAGTTGTCAAAGTACCGGCTGGCAAATTGTTCGCCGGCCAAGCCTAGCCCGATTGAGTCACGGCCAAGCCCGACAACGTCGTAACCGGTTAGCCCGTCAAAGCCCAAATTCTTGAAATGCAAGACATTCTCGACGGGCAAGTTGATTGTTTCGTATTGCGTGTTGGCCGTGCTGGTGTCACCGATGACAACCGAATAATACAGCGTGCCGTCAGACGTTCGACGCAAGACAACGTTCGACGGCAAGAGCGGCCACAACTCGGCCGGCCGGCCGGCTTCGTCTCGACGGATGAAAGCGAACCCGTTGCCCCACAAAATGACGTGCGCAAACAGCGTTTGAAAGAACGTCAACGCCGTCATTTCTGTATTGGGCCGATGCCGCAAGAGATACCAAGCGGGATGCGTTCGGTCTGCAATCTCTTGCCCATCTTCGATGCGATAGACAACGCACGGTAGCCGGCTGATTGTGTTGGCAATAACCGAAACGCCACGATAGATTGCCGAATACGTCAACGCCGTTCTGTGGTTGACTTGGACGCCGCTAGATGCCGTCGAACCCCTCCCGCCGGATTGCTCGACCATAAACGCCGCATCGTTCCCAACCGCTCGCATTGTGGTCCCGGCGGGCTTTGCTTCGGACGGCTGGAGACGGGACAACGTATTGCCGTTGTGGTCTAGAATCATAGCGTCCGAAATCCCACTTCTTGTTCAACCCGTTCGGCCAGCATGGCACAACCAAGCGCCATAATCAGCGAAACAACGCCGTCGATTTTGTCCGCCGACTTTTCCTTGTCGGGCCGAATGTTTCCGCTTACGTCCACTTTTGCGGCAACGTTTCCAATCATCCACGACATTACCGGGTTCCCGTCGTGGTGGATCTTCCCCGATACAATCAGTTCCTCAAGTTTCTTTGACGGAGCGGCGAAGTTGCCGACCGTTTGCCGAAACTGCGTCAACCGGTCCGCTTCGAACCCGTCCGCCGCCAAGTCTTGGACGAACGATACGGCCGGCCCCCACGGATCGTATGCCATCTCTTGGATTGTCTGGCGTTCGTTTTCCTCAAGAGTTCTCCGGCGAATCGTAGCATAATCCGTGACATTCCCGGGAGTCGTTTCGATGAACCCCTGGGTCGCCCAGTTCTGCAACTGCGTCCGGTCGTTCTTCCCACGTTCGTCGAACGGTTCGGCCGGAATCCAAAAT
Source organism: Candidatus Zixiibacteriota bacterium (assembly GCA_028289585.1). Lineage (GTDB taxonomy): Bacteria > Zixibacteria > MSB-5A5 > GN15 > FEB-12 > JANQPI01. Next base: position 19,588 of record JANQPI010000039.1, read on the forward strand.
CGGGGCTCTACCCAGAAGTGCCCGCCGTCCAATTCCCACAACGAAACAAGCGAGTTCACATCCCGGGTTGATGCCAAGTCGAGACCGCAGTACCGGGGGTATGTCTCCAAGTCCTCGGGGCGTTGCTCCCGGGCGCCGGCGTTCCATTCTCGGACTTTCAGCCAACGGATTGACTGCTGAACCCATTGGTTCAAGTGCAACATTCGGAAGCTGTTTTCCAATCCGGCCGAACGCTTAGCCCGCTCGCATTGTTCTTCAAGATATTCGAACGATACGGATACGCCCAAGTTTGGATTGGCCTTCGCCCATACGGCCGGGTCTGTCCAATCGTCGTCATCGTCGGCCCCGTAGAGAACGGCATAAAAGTAATCGTCCACAACGTCGCCGGCCAAGATTCGTTCCGAATACTGGTGGAGTTCCCAGCAGATTGACGAACGGTTGTGGCCGGCCGTGCTGATGCCAAGCGTCAACGGTTGCCGTCGGGCGCCCGTGCCGGTCTGCATGATATCCCACAAGTCACGGTCGGATTGGTTGTGGATTTCATCAAACAGAATCCCGCTCGGGTTGTAGCCGTGACTAGCTTCCTTTGAAGCGGCAACCGCCCGATAGAAGCTTCCGTCTAGCGGCAACTCGATACGTTTTTTGCTGCTGAGAAACTTCGCCTGTACTGCGTATTCCTCCCGGTTCCGAATCATCAGACAAGCCGGGTCGAACACAAGTGACGCTTGTTGAATGTCGCCGGCGATGCTGTAGACTTCGGCGCCCGGTTCATCATCCTCGAACAACAAATACAGAGCGATAGCCGCTGCCAACGTTGACTTCCCGTTCTTCCGGGGGACTTCAACGTAAGCGATTCGGTAGCGGCGGGAGTCGTCCGCACGACGCTTCCAACCGAACAAATCTTCGACGATACGACGCTGCCACGGTTCAAGCTTGAACGCTCGGCCGGCAACCGCTCCTTTGGCGTGCCGAAGTTTGAGAATGAACACAACCGCTTTTTTCGCCGCCGCTTCGTCGAAATAGAAACGGTCGCAATCAACCCGCTCGGGCGAGAATGGGAATTGCGTTTCGGCTTCGGCAATCATGCTCGCTTCCACTCGTAACTCATCCCGTCCGCACGTTCGGTGAAGTAACAACGATACAGCGGCGCTATCGCAGTTTCCGGGACTTCGTCGAATTCCGGGCATTGCAGAAAGATATCAACGCAATCAACGTCCGGGATATATTGCCAGCCGTCCAACACAAACTGCCATTCGCAACGCTTGCAGAATGAACAGATAACGGAATCGCTCAGTTCCTCGGAACGATAACCAATCAACTCCACCGATACACGGACTCGGCCACGCTGTCGCATTTCAGTCTCCCCGACAATCAGAGCAATAGATAAGCCCGCCCGGGTGGTCGCATTGGCAATGCGTCCCGCACGTCAAACAACCCTTGCAACGCTCCGGACGCTCCCGAACGTGAATCATCCAATATGAGCCGGCCACAATCGCAAACGACAACGCCAGCAACACGAGAATTGCTAGCACGTCATCCTGAGTCCACCACCAACGGCGACGGTTCCACGGCATCGTATCACCCAATCAGAATCAACAGCCAAGATACGACCGCTCCGGCGGCAAGCGACACAACCGGACTCGGCAACCGAAACGTTGCACGTCGGCCCCCACGTGCAACGGTTGGGCTTGACTTGCAACGACACAAACTTCCATGCCAATCGGCGTTAGTTTGGTGAAACTTTGCTGCCATAACTTGGTGCGTCGACGTAAGTTGTTAACTGGTAACGGCTTGTGCGGCTATTAAAAAATAAGCGGGTGACGGGTGGTCCTTAGCAACCGGGTTCCCTACGATTCCGACTCCCCCTATCCCCTTGCACCCCAACGGCTTACGCAATCGCTAAAAAAGCCGCAAAATTGGCTTGTTTTCGGGTGATTTCTCCCCAATCTGGTCATTCCCGGCAGCCAGAATACCGGGTTCCCCGTTTTCCGCTTCGGATTCCGCAACATTTTTTCCGCTCCCGAACAAATCGTTGAACAACTCGGCTTCCCGATGCCATTGGGGAATAGCCGGCTCGCACGTTCCGCCGCACATCGCACAACGCCACTCATCCCCGTTGCGGGCTCGGTATCGGCATCCACATTGGCACATTGCGTTTACCCTGTCGCTGCAATCAAATCCCAGTCCGGGCTAACAACCAACTCTTGTGTCTCGATATCAACGCCGTAAGCGTCGTCTGTGTTGGTTATCGGTCCGTCCCCGATGCGAACGACTCCCCGGGCGTTCGGGGTGTTTAGATAGCCGTCTGTGAGTTCGACGTAGTCCACGGGCAACGATGCCGGGTTGATGACTCTTAGGTCAATCTCATTATCCCGGAGTGTCTGCGAACCGCTGTCGACGTGTTCGACGGGGACGTTATACCAATTTCCATTATCCGTCTTGGGTGCAATAACGTTGTATTCTTCCCAACGGTTTTGACTCGAACGCTCGGTCATTCGGAGCACGGAACCAACCGTAATGTTATGGACTTCCGGCGGATCGTCTTTGTTGTAATCAACGTCCGAAATCCGCAGCACGGTCCGGCCGCCGTTGCGTGAGATCTTTCCCTCTCCCGGATCATCGTTGCCGCTCTTGCTTCCCTCGTATTGGTAATGGTAAGTCCCCTCGGTCGTGCTTTGCGTGTTGCGTGTACTAAGCACGACTTGGAACACCGCACCCGTTAAAACAATTCGGTTGAATTGCGTTGGAATAATCTGCCAGCCAATTTGGCCAAGCGTGTCGCCGGTTGCGGAATGCACAAGTTGATAATCCGTCCCAACGACCGTGTAGACCTCATAGAGAATGTTTGAGGCAAGCGACGGCGCCCAGAAGCGAACCCGGCTAATTTCTAACGCTCGGTTGGGTTCGACAATGTTTACGTCGATTCCTGCGATTACCGGGGCGTTCTCTTGCTGTGCCGTCCACGTTGGCGAGTCGGGTAGCCCCCAAGCGGGAGACCCAACCAACTCGGGCGCCGGCTTCTGGTCAGTCAATCGCCGGGAGACGGCTAGCCAACCCTCATCTAGCGTCATCATTCGGCCTTCGTAGGAATCGCCCGGGATGTAATGGCCAGCCCAGATTGTAGGCGGCAACCCGTGCCGGCTATGTAATCCCATCGTATTGACTGTCCGTCTTGCGTTTGTGGCAACTTTTACACAACGCCTGCAGGTTGTCCGAGTCCAACCGAAGCGGATCGTGCAACCCCCGGAACGGCGTTATGTGGTCAACGTCCACTGCGGGCGTGACTCGGCCGGCCCGCTCGCAATGCTCGCATAGCGGGTGGCTGCGGAGAAACCAACGCCGTAGCCGGTCCCAATCGTTACCGTATCCCCGTTGATGCCGATTCCCGATGTGTTGCCCGGTCGGCTTCCCGTGTCTGAATTTCTTCGGAGCGGTTGGCATTTTCAGCAATTCACAACGGTTGCGATTCCGAACGGTGCCGGCGACTCCCGGCAATAACTGTAGTTCGTTAGCTCGACGGTCACGGTGTATTCTTGCCCGCCGACCAAACCGGCGGACGCCGGAACCAATGCGTAGTATCCGCCGGAGCCGGCCGAAACTAACGGCAAGTCCGTTGCACCCGTGACCGGGTTGTCGAGCGAATCATAGAACGTCGCCGTTCCCTCTGCGTCGTCGATTGGTCCGGCGCTCGGGTTGATGAAGTCCCGCAAGTTTTGCAGCCAGACAACGCCGTCGTTGTTTTCGTACATCTGAGGCACGGCGATTTCTCCCAAGATTTGCGGGCCGACGATGATTGAAGCTTGGTAACGGTCCGTTGTGAAGAATGTGCCGGTTGCGATACGAAGCGGAAGCCCGCCAATCCAAGCGGGCTCAAGAGCAACGAAGTTGATTCCCGCCGTAACCGGGTTGCCGTATGTCTCGGGCGTATCGTATGCCGGAGCAATTGCGGCGAAGTCGATTAACGCCGTCGGCGGGATGGAGTTTGGTGGCGGGCCTTCAACCTCAACCGGGACAATCCCGAATTCGACAACGGCAACCTCTGCCACAAGCGTCCGTGGTTGCCCGCCGATGAAGTTGGCGGGCGTGACCACCAAATCGATAGACGCCGAACCCGGCACGGCCGTTTGTTCGGCGAATTGTTCAATCTGGCTTGCATACGGACGCCAGCCATACGGAGCCATTCCGTATGCCGCCCGGTATGTCTTCGGCGCTGTTGCCATTGCCCGCCCTACGTAACAAGCGGTCGGGCTTGCACGTTGCCGCCAGCGGCTAACGTCGCCCAGTCAATCGTAAAGTTGCCGCCGTCCGTGTCTCGTGTTGGGTTGATTTCGAGACAAGCGGCCAAGCGGGATAGCGTGTCGTCCGTGAGTTGGTAAACGAGAATGGCGTGCGCAATCGTGTCGTTTTGGGCGCCGCCCAAGTTTAACCATTGCTGGTCGGCAATTGCGAAATTCCAGTATGTCGTAACTGGGTCGACTTGGTTTGTGATTGACGCCGCAAGCCGGCCGGCTCCGTTGAATCCGCCGGTGTAGTTCGTCGCTTGGAGTTCGTTGAACAACGGCGACGTTGCATCGTTGACGCCCGGGTCAATGACTGTATGCAATCGGTCCGGCGTGTAACCCGTTCCGACAAGCATCGTGTGATAGTTTTCGCCGATGTTTCGAACGCCGTTAAAGCAATCCGAAATCCATTGTGAATAGACCAAGCTTGCCATTGCATTTCACTCCGTTTTGAAAAAGTGGCGCCGACGATTGACCGCAAACAACCGCCCGGGCAACCGTGCTTTGTATGTTCGACGGACTACCAAAGCACGACACGGCGCCCGCCCGGGTCAACCCCCTCCCTACTCTGATTCCGTCTCGCTCAAATGGTCAATCAACGCCTGTGCCGTTTGCTTGTCGCTTCGGATTGCCAATAAGACAATCACTTCGTCAGCGTTCGGCGTGAATTCGGAAGCGTTGACGTTCACTCCGTCAGCGCTTTGCACGGCGGCAACGCCCGCTTTCATGTTCTCAAGCCATTGTTTTACTGCCGGGTCCATCTGCTTAGCCTCCAGATTGTTGAGAGAGTAACGGCCAACCCTGTGCCTCGAAATCGGGGAGCGGTTGCTCGGTATACGTTACAGTCACTTCGATTTCGGAAATGCGGTTGAATTGACTTGGGGAAAATTGGAAACCGGCATAACCGAGTCGAAAATTGTCCCAAGCAGCTTTGTTGTTTCGACCGCTGATGACGGGTTGCACGGTTGTCATTACCCATTGGTTCTGTGGTCCGGCGAACACGCCAATCAAGTCCGTCAAAGCTACGTCTTGCCCGCCCTCTCGTGTCCCCAAAAAACAACCTTTATTCGAGATGCCGATTGAGCCGATTCGGGTTCGGACTTCTAACGCCGTGACTTGTAGCAAGTTGGCCGGCATCTCCGGGAAGCGAAACCACTGCCCAATGTCTGATTGGGCTTGGATGTAGCCCGAATCGTCCGGAGTCGCAACGCCGTTGTTGACCAGTTCGAATTTCGGGTCAGATGCCGGCGGTTGCGTATCCCAATCGTCGGGCGTTGTATCGGCCACGGGAAGATAGATAGCTTCCGGCACGGGTCAAAATCCTTTCATCAATTGGAACCCGTGCCAACGTCCCGCCTCTCGATAGCTGAGCGAGTACAAATCCCGTTCGTTTGCTGCCAAGCTTGGGCTTGGGGGTTCGGCCCAAGAGATTGTGTCAAACGTTGTTCCCCACGTAACCGCCCGCCCGCCCGTTGCGTCTTGCTGAATTTCAACTTGATACGTTTGGCCGATTGACGCTTTCGATTGCTCGATTGTGATGTTAGCCGTTAGCGGGTCGATAGCGTGATTGAGCCGGGATTCAAAGTTGAGGTTGACCGTCCCGGCGAACGCATTTGGCTTGAACGCTAGATTCGGGCCGGTCATTCTCCAGACGGCGGCGCCGGGCGTATCGTCAACTAAAACCCAAACGTTACTTTCAATCGACTCAATCCAACGGCAAGCGATTGCGAACCCCTGTGAGTTGTCATCCGTCGGGCCTGGCGGGCCGTTCGCAACGTGGAAATCGAAAGCGGCGGACGGGCCGACAAGCAACAGCTTTTCGCCGGCCGGTAGATTCTGCGGTGTGTCGTAAACCGGTTGGAGAACCGTTTCCCGGGTCAGCAAGCTTGACGCATCGATTATCCCGATGCCTTCCTCCCAAATGACGCTTGGTGGATCTTCGTTGCTCCGGATGACATACGGGAAGTAAACGCCAGCCCCGATTGTGTCGATTACCCGTTGACTGCCGGAGATTGCCCCGAGCAGAGAAACCGGGCCAACGCCGGAATCGGTAATCCGCTCGACAACGCTTGACCCGAGTGAAACGACTTTATGCGGGCCGGTCATTTCTTCCCCTTGGTCAAGCACATAGACGCACCCAACGCAAACCCCAACGCCGCAACGGGTAGCAACCAAACGGCGTCAATCATCGGGCGTAAAGTTTCCAAAATGCGAGAATTGCGAGCGTTGCGGCGGCAACTGCCAAGATAATCCGGGCGGTTGTCGGGTCTAGCCGGCTCAAATATACGGCATTTTGGGAGTTGCGTAGCGTTTCAGCAACCGCAACAAGTCCGGCGCTTGGCTTCGGAGATACCCGGAGCGGACTAAATGCCATTGCCGCCCGTCGTGGACGATGAACGCCGGGATTGTCCGGACTCGGCCCCGACGCTTCAGCCATTGGTAAAGCCGGGCGTCTCGACGTTCGTTGACTTTCCGGACTTGAAACCACTGATTGAGCACGGCAAGCGGGCGTCCGGGCTTCAAATCGGCGTCAACGACTTTGCACGGTCCGCACCAATCAGCGCACATGATGTAGAGCGTCGGGCGGTTGTCCCGTGGGCGTGCTGGCGGGTCAACGAGTATCGGAGCGAGCAGAGCGGCCAACGCTTGGCGGCGGGTCAAGTCCATTTCGGCGACTCCCCAAATGAGAAACGGCGTTCGGGTGCGTGACTCCCCGAACGCCGTTCCGAGCAACTAACCAAGCAACGCCGGCATTGTGGCAGATAGCCCGCCGTGCCGTCAATCAAATAATCGGGCCTTCGTTGAATCGCAACGCCGGCCCAACGTCCCGGGTCAACCCGTAATTGTTCACCTGACAATCGTCCGGGTTGACGTGCCGGCCAACGACTCCCCGATTCCAGTTGTTCGTAAACCGGCACGATTCCAACTCGGCCCGGGCGTCTCCCGGGAGCCGATACGACACGTATGTTGGGACGAAGCCGGTTCCGGACTCTTGTAGTTCGGGAATTTCATCGGATAGCGTTAGTTTGCGGGTCCAAACTTCCCCGATAATCAACCCGGGCAGTGAGTGTTGCGTCTCCCGGATTTCGGTTACATCCTCCACGATTGCCGAAGCGACAAACCGCAAGCGTCGGGGGTCCATTGAACCAACGTCGTTCGTTTCCCACAGAAACGCTTGAGCGCCGGACACGGCTTTTTTGCGGAAATGCTCGGCAACAATCAGTGTGTTGCCGGCCGATGCTAGACCGTGGGATAGCCGTTGATACCGGTTGAACGAATCGTCCCCACAGTTGTCAATCAAGCAACTGTGCAACACGGGTCCGCCAACTGCGTCGGCCGAGTGGAACCCGTCGGCATTGCCGTTGCGGATCGCCAGCCGTTCGTATCGGTTGTATCCGCCGCCGTTCTCCGCAATGGACATATTCGGCGAACCGTCAACGGTCACGTCGGTGAAAACGCAACTGTTGCAATCCTCCACAATGATTGAATTCGACTTTCGGGGGACGCATACCGTTGGGCCGTCCGCAACGAAGTCCGGAAACCATTGATGAAATCCCCGACGGATTCGGAGCGTTTCAAGACTGTCAACCGGAATGATTTTGTCGCCGCTTGTGTTGGCGAAATCATCCAACGTGCGGACCGCTCGCTCCGGGTAGTCAACCGAAATCCCGGACAGTTGAACGTTTCGGCAATCACTCATTTTGATTACCGGATGCGGCCCCCATTGGTCTCCAATCAGAGTCACGCCATAAGCGGAAACGTGCAACGGGCCGTCGATTCCCATCAAGTTGACAAACAAATCCGGCGCTTCGCCGACGTGATACGTTCCGGCCGGCCAGACGTATTCAAACCCGGAATAGTTGTTGATTTCCCGAACAATCTCCGTGACAGATTTTTGAATCATCCTCTGCGGTCTCCCCGATTGGGCCGACTCGGATAATCACCCGGGCCGGCGTTCCGTAACGTTTACAAAGTGACTCACGGACAATTTGTGAGTCGTCCCGATAGACTACGCCCGTCAACGCATCTTCGATTCCCCGGGTTAGCTTCAGCAAATCCGGCCGCTTGACCGGCCATTTGGGCGCCGTCGCTTTCAACACGCCGGCGTTCCGGCCGGTTCCATAGTGCGACTTTGCCCGGGGAGTGTAAAAGTCTGCCTCCAGCCAGAGCGGGCCTTCAAGCAACTCGGTTGCCCCGTGCTCTGCCATTGCTTCCGCTGCCGCCGCCGCAACTTGTTGCTTCCATCCGGCAGAGTTCGGGTTAGCGTCGATGACTCGGACGCCGGCCCGAGTCGAAACCGCCCGCTTGCTGCCGGCCGGCTTCGCATCCCCGATGACCTCAATCGTTATCATCAAACAGCCTATCAACTAGATATTTTGTGAATTCACAGCGGGCGGCAAGAATGCCCGGGCAAAGCGTCGGCAATCCGTTGCCAAATGAACGCCGCAAGTTTTCAGATATCTCGGACAACTCGCCAGAGATAAACGCAATCTGCCGGCGACGAAAGCGGCGGTCAAGATAGACGCCCCACGGTTCAAACCGAACGACGGTTGTTTCCTGTTGCTCGCCCGGTATCTGAAACTGCAGACGATCCGGCGGGCTCCCCTCAACTTCCGCCACGCCCGTCCGATAGTCTCGGAGAATCACGACGTGTTCCATTGATCCGGTTGCCTCCTATGCGTAACGGTTGCTGCTCGGTCATTCCTTCAAGCGGCAAAGCGAGTTCGGATTGTGCCGGGATACCCGTTGCCGCAAAGCGTTCGTAATGCTCCCGGAATTTCCGGGCCTCGAATTTGTGGAGTTGTTCGGCCGGCAGTCCGGTTAGCCATTCCCAGCCGCCAAGCGTCCGGATGACGGCGTTAGTAATCGGGTCGAAATCCACGGCTGAATGCCCGCCGTGCTTGCGGATAGCGTGCAACACGGCTTCCCACGCCATAAGCGAGCGTTGGGGTGCTTGGGGAACGCCGGCCAACTCCCGAAGCTTGGCCGGGCTCGGCCGAAAGTTTTCCTCCAGCACGGCACGGGATGCCGCCCGTTTCAATGCGTCGAACGGCACGTCAGCCAGAGCATTGACAATCAACTCAATGGCGGCGGCGCTCAGTTGCGTTCCTGCCGTCTCGTAAACCGCTCCGATAATGTCTGTGCGGGCGTCGTATTCACTTGGGTCCATGCTCGGCCTCGTATTGCTCTCGGTACTTCTGTTTGACTAGCTCGATGTTCCGCCGCAATTGCTGGGCTTTCAGCGGAACGTGACCGGTTTCGTCCGGCGTCTCGATGAAGTCCAAGACGTGCTTTGAATCCCGGACAATCAACTCAAGAGATTGGTATTTGCGGTTGTTCTCATTCTCCCCGCAATGGAACGGCGAACGGAAACAGCCGTCAATCGCCGCTTTCAAGTCGTCCGCCGAATACCCCTCCCGAAGTCGCTCCCGGATCTTGTCGACCTCCTTTTTTCCCGGACGTGCTCGGGGCTTGTGGGTTTGGTAGTGGCTGATGACTTCTGAAATTCGGGGGTCCGGCGGCGCCGGCCGCTCCCGCTTCGGCGGTTTGGTCCCGTTGACTTTCCCGCCGGAGCCGGCCCGACGCTCACGGTACGCCCGCTGACGGTCCCGGGCTTTCTCCCGCTGCTCTGCCGTCTCCCGGGTGACGTGCCGAAGCCAGAAAGCCACAAGCGGATAATCTCCGGCCGATTCCATCCGTTCCAATTCTTCGCAAATTTCATCCGGCAACATTCGAACCCCTCCCCGATGTGCCCGTTGGTAACGTTACGTTACGTTCTGTAGCGGCTACGCTACGTAACGTCAACCGTCCCCTGTCCAGCCCGCACCCGGGCGTTGTACTCCCGCTGCCGGCGGTTCGCCGCTTCCCGCTTCCGGGCCGCTTCGCACAGCGTGTCCACAAGCCAACGCCGCAACGCCGGGTAATCGCCGGATTCAATCATCGTCTCGAAGTCCCGGCGGGCTTCGTATGTCATCGTCTCAACTGCGGTTTTCAACTTGCTCATTGCTCATTGCTCCTTGCTAGACTCCAAGTCAATGCGGCAACCCAACCGGCGCCCGAAAATCCGCCGACGGCATTTAGTGCGGCGATTGCCGGCAACTGTCGGTGGCGGCGGGAATACGCAATCAACGTCGGAAGCATGTAAATGCCTAACGCCGCTTCAAGCAGTAATCCGAAAAATCCGAAAATCAAAAGCATCATCGGTCCTCAGTCCTTCCGTATGGGGCTTGAGAGAATGCCCGGGACTTGACCCGCCCGGGCTCGGGGAACGCCTCAGAAACGCAGTCAGACGGCTGTCAAGAAGCGTTGGAACGCCATTGACTCCCGGGCCGCTTTGGCCGGCTGGCTGGCCTGTCGGGGCTTCATAATCTCCGTGTAAGCGTTTTGCAGACTCCAAAGCGTCCGGGGCTCGAAGTCCTCGTGTTTCGGGTTCCGCCACTCATTCACCAACGGCATCAGTTGCCGGGATGAAATCAAGCCGGACTCGAACGCCCGCAACATGATTGAATTCGCTTCGTCCCGGTCGATGATGCGACCAGACAAGCGGGCGATTCGTTGCGTGCTGGCCATGATGAACGGTTCGAGACCAGCCACGGCGGCGTCAATCCGGGTCTCGAACATCTCACGGCCGTTCAGTGTGTGCTTGGCGGCAATGTCGACTTCCCCGCCAAAGCACAGATTGGAGCAAACCAAGACACGTTCGCCCGCACAGAATTTGGCCGAGAGCGTTTTGTCCGTGGAGTTGGCCAGCCCGACGGCTACCCGGACTTCGGCGTTGATTTTGCTCTGCAAGTCGAGCGTTGCAAACATCTGGGCGCCGTCGTCGCCCTTGATGCCAAACGCCGAATCGATGATTTCGAACCCGTGACGGTTCAAAGTCGACTCGGCAACGTCCACAACGTCGGAATGCGGGATTGGCTGCCACGTCTCAGTGGCTTCCGGAGTCGGAATCAAAGCCAAGTCGTTGCGGCTTGTCGTGGCGGCGTCGTTTTCGAGCATCAAACTTGTCATCACAGAAACTCCCGTTGCTTGGGTTGTTGTTGCTTGGCCGGCTTTGTCGCCCGCCACTGACATAATGATAGCGTCAGTCGCCCCGGGGGTCAACCGTATTTGTCCCCTTTTTTGGAAATTCCCATCCACTCCGTTCCGATCCCCTCCCCTCCGTTCCGATCCCCTCCCCTCCGTTCCGTTCCACTCTGTACGCCTAGAAGGAAAGCCTCTCCTCTCCTTTCCGCTCCCCTCCATTCCTCTCCATTCCACTCCTTTCCACTCCCCTCCGTTCCGATCCCCTCCTTTCCATTCCACTCTGTACGCCTAGAAGGAAAGCCGATCCCCTCCTCTCCTTTCCCATCCAATCCAACTCCTTCCCTATCCACTGCTCTCCATTCCTTTCTGTACGCCTAGAAGGAAAGCCTCTCCCATCCACTCCGTTCCTATCCCCTCCCCTCCAGTCCCTTCCTCTCCGTTCCCGTCCCCTCCATTCCTATCCCCTCCCCTCCGATCCGCTCCACTCTGTACGCCTAGAAGGAAAGCCTCTCCCCTCCTCTCCTCTCCTCTCCAGTCCGCTCCTCTCCACTCCTTTCCTCTCCAATCAGACCTTACGTTCCTTCAGCATCTTAAGCCGCCGTTTCACCCGCCGTTGTTCCCGGCTCATTGACTGGGCAACTCGGGATTGAACCATTTCGGTTTCACGCTTCCTTGCCAGTTCTTCGTTATTCAACTTCGATTCGTCGATGTCCTGAATCCGCCTGACGGACCTCCGGATGCCCCTGGCGTGAACCTCGAAGCGCTGGGGGACGTAGTCGACCGCTTCCGAATCCCTCAGTAATCGCAAGTCGCCGCCGTCTTGCCGGCAAACAATGCCCAATTGCCGTTCAATGCGCCCCCCGAGTCCCATCGCATAAAAGCTAAACGCCTGAGTTTCCCGTCCGTGCCCGCTCCATAGTTCAAGCTTTTCGGCGGGTATCACGTCCCCTTTTTTAAGGTGCGCAATCGGGGCTTCTACAACCTTTTTCATGTCCGTATCCCCTTTAGGAGAATTGAAGGAAACCGCCCGGTTGACTGCCGGGCGGTCGTGCGGACGATCAAGCAAATTCGCAACTGAAACGCCCGTATTGCGGGCGCCAGTCTGACAGCCCGATACGGGCGCCGGCGATTTCAAACCATTCTTCGACTTGCTCCCGGTTTACTTGCTCCGGGTCAAACATAAGCTTGACCGTCAGTTTCCAGCCGGACGGGAACAGCGGGCGAGTTCGCATTACTCGGGAAGTGCCGACTCGCACGGACTTGACCAATCGAAAGAGCGGGTCAGCCCATAGCTTTTCAACGCTTTTCGGGCCTTTGTAGTCCAAGCGAAACTTGCCGGCGATAACCAATCCCGCTTTGGCAAGCGGCCCCTCTTTTTGCTTCTTGGCGGCGGCAATCAACATTGAATGAATGTTTTCGGCCGGCCAGCACGGTCGGCCTTCGTCCAAGTAAAGGCCGGCCTCCCACTCTTTACGGGACATTTCCTCAAAATCGTCATCCGTCTTCTTACGCTTCGAAGAAATCAACTTGATTGACTTGGCGTAAGGATTGAGCGGGTCACACAATTGCCCGTTGTGCATCAACTGTGCTTCGGTCCCCGTCAACGTACATTCCAATTCCTCAAAAACTGCCATTACCTTTTCCCCTGTTGCTTGGGTTAGTTGCTTGGCCGGCTTGTTGCCCGCCACTGACATAACGATATTGTGAGTGACGTTGGCGGTCAACCCTTTTTGTCCCCCTTTTTTGAAAATGTGGGGACAAAATCAGCCAGAGCAATCTAGGCAAACCGCCCCGTTGCGTCCCGTTCTTCCAAGTCCTCAAGCTTGGACCAGCCGGAAAGCCGGACGCCGTCTTGATATTTCACGTCGTGGAATATCGCTTGCTCCGGAACCGGGCCGGCTTCCGGCCCGTTGTCGAACAACCGGGTTTGATTCGGGTCTCGCTTCCAACGGTTGGCGTCCGTCTGTCCGGGGATTGACGGGAACGACGCTTTCGATTTTCGGCGTTTTTTGTTTTTTGCCATTGGAACGGTCCCAATCTGTGACGGACCGACGGAGCGGAACAACCCCAAGAGACTCGGGGCGAGATGAAAGCCGGACGACGCTTGCCACTCTAAGGAGTTGGGAACTCTTTAAGCGTCTTCTGCTTTTTGGTGAGCGGGTTCAGAGCGCAGCGGTCCCATACGAATATGGAACCGCTGAAACCAAATGACTCGGAATTCTGCTTTCCGGAGCCGCTGGGCCGTCGCTGGGCTCCCGGGCTATGTTTTCGTCTAAGGCTTGACGCCATCCCCGGGATTTCCCCGGCGTCCCCCAAGCCACGTCAACCGTGACACGCAACCCTGTAGTCCGCTAGAGCGCAGGTTGCTGTGGGGTAAAAAGCCGCTCACAAAATACCCGCTCGATTCAACGCCGTGGGCGTGTCTCTCGGCCGGCAAGTTGCGGCATTTTTAGAGCGATTCTTCGGGCGGTTGCCCGCCAAGATTTGTCAAACGGCGTCCGACGCTCTACAATTGCGGGCGCCTATCGGTAAAGCCACGGGAAGAACCTACCCCGGGACTTCTTGTTGTATCCGGCCGGTAGACACAAAAAACGCCCGCCAGACTTTCGAGTTCGGCGGGCGTTTGCTTTGTTTCCGGGCGGTCAACATGCGAGCCAGATTAACCCGGGTCGCTTCCCGGGTCAATCTTCCCGCTGCCGTTTTCTCGTGGTAGCATGCCGGCGGTTAACCACATTTCCCCCCTAAACTCTCGGGAGCAAACACAATGCGAAAATTCTTGGTTGCTTTGGTTCCGTTGGTACTGCTGGCGATTTCCGCCAGCGTGCTCGGAGACGTTCACCGAATCGATTACCAATGTGCAAAATGCGGGGAGCATCACAACCACAGCGCCGCAAGCGCCGTCCCCATCATTCAGCGGAACGGGCAAACGTTCTTCTTGACTGCCGGCCACGTCTCCGAGCGGCCACGCCAGACGGTTTGGATTGCCGGCCGGCCCTATCCCGTGACTTGGCTGGCATTGGAGTACACCCGCAACTCGGACGGAAGCTTGCCGGATCTCGCTTTGCTCTCGGTCAAGTATTCGGGGCCAATCAAGCTAGAGCGTATCGGCAGCGTCCGGGCCGGCGAAACCGTTCTGGTTAACGGTTGGCCGGGCGGGAAGCATACGAAGCGAACCGCACGGGTTCTCCGGGTGAACGGCTGGGGGCTGACGCTCAATCAGCCAAGCAAGTCCGGCGATTCGGGCGGCGGCATTTTCAATAGCCGGGGGGAATTGGTCGGAATCACTTCGTTCACGACGCAATGGCAAACCGGCTGTTCGAGTCATCCGCAAATGCGGAAATTTGTTTCGGATAACCGCCCGGGCCGTGGGCCGAATTTCTACCCGGAAACTTCGCCGGCCGTGCCGTCAGACGCATTGACCGCATATGTTGTGTTTTCGAAATGGTGCCAAGAGTCCAACCGGCTACAACGTGACTTCGCATCCGGACAGATTCGGGCTCCGGGCATGCGTGTGATTTGGGTTGACTGGGATTCCCAGCGGGACAAAGCCCGCCGCATTATTCACGCAACCGGGACAACGGGCCGCACGGAAGTCCCGTTTATTGCCGTCGGTCGTGGGCAACGGGTTGCCGTCGCCGATACGGGTTACACAACGGCGAATCGATTGAATCAAAGTCTTGCCCGGTTCGCACGTCAAACCGCTACGCATCGGAATTTACACGGCGTTCGCCGAACGCAAGACCCGTTCGATTGTGGGGCGGTCAATCTGCCGGCTGGCGGATTCTCTGCGGGTCAGTTGCCGGCCGGGTTCCAAGACGTTGAACCGCCGACGGAACCGCCGGATTGCAGTTGCCCGCCGCCGGTTGTCCCGCCGACGGAACCGCCGGGACCGCCAAACACTAACCCGATCCCGCCGCTCCCGCCCAATTACGTTCCGACCGATGCGATTCCCGGAATTTTCGTCCCGATTGAACCGGGCGCCAGTATCCCAACGCCGCCAATCGAACCGGTCCCGCCAGTTGACCCGCCGACGATTCAACCCGTGCCGGCGCCGCCCACAATCCAAAGCGGC
>JANQPI010000038.1 GCA_028289585.1 Candidatus Zixiibacteriota bacterium
AGCTACCCCGGCACCAACTGGAGCAAACCCCATCGAGGCTGGCTTTCCGATCTGAGCTTTCCAGAGCCGGCCCAGCATCTGGTGCTCGAGGAGCTCATCCTGCGGATCGAGCGGGCGGAAGCGTTTTGTGCCCGCCTCGCGGATGCGATTGCCGCTCTCCTTCCGAAATGGACGCTGGCACCCGTGGTCGAAGCCTTGCAGGCGCTTCGCGGTGTCTCGATGCTGAATGCCGCGACGTTGGTCGCCGAGATCGGCTGCTTTGACCGGTTCGACAACCCACGTCAGCTGATGGGATATCTGGGCCTTGTGCCATCGGAGCATTCGAGTGGCAAAACCATCCGTCGTGGCCCGATCACCAAAACCGGCAACAGTTTGGCAAGGACGTCGCTGGTCGAAGCGGCCTGGACCTACCGGTTCCCTGCACGCGTATCGCGGGTCATCCACAAACGATCTGCCCATTTGCCGGAGCCCATCAGGGCAGTCGCTTGGCAAGCGCAAGTCCGGCTCTGTCACCGCTATCGCCATCTGATGGCCAAAGGGAAAACAGCCCCGAAAGTGATCACAGCGATCGCCAGAGAACTGGTCGGTTTCATCTGGGCGATTGCCCGCATGGTCGAGCCGAAGACAGCTTGATCCCGGCGGTGTGACATAACAAGGGAGGCGCCATCGACCCACCTTTACATCGATGTGTATGGCTGGCGGCGGGCTGGCAGGTCAGGAGAACCCTCGTTCCGGGTTTGAAGCCGGTCCAACGGGCCGAAGCGCGTGCACTAGGCAGAGGTAGCTCCACGACGAACCTTGGTCATGCGGTACCAATCCGCGGATAAGAGCAGGATCAACCGTCGTTCAAGCCACCCACCGCCTGCCATGCACATCTCAGGACATTACGATCTGCAAAAACAGATCACCATGCAGCACGACCTGTCCTTGAAACGGCAAACATAAGAGCCTGGATCTCTCACCATTGAAGGTGCATCGGCGTCCGTAATCTGCGAAAGTGCAGTTGCAGCAAACACTTAGCAGACGAAGCCGGAAGCACCGATGC
>JANQPI010000049.1 GCA_028289585.1 Candidatus Zixiibacteriota bacterium
TGCGCCCTTCGTGAACGGCGCCAAGCGGCGGCTCGAATCGGCCAATCTGGACACCGGGCCCTATTACACCGAGGCCTGGCTTTCCTATGTGCTGACCACAGGCGCCAACTGGGCCGGACCGATCAAGCGGTTCCGGCTGATCGTCGACAAGGGCTCGACCGACAATCTGGTCTCGTTCTGCGGTGAGGGCGTCACCAAGACCGGGCCGACCACGTTCGAGATGGTCAAGGACGATTTCTGGCCCGAACGCGATCTCGACGTGCTGTTCATCGTGGCCAATCGCTGATGGCGGCGGAAGCGCCGGTCATTGCCGTCATCGTTGCGGTGGCGGCCAACGGTGTGATCGGCCGGGACGGGGACATGCCCTGGCGCCTGTCGACCGATCTCAAGCGCTTCAAGGCGCTGACGCTGAGCCATCCGGTGATCATGGGGCGCAAGACGTTTGACAGCGTCGGCAAGCCGCTGCCGGGCCGGCTGAACATCGTCGTCACCCGCGATCATGACTGGCAGGCGGAAGGGGCGCTGGCGGTGGGCTCGCTCGGCGCGGCGCTCGAACTGGCCACCGCGCATCTCGAAAGCTTCGAACCGGACCCCGCCGCCCCCGACGCCGAGGCGCCGAACACGATCTTCGTGGCCGGCGGCGGCCAGATCTATGCGCAGGCCATGGCGCTGGCCGATATGCTCCACGTCACCCATGTGGAGGCGGACATCGACGGCGACACGGTTTTTCCGGCGATCGATGAGACGGTTTGGCATGCGACGCATGAAGAGCGTGTGCCGGCGGGGGAGCGGGACAGTCACGCCACAAGGTATGTGGTGTGGGAGAGGGGATGAGGGCGGATTCTCCGACTGTCACTCTGTTTGCGACAGCGGCTCGATCTCGTCCAGCGCCACGTTCTGGCGTGCGCGGGCGAGATCATGGTTCGACTGCAAATTCATCCAGAACTGCGATGAGGTGCCAAAAAAGCGCGCCAGCCTGAGCGCCGTGTCGGAGGTCACGCCGGTCTGTTCCTTGGCGATCCGTTCGTCGCGCGTGCGCGGTACCTTGATCGCCTTGGCAAACTGATAGGCGCTCATCCGATAGGGCACGAGATACTCCTCGCGAAGCACTTCGCCGGGGTGAACGGCAGGGGAGGGGGTGGTTGCGACCTGGTTCAGCATGTCTTGCTCCTAGTGATAGTCGACAATCTCGACGCGGTCAGGTCCACGCTCCGTCCAGACAAAGCAGATGCGCCACTGGTCGTTGATCCCAACTGGGAATCAGTTGTTCACTTTGATGTCAGACGATAATTCCATACTGATACGTCTGCGTTGAGGACTGTTTCAACATGCGATACTCAGAATGTGAGATCGAAGAACTATCAGAGCAATACTCCAAGTGGACTGATAGGGGCGAGACGTTAATTGAACGAATTCTGACCCACGCATTCAAAAAAGAGCCTTCACGGACGTTGGCTGCGCACGGTTTGGCTCGTCGACTTATGACGCTGGCTCGATGCATGGAGCGCGTTTACAGAATCATTCCACTTGATGCCGAGAATCCTGCAATCGATGAGATCCAAGACGCTTCCATTTTCCTGCAGGCATTTGTCGTAAACGTGTACGGATCAATCGACAATCTGGCGCGCCTATGGGTCTGGGAAGCGGAGGTAACCAAAAGTAATGGAGGAAGACTTCCACAAAAATGGATTGGCTTAAAGCCATCCTGCCGACATGTGCGCCAAAGTCTTCCGTCTTCTTTCCAAAAATATCTAAATAATGCGAACCTTTGGTTCAAATATCTAGAGAATTACAGGCATGCGCTTGCGCATCGAATCCCGCTTTACATTCCTACCCAGTGTCTCGATCAGGTATCTTCGGGGCCGTATGAGCCTTTGATGATGCACTCATTCGGATCGGCTGAAGAAGACGGATGGCCCGTTCGCTTCCATCCGCAGATGGTCTGCGATTTCGCAACCGTCGTTGAACTCAGCGAAAAGATGATGACCGAACTTGAAGCATTGCCTCGAGACTAGGTTCCGCTGGTTCGTCAGGTCGGTTATGCTGGTTCGGCAGATTGAATGGTAGCCATCTGACTACGGCTTAATGAGCACCGAGGCGTCGCCGCTCCCCCGTCATCCCTGTGCTTGTCACAGGGATCCATTCCGGAGGCCGTGGCGAGCAGGCACTATAGCAGCCATGGCCGCAGATCGGTCCATTCGGGATTGATGGCCTCGATCGCATTGATCTTCCATTGGCGCGGCCATTTTTTGATCGTCTTCTCGCGGGTGATCGCACGCGTGACCAGGTCATGTTCTTCGAACCAGACCAAACGCTTGCAGCCATATTTGGCGGTGAACTTGGAGCCGATGCCGTTCTCATGCTCCCAAACGCGTTGGGCAAGATCAGAGGTCACGCCCACATAGAGCGTGCCGCCCTTCTTCGATGCGAGCATGTAAACGTAACCCTTGCGCACGCTCGTGACGGTCTCAGGAATGGATCCCTGTGACAAGCACAGGGATGACGGAGGATGTGTTTTGTATGGCGGAGGGTAGATTCGGGATGACGGCGGGTATTCTTGGGATGACGGAGGATGTGTTTTGGATGACGGTGAGTGTGTTTGGCATGGCGGAGGGTGTGTTGGGTACTGCATAGGGTGGCGTGCAACGCACCAACGCTCATGCCGCCGCCGTTTGCCCCTTCCGCACATTCCACCAGAACAACCCCACGAACGCGGCCAGCGCGACCAGATGCACCAGCCCGCCGATGGGCCACATCAGCGTTGCGCCGACGGCGAGGACGGCGATGCGCTCGACGGGATTGAGCCGGTTTTCCCAATGGCCCTGGATGGCGGCGGAGACGGCCCAGAGGCCGGGCAGGGCGAAGGTGAAAATCTCCAGCATTTCCGGCCAGTTGCCCGACAGGAAGGGCGTATAGGCGAACAGGAGCGGCACAAAATAGAGCCCTTTGGCCACCTTCCAGGCGGCGACGCCGGTCTTCATGGGCGGCGATTCGGCGATCGCCGCGGCGGTGAAGGCGGCAAGGCAGACGGGCGGGGTG
>JANQPI010000050.1 GCA_028289585.1 Candidatus Zixiibacteriota bacterium
TACTACAGCGCTAAGTTGTTTGCCAGCGGCATCTGGTGATTCGATCGGGATCGATACCCAGCGAGGCGTAGCGATCGAATCTTGTTTTCGTGTGGCTCACGCGTGCCGTCGCGTTGCGGCTTTGATAGTAGTCGATGCGTGCAGCGACTCGCTCAAGCATCGCTCTCCTCACGTCAATCGGTAAGTACCAACTCGTGACGATCGCGTCGGTTGCATCGCGGATCTGCTGAATCGTCCACTCCTGATTTTTTTTCCCGCTGCTCCTCACACACTTGCGATAGGAACAAATAGCTGATCGTCGTCATGATCAGATGGCGTTTCAGGCCGAGGTAGCGACGCCCCTCGAAACAGTCCAAACCGACTTCCTGCTTTTGGTCTTCAAAACATCGTTCCACACGCCATCGTTGAAAGGCGACCAACAGTAACATCGACGTCGACGTGTTCTCGCTGGCGTTGCTGATAAAGAACTTTAACTCACCATCGAGAACATTCCGTGCAACCACGAGCCAAAGACGCATGCCCGGCAGGTCATCGCTACCCTTGAGCGTCACGCGAAGCCGCTTGGCTTCCCAAACGATCGGGCCTTTTTCACTGTCCTTGACGCGGTACCTCTTCCAAGGCTTCGACTTCATCGCCTCGCTGAACCAGAACACCTTCTCGACACTTCGTGGAGAACTCTCACCGCTCTTCACGCGTGGCGTTTTACGGCCAAGTCCCCGACCACCTTTGCGATAACTTTGAGCCGTGATCTCCGGCGTCTTCTCCCAAACCGAGAAGGTCCGCGGCACTTCAAGCACAAACTTCTGACTTCGCTGATCGAGCCCCTCCAAGAACCCTGGTTTGCCTCCGTATCCTTCGTCGGCAGTAATCCAGGGAAATGCGACACCTTCGGCGACACTGCGATCGTACAGTTCCAAAGCAATCCGCCATTTGGGGCGATAAACGATTTCATTCGGGATGCCCGCGGCGCGACAACGCTCACGATCATCGCTCCAGGTCTCCGGCAAGAACAATTCGCCATCGACCAGACAATGAAAGTCCTCGGTCGCTGCCGCCAGATGGACCGTCACGATACAATTCTCTTGCTTTCCAACTTTGCCGCACCATTGTCGCTGGACTCCCGGCGTCTTGTCGCCTTTCTTGACATCACTTGTTTCGTCGATGATGCCGACGGTGTTGGAAGTGATGTGTTCATCGCGAACAATATGAATCAGACGCCGACGCAGGCTGTCTTCATCCCAACGATGTTGAGCCAGAAACTCTTGAAGCGTTCTCACCGGCGTTCCCGCCTGCAGAGCAATCGGTTCGACACTCTTGGCATCGAGATCTGAAAGTTGGCCACGGACATAGGTCGTCAGATGAGCCCGCGTATCACAGCGGCCAAAGCAATCGTCGAAGCGGCTCAAGTAGCATTCCAATCGAGTTTCCAGTCGTTCCAGGTCTTGGACGTCCATGTCCGGCCCTCGCGTGTCCAGTGCGGATTGCCAAAACCGCAGTTTCACCGATCCAGCCGAATTGTTACAAGATCAGTTAGCGCTGTAGTACTA
>JANQPI010000037.1 GCA_028289585.1 Candidatus Zixiibacteriota bacterium
GGTCAAGAAGCTGGATCGGGCCGTCGAGCGGATGCTCGAAGCCCATCATCTCGAGGATACAACCGATGTCCAGGGTGACCTGGAAAGCCACGCGGCCCAGCAGATCGATAAGATCGAGTGCCAGAGTCGCAAGATCAAGGCCTTCCTCAAGCACGCCCAGCCCAAGCTGGGCCCGAATGGCCAGGAGCGCAAGAGTAACGTCACCGACAACGACAGCGCCAAGATGAAGACCGGCAAAGGCGTCATCCAGGGCTACACGGCAGTAGCGGTGACCGATGACAAGCACCAGGTGATCGTCGAGGCCCAGGCCCATGGGGCACCCCAGGAACAGGAACTGCTGCAGCCGGTGCTGACCGACCTTCAAGAAAGCTTCCAGGACCTGGGTCTATCCGACAATGTGCTCGCCGAGGCGAAACTCACGGCCGACTCAGGCTTTCACAGCGGCAACAACCTCGACTGGCTCGACGAGCAGCAGTGCGACGCCTATGTCGCCGACAATCTGTTCCGCAAACGCGACCCGCGCTTCGCCGAGGTGGACAAGTACAAACCGCCGAAGCCAAAGCCAACGCGCTTCCAGGCCGCCGATTTCGACTATGACTCCCAACGCCTGACCTGCACCTGCCCAGCGGGCAAGGCGCTGTATCGCAACGGCGCCAATGTCACGATCAAGGGCCGCACGGGGATCAAATTCACGGCCCCGAAGTCGGCCTGCAGTGATTGCCACTTGCGGGCGAACTGCCTACGAGATGCCAATCAGAAGACACCTCGCCAAGTTGTCTTCTTTCGAGAACCCGAGAACGCCCACGACAGCGCCGTCACGCGCATGAAGACCAAGATCGATAGCTTGGTGGGTCGGATGATCTACAGCAAGCGCCTGGGAACGGTGGAGCCGCCGTTCGGCAATCTGCGTTACCACAAAGGGCTGGACCGCTTCACGCTGCGAGGCCGAGAGAAAGTGGATGGACAATGGAAGCTGTTTGCCTTGGTGCACAACATCGAGAAGCTGGCCCATTATGGCTTATGAAGC
>JANQPI010000004.1 GCA_028289585.1 Candidatus Zixiibacteriota bacterium
CTCCCCCCAGGTTGACTTCCACAGTGCCAACCCGCCTTGATTACACCTACTCCCGGGTTTGATGCGATCACCGCCCCGTCGGGGCTGACGGTCCCCAAACCGATCGTCACGAACTCCTCCAGATCGTGATCATAGGAGTACATCTCGACTTGTGCGCCTGGCGGATGACTATCCACATTGGGCAGGGTCAACGGTGCCGGCGGGTCAAACATCGCACCGGCCGGCTGGATAGTGACGATGAACTGCGGTTGCATGCCGTTAGGCGGTGGCATGGGCACCTTGTTGGCATTGACTGGCGTGACCGACAAAAGGCCCTCTTTGCTGCCGTCCGGAAAGGTGACCGAACCTGCCTCAACCTCGAGTTTAAAACCGGGAATTTCGGGCAAGGTGTAGGCTACATCCTGCGCACCGACGAGCTGGGCATGCTCGGTATCCAGTTTCACCATGTAGATAGGCGCGGGCAGCGGATTGTCGACACCGGCCACCGTCACCAGGTTGTAGGAGAGCGTTGGCCACTCGCCCGATACCGTGGCGGTACCACCGTCGGCAAGGAGGTGCACCGGGCCAACGGGCACCTCGGTGATGGTGAACTGCCCCTCAGCATCGGCCTCCGCCTGACGGTTCGTCCCATCTACCCGCACGGTCACGCCCGGCACGGGGTTGTCCTGGTTATCGAGCACCACGCCGGAAACGCTTGTCTGTCCCGGATCACCCGGTACGAAGCCCGACGCCATGAAACCGGCAAAGGCGTCGGTCCCAATGAGCTTGGCTACCATCCGATGGGCGTCTAGTCCGATGTCGGGGCCGAGTGTCAGCTCGGCACTCGCCCGCCCGTCGCGGTCTGTCCGCGTCTGGAAGGTCGTCTCGCCGTTCTGAAAAAAGCCACCGCCAGTGCTGATCTCGAATTCGACCTCGGCATCCGGAATCAGGTTGGAACCCAGGTCCGTTACCGCCACTACCAGCGGTAATGGCAGGGGCTGGTTCACCGCACCCCGCTGGTTGTTGCCGGCAATGACGCTGATCTTGTCGCCCGGATTAACCTCCGCTGAGGCGTGAAACACCACCTCGCCACCGAAACCGGCCGCTGTGGCCCGCACCCGATGATTGCCGCTGCCGGCCCGGGAGCCAAGACGAAATGCCATGCTGGCAATGCCTTGTGCATTGGTGGTTGCCAATACCGCCTGTGACTCGTTGGTCGTGCCCACGCCGACGACACCGTCGCCTTGGATTACGCGAAACACCACCGGTTTGCTCGCCGCAGGGTTACCGTTAGTATCAGCAAGCCGGATTGCCAACGGATCCGAGAGCTGCGTTTGAATACGGGCCGATTGACCCTGACCCGATATCAGCTCGATGCGATTACCGAGTGGCGGCTGGTAGTTTACGGTGATGTTGGCGCTGCCGACGTTACCCACTTGGTCGGATGCAAGCACCTCGATGAGATTGGGTCCCACTTGGAGGGGAATATCCTGGGCTAGATAGGTTCTGTTCGATACCTGCGCCGAGAAGCCGTTGACCGTGACCGCCGCTTCGTCCTCACTGATGGTTCCGCGCACGATGTCGTTGACCAGGCCGGTCACGGCAATTGACTGGGTACTGATGATCTGTTGGTCAGTTGGCGACTCGATGGTGACGTACGGCGGTGTCGAATCCAATGACACGACAATAGAGTCCGTCGCTTCGTTGCCTTGACTGTCCACTACGCGAGCGACCACAGTGTTTAGCCCCTCTTCGATATTGACGGCCGCGGCGAAGGCACCATTGACGTGATCCACGGGGGCGCCGTTTACCGTCAACTCAGGATCAGTCCCGCTGAGCGTGCCTCTGACATTCAGCGGTGCACTACCTACGGTGATTAGGGTCGCCGGTTCGGTAATCTGAACAGTGGGAAGGACATCTACGGGAGGCTCCTCCAGTTGTTCCACTTTCGGTACAAAGCTGAAGAGCACACGCCCACCGAGGATCGTGAGCTTCATCGAGCCCGTGCTATCACCGGGCGCCAAGCCATCACCAACGACAGTTGAGAGGTCTAAGTAGGGATAGCCGTCAGGCGTGAATCCGTCCGCCTCTTGCAGGCTGACCAATTCCGGCGACAGCTCCGAGAGCACTAGCCGCAATGGAGACTCGAGAGGCTCAGCACTCGTGTTGGTTACCTCCACCGCGATGGTCGCATCGGGGGAACGCCGACTGCGCACCGGGTTACCCGTATCGATCGCCACCTGTGTTGTGACATCCACCCAGGCGGCCTCGGCTGCCGACGCCATGCCGGGCACTAAGGCAACGAATTGGAGTAGAAACAGGGAAAGAAAACCGACGAAAGAAGAACAACATCCCTGCCCCCCGAACGCCATGGCATGGCGCCTAGGGGTATCCTGTTCACCCTTCATTCTTCTTCCCCCTCAAGCGATTGGTATCGTTATGGGTTTGGGGTCCGAGGGGCACCTACCACGAGGTGTGGCGATGACCTTGTTCCGCTAATTTTTGAATCTAGTCGATTGTGGAATTAAAGCAATTTCAATAAGGCAATTAATAGGTGCCTATATGCGTCTCGCCTGGCTTGCGTCGCCCCATGAGTGCCAACCCCAAGGCCAGCAATATCGCACTCGCGGGCTCTGGCACGCTAGTTGGTGTGCTGTTGCTGAAGGCGACGTTGTCGATCGTTGCCCGAGAATCCCGGCCATCGTTCTCGTCATTGAGTTCGAATGCCAGCGCCACATCACGGCTTGCCAAACTACTCACGTCGAGCACGATTTGTTGAACACCTGTTGT
>JANQPI010000019.1 GCA_028289585.1 Candidatus Zixiibacteriota bacterium
CATAGGATCAAGAAGCGAACCCGGGGAACTGAAACATCTCAGTACCTGGAGGAAAGGACATCAACCGAGACTCCGTTAGTAGTGGCGAGCGAACGCGGACCAGGCCAGTGGTCATGATTGGAGAACCGGAACCGTCTGGAAAGGCGGGCCAGAGCGGGTGACAGCCCCGTACGGGTAGTGCCGGTCATGATCCTCGAGTAGGGCGGGGCACGTGAAACCCTGTCTGAACGTGGGGGGACCACCCTCCAAGCCTAAGTACTCCTCGGTGACCGATAGTGCACCAGTACCGTGAGGGAAAGGTGAAAAGCACCCCGACGAGGGGAGTGAAACAGACCTGAAACCGAATGCCTACAATCAGTCGGAGCCCGCGAGGGTGTCGGCGTACCTTTTGTATAATGGGTCAGCGACTTGGTGTGTCTGGCAAGCTTAAGCCGGTAGGCGAAGGCGTAGCGAAAGCGAGTCTGAAGAGGGCGCCCCTTCTTTCGAGAAGATTAAGTCAGACGCATCAGACCCGAAACCGGGTGATCTAGCCATGGCCAGGCTGAAGGCGCGGTAAGACGCGTTGGAGGGCCGAACCCACGTCTGTTGAAAAAGACGGGGATGAGCTGTGGTTAGGGGTGAAAGGCCAATCAAACCCGGAAATAGCTGGTTCTCCGCGAAAGCTATTGAGGTAGCGCGTCGGATGTTTACCGCCGGGGGTAGAGCACTGGATGGGCTAGGGGGCCGCGAGGCTTACCAAACCTAACCAAACTCCGAATACCGGTGAGTATAGTCCGGCAGACAGACGGCGGGTGCTAAGATCCGTCGTCAAGAGGGAAACAACCCAGACCGCCAGCTAAGGTCCCGAAGTCACGGCTAAGTGGGAAAGGATGTGGGACGACCAAGACAACCAGGAGGTTGGCTTAGAAGCAGCCATCCTTTAAAGAAAGCGTAATAGCTCACTGGTCTAGATAAGTTGTCCTGCGCCGAAGATGTACCGGGGCTCAAGCCGTGCACCGAAGCTGCGGGTGCCAGGGATCAGGTATCAGGCATCAGGTATCAGATGGGTGAAGATGTGACGAAGCCGGTTCGTGTGTTTGAAGATCTTGAGGTCTTTCAAAGGGCGTATCGGCTTTCGTTGGAGATCCATCGAGAGAGCCTGAAGTTTCCGAAGATTGAGCAAGCGGCGCTCGGCGATCAGATTCGCCGGGCCTCGAAGTCGATACCAGCCAACATAGCCGAAGGCTTTGGAAAGCAGCGGCTGTCGTCGGCCGAGTTCAAGCGCTTCCTGATGGTGGCGATCGGCTCGGCGGATGAGATGCGGGTGTGGTGTCGCTATTGTTTGGATCTCGGATGTATCGACGAAGCGACTTGGCAGCGATGGCGAGAGGAGTATCAAGCGATCGCCAAGATGCTGCAGGGTCTGCACGGGAAGTCAGGGCGGCAGAGCCGTTCTGATTCCTGATGCCTGATACCCGATCCCTGGCACGGTAGCGGAGCGTTCCGTAGGCCGGCGAAGCGGTACCCGCGAGGGGCCGTGGAGGTATCGGAAGTGCGAATGCTGACATGAGTAGCGACAAACAGGGTG
>JANQPI010000025.1 GCA_028289585.1 Candidatus Zixiibacteriota bacterium
GGTCGCGAACTTTGCACTCACCCCGATTTGGGAGTGGTATTTCCGAGGGGTGCAATCCTTGGTCGCGGATGCGGTCAAGCCGCCGCCCGCGGTAGGTCGATACGCTTCGTTGAGCGTGACCTCGATGGCGACGTTTCTTCTGAACCAAGGCGCCTTTGCGAACGGCGGCCAGGCGGCATACGACCGCTACATCGGTGACATCAACAAGGTGGCAAAGCTTCCGACCGGAACCGATGCTCAAACCATTGCCCAGATGCGAGAGATCAATCACCGCTACGGCCCAGTGTCGGCCCGAGCGATCGACCGTATTCACCAAGCGCTAAGCTTCTTGAAAGTGTCTCAGTTCAACGACCTGTGGGAACGATGGGCGAAGCTTTCGGATGCGATGACGAAAGCGTTGCTCAATCACACCAACCAAGATTCATGGGCGAACGAGTATCAGCAGCAGGCCCAGCAACTGCTGGGTGGGTTCTCGCAAGACCACCGCCTCTCGACCCAACAGGCAACAAACCTCACTCAGGCGTTTGTTCAGACGCCGGGCGTAGAGCTCGAAGGAAGTCGTCCTACGCGCGCCACTGCGATCGAATTCGACTATTTCTACCGTGATCGAAGTGGGTCAGGATCCTTTGTGAACGTCGTGTTGACTCCCTCCGACACAGCGGAGACGGATGCGGAGGCGCTCGCGGAGGGCGACGGGTCAGGTGACAACGACAAATGTAAAATCGTCTCGTGCACATACACTCTTATCCCCGAGGGCGATACCGATATTCAAAGCTCCGTTGTTCCCAAAATTCGGATTTATGCGTATAGCTGGACGTCTCAGATAGACGCGGCCCAAAACGCATTTTGTGGGGAAATACGACCGTTCGATATTCTGACGGAAGCGAAAGGGACGGCGAGTCTTTCCCCAAATGCTGTTGTGACTCAGTCATTGACGTCTTCCGTCTCGATCGAAGACGCTCATCCGATTCTTTGCAACCAGCCAACTCGCGTTTGGTGGCGCTTGAAAAAAGCGCAGGAGGATGACGTCGGCGCGATGCCGTTTTTCTTTCCCTCCTCGTAATACCATCGGCTTCGGTACACTGCTCCTCCCACGGGTCCATTCAAGTTTCCCAACGCCGGAGCGAAGACCAAAACTGCGAGTCGAGACGGGTAACATCCGGTTGCAGAGAATGTGGTCTTGGTCCATGACGAGGCAGCGACATGCCGAAGAAGCAGTACTTATCGGTTCGCG
>JANQPI010000031.1 GCA_028289585.1 Candidatus Zixiibacteriota bacterium
GGAGTTCGGGGTCGAGCCGATCTGCAGCGTGCTGCCGATCGCCCCGTCGACCTACTACGCCACCAAGACCAGGCCGCCATCCAAGCGCCAGGTCGACGACGAGCGATTGGTCGTCGAGATCCGACGGGTGTGGGAGGAGAACTATCGGGTCTACGGACGCCGCAAGATCTGGGCCCAACTCAACCGCGAAGACATCTCGATCGGCCGCGACCCGAGGCCGGCTACCTCCCACCAGCCGAAGCCGAGCAACTGTTCTACGACCAACAACACGCCCCCACCAAAGGGCCCAGCACAGCGGTCAGAAGTCTCCACTAAACCCAGGCCGGTTCAGACCTGCCGGCACGGCGACGCGCCCGGATGACAGTTCAAGCTCGTCGGCTGCTTCGGATCAAGCTCGGTCTGCTCTGGAGCAGGCCAGAGGCTGAGGACGCCGCTGAGCTTGAGAAGCTTGGACTCCCAGTGGGATTGGCTGCGCTACCCACCGAAGGGGATCCCCAGGATGCCTCCTGACGCCGCCGATCCTCGCTGAATTCTAAAGGTTCAGCGTCTTGAGGCCGGAACCTAGCCTCGGGGCAGTCGCGAGATCTCATAGCAAGCGAGGGCGGTGAGGAACGCAGCTCGACGGATCTCCTCGTTGTCGGCTGGTGGTTCGCCCTTGCTCAGCTCGTCCCGCATGTGGTTGAGCCGATGATCGAGCTTGACGATCTGCTGGACGTAGTCGGCCAGAAGCGCGGCGGCTTCAGCTTGGCGCTCTTGGATCTGATCGTGCCCGTCCAGCCAATCGCGCAGTGCTTGACCCGGTGACTCCGGCCTGGTGCCACCAGTCACATCTGCAACGACGTCCATCACGGCTTTCCGAAGGTGATCGCCTATCTCTGACACGATCTGGATCGAGCTGGCGGACTCCCCCAGCAGGTCGAAGGCCTGTCGCAGATGATGAGCAGCACCTCCGTGTTGCGAGGCGAACTGCTCCGCGTCGAGAAACCGAAGAACCGTAGTCTCGACCTCGGCCACCGGAGACCCGGCCTGATCCATGTACCAACGCCAGAAGGCCAGGCTCTCGGACGTGATCTCGTAGAAGTCCGATCGCAACCGACCGCTGCCTCGTGTCCTGCGGAGCAGTCGATACCCGACGAGATCCGCAAGGTGTCCAGAGTTGACCGGCCTCTGGCCAGAAACCGGGAACCGCAAGAGGTAGCCAGCACCGGTGCGAAGGCCCAGGAACCTCTGATCGTTCGAGTCGTCCGACCGATGGTCGTCCACCATCTCCAAGAAGAGCTGCATGGCATCGCTGTCCAGTCGCTCTGCGACGGTGGAGTAGTACTTCAAGGATCCGGTACCGGTGTTCATGTGGTGTTCAGAGCCGGCCTGGGCCCACTGTCGATCGGCGCCTTGGCCATCCTCAGGTGATGTAGCAGGCTGCTGACCTGGGGTTTTGGCGGTCCTAACGCGACAATGTTCGAACCCCGGCTGACGCACCTCGGCAGCACGAAGCCGTAGAGCTCGAATCTAACCGACTCAATGGTCACACGCTTCCAAGCGAGCAAGGACGCACCCCGAAGTGCCATAGATGGTTCAACGTACCGATCTCGTGCCGTCGAGCGCCAACACATCCGGCCAGCGATGGCCATCACCTTGGCTATCCGAGACGAGGGACGCCGAGGTTGACTTGACTGAGGTCGGTGGTGATGGCGATGCGCTGGGGCCTAGACGTTCCGAGGGCTCGGCGGACAACGCCCGTCAGGTCGTCGCATCGGCCAGCAAGACCGCCGGTTCGATCTTGCGTCCACTACGACCCCTCCTGCCCGCAGTCTTCAGCCATAGACCATCAGGTCACGCCACCACACAACACTGTTGACAACCCCGCTTGACGCCTGGACGAACTCACCCTTGAAAGTCGGGGAGTGGCTCTGGAGGGTCGATCGGAACAATTGGCCCTCAGAGGGCGTAGACCGTACAGCCCTATTTGGCGGAGACGATCGCAGCCACTTCTCTGACTACCCCCAGGCCGATCGACTTGAAATCGTCAGCTCGAAAAAACAAGTCTCTTTGCCCATCATCGACTTGGTCCTGGAGCAACCCGATCAAACCCATTCCAGCCGACCGCCTCGAATCGTCTTGCCACTCAGACACAAGAAGACGGGCAGTTGGCAGTATTCGAGCAGCATCCTCGATGTAGCAATAGTCTGGACCGCTAGGGAGCTCTTGACGACGCAAGTCTACGCCGGTGCGGAAGTCAACATCTATCAACTCTAGCCTCGAGAAGTCGTTGCCTGAGATCTCATTCCTTTCACGACCGACGCTGTTACGCCGGTCAGCGGGTACCGAACCGTTGAAGTACGCCCTCTCGAGACCACCCGAAAACACACAATCAACCAGTTCGACGGCAAAGCAGAACCAGTCATTGAGCCTGACGTCGTCGAAAGTGCACCGAACGAAACGTGCGTTGCCACCAGGACCAAACCTGATTCGGCATCGATCGAAGCTGCACTCAGTGTATTCCGACCGCTCGCGACCTGCCCCCATCGACGCCGAGTCGATAGTCGATCCCTCAAAGGTGCAGCGCTCCAGACGAGATCCTGCGACAGATAGCTGCACTAGGCTGAGACCGGAGTAGTCGACAGACTCAAGCCGACGACCGTCGAGCACCAGCCGCCGACCATCGTCGACCGGCTCAGCTCCGACCACTTTCGCTCGAAACGTCACGTCTAGATCGGCTCTCTCTCTTATCAGGGGGCTGGAAGGTCATAGAGTGAGTAGCTCATTGATCGACCGTATCCTGGCTTTGCGACATGGCTGGCAAGCTGGCCTCGGGTTGTCAGCTCGATGAGTTCACCTGTCGTGGTGTCGACGAAATCGGGGCCCTGCGTCCGGTAGATGAACCGGCCTGGGTACGCCTCATCGAGAGCATCAGCCGTGGCCCGATGGGCAGCTTGGCCCAGGAACCTGCTTCCCTGCTGCGGATTGGCGTTGTAGGCCGCCTGCTCAGCTCTGGACAAGTAGCCCTTCAGATGACCGACGCCGCGTTGTGACTGGGTCTGGGCGGTTCTTGAGATGATACTGGCGGCCGACGGCTCCTTCAACGCTGACAGGCCACCCCTCGCCCCAACCCCGAACGTCTCGGCCGTCAGGAGCGACAGCTGCATGACGCTGCCGTCGCTGGAGCCCATGATGTGCACATCCAGCTCCGCTTGGGCTGGCTCACATCCACCGCATGCCACTGGCACGAGCGCGCCATCCGATTTCTTCTCGACCTGCTTAGTGATGATCGAGAGTGCGATCAGTCGTTTCGCAAGGTGGTACTCGGGAGCGGCCGTGTTCTCGTCACGTTGGAAGGTCTGTGCCAGCCAGATTGAAGTCTTGACCGAAGTCGTGCTGATTCCGGTCGGGGGGCTTGAGGTCAGACTGGCTAGCGAAGTTCGAGCAATCGATCTTTGAGTCTCATGCCGCGCGATAGTGCGGCTACGAGTCGTACGGCGGAAGGAGCAGACCGAACCATCGATCATTGAGGCGCAGAGACCGAACGGATCGACGTATCTGAGCGGGTTGTTTCTGACATACCCGTAGGCATTGCCGCCATCGGCACCGACTGAGTCGGGTTGAACGAACTGGCCAACTGCTGGGTCGTAGTAGCGGGTTCCGTAGTACATCAGCCCGAGGCCCGTGTCATCCCGCTGCGCCGTGAACGTAAGATCGACGGGGGCCCCGGCCGAACTGCTACCTGACCGTGGCGAGCCGAACGGCGTGTACCGGCGGTAGTGCTCGTCGGTCCCGGCGATGTTGACCGAGAACGTTGGCGAGCCGAGGTGGTCGGCGCTTTGCGACCAGAGCTCCCGTTGGTGGGTGTAGGTCCCCACGGTTCGACCAGCGAACCCCAGTGCGATCGTTTGGCCTCCGCTGCTGTTGAGCTCGAGCCCCGACGCTAGGTAGTAGTCGGTGGTGCCGTTGATAGTCCGTTCGACTCGTTCGCCGTTGGCGTCGTAGAGCATCGCCGCAGCATCGGCGCCGCTGGTGCTGATGAGCCGGTCTTGGACATCGTGGGCATAGTTAGTGGTTTGGCCGTTGAGCGTTACGCTGGCTCGGTTGCCGGCGGCGTCGTAGGTGTAGGTGTTGGCTCCGGCCCCTGTCGGAGCGTGGAGGGGGACGTTGGTGCCGTAGGTGTAGTTGCCGCCGACGGTCTCGGTGCCGGTGGCGTTGGTGATGCGGCCGAGGTTGTCGTAGTCATAGTCGACTTCGTAGGGCTCGGGTCCGGCGTTGTCGGTTCCGACGGTCTGGCAGTTGGTCGAGTTACCGAGCGTCCAGGCTCGGTTGAGCCAGTTCTCCGAGGTCCACCAGAAGCAGCTCTTCGTGGAGCCGCCGGGTGAGGTTTCGAACAGTGACCACATCTTCCCGGCATCGGAGTAGTCGTACTTGTAGTACTGGTCGAGGGGTGTGCCGCTGCCAGAGTCGGTGTAGTTGGCCCGCAGGCTGCCGTCGTGGGAGTAGTAGCTGTAGTAGCTGTTCAACGCACCCGGCGAGGCCGCGTGGCGCCGCTTGAGCACCGTGATCTGGTCGGCTGCGTTGTACTCGGCGTAGAGAACGACGGTCCGGGTGTTCGGGTTGCTGGTGTTCTGGGTGTCTTTGAGGCCCATCCACCTCGGGCGTCCCTGCCGGTCGTACCCGTACTCGACCTGCACTCCCTTGGGGTAGTGGATCTTGTGGGGCTGGTTGTGTTCGTAGTAGTCGTAACTGACCGTCTGCGGCCCACCGGGTAGGCCGGGGATGGTGTGGGTGACCGAATCGGTCCGGCCTCGGTTGTCGTAGGTGTAGGACACCTTGGTCTGGCCTGCTGAGTTGCCGTTGGTGTCACGGTTCCAGCTGATCTCCTCACCGAGATGACCGAGTGCCCCGGGGAAGTCGTACTTGCGTTCGGCGACGTTGAGCCACCCGCCAGTCGTGACGTGCCAGACGTGGCGGAGCCGGTTGGCGTCGTCGTACCCGAACCCGAGGTCGACCAGGCGGGCGTCCAAGCTTCGGGCCAGACGACCGTGGTCGTCATAGGTCAGGTAGCTGACACCATGGTCAGGGTCGTCGATTTGGGTTGGCCCGTAGACGTTCCAGTTGGCGTAGGTGTAGGTCGTGGTGTTGCCGGCGGGGTCTTCGACCTCGGTCAGCTGGTCACGGACGTTGTAGGTGTACTCGGTCTCGTGCCCGCCGGTATCGGTGCCGGAGAGCAGGTTCCCTCGGACATCGACCACGCTGGTGGAGAGCTGGTGGTCCCGGTTCCAGGTGCGTGTTGTGAGCCCACAGGTCGTGGTGAGTGCGGTGGCCCACTGGCTGCCGGCGTCATAGAAGTAGGACTCGACGTTGGAGCCCCCGGCACAGCCGGTGGTGCCTCGGATGGTGCTCGAGGTGAACGTCGGGTAGGTCGTGGCCACGTAGGGAACGGTTGAGAAGTTCTCGGGGATGTAGGTGCCGATGGTGCCGGTCTTGTACGTGGGTCGGCTCACCCGGTAGGTCCGCCCGAGCTTGTCGTAGGTCGTGGTCGAGACCGCGATCTGGGTGTCGTCGCCTTGGTGGCGGCCCTGTGGAGTTCCCCCGCTACGTGAGACATCTGAGCCTGGGAGACTGGTCCCGGGAAGGAGTCCACGTTGGGCACACATCGCTACCCGGAGGAGTTCCGTCG
>JANQPI010000051.1 GCA_028289585.1 Candidatus Zixiibacteriota bacterium
CCTGATCCCGGGCTGCACCTATTGCCATCCGCAGGTGGCTTCGGTCGGGCTGACCGAAAAGGCGGCGAAAGCCGAGGGCCGCGACATCCGCGTCGGCCGTTTTCCCTTCGCCGCCAACGGCAAGGCGATCGCGCTCGGCGAGGATCAGGGGTTGATCAAGACCATCTTCGACAAGAAGACCGGCCAGCTCATCGGCGCGCACATGGTCGGCGCCGAGGTGACCGAACTGATCCAGGGATTCGTCGTCGCCATGAACCTTGAGACCACCGAAGAAGAGCTGATGCACACCATCTTCCCGCATCCGACCCTGTCGGAAATGATGAAGGAGAGCGTGCTCGATGCCTATGGGCGCGTTCTGAACGCGTGATTGTATCGCATGTCGGTCCTTGAACTCTCTGAGTTGCTGCGAAATGGCGCACTCGCACTGGTCGCGCTCGTCGGACTTTTTCTAGCATGGAAAAGGGTATTTGCAGCCAATCGTCAGGCTGAGGCGTCGACACGTCAGGCCGAGCTTGCAAGAAGAGACTTTGTTGCAGAGCTCTTCAACCGGGCCGTGGGTCAACTGTCCGATGACAGGCTGGAAGTTCGGTTGGGCGCTGTTTACACTCTGCGGCAAATCGCCGAGGATTTTCCCGATTTGGCGGAACCTGTGTATCGGCTGTTGGCAACCTATATTAGAGAAAACTCCAACGATTATGGCGATCTGTCGCCCCCGCCTGATATCGATGAGATAATGAAGATGGTGCAGAGATGGCTAGAGTTGAAAAACTAAGACCTGCGCATTTGTCGCCTGACAGCCTGCCGCCACTGGACATTGGCGGAGCATTTGTGCGCCGGATCGACTTGAGTGGCGCATCGCTTAGAAATGCAAACCTTGCCGGTGCCGATGCTCGCAATGGCAGATTTGTCGGTGCGGATTTCAAGGACGCAAACCTTAAAGACACCGTCCTTTTGGGTGCAGACCTGACAGACGCACGGAATCTCACGGTTGAGCAGTTGTCCGAAGCAATCGTCGACGAGACGACGTTGTTACCCGACTACATTGACGACACCAAGCTGACGGGTCGCCCGGCGACCGTCATCAATTGAACGTAAAGACCGACATGGACGCCAAGGCACTGCTCATCATGGCCGGGATCGGCATTGTGGCCGGTTTTCTCGCCAGCCTTGTCGCCGGCGGGGGCAGCGGCATCGTCACCTACCTGATCACAGGCGTTCTGGGCGCGTTCGTCGGCGGTTTGGTGTTCGACAAGCTCGGCATCAGGCTGGGCATCGGCAACAAGGTCGCCAACCAGATCGTCACATCGACCGTCGGTGCGATCATCGTCATCATCATCGCCCGTCTCGTCACCTAGGAACAATTTGCATGGTCACCGTTCTCGACACGGTCAAAACCGAGAAATCAAAGCCCCGCCATCCGGAAAAGGCGCACCGGCCCGATCAGGATTCGGGTCTGAAGAAGCCGGACTGGATTCGTGTGCGCGCGCCGGTCTCCAAGGGCTTCCACGAGACCAACAACATCGTTCAGTCGCACAATCTGGTGACGGTGTGCGGCGAGGCCGGTTGTCCGAACATCGGCGAGTGCTGGGACAAGAAGCATGCCAGCTTCATGATCCTGGGTGAGATCTGCACGCGCGCCTGTGCCTTCTGCAACGTGACGACGGGCATGCCGACCGGTGTCGACAGTCAAGAGCCCGTCAATGTCGCCAAGGCCGTCAAAAAGATGGGCCTGAACCATGTGGTGATCACCTCGGTCGACCGGGACGATCTGCCCGATGGCGGCGCGCAGCATTTCGTCGATGTGATCAACGCCATTCGCGAGCACTCGCCGGGCACGACCGTCGAGGTTCTGACGCCGGACTTTCTGCGCAAGGACGGCGCGCTCGAAATGGTCGTTGCCGCGCGGCCGGACGTCTTCAACCACAATCTGGAAACCGTCGCGTCCAACTATCTGACGGTGCGGCCCGGCGCCCGATATTTCCACTCGATGCGGCTGTTGCAGCGGGTCAAGGAACTCGATCCGACCATGTTCACCAAGTCCGGGATCATGGTGGGTCTGGGCGAGACGCGCAACGAGGTGCTGCAGCTGATGGACGATCTGCGTACCGCCGATGTGGACTTCCTGACCATTGGCCAGTACCTCCAGCCGACCAAAAAGCACCACAAGGTGATGGCCTATGTCACGCCGGACGAGTTCGCCTCCTATGAGACGGCGGCCTATGCCAAGGGCTTCTTGATGGTGTCGGCCAGCCCGCTGACGCGCTCCTCGCACCATGCCGGCGAGGATTTCGACAAGCTGCGCGCCGCGCGCGCCAAGAAGCTGGCAGCCGCCGAGTAAGCCGATGCCGCAATTCTCCTCGACACGGCGCGTTCAGCACAGTGCAGACGCCATGTTTGCGCTTGTGGCCGATGTCGAGAGATATCCCGAATTCGTGCCGCTGTGCGAGGCGCTTACGGTGCGCTCGCGGCGCGAGAAGGCGGGCCGGACGCTTTTGATCGCCGACATGACGGTCGGCTACAAGGCGATCCGCGAGACGTTCACCAGCCAGGTGATCTTGAAGCCATCCGAGCGCGAAATCGACGTTTCCTATGTCGACGGACCCTTCAAATATCTCAGCAATGTCTGGCGTTTCGTCGATTGCGGCGATGGCTGCTGCGACGTGCATTTCCACATCGATTACGAGTTTCGCAGCCGCATGCTGGGCGGGCTGATGGGTGCGATGTTCGACCGCGCCTTCCGCAAGTTCTCGCAGGCGTTCGAAGAACGGGCCGACAGGCTGCACGGC
>JANQPI010000006.1 GCA_028289585.1 Candidatus Zixiibacteriota bacterium
GGCCCTGTAAGAAATATTGTGTCAGCTATCAGCATTCGGTAGAAGTTTGTTCACCGTTTTCTGAAATAGGAGAGATGACACATGGATGAGAAATTTCAATCACGGGCGGAGCAGCTAGCAGAGGAGTTCGCCAACTCCGCGACGACGATCGAGGAACTCAACGGCCTGATGCGGCTGATGATGAAATCGGGCTTGGAGCGGATGCTCAACACCGAGATGGACGTTCATTTGGGCCGCAAAGGGAACCCTGACTCTCCGGCCGCCGAGGAAGCGAAACGAACAGGCAATCGCCGTAACGGCCGCTCGAAGAAAGCCGTACAGGGCGAGTTGGGCGAAGTGACACTCAACACGCCTCGCGATCGCAACGGCACGTTCGAGCCGCAGATTATCGAAAAACACCAGCGACGCATTCCGGATTTCGACGAAAAGATCCTGGCGCTCTACGCCAAAGGGATGACCACACGCGACATTCAAGAGATCGTTCAAGAATTGTACGGCGTGGAAGTTTCGCCCACGTTGGTTTCGGCCATTACCGAAGATCTCGATGCGGAAGTGACTGCCTGGCGAACGCGAACACTCGACTCGGTTTGGCCGATCGTCTACTTCGACGGCATCGTCGTACATGTGCGTGACGAGAACCGCCGCGTGTCGCAGCACACGATCTACGTGGCGTTGGGCGTGAATCTGGAAGGCCAAAAGGAGCTGCTTGGGCTGTGGCTTAGCCAGAGTGAAGGGGCCAAGTTCTGGCTGTCGTGCCTGACCGATCTGAAGAATCGCGGACTCGACGATATCTTCGTCGCCTGCATCGACGGCCTGTCAGGCTTTGCCGAGGCGATTCACGCGGCCTATCCTCAGACTCAGGTACAGTTGTGCATCGTGCATCTCGTGCGAGCGGCGCTGCGTTATGTGAGCCACGAAGACAGCAAGGCGGTGACCGCGGATCTGAAGAAGATTTATCGGGCGGCGACGGTTGAAGAAGCGGAAGCAGCGTTGGAGGATTTCTCTCAAGCGTGGGACGAGAAGTATCCGACGATTGGCAAGGTATGGCGTTCGAAGTGGACCGACATCATCACGTTGTTCGATTTTCCGCCGCCGATTCGCCAGGCGATTTACACGACCAACGCAATCGAGAGTGTGAACAGCGTGATCCGCAAGTTCACGAAGAATCGCAAAATTTACCCTAGCG
>JANQPI010000035.1 GCA_028289585.1 Candidatus Zixiibacteriota bacterium
GATTCAGCCGATCGCGATGGAGAAAGAGCTTCGGTTCGCCATCCGCGAGGGTGGCCGCACCGTTGGGGCCGGCGTTATCGCCGAGATTATTGAGTAAGAAGGGATAGCGGACGCATCATGGAAATGCAGAAGATTCGGATTCGGCTGAAAGCGTACGATCACTTTTCGCTCGATCGCAGCGCTAAGCAGATCGCGCAAACGGTCGTGCGCACTGGCGCTCGCCTGGTTGGCCCGATCCCGTTGCCGACCAAACGTACGGTGTACACGGTGCTCCGCTCGCCGCATGTGGACAAGAAGTCGCGCGAACAATTCGAGACCCGCGTGCACAAGCGGTTGATGGATATCTATGATTCGACACCGGCAACCGTTGACGCACTCATGAAGCTTGATTTGCCCGCCGGCGTTGACGTTGAGATCAAGACCTGAGGCAGGACTGATGAAAGAGATCCTCGGTACCAAACTCGGTTGTACACGCATCTTTATGGACGATGGTTCGGCTGTGCCGGTTACGGTGGTCGAAGCCGGTCCCTGTCCGGTCGTGCAGGTCAAAACCGAAGAGACTGATGGCTATGCGGCCTATCAGGTTGCGTTTGGTAAAGAGCGACCGCTACGCAAGAGTGGCGCTGGTTCCAAACGGACCCGCCAGGCGAACAAGCCGATGGCCGGTCACTACACCAAGTCAGGCGTCGCGCCTCGTCAGTATCTGCGCGAACTGCGCATTGACGACGTTGAGCTGAATCCGGGAGATGAGGTGAAGGCCGATATCTTTGCCGTGGGTGATCGTGTCGATGTCACGGGAACGTCCCGAGGACTCGGTTTCGCCGGTGGCATGAAGCGACATCACTTCCAGGGTGCGAACAAGACCCATGGGCAGTCGGATCGCTGGCGTGCTCCTGGCTCTATTGGCCAGTCATCGTACCCGTCGCGCGTTCTGAAAGGGCTGCGGATGGCCGGACGGATGGGTAACGAAACGGTGACGGTTATCAACACGGAGATCGTCAAGGTCATTGGTGACGAAAACCTGATTCTGATCAAGGGTAACGTACCCGGCAAGCGTGGCTCACTCGTAAAGATCAAAACCTCGACGCGGAACCGGTAAGACGATGGAAGTCAAAGTTTACAATCAGGACGGTAAGGAAGTCGGGACGACAGTTCTGGCGCCCGATCTCTTTGAGGTCGAGCCTAACGAGGCCGTTGTACACCAGTATATCGTCAATCTGCTTGCCCGTCAGCGTCAGGGGAATGCGGCTACCAAGACGCGCAACGCTGTGCGTGGTGGTGGCCGGAAGCCATGGCGGCAGAAAGGTACCGGCCGGGCTCGTGCGGGAACGATTCGCTCACCTCTCTGGCGCGGCGGTGGCACGGTTCACGGACCGCAGCCACGTTCCTATGGCTCCCGCTTCCCGCGGCGCATGAAGCGACTTGCTATCGCTTCCGTTCTGTCTTCCAAAGCGAAGGCGGAAGAGATCAAGGTGGTCGATAAGTTGGAGCTCGCCGAGTTCAAGACGAAGGCGATGCAGGATATTCTGGGCAAGCTTGAGGTCGCCGGCCGCAAGACACTCATCCTCGATGACGGTCGCAACGAGAAACTCTACTATTCGGTGCGCAACCTGCCGCGTGTGAATTATGCCTTGGCCCAGATGGCGAACGGCTACGACCTGATGAACCATGATGTCGTTCTGTTTACCCAGGCCGGGTTGCAGAAAGCGCAGGAGGTGTTCGGATCATGAGTGTCGCGTACGACATCATCAAAGCGCATCTGACGACTGAGCGGACCACCCTTCTGCGAACAACAAACAACGAATATGTCTTCGAAGTCGATAAACGTGCTGACAAGTTGACGATCAAGCGTGCCGTTGAAGAAGCGTTTAAGGTCAAGGTCGACTCCGTGCGGACAATGGTTATCCCGGGCAAGGTGAAGCGCATTGATCGCCGGTATCCGGGTCGCACGTCGAGCTGGAAGAAAGCGATCGTGCGTCTCAAGAAAGATCAAGTGATCGGGCAGTTCGA
Organism: Candidatus Zixiibacteriota bacterium; assembly: GCA_028289585.1. Classification (GTDB taxonomy): domain Bacteria; phylum Zixibacteria; class MSB-5A5; order GN15; family FEB-12; genus JANQPI01. Next base: position 2,011 of record JANQPI010000035.1, read on the forward strand.
TCAGGTTTAGGGAAGCGAGTCACAACGTATGCCGATCAAAAAGTTTCGCCCGATAACGCCCGCCCAGCGAACCCGCGCCACGCTGACCTTCGAGGAGGTCACGTCGGTTGTTCCGGAGAAGTCGCTTCTCTCGCCGCTGAAGAAGTCGGGCGGTCGCAACAACAACGGCCGTATTACCGTGCGACGCCGTGGCGGTGGCCACAAACGCCACTACCGCATTGTCGATTTTAAGCGGAACAAGTTTGGTATTCCGGCTCGTGTTGCGTCGATCGAATACGATCCTAACCGTTCGGCGTTTATCGCCCTGTTGCACTATGCTGATGGCGAAAAGCGGTACATCATCGCTCCGAACGGACTGACTGTCGATGACCATATCGAGTCGGGGCCCGAAGCAGACATTCGCATTGGTAACGCCATGCCGCTGTCGCGTATTCCGCTCGGCACCGAGGTGCACAATATTGAGCTGCGGCCAGGCAAGGGTGCCCAGATGATCCGTTCTGCGGGTGGCTTTTCGCAGATCGTCGCCCGGGAGGGTGGCAAGGTGACGCTCAAGATGCCGTCGGGTGAAGTCCGCACCGTACCGGAGCGCTGTATGGCGACAATTGGTCAGGTGTCGAATCTCGACCACAAGAATATCGTTGCAGGCAAAGCCGGTGTGTCCCGGTGGCGTGGTCGCCGCCCGAAAGTCCGCGGCGTTGCCATGAACCCGGTTGATCACCCGATGGGTGGTGGCGAGGGGCGCAGTTCGGGTGGTCGCCACCCCACAACGCCCTGGGGTAAGCCGACCAAGGGATACAAGACGCGCAGCAAACGGAAGTCGAACGATCACGTTGTGGAGCCGCGTCGCCGTCGGAAGTAGACGGTTGGTAGGAAGGAACTGACGAGGAAGATATGCCGCGTTCGTTGAAAAAAGGGCCGTTCATTGATGACCATCTGCTCAAGAAGGTCGAGTCGATGAATAAGAGTGGTGATAAGAAGGTGATCAAGACGTGGTCCCGCCGGTCGACTATATCGCCGGAGTTTGTCGGGCACACGTTCGCCGTCCACAACGGCAACAAGTTCATTCCGATCTTTGTGACTGAGAACATGGTTGGTCACAAGCTGGGTGAATTCGCGCCGACCCGGACCTATCGGGGACACGGCGGTAAATTGGTCGAGCGCTCGACCGGGCTGAAAGGGTAACCGCAATGCCTGTTGAGTCGATGGCCAAACTGAAATACGTCAGCATCCCGCCCCGCAAAATGCGTCTGGTCGCGGACATGGTGAAGGGGATGCCGGTTGAGGATGCGATCAACCTGATGAATTACACGCCGCGTATCGCCGCTCGGCACATTGCCAAGACACTCAAGTCGGCAGCGGCGAATGCACTTTCGGTGGCGGGCTCCTCGTCGTTCAATCCCGAAGACCTGGTGGTCAAAGGGATCTTTGTTGACGAGGCTCCGTCGGCCAAGCGTATCCGCTTCCGCTCAATGGGACGCGTCTATCGCTATAAGAAGCGTTTCTGTCATCTGACCGTAAAGCTTGTCGAGGTCGAAGCGAAGATGCCGGCCTCGGTTACCGCATCGGAAGCTGCGGAGACGAAAGAGAAAGAAGCCCCGGCCAAGGAGGCGACGGCCAAGAAGACCGCGGCGAAAAAGACGGCTGCTAAGAAAGCAGCGGCTAAAAAGACAACCGCCAAAAAGGCAACGGCTAAGAAGGCAACGGCCAAAAAAGCAACGGCCAAGAAGGCCGCTGCCAAGAAGTCGGCCGACGCCGACGCAAAGTAACGGAGACGAGGAGCAGCACTCTTGGGTCAGAAAACACACCCAATCGGTTTTCGCCTTAAGGTAATCAAGCCGTGGAATTCCCGGTGGTATGCGTCACCGCATGATTACGCCGATCGCGTTCACGAAGACATGCTGGTCAAACGGTATATCAGTCGCCGTTTGGACAATGCCGGGATTTCCAAAGTCGTCATCTCGCGCGCGGCCAAGAAAGTGACTGTTGATATTCACACGTCTCGTCCCGGGATCGTGATCGGTCGCCGGGGAGCGGAGGTCGACAAGCTGCGCGAGGAGCTGCACCTCCTGACGAAGAAAGAGATTCTCCTCAACATCGTTGAGGTTCGTCGGCCCGAGTTGGACGCCAAGCTGGTTGCTGATTCGATCGCCCGACAGTTGGAGGGACGCGTGTCGTTCCGACGGGCGATGAAGAAGTCGATTGCCGCCACCATGAAGATGGGTGCCGAGGGAATCAAGGTGCAGTGCGGTGGTCGTCTGGGCGGCGCCGAGATTGCGCGGGTTGAGAAGTACAAGCAGGGTCGAACGCCACTGCATACGTTGCGAGCCGATATCGACTATGCGACGTCGACGGCCATGACGACCTACGGCGCGATCGGGATCAAGGTCTGGATCTGCCGCGGCGAGATTCTGGAACCGGGCGCTTTCCTGAAAGACAGTTCGGTGGAAGCACAGCAGGATAAGCAGCGCGATCGTCAGGTTGGACCCGACGATCTGGGCGCACCGCGTCCGCGCCGTGGTGGCCGTGATGATCGTCGTGAAGGTGGTGGTGGGCGTCGTCCGCGTGGCCGCGTCCGTCGTCCGCAGGTTCCCGGAGCCCAGTCCACGACGCCAGCCGAGGGTCAGAGTGCTCCCCGGGGTCGTCGCCCCGAAGCTGCCCCGCCGACGCAGGATAAGCCGGCGAGCGACGGTGGTGACGGCGGAGAGACGAAGGAGAACTAGCGTCGGCAGTCCGACGCAGGGAGATAGCGCGTTATGTTAATGCCCAAGCGAGTCAAACGCCGCAAAGTGATGCGCGGCAATCGCCGGGGAAATGCCAAGGGCGGTGCCGAAATCAATTTCGGCGAGTTTGGTCTTAAGGCTCTCGATGCCTGCTGGATGACCAACCGTCAGATCGAAGCAGCTCGTGTTGCCATGACCCGTCATCTTAAGCGTGGTGGCAAGATCTGGATTCGGATCTTCCCCGATAAGCCGGTCACCAAGAAGCCGGCGGAGACGCGGATGGGTAAGGGTAAGGGCGCTCCGGAGTACTGGGTAGCCGTTGTGAAGCCCGGTCGCATCCTCTTTGAAATCGAAGGGGTGTCGGAGCAGCTGGCGCGCGAGGCGCTGCAACTGGCCGGTCGGAAGCTTCCGATTAAGACCAAGTTCGTCACTCGAGCTGAGGCGGAGGTGATATAGCGCATGAAGACGCGTGATCTGCGGGAACTGACCCGCCAGGAACTGCAGCAGCGGCACCGGGAGCTGAAAGAGGAGATGTTCAATCTCCGTATGCAGCGTTCCTTGAAGCCGCTCGATAATCCGGTGCGGTTGCGTCAGATTCGACGTGATATGGCGAAGGTATTGACCGTGCTCAACGAAGATGCCCGCGGATCGCGGACACTTGCTTCCAACGAGCAGAAACTGAAGTAGGACTATGAGCGAAGCGAACGAAACACCGGAAGTACCGACGCCGACCACCGATGTGGCTGCGGATGCGACACCGTCGACCGGACGGGCAACATCCCGCAAAGTGCGACAGGGCTATGTCGTCTCAGACAAGATGGACAAGACAATTGTCGTGCGTGTTGACCGCCGGATGAAGCACAAGCTCTACAAAAAGACCGTGCGCGTGAGTTCCAAGCTGCACGTTCACGACGAAGAGAATAATGCCGGGGTCGGCGATTTCGTGCGCGTCATGGAGACCCGCCCGCTCTCCAAGACCAAGGGTTGGCGACTAGTTGAGGTGCTTGAGCGCGCCAAGTAGCGTGCGCCTAAGGCAGGTAGGATATGATTCAGGAATACACCGAACTTACGGTTGCCGATAACTCCGGTGCGAAACGCGTCATGTGCTTTCGCGTCCTTGGGGGCAGCAAGAAGAAGTATGCCTCCGTGGGTGATGTCATTGTCGTTACCGTCAAAGAAGCAATTCCGGGTGGTACGGTCAAAAAGTCAGACGTGTGCAAGGCTGTTGTGGTGCGTACGTCGACCGGTGTACGTCGCAAAGATGGATCGCGGATTCGCTTTTCGGACAATGCGGCGGTTATTATCAACGATGCTCGGGAACCGCGGGGTACCCGTATCTTCGGCCCGGTGGCCCGCGAACTGCGCGACAAGCAGTTCATGAAAATCGTTTCGCTTGCGCCCGAGGTGATCTGATGAGAATACGCAAAGGCGACAACGTAATCGTGTTGACTGGAAGTGATAAGAACAAGACCGGTCGCGTCCTCTTCGTCGATAAGAAGAAGAGTACAGTGACCGTCGAAGGCGTCAACATGCGGAAGAAGCACCAGCGGCCGACACAGACAAACCGCCAGGGCGGTATCATTTCGATCGAGGGGCCGATTCACGTCTCGAACGTTGCCCTTCATGAGTCGATCGAAGGTAAAGATCGTCCGACACGGCTTTCGACCAAAGTGATCGAAGAGGGGGGACGCCGGAAACGTGTTCGGGTCTCTCGTCGCACGGGTGAGGAGGTCTAGGCATGGCTCGTTTGTCAGATATGTACACCAACGACGTCCGGCCGAAGCTGCAGGAGATGTTTAAGTATTCCTCTCCGATGCAGATTCCTCGGTTGACGAAAGTGACCATTAACTCAGGTGTTGGCGAGGCCGTGCAAAATCCCAAGCTGCTGGAAACGGTCAGCGCCGAGATTACGGCGATCACCGGTCAGAAGCCGGTTCTGACGCGTGCGAAGAAGTCGATTTCGAACTTTAAGCTGCGTGAGGGAATGCCGATCGGTGTCCGGGTGACACTTCGTCGCGACCGGATGTATGAGTTCCTGGATCGGTTGATCAACATCGCACTGCCGCGGGTGCGTGATTTCCGCGGAATTTCGTCGAAGGGCTTCGACGGACGCGGTAACTACAATCTCGGTTTGAAAGAGCAGTTGATTTTTCCCGAGATCGATTATGATAAAATTGATCGGGTCCGTGGTATGTCGATCGCCTTTACGACGACTGCCCGAACCGATGACGAGGCACGGCAGCTGTTGACCCTCATGGGCATGCCGTTCCGTAAATAGAGGTAAGGATCGTATTCGATGGCTAAGAAATCGATGGTGGCTAAGCAGAAGCGGACGCCAAAATTCAAGGTTCGTGGCTACAACCGGTGCCGCCGGTGCGGCCGTCCGCGAGCCTATCTCCGCCGATTCGGTCTGTGCCGAATCTGCTTCCGCGATATGGCCCTCGCCGGCGAATTGCCGGGTGTGGTTAAGGCAAGCTGGTAGGAGAATCAAACGATGAGTATGACTGATCCTATCGCCGATCTCCTCACGCGCATTCGCAATGCCGTGCATGCCAAGAAACCGGTGGTCGATATCCCCCGGTCGAATGTGAAGCGGGAGATTATCCGCATCCTCAAAGATGAAAAGTATATCCGCGATTACACGGATATCGATGATACCAAGCAGGGAATCCTGCGGGTACACCTCAACTATGCGCGGGGCGACCAGGCCGTGGTCAAAGGGATCCAGCGCGTTTCGCGGCCCGGGCTGCGGCAGTACATGGGTTCTGATGATGTGCGGCAGTCGACCTTTTCGCTCCGCGGGGTGGCTATTCTGTCGACGTCGTCTGGTGTCATGACCAACCACGAAGCCGCTCAGCGGGGTGTGGGTGGCGAAGTCCTCTGTCGCGTCTGGTAAAGGTGAAAGCATGTCACGAGTAGGAAGAGCACCGATCGCCATCCCCGACAAAACGTCGGTCGAAATCTCGGGACAGCACGTTGCGGTCAAGGGACCGAAAGGTGAACTGTCGCGTGAAATCCATCCGGAGATCACCGCTCGGGTAGACAACGGTTCGGTTCTGGTCGAACGACCGAGTGACCAGAAAAAGCACCGGGCGCTCCACGGTTTGACCCGGGCACTGATCCAGAACATGGTCACCGGTTGCAGCGAAGGCTACGTGCGGGAGCTCGATATCATCGGTGTTGGTTATCGCGCCGAGATGAAAGGAAAGATTATCAACCTGCTCCTCGGCTACTCGCATCCGATTTATGTCGCACCGCCGGATGGTGTCACGATTGACTACGCTCCGAAAGAAAATCGGATTAAGGTGAGTGGTACCGACAAGGAATTGGTTGGCATGACCGCCGCGAAGATTCGCTCACTCCGACCGCCGGAGCCCTACAAGGGCAAGGGCGTGCGCTATGTCGGAGAACAGGTGCGGACCAAGGCCGGTAAGGCCGCGAGCAAGTAACGTCGCCGGGTAGGACGGAGAGAAGACTCTTATGGCAACACTGCACAAAGCTCAACAGCGCGCCGCCCTCCGGCGCCGTCGCCGCGTCCGAGGCAAAGTCTCGGGAACCGCTGAGCGTCCGCGGCTGACTGTGTGTAAGACCTTGAAGCATATTCATGCTCAGGTGATTGACGATGCCAGCGGCGTCACACTGGTCGGTGTCAGCTCGAACTCAAAGCTGATGGCTGGTAGTGACAAGAAGAGCAAGACCGAACTGGCGGCCGAAGTCGGTAAGGCGATCGCCAGTCAGGCCAAGGATAAGGGCATCACCGAGGTGGTGTTTGATCGCAATACGAACCGCTATCATGGTCGGGTGAAGGCGCTTGCCGAAGCCGCCCGTGAGACCGGATTGAAGTTCTAATCGGAATACGGAGATCGCGTGGCCAGGTACGAATCGGACAGCCCGGAACTCGAAGAAAAAGTAATCGCTGTCAATCGCGTCGCTAAGGTCGTTAAGGGTGGACGGCGCTTCAGTTTCACTGCCCTGGTAACCGTGGGCGACCGACATAACAAAGTCGGCGTCGGACACGGCAAGGCAGCGGAAGTCTCGGAAGCAATCCGTAAGGCGACGGAAGCTGCTCGCAAGGGGATGATTAACTACAACCTTGTCGACGGTACGCTGCCGCATCGCATCGATGGAAAGTTTGCCGCCACGACAGTGGTCATGCGACCTGCCTCGCCTGGTACCGGCGTTATCGCCGGTGGTGCGGTTCGTCCTGTCCTGGAGGCACTCGGTGTGACCGATGTGTTGACCAAGGTTCTCGGGAGTCGAAATCCGAGTAATGTCGTCAAAGCAACGCTGAACGGCCTGAGCGAGTTGCGCACGCGCGATCAGGAACGGGCGCTACGCGAATTCTAATCGAGGATGATGGCGAAAGACTGATGGCGAAACTACGAATCACCCAGATCCGGAGTACAATCGACCGGATCGAGACGCATAAGCGCACGATTCAGGCGCTCGGATTAGGGAAGATCAATCGTTCCCGGGTCCATGATGATAATCCGGTTATCCGCGGAATGGTTCGCTCGGTCAGCCATTTGGTCCGAGTCGAGGAAGTTACCGACGAGGCATAAGACGCAATGAAACTGCATGAATTGAAACCGGCCCCCGGATCCAAAGAGCCACGCAAGCGCGTTGGCCGTGGTTCCGGGTCGGGGCTCGGTAAGACTTCCGGTCGTGGTCACAAAGGTCAGAAGGCACGCTCCGGCTACTCACGTCGCTCGGGGATGGAAGGCGGTCAGATGCCGCTGCAACGGCGTCTGCCGAAGTTCGGCTTCACGAATATCTTTCGCCAGCCCTATCAGGTAGTGAATGTGAATGACCTTGAGCGGCTCGATGCCGGCGAAGTGACGCGTGACCTGCTTGTTGAATCAGGCCTGGTCAAAGCGAACAAGGGACCGGTTAAGCTGCTCGGAAACGGCGAGGCGTCCAAAAAGTGGGATGTCAAACTCGCTGCCTTCTCCAAGTCGGCGATTACGAAGATCACTGCGGCGGGGGGGACATGTGAGGTCGTGGGGGCCAAGAAAGGTGCCTCCACTGAGCTGCCAGCCGTCGATGTTTCATCGACTCCCGCCCCCGAAGATTCAGCCGCTCCTGACACGACCGAGGATGCCGGCTAGTGCTACAAACGTTTGCTGATATTTTCAAGGTTGAGGAGCTGCGCAAGCGCATCTTCTTCACCCTGGCTATCTTTGTTGTCTATCGAATCGGTGGTCATATCCCGACACCGGGTGTCGACGCCTCCGTGCTCACCGCCTTCCTGGCCGGTGGCAACAACATCTTCGGCCTGCTCGACATGTTCGCCGGTGGTGCCTTTGCGCGCGCGACTATTTTCGCGCTGGGCATCATGCCATACATTTCGGCGTCGATTATGTTGCAGCTGCTCGGTGCGGTTGTACCGTATCTGCAACGCCTCCAACGAGAAGGCGAAACCGGTCGTCGGAAGATCACTCAGTATACGCGGTATCTGACGGTAGCTATCGCCGCGGCGCAGTCGTACGGCATGGCGATTTTCATGACGACGATTCAGAGCAACGGCGTGTCTGCGGTCTACATGGACACCACGGCGTTCATTCCGTTGACCGTCATTACGCTTACAGCCGGCTGTATCTTTGTGATGTGGCTCGGCGAAAAGATCACGGAGCACGGTGTCGGTAACGGTATCTCGTTGATCATCTTTATCGGTATTATCGCCCGCTTCCCGGATGCGATCATCGAAGAAGCTCTGCTGATCTTCAACGGCTCCCGTCAGCTTTGGTTAACGCTGGTCATGGTTGCCATGATGCTCGCGACGATCGCCGCCGTTGTGCTGATTACGCGCGCACAACGTCGCATTCCAGTGCAATACCCACGCCGTGTTGTTGGTCGGCGCGTGATGGGCGGGGCGCAGACCTTCTTGCCGCTTTCCGTCAACTCGGCTGGTGTTATTCCAATCATCTTTGCGCAGTCGATCATGTTTCTTCCGGCCACAGTGGCCCAGCTCTTTCCGAATGTTGAGTGGATCCAGAATTTCGTGCTCGACTCGCTTGAGCCCGGATCTCTTGTCTATTCGATCATCTACGGCGTGATCATTGTCGGCTTCGCGTACATGTACACGGCGATTGTGTTTAACCCGACCGAGATCGCAGAGAATATGCGTAAGAACGGTGGGTATATCCCGGGTGTGAGGCCGGGTAAGAACACCTCGGAGTACGTCGAACGAATTCTGGTTCGCATCACTCTTCCGGGAGCGCTGTTCTTTGCCGCGATTGCCATCCTGCCGTGGGTGCTGGTAAGTACTGCTAACGTGAACTACTTCTTTGGTGGTACGGGGCTGCTCATTGTCGTCGGTGTCGCACTCGATACACTTCAGCAGATTGAATCGCATCTCATGATGCGTCATTACGAAGGCTTTATGAAAAAGGGTAAGATCCGCGGGAGGTCGATGTAGCGGTGAACATAGTGTTCCTTGGGGCGCCCGGTTCGGGGAAAGGAACTCAGGCTCAGAAACTGGCCACAAACCGTGGCCTTTTTCATCTGTCAACGGGAGATCTGCTTCGCACAGCTGTTAAGAACGGCTCCCCCCTGGGTCAAAAGATTCGTCAGTATCTTGATGCCGGCAATCTGGTGCCAGACGACGTGATTATTGGTTTGATTGAAGAACAGGCAGACGCCGGTAACCTCAGCAACGGGTTTATTCTCGATGGTTTCCCACGATCCCAGGCGCAGGCCGAAGGGCTTGATCGGATGCTGACCAAACACCACATGCATATCGATCATGTGGTGCTCATTTCGGTCGACGATTCAGTCATTCGGCAACGCTTGCTGCGCCGGGCCGAACTCGAAGGACGGTCGGACGACAATGAGGCAACGATTACCCACCGTCTCAAAGTTTATCGAAACCAGACCGAGCCGCTGGTTACCTACTACCGCGACCGGGGGCTGCTGCGGACGATCGACGGCGACCAGACGCCGGATGATGTGTTCGCCGCACTTAGTGCTGTTTTACGCAACGGAACCACGGCATGATTAAGCTCAAGTCGTCGGCCGAGATCGAGCAGATGAAGGTCGCCGGGGACCTCGTGGGGCGAACCCACGACATGGTCGCCGAGGAGATCCGGCCCGGAATGACAACTCTGGAACTCGATTCTCTAGTCGAACGATTCATCCGCGACCATAGCGGGATTCCGTCGTTCAAAGGTTTTCGCGGGTTTCCGGGGTCAGCCTGTATCTCGGTCAACGATGAGGTCGTCCACGGTATTCCGGGCGACCGAGTGCTTGCCGAGGGGGACATTGTCTCCGTCGATATTGGCGCAATCGTCGATGGCTGGCATGGCGATGCCGCCCGGACGCACGCGCTGGGTGAGATTCCGGCCCGGACCCAGGAATTGCTCGATATTACTCAGGCGGCGCTCGCTGCTGGTATTGACAACGCTCAGCCGGGCAATAAATTAGGCCGGATATCCGCGGCTGTGCAGGAAACTGCCGAGGCGGCGGGTTGTGGTGTGGTTCGCCAGCTTGTCGGCCATGGGATTGGCCGTGAGATGCACGAGGAACCGCAGGTGCCCAACTTTGGGTCACCAACCTCCGGGGTCACGCTCAAAGTCGGTATGGTGCTGGCGATCGAGCCGATGATCAACCTGGGGACACCCGAGGTCAAGACGTTGCCCGATGGCTGGACGATTGTCACTGCCGATGGTCAACCCTCGGCCCACTTTGAACATACCGTCGCGATTACCGGCAGCGGGCCGGTGATTACGACGCTTGCCTGTCAGGTAAACGCGTAACCGAAGGAGCGCATGGCTCGCGAAGAGACAATAACGGTTGAGGGGAAGGTCATTGAACCGCTTCCGAATGCGATGTTTCGAGTGGAACTCGATAACGGACATGTGGTTCTGGCTCATATTTCGGGGAAGATGCGGATGAACTTCATCAAGATTCTCCCCGGTGACAAAGTAACCCTGGAGCTCTCCCCCTACGACCTGTCGCGGGGGCGAATCACTTACCGCTACAAGTAGCGCTTCGGTTGCCGAGAGTGAGTGAGATATGAAAGTTAAGTCGTCAGTTCGGAAACGGTGTGAGTACTGCAAGGTTATTCGTCGCCGTGGTATCATCCGTGTGATCTGTTCCCGTGACCCCAGCCACAAGCAGCGGCAGGGTTAGGGAAGAGAGGATAAAGGAGTTCTGATTTGGCTCGTATTGCCGGTGTAGATCTGCCCAAGGACAAGCGCATTGAAATCGCGTTGCGCTACATCTATGGGATTGGCCCCCACTTTGCGGAGCAGATCCTTAACAAGACAGGCATCAATCCGGATGTCCGTGTCAATAAACTGACCGATGATGACGTAACCAAGCTGCGCACTACGATCGAGAATGATTACACGGTCGAAGGTGCGTTGCGTGGCCAGACGAACATGCACATCAAGCGACTGATCGATATTGGCAGCTACCGTGGTCTGCGTCACCGCCGGGGGCTTCCCGCCCGCGGCCAGCGCACGAAAACGAATGCTCGCACCCGCAAGGGTCCGCGTCGGTCAATCGGTGGCCTCAAGAAGAAAACCGGCAAGTAGTCGAGGATAGAATAGCGCAGCATGGCTGAACCGAAAAAGAAACAGCGTTCCAAGAAGAAAGCCGGTCGCGTCGACGCCGCCGGCGTCGTCCATATCCAGGCGACGTTTAACAACACGATTATCACCGTCACCGATTCGTCCGGAAAGACGATCTCCTGGGGCTCAGCTGGCAAGGTTGGCTTCAAAGGCTCCAAGAAGTCGACGCCGTTTGCCGCTCAGCTTGCCGCTCAGACAGCGGCCAAGGAGGCAATGGATCTCGGACTGCGTAAAGTCGAAGTCTGGGTCAAAGGTCCGGGGTCGGGTCGTGAGGCTGCTATTCGCTCACTGGCGGCAGCCGGTCTGGAGATTTCTATGATCCGCGACGTTACGCCGATTCCGCACAACGGCTGTCGGCCACCGAAACGTCGTCGCGTCTAAGCGATATCGCCTGAGGACAGTGCGTCCGGCAATCCGCTGCCGCACTGGTGGTGTGTCAAACGCCCCGGAGAGGGAAGGAAGAGAATCCGCATGAAGTGGAAGCCGCTGACAATGCCGCGCGAGGTCGTTAACGACCAGTCGTCGGCCAGCCAGAATTACTCACGCTTTACCATCGAACCGCTTGAGCGGGGCTTTGGGGTGACGATTGGCAATTCACTCCGTCGTTGCCTGCTCTCGTCGATCCAGGGATCAGCCATCGTTGCGTTCCGCATCAAAGGTTCCCTTCACGAATTTTCGGCCGTGCCGGGTGTGTTGGAAGATGTCACCGACATCGTCCTCAATCTCAAGTCGGTTGTTTGCCGCTCCCATGCCGATGAATTGATTACGCTTCGGATGACAGCCAACGGCAAGGGTATGGTCACCGCGGGCCAACTTGCCGTCAACGCCGATGTCGAAATCCTGAATCCGGATCAGCACATCTGCGAGCTGACCGATGACATCGAGTTTGAGTTGGAGGTCGATGTCGAATCCGGTCGCGGCTATCATCTGGCTGACCAAAATCGTCGTGACGATGCCCCGGTTGGTACGATCTACATCGACTCGTTGTTCTCACCGGTGCTGAAAGTTGCCTATCAGGTTGAGAACACTCGCGTCGGGCAACGCACCGATTTCGACCGACTCATTTTCGAGATCACGACCAACGGCGCGATCACGCCCGAAGACGCCCTGTCGTTTGGTGCGAAGATTCTGAAGGATCATCTCCAGCTGTTCATTCACCTCGATGAAGAGATCATGGTGGAAGAGGAGCCGGAAGAGGATCCGGAGATCGTCCGGATACGTCAGGTGCTCAAGACACGAGTCGATGAGCTTGAGTTGTCGGTTCGTTCATCGAACTGCCTACGCGCCGCGAATATCCAGACGATTGCCGATCTGGTCACCAAGACCGAGCAGGAAATGCTCAAGTATCGTAACTTCGGCCGCAAGTCGCTCAACGAGATTGGCTCGCTGCTTGAGGAGATGGGCCTTTCCTTCGGGCTCGATATCTCTCCGTACATGGAACCGCAGAAGAAAGCATAAGACGGGAGCGACGGTAAGCATCATGGGACACCTTGATCGCACAAAGAAACTTGGGCGGACGAAATCACATCGTGATGCAATGCTCGCCAACATGGCGCAGTCGTTGCTTGAGCACCGCATGATCAAGACGACTGATGCCAAGGCTAAGGCGCTGCGGCCGATGGTCGATCGACTGATCACCACGGCGAAGCGTGACACGCTCGCGAGTAAGCGGCTGGTTGCCAAGACCGTTCGGTCTCGCGAAGTGTTCAAGAAGCTCTATGACGAGATTCTCCCCAAACTTGCCGATCGCAACTCCGGCTATACGCGCGTGATGCGCCTCGGCGTCCGTCGTGGTGACGGTGCCCAGTTGTCGATTGTCGAGCTGATGTATGATCGCCCCGTAGAGGTCGTAGAGACCAAGAAAGGGCGAAAGAAGAAAGAGAAAGAAGCTGGCGCCAAAAGCTAGCCGACCCGACCAAGATGTAGCCAGCGCTCCCTTTTCTGGGGAGCGCTTTTTGTTTGCATAGCGCTGAATTCGTCACAGTTTGCAGAGTAGGTAGAGGGACAAGAGACCGGGAGGCTAATCGCATATGGAACAGACCGCAGCACCACAATCTGCACCGAAATCCGGATCCGGCATGCGGGTCCTGCTCATTGTTGTCGCCGTTATCGTTGTTCTGGTCATCGGCTTGATCGCCTCGTGTGTCGTGTGCGGCAGCGACCTGGCGAAAATGGCGATGTCGGCAACGGTCGACGCCGGGAAAGCTGAAATTATCGCGCATCCAGAATGGGGAATCGTTGACTCGGCAACAATCGAAGAGATGGCTGTCTCCGTTAAGCAGTCGCTCGATACGTTGGATCTGACGAGCCCCGAATTTCAGACGTTTGCCACCGAGATGCAAAAGGTCTTCGACGACGGCACCATCGATTCGACCGAGGTCATGGCTTTCCTCGGTGCGCTGGTCGCGGTCGACCCGAGCCTGGCCGATAAACTGGCGGCGATGCGTAGGGGAGCTGAAACGCCGGCCGACGACATTATTACGGCTGACGAGGGTGTTCCGCAGACTAACGAGCCGTAACCGATAACCACGAGGTGAGTCGATCCCGTCACTTCCGATCCTGGTCCTTCCGGGTCTGATTCTGATCGCCGCCTTCCTCATTGGAGGGCTTCCGTTCGGACTCTGGATTGCACGTCTGTTTGGCGTGACGGACATCCGGCAGCATGGCTCGGGTAACATCGGCGCGACCAATGTCCAGCGGGTTCTCGGATGGAAGGCTGCGGTTTGGGTTTATCTGCTCGACATCGCTAAGGGTGTGCTTGTCGTTCTGGTTGCTAATTACCTGCTCGCCGATACGCCGCCTGTTGGTCTTTGGCCGATCGTCGCAGCGGTTGTCGTCATTCTCGGACATATTTTCTCACCCTGGTTACGTGGCCGGGGCGGCAAGGGAGTGAGCACTGCGGTCGGAGCAATGCTGGGTATCGCCCCCCTGCCGGTTGTCGGCTCTCTTGTGATGTTTGGCATCGTCGTTGCCGTCAGCCGTTTCGTGTCCCTCGGATCGATTGTCGGCGCGCTCTGCTTCCCGCTACTGGTCGTTTTCACTGTTGCGGGAGGCTGGCAACACTCGTCAGTATACTTGACCGTGATTTCCTTCGTTCTGCCCGCGTTGATTATCTACACGCATCGCAGCAACATCCGTCGACTTCTTGCTGGAACTGAGAATCGGGTTGGACGAGCAGCGGGAGGGCAGGGTGGCTGACGGGATAGTCGTCGTTGGTGGCGGTGGTTTCGGTCTTGCGATGGCACATTTGCTTGGTCAGGCAGTGCGGCCCGTGAGCCTCTGGTTGCGCAACGAAGACACCGCCGAACGGTTACTCCGAACGCGGCAGAGCCCGAGGCTGGCCGGTCTAACTCTGGAGCCCGACGTCTCCGTTGTCACCGACTTACAGACAGCCCTCGACGCTGCGCGACTGGTCATTCTCGCGGTACCAACTCAGTATCTCCGAGGTACGATCGCTGATGCGGCAATCGATCCTAGTAACCCGCCGCTCGTGGCTAACCTCGCCAAGGGGATTGAGACCTCGACAGCCATGCGTTGCTCCGATCTCCTTTTCGAGGTCTGGCGACTCCCCGCGCAATCGTTCGTCGCAATCTCCGGACCGTCGCATGCCGAGGAACTTGCGGCCGCGATGCCAACCGCAGTTGTGGCGGCCGGAGTCTATCCTCCCGCAGTGACTGCAGTTCAGGAGCGGCTCTCGGTTGGTTCTCTGCGTGTCTACCAATCGAACGACCTTATTGGGGTCGAGTTGGGTGGAGCGTTGAAGAACATCATTGCCATCGCTGCTGGAATCGTTGATGGGCTCGGCCTCGGTGATAACACGCTCGGGGCACTCTTGACTCGCGGCCTGGCCGAAATTTCTCGTCTCGGACAGGCCTTGGGAGCGCGACCGGAAACATTTGCCGGATTGTCCGGGATTGGCGATCTTGTTACCACGTGCGTATCTCGTCATAGTCGCAATCGTGAGGTGGGTCGTCGGCTCGCCGCGGGACAGAGACTGGACGAGATTCTGGGATCGCTCGATGCTGTGGCTGAGGGGGTTCCTACCTGTCGAGCGGCCGTTCAGCTCGCGGGCGAGCAGGAGATTGAAATGCCGATCACACAAATGGTCTATGCGATTCTCTTCGAGGGGAAACGTCCCGCTGAGGCGGTGGCCGAACTGATGAGCCGACGGCTAAAGGCAGAAGTATGGTAGAGCGCGGGAGACGAACAGCCGACGCGATTCGGGAATCAACCAAACGATACTACTCGATTGGTGAGGTGTCCCGGATGACGAGCCTCGAGCCGTACGTCCTGCGCTACTGGGAGAAGGAGTTCCCGATCCTGAGCCCGCGCAAGAATCGCGGGGGCACACGCCTGTACACCGAAAAAGACATCGAGGTCATCAACCGGATCAAGCATCTCCGGCACAAAGAGAAGCTGACGATTTCGGGTACGCGCCAGAAACTGGTCGCTCGTCGACAGCCGGAAGTCAAAGAAGAACTCAACCGGCAGGCGCGAGTTCGCACGCTGGTCGGCAAGATGCGGCGGGAGATCGACGCTCTGAGGCGTCTGTTCGAAGAATAGCGCCCGTCGCGCTTCTGATAAAGGCCTTGAGCAACTGTTCGCCTCATGCTACGTTACAAGGGTGTTCGCAAACATGCGAACACCATAATCGATTCTCTGATGTCGGAGCGTGGCGCAGCCTGGTAGCGCACTCCCTTGGGGTGGGAGAGGTCGGCCGTTCAAATCGGCTCGCTCCGACCATTCTTTATCTATGATTCCCGACGACACACTGATCGCGGTCCCTGTCTACAACGAAGCATCGCAACTCGCTCGTTTTCTTGCGGCGTTTCGCCGGATCGTTCCGGCAGAAAGAGCGGTGTTTGTCGACGACGGTTCCCGTGACGCGACCCCTCAGATCCTTGCACAGTCGGGGTATACAACAATCCGCCAGGATCGTAATCGTGGGAAGGGAGCGGCTCTGCAGGCAGCCCTTGCCGAAGCGCAGCGTCGCGGTATCGATTGGCTCGTAACGCTCGATGCCGATCTACAGCATTCCCCGGATAACATTCTCGATTTGATCGAATCCCGTCGTCCGAACTATCTGACCATCGGTAGTCGAAACGTATCACTCCGAACGATGCCGCCTGCTCGCTGGCTTTCAAACACGCTGACGTCACTGGTGCTATCGATCGCGACCGGACACACTATCACCGACTCCCAATCTGGGTTTCGTCTCCTCCCCGTGGCCCCGCTCGCCGGCCGAAACTACCGTGAAGATGGCTTCGCTTTCGAGTCGGAGCTCCTCCTCCACGCTACAGACTTGGGACTAGGTGTCGCTTCGGTACCTATCCCAACAATCTACAACGGTGCGACATCATCGATCAATCACGTTGTCGATACAGGCCGGTTCTGCCGCGTACTGCTTCGGCACCTGTGGTCCTGATCTGACCGCTTGCGTCCACTCGCTCGTACTGATACTCTCGATCCATGCCTAAGAAAGCCCCCGCTCGCTCAACCAAACGCCTGCGAATTCTCATTACTAACGACGACGGCTATTTCGCCGACGGTATACAAGCGCTCTTCACAGAACTCGGCCGCGACCATCACGTCTGGATGGTTGCGCCTGACCGGGAGCAATCGGGGTCATCACACTCACTGACCGTGAATCGTCCTCTGCGCGTTTCGCCCGTGGCCGATCGTCAATGGCGAGTCGACGGCACTCCCACTGACAGCGTGATGCTCGCCACCCAGATCGTCTTTAAGGGCAAACTACCAGACCTGATCGTCTCCGGCATCAATCACGGGGAGAACATGGGTGATGACGTGACGTACAGCGGTACGGTCGCCGGGGCGATCGAGGGAGCGATTCTGGGGGTTCCATCACTAGCCGTTTCTATGGCCAACTGGCAACCTGGGACACCGATGACCCGCGCAGCTCGCTGGGTGCGGCGCTTTATCCCAACGCTGCCCAAACTCGGTCTTGAACCGACCACGTTTCTTAACATCAACTTTCCCCTCGACGGCGGTAAGGCGTATGGGAAACACGTTTTCACCTCCCAGGGCTTCCGCCGCTATTCCGACTTCGTCGTTGAAAAGACGGACCCTCGGGGGTTGAATTACTACTGGATCGGGGGGAAACCGACCTGGTCAATGCTCCCCGGCACCGATCTCAAAGCGGTCAACGATGGGTACGTTTCTGTTACGCCAATGAAGCTCGACTTCACCCATCGAGATCAGCTACAGCGACTCGCCGCGGGTCATCCGACGACCCGCTCCTGGAACGCGTCTTGACAATTCCCAGGGGTCGCCTATCTTCCCGAGCTCAAACGATTTCGGGGTGTGGCGCAGTTGGTAGCGCGCTTGGTTCGGGACTAAGAGGTCGCTGGTTCAAATCCAGTCACCCCGATTGATTTCTCTCGTCCGATGACGGATGACCACAGTCACAAATGACAAAACAAGTCCCTATCGCAATCATCGGTTCGGCTGATCCTCCGGCAGACGACTCGTCGGCAGCCGAAGTGGCAGCGGAATGGCTGGCCCGGACTGGAGCGACAATCGTCTGTGGCGGGATGGGGGGGATCATGGCGGCGGCCAGCCGTGGAGCCAAGCGCGCCGGTGGATTGACCATCGGGCTGCTCCCGGGGGGCGATCCAGCCGCGGCTAATGAGTGGATCGACCTCCCGCTCACTACCGGTCTTGGCGACGCCCGGAATATCCTGGTCGCACGCGTCGCTCGCGGCGTGCTCGCCTTTCCAGGGCACTACGGTACGCTTTCGGAGTTATCCTTCGCCCGCTTGAGTGGGCTGCCCGTAGTCACCTGCCGAATGCCTCTCGACGACCCTGACATCCCGAACCACGACGATCCTCTTGTGGCTGCCCGGACATTGTGGGCGATCGTATGTCGTTGACCGCGATTCGGGTCACGGTTTTTGGTCATGTTCAGGGTGTTGGCTTTCGCTGGTTCGTGATGCGCGCAGCGCGTGAACTGGGGATCGCGGGATGGGTTCGGAACAACTCCGACGGTTCGGTGACGGCCCATGGCGAGGGCACGTCGGGGTCACTAACCGAATGGGAAAAGCGGCTTGCTCACGGGCCAGCAACGGCCCACGTTACGCGTAGTGAACGCACTTCGGCGCCGCCGGAGTCTGCCACCGATTTTGTCATCAGGGGTTAAGACTGTGACGCACAATCATCTCAAACAGTACATTCGCGAGGTTCCCGACTTCCCGAAGCCGGGGGTAAACTTCTACGACATCACGACCTTGATTCAGCACCCGATTGGGTTCAAGGAGTCGGTCGACTTACTGACGCAATATGCCCGCACGCGTGATGCCTCGGTCGTTGCGGGTATCGAGTCGCGCGGCTTCATTTTCGGTGCCGCGATCGCTCACAAGCTCGATCTGGGGCTCGTGACCATTCGGAAGCCGGGTAAACTCCCCAGTGCTACTATCGCCGAGGAGTACGAACTCGAGTACGGAACCGACAAGCTCGAGGTGCATACCGACGCTATCACCGAAGGTGCCCGCGTGCTGCTCGTTGATGATCTCATTGCAACCGGTGGGACGCTGACGGCGTCGGCGAAACTGATCGAGCGACTGGGAGGCGAAGTTGCCGGTGTTGCGGCGGTCATTGGTCTGCCGTTTCTGCCCTTCGAGCACAAGCTCGCGGACTACGACGTTCATTACCTGTTCAGTTACGACTCCGAATAGGGATTCGTTTGCCCCTGTAGCTCAGTAGGACAGAGCAGAGGTTTCCTAAACCTTTGGCCGCAGGTTCGAATCCTGCCAGGGGTATGACTACGGCGTTATCCATGTTCCTGACCAGTCGCCGTCCGCAATCGACCACCGAACGCGGCAGTGGCCGGGCAATCGTAAGACAATGTGACACATGATGACGTTTCGATCCGATGCGAGTTCTTTCCACATCGAGTCGAGGATACTGGCGAGATCGCGTAGTTGGTTTATACTCATTACCGTATACAAACGCGACGGTGTCGCCCAGCGTTCCGATGCGATCGACTTGATACTGGCCAGCGTGCTTTTGCGACCTATCTTAACTTCACGTAGATCGGGTCGCATGACCAGGAGGGAAAGATGTCCAACGCCAGATTCCTGACTACATACCTGTTAACTGTCGTTCTTGGGATGGCCGCACCAGCTACCGCGCAGGAAGCCAGTACTGATATTCTGACCACTCTTCGGGCCGAGGCGGATTCACTACGCCCTCTGGTGCGGAGTACCATTGGTCACCAGTTTCTCGATGCCGTTTCGGCACTGACTGGGCCGGGGGAGACGCGCACCATCTACTACAATCGCTCGACTCGTGATGCGGTCGATTCGACGGCTTGGGCGGCACTGGCTGATTCGGTACAGGCCGACTATGCTCGTGTCGATGCTGACGAACGGTTCTATTTCACGACGCGATACGGTACTCCGCTGGCGTTTGTCCGGGCGCTCGATCTGGTTGGTGAGGGAGGGATGTCATCACTCGATGGCGCTGCGGTCTGCGACTTCGGCTTCGGATCGATCGGCCAGTTGCAGCTGATGGCGTTACTCGGAGCGACCGCAGTCGGCGTCGAGGTCGATCCTCTCCTCGAGGTCCTCTATGCTGGAGACAACGGCCCGGTTCCCCGAGCTGAGATAGCAGGGCCTGGCGAGGCCGGCGAAGTTAAAGCCCTTTTCGGTTCCTTCCCGTCCGACCGCGACCTCGTTCGCGAGGTGGGCCCCACGCTCGATCTGTTCGTCTCGAAGAACACACTCAAGCGTGGCTACATCCATCCGGCACGAGAGGTTGATCCGCGAATGACGATCGATCTCGGAGTCTCGGATTCGGTGTTCGTGTCGACCGTGGCCGACCTCGTCCGTCCGGGGGGGTGGTTTATGATCTACAACCTCTCGCCGCCAGAGGCGGGCGAGGATGAGCCATACATCCCCTGGGCCGACGGTCGCTGCCCGTTCGATAGCACGCTTCTCGAACAGGTCGGATTCACCGTGGTCGCGTTCAACCAGGATGATACCCCTTTCGCCCGACGAATGGGTGCGGCTCTCGGATGGGGTATGCAGATGAACCTGGAGACGGATCTTTACGGCACGTATACACTCTTGCGACGGCGCTGATATGGCCTCGACACGAGACAGTTAGGTGATTGTTCCCCAACGGCTTGGCCGGTTATCTGAGGCCCCGATCGGGGTGACTTACCGTTTGACAAGGATGAGAGGCGCGGATATACTCGTTAATCACCGACGGCCCGTGGTACGTCTATAGGCCAGAACGTGATAGGTTGTGAAGCTCGCCACAGTTTGCGCTGAGGAGATAGGACAAAGCATGAAGCGTTGGTTGGGTGTGGTTGCAGTTGGCGCGATGGTACTATCGGCGGTTTCGCCGGTGGCCGCGCAGTTGCTGCCGGATGAGGAAGTGGACCAGTTTATTCGGAACGAAATCTCGTTTCCGATCACGTACGGATTCGAGGGCGCCGGTGCTCGGGCGCTTGGTATGGGATCCGCATTCCTCGCGATCTCCGATGATATCAGCGGTTTCACTTGGAACCCCGCCGGTATCTGGTCGCTTGAAGTACCGATTGTTCACCTGAGTTTTGGAACGAATTCCCAGTCGGGTACGGTGCTGGGCTTGCGGGCTGGCAATATTATCACCGGACCGTCCGAATCCGATATCTCCACGCTGGAAACTGACAACCTCGGTAGCCTCAACGGCCTCAATATGTTTGCCGTCATGGTTCCGTTTGAGTTCCGCCGCTCACCGTGGGTTTTCGGTGTCAGTTACAGTCGCACGTTCGAGGAATCCGAAGGTTGGGCGTTTCAGGCTAATGATTCGGTCGATTGGGTGCCGACCGACGAGGACAACGTAGCCGACGATCCGTTCGCGATTAGTCTCATTGGTGATACCGAGCGCCGTGTTGATGTGATCAATGTCGGCTTCTCGACCAAGCCGTTCGGTCGGGTGGCGATTGGTGCCACCATCAATGTCTATCAGGGATCAGGTCTGACCAACGAGCAGCAGTTGTACTTCTTCGGCAACCATCCGCGGTCTTTCCCCACCACCAACCCGACAGACCTGCAGCCGACCAATTTCCAGTCGACCTATTCGTATATCGATTCGCTTAGCTACTCCGGCTTGAACTTCACCATTGGTGCGAAGTATGTGTCGGAGAACGTCAATATCGGTGCAACGATTCGCACGCCGTTCCGCTTCCGACAGACGTCCAACTTCATCATCGATTCGCTGGAAGTCCAAAACGGACTGCAGACTAACCCGCTGACGCAGGCAGTCCTTCGTGATGATTACGTCAGTGAAGTCGAGGTGCCGTTCTTCTTCGGCATCGGTGGTGCCATCAACGTGAGTGAAAACTGGCTCTGGGTCGGTGAGGTTCAGTATCGGCCATTCTCCGGAACCGACTTCCGTTTCCTCGAGGATCAAGAGATTACTCCGACCGGAGAGCGGATTGAGGAGTTCGAGACTGAGCCGACACTGTATGAAGATGCCTACAGCCTGCGTCTGGGTACCGAGTACCTGTGGAACACCGGAAGCGATCTCTTCCCGGTCGTACCGCTTCGTGCAGGCGTGAAGTATGACGCACTCCCGACCTTTGATCGTGGCCTTGAAGTTACTCTGGATGGCGTCACCGGAGAGGTGATTGAGACGCGGACGGTGCCGGGCGACCAGACGACCGCGACCTCGTTCTCCCTCGGAACCGGTCTGCGATGGAGTCAGATTCATCTCGATCTCGCGTATACGTACACATCGTACACGCAGGGTTTTGTGACGCAGATCGATTTCCCGGCCCGGCCGGTTGAAACAACCGATGGGAATGTGTTTACCGGGGCGTTGTTCCCATCGAGTGAGACCGAAGCCCGTAATCACCGGTTCGTGCTCTCATTTACCGGGTATTTCTAGACAGGAGACCGTGCTCGCATAAGGCGAACATGGCCACGATTACAATTTCGTAAAAGCATCACTCCGGCGACCTGTATACCGAGGTCGCCGGTTGTTTGGTAACCGGGGAACGGAAAAGGGCGGACGAGGACGACATGGCGGAAAAGGTCAAACTGACGCGGCGGCAGATCAAAGAGGACAAGTTCACCGCGTTCATGCTGCAATCGCGAGATCGGGTTATCGATCACTGGCAGTACGTCGCGATCGGTGTCGTTGGAATTCTGCTCATCATCGCGGTCATCGTCTACCTGGTTAATCAGAACCAGACGGTGGCGACAGAAGCTCAGGACGCTTACTCTCAGGCCTATCAGGAATTCCAGATTGGTAACAACCAGATGGCAGTCCTCGCGCTCAATCAGGTTGTAGAGGAGTACGGGGACCAGCCGGTAGCTGGCAAAGCGGCGTTTCTCCTGGGGCGCCTCAACCTTCAGCAGCGCAACTTCCCCGAATCCGAGCGCTTCTTCGAAATGTACATCGATCGCTATGGTGATGAACCTCTCAACGTAGCCGCTGCCCATGCCGGAATCGCGGCAGTACTTGAAAGCCGCGCCGAGTTTATTCCCTCGGGTAACAAGTATGAACAGGCGGCGCGTGTGTATGCCGACGGTCCGCTGGCGGCGACCTATCTGGGGAACGCGGTGCGTGTCTATCTGGCTGCCGACGATACCACCGCCGCGCGAATCGCACTGGTGCAGCTTGTTGAGGCTCACGAGGGGTCACCGCCGCTTGTTGACGCGCGCCGTCGCGCCGCCGAATACGGAGTCATCGTCGCCCCCTGACGAGACCCCAATGGCCACGGTCAAGCCGTTGCGTGTTGCCATTCTCTGGCACATGCATCAACCGAACTACCAGGAACCGGGTGCGAAACGTCTCCTGCTCCCCTGGGTACGCCTCCATGCGCTCAAGGACTATCTCGATATGCCGTTGCGAGCTGCCGCTCACGACGGAATCCGCGTGACGTTCAATCTCGTACCGTCGCTTCTCGATCAGCTTCAGTTGTATCTCGATGGGGGGACCGATCGGCACCTTGATCTTACGCGTGCCGATCCTGAGCTGCTGAGCCCGTTCGACAAGCGCGAGATGCTCGATACGTTCTTCTCGGCGCACCCGCCAACGATGATCGACCCGTATCCGCGTTATCGAGAACTGCATCGCAAAGCCGGGCAGTCCGATGGCAAAGCCGATCACCTGCCCGCCCTTTTTTCCTCAACCGAGCTGCGCGACCTTCAGGTTTGGTCAAACCTCACCTGGGTCGATCCACTCTTTCGCGAGGAGGAGCCGATTCGTTCCCTCTTTGCCAAGGAGCGACACTTCACGGAGGAGGAGAAACGGCGGTTCCTTGAGTGGCAGTTGGAGCTCATCGGTCGTACGACGCCAACCTACCGGTCTCTCTATGAGGCGGGACGGATTGATCTTTCGTTTACGCCGTACTACCATCCGATTTTGCCGCTCGTATGCGATACCGACGCGGCGGTTGAAGCGATGCCCGACATCGCTCTCCCAGCACGTCCGTTCCGATACCCCGACGATGCCCGGTGGCAGGTGCGCTCAGCCGCCGAGAAGTTCGCTGAGTTCGTTGGGGCACCGCTAACCGGAATGTGGCCATCGGAAGGTTCGGTTTCCGAGGCGACCCTTGAGATTCTGCGCGACGAAAAGATTCGGTGGGCAGCGACCGACGAGGAGATTCTGCACCATTCGCTGATCAAGTCGGGGATGTCGCCGCACGATCATCCGATCCATCATGTCTACGAACATAATGGTATTCGTCTCTTTTTTCGGGATCACGGTCTCTCCGATCGCATTGGATTCGTCTATTCGGGATGGCCTGCCGGACGCGCCGCTCACGATTTCATTGGCCACTTGAAGCGCATCCGCTCGCACTATCTGTCACGTCTGGACGAAGTTGTCGTCCCGGTGATTCTCGACGGTGAAAATGCCTGGGAGTATTTTCCCAATGACGGTGCGGAGTTCCTCGATGAACTTTACAGCCGGCTGTCAGAGGACCCGGAGCTGACGACGATGACGATGACTGAGGCGGCTGAATCGCTTCCGGCGACGCCACTTCCTCGACTGTTCGCGGGCTCGTGGATCAATCACAACTTCCGGATCTGGATTGGTCACCACGAAGATAACGCGGCCTGGGATCTGCTTCATAACGCCCGCGATGCTCTTGTCGCTTTTCAGGCGGCACGTCCGGATGCCGATGCCGACCGCCTCGCGGCGGCCTGGCGGCAGATCTACATCGCCGAGGGATCGGACTGGAACTGGTGGTATGGTGATGACCATCAGTCCGGTATCGACGATCAGTTCGATGCCATCTTCCGACAGCATCTCATGGCCGTCTACACACTCATTGAGCAACCGATCCCGGCCGAGCTGCATAAGCCGATCGCGTCCGGAGTGGTCGCCTCATTTGTGACACCTCCTGAGGCGGCGCTGACGCCAACAGTTGATGGCTACCTGACACACTTCTATGAATGGACGGGTGCTGGTGTCTTTGATTGCAAGCGTGCCGGCGGAGCGATGCATCGTGTTGACTCGCTCATCGATACGATCCACTTTGCCTACGACCGTGAGACGTTGTATCTCCGGATCGATTTCGCCGACCGCGACGCATTGGCGCGGCAGACGCCGCTGACACTTGACGTGACCCTCGGGCAGCTGGGATCGACGTTGGTGGAACTTCCGGGCGATGAGATTCTGCCCCAATCAACGCTTTCCGGTGTCACTATCGCCTTGCGCGATTTTCTGGAACTGGAGATACCGCGGTCGCGGGTTGTGGCCGACGGTGTTGGTGAAGCCGCATTGCAACTGAAACTGCTCAGAGGCGACGACGAGCTGGAACGGTGGCCGGAAAATGAGTCACTTCTACTTGCCTTACCCGCAGCAAAGGATGAGCTTTTCTGGCCGGTGTGAGTCACGCCGTCAGGAGAACTGATATGACCGATCGCGACGATTCTTTCTTTGCCAACTCCACCAATGACGCCGATCAGACCTCTGAGGATCAGCTGGGCGCTGAAGACGTGTCCGCCCCGCTGACCGATGAGGCTCGGTTGGGTGCGATCATGGCGTACATTCCCTTCGTCTGTTTCATCCCCCTGCTCAATATGCGAAACAACGAGGCGGTGCGTTTCCATGCTCGTCAGGGGCTGGTTTTGTTCTTCATCGAGATTCTGGCAGCGCTGTTCATCATTGACGCCATCGCTGATTTCGTCTTTACGCTGATTCTGTTGGCCGCACTTGCTCTGGCAGTTGCCGGTATCTACTTCGCGCTCCAGGGGAAAACGTACAAACTTCCCGGTATCGCGGAACTTGCTGAAAAGCTCAAGGTGTAACGATCGTATGCTGCGTTCTGTTACTCGTTCGGTCATCGTTTTATCGCTGCTCTTCCTGGTCAGTTGCGCTACGACGGGGCCGGGGGGGAAGCAATCACTCATTCTCATTCCGACCGCGACAGAGGTGTCGATCGGTGAGGGGATGGCCAGTCAGATTGCCGCTGCCGAGGCAGCGCTCGATGACGAAGTCTGGCAAACGTACCTCACCAATGTCGGGAATGCTATTGTCGCCGTATCTGACCGCAAGGATATCAGCTATACGTTCACGGTTATCGAGTCGGATCAGGTGAATGCGTTTGCTGCTCCTGGGGGATACATCTATTTCTATACGGGTTTACTCAAGGAAATGAGCTCGGAGGCGGAACTGGCCGCAGTGGTGTCCCACGAAATCTCTCATGTCGTTGCTCGTCATTCGATCAAGCGCCTGCAGACGGCGTTAGGTGTGTCGCTCGTGACAGAACTCGTCTTCGGAGACTCCGACAACGATGTGTTGTATACCGCGGTCAATCTTGGCCTCAATCTGGCGATGGCGGGCTACTCGCGCGAAGCGGAACGCGAAGCTGACGATTTTGGGATTCACTACATGAAGCTGGCCGGCTATGATCCGAATGGCGCGATCGACATGTTTGAAACGCTTGCCCGCCTGGGCTCAGGGGGATCTTCGGTTTTTGAGGATCTTGTTTCAACCCATCCGAACACGCAGGAACGCATCGCTAACGCTCGTAATCAGATCATGGCGATGGGGACACTTCGACAAGACCTGCGTGTGGGGGCCGACCGGTATCAACGAATGAAGGCCCGCCTCCCATAACGATCCGGTATCGTCAGGTATCATCCGGTATATTCTTCCGCTTTTCCTACTAGCTCGGAAATTTGAGTTGCTCTTGTTAGTCAAAAGTGCGACCTAGGTCGTCGTAAGGGTGAGGGATAGGTCCCCCTACGGGCTGAAGATTCTGTCCCATATTCCGACATTACCAGTGAGGTTGCGCACGGTTCGCACACCGCCAGCTAACGACCGATAGAGTAAGGGCTTAGGTCGCTAGCACAGGAGCTACATCCAACGGGTGAGCAGCGACTGAACGATGGCGAAACAGGCCGGACGCACCGGAGGATTGTGATTCGAGTCACAAGGATGCTAACCCGAAGCCACGACAGGAAGTCAACGGTCTGTGGTTCATAGGCTTACCGCGGCACCCCCAGCCGCTCTACAAAACTCGTCGACATTGCCGCCCAACCCCTCTCGACGGCACCCTGCTTGCCCATCGATGGTGAAACGAAACACCATCGAAAGGGGATGGGAAATGATTCGCCGGAAACTCTGCGTAACGATTATTGCGTTTGCGACCCTGTTCGCGATGCCGCTTGTGACTCCGTCGGCTCACGCTGCCGGCGCCGGTCAGACCGCTGCTGACTTCCTTCAGATCGGCGTTGGTTCGCGATCTGCCGGATTGGGTGGCGCGTACACGGCCCTCGCCGAAAATGCCACTGCGGCGTATTGGAATCCGGCCGGACTGGCGCGGCTGAGCCGCTCCGAGGTTTCGGTTTCTCACTTCGCGTGGTATCAGGATATCACCATCGAGCAGGCCCAGGCGGCATTCGCAATCGGTGACCGGGGAGGCTTAGCGCTCTCGGCCATCTTCCTCAACTACGGGACGATCGATAACGTCGACGCGAATGGTGTCGTTCGCGGAGAACTGAGCGCTTCCGACTGGTCGGCCGGCCTCTCGTTCGGCTACCAGTTGACCGATCTGTTCTCGCTCGGGGTCACCGGCAAGTATATCAGCCAGACCCTGGATACGTATTCCGCCGGAACGTTAGCTGCCGATTTTGGCCTCCGGGCCGACTGGCCGCGGTTCTCAGCCGCGATTGCGGTTGTGAACGTTGGCGGCTCGATGACCTTCGATGCGGTCCAGGAAGATCTCCCGGCCGCAGCGCGTCTCGGTCTCGCGTTTCGACCGTTCGGCTCCGGTGTTGTCGCTGCGGTGGAGTATGAAGAGCGGTTCTACGGCCCGGCGTTCCTCCGTCAGGGAGTCGAGGTTGAATTTGAGGATCGGTACTTCCTCCGCGCCGGGTACGACTACGGTGTGGGTGCGGACAACACCGGTAGTGCTAGTGGCATGTCGTTTGGAGCGGGTCTCAAGATCTCCGGAGCTCGTTTGGACTACGCCTACACGGCTTCCGATGAATTTACCAACGACAATCTTCATCGCTTTTCGTTAACGCTCGGCTTCGGCTCGATCCGCTAGACTGACGATTTCCTATCCCCGTGCTGCGGCTGGAGCGATTTCCGTGCATCCGGCCGCAGCATTCGCTTGCATCCCCTTGCATGATTTTTGAGCACTTTCCGGCAGAGCTGCCGGGACGCGGCGATTTCTGTCTTCAGAGACGTTCTGGTAGCAGAATTTTTCCAGCCCAGAACCACCTCTATCGCCTTATTTGATAACGAGTTACATTACGTGGTCGGGTCTTGCTGTCCCCTTCCGTCACCCCCAATCCGGATTTGTGAAGGACTAACCAGAATTGGCAATCGCTTTGCTCGATGCGTCTCCAGAGGCAACTCACAGGGACAAGGAAGCATCGTGGATCAACAGAACTCTTACACCGCTCGCAATCAGTCGACTGTTGCTGCGACTGAGCGCACCGTCACGGTTGGCTATGGCGCCGCGACGCGTACCGCGGGTACGGTCGCCCGACCCCGATCGCGCAACCGCAATCTCCGCCTGATGTCGGGGGAGATTTTGGGGTTGTGCTTCGTTGCCGCCACATCGTTGTTTACCCTTGCTGTGCCCGCATCGCTCGCCCGTCCTGGCGCTCTGCGCAATCGCTTCAATGCTGCCATCAAGAGGTCGGTCGACATTGTCGGTGCCGTTGTCGGTCTTATTCTGACCCTTCCGGTCTGGTTGATTCTGCCCCTGGTTATCAAGCTCGATTCTCGTGGTCCGGTTTTCTACAAGCAGGTGCGGATCGGAATCAATCGCCGTCGGGCGGATCGCCGTTTTTGCAACAACGAATCCGAGCGCACCGATCGCCGGAATCGTAATCGCCGCCGGGAAAACCTCATGGGGCGCCCGTTCGAAGTTATCAAGTTCCGGACGATGGTTCAGGATGCTGAGGCCAAATCGGGTCCGGTGTGGGCGAGCAAGAACGACCCGCGGATTACCAAAATCGGTGCGTTCCTGCGGAAGTCACGGCTCGACGAAATTCCGCAGTTTATCAATGTTCTCCGAGGTGATATGTCGCTGGTTGGACCGCGTCCGGAGCGCCCGACGTTTGTTCGCGAGCTTTCGGAGAAGATTGAAGACTACCCATTGCGGCTCGACGTCAAGCCTGGACTGACCGGACTTGCCCAGGTTGAGAACGGATACGATTCCTCCCTTGAGTCGGTTGTCCAGAAGGTTAGCTACGATCTCACCTACATCCGAACCTGGTCTTTGTGGAACGATTTCCGGATTATGCTCAAAACGGTCGTTGTCGTCTTCACCGGCCGGGGCGCTCACTGAGCCATTCGAAACCGAGTATGAAAGTTGAGCGGTTGAGGGTTTGGCCTCAGCCGCTTTTTGTTGGGACTCGGATTTTAGTTTTGACCGACTGACGACACCGGTCTATCCTCATCCGAGTCGGGGGAGTGACATTGCGTTTGGGAGCGATCAGGGAAGATTGAAGCAGATACTCGCAAGTCTCGGTATCATCGCCGTCGCGGTGATTGTGTCGGTAGAGTCGGCGTCGGCCGGCGCTCGGGCCAATTTTACGGTCCTTTCTGATCCCCCGGGGGCGTTAGTCCGACTTACCGGTGAGGCGATTGCCACCGGTGTTGCCCCCGTAACGTTTCGTTTCCCGTTGATTGGTCGCTATCGTGTGACAGTCTCGAAAGAGGGGTACGAAAGCCATTCCGAAACCGTGATCATCGACCCGACCCAAGCTCAGTCGATCAGCGTTACGCTGGTACCGAAGAGCCGTCTCAAAGCAGCGGCTCGGTCTCTGTTTATCCCGGGGTGGGGACATCACTACTCGGATCAGAAGAACCGCGCCTGGCTCTTTCACCTTTTCGCGGCGTCGGCGGTCGGTTTTTACTTCGCCACCGATGCGGAATTCGACCGTCAGAATCGTCAGTTTCTTGACTCCGAGACGGCCTACGAGCGAGCGCTGGCAGGAGGGGCTGGACGGGATGAACTCGATGCTCGCCTGCGTTTACTGCGTGACGATCGAACCGATGCCTTCGATGCCGAGACCGTTCGCCGTGTCGCGATAGGGACGGTTATCGGCGTCTGGTCGCTGGCGATTTTGGACAATCTGCTGTTTTTCCCCGATCGGAAAGATTCGTTTTCGGTCAAGGGTTTTGCTGTTGCTCCCGACTTTCGTGATGGTGGTTTTGGCCTGCAGTTAACGAAAGTGTTCTAGTGATGATTCGTCTGCTTGGTACAGTCGTAGTGGTTGGTGCCGCTCTTTTCACACTTGGTTGTGAGCGCGAGATAGATTCGTCCGATCCGGTGCAGAGTTTACCCGAGGCACTGGCCGCACCGGTTGGTCTGTCGGTTGGTCCGATCGACCGTGGTGCAGTTGTCTCTTGGTCTCCACCGCCGTCGGGTACCCCACTTCTGTATCGAGTCTACACGGCCGATTCAACCATCGGTCAGGAGTTTGCCGTAGCCGATTCCACCAGTGCAACCTCGCTGACCATTTCAGCGCTCACAGCTAATCGAATCTACAAGTTCACGGTAGCGGCAGTCGACTCGCTGGGCGTCGAAGGGGAACGGGCACCGTTTGTTACGGCGACGGTCGGCCAATTGTCTTTGTCCATTGCCGGTGGCGACCGTTTTACCAATTCACGAGTCGTCCAATTGCAACTCTCCGCTTCGGCGGGTGCGTCCACGATGCGCCTCTCCGAGCGGCCCGACTTTACCGATGCCTCGTCACAGCCGTTCTCTGGTAACGAGCAGTTCCGCCTCACTGATGGTGACGGTACCAAGGTTGTCTACGCGGAATTGACCTTTTCTGATGGCTCGGCAACCGGAGCGCCATTGCTCGATTCGATTCTTCTCGACCGTGTTGCGACCATCGACTCGGTGATCATTCTCCCAAATCAACCGACCTTTACGGCCGGTGACACAATCCTCTTTCGTCTTGATGCCGGCGAGCCGGAAGGTGATGCCGCCGTGCTGGTCGATGGTCTGGATAATCTCGATCTGTTTGACGACGGTTCGACTACGAATGATATCGCGGGGGACGGCGTTTACCAGAACGAGTTGATCGTTCCCAATGACCTGACGATTGACGGCGCCAGTGTGACCGGCACCTTTGTCGATCCGGCCGGCAATCGCGCTACTGATCGGCTGTCCGACCAACGGCTTACGATTGCCAATCCTCCGTTGGCAGTATCGATCGTCTCGTTAACGCTTGAGGAAAATCTCGGTGTTCGTGTCCGATGGTCACAGGCGGCCACTACGAATTTCGCTCGCTACTTGATCTATCGTGCTAACTCCGCAGCGGTAGATGAAACATCGACCCTGATCGGTACCGTCACCAGCAACGGGACACTCTCGTTGGTCGATACCACCGCTGCTCCCAACACGACTGTTCACTATCGCGTATTCGTTGAAAACACGCTGGGACTCACGGCTGGTTCGGGCGTCAGCAACCTCACGACACCAGCCAACGATCCACCCCAGGCGGTAACGCTGGCGGGTGCGTTTTCCGAGTCGACCAATATCCGTTTGACGTGGACTGTCAGCGACGCTCCGGATTTTGCCAGCTATCGCATCTATCGTTCGACCGGACCGTCGGTCTCGGAGGCGGATCAGTTGGTCGCGATTCTGACGAGTTCCGGAACGACGGAGTTTACGGACTTTGTCACGGTGAACACGATGCGGTATCGGATCTATGTGGTTGATCGATTCGGAGCATCGACCGGATCGAACACGGTGACCGTGACGCGTTAGGGGAGAGCATGCTCGACGCACTCAATCGATTCATCGCATTGTTCGTCGATACGTTCCGTCAGTTTGGCCGTGGCTCGGCCTGGCTCCCATTGGTTCTCTTCTACATCATTCTGACATTTGCTCTCGTGGTCCTGGTCCGATTCGCCGAACCGTTCTGGTTTGGTGCTGTCCTTGCCTGGCTGTCCCTTTTTGAGGCGGGCGTTACGCTCGGTTTTCAGCACTATCCCGATCACTATCTGCTGCTGCCGCAAGTCTTTGGCTACGCCAAACTAGCGCTTCAGGCGCTGCTTGCCGGATTCGTGCTGGCGTTAGTCGCGCGACAGTTCGCTCGCGCAATGGCGTCCGACGTCACTCAGCCAACCTCCTCGGTTCGCCTCTGGCTGCACGGCATCATGGTGTGGATACTCCTCAACGGCCTGCTTTGGCTGGCCGGTCGCTATCTTCCCGAGTTGCTGGGCACGCTGCTCGATGGACCGCGCCGACTTCTCGTCTATCAGTTCATCATCCTTCCGGGCATCAGCACCCTAATTCTGGCGCCATTGTTCTACGCGATTCCGGCCATTGCCCTCCATGGTGACTCCATTGGTCGCGCTCTTGGGCGATCGCTTCGGACGGCTGCGGGGCATCCGATTTCAACGCTGCTTCTGGCCGCCATGATTCTGTCGGGACCGGTTCTCTTCGCGATTATGGCTGGGTATTCTCCGCAGTTGATTGAGCGATTTCGACCCGAGCTTGTCGCCTGGGTGCTTGGCGGAGGATTATTTGCCGAACTCGTTGCCTCGTTCTTCTGGATGTCGATTGGCGTACAGGTACTGCTCCGTGACGCCGGACGCCGCCTCGGCGTGTAAATCACTCCTGACCCTCAACTGAATGTCCGTTTGGCCGATAAAGCTAGCGTATGGCCGCTACGCTTACCATGCCCAGACTGAAGCATATTCTGCTCGTCGATGACGATCCAGAAGTCTCTCGGTCTTTGGCCAACCTGTTCGATAGCGACAAGTTCCGCTTCGATTTTCTCGAAGACGGAGGAGAGGTTGAGCCGTTTCTAAGCTCGCATAACGAGGTTGATGTCGTGATGCTCGACGTTAATCTGCCGTCGCTGTCCGGTCTCGAAGTCCTCAAACAGATTCGCCGCAGTCATGCCGAGCTGCCGGTAATCATGATCTCCGGATTCGTTTCGACCGAGAACGCGATGGAGGCGATGCGCGAGGGCGCGTACGAATATCTCACGAAGCCGTTTGCCATCGACAAGCTGATTGATACCGTCAACAAAGCCTGCGGCTTCCAGCACCACCCCGCTAATCGTTCTCCGGTTGTTGAAACTCCCGTGGCGGTTGACGAGATCATTGGCCATTCCCCAGAGATCGTCGAGATCGCCAAGCTGATTGGTCAGGTTTCGAAAACCGACGCGGCGGTGCTGATCTTTGGTGAGTCAGGGACTGGAAAGGAACTCGTCGCTCGAGCGATCCACCGCAACTCCAAGCGGCACAACAACGCGTTCCTGTCGGTTAACTGCGCCGCGCTTCCCGAGACACTGCTTGAGTCGGAGCTCTTCGGTCACGAGAAGGGTGCATTTACCGGTGCCTACTACAAGCGCATTGGAAAGTTTGAGCAGGCCGATAGCGGCACGCTGTTTCTTGATGAGATTGGGGATATGTCGCTGCTGACTCAAGCCAAACTTCTTCGTGTGTTGCAGGAAAAAGAGTTTGAGCGAGTTGGTGGGAACGAACCGATCAACGTCGATGTCCGGATTATTGCCGCGACCAATAAGTCACTCGTGCAGGCGATGAAAGACGGCTCGTTCCGAGTCGATCTTTTCTACCGTCTCAAAGTCGTTTCACTATTCATTCCACCGCTTCGTGAACGTCGTTCCGATATCGGTCTGTTGATCGATTACTTCCGCGAGAAGTTCGCCCGGCAGTTGGGTGTCGACCCGAAACCGGTAGCCAAACGGGCATTGAACGAGCTGATGAAGTATCCGTGGCCCGGAAACGTTCGCGAGCTCGAGAACAATGTTCATACCGCGTTGGTGATGTCCAAGAACGATTCTCTTGAGGAATCAGACTTCCCGTCCCTTGCTGAAACTTCGCCGAAGGTTGAGGTCGATCTTGAGGTCCTTCAGGACGACTACACGGAGACATTCCGCCAGATCGTTGATCCGGTGATGCCGAAGCTGATTGCGAACTCCCCGGGACAGATCTACCACTTCCTCGAAGCGGCCCTTGAGCGCGCGGTGATCAGCAGCTGTCTGCGGCAATTCGACGGCAATCAGGTCAAAACGTCCGAGACGTTGGGAATCTCCCGCAATACGCTCCGCGACCGGATTGCCAAATACAACCTCTATTAGCTTCCAGCCTCCCATTCGGGCATTTTTGCTTGACCAATCCCGACGCATGGCCGCTCTTTGCCCCTCGCTGCGGACAAAGGAGGCTTACTCAGTATGCGCAGATTTGTTCTCGCGGGCTTGTTGGTCCTGGGACTGACCAGTGCCGCTCATGCGGAATTCTTTGGTGCTCTGACCACCGCCAACGTGGCGGGGCAGGGGCGAGGTTCGTTTACACCCTTCCTCGCGGTTGGTGACGCCACCATCTTCGGTGGTCTGTTTACGTACGGTCTGGCCGAGAAGTGGAATGGCCGAGTCAAGATCGGCATCGTCGATCAGGATGGTGCCGATGCGAGCCTTGGCTTTGGCTTCGACGCGATGTACCAGTTCATGAAAGCGGGTGTGGATGACAATCAGGTGAGTCTTGCGTTCGGTGGTGTGTTCGAGTATGCCGACTTCGATTTTGGCAGTTATCTCCAGGTCGGTCCGGCATTTCACGCCTCCTATCCGTTTGTGCTCGATAACGGTCGGACGTTGGAGCCGTACGGACGAGTTGTCCTTGGCGTGGAACGTCGATCAGTTGACATTGCCGGCATCAGTGCATCGGACTCAGATTTCGATATCTCTCTGGCCGCGGGTGGAACGTACAACTTCTCGAGCGACGTCACCGGATTGTTGGAATTGCAGCTCGACGACAATTTCCAGATCATTTTCGCGGTCGAACTGGGAGTCATCTAGCCTTACCCATGTCTGATGAGCAGATCTCATCGCTTCCGAGTCGGTAGGCGAAGTCGCGATGAGTTGGCTCGACGCTATCATCCTTGGGTTGGTGCAGGGGCTCACCGAGTTTCTGCCGGTCTCCTCTTCTGGACATTTAGTTCTCTTCCAAGGACTCTTGGGGGTGGCTGTTCCGGGCGTCCTGTTTGAGACGATCGTCCATGTCGGGACACTACTTTCGGTCGTTATCTATTTTCGTAAGCGATTACTCGCTCTCTTGGTGGGACTATTCTCGGCCGATGGCGCTGCAGCCCGTCGTTACATTCTCTGGTTAGCGATCGGCACGATTCCCGCGGTGATCGTGGGCCTGCTCCTGAAAGATGTCTTCGAGGCGCTGTTCGACCAGCCGATTGCGGCGGCCGGATTTCTACTCGTAACGGGAGCCATTCTGCTTGCGACGAAGTGGGCGCCCCGCCGCAGTCACAACGTCAGAGCCGGTAGTGCGGTCATTATGGGCGTGGGACAGGCGATGGCAATTCTTCCTGGAATCTCTCGGTCCGGTTCAACGATCGCGGCGGGTCTCTTTGCCGGAGTCGACGCGGAAAAAGCCGCCGAATTCTCATTCCTGTTGTCGATCCCCGCGATTCTGGGGGCGCTGGTTCTACAGCTCGGAGATCTCGATACGTCCGTACCCGTCGCCTGGGGACCGTATCTGGTCGGAGGCTTCCTGGCCTTCGTCTCCGGTCTTCTGGCGGTGTACTGGCTTCTCAAGATTGTCAAAAAAGGACAGTTGCACCACTTCTCCTGGTACTGTTTCGCTGTTGGCCTGATCGGTTTCGTGTACTTCTGGTAACGATCATGCGAATTGCGGTCATTCGACTCTCCTCCCTCGGTGATATCGTGCTGACCTCAGCACCGCTGCTCAATCTCAGGCTCGCCTACCCTCAGGCGTCGATAACGCTGATCACGAAGGCGCGTTTTCGAGAAATCGGGGAGCTATTGCCCGAGGTCGACGATCTGGCCCTCGTGCCGGATACGTCACGCCTGACCGATCTGCACGCACGGCTGATGCAGGTCGGCCCCTTCGATCAGATCGTTGATCTGCACGGCAACCTCAGGTCGTTTTTCATTCGTCGCTGGTTGGCTGGCGATAGTCGTGTCTACCGCAAAGAGCGGTTGGCCCGGTGGTGGCTGACCATGAATCAATCGGGCCGCGTGACACCAACAATAGATCGCTACAACGCCGCCCTCGAATCCGTCGGCGTGTATCCGTACTGCGATCGACCACAGATCATCCCGCGCTCACCGTCTGGAAGCGACGGCAACACGATCGCGCTTGCGCCCGGTTCGGCGCACCTGACCAAGAACTGGGGGGAGGGACGGTGGCGGGAGCTTGCTCTGGGTCAACTTGCCCGGGGTCGGAGGGTGGAATGGATCGACCTGATGCCACCAGCACGACCGATTCCTGAGACAGCGGGGGAGATTCGCTATCGAATTGGCGAACCACTCCGGGCCGTGGCCGATGCTCTCGCAGCGGCAACCGTGGCGGTCGCCAACGACTCTGGAATCATGCACCTCGCCTCGGCAGTCGGTACACCGACCATTGGTCTTTTCGGGCCAACGACCCCGTCGCTTGGCTTTGCCCCGCGGGGACTACGTGATGTCGTGGTGGACGTCGACGAACCGTGTCGCCCGTGTTCTCTTCATGGTCGAACTCCGTGTTGGCGTGAGGCGCAGTATTGCTTTGATCGAATCGATCCCGATCGCGTGAGGAGCGAGATTGATCGGATGATGGGGGTTCGGGAGCGATTACGTCCGGCGGTGCTGGTGGATCGCGATGGGACGTTGATCGTCAATAAGCACTACCTGTCTGATCCGTCCGAGATCGAATTGGAGTCGGGTGCTGTCGGGTTCCTTCAGGCGGCTCGTGCCAAGGGGTATGCCGTCGTGGTTCTCTCCAATCAATCCGGTGTCGCTCGCGGCATGTTTGATGAGGCAACCGTGGAGCGGGTCAACACCGCACTCATGCAGCGGCTCTCCCGGGCCGGAGTCGTTCCCGATCGCATCGACTATTCTCCGTATCACCCGACCGCGGGCGACGACAGCCGTTACCGCCGGTTTACCCGATGCCGAAAACCGGGCCCCGAAATGGCCGAACGAGCCGCTCTGCGCCTCGGCATTGATCTTCAGCAGTCGACTGTCATTGGCGATTCGCCGGTCGATTTACAACTGGCGCGGATTCTTGGGTGTCGGCGGCGTCCGATTTTGGTCGCCACCGGGCACGGCCGAGAAACAGTCGCGGAGGTACGGAACTGGCCGGATCCCTGGCAGCCGGAAATTGTTCCAGATCTCGGCGGGGCCGCCGATCTCTTGCCGTAACAGCCGGTTCACGTTTCTATTGGATAGCGGTTGAATCGGTCCGTCACTTGAGGTGTGTAACCGAAGCCGCCGCGGAGATCATGACCATCACTAGCCTACGAATCATCACGATTGGCCTGCTTCTGGGTCTGGCGACGACGAACGCTGCGGCACAGTTCTATTTCGGTCAGAACAAAGTTCAGTATACGGACTTCGACTGGCAGGTAATGGAAACCAACCACTTCCGAATCTACTTCGATCGCCAGGCAGCCGACATCGCGGGTATCGCTGCTCGATCTGCTGAAGATGCTTACGACTCCCTGTCGGCCAAGTTCAACCATGAGCTGACCGGGCGAGTCCCGATGATCATCTATTCCTCACCGTCGTTCTTCTCACAGACCAACACGATTAATCAGCTCGTCCCGGAATCGGTCGCCGGGTTCACGGAGTTTCTCAAAGGCCGTGTTGTCCTTCCGTTCAACGGCTCGTATCGCGACTTCGATCACGTCATCACTCACGAGGTAGTGCACGTCTTCCAGATTGATCGTCTGCAGAAAGCGCTCGCTCGCCAGGGGAACATCCGCTATGGCTGGCCGCCGCTCTGGTTTACTGAGGGCCTGGCGGAATACTGGTCGAAAGACTGGGATACCGAAGCGGATATGTTCGTGAAGGATATGGTCTTAAATGACCGTCTGCCGGCGATCGATGAGCTCTGGGCCTTTCGCGGTACGTACTTCATGTACAAACTCGGCGAGTCGATCTGCACGTTCATTGATACGACATACGGATCGGACGTCCTGACGCGGATTTATCAGAACTGGTCGAAAGATCGGAGCTTCGATGAAGTCGTCCGGCTGACGACCAACGTGTCACTCGATGAAATTTCACGACAGTGGCAGTATTCACTCAAGAAGCGCTACTTCCCGCAGATCGACACCCTCGGACTGCCGCAGCTCGAATCGCGCCAGTTAACCCGTGATGGCTTCACTCCGGTTGGCGTACCCCTGCGTTGGGCTGATCCGTCGACCGGCGATACGACCGAATGGTTGGTCTTCAAGGCAAATCGGGTCGGATATACCGGGCTGTACCGGATGCCGCTCGGTGGTGGCGAAGTCGAAACGCTGGTCAGGGGTGAGCGGTCGTCGGATTTCGAGTCGCTGCACCTCCTGCGCTCGTCGATCGATGCCAACGACAACGGTGAGATCGTCTTCTCCGCCAAATCGAAAGAGCGTGATCTCCTCAACGTCTATTCGCTGGCGGAGATGGACGTCGTCGACCGTTATGAGATTCCTCATCTGACCGCTGCCCGTTCGCCACGACTTTCGCCCGATGGACGTTACATCGTCTTCACTGGCCACGAACGATCCGGTTACAGCAATCTCTACTTGCTCGATCGAACGACCGGCGGGTCGTTCGCCCTTCTTGATGATCGTTGGCATGATGTTGATCCCGCGTTTACTCCCGAGGGTTCGGCAGTCATTTTCGTCTCCGATCGTGGCCGTCATGGCGCCAGCGGTGCGACCAATCTGTTTCGCTATGATCTCGAATCGAAGCGCATTGCCCAGTTAACGTTTGGACCGTTCGAGGATCGTTCGCCCGAACCGACCGACTACGGCATCTTCTTTTCGTCGAACCGGACCGGATCGTACAACGTGTTGCTTCGTCATGACGACGGAACGTTGACTCAGCAGTCGACGATGGTTACGGGGGCGTTCTCGCCTCGTTTGACGCCCGACGGTAAGTCGCTCACGTATACCGGCTACTCCAATCTGCGTTATCAACTCTACCAGTTGCGTCTCCCCGACGATCCGGCTGATGTTACCGATTTTCCGGCAACGACTGTCGCTGCCTGGCATCCCGAACGAATCGATTCCAGCTATACGCGCTCGTCGATTCGCTACGACACCGAGTTCTCGTTCGACATCGCCCAGTCGCAGATCGGGTATGATCCAATTTCCGGTACGGTCGGTGGTTTTCAAGCAGCCCTCTCCGACATGCTTGGCAATCAGATTATCTACTTCCTGCTGACGAACACAGCGGAAGATCGCGATGAGTTCCTGTCGTCGTTCAACGTTGCCATTACCTACCTTGATCGTGGCCGGCGGCTGAATTACGGTTTCGGTGCCTACCATATCTACGACGAGTACTTCAATGATCGTGATCAGTTCTACGATGAACGTCAGGCGGGTGGTCTCGGTATCCTCAGCTATCCGGTAAGCCGCTTTACGCGCTTCGACTTCGCGACGTTTGCGCGCTATCTCAAACGTGATCGTCGCTTCGGTCAGACCGATCGCGAAGCATTTGTGGTGACCAATTCGATATCGTGGATCGTCGACAATTCACTCTGGGATATTTCGGGACCTATCGAGGGCCGTCGTTACAATATCACCGCGGCCCTCAGTACGGCTGCCGACAAGGGTCGGATCTGGAGTCGCACGTTTTCTGTCGATTTGCGACATTACTTCCGAATCGGCCGTTACTCGGCCTTTGCCAACCGTCTTTACGGCTACACCTCAGACGGAATCGAACCGCAACGGAGGTATTTCGGGGGTTCCTGGTCATTCCGAGGTTTCGATCGCCGCGAGTGGTATGTGCCGCATATTCTCTTTGCTTCGAACGAGCTTCGTTTCCCGTTGGTTGACAATCTGCTGATCGGACTGCCCATTGGCGCGCTTGGTTTCCAGGCAATTCGTGGTGCGCTGTTCTTCGACGTTGGCTCGGCCTGGGAGGATGACTTCGATCAATTCCTCGGGTCGTTTGGGGCCGGCATACGCGTGACGCTTGGCTACTACGCTGTCCTGCGTTTCGACTTCTCACGAACGACAGATTTCGAGACGGTCTCCGACGGCACCGATGTCGACTTCTTCTTCGGATGGAATTTCTGATGCGATGGTTCACCGCCACTCTGTTGATGGCTACCATTGCCTTCGTTGGCTGCGGCGGATCGTATTCGATGCGCAGTACGGAGTTCACCACCTCACCCTGGCCTGTTGATCGCGGAACAGTACACCGCACGGGGTCAATCGGCGAATCGCAATTTGGGAGCGACTGGCAGATTGCTTGGCAGCATCGGCGGGGAGATCGACCCGAGGGGCCGTTGGCTCTGGCGCATCACCGCCTGATTTATCCCAGCAGCCGCAAACGGCTCGTCTTCTTTGTCGACAGTACCGGAGATCGGTCCGGGCAAACCAAACTCAAAGG
Organism: Candidatus Zixiibacteriota bacterium; assembly: GCA_028289585.1. Lineage (GTDB taxonomy): Bacteria > Zixibacteria > MSB-5A5 > GN15 > FEB-12 > JANQPI01. The sequence continues at coordinate 42,106 of JANQPI010000035.1, forward strand.
GGTAGCTCAGAGTGGCCTTGCCGTCGCCGATTCTCTCCTCACCTACGCCTTGCGCCATAAGAAGAACCGCATCGAGGGGTACGACCTGAGGCGAGGGGATATCCTCTGGAAGCGACCTCTCAAGGACCCCGGCCCGGGACCGATAGTACTCAATAACCGGATTATTGCGGCGGGCAGTGACGGCGTGGTGATGGCGCTCGATCCGAGAACCGGATCGGTGCACTGGCAACACAACTGGTCCGCCCGCTGGCGCTCGGGTCCGACGGTGCATGATTCGCTCCTCCTGATGAGCACCGATAACGCGGTTTGGCTTTTTTCCGCGGAATCGGGCGACTCGCTCGGGGTGGTCGAGATACCAGGAACCGTCGTCGGTCACGTAGCGGTCGGTGCGTTTGCCATCGCCGCCAGCCTTGACGGCACCGTGATTGGATTCGAACCGTCGTCCGGACAGCTCCGCTGGTCGCGCCAGCTCGGGCCTGAGTTCTGGGCTTCGCCGGCAGTGAGCGACGGCCACGTTGCCGTGGTTGGGACAGATGGTCGCCTGCTGGTGTTGCGCGAGCACGATGGCACAACAGTTTGGGAACGCGAACTTGGAGAGGTTGTCACCGCGGCGCCTTTGGTCGCCGGCAACCACCTGATACTCGGAACGCAGCGAGGCACACTATTCGTACTCGATCACCATACCGGCGCCCTGATCACCCGATTTCAGTTCGTGGGTGGATTCACGCAGGCGCCGATAACCGACGGAACGAGGGTGTATCTCGCGACCGATCGGGGAACCGTTGCGGCACTGGAGGCCCCTCGTGACCAGCACGCCATCGTCCCTTCGCATGGCCGCTCTTCTGCGGCAGGACTGCCATGAGTTAACGCACAGCTTCATTCGTGAACTCGCTCTGGCAACACGCAAGTTTGCCATCTACGGTCCCGACCACCAGGTCGCCACCCGTTCTCTCGACGCCCCTCTTCGCCATCTTGCGATTCTTCTGAAAGTTCGCACCCACGTGATCGTTGCTCTCGATCGAGGTCAGCTATCCTGTGCTAATATCACGATCCGACCGAGTGTCCAGACCGGACCACTGGTCGAAGCGATGCAGCGCCTCGACACCTATACGATCTCGTTTTTCCCGGGCGCCACCGCCGGGCATCTAGGTCAGTTTCTGACATCTCTGGTTCGCCGCGAACACCAGTTCGATCCGAATTTTGATCTCGCCTCTCATTTGAAGGCTCAGAACCTGACGACCGTTACCGTCAATTCGGAATTCGGGACGGAAGTCCACGAAAATCGCAAACTGTACCGCGGTGACGTTGCGGGCGACTTCACGACTCGCCATCTCCTCGCCGATCAGATCGGTACCGATCCGAAGCGGATCGCTACCGTCAATCTCGGCGATGATCAACGTCTGATTGACCTCGGCATTGACTATCATCCGGAACTGGTCCGGTACGTCGTGCCCGAGCTGATTGCTCGGATCCCGGTCCACGAGATGGTCGCCATGATCAAGCGGTTGTTCGCCGACGCCGAAGATCTCGATCCCAACGGTAGTGCGTCGGCGCCCGCCCTGGCCGGATCACTGTTGGCGCTGACCGAGTTTCACCCGCGCCGGGCTGACATCGTATCCCAGTTGCCGGGCTTGAGCGAGGCCGAAGAACCGACGTCGGTTCCGCCGTCGGTTCAGATGAAAGAGGAAGTAGCCTCGGCGTTCGATAGCTCCCTTCAGGCGATTTTTGCTGGTTCAGGTTCAATTGACGACCTGCCACGGCTGTTCGATCGCCTGCTGAAGACGGGACAGGAAGTCAAAGCCGCTGACATTCTCGGTGATCTCATTGATCGGTTGGATGTCATCAATCCGCATGACCGTCAGACGGCTGCCGAAATTCTGCTGGCACTGCTGCCACTCATTTCGCCGCAACGTCAGCAGGCACTCCTGAAGTCGCTCATCGATACGGTAACGCAGATCGTACTCGATCAGCGGGAAGCGCTTGAGCATGCCGAGCTGATTACGGCGCTTTTCGATCACCTCTTTGCAGCTGCCTGGTATGAACCACTCATCACGTTGTCCGCGGCGTTGCATGATCGGACCACCCGCGAAGCCGAGCATACGACCTACGATTCGCTCGGTATTCGACGTGTCTTCGAAAAGCTGAATCGTCCTGCAATGGTCGAACGATACCGCGAGCTACTCGTCACCGCCGACCACGAGACAACGCAGCAGCTCCGGTCGATTCTCAGCTCGATTGGTACCGAGAGCCTCGCTGCCGGTCTGGCCGAAATAATCACGCATGACAACCGCCAGGTCCGTCAAACCGTCCTGCGGATCCTGACCGAGCTTGGTCCGGCAACACTCGCCGTGGTTGCACGTATCCTGGCCGACGAGAGCCTTTGGCTCCGTGCGGCCGATCGAACCGAACTGCCGGATCAGCAATGGTATGTCGTCCGCAATTCGATCTACGTGCTTGGCGGTATCCGTGAAACGCGCGGTGTTGAGGTCCTTCATGGTCTCGTTGGTGATGCCGACCTGCGGGTTCGTCGCGAGATCATCGCCGCGCTTGAGAAGATCGGTGGCAGCAACGCAGTGGACCTGCTCTCGGTCATGGCCGAGGATGTCGTTCCGGAGATTCGCGAGGCGGCCCTCATCACGATCGGGCTAATCGGCGACGCCGATGCTTCGCCGCTGGTGATCGCGCACATTACGAACGACGCCAAACTGACGCTCAAAGGGATTGCGGCGCTGGGGCGGCTTGGTGGCGAGGCCGCCTGTAGCTGGCTTGGCGAGGCGCTGACCGATCCGGAGGCGTTCTCTGAGCTCGATCGCGGTATGGTCGGCAAAGACGACCTACGGGCCGCTCTTATCCGAGCGTTGGCTCAGACTGGCGAAGCTTCGGCCCGCGAGCAGATCAAGGTGTTCAAGGAGTCGCTGTCGACCGCGAGTCGGCTGTTTGGCCGGAATTCAGCGGTTCAGAAGGCGTTGTCAGACGTCGGCATCTAGCCGCTCGCGACTACCGTAATCAATCTCCAGTACCCACTGCCATAGTGGCGCTTCAGCATGCCGAAGAGGCATTTCAAGTGTGCCGTTGTGGCATTGTCTGGCGCCATATTGGCATAACCGGTTCCAGTCTCAATCCTACAAAAAAACGTAACTCGTTGTAAGAGAGCCGACTATGTCGGTTGGCATGAGGGTTGTTTAGTCATTGGCTGAATGACAAACCGAACGCAAACGATAACGATACGCAAGGAGAGCTAACAATGACGCACCTGACGATTTCAAACCGACTGGAGAACGAAATCAACCGCTTCTTCAACGAGGCGTTCGACCGCCCGGCCCGCTCCCGCTCAACCGCCACCGGTTGGCCGCGAGTGAACATCGCCGACGGCGCGGACGAGATCGCGCTGATCTTCTCCCTCCCCGGTTTCGAGAAGGAGAACATCAAGGTCACTGTGACCGACAATGTTCTGACGGTTTCCGGCAAGCGCGAGCTGAGCACCGATCTCAAGGACGCAAACTGGGTCCGCACCGAGTACCGCGCCGGTGAGTTCAGCCGCTCGCTGACGCTACCCGAGACGGTGAACACCGACGCGATCAAGGCGGATTACAAGAATGGTCTTCTGGAAGTCCGTCTCGCCAAGATCGAAGAGGTCAAGCCGAAGGAAATCGAAGTCAAAGTTTCATAAAGCACCAGTAACGTGGTGTCGTGGCGTGGTGGAAGGTCGGGCGGCAACGCCCGGCCTTTCCCGTATGTGTGACTCAGTCACTCTGTTTGTCGCACACTTTGTGTGTCTCGAATGTGCTGTTTACTGTTACCTGCTAGTATGATGATTGAAATGAATCGCACCGCGGGTGCGACGTAGAATAGGGAAGGAGGTGATACGGAATTGGCGATGAACGACTATTACAAAATTCTCGGCGTAAGCGAGAACGCGACGCCCGAGGAGATGAAGAAGCAATTCCGCAAGCTCGCCAAGGAGTATCACCCCGATCGGCATCAGGGTGACCCGGCGAAAGAGGCGAAGTTCAAGGAGATTGCCGAGGCGTACGACACGCTGTCCGATCCGAAGAAGCGCCAGGAATACGACATGATGCGCCGCTACGGTGCCCACACCGGTGCCGGTAACTTTGGCGGCGGCCAGGGCTTCCCCGGTGGAATGGGGGGCGGCAACTTCCAGGGCGGGTTCACGTTCGACTTTGAGGATTTCCTCAATCGCGGCAGCCAACGCGGATCCGGAATTGACGACATCCTCAACGAGATCTTCGGTGCCGGGATGTCCGGCCGAGGCTTCGGCCAGCGACCGAATCCGTTTGGACGAGCGACGCAAAAGCCAACCAAAGGCCAGGATATCGTTGCCCGTCTTGCGATCTCATTTACCGAGGCGGCGAACGGCACGACACGCCGCATTGAGTTGACGAACGGTATAAAGCTCAACGCAAAGATTCCGGCGGGGATCGCCGATGGCGGCAAGATTCGCCTGCGCGGGCAGGGGAATCCGAGCCACAACGGTGGTCCGGCGGGTGACTTGATTATTACGGTGACGGTTATGCCTGATCGAGATTTCGAGCGCAAAGGAAACGATATCTATTCATCGACGACGATCTCGTTCAAGGATGCGATTCTGGGGACAAAGATCGACGTGCGCACGTTATCCAAGACCGTCACGCTGAGCGTGCCGGCAGGCACCCAGCCGGGTACAAAGCTGCGCTTGAAAGAGATGGGTTTGGATGTCGGCGGCAAGACCGGCGATCATTATGTGACTATAAACGTCACTATTCCGAAATCGCTGACCGACGAACAGCGTGAGGCGCTGGAACGTTTCTGACTATGTTGAACCGACCTGAAAAGTTAGCTTTGGTTCCAATACCTACCTGGTACGGTAATGCCCCCGAGCTCCATATGGCTGGTATACCTGCTGACGTTGGAGCATTTGCCGAGGCACTTCTATTCTATGATCGGCTATTGGTCCAGGTCGAATCCGAAAGACAACTGCATTGCCTCCTGTCATGGTTCACCTCTTCAGTAGATTCAGATCGATTCACGAAGTTACTCGAAGAAGGATCGGTCCAATTTATCTACTTTGATTGGGTAGCAACTCCAGTCCAACGCAATGACTCAGATGATTATCTTCTATGGAATATAGTTGAAGAGAAGCCGAAAGGTTTGAATCCCGATCGGCTGTACAAGTTCAAGAAGCGAGTGATACCGCTACCTTCCCGGTATTTCAGCAGTTCCAGGAAAATGCGTCGATTTGCTGATGTCTTACACTCAAGTGTTGTGGTTGTTGATGTCGATTCATTCGGGAATGGCATTTCTGTCTCTAGGGCTTGGGTAGAACAACAAGAAACACACCGATTGATTTTGCAGTCACTTGTTGACTCACTGCACTCAACTGGTGCTCTAGAGGGATGTCCGAAGGTAGAGGTAACCGTAGAGGATCTGAAACGAGGAAAGAAGCGAATACACTCAAACGTATCCTTTGATGACATAGCCAAGAAACTGCCTGTCAACAGTGGATTCGGAAAGAGCGTGCCATTAGCCATTGGTACCAATTTAGCGAGGTTGGCCTGGGCGGCTGCAAACAACGATACAGATCTGTATGTTAGTAATCCGATGTTGACAGCGGCCAACCACTTGATAAGTGAAGCAGTAGGAGAAGCAGGGAAGGTTCAGTCGGGACTAGATGTATTGAGTACCGAGCATTCGTTGCCTGACATCAGGATGCAGGTCAATTCGAATGAGGTGTCTGCCGAGAAGATACTTCGGTTAAGAACTGAAGTGACGGAGTTTCGCGATTGGTTTCATCAGACGATTTCCGAAGAGCGGTCTATTGATCAGGCTTATGCCAATGATGTTGTCAATCGCTACGGAATTTCCTCCCGACTCCAAAGGTCTCTCGAGGCAACTGTCGCGACAGGAACAACTAGCGCGGTCGGTTTGGCGACAGCGCAATTTGATCCGGCTGTCTGCGCGATTGCGACTTCGGCTTCTGCGGGCGTAATCCATTTCGAGCTAGATCTTGTTAAGAAACTTTGTGGTGAGTGGAGGCCGAAGATCTTTGGCGGAAGGCTCAGAAAAGCAACTGATGGTTGAGGATAGGCTATGAATCTCAATAAATTCACACAGAAGTCGATCGACGCGATCGGCTACGCGCAGCAGCACGCGACTGCCGAGGGGCACCCCCATATCGCCCCTGTGCATCTGCTCGCCGCGCTGCTCAAGCAGGACGACGGACTCGTCCCGCAGGTTATCAAGAAAATCGGCGGTGACATTGTCACCCTTGTTCAGGACGTTGACGACACACTCGTTAGACTACCCCGCCAGGAGGGGGGGCAGGTGATGCCGACGCCGGAGTTGCAGCAGATCATCTTCAAAGCCGAGGCACTGCTCAAGAAGTTCAAAGATGAGTATGTCTCGGTTGAACATATGCTGCTGGCGTTCTTCGACGTTAAGTCAGAAGCGACGAATCTTCTCAAGCAGCATGGAATCACGGCGGAAAACTTCACGCAGGCGCTCACCGCAATCCGCGGTGCCAACCGTGTGGTCGATGACAACCCCGAGAACAAACTTGGTGTCATCGAGAAATACTCCCGCGACCTGACCGCCGCCGCGCGCGAGGGGAAGCTCGATCCGGTGATTGGTCGTGATGACGAGATCCGACGGATTATCAAAATCCTCTCCCGCCGGACCAAGAATAACCCGGTGCTGATTGGTGAGCCGGGGACGGGTAAAACGGCCGTTGTAGAAGGTCTCGCACTCAAGATCGCTCACGGCGAGGTACCGGATTCGTTGATCGACCGTCAGTTGATCGCGCTCGATCTCGGCTCGCTCATTGCAGGCTCCAAGTTCCGCGGTGAGTTCGAGGACCGCTTGAAAGCGATCCTCAAAGAGGTCGAGGCGTCCGATGGCCGGATGGTGCTGTTCATCGACGAGATGCACACGCTCGTTGGTGCGGGTGCGGCTGAGGGGGCGATGGATGCCTCGAACATGCTGAAACCGGCGCTGGCGCGCGGGGAGCTGCGCTTCATTGGTGCAACCACCCTCGACGAATACCGCAAGCATATTGAGAAAGATGCCGCGCTCGAAAGGCGGTTCGCGCCGGTGCTGATCGAACCGCCGTCAGTTGAAGACACCGTCTCGATCCTTCGTGGCCTCCGCGAGCGCTACGAGGTCTTCCACGGGATCAAGATCTCCGATGCCGCGATTGTCGCGGCGGCGAAACTGTCTGACAGATACATCGCCGACCGGTTCCTTCCGGATAAGGCGATCGATCTGATCGACGAAGCGGCGGCCGAACTGCGCATCTCGATCAACTCAATGCCGGAAGAGCTCGATGTTGTCGAGAAGCGGATCCGTCAGCTCGAAATCGAAAAAGAGGGAATCAAGCGGGAGCCCGACGCTGCCGAACGGCTGAAGCCGCTCACCGACGAACTGACTATGCTCTATGCCGAGCGCGACAAACTGCGCGAGCAATGGACCAAAGAGAAAGAGACGGTCGAGGCGATTCGCGATATCAAGTCCGAGATTGAAGATCTCAAACATCGCGCGGCCGAGGCGGAACGTCAGGCCGACTTTGAAGCGGCGGCCCGTATCAAATACGGTGAGATCGCCGAGGCCGAGAAGAAGCTCGAACTACTGACCCACTCTCTGACTGCAATCCAGGAGCATCATCAGTTGCTCAAGGAGGTGGTCGACGAGGAGGATGTTGCGGAGATCGTTGCCAAATGGACGGGTATCCCCGTCACGCGTTTGACTGAGTCGGAGGCGTCACGGCTGTTGCGACTGGAAGATGACCTGCACCGACGGGTGATCGGTCAGAACGAGGCGGTGACCGCGGTCGCCGATGCGGTCCGTCAGTCGCGCGCCGGTCTCTCCGATCCGAATCGTCCGATCGGGTCGTTTATCTTTCTTGGTCCGACCGGTGTCGGCAAGACCGAACTGGCGCGGGCGCTGGCGGAGAATCTCTACGGGACCGAGGACGCGATCATCCGCATCGACATGTCCGAGTACATGGAGAAGCATACCGTCTCGCGACTGGTCGGCGCGCCGCCGGGATATGTCGGCTACGACGAAGGGGGACAGTTAACGGAAGCCGTTCGCCGCCGCCCGTATGCCGTCGTGCTGCTCGATGAGATAGAGAAGGCGCACCCGGAGGTGTTCAATATCCTGTTGCAGGTGCTCGACGATGGTCGCCTGACCGACAACAAGGGGCGTACGGTCTCGTTCAAGAACACGATCCTGATCATGACCTCGAATCTCGCTGCTGAGTATATCCAGAAAGAGTCAGAGAACATCGGCGAGTACAATCGCGAGATGATCTATGAAAACATGAAGAAGTCAGTTCTCGAAACACTGCGAGCGTCGCTGCGTCCGGAGTTCCTCAATCGCATCGACGAAACGATTGTCTTTGCCGCGCTGACGCGTGACGAAATCGCTCAGATCGTCCGATTACAACTCGCGCGACTCGAAACGCTGCTGGCAGACAAGGAGATTACCGTTCAGGTTTCCGATGCGGCGGTCGATCATATTGCCGAGACGGCCTACGATCCGACGTTCGGGGCTCGGCCGATCAAGCGATACATCAACAAGGAGTTGAGCCAGGCGATCGCGAAAGCGTTGTTGGCCGGAACGATCAAGCCGAATCAGACGGTTGTTGTCGATCTCCATGAAGGAACGTTGCAACTATCGGGACTCGATCGGGAACCGCAGGAGGAGGCAACGGTTAATCACTGACAAACCCAATCCCTGGTGTGCCGAGACGAAACGAGTCGGCTCCGTGCATCCGGTTAGTTTCATAGAGCGGGCGTTGGAGAATCTCTCCGGCGCCCGTTTTGATTTAGCGGTTTTCGAGGTGGTGGCTGATGTCCCGCCGCTCCGTAACACGAAAGCCCGCCAACGCGGCAAAATAGACATCCTCAGCGGCCGAACGGGGGTAGGCTTCAGCGATAAGGCAGTCCAGAATGACTATTTCAGATTCGCCGTTGAAGTACGACGTGAAGAGTGTTGGCAGGAAATAGTCGCGATTGTTGACAAAGAACCCAGTGATCGGACGGTCGTTGCCGATCGTGGCATCGTCGAGCGGCGTCAGTGTTGTCGACGAACCGAAATGCTCACGCAGGCGCGCGGTGTCGGCAGTCAGGACGCTGTCGAAAACGAGTCCTCGAATCCGATAGAAATGACCGGCAATAATCACGCGGGCGGTGTCGTACGTCTGGTCTTCCGGGATAAACGCAAATGAGTAACCGTCGGCCCGGGCGTCACGTGTGTTGAGTACGAAGCCGACCGGCGGGTGGAGTACATAGTCGAAACGTTCCCCCTCGAAGAAAGCGGAATTGTTATCAAGCTGAGCCGTGGCGCTGGAAGCCAGCCCAATCAGGAGGAGGAGAAGACACCGCATACTCTCTGTATCGGCCTGCTTCGGGTGCTGGTGCTGTGCAGAAACTGAGCAATTAGCCAAACAGGTCCGGATCGCCATTACCATGGCGTCGGACGTACGCGTCGGCGTCAAACTTCCGCCGCAGCCCGTTGGCGTTCATGTAGCGAACCTTACCATAGACTGCCCGCTCGACCCATGGCCGATCGTGCTTCCCAAAACACCAGGCGACTCCGGTAAACCCGTTCGGATCGATACCGTCGAGTTCGTAGCGGTTGTTGAGATACAGGGCGGTATCGAACGCTTCCTCCGGAGTTCGTGACCACTCAAGGATCTTCTTTCCCCAGTACATGCGCATGTAACCATGCATCTTGCCGGTCGTTACCATCTCGCGCTGGCACGCGTTCCAGTACGGATCATGGGTTGCAGCAGCTTCCCATTGATCGCGGGTGTAAAGATAATCTCGGGGATCGTCTTGGTGTTCGGCGAGAGTAATCTTGCACCAATCGGGGAGTCCGTTATAGCGATCGTAAGAATCATTGAACTCACAGAAGTTACAGGCGAGTTCGCGGCGCACGATCAGCTCTTCGAGGTAGGCGTTCGAGCCAGGGCGGTCGGCTTCACGAACAGCCAGGGCGACTTCAAGCGGTGAAATCTGTCCAAAATGGAGATAGGGAGACAGGTTCGAGAGATGGTCGGCGTTCGGGTCGTTCCGTTTGCTGTCGTAGTCGTCGAGCCGGGAAGAGAGAAACGCTCGGAGCTTTTGGCGTGCGTGGCTACTGCCACCCACAAACGAATCTACCGGCGATACCGATCGATCGATCTGCTGTTTACCATGCAGGGCATCGGGGTCAGACCAATCTTCGGCGGAGACAGGTAGTTCGAGATCGAGCGACGTGTGTTTGAGTCGTAACCGTGGCACCTCGGTCAGGAATGTCTCCCAGTATCGATGCACTTTCGGTCGATACGTTCGAGCCGCGAACTCATCCTTGTCCGACGCCGTGTTCAGCGGAACAATGACATCCGATTCAACCATTACCACTCGCTTACCGGTCCGCTCGACAATCTTCTGGCGCCATTCCCGGTGAATACGCAGGTAACCACGGTCCAGAATGATCTGAGCGGCATCGTCGGCCAGCCGCTCGACGGCGGTCACCGGATCGGCATGGAGAAGGCTGAAGCGAATACCTCGCTTGTGGAGATTCGATCCCGTCTCTGAGATCCCTTGGAGCATGAACCGGAAGTTGCGTGCGGTTGCTTCTGGGTACGTGTCATCGAGCCCGAACAGGACGACGACCGGAAGATCGAGTTCGTTGGCGCGTTCAATCGCGTACTCGAGAGCGTGGTTGTTCTCCGCACGCTGGCTCTGCTGGATCGAATAGAGCACGTACCGAGCGGAAGAGTCAGCCTCTCTTTCCGCGAGGACGTGGATGCGCTCGGGGTGGATGCGACTTGCGACCACGGCTTAGACGGAGACCGTTGCGGTTGTATCGGTCGGCATCTTCCCGAAGACCTTCTCAAGTGTTGTCGTCCGATACGCGAAGATCTTCCGGAGTTCACCACCCACCAGCGGGCCGTGCAGAATCCGCGAGAACGGATCGAGTGGCAAAGCGTAACTCACGATATCTTTCATTTCGACGCCGCCCTCAACGGCCCGAAAATGGTGCTGATGGTGCCAGAAGCGATACGGTCCGAAACGTTGCTCATCGACGAAGAAGTGCGGCTTTTCGACATGCGTGATTTCAGTGACCCAAGTCGCCTTGACGAGTGGTGCCAAGCGGACCCGATAGGTGATAATCATGCCGGGATACATCGCATCGGGAAGCGGCGAGGTTGGGCTCAGATTCATTTCCGGCGGCGTGATCTTAATCAGGTTCCGTGGGTCGGAGAAGAAGGTCCACGCTTCGTCGACGGCCAGCGGCAGGCGTTGAGTTGTTTCGAATGTGTAGAGTTTCATGTTGGTCTCCAATCTCCAGCATGAACCACCGTCGAGGCCAGTCAGTTCGCACGAGTGTTGCGGTTGCGGCAGCCCTTTACGACGAGCCGGTCCCGGGCTATATTCGGCCCTTTCCAGAAAGGCTATACGACGGACTATGCCGAAGACAAGCATTACGATCGGGAACGCCGGTGGCTATTGGGGCGATGATCTCCAGGCGATGCGTCGGCAATTGGAAGGCGGCCCGCTCGATTATATCACCATGGATTTCCTGGCGGAAATCACGATGTCGATTCTCCAGAAACAACGTGCCCGCAAACCGGAACTCGGCTATGCCACCGATTTCGTTACCCAGATCCGGGACTGCCTGCCGCTCATCATCGAGCGCGGTACCACCGTCATCTCCAATGCGGGTGGTATCAACCCCCTGGGCTTGGGGTTGGAGATTCATGAACTGGTCAAAGCGGCCGGTCATGACCTGAAGGTCGGCGTCGTTCGTGGAGATGACATCCTCACGGACCTCGACAACCTGACCGCGGCGGGTGAGTCGTTTACTAACATGGAGACCGGCGAAGCGTTCAGCCCGATTCGCCACCGCATCTCCTCGGCGAACGTCTATTTCGGTGCTGAGCCGGTTGTACGAGCGCTGGAGGCTGGTTGCCGGATCATTGTCACGGGTCGGGTAACAGATACCGGAGTGACGCTTGCACCGATGATTCACGAGTTCGGATGGGCGGCCGACGATTGGAATCGCATCGCCGCGGGAGTTGTGGCGGGCCATATCATTGAATGTGGTACGCAGGCATCGGGTGGCAATATCACTGACTGGGAGGACGTGAAGAGTTTTCACCGAATCGGCTATCCGATGCTGAAAGTTTCTTCCGATGGATCATTCGTCGTAACCAAACACCCCAAGACCGGTGGGCTGGTCTCCGAAAAGACAATTAAAGAGCAGTTAGTCTACGAAATGGGTGACCCGTCGAACTACATCTCACCGGATGGGATCGCCTGCTTTGATACGCTTCAGCTTGACGAAGTCGGCCCCAATCGGGTCAGAGTGTCGGGGGTGACTGGAAAGCCGGCCCCGACCCATCTCAAGGTTTCGATGTCATACGATGATGGCTGGAAAGCTTCTGGATCGTTGCTCATGTCCGGTCCGCATGTCGAGGTGAAGGCCAAGACGATGGCTGATATCTTCTGGAAACGGCTCGGGCTGACGTTTGAAGACCAACGTACCGAGGCGATTGGCATCGGCTCAATCTGGCCGGCCGAATTGTCGGAATACGAACCATCTGAAATCCTCCTGCGCTTCGGGGTCCGCGATCAGGATGCTGACAAGATCACTGAGTTTGGCAAACTGCTCCCGTCGTTGATCCTCTCCGGACCCTCAGGAGTTGCAGTTACCGGTGGACGACCGCGGCCAGCTCCGGTCGTTGCGTACTGGCCGACCCTGATCGCTCGAGAACGTTGCCAGGCCGAGGTGATCGTGATTGATCCGGACGGAACACAGCGCAACGAAACCATGCCTCTGGGGCGAAGCGATGTCGCTCCTCCCGATGGCAGCAAAACGAAGCGGGCGAAACGGTTGAACGTGTCACATGGTAAGCGGACCCGTTCGGCTCCACTTCGGGCAATCGCCTATGCCCGTTCCGGCGACAAAGGAGATACCTGCAACATCGGCGTACTCGCGCGTTCACCGGAAGCGTACGCATGGCTTTGCGACAATCTGAAACCGACCGTGGTGAAACGGTTCTTCAAAGGCATTACTCGCGGACGAGTCACTCGCTACGAACTCGATAATCTTCTCGCCCTGAATTTCCTGCTCGAACAGACACTGGGTGGGGGAGGGACACGGTCGTTGATGATTGATCCCCAGGGTAAAACACTATCACAGGCACTACTTGAGATGCGACTTGAAATTCCCGTCACGCTTCTGAAAGCCTAAGTCCAATGTTTCGATTACCAACCCAGATCGACACCGGCAGTGCTGAATATATCCGCAATGCCGAGCATCATCGTCGCGTGCATGCCGAGTTTGGAGAGCGGCTTGCCCGTATCAAGTTCGGCGGTCCGGAACGGTCGCGCAGCCGCCATGTCGAACGTGGTAAGCTGCTCCCGCGCGAGCGGATTGCCCGACTCCTTGACCCTAACACGCCGTTCCTCGAGATCGGCGCCCTGGCTGCCTATGACATGTACGACAACGACGCTCCGTCGGCGGGCATCATCTGCGGAATCGGTACGGTCCACGGTCGGGAGGTGATGGTTGTCGCCAACGATGCTACCGTTAAGGGCGGCACGTATTATCCAATGACGATCCTCAAGCACGCACGGGCTCAGGAGATTGCCGAGAACAACCGTATCCCCTGTGTCTATCTGGTCGATTCGGGCGGTATCTTTTTGCCGTTGCAAGCCGGTACGTTTCCGGACAAAGACCACTTTGGACGGATCTTCTATAACGAAGCTCGGATGTCGGCTCAGGGGATTGCCCAGGTGTCGGTTGTCATGGGGTCGTGTACGGCAGGTGGCGCGTACCTCCCCGCGATGTCTGACGAAACCGTGATTGTCCGCAATCAAGGGACGATCTTTATCGGTGGACCACCGCTGGTAAAGGCGGCGACGGGTGAAGAAGTAACCGCCGAGGAACTGGGTGGTGCAGATGTCCATTGCCGCCAGTCCGGTGTTACGGACCACTACGCCGATGACGACGATCACGCGCTGCGCATTGCCCGGAACGTCATTGAGAATCTCCACGCACCGAAGCGGTACGATCTCGATCGCATCGCTCCCGAAGACCCGTACTATGATCCCGAAGAACTATACGGTATTGTGCCCTCCGATCTTCGTCAGCCGTACGATATTCGCGAGGTGATTGCCCGGATTGTCGACGGATCCAAGTTTCATGAATTCAAGGCACTTTACGGCACCACTCTGGTCACCGGCTTTGCCCGCATTCACGGGTACCTGGTCGGCATTCTCGGAAACAACGGGGTGTTGTTCGCGGAATCATCGCAGAAGGGCGCTCATTTCATTGAACTCTGTGCCCAGCGGAAGATTCCGCTCATCTTTCTCCAGAACATTTCGGGCTTTATCGTCGGTCGGAAATACGAGCAAGGCGGGATTGCCCGCGATGGAGCCAAAATGGTTCACGCGGTCGCCAATGCCCAGGTGCCGAAATTCACGGTCGTCGTCGGTGGATCATACGGAGCTGGTAACTATGCCATGTGCGGACGGGGCTATCTGCCCAATCTGATGTGGATGTGGCCAAACGCGCGTATCTGCGTGATGGGTGGCGAGCAGGCCGCGGATGTCCTGGCGACCGTCAAAATACGGCAATTAGAAAAGGAGGGTGGAAAGCTCTCCGATGAAGAGATCGCGGCGATTCGCCAGCCGATCATCGACAAATACGAGCATGAGTCGACGCCATACTATTCGGGTGCCCGGTTGTGGGACGACGGTATGTTGCCGATGACCGAGACGCGCGACGTGCTTGCGATGGGAATAGCAACGGCACTCAACAAGCCGATCGGCGATCCGAAGTTCGGCGTCTTCAGGATGTAATCATGACTGACTCTCTACTTCACTATGATCAGCAGGGTGCAGTTGGGCGGATCACGTTCAACCGACCCGACATTCACAATGCCTTCAACGCCGCGGTTATCGATGAGATGGCTGCGCTCTTCACGGAACTAGCCGATGACTCGGACCTCCGCGTTGTTGTACTCACCGGTGCCGGTAAGTCATTCTGCGCCGGGGCCGATCTGAACTGGATGCGGTCGGTGGTCGATCAGACCTATGAGCAGAACCTGGCTGAATCGAATCGGCTGGCGGATCTCTTCTATCAGATGCATACGTTTCCGCGCCCGATCATCGCGCGTGTCAATGGTGCCGCGATTGGTGGCGGAACGGGATTTGTCGCTGTCTGCGATATTGCTATCGCTGCTGAGTCGGCGAAATTCTCGTTCTCCGAGGTGAAGATCGGCGTTGTTCCGGCGTGCATTGGTCCCTACGTCATTCAGAAGATCGGCGAGGGGAAAGCCCGAGAACTCTTTATGACCGGTGAACGGATGGATGGAC
The DNA here is from genome assembly GCA_028289585.1 of Candidatus Zixiibacteriota bacterium. Taxonomy (GTDB): domain Bacteria; phylum Zixibacteria; class MSB-5A5; order GN15; family FEB-12; genus JANQPI01. Next base: position 57,474 of record JANQPI010000035.1, read on the forward strand.
GACGGGCGCACGACGTCGGATTGGTCAATCGAGCCGTTCCTGATGCCGATCTCGATTCGACCGTCGATGCAATCGTCAATTCTCTGCTGTCATCCGGTCCCGAGGCGGTTGCGACCGCCAAGCGCCTGATTAACGAAGTCCCCGGCATGCCTGCTGAAGAGTTTCGGCCGTACACCGCCGAAATGATTGCCAAGATCCGTCTGTCGCCGGAGGGACAGGAAGGGATGGCGGCATTTCTGGAGAAACGCAAACCGAGCTGGGTTTCCGGAAACGAGTGATGTTCTCTACGATACTCGTCGCTAATCGATCTGAGATCGCAGTTCGTGTCATTAATGGCTGCCGAACGCTCGGTATTCGCTCAGTGTCGGTTTACTCAGATGCCGACGTCAATGCGAAACATCGACACTATGCTGACGAGTCGATCCATATTGGCGCTGCGGCACCGTCCGAATCGTACCTGAATATCGAACGAATCATTGCGGCCGCTTGCGAAGCAGGTGCTCAGGCGATTCATCCGGGCTATGGTTTCCTTTCTGAGAACCCCGCATTTGCTGAGGCGTGCCGTGATGCCGGTATCGCCTTCATTGGACCAAGTGCGGCATCGATGCGGCTCATGGGTAACAAGGTCGCCTCCCGGAAGGCGATGGCGGATGCCGGGGTGCCGCTCACTCCCGGTATGCAATCAGCTTCGTCCGACCTCGATCTCTACCGGACTGAGGCGGAGCGCATCGGTTATCCGGTCATGATCAAGGCCGCTGCCGGTGGCGGTGGTAAAGGGATGCGCGTTGTCGATGAACCGAAAGACCTCGCCGGTGCGGTCGAAGCGGCTCAACGAGAAGCATTGAACGCCTTCGGCGATAGCTCGGTCTACATGGAGAAGTTTATCGCTCGTCCCCGGCACATTGAATTTCAGATCATGGCTGATCAACACGGCAACGTTGTGCACCTCTTTGAGAGGGAGTGTTCGATTCAGCGGCGACATCAGAAGATCATCGAGGAAACGCCGTCGGTTGCTCTGACCGAGAGCCTCCGTGCCGAGATGGGAGAATCGGCGGTTGCGGTGGCCCGGGCTGCCAACTATGTCAACGCGGGAACGGTCGAGTTCCTGCTCGATACCGACGGGTCGTATTACTTCCTTGAGATGAACACCCGGTTACAGGTTGAGCACCCGATCACCGAGATGGTGACCGGCATCGATCTGGTCGCCGAGCAAATCCGGATTGCGGCAGGTGAGGAATTGTCTCCGGCTGTGCGTCAGGCGCATCAGCGCGGCCACGCCATCGAATGTCGTATCTACGCCGAAGATGGTGAAAACGGATTCCTGCCGGCGACCGGTACGATCGCTCTCTACTCCGAACCGGTCGGTCCGGGGATACGGGTCGACTCGGGAGTTGAGGCCGGTGCCGAGATCGGAATCGACTACGATCCGATTATGGCGAAACTCATCGTTCACGCCGGGAGTCGCGACGATGCGATCGGTAAGATGATCACTGCCCTTAAGGAGTTTCATATCCTCGGTGTGCAGACATCGCGCCGCTTCATGATCGACTGTCTGGAACATGCAGAGTTTCGGGCTGGCAACACGTTCACGAGCTTCATCTCCGATCACATGCTCACGCGCCCTGTAGTTGCCGACGAGATGATCCAGGCCGGCGCAGCCGCGGCATCGCTCGCCGCACTCGCGGCCGCCCATCACGCCCGACTCTCGACCGGGGAAGGGTCGAACCAGCCGTTGACGCCGTGGCAGACAATCGGGGCGTGGCAGATCGGTTCGAGTATCTCTCATGAGGCAACATCATGATCCGTCATGAATTCGTTCGAGATGGTGTCTCGTTCGCCACTGATGCGGTTGTCGATGAGAATTCGTTTCTCGTCTCCGTTGACGGCATTGAGTTTCGTTTCGTGTTACGCGGTACGGGTCGATATCGATTGTCGGTCGATGGACATCGGATAGCGATCGCCGCGGTACGGGTTCGTGATCGGTACCTTGTTGACATAAACGGACATCAATTAGAGTTTCGGGATCCATCATCTGACACCATTGCTGCTGCGGGCGGGTCAGCCGGTGCTGGTGACCAGATCTTTGCGCCGATGCCGGGCAAAGTCGTCAAGCTACTGGTCAGCGAAGGAGACGACGTCGAGGTGGGTCAGCCGTTGATCATCGTTGAAGCGATGAAAATGGAGAATCAAGTCCGAGCTGGGGCCGCCGGTCGGGTTGCCTCGATCACGGTGGCTGCCGGAGACCAGGTCGATACTGAGTCCCCGCTGATTCGCCTCGATCTCGTTCCAGAGTCAGATCAGAACTGAAAGCCCAGCGACAGGCCGTACACCAGATATTCGGGTAGCCACTTTCCGGATATGCCGGTAAAGCGGAGCTCCACGACGAGTGATCCCGACGCGGGGTTCCCCACCAGCATGCCGGCCGCGGCGGTGAGAAACGGCTCGGTCTCGCTGAAACCCGGATCGGTGAATGTCGGGAACTCGAATTCTGCCTTGTCGGTGAAGGCGACTCCGCCGCCGGCTGCGAGGTAGTAGTGGAGCACAGGGCTTCGTCGCTGCAACAGACGTATTTCCGGCCCGACGGTGAGCGTTCGCAGGTTGCTTCCCCACTCCTCATCCAGATCGACGATCGTACCGCTGGCCCGCAGCCAGAGTTCGAGCCCGTCCTGGGGCGGTGTGAGGATGTCGAAGCCGTACCCCAGGCTGATGCCATAGGCGAGCGACGCTCGGTCGGCCGTGCGGTCTGCCGGTAGCAGCCCACTTGCCGTGATCCCAATCGCGCCGAAGGCGGAAGGCATCAACGCGGCTGTGACAGCGGTAACGAGAACGAGTGCGCGGAGCATACCGGAGTATACCGGGAGATCGGGCAAAAGAAAACGGGCCGCTCGGTTGAGCGGCCCGTCCGGTTGTCAATGAGGATAGTCTAGAAGAACTTGATACCGAGGGAGATCGGAATGTAGTTCGTCGCCTCGCCGTCGGTCTGGATCGAGACCCAGCGCGCCTGAGCGAAGAACGAAAAGAGCGGTGTGGTTGCGAGTTCAACACCGGCACCAAACTCATAGTAGAATTCCGAGACATCTTCGGTCTGATTGAGCAAATCCACCGTGCTCGTAGCGAGCGGATTGTTCGTCTCAAAGTCGCCGACACTGATCATGGCAATGCCGAGACCACCGAGCACGTACGGCTTGAGCGGAACGGCGGGGGCGCCAAACGCCTTCTTGGCATCAACGCCGAACAGCAGCAGCGAGTTGTCGCCACCGGTGATATCGAGACCAAAACCACCATCTTCGGCAGCAAAGCTGTTGAACTCGATCTTACCAACGAGCTCGACCGGGAGCATCTTGAGGCCCACGCCACCAAAGAAGTGGAAGCCGTTGCCATAGAGATCGGAGAAGCCTTCGGACTGCGGGAGAGAAATCAGACCACCGGCATAGAACGAAACCGGAGACTTCGGTACCTGCGCCTCGGCCGACGTAGTCGCCGCGGCGAGCAGCAGAGCGGTCAGGGAAAGAGCGATAAGTTTCTTCACGATTGCCTCCTGTGAGCATGTTATCGCGTTCCGCAGACCTATCGGCGAGATCGCCTAGGGCTTTAGCTCCAACTCATTTCCCTTGCAAAGTGCGGAGTCGGGCTCAGGCTTGTTCCCGATAAGCGTTTGGGGCGGTGCCGGTTAGCCTTTGTCCGCTTGCCTCGCATGCGTTTTTCCGCTATATAGCATGCTCTCGTTTTCACAAGTCTGCTTCTACCCGTTTTGCTGTTTTGGAGGTTACGATGGCTGATCGTCCCGATGCCTATATCGTCGCTGCCTGCCGCACCCCGATCGGGAGTCTGCACGGCAATCTGTCCAAGCTGACTGCGCCCCAAATGGGTGCACTGGCGGTCCGCGAGGCCGTTGGCCGCGCCGGAGTCGCGGTAGATGATGTTGAAGAAGTAATCATGGGCCAGGTTGTCCAGGGCGGTTCCGGACAGGCACCTGCCCGCCAGGCCGCCATTCACGGTGGCTTGCCGCCGACGGTCGCTGCGATGACGATCAACAAGGTCTGTGGATCAGGTCTGAAAGCGGTAATGCTCGCGGCGCAGTCGATCCGTGCCGGGGATCAGCACTGTATCGTGGCCGGGGGGCAGGAATCGATGTCCAACACACCCCTTGCGTTTCACGGTGCCAAGACAGGTGTCAAATTCGGCCATCAGAAGATGATGGATATCATGATCACTGATGGTCTCTGGGATTCATTCAACAACTTCCACATGGGTTCGGCCGCCGAGCTGACACGTAAGAAGGCCAACATCACACGCGAGATGCAGGATGAGTTTGCCTTCAATTCTCATCGCAAAGCAATCGCTGCTGCCGAAGCGGGGAAATTCGACCACGAGATCTTCCCGGTCGAGATCCCGCAGCGTAAAGGGGACCCGGTGGTCGTCAAAGCCGACGAGCCGCCGCGTGCCGACATCTCGCTGGAGAAACTCGCTAAGCTGCGTCCGGCGTTTGAAAAGGATGGTACCGTCACCGCCGGGAACGCACCTGGGCTGAACGACGGCGCCGCTGCGACTGTTGTCGTGTCCGAGCCGTTCCTCAAAGAAAAGGGTCTGACGCCCCTCGCGCGCATTATCGATTACGCGGTCGCCGGCACACCACCGGAAGATCTGTTCTTCGCACCGATCTATGCCGTTCAGAAGCTGATGGCTAAGATGAACGTAGACATCAATCACTGGGATCTAATCGAGGCGAACGAGGCGTTCGCTGCTCAGGCGCTGGCCGACGGCCAGGAACTCAAGTGGGACTGGGATCGCGTCAACGTACACGGTGGCGCCGTTGCTCTCGGTCATCCGATTGGTGCCTCAGGGGCTCGTATCCTGTCGACGCTGATCTATGCGCTGAAGGATCGGGGATTAAAAACCGGCATGGCAACACTATGCCTCGGTGGCGGGAACGCTGTCGCGCTGGCGATTGAACTCGTCTAGTCAGCGATCGGTTAGCATTAGGGAAGGACAAGGCGTACGACTATGACCGTAGATGATATCAAACAGGTAGCGGTGATCGGGTCCGGTACGATGGGCAACGGTATCGCCCAGGTGTTTGCCCAGTCGGGCTTTGGGGTCATTCTGATCGACCTCAGTGAAGAGCATCTCAACCGCGCGGTTTCGACAATCACCGGCTCAATGGAGCGTCTGGTGAAGAAAGAGCGGATGAGCGCCGACGACAAGGATGCCGCTCTCAGCCGGTTGGCGACGTCAACCTCACTGGCCCAGGCCAAGACCGCGGAAGTTGTCGTCGAAGCCGTTACCGAGAATCTTGACGTTAAATCCAAGATCTTCGGTGAACTCGAGTCGATTTGTGGGCCGGAAACGATCTTTGCCTCGAACACGTCCTCGCTTCCAATCACGCAACTCGCCAACACGACGAGTCGTGCTGACAAATTCATCGGCATGCACTTCATGAATCCCGTGCCGATCATGAAGCTGGTCGAGGTGATTCGCGGTCTTGCCACGTCGCAGGAGACATATGATCTCACAGCCGAGCTGTCGAAACGTCTGGGCAAGACGCCGGTGGAGGTCAACGACTATCCCGGGTTTATCGCGAATCGTATTCTCATGCCGATGATTAACGAAGCGATCTATGCCCATATGGAAGGCGTCGGTACGGTTGAGGCAATCGACGAAGTGATGAAACTCGGCATGGGGCATCCGATGGGTCCGCTTTTTCTTGCTGACTTCATCGGTCTCGATGTCTGTCTCGCGATTCTTGAGGTGATGCACGATGGGCTGGGCGACCCGAAGTATCGTCCCTGTCCGTTGTTGAAGAAGATGGTACAAGCGGGATACCTGGGCCGAAAGTCGGGGCGGGGGTTCTATACCTACGACAAATAAGCCGACGACGGAGTAACGACATTATGCAGTATACCCTGAGTGACGATGATCTTGAGCTGAAGCAGATGGCGCGTGAACTCGCAACCAAGCGCATCATGCCCCTGGCCGAGGAGATGGATGAAAAAGAGTGCACGCCAAAAGAGCTGATTGATGAATGTCGCGAGCTCGGCTACTTCGGTTTCACCATCCCTGAGGAATATGGCGGACTTGGTCTCGGTACGGTCTCGTTCATGTCCGTTCTTGAAGAGATCTGCTACGGTAATGCCGGCTTTGGAATCATGGTCTCCGTGCACAACACGCTGGTTGGCGATGCCTTTAAGCTCTTTGCCTCGGAAGAGCTTAAGCAGAAGTACCTGCCGCGGATGGCCACCGGCGAACTGATTGGTGCCTACTGCCTCACGGAACCGCACTCAGGAACCGATGCCGCTGGACTGACGACTGCTGCGGTTGATAAGGGAGACCACTTCCTCCTCAATGGCACCAAGAGTTACGTCACGAATGCCGGTCACGCCGGAGTGTTCGTTGTTTTCTGTCGGACCAATCCCGACGATAAAAACCGCGGCATCTCATTGATGGCCATCGACGCCGATACTCCGGGGCTGACGCTCGGAAAGCCCGAGCGTAAGATGGGGATTAAGAATTCCGATACCCGCGAGATCTCGTTGCAGGATGTCCGCGTTCCGAAAGAGAATCTGATCGGGCCGCTCAACGGTGGCTTCAAGCAGGCGATGATTATTCTCAATGGCGGTCGGATCGGCGTGAGCTTCCAGGCAATCGGTATTGCTCAGGCGGCCCTGGACGAATCAGTCAAGTATGCCAAGGAGCGTCATCAGTTTGATCGTCCGATTGCCGAGTTTCAGGCGATTCAGTTCAAGCTCGCCGAGATGGCTACCCGCATCGATGCCGGTCGTCTCCTGGCGTTTCGCGCCGCTCAGATGAAAGATGATGGCACGCCGTTCCATCGGGAAGCCTCGATGGCGAAGCTGTTCTGCTCGCGCATGTCTAACTACGTCACTAACGAAGCAGTCCAGATTCATGGCGGTTATGGCTACATCAAAGAGTATCCGGTGGAACGCTATTTCCGCGACGCACGTGTGACGGAGTTGTACGAGGGGACAACTGAAGCGCAGCGCATGGTCATCTCTCGCGATCTCTTGAAGGAGTAGGACGCGTGCTGGATCACCATCATCTTGAGTATCGGGATAAGCTTCGCGCCTTTTGCGAGGAGACGATCGCCCCACTGGCGGCAACGCTCGATCATGAGCAGCGCTTCCCGTCGGAGCACATGGGTCCACTTACTGCCATGGGGCTACTCGGGTGCCTGGTGCCCGAGGAGTACGGCGGGACTCCGGTTGATACGATTAGCTACTGCATTGCGGTCGAAGAACTCGCTCGGGTGTGTGGCTCAACAGCAATCATCATTGCCGCCCACAATTCGCTCGGGACGTTTCCCATTGTTCGTTTTGGTTCCGAAGAGCAGAAACGACGGTTTTTGCCCCGGGCTACCGCTGGTGAGCTGATCGCTTTTGGTCTCTCCGAGCCTGATGCCGGTTCGGATGCCGGCGGTACACGCACCACGGCCCGGCTCACTGGTGACACCTGGACGATTAACGGCAGCAAGTGCTGGATTACCTCCGGTCCTCAGGCATTTGCCGTTAACGCTACTGCTCGGGCATCGACCGACCCGGAGAACAAAGATATTACGACGTTCGTGCTTGAACGCGACTGGGCTGGTTACGATATCGGTAAGAAAGAGAACAAGCTCGGCCTGCGTGGCTCGGATACATCATTCCTCCATTTCGATGACCTAAAGTGTCCCGACGAAAACCGTCTTGGTGAGGTCGGCATGGGCTTCAAGCAGATGCTGATCACGCTCGACGGCGGGCGTATCTCCATTGGTGCGATGGCCCTCGGTCTGGCCCAGGGCTCGTTGGAGGTCGCCCTGAAGTACGCTACTGAACGGGAACAGTTTGGTAAACCGATCGCCTCGTTCCAGGGGATCGCTCATAAGCTGGCCGATATGGCGACTGAGTTGGAGGCGGCCCGATTGCTGGTGTACGAGGCGGCGCGCATGAAGGATGCCGGTCTACCGTTCTCGCGACACTCCGCGATGTGTAAGCTGTACGCATCGGAAGTCGGTCACCGCGTCTGTGAGATCGCCTTCTCTGTCCTCGGCGGTGTCGGCTATGAGACGGGACCATATCCGGTCGAACGCAACTGGCGAGACGTCAAATTGTGCGAGATCGGAGAGGGAACCTCCGAGATTCAGCGGCTGGTGATCTCACGGGACCTTATCCGCGAGCTGTCCGGCTCGACCCGTGAGACAACAGCGGAAGAACCCTCGATCAAGGCTCGGGAGGCCGCGAAGGCGCGAAACTAAGTCGCTGCGGCACAGCTTCTTATTCGTGCGATCTTTTCTCTTGGAGGGGATTCCTCAAACCGCCTATCTTGTTTTTATCGGATAAGGAGATAGTTACATGTCGGCTCGGCCATTTCCACTCTATCAGCTGATTAAGCCCGCTTCGCTCTGGCGCGAAGTCCCTCTGCTTCTGGGTTTCAACCTGCTGCTGGTGGCGTCGGCGTATCTCTCGTTTTCGGTGCCATTCTCACCGGTCCCGATCACGGGGCAGACGCTTGGCGTGATGATCATCGCCCTGGCGCTCGGCCGCACGCGGGCACTCGCCGTGACAATGGCCTATCTGCTCGAAGGGATCGCAGGCTTGCCGGTCTTTGCGGGAGGAGCCGCGGGAATTGGTGTCTTGTTCGGTCCGACCGGCGGATATCTCCTGGGAATGGTGGTTGCCGCGGGCTTGGTGGGACACCTGGCCGACCGAGGATGGGACCGTAAGGTGCTGACAGCAATTGGCGCCGTGGGCATAGGGCATGCGGTGATTTTCGTGGTCGGTTTAGCCCAGCTTTCGTATTTTGTACCTGTTGCCGGACTTCTGGCAGCGGGTTTCTGGCCGTTCCTTCCGGGAACGGCGCTCAAGATCGTCCTGGCCGCATTGCTGCTTCCCGCCATCTGGCGGTTAACAGGTCGTTCAGGTGACGATCGCCCGGAGGGGAACTAAGGGCCTCCTCGGGCGTAGTGTACATAGACATGACGTCGTGCGTTCCGGCGGCTCCTCACCGCGGGCACGACGCCTTCTCTACGGAGGGCACCGGATGATGTACTGTCGACTGCGGCGGCCCTCGACTGTTCGGCAAGAAGATTTAACCGTTTACCCTCGGTAACGAAGGAGGACTCGGTATGCCGGTCACACCGACCGATTACATTTGGATGGATGGCGACCTCGTTAAATGGGAAGACGCCAAGATACATATTCTCGCCCATGCGATGCATTACGGTTCGTCGGTCTTTGAAGGCATGCGCGTCTACAAGACGCCCAAGGGCCCGGCCGCATTTCGTCTCCGCGAGCACACCCAGCGCCTGTTCAATTCCGCCAAGCTCTATTACATGGAGATTCCGTTCACGCCGATGGAGATCAACGATGCGATCATGAATCTGGTTCGCATTAACGACCTCGAGGAATGCTACGTGCGTCCGTTGGCGTATCGCGGCTATGGTGACGTTGGGGTCGACCCGACCGGAATTCCGATCAGTGTCGCGATCGCGGTCTGGCCATGGGGTAAGTACCTCGGCGAGGGAGCGCTTGAGAAAGGCGTCTCGGTCTGTTTCTCATCGTGGAATCGCATGGCTCCGAATACACTCCCGGCGATGGCCAAGGCCGGTGCCAACTATATGAATTCGCAGCTAATGAAGCTTGAGGCGAAGCGCCAGGGCTATGTCGAAGCGATCGCGCTCGACACCAATGGCCTCGTATCGGAAGGCTCCGGCGAGAACATCTTTGTCATTCACAACGAACGAATCATCACGCCCACCTTTGGTGCGTCGATTCTACCAGGCATTACCCGCGACACGATCATGACGCTTGCCCGCGAAATGGGTTATCGCGTGATCGAACAGGATATCCCACGTGAAATGGTCTACCTCGCCGACGAGGTCTTCTTCACGGGCACTGCAGCTGAGGTTACACCGATCTCGTGCGTCGACGATCATGTTATCGGTACGGGGGTTGCCGGCCCGATTACGCGCCGTCTCCAGCAGGCGTTCTTTGACATTCTTCAGGGGAACACCGATGACACGCACGGCTGGCTGACACCAGTTGCAGAGTACAAGCCGATGGCTACGGTCTAGGTCGATGAGAATCGCGCTCGGCGCCGACCATAAAGGCTACCAGTATAAGGAGAGGGTCAAGGAGATCCTCTCCCGGCTGGGGCATGAAGTGACTGATTTCGGCACCAATTCAGAGGAATCCGTCGACTATCCAGACTTCGGAGAGGCTGCGGCGCGGGCGGTGATCGACGGCCAAGCCGACATCGCAATCGGTGTATGCTGGACCGGTAACGGCATCAATATCGCCGCTAATAAGGTGCACGGCATCCGCTCGGCGCTCGTACTCTCGCCCGAAATGGCCCATCTCGCCCGGGCTCACAACAATGCCAATTTCCTGGCACTGTCCGGTAAGTACACGCCGGAGGATCAGCTTGAGGCGATCGTCACCGAGTTTCTCTCGACCGAATTCGAGGGTGGGCGCCACGCGCGTCGGGTCGACAAGCTGACGGCCGAAGACAACGCCCGCGTCGGCTGCTAACTCTCTCTGTAACCCTTCCTACCCCATCATATCGCTAACCATTGATTTTGCAGGGGCACCCGCCTACCTTTCGGTGTTATCCGAATACCCACCCAAGGTGGTGAAAGGGAGGCTGTTATGGCGCATCTCCGAGAGACCGACCCCGACATCTTTGCGGCAATTCAGAATGAAATCCGGCGGCAGTCGACCAAGCTGGAGCTGATTGCTTCCGAGAACTTCACCTCCGAGGCGGTCATGGCCGCCACCGGTTCGGTGATGACCAACAAGTACGCTGAGGGGTACCCGGGGAAGCGCTATTATGGCGGCTGCGAGTTCGTCGACGTGGCGGAAGATCTTGCCCGCGACCGTGCCCGCGAGTTGTTTGGTGCCGAGCACGCCAACGTTCAGCCGCATTCCGGATCGAACGCCAACCTGGCCGTCTATATGGCATCGCTGAAACCAGGTGACACAGTGATGGGGCTCGATCTCTCGCACGGTGGTCACCTCACCCACGGCCACCCAATCAACGTCTCCGGCATCCTCTACAACTTCACCGGCTATCAGGTCGACGCCAAGACAGAGGTGATCGACTACGACGCCCTCCGGGAGCAGGCGCGCGAGGTTCGCCCGAAGATGATCGTGTGCGGCGGTTCCGCCTACCCGCGGACCTGGGACTTCGAGGCGATTCGTTCGATCTGTGATGAGGTCGGTGCTCTGATGATGGCCGACATTGCCCATATTGCCGGGCTGGTTGCTGCCAAGCTGCATCCGTCGCCGATTCCGTTTGCCGACTTCGTGACGACAACGACTCACAAGACGCTGCGCGGGCCGCGCGGGGGTCTGATTCTCTGCAAGGAACAGTATGCTACGGACATCGATCGCATGGTCATGCCCGGTGTGCAGGGGGGACCGCTGATGCACGTCATCGCTGCCAAAGCGGTTGCGTTCCAGGAGGCGCTTTCACCGACTTTTGTCGCCTATCAGCAGCAGGTTCTCAGCAACGCCGCGGCTCTCGCCGCAGCGCTGGTCGAAAAAGGCCACCGCCTTGTCACCGGCGGCACCGACACGCATCTGCTCCTGATGTCGTTTATCGACATCGAAAAGGTCACCGGCAAGAAAGTCGAGAAAGCGCTCGATGCTGCCGGAATCACGGCCAATAAGAACACGGTGCCGTTCGATCCTGAGAAACCGTTCGTGACATCAGGAATTCGACTGGGTACTCCAGCGGTAACGACACGTGGGATGAAAGAGCCAGAAATGGTCCGGATTGCTGATTTCATCGATCGGGCGATCAAGAATCGTCGTAATGAGGACGGACTGGCCGAGATCGCACGTGAAGTCAGCGCGTTTGCCGAGCCGTTTCCGTTACCGGTTTACCAGGCCGATCGCGTTACCGTTTAGTCGTTAATGCCGCTCTTTCAGTTGACGATCTTTCCGACCGACAAGCAGGGACCATCCGGTTCTGATGCGCTGGCCCCCGTCATTGCTCGCATCGCGGCGTCGGGATTGCCCTACCAGCTCAACGCGATGGCCACGCTGATTGAGGGGGAATGGGATGAGGTGATCACACTGGTGGGGGCGTGTCGGGAGATCCTTCGGCGGTCCCACGATCGCGTCTATTTGATTCTTACTGTTGACGATCGCCAGGGGGCGGTCGATCGCATTCATGGAAAAGTCCGTTCTATCCACGAAAAACTAGCCAACGAAGGACCAAACGAATGAGTGAACTACGGGTCGTTCTGATTACCGCCCGGACGAATGAAGCCGAGGAGCTGGCGGCAAAAATCGTTGAGGCGCGCATGGCCGCTTGTGTCAACATTGTCCCAAGCATGACCTCAATCTATTGGCTGAACAACAAAGTGCAGCGTGCTGAGGAAAGTCTGCTGGTTGCCAAATCGACCACTGATCGGGTCCAGGCGCTGATCGACTTTGTCGAGGACGAGCATTCGTACGCCCTACCGGAGATCATTGCGATGCCGGTTTCCGAGGGACTCTCCGGATACTTCGATTGGGTTCGTAAGGAAGCGAGCGGCGATCCGTCGTCACTCAGCATGGAGTAACGCTTCGGCGGTGTCAGACTTCACGCAGATTAACCAGCATCTTGCCAAGCTGCTGCGGCTGATCCGACTTCCTCTCAATCCCAATGATCCGCCCCGCCTGCTGCCGCAATCGCATTGGGTCATCAAGCAAAGCCGGGAGGTTATGGGTTCGCGACCGGAGGTCGCTACCGAACCACTGATCAAGCTGGGGAACATCGAGTACGGTCTGGGTGAGTTCGTGCGTGCCGTCGAATATTTTACACGGGCGGCCAATCAAGCGAACGAGGATGGTGACGATCGTCTGACGGATGTCGCCTTGCGCAATCTTGGTGTCGCTCAGCTGGCCAGTGAACAGTCGGATGCAGCGATTCGGACCTATGATCTGATCGCGGAACGCGCCGCGTTGATCAGCGAGGCGCCGACACAACGACTGGAAGCGATGATTAACAAAGCGACCGCGCTCCGCCGTGCCGATAGGCTCGACGACGCCCGTGCGACGCTTGAGGAAGTATGCCGCGTTGCGGCTGAGTCCGGTTTCCCTGATCTCGAAGCCAAGTGTTGGATGGACTTGTCGCTCTTTGATTACGCCAACGGTGAGACCAGGGCAGCTATTCAGAAGCTGAGGCGTGCCCTCGATCTCTATGCCATGAGTGGCAATATCGCCGATCAGTTGCGAGCCTACTACAACATCGCCCTCGTCTACGCTGATAGCGGTGATCGACCAGCCGCTATCCGTCACTTAGAGCATGCGTTAACGCTACAGCGCGAACACAAGATCGAGTACGGGGACGAGTTGATCAGCAAAACCCTTGAGGAAATGCGCTCGCTCTCCGATTCCGGTGCGTCATGAGATGCCCGAAGTGCGGACATCTGGAGGATCGCGTGGTCGATAGCCGGCCCTATCAGGAGCATCGCGGTATTCGTCGTCGCCGAGAATGTGCCCACTGCAATTGGCGCTATACGACGTTTGAGTATATCGAGACTGACCAGCTAACTGTCCTTAAGTCCGATGGTCGGCGTGAGCCATTCGATCCCGGCAAGGTTCTGTATGGCGTTAAACTCGCCTGTAACAAGCGTCCGGTAACGGGTCCAGAGATGGCCAATATTGTCGAACGCATTGTTGCGAGTCTTCATGCTCTGGGATCACCGGAGGTAACAACTCAGCAGATCGGTGAGGCCGTCATGGAGGAACTCCGAACCGTCGATGAGATAGCCTATGTTCGGTTTGCGTCGGTGTATCGCAAATTCAAAGACAAGAATGAGTTCCTCGACGAAATGAAGCGGCTGTTGGAATAGGCTGATGTCAATGACTCACCGCCCCCTTGATCAGCAGGGTACCACCGATGACTCGGTGGCTCCCATGATGCCGTTCCTTGAGCATCTTGAGGAACTCCGCCGCCGACTTCTGAAAGCGGGTCTGGCGATCGTGCTGTTTGCGATCGCCGCGTTCGTCTTTGCCGAACCAGTAATCTCCTTCTTGATCCGACCTCTCGGCGATACGCCACTGCACGTAACGGAGGTCACCGGAGCGTTCTATGCCTATTTGAAGATCTCGTTGATCGTTGGCATCACGGCCGCGCTGCCGATTGTTGTCTACCAGGCCTGGGCGTTCATTGCGCCGGGACTGTATCCTTCGGAACGGCGTCTGACTCTGCCAATCGTTCTCGCGTCGACGCTCCTGTTCGCCCTGGGTGCGGCGTTTTGCTATGTCGTTGTGCTTCCGCTCTCGCTCCGTTTCCTGATTGATTTTGGCGGCGGGTTGTTCAGCCCGATCATCACCGTATCGAGTTATATCTCGTTCTCCGGATTCTTGCTGCTGGCCTTTGGGCTCTCCTTCCAGCTCCCGATTCTGGCGTTCTTCCTGGGCAAGCTGGGGATTGTCGATTCGCGCATGCTCGGTAAGGGCCGCCGGTACGCTGTCGTCCTGATCCTCGTGCTGGCTGCGATTGTTACGCCGACTCCAGATGTGTTCACTCAGCTGACGCTCGCGCTGCCGATGTACGCCCTCTACGAAGGCTCAATCCTGCTCGTACGGGCCACCGGTCGCCGTAACTGATCCGGCTTGGCTTGACAGAACGTGTTCTCTGGCACAATCTTAGCGCTCCGGTCAGCGGGCGTAATTCAGTGGTAGAATGCAAGCTTCCCAAGCTTGACGTCGCCGGTTCGAGTCCGGTCGCCCGCTCCATTTCTCCGTTGAGTTTGAGGTAGAACGAGGCAGTTTGTGAGTCGTTTACGTATCCGAGATGTCGATCCTTTTTCGCCGCTGTTCGGCTATGTCCGACCGGGATGGACGCTTGTTTCCGTCAACGAGCAGCCGGTTGAGGACGAAATCGACTTTCGGTACAAGATCAGCGAAGATCGGATCTCGATCGTCTTCGCCAATCCCGACGACGAAGAACTGGAGTTTGAATTCGAGGACATTGATGCCGTCACGCTCGGACTCACTCTCGACGACCGTAAGATCAAGCTCTGTAAGAATGATTGTATTTTCTGCTTCATTTTGCAGCAGCCCCCGGGGATGCGCCGGACGCTTTATTTGAAAGACGAAGATTACCGGTTGTCGTTCACGCACGGTAACTTCATCACGTTGTCGAATACATCCGATTCCGACCTCGAACGGATTGTCGAACAGAAACTGTCACCGCTCTACATTTCGGTACACGCTACTGATGATACGCTGCGACGTTGTATGCTTCGCAATGAACGGCTTGCTCCGATCGTGCCGCGAATCAAGTATCTTACTGACAACGGCATCACCGTTCATACTCAGGCAGTTCTTTGTCCGGAGATCAACGATGGTGCGTACGCTGAACAGACGATTCGGGATCTTGCGGCTCTTCACCCCGGTGTCGAGTCACTGGCTGTCGTACCGGTCGGACTCACTCGGTATCGCGACGGATTGGCCAAGCTGCGGCCGTACCGACCTGATGAGGCCCGTCGTGTAGTCGCTCAAGTGGAGGCGATCCAGCAGGATCTGCTCGCCGAGCTGGGCACCCGTTTTGTGTGGCCGGCTGACGAATTCTACACGATTGCCGATCTCGATTTCCCGGGCGAATCGACCTATGAACACACGCCCCAATTCGAAAACGGCATCGGCATGTGCCGGGAGTTCATCACTGGCTGGCATCGACGGAAGCGTTGGCTTCGTGATATTCAGACCGATCGCCGCATTCTTATGCTAACCGGGACCTCCGCCTATCCGTTTCTCTCACGACACTGCCTGCCGTATCTTCGCGACCAACTCGGACTGCGCGTTGATCTCCATGCTGTCACCAACCGGTTCTGGGGAGAGACCGTCACCGTGTCGGGACTTCTGACCGGCCAGGACCTTCTGCGCCACGCCCGCCAGCATGAGTCGAAATTCGATCTCCTGATCCTCCCGCCGAACTGCACCAATGACGAGGACCTTTTTCTCGACAACCTGACATTGACTCAGTTTCGGCAGGCGCTCAAAAAACCGGTTGTCATTGGGCACTACAACCTGGCCGATACTATTCGTGAGGCGGTCGCGAGCGACTCTGCCGTCGTTGCCGCATGAGTCGCCCGGTCGTCGCCATCGTCGGACGACCGAACGTTGGTAAATCCTCACTCTTTAATCGAATCGTTGGGTCACGCATTGCTATTGTCGATCCAACACCGGGCGTCACTCGGGATCGCAACTACGGCATCGCGGAATGGCAAGGCCGCGAATTCCATCTGGTCGATACCGGTGGCATGGTGCCGCAGTCGGAAGATCTCATGCAGCGCCTCATTACCGATCAGGCGTTGTTTGCGATCGGTGAAGCTGATGTCATCCTGTTCGTTGTCGATGCGCAGACGGGTGTCGATCCTCACGATCGGGACCTTGCCCGGCAACTTCAGCAGACGCAAAAACCGGTTCTTGTCGCCGCCAACAAAGCCGACAACGAGCTGCTCGAAGCGGAGATCTACGATTTCCTGAAGCTTGGGCTGGGAGATCCCTCGGCGACCTCGGCAACGGCGGGAAGCGGCATCGGCGACCTGCTTGATCGTGTCGTTGAGCTGTTTCCCTCGCTCGACTCAGGTGACACTGCCGCCGATGGCATTCGAGTCGCCCTAATCGGCCGGCCGAACGTCGGTAAGTCGAGTTTCATTAATCGACTCCTTGGCGAAGAGCGGCTGATTGTGTCGAACATTGCCGGAACGACTCGCGATGCAATCGATAGCCGCATTGAGTACGGCGGTAACTCGTACGTCTTAATCGATACGGCCGGGATTCGCCGCCGCTACAAAGTCGTCGAGAACATTGAGTTTTACACCAATCTCCGCACCACGCGAGCTCTGGAAACCGCAGAAGTCGCTGTTGTGCTGATCGATGCGGTCGATGGGGTGACGACTCAAGATCAACGAATTCTGACGCAGGTTCTGGAGTCGCGTCGAGCCGCAGTACTTGCCATCAACAAGTGGGATCTGATTGCGAAAGATACGCATACTGCGGATCGCTTTACCAAAGAGGTGGAGCGCCTTGTTGCGATGAACGCCTACGTACCACTCCTCTACATTTCAGCCCTTACCGGTCAGCGTGTTACGAAAGTCCTGGATACTGTCCGCACTGTTCACGCGGAGTATCATCGTCGTATCAGCACCGCCGAGCTCAATGATTTTCTCAATCAGGCTCTGGCTCGCCGGAAGCCACCCGCCCGGCAGGGGAAGTTTATCCAGATTAAGTATCTGACGCAGTCCGAGGTCGCTCCGCCGACATTTATCTTCTTTGCCAACCACGTTCGCCTGATCGATAAGTCGTACGTTCAATACCTGACCAATCGACTCCGTGAAACGTTCGGGTTCACGGGCGTTCCGATCCGCCTGAAATTCAAGGCGAAATAGCCTTTCTGGCAATCCGTACGGAATTGCCGGGTCGAGATTTCGCTCTATCGGCCGATAGAGCCGATATGACAACAACCCTCGACTACGCCACCCGTATCGACGAACTCGAACATCGACTCGCCGCGCGTCGGGCGGAGCTCCACGACCTTGCGACAATGGGTGCGGTGATCACCTCGATCACCGAACTTGATGCGATTCTCTCGGTCGTCATGGATATGAGCCTCCGCCTTGTTGACGGTGAGGTCGGGTTTGTTATGGAAGCCGAGGGGGAGGACCTCGCTGCCCGCATCTCATGGGGAGTTGGTGAGGAGTTCGTTCGATCGCTCCACTACGCCGATGATCTCGATCTGCCGACGTGGGTGTACACCAATCGCGAAACGGTGCTGCTCTCCGATCTGGATCTCCGGACCGATGACGGCATGCAACTCAACAGTCTGATTGCCTCGCCCATTCAGGTTCAGGATAACTGCCTCGGGGTAATGATCATCATCAACAAGTCCGGAGGGACGTCCTTCACTGCCGATGATCAGGAGAAGCTCGAAGTTCTTCTCAATTTCCTCGCGGTTGCCATTCAGAACACACAGTTGATCAAGGCGAGGATGCGCCAGCAGCAGATGGAGCAGGAACTGCTCATTGCTCGCCAGGTGCAGACGACTATCCTCCCGTCAGACCTCGCTCAAATGCCGGGTCTCCAGATTGGGACGGTCTATCAGCCGGCCCAGGAAGTGGGGGGAGATTTCTATGATGTCATTCGTTTAGGCGAGAAGAACTGTCTTGTCGTGCTTGGTGACGTCTCCAGTAAGGGAGTTCCGGCGGCGCTGGTTATGACAGCGACATCAGCTCTCATCCACTCAGTCGTCGACCTCGATCCGAACATCGATGTCGCGAACCTAATGATGAAAGTCAACGATCTGCTCTCCACGTCGATTATCAAAGACCGCGAAATGTTTGTGACGATGTTCTTCGCGCGCTTCGATCTCGAACAAGGTGAGTTGAGTTATTGCAACGGCGGGCATGTGCCGGGCCTTTTCTGGGATGCCGCCGCTGGTGAGGTACGTGAGCTCGCGCTCGGAGGACCGATCGTTGGCGCATTTGTCGGTGCCCCATTTTCACGAGGGGCGCAACAAATCAAATCTGGTGACCGGTTGTTCCTGTTCACCGACGGACTCACCGAAGCCGCGGACCGCTTTGACAATCTCTTCGGACGTGAGCGGGCCGAGGCGGTCTTCGTAGAGGAAATCAACCTGGCACCTCAGGCGGCCTGCGAACGTGTTCGCGAACGTATCGCCACCTTCGCCGAGGGCGCATCCGAAGAATCATACGACGACTTCACCGTCGTCCAGGCTGGGGTCGACTAGGATGCCTCGTTACGCGTTCGATTATCCCTCCCGGTCAGACAGTGAAGCGCGGGCTATGGATGATCTCTTCGGACTACTCGAAGAGCACCAGATTCCGCATGAACTACGGCAGCACTTTGCTCTCGCGGTATCGGAAGCGTTCACCAACGCTCTGGTCCACGGTAACCGACGTCAGGCTGAGAAGATAATCCATCTCGAGGTCGAGATTAATGACGACCTGTTGTCTGCCGATATAACCGACGAAGGCTCGGGCGGGCTCGACCGTATTGCTAATCGGTCGACGGCCGGCCTGCTGGCTGAAGGTGGGCGTGGAATTGACCTTATTCGTCACTACACCGATGCTTCATTTAGTGAGACACCAAATGGTGGCTTACGCGTGACGATCGTGATGAATCGAAAGAGCAACGTAGCGAACTAACGATAGCGTTTCATTCGGAGGACGATGATGAACATCTCGATGCGGGAAGAGAACGGAATTGCGCTGCTGAGTTTGAGCGGACGGCTCGATCTGGCCAGCGGCACCGCTCTGAAGGAGCAGGTCAAGAAACTCTTTGCCAACAACATGAACTCGATCCATCTGAATCTTGCGGAAGTTGAATTTATCAACAGCTCCGGACTCGGCGCGATGGTCTCGATCATGAAAGAGACACGGATGCGCAAGGGGCGACTGACGCTGTCGAACTTGGCCACCTACGTTCAGGAGATTTTTGAGATCACGCAGCTTTCGCATATCTTTGAAATCTTCCCGACCGAAGAAGAAGCCGTCAGCTCGTTCTCGACAGTTCACGCCGGATAACGGCTCTGCCCCCCGACGATGGGGGGAGGGGGAGTTGCTATGGCGCGTGTAACCGATCGTATCACGATCCTGTTGGCCCACTTGCAGGAGAATGATACCTCCGTTCGTATTCAGGCAATCGAGGAGCTGGGGGGCTTCGATGCCGATGAGGCCGTTGCTGGTCTTGTCGTTGCCCTGGAAGATACCGAACCGGCCGTTCGCGAAGTGGCCGCCGAGTTCTTGGCGGAGCGGCGCTCGACAACGGCAATTCGGCTATTGATCCATTTCCTCGGTCACGATCAAATCAGCACCCGCAACCTGGCATCGGAAACGCTGGTGCGCATTGGTGCCCCTGCGGTCGATGACCTCATCACCCATCTCGATGCTGACGATCCTGATGTCCGCACGTTCATT
This sequence comes from Candidatus Zixiibacteriota bacterium, assembly GCA_028289585.1. Classification (GTDB taxonomy): domain Bacteria; phylum Zixibacteria; class MSB-5A5; order GN15; family FEB-12; genus JANQPI01. The sequence goes on from JANQPI010000035.1 coordinate 77,407, forward strand.
GTCGATATTCTCGGACTGATCGGGGATCGCGCGGCAGTGGCAGCGCTTGTTCAGTGCCTCGATGATCCCAACCTGAACGTTGGCTGCGCTGCCGCTGAAGCGCTTGGTCGACTTGCCGATTCGGCGGCCGTCGAGCCCTTGGTAGGTGCCATGGATCGGATGGACGATCTCCGGCTGCCCGCCATTGAAGCACTGGGCAATATCGGGGATGCCTCAGCCGTCGCTCCACTCGTTGAGCGTTTAGCAACCGACGATCCAATCGTCCTGTATGGTGTCCTCGACGCCCTTGGGAAGCTCGGCGACGCCGACACGGCCGAACGCTTGGCCCCATTTCTTGATGCCGATGATCGTTCCATCGCCGAAACCGCCCTGGCTGCCGTAATCGCAATCGATCGACGGCATGGTGGCCGCATTTCGGTCGATCTGTCCCTCGATCGCTTCACGGATTATCTCTTCGAGGGGATTCGCGATCACGACGCAGATATCACAGACTTTACGCTCAGTCGTCTCAAGCGTTGGTACGGTAATGATGTTCTTCGCGGGCTCCTCGGGGTTATTGACCACGTTTCCGACTCCGATTTGCATCGAATTACCGAGTTGCTGCGTGACGTTGGGTATCCTGCCGGTAAGGCGATTACCGATCGCTTGAAGACAGCAGCCAAGCCGCTCAAGCTCCGGCTACTCGACTTGCTGGTTCCGTTTGTCGACGATGAGCTCGCTGCTGCGGTCACGCCACTAACGGCCGATGCTGATCCCGACGTGCGTCAGCGCATCGCCCACCTGTTGGGAATCTCCGGATGGACAGGGGCGATCTACCCGCTCAAAGAGCTCGCCCTCGATCGACATGCCCATGTTCGTGCCGCTGCTTACAAGGCGATTGGCTGGCTCGGCTCCGACGCTCAGGTTGAGTGCATTATCCATGGACTCGATGACAAGTATCCCGAAGTGCGCGAAGCGGCATTGGGTGCGCTGATCATCATTGGCGGTCCTCATGTGATCGCGAAGTTAACAGCAGATCTTTACCACGAAGACACTGAACGTCAGCGACTCAGTGTTATGGCCCTCGGTTGGATTGGGGAAGAGGAGGTTGTGTCTTCTCTGGTCAATGCCGTCGGTCATCCCGAGGCGACAGTGCGGCAGTCGGCGATCAACGCCCTGGCGCGAATCGGCGGTCTTCAGTCCGTTGACCCGATCCGCGCCACGCTGCACGACAGCAATCCGGGAGTTCGCAAGGCGACTGCATCGGCCCTGGCGTTGTTAGCGGGTGAACGGGCGGTTCCCGACCTGATCGGTCTGCTGTCTGACGATGACATTTGGGTGCGCTACCACACGATCTTGCAGCTGGGCACGATTCCGGGGGATGCGACCGTTGATGCCCTCTTGCCATTGATCAGTGATCCGCAGGACATCATCAAACTTGCGGCTGCTAAAGCGCTGTCTGGCCTTAACTCTCAGCGCGCCTGTAGTGCCCTCGAATCGTTGCGGTCGGATGAAAATGAGGACCTTGTCGCGGTTGCGGAACAGGCCCTATCACAGATTGGAGATTCTGCGTGAGCACCTCCCGAACTATTATGGTTGTCGACGACGAGCTCCTCATTCGTGATTTGTTGTATGACTTCTTCAGCAATCAGGGCTGGCGTATTCTCGTTGCCGAGAATGGCGAGGCGGCGCTCGATCAACTCGCCGATATCGATGTTGACGTTGTGCTTGCTGATATCAAGATGCCGGAGCTCGATGGCCTTGAGCTAACGGAACGGTTGGGCGAGGAAAAACCCCAGCTTCCCGTTGTCCTTATGACCGGATATCCGTCAGTCGATACGGCCGTATCGGCCCTGCGGTTGCGAGCAGCCGACTACATCGTGAAACCGTTTAATATCAATCAGCTCTATAAGTTGATTGATCGCACTGTTGAGCAGGCGCAGGCTGAGGTGCGCGATTCGGCCTGAATGGCCGGTGGAGAGATGCATGCTCAACCACTTCGATACAGATATCGAAATCACGTCGGACGACCTGCGACAGACTCGTGACTATATCCACGATCTGAGCGGTATCCACTTCACCCTTGGTCAGATTACGTCGCGGCGGCACCGACTTCAGCAACGGATCGCCGACTTACAGATGACGGCTTTCCGGGACTACTTTTATCACCTGAAGTATGACACAACCGAACGCGAGGGAACTCAGCTCATGTCGATCCTGGCGGATAGTGCCACGCAGTTTTTTGCTGATTCGGCGGTATTTGAAGCTCTCCGACAGACGATTCTTCCGCGCATCGTGGCGGACAAAGATGCGGCCCGCCGATCACGAACGTTACGGATTTGGTCGGCCGGATGCGCGACCGGTGAAGAGGCCTATTCACTGGCAATGGTCGTTCACGATATTCTCCGAGACCGTCAGGATCTGACCATCGAGATCATTGCTACGGATATCTCAACAGATGCTCTGGCCGCAGCCAGCCTCGGTGAGTATTCGGCCTCCGCCGTCGATACGCTTCCCGAAGCGTACCGCCAAGCGTTCTTCGTCGCGAGTGACGGCGATTTCCGTATCTCGGAGGAGCTGCGCGCCATGGTCAAGTTCTCTCAGCATAATCTTAACGATCCGGACAAAGTCCGCCTGATTCGCCATATCGACGCTATTGTCTGTTGTAACGTGATGACTGACTGGTCGGATAACGCGCGTCGTCGTCTCGTCCGAGGCTTTCATCGCGTTCTTCTCCCCGGAGGCTACCTGCTCCTGTCGTCTTCGGAATCGTTGCGTGGGATCAGTCGAGCCTTTCATCCAGTTGCTGTTGGTAAGTCGCTCGTCTATCGACGGACGCCCCTTGCGATACGCAGTGAGGTGATTACCTCGGTCGAACATGTCGTTGGCACTGCCGAAGCTCCAATCGACCAACCGGTGGCAACAACCGAACCCGCGACGACAAGCGTCACGGGGCGTGCGATGAATCTCTTGAAAGGGGTCAATGGCGCTTCCTCGGAATCGGATTGGGAGCATGCTGATTGGGGGCTGAGGCGATGAAATCGAACGTTCCAATGTCGGATACTGGTAAGCCTACCGTATTGGTTGTCGATGATTCGCCAACCGTTATCAAGTTTCTGTCGTTTTCCTTGCGCAATGACGGCTTCGACGTTGTCTCGGCAGTCGACGGTGTCGATGCGCTCGAACGCCTCACCCGCCACCCGCAGTCGATCGATCTCGTCATCACGGATTTGAATATGCCGAACCTTGACGGATACGGTTTGATCGAAGCTATTCGTCAGAACGCTGATTTCCGCAACCTGCCGATCATTATCCTCTCGTTCGAAGCCAGCGATGAGGACGAGCAACGAGGGATTGAAGCGGGGGCAACGAGCTACTTTGTCAAGCCGTTCAAATCGTCACTCCTGCGGACCGAAGTCACGCGACTGCTGGGATAAGATGGAGTCCGGTTCCGTGTACGACCTCCGCATACTGGCTGTTGATGACTCGCCCACCATGCGACGGATTATCATCAACACGTTGAAACGTGCGGGTTTCCCGAACGTCATTGAGGCAGTCGATGGCAAAGACGCGCTGGCTAAGATTCAGGTGGAACCTGTCGATTTTGTCATCGCGGATTGGAACATGCCAGAAATGGATGGTCTGGAGCTGGTGGCTGCGCTGCGTGAGAGTGTGGATTATCACAATCTGCCTGTTCTCATGGTAACGACACGATCCGTCAAAGAAGATATCGTTGAGGCGATGCGTGCCGGGGTCAACAGCTACATCGTGAAGCCGTTCACGCCCGAAATTCTTCGCGAGAAAATCCTCCAGATTACCTGCGTGTAGTCCGAGTCGCGCATGATCGATCGGGCGACACCATCAGAATCAGAAAACGAACTCAGCGAGATCGTTGATTCGTTCGTCATCGAATCACGAGAGCTCCTGGCCGACTGCTATCGGTATCTCAACCGATGGTCGACCGACGGAGATGCGGGCGATTCGATGGCGGATCTTGCCCGGGCATTACACACAATCAAAGGCACCGCCAGCTTTCTGAATCTCGAGGCGATTGTCGCGCGGGCGCATGCTCTTGAGGAGACGCTTCGCGCGTTCGGCTGCGACCAATCCACGGTGACAGTCGATGCCGTTGGCGAACTGAGTGACCACCTGGATCAGCTGGCGATCGATGTCTCACTGGTGGGGGAGATACGCCCAGAAAACGTACCACATCGTCCGTTCACCGAAGTAGCTGTCGCTGCCTACTGTCAGGCGCTCGCGGGGTACGTCGAGCGAATTGCCGCTGAGTGCAGCATTAACGCGGCGCTCTCAGTCAGCGTTCGCCCCGATGATCTTCCTTATCAACTCGTTCAGCCGCTGTCATCAGCGATTCTCCATTTGCTGCGTAATGCGTGCGCCCACGGCATAGAGTCGGCCGGTCTACGGGTCGCCGCTGGAAAGCCGGCAACCGGTGTGATTTCTCTGAGCATCGAACTTGACGACCAGCAGCTGACGGTGCGTGTCGCCGATGATGGTCGGGGGCTTGATGCTAAGGCAATCTCAGCGGCCGCGCGAGAGTTTGGGGAGGCGGCAACCGGCCCCATGACTGCCGAGGAGCAGATCATCCTTCCAGGGTTCTCCACCGCGCTCTCAGCTGGCCCCCTCGCCGGTCGAGGGTATGGCCTCGATGTCGTTCGCCGGAGCGCTGAGGCACTGGGTGGCAGGCTCGTTGTCGAGGGTCGTCAGGGTCACGGTTTCGCAGCCGTGGTTACCATTCCGCAAATCCGGTAAGTCTAACTTTTAGTTGAAGATAGCTCCTTCCACCGGCATTGTCGCAAACGGTGGTAAGGGAATATGTCTGATCGAGATCAACTCGTCGCAGCGCTGGCGGCATCGAACGGTGACAATTCTGTCGGCTCGTTTACGGAGTCGTATGCCGTCTTTCAGCGGTCGATTAACCGTCTCCAGCGGCAGTATATCCAACTCCGCGAGGAGTTTTCGGCTCAGAATAGCCAGCTCGTAGCGCTAAATCGCGAGCTGGTATCGCTGACCGGCCAGAACGTCGCCACCACCCAGTTTCTTGACTCAATTCTTCGGGCACTTGGTGTCGCCGTTGTTGCTGTCGATCGCCGGGGCATAATCACGCACTGTAACCCCGCGGCCTGTCACCTCTTAGGAGTTGAAGAGTCAGCTCTTCTTGGCCAGCCGTACGAGGTCGCCGTGCCGTCGCTTGCCGACGATGGTGCGACTGCGGCCGCCGCCATACGATCGGGCGAAACGGTCGCCAATGTACCGCGTCGACTCATCCTTCCTGGACAACCCGAGCTTCAGCTCTCGGTGTCCACCGCCCTTCTGCACGACGATGAGGGGGCGATTAGTGGAGCGGTTGAAATATGTCATGATCTGACGCCTCTGCGGCGGATGGAGCAGGAGGTCGCACGTCTGAATACCCTGGTTGCCCTGGGTGAGATGGCCGCGACAATCGCGCACGAGGTTCGCAACCCCCTCGCTGGAATCGCCGGATTCGCCTCCCTCCTGAGGAATGATCTTGAAGAAGAAGATCCGCGGCGACGGACCGCGGACAAGATCATTAAGGGGGTCGAAGCGCTCGACCATACCGTTACGACACTGCTCAACTACACCCGCCAGGAAGAACTGCAGATGCAGTCGGTCTCATTATTGCCCTGGCTGACACAAATTATCGCACGCTGGCGGACTGAATCTCCTGATCGAGGTCGACCGACGTTACGTGCTCCGAAAGATCCTGCCTTAGTTGACTTCGTCCTTTCTGTCGATCCCGTGCTCATGCACCAAGTACTGTTCAACCTGTTTGCCAATGCGTATGAGGCCGCCGGCGACGGGGACGTAACGATTACGCTATCGACTCGGCTCCTCGCACGATCGCATGCCGTCGTCAGTTATGGTGACCAGATACCGTTGACCCTGAACGAAACGATCGTTGAGCTGTTGGTCAGTGATGATGGCCCCGGTGTCCCGAGCGAAATGCTCCCCAAGCTGTTTCGTCCCTTCTTTACGACCAAGAAACAGGGGACCGGGCTCGGTTTAGCCGCTGCTGCCAAGATTGTACGTGCTCACGGTGGAGCGATCGATGCTCGCCCGGCCGAGCCAACGGGTCTAACCATTGTTATTGCATTACCTGTAGCCCTGCCGTCTGCGACGGCACCGACACGGATGTCGGAATCCGGGGAGAGGAGAGCATGAAGCACGCCGTCCTGATTGTAGACGACGATCCGTTTGTAAATGAATTCGTAACTGAGGCCTTAACGCGACTCGGCTATGAAACCGAATCAGTCCTGAGCGGTGAAGATGCTCTCGTCGCGATGGATGACCGAGAATTCGATATCGTTCTGACCGACCTCAAGATGGGGGGGATGGACGGTCTGGAGCTGTTGCGATCGATTCGACGGCGTGATGCTCAGGCGATAGTTATGATTATGACCGCTTACGGATCAGTGGAAACTGCCGTACGTGCTGTAAAAGACGGTGCCTACGACTTCCTCATTAAACCGGTGACTCCCGAAACCCTTGAAATCAAGCTCGGTCAGGCGGTAGAAACATTGCTGCTCCGCCAGGAAAATCAACAGCTGCGCCAGGATTTGACACATGACTACATGAGCATGATCGGTAAGAGCGGAGTCATGCGCGAAGTCTATGAAAAGATTCAGGCTGCGGCCACCGCCCGCTCAACCGTGTTGCTGACCGGTGGCTCCGGCACTGGTAAGGAGATGGTAGCACGTGCGCTGCATTTCGCCTCACCCAGGAGTAACGGTCCGTTCGTGCGCGTCAACTGTGCTGCTCTGCCCGATGAACTGGTCGAATCGATGCTCTTTGGCCACGAGAAGGGAGCGTTTACGCACGCCTATAAGGCAACGCGTGGGCGCTTTGAGGTTGCCGACGGCGGTACGATCCTGCTCGACGAAATCTCCGAGATGAATATCAATCTGCAGGGGAAGTTACTTCGCGTTCTGCAGGAGTCTGAGTTTGAGCGGGTCGGTTCGGAGGAGACGATCAAAGTCGATGTCCGGGTCATTGCGACGTCGAATCGCAATCTGAAAGAATACATCGAGCGCCGTCAATTCCGCGACGACCTGTACTACCGACTGGCGGTTGTGCCGATCCACCTTCCGTCGCTGGAACAGCGCAAAGAAGATATCCCATTGCTCGTCGACCACTTCGTTCGGAAGTACAACGCCGAGAATGGTCGTTCGGTCAAGGGCCTGACGCGGGGGGCATTGAACCTCTTTGCCGGCTATCATTGGCCGGGCAACGTCCGGGAGCTGGAGAACGTCATTGAGGGAGCGATCGTCATGGCTCGCGATGAGTGGCTAACCGAGGACGACTTCCCAATGGAAATGTCTCTCGGACGTGTCGCTGACCACGCGCCAAGCTTTGAAGTTCCGCTGACCATCAAAGAAGGGAATCGGTTCCTCGTTCTCAAGACGCTCGAGTTCACCAACAATAATCGTACCGAGGCGGCCCGACGACTGGGCATCACCACTCGAACCCTGCGCAATTGGCTTAACGAGTGGGGAATGGGAGCCGGGGGCGGGGATTCCGATGATGAGGAGGAGGAATCGGCCGGTACCGACCGAGCCGGTTCTGCCGCCTGATCTGCTCAGAGACTGACCAGACCTGCCGATAACTACTCGTAGTAGCCGGCCGATACGACATCGGCGGGCCGGGAAAGCTACGGACGGTTCGGATGGATCTGGCAACCCTTATCGGTCTCATCGTTGCCTTCGGCGCGGTCGGCGGCGGCTTCCTGATGGAAGGCGGCTCGCTTGATGCGCTCGTCCTGTTGCCTCCGATTATTATCGTCGTGGGTGGCACTCTCGGCGCGACGATGGTGACAACATCCTTCGGCACCGTGGTTCGTGCGCCGCTCTATCTCCGCCTCGCTTTCTTCAGCAAAGCCCCTAATCGGGCAGCAACGATTGATCAGATCACCCGCCTCGCCGAGAAAGCGCGACGGGAGGGTATTCTGGGTCTGGAGACCGATCTTAAGAAGATTCGGCACCCGTTCTTTCACAAAGCGATCCAGCTGCTGATCGATGGCACCGAGGTGACGGTCCTTCGTGAAATTCTCGAAACCGAAATTGCCTATATCGAAGAACGTCACCGTAAAGGAATCGTCTTTTTCCAAAAAGCGGGTGGCTTTGCGCCTACGTTGGGAATCCTTGGCACGGTCATGGCGCTCGTGCACACGTTGGGCAACATGGAAGACGCCGGCACGATGGCTCGATCGATTGCGACGGCGTTCATTGCTACCTTGTGGGGCGTAGGCACCGCAAACCTCTTCTTCCTCCCCATCGCCGACAAGCTTGTCATGCGGCACGAAGAAGAAGCCGCTCATCTGGAGCTGATTGTCGAAGGGATCGTTTCGATTCAATCGGGTGACAACCCGCGCAATGTCCGGACGCGACTTCTGTCGTTTGTTTCACCCGAACAGCGTTCGATTCCGCGGAGATAGTCGATGCGTCGCCGTCGCCGCCCGACCGGGGGTAACGATAATTTCGAGCGCTGGTTGCTTACCTATGCTGACTTGATCACGTTGCTGCTCGCATTTTTCATCGTGATGTATTCAATGTCGTCAGTCGACGACAAGAAGTTCGACCAGGTCACGAGTGCGCTCAATGGCGTTCTCAAAGGCGGAAAAAGCCTGATTGAACGCGAGGGAACAATTCCCTCGGAACGACGGGCCGGTCGCGGGATTATTCATCTCGGCAATCTTGACATGATTCGCGAACGGATCGATCAGCGCTTCTCACGTTTGCAGCGCCGTGACGAAATCGAAACCGAGATCACGGAACGGGGACTTGTCATTCACGTGCTCGAATCAGCACTTTTTGCTGAGGGAGAGGCTGAGTTGCAGCCACGCGCGCAGGAAGTGCTCGATCTGATCGCCACCGAGCTCGTTGGCATTCCCAATCACGTCCGCGTTGAGGGGCATACCGATGATCGCCCGATCCAAACGCTGGCGTATCCGACCAACTGGGAGCTGTCAGCGTCGCGCGCAACGCGAGTTGTCCGCTACTACATCGAAAACTTCGAGATCTATCCCGGTCGAATATCTGCCCTCGGATACGGCCGCTACCGCCCGATCGTCCCGAACAATTCGATCGAGAACCGAGCCCGCAATCGGCGCGTCGATGTCGTTATCCTGACAATGGATTTGACGCTCAAAGAACCCTCGAGCCAGCTCTTCTCTCCCGATTTCGCGGCGGAATCGAATTCCCCCTAGGGTGGAATGATTAGCCACGTGTCGCTCGCAGACGACTCGCTACTGCACCCCATCTGAGCGATCTAAGTTTCTGTCACACAACGGATAAGCGTGCTGCCTGAAGACTCGGCACGGCATCTGTACCTACCTTTCGCGTGGAAATCTGTGTGACGGGACAAAATGGATAACGGACTTTCGACATTTCTCTTCAACCGGATGCGCATACCGCAGCTCGATCGTTATCTCGATTTGGCCGCGTACCGTCATAAGCTTCTGGCCGGCAACGTCGCGAACGTTGCCACGCCCGGTTATCAGGCGCAGGATCTCGACTTTGCGGGTGAATACGAGAAACTGAACAAGTCCGATCGTCCGTTTTCGCTTTCGGTGACGCATCCGAATCACCTTCCCGTTGGCCAGGACCGCTTTTCACCCAAAGTCCACCGCACCAAAGTCGAGTCATCGGCAATGAACTCGGTCGATATCGATCGCGAAGTAGCGTCGATGGCCCAGAACGAACTTCGGTTCACGGTCGCCGCACGATTGCTGCAGCGGAAATTCGACGGCATGCGGTCCGCGATTCAGAGCAAGTAGGAGCACGGCAGATGGCAGACATGCTCAATTCGATTGATATCTCCGCTCGCGGCTTGACCGTTCAGCGGCAGAAGATGAACACGGTCGCCGAGAACATGGCCAACGCCGAAACGACAGCGACCCGCGAAGGCGGACCGTATCGCCGTAAACGCGTTCTCGTTGAGGCCGAACAAGTCCCGGGTGGATTCTCCGGCGAACTGCAACGGGCCAATACGAAACTCGCAACCACGCACGGCAGCCATCGGCAGGGTAAAGTGACGCAGATCGGGCACCGACAGCAGTTGACTGCTGCCGATCCCGAGGTGGTGCAGGATCCGGCATCGTCATTCCGACTCGTCTACGATCCAAGCCATCCCCATGCCGATACTGATGGCTACGTCAAGATGCCGGATGTCGACATCGTCACCGAAATGGTCGACATGATGCTCGCTTCCCGGGCCTATGAGGCGAACACGAGTGCGATTAGCACCGCCAAGAAGATGATAAACGACGCGCTTGAGATTTAGTGACAGAAGGAACATGACATGAAAGTCTCGCCTATTGGTGTCCAAACCTATCAGCAGAATCAGCAGCGTCCGACGGTTGAGAATCACAACGATGCATCGTCGTCGGGTACTGTCCAGCGGGCCGATACGACATCGATACAACCCTCCAAAACTGAACAGTCGTCACGGTTGGCAATTCAGGCTCCGAGCGATCGGACGTACGCTGAAATGTTGACCGACAAGGAGCGGGCCGCCCTCGATCTGGTCTTTACCAAATATGCCCACCGGCAGGCCGAGGGATCGGAAGAGACCGGCTTGGGTCAGCAGATTGACGTCAAGGTGTGATGATGAGTGCTCCTATTGATTCTGGTGTCCGAATTGTCCCGGGGCTCCTTGAGCGGGTGCAACCGAAGCCAACCGACGCGTCGGTAGCGGCTGACGATGAGGGGGGCTTTGCCTCGCTCGTTCAGGATTTTGTCCAGACCGTGAATACGGCTCAACATGACTCGGCGGCGATGCAGGAAGCGTTGCTGACCGGTCAGCCGGTCGAGCTCCACGACGTAATGATCGAGGCGGAGAAAGCCGGTGTGACTATGGATTTGCTGCTGGAGATTCGAAACCGCCTGGTGACGGCATACAACGACATCATGCGGATGCCGTTGTAAGACGGACTCGATGATCTGTCGCGACACCGCGGCAGAACAAACGACCGGCTATGGATGGCCGGTTGATGTGAGGAATAGGATTCGGCATGGACACATTTAAGGCCTTCTTCAAAGGTCTGTCGGACTGGGTCGGTCGAATGACCCCAAGCCAGGTGATGATGCTGCTTGGCCTTTCGGCCGGTAGCATCGTCGGAGCTGTCATGCTCTTCGGCTGGGTGAATTCGGTCACCTACTCTCGGTTGTACGCCAATCTGGATGCTGCCGAGGCCGGTGAAGTTGTCAACTGGCTCAACGATAATCAAATCCCCTATCAGCTGAGTGACAATGGCAGTTCGATAGATATTCCTCAGGATGATGTCTATCGGGCTCGCCTTTCTCTCGCTGCCGAGGGACTGCCGCGAGGTGGTACGGTCGGGTATTCCGTCTTTGACCAGAACAATCTCGGTATGACCGATTTTCTTCAGAATCTCAATTTCCGGCGCGCACTTGAGGGAGAGCTGACCCGGACAATCATGCAGTTGAAAGAGGTCCAGGCTGCTCGCGTCCATATCGTGATGCCTAAAGATCGACTGTTCAAAGAAGCGCAGGAAGAAGCCACAGCTTCCGTTCTCCTCAAGCTGCGCGGTTCCGGTCGTCTCACGGCCGCTCAGCTCGACGGGATCACACACCTGGTGTCAGCATCGGTCGAAGGGCTCGAACCACCGAACATTGCAATCATCGATTACAACGGTAATCTACTCTCGGGGGGGAAAGAGGCCGATCCGGTTGCGGGGCTGACCGCAAATCAGCTCGAAGCGCGCAAGCAGATCGAACAGCACCTGGAGAGCAAGGCACAGACGATGCTCGACCGGGTGCTCGGTCCTAATACCGCTATCGTTCGCGTAACCGCCGACCTGAATTTCGCTCAACGTGAGCAAACGAGTGAGTCGTTTGATCCCAACCAACAGATCGTTCGCTCCGAAGAGCTCACCCGATCCGACAACCAAATGAGCGACAAGCCGGCCGAGGAAGCCGAGTCAACGGAATCAGGCTCCTCGGAAACGACTGTTACCAACTATGAGATCGGCAAGACCGTTGCCCATCTCGTTGAAGCAGTGGGATCGATTGAGCGGTTGTCGATTGCTGTCATGGTTGATGGCACGTACGAGGCACCACCGGCAGATGCTGACGGCGCTGCGGCACCAGTCTATCAGCCGCGAACGCAGGAAGACCTCGATCGCCTGGCGGCGATTGTCAAAAATGCGGTAGGTTTCGACTCACAGCGTAACGATGCGATTGAAATGGTTAATGTTCCGTTCAATCAGACAGACCTCGATCTTGATCGTCAAGCGCTCGATTCGATGTATCTCCAGCAGTTCTGGTGGGATGTCGGTAAGAACGTTGGGCTCGTTCTCCTCGCCGTGTTTGCGCTATTCTGGCTCCGCAAGCGTGCCTCGAAGCTCTTCAAAGCGCTCGGTCAAATTGCCCCGGCGCCTCGCCCGGCTCCGACTCCCGCTCCAGCCCCGGCGCCGGCCGCGGAGCCAGCTACAGCAGCGGTATCCACTGCTGATGCGTCATTCGGCTCCGCTGACCAGCGTCAACCAACGCTCGTTGACCACATGCAGAAAGCCGCCCGGGAACACCCGGATGAGATTGCCAAGGTTATCCGAACGATGATGGCTGACTCCTGATGGCACAGGTAATTGAATACGAAGAGATGACACCGCTCCAGAAAGCGGCTGTCGCCCTGGTCTCTCTGGGGCCGGAAGTCTCCGCCCATGTTCTGCAGGGTCTCAAGGAATCGGACCTCGAGAAGATCACGATTGAGATCGCCAACATGCGCGATGTTGCTCCCGAGATCGAGGAAAAGGTCCTTCAGGAATGTCATACGATCTTCATGGCGCGACAATACATCTCGCAGGGTGGTGTTGACTTCGCGTCGGAGATTCTTGAAAAAGCTGTCGGTGCCGTTAAGGCACGTGAAATCATGAGCCGTCTCGAATCAGCGTTCCGAGCTGGCGGTTTCGGTCTGCTCAAGGACATCGATCCGAAGCAGTTATCGAGTTTTCTCAGTAATGAGCATCCGCAGACGATCTCACTGATCTTGACGCAGCTTCATCCCAAGCAGGCGGCTGCGGTGCTGAGCGAGTTATCACCCGAGCTGCAAGCGGAAGTGTCGTTGCGGATCGCGACGATGGAGAAGATCTCTCCGGAAACGTTGAAAGAGATCGAAGCGACTCTTGAGATGCAGTTTGGCTCATCGGCGAGTCGCGATCTTTCGGTCTCCGGTGGAGCCAAGGCGATTGCCGGTATCCTCAACCTGATCGAATCATCGGCGGAGAAGAACATTCTGCAGTCTCTTGAAGCCGACGATCCCGACCTGGCAGCAGAGGTCAAGAACATGATGTTCGTCTTCGATGACCTGATTCTGCTCGACGACCGCTCGATTCAGCGTCTGCTCAAAGAAGTTGAGACCAAGGATCTTTCGATTGCTTTGAAGGCGACGAGTGATGAAGTCAAAGGCAAGATCTTCTCGAATGTCTCCGAGCGTGTCTCGGTGATGATTCAGGAGGAGATGGAGTTCATGGGTCCGACGCGACTCTCCGATGTCGAAGCAGCGCAGTCTCGAATCGTTGAGACGGTGCGACGACTCGAAGAGGAAGGTCAGATCATTATCTCCGGTCGGGGCGGCAAGGAAGAAGTCATTGTCTAGAATCCTCCGCCATACCAACCGCGGTGGTGCCGTGCTGATTGGCGATCAGCAGACTGATCAGTTAGCGGAGGACAACGCTGCCGGTTTGCTCGCGCAGTTGTTCCCCAGTGTTTCGTACGTCACCGCTCCCAACGGTGCCCGCCTCATTCCGATTCAGGAAGTGTTTTCGATTCAGCAGCATTTCGCTGAGGAGTGTGAGCGTGTCCGCAAGGATGCTCACGCCAAAGGCTTCGAGGCTGGACGTCAGGATGGACTAACCGAAGCGCGGACCGTGTTGAAGCGGTTTGACGCAGCGATCGCCGACGCCGTTCAGGAGCGGGAGCGGCTTCTCAACGAGGCCCGCAGCCGGGTCCTGGCTCTGGTCGAGCAGGTTAGTCGCAAGGTAACGTTCGATGCGATCGAAATCGATCGCGACGCAACGGCTGAGATGATCAATCGAATCATCGATCAGCTCGTTGATAAGCGGCGTATTACGATCAAGGTTGCTCCGGATTATCTGCCGATCGTTGAGCAGCACCTGGAACGATTTCTGGGACAATCGACCGCGATCAAGGAACTGACGATTGAAGCTGACCCGCGAGTCAAGTCGGGCGGGTGTTTCATCGAGACACCAACCGGTGACATTGATGCTCGTATCGAATCGCAGTTCGATGTAATCCACGAAACGCTCAGTGCCCATGAGCCGCAGCCATGAGTGCCGTACCGTACGAACTGCTGCATGAGCGTGTCGAACAGGTCACCACGGTTCGTCACTACGGCAAGGTCAGCCAGGTTGTTGGCCTCGTGGTTGAATCAGCCGGACCAGCCGTCCCTATTGGCCGGCTCTGCATGATCGAAAATCATGAGACTGGTGTGCGCCTTCCGGCCGAAGTCGTTGGTTTTCGTGATGATCGTATTCTGTTGATGCCCTACGGATCGCTCTCGGGAATAACACCCGGCGCAATTGTCACTTCGATATCTGATCAACTTCGCGTCCCTGTTGGTGACGGCCTCATTGGTCGCGTTTTGGGCGGCCTTGGCGAACCAATCGATGGACGAGGTCCAATCCTATCGACAACCAACCGCTGCGTTGCCGGTCATCCGGTGCCCGTCCTCAGTCGACGACGGATCACGGAATCACTCAGCACAGGCGTCGCGGCTCTTGATCTGATGACGACGGTGGGGCGGGGGCAGCGGCTCGGGATCTTTGCCGGATCCGGTGTTGGGAAATCAGTCCTGCTCGGCATGCTGGCGCGCGGATCGTCGGCCGATGTGACTGTTATTGGGCTGATTGGCGAACGTGGACGTGAAGTTCGAGATTTCGTTGAAAAAGAACTCGGCCCCAACGGGCTCAAGCGCTCGGTCGTGGTCGCTGTGTCGAGTGATCAACCACCACTCGTTCGGATCAAGGGAGCTATGGTGGCAACCGCGATTGCCGAACAGTTTCGAGATGAAGGGAAAGACGTTCTCTTTCTTCTCGACTCCATTACGCGCGTCGCGATGGCTCAGCGCGAGATCGGGTTGGCCGTCGGTGAACCACCGGCTACCAAGGGATACACACCGTCGGTCTTCACGCTTCTCCCGACACTTCTGGAACGAGCCGGATCGACCGACACCGGTTCCATCACCGGACTCTACACCGTTTTTGTCGAAGCCGATGATTTTAACGAGCCGATCTCCGATGCCGTGCGGTCGATTCTCGATGGTCATATCACGCTGTCTCGCCGTCTCGCGCGACGGAATCAGTATCCGGCGATCGACTACCTCGATTCAATCTCACGACTCATGCGCGATGTGGTTACGCCCGATGATGTCGAGTTGGCTGGGGCGGTCAGGGAACTTGCGGCGGCGTACGCCGAAGCGGAAGACCTGATTACGATCGGTGCGTATGTGAGCGGTTCGGATCCCAAGATCGACCGTGCGATAGCAACGATGCCAAAGATTGATCGCCTGTTTCGTCAGCAGATCGACGAGATCGTCGATCCCGCAGCGGCGCGATCGGAACTCCGGGCAATTCTCGCTGACGGCACATGAAACGGTTCCGCTATCGTCTTGAACCACTGTTGACGCGAGCGCGCCAGCAGGAAGAGCAACGCCAGCGTGACCTGGCAGCGGCTGAAACGAAGGTGCGAAACCAGCAGCAGAGGCTGATCGAACTGGCCGACCGCAAACAGGGTACAGTCGAGCGTATGCGCCAACAGATGTTGAGCTCCTTGTCGGTCAGCGCCCTTTCTCGATCCTATCGGCACCTGGTGATTACGAAACGGGATCAAGTAACCGGTGCGGAAGTGTTACGGTCGCTTCAGCAAACCGCTGCCGGCGCACGAGATGACCTCACTATCGCAATGCGGGAGCGGAAGAAATACGAGAAACTGAAAGAGCGTCAACGAGACCGGCATCGAACCGCCGCCGAGGAACGCGAGCGGAAAGAACTCGATGAGCTTTCGATTCAGCGGTACCGGTTTACCCGCGCTACTTGAGCAACACCATCTTTCGGGTTTCGCGATACGCCTCATCGGCAACCAGTCGATAGAAATAGATGCCAGAAGCCAGCCGTTGGCCGGATGACGACCGTCCATCGAACGTTACGCGATGCGCTCCGGCGGGATACGGACCGTCGATCAGTGACCTTACGCGGCGCCCCAGAACGTTGAATACTTCCAGGCGTACTTGTCCCGACTTGGCCAGTTCGAACTCGATGACCGTTTCCGGATTGAACGGATTCGGATAGTTCTGAGCAAGACGATACGATCCCGGTAGTCCGTCAAGTTCGTCGTCCACATCGGTCGGAATGCGAATCTGGACACCACCTGGTGTCACCTGCGGAATAATCAACCCGCCGCCGAACTCGGGGGAGAGGCGAAGTGATGTGAAGAAACCGGAGGCGTATTCAAACGTATCGATCGGGACAAATGACTCCGTTGCCGTATCGGCTACGGTGAAGTGAATTCGTGCCGCAATACCTGAGCCTGCAGATAACGAATCTCCCGCGGGATAGTCAGCCACGATCAGAATACCTCGGTCGAATCCGCGTGTTTGTACCGACGGAAAGATTGGTGGGAGAAAGCGCGTGGATTGAAAACTGACGGAATCATAGATGAGATCGTTGTTGCCATACTGCAGCGACAACACGACGCGATCAACGGCGAGCTCATTGAAGAGACCCACATCAACAATCACGTTACCGTTGGGTTCGCCGGTTACCGATGCCACCCAAACCGAATCGAGCGTCATTGGTGTCTGCTGGATATCAATTGAACCCGGTGTGACAACCGGTTTGTACGACGCAACCTCGCCGTCTTCGGTGAACGACGTACTAAACGTGATCTGAATCTCCGTAACGGTCACCGTGTCAATGCCAATGAGCGCCGGTGCTATCGACGACGGAAATCGGCAGTAGAGATTGCCAAGCAGGCCACTTCCCGGCGGGATCGAATTACCCAGTGAGGGAAGAACGAAGACGTTAGCCGTTTGATTATCGCGGTTCGATGCCCCCTGAAACGAGACGCCTTCGACACGACCACCAACGAACGAAAACGAATCGATCGTTACTTCCGCGGAACCAACCCGCATCGTCACCTCGATCGCTCCAAGGGCGACGTCGTTCGCAAAGGTCACCGGGATAGTGACACTCCCAATGGCCGGAAATGTCGATACGGAACCGATGGTAAGTGAGTCCGGCGCACCGGTGTCAACGCCTTGGGCTGATGCCGTCGTGGCCGCGGTTACGGTCAGGGCGATTAACAGGGCTGTGCAGCGAATGAACATCTGACGCATACGTTCTCCTCCAAGCAACGGTAGAAGCAAACAGCATGCACGGGTGGCTGCGAATGTACGGGCAGTCCGCAGACCCACAGTGTCCCCAACTACCGGCTTCAGAAAAAGATAGGCGACCTGCGACTATCATACAACGCCCGGATCGACTGCAGTTGGATGCATAGCGACCAGTCATTGGCGGGGGAAAGGAATTCCTCCAGTTCCGGTTACGGCTTCCGGTTCGCCCGGAAGTCAACCTCGTTCCGGCGCCCGTGAAATCTCGTAAGTAGTTGTTATGCAGTGGGATATGGGTAGCGCGATGCCGTTGGCATGGGGCTGGCTATAGCTCTTCCTGGAGGACTGTGTATGATTGAAGGGATGCACCGATCGGCGGGTGGTATGCAGCCGCGGGTCAACAAGCAGGAAGCGATTGCCAATAACCTCGCGAACGTGGGGACGGCCGGCTTCAAGAAAGACAAGCAGTTCGTTCGCGAACTGAATTCGGCTGAGCATCGGCAGCAGACGAAGAAAGCCGATTGGCAGCAGCCACTGGCGGATAAGATCCAGGTCGACTTCGCGCCTGGTGTCTTTGATCGTACCGGTAATCCGCTGGATCTGGCAATCGATGGCGATGGCTTCTTCCGCCTCCTCAACAACGATGGAGGAACCGTCCTCACCCGGTCGGGTAACTTCCAGGTCGATGGCAACGGCTTTCTCACCTATCCCGGTGGCTTCCAGGTGCTCGGTACCGGTGGACCTATTGCGGTTGGCAGTGGTGTCGTCAAAGTCGCTTCGACCGGAGAGGTGTCTGTCGATGACATCGTTGTCGATACCATTACGCCGGTCACCGTTCCCGATCTCTTTGAACTAGAGCGGTTAGGTGGCTCACTCTACGGCCTCCCCCAAGGGACTCAAGAGATCCCCGTCACCAACGCCACCATTCAACAAGGTTATCTCGAGCAGGCGAATGTTGATGTCGTTCACGAGATGGTCGACATGATCGCCACGTTGCGAGCTTACGAGGCAAATGCGAACGCCCTGCAGACTCAGGATGAGTCATTGGAGCATCTGTTCCAGCGGGTAGCCGGAGGCCGGTAGGTCCCGGAAAGGACATAGGATAGTATGATCAAAGCGATGCGTACCGCGGCGACTGGTATGTCTGCTCAGCAGATGAATGTCGACAACATCGCCAACAACCTCGCCAACGTGAACACGACCGGCTTTAAGAAGTCGAAGCTTGAGTTCCAGGACATCCTCTACCAGAATTACAAGCGGGCTGGTCAGGTTACGGCGATCGGGAGTGAAACGCCGGCTGGCCTTTCGATTGGTTACGGTACCCGCCCGTCGGCGACCGTTCGTTCGATGACGACCGGTGATCTTCAGCTGACCGGAAATCCGTTTGACCTGGCTATCGAGGGGGATGGCTTCTTCCAGGTACAACAGGCTGACGGAACGACAGCGTTTACCCGCGATGGTACGTTCAAAGTCAATGCTGACGGTCGACTGGTGACGAGCGAGGGATACTTCCTCATTCCCGATGTTACGATCCCTGAGGATGCCACGTCGGTTGCGATTGGTCGTGATGGTACGGTGGCAGTACAGCAGTTCGGTCAGGACGGATCTACGACGGTCGGTCAGATCGAAATGGCACGCTTCATCAATCCCGCCGGTCTCACGGCGATCGGCCGGAACCTGTTGATCGAATCACCTGCCTCGGGAACACCGATTACTGATATCCCCGGGCAGGGTGGACTCGGCGAGATCAACCAGGGCTATCTCGAAATCTCGAACGTCTCAGTCGTTGATGAAATGGTCAACATGATCGTCGCCCAGCGGGCCTACGAGATGAACTCGAAGGCGATTCAAACTGCCGATGATATGTCGCAGATCGCCAACAATCTGAAGCGTTAGGTGGTACGGTGATGCGATTCATTCGACTCCTCCTTCCGCTTATGATTCTTGCTGTCGTCGGTCAGGCGAAGGTCACCGACGAAACGGTGAAGACTGCGGTGATGTCACTGTACGACCTCGATCCGATCTGGTTCGAGGTCGAGGTGCTCACCAATCAACTGGCGGATAGTGACGCGACCAGCCTGTCGCTGGAAGCGCTTACCGTGACAAGTGGTTCACCAACCGGCTTGATATCGTTCGTCGGAAGTGTTCAACCCTCAGATAACGACGCACCGGTTTCAGGACGAATTCAGGTTCGCATTCGCAAGTATGCTGAGGCCTGGATCCTCGATCAGACAGTCAGCCGTCATCAGGATGTATCGACCGCGGCGCTGGCGTCTTCTCGAGTAGAGGTCACGAATCAGACGGATCGTCTGCTCGTCCCGGGCGACAATCTTGCAGGACTGCGCTTTGCCCGCAACGCAGGTAAAGGGCAGCTCCTCTCAGCGCGACTCGTTGAGTTGATCCCGGATGTCGTGCGTGGTACTGAGGTCGCCATTCTGATCGAAGAACCCGGATTCACGGTCTCCGTACCCGGAGTGACTATCCAGGACGGAGCGTTTGGGACTGTGGTCAAAGTGCGCAACAAACAGTCCGGTCGCGTTATCGTTGGGTATCTGCGTGATGCTCAAACGGTAGTTCTGTCCGGATCACGTACAGGAGTAATGCCATGAGCTGGCGTCGCCTACTTATCATCATCATCATTCTCCTGCTTCTGCCCTTCAGCCTGCCGGTCAAAGCACAGGACTTTGGTCGCAGTATGTCACTTTTCACCGACATCAAGGCTTCAGCGGTTGGCGACATTCTGACCGTACTCATCATCGAGAATAGCCGGGCCTCGACGACTGTCGAGGAGAAGACCGAAAAGACGCAGGATGCATCGACCTCCGGTGGTCCCGGTATCGGCACCTTGAGTTTCTTTCCCATGTTCGGAGCCGACGCTAAGTCGACCAGCAATCACGACGGCAAGGGCGAGAACCGGCGACAGGGCACTGTCCGAGCGCAAATGACAGTCACGGTGGTCGACGTGCGTAACAACGGTGATCTGGTCATCGAAGGTACGCGCATAGTCAACGTCTCCGGCAATCGGGAGACGATCACACTGACAGGAATCGTGCGACAGAAAGATGTCTCGGCAGATAACACGGTCGAGTCGTTCCGAATCGGCGATGCTGAAATTAGCTACACGGGCAAGGGGAATCTGCAAACGGCGTCCCGCCCGGGCATTTTCATGCGTCTGCTCAATTGGTTGTTCTAGGGAGTTTGCGATGAATGGACTCATCACTTCCAAGATGCTCAGTCCGCTGGGGTTGATCCTCGCTCTGTTCGTTTTGTCCGTCGTTGTTCCCGATACCGAAGCGGGCAAGGTTCGCATCAAGGACATCGCCGATTTTCATGATACCCAGGTATCCGACCTGATCGGCTACGGTCTGGTAATCGGTCTCGATGGTACCGGCGATGGCTCCGGATCGGAATTCACTCGCCGGTCGCTGGCCAACATGATGGAGCGGCTCGGACTCACCGTTGATGCTAACCAGGTTAAGGTAAAGAACATCGCTGCGGTCATGGTCACCGCCAAGCTGACCTCCGCTTTTGATGCTGGAGCGACCTTTGACGTGACCGTGTCGTCGATCGGTGATGCCTCATCGCTTCAGGGGGGTACCTTGCTGCTTACCCCGCTGTCAACGCCGGATGGTGTCGTGCGCGCCACGGCTCAGGGCGCCGTTTCGATTGGGGGATTCAATGTCCAGGTCGACGACGGCAACCGAATCGTAAACAACTATACGCTTGTCGGTCGGGTGCCAAGTGGCGCACGAGTCACGCGACCGCTGGCTGCTGCCAATGGCTCATCGCAGTTAATCACATTAGCCCTGCGTTCTCCTGACCAGGTTACCGCGTACCGTGTCGCCGCGACGATCAATCGGGTCTACGGTACAACGGCGATTGCTCAGGATGCCGCTTCGGTGCAACTGTCAATTCCCGACTCGCTGAACTATCCGACGCTGCGGCCCAAGTTTCTTGCCGAGGTGGGGCAGCTTCGGATTCAACCAGACATGGCAGCCAAGGTGGTCATCAATGAGCGGACCGGAACAATCGTTGCCGGACAGCATGTGACGATTGCGCCGGTCGCCATCGCCCATGGCACGATTACGGTTTCCATTCAGTCACGACCGGTAATCTCCCAGCCCGGTGCGTTTTCCGGTGGTGAAACGGTTGTGACAAGGGATCCGTCGATCTCGGTCGAGCAGGAGCTCGCCCGTGTAGTCGAGCTCAAGGAGTCAGTCTATCTCTCCGATGTTGCATCGGCGCTCAATCGCATTGGCGCCACCCCGCGCGATATTGTTGCCATCTTTCAGGCGATGAAAGAGGCCGGAGCGCTTCGAGCGGAACTGGTCATCATCTGATGTCGGCACCAATTGACAAGAGCGCTGCGCTGTCGTTTGCGACTCCGGAATCACTGCAACGTCTGAAGTCGACTCCGACGGATTCGTTCGAGGCCGAAGCCCGTCGCTTGCAGAAGGCGACCAAGGAATTCGAGGCGTTCTTCTCGCACGCAATGTTGAAAGCAATGCGACAGACGGTCAAGTCCGTCGCTGCGGATGCCCCTGATAAGCAGAGTGGACTCGGGAAAGACGTCTTCACCGATCTCTTTGATATGGAACTCGCTAAGGGCATGTCCTCGGGCAAAGGCCGTTCGATTGGCGAGATGCTTTTCGATCAGATGCTCCCGACGATTCGCGCCCGGTACGGCATTGCCCCCGAACAGACGCCCCCGAACGGTCCGATTCCGATGCCGTCCGGAACCGAGCATCGTCAGGTAGAGACGCGGAAGTCGATGCCACTACAGGTTGACCGCGGCGATGCGGCGCCATTCGACCTCCGACTGTCACAGCCAGGGACCAAAGATCCGATCTTCGATCGCTTTCGACCCTCGATCGAGGGGGCTGCCCTCCGGCACGGAATCGATCCGAATCTGCTGACGGCGGTTATTCGAGCCGAATCGTCGGGTGATCCCACCGCTGTCTCACCGAAGGGGGCCAAGGGACTCATGCAGCTGATCGACAGTACGGCTGCTGCGTATGGTGTAACCGATTCATTCCACCCGCATGATAACATTATGGGTGGTGCTGCCTATCTGTCCGAGCTAATGGAGCGGTTCCCCAATCCGCGCCATGCTCTGGCAGCCTACAATGCGGGGCCAACGGCCGTGCGTACCCACGGTGGCATACCTCCCTATCCCGAGACACAAGCGTACGTCGAACGCGTGATGGCCGATTGGGCGCGGTTGACGACTAAAGGAGAGTCCGATGTCGGTCGATAGCCTCAATATCAATGTGAAGAGGACCGGTGTGGACCAGATTAATGGCCTGATCGCACTCATCAGCAAGGAAGCTGAGTTGTTTGAATCATTCCTGCATGAGCTTGAATCGCAGCGTAAGGCACTCGTTGCCAACGATGTCGATTACCTGACCGGCTGCACAGCACGCCAGCAGGAACTCCTGACTGCCAGTCGCGAACTGGCGCTTGAACGTGAACTCGTCGTTGCTCAAATCTCTGATTCGTACAACATGACAGGTGATCTCACGGTCTCGCGCCTTCTCAAACTCGCCAGCTACCAGCAGGCAGAGCAGTTGGTCTCGTTGCGAGAATTGATCCTGAGCTTGAATGACCAGATCGCCGACGTCCGCAACGCTAATGCGATGCTGATTAATCAGTCCCGACAATTCATCAGCGAAACGATGCTGGCTCTCTCTCGTCTTAACAGCCCGCCTGCCAACTACAATGCGAATGTGCAGACGGATTCGGAGACCAATCACGCGGTCGCTCTGGATCGGAGAGTCTGATATGCCGGGTCTGTTTCAATCATTGGAGATCGGGAAGCGCGCGCTCCTGAGTCATCAGGTCAACCTGCAGACGATCGGTCACAACATTGCCAACGTGAACACGCCCGGCTACAGCCGCCAGCGGGTTCGGATCAACAATTCGATGCCGGAGATCAACGCCAACGGCATCTACGGAACCGGCATCCAGGTCGATGACATTCGTCACGTCCGTGACCTCTTTCTTGGTCAGCAGTTTCAAGCGGCCAACAAGCAGCTCGGCGAGTGGGGATACAAGCGCAAGACTCTTTCCCAGGTCGAATCGATTATTAATGAGCCGACCGACACCGCGCTTAACCACTTACTCGACACGTTCTGGGATTCATGGTCGGAGCTCGCGGTCAACTCAGATTCGAGCAATAATCGAAAGCTCGTCATCACTCAGGCGACACAGCTGGTCAACGGGCTCAAGCAGCGTGCACAACAGTTGACTCAGCTGCGCGACGCAACCGATCGTGATCTGGCCGCAATGACCGAACAGGTCAACGGCCTGACCGCAGAGATTGCCCAGCTGAACAAGCAAATCGCCGCCTCCGAACTCGGTGGCGACAACGCCAATGACCTTCGTGACCGCCGTGACCTCCTAACTGACGAACTCGCGTTGCTGGTCGACGTCAATACGACCGAAAAAGAGAACGGTGCATCGATTGTCCGCATGGGAGGAATGGTCCTCGTCGATGCCGCCTCCTCGTTCGAAATTGGTGTCAATGTCGTCAACAAAAGCGGTGCGTCGACTCACGAGTTGGTTTGGAAGGGGACCGAGGTCAACCTGCGCAACATTTCGGGTCAGCTCGCTGGATTGACCGAATCCCGGGATGAGATCATCCCACGGCAACTGGCTCAACTCGATGAGCTGGCCAAAGCGATTGTCGAACAGGTCAACGCAATCCATTCGACTGGCTACACGCTCAACGGATCGACCGGTATCAACTTTTTTGATCCGACGTTCACAACGGCGTCGACGATCCGCATCAATCAGGCGATTCTCAATGACTCCAACTACGTCATTGCATCAGAGACACCTGATGGTGACAACCTGGCCGCACTGGCGTTGGCCGAACTGCGCGTGAAGCCGGTGCTCGCCGATGGTAGTCAGTCGATCAACGAATTCTATAACGCCTTCGTCGGTGGACTCGGTGTTGAAGCCCGCGAGGCGATTTCCTTTGAAGAAAACTATCAACTGCTGAGACACCAGGTCGAGAACGCTCGTCAGTCGGTACAGGGAGTATCACTGGACGAAGAGATGGCTCAGATGGTCAAGTTTCAGCATGCGTACGATGCCGCCGCGCGCGTCATCACAACTATGGACGAGGCCTTGTCGACGGTCATCAACGGGATGGGTATCGTCGGCCGCTAACGATTGCACATGGGCAGCGCACCACGGAGGGTAGCTTGCTTATTCTGACACGAAAACTAGGCGAGTCGATAACGATCGGCGACGATATCCGAGTATCTGTACTTGGAATCCGAGGCCGTCAGGTTCGACTCGGAATCGATGCCCCCGACAACATCGTCGTGCATCGAGAAGAGATCTATGTCAAAATCCAGGAAGAGAATCGCCGCGCCTCGGATTCGTCGCGAGGGGACATCTTCGGTGTCGTTAAGGCACTCAAAGACAAAATGACCGGTGACAGCGACAAGGCGAACGATTCCGTTGTCGACTTCACTGATCGCAAACGACGGTCCGATACCAAGGACAAGTAGCGAACCATGCCTACGCGGGTAACAAACAATCTCCTGGTCGATCGAGTGCAGTTTAACACACAGCGATCGATCGCTCGATTTCTGGAGATGCAAGAGCAGATGTCAACCGGGCGACGCATCCGCATCGCCTCCGACGATCCGGTTGGGGCTGTCCGTGGTCTCAACTACCGGAATGAACTCGCCGGCATCGAACAGTGGTCGAAGAACATCGCGCAGGGGTTGACGTGGAACAATACCTATGATTCTGCCCTGGCCGATCTGTCTGATATTCTGACAACAGCCAAAGAGATCGCCGTGGCAATGGCGAACGACACGTACGACAATGTCGCTCGGATGGCCGCTGCCAATGAGGTGCAGTCGCTTTTTGAGCAGGCGTTGCAGATTAGCAACAGTACGATCGAAGGGCGGTCAATCTTTGGCGGATTCCAGACGCGCGACGAACCGTTCCTGCCGGCATCGAATGGCGTTACGTATCGTGGTGATACCGGTGCGATGCAATTTGACATCGACAACGATCTGCGTGCGACGATCAACAGCAACGGACAAGATGTTTTCTTGCCACACGCGACAATTCTAGGTGCTGAAGCGGACCTCAATGTCGGCGTCGATCTGACCACGTTGCTGGCGGATCTGCGGGGAGGGGACGGTCTCACCGCCGGGGCTCGCCTGATTGAAATTGTCGACAGCAATCTTGGTCTGACATCGACTATCGATCTATCGGCCGCAACTACGCTCGATGACGTAATCGCAACGATCAATACTCAGTTGGTCATCGATGGCATCACAAATGTGACTGCGCAGCTCGGTGCCGAAGGAAACAATCTCTCGCTCGTTGCAACGGCCAACGGCTTGATTTCCGGCAGTACACCGATTGAAAACCTTCGTGGTGGCCTCGGTATCGACATGGATACGGCCGCCTTCCAGATTTCCGACGGTGCCGCAATCGAGTTCACCGTCGATCTCTCCGGGGCGTCAACGATTGGAGATATCATTACGGCCGGCAACGCCGCTTTAGCCGCTAATGGTGTCAGCAACGTCTCTTTTGGCATTAATGCCACCGGAACCGGCGTGGTGATCACCGACAGTAACGGCACCCCGCTGGGGCTGGAGATTAGTGAAGACTCCGTAAACGGAAAAACCGCGCAACACCTCGGACTGGTGGGCAGCGTTGGGGCGCAACTCGACGGGGGGGACCTCGATCCTCAACCGGCGTTTGACGTCACCGACTCCGCGGGGGTGGCCGCATCCGAACTTGGGATTGCGGGGACTTTCTCGCTCACCCGGGTCGGCGACGATCTCAATCCACAGCTTCTCGCTACCACGCCGCTTTCACAGTTGGCCAATACCCTTGGCCTGGGTACGGGCGAATTCACGATCTGGCAGGGGGAACGGCGAGCGGATATCTCGCTTAATGGGCTGGTCACGATTCAGGATCTGCTCGATCGCATCAATGGATCAGGACTTGATGTCCTCGCCGAGATCAACGTCGGCGCAACGGGCATTCAAATCGCCACTACCGACCCGACCCGATCGTTTGTCATCGAAAGTCCGTCGGGTCCGAATCTCGCTGGTGAACTGGGACTTTTCGGATCGACTGACATCATGGGTTCCCTGCTTTTGCTGGCCAACAGCCTGCGTCGTAATGACAGCGATGGGGCCGGTCAGATGCTCCAGTTTATCGATGACGCGGGGCTGCACATTCTAAGCGAACGGGCCACTGTGGGTGCGCGTACGATCCGTCTGGAGACAAC
The DNA here is from genome assembly GCA_028289585.1 of Candidatus Zixiibacteriota bacterium. Taxonomy (GTDB): domain Bacteria; phylum Zixibacteria; class MSB-5A5; order GN15; family FEB-12; genus JANQPI01. Next base: position 104,060 of record JANQPI010000035.1, read on the forward strand.
CAATGAGCGGTTGGTCGATAAGGAACTCAGCTTTACCGAGCTGTTGTCGGAGAACGAAGATGCCGACCTTCCGGAGCTGATTACCCAGCTATCGACCTATGAGGCCAACTACCAGGCCGCTCTGCTCGCGTCGGCACGCATCATTCAACCATCACTGCTCGATTTTCTTCGATGAAGGGAAACGTTAGGCCATGCTAATCGATAGTCTCCGCTTCGGATCGCTGGACGTACCCGACAATCGTGTCATCACGATGATTCGACCAATCCTCGGATTTGAGCACCTGTCTTCGTTCTGCCTCGTCGAGCACGATGATCTCCGACCGTTTATGTGGTTGCAGTCGACCGATGAGGCGCATCTGGCGTTTCTCATTGTTAATCCCGCCCTGTTTTACCCCGAGTACCGTATTCACATCAACTCGAACGAAATAGCCGAGCTCGAAGTGGCGAAGCCCGATGATGTCGAAACATTTGTCATCGTGACAATTCCCGACACGCCAACGGAGATCTCGGTTAACTTACAGGGACCGATTCTGATAAACACAGTCAATCGTCGCGCCAAACAATTGGTTCTTACGAACGCGGCCTACACCGTTGACCATCGTATTCTCGATGCTCCGGCGATGCAGCGTTCAACCGAAACGATGCGCGAGGCCTCGCCCATCGCCTGACACCCCGGACCGGCGATGGGCCGGCATTGGAGAACCTCGAACGACAGGATGTCGACCGATGGCTACCACTGATCCGACAACTGATTCTGTCTCACCGATTGATCTGGCAAAGCGGGCCAATGCGCTCTTGGAAACCGGAGAAGTCGAAGCGGCGTACCCGGCCGTAATAGCTCTTGCACAATCAGCACCGACCTATCCAACCCTGCTTACCGCGGGTCTCATTGCTCTTACACTGAAGCGTTCGGCGGAGGCACGTCAGCATTTTGTCGATGCTGATCGACTTGATAATACCCAGTTCGATGCTGCCTATAATCTTGCACTCCTTGACATTACTGAAGGGCGGGTCGGTGATGCTATCCCACGACTGAGAAATCTCATCGCGATGCATGATGCTACTGCCCCGCTGTGGAATGACTTGGGCATTGCCTATGACCGAGCCAACCAACCGGGGCGTGCGCTTGCATGTTGGCGACGCGCCCTCCGGATCGACCCTGGCTTCTCACTCGCCCGCAACAACGCCGGTGAATTCTCTCTGCGCACGGGACAACTGGCTGCCGGACACGCATTCTTCACGCGCGAGATCAAGCGTACCGATCTTGAGTCACAATCTCAGGCCGAGACTAAGCGTTGGCTTGAACACTTGGCCTCAGCTCAAGTAACGGTCGACAGCGGCACAACTACTGGACTCCGTCTCAGCAATCAAAAGATTGCCGTTTTCGCCAACCACCGGGCGTTCATCACACCAATCATGGAGGAGTTCGCTACCCAGAACGACGTCCGTTACCTGGACAATGATGATGTCCGCGAGATGGACAGCCTCCTTGAATGGGCCGATGTGGCCTGGTTTGAGTGGTGTGATCAATTGGTTCAGGTCGGGTCCCGGCGCCCCAAGACGTGCCCCGCTGTTTGCCGTCTCCATTCCTACGAATCGTTTACTGAGGTTCCGGGGGCGGTCGACTGGTCAAAGATTGATCGACTGGTTTTCGTTGCGTCGACAATCGAAACGTTAGTGAAGAGACGATTTCCAATCGCTTGTCCGACGCAGGTCATCAGCAATGGTGTCGATCTGGATCGTTACCGTTTCGATGCGGCTAAGCCCCGGACAAAGAGGATTGCCTACGTGGGGTACCTGCACCACCGTAAGAATCCGATCCTGCTGTTTCACTGCTTCAAGAAGCTTCACGCGTACGATCCTGAGTTCTCGCTCCATATTGCGGGCGAACACCAGGAAATGCGTACGGCGTTGTACTGCGAACACTGGCTGCAGCAGAATCCGCTACCGATCCACTTTGATGGCTGGGTTGAGGATATTCCAGACTACCTCAATGACAAATCGTATGTCATTTCGTCGTCGCTCTGGGAGTCGTTCCATTATGCGGTAGCCGAAGGGATGGCATCGGGCTGTCTGCCCTTAATCCACGATTGGCCGGGTGCACGTCAGTTCTATCCGAATGAGTTTATCTTCGACGATCCCGATGAGTTCTTGCGGTTGGTGCAACGCTGTGAGTCGCAGGACTGGGCTGATATGCGGCAGGCAAACCGAGCGTTTATCGAACGCACCTATGACCACCGCACGAAGATACAAGAGATCGATGATCTCCTCGTTGACGTTATTGCTACTCGCAGGCAAGGGAGCCAAAGTTGAGCAGCACCGAGCGCACGTCGATACACGAGCTTCTGGAGCAAGGGGAAGATGCTCTTAAAGCAGGCGAAACTGACGAAATCAATGATTCTCTGGATCGCCTCCCCATCGATGTTGCCAGCCTGCTACCCGTCGATCGCGGCCGGTGGTATCGGCTGCGAGCTTTTGCTCATGACGCTACCGGTCGTCCAGTCGAAGCCCTGACGGCCTTAGAAGCGGCACGGGAGTTTTGGCCCGAGTCAACTGAGCTGTTGGCCCGATCAGTTGCCCTTCATCTTACACTTAATGATCCCGAAAAAGCAATTGAGCAGGCTGACCTTCTGCTCTCGAAGCTCGACAAGCAAAGTCTTTCACAGCAACTTCCCGATGCGCCTTTGTTTACGCCTGGCCGAACCGAAATTCTATCGCTACTGGCTCAGGCCTGTCGTGATACCGGGAAGACCCACCGCGCCCAGGAGTCGCTTGAGCAGGCAATCGCTTCCGATTCGGCTCAGGTCGAACCGTATCTCACGCTGGCGCGTCTGCACATCACCATGGGCGATCGTGCCGCCGCGATTGCCACGTTGCAGCGTGGTCTTGCAGCAGCGGTGACGACCGACGAACTGGCGATGACTCTGGACGAGCTGCAGTCGCGACCGACAGTCTCAGCCTGCATGATTGTTAAGAACGAGGCCGAGTTACTGCCGGAATGCCTTGAATCGATAGCGTCGTTCGTGGATGAGATCGTCGTTGTTGATACCGGCTCTACTGATCACACGGTTGCGATAGCCAAAGAGTTCGGGGCTCGGATTTTTCACCAGCCCTGGGAGGGTGACTTCTCCAAGCACCGCAACTTCTCGCTCGATCAGGCCCGATCGGAGTGGCTCTTCGTTATCGATGCCGATGAACGACTTGAGCCGGAGGGACTAGCGGCCCTCCTCGATGCCATGGCTAACCCTGATGCCCGGGCGATCGCGCTGGGAGTCTTCAACTACTACCGCGATCACTCACACCAACGCAACTTCCTGCCGTCGGTTCGCTTCATTCGGCGCGACTCCGGCTATCGCTACGAAGGTATCGTTCACAATCAGCTCCAGATTCCGGACAGTGAACCAGTTCTCCGGGTCGATGCCGCAATACGACATCTCGGATACGATCTCAGTTCCGAGAAGATGGAACAGAAATTTCAGCGATCGAAAGCACTGCTGGAAAAGCAACTCGCCGATGATCCGAATCATGCGTTCGCTCTTTTCAACCTTGCGCAACTGCTGCGTGGTCATGAAACACGGCACAACGAGTTTCTTCCGGAAATTGTTCGCCTGGCCGATCGAGCCGTTGCATTGACCGATCTTAAGCGACAGGAACAACGCCATATTCATCTCATGTGCCTGAACCATCTTGCCTGGGGCCACTTCGAGTTGGGGAACTTCCGGGAAGCCGAACGCTTTGCCCAACAGGCGATCGCTGCTAAACCTGACTATCTTGACCCGTTGCTGGCGCTGGCTCATTGTCATGCCGCATCGAAGCGGTACACGGACGCTGAGGCGGCCTATCTTCACTATCTCGATGCGCAGGCCAACTATGATCCGGCTCGAGAAATCGATGATATCATTGTTGCCAATCTCGATTCGCGGGTATCGGCTTGGTACGGTCTTGGGCTGATCGCTGAGATCAACGGTCGCCCCGAACGCGCCATCGACTGGTACCAGAACGCTGTAACCATCGCGCCGGACTATTTGGAGTTGTCCGGCCGACTCGGGTGTCTGTTAGCGGCTACCGATCACGTGACCGATGCCGAGCCGCATTTGAAGCGGCAGCTGGAGGGGAGAACACCCACGCTCGAGGCCGCACGCTGTCTTGGTGAGATTTACCGTCAGGACGGTCGCGTCCGAGCCTCACTTGACATCTTCACCGATGCTGCCGAACGCTGGCCCCGCGAACTGCCCGTACACCTTCGAGCGGTAGAGCTGACAGCCCAATTGAATCTTGATCTACGTTCGGTTACCTCCGCTGCCCGCGCCGCAGGTGTGCCAGAATCACATATCCGGGATGCCGAAGCCCGTGGGTGTCTGGCCGGGAACCGACCCGAACGCGCCATCGAGCTGCTGCACAATCTCGTTACGAGTGAACCGACATCGGCGCGCTGGAATGATCTGGGTATGGCGCAATGTGGCATGGGGGATAGCGCTGCGGCGGTCGAGTCCTTTCGGCAGGCAACCACACTGCCGCCGGACCTTCCCGTTGCGTGGCGGAACCTTGGTGCGACCCTCGCGTCGACCCGAGATTACGAGGGAGCAATAGCCGCCTTCGATCGGTACTGCCGAACGGAGCCGTCAGACCGCGATGCTCAGCTCCGGATGGCGGAAATCATGATAGTGGCAGGATATCTTGATGCTGCCATTTCGCGGTTCGAGTCACTCCTGACGGCTGATCCGAGCGATGGGGAGGCATGGATGGGTCTGGCGGAAGCATACCTTCGCGCCGGTGCTCTTGATTCCGCCAAGGTTGGCTTGACTCGCGCACTCGAGATCAATCCTGAGCACCCAGGAGCCCGTCAGCGACTCGCGCAAATCGGACCGACCGTGTCTGCCTGACAGCGCTGAAAAAGTCCTGACTCTACAGTAAAGAACTGCCCAGTTTCGCCGATTTACACGAGAGAGAAACGGAAAAGCCCACTTCGCGGGTAGCTTCGTTTCGCTATGACACGGTGATCCGTATCGGATTCGCGGATGCCTGACTCCTCATAGGACGACCTACGAGTTCTAACGACGAATGAAAGTAGGTACGGAAACCTAAGGCCATAGCCAAGGAGGAGTTAACTCATGGCACTCCGTATAAATCACAACCTTGCGGCAATTAACGCCAATCGTAATCTGAAGATGACGACGGCGCATATGTCCAAGTCGATGCAGAAGCTGTCGTCCGGCTTCCGGATTAACCAGGCTGCCGATGATCCGGCCGGTCTCGTTATCTCCGAACAGTTCCGGTCACAGATTGCCGGCCTGAACCGCGCGATCCAGAACTCCGAAGGTTCGATCAGCATGATTCAGACCGCTGAGGGCGCGCTGACCGAGATCAACAATCTGCTCATCTCAATGCGCGAACTCGCGATCCACGCCTCCAACGAAGGCTTCAACGATGACGATCAGCTCGCTGCCGACCAGGCGGAGATTGCTAACGCGATCAAGACGATCGATCGTATCGCGGCCAACACGCAGTTTGGTACGAAGAAGATCCTCGACGGCTCGAAGGATAACATTGCGACGATCACCTCGGCCAACTCGTCCGGCCTGACGATCCAGCAGTCGTTCCTGTCGAATGGCAAGCACTCGGTCACAGCGACCAAGACTGCCGATTCGTCGTCGACCCTCAACACGACGTCCCTGGGTCTGTCGCTTCGTGGCATCGGCACCGATGGTGATCCGAACAACCTCGAAGAGAAGATCCACAACATCGATATCGTTCAGGCGTCCGACGCCGCCAAGAAGACCGGCAGCTCGTTTGACCTGACCGATGCTTTTGGTAACAATCTCGAAGTCGCTGCGTCCGCTGACAAAGCGATCATCTCGTCCGGTGCTGCCGCCGCCGCTGCGGCCAACGGTACGACCGGTCATGCCGGTACCTACACCTTCAACCTGAACTACCAGGAAAACGGTGAATCGGTGACCGGTAACCAGGCGCTTGAGATTGAGATCGAAGCCGGTGATTCGATTGCCGATGTCGCGACCAAGCTGAACGCGCAGATCTCGCTGAACTCGCGTCTCGCTGGTAAGATCGTTGCCCGCGCGACCGCCGGTACCAACCCGCTCCGTATCGAAGCCGCGAACGAAGGTTCGCAGTACTCGATCGAGGCGCTGGCCAGCTCGACGACCGCCACGACGGCGTTTGTCGCCATCGGGTCCTCGGTCAACGACCGCGGTGCCTCGGCCAACCTGTTGAACTTCACGGTTAACTCCGCGAAGCACGACAATCGCACTGCCAACGTCACCGTCGGTGCGGCGACCTACAGCTCGTATGATGCTCTCGTAACCGCGATCAACACCGCCCTCCGGACGACCGGTGGTGCTGGTGGTTTTGGTACGGTTTCGGGTGGTGGCGCGACCGATAACGACGTTCTCGCGTCGGTCGTTAACAATGATCAGGTCCAGTTTGCCACCCGCGATGAGGGTTCGGCTTACTCGATCAAGCTGAACGCTGGCGTTGCTGGCACCGGCAACCTTCGCAATGTTCTCGGTCTGACCGAGGATACGCTGGCCAACGCCGGTACCGATGCCCTCGTGAACTTTGGTGGCTACTCGAATGCAGTCAACAAGGTCGACTGGGGTGCGAACCGCGACATCACGCTGTACAACGCCGATGCCGATTCTTCGGCGCGTGGTTCGATCGACCTTCAGGTCGCCACAGCGCAGAACGGTATCAACGTCGGTAACCTGTTGCTCGACGTCAAAGCCGCGAAGTTCGACGTCCGCCTCAACGGCGGCCCGGCGACCTCGGTCACCGCGGGTGTCAATTCGACGGTTTTCAATGCCGACCGTTCCGAGTCGCTGATTGTCAACTACAGCCTCACCTCGACGGGCGGTACAGAGCAGATCAATAACTCCGATAGCTCGCTCGTCTTCCAGATCGGCGCCAACGTCGGTCAGACCGCCTCGATCGGTATCCGCAACATGTCGGCCGGCTCGCTCAGCAAGGGCGTTGCGGGCAACATGTTCGCTTCGCTGGCCGAAATCGATGTCACCACTGTCCAGGGCGCTCAGGATGCCCAGACGCTCATCGATGCCGCCATCGACGAGGTTTCCACGACTCGTGGTACCCTCGGTTCGTTCCAGAAGAACACGCTTGAGTCCAATCTGCGTAACCTCCGTATCGCCTCGCAGAACCTGACCGCGTCCGAATCGCAGATTCGCGACACGGATATGGCCGAGGAGATGTCGGAATTCACCAAGAACCAGATCCTGGTTCAGGCTGGTACCGCCATGCTCGCGCAGGCGAACCAGGTTCCGCAGACGGTCCTCTCGCTCTTCTAGACACCGTTCCGTACCAGTAGTTAGCCCCTCCAGCCGGAGGCAGCCGTAAGGCCGCCTCCGGCTTCTAAATATCACGCGTTCCCCGCCGATATCATGGGTAAGGGGACGGGATGAACTGCCTCCGGCTCCAGGACCGGAGCCGCCCGTACTCAGACGTGGCAAAGGAGTAGCCGCACATGGGTTTTGCATCAATCAACGGAATCAATTCCGGACTCAACACCACGGAAATCGTCGATTCGATTATCCGCCTGGAGCGGCTACCAGCTGTCCTGCTGGAGCAGGAGCAAGCTGAAAAGACCAATATCGTCAGTAGCCTCAAGACGCTCCAGGCCAAGCTCCTCGCCCTCAGTTCTCAGACCGGACGACTGACCCGACGCGCCAATTTTGAAAAGGCATCGGTGTCGGTATCCGACGATGCGTATTTGTCAGCATCATCAGCCGGTCGTGTCGTTACCGGATCGTATGATGTTCAGGTCCGGGCGTTGGCTCGCAATCATCAACTTGCCTCGCAAGGTTTCTCTGATGACGCTGCTGGTATTCTGGGCACCGGCACCCTAACCGTAACGGTCGGCGACGGCTCACCTCGGACGCTCACCATTGACAACTCGAACAATTCATTGACCGGTGTCCGCGATGCGATCAACAACGCCGATCTCGGTGTTCGGGCCTCAATCATCAACGACGGAACTGAATCGAATCCCTATCGACTTATCCTGTCAAGTGAGGAGAGTGGTCGCTCGAGTCAGTTTACTGTCACGTCGACATTGACGGGTGGCGAGTCGCTCAACTACTCGACCGGCTCGTTTGACCTGCCGGAAACGCTCGTCGATGCATCCGCCTCCACCAGTCAGATCAGCCTCGGTCCGACCGCGGCCTACACCGGTCTCACTAACAAGACCTATACGTTCACGGTCGCCTCAGATGGCCAGCAGACGATCGGTGTCGATCCTGTCACGGTCGATTGGACTGATGGCACGAACTCCGGGTCGTTTGTTGTCATTCAGGCGGATCAGGAGATCGAACTCGTGGGCGAAGGTGCTGACGGCCTCAAGCTGTCATTCTCCGCGGGTGATCTGGTTGCCGGAGACTCGTTCCAGGTGACGGCGTTTGGACCGCTGCTCCAGCAGGCGCAGGACGCGACCATCGCGGTCGGCGGTTCCGGCAGCGGTTCGGCCATCGAGATCACATCAGAATCGAATACGTTCTCGCAGGCCCTGGCTGGCTTGTCGCTCAATGTCAGCAAGGTCACTGACCCGGGGCAGACGATCACCGTGTCGTCCGAAGTGGATACGTCGGCTATCACCGAGACGATCCAGGGCTTCCTTGACGCCTACAACGACGTCATGAGCTTTGTCGACGATCAGAACTCGTTCAACCCGGATACCAACGAAGGTGGTCTGTTGCTTGGCGATACGACGCTCTTCACAATCCAGAGCGGTCTTCGCAATCGTATCGCGCAGAATGTGGCCGGCCTCGACAGCAAATACCGTCAGTTGAACGCTATCGGGATCCGCTCCGGAGTCAACGGCCAGCTCTCGATTCGCGACAGCAGTCGGCTCGAAGAGGCGTTGCGGACCGACCTTGATGCTGTGATCGATCTCTTTGTCGATTCGGGAGCAAGCTCCTCCAACGCGATCTCGTTCGTCGCGTCGACGGCCGATACGAGTCTGTTTGGCGAGGACGTCGAAGTTGATATCACGCAGGCTGCAGAACGGGGACGATTTGAGGGCATCTCAATCAACGATCCTTCTTCTCAACCGCTGACGCTGACGGATACGAACAATCGACTCAAAATCAAAGTCGACGGTGCGCTGTCGGATGAAATCATCCTGAGTGCCCAAACGTACTCTACAGTCGAACAGTTGATCAGCGAACTACAGGCTAAAATCGATGCTGACAGCAAGATCGGTAATCGCGGTGTATCGGTCGGTTGGGTCGAAACCTCCGCCGGTACCGGCTATATCGAATTCAATTCGGCCAGCTATGGTTCCAGCTCCGGTGTCGAAATGGATCGGAGTATCGGCGACAGTGCCTTTGGTGCTCTGGGTTTGGCCGGCGGTAGAGTTGTCCTGGGTAAAGATGTCGAGGGGACGATCAACGGCGAGGCAGCTACCGGTTCGGGTCAGCTCTTAACCGCTGACGAAGACAACGCGACGACCGCCGGTTTGCAACTGCGTATCGAGCTAACTGTCGCCGACCTCACCGACGGTGCCGACGGGACAATCACGCTTGCGCGCGGAGTCGCGGCGCGTGTTGACACGTTGCTGGAGAGCTACACTGACTCAACGATCGGCCTGCTCAACAGTCGTATCACGGCGGTACAGAATCAGATTGAGACGATTGAGGAGCGGGTTGAGGATATCGATTCCCGCCTCGCCCTCCGTCGGGATACGCTTCTTCAACAGTTCTTTGCCATGGAAGAGGCGTTGGGGGCACTGAATGCAGATCAGCAGTTTCTGACCAATCAACTCGCCAGCATCAATCAGAACTGGCGCTTCAACCAATAGGCGGCGAGGAGCACGCATCGGATGTACGGAGAAGCAGGAAGCTACCGCACGACAGAGACATTATCAAAGTCACCCGTAGAACTCGTTCTGGAAGTCTACGACGGAATCATTAAGAACTATCGTCTGGCCGAGCAGGCGCTGAAGGGCAGCGACCGCGAAGCTGCGATGCCTGCCATCGCGACTGTCCGCCGCTGTCTGACACATCTCTATACGACACTGGACTTCGATCAGGGGGGAGAGGTCGCGACCAACCTCGGACAACTCTACACGTATTTGCTGACGCAAGTTGACCTCATCGAAGCATCGGGAAATGTCGATCATATCGCCTCTTCGTTGTCCATAGTTACCAATCTTCGCGATGGCTGGTCCCAATTGGCTCAGGCTAACGCGTCAAAACCAGACACGCCCACTGCCGGGGGCGTTTCTCTTTCCGGGTAGGAGTGCCGATATGCCTCTCAACGCTATTACCCAACTTGAGCGCGACCTGATCACGGTTCTGAAACGTGAATATGGCTTCTACCAATCACTCTACATCCTGCTCGATAAGCAGCGTGATCTGATCAAGTTCGATAAGGATGATCATTTGCTCGATCTCTATGCCGAGACCGAGCGTTGCCAGCGCCGTATTCGTGAGTCAGAAGAGAAGATCACAGATTTCCGTCGCCGTGACCCCAAGCTGTTTCGCATCGCAGCTGCCCATCCCGAAATCAAGAAATTAGTGACATCCATTGTCGCTCTCGTCAAAAAGAACATGGCGCTGGTGCGGGAGAACGAGGCGTATCTCCGGGAACGTCATGCTCGATTGAAGCTGGAGCTCGATGACCTTCGGAATTCCGACAAGATTCTTCAGTATCTGGCGGAGGCCGATCCAGCTCCACAGCTGGTCGACGGGCGCCAGTAGCCGATGAATCGGGTAGCTGTGCAAAGTCTGCAATCAAGGGGGGATCGCCCCCGGTCGATATAACTCTAAGGGAGGTGTTGCCATGCACATGGGACGGCAGGCAGCGGCGCGACAGGGAGAGCTGTCGCCAGGAATGGGAACGAAAATCGGATCGCGGTTCGAGCCACCCCGCCCAGCGGGACAGACAGTGCGTGATCCACAAGCAGAGGTGAGGGTTCACGCCGCCATGGTAGATCATCCCCATCGCTTCGATGGTCCTGACGATCTCGATGATCTTCCGTCCGGCAAAACGAAACCCACCGGCGAGGGCACAACCGATCCCAGCCGCTTGAACGAGATTCGCGCCAAGATCGAGGCCGGCTATTATAGCAGCCCCGAGGTGCTCGCCTCGTTGGCCGATCGGCTTACCGACCACCTCCGTGGCACCAAATGATGAGCGGGAGACCATGAATACCACAGCCACAGCCGTCGACAGCAAGGTCAAGCAGGTCGTATCCACGATTCGTAACCTGCCGACCCCTCCGATCGTCTTTCACCAGATTCAGAAAGTGATTAACTCGCCGACGGCATCTGCGGCTCAGGTTGCCTCGATTCTCTCCGAGGATCCGGCGATGTCGGTCAAGGTGCTTAAGCTGACAAACTCAGCCTTCTATGGTCTGTCTCGCGAGATCGAGTCGGTCAAACAGGCGGTCGTGATCATCGGTATGGAGGCTGTCAAGAACCTCGTTCTCTCTGCGTCGGTGCTGGAAATGTTCAAAGGACACAATGTCGATACCGAGTTCCAGGAAGCGTTCTGGCGCCATTCTCTGGCATCGGCGTTCTGTAGCCGCATCCTCGCGCGCAAGCTCCGTCATCGCGGCGTCGTCGATCCCGATGCTGCCTTTTCGGCGGGACTGCTCCTGCATATTGGTCAGCTGGTTCTCTGCTGTTTCGTCGCCGACGACTTCACCCGCTATCGGCAGGCCCACGCCGACAATCCGGAGTTGTCGGTGTACGACTGTGAAGAGCAGACGCTCGGCTACAATCACGCTCAGGTCGGGACGCTGCTGGCGCAGCAGTGGAAGCTACCGTCCAAACTGATCAACGCGATCGAATTCCACCACCGACCGTTCGACGGTCCCAACGATGAACCGATGCCGACCCTGGTGCATCTTGCAGACAAGACAGCCGCCAAAGCATTTCCGAGTGACTCGGCCGCTTTCCCAACTTCAGACGTCGCTCCCGAAATCCTCGCCTTCTGGAATCTGGACGCTTCCGATCTGGACTCGTTCGAGGAATTCCTCAACGAGGAGTATGTCAAGGCCGAGACGTTCATGAAGATGGCCGGAGTCGCCTAGACACCTCTCGCAAACGGGGTTGACACGCCTACCAGTCGCCGGTACTTTTGCCAATCGCTCGCGGCAAGGTGCACACGGGCGACGATGCGGGCGATTAGCTCAGTTGGTTAGAGTGCTTGCTTGACATGCAAGAGGTCACTGGTTCAAATCCAGTATCGCCCACCATTTGCATCACCAATAAACGCTCGAAGAGCGGGACGACGCGCCGGGCGCACGTTTCGCTTTCTCTGTTTCTGGGGAACGATGTTCGTAGTCCTACACCGCGCCGTCACGACGGCACCCTACTGATCCGATGACTTCCGTTTCTATCCGTCTGCCCGATGGCTCAGCTCGCGATTTCGATTCCGGCGTGACCGGTTTCGATGTCGCCAAGTCGATCTCACCTCGTTTGGCCAAAGCCGCGATTGCAGTGAAGGTCGACGGTGTCGTGCGCAATCTTTCGGATCCAATCGATAGTGGTGCGGCACTTCAGATTCTCACGTTCGATGATCCGGCCGGGCGGGAGGTCTTCTGGCACTCCTCGTCACACATCATGGCACAGGCAGTACAGGAATTGTTTCCTGGCGTGAAACTGGCCATCGGTCCGCCGATCGATGAGGGGTGGTACTACGACTTTGAGGTCGACAAACCGTTTGCCCCCGAAGACCTCGAGCGCATCGAGAAGAAGATGGCCGAGATCGTCAAGGAGAACGCTCCGTTCACCTGCAAAGTCTGGAACCGTACTGAAGCGATCGAGTATTATCGCGCCAACGACGCTCCCTACAAGGTTGAGATTCTCGAGGAGATCGAAGACGACACGGTTACGTTCTACTATCAGTCCCGCTTTGAGGACCTCTGCCGCGGACCGCACATTCCGTCAACCGGGATTGTCAAAGCGGTCAAGTTAACCGCAACCTCGGGTGCCTACTGGCGCGGCGACGAGAATCGTCAGATGCTCCAGCGGATCTACGGTGTCTCGTATCCTAAGCAGGCGATGCTCGACGACTACCTGCATCGCCTGGAGGAAGCCAAACGGCGTGATCATCGCGTCATCGGTAAACAGCTCGAGCTGTTTACGGTCACTGAGGACGTTGGCGCTGGCCTCATTCTGTGGCTGCCGAAAGGTTCGCGGGTCCGCCACGAGATAGAGAACTTCTGGCGCGCGGAGCATCTCAGTCACGGGTATGAGCTCGTCTACTCGCCGCACGTTGCCAATCGCAACCTCTGGCATCTGTCCGGACATGCCGATTTCTATGACGAGAACATGTTTCGACCGATGGATGTCGATGAGCGGCAGTACCAACTGAAGCCAATGAACTGCCCGTTTCATATCATGATGTACAAGGCGCGGCTCTGGTCATACCGGGATCTGCCTCTCCGGTGGGCGGAATTGGGAACGGTCTATCGGTATGAACGGGCTGGCGTGCTGCATGGTCTGATGCGAGTCCGTGGCTTCACGCAGGACGATGCTCACCACTTCGTTACCCACGAGCAGATGGAATCGGAACTTGTCTGGCTGCTTGAGTTCTGCGTGCACATCCTGCGGTCGTTTGGCTTCTCCGACTACCAGATCAACCTGTCGACGCGACCCGCCAAAGCGATTGGCGAGCCAGCTGACTGGGAGCGGGCCGAACGTGGGCTTCAAGCGGCACTCGACACGAGTGGCTTGCCGTATGCGATCGATGAGGGAGAGGGCGCGTTCTACGGCCCGAAAATCGATATCCTGATTCGCGATGCGATTGGACGGAGCTGGCAGTGCTCGACGATCCAGTTCGATTTCTCGCTTCCGGAGCGGTTTGATCTCTCCTACACCGACTCCGACGGACAGAACAAGCGACCCTACATGATTCACCGTGCCCTGCTCGGATCGATTGAACGGTTCTTCGGCGTGCTGGTTGAGCACTACGCCGGCGATTTTCCGCTCTGGCTGGCGCCGGTGCAGGCTCGGTTACTGACGATCACCGATGATCAGCTCCCGGTTGCTGAAGAGATTGCCGCCAAGATGACGGCGGCTGGCCTGCGCGTCGATGTCGACCGACGTTCGGAGAAAGTGGGGGCAAAGATTCGTGATGCCGAACTGCTGAAGATTCCCTATATGTTCATTATTGGAAAACGTGAAGCCGAAAACGGAACGCTGTCCGTTCGTCGCCATAAGATCGGCGATGAAGGTTCGCTGTCGGTCGACGATACGATCAGTCGACTGACCGCCGAGATTGCATCCAAAGGTCTTCCAGCTGATTGATACCGAAACTGAGGAGATACGCTAATCGCCACTAACCGAAATCCCCGAATTAACGACCGCATTCGCGTTTCGCCGGTCCGCCTGATCGGTCCGGATGGAAGCCAGATCGGCATTCTTCCGACCGGTGAAGCGTTGCAGCGTGCCCGTGATCTCAATCTCGACCTTGTCGAAATCTCTCCCGACGCCCGTCCCCCGGTCTGCCGTATTCTCGATTACGGCAAGTACAAGTACGAAATCTCGAAGAAAGAGAAGCAGAACAAAAAGAAGCAGCAGTCGTCGCAGCTTAAGGAGATGCGCTACCGGCCGAAGATCGACGACCATGACTTCGAGTTCAAGACCAAGCACCTCCGCGAGTTCCTGCTCCAGGGCGCGAAAGTCCGGCCGATGGTCCAGTTTCGCGGCCGGGAGATGGCCCATCAGGAGTTCGGCCGCAAAATTATCCAGCGGGTCATCGAGAATCTGTCCGATATCTCCAATGTCGATGTCGCTCCCAAGATGGAGGGGAACATGCTGAGTGCGGTTCTCTCGCCGAAATCGGAGATCGTCAAGAAGCTGCAGAAGGACAAGCAGCAGAAAACCCGCCCCGAGAGTGACGGAGAGGCGACCGAGTCGCAATAAGCCCTTGCCAAATCGGGCGTTAGTCCTATTTTAGCCGTTCTGCGGGCCGCACCGGGCGGCCCGCTTGCGTAAGGAATACCGATGCCGAAACTGAAAACGCGACGTTCCGCCGCCAAGCGCTTCAAGAAATCTGCCTCCGGCAAGATTAAGCGGCACCATTGTAACAAGTCGCACATTCTGACCAAGAAGTCGTCCAAGCGGAAACGCCATCTGCGCAAGGCGACATTGATCTCGGACGCCGATGCGCCAAACGTCCTGCGGATGTTGGGCGGGCTGGCGAAAGTCTGAGGCCGGGTAACTAGGGGAAAGCTATGCCTCGCTCAATGAACAACGTTGCAGCCAAGCAGCGTCACAAAAAGGTCCTCAAGAAGGCCCGCGGTAACTATGGTGCCCGTTCGCGTCTCTATCGCACCGCCCTTGAGACGGTCAACAAAGGGCTCAAGTACGCCTATCGCGACCGGCGCAACCGTAAACGCGATTTCCGTCGTCTCTGGATTACCCGAATCTCTGCCGCCGCTAAAATGAACGGCATGAACTATTCGACGTTCATCAACGGTCTCAAGCGTGCCGGTATCGATCTGAACCGGAAGGCGCTCGCCGACATCGCCGCCCGCGACGGCGCGACCTTTACCGCGCTGACCGATATGGCAAAGTCGGCGGCAGCGTAGCGGACCCTCCCATGTCATTGCTGGAGAAACTGTCCAGCCTGGAGCAAGAGATTACCGAGCGAATCAGCCAAGCTGATTCGCTCGCTTCGCTTAAGGAACTGGAGATCAAGTACCTCGGTCGCAAAGGACCGCTCAATGAGATCATGAAAGGTCTCGGGGGCGTCGCTCCGAAAGACCGTAAGGCGGTCGGGCAGAAAGCGAACGCTGCCCGAAAAGCGATTCAAGCGCTTTTCGCTGACTCCGCCTCACACTACGAAACCGGGACCCGCACTGCGGGTCTGGACCCGACGCGTCCGGGAACACATCAGCGACTCGGGGCTGCCCACATCGTCAATCAGACGATGAGTTCCCTCTGTCAAACATTCCACGGCATGGGGTTCGAGATTGCTCACGGTCCCGATATCGAGACCGACTACTACAATTTCGAGGCGCTCAATTTCCCGCCCGATCATCCGGCCCGGGATATGCAGGATACGTTCTTTGTCGATGGCGGACGTTTGCTCCGTACGCATACTACGCCCGTCCAGGCGCGCGAACTCGAGCGACGCAAACCACCGATCAAGGTCATCATGCCGGGGAAGACGTTTCGCAACGAGGAGATCACGACACGATCCCACGTCTCATTTCACCAGGTCGATGGCTTCATGGTCGGCGAGCGGATTTCAATGGCCGATCTCAAGGCGGTGCTGCGAGCGTTCACGTCGGCCTACTTCGGACCTGATTTGAAGCTCAAATTCCGCCCGTCGTTCTTCCCCTTCACCGAGCCGTCGATGGAAGTCGATATCCAGTGCTGGCTTGGTGAAGAGGGGAAAGGCTGTCAGCTGTGCAAGTACACCGGCTGGTTGGAGATTCTCGGCTGTGGAATGATTCATCCGAACGTCCTCGAAACGGCCGGTATCGACTCCGAGCGCTACACCGGTTACGCATTCGGAATTGGTGTGGAACGTATTGCTATGCTTAGGCATGGCATTACTGATATCAGGTATCTATTTAACAACAACACGCGTTTTCTACGGCAGTTTGTCTGATGCAAGTCCCGCATAGCTGGTTACAGGAACTCACCGGACTCGACTGGTCAGCCACCGAGATGGCCGATCGCCTGACCATGGCCGGAACAGCGTGTGAGCAGATCGATGATGTCGCCGCACACCTTGACCGAGTCGTGGTCGGACGAGTTGAGTCGTTGCGCCCTCATCCCAATGCCGACAAGCTTCGTCTGGCAACGGTTTCGACCGGGGGGGCGACCGACGAAATCGTCTGCGGAGCTCCCAATGTAGCCGTTGGCCAGATGGTTGCGGTTGCCCAGCTCGGTGCCGAACTCGTCGGTGGATTGACGATTAAGGCCGCAAAGATTCGTGGTGTTGAGTCCAGGGGGATGATCTGTTCCCAGGCCGAACTTGGTCTTTCCGATGACCAGGCCGGCATCTGGGTGTTACCGGAAGATGTTGTCGTGGGGCAGCCAGTGGCTGAAGCACTCAGTTTGAACGACTCCGTGTTACATTTCGAGCTGACGCCGAATCGGGCCGACTCGATGTCGGTGCTGGGAATCGCTCGCGATCTTGCCGCGCTCAGCGGTGAAACACTTCGCTATCCCACTCGGGATCTGCATCAGGAAGGCGATGATCTCAACCAACACTTTAGCATCGATGTTGCCGATACCGAGGCCTGTCCGCGGTTCACCGTGCGCGTCATTCGCGATGTAACGATCGGGCCATCGCCGTGGTGGTTACAGCGCCGGCTGTTGCTGGCGGGGGTTCGACCGATCTCGAACGTCGTCGACGTTACCAATTACGTCATGCTTGAATACGGGAACCCGTCTCACGCTTTCGATCTGGACAAGCTTGGCACGAACAAGATTGGCGTTCGCTGGGGACAGGCGGGTGAGCGTGTCGTTACGCTGGACGGCAAGGAGCGAGCCACCGGGCCGGAAATCCTGGTGGTCACCAACGGTGACAAGGCCGTGTCGGTCGCTGGTGTTATCGGTGGTGCGTCGACGGAGATCTCCGATGAGACCACCAACATTTGCCTCGAGATGGCTTATTGGAACCCCGGGGTAGTGCGACGCTGCCGCAAGAAACTTGAGATTGTGACTGATGCCTCTCAGCGTTTCGAGAAGGGTGCCGACCCAAATGCGATCGAGGCCGTTTCGGCCTACGCTGCCCAGTTAATCGCTGATCTGGGGGGCGGAACGGTCCAGAACGGATTCGTTGATACCTATCCACGACCGATCCAACGTCCTCGCATCGAGTTACGAACCGCACG
This sequence comes from Candidatus Zixiibacteriota bacterium, assembly GCA_028289585.1. Classification (GTDB taxonomy): domain Bacteria; phylum Zixibacteria; class MSB-5A5; order GN15; family FEB-12; genus JANQPI01. The sequence goes on from JANQPI010000035.1 coordinate 121,890, forward strand.
CTGTGGCGAGATTCTCGGCTATCCGGTGACGACCGAGCGCATCACCGAAATCCTGACCGGGCTTGAATTTGACGTCTCGACTGGCGATCCGCTCGTGGTTGATTGCCCAACCTGGCGTCACGATATGGAGCGTGAGATCGACCTGATCGAGGAGGTCGGCCGCATCAACGGTTACGATATCGTTCCCGATGTCGACGTCGCTTACGGTCCACTTGTGGCGCCACGCCATCGCATCGACATTTTTCGCGACGAGTTACGAACTCAGTTATGTGCCGGCGGTTTCGACGAGTGCATGGGGCATGGTCTCGGCTCATCGCAACTGGCTGAGAAGCTTGCCCCCGAGCGGCCACTCGTTCGGATCGTTAATCCGGTCTCCGAAGATCTCGATATCGCACGCAACAATCTCTACCAGCATATGCTCGAGTCGATTGGCCATAACATCAATCACCGCAACCTCGATCTGCGGCTCTTTGAGATCGGTCGGATTTATCTGCCGCCGGCGAATGATGCCGGTGAGGGGACCGAATCCCTTCGACTCGTCATTGGCGTGGCCGGGGAGATGACCGGCGACTGGCGCAATCCGTCGCGCTCACTCGATTTCTATGATCTGTCTGGGGCGCTGATAGCCACCGCACGGCACTTCCGCTGGCCGGAGTTAACGCTCCGTCCCGAGGCGATCCCGTGGGCCGATGCGGGTGCGTCGTTTGCCATTCGGGTCGGTGACTGTCTGTTGGGGGCAGCCGGTCGGGTTGATGCCCAGCTGGCACGGCAATTCGATATTAAGTTGCCGGTCTATCTGGCCGAGTTGACGCTCGATTCACTCGTTGCCGCGGCACCCGACGTCAAATTCGCACCTTTGCCGCGCTATCCGGCATCCAGCCGTGATATCGCTGCGGTCGTCTCGACCGACGTCCCGGTCGGTGAGATGCTGGCGAAAGCAACCGAGGCGGCTGGACCGCTCCTTGAGTCGATTCGCCTCTTCGATCTCTTTACGGGCAAGCAGCTCGGCGAGGGGAAGCAGTCGGTCGGGATCCGTCTTGACTATCGCGCCGAAGATCGCTCTCTTACCTCTGATGAGGTTGACGCAGCCCAGAAGGCGGTGATCGCCGCGCTTCAGGCCGCCTTCACCGCTGAAATCCGCGAGAACTGAGAACCATGGATTCGCGCTTCACGGACCTGGAATCGAAAGTCAACGCCCTCCTGGAGCGGCTGACGGCGATGCATGCTGAGCGCCAGCGCCTGGCTGAGGAGCTGGCGGCGCTAACCGAGCGTCTCGACGAAACGCGACGGGACCAGGCGGAGCTCGCTGCCTCCGTGAAGACGCATCTGGCCAATCTGGCAGCCCAGATGGCAGAGTTGGAAGAGCTCAGCAAATAGCGAGTTCCACGTCTTCAATCGCAGCTTCCGCGCCAACGGATTAAAGCTTGCGCCGTAGGCACTTGAACGCTTTCATCGAAGCGGAAAAGTGGGATATAAAGGATGCGGCCGAGCCTGAGCGGCCGATGTATGTCAGAATCCAAACGCGACAACACCGTCACGGTTTCCATATTCGGACTCGAATACCCTATTGCGGGCGGCGATGACCCGGCGCGAATTCACCAGATCGCGCGCCAAGTCGATGAACGGATGGAAATGATCTCGCGCGCGGCACGAACCCGTGCCCGCGACAAGGTCGCTATCCTCACCGCTCTCTCCTTTGCCTCGGAATTGTTGGAACAACAGGAGGCACTTGGTCAGGTCTCGTCCGGTGTTGACAACCGTATTGGTGATCTGCTGACGCGACTTGATGCTGCTCTCGCCGAGACGGCGAACGGTACATCTGGAAACTGACGCCGCATCCGGCACTCCCCATCGCATTAACATCAACCGCTCCCCGGGGCTCACGCTTGCCGGGGCGGAGGCTCACCCATGAACGACACGCTTGTGATCGTTGTCGTCGGTGCCCTTGCGCTTGTCGTCGGTTTTGTCGTCGCCTGGTTGATTGCTCAACGGGTCGGCGACAAGTCGATTCGTGCAGCCAACGAAAAAGCTGAACAGATTGTTGCTGCGGCCGAAAAAGACGGCCAGATGCGCAAGAAAGAGAAACTCCTCGAAGCCAAAGAGGAATTTCTCAAGGTCAAGACCGCCGAGGAGAAAGCGCTCGATTCTCAGCGTAAGCAGATTGAAACAGACCAGCGCGCCCTCGACGACAAGATTGCCAACGTCCAGAAGCAAGGTGACTTCGTCGCCTCCCGCGAACAGGAAGTTACCAATCGGGAAAAGAATCTCTCGACCCGAGAAAAGGGTATCGAGATCCGCGAGACCGAACTCGAGAGCATCATCTCGCAGCAGAACGATAAGCTGCAAAAGATCGCCGGCATGACTACCGACGATGCCAAGAAGCAGCTAATGGACAACATGCTTGAGCATGCCAAGCGGGAGGCGGCCGGGCGAATCAAAGAAATCCGCGAACAGGCTGAGGCGGAAGCCGAGAAGGAAGCGAAAGAGATTATCCTTCGCTCGATCTATCGCTGCGCCGCCGAACATACGATGGAAACGACCGTGTCGGTCGTCAGCCTCCCCAACGAGGATATGAAAGGCCGTATCATCGGGCGGGAAGGACGGAATATTCGTGCCTTTGAAACCGCCACCGGTGTCGATGTCATTGTCGATGACACGCCGGAAGCAGTGATCCTTTCCGCCTACGACCCGGTCCGTCGCGAAGTCGCTCGCATGGCGCTGGACAAGCTGGTTACCGATGGCCGCATCCATCCGACGCGCATCGAAGAGGTCGTCACGAAATCAGCGAAAGAGATGGACGTGCGCGTCCGCGAGGCGGGCGAACAGGCGTCGTTTGAACTGGCCATCCACGGACTGCACAACGACACAGTCCGCATGCTCGGGAAGCTCAATTACCGAACGTCATACGGCCAGAACGTGCTCGCTCACTCCAAAGAGGTGGCGATGCTCTGCGGACTGATGGCCGCTGAGCTCGGTCTCGATGCCGCGATGGCCAAGCGATGTGGTCTGCTTCACGACATTGGCAAGGCGATTGATCGGCAGACCGAGGGAACGCATACGCAGATCGGCGCCGAGTTCCTGCGTCGCTGTAACGAGCACGAGTATGTGGTTAATGCGGCCGAGGCGCATCACGACGATGTTCCCAAGGTGTCGCCGTACGTGGATATTGTTCAGGCTGCCGATGCGGTTTCCGGTGCTCGTCCGGGCGCCCGACGGGAACCGCTGGAAGCGTACATCAAGCGCCTGCAGCAACTCGAAGAGTTGGCTGACTCGTTCAAGGGTGTCAACAAAGCGTTTGCTATCCAGGCGGGCCGAGAGATTCGCGTCATCGTCGAACATGATAAGATCGATGATCTGGCCACCGAGATTCTTGCCGGTGATATCGCGCAGAAGATTGAGGCGGAGATGCAGTATCCGGGCCAGATCAAAGTGACGGTCATTCGCGAAACACGCGCGACCGAGTTTGCCAAGTAAGTCGATCAGTCCGATCAAACTAGTCCAGAACGGGCGGCAAGTCGGTAGACTTGCCGCCCTTACTTATGCGCCTGTCTGTAGCCAAAACGGTTGAATCAGGGCTACACATATCCGTGTTTCGCAAGCTATACTGGCTACCTGAAGACTACTCAGCGACAACTGAATACATAGCATTGGAGTGTGGGAATGTTGCGACGGGTGCTAACCGGACTCATTGCCGGGGCGTTAGCCTTGGGAACCGTAGTTGCCGATGATACTCGGCCGACAGTCTTTTCCAACTATAGTGAACGCGTCAAGAGCCGCTACGCGGCACAGATGCAACGGGTCGAGCAGACCCGGTTGAGTGTTACCGCTGACTACGTCGTCACATCGGCTGCCGACCTTCCCGATGACTCGATCCAGGATGGTATCTTTAACCCGCCGACCCTCCGTGCCGCGCTCCAGAACATCAGCGAATTCGGGTCGGGGACGATCACGTTCGACCCGAGTATCACGATCATTCAGCCGGTAGATCCGTTACCATTCGCTCTGAACACCGTCGTGATTGACGGTGAGAACAACGGACTCGGCAGCCGTGTAATTATCGATGGCCTGCTTCAGGACACGACACTGATTGGAATTTCGCAGTATGGCATGGGAACGACTGGTCCAAACTCCATTATTCGAAGCCTGGAGATTCGTAACTTTCCTTCGGGTGGAATCGCACTGAATCCTGGTGCATCGGGATCAACGATCCAGAATTGTCTCATCCACAATAACGACGGCCCCGGCATCCTTACTAACGAAGTCACCGGAGTCCTTATTGGGGGACTCAGTCTCTTTGTGGATGAGTCGAATACAATCTGGGGGCAGACCGGTCCGGGGGGAGATGGCATTCAGCTGTTCATCTCGATTGGCGGTGGCGGGAGTGACTCCAATGCCGTCATCGGAAACATCATCGGATCGCCCGATGGATTGATTCGCGGCATGGGAAACGAACGCGACGGTATCGATCTCACGGGGTCGGGGAACATCATCTCCAACAACCTCATCAGTGGAAATGATGGTAACGGCATCCAGCTCAGCGATGACGACCTGAACCCAGGGGCGTTCAATCTCATCGAGATGAATTTCATCGGTCTGAATATCGATGGTCTCGATTCCCTCGGCAACGGTGATGTGGGTGGTGATGGGATCACCGCTAGCTACAGCAGTTTCGATACGGTCCGCTTAAACACGATTACTGCTAGCAAGACATACGGTTTGGAACTGGCCAGTGCCGATGGCTGCGTCGGATGGCATATCTATGAGAACACGTTCGGATTTGCGATCGACAGCTCTCAGATCTTTGGCAATGGGAACGTTGGTGTCTTCCCCCGCGGCAACAATCATCTCATCGAGGAAAACGTCGTCATCGGCAGTTCCACAGCGATCAGTCTACAGGGGGACAGTAACCGAGTGGTTAGCAACCTGCTCGGTGCTATCGATACTGCCACGCTGGCACGCTTTCCCGCCCCGCAATTTAATGGCATTTCTGTTTCGGGCGCGGACAATGTGATCGGGGGTGAGTTTGTAACCGACGCCAACATTATTGGGGGTGGCCTTCGTGGCATCTCATTGTCTGGGAGTGGCGCGACCGGCAACAAGATTCAGAACAACATCCTGGGCATCGACCCGAGTGCGTTCGAAGTTACCGGATTCTCGCTCTTCGCAATTCAGATTCTGAATGGCGCGTCGGATAACACAATTGCATTGAATCAAGTCGGTGGAGCCGACTCGGCTGGAATCTATATCACCGGCCCGCCCACGCTTCAGCCGCGCAACAATCTGATCGTTTCCAATGCTATTGGAACTGATTTCTTGCTGTCCGGCGTCTATCCGAACGGACGAGGCATACTTATTCTCAACCATGGTCCGACCGAGATCGGACTCGTGTCAGTTGGGAATTTCATCTACAACAGTATTTTCCACGGGATTCACGTTTCCGCTGACAGCTGCGTAATTGCGGGCAATGGAATCTCTGACAATGGCGGCAATGGTATCTTCGTCAGCGACAGCTCCCTTGCCGCTGAGATCCTTGGCAACGTCATCGAGCGCAACGACAGCAACGGTATCAGAATTGTCGATGCCTACGATGTACGAGTCGGTGATACCAGTAGTACGTTTGCCAACACGGTACGCACCAATGGAGTCGCAGGGATTAGGGTCGGTGGGAATGTTGGCGATCCACTACGCACCGATATTCGGAACAACGATGTGTTTAACAACCTCGGTACCGGCATGGCCCTGCTCGCCGACAGCCTGATCGTTCGGGATAACGACGTCTACGGCAACCTGTCGTACGGCGTCGAGTTGTTCAGCCGTCTTACGACGTTCGAGGATAACGAGATTACCGGATCAGCGAGTGACGGGCTACGTATCGTCGGCGACAGCAATTTGATCGATGACAATATCGTCGACAGCAATGGTGCAGCTGGTGTGACAGTCGATGGAACCCAGAACACGATTCAGGGCTGCTCAATCTACGATAACAACGGCCCCGGTATCGAGCTAACCGCTGACAGCACCGATATCAATAACAACGTCATCAGCTACAATGCTGAGCAAGGTGTTCTGGTCACAAGTGGCCTGTACAATAAGATCATCCAGAACTCGATCAGCAATCATGCGAATGGACTGTCGATCGATCTCGATCCCACTGGTGTGGCCCTGAATGACACGCTCGATGCCGACACCGGGCCGAACATGCTGCAGAACTTCCCCGTGATTACCGAGGCGATTGTCAGCTCTCCGGGTGGCGTCCCGAACACGAACGTCTTGGGTGAGCTGAAGAGTACGCCGAATACGAGCTTCCGGGTCGACTTCTACGCCAGCGTCGACTGCGGATTTGAGTTTCACGGAGATGCCGACGACTGGTTGGGTTCGCGAACGATTGTCACCGACGGCGATGGAATCGGTCTGATCGATATCAACCTCATCTATGACTTCGATGAGTTCTTTGAGGTGCTCACCGCAACCGCGACTGACCCCGATGGAAACACATCGGAGGTCTCCCTCTGCTTTCCGACGAATGCGATGACGACTGACCTACAGCTGACCAAAGTTGCGTCGATGGACACTGTCCAGCTCGGCATGTCGGTCCATTACGATGTCACGGGAATCAATCTCGGACCGTCGACAGCGACCAACATGTCGATTCTTGATAACGTCCCCGATGAGTTCACGGTCGACTCTACGACATCAGTCGGTATGGACAGTTGCGTTGTAACCGGGAACACGGTGCAGTGCTTCCGGGCGACCTTCCTCACTGATGACACAGCATCCGTACGCATCTTCGTGACTGCCGATACGATTGCGAGTACGACAAACAGCGCGGGAATCGGTTCGAGTACGTCGGATTCCGATCCACTCAACAATATCGACTCGGCAGCGGTGGAAATTATCAATGTCATCACCGATGTCGGTGACGATTTCCCCAATGGTCTGCCAACAGCGTATGCGCTCGAGCAGAATTACCCGAACCCATTCAATCCGTCAACGCTGATCACGTTCGCGCTCCCCGAGCCAGCGGACGTTCGTCTGATCGTTCTAAACGTACTCGGACAGACCGTTGCTACGCTGCGCGATATGCGGCTTGGTGCCGGTTCGTACACTGTTGAGTGGAACGGTCGTGATGCTTCGGGCCGCACCGCCGCCACGGGTGTCTATTTCTATCGATTGGAGGCGGGGACGTTTGTGCAGACAAAGAAGATGCTGCTTCTGCGCTAGACGTTGCATGACGCCTCACAGTTCAGGTCGCGACGGCATCGATTTTCAAGCGCTTGCAGCGGTGGTACCGCCGCCCTATACTCCTCAGCCTAACTGAGGAGAGATCATGCACTGTTGGACGACCGACGGCCGAGGGCTCGAATCCCTTGTGCGTGCCGATCGTGAACCACCTCGCCGTCTTGGCGATAACGATGTCTTGATTGAGGTCAAAGCGACCTCGCTTAACTATCGGGATCTGCTCGTCGCCAAAGGACAGTACGGGGGAGAGTACGATCCGCCGATTATCCCCCTGTCTGATATGTGCGGAGTGGTTTCCTCGGTCGGTCCGGAAGTCAACGATATCGAAGTCGGTGATCGCGTGACCAATGCTCCCTTGCCGCAATGGCTCGAAGGACCACTCAACCCGCAGTTCATCAAAGGCTTCGTCGGGGGGGCGGGCGTCGATGGTGTGCTTGCCGAGGAGGTAATCTTCCCCGCTGATGCCCTCGTAACGGTGCCGGAGTTCTTCTCCGACGCTCAGGGGGCTACCCTGAGTGTCGCGGCGCTGACCGCCTGGGCGGCGGTCGTTACGCATGGTAATGTTCGTCCCGGTGATTGGGTGCTTACCCACGGTACCGGTGGGGTGGCGGTGTTTGCGTTACAGATAGCCAAAGCGCTGGGTGCCAAGACGATCTTCACCACTGGCTCCACAGAGAAAGGCGAAACAATCCAGAGTCTGACCGATGCCGATGTCGTGCTTTCCTATCGTGATGAGGATTGGCCGAAGCAGGTTCGTGCAGCGACCGGTACCTCGGGAGCCGATATCGTGGTCGAAACAGTCGGTGCCGCCACGCTCAGCGGGTCGATCAAGGCTGCGGCGATGGGAGGACGGCTCGGAATCATCGGAACGATGGGCGGGCTCACCGCCGATGTGAACATGTTTGATCTCATTCGTAAGCAACTGACCCTGCGTGGCATTTACATGGAATCGGTGGACGAACTCCGGAAACTTGTTGCGACGATGGGACACCACCAGATCAAGCCGCATGTCGGCTGGGTCTTTCCCTTTGAGGAAGCCCGGAGCGCCTACGAATTTCTCGCAGCTAAACAACATCTCGGCAAGATTGTCATTGAGGTTTCTTCCTGATGTCTGAACACAAGGCTGTTATCCGCTGGTCAAACACGACTGACACACTCGATTACGACACCTATCCCCGCGACCACGTCTGGACGTTCCCCGGTGGTCAGACCATCAACGGTTCGGCGGCGCCCGACTTTAAAGGAAGCACGAGCCATACCAACCCCGAAGAGGCGCTTGTCGCCGCGCTATCGTCGTGTCACATGTTGACGTTTTTGGCGATTGCGGCCAAGCGGGGAGTGGTCGTAGGGTCGTACACCGACGATGCTTCGGGGTGGCTCGAACGAAACGATGAAGGCCGGCTTGCGATTACCCGGGTCACCCTGCGGCCTGAGGTCACGTGGGTTGGCGAACCACCCGATCGGATAACGATTACCCGCTGGCATGAAAAAGCTCACACCGCCTGCTTCATTGCGAATTCGGTGACAACGAAAATCACTGTTGATCCACAGGGGCTTGAGTGAGTACGATCGTGGCTCGATCCGGTCAGCCGTTAGATCCCCGGGTTGCGGAGCGGTTGGAAACACGCGTACGTCGAATTCCGGCGGTTGAAGCTCTGGGGTTGACGTTTACGGACTGGGGTGAGGGGACAGTCAGCGCGAGCGCACCATTTAACCGAGACTATACCGGAATCTTCGATTCATTTCACGGCGGGATGTTGATGACCGTCGCCGATACGATCGCCTGTTTTGCGATCCTAACACTGACCGGTCCCGATGAAATGATGGCGACAACCGATATGAATATCCGATTCCTGGCTGCCTGCCGAACCGATTGTCGGGCGACTGCTCGCGTTGTGAAGCTGGGGCGCCAGATTTGCCCGGTTGCTGTTGACCTCTTCGACGCCAACGGAACCCCGGTCGCCGTGGCCCAGGTAACTTACATGCGTTTGCCAAAAAAGGAGGCCTAGGCGGCAATCTTTCGCTGTGTCTGGCCGTATGATGAAACGATGACGAAACGCTCGACCAAAGCCGCCAAACGGGCGGCATCCGAACAGACTGAGACACTCGCGGATAAGGCGATTGGCGAAATCAAGGGCCTTGTCCCGACCCTGATCATCTTCCTCCTGATCTTCCATTCCGTGGCGCAGGGCTACAAGATTCCGTCGTCGTCGATGGAGGATACCTTGCTTGTCGGCGATTTCCTGATCGCCAACAAAGTCATCTACGGTTCCCCCTTGCCGTTGCTGCCGTACCGGTTGCCCGCAATCCGCAAACCGGAGCGTGGAGACATTGTCATCTTTCGCTATCCCGGGGATCGCGTGACTCCCTATGTCAAAAGATGTGTCGGCGTTCCGGGTGATACGTTGCAGATGATCGACAAGCAGCTCTTTGTGAATGGCGAGCCGGTGCCGCTTCCCGATGAGGGAAAGCATGTGGCGCGCAATCAGGATCCCGGTCGGGATTCATTCGGTCCTCTTGTGGTCCCACCAGACTCGTATTACATGATGGGAGACAACCGCGATCAGTCACTTGATTCGCGGGTCTTCGGTGCGGTGCCCTATGAATTGATCATCGGTCAGGCCGTAGTCCGGTATTTCTCCTGGGCTGAAGACATTAATCCGTCGCCGCAGGTCCAGGTCGAGGATCCGCTCTCGGTGGGGCGGGTATTCCTGTACAATGCTATTCATGCCATCGGCAAGATTCGGTGGGGGAGATTTCCGTCGCTCATCAATTAGCACTGGCCCCGGTCGCACGAACCTGCTATGTGAAGGGCGAGTTGGTCGCGCGCGAATACCGACTCAGCGAGTTCCCGACTCCATCGCGCTAGGAAGGCTCTCTCCGTGTCCGAACTCACTGTGATGTTTGTCGGCGATCTGGTCGGACGGCCCGGTCGTCAGGCTGCCGCACATCTTATCAAACCTCTCCGAGAAAAGCACAACGTCGATTTCTGTATCTGCAACGTCGAAAATGCCGCCGGCGGTTTCGGTGTAACCCCGGAGATGTCCCGCAAGGTGTTCTCCTATGGCGCCGATGTGCAGACGTCTGGCAACCACATTTGGGATCGTGTCCAGATTCTCGACTATATCAGCGACGAACCCCGGCTGCTGCGGCCTGCCAACTACCCACCTACGGCCAACGGTCGCGGCGTGTGGGTCGGCGAGATTGGCGAAACCGGCCACAAGATTGCCGTCATGAATCTCATGGGTCGCGTCTACATGAACAACATTGACTGCCCGTTTCGGGTTGGTAATCGCGAGATCAATGCGCTACCCGATGACGTAAAGATCGTCTTTATCGACTTCCATGCCGAAGCGACCAGCGAGAAGCAGGCATTCGCACACTATGTCGACGGGAAAGTATCGGTCGTTGCCGGCACGCATACTCACGTGCCGACCGCCGATGCCCACGTCACTCCGCGGGGTACTGCGTACATCACCGATGTCGGCATGACCGGACCGTATGATTCCGTCCTCGGTATGGACAAAGGACCGTCCCTCGGTCGCTTTCTGACCGGCATGCCAAAACGCTTCACACCGGCCACCGACGATGTTCGACTCTGCGCGATTATCGTACGAGTGAGCACCGAGGATGGGCGAGCTCTAGCGATAGAGCGTCTGGAAGTTCCGTTCAACCTCGCCAATGTGCAGGTTGATGATCTGGTCAAAGTCGATGAGGACTGAGATGGGCAGCGCGGTGTTGATTGACGGTAAAGCCGTCGCCAAGCGATCGCGGATCGAGGTGAAGCAACGGGCGGCGCGCCTGGCCGCACTGCATGTAACGCCGGGGCTCGCCGCCGTCCTGGTCGGCGACGATCCTGCCTCGGAAGCATACGTGGCCAACAAAGCACGCACCGCGGCTCGTTTGAAGATCAATTCGCAGGTCATTCGTCGACCGTCGACGATCTCTCAGGACGAACTGATTGACCTGGTGATTGCTCTTAACCGGGACGAATCGGTCCACGGTATCCTGGTTCAGTCGCCGCTCCCCAGTCACATTGATGAGTTAGCCGTGACTCTCGCTATCGATCCGACCAAAGATGTCGACGGATTTCATCCGTACAACATGGGGATGCTGCTCATCGGGCGACCGGTCTTCGAGCCGTGTACGCCCCTCGGCGTCATGAAGATGCTGGAAGCGTATGAGGTTCCGACTGTCGGTTGCCATGCGGTAGTAGTTGGTCGCTCGACAATCGTTGGCAAACCGCTGGCGGCCATGCTGGCGCGGCGTGGTATCGATGCCACCGTTACTCTCGCCCATTCCCGATCAGCCGACCTCGGCGCATTCTGCCGGACCGCTGACCTGCTGATCGCCGCCGTCGGCCGGCCCGGATTGATTACGGCACCGATGGTCAAGCCCGGTGCGACGGTTATCGATGTTGGTATCAACCGCATTACCGATCCGACCACGGAGTCCGGACAGAGGCTGGTGGGCGATGTCGACTTTGACTCGGTCTCGGAAGTCGCCGGCCATCTCACGCCCGTCCCCGGCGGCGTTGGACCGATGACCGTAGCGATGCTGATGCACAACACGGTTGTGGCTGCGGAGCGTTTATCCGGCATCTGATCATTTCTTGCTCACATTCTGCAACTGTTTACACGTTGCACAGTTAAGAGCGGAAATTGCAGACTGAGAGAGATGGTCGTTGGAGGGGCCTCAACCCCAATTTGCCTTGGTCCTCTTTATCCGTTGTCCAGCAACAGGTTGGGCGGAAAAATTTTCACCCCTATAGTGTTCAAGAAAGGCACAGCAGTTGCTAAGTCATTGCTGGGTGATGTTGAATCGGCCGAACCGTTGAAAAGTACCAAGGCAGAACTCGTCCCTCGCATTATGGCGCGCCTACCTCGCAATCTCTACATCTCTCTGGCACTCTGCTTTGCTATTGCCGGAGTTGCTCCTGAGTCTGAGGCTCAGCCAGGTGATCTTTCCGACATCGTTGTCGATATCTCCTCGGCGCAGTATGTCGGCAATAGTTTCGTTGGAACCGCCCGCCTCCTCCTGCTCGATACGGCGGGCAATCTGGTGTCGTCATACGATATTGCCGCCAATCCGATCACGCTGACCGCCGACCGTGGGCTGCTCATTCCCGGCGTTCTCGACAACCCTGCCTGGCTCTCCGGGGGTATTGTCGATCTCCAGGCGGCCGGCGTCAGCTTCACCGGAGCTACCGGAACGGTCGAGATCGATGCCAATGTAGACACGATTGTCTCCGAACCGATCATTGTTTCGTTTAATGGCTATGATCTCGGGAGTGCATTCGATCTACGCGGCGAAGAGATCACGGATGTCTTCAGTGGTGTCCCGACCGAGGTCGGGGTAGTCGTCAGCAATGACGGGATTCGGGCGCCATCGACCCAACCACGTCTGCGCTCGTTCTTCGCATCGGGGGGCAATTCCCTTGAGGTCTTTTTCCCCGGTGGTGCCAACGGCGCTCAGGATACCGTCACGCTCTCACTGCCCACATCTGGCCTTGCCGCAGGCCTTGATACACTGATAATAGAATTGACCGCGGAGTTTGCGGGGCCGGATGGTCCGCTGACAACCTCGACGGTTATCAGGCGCCCCATTCAGGTTCAGCCACCGGTGCAACTTGTGCCCGTAGCAGGAACGTTCATCCCTGATTCAACCTATGCGGGCCAGCCCTTTGGCATCTCATTCGATGTCGATGCTTCGACGTTCGATGCCCCAATCGACTCGGTGCGGCTTCGTATCGCCTTGGCCGATTCAATCGGGGGGCCGTCGTTGGTCACAATTTACGATGACAATCCGCGGAATTCTTCCGTGAATCCGTCGGTCTTTCAGTATCGAGGACTTCAAGCGGCAATTCCCCTCGGTATTGTGTCGCCAGGTCGCGGTTATGTGACACGCTTGCAGTACGAACTGTACTCGCTGGGCTCACGGATTACGCTCACTGATGAATACCCATTCACCTTCTTTCTCCTCTCGCCGATTGCCCTCCAGTACCAGGCGGGATCGTTCGCCCCAACAGAGGTTATTGGGGGTCGCGAAACAGCGTTTTCGTTTACGCTCTTTTTACCCGGTTCGATACCGGTTAATGTCGCCACCGACTCCGCCACGATCTTCGTTAACGACGATGGGTTTTCGGCATCGACCCGCCTGCTCATAGCGGATTCGACGCTCGAGCCCGGCTCGAACGTGGTGACCTCCGAGGGAATCTTCATCCCCGCGAATCGCATCGGGTCTGACCTGACGGTGACAGCATCGCTCGTGTTTGGTCAGTTAGGATCATCTAACCGACTTACCTTTTCGACTGACTTTGGTGGTCAGCTCGTCGATGTAATCGATCGGCCTCGCTTGCAGGTTGTCAGTCTGACAACCATCGCGCCAAACGCACCAACTGTAAACACAGGGCAGGTGTTTCTCTTGGCAGCGGAGATTCGCAACCTCTCGCCGATCACGGCGGCACGTGATTTCACGGTTCGGTTGTTTTCTGACAACGGCTCAATCTTCACGCCCGACCTTCTGGTAGATTCTCTTGCCCCGCTAGCGACCGATACCATCCTGTTTAATGTGACCGCATCGAGCAATCCCACCACGTCGGAGGTTTTCTCGGTCGATCTTGTGCGTGGACCGATTGATGTTGAGACACCAATTGACTTCATCGAATCGATTACCATTCAGACGCCGGCCGACCTTCGTTTACAACCGTTACTCTCGGGCGTCTCGGGCGGCGTGATCGAAGCCGGTCGATCGTTCTCACTGTCAATCTCCCTGGAGAATGATGGGGATGCCGATGTTGCACCGGCGCCATACCGCTTGACTACCGGTGGTGTCGACCTCGGGATCGGTGATTCCCTCGTCGGGCAGATTACACCGGAGAGTCCGCTGACGGTTACACTGACGGCACCCGATGATACGGGCTCGATTGCAATCGACTTCACGCTCCGCTCGACCCCCATCGATATTAACAGTGGTGGACCGGCGACGATTGGCGATACCGCGTTCAGCTTGGCGCTGCAGGTTGTCCAGCAACGGTCTCCGGCCCTGACGGTGACTTCCAGCCTTCCGACTAACCTGATCTCTCCCGGCCAGGCCCAGCGACTTGTCACACTTGAACTCCGTTCGGATATCCCACTCAACGGTGGTGATATCATTCTCGAATCGATTGCGCTGACCGCTACCGGGACAAACGGTGCGCTGCTCAACCCTATTTCCTTCGTTGAGGTTTCCCAAACCGAACTCACCGAAGACGGTACTCGCCTGTCGATAGCCGAGGCCGATTTGGGGCGCTTGTCGTTCGGCTTAACCGATTTCCGCCTGTCGCCAGGGGAGACGCGCACTGTTGACCTCGGTACCGTTCTCGCCTCCCAGATTAACGATGATGTGATCCTGACGATAACGGCTGACGACCTCACCGCTCGACTCATCAACGCCCCCCCCGGGAATGACACGCTCCAGATTGCGGCTCCAGGGGGGGGGAACGTGATTCTGTCCCAGCGCTATGTCGTTACCGGGGCACGATTCGCGGAGTCGTTCGCGATTCGTAACAATCCTTTCAATCCCACGGTTGCTCCCGCGGAGTTCCGCTTCATTCCTCCGGGCAACGGTACGATCGAGTTTGCGATTCTTACGCTGACCGGAGAGATCGTGCTGCGTCGCGATATCCTTCTTGCCGATATCGCCTCGATGCCGGGTTCGGGTGATCCGTTTGTTACGGTAACGTGGGATGGTCGCAATGAGGATGGTCAGTCGGTTCTTAATGGCGTCTACGTTGTTGTCATCACGGACAACACAACCGGACAACAGGCCCAACGTAAGATAGCGCTGGTGAAGTGATGCGTACTTGCCGGACCACACGTTGCCTGATGTCGGCGCTGCTGTTGGGCGTACTACTCACTACATCAGGTGCCGCCAATGATGCCGGTCGAGAACTTCCCTTCGGTATCGGTATGGATGCGCGCGCGATTGGCTTCGGCAACGCTTATACCGCCCTCGGGTATGGACCGGCCGCGATGTATTACAATCCGTCGCTTCTTCACGAGCTCGACTTCCAGTCGTTCGACTTCATGCACGCCGACCTCTTCGCCGGCACGATATACAACGTAGCCGCCTGGAGTTACCCGCTCAGTGTTCGCGATGGCGTCGGCATTGGAGCGATGCGCATCGGAACCGGGAACATCACTGCTACCGAAGATTATGTTGAACTGGGAGAGTTCGATTTCTCAACGACCCAGTTCCTCCTCTCTTACGGTCGTGAGATTCTGCCAGGCGTGGGCTTGGGTGGTTCGTTCAAAATCCTGCAACAGTCGCTGCGTGACTTCTCTGACTTCGGCATCGGTCTCGATATCGGGGTGTCGTGTCGCCCCAATCGATTTATGTCGATTGGTGTCACGGCCCAGGATCTTATCACCCCGGAGCTTCAGCTCGATGCAACAACCGAGTCGTACCCCCGCTCGTATCGGGTCGGGCTGGCTCTGACGGACCTGCCTCTCGGCGACATCGTTGGCATCACCGCAGCTCTCGATTGGGTCAAAAATGAGGAACGCGATGGCCGCTGGCATGCCGGGGGAGAGGTGATGATTGCCGAGACCTACGCGCTGCGCGGTGGATACGATGCTGATAACGCTGTGTTTGGTGGTGGTTTGACGATCGGTCGACTACAGTTCGACTATGCCTACCGCCTGCAGGACATTGTCGACGGTACACACAACGTCAGTCTGACCATCACGGTCGGTCGGTCGATCGAAGATCGCATCAAGCAGCGGGAGCTGGCCGCCCTGGCCGCCTCGACCGAGGCTGAACGGCGCCGCCGTTTCCGGCAGAACCGGGACCGTGCCGACGAGTTCTTTGATAACTTCCAGCTCGACTCGGCGCTTGTCTACTACCAACGTGCTCTGGCCTTCGATGAAACGAACGACGCGATTATCGGCACGATTGCAGCTATTGAAGAGGCGCGTCGTGAACAGGCCGAACAGGCCGAACGATTACGTGTCGCGCAGGCAACAATTCGGCAGACGATTCGCAACTATACTGATCAGGCCGATCGACTCGCCGGGCGTGGGTTCTACCGTGCTGCTCTGGACGTACTCGACATCGTCTTTGACATCGAACCGGCCAATCCCCAGGCGAATCAGTTGCGTGAGACGATTCGTCAACGCATCGCCCTGGCGGTCGACTCGACGCTCACCGCAGCTAACGCCTTGCTCGATTCCAATCGCGTCGCCCCCGCGATTGAGGCATACAACCGCGTCCTTGAGCTCGATAGTACCAATACCGCGGCCCGGACGGGCAAAGCTCGCGCGTTTGCTGCGTTTGACCAGGCACAACAGCGTGAGCGGGGGATCGCGCTCTTCAATGCTGGACGTCTGCGCGAAGCGCGAGGCGTCTTCCGAGCTCTCCTCGAAGCCAACCCCAACGACCGCGTCGCCCCCGATTACCTCGAACGGATCGCCGGGCTGTTGCAGAGCCGTCCCCAGGTTAACGACACCACAACGACCGCACCGACCGTGACACGCGATCTGACACGAGATCCCGTCTTCTGGCCGATCTATCTTGAAGGATTGCGCCTGTTCCGGTCGCGACAGTATGATGCGGCGATTGAGCGATGGGAACGGGTGTTGGAAGCGTATCCGGGCCACGAAGATACACAGGCGAATATCCGTCAGGCACGTCTACGGATTGCTGCCGAAAACGGTGACCCGCCTCCGGACACGACCCCCCGCGACTAACAGCCTGCCGATACTGGAGTGGCGATGGCGCGCCGAGCGGTAAAAGAAGTAAACGCCGAGTTCCTCGCCGAGGAACGGTTTCTCGATTCTCTGCAGCAGATTGCTCGTGAAGCTTCGGCTGCGGCGGGATTGTCGCGTAAAGAAACGAATGCGATCGCCCTCGCCATCGAAGAGGGGGCGACCAACATCATCCGGCATGCGTATCTGTACGAGACCGGAACGATTCGTCTCCGTATCGTTATTTACCCCACGCGGATTGTTTACTCTCTGATTGACAGTGGGCGGTCGTTTCAGCCCCCCGGCTCGGCGTCGATTGACCTGCAAAAGCTCGTCGACTCGGGACGTCGAGGGGGGCTCGGCTTCTACATGATTCAGAAGATCATGGACGATGTTGAGTACCTCAGCGCCGGCACCACCAACGAGCTGCGCATGACCAAGCGCTTAGCCGTCTGGCAGGATGAGAACCCGCCCCTGTTCCGCCGCTTGAAATCACTGCGGGCTCGGTTCTCGATTTACACGGTTGTCATTGTCGCGGTCATCATTGGTGCGGCCTACTATTTCGTGAGCGAACGAACGACCGATTCGCTCTATGAGCACCTCAACAACGTGGTAACGGCGCTTTCGACAACGATTGCTCGTCAGGCCGAAGGATACATGTTGAATCGACGGGCCGACGTCGAATTCGACGACCTCATCGTCTCGTACCTTCGGTCCAATCCTGATCTCCAGCAGGTTGTACTCACCGACTCTGCTAACCTCATCATCGCTCACTCCGATGATATCCGGAATATTCGCCTTCCGTATACCGCTCCAAGCGAGGCCGATCCGGAAGCGTTCGATATCGTGCAGGCTCTTGAGGGAGCGGACGAGCGCTATTACCTGAGCATGCCGATCGTTTCGGGTGACCGCCAGATCGGTGGCGTTCATGTGATCTTCACGTCCAACTCGCTTCGGGCACAACTGGCCGAAGCTCAGACTCGAGTGCTCATTTTGATCGGCATCCTCGGTCTGATCGGTATCGTTGGTGTCTACATTCTTTCCAATACGTTCGTGACACCAATTGTCAAAATTTCCCGGAGGCTCCGTCGCTTCACTGCCGGCGACGTGACAACTGAGCTTCCCCTTGAGGGATCGGACGAGTTCTTCGAGATCTCCTCGGCATTGAACGATATGATGAATCGTATTGATCGCGATCGGAAAGCAGCGATTGAGCGAGAGCGCATGGCTCAGGAGATTGAGCTCACTTCGCAGATTCAGCAGATGCTCTTGCCGGGCAAGTTGCCCCCGGTCTCCGGCCTCGAACTAGAATCATATTACCGTGCGGCATCGATCGTTGGTGGCGATCTGTATGACCTGTTCGAGGTTTCGGACGGACAGTACGGTTGGTTGGTTGCCGACGTTGCCGGCAAAGGTTTGCCGGCGTCGATGGTTATGTCGATGCTACGGACGGTGTTGCAGATTCAAGCTCGGCGCGCGAGATCCCCGCGAGAGGCGCTGATTCATGTCGATGGCTACCTCCAGGACAATCTCCCCCGCGGAATGTTCATCACCGTTCTTCTTGGCTTCTACCACCCGATAACCCGCCGCCTTCGGGTTGTTTCAGCCGGTCACAATCCACTTCTGATCTATTCGCAGGCGGAGCGGGCATTGCAACGCGTGAATCCGGGTGGAATGCCGTTGGGTGTTCCAGTCGACTCATCTACCATGTTCGCTGATCGCCTGGAAGAGGCATCGTTGCAGTTGGACCCCGGTGATGTTTTCTTCGCCTACTCCGATGGTGTCACCGAGGCAGTGAATCGTGAGGGGACTCAGTTCGGAATGAATCGATTGATCGCTGTCTTCGAGCGCTACCGTCAGCAGGGTTGGCCATCCGACATCGCCGATGTGCGTGACTCCCTGGTGGAGGAACTCGATGGTTTCACCGGATTCACACGCCAGCAGGATGACATCACCTTCATCCTCGGTCGTCAGCGAAACGGCACCGGTGACTGAGAATTCGCTTGTCGCGCTCCCCGGTGCGACTCTATGTTTGGCCGCGCGCTATGAGTAACCTCAATATATCACTAACGGAGCAGGGGGCCGCCGCCCAGATCTCGGAGATTCGGCTCGACGGTGTTATCGACACCATTACCGCCGCCGAACTCGAAGAAGTCATCGACTCGCTCCTGAAGCGACAACGGCATCGCATCATTATCGATCTGGCCGGTGTCGACTACATCTCTTCGGCCGGCTGGGGCATCTTTATTTCTCACATCAAGGATGTCCGGTCGCATGAGGGGGATATCAAGCTGGCCAATATGGTGCCCGATGTCCTCGAAGTCTTCGAATTGCTTGAATTCAACAACGTGCTGAAGGCGTTCCCGTCGGTGCAATCGGCGGCCGATGACTTCCCTCCTGCGCCTATCTCCGATGAGGAAAAAAAAAGGCCGCGCTAGAGGCCGCGGTCGAGGTTGTCGAGCCGACTGCCCACCCGGCCCAACCGCACTCTCCATCCCGCTCTGAACGAGATCCGTCCCCAGCTGACACCCCCTCGACAGTTGATGAGGTTCTCCTGGCGTTGGTCAGAGAGGATCCCTTTCTGACGCTGGGTGAGCTGAAAAGCGACCTTCGGGACCGCTTTGGCCGTCGTTCACCCGGTCGTTTCGGCATCTGGCGTCGGCTCCGTGCTCACGGACTGGCCAGTCGTCGGCAGCGATTCCGGTACGCCCGCCAGCGTTGATCAAAGTTGACATTGGCATCGGCTCCGGTCACGTTGCGAGACACGGAGATGGGCGGTCCCTTAGTCGATATTCTGCTGGGTGTACTACTCCTCGTCATGACGGGGCTGTGGTGGCACCAGCGCCGACGCCGCAGGCATGACCCGGTTGGTACCGAGGCGCGCCTCTGGCGGCAGCTTCTGTCGGCCGCGCCCTTACGTCGCTCTTTGGCCGATTGGCACGAGCTGACGGCCTCGTTGCTCCCTGACCTGCGTACCCTTGTTCGGACTGACGTATCCTACCTGCCCGTCTCGTCACAGTTTGAGCTCAGTGACGAACAGAGTCTGATTGCTCTCGATAGCCCCGGGGCACTCCTCCCCGGATCAGTTCTACGGGCACACGTCACAACGCTGCCGTCGGCACAAGCCGCGGACAGTGGCTCCCTCGCTCTTATCGCCGGCGACACGGTGTACGGTGTTTTGGTCATCGCAGCTCCTCCGGCCGCACTCGACCCCCGCCGTCGTGAGGTGATCTCGCAACTGGTAAGGACGCTCGGTCGGGAGTGCGACCGCGTTGCGACTTCCTCTGCGGACGCGACACCGCGGCGAGGCTCGTCGATGTTGCTGTCACTTCTTCGCAGTACCGATGCACACCGTCTGGAGATCGAAATTGCCCGGGTTATCGCACGAGAGACGAACGCCGGAGCGCTGCTCTGGATCACCGAGACCGATAGTGGTCAACTGCGCCGGATGGCGGTTGGCGCCGAACCGGTTCGACTGCCGGCGGTGAACGATCTCCGCTGGCTGACCGCCGACCTTGAGCCCGGTGTGCCTCATGCCCTTCCGGATCTTCCGGGGGAGACTCCGGAGATCCGTCGATGGATCGACGATCTTCATGCCGCCGAACTCACCCAAGCGGCTTCATTTCCACCGGCCCCCGAACGTTCGGGGCTCGTTGTGCTGCGAACCGACGGTGATCCTACGGCTGTCGAGTCGGTGCTTCGCCAACTTGCAACCGAAGTTCAGGCCGTGGTCGAAAACCAGGCTACGGTTGAACGATTGCAGGAACTCTCGATCACCGACCCTCTGACCGGGCTGTATAACAAACGCTACTTTCTCCTGCGTCTGGAGGAGGAGATGGTGCGAGCCGAGCGGTACGGGCGAAGCTTGTCGCTCATTATCTTCGATCTCGACGACCTTAAGGGGATCAATGACTCTCACGGACATTTGGCCGGTGACGCGGTTCTCAGTCAGCTGGGAACAATGCTCAAGCAGACAATCCGGGCCATTGACGTCGTTGCCCGCTATGGTGGCGACGAGTTCTGTGTCATCATGCCCGAAGCTGATATGGCAACGAGTGAGGGTTTCATGCAGCGGCTGGGACGCGAGATTGCCGAGATGGATATTCGTCTCGGCGGGGGAGAGGGGTCAGTGCGAACGACGATCTCGCTCGGGGCAGCTATTTTCCCGTACCATGCCGGCTCCGCTGAGAATCTCATCAAAGCCGCCGATATGGCCTTGTATGAAGCAAAGAAAGCGGGACGCAACGACTACCGCCTGCCGGCGGAGCCGGTCGACTGATGCCGCCCCGCGATTAAAAGGTTGGAATGGCTGTGGCAACGAGCGATACTCTGTCGACACGAGCCTGGTCCCAGCATGCTAACCCGGTGTGAGGAAATGACATATCCGTATCGTATCATCCCGCGAGGGATTGCCGTTCTCGCTCTAATTGTAGGTGTATTCGTCTTCACCTCGAGTGTTCTTGCTCAGGACAACGCGACGGTCGAAGCGTATCTCATTGGCCCCGGAGATGTTCTCGAAGTCCGGTTTTGGCAGAACCCGGATTTGAATGCACAAGTACAGGTCGCGGCCAACGGCACGATCACGCTGGATGTCATCGGCGAGATTCAAGCCTCGGGCAAGACCACTAATCAACTCAGCTCGGACATCGTCCGGCTGATTTCACGCCTCGCTCGGGACATCTCCCAGGCGATCGTCCGGGTCATTCAGTACAACCACAACTCTGTCTTCATCACCGGACAGGTTAACCAACCGGGGAAGCGATCGTTTGATGTTATTCCCGACCTCTACACACTCATCAACGAAGCGGGTGGTGTTGCGGAGTTTGGTGATCTGACTCGAGTGACGATTATTCGCGGCGGCGAACGAGCTGGCGAGGTCGAAGTCATCAATGTTGCTCAGGCGATTGCTGAGGATCGAGTCGACGAACTCCCGAAAATTGGTCGGCTCGATACGGTGGAGATTCCGCGGTCTCCGGGGCAATTGCCCGGCGGTAGTCTCGCCTCAACCGTCGCTCGCAAAAACGTTATCTATGTTATGGGGGCGGTTGGCTCGCCGGGCCCGATCCAGTTTGAGGAGAATCTCGATATGGCATCGGTACTGGCCCTGGCCGGAGGACCGACGACCGAGGCTGACCTCTCCAGCGTCAAACTGGTCAAGCCCGACGGCTATTACAGTCAGACCCTCCACGTCGATTTACGGCAGCAATTTGCCGAGAACCGGCCCGCCCGCTACCTCGTTGAGCGGGAGGATGCCATCTTCGTTCCGTCCCGCGGATCCGGCATTTTTGGCATCACCCTCACCAACGCCTCGGTCATTATCGGCGTTCTGACGTCGGCGGTGATTTTAATCGACCGCCTTCTTGCCGATGATGACAATAACAACAACACGGGCCTATAGGTCGGACCGGAGCACCGGTCCCCAGCGACCGGGAGAGCGATAGTCAGATGGAAACCTATCGGATGAGCAGCCGCCTCGAGGCCGATGGCCGCGAGTACATGATCACCACCGTCAATGCCGTCACGGGTGCGGTCGAATCGACCATTCAGGTCGACGGTCTCTCCGTCGATCTCAGCACGCAACCGACCCCGGAATCGTGCACGGCTGAGGAGTTGCTGTCGCTGGTGAAGCTGACGCATGCTGAGAAGCAACGGGAGCTGGAGACGTTGCTCGACGGTGCGGCGAAAGCGTCGGCCAGCGGTGATAGTGGCCTCTTGTACCACGTCGGCACGGCATTCTATTACAAAGGTTTGTTCGATGAGGCGCGGCAGATGCTGGAGCGCGTGCTCCGACTCAATCCGACGCATCACCAGTCAGCCAATTACCTCGGTCTCACGCTCGGGGCGCTGGGCCGGTTTGAGGAAGCAGTCGAGGCTGCGGGGCAGGCGGCGAACCTCCGTCCGAAATTCGCCGACTACCGCAACAATCTCGGCGAGGCGCTTCTCGGACGAGGCGATGTTGTCCGCGCCACGGCCGAGTTTGAGCAGGCGATTGAGATCAATCTCTATTATGCTGATGCCTACCTCAATCATGGCATCGCCCGCCTTCAGGCAGCTATCGGCGATTACGATTTCTCGACGTGGAATGATGTTAAACCGCGCATTCTGGACCGCATCAACAAAGCGGCTTTGACCGACACCGCGCTCCGTGGCGATCTTCTCGACAGCGCCCTGGAACAGATTGAGCGAGTCGACCTCAATGCAGCGCTCATCACGTTACGAAGTCTTCGCGCGGCGAAGCGCGAAGAGAAGCGACGCGAGTTCGCCTCATTCCATATGAAGTTCGTTCTGCATCCTGAATGGGTATCTGAGGAAGTTGTCGCCGAGCGCATCCGCTTCCTGCAAGCGGAATTGAAGAAGAACCCAAGCTATGTGGACTTGATGACCGAGCTCGCTCGCTGTTTCTTTGAGCAGGCGAAGTTAACCTGGCGGCGAGGCCTGGCTCAATACGAGCAGGCGATGAAACTGAACCCCGGCCTCTCCGACATCGAACGCGATCTCGAACGAGCTCGTGAGATTGCCGCACGGATGGACGACCAGCGAGCCATTTCCGCTTCTGTTGTCCCGTCGGCGGCGACGGAACACCCGACGCGTGGCTAAGAAACAACCGGTCTCGTTACTCGACTTCTATCAGGCTGAGGCGCCGTTCGCAGCCGAGGTACGCCGTCTGCTGCTGCGCCTGCGCCGCTCCAAGCTCGATTCCGAACTGAAATCCGTGTTGATTACCTCGTCGACGCTGGGTGAAGGGAAGTCGACGCTCGCCTCCTTCTTAGCCATTACAGCGGCGCAGAAGGGTATGAACACGTTGCTGATCGATTCCGATCTGCGTCGGCCAACCCTGCACCGGTATTTCCAGTTGAACCGGGCACCCGGACTCGTCGAGGTCTTGGTCGATCGCTTATCGCCCCGGGATGCAATCACGGTCACATCGAGTGAGACGCTCAGTCTCCTCACCGCGGGCCGGCCGATACCAAATCCGGCGGAGATCTTTGATGCCAAGGCCCTCGGGACAATTACAACTGAACTCAAGTTCTATTACGATCTGATTATTCTCGATTGCGCCCCGGTCATTCCTGTCTCCGATCCGATGTTGCTGGGACAGGAGGTCGACGCCGCCGTGTTGGTCGTCAAGGCCGGGGTGACCTCTCGGGAACTGGCCGCTCGGTCCGCCGAGATTCTCCGCTCCGGTGGAGCCAATCTTGCGGGTGCGATCATGAACAACATGACTGGATCGTTACCGACGAGTTACGATTACTCTCGGTACGAGTATCGTTATGAAGCGACCGAAACTGGTGACGAAGAGACGCAGAAGCGGCGACCCGAACGCGATAAGCGCTCGCCGGAGAAGTCTGCGTCCCGAACCAAAAACTCCTAAGTTCTCAACCGCGTCCGTGTGATGACCGGCGACGACCCTCGACATCTTCTGACGGTTGACCTCGAAGAGTGGTTCGTGGTCGAGTCGCTACGGGATCGGGTCTCGTTCGACGACTGGCCCAGCCTCCCATCGACTATCGTATCGACCACCGAACTTCTTCTCGATCTGTTCGCGACTCAGGGAGTGACCGCAACGTTCTTCATCCTCGGCTGGTGTGCCGAGCGTTTCCCGGCGCTGATGCGTGAAGTAGTGGCGGCGGGCCATGACATTGGCTGCCATAGCTATGCTCACCGGCGGGTCGATCAGTTGACACCCGAAGCGTTTCGCGAGGACACGGTGCGCGCAGTCGATGCGATCGGTCAGGCGACTGGTGTGCGACCGGTTGGCTATCGGGCACCGACGTGGTCAATCAACAATCGTACACCGTGGGCGTTCGACATCCTTGTCGAACTTGGCTTTGAGTATGATTCCTCGCTCTTTCCGATCAAGCATGATCTCTACGGTGTTCCCAATGGACCCCGCCGGCCGTTCCGCATGACGACGGAATCCGGTCAACGGCTGGAAGAAATCCCTGCTTCGACGGTACGGTGGGGAGGAAACAACCATCCGGTCGGCGGCGGCGGGTATCTCCGCCACGCACCCTACTGGTACTCCCGCTGGGCTGTCCGAAAGTTGGAGCAGGAAGGATTACCGGCCAACGTGTATCTCCATCCGTGGGAGTTCGATCCAAATCCGCCCCGGTTGGGTGGGTTGAGCTGGCTGCAACGCATTCGGGCCTACGGGTCGACCGACTTACTGGCCAATAAGCTCAGTCGCTTGGTCAGCGAGTTTTCGTTCGCGCCGATCGCCGTCTGGCGGGCCGCCCAGCGCCGTCAGCCGATTGGGTTTGAACGGCGTTCCTCCGCCCCCTAATCGAACAACACTTGACAGGTTGGGGGGTATAAGGGCAGAGTAAAGTGACAGGACTGTGACGACGTCACCAAGGAGATCCACATGCTGAAACGTACCTTTATCATCATGCTCGCGCTCCTGATGGCGGTGCCGATGCTTGATGCGCGTCGGAAAAAGCCAAAAGTGGGCGAGGTTGCCGACAACGTCTACACCGATAAGAGTTACCAGCTTTCGGTGAATGTCATCGAGGGGTGGAAGTACCGTATCGGACGGAGTGACGATCCGATTCGCATTGTCTTCACCCAGTCTGACCCACTTGCACCATCGCGCTACCAGGACAATCCGAGCCTGACGCAGACACCGCGGTTGGTGATGTGGGTTGGTGAGACCAACCAGCGGGCGCGACCGTTCATTGATTCGCTTGTCATGGATGATTTCAAATCCGACGCCAAGGATGAGATGCGCCAGGAGTTTGATATCCTCAATAAGTTTGAGATCAAGGAACGATCGAAGCGGCCCATCCAGGTTGGCACGCATCGTGGTTTCATGTGGCAGGCGGAATCCCCCTATACCGAAGTGATTCAGTCCTCGGCATCGTCGGTCGGCGGACGCCAGGTGTCGGGCAAGCTGCTCGGCACGATTATTGGTGTTCGCGGTCCAGAGAATACGATGGTTGTCTTCCAGCTGATTTCAGAGGAAGAGTTCCACGACACCCTCCTGGAGGAAGCGATGGTCGCGATGGCGTCGCTCCGCTTTGCGGGAGAAGAGGCAGCAGCGGAGGCTGACGGACAGGAAAGCTAATTGCCACACGAGGTGGATCAGGACTGATAAACGACAGCGGCCGTTCCGGACTCCGGGGCGGCCGTTAGCGTGTCTGAACGCCTCGGGTTTGTGATTGACCGGTTCGGTCGGTGGCGATATGCTAGACTAACGTCTGGCCGTCAACCGCCGACGGGTGAGGAGCGAACTCAACAGACATGTGGATCCTACGCGCAATACTCGGGCTGTTTCTCATCATTGTGGTAATTGCCTTTGCCTACAATAACTTCGGCCCCGAACAGACAGTCGATGTCAATCTTGAGCCGATCTATTACAACTATGCCGACGTTCCGTTGGTAACGGTTGTCTTCTGGTCGTTAGTTGGTGGTGTTCTCATTGCGTTCACGCTGTTTGTGTCGGTCTACATCCGTCAGGCGGTCCAGATTCGTGCGGCCCACCGCAAGATCAAGTCACTGGAATCCGAGCTCTCGGTTCTGCGGAACCGGCCGATTGAGGAATCAGCCGATCTTTTGGCCGGTAGCGACAGCGAGGCTGCCGGAGCCGAATCGCTGTTCGATCGGGAGTCATAGCTCATGCCTGACGTCTTTATCATTGTTGTCATCCTTCTACTCGCGGCCGTTGTGGCGTATCTGCTCTATGAGCGGTTTCGACTTAAAGCGTACAAGACAGAATCGAATCTCTACGTTGATGCGTTACGCGATTTACTGGATCAGCGTTCCGAGGCCGCCTTCGCAAAACTTCGCCAGGTGGTTGCCACGGACCCGGACAATCTCGATGCCTACTTGCGGCTTGGTCGAATTCTGCGACTCAACAAGCAACCTCAGCGGGCCGTACGTGTGCACAAAGACCTCACGCTTCGCGGAAATCTGAGCAAACCCGACAAAGTACGGATTCTTCGTGAGCTGGCGCTTGACTACCGTGCCCTCAACGATGATGCAACCGCCGAGAAGGCCTATCGCGAGTGGCGAACACTGGCGCCGAAAGATCGGGCCGCGACCGCCGGACTGCTCCGGCTGCTGGAAGATCGCGGTGAATGGGATGCCGCCGGTCAGCTCGCCGAGGAACTCCTGAAGCTGGATCAGAGCAAGACCAAAAAGCCGCTCGGAAAGTACCGTCTCAAACTTGCCGAGTCGTTGTTTAGCCAGCGAGAGTTTCACAAGGCACGGGTTGCGGCAAAAGAAGCTCTCGGCTTTGATCCCCAGTTGGCTGCGGCATATCTCCTGGTTGGTGATGCGTATATGGCCGAAGAGCGACTCGACGATGCGGTCAATTTCTGGACCAAGCTTATCGACGCCCTGCCGGCACAGGGTCATCTGGTCATCGAACGTCTTCGTAAGACCCTGTTTGATCTCGGCCGGTACGGTGACATTGCCACCGTTTGCGAACGAATTCTTGAGCATGATCCCGCTAATGCTCTCGCGCGGCGAACGCTGGCCGGATTTCACGAGCGCAAAGGTGATCTCTCAACGGCGATTGAACAGCTCGAAGAGATCGTCGCCGATACCCCCGATGACCACCTCTCGATGTGTGAGTTAGCTCGACTCTATCTCGAAAAGGGTGATCGCGCGAAGATTGAACGTCTGACGCGCCAGCTAGCCGGACGGTCCGGGGGAGGTGATTCGCTCACATCGTCCGAGGAAGCGCTGACCCAATCATAAGGATCCGGACATCCCGGTAGGTTGTAGAATGCTCATGCGAACCTGGATTTGGCTTGTTGTCGTCATCGGCGCCGTCGGAGCGGCTCGGTCCACCGATGCGAGTGATCGCATCTACAATCTGATCCAGGCTGGTGATCTTACCACTGCTCGTGAGTTACTCTCCGATGCTGCCTCGACTGACCGCGACGGTGCCCGCCTTTTTGCGACGGCACTGTTAGAGCCGGACGCGGCGACGGCCGAACGGCTGTTACGTGCGGCGCTCGATGCCGGATTGTCTGAGCGCTATCGACAAGAAGCGCAGTTTCGGCTGGTGCAGTTGGCGCACTGGTCCGGACACTCTGCCGACGTGCGTCGGGAGGCTGCTGCCTATACCGATGCGTACCCGCAGGGCCGCTATCGCCCAGCAGTTGACCGTCTGGTGGTCGCGGCCTACGAGCGCGACGGCGACTACGACCGTGCGGTTCAGACGGTCGATCGCTATCTTGCTCGACATGGGCGTGACACGCAGCTCGAGCAATGGGGAACGGTTGACAAAGCGCGTCTCTTCCAGTCACGTGGGAAATCGATCGGCGCGCTGCGTCAGCTGCGCAAGCTCGCCGAATCGACATCCGGGGTCGGGATCGCACCGGCGCTGTATCTGCTTACCACCGATGCCGCTGTATCGGGCAACACCGATCGCGCTGTCTTTTACTACAACCTGCTTCGGGAAGAGCACCCCAACGCAATCGGCCTTGATCGCCTTATCGATCGAATCGCCGGATTGGCCGATCCGACCGAGTCCGAGGACGCACGACGAGCCGAAGAGCTAACCGGCACTTGGTACACGATCCAGGTCGGTGTGTTCAGTAATCCGGATAATGCGCAGCGACTCGCCGACGACCTCAAGCGATTTGACCAACAGGTATCCGTCGGTCGGAAGACGATTTCCGGCAAGACCTACCGTGTGGTGACCGTCGGTCGCTTCACTTCGTACCTCGCAGCAGCTCAATTCAAGGAGACGATGGAACGTCAAACGGGCGAGCTCTATCAGGTCGTCACTAAATGACCGCATCGTCATCATCGAATCGGACGCGCTCGGCAGCTAAGACGCCCGTTATGCGTCAGTACTTCGCTATCAAAGAGAAGTATCCCGGAAAGATCGTCTTCTTTCGCATGGGGGACTTCTATGAGATGTTTGGCGAGGATGCCGAGGAAGCGGCGCCGCTCCTCGGGATCGCTCTGACTACCCGAGCGCATGGCGATCAGGAGAAAATTCCGCTCGCCGGCGTTCCTCATCACTCGGCTGAGCGGTACCTGACACGTCTTTTGGAAGCCGGCAAGACGGTCGTTCTCGTCGAGCAAACCGAGGATCCCAAACAGACCAAGGGGTTGGTCCGTCGCGAGGTTGTCGAAGTGATGACTCCCGGAACGACGGTGTTGGGCGATGAAGAGACGCGCACGGCCGAGCCCCGCATTGTTGCCGCGGTACAAACCGGCCCGCATGGCCAGAGTGGAATCGCTTGGCTTAACCTGGCCACCGGTGAGTTTCTCGTTGATGAGGGGTCGATAACGGCGATGGCCGACCGCCTGCGATTGATTGCCCCCCGGGAAATCCTTGTCCCGGAATCATTCGTCGACACCGGCAACGCGGAGTCATTCGGTCGGAATGGAGAATCACTGGAGAGCCCTACGACCGCTCCCGATTGGCATTTTGACACCGCTGCTGCCCAGCGGGATCTCTGTGAAACGTTGAGCGTTGCGACACTCGATGGCTTCGGACTCTCGGGAGTCGATATCGCTATTGGTGCTGCCGGCGCAATTCTTCGTTACTTGCGGGATAATCACCTCGACCAACTGAGTCATCTTCGGTCACTAACACAATTCGCTGATGGCGATCACATGATGCTCGATGCATCGACGGTGCGGAACCTGGAGCTGTTCAGCAATCTCCAGAGCGGTGGCTATCAGCACACGCTCTTGGAAACGATCGACTTTACCCACACGAGTGCAGGTACGCGTCGTCTGCGCAATTCGCTACTTCGGCCCTTTATTCAACTTGATCCGATACGCCGCCGTCACGACGCCATCGCTGAATTGGTTCGCAATCGAGAACTCGCCGCGGGGCTCCGTCAGTTAACCCGTCAGTTACCCGATCTCGAACGCCTGGTTGGTCGACTCGGACTCGGCAAAGCATCACCGCGACAGATTGTGGCACTACGCATCGGGTTACAGACGGCTCGCGCCTGTGCGAATCTGCTGCAGGACTCGGCGACGGCAGATCATCTTCGCCACTTCGTAACCACACTGCCGGACACGACTCCGCTGATTACGAAACTCGACGCCGCTCTGGTCGATGATGCACCTCCATTAGCGACCAAAGGTGGGGTGATCAAGGCCGGCTTCAGCGCTGAACTCGACGGGCTCAACGACGGCATTGCCGAAGCCCGACGGTACATTGCGGGACTACAGGAATCGGAACGGGCACGCACCGGGATCGCGTCTCTCAAGGTCGGTTTCAACCAGGTCTTCGGCTATTACCTCGAAGTCACGAAAGCGAATGCCGACAGTGTGCCGGACCACTATCTGCGCAAGCAGACGCTGGTCAACGCCGAACGCTATATCACTCCTGAACTCAAGGAGAAAGAGGAACTGATCTCCGCGGCGGAGGAGAAGATCTTCTCGTTAGAGGCGCGTCTCTTCGCTGAGCTGGTTGAGGACGTCACTGATCAGATCGATGAACTCGCCGTAACCGCGGATCTCTGTGCCGAGCTCGATTGTGTCGCTGGTCTGGCAGAACTCGCTGCCTCGCATGGCTACACGCGACCGGTGATGCACAACGGAACGTCGATCACAATCGACAACGGACGACATCCGGTCATCGAACGCGTGCTCCCCGCCGGCGCCTTTGTCGCCAATGATCTGGCGTTTTCCGATGACGGTGCCTCGATGCACATTCTCACCGGTCCGAACATGTCGGGTAAGTCCACCTACCTCCGGCAGCTTGGTCTGATCACTCTACTGGCCCAGATCGGATCATTCGTACCGGCCGATCGGGCCGAGATTGGTCTGGTTGATCGAGTCTTCACCCGGGTCGGTGCGCTCGACAATCTGGCCCGGGGTCAGTCGACATTTCTCGTCGAGATGGTGGAGACCGCAAACATTCTGCACCACGCGACCGACCGGTCTCTGGTGCTGCTCGACGAGGTTGGTCGAGGAACATCGACATTCGATGGGCTGTCAGTCGCATGGGCCGTCGCCGAAGCACTCACCGACGAGGTCCGCGCCCGGACGGTGTTTGCGACCCACTATCATGAGCTGACCGCATTGGCCGAACTGTCACCACGCGTGGCTAACTTCCAGGTGGCCGTGAAGCGGTGGCAGGACGAGGTCATCTTCCTCCACCAGATCATTCCCGGGGGATGTGATGACTCCTACGGCATCGACGTCGCTCGTCTGGCCGGGGTGCCACGCGGTGTGATTCAACGCGCTCGCGGCATTCTCCGTCAGCTGGAAACCGGACGCTTCGCTAAATCTGACTTTGGTCGGGAATTGCTCAAAGCGAAGCTGCAACCCTCGTTGTTCGATCCGGGTCAACAGACTTCCGAGTTTGAAGATCGGATACGCGATTTGGATCTCGATGACCTCTCGCCGATGGCTGCTTTTGACATTCTTCGCCGGTGGCAGTTGGAGCTTCGGGAGGAATCATGACGGTCAGCACCACCCCATGGATTCGTCCGCTTCCACCTCGCTTGATCAATAAGATTGCCGCCGGTGAGGTAATCGAACGTCCGGCCGCGGTCGTGAAAGAGCTCGTTGAGAATTCGCTTGATGCCGACGCAACGACAATCGGCATCCACATCACCGGTGCCGGTACCGGGATGATCAAAGTTGTCGATGATGGCTGTGGCATTCCTGAGGAGCAGGTCGAGATTGCCTTCGCACGTCATGCGACATCAAAGATCGCCGCAATTGATGACCTTGATCGCATTCAATCGTACGGATTCCGGGGCGAAGCACTGCCGGCGATCGCATCGGTCTCACGGTTGCGCATCGTCTCTCGACCTGCGGACGCCGACGTCGGGACGGAGTTGCGAATCGAGGGGGGAGTCGTTGAGGCCAAACGACCGGTCGCAGCCAATCCCGGCACCGTCATCGAAGTTGGCGATCTCTTCTTCAACGTACCCGCGCGCCGTAAATTTTTGAAATCCGCGGCTGCCGAATCCCGACAGCTCGCGCGGGTTGTTACCGCTCTTGTCCTGGGACGTCCCGACGTTAGTTTCACGTTCGTTCTCAACGATCGGCAATTGTTCGCTCTGCCCACTGGCCAGACGCCTGATCAACGAATGCGTGCTGTTTTGGGTGAGGATCGCGAGTACGTAGCGCTCGATGATTCCCGCACCGATGTTGCGGTGCATGGACTCGTCGGCACGCCGCAGTTTGCCCAGCGCGACCGAACCGGTCTGTATCTTTTTGTCAATCGACGTTGGGTTCATTCGGTCGCTCTCGTTCAGGCGGTGCGGATGGCGTTTGGCGAACTGCTGCCGAGTGGTCAGTTCCCTGTTGGCGCCCTGCAGATCGCCGTTCCACCAGAGACACTTGATGTCAATATTCATCCGGCTAAGACCGAAGTTAGGTTTGCCGCTGATCGCGCCGTTCGGGATGCCGTCTACTATTCGGTTAAGGAGGCGCTGCGTCGGGAAACGCAACCGGAGCCCGGAGCACCTCCTAACGAATCAGTCGGAACTCGCCTTCCGTTGCGTGACCCGTGGAAAGATCTCTACCGACCTGCTGGTCAACCGTCGGTGGCCGCGGTCGATCTGCAGACCGGGGAAATCGTCGCTGAACGTTCTCCGTCCGTAGCCTCCACAGGAAGCGACCGCCCCGTTGGTCGGGCTGAGAGTTTCCCGCTTACTGCCGCTGACCTTGATCGGCTCCAGTATTTGGGACAAGTGGGCGGGTTGTATCTGATCTTTGATTTCGATGAGACACTGCTTCTCGTCGATCAGCATGCCGCTCATGAGCGCGTTAACTATGAGACGTTCCTGCGCCAGATGAACAACAACGCTGCGGTCTCTCAACAACTCCTGCTGCCGGTCACCGTTGACCTCACCGCTGATCGCTTTGCGGTGTTCGCCGAAACGCAGTCAGACCTAACCCGGGCGGGGATTATCGCGGTCCCCTTTGGTGGCACGACCGTTGCCATCGAGGCGATCCCATCGCAACTATCCCGGCGATCACCGGAGACGATTCTGACGATCGTGCTCGATGACCTCGCTGCCGATCGTCCGACCGGAGCTCACCTCATCAAGCGAATTGCCGAATCGCTTGCGTGCCGAGCATCGGTAATGGCTGGCGACCGCATGACGCGGGAAGAGGCCAACGGTCTCTTAGCGGCACTCATTGCGTGCGAAACGGGGGCCGTCTGTCCGCACGGTCGACCGACGTATTTGAGACTGTCACGGGCGGAGCTTGATCGACGTTTTGGCCGCACCTGAATATCCGGCAATCCCAATCATCGCCGGACCAACCGGCTCCGGCAAGACCGCCGTTGCGCTAGCTCTCGCTCAAACTTTTCCTATAGCCATCCTCGCCGCTGATTCTCGACAGGTCGTTCGCGGGTGTACCATCGGCACTGGCAAGCCAACCGCTCAGGAACTGGCGATCGCCCCTGTCTACGGTATCGATCTTATCGATCCGGGGGAGCGCTATTCGGCGGCACGATATCAAGCCGACGCCACACTCGCCTTGCGGGAAATGATTGCGAACCGCCGGATTCCTCTGGTCGTCGGAGGGACCGGACTTTATCTCCGCGTGCTCACTGATGGTCTTGTCGAACTGGACGACGCGAATCTCGAACTTCGCGAACAGCTTGAAACGGCGTACGATGAACAGGGCGGCGAGCATCTGTGGGACCAGCTGAACGAATTCGATCCGCTTGAGGCGACCAAGGTGCACCCGAACAATCGAACCCGCTTAATCCGGGCCCTGGAAATCTACCACCGTACCGGTCGACCAAAGTCGGAAGTTGTCGCCCAGGGGGCTCACCGGCGACCCGACTACCGATTTGAGCGGATCTGTTTGTGGCCACCTCGAGATGATTTGTATCGTGCGATCAATTCCCGGGTAGAAGCGATGGTAATGGCGGGCTGGCTCGACGAAGTCGCCGGGCTGTTGGCAACGATCGGCGACGAGCGATTGCGACGGTCGGCAATTATCGGCTACACCGAGTTGATCGACGTTTGTGCCGGCGTACGGCCACTGGACGAGGCAACCAGTCAGATAAAACAGGAAACCCGGCGGCTGGCTAAACGTCAGTATACCTGGTTTCGTCAATGGCCAGAGAAGACTCGGGTGGCCTCTGTTCAGGAGGCGATCGATCGCGTTAAGCCTCTGTTGGACAACTGGATGGATGTGGTTAATGCTTGACAGTCGACCCCGCGCCTGTGTTTTCATAGACGAACCGGTAGCCTCAAGACCGGTTGGCAAGACGCCGATACTCAGAAACAACACAATAGGGATATTCTGACCAGGTACCCCATACGATGACGCACCTACTTTCGCTCCGCGAACGCCTGACAGCTGTATTGTTGATCGCCTTCTGCGCCGCTACCCTTGGTGCCTGCGGTGGGCCGTCGGCCGGATCGTACCGGCCTGGCTCCGAAACCCGCACCACCGAGCCGGCTGATCAACCACCGACCGAACCGGTCGAAGTAACCGGAATCTTCTCCAAGCATACCGCTCAGACCGAGCGGGGTCGTGCTACCGAGGCCACCGCGGCCGAAACGGCTCAGCCGCCGGCCGAGAACAAACCGACGAACCCCGCCACTCCGCCGGTACCGGTTGACCTCTTTGCTGAGGGGACCGACAACCCCGAGTCGGCGGCCGCCGTCGATGACGACATCTGGCGTCTCTTCCAGATCGCCGACGAGTATCATGCCATGGGTGTGATCGCCAATCGTGAAGCGAGTTGGGAAGAGGCTCAGTACTACTTCGAGAAGGCGATTGGCATTCTCGCCAATCTCGACATTGAAGCGGACTCTGCACTGACACCCGAGGCCGTAAAGTTTGAAGAGCTGCTTGAAAACGTCATCGCGGATTATCGTGTCGCGATGCGATCGCTCGGCCGGGTCGATGGTGATGCTCCGCCTTCAGTACTGGTCGAGCGATTTGCCAACGTCGCTGATCGTCTCGAGCAGGACACGATCCGCGTCTTCGATCGACAGGAAACCGAGCCGATCACCCACGATCTTCCGGTCGTTATGAACGAACGCGTCCGGGCCTCGATCATTTATTTCCAGGGCGTCGGGCGCGAGGCCTTCGAGAAGTTCCTGTCGCGTCGCCCGCGTTACGAGGCATTCTTCCGCGAAGTGCTGACCGAGTATGGTCTCCCGCAGGACCTCATCTACCTCTCGATGATCGAATCCGGCTACAATCCGAATGCATATTCCTGGGCCCGAGCGATGGGCCTCTGGCAGTTTATCGCGTCGACCGGACGACTCTACAATCTCAACCGCGACTGGTGGATTGACGAGCGGAAGGATCCGGTCAAAGCGACCCACGCCGCGGCCCAGTTTCTTCGGGACCTCTACAAGAAGTTTGGCGACTGGGAACTCGCTATGGCAGCCTACAACGGTGGGCCGGGCCGGGTCAGTCGGGCGATCAAGCGTGACCGAACCGACAACTTCTGGGAGATGAAGTATCTGCGTCGCCAGACGAAGGATTACGTGCCGCTGATCTACGCCGCGACGATCATTGCGAAAGAACCGGAAAAGTACGGTTTCGGTCACGTCGAATTCGAAAACCCGATTCAATGGGAAGAGGTGACGATTAACAAGGCGGTTGAGCTCAGCACGATTGCCGAAGCGTTGGGGGTGTCGACGAAGGAGCTCAAGACGCTCAATCCTGAGTTGCTGCGCGGAGTGACACCACCGAATCGCAAGAACTACAAGCTCAAAGTTCCGGTAGGGAAGACCGATCGGTACTGGGCCGTGGTTGATGATCTGCCGACGTCGGCCCAGACATCGTGGGTGCGACACAAGATTCGCCGGGGCGAAACGGTCAGTACGATCGCGTCGCGCTACGGAGTTTCGCAGTACGCTATTCGCGAGGCCAACAAGCTGAATCGGCGATCAACGATTTACGCCGGTCGCACACTTATCGTCCCGGTACCTCATGACCGATCCTACGCCTCATCGAACAAGTCGAATCGGACATACGAAGCTTCGAATTCAATCTACACAGTGCGCTCTGGTGACACGATGTGGGATATCGCCCGCGCGTTTGGAACCTCGGTTTCGTCTCTGCGCGCGATGAATTCTATAGGTTCCTCGGCCCGCATCTACGTTGGTCAGCGGTTGAAGATCCCGGCCACCGCTACCAAGCTGGCCAGCCGCAATACGACGACGCCCGCAGTTGGTTCGACGTCCCGTTCCGCGCCGTCGGTCTCGTCACGTAGCAGCGCAACGCGCAGCTACACCGTCCGTCGCGGCGACACCCTCTGGGAGATTGCTCGCAAGTACGGGATGACAACCTCGCAACTCCGGGCGCTTAATGGCCTCGGTCGGTCATCGCGGATCTACCCTGGTCAGAAGCTGACGATTTCCGGGGAAGCAACCGGTTACGTTATGCACCGGGTACGACGCGGGGATACGCTGAGCGGAATCGCACGGTCGTACCGGACGTCGGTTGCCCGCATTATGGAAGCCAACAATCTTCGCAATCCCGACGAGATCCGCGTTGGCGCTCGTCTGAAGATTACAGTGCAGTAGGTCCCTGATGGCTCGTCGTCGCGACATCGTTATCGCCGTCCTGATCGGCGCATCATTCGTCCTCGTCTTCGGCTGGTTTGCGCTCGTCTTTTCTGACTTCGCTCAATCCGAACCGTTCGAATTCTCCGGATCAGGCAATATTGGTGTTGTTGAGGTTTTCGGGGTTATCGATGAGTCGAGCGGCCGGCGTTGGCTCCGTCAGATGGAGCGCTACGCAGAACGCAGCGATATCGAGGCCGTGATCCTGCATATCAACTCGCCTGGTGGCGGAACGGCGATTTCGCAGGAACTCTATGAGTCCGTACTCAGGCTCCGGGAGCAGAAGCCCGTCGTGGCCTCGTTTGCATCGGTTGCTGCCTCGGGTGGCTACTACATTGCGTGCGGCGCTGACCAGATCGTGGCTAACTCGGGGAGCCTGACCGGTTCGATTGGGGTGATCTTTCAATACTACACGTATGCCGAGCTCATGGACAAGGTCGGCATCGACGCCCAGACGATCGTCTCCGGCGAATTCAAAGACGTTGGCAACCCGAGTCGTGACATGACTCGCAACGAAGAGCTGATGCTCAAATCGATCGTGATGGACTCGTATGAGCAGTTTGTCGAGGCCGTAGCCGGGGGGCGCGGACTGGACAAAGAGTCAGTTTACCGGCTCGCCGACGGTTCTCTCTATACCGGTCTCCAAGCCTATAACCTCGGCCTGGTTGATACGCTGGGGGGACTCTACGACGCCGCTTGGGTCGCGATGGAGCTGGCCGGGATGGAAGGTGAGCCACAGCTGATTCGCCCCGTCGTTCGCGAGCGACGAGGATTGTTCGGGCTCGCTCAATCGCTTCTGCAGCGCGCTCATGGGCTGCTCGATACCTATTCGATCAGCCCCCAGCTCGAATACCGCTATCGGATGTCCGAGTAGATCATCCCTGTTCAGCCGGTTGGTCATTTTTCCCAAGCAAACTCCATTTTTCGCTTGGCAGTCTCATCTCAGTGATTATCTTTTTCCGCCCCAACAGGTTAAGGGGACACCAGAGAACTACCGGAACTCTCGAATTCCGGACCGATCACTTCCAAGGCGCTGGTTAGCAGACAAGGCCGACGACAGCAAGTCGAGGGAGGTTAGTGTGACGAAGGCCGATTTGGTCGAAAAAGTAGCAGAACGAACGGGGTTGACTCGGACCGACGTTGCCGTCGTTGTTGACTCGTTCCTCGAAACGGTGAAGAAGTCGGTCGAGGCCGGACACAATATTGAGATTCGAGGATTCGGGACGTTTAAGATCAAGCTCCGGAAGTCTCGCAAGGCCCGCAATCCACGTACCGGTGAAGTCGTCCCGGTTCCGGATCGCAAAGTGCCGGTGTTCAAGCCGTCGAACGAATTTAAGAACATGATCATAAAGCTGCCGATGTAGTGGCAGCCCGGAGGATGAATGCCCAGCGGTAAGAAGCGTAAGCGTCAGAAGATCAAAACGCATAAGCGCAAGAAACGTCGTCGCGCGAATCGTCATAAGAAGAAAGTCCGCTAGTTCCCGCTGGGAAAGTTACTCCCGCTCAACCGGAACTTCACGCCTCACAACGGGGCGGCGTAAGTCTCGCAGGATGGTATTCAGCGACGTAACTGACTAGATAACATAGAGCTGGGGGTACCGGAACCGATCCGGCACATCTGGCATCAGGATTGATTAAACGACCGGCATGACTCGTTGTCTGCCGGTCGTTTTCTATCTGATTCTGGCGGTCGCACCCGTTGCCCGGGCCGACCTCCGTCTCAACGACGATGCTCGCTCCGCCGAGCAGAATCAGCCCGCGGTCGCCGTCCGTCCCGGTCTGGGTGCCGTGGCGACCTGGATCGATCAGCGTTCGGGGGAGAACGACATCTTTTTCCAGGCCGTCGACACGCTCGGCCAGCGCATCGGCGACAACCTGGGCGTTGTCGACGATACGATCGGAGCCTACCAGTCGAGCCCGGACATTGCTGTTGCTCCCGACGGTACGATCTGGATTGCCTGGGTTGACTACCGTGAAGGAGCGTTTCCGTTCGGTCCGGAGATCTACACCCAGCAGTACGCTGCCGACCTGTCCCCACTCGGGAGCAATACCCGAATCACGAATTCGGCCAATGGTAATCTCAAGGCCGATCCTTCGGTCGCGATCAGTCCCGATGGTCGACCCCTGTTTGTGTGGGCCGAGTTTTCGTCTGGGAACTGGAGCCTGCGCGGACAACGACTGTCGCTGACCGGAACGCCGATCGGTACTCCCTTCGCGATCGAAGATGACCCGCTCAATGCTCAGCAGCACGCTCCGTCTGTGGCTATCGCCCCATCGGGGCACTGGCTCGTGGCCTGGTATGATAATCGGCTTGGGAACGATGATATTTTCTGTCAGCGATTTGATGCTGCTGACAATCCCCTGGGGGGCAACGTGCGCGTCAACGGCGACGCTTCCGGAGCTCGCCAGGCTTTCCCGTCGGTAGCCACCGACGCGATCGGGTCGTTTGCCATCACCTGGGTCGACTGGCAGAACGGCACCTACCCGACTAACCCGGATATTTATGTGCGAACGTTTGACTCCTCCGGCTTTCCCGTCACCCTGGAAACGCGTCTGACGTCGGACCAGGACGATCGCGCCCAGCGCGAGGTCGCGATTGCTACTGACAGGTGGGGAAACGCGGGAACGGTCTGGTCGGACTCGACCGACGTTGGTTGGGTTGTGACGGGGCAGATGGTCGATGCCGACGGTCTGGTGCGTGAGACAAGCTTCCGTGTGGATGGAGCCGATTCAGCTGAAATCCGACCGGACATCGCACTAGATGGTCAGCGCCGCTACGTCGTCTGGGTTGATCGTCGTAATGGTGACTGGGACTGCTTTGCGCAGGTGACCGTTTACAACGAACTTCAGCTCGTTGCTCGCCCTGAAGTCCTGTCGTTTACCATGATTGCGGGGGAGCCGTTACCACTGCCGCAGTCGGTGACGATTGAGGATGTCGGGTACAACCGCTTGCCCTATACCGTCAGCGTGAGTGAGTCATGGCTGCGCGTGGAGCCCTCGTCCGGAATAACGCCGGGATCCCTGACGGTTTCAGTGACGCAGTCGGATCTAGCGGTCGGGACGTATGCTGCGACGGTAGATGTTAGTGCCGACGGTCTCGACTCAATCGCCGGCCGCGTGTCGGTCAGCCTGCGGGTTGACACCCCGGTGCCGACCGCTGAGGACGATTCATTCCTCGTCTTATCGCAAACGCTACCCGCCGACAACGCTGTCCCGCTCAACGTGGTCGCGGTTATCTCGGCCCCACTCGTAGCCGGCCGCATTCCTCTTCGGGCGGATTCGGGTCTGACGATCGATTCCCTCGCGCTGGCCACCGGTTGGTCTGGTGAGGTTCGACAGACGGGCGATCCGTCGCTGGTCGAACTTGCCTTTGCTCCGAACGGAATCATGAGCGACACCGGTCAGATTAGCCTTGGCCAACTCTGGGTATCGACTCAATCGGTCTCGATGGAGACCACCATCAGTCCCGCAAGGATCGACAATCAGGGGCCTCGCTTTGTGCGTGTGAGTGGTGATTCGGTTGCGCCGATTGTTCCCGACGCGGTGTTTCCGATCAGTTCGCCCACCGATGTCGACGAGCCGTTTGGTGTCTTACCGGTCGGCTTTGGACTTGGTCAGAACTATCCCAATCCGTTCAATCCGACAACGACGATTCCCTTCACGGTCGGTGCTACGAGCGCTGTTCGCCTGGAAATCTTCAACATTCTCGGCCGGCAGGTTGCCACGATCGTGGATCAAAGAATGTCTGCTGGTGAGTATCGGATCGTCTGGGATGGGCGTAGCCACGACGGTACCACGGCCGCGTCGGGTGTTTACTTCTATCGACTCGCTGTCGCCGACTATCGGGCGGTCCGCCGGATGGTCCTCATCCGCTAGGATACGCTTTATCTGTAACTATCCGCGCTGGCTCCCGTACGACCTGACTAGACATCGATTAGTGACTCATGCCCTGGGAGATATCTGGATGCGCATTTCACACCTCGCCTCGATCGCTGTTGCCGCCCTCCTGCTGATTGGCAGTCAGGCCTCGGCGAGCGACGGTGCCTCTCGAATTTATGGTAAGATTTACACGATCGACGGTGATGTCTTGGAAGGGTTCATTCGCTGGGACAAGAATGAGGCCCACTGGTTTGACCATCTCGACGGAACCAAAGAGCGTCACGAGTCGATGCGCGATATGGTCAATGTTCGTGAGGATCGCGGCCGTCGCCGTTACTCCGACCGTGGCCGGGACCGGGATCGTACGTTTTTTGGCATTTCGGTTGGCTCGAGAAACTCATGGGTCTCGACGGCATCATCGATGTCGCTCCGTTTCGGTCACATTCGCGAGATGATTGTCATTGATGATGATGCCGTCCGGCTAGTCCTCAAATCGGATGAGGACATTGACGTCGAAAACAGCTCGACCGATATCGGAACCGCCATTCGCGAAATCGTCATTGAGGATCAGCGCGAAGGAGAACTCGAACTCGTCTGGGAGGATATCGACCGGATCGAGTTTATGGGGGCGCCCGCTGGCGAGACCAGTAACTTTGGCGATCGACTCTACGGCACGGTCGAGACCCGCCGGGGTGAGAGCTTCACCGGATTTATCACCTGGGATATCGATGAGATCTTTGGTGACGACATCCTCGATGGCGAAGAGCGGGGGCGTGATCGTCGAATCCGATTCCGTCAAATCGCCGGTATTGAGCGCTATTCGTCAAGTGGCGCGGTTGTGCTCATGAAGGACGGTGACGAGCTCACGCTGCGTGAATCCAATGATGTCGACTCCGGCAATCGCGGTATTCTGATTGCCGACCCGGCGATGGGTCAGGTTGAGGTGGAATGGAATGAGTTTGATCGCGTGACGTTTGCGGATCCACCCGCTGGCCCGCGCTATGACGATTTCGATGGTGGCGCACGTATCTATGGGACCGTGACTACCGAATTTGGTGATGAGTTCACGGGCGAGATCGTCTGGGATGATGACGAACGCCACACCTGGGAGATTCTCGACGGTGATTGGCGTTCGGTCGATTATGATATCGAGTTTGGTTTGATTGCCTCAATTACCAAGTCCTCGGATCGTGGCTCGGTGGTAACTCTGCGCGATGGCCGTGAAATAGAACTCCGCAACTCCAATGACATCGACTCCGACAATAAGGGCATCTACATCCGGGTTGGTGACGATGAGTGGGAGCTGGTGGAATGGGAAGACTTTGATAAAGTGGAATTCAGCAGCCGCTGAGCGGTAACGCTCAGGTCGCTGATTCTTCGTTACCTGTCGCAGTCCCGATCGATCTGATCGATCGGGACTGTTCTGTTTCTGCCTCGACAGAAAAACGCCGGCCGCGATGCGCAGCCGGCGTTCGTTGTTCGAAAAGCGGGGAGAGACGGTTATTCGCCTGCAGCTGCTTCCTGAGCCCGGATGGCAGCAACAGCTTCACGCAGAGCTTTCAGTTGGTTCTCGGCCTGAGCGAGAACACGCCTGCCAGCCGGATTATTCTTGGCCACATCGACGACCCGCTGCCAGTGGACGATAGCTCCCTCATAGTCATCGGGCGCCAGTGTCTGCTCGGTGACGGCGAGGTTAAACGCGGCCTGGAAACGTTTCGGGTCTGCTTCCAGGGCGTTGCGATACGCACTGGCGGCGCGACGATACTGTTGCATATCAAAATACAACTTACCCATCTGGAAGTGTGCATGATAGAAGTCGGGTTTCAGTTCGATCGCCTTCTGGAATCCGGCGATCGCCTTGTCGCTGGCGCCAGCATCACGATGAACGATCGCCAGCATGTGATGCGTTGAGTGCGATTCAACGCCTAACTCGTGAGCCCGGTTGAGCGCCTTTTCGACTTCCGGGAAGTTGCCGGCCTCGAAGTAGACGCGCCCCAGACTCGAATAGAGCTGGCCGTCATCTCCTCTTAACGCAATAGCACGATTGAACGCATCCGCTGATTCGGGAAGACGCTTGACTACCTGATAGACTCGAGCGAGCGAAGCCCAGCCGTCGACATTCGTTGAATCGAGACGGGTCGCCTCGGAGAACTGCTCCAGCGCGGCCTCTGTATTCCCATTCTGAAATTCGATCGCGCCAAGCTCGATACGGGCGGGGGCAAACGACGGATCCTGGGTTATCGCTGCCTGGAATGAGACCATGGCCAGCTCAAGGTTACCCTCTTGCTTCTGTTTGATACCCTCGTTGTACGATTCCTTGGCCGCTACTGCCGGATCCGTCTCCTGGGCAACGACCGATGTCGACAGGAATGTCAGGAGAGTGACGCTTAAGGCGCGTAACACAAGTCGTTTCATACTGTGTCCTTTCCGATTTCTATTCATCACATTAGCAGACGATTTTTTGTTATTCCCGAGGATGTTCCTCGGCTACCGCTGTCGTCTCGGACTCCTGCTGTTCGTCCGAAGAACCAGATGCGGTTACCTCCTCCGGGACGAGACCTAGCTCGTCAAAGAGATGAGGCTCATCGGTCAACGTAATCGACCGATTGGCATGAAGTCCGATATCGGTACGATACTGGACTCCGTCAAAGCTGATACGCTTCACCAGCCCGTAGGCATTACCGAGCGCATCGGAGAGACTATCACCACGGCCCATCACGCCAAGCACGCGACCGCCCGTTGTGTAATACTGACGGCCATCACGTCGGGTTCCGGCATGAAACACATAGGTTCCTTTCGTGCCGGCGGCGTGATTCAGCCCCCCAATCTTGAGGTCCTTCGGGTACGAACCCGGGTAGCCGGGCGCCGCCATAACCACCACTGCGGCGCTTCCCGGATGCCATTCGATCTTCCCGGACCGGGACAGCCGACGTTCGACCGTCGCCTTGCAGAGCGAGGCGAGGTCCGATCGGAGAAGAGGCAGGATCGCCTGCGTTTCCGGATCGCCGAATCGGCAGTTGTACTCCAGTACCTTGGGACCGGTTTCAGTCAGCATCAGACCCACATACAGTACACCGCGATAGTTCAAACCTTCCGCCTGAATTCCGGCGACTGTCGGTTGGAGAATATGTTCGTGTATTCGCGCGGCCATGTCGTCGGTGACAAAGGTGGCCGGGCAATACGCACCCATGCCACCAGTGTTAGGACCTTCGTCGTTATCCAGTGCTCGTTTGTGGTCCTGGCTCGGCAAGAGCGGAATGACGGTAGTACCGTCGGTAATCGCATGGATCGAGACCTCAACCCCGGTGAGACACGCTTCGATGATGACCCGATTGCCGGCGCGGCCAAAGACCCGTTTCTCAAGCATCTGCTGAACCGCTGCCACACCGTCGTCAAAGTTCTGCGCGATCGAGACGCCCTTCCCGGCA
This sequence comes from Candidatus Zixiibacteriota bacterium, assembly GCA_028289585.1. Classification (GTDB taxonomy): domain Bacteria; phylum Zixibacteria; class MSB-5A5; order GN15; family FEB-12; genus JANQPI01. The sequence goes on from JANQPI010000035.1 coordinate 165,648, forward strand.
GCCAGACCGTCGGCTTTGATAACGACGGGGAAGGCGGCTGATTTGAGGAATCCGATCGCTTCCGCGGCACTGTCGAACATCTGCCAGGGAGCGGTTGGAATGTGGTACTTCCGCATGAACTCCTTGGCGTACAGCTTGCTCGATTCGAGCTGCGCGGCTTGGCGGTCAGGGCCGAAGATGCGCAGTTTGCGGCGGTAGAACTCGTCGACAATCCCCGCGGCAAGCGGGCCTTCCGGGCCGACAACGGTGAGATCGATTTTGTTCTTCTGTGCGAAGTCGGCCAGGCCGCGAATGTTCTCCGGCTTGATGTTGACACATTTCGCCGCCTGGGCGAGTCCGCCATTGCCGGGCGCGCAATAGACCCGGCTGACAGCCTTGGACTGCTTGAGCTTCCACACCAGTGCGTGTTCGCGGCCACCGCCGCCAACCACGAGAATCTTCCAAGAGGGCATCGTGTTACGCTGTATCCTTATTCCGGGCTACCGAAGCTTGCAGTATATGGCCCGTCTGGCAGCAGCCAACCGGTTTTTGTCGGGTCGGGTCGGGTGCAGCTTTGAACGATGTGCCGGCTCGGGGCGTCGCTGTGATCGGACGGGAATACAGGGAAATCGCGCTATGGTCCTGAATGATAATCGGTTGACATTGATTGGGCGCCGTCCCTAATTGGGCGGGTCTCGGGACGGGAGGGGCGGTTATTCTCCCCCCGGTAGGGAATGATAGGTAGTGGTAACATCTCGTAATAAAGGTCGTGGCATGATTAAGCGCGTGGCAGCCGTTGCCATCGGTATCGCTTTGGCTGTTTCCGGCGCGGTCGCTCAGGAAGAAGAGGATCGCGACTTCTTTGACGTCTCCATATTCGGAGGCTTGACTCTGCCCGGATCCGGAATGTCGGACTGGCGGGACACGCTCGCGGCTGAGAGCGGTTACAATGTTGGCGTGGAGCTTGGCTACTTCGTGACTCCCTCGTTTGTGTTGGGACCAACATTCCATTTCTCTCAGTTCGGTGTCGACGCAACTAATGAGGCGGCCGACCAAAATCACCGGATCTATGCACCCGGATTGGTGGCTCGCTACTATTTCTTCGGTGAGTCGTTCTTTGCTCCCTATCTGCGAGCCGAAGTCGGAATCAATTTCTACAACTTCGTGGAAGAGGTTCTCGATAACAACTCGGGGAGTGTCAAATACCGACAAATAGGATTTGATCCTGCCTTCTCGGCAGCAGTTGGTGCCGGCCTTCTCTGGTTTACGTCGGATTTTTCCGGGATCTTCCTTGAGGCCAACTATCACCTCGGCTTTTCCGATTCGGTCGAGGGCACGTTCCAGGATCAAACGTTTATCTACGGAGAAAACGCCGGTTACGTGACGTTCAAGCTTGGCGTTCGCGCGTTCTTCGGTAACTACTAGTTCCTTCGAACTTCGACAGACCTGACCCCGGCCGGATCTCTCGGCCGGGGTTTTTCGTTGAATTGCGGCACGCTAAACGGACATACTTCGGAATGGCGGGTATCTCCCTATTGCTAGTCGACGACGAGGATCAGGCACGATCACTACTGGCGGGTTACCTCTCACAACACGGCTTCAATGTCACTGAAGCGGGTGACGGTGTTGCCGCTCTGGAAGCCTACCGGGAGTCGTTTTCACCGGTGGCCTTGATCGATCTCAAGATGCCCGGGATGGGCGGGATGGAGCTGCTACGCGAGCTTCGCGCCCTCAATCCGTTTGTTCAAGTGATTGTGTTGACGGCGTTCGGTTCGGTCGAGTCAGCGGTTGAGGCAATGCGGGCAGGCGCGGTCGATTACCTTACCAAACCGGTGGAGGAGCTCGATGAGCTGCGGTTTAAGCTCCTCCGCGCTGCCGAGACGAACGCGCTGATTCGGGATCAGGTCGCGGGTGCCGTGGAACGAGCCGACAGCATGCCGCACTTGGAGCTTCTGGGCGATTCACCGCCGATGCTGACCGTGCGAAACCTGATCACCAAAGCGGCACCGACCGATTCGACCGTGCTGGTCACCGGACCGTCGGGTAGCGGCAAGGAGTTGGTCGCCCGATCATTACACGCCGGCTCGCCCCGCGCTACCGGCCGATTGGTGGCGATCAACTGTGGTGCCTTTCCTGAGTCGCTTTTAGAGGCGGAACTGTTCGGCCACGAAAAGGGGGCATTTACCGGTGCTGACCGTCAAAAACCAGGTCGCATCGAACTGGCCCACGAGGGCACCCTGTTTCTGGACGAAATTGCCGAGATGCCGCCAACGATGCAGGTCAAGCTGTTGCGAGTTCTCGAAGAGCGACGGATTGAGCGGGTTGGTGGAACCGAATCAATACCTATTGATTTTCGTCTGATTGCCGCCACCAACCGCGATCTCGAAAAGTCGATCGCCAACGGTGCGTTCCGCGAAGACCTCTACTATCGGTTGAATGTTGTTCGGATCGAGCTGCCTCCGCTCGCTGATCGGGGAGGGGACATCCTTCTGCTCGCTCAGGTCTTTCTCGCTCGTCACGCCCAGCGTTTAGGGAAGTCAATCGACCGAATCGATCCCGGTGCGGCGGCGCTGCTTCGTGGCTATCAGTGGCCGGGGAATGTCCGAGAGCTCGATAATCTGGTCGAACGCGCCGTGGTCCTGGCCACCGGGACAACTCTGACTCGTGATGAGTTCACTGGTATCGGCGAGGGGCCTTCAGATCAGGCGACCGGCGTCGGCCGGGCTCTGGTCGACGTCGAACGCGAGCATATCGTTCGAGTCCTCGCCGCCCACGGTGGCAACATTACGGCCGCAGCCGACGTTCTCGGCATCCACCGCAACACCCTCCGGACCAAGATTCGCGACTACGGTCTGTAATCGCGCTCGATTGCCCAGAATTGATGCGCCCAATCGGGTTGACCGCACAAAAACAGTGCATGGGCGCCGGTTCGAGGATCATCGAAGTTTGTATAACAAGCTGTAACCGATGCAGTTACACACTCTGGCACAGGCTTTGCCTTAACTGTGGTCAGGGAGACCTGAGGAGATGATGATGAAACGCTTACTTGCCTTACCGTTGCTTGCTGGCTTCCTCGTTTTTGCCGCTGGTTGTGATGATGACGACGGAGCGACGATTGGGCCGGTCATCGATCCCCCGGAACCGCCACAGGGCGTCTTCTCTGTGACTGGGGATCAGGAAGTTACAATCGTCTGGAATGGCCCATACGTTCGGGATATCGCCTCGTTCACGGTCTTTCGCTCGTTCTTTGCCGACTCTGGTTACGTGGCGATTGGTTCTGTCGTCGCCCAGAACAATCCGAATCTTGATCTGATTCAGTATGAGTATACCGACGCGACCGTTGCGAACGGGACCACGTACTACTATGCGGTAGCGTCAGTCGACGGTGCGGGGCGTGAGGGGCCGCTGTCCGCTGAATTCGTCGTCGATACGCCACGGCCGGAAGATGTCGTGACGTTATTCGACATCGTCGTCCAACCGTCACTTGCGGGTTTTGACTTCAGTGCTGAGGCTCGTCTCGATACTGCGGCCGGAGTCGATATCTTCATCGATCGGTTCGACGGTATCTTCTATATCAATGCCGGGCTCAACGTAGATCTCCAGGATATGGGATTTACGGGGTCCTTCGATGAAATCGGTTTTGCGCCCGATCAGGGCTGGTCGTTACTCGGTTTCTCCGAGTTGATCCTGGGGCACACCTATGTGATCTGGACGGCCGACGATCAGTACGCCAAAGTTCGAGTTCTGGGAATCAATGACGCACAGGGTTCGGTACAGCTAGAATGGGCCTATCAGACCTCGACCGATCCCGACTGGCGTTTTGAGCTGACCCTTCCACCGACGTACGACACTCGTCCCGAACGCCCTCCGACCGGAACGCCGAAGCGCGAACTCCTGGGCGCCACGGGAGAAAGGATACTATTATGAAACGCACAGCTGTCACCCGGTTCGCGACGCTGGCGTCGGTGATTGCGCTGGCAGTCACCTCCGTTGGAGCGCAGTCGCTCGAACGTATTGATCGCGATGACCGGTACTACGATGGGGGTCCGCTGCCGACCCAGATCGATCGCTATCTCGATGCCGAGGTATGGACAGATCGTGACGACGGTGAGTACTACGCCGGCGATAAGGTGCGAGTTAACTTCAGAGTTAATCGAGACGCATTCGTTGCGATCTACAGCATCGATGCGCGCGGTCGAGTTAATCTCGTCTTTCCGGTCGATCCGAACCAGGACAACTTTGTCCGGGGTGGGATAACGCACACGCTGCCCGGACCGTATGATGATTACGACCTTGTCGTGCGGGGTCCAGAAGGTGAGGAGTTCCTGCAAATCATCGCCTCGCGCGAGCAGTTTCCCATTCCGAACTGGTACCACAACTCAGGGCTGATCGCCGATGATGATGTCTATGGCTACATGGACTACCTCAACGAAACGCAATTCGTCAGTTATGCCGGACAGCGGTTTGCGTATGATCGGGCCGTTCTCTTTGTCAATGAATGGGAGCCGTATTACTTCCGCCCGGTTTACTATCCGGCCTATCCAAGTTGGACGATCGCTGGTAATGTTTATATCGACTACCCCTATGGAGGGTCGATCTACATCAACGGCCATTACTGGGGTTGCGCGCCCCTGTACATCCCACGGATTGCCGTCGGCTGGCACACGATTACGGTCTACGACCGCTACGGCTACTGCTGGGAGTCGCCGTTCCATGTCAGTCACTACAACACGGTGGTGATTAACAAGACGATCGTCCGCACGAGCCCTACGGTTCGGTCGAAGTACAAAGAGGTTCACGCGGTGGGCTATCGCGATCCGGTGAAGAGTGGTTACCCCAACTATAACGAGCGCGTTGCCGCTATCACCAAGAAGACGCGCAGCACAACGACTGTCGGTAAGAATCCGTATGCTTCGACTTCGTCTAAGGCGACCGCGTCTTCGTTGCCCAAGAAGTATGCACGCGGATCGACCGCTCTGGTCAAGACCGATCGTGGCTACGAGACCGACCTCAATGCGGCCGTTTATCCGCGCAGCAATGACAAGCGCAGTCGATTTGTCCCGGGATCACGGGAATCGCAGAACTCGTATCGGAAGTCAACAACGCGGCGATCTGGTAGTGACATCAGTTCTCGCTCGTCAAACAGCCGCAAAGGGTCGACCTACGATAGACGGACGACGACACGTTCAAACGCCGGAGTAAAGCGTTCGGAGCCGTCGAAGCGTTCGTCGTCGGCGGTGAAGCGATCGAATTCCGGATCGAAGAGTTCGGGTGACCGCAAGCGGATCTCGAGTTCGTCATCCAAGAAGTCCTCCGGATCGGTGAAGCGATCGTCGTCGAGCAAGAAGCCGTCATCAGGGGCGGTGAAGAAGAGTTCCGGTTCGAGCAAGTCATCCGGTAGCTCGAAAGGGAAGAGCAGTAGTTCGTCGAAGAAGGGTTCGTCGAGCAAGAAGAAGTAGCGGCAACACATCGCTATTCCATTGCGGATAAGGCGCCGGTTGGGACGAAGACCCCGACCGGTTCTTTTTGTGGTTCGCCGCAAATATGCCGGCGAGACTCAACTATTCATCTTGACGGCCGTTACAATAGATCGTAACTACTTGAGTGGTGGCAGTTTAGCTGCCAATATGGCAGTCATGCCACGTAAGGCAGCCAGCCCAACGACGACTAAAGTGCAGTATGGCGTTTGAAAACCTGACAGATCGGGAAAAACAGGTCCTCGCGAACCTGATCGACCACTATATCACGACCGCTGATCCGGTCGGATCCCGGTTGATCGCGAACAAGTTCCGGATGGGCATCTCGCCCGCAACTGTTCGTAACACGCTGCAGGATCTCGAAGAGCTTGGGCTGGTCGAGCAGCCGCATACCTCTGCGGGACGGGTGCCGACCGATCAGGGCTATCGGCTCTATGTCGATCTGCTCTTCCGACCGGCTGATCTCACCGAGGCGGAGAAGGCTCAGATCCGCGGCTCGCTTCTCAAGGAGGGGCGTGGAATCGATGCCATCCTGGGCCAAACCGCCCGGGTTCTCGGCGAGATCACCAATCAACTTGGAATGACGCTGGCGCCGCGCTTTGAGTCAGGTGTTCTCCGGGGACTGCGGCTGATCCCGGTCGCCAGCGGGAAGATCATGGTGGTTGTCATTGTGGAGTCGGGGCTGGCCCGCTCACTCGTTCTCGAGGTCGAAAGCTCGGTTGGCGACGCTGTTCTGAGTGACATCGAAGCGCTGCTCAATGAGCGGTTGGCCGGTCTGTCGCTCCGTGAGATCCGGGCGACGATCTCCGAACGACTCGCCGATGTTGGTGGCGAAGCCCGTCTGATAAACTTCGTGGTGGATGCGAAAGACAAGATCTGGGCCGATGACAATCAGGATACGTTGACCACCGCGGGCGTAAACAATCTTATCGCTACACCCGAGTTCTCGGTGCCCGAAAAGATGGTCCCGATGCTCCGTCTGCTTGAAGAGCGCAAAGCGCTGACCGAATTCCTGGCGGCTGCCGAGGACGAGGGACTCTTGATTACGATTGGCAAAGAATCGGCGATTGATGAGATCATGAATTGCTCACTGGTAACGTCGACCTACCGGGTGGGCAAGATCAGCGGCAAGATTGGGATCATCGGACCAACGCGAATGCCTTACAGCAAGTTGGTGTCGATTGTTGAATACACCGCACGCTCGATTACGGAAGTCCTGTCGGGCTATAACGAGAAGACACGAGAGGTATCCTAACGGATGTCAGACAAAGAACGAGACCCAGCGACGACAACTGAAACGTTGGAGACCGAAGCGTCGTTCTCCGGCGAAAGCGAGGGAATCGAGGCGCCGACCAGTGAGGGAGAACCCGGCGATCCGGCTCGGGAGTGGGAGGAAAAATACCTTCGCGCTCTCGCCGATCTCGACAACTACAAGAAGCGGGCCGTACGGATCGCCGAAGATGAACGGCGTTACGCAAATGACCGTCTGCTCCGCGAGCTTCTTGACGTGATCGATGACTTCGAGCGCGCTGTTGCGAGCACATCACCCGATGATTCGTTGGACGACTCGCCGTTCCGCGCATTTCACTCCGGTGTATCGATGATTCATGGAAAACTGCTCGGCATGTTGGAACGGTTCGACGTCACACCTATGGACGTCATTGGTCAGACGTTTTCCGCCGACGAGCACGAAGCGATGCTTCGTGTACCGTCAGAAAAAGACAGCGAGGGGACGGTCGTTCAAGAGCTCCGACGCGGTTACCTGATTGGTGACCGTGTCCTCCGCCACGCCCAGGTTGCGGTGGCCACCACGCCCGAGCCACAGAACGATGATGAGGAATAAGGAGAATCTCTAATGGGTAAAGTTATTGGCATTGACCTCGGGACGACGAACTCGGTTGTCGCCGTTCTGGAAGGAAAAGATCCGGTCGTCATCCCGAACACTGAAGGAGCACGGACGACACCGTCCGTCGTCGCCTTCACCAAGGACGGGGAGCGACTTGTCGGGGCCGCAGCCAAGCGGCAAGCGGTCACCAATCCGGAAAACACCGTCTTCTCGGTGAAACGTTTCATGGGGCGACGGCACGACGAAGTCTCGGAAGAAGAGAAGATTGTCCCGTACATTGTCGGCGAAGACGCGTCCGGAAACGCCATGGTTGAGGTCCAGGGCAAGCAGTACGCTCCCCCGGAGATTTCGGCGATGGTCCTCGGGTATCTAAAGAAGTCGGCGGAGAAATATCTCGGTGAGGAAGTCACTCAAGCGGTCATTACCGTCCCAGCCTACTTCAACGATAGCCAGCGTCAAGCGACAAAGGATGCCGGGAAGGTTGCCGGTCTGGAGGTGCTGCGAATCATCAACGAGCCGACGGCAGCGTCACTCGCCTACGGTCTGGCGAAACAGCAGAATCAAAAGATCGCTGTCTATGATCTCGGTGGCGGTACGTTCGATATCTCGATTCTTGAGCTTGGTGATGGTGTTTTCGAGGTCCGTTCCACCAACGGCGACACGCATCTGGGTGGTGACGATTTTGATCAGCGCATTATCGACTGGCTTGCGGATGAGTTCCGGAAAGATCAGGGGATTGACCTGCGCAAAGATCGCATGGCTCTTCAGCGGCTAAAAGAAGCTGCGGAGAAGGCCAAGATCGAGCTGTCGTCAACGATGCAGACAAACATCAATCTGCCGTTCATTACTGCGGATCAGTCAGGGCCGAAACATCTTGATCTGACCCTGACTCGGGCCAAGTACGAGTCGCTCGTGGAGGAACTCGTGCAGCGGACGATCCAGCCGTGTAAGGCGGCGATTGCCGATGCGGGCCTGTCAATCTCGGAGATCGATGAGATTGTTATGGTCGGCGGTATGACGCGCATGCCGAAGATCATCGAAACAGTCGAATCGGTCTTTGGTAAGAAGCCGAATCAGTCGGTCAATCCAGACGAAGTTGTCGCCGTTGGTGCGGCCATTCAGGGCGGCGTGCTGGCCGGTGATATGCAGGATATCGTGTTGCTCGATGTCACACCGTTGTCGCTGGGTATCGAGACGCTTGGCGGGGTCATGACGAAACTGATTGACCGGAATACGACAATTCCGACGAAGAAATCGCAGGTCTTCTCGACCGCTTCTGACAATCAGCCGGCCGTGTCGATTCACGTGCTCCAGGGTGAACGCCAGATGGCGATCGATAACCGGACTCTCGGCCGATTCGATCTGGCCGACATTCCGGCTGCTCCTCGAGGTGTCCCTCAGATCGAGGTGTCGTTCAACATCGATGCGAACGGCATCGTACATGTGTCGGCCAAAGACATGGCGACCGGCAAGGAACAGTCGATTAAGATCGAAGTGAGTTCGGGGCTGTCCGACAATGAGATCGATCGCATGGTCAAGGATGCGGAGAAGTTCGCGGACGAGGACAAGAAGAAGGGTGATCTCATCGCCGCCCGTAACGAGGCCGACGCGCTTGTCTATCAGACGGAGAAGACTCTCAGCGAGCATGGCGACAAGATTGATGCCGATGAAAAGGCCAAGATCGAAGCGGCCGTTGCCGGCCTGAAAACTGCCGTCGCGGGCGAGTCGCTCGACGCGATTACAAAAGCGAAAGAGGAAGTCGTGCAGGCATCGCACAAACTGGCCGAGCAGATGTACCAGTCGGCACAGGGCGATCCCGGGGCTCAGGCTGGCGCGACTGGTGCCGAGGGTGGTACGGCCGACGCCGGGCCAAGTGATGACACGTCCTCCGGCTCCGATGACGCCGTCGATGCTGACTTCGAGGTCGTCGACGACGACAAGAAGTAGCGCGATAGATGTCTAAACGCGACTACTACGAAGTTCTCGGTGTTGACCGGGGAGCTGATGAGGGGACAATCAAGTCAGCCTACCGCAAGCTGGCGATGAAGTTTCACCCTGATCGCAATCCCGGCGATGCCGAAGCCGAGGATCGCTTCAAAGAGGCTACGGAAGCGTACGAGATCCTCAAGGATCCTCAGAAGCGTCACGCGTATGACCAGTTCGGACATGCCGGCGTTGGCCAGGGGGGACCGTCGGGATTCGGTGGCTACGGTGCCGGCGGGTTTGCCGGATTCGATCTCTCCGACGCCCTCCGCGCATTCATGCGCGACTTCGGTGGCGGGGGGTCGGTCTTCGATGATCTCTTCGGTGGCGGTCGTCCCCGCGAGAACCGTGGTGAGGATCTCAGAATACGCGTCGAGTTAACCTTGGAAGAGATCGCGAGTGGCGCGGAAAAGAAAGTGAAAGTCAACCGACTTATCGGTTGTGAGACCTGTGACGGCTCCGGCGTTGCCGCCGGAGCCTCTCAGCAAACCTGCCCGCAGTGTAAGGGGCAGGGACGGATGCGAACGGTCACCCGAACATTTCTGGGCACGGTACAGCAGGTGGTCGCCTGTAACATGTGCCAGGGACAAGGTGAGGTGATTGCCGATCCGTGTAAGACGTGCCGTGGCGAGGGCCGCATCAAGGGTAGCAGTACCGTTACGCTCAACATTCCGGCAGGGGTCGCGACCGGCAACTACATGACGGTTGAGGGGAAGGGAAACTCGGCGCGCCGTCGCGGTCTTACTGGCGATCTTGTCGTGGTCTTCGAGGAGGCCGATCACGAACACTTCACCCGTCACGGCGACAATATCATTTTTGAAACGGCCATTCCGTTTACCACCGCGGCGCTGGGCGGGGAGGTAACAGTCCCGATTCTCGGTGGTGAGACGACGCTCAAAGTACCAACCGGTACGCAGTCGGGAAAGGTCCTCAAGTTGAAGGGGAAAGGCATTCCGCATCTCCGCGGCTCGGGTCGCGGCGATCAGTTGGTTTCCCTGGTCGTCTGGGTCCCGACCAAGCTCTCGTCGCAGGACAAAAAGTTGCTCAATGAATTGGCCGAATCCGAGACCTTCCAGGCACCCAACAGTGACAAGTCATTCTTCTCGCGCTTGCGCGAGACGCTAGGCGTCTGATTTGACTGACGATAGTCGACAGCAGTTTCTTGAGGTTAAGTTTCGCGTCGATCGCGAACATCTCGACGCAGTCTCGAATTTCGTCATCGAAAACATCGCCAATGGTATCCTCCTCGACGACGAGGAGGATGTGGCCGACGTTGGACTCACCTTCTATGTCCCACCGCCTCGGCAGGCTCAGTATCGCGAGGCCTTGGAACGTTATCTCTCAGCCGTCCTGACTACCGTTCCACGGCTATCCATTCGTTCCGTGACCGATATGGAATGGATCGATCGCTACAAGCAGTCGGTCCAGCCGCTCGTACTCGCTAATGACGTAGTCATCAGACCATCCTGGCACGAAGCTCCGCTCGAAACTCCTTACGATATCATCATCGAGCCTAAGATGGCATTTGGAACCGGGACACATGAAACGACGCGGAGTTGCCTCACATTGATCCGCGAGCATTTCAAAACCGGAATGTCCTTTCTCGACCTTGGGTGTGGCTCTGGGATTCTTTCGATCCTGGCGGCCAAGATGGGCGCTCTCCGACTCATGGCGATCGACTATGACGTTATGGCAATCGATAACTGTCGGGAGAACTTCGACCTCAATACCATCACCGCTCCCTACGATATCCGCTTCGGATCGATTGACAAGACTGAGCGCAACAGCACGTATGATTTTGTGGTCGCCAACATCATCCGTCGGACAATCGAAGACTGGTTGCCGCGCTTACAGGAACTTACCCGCCCCAATGGCATCTTGCTCCTGTCAGGGCTGCTTCGCGACGACGAGGCCGTAATCACGGACCGGCTCACAAAGTTGGGTGAAACGGTCTCCGAGGTAATCCACGACGGTGATTGGGTGACCCTTCTTGTGCGACGGGACGGTTAGCCACGGTGTCGGTGCCGCCGGTCTTTCGCGCACCGGGTCCGTTCTCCGGTGATGCGATCGATCTACCCGAGTCCGAAGTGAAACATGCGCGAAAAGTGCTGCGCCTGCGCGAGGGTGACCGCGCCATTGCTGTCGACGGTTGCGGTGTGGCTCGCGAGGGATCAATCGAGTATCGAGGTAACGGCGCAGCGATCGTGGGTGGTTCCGACATCCACGGCTGGGGAGAGCCGGAGGTTGCGGTAACACTGGCGGCGGCATTGTCGACCAATGACAAGTTTGATAGTGTCATCCAGAAGGGAACGGAACTCGGCGTGTGCTCTTTCCAGCCGCTTATTGGTGAGAAGGGAAAGGTTCGAGTTGATGATCCCGCGCGACTTCGTGCTCGTCTCAGTCGCTACGCGCGGGTTGCAGAGGCTGCAATGAAACAGTCACGCCGCTCCGTACTCCCGACCCTGGCCCACCCGATGACGCTGGAGTGTTTCTTCGCGGAATCGCGACCGACCGGCCCGTGCCTGCTGTTTCATCCGGGGCAAGGCAGTGTGGCGCTCAGTGACCTGACCCTCCCCGGTAGACCAGATCACGTATCCCTGATTGTCGGGCCGGAGTCAGGCTTTTCGGATAATGAGCTAGCGCTCGCTCACGACCATGGCTGTCAGTTCGTTTCGCTCGGGGCCAGGATTCTGCGGACCGAAACGGCGAGCCCGGTCGCGGTGGCTCTGGTGATGCATCACCTCGGTCAGCTGAGGTAATCCCAATCCCCTCCCGTGCCGATACCATCGGTATGGAACCATGGCTTATCTATTTGATTGTCGGGCTCTACGGTCTGCTCACCGGCTCGTTTCTTAATGTCGTCATCTATCGATTGCCGCGGCGTATTCCGTTTGGGATGCAACGCTCGAAGTGCCCGTCATGCTCAGCGCTGATTACCTGGTACCAGAACATCCCCTTGGTGAGCTACCTCTTTCTTCGTGGACGGTGCGCTAACTGCCGTACGCGCATCTCGCTTCGGTACCCACTGGTCGAGGTGGTTACGGCACTACTTTTCATGGGGCTGTTTTGGCACTTTGGTCTGACCCTTGACTTTCTGATTGCGGTTGTCCTCGCTTCCGCGTTGATCGCGGTTTTCCTGATCGATTATGACCACCAGATCATTCCTGACCGCATAACGATCCCCGGTATGGTGCTCGGACTGGGGGTCGCGTTCGCTCCGGGTGGTCTGACCATCTGGCAGGCGGCAATCGGCCTCCTCGTTGGTGGCGGTTCACTTTACCTGATTGCGCTGCTCGGCGATTGGCTGTTCAAAAAGGAGTCGATGGGCGGCGGGGACATCAAGCTTGCCGCCATGCTGGGCGCCTTTCTCGGCTGGCAGAAAGTCCTATTCATCTTTGTGGCATCGGCTGCCATTGGACTCGTCGTCTCGATCGGAATCATGGTGGTTTCCTCCAAGTTCCGCCGTGAGCGGGTGATTCCCTTCGGACCATTCCTCGCCCTCGCCGCGCTCGTGGCCTTGATGTTCGGCGACCGACTGATCGACTACTACGTAACCACGTTTGTTTTGGTTCGATAGGGCATACCGGGACGATGACCGGCCCTAAACAACGAATTGAATGGGAGTTCCACGGCGGACTATTGACGCTGGTTTTGCTCCTTGTCTGTCTGACGGTTTTCGTGTCATTTCTGCTCCATCGAGCGCGCTTGGACGAACATCAACGAGTTGTCAATGATGTTGGTAGTCGATCGTTCGCTCTCGTGCGGGTTATTGAGTCTGCCGACGTTTCGTTTAAGTCTCCGGCTATCCAGCCACTCGCGGTCTCCCACGGTTTCTCGGACGTTTGGCTGGTGCCGTCGCGGCCGGACCTCGAAGATGCTGAGCAACGGCGCGCGTGGGTCGGCGAGCTGGGTCGGTACCTGCCCGTGACCGACCTGCCGCTGTTGGTCGAACGGTTACTCGACGATCGCCCGAACGACCTCGTGCGGGGCGAGGATGGCCGCTACTATTCCCTCGTACCGGTCCAAATGCACCAGCGGGCGATGCTTCTGGTCGTTGCCAGTGAGGCTGAACATCTGGCACATCTCGACGAGGCTGCTGACGCTACCTGGCAAGCGACGCTGATCGTCTTGATCCTCGTCAGCCTCGTCTATCTGGTTGTCTCTCGACTCGTGTTGCGGCCGTTCCAGCGTATCCGTCAAGTCGCCGCTCAGGCGGGACGATGGTCGGAAGCACGGGATCGCGTGTCGGACTCTGTTGCGGATGAGTACGAACGAATGATCGCGGAGCTGCGTGAGCGCGAACTCCAGTTGGTTGACCTCAATGATCAACTGACCGAGCGTGCGATTTCTATCGAACAGTTTAATGATCATTTGGTCCAATCGGTTACCGCAGGTGTCATCACCTTTGACTGCGACGGTCGCTTTCGATCGGCAAACCCGCCGGCAACGGAGATTCTGGCGCTGCCGGAATCGGTCGTTCCTGGGCTTGACCACACGGCCTTACTCGACGGTCATAGTGAGCTGCACAATCTTATCGAGCAGACCCTTCTGACGGGGGATTCATCCGGCTACCGCGAATGTACAATCACGACAGATCGGGGGCGTTCAACCCTCGGTGTTACCGTGACGTGGATTCGTCGTCCGACCGGCGAACGTCTCGGGATCGTTGTCCTGATCAATGACACGACTCGTTTGACAGAGTTACGTGCGCAGCTGGAAACATCTCGACGCCTCGCTGCGCTGGGGGAGATGGCGGGTGGCTTGGCGCATCAGGTTCGCAATGCGCTGGCCGCAATCAGCGGCTACGCCAAGTTAGCCCGGCGTACGATTGAGGCTGACAGTGGTGCGACCCGGCACATCGCTGCAGTCACGCGTGAAACGAATGATGCCGAGGCGATGATCCGGCGGTTCCTCGATTTTGCCCGTCCTCTTGCCGTTGACTGCCAAACCCTGGACCTGTCATCGTTGCTCGACGATACGATCGCCAGTTTTGCGGTTCGCCCCGAGTGGCAGGACGTAACGATATCAGCCGATGTTACACGTCTTCCGAGCATCGAGGGAGACGGGATTCTTCTCAAACAAGCGTTTGCCAATCTGATTGAAAATGCCTGTGAAGCCTGTCGGGAGAGCTGCGGGCAAATCACCGTCGTTGGCCGGGCGACCGAATCAGGCGCAGCGTTAGACATTCGCGATACGGGCCGAGGTATCGCTGCGGATGACCTCGATCGCATCTTCACGCCGTTCTTTTCGACCCGTCCCGAGGGGACTGGTCTCGGTCTGCCGTTGGTGCGCAAAATCATCGAGGGACACGGAGGAGCGATTCGAATCGACTCTCGACCGAACGAGGGGACGACTGTCCGTATCGAATTGCCGTTCGCATCAGCGCCACAACCCGTGGCATAGCCGTCATTTTCACTTGGCAAATCCGATCCGGACCGTACTTTCGACCCGGTAAGGAGGAGTCATGTATTCAGTTTCCGATTTTAAGAAGGGACTGCCGATCATGGTCGACGGGCAACCGTGGCGGATCGTCGAGTTCAGTCACTTCAAAATGGGCCGCGGCAACGCCAAGGTTCGCACCAAGCTCAAGCATATCAAGACCGGCCAGGTTTTAGAGCAGGTCTTTTTGACATCCGATACGTTCGCCCCACCCGACCTTGAGAAGCGGAAGATGCAATTTCTCTACGAAAACACGGGTGAGTTAACCTTTATGGATAGCGAGACATTCGACCAGCTCGAGGTTCCTCGCGACAAATTTGGCGATCTCGTCTACTTCCTTCGTGAGAACGAAGAATACGGCATTCAATTCCTTGATGGAGAGCCGATTGGCCTTGAGATGGCGGCTTCGGTGATTATGACTGTCACTTCAACCGAGCCTGTTATCAAGGGAGACCGCGTCTCCAATGTCACGAAACCAGCCGTTCTCGATACCGGTTTGGAGATTCGTGTGCCACCCTTCATTGAGGCGGGAGATCGCATTAAGGTCGACACGCGTAGTTCCGAGTATATCGAGCGCGCGTGAGTGATTCGCTCGTTATCGGAATTGATGAATCCGGTAAGGGAGATTTCTTTGGCCCCCTGGTGGTCGCCGGTTGCGTTGTCACAGACGGTGACCTGGCCACGCTCGATCGCTTCGGTGTCCGCGATTCCAAAGCGATTGCCCCGACCAAGCTCCAGGCAATTGCCGAGCAACTAGCGGGGCTGTTTCCGCATACTGTTGTGACGATTGCCCCCGCCGAGTACAATCGCCGCTATGAAGCGATTGGCAATCTCAACAAGCTCCTTGCCTGGGGGCATGCCGAAGTCATTGCGCGATTATACACCCAAACGGGGGCGCGCATGGCGATTTCCGATAAGTTTGGTAAGCCGGAGTTGATTGAGAACGAACTTGTGGATCGACAGATCGACCTTAATCTCCGGCAACTCGTCCGCGGGGAGCGCCTGCCGGCGGTTGCCGCTGCGTCGATTATAGCCCGGGCAGCATTCGTTGACGCGATGGCAGCCCTTTCTCACGAGTATGGTATGACCCTACCCAAAGGTGCGGCTCCTCAGGTCGATAGCGCTGGTCGTGAATTTGTTCGCCTCTTTGGCACGGACAGACTTCGTGACGTCGCCAAGCTCCACTTCAAAAATCGTGAGCGCGTCGTTCCCCGCTGATAGGGGACCACGAAAAACGCGCGCTCACGTGAGCGCGCGTTTCCGATCGAACAACCCGTACCCGTTGGGTTATTGCAATTCGCCGACCTGCTGCCCGGTCTCACCATCATCCTGACTTCCGAACACCCAGCGAACCAGACCAACGTGCGGAGCGAACCAGCAATAGTTGTAGCCGTACGCTCCGGCATTACTGATGCGTACGCAATTCTGGAATTCTGTTCCATCGTTCAGGCTACGGTGCTCAATCGCGTCAACTGTCATCTGCGATGTGCCCGCAAGCAGGGATGAAGCTCCGACTGCCCCTGACAAGAAGACGCTATCGGCAAACCGGTCCCAAGTCGTACCTACAGTCAATGGCAGAGTTAGGAGGCGCTCCGGAGCGGCGTGTTCGTTCTCGATATGGCGAATCTCATTCCAGGTGCGAACGAGCCAACTAGTATCAGGAGTCATAGTGTCGGTTTGCGAGATCCAGAAGAACGCCTGCTGATTATTAAGCATCGTAGCGTCGCCGATCGAACGGACGACGGTCGAAACAGTTGAGTCGGCGCTGGTGACCTCGTACGTCTGACTCGAGTTAGCGGTAATCGGGAAATACAGTTCAAGATTGCTTGAGGTCCCCAACGGATTGTGGAGCTGCGTATCATCGCCCGAGCAGGCGACAAAGCTGGTTACCATTGCGACAAGGGCCAGAGCGCAGATGGGCAGAAGCAAGCGGCGGGTCATAGCGGTTCCCCTTTGGTCGGCTAGCTGGTTTCGAACTCGTTTCACTGACCTCGCGGCAAGGCTGGTGCCACGCCCGGGACGTCCCCGTAAGTCTTTGTTGTTCAATGGTATAGGCGTTTGGTGAGGGGCTGTTGTGCCGATCCGATGAAACGGTCCCGTGGGGGAAAGCGACCCCAGTGAGGGAGGTCGGCCATTAAGGTCACCGGAGAATCGGCCGATTGAATAAGTAACGTTCAATAATTGAACAAAGGACCAACCTGCGCCCGTGCCGCTCATCGATTGGCTGATCATCGTTTTCTATCTCGGGGGGCTGCTCCTCCTGCTGAGACTTCGCCATATCATGGAAGCTGACGATCGGATCGGGTTCCGGAAGATGGTCTCGGGACTTGTTCTGATGACGGGTGGGGTGCTCTGGCATGTTTATGGCCAGCTGGGTTGGTTTGTCTCTGTCCCTGGACTATCCGAACCAATAGTACAGGGACTGGTTCGGTGGTCGTTGACATTCGTCGGGATGTCGCTGCTGGTGTCGGGTGTGGCGAACTGGCTTCCTGTGGCGCGGTCGTGGCGGCGTTGGCGTGCGGAGCGAACGCGTCTGCTTGAAGTCTACCCCTCGGTACTTAGCACCCGCCGAGACACCATCTCAGTTTCAGAGTTAAGCCGACAGATATGTCGGGCATTACGGCATGCTCTCGACGCTCACGCCGTGGCTGTCATCGCGCTTAGCCGAAGTGGAAACAGCGCCCGATTTCTCGCCAGCGCTGGCGAAATCGATACCACCGACATCGCCTGGTCGGCACTGCATCGCCTCGGGCGTTCGGATACGGTAAGTCTAGTCGGTTGGCCATCAGCACCCGGGCCGCCGTCTCTCCAACGAACTATTCGAATCGGAAGCTCACCGCGCCTCGTTGTTGCTGTCTGGTCAGGGCAGGAAGAGGAGCCTGCCGTAGCGGCGGTTGTTGATCAACTCGGGGGACTGATCGCGGAAGCGGCGGTCGCCGATATCCGTCGACACCAGGCCGCGGACGACGAGTCGATCGGCCGAATGGTCGCAGTATCGAGAGAGTTGGCTCGATCAGGCCACCCGGAGATCGATCGACTTGCGAAGTGGGCAGCCGCCATCCGTGGTGAACTTGAGTTGTCGACAGTCACAATAGCGCGGATCAATGGACGACGTCAGATTATGTCGCGACTTACGATCGGTATCACAGCGGCCCCACTTATCGAACCGAATCCACGCGAAAGGCTTGGTGTCGAGGCAACGGGTGCGCTGGCGACCGGACACTACCAGCGAGTAACACGGCTGACAGAGCACGGCGCACAGATCATGCTCTTAGTACCGGTGATACTGCCACGGGAATCAGTGATCGTGACACTGACACGCGGCGGACGATCGTTTACGTCCAGCGAGGCTAAGCGGGCCGAAGCACTCGCCGCTACCGTTGCCATGCTCTTTGATGTTTTGGCTGACGAGGGGAGGCTGAGCCATTCGCAGCAGACGTCGCCACTAGCGGCAGTGGTCGACAAGCTGCCACTGCTGACCACTGCCGATCCGTCTTGGCACCTCGAGCAACTGGGGGCTGCGCTCGCCGGAAACGGGGTTCTGACACTTCGTCTTATCGAGCAGTCTGAGGACGGGTATCTTCGATCGATTGAATTCTGGTCCGCTGACAGTCGTCCCGACATGATCGTCGACCGGGGTGTCATCGCTCGTGACCTCATTCCGCTTGCGAGCGACAGCCAACAGCCGTCGGTTACCATCATTGAGCGGCACGCTGACGTGACCAGTACCACGACCATCGACTATCTCGTCGGAGATGAAGCGGCTCGACTCATTCTTTCTCCTGGCTTCCGGCAGTCCGGATTGCTCTTGGCGATCGGAGTCGACGCGACTTCTGACGCCAACGAAGTGGCTGCACTCCTCAAGCTTGTAGGTTCGATACCAATGCCAGCCAGCACGGTCGCAAGGAATCCCCAATCGACAGGAGTTCCCCGAAACAGATTGCCTCACAACGCGGTTTCTTCTATTATCTGACAACAACTTCGGGGCGAGGTGAAATTCCTCGACCGGCGGTTACAGCCCGCGACTCATGTCGGTATCCGGCATGACTGAGCCTGTGAAATTCAGGTGCCGACGGTGACAGTCCGGATGGTAGAAGACGTTCGGTAACTGCGTGCATGCATGCGGTCGCCGGTTGGCGATGTGCCACCTTTCTGCCCCGAAGCAGTCGCTGATGGGGTTTTTTCGTGTCCGAACACGACATTCAGTTTATGAAACTCGCGCTGACGGAAGCCACCAAGGGCGTTGGGAAAACGTCCCCGAACCCTGCGGTGGGGGCCGTCGTCGTGGCCGATGGTCGTGTCGTCGCCCGCGGCTGGCACCGGCGCGCTGGAACTGCCCACGCTGAGATTGCGGCTCTGCGAGCAGCGGGAGCGGCCGCCCGAGGAGCAACGTTGTACGTTTCGCTGGAGCCCTGTAATCACACCGGGCGCACAGGACCCTGTACAACGGCAATCATCGAAGCTGGGATTCGTCGTGTCGTCATGGCGACGACCGATCCGAATCCCCGAGTGCGTGGTCGGGGTCGAAGGCGTCTGCAGGACGCCGGGTTAGAGGTTCGGTCCGATATCCTGGCCGCCGAAGCGCGGCAGTTAAACGAGGCGTACTTTCATGTCCACCGGACCGGTCGACCGTTTGTCACGGTCAAAGTTGCGGTGTCGCTCGACGGCCAAATCGCCACAGCAGCCGGTGATTCACGGTGGATAACTGGGCTGGCCGCACGGCGAGAAAGCCATCGTTTGCGTGCTTCAGTAGATGCCGTCGTGATTGGCGGTGAGACCGCACGTCTCGACGATCCCTCGTTGACTGTCCGTCACACACGAGGGCGCAACCCACACCGAGTCATCGTCACGGCATCGGGTAAGCTGCCGGGAGGGCTGGGGCTGCTCAATACGACTGACGAGCGCACGGTCGTTGCTACCACAACGGGTGGGGCCAAGAGAGTTTCGTCCGCTCGCGCCGACGTCTGGTCGTTTCGGACGACCCGGGGGGGGCGCATTGCTATCGACAGCCTGCTGGAACGCATGACAGGTGCTGGCTGGCAATCGGTTCTGTTAGAGGGCGGAGGTAAACTGATTGCGGAATTCCTGCGGGCCGGCCGAGTTGACAAGTGGATCCAGTTCACGGCACCAATCATTATTGGGCCCGGGCGAGCATCGGTGTCCGACCTTGGGATTGAGCACGTTGCGGCCGCGGTAACCTTCGAGCGTGTCAGCTGGAGTGAGGTGGGCAAGGATCAGATGTTTGTTGGGTATCCCAAACGGAGGGCGGCCTGATGTTTACCGGCCTCATCGAACGAACCGCTCCGATTGTCGAGGTAACCGAACGCGGTAATTATCGGATCGTTACCATTGAGTGCAACTTTGGCGATGACCCGCTAGCGATTGGGGAATCGATAGCGATCGACGGTGCCTGTATGACGGTCGTCTCGATGAATGCCGATCAGTTCACCGTCGAGATATCCCAGGAATCGCTCGCGAGAACAAAAGCTGGTGCCTATCGCGTGGGTGACCACGTCAACCTGGAACGGGCGCTTCGCGCTGGCGATCGTCTCGGTGGGCATTTCGTCACCGGCCATGTCGACACGATTGGCCGGATCGGTCGCGTTGACGAGATTGGTGAATCGTGGGTTATTCATATCGCCTACGATGACGACTGGGATCGGCTGGTCGTTGCCAAAGGCTCGATTGCCGTCGACGGCATTTCGCTGACGGTTAACACTGTCGAACGCGGGGGAGTAAGCGTGAACATCATCCCACACACTCAGGTAGCGACCAATCTATCAGCGCAGGCCGGTGCTTCGGTCAATCTCGAGTTCGATCTGCTGGCCAAACATATTCTGCGAGCTCACGATGTCGACGGCGCATCTTCGCTGACCGCCGACAGCTTGAAAGCGAAAGGGTGGACCTGATGTCCAACACCGAATTTAGCAGTATTCCGGAAGCACTCGACGACATTCGGGACGGCCGTTTGGTCGTCGTTGTCGACGATGAGGACCGCGAGAACGAGGGGGATCTGATCATGGCCGCGGAGTGCGTAACTCCCGAGCATGTCAATTTCTGCGCAACTTACGGTCGAGGACTGATCTGTGTATCACTGACATCCGATCGCATCGACGAATTGCACCTTGGCCCAATGGTCCGTGACAATACCGCCAAACTCGGCACGCGCTTCACTGTGTCGGTCGACTCTGTGCACGGTACCACGACGGGTATCTCGGCACCGGATCGAGCCAAGACGATAGCCGATCTCGTCGATTCGTCGACACAACCCGAAGATCTGGCGCGCCCGGGACATGTCTTTCCGATTGAGGCTGTCCCCGGCGGGGTGTTGGTTCGAGCCGGACATACCGAAGCATCCTCCGATCTTGCTCGTCTCGCCGGCTTTGCTCCATCGGGTTTACTCTGTGAGATCATGGCGGACGACGGCACGATGGCACGGCTGCCGGAATTGTTGACCTTCGCGAAGCGTCACAATCTGAAGCTCATCACGATTCGTGATCTGATTGCCTATCGCCATCGCAATGAGCGCCTGGTTAAGCGGACGTCGACTGTCAATCTCCCGACTCGGTACGGTGACTTCACGTTGCATATGTACCACTCCGAACTCGACGGTCGCGATCATCTCGCACTGGTCAGAGGGGACGTCGCGGGACGAGAGAATACCCTCGTCCGGGTTCATTCCAGCTGTCTGACCGGTGATGTCTTGGGATCACTTCGGTGTGATTGTGGTAGTCAGCTGGAAGCGGCCTTACGGCAGGTCGCTGAAGAGGATGCTGGCGTCGTTGTCTACATGTGGCAAGAAGGCCGGGGCATTGGATTGGCCAACAAGATCAAGGCATATGCACGGCAGGATGATGGCGAAGATACGGTCGAGGCCAACGAGTCGCTCGGCTTCCCCGCTGATCTCCGTGACTACGGCCTCGGAGCACAGATTCTGGCCGATTTGGGGGTCAGCTCGATTCGCTTGCTGACGAACAATCCGCGCAAAATTGTGGGTCTTCGTGGGTATGGTCTGCAGGTGACGGAGCGAGTTCCCTTGGTTGTTCCGTCTAACCCGCACAACACCCGCTATCTGGAAACCAAACAGACAAAACTCGGCCATCTGCTTGAGCCGACAGGGAGTTGAACGTGAGCATTCGACGAGTGACCGGAGATTACAGCGGGACAGGTCGACGCGTTGCCATTGTCGTGGGACGTTTCAACGAATTCATCACCGACAAGCTGCGCGATGGCGCAGTAGACGCGCTAACACGTCACGGTACAGCGGAAAGCGATATAACCATCATCGATGTCCCGGGGGCCTTCGAAATTCCCGGGGTTGCACGAATGACAGCCGACAGTGGCCGCTACGATGCGGTCATCTGTCTGGGGGCGGTCATTCGTGGTGCGACACCTCACTTTGATTTCGTCGCGGGTCAGGCCGCCGCTGGTCTTGGTCGACTTGCCGAGCGCGCGTCGATTCCTGTAACGTTTGGGATTCTCACCACGAATACGATTGAACAGGCAATCGAGCGGGCGGGTACCAAGGCCGGCAACAAGGGAGCCGAAGCAGCGATGACGGCCCTTGAGATGATGTCACTGTATCGGCAACTCCAGGATGCACAATGAGTCAATCATCTCCACGCCGCCGCGCCCGCGAGCTGGTGCTTCAGGCTCTCTACACGTCCGAGATGGGGGATCAGGACGATGCTTCCGTGATTGACTCCGTCCTGGTCGATTCCTCCCTGTCTCGCGAAACGATCGCTTTTGCTCGTGACTTGTATCAGCAGGTTCGGGAGCATCAGAGTTGGGCTGATAGCGTGATAGCCGACTATGCCCGTAACTGGTCGCTCGAGCGAATGGCCTCGATCGACCGGAATATCCTCCGACTTGGCTTGGTGGAACTCAGTTTTCGCCCAGATTCGCCGCCACGGGTCGCCATCAATGAGGCGATTGAGCTGGCAAAAGCGTTCTCTACGGCCGATTCCGCGTCATTTATCAACGGTATTCTCGACCGTTTTATCCAGGCACCGGATACCCCCTCACAGGCCTGAAGCTGGACAGCCGACAGGCAGCGCCGTATCCTGCCCTGCCGAAGTGGTAGAGGAATCGTGACCGGATTGGGAATCAAAAACATTTGTTAACCGTGCTCGGAGTCTCGCTCGATCGCGTCAACGTGTTGGTGGCGTCGGCGGTCTTTGTCTTTGTTCTGGTGATCTACACGTTGACAAAGGCGGTCACGTTATCATTCTGGGATTGCGGTGAGTTCATTGCCGTCAGCCATATCCTTGGCGTGCCACATCCCCCCGGTACTCCACTCTACGTGCTCATTGGTCGAATCTTCTCCCTGCTGCCACTGTTTGAAAACATCTATCAGCGGGTGAACTGGCTCTCCTCAATCTGCAACGCCGGCACCGCAACTTTTGGCTACCTGATCGCTGTGCGATTGCTCCGCAGCGCCATCGGCACCGGTGATCGCTACAGCCGCTTCCTCGTCTATGCCGGTTCGGTGGCCGGAGCTCTCTTCCTGGCCTTTGGCATTACTCAGTGGACAAACTCGGTTGAAGCTGAGGTTTACGGCACGACACTGCTCTTTCTGATGGGAACGCTGTGGTTACTGCTGGTAGCAGCTGATCATATCGGGACCCCGCTTGGCGAACGCATTAGCGTTGCCATCGTTTTTCTCGCCGTTCTCGGTACCGGCGTTCACATGACGTCGATGCTGATCTTTCCCGTGCTCTTCTTGGTGCTTGGTATCAGGCGTTCCGCACCTGACTGGGTCCGTTATGTTGCTATGGCCGCGCTGGCCGTTTTACTGCTGCTGATTGTGCAGCTTTCGGCCCGGCCCGGTGAGGTCCCCTGGCAGTTGCCGTTCCTCATCGCGCTGATTGTGCTCCTGTTGTACCAGCTTGCTCTCAATACTCAGTCTCGCGGGATAGCGATCGTCACGGCCGGGTTAACGATCACTGCACTGCCAGCGTTGCAGGCTTTTTTCCCGTTCTCCTTCGGTGTGCTCGATATCGTCAGTCCCTTCACGGCCCTGGCGACACTTGGCGTGGCGGTTTACACCGTCGTCCAGGAGCGCAAAACGGCTGGTCGTGTCTCGACCGTAACGCTTGTCCCGCTGACCATCATCGGCACAGCCGCCGTGCTCAGTATCATCGGACTGTTGCCCCTGCGTGGCTACGACCTCTTTCTCCTCATCGCCGGTGTCGTGATGCTTTCGTTGTTGATCCTCTTGTGGAAGTATCTTCGAATCGCACACGTTGTCGCGCTGCTGGGGTTGTCGACGTTGATCCTGGGAGTGTCGGAATTCAAGTTCGGTTTAGCCGCTGCTGCGATTATCCTCATCGTCGGCTGGGTCACCCGACGCATATCTGCTGCCCCGGTTGGCCTTGCCCTTCTGGCGATCGCTATGCTTGGCTTTTCGGTACAGTTCTATATTCCAGTACGCGCCGTTCACGATCCGATCATTAATCAGAATGAGCCTGATAACTGGACTGACTTCGTCGATTTCGTAGAACGTAAGCAGTACGGTCAGATGTCAATGACCGAGCGCATGTTCGAACGGCGATCGGAGTGGACGAATCAATTCGGTCCCCATCGTCGGATGGGCTTCTGGGGGTTTTTCCAAGAGCAATATGGGCTCACCGGCCAGGCATTCCTGCCGCTTTTGGTGCTCGGTATTCTCGGCCTCTGGCAGGTCGTTCGGCGTAAACCGAGGTCAGGGTTACCGCTTCTGGCGCTCCTGCTGCTCGGGACGGTGGGACTCGTGCTGTATATGAACTTCGCCGACGGCACACGGATCAATCCAACAACGGGTCAGGACTATCTGGAGGTGCGTGACCGAGATTACTTCTTCACGCCTGGCTTTGTTGTCTTCGGGCTTGCGATTGGCCTCGGCATCGCGAGCATGATTGGTCTCATTCGATCGGGAATATCTTCGTTTGGTCGTGGTCCCCGTACGGTCATCCTCGGATCACTGGTCGTTCTCTTCGCGTTGCCCATCTATGCGATAGCCGAAAACTGGCACCGCTGCGATCGCTCGCGCACGTTCTTTGCCGAAGACTATGCCCACAACATTCTGGCATCGTGCGATCCGAACGCGATTCTCTTTGTCGCCGGAGACAACGATACCTTCCCGCTCTGGTGCTTGCAGGAAGTTGGTGAGATTCGTCGCGATGTTTCGGTTGTCAACCTGTCACTTGCGAACACTCGCTGGTATGTCAAGCAAGTTCAGACCTACCTGGGTCTCGATCTCGGACTGCGTGACTCCCAGATCGACAGCCTCGTTCCCTTCCGTACTCCCGACGGGCGCGTCTTTCGACTCAGCAATCAGGTGAGCGACCGCATTATCCAGAATCATGCCGGTCGCCGCCCGATTCACTTCTCTACCTCAGTGCCAAGCAATCAGCGAACGTATCAGGCAAACTCTATTGACAGTCTTTTGCAGCTCCAGGGGATGGTCTGGTCGCTTCGTCCGGATCAACGTGGTCGCCGAGTTAACGTCGAACGGACCTGGTCTTTGGTCATGGACGATGCTGCCGGTTATCGGTATCGCGGGATGAACGATCCGTCGATCTTCAAGCGGGAAGCGACGATGCGCGCCTACTCGAACATCAGCACCACGCTTTTCAATCTTGCCGATACGTTGCGAGCGGCCGGTTCTCGCGACTCGGCCGAAGCTGTTGTTCGACGTGTCATTGATCGTGTGCCTGTTCTTCCTGAGGGGTGGCGGTACCTGGCGGCAATGTCTGCCCAGGCCGGTAAGCTTGCTCAGTTTGATTCAATCGTCGCGATTCGTCCCGAGGCGTTCGACTGGCGCGAGATTGGTGTCTTTCGCGCGGGTGCCTTTCGGGCGTTGCAGCAAACGGACTCGGCTGAGGCGAGTCTGACCGCAGTTTTGTCGCAGGATCCAACATACCGACCGGCGATGGAGGATTTGGTCCGGTTCTATATGCAGATGAACCGCAATAATGACGTCGTCCGATTGCTGCGGCAGTGGGTGCAGGCAAATCCGACCGATGGTCAAACCGCGGAGGCGTTGCGCAATCTCGAAACTCAGCTCAGACGGGCTCGTGAGGCCGCACCGGGGAACACCGACCAATGAACCTGCTGGCTCTCAATTGGAATGACCTCAAGAATCCGTTCGCCGGTGGGGCCGAGGTGCATTTTGAGGAGTTATTGCGGCGGTTAGTGAGTCAACACGGTCACACGGTGACGTTGGTCTGTTCGGGTTGGGATGGATGTGCTGATGAGGAGATACACGAAGGTATCCGCATTCTGCGCACTGGCCGCCGCCAGAACTTCAACTTCGCGGTGCGACCACTGCTGAAACGTCTCGTGGCTGAAGAATCGTTCAATCTTCTTATTGAGGATATCAACAAGGTTCCGTTCTATACCCCGCTCTATCTGTCGCTACCAACACTTGTCGTTATTCCGCATCTTTTTGCAACGACCGTCTTTCACGAAGCATCGTTACCGCTCGCCCTCTATGTGTACTTGTTTGAGGTGCCCGTAACGCGTGTCTACCGACGCTTTCATCACAACGTCATTTCGGAGTCAACCGCGGCCGAACTCGTTGAGCGTGGCATACCTAAGGATCAGGTATCGGTTATCCATTGTGGCATCGATCGCTCGACCTACGCACACGACCCTGCTGTGACGAAGTATGATGTTCCCACCGTGCTGTATCTGGGGAGAATCAAGAAGTACAAATCAGTTCAGCATCTGATAACGGCCTTTGCCGATGTTCGGATGCAGATTCCCGAAGCCCGATTGATGGTCGTCGGAGCCGGTGATTATCTTGGGCCCTTGCGGAAGCAAGCAACAACACTTGGAATAGGTGATGCTGTCGAGTTTCCTGGCTTTGTTCCCTCAGGCAACAAAGTCGAGCGACTTCGTCGCGCGCATGTCGCTGTTCTACCGTCGCGCAAGGAAGGATGGGGGCTGACCAATATCGAAGCGAACGCGGTTGGTACGGCGGTTATTGCTGCTGACACTCCGGGTCTCCGAGATTCGGTGCGTCACAATGAGACCGGCTACCTCTATCCCTATGGTGATACCGACGCTCTCCGCGACAATCTCTTGCGGTTGCTCACCGACGATTCCGAACGGCAGCGGCTGGAGCGTGGTGGGTTACAGTGGGCCGAGCGATTTAACTGGGACGATGCCGCAGCGGCATTTAACGAACTCGTGGAGCGCGAAGCGGGGAGAGATCAGTGACATCTCAGATGCGTAAGCGTGTGACGATTATCGTCGGCTTCGTCATCTCGGCCGTTCTCCTCGCCTGGTTGTTACTCCAGATCGATTATGCCAAGCTCGGCGACGCGTTGACCCAGGTTAACTACTGGTGGTTACTCCCGAATATAGCGCTGACTGCCTCGATGATGTGGCTGCGGGCCTGGCGATGGGGGCATATGCTGGCGCCGATCAAAAGAGTGGACGGTGAGAAGCTCGTAGCGGCGACGTGCATTGGCTTCATGGCAAACAATGTCCTGCCACTGCGGCTGGGTGAGTTCGTGCGAGCCTACTCGCTGGCATATCAGGATAGTGACGTTCCCAAGTCGACCTCACTAATTACCATTTTTGTGGAGCGGATGGTCTTCGATCTGATCGCCTTGCTTGTGATTTTGCTGGTCGTGGTTGCGGTGACCGATCCGATCTTCTCAGTCAATTTCCAGCTGGTGATGCTGATTGGCGTATCGGTTGCGATTCTCGCGATCCTCGTCATGCTGATCCTGGCCCTGCGACCACAGCAGGTTGGGCAGCGCCTGGAGCGCCTCGTCCGTGTTTTAAAACCGGCGTGGCAGACGAAACTGCTGGATATCTACGGCAAGCTCGCCCGTGGTGTGGAGTTCATCAAGACTCCCACACGGCTGTTTTGGGTGGTGCTGTACACGGCGATTATTTGGATCATCATGGGTGTCTCGAATTACTTCGTCTTTCTCGCCTTTGGATTCGATCTTCCGCTCACGGCGTCGTTCCTACTCCTTGTCGCCGTGTCTCTCTCGATCCTGATTCCGTCCGCACCCGGCTTCATCGGCATCTTCCACGGTGCCGCAGTTTTCGTGATGCAGCGGTACAATCTCGACGATACGGCGTCAGTCTCGTTTGCCATCGTGCTTCACGCGGCGCAGTACATGACGCTGACACTGCTCGGATTTTACTATCTGCGCAAAGCGCATCTCTCTTTGGCGGTCTTACAGGAAGCAGCCGAGTCTGATCAGCGTGCCGACTCTGGTCCGACGGTTACCCGCTAGAAACCTGTTCAACGCTTGACCCAGCGGCGGAGCCGCTCTACGCTTTCTGCATGGTGTGGCGCAGTTTCGGACGGTTCATGGGTGGCATCGCGGTTCTGGTCGTGCTCATCGCGGTCGCGGCGACGCTGGTCTGGCGCCAAAGTGACCGGGAGGCGAGCGCCTTTCAGGAAGGGCAGCGATCGGTCGACTCGCTTGCTGCGGAACTTGCGGCTCGCTTCACCGCCGATTCGACGGCGCTCGTTGATTCGCTGATGGCCTGGCAGGATTCGTTGGCCATGGTTCGTCTCCAGCTCGAGTCGTCGGCTATCGATCAGCGGCGTGTGGACTCACTGACTACTGTCATTAGTGATAGAGAAGAGGCAATCGATCGTTTAGAGACCTCTCTTGCGACTGTGAGGTCCGAGTATCAGGCAGCACGGGCTGAGAATGAGCGTGATCGGCGCGATCAGGAAGCGCTCGACTACTATCGCAGTCGTATCGAACGGCTGCCTTCTGATCTTTCCGCGTATGAACGGCGGGTGGCACTCACCGAGATCTCCCAGGAAGTACAAACGAGATTCCGACTCTCCACCGCCGACCTGACTGCACTTCAGAACAAGCTCAACCTACAGTAACGGACTATGATCCCTCCCGAGCATCAGTTCGCCGAGGTGATCGTCGACCGGTTGTTGTTGGAGTCGTTCGCGAATGATCGCTCGCCTTACCACAGCGAGGCCTCGGAAGCACCGCGAGGGACCGAACGTGACCTCCGGGAAACTTTGGCGCGTCGACTCAAGTGGCATGTCTCGCGTTCCCTTTCGGACCGTCAGCGCCAGGTTGTGAAGGGGATCCTCGCGGGTCAGACCGAGCGCGCGATCGCTTCTGAGCTGGGTGTAACTCAACAAGTTGTCCACATTTATAAGAAGCGGGCTATCAATAAGTTACGTGATCTCTTGCGTCGCGATCTCAAGCCATAGGTGTATGTCAATATGCTTCTTAGTGCGAGACTCGCCCCGGGTGGGTCTGTCCGACAGCCTCGCACCAAACCTGTCGGTCGACATCACTCGAATCAGCGAATCACGCCGCCGCCGCGGGCAGTAGGAATGACCGCTCCCGACTGCGCAGCAAGGAGAGAGCGATGCCGAAGCGCAAAGCTGAAGAACAATTTGCCACCATCGGCAACAAAGATGGGTGGCAGCTGTACGGGTTGCAGCACTTGGCGCCGGGTAAGTTTGCGACGGTGGTCGGGAAAATCCTGGCCGGCAAGCATTACCTCATTAATGCGCCGCACCGCACCCGACGCGTCAACACCTAGCCTTTGGTCCAGGTGATCTCGGCGGGCATCTCCGAACGACTGTCGGAGGTGGCAGGGCGGTTATTGTCTTAAACTGAACATCAATCTTACGCTGACTCATCGTTCCGAACGTGTCTGGAATATGCTTGACCTGACGCGTCGCTACGGATACCTACGGCCGCATGTCGTCACTCCCGATTGCGGCCGCTGTGATCTTCGCGGTCACCCTGGCCGGAGGACTGCTGGTCCTCGTTCGGTCGTGGAGTGATCGTACTCTCCACACCTTTCTCGCGTTCGGTGCCGGTGTTATTCTCGGTGCTGTCTTTCTGCATCTCTTGCCCGAACTCTTTCTCCATTACGAGGCCGGTGCCAGCGCTCTTGCCCTCCTGATTGGGTTTGTAGCGATGTTCGCTCTCGAGCGGTTACTGGGCGGTGATGCTACAATCGATCCCGACCGGGGACACCGGGTCGTTTCGGTAGCTGCCTTGGTCGGACTCTCCTATCACGCCCTGTTCGATGGTGTTATTCTTGCGGTCATCGGGCTGCGTCCGGAGATGTGGAGTATCATTCTGCTCTCGCTCGGCATTCACAAGATCGCGGTTGCTTTCTCGCTTGGTTCACTTCTGAAGCTGGCTCGCTTTAGTCGGTTTCGGGTTATCACGTTCCTGGCGATCTTTTCGCTGATGACACCCCTGGGTGCCTTGGGCCTGAGTCCGCTCCTACACAATATGGGTCCAACGGCGGGTGCCGTTACGACGGGCATAGCGACAGGCAGCTTTCTCTACATCGCAACCGGTGAGCTGCTTCCAGAGGTTTTTCACGACTACAAACGACGCTGGTCCAATTTCGCCCTGATGATTGTTGGAATCGTCCTGATTGGCGTGGTCACGGTCGGCCTGCATGCTGATGGTGCCCATGGCCATCATCACAATCAGTCGTCCGGCACCCCCGGACACCATCACGAGCATGAGCATGATGGGCACAGCCATGACCATGACCACGAACATTAGTCGACCCGGCGAACCAATCAACCGCCGATCGGTTGGTGGGTATAATCGGATGTTGGGACTGGAGCTACGAGCAAGGAACACCGAGCAATGATTCGCGAAGCTGTGATTTTGGTCGCCCTGTCGACTGTCTTAGCGTTGGGCATCAATCTTGTGTCGCCCAATGCTATTCCGTACGTGGGTGAGTATCGAGAGATTCATACCGGCGACGGACCGATCGTGCCACCGGAAGCATCGCCTGGCGACCCACCATTCATCGATATCAACACCGCCAATATGCTCTACACAACGGACCAGGCGATCTGGCTCGATGCGCGAATTCCTGAGGAGTACGTTTGCGGAACGATCCCCGGGGCGCTTAACATCTCGTTCGATTATCTCCCCGCGAGTGACGAGGAGATGTACGCGCAGTTCGATTCGGTACTCGCGGGGGTGGCCAAAGATGATCCGATCATTGTCTTCTGTGGTGGTGAGGAGTGCGAGGCCTCGTTACATATGGCGCGCTTGATGCAGGATGATCTCGGCTACAGCAATCTGCAGGTCTTTTACGGCGGGGCACGGGAGTGGAAACGTTTCGAGTTTCCGGTAGAACGGAGCGACGAATGCGTCGAATAATCGACAACGATTACTTCATCATGCTTGGCCGACTAATTCTCGGCGGTGTCTTCATCTACGCCTCATGGTACAAGATCATTGAGCCGGGTGCGTTTGCCAAATCGATCTGGTACTACCACATGGTTCCGGGGTCGTTTATCAATCTGATGGCGTTGATCCTGCCGTGGATCGAGCTGCTGGTTGGCCTCGCATTGATAGTCGGTATTTGGTTCCGAGGCGCGGTGCTGCTGGTAAACGGGATGCTGGTGATGTTCATCATCGCCCTGACATCGGCAATTGCACGGAATCTCGACATCGATTGCGGCTGTTTCAAGGCGGCAGAGTCGGCGACCAGTTCTGCCTGGGAAACGCTAATCCGTGACCTGATCTACATGGTCTTCAGCGTGCCGATGCTGTTTACGCGTTCCCGTCGCTGGATGCTGGTCGGTGGCAAGGCACCGACCAAACCGGCTACTCCGCAATCCGCGGCGTTATCAGGATGATCAGATCACTGGTCGACCGCGTCGTCGAGCGATTGGTGAACAACAGCGATCCGAGAATCGGAATATGACCGAGGACCGGGACACGCGTCACCGTCTCCAGTTCATCCTCTTTCAAGAGGCCACCGAGGACGACGGTTTCACCGTCTTCGACAGTTACCTGCGTCCGCACCGAGCGCTCGGTCGTAATCGGCTTCTGATTGTCGACTGGACCTGAGAAGCCAATGATCTCCTCTACGCGCGGGAAGACATCAAGCGTAATCGTCGAACCTTCGTTAATCCGGGGGAGAACCTCAAGCGAGATCCCCACTTCCTCATCCTGGAATGTGACGATATCCGACGTTGCTGCGCCTTCTGTGAAGCGGTTGATCGTCTGGATCGGCACCACCGTGTTCACCTCGAAGATCGCCGGGTGATTCTCGGTCGTTGTTAGCCGTGGTTCGGAGATCAGCTTGTTGTTGTCGTCCTGATCAAGAAAATCGAGCACCAGTGACAGCTGATCGACGGAGATCTTTCCCCAGGTCCACGATCCGTTGTTCGGATCATACTCGCCGGCCGATCGGGTCTCGTCATTTTCACCGCTTGTACCGCTCGTTACGGTAGCTGCCGTTTTGATATTGGCCGTCGCCCGACTTGGCCAAAGGAAACCAAGCTTTTCCTGGGCATCGAGCGATGTTTCGATGATCCGGGCTTCGATGACGATCTGCTTCTCACGAACATCCATGACCTCGATAAGAGGAAGACATTCAGCGACGATCGACTCGTAGTCGGTAATCATGACGCGGTTGGCGACGTATCCATCGCCGACTGTACCCGGCGACGATTGCACATTGAGAATCTCGACCTTGCCGCGTTGAGACAAGCGAGGGAGCAGAGCACGCTGGACCGTCTCCGCAGCGATGTAGCGAAGCCGTACGATTTCCGATACGAGCTCGCTGGGTGAGTCACCGGCGTCGGGACGAATCACAACGATGTCACCCTGAACGATGTAGCGATAGCCATTCGATCCCAGAATCGCTTGTAACGCGGTTGCAACCGGAACATCATCGAGGCGCATCGTTACCTCGCCGTCGATCTCTCCTGAGATGACCAGGTTCAGGCCGGTTTCCTCGGCGATTGAACTGATCACCATTGCCAGTGGAACCTCATCCAAATTGAGGGTCAACCGCTGTTCCCAACCTGACCAGAGGATGGACGGCAGGACGGCAATGGCGATGACTGTACGAAGTATTCCCTGCACCATGATTAGCCTCGTTGAATACGGAGTGACAGATTCTGCCCCTGATAGCGGATTACCGCTGAGTTATCAGATATGGAAACGACGGTGGCTCCTTCGATCTCATCACCAACTTTGACGCGTTGATTGTTAATGAACGCGATCGGTCCGGACGCCAGTTTCATGACACCGCCGAGCGAAAAGCCGGAGACCTCATCGGGAACATCGATCGCTGTCGGTGCCTGACCCGCGAGTTGAAAGGGATCGCGGCGCCAGTCCTCGGCGTTGGAAATGAGCGATCCACTGCCTACCATCGTCGCGTCGGGAAGCGCAAGCGGTGCTCCGGTGAGTGCGGGCCGAGCGGGAGCGAGAGTTCCCTCATCGGCAACCTTGGATCGGGATGGCTCGTAGTTCATAGCCGCCCAGATGAGGCCGATACCACAGAGCACGTAGACGCCGATTTGGCGTGTCCGTGCCTTCACGATGTCACCTCCGTCGGACTGATAAGCAGCTCGATAGCGATCTGCGAGACGATACGCCCAGCACGGTCGCGGTCGACCGACATCGTCGCATTCCGAACACCACCGAAGTAGGCTTTCTCTTCGAGTCGCTCAATGAAGGTGCCCGTTGCGTAGAACCCGCCGGCGACCGTAACCACGAGCCCGAGGGATTGAGGGTGGGTTGGTGATGTTGCTTCGCGATCGGTCGCGACGAGTTCGTCGAGTGGCAACGAGACCGTGATCCATTCTAGGTCGTTGTCGGTTGCCATCGATCGCATTGACATGATCAATTCGTCCAGCTGCTCGCGGGCAAACAAACGTTCACTGAGTTCTGTGCGAACGGTACGCAGCGAATCACGGGTGGCGAGCCACTTGGGCAGGGTGGCGACGCGCTGTTCCATTGCAGAAAGCTCGCTGGTAACAGTACGGGTATCGCGAATCGCTTCACGTTGTCGCGACCAGAGTGGCGACGCTATGGCGAAGTACCAGATGGCACCAATGATCACCAAGCCTATGGCGTAGAGAACAACACGACGGTTCATGACACCAACTCCACTGTGCATGTAAATCGGTAGCGGTACGTATCGTCGATCCGCTTGCCGGAGAATTGCTGGAGGCTCGCCTTGCCAAAGACTGCTGAGGCATCGAGTTTTTGAATAAGTTCTGCCACGGCCAATTCCGGCGGTAACAGTGACGTTCGTGCCTCACCTGACAGATAGAGTCGAGGGGCACCATCTTCGTGACGCACATCGACAGTAACCAGACGAACCCGCTCGGGGATGACACGGCTCAATTCCTTGAGTGCTTCATGGATTTCATCATCCTGATGAGTCAGGGCTGAAATGAACGAGGACAGACCTTGCAGTTCATCCTGAACGACAGAAAAAGTCGCGTGTGCGGGTGATGCTTCGACCTGTGCCTTGCGGTCCTGAACGTGAGCCAGCTTCTGCTCGGTGCCCGCAACCTCAGTACGGAGCAGCAGGCCGGCCGTGGCGAGGCAGAGCGTGGCAAAAGCGAGGCTAAGGGTACCGTACCAGTTGATCCGGCGACTTTCATTGGCACTCTGCCGTTCCGGGGGTAACAGATTGATTCCCGAAACGGTCGAGAGGGCTGCCGCAGAACTCGCCAGGCAGACCGGCAATTCCTCGCCGGCTGCTTCCGGAAGCGCCTGAGCAAACGACAGTTGATCAGTTGGAAATCGTCGAAACTCCATTCCGAAGCGGTCGGTCAAGAGGTCGATCAGATCATCGGAGTAGGCCAGGTCGCCGTAGACATGAACAACATCGGCGGGTCCGCCGGCGACCTGTCCGGCGTAATAGTCGAGAGAGTTTTGAATCTCCCCCGCGAGGGTTTCGGCAAAAAACTCGAACACGGTCGTGTCCATGCGATTGGCCAGGAACGTTGAACCGAGCGAGAGGCCATGTGAGAAACGTAGCTCTCCACCCTGGTAGTACGATACCTCGGATCGCCGCCGTTCGATTTGGAGCAGGCAGTAGCTCGATGAAGCATCGAAGAACGGGAGTTCTCCGAGGACTCCACCAAGGAGCTCCAGGCTATGCCGAACACGATTAACGCGGAGGCCGAGACGATCGAAGTACGAAAGGATATGGAGGAGCCGTTGTCGCAGGCCGGCGACAAGCGAAACGCGAACCCGCGGTTGCTCGCTATCCGGATAGCGAGCAACTACCCGGTAGTCCCAGAAACAGTCGCCCAGGGGAAACGGAACCTGTTTGCGAGCCTCGAAGATTATTGCTTCGCGGAGGTCCGCGGGTTTGAGTGCCGGCATTGAAAACGATCGAAAGACCGTTTCGCCTCCTCCGATGACGATGTCAATCGACGCCGATCGGCCACCGAATTCCTCGGTGAATTGCTTGATTGCGTCGACGATTATAGCGTCGTGAGCCTCTTCCGATGCTGAGCCACCCGGCAGATAGACCTTCTGACAGGCGATTAGATGAGAGCGGCGACCGACATGGGTTGCGGCCGCCATCTCCAGGGCCTCGTCGTCGAACGTGAATGCGAGACGCCGCCCGAACGACATACTCCGTCGTGGCGGTACCGGACGCTCCTCTCCGCGGTCGTGGGGGAGAGCTGCCGACTCGATTGGGTCAGCGAGCGTTGGTTCGAGAGCGGAAGAGTCCATGCGCATCGCCTTTTAGAAGGTCACCAGGAGGGTGTCGGAACCACCAAGAGACAAAATGCGGCGCCCCGACCGATCATAGACGTAGGGCACACCCCAGGCATCGGTCAGGTAATCGCCCGTTCCAGCGGCAATGTAGGGGCCATTCCATCCGAGTCGCGCGAGCCGATCCCAGCTCGCAACGGAGTCGGGTCGAGTGGCCAGGTCTGACAGTTGGTTGGGCAGGTGACCAACATCACCTGCAAACCCGCGATCGACGTAGGAGCCACCGGCAACCGCGCGGGGGTTGCCGGTGAGTGCTACTTTGAGCGCGTTCAGTTCGTCCTGAGTCGCCGCGACCTTGGCGGAATCACCCATGTCCATGAAACGCGGAATAGCAACCGCGGCCAGGATGCCGAGCACGACAATGATGATTGCCAGCTCGACGAGGGTGAAACCGCGGGGCCGATGCATCAGCAGTCGTCCCACGGTCACGTCATCTCCCTACCAGTTGTTTTCGCCGGCGGTACTGGTGTTCAACCAGATTTCACCGGTGCTGGGATTGTAGGCCCAACCGCCACGGCTACCGACAGTTGTTCCCTGCGTAACGCCGGTGACGACGGAATCGGGCGCGTTAGCCGCGTCCTGATATGGATTGGCCGGAAGCGCGTTGGCCATGACCGTACCCGTTGTCTCAAGCTGGGCGACGCTTGGCCAGTTGGCTGTGCCGGTGGTGATCGCCTCATTGGCGTAGAAGATAGCGATGCCCGAGCGGAGTGATCCGAGGGCGGCGCGGGCCGAAGCCTCTTTCGCCTCTGACGACAGATCCTGGTACTTCGGAATCGCCACGGCGGCAAGAATGCCAAGGACGACAATGATGATGACGAGTTCGATCAGTGTGAAACCGCGCTCATTCTGTTTACGAAAACCGAACATGCTCTCCTCCATCGGAAGTGATTGGTTCTGTTCAGGTTTTCGGCAGCGAATGCGAATCCTTCACGTTTCGGGCGCGACTATTGGCCAAATACCTTGACCAAATTCCACATGGGAAGGAAGATCGCAAGAGCCAGGATGAGGACAAAGACACCGAGACACAGTGTCAGGATTGGCTCGATGATCGCATTGAGGTGGCGTGAGGTGTAGGCGACCTGTTTGGCGTAATGACGTCCAATTTCGTAGAGCATCGTATCGAGATTTCCGGATTCAAGCCCGACCGCCATCATGTGCAACGATTGCACAGGGAAGAGACGAAACCGCCCGAGCTCCTTATCGAGCGACTGTCCCCGCTGAAACATCTCCTCCATCATCGTCACCTCGTTGGCGACGGCGGAGTTACGAATCGTTCCGCGCAACACGGCCAGCGTTTTGACCAGGGGCAGACCGGCTCGGAAAAGAATCCGAAAGAGGATCGAAAAGCGAGCAATGTTGCCCTTGATAATCAGGTCGCCAATGACGGGAATTTTCAGCAGAAATCCGTCCCACATCCGCCGCCCGGTTGCCGTGGCACGCCACTGCTGGAAACCGAAACCGAGGATTCCAGCGCCAGCCAGAATCAGGTACCAGTACTGCTGGAGAAGCGTTGACGTCCCGATCATGATCTGCGTTGGCAGGGGGAGTTCGGCGTCGAAATTCGCATAGAACGCGACAAAGCGGGGGACGACGAATGTCATGACAACAAGAAATGCTGCTGCGAGAACGCCGATGACGATCATCGGATAGCGAATCGCCGATTTGACCATCCGCTGAATTTCCAGCTCCTCCTCAAGCATCGAGGCTAACTCTTCAAGCGTCTGATCAAGGCGGCCCGATTCTTCACCCGCGGCAATCGACGCTGTAAAGACCGGAGGGAAGACACCGGACTGGTCGATCATAGCCTCAGACAATGTCTTGCCCGAATGGACCGCGGCATGGACTTGGTCAATCGCTGTATTGAACGGTCCGTCGGCGGGACCAACACGAATGATTTCCAGAGAGCGAAGAAGCGGTACGCCGGCGCGTGTCATTGTTGCCAGCGAGTTGGTGAAGAGGATGAGTTTGTCGTAGTCGTAACGACGTTGCCACGGCAGCCGGAACGCCAGTTGACGGCGCTGCGTCCGAATTCGGATCGGTTGCATCCGGCGGTCGGCGAGGTACGCCTCAACCTGATCGGTAGAGGTCGCGACCAGTGTACCGGTAGTCTTCTCCCCGGACTCGGTCAGTGCGTCAAAACTATACGTTACGGCCATGCTCAAGTACCGACGGTTCCGGCGCGATAGCCATGAGGTCATCAGTTTCACCCGCGAACGCCGTCTCTTTGAGCAGCTCTTCGAGGCAGACATCGCCTGCCGCAACACGCTCCAAACCGACTTCAAACAGCGTTTGATAGCCCTGCTTGCGGCCCATGATGCGCAGTGACGCCGCCGACGCATCTTCGAGGATGGCGTTGCTGATCTCGGGGGTGATCTCGAAGTATTCGTAAATGCCAGTTAGGCCTTTGAACCCACTGTTTCCGCAGGTCGAACAGCCGGTGCCGCGCTGGAACGTGAGTCCTGCCGAACGGCCGAGCAGCCCTGACTGCTCGAGAACCGATGTCGCCGGTTCGTATGGTTGTGTGCAGTCGGGGCAATTGACCCGTAAGAGTCGTTGAGCCAGCACGCCCGTGAGCGAAGTCGCAACGAGATACGGGGCGAGCCCCATATCAACGAGTCGCGCGACAGCGCTAGGAGCGTCGTTCGTGTGCACAGTAGAAAGTACCAGATGACCGGTTAAAGCCGAACGAACAGCCATCCGTGCCGTTTCCGGGTCGCGGATTTCACCAATCATGATCGTGTCCGGATTCTGACGAAGCATCGCCCGTAGGGCCATCGGGAACGTCAGTCCGGCTTTCTCATTGATCTGCACCTGATTAATCAAGGGTAACGAATACTCAACCGGATCCTCGACTGTCACGATATTCCGCTCGACCGAATTGATCGCCTGCAGCGTTGCGTAGAGCGTGGTCGTCTTGCCCGAGGAGGTCGGACCGGAGATGAGAATCAACCCCTCCGGTTTCCCAATCAGGCGACGCCAGTCGGCATCGAGAAGCGGCGCAAAACCGAGGTCGCCAAATGACATCAGCAGGTTACGACGGTCGAGCAGTCGGATGACGACTTTTTCACCGTGAATCGTCGGTAGCGTCGAGATACGAAGATCAACGGGATTTCCATCGACGACCATGGCCATACGACCATCTTGGGGAATACGTTTCTCCGAGACGTCGAGATCGGCCGCAATCTTGATTCGTGAGATGAGTTCGCTCTGCATCGATTTCGGCGGTGCCGCTTCTTCGCGCATTATCGAGTGTACTCGATAGCGAATGCGCATCTGGTTTTCGTCCGGCTCAAGATGGATATCGGAAGCTCGTTGTGAAACTGCTCGTGAGATGATCAGGTTGACCATCTCCACAATCGGAGAACTATTGTCGGACGAAATTGACGTTTCGACGGCGGTTGTCACCGTGTCAGTCGCCTGGGCTTTGCCCACCATCCCCTGAATCGAATCTGCAACCGAATAGTATTTATCGATTGCCGCCTTGATCTCGCTCGCCTTGCCGATTGTGCGTTTGATCTCTGCACCGGTGTGATACCGGAGTTCATCGATGGCGAGGATATTAAGCGGATCGGCCATCGCAACCGTTATGGTGTTACCGAGTGCGATAATCGGGATCAGCGTGAAGCGACGGGCAATCTCGACATTGACTCGTTGAATCACTGCCGGGTCGATAACCAGCGATTCGACCGAGAGCTTGGGGACACCGAGACGCTCGGAGACAGCGTCGATCAGATCGTCTTCTTCGATATAACCGAGGTCGACCAGGACCTCTCCGAGGCGCCGCCCGGTTGTTGATTGGAGCCGAAGCCCTTCCTCAAGCTGCGCCGGGGAAATAGAGCCACGTTCGACGAGAAGATCGCCGATTTTCTTGCGTGCCATAACTCTCCCTCAGGCGGGGGTGGAGATCCGCCGTTCCTCGTAGCTATCGGCCAACAAGCGAAAAGGCTTGACTGAAGGTCGCGTCGGTGGGTAGAACCGATAACGGGTGATGATGATTCGATCTAACCAGCGAAATCTGTGGCGTATCCTGGCCATTGTCCTACTTGTCGCAACGACTCCGGTCTTAGCTACCGGAGAAACCGACGAAGGACCGCCCGGCGTGGAGCTTGCCGGCCGGATTGTCGATTCGATTTCGTTTGAACGACGGCCGATCGATTGGGGCGGCCTCCGCCGGTTTCCGCTGCTCATATCGATTGCCGAGGCCCTGCATGCTCAGACGCGCGTATCGATTCTCCGACGCGAGCTGCTGTTCGCGACGGGGGATCCGTATGACCCGCTGTTGGCCGAGGAGGTAGCTCGCAATCTTCGCAGCGACTACTCTCTCACCGATGCGTTTGTCGAGGTCGACACCCTCCCATCGGGAGGAGTCCATGTTCGGGTGGTGACACTTGACGAATGGTCATTGCGGGGAGGGGTGCGCTTCTCACGAGATGGTGATGAGAACCGACTCAACATCGGCATCGAGGAGAGAAATCTCTTCGGGCGCAATCTGTTCACCTCGTTTGATTTCTTCAATGATGATCGCGACGGTAGCTTTGTTGCGGCATCGTTTCGTGATCGCCGTCTTAACGGCTGGCCTATTCGTCTGAGTGCCGGCTATTCCGGAGACCCGCGTGCTCTTCTGCGGCAGGTTGCAATCCAGCGTCCCTATTACAATCTTCAGCAGCGCTGGACATGGTCGGTGATCTTTTCTCGGTCGGGGGGGCTCAACGAGAACAATCGTGATCAGTCGCTGCTTGCCTCCTGGGAGGAGACCCGGGACTTGCAGCAGGGGATCCTGGGTTTTCGAATCGGCCCGTATGATCGCAAGTTGGAGTTTGAGCTGAGTGTCGATCGGGTCGAGAACCGAATCAGTGACCAACGGCTCTTCTCGCTCGAGTTCGATCCCGCCGCATTCCCCATCGATTCTGGATTCGTGAAGGCGTTAGGGCGTGTCAGCCTGGTGTCGTATGATTTCGTGACGACCCGACAAATCAACGGTTGGCGCTATCGCGAGGACTATCAGGCCGGCCTCGGGCTCTTTGCCGGTTTCGGACGGGCCACAGATCTCGACTTGGATGCCTATGTCTTCGATCAGGTCGAGTTTGGCGGCACGGTCGGTTTTCGCTTCGGAGGTCACCTCCTGCTCGGGTCGGTCGAGAAACGAATCTTCTATCGACGCGATATCGAGCTCCGAAGAACGGCAACCTATTCGATGCGCGTGTTCCAGAATAGTCTGCCGTTCGTCACCCTGGCGTTACGAGGGCGGTACCAGCGGGATTGGCGGGAAGACGGTACTGATAACCTGGCCCTCGGTGGACCAACCGGTGTTCGGGGCTACGCGCGTTTCTACCAGACCGGCAACCGTCTGGGAACCGTGAATGTGGAAGCCCGCTTTTGGCCCGGGTTCGAGATTCTTTCGGTTGTCCCGGGGGCGGTCGTTTTTGTCGACGCCGGTCAGGCCTGGCGCGACTCCGAGGCACTCACTACCAACGGATTCGTCGCGTCACGTGGGATTGGATTGCGGTTTTCCTTGGAGCGTATCTCTCGCGGCGAACTGGTTCGTATCGACCTGGCCAGAATCAATGGAGGGGAATTGACAGTAACTGTCGGAACTCAGCAGTATTTCTGATCGATCTTCAGCTCAGCGAAACTAATTGACCCCTTTCGTCGGTCGGCTATATTACCGTGTAGAGCAAGTCTATCCCGCCTGCACCTCATCGACTTGACCTTAGTATCTGCGACCAATGGTCGATACAGCTAACTAGGCCGCCTTAGGGTAGTGAAAGCGAATACCATGATTCGAGTTCTGCTTCTTGCGTGTGGAGTTGTCGTCGCCGCGTCGGCGCTGGCAACCGATAGTCCGACAACCGATGGTTCGTTCCCGGTAACCTATCTGCTCGCGGTTGACCTTGCCGATGCCACGCTTTCGTTCGACGACTATGCGCTGAATCTTGCCCGCGCCATTCGCCAGCCGGAGGCATTGCCCGAACGGTATCGTCAGGCGATGGCGGCGGCGGTTCGCCCGGAGCGGTCGGCGACGCATCAACTGCTCACCGTCTATCAGGGCTGGGATGATCTCTCGCCGGCGACACAGACAGAATTTCTGCGGCTAATGGCGCGTCCGAGTCGTCAGGAAACATACGTGTCGCCATATGGTTTCTTCCGTTTGCACTACGACACGTTTGGCGGCAACGCCGTTCCGCTCGATGATCTCAACTCCAATAGCGTGCCTGATTACATTGAAGCCTGCGCGGCATATCTTGACACTTCCCGTGTCAAGCATATCGAACTGGGCTTCCGGCTACCGCCGTCCGATGGCACCGACGGCGGTGATTCACTTTTTGATGTCTACTTCGAGCAGATGGGCTTCTACGGTTACGCCGTTCCCGAGGATCCCGGTCCGAACGGTTGGAACGACGTGACCAGCTACCTTGCGATGCATCGCAACTTCATCGGCTTCCCGCCGAACGCAGATCCCGAAGGGAATCAGGCGGGCGCGGCTAAAGCAACCGCCGCCCATGAGTTTCATCACTGTGTCCAGTTTGCCTATGATCCCGGTGAGCCAATCTGGTATATGGAGCTCGACGCGACATGGATGGAAGACATCGTCTTCGATATCGTCGACGACAATTACAATTATCTGCCATCGTTCATGAATGATCCTGAGAAGTCACTGATGGCGACCGACATCCACATGTACGCGTCGTTCATTTTCAATACGTACCTCAGTGAACGCTTCGATACCGCGCTCATCGCTCAGGCGTGGGAGGGGGCTCGATTCTCGGCATCGGTTTGGACATCACTCGCCGATTCTCTCCAGAGCTACCACGGCTTCTCGCTCGATTCTGCAATGGCGGAATTCGCGGCGTGGAACTATGCCACCGGCTCGCGTTGGGATGCTGACTTCTACGAAGAGGGAGCCGCCTACCAGCCAATTGACATTACGCGTGAGCATGCGACCTATCCTGTTGGCCCCATGAGTGCCAACCCGGCCGGGTACGCGGCGTCGTACATTCGTTTCTTTCCCGGTGCCTTGACCGGTGACTTCCAGATAACGTTCGATGGTGCTGATGGTACCGACTGGCAGCCCGTCGTCGTGTTATCGACAACACCGACGGATCATTCTATCCTTTGGATGAATGTCGATCCGTTTTCGAAGGTCGACACGATCGTTATACCCGATTTCGATACGTATTATGCCGCGACGCTCGTTGGTGTTAATGCAACTGAGTTTGGCGGAGCGTCGAGTTTCTCCTATACGGCCAGTCGCGAGGTTTCCGGTATACTCAACGGTACCGTGAGCGCCGACACGGGCGTCTACTCCGGTTCGTCACGCAATGTACCGGCGATCGTTTACAATGAGGCCGAAGCCAGTGATATCGTGAGGGTCTCCTGGGCCGATTCGCTTGGTTGGGTTGTGCTCGACTCTGTCGATCGCTTCATAGCGCCTGGTGATTCAACGGTGGTTAACATCCCAGTGGCAATTCCCGTCCTGACACCACTCGGTACGGCTAGTCGCTTGTTCGTTTCCTACCAATCGCAGAATGAACCGTCTGTCTCGGGAACGACGTCGCGACTTGTGTCGTCGACGCTCTATCGTGGCGACACCGACTGGTCGGGTGAGATCAGTCTGCCCGATCTTTCCTGGCTTATCAACTACCTCTTCCTCTCGGGTCTGCAACCGCTTCCCGAGGAGTTGGCTGGTGATGTTACGTGTGATGGTTCGGTTGGACTCCCCGATATCTCCGCTCTCGTCGACTACCTATTCATCACGTTTACGCCCCCGCCGTGTAATCCGTACTAGACTGAATGACTTTTAGTTGACCTGATTTCCCCCCTTGCTACCCTGGTCGCACCGACTACAGGTGACGATCGTATGCCGTGCGGTCTCACGGATGAGACGCCAACCCAGTCCATG
Organism: Candidatus Zixiibacteriota bacterium; assembly: GCA_028289585.1. Classification (GTDB taxonomy): domain Bacteria; phylum Zixibacteria; class MSB-5A5; order GN15; family FEB-12; genus JANQPI01. The sequence continues at coordinate 208,791 of JANQPI010000035.1, forward strand.
AGGGGGACAGGATGGAAAACGGCACTGAGGGTACACGGTTTTTGGTCTGTGCCGATTGCGGTGAAGAGTTCGTCTTTACACCACAGGCTCAGAGCTATTTCCGTGAACGAGGCTATCAAGATGATCCACGCCGCTGCAAAGTCTGCCATGCTGACCATAAGCGTCGGCAACGCGCCGATGATCGGGGGAAGAAGCGGCTGACTGTCAAGCGTGGGGATGGAGAATCGGCGAAACCGTCGATGACCGGCAACGGTCCCGAACCCCAGCCGAATGAACTTCCGGCCCGAGCCAATCACTCGCGCATCGAACGTTCGTCGTTAATCGCGTCCGACTCCGACCGTTCCGAAAACTAACGGCAACGGGTCCGATGCCATGGCACCGGACCCGTTATCCACACACAGACGGGAAGGGGGGAGCTATTTCAGTAGAACCATCTTCCGAGCGATCGTGCCACTTTCCGTCGTGAGGCGGTAGAAGTATGTTCCCGAAGCAACCGAGGACCCACCCTGGGTTCGACCATCCCAGGTAACATCACTGCGGCCGGCCGGCGCGAGGCCTGACCAGAGCGTTGCGACCCGCTGGCCAATGATATTGTAAACCGTCAATTCAACATCGGCCGACTCATCGAGCGTGAAGCTGATTACGGTCGATGGGTTAAACGGATTGGGATAGTTCTGATCAAGGGTGAATCCGGTCGGTAACCCGGGATCATCATCGTTAACATCGGCCGCTACCCCGACGATGAGATCTGCCGTCATCGTGTCGCCACTCGACGAGATGTTATCAACGGCGACGAACGTCTGGCCGCCGGCGTAGGTATTGCTCGACGGCGTTGTGAAGTCGTCCCACTGTGTAACGTTGTTTGTTCCCGGGAAGGGGTCCGCAGAGTTGCCGGAACTCGTTCTATGCTCGAGCGCAAAGGCACCGTCGGCCTGTTCTAAGGCGACGAGGTAATGATTGGCCGCGGGTTGACCAGGCCACCATTCCTGCTGATTCCCTGACTTGGCGTCGTCAATGTGCCAGATGAGAAGTCCCTCACCCGGAAGGTAGGTGTCGTAACCTGTCCTCTGACGGTTTTCGACCAGGAAGTGTTCGCTCGACGTGCCTCCTGAAGTCCAGAGGCGGAAGATCGGTCCGCCTAATTGAGCCGACGGAATTGATTCTGCCGGACGATTGGCGACAACATTGATCGACGTGTCGAAGCCGGCATTAATGCGGCTCCAGGCGCATGGCCACGCCGGAGAACCACCGCGACCGGAGGGACCGTTCCAGCTACCCGCTGCCATGATACCCCACTTGCCAATACCGCGGGAACTGCCGTCGGTATCGTACAGATCCGGCAGGCCAAACCCATGCAGCAACTCGTGTGAGTAGACGCCGATCGTCATGTCGCCGGGGGAAGTCCAGAATTCCGGTTGGACGGTAAACGATGAAATGTAGACGCCATCTTTCCAGCGAGGCGAGATGCCCCATTTATGCGACCAGATGTCGTTTGAGTTTCCGGTGAATTCAGCACCGGAACCAGAGTGGACAACGAGCAGCACATCGACAGAGCCATTGTTGTCATTGTCGTAGTTCGAGAAGTCGACCAGCGAATCGACCTGATCGACAAGATCCTCAACCAGCTTCTGGGAATTCTGCGGGTACGAACCGGTGCCGTGGTTACCGTTCACATAGTAGGCGTAGGATTGGGGAGCCCGATTCCAGCCGATACTCGATGGGAGATTGACCGTCACAAGATCAATCGTCACCAGTGAGACTTCGGAGAAGTAATCGCGCACCGTTTGGCCCTCATCGGAGAAGACCAAGGAATCGAAGAACGTCGGCGCAACTTGGGACGTGTGGTCGGAGAAATCGACAAGCAGGCAAAGCACGCGAAACGGTGCCGCTGGTGCCGCCTGCAAGTCGGAGTTGAAGCGGCTTCGTTCCTGCAGCCACCGTCCCAGGGCCGTATCGGGTTGGCAGATGCCGCGAGCGCGCCAGTCAGCGAAATCTGGGACGATGCGTTCACCGGCCGCGACGCGTTGTGCTTCGCGGACGTTGTCGTGCGGAGGTACAGCGCCACTTTCCGTCGCGCATCCTACGGTCAGCAGCAAGCCGACCACCAGAGAGGTAAGTGTTCGTTTCATAACCATCCTCTTCTAGAATTGGAGACCGGACGCGATCGCGACGGTCGTTCCCTTACTTTCGTAACCATCGAAGGAGGCGCCGCTGGCAGCGGCGACGTCGAGATAGAAGCCGAGGAGATGTAGGCCGAGCCCGTAGGTGAACCGGCTGCCCTGGCGTCCGCCGAGTGAGTAACCGACGCGCAGGGGAAGGATCCCGAGTCCACGCCATTCGACTCCGGCGCCGACCTGCGGTTGGGTAACGGCACTGAAGCGGCCGTTGAGTCCTTGACGCCAGTCGACCGCCCAGCGAAACACGCCGTCAACATCGGCAAGCCCGAGGACCATCGTCCGTGGTAGCGCGGTTGAGAATGATGCGATCGACGAGTCGTAATCGTTCGATACGATCTGATCATCTTCGGCGTTATCAGCCGTCAGCGTGTCGAAGGCGAATTCATAGCCGTACTCAGTCGGATCACCCGACCAGGAGATACCACCGAGGAAATTTTCAACGGTCAGTGAGAGAGCGTGCGACTGGTTCAGTTTGTAGGCGCCGCCAACCGATACTGCCCATCCAGAACCGCCCGTTGCCGTGCGTAGCGCAACGCTACCAGCTCCAGCAAATCCGAATGTGTCAGTTGTTGCCATTCCGTTGAGAGAGATGATTTCCTCGACGGCGATTCCACGCAGGTAACTCGCCGTGATACCAACCGTCAGTTCCCGATTGCCGTGGTAGTACAGGGGGAAGGCGGTAGAGAACCCGGCTGCGGCGTAGCTGATCCCTTCGACATGTGTTCCGGAAAGGGAGATCGTATCGCCGAACGCATTGCCATAGAGAAACAGCTCGAACAGATCACGGCTGAGCGTGACATCCGCTCCGGCGTGACCGGAAAACGTTAGTGCTGCGGATCCGAAGCCAAACGAGAGAGCTGATGCACGAACTTCAGCGGTCACGTCGAGACCTTCCTGGGGAATACGTCCCAGCAGGTACTCTTTGTCCGCATCATTGAGTGTTGCGCCGGTGTATGTGTTGTAGTCATTGAGCGAGAACGCATTGTTGGCAAGGCGAGCGTCAAAGCCGATCAATTCGACTCCGCTCGTCCGACGGTCGCGAAGCGCTAAGAGCGCCGGATTGCTAAGAGCAGCCGTTGGTCCGCTGGCCGCCGCACTTCCCGCGCCACCCATCGCCATTCGTCGTGCCGACGAAGCTTCGACCGATCCCGTGCCGAGGAGTGACACGGCGAGTAGGAATAGGAAAATCCGTTTCAGCATGAGGTCAGCCCTTCCCTAGAACTCACCGTCGAAGCGATACTCGACTTCGACACGAGCCCTCACGGTGACGTAGTTGGACGCCGTCAGTCGAACGACCTGTCCATTCGTATCATGGAGCCAGAGTTCGGTGGCGATATAGAGTGGATCGTTTTCGAGAATTCTGATGTCGGTCGAATCGAGTGCGATTGAGCCGGTATTCGATGTTGTTACGCCGGTGGTGAGGCCAATGGCATCGGTTGGCGCGGCGTCGACCTCGATCGGGCCGACGACGAGTTGCGGTGCTGATTCGACGGTAGCGGAATCACCGCCCAGTCGAATTGAAACGCGTGCGCCGATCGGTAAGTGACTGATAACGTCGTAGATAAGAGCAGCGCTGACGACATGATCGGTGACGATGTCGATGTCATCCTGATCGATCTCTTCAGATTCGATGTCGAGATCGACCTGCGATTCGTTGATCGTGACCGCGAGTGGTGCGGCAATGTCGATTGAGGCTAACACAAAGTCGCCGTCGTGAATCGTACCTACGCTGACACCGTCGCCGAAGCGAGCCCAGCCCGAATAGGTGACGGTCTGAGGGAGCGGTGACAGAAAGTCGGCAACCGTAGAGTCGGTAATCAGCGTTAGGGTCGACTGACCACCGCTGGCTGGATCGATGAATTCATTGATCGTGAACGATTTCCCGTTGCTGCCGAGAAGCGTCAAGAAGACCTGCCCACCGAGCTGGACGCCGTTCTCAATCGAAATCGACAGTACTGCTTCATTCAACGTGATCGCGTCGAAGCCGGTGGGAATGTCGAGATCCTCGGTATCCGGATCGATCGTTGCCTCGGTCGAGCCAAAGATCCCCGTAACACTGGCGAACTGGAGACCGGAGATGTCAGCCGTTACCGAAACTTGGTCCGAACTGGTAATCATTACCTGCTGCGGAGCAGTCCCCGAGGTCATCACGCGGGCGTCAACGGCGACGGCTTGCGGAATAACCGAATCGCTGGGGCGCAACCGGTGATTTGCCAGCGGCAGAACGATCGTTTCGAAACTCATCGGCGCCACGGCCTGCTGAACTGTTAGAGGCTGGTTGCTCGGAGTGCGAATGTCGTCGACCGTAAAGGTCAACGTCGAGGCGAGATTCGTTCCGTTGGAGATTGTCAACTGGAGTTCGCCGCCGGAAATCTCGGCGCTGTAGATCGGCTCGGTTTCATCAACGCTGAATGATGTCCCAAACGTCCGATCCTGCGCCGGCACCTCGGCTACCGCCGACGATACCGTAAGCGTTGGGCCAAACTGCACACGCGTTGAGATGTCCTTGTCAGAGGCCGTAAGGATTATGCCGCCCGGCGTATAGCAGTCGATCTCGGCCATCAGGCGATTCGTTATCGTTGATCCATCGAGCGTGATCAGTACCGAATCGGTCGCACCGTTTGGGAGCCCCGATGCGAACGGTGCCGTACCAATCTGTCCACCGCCAACCGACGAGAGGGTGAGCACCGCTGTGTCACAATCGATTCCGAGGTTGTTGGTTACCGCGACCCAGAGTTGACCGGAAGCGATCGTTGCTTGTGAGAATTCGGTAATCGACGGAAGGTTGTTGATGACAACAAACGACATCGGTGGTACCGGTCCCGGCGTAACTACCGAAAGCGGGCCGATCTGGTTGAGTGCAAGGGTTACCGGAGCAACAACCGGGGGATCGATCGCAACCGTTCCCAGCATCTCGGAAAACGAGGTCTGCAGATTCGGTGTCGACAGGTTCTCGGCGTCGAGCGCTACCGAATCGAGTTCCGCGGAATACTCGTAGGTTACCAGATCGTTCGAATCGAGGAACAGACCCTCGGCGTCGATCTTGTCGATCAGTTCCGCCATGTCGTAGGTGCGATTGACGACCGGTACGACCAGATCCGTTGTCCAGGTCGGTGATTCCGGCTTGCGGATTTCGCAGCCGATAAATGTCAGCAACAGAATGACGAGCAGGAGCGCGAGCAACACCCGCGAGGTCAATACAAAGAGGCGGGGGCCGAAGAGCGGCTCCGATGTTCCTCGTCGATCGCGTTTCGATTTTGGCATTGTTTCCCACTTCCCGCACCCCGGCCCCATGCCGGTTTGCCTGTTTCATGGGGCATAGGGCAAGCCGGGTGCCGCGTCGCCAGGCCGTCAAAAGCCATTCTGCCACAACGCCTTAGCAGGTCGTGGGCGGTGTCCGGGGCTCGATCTGACGGGGAAAGGCGGGAGATTGGGGGAGAAATCCCATATATTGCGGCGCTTTGGCACCGTACTCGGGAGGAGGTACTTATGGCTCGCGGTCCGTCGAAGTTCGACCGTCTCGTCCACCTACTGAACCTACTGCGATCACGACGCCAGTTAACAGCCCCGCGCTTGGTCGAGGAACTCGGAGTCCACGTTCGTTCGATTTATCGCTACGTTCAATCGCTCTCGGAGATGGGTGTCCCGGTTTACTATGATCGCGGTTACAAGGTCGCGACCGATGCATTTCTGCCGCCTCTGAACTTCACCGCCGATGAGTACAACGTGTTGCGGTTGCTGCTGAGCGCCTCGGTTGTCGCGCGGCATCCGACCTACCGGGATCTGGCCGGGCAGATCACCGCCAAGATCGACGCTGCTGCCTCGGAGCAGGCAACCGGCAGTGCTCCGACGACCTATCTCGATTCGCCAACGAGCTACCGACCGGAAACGGTCAGCCGCTGGTACCGCGACCTTGAGCACGCGACTGCTGAGCAGCTGGTGGTAACGCTCGATTACGAGTCAATCTCGACCGGACAAACCACGCGGGAAGTCGAACCACATTTCATCGTCTTCCGCGGCCGGTCGTTCTATCTCGTCGCCTATTGTCGTTGGCGGGAGGACTTCCGGACGTTCCGTATTGATCGCGTTCGCGGCTTATCGATTACCGAGCGGATGTTTCAGCGCCGTTCGGGCGTATCTCCCGAGACGTATTTCGAGGGCGCCTGGGGCGTCGCAACTGGGCAATCGGTCGAGGTTGTGGTGCGTTTTACCGGAATCGCTGCCCGGATTGTCCGTCTCGGCCACTACCACGAGCGCCAGCAGATTGAGGACGAGGGCGACGGTGCGATTCGCTACTCGGTGACCGTCAACGGAACAACCGAGATCACCCGGTGGATCATGGGCTTTGGCCCCGAGGCCGAGGTGATTGCTCCTGAGGACCTGCGGCAGGCGGTACGATCATCGGTCGTGGCGATGGCCGCCCGCTATGTCGATTGAGTCGCCGTAAGCCGTTCTGCGACGGCTTGTTTTAGTTTGACAGAAATTGAACCAGCGGGCTACTCTGGTGCGAAATTGAGATCGATCTCTATCTACGAGGATTCGAATGGAAGCACTCGGACTTATTGAAACCAAGGGGCTCGTTGCCCTCATCGAGGCATCGGATGCCATGGTCAAGGCAGCCAAAGTACAGTTGGTCGGCTACGAGAAGATCGGTGGTGGTTTTGTCACCGCGATTGTCCGTGGCGACGTTGCCGCCTGTAAGGCAGCAACCGATGCCGGAGCGTCGGCTGCGCAGAAGATTGGCGAGCTTGTCTCCGTCCATGTCATCCCGCGCCCGCACGCCAACGTCGACGATATCTTCCCAACTCGCCTGCCGCAGGGCTAGGCCGATCGACTCCGCTCGGAGTCTAGCGAAACGAGTAGCCTGGGGTTATGGCGGAACTTGATGCACAGTCAGTGACGGATATTGTCCGTCGCGTTGTCGCCGAAATTCAGAATGGTGGCAGCAGCACGAGTGGTACGGCCACGAATGTCGCAGCTACGGTAGTTGTGGAAGAGCCGTCTCTCGCCTCAGGACCCGCGTCGCCACTGCCGCAGGCCGGACCACGTCCGGTCGCCGCTCAGGCAGAATCGAATCTCTTTACGTCACTCGATCAGGCGGTTGAGGCTGCCCGCAACGCCCAGCGATTGTGGATTGCGCTGCCATTGGAAAAGCGCAAAGAAGCGATCGCCAATATCCGTCAGCACGCTCTCCAGAACGCGCAGCGGCTCGGGCAGATGGCGGTCCATGAAACTGGCCTGGGCAAGATGCCGGACAAGATGAACAAGATTATCCTCATTGCCGAGAAAACGCCCGGCATCGAGGATGTCGTTCCGTGTGCTTACTCCGGTGACCATGGCCTGACGCTTATCGAACCGGCGCCGTGGGGAGTGATGGGGATCATTACACCCTCGACCAATCCGGCCGAGACGGTGCTCAACAATGCCCTTTCCGGAATCGCTGCCGGTAATGGCTGTGTCTTCAATCCGCATCCGAGCGCCAAGCAGGTCTCGGCGGAGATGGCGAAGATCATCAACCACGCGATCACCCAGGTCGGTGGTCCGGACCAGCTTGTCACCTGCATGCAGAATCCGACGATAGAATCGGCACAGGCGCTGATGACTCACAAGCATATCGACCTCGTGCTGGTGACCGGGGGCGGGGGCGTCGTTAAGCAGGCGATGGCGTCCGGCAAACGGGCGATCTGTGCCGGACCAGGTAACCCGCCGGTGCTCGTCGATGAAACCGCGATTCTCTCTCAGGCCGGGCGGGATATCGTCCAGGGAGCATCGTTCGATAACAACGTGCTCTGCACCGACGAGAAAGAGATCTTCGTTGTCGACAAAGTCGCCCACAAGCTCAAGCATGAGATGAAGGCGCACGGTGCGTACGAACTCGAAGGTGTCGCGATCGATCGCTTGACCAAGTTGCTCGTCGAGTCGGATCCGAATCCGACTGGGTATCGCCACGTGCGGATCAACCGTAACTTCGTCGGCAAGTCACCCGAGCATATTCTCAAGCAGATCGATATCGCCCCGCCGCCGGGCACCAAACTCGTCTTCTTCGAGGCGGCGTGGGATCATCCCCTCGTCATGGCCGAGCAGTTGATGCCGGTTATCCCGTTTATCCGGGTGAAGAATGTCGAGGAGGGGATGGAGAAGGCGGTCTTAGTCGAGCACGGGTTCAAGCATACGTTCGTGATGCACTCGACGTCGATTGTCAATCTCTCGCAGATGGCGCAGCTCTGCCGCTCGAACATCTTCGTTAAGAACGGCTTCAACATGGCCGGGTTGGGCTATGATGGTGAGGGGTTTGCGTCGATGTCGATTGCCGGCACGACCGGGGAGGGCGTGACGAAAGCAAGTACGTTTACCCGCCCCCGCCGCTGCACGCTGGTTGACTATTTCCGGATAATCTGAGCTTCGCCCATCAGCGGTGATTTTCTCTTCGTTCTGTGGGCGGCGGGTGTTCCCACCTGTCCCTTCTTCGTTAGAGTAACAAGGCATGCTGGTCCGCAAGCGTCTCAACATCCGGGGTCCAGCCGCCGCATTCATCACCACTACTCTAAGCCAACCTGGCCCATCGATAAACCGACTCATTCGGCCCACGTGGCGGGGGTTCGCAATCGCTAACAACCCTTGTCCGCTCTTGGTGAAGAGACCGGCTGGTCTTGCAAAACTGCACGCGTTGACCTAAACTGGCATTAGGCGATGTCTATTCCGACTAGTGAGGACTGTCTCATGCCAGAGAAGTGTGTTCCAAATCATGCCGTCAAGGTTCGCAATAGTAGATCTGAAACTACAGGTAAACTCGTTCGACCATCTAAGAGCATAAATCCATCTGCCAGTTTCGTTTGCCTAGTAGTGGTGGCAATTGCGTTTGTTTCATGTGCAGGAACCTCATTGACTTCGATCAAAAGAGCGGACTTCGGGTCACCCAAAGAGGGAAACCTCATTATCTTCGCCGAGTTTCACCATCTCGATGAGCGTCTCCATATGGAGCACTCGATTGTCGAAGGGTTGAGTGCAAGAACAATGGGATGCAAATTCTATCCAGCGTCAAGTCTGCTTATGCCAGGTGACGACTTCTCTGACGAAGAGATCGACAACTTACTGATGTCGCGAAAGATTGACTACGTCTTATGGGTTCGGCCAACGATCAGAGGGCAGGAAACGACAACAGAGATCAGCAGAGTTAGTGAGCAAAGGGTGAGGGATATCTTTGGATCATATAGCTCGGTAACAGTAACCGATAGTTATCAATTGAGTAAACCGTGGGCTCACTGGGAAGTGCTAATGATTGCCGCTGGTACAAGCAAAGTCGTTTGGTACGCTACTGCGCGCAGCGGAGGAAGTATACTCACGTCTCAAATGGCTTTGGCTAAGTCCGCAAGCGATGAAATCATTAAGTCATTGATGAATGACAGGATTTTTCGCGTTGCACGATGAGCCCCGTGGGCGACAGGTGTCCTCACCTGCCCCATAACTGTCACGGTGACACGAGATGGTAATACGTAAGCGTCTCGATCTCCAGGGACCAGCCGCTGCATTCATCACCGCCACTCTTCATAACTTCGTCCGCCTCTTCGAGGATGAATCACGAGCAAACCAGATGACTGAGCAGATAGGAGAGACATCGAGTCACTATCGCGCAAGCATCCTGGCTTGGATAGTGATGCCGTCGCACATTCATCTGCTTCTCGGCTTCCCGGCAATCGAACGAATGTCTGACTTTGTACGTGATCTCAAACAGCTGTCGGCACGCAGAATTTCGCCTGTATTAGATGCATCGACACGGAACGACTTCGGACTCCCTCCATCAGGATCGATCTGGCAACCCCGTTTCGACGACCTGATCGTTACGTCCGACAGACAGCTTCGCGTCAAGATGAACTATATCCACGAGAATCCGGTACGGGTGGGATTGGTATCGTTACCGACTGATTACCGTTTTTCAAGTGCTGTGGACTGGATGAGCGGTCATGCGGGTCTGTTACCAGTTGACAAGAATTGGGAATGGCTGGATAGGGAGGAGTAAGACGGCAGGTGAGGACACCTGCCGCCCACAGGATGGCTAATCCAGTTCTTGTGCGGTGCAGACAGGCAGGTGAGGACGCCTGCCGGTTACGTTACTCGAACGGCTAACTTCTGACGTTAGCCTGCCTACCGAAAGACAACCGGTTCGGGGGCAGGGGGACGTGGCGCGTGGGGTTTCTTGGGAGCATCCATAAACGCCACAATCGGCTGCGCAAACCATGCCGTTAACGGGAAGCCACACAGCACGCCCCAGACTTCGTCGTAACCTGCCTCTCTGATCGTATCGAGCCAGAGCAGGAAATTGATCACGAGATTCACGAACGGGATAAAGAGCAGGACGATCCACCAGAGCGGGCGCTTCGCCGTCATCGTCAACAGGATCATGTTGAGAATCGGTACCCATGCCCACCAGGCGTTTTCTTCCTCGCCCGCTTTGATCGCAATGCGGTAGTGGACGTAGCTGTAGAACGCCCACATGACGAGTGAGAAGATGATGATTCCCCAGATGAGCAGTGCGAGAAACGCCTCGACCTCAGGATCAAGCGGCTGGTAGTAGGGATCGTCGTACATCGTAGACCTCGCTACTGGAAGATAACCGGTTCCGGCGGCTGCCGTCGCGGTCGTGGCGGTGGCGGCGTACCGGTGGTGTCATCCGGGTAGGTGTAACGTGTCGCGCCGAACGCAATCATGATCAGCGCCAGAATGCTGAACGGCGGAATGAGTACCCAGAATCCCCAGAACATATTCGAACCGGCGTTTCTGGCCGCGATCATCCAGAGCGCAAAGAACACGATCGCGTTCACGAACGGAACGAGCAGCAGTGCAAACCACCAGAGCGGTTTGCCCGCCATCTGAATCAAGAGCAGCGTATTCAGGATCGGGACAAACGCCCACCAAGCGATATCTGAGTTGCCGGTCTTGTGGGCGATTCGGTACTGCATAATGGCGAAGAAGACGAGGTACCCGAGGATCATCCCGATCCCCCAGGCGCCGATCAAGGCATCACCCGTTGAACCAACCGTCTCGGGCTGCCCGTACATGCTGTAATCGTCGTACATATTCGTCTCCCTCCGTGAAGACAAAAAAAGTCACCCCGACCTCGGCCGGGGTGACGGTCAGAACGTCTTACTGGAAGACGACTGGTTCCTGCTGCGGCTTCTTGATCTTTGGCTGCTGGGTCGGCGACGGCGTCGACGGTCCGGAGCCGCCGGTGAACGCCATGATCGGGACGGTGACAAAGCCAAAGAGCGGAGTCAGATACCCGAGTACCGGAGAGTTGCCGGCATTCTCACTGATCGCGCCCCAGAGCGGGAAGAGCATGAAGAAGTTGATAACCGGCACGAGGAAGAGGACAGCGAGCCACCACATCGGCTTCCTCGCCATCTGTACCATCTGCACCACGTTCAGGATCGGCACGAACGCGAACCACGCGGTCTCGCTGTTGCCCGTCTTCTGAGCGATCTTGAAAACGCAGAACGAATAGAAGAGGTAGACAGCGGCGATAAAGGCGATTACCCCAAAGCCCAGTCCGGGATCGGCCGCCTGGCTGCCGTATTCGTACGCTCCAAAGTTGTCCACAATTCCCTCCTAAGAGATAGGGTACCTACAGTTCAGGTTATCCCGTCTGTCGGAGGTGGCGTTGAGGGAATTGACTGTCGACTCCCGAAACGTGCAGCCATCAGGCTATATCCGATGAAATAGTCCTAATTCTGCACAGGGGAGCAAGGTCTGGGCTGGCTCGGATAGCCACGAGATCTGATACCTGGCCGCTTGTCCGACGAACTCGGTTTTGCTTATCTTTAACGATGTCCCACCGAAGACAACCATCGAGACCGCGAGGTACCCATGTCGATTTCTTCTGCCGAAGCTATGCTGGGGGATATTGCTCCTGAGTTCGCCAGCACGCGACGCTTTCTGGAGCGTATACCCGACGATAAACTTGAGTTCACGCCCCATGAGAAGTCGTGGACGGTAATCAAGCTAGCCACGCATATCGTGCATCTGTTGGCGTGGTTTGAGACAATGACCGATCTTGATGACTTCGACCTGGCGACCTTTGATCCGTCGCAGTTAGTCAATCCCAAGACTCGCGACGAGCTGCTTGCGGCCTGGGATGACAAAGCACAGACAGTCATCGATAAGTGTCTGGCGCTCTCCAACGAACGGCTGACATCCAACTGGGTGATGCGTAAGGGTGATCAGGTGATGCTCGACCAGCCGCGCATTCATGCGATCCGGCTTTGGGGGCTGAGCCATGTTTACCACCACCGCGCTCAGCTGGGTGTCTATTTGCGTCTGCTTGATGTTCCGGTACCGGCCGCGTATGGAGATTCGGCCGACGAGGGAAGCGGCTTTTAACAGGTAGGGGATTGGACATGAGCGAGCAGAAACACGCCGTTATGTTACTGGCTGAGGGGTGTGAGGACGTCGAGACGGTCGCACCGATCGATGTGCTTACTCGCTGCGGTGTCGGCGTCACGACGATTTCTCTGACCGAACCGCCGATTGCGATGGCCTACGGTGGACGGCTAATGACCGACGGAACGATCGACTCGTTCGATCCGGAATCGCTGTATGACGCGATTATCTGTCCGGGGGGGCGGGTTAATGCCCGGTCACTGGCAGCTCACCCCAAAGTTATCACAGCTATCCGCCACCACTTTGCCAACGGTCGATTGGTCGCTGCAATCTGCGCGGCCCCGTCACATGTCCTCGGCGAAGCGGCGGGAGTCCTCCGGGGCCGGCGGGCGACTGGTGATCCCGGTTTCAACGATAAGCTCGCCGCCAGTGGCGCGAGTGTTACGAGGGAACGGGTCACCCGCGATGGCAATATCATTACCGGCGATGGTCCGGGAGCAGCGCTGCCGTTTGGGTTGGCGATTGCTGCCTATCTTGTCGGTTCGGACGCGACGAGACCGTTTGCCGAGAAGTGGGGAATGCCGGAATTCGCGGAGATATAGCTGCCGCAGAGTTCTTATTGAAGGCCGAACGGAGAGCGTCGATACTCTCGTTGTAGTCGACGTGTAACCAAAGGATGTTCGGTCATGCCTCTCTCGGTCTGCATCTACGAAGATGACACCGTTGCCAATTTCTATCCACTAACGTACTTCCGACCGGTGGCCGCAATGCGGGCCGGTATTCTCCCGCTGTGCATGCGAGCCCGGCGGCATTTCCCCGGGGCGGCGATTTCGTTGGGGACGCGAGCGTCCGTGGCGCGACTAACCGGCATGGCCTTTCCGGATTTTCCTGTCAATCTGGTTAAGCGAGGCGAAGAGGATGACTTGCTGTTCATCAACGGTCGCACTCGTGCCTTCGGCGATCTCGCTGAGCAGGTATCAGGAGCACTGACGTCGACAAAGTTCACGACCACCGACGGTGAAACGGTGGCGGTTCTCCTTCGTCCATCGGAGCTGTCTAAACGGCTGACAATCGCCGAACCGGCCTTGTTTGCTGAGCGCTTTACCGAACTTGAGGATGCATCTGCGATACCTGTCACGACAACGCTCTATCGTTACCCATGGGAGCTCGTCGACGATATCGATTCCGAGATAGCTTCAGACTTTGAGTATCTCCGGGCTTCATTTACGCAACGAGAGCAGGCCACCATTCGCGATGGTGTGCATCTTATCAATGACCGTGACATTTTCATTGAGGAATCAGCAGACATTCTCCCCGGGACCGTGATCGATGCACGGAGCGGTCCGGTGTACATCGGGGCGAATGTGACGGTTGATAGTCAAGTAGCGATCTATGGTCCTTCGGCGATTAGCGCCAACTGTCGAATCCTGGCGGGGAAAATCAGTGGCTCGTCGTTCGGCCATACCTGTCGCGTTGGGGGAGAGGTCGAAGCGTCGGTCTTTCAAAGCTATGTAAACAAGTATCACGAGGGGTTTATCGGGCATAGCTATGTTGGCTCATGGGTCAATTTTGGCGCGATGACAACCAACTCTGATCTGAAGAACAACTATTCAACGATCCGCGTTACGGTTAATGGTGAGGCGGTTGATACCGAATCGATTAAGGTTGGCTCATTCGTCGGCGATCACAGCAAAACCGGGATTGGTACACTACTCAATACCGGTATTGTGATTGGAGCCGTCTGCAATCTCTTCGGTGGTGGGTTGATTTCGGATAAATCAGTCGCTGATTTCAGCTGGGGGCAGACCGGGTCGTATGTCAGTTACGATCTCGAACGTGCGGTTGATACGGTACGTCGGACGATGGCTCGTCGCGACGTCGAGCTGACTGAAGACGAAGAGAGAATCCTGCGGGCGCTTGCGGAGAGTCGTGTTGAGGATTCCGGTGTCCTCCGCTTCTGAATAGTAAGTCATTGACGGACAACTTCTTAACTGACGCGGTTGACAATCTTGCTGGCGTCTGCCTATACTGAATCGGGAATGAAGGACGCAACCTATGCCTGAATTACGCAAGGATCCGGTCGTCGGTCGCTGGGTTATTATCGCCTCCGAACGCGGCAAGCGACCCTCGTCGTTCACGTCGGTCGCCCGTACCCAGGAGGCGCGGATGTGTCCGTTCTGTCCGGGGAATGAGTCGGCCACGCCACCGGAAGTTATGGCCTATCGCCGCCCCGATTCGGAGCCCAACAAACCGGGTTGGCGCCTCCGCGTCTTTCCGAACAAATTTCCCGCACTGAAAATCGAGGGTAGTCTGAATCGTGAGCCCGAGGGTATCTACGATCGCATGAATGGGATCGGTGCGCACGAGGTGATTGTAGAGACGCCCGACCATGGCAAAGATATTGTCGACATGTCGATCGACGAAGTCCGCGACATTCTCTGGGCCTACCGTGAGCGACTCATCGACCTCGAACGGGACCGCCGTTTCAAATACATCATGATCTTCAAGAATCATGGGGAAGAGGCGGGGGCATCACTCGAGCATTCCCATTCGCAGCTCATTGCTACGCCGATCGTCCCCAAGCGTATTGTGGAGAAGATTGCGGGAGCTCGTCGTTACTTTGATTTTAAAGAGCGCTGTATCTTCTGTGACATTATTCGTCAAGAGATTCGTGATGCCGAACGGTTAGTTTCCGATCACGATGCGTTTATCGCCTTTGAACCATTCGCGTCACGATTCCCGTTTGAAACGCACATCTTTCCCAAAACACACCAGTCAAGTTTCCTTGAGATGTCGGATTTCGAATACGGCAAGTTGGCCGCCTGTCTGAAGGACGTGTTGACCCGGTTGTATCTGGCCCTCAATGACCCGCCGTTCAACTTTGTTCTGCATACCCGGCCGGTGATCCGCGACCACCACGAGCACTTCCACTGGCACATCGAAGTAATTCCCAAGTTGACTAAGATGGCGGGCTTTGAGTGGGGATCGGGGTTTTTTATCAATCCGACCGCGCCTGAAGAAGCCGCGTCGTACCTTCGCGCCCTCGATGTTGAACGATTTCCGGAGATCCGTAGTCAGAAGGTCATGAGCGGCTAGATGGAGCACCTGCGGATTCTGATGATCGCTTCCGAGGCCGCACCGTTGCTTCGGACGGGTGGTCTTGGTGATGTCATGGGGGCGCTGCCGCAGGCGCTGACCGAAATCGGGCATGACGTCCAGATCGCATTGCCACTTTACTCGGCCATCGATACGTCGACGTACAGTTTTGAGTCGACCGATATCACTTTCCCCGTCTCGGTGGGCGGGACACTGTATCCAACCGAATTGCTGCGGTACCGTGTTGGCGATGTCAGCTATCTGCTTCTCTACACCTCTCATTTTTGCGATCGACCGGGCGTTTACATCGATCCCGCGACGGGAACCGATTTCCCCGACAACGACGAACGATTTGTGTGGTTCTGCCGCGCTGCTTTAGAAGCGGTCATCCGGCTCGAATGGCCACCTCAGATTCTTCACTGTCACGACTGGCAGGCAGCTGTGCTCCCGGCTCTTCTACGGGATGTCTACGCTACCACGCCGACCTTTCAGCAGAGCAAGACGATCCTCACAATCCACAATCTCGGTTATCAGGGACTCTTCCCGGGTAACCAGTTCGAGCGCTTGGGAATTTCGGAAGCGCTCAACGCTCCGATGGGGCCATTTGAATTCTTTGGTCAGGTCAACTTTCTGAAAGCTGGCATTGTTATGTCGGATGTCATCACCACCGTTTCGCCTCGCTATGCAGAGGAGATCATTTCATCGGAGGAGATGGGATTCGGACTCCAAGGTGTCTTGCAGAAGCGCGAGAAGAGTCTTCGCGGTATTCTCAATGGTGTCGACTATGCCGACTGGTCGCCTAATAAAGACCCATACCTGGCCTATCGATACACTGCTTCAAATCTCTCGCGGAAGCGAATGAACAAAGTCGAATTGATGAACGAGGCCAAGCTGCCCGTTCGCGAGAATGCGCCGCTCATTGGCATGATTACTCGACTGGCCGAGCAGAAAGGACTCGATATCCTTACCGATGCCGCAGACGAGTTGTTCGCTCGGGATGTGCAGCTCGTCATCCTGGGATCCGGGGATGCTCGCTATGAAGCCTTGCTGCAGGAACTGGAAGACCAGTTTCCGGATCAGCTCAAGGTCTATCTTCGTTTTGACACGGCACTCTCGCATCGTATTGAAGCCGCCTCGGACATCTTTCTCATGCCGTCCCGATATGAGCCGTGCGGGTTGAATCAGATGTACTCGCTGCGCTACGGTGCCGTGCCGGTGGCGCGCAATGTTGGCGGTCTTGCCAATACGATTATTGACGTCGATGTCGACCCTGACAACGGCACTGGTTTCTTGTTCGATGCGTATACTGGTGAGGCAATGCTGGCTGCTCTCGATCGTGCAATCGCTCGTTTCCAGCGCAAGCGGGCCTGGACAAAAATCGTTAAGACCGGCATGCGTCAAGATTTCTCCTGGGACCGCTCGGCTGAGCAATATGCCTCGCTCTACAGCGAGTTATTGAGTTAGACCATTCGGCGCTAATGCCCAAACGCCCCCCTCGCCAGCGTTCCCGGCCACCACGGTCGATACCTCCATTTATCGCCCAATCATGGCCGGTGGTAATAGCCCTTGCGGCCTATGCGTACTTCGTGAGCATCCTGTGGTTTCGCCAGGATGATGCCTACATCACGTTTCGGTATGTCGCTAACTGGCTGAATGGAGACGGTTTGGTCTTCAACATCGGGGAGCGCGTCGAGGGTTTCACCAATTTCGGGTGGACAGTTTATCTCGCTCTGTCGGGCGCACTCGGGCTTCCATACCAGGAGATTGCGCAGATAACCGGTCTGCTGTGTGGGGCTGGTGTCATCATCCTGGCGTGGCGGATCGCCCGGCTGATCTGGACAGAGATCGGTGCCTGGCAGGTGGCACTGGTGACGTTGCTTGTTGGTTCGACACAATCACTGGCTTACTGGTCTCCGGCCGGATTGGAGACCGCGGCCTTCGCGCTGATGACGACGTTGTCGGTCTACTGGTACCTAACGGGAAGTCGATGGATCGTCTGGTCAATCCTGATGGCGGTGTGGATTCGACCGGAGGGAGCTCTTGTTGCCGGGTTGCTTCTGATCGTCGACACCATTGTCCATCGGCGCTTCCCCAGGCGCTTGGCATCGTTCATCGCGATCGCGTTCGTTCTCTCGCTCCCGTTTGTGGCGTTTAAGTTTGGGTATTACGGTTCGCTGTTACCGAATCCGTTCTTTGCCAAGACTGGGTCAGATCTCGAGTCGTTTCGCGGTGGCTTGGTCTATATAGGAGAATTCTTTTCGCATTACGGCTTCTATGGACTGCCGGTGGTCGTGACACTGTTCCTGTGGCGGTCGTTAACAGTAGCTCAGCGGACGATCTGGCTGTTTTCAGTTATCTATACGCTGTACATCGTAGCGGTTGGCGGTGACGTGCTAAAAGTACACCGCTTCTGGCTACCTCTGTTCGGGTGCTTCGCCATTCTGTTGGTGTCGGCTCTAACTCCGGGAATCGACCGCCTTCGTGGTCGAGTACACCGGTTGGTTGTTGTTGCCGTCGGATTTATTGCCATCGGACTCACGATCTGGCTGCCGTATGAAACGGTGTCGAGTTTCAATCGCATCGAGAAGCTCTTTTTAGTCAAACAGCAGTTTACCGCTCAGCAGATTCGAGAGACGGCTCGCGGGCAGCAACTGACAGTAGCGACGCCAACGATTGGCATCTTTGGGTTCGAGCTGGTAGGTCATACGGTCATCGATATGCTCGGACTGACCGATTCGACAATTGCCCGCCATCCGCAAGAACCGATTCCCGGACTCTCATCGACGTGGCGCGAGAGAAATCTCAACACGCCGTATCTGTTATCGCGCGCTCCTGATTACATCGTTTTCTCAACGGGCAACAAACCATCGGCCCCCGCGGAACGGGCACTGTTTCTCTATCCGGACTTCCTCGACCGGTATCGTACCGTCGGATGGTACTACGTCGCCCCTCACCGCCGCGATCGTGTTGGTTCGATTGTGCCGGCCTTCAGAAAAATCAGCGAACCGGAGCCGCCGTTCGAACGCATCTATCCGATCGCGTGGGTGGAGGAGTACAAGCGTGGTTTAGAGGCGTTTGTCTCGCGACGCCACGACGAAGCGCTGAGTCGTTTCGAGACGGCTCGACAGATCGCCGACGGTGACCCCAGTCCCTATCTGACCTACCACTACGCGCAGGCTATCATCGGCAGCGATCGTGAACGATTGCGCGAGGGGATAACGATGCTTGCCGAACTGGTGGCTGCTGATACGACAATCTGGGAAGCGAGTCGTGATCTTCACCGCTATCTCGTGCTATCGGGTCGGGCTGGTCAGGCAGCGGTTTACCGCCGGTGGTTGGGGGCGGTTATGCCCTGGTATCTCAACCGCCATGATTCATTGGTCTCGGCAGACCTCGCGCGGGCTCGAAACCGCCGCTAGGGGCAGGAGTGAGCCTTTCGGCTGAGGGCTTGACAGTCCGAGCGCCCGGGCTATATTCTTGATCGCTCCGTACTCGGGGTGTCTTGACAGCGGGAATAGCTCAGTTGGTAGAGCATCACCTTGCCAAGGTGGAGGTCGCGAGTTCGAGTCTCGTTTCCCGCTCATTCATGGCGCCATAGCCAAGTGGTAAGGCAGGAGTCTGCAAAACTCCCATTCCCCAGTTCGAATCTGGGTGGCGCCTCCATTTCCGTACCGTCACGGTCTCGAACGACAACATCTCCAATGTGAGTTTAAATCCGTGCCTGAAAGTGACGGTTAATGTCATGTCTGACTCAGGCAAAAAAAGAGGGCGCTCGTCTGGTTGGGTAGAGGGGGCTAGGAAACTACCCAAGGACAGCAGAGAGACACCCTCAAATCTGCTCTAAAAATCTCCGCGTTCGAGGATATTGTCAAGATTATTATCGACACGTACCCGTCAATTGCCCCGGCTTCAGACAAAAGATGGCGCAAAATCAGCTTTGTCTAGCCGCCGTTGAGAAAGCGTTTACCTTAAGTACCACGCTGTCTAGCTTTATCGTCTGGCTCAGTATCGAACAATTTTAACCGGAATTGACATCCGAACGGGATCATCGAACCCATCGACACTCAGCGAGAGACGGAACGAACCGTGGAATTCCCCTGGTCGCAGGCTGTCACGAGGTTTTACGCGAATCACTAGTTCATCGCCCGCGCCAACCGACGATGCATCCGGTGTCACAGTAAACAACGTGTCGTTGGTTGCTATCTCGGTAATCGTGACATCCCGATGAACGATGTTTCCAACTCGGACAGCGAGCTCCTTGTGGATCGGAAGGAAGAAGAGATTGATTGGGTTAGGGCGGAGTTGATGCCGCCACTGTTCAACATCGGCTGTGTAATCAACACGAACCGAATCAACGCGTGGCTTGAGGGTATACACCACGATCGACTTGGACGTATGACCGTAGATGTTGGCGGTGTTGAACTTCACGGTAACCGCAAGGGTGTCGCCGGCAGCCACACTCGAATCAGTGAGACGCGCCACCGAACATTCACACGGAACATCGAGGGAATCGAGCACAATCGTTTCCGACGATTCATTGACAAAAAAGAAGGTGTGGAAAAAATCAAAGTCGATGCCGACTTCGCCGAAGTCAAACTTCGGATTGACCGCTCGTAAACCAGCATTGGCCGATATCGAGAGTATAACCAGGGCAATCAGGGGTACAAAACCACTCGACCACCTCATGTGACCGTCTCCTTGGCGTGGGCGTAACCGTGTTCGGCTAGCCAATCGTCGTTGTAACATTTGCTCAGGTAGCGCAGCCCCGAGTCGGCAAACATCGCGATGACCAAATCTGACTCATGTAGCTCCGGCACTAACCGCTGGACAGCCGCGGCGATTGCTCCGGACGAACCCCCACCGCAGATTCCCTCGGTCCGTGCGATAATCCGCGCTGTCTGAAACGCCTCGGCGTCGGAAATCGTAACGATGCGATCAACGGTATCCGGATGAAAGGCCCCCGTCATTACGTCTGATCCGATTCCCTCAACGGCGTACGGTTGTCCCTCAACCTCGCGCCCCTCGGTAACGAACGGTGTGAAGACGGAGCCCTCAATGTCGACAGCGATATTGGCGATATCCGCCCGCTGCTTTTTGAGATACCGCGCAACCCCCGAAAACGTTCCCCCGGAACCAATACCGCAGACGAAGTGGGTGATGCGTCCCTCGGTCTGACGCCAGATTTCCGGGCCGGTGGTCATGTAGTGGGCTTCCACATTGGACTGGCTATTGTATTGGTCGAGGTCGAACCAGCCGTTCTCCCGGGCGAGTCGGCGGGCTGTCTGGTAGGCCCCGCTGGGGTCGTCGTGATCCGCCTCGGTTGGTGTGACGATGACCTCGGCTCCGTAGGCCTTGACTAAGTCGATCTTTTCCCGGCTCGTCTTCTCGGGAGTAACGACGACGGCCCGCAGGCCGAGAACCGCACAGACCATTGCCAGTGCCGACCCGGTGTTCCCCGAGGTGTTGTCGACAACCGTTCCGCCGGGGGGGATCGTTCCCGCCGCCAGGGCACGCTGGATCACGTAGGCGGTCATCCGGTCCTTGACCGACCCGGTTGGATTATTCCACTCCAGCTTGGCCAGCACCTGTGGTCCGGGGTCCGGAACGCCATAGCGCAACGTAACCAGAGGCGTGTTGCCGATGAGATCGATAACCGATTGGGCAGCGGGTAGATGATTCTTCATGAGCGTGTAGATTATACGCATCAATCTCCCAGAACAACGCTTGAACTTCGGCCTCAGATAAAGGTTGACCGCTTTTCGTTACCGGTGTACCCGTGCCGCAACGTAGGGAAGACGGGAGTGAGGACGCTCATGAAAAGACTGACGCTCGCGATGGTAGTTCTGGGCCTGGCCACACTTGGCTGGGGCTGTAAAGATCGGCAGGAGGAGGCGCAACGCCTTCAGGACGAACTTGACGGTCAGACGGAGACCGTTGTCGATACCCCGGCAACCGACACGGCCGTGGATTTGGTCCCCGAGACCATCCCCGATCCGGCTACCACTCCGGAGGCCGAGGAAATGGGTGCGACCACGCCCGACCTGACCATGCCACCCCGAGATGATGCTCCAGGCTTCACCGTACAGGTCTCGTCGACACTTTCGGCAGAGTACGCGGTGACCACCGAAGAGCTGTATCGCAATCGCGGTTACGAGCCGTTTACAGAAACGGCTTCCGTCGACGGAGAGACGTACTATCGGACACGGATCGGCTACTTCGACACTTTCGAAGAGGCGAAAGCGCTGCAGGCCGAACTTGTCGATCGCTACTCTGTCACGACGTGGATTGATCGTATCGGCAACTGAAGTCAATCGACCTCTAAGCCATAAAGAACGGGATGCCTGTCAGCAGGCATCCCGTTTCTGTGTGGTCGCTTCGATCTTCGACGATCAGTTGTCTTCGTCCTTCACGGTCATCCCCATCAGGTGCTCTCTCAGAAATTGAACCTGCTTGCGGTACTCGGTGACCACGTTAACCGTCTTCGTTGTGCCGTGCCCCTCATCAGGGAAGATAAGGGAGTCGACGACCCCGCCGTTGGCGTTGACCGCGGCGATGATC
The DNA here is from genome assembly GCA_028289585.1 of Candidatus Zixiibacteriota bacterium. Lineage (GTDB taxonomy): Bacteria > Zixibacteria > MSB-5A5 > GN15 > FEB-12 > JANQPI01. The sequence goes on from JANQPI010000035.1 coordinate 230,996, forward strand.
TGCCGAGCCTCACCAACCGGAACGCGCGGATCGTTTTCGCCGTGGATCACCAAGAGTGGCGTGCGAATGACATCCGCTTTGTGAATGGGCGAAATCGAGTGGAGAAACGCGCTGTCAGATAGCGGTCCGTACTCGGCTTCGCGGATGTGGCGACGGTAGTCGGCGGTATTCTCCAGGAACGTCTGGAAGTTGACGATGCCGACGATGTTGATGGCGGCTGCGAAGAGATCCGGATACTCGGTGATCATGCCCATCGTTACGTAGCCGCCATAGGAGCCACCGCGAACGGCGATCTGCCCGGGGCTGGTGTACGAATTCGCAATCAGCCAATCGACCGAAGCTTTATAGTCTTTCAGCGAATTCTTCCGCAGCTTGTAATTGTCCAGTGCGAGGAACGTCCGACCATAGCCATCCGAACCACGGGGGTTAACGGCCAAAACGCCAAACCCATTGAGGATGAGGTATTGGAAATTGCGAATGAATCCGGGCTGGAACTGACTTTCCGGACCACCATGCGCATGAACCACGAACGGAATCGGCGTTCCCTCCTGATAGTTGGGGGGAAGATACAAGAAAGCCGGGATCTCAAGGCCATCGAAACTCTCAAAACTAACTAATTGGGGCATTGAGAAGACGGAGCGGTCAATTCCGTTGTATGTCGCAAACGTGAGCTGCTCAAGGGATTCGCTCGACGGATCCCAGCGCCAGACATCGGGAGCACGCGTCGGATCGGAGTGGCCAAAGACAATGCGGCCCTTGGTATCGAACCAGAAGTTGTTCTGCAAGCCTTGCAGGTCTGGTGCTGCGGCCGTCGCTCCTGACTCCAGCTCCCGGATGCGCAGCTCCAGCCACCCATCAACGTTAATCTGAGCTGCCAGCCACTGATTGTCTCGTGACAGGACAAACGATTCGACCGTTTGGGTTGGTTCGACCCAACCATCGCCTACCCAGGTCAGTTCACCGGTCTCAATCGAGAGGCGTGCAAACTGCGGTATTCCTTCCGGATTGTCATTGCACGTAAGGAGGATCGTGCGGCGATCCGGCAGCAGATGCGGCGAACCATAAACGACATCGGCCGTATCCGAGTTAATCTGTCGCCAATCTCCAGTGAGCAGGTCGACGAGATAGAGATTGTTGTTCGTGTTCGACGTCCATTGAGAGATGAGCAGTCGGGAACCGTCGGCCGAGATATCGGCCACCCCTTGCCAGGATCCATTCCCCTCAAATTCTTTGAATACCTCGCCGGTTACGATATCCATGCGATAGACAAAGAAGTCGCGTCCGTTCTCTTTGTTGCTGCTGTAGAAGAACGATTCGTCGTCGAGATCCCACGCCACAGCGAGATGACGCACGGAAGGATCATCAGTCAACTGCACGAGTTTGCCCGTAGCGGTCTCCATCAGGAAGAGCTGCGACTGCTCCGAGCCGCCGATCGACGCACCGACAATCGCGAGATTGCCACCCCAGGAGAGAGAGAAGAAATCGACCCCATCCTCGAAGGTGGTCAGCTGATAGGGCCAGCCGTTGCGAAGGTGATGGATTTGCGGCGCTCCTGACATGCTGGTCCGAATGAAGACGTTGTCACCATCCCACGAGACTCCCGCAGGGGTGGCAGATCCGATCTTCATGAACGTGGCGATATCGGGGAGTTCGGCGGTAGTAATCAAGTTCGGCTCGGACTCGGCGTTGGCTAACGGTCCGATGAGGACCGCGCAGGCGAACAGGGCAGCCAACCAGCGCCGACCAGTATTCGAGCTAGGCATAGACGTTCTCCTTGGTTGTCATGACGTGTACAACGTCCGGAGAAAGCATAGCCCGGGAGGATGACCCGGGCAATGAGATTTCGAACTTGAGGTTAAGGGACCAGCTGGTGGCCTAGTTTGAGGCGTCGAGTGCTGCCACCACCGAAGAATACTCCGTGCGCTGACGGAACGTCGTAACGCGATCAGCGGTCGCAACGTTGACGTACTCGTCATAGGTTTTGCGCGCCCGTTTGACGTCGCTATTGGCGTAGTATGCAAGGATCAGATTTTCATAAATGATCGGGTCATCGCCACGCAATGACTTGGCGTCGCGCAGATGCTTAATCGCCCGTTTGTAGTTGCCCTGCATGTACCGTGCTTGTCCGAGACCAAGATAGGCCGAGGCGTTGCGGTTATCGTTGGAAAGAGCCAACTCGTAATCAGCAACGGCGGCGATTGTTTCACCCTTTTGCAGAAAGGCTGCGGCACGGCCAAGGAGGGCGTCCTGCGCGGTGCGATTGAGCTTCAGGGCCTCGTTATAGGCCGTGATCGCGAGTTTCGGCTGTGCCGACTGGCGCCATAGATCGCCGGCCTTGATGTAATCATCAAGGGCAGCGGTCGGATTCAGCAAGTTGCGCCGAGCCTGAGCCCGCCCCGCGTACGCTGGCGCAGTGCTGGGGGCCGCCGTTATTACCTGACTGAACGCCTGCTCGGCTTCGTCCCAACGTTCACTCTCCAATGCCTGACGGCCGCGATCGTAGGCGGCACGCCACGCCGGCTGATCGGCCTTGCCCGACGATTTGGCCTTGGTCTTAGTGGCCCGCGAGGACGGACGAAGGGTCACTGCGATTTCAGCGGTCTGGCCCGGCCGAACGGTGACCTTACCAGTAGCCGTTTCGTAGCCGGATGCCGAGACGGTGTACTTGTGGGTACCAGTCTTGATCCGATTGAAGCGAAGGTTACCGACGCCCACCGGCTTGTTATTCAACCGCAGCGATGCGTTGTCCACGTTGGCGGCGAGGAGAACGGACCCCAGTTTACTCTTCGTTGAGCCGGACGTAGAAGCGGACGATCCCTTGGTTGACTTCGACTTGGCCTTCGGTTTTGCTTCCGGTTGGGTCGGTTCATCGGCTACCGAAAACTCTTCAGAATCGGTTTCGGCCAGCATCTCCATATCCGGTTTCATTACCATCGTGGTGATTTCGCCGGCTGCGATGGTTGCATGCTCTACGGCGACAACCAAATCGCCAATCAGATACTCGATCTCGTGAGTACCAACGGGGAGAGCTTCGGCAACGAATGATCCCTCAGCATTGGCAAGAATCGTACGATCGAGTTCGGGAAAGTGCAGCATCGCACCTTGGAGAAACGGCTGATTCAGATCATCCAGCACGACCCCAGCGATCGAACCATTGCGATTATCCGCGCCACCGGTAAGCATCATACCGACCATGAACATAACAAGAGCCACGACCGGTATTGTGACGCCCAATACGAGCTTCTGATTGAATCTTCGTTTGCGCAGCGACCAGGTCGTGCCGCTAATTGACAGCTCGTCATGTTCGCGGAGATGCGGCTTGCCGCTCAGCTGAATAAAGCTCCCAGCAAAGTAAGCGAGCCGCCGAGGATCGCCATACCCTTCGGGTGGTTGGGGGGCATCGACCTGCGGACTGGCGATCGGAGTTGGGGGTATTGGTTGCGGGCTTGGTGCGTGTCCGCTCGGTGACGGCGGAGTGGCCATTGCCTGCGCGCTCTTCGGTGGCACGATCGGTGCGTTGTCAAACCCCGGTTTCTGCTTCGATTCTAAGTCCGCCATCAGCTTCTGCTTTTCGTCGGACGTCAGGTAACCAGCTTCGTCGTTTCGCTCCTGTGACTGATACAGGTAGTTTTCGATCTCCTTGACCTCTTCCGGACTCAGCTTGCGAATACGTCCGGATGCGGTGAGAATCTCGTCGTTGCCCGGCTTCGCCGACGGTGGTTCGGTATTCGGGCGAGTTCCACGCGGAGCTTCGGGATCGGGGAATGAGGATGCGATCTCGTCACTTGGTTCTGTCCGGGGCTGAGGAGCCGGTGGTTCGGACGAGGGGAGAAGGGAGCCTTCTCGCTGGAATTCAAGGCTATCGTCGTCAGCTGTCGGCTCGTTAGGAGCCGTCGACTCGGATTGCGCCGAGCTGCCCAGGGGATCCTCTCGAAGGAGATCATCGTCGCGATCTGAAACGGCCATGGGGTCCTTCCCACCAAAGGTTTTGAGCTTACTCGCTCTATCGTCGTCCGGCGCTTTTTCCTTAAGCAGATCGTGGCGCGAATCGTCACTCAACCGGTTGTCTGCGTTGCGATTACTCGGGGGAATAGAGCTTGACAGCCTTTTTTTGGGGCGGTTATACTGCCGCCTGCCTTGCGGGGTGGGAATTGTGTTCCGGTTGTGCCGGAGGAGGTTGCGTTAGATGAAGTGGGCGAACCGCCGTATGACGGCGATTTCTGCATGTGCCCTGTCCGCCATTGTTCTTCTATTTTCGGGCTGTGCTCTTCCTGATGATGTCGCGACGACTGTTGCGAGAACTGATTTCAATCTTACGATCGAGCGACTTCCCGAGCCGCCCGAAGGCATGATCTACCAGCTGTGGGCATCGAAGAATGCCCCGATCAGCGGCCTCGGCGACGTCGGTACGATTGCTAGCGGCGACCTCGTCTCGATCGCTCGCTTCTCGTACCTGCGCAACGATACGATCGTCACGCTGCTCGATGAGGCGCTGCAGCCAATCGATCCGGAGATCACCTTCTCCGACGATCTCTTTATCTATCGTTCACTCTTCGTTTCGATCGAGCCCGTCGGCGCTGCCGATCCCGATCCCAACGCCCCCCAGAACATCATGCTGATCGATAACATTACCGGTCGGTCCGATCAGACGCTTCGTCTGGCGTTCCCACTAAGTGATGATCTGTGGCTGTCGACCGCTCGTTTCAATATGGAGTCGGTAACGGATAAGAACGGTAGTGCCGGTGATGGCTTCGGAGTCTGGTTCTCCAGTTATCGCCAGGAAACTCGTGTCTTTCCGGATACGTTTGGTATCGTCAATATCACCGTGGATACGGTAGAGATTACCCCGATTCTCAATCCCGCCGATCCGTCCGATACACTTAATCGTGACGAGCTCTATGCTCAGTATCTGCAGGAAATTATCAACGTCCGTCCGGACTCAGTGCTGTCCTGGTTTGGTGGCGACTCCCTGGTACTCCAGCCCGACAGTTTCTGGCATGTCTTTGTACGCTTTGACTCTGTTCTCGATTCTAACTCAGGTCCGCCGTTTACCCGCCCAACGTTTGTCATTGAGTGGGATTCGACGTCACGTAACCAGACGCTCGAAATCTTCTCCCAGGATAACTTCGGTCTGCCGAACTACTCCGACTTCGGCTGGCGCTGGCAGGGTTGGGTGGTTGCGACCGGTATCCCCAGCAGCTTCCTCGGCGCTTTGACTGAGCCGGGCTGGCCGGTTGAAACACTTAATCGGACGTGGATTACCGGATACACCGGCGGTCTTGTCTCGACCGGAACGTTTACTGATATCACCGGCCCGGATGATGCCGATCCGTTTACGTTTGCGAACCTGATCGCACTGCGTGATACGCTGAATCCGCCGAGTCTGATCGGTGACACCGTTCGCAATCAGCCGGCGTTTCCGGGAGAGGACTTCCTCAATGGTGACTCGCTGCAAGCCTACTACGGAACGTCGAACCCAATCAACCTGCTTTCCGGCGAAGGCAGTGTTCTGATCACGCTTGAGCCGCAGGTAAAAATCGATCTTGGCCTCGGGGACACGACCAACTTCCCGCTGATCGCCTTTTCCGGTGAAATTCCGTCTTCGGGTGTGGTCAGCCAATCACAGGTCTCGGTGGACATGCTCAATCAGACCGGTACGGTTCCAGGTACAATTGTAGGGACTGGTTTCCCACTGATTTCGATCACCTTCGATCGACGCTAAGACAGCTACAACCAGTTATTCAGAAGCCGCCCGGTTTTCCGGGCGGCTTTTCTGTGTGGATCGGTATCCTGCAAGGTGCTGCATAATTGTTCAAGAAACTGTCACACACAAAGTGATCCCAAATCCAGACGAGGTAATTGCTAATGCTCGCCTGCCGGGCTATACTCGGCGCGAGGACCGAACGAATCAGACCGGCATACCGATTGCAGATGTAGCCGGCAGACAACCACCGCAAGTACTCTCGATGATCTCATAAGATCAGGGAGTGGTGTGCGCTGGATTTCCAGCCACCTGACGTTAGAGTCGGGCATCCCCCCTCCACCACTCCCTATTTTTATGCGTACATGTGGGGGTCAGGATCACTTGGCTAAAACGTTGTTACCATTCGCGAGGGTCGCCTATGTTACACCGTGACCCGAACCAAACTTCCCATGCGCGAACGGTTCACGCCGCTGGTGCTGATTGCGGTCATCGCCTTTGCCATCATTGCCGTAACCTGGCTCTCGCTTACAGCCGGACGGAGCGAAACCTACTCACTGCTCATTGCCCAGGGTAAGTCATTCACCGAGGCACTCGCCGATGCGTCCGCTAACGCACTGGCTGCTGAGGACTACTACGATCAGTTGGTTCGCGAGCAATATCGCGAAACCGTCTCCCGATTTCGCCGGGAACAGCGAGCCGCTTTGGAGCCGAGCGCGGTCAGCGCGTTTCGCCTGACGAACGATCTGCTCGACCTCTGGGTCTTCGATACGACAGGAACAATACTCTTTCCACCCGCCAGTCCTGCAACAACCACTGTTCCTGACTTTTTGACCGACGAGCTATCGCGACTCGTTGCAAACCCTGATTCGAACTTCGTTCTGGTTCTCGCTGATGACGCCACGGGGCGGCCGGTTCATTACTACCTCGAACTCTCGAATCAGCTTGATGAGGTCACGGTACTGCGAGCGTTGGCCGAAGACTACACTGAGGCTATCGCACAGACCGGTATCGCCACTCTTGCTGATCGACTGGTGGGGGAGAGTGATGTGGTCTACCTCGCTTACCAGACACCGGGAACGGTGGTCTTCACATCGATCCCTGAGATTCAACTTGGCAGGATCGACGATGACTCGTGGCTGCTGTCGGCACTTGATGCGGATACCATTCTTTACCGTGAGGTTACCCGCGACACGACAGTTGTTCTTGAGTTCGCCCGTCCCTTCTCGACCGGGCGCTATCCGTTCGGTCTGTTGCGAGTCGGATTGTCACTTGAGCGCTATCACGCCATCGTTCGTGAGTTCAACGTTCAAATGGGGGTGATGGGCGGTGCGCTGGCGCTCATCATGTCTCTCGGCTTGCTCTATCTCTCATCCCGCCAGAAGCGGCGTGAACTTGGTGCTGAGTTCTCGGAGATGAAGTCGCTTACGGAGTCGATCTTCGAGCAGATCGCCACCGGCGTAGCCGTTCTCTTATCGTCCGGCGAGATCACCATGGCAAATGCGTCTTTTCGTCGGCTTTTTCGTCTCGGTGAAAGCAGTCTCAACTGGCGGGACATCGATGACGTGAAGCTCTTGGATGTCGATGGCTTCCTTGCATCAGGCGACACGACTCAGGAGACGGAGATTGATATCGATTCCCGTCGGCTGCTCGTGGGCCTCTCATCCGCTCCAACTGAGATCGCCACGGGAGTGGTTGTCGTCGCGTCCGATATCACTCGTCTCACCGAATTTGAACGTCAAGCGGCGCGGCGGGCTCGACTCTCGGAGATGGGCAATCTGGCGGCCGGGGTCGCCCATGAGATTCGCAATCCCTTGAATACGATCGCCATTGCGGCCCAGCGACTCGCGGCGGAGTTCCGTCCGGCCGAACGCTCCGACGAATACGCCGAGTTCACCAAGTCAATTCGCGCAGAAACGCGGCGGTTGAACGATATCATCTCGCGGTTCCTCGCGCTGACTCGTGATGATCACGGTCCGCAGTCAGCCCTCGACCTCGCGCCACTCCTACGTGACCTCAGTACCCTCTGGCGTTCAGAGCTCCAGGATCGGGGGGTGTCACTTGATGTTTCGGTTGAGGATGAGCTAGTTATCACAGCTAATGACAACAGAATACGTCAGCTCATTACTAATCTGCTTAGTAACGCGAGAGAGGCCACCCCGGCCGGAGGAACGGTGGCGATTGAGGGGTATCGCGATGGCGATCGGGTGGTCGTCCGGGTTTCCGACTCGGGACCCGGCGTTTCCGATGAGCTGAGAGAGTCGATCTTCGCTCCCTATTTTACAACCAAGGCGAGTGGAACTGGTTTGGGTTTGGCGACCGTCCATCAGGTAGCGACCGAAAGCCGTGGCGATATACACGTGTCGACCGGAGAGCTCGGTGGGGCCACGTTCAGTGTTTCGTGGAAGGCGACCTAAGCACAAAGAAAGCGGTCGTCATACGACGACCGCTTGATTGATCGTATCGAACCGCTTAGCGCTGGCTAGCCGGCGTTGTTGCGCACCCATTCGGTACTGACCGACTTCGGTCGCTCGATCGGCGATCCAACCGCCCGATTAAGGACGAGTTGCGCCAGCATGCCCAGAGCTCGGGAGACCGAGAAGACGACCGTGTAGTAGTCGAATTCTTTGAGCCCGTAATAGTGGAGCAACGAGCCGGAAACCGCGTCTACGTTCGGCCATGGGTTTTTCGCCTTACCGTGTTCCCGGAGCACATCCGGTACGGTTTCATAGACGAGGTTTACTGTCTGGAAGACATCCGACGTCTTCAGATGCTCAAGTCCGAAGTTGCGGAGGGCGGTGAAGCGGGGATCGGTGACACGCAGAACGGCGTGACCGTATCCGGGGATTACCTGTCCCGCGTTCAGCGTCTCCCAGGCGTAATCGCGAATCTGCTGCTGGCTCGGTCTGCCGCCGAACTTCTCCATCGTATCGAGGATCCAGCTTAGGCACTCCTGGTTGGCCAGGCCGTGCAGCGGGCCGGCGAGTGCGTTGAGTCCACCGGCAACCGACAGGAACGGATCGGCTAGCGTAGAGCTGATAATGTGAGCCGTATGAGCGGAGGCATTGCCCCCTTCGTGGTCGGAGTGCAGCACGAGGTAGAGTTGCATCATGCGAGCGGCCTCACCCTTTTTGGGGGGCAGGCCGAGGAGCTTGATGAACTCCGCACCCATGTCGGTCTTACCACTCGGATCGACCAGATCACCTTTGCCGTAGCGCATCCGGTAGACCCCTGCCGCGATCGTGTGGATTGTCGCGATGATGCGGAGCGCATCGTCGAGCGACGGATCCCAGAAATCAGCCTTGTCGAGTCCCTCGCTGTAGCGCGCCCGGAACGCGGACTCGTTGGACATTGCCGTCAGGGCAGCGGTCAGCATCGTCATCGGATGGGCCTTTTTGCCCATCGACTTGAGAAGCTTCCACACGTAGTTGGGGACCTCAATGCGCTTCCGCAGATCCTTGCGCAATTCAGTGACTTCGGCTTCGGAAGCTTCTTCGCCCGTCAGCAGGAGCCAGAAGATTTCCATGGGCAGCTTATCGACCAGATCGAGAATCGGTCGGCCGCGTATGATCAGGCCCTGATCTCCCTCGACAACCGACGTATCGCAGATAAGCATCTTGACGCCGCGGGCGCCGCCAAATGCCTGTTGTACATTGACTGTCGAGATTTGCGTGTCGGCGTGTGCGGACAGCAGCTCGGTGCGTTCGGCTCGCAGTCGAGGGACAACTTCTCCGAACTTTTCATGGAGAACACTGGCAGGCATGAATGGCTCCTTGTCGTATCCGCTCAGGGGATCAGCGTCGGCGCTCCGGCCAACGTGAATCGATTCACATGAGTCGCTTCGTATCGCATGGTAGCGGCGGACGTTTTCATTGTCAAGGCACGCCCGCCGACGAAGCGTCGTCTCAGAGGAAAATCTTGTCCGGATTCAGGCGATCATCGGGATCGAAGGTGGACTTCACGGATCGCATTGCCTGAAGCGTTGTCGTGTCGAATTCCCATGACAGATACTGGCGTTTGGCGATACCGATCCCATGTTCGCCGGAGAGCGTCCCACCGAGTCGAATCGTCTCCCGGAGAAGCTGTTCAACGAGGCGCTCCATCTCAAGGAGCGTCTGAGCCTCGGTGTTGTCGGCTAAGAATACGGCGTGGAGGTTGCCGTCACCCGCGTGACCAAATGAGACGACGCGTACTGGCGGTATCTTTGGCATCGCCGCGACAACATCAACCGCTTCGGCGAAGCGAGAAAGGGGGAGGGCGACATCCTCCGACAGGTATGTTGCACACGTTGTCTTGATCGCTCGCGACAGCTCTCGTCGAACCGCCCACAGCTGCGATACCTCCGCCGGATCGGATGCGATACGAATCCATTCGGCAGCGTGCGATACTGCTACCTCGTGTATTCGTTCGATTTGACCTGCTTGCGAGGCATTAGTCTCGATCAACAGGAGGCCACCGGTGGTGGCCGGCATGTCCACGTTACCGAGACTGCTTGATATCGCGGCGGCGTCGCGATCGACAAACTCAAGTACTGTCGGATTGTCACCCTGTCGCTTGATTGCAGCGACCGCCTGGCCTGCGGCGGCCGCCGTTGGGAAGCTGATCAGAACCGTGGTTCCGCTTGGAGTGGTCGGAATAAGACGGAGCGAAACCTCGGTTATCGCGGCGAGTGTCCCTTCGGAGCCAACAATTACGTCGGTGAAATTGAAACCACGGTCGCCCACATAGCAACCGGTTTCGAGCAACGAACCGTCGGCAGTAACGCCACGAATCCCCAGGACATAGTCCGAGGTTACGCCGAACCGGGTGCAGGCAAGCCCTCCGGCGTTCTCAGCAACATTGCCGCCGATCGTCGATTCGGTATGTGAGGCGGGATCCGGAGGATAAGCGAGTCCCGCTGCCGCTGCCGCTCGCTGGATGTCATGGGTGATTGCACCAGCACCACAGACGGCTCGCCGGTGAGTCGGGTCGATCGAAATGTTCTGTAGGTCACTGAGGTCGACGACCAGAGAACGTTCGCTTGGCACCGCCCCACCGGAGAGCCCGGTTCCGGCCCCTCGCGGCACCACAGCCAGGTCATGCTGGCGTGCGAAGCGAATTGCATTGATGACATCAGCCGAGGACGCGGCAACGACCACGGCCTGAGGTTGCCCGGTCCAAGTTGTGGCATCTCCCCAGGCCCGTTCGTACACGTCCCCGGAGATATGCAAACGCTCCGGGCTACTCAGAGCATTCCGGAGCGCTGTCCAATCGGCTGACGTGATGACGACCGTCATCCGCATCCTTTGGGGGTTCAGGACGGTGCAGGGCTGGCCGGCTTGGACGGCGCTTCGTCCTTTGCCTTGGCCTTGTAACTCTCAGATCGATAGTCAGTGGCGTAGAATCCGGACCCCTTGAACAGGAGACCGGCACCTCCCGAGATTAGCCGCTGGGGCCGGCCGTCACACTCCGGACAATTCGCTATCGGGGAGGCCGATATCGACTGGAACGCTTCGAAGTGGTGGTCACAGCTGCTGCAGCGATACTCATAGGTGGGCATGCTGTCAGACTCCTTTGTCGGTAGTGCATCGCAAACGTGGCGAAAGTACACCGTTATTCTCAATTCGCCAGTAGAAACCGCCCCGGAGGTGTGCTCCGAGGCGGTTGAGCAACGAAATCAAGCGATGTTCGGTTCCCGCAGTCTTACGCTCCGACCGCGGCGACTTCATCAACACGTGGACCCGCTGCTTTCACTGCATCCGGGGTACCATCTTCAAACTTCTTGAAGTTGTTGATGAACTGTTCGGCGAGCCACGCATAGCGCTCCCGGAACTTGTCTTTGTCCGACCAGGTATTGATCGGATTCAGGATATCACTGGGAACGCCCTCACACGAAGTTGGGATCTCGAACCCGAACACCGGATCCTTGATGTACTCCACGTTGTCGAGTTTGCCTTCAAGGGCGGCGTTCAGCAGTGCCCGGGTGTACTTGATCGACATGCGTTCACCGACACCGAACGGTCCACCGGTCCAGCCGGTGTTGACCAACCATGCCTGTGCGTTGTGCTTTTTCATCCGCTCGGCCAGCATCCCGGCATACTTGGACGGGTGATGGACCATGAACGGTGCACCGAAGCAGGTTGAGAACGCCAGTTTCGGCTCTTTCCCCAGTCCAACTTCGGTCCCACCAACTTTGGACGTGTAACCGGAAATGAAGTGGTACATCGCCTGTTCCGGTGTCAGCCGAGAAATCGGAGGCATGACGCCAGAGGCGTCGCACGTCAGCATGATCACGTTTTTAGGGTGACCAGCCATCTTCTCGGGAACCGCGTTGCCAATGAACTCCAGCGGATAGGCGGCACGTGTGTTTTCGGTGACGTCGTCGGCATCGAGATCAAGTTCACGCGTGACCGGATCAAAGACAACGTTCTCCAGAACCGTGCCGAAGCGCCGGGTCGTGGCGTAGATCTCCGGCTCAGCGGTTGGTGACAGACGGATCACTTTGGCGTAGCAGCCACCTTCGAAGTTGAAAACTCCGTTATCGGTCCAGCCATGCTCGTCGTCGCCGATCAGATCTCGATGCGGATCAGCGGAGAGCGATGTCTTACCCGTACCGGAGAGACCAAAGAAGACCGCAACATCGCCTGCTTTGCCCACGTTGGCCGAACAGTGCATGGTCATCACGTCGCGCAGGGGGAGAAGGTAGTTGAGCAGCGTGAACACCGACTTTTTGATCTCACCACCATACCCGGAGTTGCCAATCAGACAGAGGCGCCGCTTGAAGTTGAGCAGGATGAACGTCTCAGTGCGTGTACCATCGAGTTCGACATCGGCTTTGAAGCCGGGAACATCGATGATCGTAAATCCGGGCTTAAACGAGCGGCGTTCGTCGGCCGACGGCTCGATCAGCACGTTCTGAGCAAACAGGGAGTGCCAGGCGAACTCGGTAATGATGCGAACCGGGAGTCGGTACTCGGGATCCGCTCCGCCAAAGAGGTCTTGAACGAAGACATCGCGCTGCTGAAGGTAGCCTTTGATACGGTCGAAGATGCGATCAAACTTCTCTTCGGAAAACGCCTTATTGCCATCCCACCAGACGTGATCCTTCGATGTCTCTTCTTCGATAATGAACTTGTCCTGGGCGGCACGGGCGGTGTGATGACCCGTACTGACAATGATGGGGCCATGGGCGCCGATCGTCGCTTCACTGCGAAACGCAATCTCCTCGTAGAGAGCCGGGGCGCTAAGATTCCAGTAGGCCTTGCCAACATTCGTCAGACCAACGGCATCGAGTCCGGTCGTGCTCTTCAGCGACTCGGCCTGGGCTGCAGTTGGTGAGGCCATACCAAACGGTCGGGTGCTCATATGCTATTCCTCATCGGCTATGTTTTGCGAAGTACTTCCGTTCCACATTCACGTTCCCGGGGGGCTGCCGGGTCAAGTGCCCAGCGGATGCGGCGAATTCCCTCGATCAGTTCATCGCGGTCGCCGCAGAAGCTCAAGCGAAGGTGCCCTTCCATACCGAACTCACGCCCCGGGACCGTTACAACAAGCGCTTGTTCCAGGAGGTATTCAGCGAGCTGCGCTGAACTCTCATTGTAGGCGGAGAAATCAGGGAAGGCGTAAAACGTGCCTTCCGGCGGGATCAGCGTCAGCTCCGACAATGCCCCCAATTCGGCCAGAAGAGTATCGCGATTGCGCTCCAAAGTCAACCGCAAGTCCGTTACCGGGGCTTGGTCCCCGGTCAGCGCACCCAAGGCTCCCAGCTGCGTGAGATGCGATGCACAGGATACCGTTTGCGCGGCAATCTTCGAGGCACCCGACGAAACCTCTGAGTTAGCGATCAGCCACCCGATCCGAAACCCGGTCATGCCGTATGTCTTTGAGACACCATTGATGACAACCAGCTTTGAGCGCTCCAGCGGCTTGGCGGTGAAACCGAAAATTGAGGCTTGACGGCGATCATCGAAGATCTGCTGGTGATAGATATCGTCGAGAATCAGGAAGAGATCGTTGCGCTCGGCAAAGACGACCAATTCACGGAGCAACTCATCCGGAAAGACCGCGCCCGACGGATTATTGGGGGAATTGACGATAATCCCTCGCGTTTGCGGCGTGATTGCTCGATGGAGCGCATCGATGTCCGGGTAGAACGTCCCCCTGAGTGGTGGGACGGTTACCGGGCGGGCTCCAACTAGACGCGTGATGTCCGGGTAGCTCACCCAGTACGGCGCGGGAATCAGGACCTCATCGTGGTGGTTGAAGATCGCTGCGAACAGGTTAACAATAGCGTTCTTGGCTCCCGGACAAACGAGCAGGTTCTTGTGCGTGATATCGATACCGTGATGGATCTTCGTTTCGCGCACGATGGCATCGAGTAGCTCGGGAATCCCTCGCGTCGCCGTGTAGTGAACCTCACCATGCTCGAGCAACTCTTCACATGCTGTGATCGCACCTGGTGGGGTGGGGGTGAACGGTTCGCCGCTGCCGAGGTGAATGACCGGACGGCCGAGCGCCTTCAGTTCTTTGACTTTGGTGTTCAGCCGTAGCGTGGGAGGATCATGAAGGTGAGCAACGAGCTTGGAAAGCATGACGCGCCTTTCGACTAATCGCGGAGGAGAGCAGCGATGGCAACAGTGTTTACGATATCGTCTACCGAGCAGCCGCGAGAAAGATCGTTGAATGGCTTCGCCAAGCCCTGGCTGACCGGTCCGGTTGCGGTTGCCCCGCCAAGGCGCTCAGTCAGTTTGTATCCGATGTTACCGGCGTCCAGGTCAGGGAAGACCAGCACATTGGCCTGACCGGCGATCTCTGACTCAGGCGCCTTTCGCTTACCAATGGCTGGCAGGATGGCGGCATCGAGCTGAAGCTCACCGTCGATTTTGAGTTCGGGCGCCTCTTTGCGAACGATGTCGAGAGCGGTCAGAACCTTGTCGACATCTTCATGCTGCGCCGAGCCTTTGGTGGAGAACGACAGCATCGCGACTCGGGGGTCCTCGCCCACCAGCTTCTGCATTGTCTGGGCGCAGCTGACAGCAATCGACGCCAGCTGTTCAGCTGTTGGATTCGGGATTACTGCACAGTCGCCAAACACAAAAGATTTATCACGTTCGCCATTGAATTCGGGCATCGTCATGATAAACGACGACGAGATCGTGTTGCATCCGGGGGCGAGACCGATGCAATGTATTGATGCTCGCACGACATCTCCGGTCGTGTTTACCGCGCCGGCGACGGCTGCGTCGACGTCGTCGTGATGAACCATCATTGCCCCGAAATAGAGAGGATTCATCATCGTTGTCGCAGCATCCGTCTCCGAGAGGCCCTTCGCTTTCCGTTTTTCGTAGAGGGCCGACGCATACCGCTGGTGGTCGGGGGAATGAGCGGGATTAACGATATCAACTTTGCCGAGATTGAGATTGTACTCGTCGGCGAGCGGCTTGATCTCGTCGGGGTCGCCAAGCAGAATGATCTTCGCAATGCCTTCGGTCGTCAGCTTACGGGCGGCCTGAATCATGCGAGGTTCCGTACCCTCAGGAAGGGCAACCGTACGTTTGGCCGCTTTTGCTCGATCGCGAATCTTTGACACCGCATTCATGATATGCCTCCTGCTCCGGACGTTGGCCGGAGTACTATCACGCTATACAAATTGATCCCGGAGCTCCGGGTCGGAAAGATATGCCTCGATAAAACCATCGATATCGCCGTCCATGACGGCCTGGACATTGCCGGTCTCGTGACTCGTCCGATGGTCTTTGACCATGGTGTACGGCTGAAAGACGTATGAACGAATCTGCGAACCCCATTCGATCTTCTTCTTCGCCTCGTCGAATTTCTCCATCTTCTTTGCCTCTTCCTCGCGCTTGAGCTGGTAAAGGCGGGAGGTCAACACAGCCATGGCGGCTTCCTTGTTCTTGTGCTGACTTCGTTCCGACTGACAGGTGACGACAATACCGGTCGGTTCGTGAGTGAGTCGAATGGCTGATGATGTCTTGTTGACGTGTTGTCCCCCGGCGCCGGACGCGCGAAACGTATCGACTCGGACCTCATCCATATTGAGTTCGATCTCGGCCGTACCCTCGACTACGGGGTAGACATGCACCGAGACGAAAGACGTGTGCCGGCGAGCCTGGGAGTCGAAGGGAGAGATGCGGACAAGTCGATGGACACCGGATTCGGCCTTGAGATAGCCAAAGGCGTATTCCCCTTTTATTTCAAGGGTCGCCGATTTCAGGCCGGCTTCGTCGCCGGGCTGAAGGTCAAGGAGTTCGACATCGAAACCTCGTCGTTCCGCCCATCGGCCATACATACGGAAGAGCATGTCGGCCCAATCCTGAGATTCTGTGCCGCCGGCACCCGGGTGAATGGTGAGGATGGCCGGGCGTTCGTCATCCGGTCCTGAAAGCTGAGTGGTGAATTCGAGCTGAGCGAGTTCGCGAACAGTCGTTTCAAGCGACCGCTCCAGGTCGGTTGCTTCCTCGGAATCTGGTTCCACCAGTTCTGCGAGTTCCGAAAGATCGGCGAGTTCGCCTTGGAGGTGGTCGAACGCGCTAACCCATCGCTTATGCCCGGAGATCTCCTTGAGAGTCGCCTGGGCAGCCTGGTTGTTATCCCAGAAGCCTGCTTCGGCCGACTGAGCTTCGAGAGTCGCTATCTGTTCACGCCGGTGGTCAATGTCAAAGATACCTCCCGAGTTTCGAGAGGCGTTCGGACAGCTCCGGAAGCTGATTGGCAATATCAGTAAGCATCGTTATTTGCGTCCTTTTTCACAAGCATCACCGACCAAGTATAGACCTGGCGGTACTTCTGATCAACCAGAACAACCATTTTTACACCAATCTCGGACTATGGTTGATTGCCTGCGCGGGGGCGTGTATCCTCGACGAAATGCCTACGCCAACCCTCCTTACCGTCGGTCCCTTTCAGGAGAACTGCTACCTTCACGCTGATCCGGAGACGAGCGATGCGGTCGTCATCGACCCCGGGGAAGAAGCGGCCAGAATCATTGACGCCGTCCACGACTCCGAGCTGAACCCGCGAGCGATTCTGCTTACTCACGGTCACGTGGATCACATCGGCGCGGTCGATACGGTACGCACGGAGTTTTCGATCCCGGTCGCAATCGGAGCTGGCGAAGAGGTCCTGCTTGCAGATCCCACCCAGAATCTTTCGGCTTTGTCGGGTCAACCACTCATCGTCGAGCCTGCGGATCAGTTCCTGCATCACGGCGAGACTGTGTCGTTTGGATCGCTGTCTTTCGAGATTCGATCAGTCCCTGGTCATTCGCCGGCGTCCGTCGCTTTCTACGATCCAGCTCGGGGTATCTGTTTTGTGGGCGACGCCTTGTTTCGCGGTTCAATCGGCCGGACCGACTTCCCGGGTTGCAATCACGAACTTCTGCTTCGCTCGATCCGCGAGCAGCTCCTCACGCTACCCGATGAAACGCGTTGCTTCCCGGGCCACGGTCCCGAGACGACCGTAGGATATGAACGCGCAACGAACCCATTCCTTAACGGAGGGATCCTTGCCTAAGTCCGGGCTTTACGACAACCATGTGCATTGTGATTTCTCAATCGATGCGGTCGGCAGCGTTGACGAGTATTGTGAGGCCGCGCTTGCCTTTGGTCTCGATGGACTGACCTTTACGACTCATTACGACACCAATCCCAACGCAAGGTACAACTATACGCTTATCCGCGTTGCCGGTGATGATCTTCCGGCCTCCATTGAGAGCTTCGCAGCCTATGCGAATACGGTTCTGGCCGCCCGAAAGCGCTTCGCTGGCCGTGGACTTGAGGTTCGGTTAGGGGTGGAATTCGGATGGTACGAAGGGGCCGAAGCGAAACTTCGAGAGTTGGTCGACGCGTTTCCGTTGGATTATGTGCTGGGGGGGATTCATGAAATCGACGGCTACAATTTTGCCGGTCGGCGAGGATTCGAGGCATGCTTTGAGCGATTGACCGTCGATCAGTTGATGAGCTCCATAGCGAACCAAATGATCGACTGCGCGCGCACTGGCCTTGTGGATACGATTGCTCACCTTGACTACCATCGCAAGTACGGTCTCGAATTCTACGGTTCCGAGCTAATCGCCGCCCAGAATCGTGTTTGGCCGGAAGTGTTTGCGGCTCTTCGTGACACTGACACCGCTCTCGAGATCAACACGTCGGGTTGGCGGCGAGGGTTTAGCGACCCGTTCCCAACCTTTGAGATCGTTCGGGCTGCCCGCGATGCCGGGGTCCGCATTGCCCACCTTGGCTCCGATGCGCACGCGCCGGACCAGGTGGGTGACAGCTTCGCACGAGCTCGGCCGTACCTGTCCGAAGTGTCCACGTCTGATCCACGTCCAACTCGCTAGATGTTTGACCGGTCATTCTACTGTCGAAATGTGACTAAGGTTGCACGCGACCTGGTCGGTGCGCATATGCACTGGCGGGAGTCAACCGTGCGGATTGTCGAGACCGAAGCCTATGGTGGGGAGGGCGATGCGGCATCGCATGCGGCCCCCGGTCCGACCGAACGGAACCGGGTGATGTTTGGACCGCCCGGAATTGTTTACGTCTATCTTATCTATGGCATGTACCACTGCCTTAATGTCGTTACTGAGGCTCCCGATTCGCCCTCGGCAGTGCTGATTCGAGCGGCTGAGCCGATTGACAGCCGACATGAGATGGGCGCACTGTCCGGACCGGGTCGCCTCTGTCGGGCACTTGAGATTGACCGTTCCCACACCGGGCTCGATACGACGAACGGTCCACTGACATTCGAGGTCGGTCGCCCGCCGCAGCGACTTGCCGAATCCACACGAATTGGGATTCGCAAAGCTGCCGATCGGCAGTGGCGTTTCTTCGATCCCGATTCATCGGCTGTCTCTGGAACACGGTCGCAGAACGAGCACGCTCGTATAACGAGACATGAGTATGCCTGGTCCGCTGAGAGGTCGCATTAGTATCGGAAGCAACGATGTTTGGTGAAGAATGGATTCAGCGTGCGATTCTTGCCGGGCCGGCTATTCTTTTTGCCCTTACGGTGCATGAGTACTTTCATGCTTGGACCGCACTTCGTTTTGGCGACACAACAGCCCGGGATCAGGGGCGATTGACTCTCAACCCGCTTGTCCACCTCGATCTGATCGGGACACTGATGTTTGTCGTGTCGAACTTCACGTTCGGGTGGGCCAAGCCGGTACCGTTCAATCCGGCCAATCTCCGCAATCGCCGCTTCGCTGAAATTTGGATCGCGCTCGCGGGTCCTCTGTCGAACATTGGATTGGCGATTCTCTTTGGGCTCTGTTATCGCCTCCTCGTATCGGGTGTCTTTTCACCTGATGCCGGATGGTATCCGGCGGTTCGACAGTTCCTCAACTATTCGGTCTTCATCAATGTGGTGCTCGCTATCTTCAATATGATCCCGCTGTTTCCGCTCGATGGCTCCCACATTCTCCGCAATCTTGCACCCGTCGAATGGCAAGCCCGTATTGTCAATTTTGAGCGTATCGCACCGTGGGTTCTGCTAGCGCTGATCATCTTCGGTGGCACTCGCTACATCATCCTTCCGGCCGTCGCGATCCTGGTGCCACTCTTCCGGGGCCCCGCTTGAAGCTGGTACGAATCGTCAACTGCGTATCGCTGTTAGGGCTTATTCTCCTGGCCACAGGTTGTGGGCAACAGGTCCAGCCCGGAGCGGAATCGGGAGTCGGATCACTTCAGGCCGATGCGTACCGGTTTTCGGCGCGCCTCTTTCGTGATGGATCCCCAACCACCCTTCGGCTTGAACTGTACCGCAGTGACTCGCTGGTGGGGCTGTACGGACGGGCGTACCTCGGTCGTACCGCACTCGTCGGCCGCGTGACTCCCGACTCGATTGTGATGTATTTTCCACCCACTGACGACGTGCTGATGGAACGGCTTGCTGATGCCCTGGAAGCGCTCGCTGGCCGGGGTGTCAGCCGTGTACCGTCGCTGTCCAGTCTGCTCTCCGGTTTACCAGATTCGGTCACGCTCCCACCGAGGCTGCTTCGAGTTCGCAATGACACCGATAAACGGCGACCTCGCTATCTCTTCTATGACTCGGCCGCGACTTGGCAACTCGAACTTACGTATCGCGAGGAGCGAGACGTGTGGCGGCTCTATGCGTTTGAGTTCACGGCCGGAGAGAACAGCCTGCGGGGAACACGAGACCGCTTTCGCGCTGCGGCAACGGTGTCCCGGGAGCGGTTCTATCCGTCGATTCCCGTCGACGCTAGGCGGATCCTGGTCGCCGTCGACTAACGCAAACAGAGCGTTTGACTTATCTCCTCAACGCCAAGATGTTATAAGGTTATATGAGAAGACCTGAACCACCGGCCTCACGACTGCGCCGACTGTTTCGTGCGCTGATACCGTACTGGCCGCCAATCGCCCTGGCGTCGACGTTTGCCGCGCTCCATTCAGTGTTTAGCGGGATTCTTGTTTGGCTGTTCGGCCCCCTGATGATGACGCTCTTTCAGGTCGAAACGACGGGCGGTATGGGGAATCTGCCGGGGTCGGCAGGAGGCGCGGCCGCGCCGGTTGACTCCGCGATCGATCGTATCAAGGAAACTCTGCAGGGAGCGGTCGATGCCGTGGTGATGGCGCCGACGCGTGAAGAAACCCTGGTCAATTTCTGTCTTACCGCAGTCGTTGTCGTTACGCTGGTCAATCTCTTCAGCTACAGTCAAAGCTGGTTCATGGCATTTGTTCAGCAGTCGGTCATGAAGCGATTCCGGGACGGGCTTTTCGAGAAGTACCAGCGATTGTCGCTTGATTTCTTTCATCAGAACCGAACGGGCCGACTGATTTCTCGCATCACCAATGATGTCGTCGTACTTAACGACGCGATCGATACGGCATTCAATCGGCTCATTCGAGATTCGATGCTGACGCTGATCCTGGTGTCGTTCCTGGTTATCCTTAGCTGGCAGCTGACACTTCTCACGCTGATTGTGTTGCCAATCGGGTTCCTGCTAATCTGGTACATTGGTCGGCTCATCCGTCGCTATTCAGATCGTTCTCAAGAGCGGATGGCAGATGTCTCCTCGGTCCTTGAGGAAAATGTCTCCAACATGCGGATCGTGAAGGCGTTTGGGACCGAACGCTACGAGACGAACAAGTTTGCGGCGGCCACCCACTCATACTTCCGCACGATGCTCAAGATGATTCGCATGCGGAATCTTGCCTCACCCGTTTCCGACATTCTGGCAACCGCGGCCGGAGCAATGATTCTCCTGTACGCTGGTCAGAAGATTCTCGCTGGCACCGGCGACCTCTCGGCTGGTGATTTCATGACTTACATTCTTGCCCTCTTTTCGCTGATCAAGCCGGTGAAATCGCTGACTCAGATACATGTCAAGCTGCAGGAGGGAATGGCGGCGGCCAACCGCGTCTATGATGTTCTCGACGAACCGGAAACAGTCACCGAAGTTGCTCAGCCGATCACTAAAGAGAGTTTCACCGATCTCATACGCTACGAGGACATTCACTTCCGCTACCAGGATGCTGAACCAGTCCTTGATGGCGTGTCGTTTGATGTCGCACGTGGTCAGGTTGTCGCAATCGTTGGCCCGTCGGGGGCAGGGAAGAGCACACTGGTTGATCTTCTTCCGCGCTTCTACGATCCGCAACAGGGAGTAATCTCAGTCGACGGTATCAATGTTCGTCGACTGACACTGAAGTCGCTTCGTGGCATGATCGGCATGGTGACGCAGGAGACGCACCTGTTCAACGATACGATCCGAAACAACATTGCTTATGGTCTGGGCGAGGTTCCGCAGCGAGAGATTGAAGCGGCGGCTGAGGCTGCGAATGCCCATGCGTTTATCACTCAGTTTGAGTACGGGTACGATACGGTCGTTAGCAATCGTGGGGCTCGACTCTCCGGTGGGCAGCGACAACGTCTTGCCATCGCTCGGGCTTTGCTGAAGAACCCCGACATTCTCATTCTCGATGAGGCGACGTCTTCGCTCGACACGGAATCAGAAACTCTTGTTCAGCAGGCGATCGATCGGCTCGTTTCCAATCGCACGGTTCTTGTCATCGCCCATCGGCTGTCGACCGTTCGCAATGCCGATCGCATTCTCGTTCTTGAGGGCGGCACGATTTCCGAGCACGGATCACACGACGAGCTCATCCGTCGCGAAGGCACATATGCTCGTCTCTATTCGCTTCAGTTTCGAGACGACTGATGACCATTCTGTTTGTGAATTCGATCGCCGCTGAGACCTGGGGCGGTCGGGAAGAGTGGACCGGTCAGGTCGGGGTCGGGCTGGTGAACCGCGGGCACCGGGTCATTGCCGCCGGGCGTCGCAATTCTCGATTTCTCTCCACGCTTGATGAGCAGTTTCCTGAGATCGAAACGTGGCCGTTGCCGATCAGTGGTGATTTTGATCCGATCCTGATAACTCGGCTCAAGTCACGTATCCGGGCAGAGCAGGTTGACCTGATCGTTGCCAATTTCAATAAGGACCTGCGGTTGGGTGGTCTGGCCGCCCGCTGGGATGGTGGCCCACGCGTTGTCTGGCGAGTCGGAGTCGACATCACAAGTGACAAAATGATTCACCGATTGCTGACGCCGAGGCTCATCGATGCGATCGTTGTTCCCTCGGAGTCATTGAAACGCCAGATGACCCAGCGACCGTACTTGGACGCCGATTCGATCGTGGTTATTCCGAATGGTCTGCCTGACCAGCCAATCAGCGTTGGATCAGAGATACGAGATGCTGTCCGTCAGAGATTAGGAATTCCGGATGATGCTCTGGTTGCGCTTTCAGTTAGTCGACTGGTCGAGGAGAAAGGGCATAGCACCTATCTCGGTGCATTGCCGACCGTTCTCAAGGCTGTTCCCAATCTGAATGTCGTGATTGTTGGTGATGGTCCGCTGGAGGAAACGATCCGCGCGCGAGTGCAGGAGTTAGAGATCGCGGATTCGGTAGAGCTGGTCGGTTATCAGAAGATGACCTCGGAGTTTATGGCCGCAGCCGATCTGTTCGTTCATCCATCGCTCGCCGAATCATTCGGCATCGCCGTTCTCGAAGCAATGCGAGCCGGTTTGCCTGTTGTCGCAACGACAGCAGGAGGACTGCCCGAGGTTGTTGGTGAATCCGGTCGTCTTGTTCCACCCGATGATTCAGAGGCACTCGCGAATGCCATCATCAGCGTGGCTACATCTGCGGAGACACGTCGAGGCCTTGGTAAGCTAGGACGTCAGCGGTTCGAGAACCACTTCACCGCGACGCGCATGGTAGACCGCTTGGAGCGACTCTTTCTGCAGTTGCACTCGTCTGAGGTTACCCGTGGGCGTGCTTAAGTCGATCGAGCACGGCTTCAAGCGTGTAGCCATCGGTGCCCTTTCACCATTACTGCGGCGGGGCCGGGAGGAGTTAGGCGTCATCGATCCAGCCAGGTTGAGTCGGTTGTTACTCATCCGACCTGAGAAGATCGGTGATATGATGGTTTCGTTGCCGACGGTTGATGGCATCCGATCGGCTTTCCCACACCTCAAGCTCGGTCTGGTCGCCTCTCCGTACAATTACTCCTTGGTGAAAGATGATCCTCGGTTCGACGAAGTGTATTTGTACAAGAAGAAGCCGCAGCACGATTGGTCGACGTTTCGACGAATTCGGGCTGCTGGCTACGATGCCGTTGTCGATATGATTGCCAATGACTCCGTCACGGCGGTCTTCCTGACCCAATTGCTGGCGCCCGGCCAGCCGCGCATTGGCTTGGGAAAGATACGGTACGCTCGCTATTACGATTTTGTATTCGATATCCGACGCGGTGAAACCGGTCATATTATTGATAATACCAAGCTGCTTCTCACGGCCTTTGGAATCGATCCCGTGTCGGTCAGCGGGTTCGCTGAACCGTACGTTCCAGCTACGGCCCGCCAGCGTGCTCAACGGTTTGTTGCCGGCGTCCGATCGCCATCTACGTTCTTGGTTGGTCTCAATCTTTCGGCGGGACAACCGTCGCGGTACTGGCCATTTCCCAAGTGGATTGCGTTGACCCAGGCCATCCTTGCCGAAGACCCGCTTGTCCGGATCGTTGTGTTAACCACACCCGATGATCGTCAGTTGGCACTCGACCTCCAGGCGGCATGCGGAGATCGTGTCACCCCGGTAGAACCGGGTCTCTCGCTCGTGGAAGCTGCCGCTGTTATCGAACAGCTCGATCTGCTCATTTCGCCGGATACGTCACTCATTCATATTGCCCGTTCCTGGCAGAGACCGGTTGTTGGTCTCTACTGCCAGTATCGTCACAACTACAAACTCTGGCAGCCTTACCAGCAGGGTGACGGAGGAGTTATTTCTGAATCGGTGTTTGACGTCTTTGGAATCGCCGTTGACGAAGTACTTGCAACCTACCAGCGGGTGCGTGCAACCAAGGTGCGAACGTCGTGAGCCTCTCAGTGGTGATGATAACTCGCAATGAAGCGTCAAACGTCGAACGGGCGTTACGCTCGGTCGCCTTTGCTGATGAGCTGATAGTTCTTGATACGGAATCAGAGGACGATACGGTTGCCCGTGCGCAGCGCTGTGGTGCTAACGTCACCGTGAAGCCATTTGCGGGTTTCGGGCCAACCAAGCAGGCGGCTCTCGAGCTCGCCACAAGTGACTGGGTACTGTCGCTGGACGCGGATGAAGAAGTGCCACGCGAACTGGCGACCGAGATTGCAGCAGCGACAACCCGCTCGGATGTTGATGGTTTCGAGCTCCCACGGCTGACACTGTTTCTCGGGCGGTGGATTCGGCATGGCGGCTGGTATCCCGATTACGTACTTCGTCTGTTTCGGCGGGATCGTGGTCAGTTTACAAGTCATTCGGTTCACGAGTCGATTACGGTGACTGGTTCGATCGATCGGCTCTCCGTTCCGCTGCGACACTACAGCTATCCGACAATGCACAGCTATGTGTCGAAATTCATTCAGTACACAGAGATTGCGGGGCGTACTGCCGCGGAGCAAGGTCGCCGCGGCTCGCTCTATGATCTCACGGCGCGGCCGGTCGCAAAGTTTATCAAGCAATACCTGCTGAAGAGTGGGTGGCGCGATGGCCGGGAGGGGCTACTGTTGGCTTTTCTGTCCGCTGGGTACGTTTTTGCTAAATACGCTCGCGCTCGGGCGGTCTACTATCAACTTTCGCGGAGGGCTCCTGCATGAGTCGTCTCATCTCTCTCGATCCGGGAGATCGAATTCTTGTATCCCGGACCGATCGCTTGGGCGATTTGATCCTTGCGTTGCCAGTTGTCGAATCACTCGCGCAGCGCTTCCCTGAAGTGTCGATTGACGTCATGGCGTCGCTGTATGCTTCGCCGGTACTCGATTATCAGCCGCATATTCGCAAGGTCTGGCGGCTTCAGTCGAGTCAGCTCCGTAAGTCGGGGGCATATCGTAAAGATCTGCTGGCTCGCATTCGCAGAGAGGAGTACCGCGCGGTGCTCATACTCTATCCTCAACGACTCGTCGCAAAGCTCCTGTACGATGCCGAGATTCCTCTTCGCTTGGGAACCGCTGGCCGCTTTCACTCGGTATTCTTCAATGAGCATGTGTATCACAGTCGCAAAAAGAACCTCAAGCATGAAAGCGAGTACAATCTCGACTTTCTTGAGCTTTTTGCCGACGGTCCTACCGTTACGGCACCGCGGCTGGTCACGACCGAACGAGAGCAGCGGTATGCCAGACGCGTCCTCGACGAAGCCGGCATTGGAGACAATTATCTCATCCTGCATCCCGGCTCCGGAGGATCATCGGAAACCTGGCCGGTTGAGAAGTTTATCGAGTTGGCCGAACACTTGGACGATACGCAGATTGTGTTTACCGGCTCGCGAGACGATGCTCCGATCCAGGAGCTGCTTCCGGGGTCGCTGCGCAAACGGTCAGCAACCATGATTGGTACGACCGACATGAGAACGCTCTCAGCGATCATTGCCGGTGCTGAAACGGTCGTCGCTAACTCGACCGGACCTCTGCACCTTGCTGCTGCTCTTGGTCGCCGTGTTGTCGGACTGTACTCCGCCAAGCCGGGGATGGCCCCGATCCGCTGGGGGCCACTGGGCACCGGACACGAAGTCTTAACGCCCATAGCTGCGGACGGTGAACCCGATCCGAGTCAGCCCTTGAGTGGTTTGGCAATCGAGAGAGTTCTCGAAGCAGTCAGCCGTATTCGTACGGGAACGGTCACGGCATGAACCTCGCTGAGTTTGTCATCAATATTGAAGCCAATAAGGCGAATGTTGATGTCGGACTCGTACGGCGTGCCTATGAGTTTGCCGACCGCGCTCACGTCGGACAAGTCAGGTCCTCGGGTGAGCCGTATGTACAACACTGTCTCGAAGTGGCAGTGATTCTGTCGGAATTGCATATGGATTCGACGACCATTGCAGCAGGACTTCTGCACGATGTTGTCGAGGATACCGAATTCACGCTTGAGCACCTCCGAACTGACTTCGGCGATGAGATCGCCGAGCTGGTTGATGGTGTCACGAAGCTCGGCAACGTCAAGTTCCAATCGTACGAGGAGCAGCAGGTTGAGTACTTCCGCAAGATGCTGCTTTCGATGGCGAAAGATATTCGCGTTATCCTCATCAAGCTGGCAGATCGGCTTCACAACATGCGGACGCTTGACCATCTGCCGGAAAAGAAGCAACAGAGAATTGCCAAGGAGACACGGGAGGTCTATGCACCGCTCGCGCATCGCCTCGGCGTGAACAAAGCCAAGATTGAACTCGAAGATCTCACGCTTAAGTATCTCGAGCCGACGACATATCGCGAGCTGACTGAGAAAGTCAAAGAGCGACGGGAGGAACGTGAGGCGTACATTCGCGAGGTCAGCGGTCCAATCAAGGAGGCACTCGCCAAAGATGCCATCCCAGCTACAGTCTATGGCCGAGCCAAGCATCTCGAGTCGATCTTCCGCAAGGTTAATGTCCGCAAAGTTCCGTTTGAAGAGATTTACGACCTCTTTGCGATTCGTGTCATCGTAACTACCGAACGCGAGTGCTACCACACGATGGGTATTATCCACGCTATGTGGAAACCGGTTATGGGGCGATTTCACGATTACATTGCCAACCCCAAGCCGAATGGCTACCGCTCGCTGCATACAACGGTTATTGGCCCGCGGGGGCGGATGGTTGAGATTCAGATTCGTACGCACCAGATGCACCACATCGCCGAAAATGGGATCGCCGCGCATTGGCTCTACAAAGAGGGTCGTCGTGAACTGTCAGAAGATGACCGTCAGATGATCTGGTTGCGCGACGTGCTTGAATGGCAGAAGGATATGACAAATCCGTCGGAGTTTCTTGAGTACCTCAAGATGGATCTCTACTCCGATGACATTTTTGTCTACACCCCCATGGGACGAATCGTTCACCTGCCCAAGGGTGCCAAGCCGCTTGACTTCGCCTTTCAGATTCACACCGAGGTCGGATTGCATACCGCCGGTGCGAAGATTAATGGTCGATTGATGCCGCTGTCGACCGAGCTGGAATCGGGTGATACGGTTGAGATCATGACGAACGCGCAGCGAGTACCGTCGCACGATTGGCTTAAACTTGTTAAGACCTCCAATGCCCGGACCAAGATTCGTCGTTGGCTCAAGCAAGCGGGCTTCGAGCAATCGGTGAAGCTCGGTCGAGAGCTCCTTGAACGAAAGCTCCGCGATCTTCGTCGGGATTGGCCAGAGGATGACAAGCTCTTGGAAATTGCGGAGAAAGTCGATCGAAAGACGGTGGACGATCTCCTGGCCGCACTCGGTAACGGTTCACTCACCGTACCGCGAGTTATCTCGTTTTTAGAGCCGGTAGCGCCCGCCCCGCGGCCTACCGGCGTGGTGTCACGTGTCCTCGATCGGCTGCGGAAGACCAAAGGTGTGCGAATCGAAGGGGTCGACAGCCTTATGTTCCGCTTCGCCAACTGCTGTCAACCGGTGCCGGGTGACGATATCGTCGGATTCATCACGCGAGGGCGAGGGGTGACGATTCATCAGTCGGGTTGCACCAATGCGATTGCCCTGGCTGAACGGGAACCGGACCGACAGATCAACGTCTCCTGGGATGCCGCCGCAGACCAGGCGTTTGTTGTTCATCTGCAGGTCATTGTCGAGGATCGCCGCGGGATTCTCCGTGACGTTACCGAGGCGATAGCCGATTCCAACACGAACGTCAAAGGGGCCGAAATCCACGTTCGCGACCAGACGGGGGAAGGACACTTCGTTATCGAAGTCTCCAACCTCAGTCATCTTAATCGCGTCATCGAGAAAGTGCGCAAGGTCAAGGGTGTGATCGCAGTGAATCGAACAGAAAAACGCGGCGATGAGTGAGCTATCACCGATCGCCGCGCTTTCCGGGGCTCTGCTCTAGCTATTTGAATTCAACCGTGACCGTCAACGTATCGGTACCACGCACAAGCGTCACCGGGGTGCTGTCACCCTTTCGGAACTTCCGCAAAGCAGCCATATACTCATAGATGTCGCCGACCGGCAGTTCCCCCATCGCGATCAGTATGTCTCCAGCAAGAATTCCGGCGCGTTCGGCTGGACGACCGCCCGACACACCGTCAATGCGCATTCCGTTTACCTCGGCAACGTAGTCCGGCATAACGCCGAGCGTCACTGAGAAACTGCCCATGCCGCCACCGGGAGGGGAGCTCGATTGTACCTTCTGGAACGTCAGCCCTGTATGCTTGTCGTCGAAATTGGTTGCGACATCGGCAACGATGTTCACGACTGTCGCCATACCCTCGGCGTTGATTAGTGACGCGTCATCCGATGGTTTATGATAATACTCATGCGCACCGGTAAAGAAGTGAAGGACGGGTGTCCCCGCATTGTAGAATGACGTGTGGTCAGATGGCCCGATACCGTCATTCTTGAAGCGCAGATCGATACCTCCCGCGTCGTAATCGGCAAAGAACGGTTCGAACTCCTCGGCAGAACCGATGCCGAAGATCGCCAGACCGTGGGTCTCGTTTCGCAGATGGCCGATCATGTCCATGTTGACCATCAGCCGCCAGAAGCGTTGATCCACCGTTGGGTTGCGGACATACCAGTTTGATCCAATCAACCCTGATTCCTCTCCCGAGAACCCGATGAACAGCAGTGAGTGATAGCGATTGGGTTGTGCTGCGAAGTAGCGAGCCAGTTCGAGAAGACCGGCTGTCCCCGAACCGTTGTCATCGGCGCCGTTATGAATCAGCGGCTCCTCACCCATGTATCGCGAACCATGGCCGCCATAACCGAGGTGATCGTAGTGAGCACCGATAACTGTCGTCTTCGGGCTCTGGCCAGGCAGGTAGGCAACGACGTTGAAGCCCGTGTCCCGCTTCCGGACGAGATCAACCGTTCCGGCAAAAGAGGACAGCTCGGGGTTATCGATATCCAGACCCAACCGTTCGATGCCGGCCCGACGGAGCCACACAATCGGGAAGTCCCGTGTGGCGACGCGCGCCGCGGTCATCCCGGGCAGAGTGTCGTCTTCGGAGCTTGGTGTTATGAAGATGATCGCACCGACGTCATGCTCATCGGCGACGCGGATTTTGTCCACGAGGTATGCATAGCGGTCGAAATTGACGTGGGGGTTCGTTGACGGATCCGGGGCGAACCGTCGAATCAACACCGCCTTGCCAGCTACATCTTTGTCTTTGTAGTCGTCATGCATGCCCCCTTCAGTAGTGATGCCGTAGCCGACATCAACTACCTCGTCGAATGAGAAATCGCCACTTACCGAGTGGGGAAGGGGTCGGAACTCCTCCATCAACTCCAGGTCGGTGCCGTTGAGAGCGAGTCGGTTGTTCTCGCCCATTTCGGTTGCCCGAGTAAAGGTGAACGGCTGGAGCCAACCGTCAGTCCCACGAGGCTGCAGGCCGGCTGATTCGAAGACGGAAATGAGGTAGTCGGCGGCCATCCGTTCTGATGCTTCACCCACCTTTCGCCCCTCCATAGAGTCAGCGGACAGCCGCTCCACATGGGCCATAAGAGAATCGGCGGAGAAATCGTACGCGGCTGCGGTGCCAGTCAGGACTGCTAAAGCCAGGCCGAAAAGAACGCGTCGCACAGTTTCAGCTCCCTTTGTTGTTGTGCTATCAGGTATTTTCGTTGCAATTATATAATATGCGATCAGACTTGGCGGCTAGTCCATAACTGCGTATATGACAATGGTATGACTGAGAAACAGAACTCTTATGATCGCCCCGATTCGGATGCGAGCATCCACGAGCAGGGCTTACTCGACGAAGAACCCGGTGCGGGCACAGAACAGGCGAGTACAGCCCCACCAGGGCCAATCCCTGACTGGGCTTGGATCCTGGGTGCCATGACGGTTGTCATGGTTGCCTTCCTGGTGTTCACCGATCCTGCGGTTATTCCGACTCCCGAGAACCCGCAGCCAGGCCTCGACCGCCAGGCGCAGGTACCACGTGAGTCCCTCGATAACCTACCAACTGACTTTGCCGGACTGGCACGGCTCGGTCACCAGTACTATGATCAGCGGAATTTTGCCATGGCTGCCGAGATCTATTCCCGAGCCCTGGCGATGGAGCCTAATGCTCACGATGTTCGGGTCGACTACGGTGCCGCGCTCCATGCGATGGGATTACCGCAGCGCGCACTGAACGAGTTCCGTACGGTTCTGGCAGTTCACCCCGACCATCCGATCGCGATCTTTAACTCAGGGATTGTCCATCGTGATCTGACGGCCAATGATTCTGCCGCGTTCTATTGGAATCGCTACCTCGAGCTTCAGCCAAGCGGTCCCGCGGCGCAACAAGCGCGTGCGCTGTTGGAGGAGATCAAAGGATAACCAGCCGAGGAGGAGCGTTACGCCACGACTCGCTGCCACTGCCCTTACCACCGCGGTCGACTTCTTGCTGCCCCGTCTCTGTTCGGGATGCGGTAGCATGCTCGCTACGGATCACCTGTGCGACCGTTGTGTTGCTGACCTCGCCGAGGAAACCCGACCCCGGTGTCTGACGTGCCATCGACCACTCGACAATGCCGTATGTCCCGACTGTGTCGATGGCAGGTGGCCGGTCTTCGCGGTGGCGCGTTACCGAGGCTCGTTGGCAGAGACGATCGTCCAACTCAAGTTCCACCATGTGCGCACGGCGATCCCTGATCTGATCGACCGCTGGTGGAAGCTGCATCAGGAATCCCTTCGTCAAACAGAGATTGATGCCCTGATTCCCGTCCCCCTGCACCGTTCTCGATACCACGCTCGTGGCTTCAATCAGGCGTCCTTCATCGCCGAACGGTTAGCGAAGCAGCTCCGGCTACCGGTTAGGGAGGACGTTGTTGTTCGACATCGCCGCACGCGATCACAGTCACGGCTCCCCCAGTCCGAGCGCAAGCGGAATGTCGCTTCGTCGTTTGATCTTGCGGCTAAGGACCTCGACCTTCGAGTCGCACGAACAGACGCGGAAGAACTCTCGTCGTGGCGAGTCGCGATCGTTGACGACGTTGTGACTACCGGTGCGACAGCACACGCTGTTGCCGACGTACTCGAAAGTCGAGGAGCGGAGGTTGTCGCTGTTTTCGCGCTGGCAAGTGCACTGGGAGAAGCATGAGTCGAGCCGGATCCAGCGAAGCGCTGATTACTGACTATGAGCAGCACCTCTCCCTTGAGCGCGGGCTCTCTGCCAATACCGTTGCAGCCTATGCGTCGGACATTCGCCAACTGGTCAGGGAAGGTGCTGTTGAACTCCGCTCGGTGACAGCACGTGATTTGACCACTCACATCTCACGACTCATTGCTGCCGGTCGTAAGCCATCGTCGGTGTCGCGATCAATATCAGCGTTTCGTCGCTTCTTTCGTTGGACGGTGGCGCGATCGATTCGCACCGACAACCCCGCTGATTCCCTGCGAGCACCGCGATTAGCGCAATACCGTCCGGATACCCTGACGCCTGAGGAGATCGAGCGGGTTCTGACGGAGGCGACCAAGACCCGTTCTCCCCACCGTGACCGCGCGATCATCGAATTACTTTATGGTTCCGGTCTCCGGATTTCTGAGCTCCTGGCGTTACGACGTCAGGATTTCGAATTCGAAGCGGGATTCATTCGAGTGCTTGGCAAGGGGAACAAGCAGCGGTTGGTGCCGATGGGTGAGTATGCTCGAGCGGCGGTGCAGAGCTATTTGACTCGGCAGTCCGGATCATCTGCCTGGCTATTCGCCGGTCCGACCGGCCAACCGTACTCACGTGTTGCCATCTGGAAGTTGATACAGCGGCTGGTGACGAAGGCCGGAATAACGCGAGCGGTGTCACCTCATACATTTCGCCATTCGTTTGCCACGCATCTGCTCATTGGGGGGGCTGATCTCCGCGTTGTGCAGGAAATGCTCGGACATGCCGATATTACGACTACGGAGCGCTATACCCATTTAGACCGAGATTACCTTGTCGCCGAACACCGTCGATACCATCCACGAGAACTGGCCGGACTTCGCGACCGCCGAGCGCGACGGTGAGGGCGTCTACCATTTTGCCCTGCGCCGAAACGGTATCGATCTCGAGCATCACCTTCGGCAGTACTTCCGACAGAAGCGCATCTCGTTTCACTACTTTTCAACGTTTCCTGAGTTACAGCGGCTGAGTCGACGCTATCCGCTCTCAGCCGTACTCTTGGCTAGTCGGGGTGACTTTTTCGGTGAGCTCGAGCTTGTCCACTCTATTCGTCAGAATATTCAGCTATCGATCATACCGGTGATCGCTCATCACCCGGACCCGCCACTGTCAACTATTGTCGCTGCCTATCAGAACGGTGTCGAGGACTTCATCTATGGCGAATGGATCGACACGCTGGCCGAGGTAAGAATTCGCCGTGTCATCGAGCGCTCGGAGCGTGATCTGTCGGTGAATCCGTCAACGCGGCTTCCCGGACCAGCGATGATTGAACAAGAAGTAACCCGCCAGCTGCAAATGGATGCGCCGTTTGCGCTGTGCTATGCCGATCTGGATAACTTCAAAGCGTACAACGATCACTACGGGTACGCATACGGTGATCGCATCATCAAATTGTGCGGACGAATCATTAAGGACGTTGTCTTCGATCTTTGCCGGGAGGGATTCGTCGGTCATGTTGCCGGTGACGATTTCATCGCCGTCATTCAGCACGATCTTATCGACGATGTCTGTCAGTGGATCATCAAGATCTTCGACGCGCTCATTCCCAATTACTATGCGCCCGAAGATGTCGCTCGGGGCTACATTGAAGCGGTCTCGCGTCGCGGTGAGATGGAACAGTTCCCGTTGCTAACGATGTCACTTGCGGTCGTTTCGACGCGCCTGCGTCAGTTCACCCACCTTGGCGAAATGTCCAAGGTTCTCGCTGAGTTGAAGGGTCAGGCGAAGCGGCAACCCGGATCGAGCTACTTCGTCGATCGTCGGCGAGCCTGACTTAGCTTTCAGCCTTCGGCAGCCTCCGAGCAATGCGCCAGAGGATAACCGCTACTCCCGCAAAGGCGGCGATCGCGAACGGATCCCCAAGCGAACCAAGTAACGACGGATATCCGTCCGGATGCGGGTTGCTGTAGAAGTTCCGGAACCATTCCCAGCTACCGATCAGGATTGCCGCGAACACGCCAATGAGCGCATCGCCGGCGACCATGCCGGAGGCGAACAGAATACCTCGGAACGAGCGCTGCTTTCCGTCCTGTTCACTCTTCGAGACCTTCTTGATACCCCAGGCGATCAGACCGCCGGCCATGATTGGTGTCGACAGTGTCAGCGGGAGGTAGAGACCAATGGCAAACGGGAGCGAACTGATGCCGAGCAGCTCGACAGCTGCGGCGATCATCGCGCCGACCAGAATCGGTGCCCAGGGAAGGTCAGCATTCATGACTCCGGAAACGATCGTTGCCATAACGTTGGCCTGCGGTGCCAGCAACGGATCTGGCGTCTGCGGCGTCTGAACAAACCCAAACGCACCTTCCAGCCAATACAGCGTTGCGCCCATGGCGAGGGCGGGGAAGAGCAAGCCGATGAACTCGGTTGCCTGCTGCTTCCAGGGAGTTGCGCCGAGTAAGTACCCGGTCTTGAGATCCTGGGCGATATCACCCGACATGCAGACGGCGATGCAGACGACCGTACCCACCGACATCGTAGTAATCATGCCGGAGATGCCGGTTGTGCCGAAGTTGATGAGGATGAGCGCTGTTACCAACAATGTGGCGATCGTCATTCCCGAGACGGGTGACGACGATGACCCGACGATACCGACAATACGAGCAGCAACAACGACGAAGAAGAACCCGAAGAGCGTCGCGATCAGGGCGCCAAGGAACCCGAGATCTGTCGCCGGGTAGATGACCAGCAGTAGGACGACGAGCAGTACTCCCCCAAGAACGAGCGTCATTGAGAGATCTTTCTGCGTCCGGATAGCGGTCGTCGCTTCGGTGCTGCGTCCGGTGATCTGCTTAAAGCCGGCGCTGAACGACGAGATAATCACCGGTAACGACTTGAAAAGCGATACAAAGCCGCCGACCGCGACAGCACCGACGCCGAGATACTTGATGTAGGCGCCACGCAGCGCATTAGCGTCCATCGTATCCAGCGGCACTGTGCCTGGCGGGATGATCGTTCCGGGAATCGCGTTGCCAACAAACGACAATAGCGGCCCGATGCCAAGATAGCCGAGAACGGCGCCGGCAAACATGTACGATGCGATACGGGGGCCGATAATGAATCCGACACCGAGCAACGCCGGGGTCGCGTCGGCACCAAAGATGCCGCCTTTGAGGACACCCTTGAAATGATGCTCTACCGATTGCGGCCACACCTTGAATAGTTCGTAGCCGACCTTGTAAAGTGCGCCGAGACCGATTCCGCCAAAAACGAGTTTTGCTTTCTGACCACCTTCATCACCGGCAACGATGATTTCGGCGCAGGCCGTTCCTTCGGGGAAGGTGAGATTCCCGTGTTCCCGGTGCACGAGGTATTTGCGCAAGGGGATCATCATGAGAATACCGAGTGTGCCGCCGAGCATCGAGAGGAAGAAGATCTGCGTGCGGGAGATCTGGTGATCATAACCCATTGCCACTAGTTGATCATTGGCTGCCCAGATGAAGAAGGCAGGAATCGTAAAGATGATTCCCGCAGCGAGGGACTCGCCACACGATCCGATCGTCTGAACGATGTTGTTTTCAAGAACGGTTGCTCGATTACGGCGAAAGAAGATCGTCAGAATCGCCATTGAGATGACAGCAGCCGGTATGGACGCTGAAACGGTCATCCCGAACTTGAGGCCGAGGTAGGCGTTCGCGACGCCGAAGACAACCGCAATAATTGCCCCGAGAATGATCGCACGCCAGGTAACCTCTTTGACCTGGACTCGCGCGGGGACTACCGGCGTATAGCCGTTTTCGTAGGTATCTTCGGGCTGAGTCTGATTTGCAGATTCCGGTCCGGTCACAACACCTCCATCACTCCAGCGTGCTGGGCGAATAGAGCCGCCAACTGCCGGGCTGTCAAGGATTTACTCGGGGTGAACGATTCTGCGTTGGAATTCGTCGCTTAGGCAGGAGACTTGCATTTGCTCTATAGCGTAGATCGACGATAGCCCAATAACGCAGAACTTGCGACCCACGGCTTTCGGTTGTGGCTCGGAAAGAAAGTCGGTCGGGCTGTGTAGAAAGAGAGCAGGCGCAGGAAATGCTGCTGCCTGTACACACGGGAACTGGCTGTTGCTAACGAACATTTTACATGTTGTACTCGGGGATTGCCTTGACAACCAGTATCGATAGTTCGCATATTAGAGCATCACAGAAGACATGTCTGTCTTTTCGATTGCACCCCAGATACCGCACGCACTTTTCCGCACCTTTCGTTTTTCGATGTATTGGAATCAGAATCGCGGCTAAGCTCTGATCAGGGAGACGGTTGGGCTTAGTCAGGGAAAAACCACAACCTGTGGGGTGAAATTTTGAAACGCATGACAATCACATTGTTTGCCGCTCTCCTCGTTGCACCGGCTGTCGCGCTTGCCGGCAGCAAGTTTGCGCCGGTGCCGTCAGCGACTGCGTCCAATGACAACGTTGCCGAAGTCGTGGTCCCGCTTGAGATCACGAATCGCGACGGACTCATGGCGCTCGACATTCCGCTGACGTTTAGCGAGGGAGTGACACTGAAGGAAGTCACGTTCGCTGACACGCGAGCAGATTACTTCGATCTGCAGCTGACGAATATCAATAATCAGGAGCGTCAGGTGCTCATTGGCCTCGTGACCCAGGCGGGTCCCGAGCGGAAACCGGAACTCGAAGCGGGAAGCGGTCCGATCGCCAACCTCGTTTTCGAAGTGACCGATCCGACCGTCGAATCGATCACCATCGAGCCGTTCGTGATGGAGAATCCGAATCACGAACTGCAGTTTATCTATCGTGATGAGAACTACGATGGTGTGACGCACACGCAGGAATTCCCGGACTTCACCGGCATTACGGTTGCCCTGTCCGGCACGGGTCCGGAGCTGCCGACGACCTTTGCTGTCGAGCAGAACTACCCGAATCCATTCAACCCAAGCACGACCATCGCGATGGCGATCCCAACCGCCGGGAACGTCTCGGTCGAGGTCTTCAATGTCCTCGGTCAGAAGGTTGCAACGGTTTTCGATGGATTCATGCCGGCCGGTGAGCAGACCGTTACCTGGGATGGTCGGAATGAGAACGGCGGCTCCGTTTCGTCGGGCATCTACTTCTACCGTGTCCAGACCGGCAACGAGTCAGTCACCAAGAAGATGATGCTTTTGAAGTAAGCGCGTTCACCTCGCACGTTTGTGAAGCTAGGACCCCCGGTCGTATCCGGCCGGGGGTTTTTCTGTGGTCTGCGTCGCAGGAATTGGCTCTCGGCGCAGCCACCGCGCTCTGCGCTCTGGTTGGGCGGCTGCGAAAAGAACGAGATGGTTGTCATAAGTGGCTGCGCCATAGTGCCTTGACGCTTTCATCTGGGGTTCTCGAGGTGATTGGCACAGAGCTTGTTTCTCTTTAAGGCTGCCGGACGGTAGGATGTCGACACAGAGGGTCGATGTCCAAGGGCCAGCTATAATTTGGCGGTTGAGTTGGCTCTGCAACGTCGTTCGGTAATTGTGAGGTGCAGAAGGTCCCGCGCAGCGGGGCCTTTTGTTTTGCCCGCAACTCAATGTTACCTGCAAACTTGACGCTCTCTCGGTGCGACCCTACTATCGGCCCACACGAGAGAGGAACGTAGTCTGTTCGGCTTCCTAAATTGGTTGAAGAACTTCGCCGCTGAGTTTCAGGGGCTTTTCTTTTTTTCCGGACGCTCCCTGGCGGCGGTCTTCCGTCCACCCTTCTACTGGCGCGAACTCATTGACCAACTCTATGTCAACGGGCTCGGGTCTCTCTGGCTGATTGTCCTGACCGGAGCGTTCGCGGGGCAGGGCTTTGCGCTCGCCTTCGCCAACGAACTCGCCGAGTTCGGCGCGAAAGACTACCTCGGTCGCATCATGGCGATCTCGATTATCCGTGAGCTCGGTCCCGTTCTTACCGGTCTGATGGTCGCGGCGCGTGTCGCCGCCGGTATCACCGCCGAGATTGGCGCGATGAAATCCTCAAATCAGCTCGACGCGATGACGGCTTTTGGCATCGATCCGATGCGCAAACTGGTCGTCCCACGCCTCGTTGGACTGATCATTCTTGTCCCGGTGCTCACTATTGTCACTAACGTCATCGCTCTGGTAGGGGGGTGGGTGATCGCGGCATTTGTCGCCAAGATTTCGACGACGTTCTACTGGTCAACGCTCATCGACCGGCTCGTCTTCGGCAATCTCTTCATCGGAATCATGAAGCCGTTCGTTTTCTCGTTCATCATCGCGTTCATCGCCTGCTACAAAGGGTTCAGTTCGGAAGGCGGGACGCGCGGTGTTGGCCGGGCAACAACCGAATCGGTCGTTCTGTCGTCGATCTCGGTCCTCATCATGAATTTCTTCATCACCAGGTTTGTCTGGCAGGCAATTCGAGGCTTCGTATGATCGAGTTGCGCAATGTCACGTTTGGCTACGACGAACGAGTGATTCTCGAGGATATCTCGTTCACGATCGGCGAGTCGGAATCGGCGATCATCATGGGGCCGTCGGGCTCCGGGAAATCGACGATTCTTCGGTTACTTCTTGGGCTCAACTACCCGCAGCGGGGGGACGTGCTCATCGACGGCATGAATCTCAACCAGATCTCCGATCGGGATCTGGAGGAGGTGCGCAAGTCGATCGGAATGGTCTTTCAGGACGGAGCCCTGTTTGATTCGCTGACCGTGGGGGAGAATGTCGGCTACTATCTCTTTGAGCATACGAAACAGTCGACCGAGGAGATCGAGACCGCTGTGCGCGAGATGCTCGGCTTCGTGGGGCTCGATGCCGATCAGGTCGTCGACCAACTCCCCGAGCAGCTGTCCGGAGGCATGCAGCGGCGCGTTGCGATCGCCCGCGCGCTTCTGGCAACCAACCCGAAAATCATGCTGTACGACGAGCCGACAACGGGCCTCGACCCGCAGGCAACCGATCTCATTCTCCGTCTTGTGAACAAGCTGACCGAAGAGAAGGGGATTTCGACGATCGTCGTCACGCATCAGATTTCAGATGCCTTTTTCCTCGCTGACCGCTTCCTTGTCATCTTCGGCGGACGGTTGATATTCGACGGTACGATTGCCGAGTTGCGTGACAGCGACCAACCGCAGGTGCGCGCGTTTCTCGCCCCATACCGTCAGTCTCTCGAACTTGTCGAAAGCAAAGGATTTCGCCCGGCGCAACAGTAGCCCGGGTCATGATGTGACATGAAACGTTCGATTCCCACCGCCTGGAACAAACTCTGGGTCGGCCTCCTGCTGACCTTTGCCCTCGCCGTTGCTCTCTGGGCATCGATCGCCGGCGGGGGACCGTCGTTCTTCGCCCCGCGTAATACGTTTGTCTGCTTCTTCTCGAATGTCAGCGGTCTGTTGCCCGGGGCGCCGGTCTGGATGGCCGGTATCGAAGTCGGCTCGGTCAAAGAGATTCGGTTCGTTAATCTCGACTCGCTGCGCCAGGTACGGGTCACTGTTTCAGTAGTTGAGGATTACTGGCCGATGATTACGAGCGAGTCGGGCGTCTCATTGGGGACGATCGGTTTCCTTGGCGACAAATTCGTCGAGGTGACGCCGCGAGTCGGACCGGGGGGAACCCCAATAAACTCTGGAGATACGCTCTTCACGATCGATGCCGGATCAGCCAATCGGGTCTTCAAAGAAGCAGAGGCGAGTTTAGAGACGGCCGGATCGATTCTGAACGGTGTCGACACGCTGTTGACGAGGATGAATCGCGGCGACGGTACCCTGGGGCGGATGGCGGTCGATTCGACGCTCTATGTCGAGATGACAAGGCTGCTCGTGCGACTAACTGGGCTTACCGCCGATTTGCAGCGGAATCAGGAGCGCGTAATCGGATCAATCGAAGAAATGTCGCAATCTGTCTCGGACTTGACCGGCCAGGTGGCCGAGTCGCAGGGGACGTTGGGGCGGATGCTCAACGATCCGTCGTTGTACGACAATCTTGCCGCGAGCACGGCCAAGCTTGATACGATCCTGTTGAAGCTGAACAACGCCGAGGGTTCACTGGGGCTGATGGTCTCCGATACCGGTCTCTATGTCGAGACGGTCAACACGCTGACGCGGTTAGGGAATATCCTTGAGGAGATCGAGAAGAATCCGAAGGACTACTTCAACTTCTCGATATTCTGATCGTACTCGAGACCTACTACGCTCCGGTGAGGGAAGTTCGATTTGCAGATTAGAGACCAGTTAAGAGAGCTGATTAACGATCCTCTGCTAACGAAAATAGCTCTCATTCTTTCTGAACCGAATCTCTTCTATGTACTCAGACTCCAACGCCACGAGATCCGACACTCGAATTTCTTAGCCTGGCTACTCGATCCAAACGCCAGTCACGGACTTGGCGACAAGTTCCTTAGGATGTTCTTAAAGGATGTTGCGGTTCGAGCTTCGCTGAATGAGTTCGATGAGTTTCAGATGGATGCTTGTCCTCTCGAAGAGACCGTAGTCTTACGGGAGTGGAAAAACATCGACATCCTGATTCGTACAAGCTCGTTCGTCATTTGTATTGAGAATAAGGTCGATGCAAAGGAGTATTCGAACCAGCTATCGAGGTATCGACAGACGGTATCTTCTGCCTATCCTGACACGCCTGCCGCTCATGTCTTTTTAACACCAGATGAGGTGATGCCATCTGACCCCGATGATGTAGAAGCTTTTGTTACCTATGGTTATGCTCGGATTTGTGAACACCTTGAAGTAATCATTCGACTTTTCTCGACTGCAATGTCGAGGAAGGTTGAAGGCTATATCGCTGAGTATAGTGAGTTATTGAGGCGTGAAGTTATGCAAAACGACGAAGCAAGTGACCTCGCCCGCCAGATTTATCAAACACACAGGCAGGCATTAGATTTCATTCTTGAGCATCGCCCGGACCGTCTTCGGGAGGTCGGTCCGATGCTGGAGTCAATGATAAGGGAGAGTGGATGGGTTTTATGCAGTTCGAGTAAGGGCCAAATCAGATTTTTAACCCAATCCCTTGTGAAATCCCTGCCGAAAACTGGTAACTCTAAAGGTTGGAAAGGCCGGGAAAGCTTCCTTTTCGAGTTTGATTTATACAGCGGTCGGATTGTGTTCAAGACCACCATTTCGCCCGGGGATGAATCGGTCAGGAGTCAATTACGTGGCGTTCTTGACAAGTTAGAAGATGCGAGAAAAAAATTGGGAAAGGAATGGGTTACTCATTTCATCCTGAGTTGGACTTTTGATGTAACTGACGAGAGTGAAGACCTCGATAAGGTCCAAAAGATGTTCGAGTCGATTTGGCCAGAAGTAAAAACCCTCGTGAGTACGGTGGATTCAGCACTGTCAGGACTCAGATTCACGTAAGCTTCAGGTAGAAGCGCTATCGATCTGCCACCTGCAGATGAATTGATTAGGCAGGGGGAGGCTGCGGGGCTACCGCTCACTCAATTCTATCAACCTGCTAGTCGAAGTTACGCTACCGTCACGGCCAGCATGTATTCCAGCAGTCGGCGGGCGCCCTCTTTACCGTTCTCACCGACCTCCAGCGATGGCCCGACGCAACTCGGACAGCCTTTGTCACAGGCGCACTGACGAATCTGCTCCAGGCAGGCATCGAATAGCGGCTCATGCTCGCGATACAGCTTGTCCGACAGACCAACGCCCCCCGGAATGTTTTCGTAGATATAGACCGTCGGCATTTCGGTAAACGGCGCCCGCACCTGGGAGATAGCTCGCAAGTCGCGTGTATCGCACATCACCCAGAGCGGGGCAATCTTGCCGAGAATATTGGCAAGCCCGCGTAGTGCACCACCGAACGTGCTCCCGTCGACATCAATCTTGTGCGCAATGTCGCCCGGGAACGCATACCAGAACGCGTGGGTGTGCATCTCCAGCTCAGGGAGCTTTAACTCTCCGGCACCGACGTTCTCGTGGGTCTCGAAGCGAATCTTCTTGAAGAGCACGGTTGTGCTCGCAATCGATACTTCACCGAGCGTAATGCGAGCTTGATCGACCGTTATTGTCTGATCGTTCTCGGCGATCACTTTCAGGTCGGTCTTCGTTTCGGCATCGGTGTAGTAGTCGACGTTGACTTCTTTGACGTACGCCTTCTTGCCGTCCCAATCGAGCTTCGTCACCTGATACTGTTCACCCCCATGAAGGTAAATCGCCTCTTCATGGAGAAAAACCGGCGCCGAGAACCAGTCGACTTTTCCAATCACGTCGTAGTTTCGTGACTCGTTGAGAATGACGAAGTTGTCCGGCGACGCCGCGCGCAGGGAGACCTGTTGGGCGGGATAGATATCCGACGACCAATGCCAGCGATCATTGGTACGTCGCATCACCTCCTGCTCGGCGAGATAGTCGAGGATCTCACCGGTGCCGGTCCGCTCACCCGCTTCATCGAGATCAAACGGCAGCTCGAATGTCGCGCACTTGAGATGATTGGTGCGGATGATCAGGTTTTCGGGGTCGATGATGCCGTTCTCCGGCGTACGATCGAACACGAAACGGGGTTCGTTGACCAGGAACTGGTTGATCGCCGACGAATTGCAGACGAGGATTGAGAGCGACGTTCCCTGGCGACGCCCGGCCCGTCCGGCCTGCTGCCAGAGCGAGGCGATTGAGCCAGGATACCCAACGATAATCGAAACGTCGAGCGAGCCGATATCGATGCCGAGTTCGAGGGCATTGGTCGAAACCACACCGGTGATTGAACCGTCGCGGAGCCCCCGCTCGATGCGCCGCCGTTCATTTGGGAGATAGCCGCCACGGTACCCTTCGATCGTAATCCCCTGACCGAACTTCCCGGCCAGCTCCCGTCGCAGTTGGGTCAGAATCACTTCAACGTACAGTCGGGCGTGGGCGAAGACGATCGTCTGAATCCGTTGGCCAAGCAGCGTTGTGGCAAGGCGACATGCCTCGTTGACTGCCGATCGGCGAATGCCGAGTTCTTTGTTCACTACCGGCGGGTTGTACATCAGGAAGTGCTTGTCACCCCGAGGGGCGCCGTTGTTGTCGATCAGGGTGACATCCCGCTCGGTAATGCGCGAGGCCAGCTCTTTCGGATTGGCGATTGTCGCCGAGCAGCAGATGAACTGCGGGCGTGAACCGTAGAACGCACAGATCCGCGACAGCCGACGCATGACGTTGGCAAGATGTGAACCGAACACGCCCCGGTACTGATGCACCTCATCAATGACGACGTACTGTAGATTCTCAAAGAGCTTGATCCACTTCGTATGATGGGGGAGAATCCCGGCATGCAGCATGTCGGGATTGGTCATTACGATATGTCCGGCCGAGCGGATCGCCCGGCGGGCATCGGTCGGCGTATCACCGTCGAACGTGTATGTCTTGATGTCAGCCTCAAGGCGCTGGATAACGTCGTACAACTCAGCCATCTGATCCTGAGCAAGCGCCTTGGTCGGGAAGAGGTAGAGCGCCCGGGTATCACGATTCTTCAACACTGCATCAAGAACGGGCAGGTTGTAGCAAAGCGTTTTGCCGGAAGCGGTGGGGGTGACGACAACGATATCCTCGCCGGCATGCGTACGTTCCAAGGCGTCGGCCTGATGAGAATAGAGTGTCTTGATCCCGCGTTCACTCAGGGAGCCGACGAGGCGCCGGTCGAGCCAGGCAGGGAACTCTGCCGTGACGGCATCGGTAGCCGCAAACGACTTCCAATGCGTGACGTTAGCGTTTATCGACGGATCGTTTTTGAGGAGATCAAGGACTTGCTCGAGTGTCATTCGACTACCCCGGTCGCGCGACGCGCTAGACAGGGGAGCGATTGAGCGAGCGGAGACAGATGTCGCAGAATTTCTCGCCCTTGCTATCGATGTCCAGCATGACGTCGCTGTAATAGTTTACGCAGCGCGGATTGCGGCACGACGGCATCTCGAAGAGCTGAGCCAATAAGCGCAGGGCTTCCTTGTAGAGCCGTGGATAGACCTGGCTTTCATCCTCCGGAAGACCATAGAACTCCTGCCGGAGGTTGTGTAGCGAGAGAACCGCAGTGCCCGACAGCCGATCGACACAATGGGAGACCTGGCTGCTATTGGGCAGATAGAGGTCTTCCTCGCACACGGCAATCACTTTTTCTCGGCTGTTTGCCTTCGATCGCTCGATCTTGGACAGAACAACCTGGGCATAGTACTGATTGCGTAGAACGTTGAACGCTTCCGTCGGCATCTTCATCCCCTTGAGGATATCGACGGAGCGGTTGAAGACGGGGCCGATATTTGACGCCAGCTTGTTGACCATCATAAAGTCAACCTCCCCCAGTGGCACGACCACGATCTTCGACTTGAGTATCGATACCTGGACAACGGGACTCATTGCACGCTTACCCTGCACGATAGAAACGCGATTTGCTGCCGCCGGATTCGACGCGTACGCGAATTGGCGTGGCACACCGGGGACAGTGACCGGCAAAGGCGCGGCGATCGGCAGTCAGATAGACCCGGCCGTACACGCTGCAGCAGTTGAAATGGACGCCGATGAACGGTTTGTTGGTCTGGTGAGCTGGCACGCCCCAATATAGACGATTTCCAGCCGTCGCAAACGCTTTGTGCGGACCCTAGTCGAGCAACTCGAAAGCTCGGGAGCTGCCAATCATGCGCGCTCCCGCGTCGAGCAGCGCCAATGCCTCCACGCGAGTACGAATCCCGCCAGCGGCTTTGATACCAATACCTTTCGGAAGTTCGTCGGCGAGTCGGCGGACGATGCTCAGGTGGCGTTCATGAGGAAGGGGATGATACCCCGTCCCGGTCTTGATCACATCTGCGCCGGCGTTGGCCAGAGCGAGTGCGCTCGGCACGATCAGATTGTCGGCCAGGTGTGACATCTCGACGATCATCTTGAGCATCGTATCGGTGTTGACCTCGTGCCGAACCGATTCGACTTCCCGCTGCAATCCGTCGAAATCGCCGGCTAAAGCCATGTCGAGACGCGCGACAATATCGAGTTCGCTCGCGCCGGCGTCGATTGCGCTTCGGGCGGCGGCGACTTTTGTCATCGTCGAATCGGCGCCCAGCGGGAAACTGATGACCGTGACAAGGCGAAGTTCTTTGGCTGAGTGTCGAGACCGTACGAGTGGTATCCATGCCGGATTGATGCAGATTGCTCTAACCCGCGACTCCACACATCGCTCTGCCAATCTGATGATCTCATGCTCAGTTGCTTCAGGACGAAGGTCAGTTGCCTCCAATGACAACCGCAAACGTTTCGTATC
Source organism: Candidatus Zixiibacteriota bacterium (assembly GCA_028289585.1). GTDB lineage: Bacteria > Zixibacteria > MSB-5A5 > GN15 > FEB-12 > JANQPI01. Next base: position 275,473 of record JANQPI010000035.1, read on the forward strand.
GGGAGAGGGTGACGCCGTCATTTGCCCAGGAGCTCGCGACGGAATGACAGGCCGGGGAGAGCGGCGTGATCGACAAAGAAGATATCAGCGATCGTCTTTGCCACATCTGCAAAGGTTGTTCGCGTGCCGAGATCGACGCCCGGTCGGACAGCCTTGCCGGTTGCGAGCAGCGGGACATATTCGCGGGTGTGGTCGGTGGAGTGGGTAAGTGTTGGGTCGCAGCCATGGTCGGCGGTGATCAGCAGCAGGTCGTGTGGACGGAGTTTCGGAAGCAGTTCGCCGAGAGACTCGTCAAACAACTCCAGCGCCGCGGCAAAGCCACGTACGTCATTGCGATGACCATACGTTTGATCAAAATCGACACAGTTGGCGAACAGAAGGTGACTGTCGTGGTCGTTTTCGACGCGTTCGTGCAACGCACGAAGAACGGACGCATTATCGCCCGCCTTGACCGAATATGTTACCCCGCGTCCAGCAAAGAGGTCATAGACCTTGCCGATAGTTGTCACATCGCAGTTCCGCTTTACCAGGAGGTCGAGGACAGTATCGGTTGGAGGCAGGCGGGAGAAATCCTTGCGATTGACCGTACGGGAATAGCTTCCGGGTTCTCCGATGAATGGCCGCGCGATGACTCGACCAACATCGAATTCTCCCGAACAGAGGAGCCGCGCTGTTCGACAGATACGATAGAGATCAGGAATCGGATAGAGTTCTTCGTGTGCGGCGAGCTGAAAAACGGAATCGGCCGACGTATACAGGATCGGTTTGCGCGTCGCTAGGTGCTCCGCGCCGAGGCGGGCAATGATTTCCGTGCCGCTCGCGGTTTCGTTGCCCAGAACGCCCGGAATCCCCGTCTCAGCGACGAATCGATCCACCAGATCATCCGGAAAGCCATGTGGAAAGAGGGGGAGGGGTGTGGGCAGGATGTACCCCGCGAGTTCCCAGTGGCCGGTTGTCGAGTCTTTGCCCGGAGCTTGCTCCATCATTCGTCCGAACGCTCCGCTAGCTTCCATCTCGGACGACAGACCGGCGATATCGGCAAGGCGTCCGAGGCCGAGCTGCTCTAGATGGGTAAGAGACAGTCCGCCAACGGCAGCGGCAACATTGGGGATCGTCGCTGCCCCATCGTCATCGTACGCTGCGGCATCGGGCAGTTCCCCGATGCCGCAGGCATCGATAATCAGCAGAATGACTCGTTGGAATGACACGGAGGTCTCTCGCTGCGGTCAGCTATCTGTGGCCGCGACTACCTGATCCATCTCCACATGGAACGAGCCGATAAGGGTCGCTGGTCGCCAGACACCGTCGGGGTCGAGTCGTTCGCGTTCGCTAACCAGCTCCCGATACTCTGTCTGGCGCACGAGAACGCCGTTGACGTAGTCGAAGTAGTAAGTGCCGGAAGTTGCGACAGTCGTCACCCCTCGCACAACAAGATCGGCAGTCGTATCGGGCAGTACGGGTAGGATCAGTGTGCCAGCATATTTAAGAATGATACAGTCGCGACCATCGTGGTTGCCAATCGACATGACCTCGAAAGTCGTGCGCGCCTCATGAGGCTCGCTGCCGATTGCAACTGTCTTGGTTTGGCTCCACGTATCACCAACCCGCAGCTCGCGACTCGGAAAGACCGGCCAGCTCTGCTCGATCTGTTCGCGCATTGACTCTAGCTCAAGAGTCGATCCGGTATCCTCGGGAGCATACTGAATATCGACCAGCATCCCGTTCGGAGCGTAGTCAAAGTCGAGCATCGGCCCAGCGATTTCGGTGTGAGTCGTATCACCGGTCAGGAGGTCGATCCGACGAATCGAGTAGTCACTCGCCTGTCGCCAGCGGCCAATCGTGTCGTTGATAAGCTCCACGCACGCTTCGTCGAGCTGAAGGTCGATCGCGATATCTCGATGCCACAGGACTCCCGTGCTGTCCTCGAGAATTGATTCACCGATATACGAGACCTGGAATGTATTAGTCTGCCCCGGCTCGAAAGTGAGCCGCATCGTAACTGAGGGTTCCTCAACCTGGTTGCAGCTCAAGAGGATGCCAACCAAGAGCGCGGCGGAGAGGCGACATGCGGTGCTTGTGATCATAGACGGTGCGGACTCCTGATCGGAATCCTATAGCAGTGGGAGCGCAGCCGCGACTAAAAGTCCTCTCCTATCATCAAAGCAAGATCGACGCGACCGAGGCCTCCCGGCGGTGCCAGAGCGAGCATGCCGACAGCCAATTCACGATCTGACGCGACGAGGGCATCGACCGCTTCCGTGGAGAGAACAGTCGTGCTGGAGGGGGCTGTGGCACCGACCTGGCCATCCGGCTGACGGAGACCGACCCAGACCGCGACCGCGAAGATGGCGATCGATGCCACGAGGGAGAGGGCGGCTTTCAAGAGGCCGGCGCGAGCATCCGACAACTCCGCCTGGGCCGTTTCGCGTTCGACCGTCTGGGCCATGATAAGTGACCGCCGCTCCGCCATAAAATCGTCGCTCGGCACCGGTGTCGACTGGCCAAGTTCACGGAGTAGGCGCACTACCGTCTCATGATCCCGGTGTTCCTCGCGGAACTCCGGATCCTCGGATAATCGTCGTCGCAAGCGTTCCTGCTCGGCGGCGGTCAACTCCCCGTCGATAGCTCGATCCAGGAGCAATCGGTCGGAGTCTGAGGGAGTGGAGGGTGTCATTTCTACTCCTCGGTTCTCAATCGCTTTCTCAATATCTTCTTCAGTTTCGTCCGCGCAATATGGAGATTCGAGCGAACCGTCGCCTCCGGACACTCAAGAATCTCCGCTACCTCCCGTTTGCTGTAGCCCTGTACGTCGTGCAGAATGGCGGTAAGGCGCTGCCTCGGCGGAAGGGTGTCGAGCGCGCGTATGATTTCGACCATAAGTCGTCGATCACGGAAATCGTCCCCCGGCGTGCGCACATCGGCGGAGAGAATCGTCTGTAACTGGGCCATCGCCGGGGTATCCTCCTCCGGCCAGCGGTCGTGGCTCCGTTGACGGCGATGCAGATCGATCGCATAGTTTGTCGCCACGCGGAGAAGAAACGACGTGAAACTGCTGACCTTTCCGAGTTCGTTACGTCGCTTGAAGATCCGGACAAACGTCTCCTGCACCACTTCGTCGGCATCGTAGTGGTTCCGAACGATCTGGAATGCCACCTGGTAGACTTTCCGTTCATATCGCGCAACAAGCTCCGCGAAGGCACTGTCGTCCCCCGCAACGAAGCGTTCGACCAGTGCTGCTATCTCCGAGTGCATTAGCTCCGTACTGCTATCATGCTAAAAGACGTATCACCCGCCCGCCTGTTTAAGCCGTTGACATCCGACCCGCGCCAGCCTATCGACCTCGGCGGTATGAGTCAATCTTTTCCTCGAACCGGCATTGCCGGATGGTGTTGATCCTGTCATGACCCAACCGACTCGCAGCCCATATGTCTATTTCGGCGTCGGCGCCGTGGGCACGTTCATGGCGACCCTCGATGGGTCAATCGTCAACGTCGCCCTCCCGGAGATCGCCCGCGATTTCGGACTAGCGATCGACGATGTCGCCTGGGTGGTTCTGGCCTATTCGCTTACCCTGATTTCCTTGCTGCTTCTGTTTGGCGCCTGGGTCCAGCGTCGCGGCTATCGGTTTGGGTATCTGTTCGGGTTCAGTTGGGTGACTATCGGGTCGACCGTCTGCTCCCTGGCACCGTCGGTCGAGGTTCTCGTGGTTGGTCGCAGCGTGCAGGCGATCGGTACGGCCATGTTTGCCGCGATCGGTCCGGGGCTCGTAACGACCGTTTTTCCCGAGAACCAGCGGGGGAAGGGGCTCGGGTTGATGGTCATGATGGTGTCGCTTGGGTTCGTGACCGGCTTTCCCCTTGGTGGCTTCCTGACGTCGATTGCTCACTGGTCGGTTATCTTCTGGATTAATATCCCGATTGGATTGATTGGCATCTTTGCGACGACGCGTGTTTTCCGCGATTTCCCACTTCCTGAAGCGCGGAGCAAAATGCCCCTGGCAAGTGGAATCAGCGTCGCGCTGGGCTTAGTGCTGACAACCGTTGGAATCACCAACATCGCCGACTTCGGGCTGCTCGCACTTGAGGTCTGGTTGCCGTTTGTCGCCGCCGCTGTCGCGTTCGCGTCTTTCGGCTGGCTACAGAAACAACCCGATCAGGTCCTGGTCGGCCCGGGTATGACGAACAACCCTCGTTTCCTGGTATCGCTTGGCGCTGCGACATGCCAGTTCATGGCAACGTCAGGCGTCCTTGTCCTGATGCCGTTCTATCTCTCTGAGATTCGTCTGCTGCCGCAAATGCAGGTCGGCCTGTATCTGTTGTCGATTCCATTGACGATGCTGGTATCCGCACCGCTGGCCGGAACACTGTCCGACAAACTCGGTGTGCGCGGGCTCTCGCTAACCGGAATGGTCGTCGTCATCGCCGCACTCGGACTGTTGAGTCAACTCGCCGTGACCACTCCCGGGTGGTACGTCATTACGTCGTTCGTCGTACTCGGTATCGGCGTGGGGCTGTTCTCGACACCGAACTCGTCGGCGATCATGGGAGCGGTCGGTGAGGAGGATCGGGCGGTCAGCTCGGGGATACTCGCGACCAACCGCAATCTCGGGATGTCATTCGGTGTCGCGCTGGCGACAACGCTTTTTGGCTACCTCGAAACTCGCAATGCCGGACTTGGATCAGAGGCATTTGTCTTTCTAGCGAGCTACCAACCAGTTCTCTATACAGCGATTGGCCTGGCGCTCGTTGGCCTCGTGCTCGTCGCACTCCGACCAGCGGCGCGGTAGCTAGTGCGCTTCACTAGCTGTCAGCTGTCTTTTTGAAGTTTGGCTGCGCTCTCCTTTTCAAGCCTAGCCACACGAGTTCAACATCGCGATTGACAGCCGATCAAGGCCCGGCTATACTCGCCGATCATATCGATAGACGGGGCCATAGCTCAGTTGGGAGAGCGCTTGAATGGCATTCAAGAGGTCGGGGGTTCGACTCCCCCTGGCTCCACCATTTTCCCGTCAGAAAGCCTTCAGGTAAGTCATTAAAGTCTATTGGTCTGTCTGCGATGATCTGGCGTGCACCGTATGTCGCTGTCGTTAAGTCGCTTACAAGTTTGGTGTAGTCAAAGTTCAACGCAACTCCGCCCATCGTCCTCCCGTATACCCCGGTAGAATTCACTGCTTGATGGTCACGGAGGGTACCACTGTGCGAAAACTTCCTCGAATAATCACCGCTGCGGCCGCAATGCTGATGCTCGCCGCCACACTACCGGCCAATGATCTTGTCGAATTGCGATCGCCCGAGCCGGATGAAATCCAGGCGATCGGGTTTGAGCTAACCCGCGGCGGCATGATGACCGTCGACGCGGTCGGCATGCTCTCCGAACATGATGACGACGAGCTGACAGCCTATGCGTGGATTATTGATGCTGAAACACGCGAGCCGGTCTGGGTCATGGACGAACGCAACACCGACCGGATGCGTCGCGGGATGCGTCGTGAGACGACCGACATCGAACTCGAAGCGGGGCGCTATGAAGTTTATCTCTTCGGCGGAACCCGCTGGGGCGGTAATGTCATCATCAACTGGTCGGACAAGGATGGGGACGGTTGGTTCGACGATCTCTTTGGCGGCTGGAGCGATGACGATCTGCGGCGTTTGCGTGACTGTGAAGTTGTGCTTTCGAGTGCCGAGATCTCTCCCAGCGCAGTAGAGACGTTTGATGTTACTGGAGAGTTTGGTGATCCCTTATTCCGTGCCGCGCGTGTCGGTGACGACGAGCGCATCGAATGGGCGTTTACCCTCGATAAACCGATGTCGGTTCGTATCTATGCGCTGCTCGAGCACCCCCGCGGCTACCGTACGCCGGTCGATGGAGGTTGGCTGGTTAACTCTCAGACCCGTGAGCGAGTCTGGGAGCTCGACCGCTGGGATTCAGATCGCGCCGGTGGCGACCGTAAGAACCGCGTTTACAACGATGAGCTCCCGCTCGAAGCCGGTACGTATGTGCTGCACTATGTCACCGATGATTCCCATTCCTGGGAAGAGTTCAACGCCCGGCCTCCGTACGACCCAATGAACTGGGGCGTGACTGTCTTCCCAGGCGAGAATTTCGATCGCGCCGCATTTTCCGAGTCGGAGATCCCCAGCAGCGCCCGGCCGCTTGTCGATCTGACCCGGGCACGAAATGACGAGTTCACCGAACAGGCGTTTCGAGTCGACCGCGATATGGATTTCCACGTTGTCGCGATTGGCGAGTATGCCACCGGTTCTCGTGAATTCGCCGACTACGGCTTCATTGAAAATGCGGCAACTGGACGCATCGTGTGGGAGATGACCTTCCGTAACACAGAGCATGCCGGCGGTGCCGAGAAGAATCGTATGTTCGACGGAACGGTCTTTCTTCCCAAGGGAGAATACATCGCATCGTACGTCACCGATGGATCCCACTCCTACCGACGCTGGAATTCAGCGGCACCATGGGATCCAGCTGCCTGGGGAATGGCAATCTATGCCCTTAACGACTCCGACGGCGACGCACTGACGATGATTCGAGCCGACGAGATCACCCGCGATCAAGCGGTGCTTGCTGCCATCACCCGCGTGGGAAACAGCGAACGTCGCCGAGCGATCTTCACGCTGGAGGAAGAGGCCTCAGTCCGAGTTTATGCCATTGGCGAGGGTACAGGTGGTCGGATGTATGACTACGCCTGGATCGAAGATGATCGGAGTGGTCGGGTCGTCTGGGAAATGATGTATGAAGACACTCGTAATGCCGGTGGTGCTCAGAAGAACCGGCTGTCGGATGATATCGTTACGCTTCGCCCGGGAACGTACCGGGTTTACTACGTCACCGACGATTCTCACTCGTACAACTCATGGAACAGTACCCGTCCGCGCGACTTCCGCAACTGGGGGATAACGATTTCGCTGCTGGACGGGCAGCCTTAGTTGTCGAACAATCGCTGGCATGAAAAAACACCCGCCGATTTGGCGGGTGTTTTTTTTGTACGCTTCGGGGTGGGTTAGCTTGGTGTCACTGTCTGGTTGTTTCGATCTGTGACCACTCGATTGAGCTGCCGCCGGGCAATGACGTAGTACACGAGAAAAGCAACGCCAGCCGCGACCAGCATCAGGCCGATCAACGCTTCTTCCTGGGCCCGCCACCACCAGTCGAAATAGGTTCCGATCAGGGCCGCCAGGCCAACAGCGACAAGAATCATGCCCCACTTCAAATTGGACAAAGTCATCAGTTCGGTCTGGCCGATAATGACCGACCGAACCTGATCATCGACGACCCCTTTTTCGATCAACTGCCGTCGGGTCCGGTTGTCGCTGACAATCTTCACGATCCCCACGATTGAGAGGAAGAGGACTATTGGTATCAGGTTTTCCAGCATTATGGGCCTCCTTCATTCGCGTCGTATCAAGCCACTTCTCGTGGCGCATTATCTGCCCGATTAGACCGGAAGTGCTGGATAATGTTGCAGGACAGTTTGATGCAACTTTTTAAGGGCTTGGTCAGTCTAGTACCTATGGAACGGGCAGAGGGACAGAGTGTCGTCAATCGAATCCTCGCCGGCGACACGACTGCGGCTCGCTGGCTGATTAACAGTCATCAATCGCTGGTCAGTCAGATCGTCGCCCGTGTCATCCCGAACCCGACCGACCGTGAGGACCTGGCCCAGGACATCTTTCTTAAGGTGTTCGAGAAGCTGGATACGTATGCCGGCAACGCCAAGCTCTCCACATGGATCGCTCGGATTGCGTTCAATACCTGTCTGAACTGGAAGGAGAAGAAACGAGCGGTGCTCTATTCCGACATCGCTCCTGATGCATCGCTCACCGTCGACGATTGTCCGGCCGACGGCGAAGACCCCGAGGTGGTGGCCGTGCAGCGGCACACAGCATCGACACTCTGTGCTGCGATCGACAATCTGCCGGTTATCTACGGTCTTATTCTTTCCCTCTATCATCTCCAGGAAATGACATATCGGGAAATCGGTGAGATCCTGCAGATGCCCGATGGCACGGTGAAAAGCTATCTCTTCCGCGCCCGGAAGCTACTGAAAGCCGATCTGACGCGGCGGTACACGGTGGACGAGCTATGCGCGTAACCCATCTCACCGACGAGCAGGTAACATTGCTCGCCCGTGGCCGACGCGACGAGCTAGGGGCGTCTGTTTGTGAACACGCCCAGTCATGTCCGTCGTGTCAGGCCCGAGTCGCTGCCGAACGAGAGTGGGACGTTGCGATCGGGGATGCGTTGTCGCCGGACGGCGAAGCGAGCCGCCGGTTCGCGGACCGGATCCTCAAACAGCAACCGGTGCGACGGCTGATCCGTCGCCGCTGGACCGAGCGTCTGACGCCGTTGCTCTCCTGGGGGGCAGCAATCGTGACCTTAGGCGGTATCACCGTTGTGCCCGGCAATCCGCTCGACTACGTCGGGGCGTTGTTGGTGCAGGTGACGACTCTCGTCGCGGTCATGGAAATGGGCATCCCCTACCTGCTGCCCGAAATCCTCCAGGTACTTCAGGCAACATCGGTGCCAGTGAGCGTCGTTGTCGCTGTCGCGGTTAGTCTCTTCTTCGTAGTCGAGCGCTGGGCGCTAGCTCCCGAGTATCGTCGTCTCCTCTCCGTCCCCGCTCCTCTCCGCTGACATCCAGACACCCAAGCTACTGTTGATTTCGCGCATCCGGCTTAAACCGGGTAGTGGCGAATGCTTTAGGCTACGGGCATGTCGGTAGCGGTGTGAACGTGATGAAGAGGTTGTCGATCAGGCGCGAGAGATCGGGAAGCCCGATATCACCATCCTCGTTCAAATCCGCTTCATCCGGGCACACGAGGGGAAGAAACGAGATGAAGAGATGATCGATCAGAACGCTGATATCCGGTAGACCTACGGCATCGTCAGGTGAGCCATCGATGTTACCTCGGTCATTCACACAGCACGGTCCACACGCCACCGGTGGGACACCATCCGGTACGAGCTTCAAGACTTGTCCATTACTGATGCCCGAGCCGAGGAGCACGATGTAGAGTTCGCCCTCAAGATCTTCGCCAAATGATGCGAGCTGAAAACCGGGCAGGTTCAAGTCATTGGAGATGTCGACCGAGTCGAGGATTGCGCCAGTGTTGTCAAGGCGCAGGGCAAAAACCTCACCGGTGCAGTAATCACCATACAGATAGTAACCGTTCCAGCCAGGTACGGCACAACCACGGTAGACGTAACCGCCAGTTATCGAACACTTCCCGAAATTGTGGAAGTACTGGGTGATGGGATCGACAGTAAGGTTATTGGGATCGCAATTGTTGCTGGGATTGAAACAGGAGAATCCCTCCTTCAGTCGCCAGCCGTAGTTACTGCCTCCCGGTGAGCCGGCTGCTTCGAAGCTGACTTCTTCTCGAATCGCCTGGCCAACGTCGCCGATGATTTGGTGGCCCAGGAGACGGTCGAATGACCATCGCCACGGATTGCGCCAGCCGTAGGACCAGATTTCATCGCGGCCGGCTGTTCCGACAAACGGATTAGTTGCCGGGATGGTGTATCCGGATGCGACCGCAACGTCGAGTCGGAGCATTTTGCCAACCAGCGAATCGAGATTCTGGGCCCGATTCCCGGGATCGCCACTCCCCCCTCCGTCACCGACGCCGATGTAGAGGTAACCGTCAAGCGGCGAGAAGGCCATCATCCCGCCGTTATGGTTGTCAGCAAACTGCGGGATTTCCAGAAGTTGTTCTTCGGCCGTGTCAGCAACGTTGGGATTGGTGCTGACCTCAAAGCGCGAGATCTGTGTGTTCTCGCTGTTATTGATGTAGTTGACGTAGAAGCGTCCGGTCGACTGGTAGTCGGGAGGAAAGGCCAGGCCGAGAAGCCCCTTCTCGGAGAAACCATCATCGACTTTGGCCTCAATGTTGAGAAATGGCGTTCCCAGCAGTGTTCCATTCTCGATGATTCTGATTACTCCCGGCTTCTCAAGAACAAAGAGTCGGTTGCTGTCGCCGGGCGCGAATGTCACGAAGATCGGTTCGCGCAAGCCGCTGGCGATCGGGTCGGTTGTCCACGAGGTGGTGGGCTGGGCCAATACCGGTCCCGTGAGGAGCAGGGTCAGAGCCAAGAGGCCGAGGGGTCGAGCAGACTTCGACATCGAACGTATCCTCCAGAGTCGATGGGGGCAAATGCGGGGCGCGGACGATAGCCACGCCATGCGGGTACCCGGGGAATATAGGGATAAACGTGATCTGTCCCAGAACTTTCCCGCCGCAGATTTTGCTGCGTTGACTTGCTCCACGATACTATACTTGGAGCATGGTACCGTCACCGAGCATAGATCCAGGCCCACCGTTCTGGTACACCGCGCTCGCCGCCTCCGGATTGCAGGACGAGTAACGACCTCGGCACGACCGAGATTGATAGCGTTACTGTCCGAATCGCAACCCGGAGGACCCTGTGAATCACCAAGATACCCTGTCCGTAACTGGAACATCGCTCACGATTGCTGACGTTGGTCACGTTGCTCGCCATGGTCGTCCGGCTACCCTCGCGGAGTCGGCCCGAGCAGCGGTCCAGGCCAATCGTAATGTCCTTGAGGAGATGATCGCTGCCGGTGAAACGCTCTACGGCGTTACCACCGGCGTCGGCGAGTTTGCCCGGATTCCCATCCGAGCCGAGGAATCGGCCGAGCTACAACGGCGAGTGATTCGGTCTCATGCGGCGGCGGTCGGCGAGCCGCTGGCCGAAGAAGTGGTCCGCGGGACCCTCCTTCTTCGTGTCAACTCTCTTGCTCGCGGGTACTCCGGGATTCGTCTCGAACTGCTCGATCAGTTGTTGGCGATGCTCAATCACGGTGTGCATCCGATTATTCCCAGCCAGGGGTCGCTCGGCTGCTCCGGCGACCTGGCGCCGCTGGCCCACCTGGCGCTCGTTGTCATTGGTGAGGGAGAGGCTGTTGTCGGCGGCGATCGTCTGCCGGGGAACGAGGCACTCGCTCGCGTCGGTTGCGAACCACTCACATTGAGCTACAAGGAGGCGCTGGGTCTCATCAACGGTACCCAGGTCATCACCTGTTACGGTTCCCTGGCCCTGCTCGATCTCCAGAACGCTATCGACCATGCCGTGTTAGCGGCCGCCATGACGTTTGATGCTATTGGTACGAACAGCACATGTTTCGACAATCGAGCCCATACGATCCGGGGTCACGCCGGTCAGATCGAGGTAGCGACCCAGTTGCGTGCCCTGCTGACGGGCAGTCAAATGATCCCCAACAATCAACGCCGGGTTCAGGATGCCTATGCGTTACGCTGTACGCCTCAGATTCTGGGTCCGTCACGTGATGCCTGGAATCATGCGCGCGACGTTCACGAGACTGAAATCAACGCTGTTTCCGACAATCCTCTCTTTTTCACTGACGAGCGGTTGTACATTCCGGCCGGTAACTTCCATGGTCAGCCGATCGCGATGGCGCAGGACTACCTCGCACTTGCGGCGGCCGAAGTTGGGTCGTTGGCTGAACGGCAGACCAACCGACTTCTCAATCCCCAGCTTTCCGGCCTTCCCGATTTCTTAGTGACCCAACCCGGACTGAACTCGGGTCTGATGATTGCCCAGTACACGCAGGCTGCCTTGACTGCCGATAACCGGGTGTTGGCACATCCGGCAGTTACCGACAACGTACCCGTCTCGGCGGATCAGGAGGACCACGTTTGCATGGGGGATACGGCTGCCCGCAAGCTTCGCACGATCGTCGCGAATGTCGAACAGGTGTTGGCGATACAGCTCGTTTGTGCGGCACAAGCGATGGAGTTGCGGCGACCGTTGCGGGGTGGGGAAGGAACCGAGCGAGCGCTGACAATCATTCGACAGCATATCTCGCCCCTCACCGAAGATCGTGTCCTGGCTGCCGACTTTGCTACCGCCCTCACCGTGCTCCGGTCAGGTGTGCTAATTGAGTATTCGGGATAACAAAGATACGAATGAGGAGAACGGGATGCCGTCAGTATTCACCCGCATTATCAACCGGGAGTTGCCGTCCAAGATCTTCCTGGAGACCGATGACGTCATCGTCATCAAGCCGTTGGACCCCGAGGATCTTGTCCATCTCCTCATCATCCCAAAGGCCGATACGCCGAATGTCTATCTGACACCGGATGCGACGGTGGTCCAGCTCGTCCAGACAGCTCGCGAGGTGGCTGATCGACTGGGCATTCCGGACCACTTCCGGTTGAAATTCAACAATGGCTACGGTCAGGAAATCGACCACGTCCATCTTCACTTTCTGTCCAATCGGGGCGCCGATCGGCTTGTCTTTGAAGAAGTTGGTTCCTGATTGACAGGTGTGGACGGCTAGCGTATTTTAATTGTCTGCCGATATGATCAGGGCAGGGCGGGTCGATCCATACGGGCCGACGCTGCAGACAACCACAATCACATTCTTGGAGGTGTCAGGCACATTGACTGGAGTTAAGGTACGCGACGACGAATCGTTCGAGAAAGCGCTGCGGCGCTTCAACAAGTTCTGCGAGAAGACCGGCATTCTGAGTGACTACAAGCGCAATCAGCATTACGAAAAGCCGTCTGAAATCCGCAAACGCAAAGCGGCCGCAGCCCGCCGCAAAGCTCGTCGCGCTCGCCTCCTTGAAGAACGACGGGGATGAGCCTCGCCGAGACGCTTGACGCCGACATTAAGGCCGCGATGAAGGCGGGGGAAAAAGACCGCCTGACGGTTCTCCGCGGCCTCAAATCCGACATCAAATACGCCGCCATCGGTGGCACCGAACTGACCGACGAAGCTGTCATCGGGGTGCTTACATCTGCCGCCAAGAAGCGACGGGACGCCATTGAGCAGTATCGAGCTGGCGGGCGTGACGATCTCGTCGCGAAAGAGTCAGCTGAGCTTGAGATTATTCAGGCGTATCTTCCCCAGCAGCTGACGGACGAAGAATTGACCTCGATAATCGCCGAGACCGTCGCCGCTGTGGGAGCGTCGACACCCGCCGACATGGGCAAGGTGATGGGGCAACTGATGCCTAAGGTCAAGGGGAAGGCCGATGGTAAACGGGTCAATGAGCTCGTCAAAGCCGCCCTCGCTGGCTGATTTTTATCTTTTCCACATCCTGCTTCAATACTAGGCTCAAACGAATCTGACCGTAGTTGTCAACGCAAAGGAGAGCGTATGAACTGGGTTGACGCGGTCCTGCTCGTTTTGCTGGCCACGATGGCGGTAATCGGGTTTAAGAAAGGACTAATTCGCGAGTTGTCGGCCACGCTGACGATCGTGGTGGCGGGTATCACCTCGGTTGTCTATCTCGACACTGTTGCGGTATGGATTTTTGAGCAAACCGGCGGCTCCCCGCTGGTAGCAGCGTTCCTTGCTTTTGGTCTGCTCTTGGGAGGAGCCTACGCGCTGTTCAAGCTCCTTGGTCTGGTCTTCTACCGAATCGCGGACCTCAAATCCACCGGGAAGCAGGACAACCTCGGCGGTGCGATTATCGGTGTTGTGCGCGGCTGGGTGGTTGTCGGATGTCTTTTGTTTGTGATGTTCCTACTCCCCCTCCCCGAGCGCGTCTATACAGCGTTCGAGGGATCGCTCCTCGGACCAACGTTCGCGAAGACCGTCCCGATGTTGTATGAGACGACGTCCCGGATCCATCGCGCCAATCCAAGCTTTATGGCCAAAGTCGAACACACATTGCTGACTGCGCCCGGTGGGAACGGATCGGGGCGTGGAGCCGTGTCTGATGAGCGAGCCGAGGTCTATCGGGTTATCTATCAGATCGATCGCTTCTTCAACACAAAGTCAAATCGATCGTAGACTGATTCCTGACGGGATTTACAGCCGCCGGTCGTCAGATCGGCGGTTTTCTGTTATACTGACCCGATGATCTCCGACCACACTCTCGAAACGCTCGAGTATCCCAAGCTCATCGACCTGATCGCAGGGCGGTGTTTAACGCCATACGGGCGCGAGTTGGTGTCTGCCTTTTCGCCGGGATCGGATATTGAGGCGATCCGGCAACGGCATCGCGAGAGCCGCGAAATGCTTTCGCTTGTTGCGGTGGGTGCCCCGTTGCCCCTGAGTCGGGTTGATGACGTTCGCGAGCTGATCGATGACGCGGGGGTCCAAGGGGTACGCTTGGGCACGACCGATTTTGTCCGTCTTCGCGATCACCTCCAGGTCTTCGCCGATGTTGCCGCCTACGATCGAGCCGGTCGGGAGAATATCCCGAACCTCGGACGGTACTTCGATGAGATCCGTACCATGGCCGACCTCCGCCGGGCGATTGATACGGCGATCGACGACCGTGGTGAAATCCGTGACAGTGCCTCTTCCGAACTCCGACGGATTCGACGCGAACTCTACGATGGCCGTCGACGACTCGTCAGTAAACTGGAACGCATGCTGGCCGGCAGCAAGTCGGGGGGAGGACAGCTTGACGATGTGGTTACCCAACGAAACGGGCGCTATGTCATTCCCATTTTGGCGAACGCCTATCGGTCCGAATCGGGGATTCTGCATGACCGTTCGCAGACCGGGGCAACGCTCTTTGTCGAGCCGGTCGAGCCGGTCGAGGCGATCGATGGAAACAACCGACTTCAGATGTTGGCCCGGCAAGAAGAAGAGGAGATCTTTCGTATTCTTCAGAGCCTGACGACTGCAGTCGGTGATCGCCGAGAGGAGTTTGCCGCGAACCTTGCCCACCTGGCTGTTCTCGACTCACATCACGCGGTCGCTCAGTGTTTCGACCGATGGTCAGTCGCGGTGCCACGGATGTCGGAGGAACCGGGGGTACGTCTGCAGCAGGCTCGGCATCCGTTGCTCGTTCACCAGATGGGTGGCATTGAAAACGTTGTTCCTCTTGATATTGCGCTCCATGCCGATCAGTGCGCGATTGTCATCACCGGCCCGAACACCGGGGGAAAGACGATCGCTCTCAAAACGGTGGGTCTGTTGGTGCTCATGGCGCAATCCGGCCTCCCCGTGCCCGCTGCGGAACAGTCTGAAATAGGGATTTACGAGTCCGTTTTTGCCGACATTGGTGATGAGCAGTCACTGGAACTCTCCCTTTCAACATTCTCGGCCCACCTGCGTAATGTGGTACAGGCGACCGAGCATGCAACCGACCGATCGCTGGTACTGCTCGATGAGATTGGTGCGGGCACTGACCCGATGGAGGGAGCGGGGCTCGCTGAGTCACTCGTGCGCTACTTCGTCGAACGGGGAGCAAACCTGATCGTCACGACTCACTACTCGCAACTCAAGACACTCGCTCTTGATCTGCCGGGTGTCGTGAACGCGTCACTGGCATTCGACAAGGAGACGCTCGCGCCAACCTATTTCTTCCAACTTGGCGTTCCGGGGTCTTCGTATGCGGTTGACGTTGCTCGGCGTCTTGGTATGCCGCGATCAGTTTGCGACGCCGCGAGTGCACTCATCGGTACGGGCGAACGGGATGTCGCGAATCTGATCGACGCCCTGCAAACTGACCTGGCCGCTATACGAACGGACCAGGAGAAACTACGCGAGCGACTCGCGAAAGCCGAACAGCTGGAGCGGTACTACAAACTCCAGACGGAAAAGCTCGATAAAGAGGTCGACGCGGCTCGTAAAGAGGCTCTGGCCGAAACCGAAGAACTCCTCGATTCAGCGCGACGCGAAACCGAGCGACTCGTCGCCGAGATTCGAAAGTCACAGGCGTCCCCAGATTCGGTACGCGAGTTACATCGAACGGTCAAAGCAACTAAGGACAAAGTCGAGAAGCAGCGTCAGAAGAATACCCCGTCGAAACCAGAACCCGCCGTTGATCGCAATCGGTTCCGCCCCGGCGACGCCGTGCGCATCGTTGATTGGGATAAGACTGGTGAGTTGCTTGAGCTAGTCGGGCATGATCGTGCCCGGATCACGGTTGGTGCGGTCACGACCGTCGTTTCGTTGCGGCAGTTGGAGAAAGTCGTGACCGCCAAAGAGGTCAAACGTCACCCGGTGCAACATGTGCGGCGGGGGAGCCAGCCAATGGAACCCGAATTCTCCCCCGAGATTCATCTTCGGGGCCAGACCGTAGAGGAGGCGATCGCCTCGCTCGAGAAACATATCGACCGCGCCCTTGTTGCTCGATTCCCACAGATCTATGTCGTACATGGCAAGGGGACCGGTACATTGCGCCGCGTGCTTACAGAGTGGCTTAAGAAACGGAGTGAGATCGAGTCGGTGCGCCTGGCCGATTGGAACGAGGGTGGACTCGGCGTGACGGTTGCGAAACTCAAAATATGATTCCCCAGGAGACGATCGATCAGGTTCGCGAAGCGACTGACATTGTTGACCTGATCGGTCAGTATCTAACACTCAAGAAGCGGGGGCGAAACTTCATCGCTCTCTGTCCATTCCATACTGAAAAGACCCCCTCATTCAATATCAACCCGGATCGACAGATCTATCATTGTTTCGGATGCGGCAAGGGTGGGAACGCGATCACGTTCCTAATGGAACACGAGGCGATGGGATTTGTCGACGCGGTTACCTTTCTGGCTCGCCGCGCCAATATCACGATCCGCGAGGATGCGCGCGACTCCGGTCGACGTCAACGCCTGGACAAACTCAACTTCGCCCACGAGGTTGCCGCTGCGTATTACGAAGACCTCCTTCGCAACTCTCGATATGACCGTGTGAGAGGCGCCTACCTCCGGGACAAACGTGGCATCAATGATGAGACAGTAGCAACGTTTCGTCTGGGGCTAGCAGGAGAGGACTGGGATGGCTTGATTCGCCATGCAGCCCAGAAAGATCTGACGGTTGATGACCTCAGTGACGCCGGTCTGGTCCTCAAATCGGATAAGACTGGCAAGCCGTTCGATCGATTCCGAAAACGACTCATGATTCCGATTCAGAACCTGTCAGGGAAGATCATCGCGTTCGGTGGACGGACGCTCGCCAAAGGGGATCCGGTGAAGTACATGAACTCGCCGGAAACCGCTCTTTACAACAAGTCCGCGGTACTGTACGGTCTTTTCACCGCTCGCGAAGCGATTCGCGAGTCCGAGTCGGCTATCGTTGTCGAGGGCTACTTCGATGTCCTCTCGCTCTGGCAGGTCGGTATCCGGAACGTTGTGGCATCGTCAGGAACAGCGTTCACCCCGCAACAGGCGCGACTTCTGGCTCGCTTCGCCAAGCTAGTCTACCTCTTCTTCGATGCTGATTCAGCGGGACAGGCGGCTGCCCTACGCTCGATCGATGTGCTTTTCGACGCCGGTCTGGACGTACGGATCGTTCGCGCTACGGCTGGCGAGGATCCTGATTCCCTCGCGCGTAGCGGAGGCGCGGCCGCAATCGAGGCGGTCCTCGGCGAGTCGGTTGACTATCTCGCGTATCGTCTCTCGTTGTCATCCGCAGAATCGTTGATCGAGAAGGAACGGCTGATCAAGGAGATCGCCGACCTCGCTAATCGGATTTCCGACCCTACCCGTCGCGCCCTGCTCATTCAGGAGGCCGCCAACCGTCTGGCGATAACGCCGGATATCCTCACCCAACAACGGTCGATGAGATCTTCGGGTACACCCTCAACCGCAGCGGGTGAGGGGCCCGTCCTTGGACGGAATGAGAGTGAGTTTGAAATTGCGTTCGTTTCGCTGATGTTCAACCATCCTGCTGAGTTGCCGACTATCCTGGAGAGAGTGGCTCCCGAAGATTTTGCCACGCCTCACTTAGGACGGCTATGGGCAGCGATGGAAGTACACTATCAACAGCATGGATCGCTCCAAGTTGATCGACTTCTGGATACGTTTGCTGATCCGGAGATGCGAGCGTTGGTAACGCAACTTGCTGCGCAGGACTGGGACCCCGCCGTGGTGGAAAGCGAATCGATGTCACTCTGGGCTGCCTTCCAGGAGCGAGTGCGGCGCCGGGTTCGAGAACCGCTGCGACGGGAACTGGCGGAAGCCGAAGCGCGGGGGGATCATCAGCGGGCCGAGGAACTGCTCGCACGCTTGAAGTCGTATGGACTGATCGATGCTTGAACGGCTTGATATCGAGAACATTGCTCTGGTTGATCGTGTCAGTCTCACGTTTGATACCGGATTATCTGTACTCACGGGTGAAACCGGTGCTGGGAAGTCGGTAATTGTCAATGCCTTATCGTTGGTGCTCGGTCAGCGTGCCGATCGCGATGCAATTCGTCATGGCTGCGACACTGCGACCGTGACAGCGACGTTCGATGTTTCGGGAATGTCGAATGTCTATCGACAGGAGTTTGCTGACTTCATCGCCGATGATACGCTGACCATTCGCCGCGAGATTTTGCGCGATGGGCAGTCGAAGGCCCGCGTCAATGGCATGGCAACGCCGCTCGGCGGACTGCGTGAAATCACAATGCCAATTGCGGAGATCCTCGGTCAACACGCCAACCAGGCTCTTCTTGATGACGGTAACCACCTCGGTTTTCTCGATCATTTCGCTGATGTAGAAGAACTGCGCGAGAACGTTGCCAACGCCTTTGGTGAATATGATCGCCTGAAGTCGGAACTGGCTGATGTGATACGTCGCCGCGATTCTCTCAAGAACGAACGGGAGTTGTTGCTCTTCCAGCGGAATGAGATCGAAAACGCTCACATCTCCGTGGGTGAAGAAGCGCAGCTGGAAGCCGAACGCAAACGTCTCGACGCTGCCCGCGAGTTGATGCAGTCCGCGCAACTCGTACTCAACGTTTTGGACGGTGAGGAATCGTCGTTACTCCGTCAGGCGCAGTTTGCGCGCCGGGAACTGGAACGGATGGCCGAATCAGATTCGCATCTGGCCAAGCTTGCTCAGCAACTAGCCGAAACGCAGTTCATCATTGAGGACACCAAGACCGATCTGTCTCGATACGGTGATGCCTTGGAAGACAATCCGCAGCGCCTCGAAGAGATAAATCAGCGACTGGACGAACTCTACAAGCTCAAGGCAAAGTATGGCGGCTCGGAGGAGGCGATTCTGACGACCCTTGTCGAGATCGATGAGCAACTCGGCAAATCCCCCGATTCGGCTAAGCTCATTGACTACCTGGAGAAGGAAGTCGGTCGGGCTGAGAAGCTTTACACTGAGAAGGCACGACAACTTTCCGAGATTCGACGGAAAGCCGCCGATTATCTTGAGCGCCTCGTTGTCAAAGAACTTGCCGCGCTCGCGATTGAGCAGGCCCAGTTCGTATGTGCGTTCGACGAAATTAGAGATTCCAACGGCATTGATCTGGGCGACCGCACGATTCGTCCGCAACCACACGGGTTTGAAACGGTCCGATTCGAGTTTTCAGCCAACTACGGTGAGCCGGCAAAACCACTCGCGAAGACGGCGTCGGGGGGAGAGATCTCCCGGGTTCTGCTTGCGATCAAAGCCGCCGAGAAGCGCAATGCCTCACAGAGCCTTGGCCTGCTCGTGTTCGATGAGGTTGACACCGGCATTGGTGGACGGACAGCGGCCGAGGTAGGTCAGCGCTTGAAGAAGCTCGCCGAGGGACATCAAGTCCTCGTTATCACACACCTGCATCAGATCGCCCGGTTGGCCGATCACCATTACGTTGCCGAGAAGTCACGCTCGGCCGACGACCGTTCGGTTATTGCGGTTCGGCGTCTCACGTCTCGTCAGGTAGCATCGGAGCTCGACCGTATGCTGGCGCTGCCGTCCCACCGGTAATCACGCTCACTGTGCCAGGATTTCGGTGATTAGCGCGCTGTCGTCCGGCAGCAATCCCGATTCTACCAGTCGCGGCACGACATCTTTCCACTCCGGCCACATTTCAAACGCCCGCTTGAAAATCGGCAGGTAGTCCGACGACTCTCCGGCTCCGGTCCGAACGATATCCGATGCCCACCAAAAGATGAGCTCATGCTGGTCAGGATTCAGGCGAATCGCCTCTTCGAAGAGTGCGTTCGCCTCGGCAAGCTTCTTTTCCTGCAGAAGCAAATAGCCATCAAACGTCAACTGGTACGAACGCGACACATCGAGTAAGCGCCGCAGCTCGGGGAGTGGTTCGGCGGAATCGTCGACACGAACATCGTGGATGCGATCTTCCCAGGTGCGGCCCGTAGCCTCGGCGCGCGTGACAAAGAGTGCCGCCGACTGCTTGCCGCGGATATCACCACCCGCTTCCTCGGCCGCTTCCAGAGCCGACATCATGCGCTGCGCCAGGTCGCCGTCGGTGTTAGCGAAACGCGTCAGCATCGCCTCTGGCACACCCGGGAGACGCATCAAGTTCGCCTGGCACGAAACGACAATGCCGTCGACCGTATCCACGATATGCCCAGCTGCCGCGATGCACTTTTCGCCGGTATGGGCGGCGACGCCTGCGGTGGCATCGATCATCGCTACCTGACGAACCGCTGAGTTGTTGTCAGAGGCGATGAGTCCCGCGAGTGTCTGCTCGGCTGTCCGCCCGGCAGCCATCATCTCAAGGCCGACCTGACCATAGGTGAAGTCGGCCAGCGACTGAGAAGCTACGACCCCGACCCGCGGCTTGGCCCAGATGACGTCGTAGACCCGAAACCAATGAGATTGGACAGCGGCGCCGAACTGCTGGCTCACCGTGTCGTAGCAGATGATCGAATAGGTATGGGCACGAGGGTCACCGGGCGTGGTCGACAGCTCTCCGGCGGTCAAGCAGGCAGCAAGGGTGCAGAGGGCGGCGCTGATCATAGGTCACTCCCAAACTCTAGTTGTTTGCCTGCCAACACGTTAGTTAGCTGGCGCACGGATGTCGAGAAATTCATTGAATCGAATCGAATAACCAGTCACCTATCCGCGTATGACGACAAATGACCAACCAAACGCAACGACGATGACCGATGCCATGCTCATGACCCGGACCGGCAGTGGCGACACCAAAGCCTTCGAGACGCTCGTTGAGCGTCATAAGAAGACGGCGTATCGGATTGCGCTGGGGTTGGTCGGTAATCGGGACGAAGCGATGGATATCTCGCAGGAGGCGTTTCTGCGCGTTCATCGAGCGGCGCGGTCATTCGATGATTCTCAGGCCTTCTTCCCGTGGTTTTACACGATCATCGCCAACCTCTGTCGGTCGGCGTTGCGCAAGCGCTCAGTGCGTAATCGTCGTGAGACCGACTACGATTCCGCGGCCTACATGGTGACGTCGGGGGACAACCCCGAGGCGACGACACTGGCCGGTGAGCGGACCGCAGCGTTGCTCGCGGCGATTGAACAACTGTCGTTTAATGACCGTCAGATTATCATGCTGCAGCATTTTGACAATCGCAGCTACGACGATATCGCGGAGATTCTTGACATCCCGAAAGGGACAGTCATGTCTCGCCTCTATTATGCCCGTAAACGCCTCGCCGAACTCATGAGGCCGTATTATGCCCATTGACGAACGCTACCGCGAACTTCTCGCCGGCTATGTGGACGATGAACTGACTCCCGATCAGCGGGAAGAGTTCGAGCGAGAATTACAGCGAAATCCGGAGCTGCAATCCGAACTCGACGAATTCAGCAAACTACGAGAGGTAACCGACCAGGTGACATACGCAGATATTCCCGATCATGTCTGGGCCGGCTACTGGAGTTCGATCTACCGCCGGCTTGAGCGCTCCTCCGGCTGGCTGTTGCTCTCCGCCGGGTTGATTATTCTCCTCGGCTTCGGCTTGTACACGATCTTCTCCGAGCTCTTTACCGACCCAACCGTCCCTGTTTGGCTCAAGATCGGTGTCGGCGCGGTTTTCCTTGGCTCGGTCATTCTACTTGTCTCATATGCCCGCGAACGGTTGTTTGCCTGGCGGCGTGACCGCTATCGCGAGGTGATTCGATGAGTGCTCCCTACAAGATACTGCTTTCCACGGCCGAGAACGTGCCCGGGTGTGAGGTGATCGAAGTTCTCGGTCTGGTGAAGGGGAACACGATTCGTTCCCGGCATATCGGTCAGGATATTGCCGCCGGCTTTCGCAACGTGGTCGGTGGAGAGGTCAGTAACTACACCAAAATGCTCGCCGAAGCGAGGGAGCAGGCGATTGACCGGATGATCGACGAGGCGACTGAGCTTGGTGCCGACGCGATCATCATGATCCGTTTTGCCTCCGCCGAGGTCATGAAAAGCGCCGCCGAATTGCTCGTCTACGGAACCGCTGTCCGCCTTCGTAAGCCGTAGCCACGGCTTGCCAAACGACTGCAATCCCCCTAGATTCTCGCCTTGCCGGACCGCGCTCGGTCGCGTCCGGTAACTTTTTGGCAGAAGATTGATTAGGAGGATCGCCCGTGTCCGGTCATTCAAAATGGGCAACGATTAAGCGAAAGAAGGGGAAGCTCGACGCCGAGCGCGGCAAAGTCTTCACCCGACTCATCAAAGAAATCACAATCGCGGCGCGCGACGGGGGGGATCCCGACGGCAACCCGCGTTTGCGGACCGCGATCGCGGCCGCCAAAGCGGCGAATATGCCCCAGGACAATATTAAGCGAGCGGTGCTCAAGGGCTCGGGTCAGCTGCCGGGTGTGGTGTACGAATCGCTCACCTATGAGGGCTACGGTCCCGCTGGTGTTGCGGTCTACATGGAAGTGATGACTGACAACCGTAATCGCACCGTCGGTGAGGTCCGTCACATTCTCTCCAAGTACGGTGGTTCGCTCGGCACGAATGGTTCGGTCGCCTGGATGTTCGAGAAGAAAGGGATCATCAATATTGAAACGTCGGTTGCCGACGAGGATACGGTCGCTGAGGTCGCCATCGAGCACGGGGCCGAGGATGTGAAGACCGAGGGGGAGATGCACGAGATCGTCTGTGGCCCCGATGACTTCGAGGCGGTGCGTCAGGCGTTCGAGGAGAAAAGCATCGAGATGGCCTCCGCGGAGATAACGATGATTGCACAGAACTCGGTGACGTTGGAGACCGAGAAAGAGGCTACTGCCTTGATGAAGATCGTCGATCTGCTGGAAGAGAACGACGACGTACAGAAGGTTTATACGAACTTCGATCTCTCCGATGAAGTCATGGCCGCCATGGCATAGTCGGATTCCAGTCGATTAGCTGAACGAAACGACTTGCTGGGGAGTATCACATGCAAGATCCAGACGAACTTAAACGCAAACTTGAGTCGATGGAGAAGAGTTCAGCAGAAGTATCTCATTCTCGGAGCGAACCCGTTGCAAGTACCAAGCTCGAACAATCGTCAACGAGTTCAGCAGACAGGGGCGGCTCAAGAGTCTTAACCAATATTCTGCTTTCAGCAATTCTATTGACCCAAGGGCTGATCTTCTGGAAACTCTCGTTTCTCTTTCCTACGTACGGAGATATTCGAGCGACGCGCGACATCGCTGATCACGACGTTCGAAGATCAGAGATTCTTGATCTAAGAGAGAGGTCTCTGCTAGTTTGGGTCGTCGATGGTAGTATTGACGTGGACAATGAAATCGACGCGAGAATCACCAATGAGCCTCTTGAGGTTGATGTTCAGTAAGCCTGATCAACACATCTTTTGGATTGTGTGCTTCGTGGGCGGCAGGCCCCCGGCCTGCCCCAAAGCCACAGGCACCGTCATCCCGGCGAAAGCCGGGATCCAGTCTCTTGTCATATGAAGACACAAGACCTGGATTCCGACTTTCGTCGGAATGACTCGCTATCGTCGAGATGACTCGTAGACGAGGGTCGGCGGCAGCCGAGGGCGACTGCCGCCCACGACTCCATGCCCTCCTCCTCGACCTCGACGGGACGCTCTATATTGGCAACTCGCTGATCCCCGGGGCGACTGACGCTATCGAGCAGCTGCGCAAGGCCAACATCCCGCTTCGCTTCACAACCAACACGACAACAAAGTCGAACGCGAGCCTGATCGCCAAACTACGAAACCTCGGCATCGACGCCGTTGACAGTGAACTCTTTGGCGCGGTGAGTGCGACAGTCGCGCACCTGCGATCACTCGATTCCCCGCCGGTGCGGTTGCTCCTTTCCGACGACCCCAAAGCTGACTTCACCGAATTCACGATTGATGACAGTAACCCCGGTGCGATTGTCGTCGGTGACATGGCGAAAGCGTGGGACCAACCGCTCATGCAGAGCTGCTTCGAGCAGATGCAGAACGGTGCGCACCTGATCGCGATGCACAAGGGTAAATACTGGCAGACCGAATCGGGATTGCGGGTTGATATTGGCGCATTCATCTCCGGACTTGAGTTCGTGACCGGGGTCGAGGCGACGGTGATCGGGAAACCCTCGAAGTCATTCTTCGACCTGGCGGTGGCGTCGCTTGGTATTCCATCAACGGAGGTCATGATGGTCGGCGACGACATCGAATCTGACATCGGCGGTGCCCAACAAGCCGGGCTGACGGGTGTGCTGGTGCGGACCGGGAAGTACCGACCGGAGACCGAGCGCGACTCAGACGTCCTTCCTGACCACGTGATTGATTCGATTGCCGATCTGCCGAGTCTTTTCGAGCAGGGACTCGTGTAAGCGCTCAACGGGCAGGTGAGGACACCTGCCGCGCACAAGGTACCTCGTCATCCCCGCGTCGGCGGGGATCCAGTCTCCCGTTCGAGGAACGGGATTCCGACTTTTGTCGAAATGACGTGCGTCCGAGTTGACTCGGCAGTCGAGGGCGACAGCAGGGCGCTGCGCAAAGTGGATTCCCGCCTACGCGGGAATGACGAGATTGAGACTCGCTCTCACATTGAGACTCGCTCCCACCCCACCCTAAAGGGTGGGGCACCCACGCGAGTCCGTCATCCCCGCGCAGGCGGGGATCCAGTCTCAAAATGCGTTGCGGCACCTTTCTAGTTGAGCCGCAACCTACCCGGGCCGATCTTCTGCCATGCTTATCCTCGGACTTGACCCCGGACTCCAGTGCACCGGCTACGGGCTGATCGACGCTTCTGTCGAGCCAACTCGTATCATCGAGGCGGGCGTTATCCGTTCCGATAGCAACGCCCCGATGGCGGCGCGTCTGTGTGAGCTGGCCGACGGACTCCGAGGTCTGCTGGCCCAGCACGAGGCTCAGGCTGTTGCTGTCGAGGAGCTCTACGCCCATTACGACCATCCGCGGACGGCGATCATTATGGGGCACGCCCGTGGGGTTTTATTGATGGCCGCCGGGAATGCAAAGGTGCCGGTGCATACCTATGCCGCAACACGGATCAAGAAGTCGCTGACCGGAAATGGTCGCGCGACCAAAGCGCAGATGCAACGCACCATAGCTTCACGACTCGGCTTACCGACAGTACCGGAGCCGGCCGACGTCGCTGATGCACTCGCCATCGCGCTCTGTCACGCCGAAACAGCGGCACGGGGAGTCACCGTATGATCTCTCGGCTCACCGGTCATCTTGAGGCATTAGAAGAGGACGTCGCGCTCGTTTCGGTCGGTGGTCTCGTTTACGAGGTGCTGTTACCGTCGGGGACTGCCCAGCGGTTAAGTGACACCGGTGCGGTGGGAGAGTCGATAACGTTTCAGACGATCTATTACATCGAAGCGGGGGATAGGAAGTCGGCCCACTATCCTAAGCTGGTTGGGTTCACGACGGCTGTTGATCGGGAATTCTTCGCGCATCTGATCAACGTTTCGGGGATGGGGATTCGCAAGGCTCTCCGCGCCCTTGTGCTGCCGATTCGCGAAGTTGCGACAGCGATCGAAACCGAGGATTCATCTACCTTATCCAAGCTCCCCGGGGTAGGGGGGCGTTTGGCCGGGAAAATGATTGCCGAGTTGCAGGGGAAAGTGACCAAGTTCGCGTTGTCGAAATCCGACGAGCCGCTGTCGATCAAGCGGAAGCCGGTCAAGCCGGTAGCCGCGATCGCCGACGATGCGATTGACGTCCTCACCCAGCTGCAGTACCGTCGAGACGAAGCTGAGGAGATGGTTGCGCGCGTCCTGGCCGACAATCCCGACCTGACCAAAGTCGAGGATATCATCCAGACAATCTTCCGGTCTGCCGGCGCGCCCAAGACCTTAACATCATGACCCGCGAACGCATTATCGGCCCCGATCCGATCACTCCCGAGGAAGACCTCGTCCAGTTCTCCCTTCGTCCGGACAGGCTTTTGGACTATGTGGGGCAGAGTGATCTAAAGGCGAAACTTGAAGTGTTACTTCAGGCCGCTCGAGGGCGTGGGGAGCCGTGTGAGCATATTCTCCTCTACGGTCCGCCCGGCCTCGGCAAAACGACGCTGGCACATATCATCGCCAACGAGATGGAGGCGCGGATCGTGACGACCTCCGGGCCCTCGCTCCAACGAGCCGGTGATCTGATGGGGATTCTGACCAATCTCAACGACGGCGACATCCTGTTCATCGATGAGATTCACCGGCTGTCGTCGGTAATCGAAGAATTCATCTATCCGGCGATGGAGGACTTCAAGGTCGATTTCGTCGTCGACAAGGGAGCGTTCGCCAAGGTCATCAACATGCCGCTCAAGCGGTTCACGTTGGTCGGAGCGACGACCAGAGCGGGGATGCTCTCCGCACCACTGCGCGATCGCTTTGGGCTCTACTATCATCTTGATTTCTATCCGGTTGCGGACCTGGCCGAGATCGTCCGGCGGTCGGCCGGACTGCTGGAGATCGGGGTTGAGCTTGAGGCGGCCACGATGATTGCCGAGCGTTCACGCGGGACCCCCCGGATTGCCAACCGCCTCCTGCGACGGGTCCGTGACTATGCTTCGGTTAAGGGAGACGGTAGCGTCACGCCGACCATTACGTCGACCGCTCTGGAAGCGGAGGGAGTTGACTCGGCGGGGCTCGATGAGCTTGATCGCAAGCTGTTACGTATTATTATCGAGTTCTATAAGGGTGGCCCGGTGGGTGTTGAAGCACTCGGGGCGACTCTGAATGAGGAGGTCGACACCTTGGTCGACATGGTGGAACCGTATCTCCTCAAGACCGGTTTTCTGCAGCGGACGCGGCGGGGCCGTGTCGCCTCGGATAAGGCTGCACGGCATCTCGATCTCGCGCTGCCGCAGTCAGATCAGCAACAGTCACTGCTTTAGGAAGCAAGGAGTCGACAGCGAATGTCGCATTACAAAGAACTGAAGAAGCTCAATATCATCGAGCACGAAAACGTCGCCACCGCCGTTGCCACGGCGCTCAACAACCCGATTCTCTTCGGTTACGACCCGACCCCGGAGCAGCTAGAGGCGGTTGCGATGGCGGCCGAGAAAACCGCCAACCTCGACCGGGCCGGCTCATGGCGCGCTGCCGAGGCGTACGAAAAGTGGCATCGTCACGCGCCGCACCAATCCAAGATCCTCGTCGAGCCGGAGAAGGAAGTCACGGAACTCTGGCAGAAGACCGGTCTGACCGGTATTCAGGCTCAGATCATCGAGCGCGCGGTGTCGAAGGTCGTCCATCAGGGTCACCACTTCCCACCCCACGAGTAGGCACGAAGTGCCCTTGTCGATGACGCAATACGCGTTTCGCGTTAATCTACTCGCGTCGATCGCAAGCTGAGGAAGCGAGCAATTTCGTGTGGCGCTGGGTTACGCATACCGACGGTAACAACCGCTTTGACAAGTGTTCGGGCTGCCATTTCCTGACCGCTGCTGACCAGTTACAGGCCTACGACGGTCGTTGTCGTGACTGTTTCGATAAGGACCGGTCGCGGCCATGGCGTCATGTCGAGACGGGGCACGGGGATCGCCGATTCGCTACGCCGGAATGAAGATTCTCTGGCTGGGGTACGAAGACTCTCCACTCATCGATTTTCTGCACGACGATGGTCACGACGTCACCGCAACCTCTGAGAAAGTAACAGCCGCCTCGGTCGAGGATGAGTCGTTCGACTGGCTGATCTCCTACGGTTACCGACACATCCTCCGCTCGAAACTGCTTTCCCTCTTCGGTCCTCGGGCGATCAACCTGCACATCTCCTACCTGCCGTACAATCGCGGTGCCGATCCGAATCTGTGGAGCTGGGTCGATGACACACCGAAAGGCGTGACGATTCATCAGCTCGACGCCGGAATTGACACCGGTCCGATCTATGCGCAGCGCAAAGTCGATCTCCCCGAGACGGCAACATTGGCTAGTTCCTACGAGGCCTTACAGGATGCAATTCAGGTGCTCTTTCGTGACATTTGGCCGGATCTCTGTCAGGGGGAAATGAAGCCGATGACGCAACCGGCGGCCGGTACGTCGCATTTGGCCCGAGATAAAGAACCGCTCGTGCCGTTGCTCACCGACGGATGGCAGACGCCGGTGTCGGTACTGATCGAACACGGGCGTACCCAACGCGCACGCGGCTAACAATCACTCGCAGACTGCTGTGGATATCTCCCTCTTTGACTATGACCTGCCCGATCACCTGATCGCCCAGGAGCCATCAGCCGATCGATCAGATTCCCGCTTGATGGTTATCGATCGTAAGAACGAAACCATCGCCCATCGACAGTTCACCGACATCGGTGACTTTTTGCAGTCCGGTGACCTGTTGGTCGTGAACAACACACGCGTCTTCAAGGCTCGTCTCTTTGGGCAGCGGGCCAGCGGGGGACGTGTGGAGGTCTTTCTCCTCCGTCGTCAGAACGCCGAATCGTGGCGTGCCCTCATCCGTCCGGCCCGTCGCATCCACGATGGTGAAGAGCTTCAACTCGTGTCGGGAGAACGGCTGACGGTCCACACATCGCTCGGTGATGGTGCGTTTGTCATCTCCTGCCCGGACGCAACAATCGAAGACCTTGCTGAACAACACGGGCATGTTCCACTTCCGCAGTACATCGATCGTCCGGATTCGGAACGAGACGTCGAGCGGTATCAGACGATTTTTGCCCGCCCCGAGAAGTCGGGTGCCGTCGCCGCCCCAACGGCTGGCTTTCACTTCACGCGTGATCTCACCGAAGAGCTCCGGAAGCGAGGCATCAGCATTGCCGAAGTGACGCTCCACGTCGGCCCGGGAACCTGGAAGCCAATTACGGCAACGAACGTAGCGGACCACACGGTCGATCCGGAATATGCCGAGCTATCGGCAGCTACTGCTGCACGGATTCGCGAAGCCCGACAGGGTGGAGGACGAATTGTCGCTGTCGGAACGACCTCGGTCCGAACCCTTGAGGCGGCGGCGGTTGGTCGTGACGATTCACCCCTACCATTTACCGGTGATGTGGACCTGTACATTCAGCCGGGTCACATGTGGCGGTGGGTCGATGCCCTGGTGACGAACTTTCACCTCCCTCGCTCGTCGCTCCTTGTCCTCGTTTCCTCATTCGCCTCCCGTGAATTGATCCTTCGTGCCTACACCGAGGCGGTAGCAGAGGGATATCGATTCTACTCTTACGGCGACGCGTCGTTGATCATCTAGTAAACGCTTGCTCCCTGGGTAGGGCCGGTCTACCCTGACCGCCATGCAGGCGCACGCAATCATTGTTGCAGCCGGTCGTGCCGAACGATTTGGCGGTGACATGCCAAAACAATTTGTGATGATGAACGACCGGCCGATGCTGGCGTGGACAATCGATCGCTTCATCCGGGCAGCGTCAATCGGCGAAATCACCCTTGTTGTCCCGGAAGACTTTCGACGCTGGGTCGCGGATGAGATCGTTTCGCGTTATGCGATCGATTCAGTGGTCGCGATCGTTGCCGGTGGCCGCACGCGACAGGAATCGGTGCTCAATGGCTTAGAGCAGTTACCGACGTCGACCGACCTTGTTGCGATCCACGATGGCGCCCGACCATTGGTTGCGCCGAACGACATCGATCGCGTTGTAGAGGTCGCGTTGCGTCATCGTGCAGCAATCCTGTCAGCGCCGGTAACCGAAACGATCAAGCGAGTCGCCGACGGGCGGATCGTTGAGACAATCGATCGGTCGACCCTCGCTGCGGCACAGACTCCTCAAGCGTTTGAGTACGAGCTGATTCTTGAGGCACATCGAGGCGCTCCTCTGGACGCGCCGGCCACCGACGATGCGCTACTGGTCGAGGCTCGGGGCGTTGATGTTTACGCGGTGATGGCAACGTCACCAAACCCAAAAGTGACGACTGCGAGTGATCTTTCGTTCGTCGCGACCGCCCTGAAGGAGAGTGCGGATGTCCCGCCTGCGAATCGGCCACGGGTTTGATGTTCACGCCTTTGCATCAGATCGCCGACTGGTGATCGGTGGTGTTGTCATTCCTCATGATCAGGGACTCAGCGGACATTCTGATGCCGACGTCCTTGTGCACGCGATTGCCGACGCACTGTTAGGTGCGATCGGACTACCCGATATCGGCCAGCAGTTTCCACCAACGGATCCCCAATACAAAGACATCGATTCGATGATCCTGCTTCGCCGCGTTGGTGGATTGGTAGCATCTTCACAGTATGAGATCGTCAATGTCGATGCGGTGATCATGGCTCAGGCGCCGCCGATGAATCCGCATATTCCGGATATGAAGAAGATTATTGCGGCATCACTTTCGTGTGATGCTGATCAGATCAGCATCAAGGCAACGACGACTGAACGTCTTGGCTTTGTCGGCCGTGCCGAGGGAATAGCCGCCTCGGCAGTCTGCCTGGTAGACTGGTAATGGGGGAACTCCCCGGAACGCTGTCCGAGTATGTCGACATGCTCTTTAGCTGGGGTGCGTTCTGGGTATACGCAGCGATCTTCGCGGCCTGTTTCATAGAGAATATCGTCCCGCCGTTTCCCGGAGATACGTTCATCCTGGCGGGAGGCGCCTTGGTCGGGCTCGGTCGTCTGGACCCCTGGCTGACCGGAGCGATCGTTGTCGTTGGGGGGGTGCTGTCGGTGATGATTCTCTATCGCTTCGGGCGGCGGCACGGACGGACGTTCTTCATGGAGAAAGACTATCGTTTTTTTTCCGCGGATGATATTCGTGAGGTAGAAAAGCTCCTGGCGCGCTGGGGAGGACTGGTCATGATCTCCTCCCGATTCATTGTCGGCGTGCGCTCGGCGATTGCGGTGACCGCCGGCATGGCGCGTTATCCGACCGTGTCGATGCTCATCTTTTCGGTGCTTTCTTACATCCTTTTCACGGTGTTGTTGATGTTCACCGCCTACGGTCTGGTAAGCAACCTTGATCGGCTCGAAGAGTGGGTGGGAACGTATCAGGGAATAGTCTGGATACTGGTGGGGATAGTGATGACAGGCCTGCTCATCGTCCAAATCATCCGAAAGCGGAGGTTACCATGAATATTCTCGTGCTAGCTGGAGGGCGTTCGTCGGAACGCGAAGTGTCGTTTGCCTCGGGGTCCGCGCTTGCCGCAGCCTGTCAACGCTTGGGGCACACGGTCCGAGCGGTGGATCCGGCGACAGGTTCGCCGCTCATAGACGACTCCGGTGCATTTCTGGAGACCGCCAGCCTGCCACCCCGACCGGCCGATACCGACCCCGCTTCCGATGCGGAGGCATTGTGCCTGGAACCACTCGCATCGAGCGTTTCATGGGCCGATTTAATCGTCATTGGTCTTCATGGCCCGGGAGGAGAGGATGGCCAGACGCAGCGGGTACTGGAATCGATCGGTAAGCCGTTTACCGGTTCGTCGTCGGTCGCATCAACCCATGCGATGGATAAGGCTTTCACCAAGCAGATGATGGCGGACGAGGGCATTCCGACAGCGCGTTGGGTGACGCTCACCGGCGACGAAACCGTCACCTCGACCACGATCGAGCGGATTATCACCGAGGTAGGTCTCCCGGCTATTGTGAAGCCCAACACCGGTGGGTCTTCGGTCGCCCTGACGAAGGTTGACGATCGGGATGCGCTTCCGGATGCGCTTACGAGTGCGGGTCGGGAAGGCGAACGGATTATGGTCGAAGCGTTTGTCGTTGGGCGTGAACTGACCGTCTCCGTACTCGACGGGCAGCCCCTACCCGTCGTTGAGATTCGCCCCAAACACGGCCTGTACGACTATGCCGCAAAGTATACGTCCGGGCTTTCCGAGTACCTCGTTCCGGCCCCGATCTCGACCGAGATTGAGACGCGCTTGCAAAGCTGGTCGGTACAGCTCTACCACGCCTTGTCGTGCTCTGGTCTGGCACGAGTTGACTGGTTACTCGATGCCGGGAACAATGCTTTTGGACTTGAGTTAAACACACTCCCGGGGATGACCGAGCTGTCGCTCGCGCCGATGGCGGCCAAGGCGGCGGGGATGTCATTCGACGATCTTGTACAACGGATAATCACGGCGGCGCGCTGATGACGAAACTAAAACCTCGGGCAATCATCTTCGATCTTGGTTCCACACTTATTGACTACGAGCCGATGCCCTGGGATGAATGGCGACGGCTATGTGGTGAATCGGCCCGGGGCTGGCTCGTCGACCAGGGGTTCTCGGTTCCGGAGGCTGATGAGTTTCACGATCAATACGACACGTTCCGTCGGCCGCTCATGGAGCGGGCTCAGCGCGACTATGTCGAATGGTCAGTCGAAGATGCGCTGCCCGCTTTCGTGCGTTCTCTTGAGATCGACCTCACCAACGACGAGGCCAGGGAACTGTTCGACGCCTACTACGCGCCGGTTGATGACCGTCTTACGATTTTTGACGACACCCTGGCAACACTCGACGCGTTACGTGATGTCTATCGTCCGATCGGGTTGGTCTCCAATACGATCTTTCCGGAACGAGCCCATCGGCGGGAGCTTGATCGCTTTGACATCGCCCCTCGACTCGATTTCGCTATCTTCAGCTCCGCGTTTGGCCGCCGCAAACCGCATCCATCGATCTTTCAGGAAGCGTGTGCCCAGGCGGGGGTGGAACCGGGCGAGGCAGTGTATGTCGGGGATCGCTGGCTGGAGGACATTGAGGGGCCCGCGCAGATCGGCATGTCCGCAATTCTGAAAGTGACTGAGAACCGGGAGTACCCTGACGACTTTGGAAACACCCGGACGATCGACCGACTGGAAGAACTGCGCGACCATATCGCCATTTAGGTCTAGACGCGGCCGCTCGACCGGTCTATCTATACCTCCCAGAACCAGATAGTCTTGAGCGCAGAAGGGGCCACGTATGGATGCCACCGCAAAACAACTGAAGGAATTGACCGAAGCCGACGGCGTACCCGGCTTTGAGAGTAATGTCCGGGCAATCATGACTCGTGAGTTGAAGAAGTCGTGTGACTCAGTCTCAACGGACCGCCTCGGATCGGTATTCGGAGTCTCCGGGAAGACAGGACCGCGGGTAATGGTTGACGGTCATATGGACGAGATCGGTTTCCTGGTCAAGAGCATCACCAAGGACGGATTTCTTAAGTTCCTGCAGCTTGGTGGTTGGTGGGGACATGTTGCCCTGGCCCAGCGATTCAAAGTCCTGACGCAAAACGGTCCGGTAATCGGTGTTGTTGGATCGACGCCCCCTCACATGCTGGACCCCGACAAGCGGAAGAAGGTGCTCGAGGTCAAAGAGCTCTTTCTCGATATTGGCTCGACTGATGGTTACAATGCGGCTGAGGAGCTGGGCGTCCGGGTTGGGGATCCGATCGTTCCTGTCTCCGAGTTCACGGTCCTTGGCAATGACAAGCTGTATCTAGCCAAAGCGTTCGACAATCGCATGGCTTGCTCGGTCGTTCTCGATGTCGCGAAAGCGGCCAAGAAGACGAAGTTTCCCAACCGGCTGATTGCCGCCGCGTCGGTCCAGGAAGAGGTTGGCTTGCGCGGCGCTCAGACGCTTGCCTGGACGTCGGAACCGGACGTTTGCATTGCAATCGATACCGGCATTGCTCAGGATATCCCCACGATGGATGGCTCCAGCGCCACGGAAAAGCTGACCGGTGGGCCATCGATTCTGGTCTACGACGGTTCCCTGATTCCCAACGTCCGGCTTCGCGATTTGGTCATCGAGACTGCGGAAAAGAAAAAGATACCGTTCCACCTCACCGCCATGGAGCGAGGGGGAGAAGATGGTGGCCGTATCTCGCTGTCACGATCGGGCGTCGCCTCGGTCATGATTGGTCCACCCGTGCGCTACATCCATTCGCATAACGGTATCATGCATCGCGACGACTACGATAGTACGGTCAAGCTTGTGACCGAGGTCGTGAAACGGCTTGATGCCAAGACGGTTAAATCGCTCTACGCCTAGAGAGAACGATGGCGCTGGTCTTTCGCAATACACTGACGCGACGTAAGGAAGAGTTCAAACCGATTGCTCCCCCGGAGGTTCGACTCTACGCCTGCGGACCAACAGTGTACAACTATGCGCATATCGGCAACTTTCGGACGTTCGTCTTTGGTGATCTTCTCCGGCGCTACCTGACCTACAAAGGGTATCGCGTCAATCAGGTCATGAATATCACTGATATCGATGACAAGATCATCCGTGATTCGCAAGCCGAGGGAGCACCACTGAACGAATTCACGCGCCGATACACGGACGCGTTCTTTGAAGATCTCGCCACTCTTGGCATGGAGCCTGCGGAACGATACCCGCGGGCCACCGATGAGATTGCCACGATGGTTGACATGGTGAAAACGCTGGTGGCGAGCGGGCATGCGTATGAAGTCGACGGTAACTACTACTATAAGATCAGTTCCTTCCCCGCGTACGGTAAGCTCGCCAATCTCGATCTCGAAGGTCTCAAACCGGGTGCTCGGGTGGCTTCAGACGAGTACGAGAAGGAGTCCGTTTCCGACTTTGCGCTCTGGAAGGCGTGGACGGAAGCTGACGGTGACATCTTCTGGGAAACTGAGATCGGCAAAGGACGGCCCGGCTGGCATCTTGAGTGTTCAGCCATGTCCGTCAAGTACCTCGGTGCCACGTTCGATATTCACATTGGCGGTGTCGATCTTCAGTTTCCGCATCACGAGAATGAGATTGCGCAATCGGAAGCGTGCACCGGCAAGACGTTCGTCAACTACTGGCTCCACTCCGAGCACTTGATTGTTGAAGGGAAGAAGATGTCCAAGAGCGCGGGCAATTTTTTCACGCTCCGAGATCTTCTGGAACGAGGCTATACCGGCCATCAGATTCGTTACCTGTTGTTAGCAACGCATTATCGTTCGCAATTGAACTTCACGTTTGATGGTCTCGATGCCGCCGCCAAAGCGTTGGCTCGCTACAATGAGTTTGTCGACAATCTGACTGACTACCCGGGTGGTGAGAGTAACGGTACGGCCGCGGAGGTGATCACCAGTGCTGCCACCGCCTTCGAAACGTCCCTCGATGACGACCTCAATATCTCCGGTGGTCTCGCAGCGGTCTTTGACTTCATTCGCGACATCAATCGACTGCGGTCTGAGAATGTATTGTCTGCAGATGAGCGTGACCAGGCCCTGCAGTTGATCACGCGCTTTGATACGGTACTGAACTTTCGGGAAGAGCGAGTCGCCGCGGACCTGTCAACAGAGGTTGAGGCGCTGATTGCCGAGCGTACATCCGCTCGCAAGGCGAAAGATTTCGCACGTGCTGATCAAATTCGTGATCAATTGACGGAGATGGGAATCGTCCTTGAGGATACGCCCCAGGGCGTCAAATGGAAGCTCCGGTCGTCATCTTGAACCGATTCGGTTCGAGTGCTATACTTGGTTCGATAGCCCACATAGCTCAGCTGGTAGAGCATCTGATTTGTAATCAGACGGTCGTCGGTTCGATTCCGGCTGTGGGCTCATCTGATATCTCCGAAATCCAAAGACGACTGCCGCGGGCAGCCACCAAACAGTGTTTGAATCATTTCTTGTAACCGGCGGAGCCGGATTCATCGGGTCGCATCTGGTTCGGCATCTCGCCAGCACGTATCCAGCAGCAAAGATCATCGTGATCGACGCCTTAACCTATGCGGGGCGTTGGGAAAATCTTGGTGAGTACGCAAACGCGGATAACGTAGTCTGCATACACGGTGACATCCGTGATCTCACCATGCTTGAAAGGGTACGAGCTGAGCATGAGCCGGACGCGATTGTCCATTTAGCGGCTGAATCGCATGTCGATCGTTCGATTCATCGCCCCGCTGACTTTGTCACAACGAATGTTGTAGGAACAACCAACCTCTTGGAATTGGGTCGGCAGCTGGCGGAACATCACACTCGTTTCCGATTTCTCCACGTGTCAACTGACGAAGTTTTTGGTCCAATCATGACAGGTAACGCCGAGGCGGACACACCGTATCAACCGAGTTCGCCCTATGCTGCCTCAAAGGCTGCCGCCGATCACTTTGTGCGATCGTTTGCCACCACCTACAACCTTCCCGTGGTCATCACTAACACCTGTAACAATTATGGGCCCAACCAACATCTCGAGAAGCTCATTCCGTTCATGATCTTGCGGGCTCGGCGCGGTGAAACGCTGCCGATCTATGGTGACGGTGAGCAGGTCCGAGAGTGGCTGCATGTGCGTGATCACGTGCGGGCCATCGATTGCGCGCTTCACCGCGGTACAATCGGGGCGACTTACCTTGTCGGTTCTGGTGATCGGCTCACGAATAAGCAACTGGTCATTCGAGTTTGTTCGATTCTCGATGAACGGTGCGGTGGTCATCACGCATCACAGATGCAATTGACAGCCGATCGGCCGGGCCATGATCGGCGCTATGCCTTAGATTCGTCGCGAATCCACCAGGAGCTGGACTGGCATGCTGAGATCGAACTCGATGCTGGCCTTCGTGAAACGGTGGCCTGGTATCTCGACAATGCGGAGTGGATGGAGGCTGCTCGTACTCCCGATCTCAATGCCTGGATTGCCACGCAGTACGGCCATGAATAGCAACCAGCGGTGTGGAATCGTACTTGCGGGGGGACGGGGTACCCGCCTGTGGCCCGCGACGAGAGTCGTCTCTAAACAATTGTTCGCGGTCTATGATAAGCCGTTGATTTATTACCCGCTGGCGACGCTGGCTGAAATTGGCATTCGTGATATCCTTATCATCACAACCCGGGAATCCCGGTCGGCCTTCGAACGGGTCCTTGGTGATGGTAGCCAGTTTGGTCTGCGGTTTAGCTTTGCGTCTCAAGCGGAACCGCGAGGCATCGCCGAGGCCTTACTCATCGGAGCTGACTTCATAGGCACTCGATCGGTCGCTTTGATCCTTGGTGATAACGTTTTCTACGGTGCCAGCGAAACGATCCGAAAGGCTGTCGCTGACTCAACGCAGGCAACGATCTTCACATACCCGGTGACTGATCCCGAACGGTACGGCGTGATCGTCTTCGACGTATCGGGACAACCGACACAGATCGTGGAGAAGCCCACCAGCTTCCTTTCATCTCATGCGGTTACCGGCCTCTATGCCTACGACTCGTCGGTCGTTGACATTGCCAATCAGCTGCAACCATCCTCACGCGGCGAGTTAGAAATAACGGATGTGAATCGGGCGTATCTGGAACGCGGTGACCTGTCGGTCGTTCGCCTCGGTCGCGGGTCAGCCTGGCTGGATACCGGAACCGCCGACAGTCTTTTGGAAGCAGCGAATTTCATTGCCACGATCGAGCGACGGCAGGGGACGAAGATTGCATGCCTTGAGGAGATTGCCTACCGCCAGGGGTATGTTACTGTCAGCGAACTCCAGAAACTTGCCGATCAGATGCCCGCAGGCGACTATCGGGCGTACATCGAGTCGGTGATAAACGAGGGGTAGGTCGATTTGCCTGACAGAATTCTTGTCACCGGGCCTAACGGTTTACTTGGCAGTGCGCTGGTGCCGTATCTGCGCTCCCAGGACGACGATGTCGTCGCATTACCCCATGAGATTGCTGATATCACCGATGCGGAGCGACTTCGCCGAACGATTGAAGACATCAAGCCTCGTCAGATTATCAATCTGGCGGCCTACACGAATGTGAATCGTGCCGAGCGCGAGTTTACTCTGGCTCACCGGGTAAATGCCGAAGGTGCCAGGAACGTAGCTGAGATTGCTCGTCAGCTTAATGCGCGTCTCATCCATGTCTCTACCAACTTTGTGTTCGCTGGGGACAAAGGTTCACCGTATGTCGAAAGCGATCTGCCGTCACCCGTGAATGTGTATGGCAAATCGAAACTGGCTGGGGAGCAGGCGGTATATGCTGCTTACCCCTCAAGCTTGATTCTTCGCGTTGGTTGGTTGTTTGGCCCCGGGGGACAGAATTTCGTTGCTACTATTCTTGATCGAGGGTTGGCGTATCGCGTCGCCTTGCAACAGCAGGTCGCGCTCCAGCCGATTCGCATCGTGGTTGACCAGCGCGGTGTCCCGACCTCGACGCTTGACGTTGCCCAGGCAATAGGTCAGCTTGTTAGTTCGGACATCACCGGTGTGCTTCATCTTGTTCCTCGTGGAGAGGCGGTGGATCGGTTCTCGCTGGTGACTGAGATTTTTGAGATGGCAGGAATGCAGGTGGCGATTGAGCCGAGTTTCTCCAGCGAGTTCAAGAGTGATGCGCCACGTCCGAAAGCCGCTATCTTGGGCAGTGAACGAGACTCAGAACCCAGGATTCCAATCTTGCGCAACTGGCGCGAAGCCTTGCGCGACTATGTCGATAGCGAAATGCAGCGGCGACCATGATTGAGACGGTCATTACCGGCGTTGAGATGCAGACGTTGACTAAGCACCGTGATGACCGCGGTTGGCTCATGGAACTCTGGCGCAACGATGCGTTGAGTCGTGATGATTGGCCTGCGATGGGTTACCTCTCGTGCACCTTACCAGGAGTTATTCGCGGTCCGCACGAACACCTCAATCAGACCGATCACTTTGTCTTCCTGGGGCCGGCGCCGGTCGAGGTCTACCTGTGGGAGAATCGAACGAGGCAGCCGAATTACCGTGAGCTCGTTCGGCTTCCGCTCGACCTCACTATCCAGTCGATCTCACTTTCCGTTCCTCCGGGCGTGGTCCATGCCTATCGGAATATCGGTGACCAGGAGACGTTGATCTTTAACGCGCCGAACCGACTCTATGCCGGGCGCGGTCGATCGGAGGCTGTCGACGAAATCCGCTGGGAAGGTCTCGCGGAGAGCCCATTTGTCGTGCCGCAGGAGGAAGCATCGTGAATACTGACCACCGGCAGCGGATTACTGACCGCATAAACGAGCATGCTGCCTTGGTGAAGCGGCTTGCCGAAGAGTTGACCGATGACATTGCGGCATCCGCTCAACTGCTGCTGGAGACGCTTCTTACTGGAGGCAAAATTCTACTGTGCGGCAACGGCGGATCGGCGGCCGACGCTCAGCATATCGCTACGGAGTTAACCGGCCGGTTCCAGGCGGAGCGGCGAGCCCTGGCGGCCATTGCCCTGACCACCGATTCGTCGGCACTGACAGCTATTGGCAATGATTACGGAATGGAGCGTGTCTTTGCTCGTCAAGTCGAAGCACTGGCGAGACCGGGGGATACGCTTGTCGCTATCTCTACCTCCGGCAACTCTGCCAATGTAGTCCGAGCTGTGGAACAGGCGCATGCACTCAAGGTTCGGTCTATCGGCCTCCTGGGCCGAGATGGTGGAGCGATTGCTCCTCTCTGCGCACAATCTGTCGTCGTGCCCGATCAGGTCACCGCTCGCATCCAGGAGATGCATATCCTGATTGGTCATCTCTGGTGTGAGATTGTCGAGCAGGCAATAACCGCCGCTTAGACCTCGCTCGCTACTTTCCGACTCATCTAGAATATCTTTCCGGTTTCTTCAGTCTGGGCGACTGCTCCGTGGTGGTGGGAATGCCTGGATGTTAGCGCATCTTATTGTTCACCAACAGCTTAGGCTGGGGTGTGCAGATTTGGCACAGGGTTTGACTACCGTAGCCGCGACGGAAGGAAAACCTAGCAATGCATGGATGCACAGCTGTTGACCGCACGGACGCGGTTCACGCCGGCTACGACATCGCTACCAATCGAGACCTCTCGCACCGCCCGGATGAGCGAATCACGCATATGGGCGGCACTACCTGTTTTCAGCACCTTCTGTCACCCAACGGCATTTCGGCGGGGGCCGTTCCGGCTCCCGCTGCCGTTTGGGCCAATCCGACACAAGTGAACACGACCCACCACCTTTGGGGAGAACGTTATGTTGAAAGATAAGGGCATTCTCGTAACCGGGGGCACCGGATCGTTCGGTAAGCGCTTCGTACAGACGATGTTGGACTCGCATCCGGAGATCGGTCGCATCGTTATCTACTCGCGAGACGAACTGAAGCAGTTTCAGATGCGTCAGTCGTATCCCGAACACGAGTATCCGCAGCTGCGATTCTTCATCGGTGACGTTCGCGATGGTGCCCGTCTGTCACGGGCTATGGAAGGTATTGACATCGTCATTCATGCCGCCGCCTTGAAGCAGGTGCCGGCTTGTGAGTACAATCCGTTTGAGGCGATCAAGACGAATATTATGGGTGCTCAAAACGTTATTGAGGCAGCCATCGACAACAACGTTACGCGTGTTGTTGCCTTGTCGACCGACAAAGCCGCTGCACCGATAAATCTTTACGGTGCGACCAAGCTCTGCTCCGATAAGCTCTTTGTTGCTGCCAACAACTTCGTTGGCCAGCGTGCGCTACGGTTTTCGGTCGTTCGCTATGGCAACGTCATGGGCAGTCGTGGGTCCGTGATCCCGTTTTTCCTCGATAAGCGCCATGAGCATGTCATTCCGATAACCGATACGAGGATGACACGCTTCAATATCACCCTCGATGAGGGGGTGCAGCTTGTTCAGCGTGCGCTGTTTGATATGTGGGGCGGCGAGATCTTCGTCCCGAAGATCCCGAGCTACCGAATCACTGATGTTGCCGAGGCTGTTGCTCCGGGATGCCGATGGGAGATCGTCGGCATTCGACCGGGCGAAAAACTCCATGAGGAAATGATCACGGCGACCGATGCCATCCGTACTTTTGAGTTTGACGATCACTATGTGATTGCCCCGTCGGTCGATATCTGGGACGCCGACCAATATCTGCGTGAGCGGAACGGACAACGCTGTGCCGACAACTTCCACTACTCATCGGATACAAACACCGATTGGATGACGGTCGACCAGATTCGACAGGCCGTACGCATCCAACTTGGCATAACGATTGAGGGAGTCACTCCCACAACAGCTACCGATGAAACAGAGACACGCTCACCGCGTCGCCTTACGATCGAAGCGATCCGCGGCGACCTGACGCGTGTCAACGGCGAGAAGAATTCGCATCACGATCCTCGAGGTCGCCAGCTCCTGTCCTCGATTAACACACCGGAACGGCAGGTAGTTGGCAACGGAGCCTAGGCGTTATGACCACGACAACTAGCAAGACCAGCAAGTCATTTCGACCGTACGGTCGTCAGCATGTGACCGCGGAGGATATCGCCGCGGTTACAGCCGTTCTGGAATCTGACTGGCTTACCCAGGGGCCGGCTGTCGAGCGGTTTGAGACACGTTTGCGGCAGGTAACGGAAGCCAATCATGCGGTCTCATGTGCCAGTGGCACTGCGGCGCTCCATCTTCTGATGCTGGCGCTCAAGCTCGGTCCGGGTGACCGGATCCTGACAACTGCCAATACCTTTTTGGCGGATGCCAACTGCG
This sequence comes from Candidatus Zixiibacteriota bacterium, assembly GCA_028289585.1. Taxonomy (GTDB): domain Bacteria; phylum Zixibacteria; class MSB-5A5; order GN15; family FEB-12; genus JANQPI01. The sequence continues at coordinate 316,803 of JANQPI010000035.1, forward strand.
CTCACTATGTCGGCGCGGACGTTGTGTTCGCCGATGTTGACCCAACCACCGGTCTGATGTCTCTCGACGACGTTGAGCACCTGCTCTCGATAGATAATGATCATACGATCAAAGCGATCATTGCTGTCCAGTTCGCTGGTCAGCCGCTCGATATGGTCCGTCTCCGTCAGATTGCTGACAGCCACGGAGCGATTCTCATTGAAGATGCGTGTCATGCCTTGGGTGGGAGCTACCGAGTCGGTACCGAATGGCACCGTTGCGGGAGTTGTAGCCATGCGCACGCCAGCGTCTTTTCGTTCCACCCGGTGAAGCATGCCGCTGCGGGGGAGGGCGGAGCGATTACGACCAACGACCACGCGCTGGCTGAACAGCTCGCTGTCCTTCGTAGTCATGGTATCGAACGCACATCGTTTGTCTTTGATGACCAAGCATTCGACACCAGCGGCCGTCCGAATCCATGGTACTACGAGATGTCGATGCTCGGTTTCAACTACCGACTGAGCGACATCCATGCCGCCCTGGGTACATCGCAACTGGCTCGACTCGAGTGGTCAGTGACCACCCGAAACAACCTGGCGCAAACGTACGAGCAAGCCATCGCCGCGTTATTGCCGGACGTGATTCAGCCGCTTCACACCCGTTCGGATGTCATCAATGCTTACCACCTGTTTGTTGTCCGTATCCCCTTTGGCAAGCTGGGTGTTCAGCGGGCAGAGGTGATGAGAACGCTTCGTGAACGCGGAATCGGTACGCAGGTGCACTACATTCCGATCCCCTGCCAACCGTATTACCGTGAGATGGGGATTCAGCCAGATGACTACTCTGGAGCGCTGGATTATTACCACCAGGCCCTCTCGCTACCGATGTATCCAACTCTGCCAGACGATGAGATCGCACGAATCATTGGCGAGCTGGTATCTGCTCTGAGGATCTCGCGATGATTGTTGCTGTAGTACAAGCCCGTATGAGCTCATCCCGTCTTCCGGGAAAGGTACTCAAGCCGGTTCTCGGTCGGCCGATGATCCTTCGTCAGTTAGAACGTATTCGGCGATCCGAGCTCGTTGATCGCATTCTGGTTGCAACCAGTGATGAAGCGTCTGATGCCGTATTGGCGGATACGGTTGTCGATGCCGGGTATCCCTGTTTCCGTGGCTCGCTTGAGAATGTTCTTCAGCGAGTAACGCAGGCAGCCACGATCTACTCGCCACAGCTTGTCGTCCGATTAACAGCCGATTGTCCACTCACCGATCCATCGGTTATCGACGATGCGATCCGCCTGCAACAGTTTGGTCGCTACGACTACGTCAGCAACACGCAAGAACGTACCTATCCTCATGGCCTTGATGTCGAGGTCATGACGATGGCCGCCTTGCAGCGCGCCGACAATGACGCGACCTCGTCGTACGAGCGCGAACACGTGACGCCGTATCTCTACCAGCAGGCAAACCGTTTCCTGGTCGGGCAACTGCTCCGTACACCTGCACTCGATCACCTTCGTTGGACGGTCGATCATGCTGAGGACTTCGCGCTGATCGAATCGATCTACTGGCAACTCTATCCTAAGAACGATTGCTTCGCGACTGCCGATGTGCTGCGTTTGCTGGAGCGTAACCCACAGCTTACGACGATCAACGCGCTGCGCAATGAGGCGCTGGAAGTCGAGTCATTCGGAATCATCCGATGAGAGTCGCTATTCGAGTCGATGCTTCAGCTCTCATCGGCTCGGGACATGTCGCACGAATGCTGACATTCGCCCAGGGTCTGCGTGAAGCCGGCGATGACGTATCGTTTCTTGTGCGTGCCCGTCGTGACCGACTCGCTCAGAATTTGTTCCATTCCTGGACCGGTGATGTCTGTTGGCTGCCGGTCGTTGAGGACTCTCATTTCACACCGACTTCAGAGTATGAACGATGGCTCGGAGTTCCCATTTCACAGGATGCCGATGATACGCTGGCTATTCTCCGTGAACTGCCACGACAGGACTGGTTGGTGGTTGATCACTACGGCCTTGATGCCCAATGGGAGCAGCGGCTGCGTAGTGACGTCGATCGCTTGATGGTTGTTGATGATCTTGCGAACCGACGACACACGTGCGATCTGTTAGTCGATCAAAACTACCACGCTGACGGCAAGAGTCGTTACGCAGATCTCGTCGATCCCAAGACACGACAGCTTCTCGGCCCGGAGTGGGCCTTTTTGCGCTCGGAATTCTTTCCCTCGGTGCTGCCCTCTGTGCGGAGCTCCGGTCTTCGGCGGATACTCATTTTCTTCGGTGGCGTAGACGCAGTCGACATGACAGGCCGTGCTGTCCGATCGCTTTTGGAGCTGTCTGACAAGACGTCGCTTGACGTGCGGGTCATTGTCGGCCTCGGCTACGAGCATCGAAAATCACTGGAAGAATCGATCGCGCAGCATCCGAGCATACGTCTTGAGGGGCCGACTGACCGAATGGCAGAGCTGATGCTGTGGGCCGATTTGGCCATCGGCAGTGCCGGTACCACGAGCTGGGAACGAGCCCTCGTTCGACTTCCTAGCATCGTTATTCCCATCGCCAACAATCAGCGAGGGATTGCCGATGGTCTCGCTGCTTCGGGCTCATCAGTTAATCTTGGCTGGCATGAAGCTGTACGCGACGGAGATATCTGTGACACCGTCGGTGGATTGCTCGCTAACCCCAATCAGTTGCACGACATGAGTGAGGCGACCGATTCCCTGTTTCCGGCGCGCCCGGAACCGAATGGTCGGCGGCTCCGCAGTATACTCGCCATCGATGGCGAGCTCAGACAAAGGGGGATTGAATATGAGTCGCTTTGAGATTGCGGGACGTCCGATTGGTCGCAACGTGGCCCCATTTGTCATCGCAGAGATGTCGGGAAATCACAATCAATCCCTCGATCGTGCTCTGGCGATCGTTGATGCTGCCGCTGCATCGGGGGCGCATGCGCTCAAGATCCAGACGTACACCGCCGATACAATGACGCTCGATATCAGTGATCGAGAATTCGCAATAACTGACGAGGCATCTCTTTGGCGAGGAAAGTCGCTCTATCAATTGTACGATGAGGCCCACACACCGTGGGATTGGCATGCTGCGATCTTCGGTCGTGCTCGTCAGCATGGTATGATACCGTTCAGCACCCCGTTTGACCTCACCGCAGTCGACTTTTTGGAAACTCTCGACGTTGCCTGTTACAAGATTGCCTCGTTTGAAAACGGTGATCTTGAACTCATTCGCTACGTTGCGAAGACCGGCAAGCCAATCATCATTTCTACGGGGATGGCCAGCATTGCTGATCTCGACGAGCTCGTTCGAACGGCCCGTGAGGCGGGTGCGCGCGATCTCGTGTTGCTCAAGTGCACCAGTAGTTATCCGGCTTCGCCGGTCGACTCGCATCTCCGAACTATTCCGCACCTGCGCGAAATGTTCGGAACGGAAGTAGGACTGTCGGATCACACGATGGGGGTAGGGGCTCCCTGTGCGGCGGTAACGTTGGGTGCAAGTGTGGTTGAAAAGCACTTCACGCTGTCGCGTGCCGACGGGGGCGTCGACTCTGCCTTCTCTCTCGAGCCGGATGAAATGAAGCAGCTCGTCATTGAAACCGAACGAGCCTGGCAGAGTTTGGGAACGGTTGCTTACGGACGTTCAGAAGCGGAACGCGGTTCACTCACGTTCCGTCGCTCTCTTTATATCTGCTCAAACATTCAAGCCGGGGAGCGTATTACCCGTGAGCACGTCCGAGCGATTCGTCCTGGCTACGGCCTTGAGCCTCGCCATCTCGATGTCATTCTTGGTAAACGGGTTAACCGCGATGTCCCGCGAGGCACCGCCGTCAGCTGGGACCTGATCGAGTAAGGTCGGTTGGTCCGCTATGTCGTCAACATTGCTCCGATTTGTTAAGCGAGTTGCCCGTCCGCTCATTCCCACGCCAGTGGAGTTTGCGGTTCGCGAACGATTGGCTCAAGAGTATCTGAAGACCGTATCAATCCCGATCGATAGATCGCGACCAACGATTGTTGCGATCAACCATTTCTGGGACCAGGACCTTGAGGCAATCCGGCGGGCGAATCGCGAATACAATGTCGTCGCGCTTGATGCCACTCGGCTCTTCCGGCATGCGGCGGTTATCTATTCCGAGCCGGTACGATTGTTGAAAGATGCCTATGAGTCATCGCCTCGGTCGGTGCGATCGCAATATCGCGAAAGCTGCCACCGACTGTGGTCTCAGATTCGTAGTCGATTCGGATGCGATTTGGTCCTTGTGCCGAACGACAACTACTTTTGGATTCGTGAGTTTCTCGATGTCGCTCGCGATGAGCATGTCCCAATTGTCATGTGGCACAAAGAGGGGACACTATCGCCGTTCGGTTATACCTTTGAAGCACACCGTTCGCGAACGCTGGCACCGTGCCAGGCTGATTACGTGTTGGTATGGTCGGATCGCCACCGCGAGTTCTGGCGCACGGCCGGTGTTCCCGCCGATCGAATCCGTATCGTGGGGCAGCCCCGCTCAGATCTATTGTATGATACTGCGTATCGAGTTGACTGGAGCCGTCTGTTTCCGACTGAGCAACCCCTGGTAACGCTACTCTCGTACTTCGATGATGCCTACATCCCACCGGAGTTTGTCCAACAGGGGATGTCATGGCGGCAAATGAAAACAGAGTCTCACGATCTCCTGGCACGGGCGGCCGAGCTGTTTCCGGAATGGAATTTCGTTATCAAAACGCATCCTCAGCAGCGGGATACCGCCAGCCTCGAACGGCGCTACCACGCTTCGAATCTCCGCGTTGTTGGTGGCGCGCAGCTGGGGACTGCCCTGATTAAAGCATCAAGTTTAGTCATCGCGTTTCAGACAACAGCGCTCATCGAAGCGGTATGCCTCGGCAAACGGGTGATCTACACGAACTGGGATCCGCACCTTGAGACGCTCCGGGATCACCTTTTGCCCTTCGAACAGGGTTCGGGGTACCGCATCATTGATTCCGCGCAGGAGTATCATACGACGCTTCATCGCTTCCTCAGTGGCGACCTCAATGCAGTTCCAGCCCCGCCGACCGACGATACAAAACGTCAAGAACTCGTGAGTGCCTACCTGCATCAACCGGACGGTCAGGTCGCCGCGCGATTCTTCGACATCGTCGATGAGGTGTTGTCGTGAAGCGGCTGGTTACCAATACGACGGCATCAGCCGCAGATTTCGCGATCCTGGCGACTCTGAATGTGGTGGCAACGCCGCTGTTGCTCGATGCACTCGGAACGGCGGGTTACGGTGTCTTTGTCTTTCTGTCAATCTTCTCGATCTTCGCCGCACTCGCCGTTTTGGACCTCGGTATGGAAGGTTCGGTGATGACCGAGGTTGCCCGGGCTGAGGGTGAGGGGAGAGTTGGCGATGTACAGCGTATCACCGCCGCGGCGATAGTTGTCTATGCCTGTCTGGGGATCGTTGTTGGCGGTGTCTTGCTCTTTCTGGGTAACCTCATCGTATCGCATATCGATCTCCCGGCCGCGCTGAACGCTGGTGACAGTCTTATACGGGCGATTCACCTCGTGGCGTTAAACGTTACGCTGCAGTTTCTCTGTTTGCCGTTTATGGCGGTGACCAAAGGGCTCGGTCGTTTCGTGATCGCCAAGGGTATCAACGCGACGGGAAACGTAATTCAGTACGCGGTCGTGCTGATATCAGCTCTGATTTGGCATCGAGTCGACATTGCGTTCGCGGTCATAGCGGTTACCACGTTTCTCCGGCTTGTTGGTTATGTGACGGCTTTTCGTGTTCGCTTCGCCGACTACTGGCCTCTGAGCTGGCGACTTGACCGGACAACTTTGAAGATACTTCTCTCGTATAGTTCGCTTCTGTTTGTCAGCCGGATCATCGGTTTGATTTTTCGCTACCTCGACAAAGTGTTGATCTACCTGCTTCTGCCGATTACGCGCCTGGCCGCATTCGAGGTCGTTCTACGACCGGCGCTGCTCGTGCGCGCGGTTATCAGTGTGCTTGTTTCGGCCCTCATTCCGGAAGCGGCGCGACTAAAGGCGGCAGGCGAACGCGGAGAACTCCGTCTGATCTATCTGCGCCTGATTCGAATCGCGTTTCTGCTGACGATGCCAGTAGTGGTGGGACTCGCCGTGCACCATCAAGCGATCATCATTGCTTGGGTGGGTGATCGATTTATCGATGATACCTGGCTACTTGTCCCGTTGGTCATTGCTGCGGCACTGAACCCTTTCGGTGCGGTCGGATCAACTATGGCGGTTGGGTTGCATCTTGTTCGTCAGACGATCTGGATCTCGATTGCTGGAACAGTTGTCAATCTTGCGGTGTCTTTAGCTCTCGTGCAGGCATACGGCCTGGCTGGTCTGATTGTCGGAACACTCGTGGCCGAGCTGGTAATGGTCGTTCCGTATACACGCTTTTTCCAGCGTTACCTGTCGATCTCCGGTCGAGAGTTAACTCTCCTGGTGGGGAGAGTGGTCGTTGCAGGAGTGGTCGGAGTTGGATTACACCTCGGACCGTTGTATCTCCTTCAAGACTGGCTATTGTTGGCGGGAGGGGTGACGGCAGCAAGTTTGCACCTCGCCATCTGTTACTACCTCTTGATCGCGCCGGCTGATCGCTACCTGGTGTCGAAGAAAGTACGGCATGTCATTGCACCGATGCGGACACCGGAGGCTGCCGCATGAGCCGTGTTTGCTTTATCTCGAATTTTGATCTCACGATCCTGCAGCACGAACTCGCTAAACGGCTTGAAGTCAACGGGCACGACATCGTCTGGATGACAACCAATCCGAAGTGGACACGGTGGCTGACAGAGAACGGTGTCGATCGCGATGCCATCTGCGAACTTGTCTATCCTGAAAAGCCGCATCTCACCGATGATGAACGCACACAACTCAATGCCGAGATCGCGGCGATGGAACGTCGTGTCGGTCATCAGGTGAGCCTTGCGTTAATGGCCGACAAGTTTGTACGCAGTAAGCGATGGGCACACCTCGACGACTTCACGATTTCCTCATACCGCGACATGCGCAACTGGCTGGAGAGTCGCCAAGTTGATGTTGTGGTCGGAGAGCCGTCGAATCTCCACGAGCTGATCGCCTCGATGATCTGTCGAGACCGTGGATTGCGGTTCCTCGGTGCGGAAACGATGCGCATACCATCCGATCGTATGTTGTTTCGCACAAGTTTCACTCAGGCTGATGTGTATCGACCTACTCGTTCCTGCGAATCAGGGCCGGCGGGTGACGAACTGCTCCAGCAATGGCGTGATGATCCACCCCGCCCCCGGTACTTTGCGATTAACAACCGCAAGTCGATCGCTGGGCCGGCGAAGATCGCGTCGACTCTCAAAAACCGATGGGCCGATAAGCCGTGGCAGCCCAAACATCATCTGACGCATTGGGACTTCGGCAACCGCCTGGCCGTGACCGGTCGCCAGATTATCAATCGGGCGCTGCTATCGAATCGCCGTTACCCGGAGTTGAATCAACTTAGCGGTCGGCTTGCATACTACGGTCTCCATGTTCAGCCGGAAGCCTCGATTGACGTCGGAGGACCTTATGTTTCGGATCAGCCGAAACTGATTGCTGATATTCGGCGATCCCTGCCGTGGGACATGACTCTTGTCGTTAAAGAGCATCCTAATGCTTTGGGCACAAAGTCGCTGCCAACCTATCGAGCGATTGAATCTTTGCCTCGTGTTGTCATGATTCATCCACAGACTGAAACAAAGCAGATCCTGAAACGAGTCGATCTCGTCTTCACCGTAACCGGCACTCTTGCGTATGAAGCCGGTCTGCGCGGGGTGCCTGCGATTACGTTCGCTCCGATGTTTTTTGGCGATCTTTCGACTGTGCACTCGGTCGACAACGTGTGTGACCTCCCCAGAGAGATTCATCGCGCGATGTCACTCAAACAGTCACCGGAGCATGATGCTAACGTCCTCGAGCAGTTGTGGCAGTGGTCGCGTCCGGGGTACTGGACTGATCCGATCACTGATCCGTCGGTACTTCACCCTGAGAATCTGGATCTGTTAGTAGAGGCTTTTGCCGAGGCGATCGATGATCCTGCTTAATCTGATAGCCGTTGTTGCCTTTGTGGTGGCGGTCGTTGTCGTCTGGCGACGGCTCCGCTTTGGGCGGACAGTGTTTACATGGCTTTCTGCAATGCAGGGGTGGTCGCTCGTATCCTGTTTCTATAACGATCTCAGCGTGGCCAATCTCGAACTGTTCCGCTGGACGGAAACGACGGCTGCAACGTCGCTTTTGGCACTCGCCTACATTGGGTTAACTCTCGGTGTCGGCCTAGTGGCACATCGCTTCGAGCATCTGCGATTCCGTCCGGTCGCTTACGACTGGGGGATCGGCGAGCTTGGCAAACAACTCTTTCGGTTCATGATTTGGGGCGTCTCCGCGACTATTCTGGCCGTTCTCGGGTTCGACTTTCTGCTCAATGGGGTACCGATCATGACGATGATCGATCGTGCCGCATACTGGGAGCAGGCCGGACCGATTGCCAGTATTCTGCCCAAGTACGGCTACTTGCTCTATTTCGCGTTGGGTTTGGTCCGACCGCGTGTTCGGAGATTGACCGTCGAAGACGGGCTAATGCTCGCACTCGTGCTTTGCCTACTGGCGATTGGCAACAAGTTCTCCGCCTTTGTCATTGTCGCGGTTGGATACGGGACTCCGGTACTGGCGGCTTTACCTGTCCGTAAAGTCGTTTGGACCCGTCAATGGTTGCGGTATGCCATGATTGCCTTCGGTTTGTCACTACCCATTGGACTCGCGGTGGTACATTACTCCACCAAGCTCAACGATTCGGGGCTTGTTATGGCCCTGGTCAAGCAGCGTGTCTTCGCGTTTCAGGGTCATGTCTGGTGGGGAACGTATTATGCGACTACCCACGAAGGTCGCTCGGATCCGCGCCAGCTGGAGCGAGAGGTCCGCGGAGTGCTGGACCCAGGCTCCGTTCCGATCGTCGAGCGGGGACTCCGGCGTCTAATGGTTGAGCTGATCGGACCCGAACGTGCCTACACCGCAATGGCCCACGGGTATCTCTATACAATGGGTTATCCGGCGATTCTTTTGTTAATGATTCCGCATTGGCTCATACCGCTCATTCAGTTCCTGTGTGGAATACTGTTCGCACTTTCTCTCTGGTGGCTGCACTCGCATATCGTCGCGGGACATTACTTCCGAGCGATACTCGTGTTTACTCTCGTCTGGCCACTGGGTGTGACACTGCTGACGGGGAATTTTGCACATCTTCTGTCAATCGGTCTCGCCGCTCGGCTGGCGGTCGTTGTCCTGCTCGACTGTGGTTTGTTGGCCACCGGAAAAGGTCGTTCGCTGTCGGCTGACATCGCAGTGCAATCGTCGACAGGAGGACGACTGTGAGTGGGGTGGTGATCAATGGACGATTCTTAACACGACCAGTCACTGGTGTGGAACGGTACGCTGGTGAGATTACCCGGCAGCTTGTTTCGATGCGAGATGACCTCACTGTCCTTCACCCGAACCGGCCGCTTCACGAATTCAACAGTTGTCGCGTTCCGATGCGACGTGTTGGTGGTGGCTCGGGCCACAGCTGGGAGCAGATCGCACTGCCGCTGCATCTTCGCCGATCACAACGCCCGACGTTGTTGTCGCTTGCAAACGTCGGACCAATGCGGTATCGGCGTCAGTTGGTCGTCATTCATGACTGTTCGCCACTTCGACATCCGCACTGGTTCACGCGGCAGTTTGTTACCGCTTACCGTGCGATTTGGCCGCAGCTAACAAAGCACGCAGCACAGATTGTAACAGTCAGTGAGTTTTCCCGTCAGGAGATCGTAGAGCTGCTTGGTGTTCCTGCGGATCGCATTGCCGTTGCAGGGGGGGCAGTCGCGCCCGATTTGCTCGACTCAACAGACGCGGACATTCCGCGCCAGGATTTCGTTTTAGCCGTCTCGTCTCGTCAGACCGGAAAAAACTTCGAGCGGTTACTTGTCGCCCTGACGCGCCCGGAACTGGAAAACATTCCCTTGGTGATCGTGGGGAAGAAGCCCGGACAGTTCGCTGATCCTCGACTGGAGGAGCGCATTGCTCGCCGCCGTCACACCCGACTCGCCGGTTATGTCTCGGACGAGGAGCTTCGCCAACTCTATCGCACGGCCCGCCTGTTTGTCTTTCCATCGCTGTATGAGGGTTTTGGGTTGCCGCCGCTGGAAGCGATGGCCTGTGGTTGCCCGGTAGTTGCCGCTCGTGCGGCATCTATTCCGGAAGTCTGTGGCGCTGCTGCCGAATACGTTGATCCGACCGACATCGACTCAATCGCCGACGGTGTTTCGCGAGTGTATAGCGATTCAGCACGCCGTGAAGCGTTGATTCGCACTGGATACGAAGTGGCTCGCCGCCATTCCTGGTCCCGCAGTGCCTCTGTCATCTCAGCGTGTTGTGATGCGATCCATGAGGGACGGGAACTCCTGTTCCGTGAAAGCGGAAACAATATCCTGAGTCGTGATGGTCTCGCGCAGAACTCTGAAGTGCGTGGCGTAAGTGACCACATTGCAAGGTATTAGGCGTTCACGTCTGAGGCTCGTTTGGCATGGTAGTTGATAGCTCAAAGGATGGTATGGAAGCCCAGTCTACATCGATTCGCTCATTCGTGAGCCCGTGGCGGTTGGCTCGCATTCTGTTTGCCCGCCGGTGGTGGCTCGTTTCCGCCGTTGTTGTGACGGCGGTGCTCGGTGCGACATACCTGTTGCTCCAACCCAACGTGTACACCTCCCGTGCGGTTATTCTGCCGAGCGGCGAATCGGCCGGTATCGGCTCACTTAAGGATCTGGTGGGGTTGACCGGTATCTCAATGGTCGAAGAGAATTCCTCGGCGCTCTATCCGGTCATTCTCAACTCGGCCCATTTGCGGGATGCGATGCTGGCCGACACGTTTTCGTTCACGCATGGTGGCGAAGAGAGGTCATTAACAATAGCCGATTATCTCAAGACTGAGGATCGGGATCGCCTGCACCGCAACCTTGGTAGCGTCCTGCGGGTTTCAACGTCGGCTCGAACCGGAGAGATCGTCATTACTGCGGAGACGCGGTATCCGCGTTTGTCGCAGATGCTCCTTGAGCGCCAGCTTGAGCTGCTGGAAGAGTACAATCAGCAGCGTCGTCAGAGCTCGGCTCGAAACAATCGAGACTATCTCGCCGATCAGGCAACTGAGGCGTCACATACGTTGGCTTTGATCGAAGACTCGTTGCTCGTCTTCCAACAGGCGAATCGCGATTGGACGAGCTCGGGCGATCCTGAAGCGATGCTGACGATCGGTCGGTTGCAGCGCGAAATAGAGATACAATCAACTGGTCTGGCTTACCTGAGGCAGCAGCTGGAGATCGCACGCTTTGAGACAACGAAGGATATTCCGGTTGTCCGTATTCTCGATGCACCACATCTCCCCAGCGAGAAATCGGGTCCGCAACGGACCATGACCCTCGCGCTCATTCTGCTTGTTGTTGGCGCTGCCACCGTCGTGACAATTCTTCTGATTGATGTTGCCCGGCCACTGGTGCTGTCGACGAATGATGCCGACAGCCGAGCGCTTAACAACGAGGTTGTGGCAGCTTTCCCTCGCACTGTGAAACTCGTTAATCGTCTGACCCAGCGTACGAAGATGACAGACACGTTCGGTCAAACCGATCGTAAGACGAAGACGTACGAATCGACTGATGCTTGAGTCTCCAACATCACTGACAAATCAGCGCGTTGCCCTCGTGCACGATTGGTACGTAACCCGGGGAGGAGCCGAACGGGTGGCGGAGGAGATTTTCGCCGTTGTCCCGCACGCTGACCTCTTTGCGCTGGTCGATTTCTATCCGGATGAGCACCGCCATCGGTTTGCCAACAAACCAGTCACGACATCGTTTCTTCAGTCACTACCTGGTGCACGCCGCCACTACCGGTCGTTTCTACCATTGATGCCGTATGCGATCGAACAGTTTGATCTGTCGTCCTACGATGTCGTGATCAGTTCATCCCATGCTGTGGCTCACGGTGTGCTGACTAACTGCGAACAACTGCACCTCTCGTACATCAACAACACCATGGTCTATGCGTGGGATCTTTATCACCACTATCTCCGCTCAGGGGGGCTGACTCGGGGAGTGAAGGGGTTGATCGCGCGTGCCGCGCTGCATTATATCCGCCTGTGGGATCAGGGGACAGGATCACGGGTCAACACCTTCATCGCAAATTCCGGTCATATGGCAGATCGACTCCAACGACTCTATGGCTGCAATGCCGACGTGATCTATCCACCGGTGGAAACCGATCGCTTTGCTCCCGTTGATGAGCGTGAAGATTACTACGTTGCGGTTGCTCGTCTGGTCCCCTTCAAACGAATCGACATCATGGTTGATGCCTTCAGAAATCTGCCGGACCGTCGCTTGGTGATTCTTGGCGATGGTCCCGAACTCGAGCCGCTGCGCCGTCGGGCATCCGACAACATCGAGTTTCGGGGCTTCTGTGATCCGTCTACGGTTGCCCGGGTGGTTGCTCGAGCGCGGGCTTTTCTGTTCACCTCGGTTGAGCCGTTCGGCATCGCAGTCATCGAAGCTGCCGCCTGCGGCGTACCGGTGATTGCGTTGGGGCGCGGAGCGGCGCGCGAAATCGTCATCGACGGTGTCACGGGCTGTCTGTTTGAGCACCAGGATGCAGAGTCGCTGCGCGATGCTATTCTCAGCTTCGAATCCTCGTTCGAAGCCTCGTCATCAAGTATGATTCAACACGCTCGACAGTTCTCTTCGGAGCGTTTTCGGAGTCAGTTGGCGCGCTATCTGGACAGCGCCTGGGAGGCATTTACGGACTCTCAAGCTTCTGTTCGGGCTGTTTCATTGCATGCTGAGACCGTCCCGAATCGCCTTGGAATAATCGAACTATCTCGTTGACTAACGGTAAGATAACCTCCCTGCGGCCGGTTTGGAATTCGGTTGCTTTTTGTCTGTCTGCCTCTATATTCCCGCGTTAAATCGTGACCCGTTAGCGGGTTGCGGTTCGGATGTCGGAATTGATTGGCGGGATTCCAGAGCGGTCAAATGGGACGGACTGTAAATCCGTTGGCTATGCCTTCGAAGGTTCGAATCCTTCTCCCGCCACCAGTTTCTTTGTCGTGCAGGCCCTCGACCACCATGTGTGCATGGCGGTGACGGCCTGTTTCGCTTTGACTTAACGATCCGTGTTCTGGTGACGGCGAACACGGGGCGGCACAGGTAACGAATAGCGTCACGTGGCCGTCCCGTTACGGGACGAAACAGACGGAGGAGATAGTGTTTGGGATAGAGAGTACCGGAATGCTGGCGGCGATCGTGGGAGCGGTGGGGCTAATCTTTGCCCTCGCGCTCTTCTTCTGGATCAGCGGTCGGCCAGCCGGAAATGATACGATGAAGGAGATCGCCGATACGATCCATCTCGGCGCGATGGTCTTTCTACGACGGGAGTACACTATTCTCGCCGTGTTTGTATTGATCGTCTTCGGGCTCCTGGCTTGGCGTATCGGCCTGGAGAGTGGCTTTGCATTCCTCGGAGGAGCGGCCTGTTCGATGCTTGCCGGTTTCCTGGGAATGAACGCGGCGACCAAGGCGAACGTACGCACGACGGCCGCGGCCAAGGATCATGGTCAGGCCTCCGCACTTTCCGTTGCCTTCTCCGGCGGAGCGGTCATGGGGATGTCGGTCGCGGCACTCGGTTTGATCGGTGTCGGTATCGCCTACCACTTCCTCGCCGACAACCCTGTCCACTCCTCAATGATCAACGGCTTTGCGATGGGGGCTTCCTCGATCGCGCTCTTTGCCCGTGTTGGTGGTGGTATCTACACGAAAGCCGCCGATGTTGGTGCCGACCTGGTCGGAAAGGTCGAGGCGGGGATACCGGAAGATGATCCGCGCAACCCCGCCGTTATTGCGGACAATGTTGGTGACAACGTCGGTGACACTGCCGGTATGGGAGCTGACCTCTTTGAGTCATATGTCGGCTCGGTCATTGCCACGATCGCAATTGGTGCAACCGCTCTGACGATCCCAGATGCTATGCGTGGCAATTACATGCAGTTGCCATTGATGATTGTCGCTTTTGGCGCCCTCGCCTCAATGCTCGGCATTCTTTCGGTGCACGTGCTTAAGGGAATGAACCCCGCCACGACGCTCCGCCTGGTTACCTATGTTGGTGCGGCGGTCATGTTGGTAGCGGCATGGTTTATCGTCGGTGCGCTCGAACTGCCGCAGGCCATTTTCTGGGCAATCTTTGCCGGTAATGTCGCCGGTATCTTGTTGGGATTATTGACTGAATACTACACCGCTGCCAAGCCGATTCGGAATATCGCGAAAGCATCCGAGACCGGTTCTGCGACCAATATCATTAGCGGTATGGCCGTTGGTATGGAATCGGTCCTGCTGCCGATCATTGTCATCTGTGGCGCGATCGCGGTTGGCTTCAGCCTTGCCGGTCTCTATGGCATCGGTATCGCTGGTGTCGGCATGCTCGCTACCATCGGTGTGACGATGGCCGTTGATGCGTACGGACCGATTGCCGATAACGCCGGTGGTATCTCGGAAATGTCAGGTCTGGGCCCTGAGGTCCGGAAGATCACCGATACGCTCGATGCGCTCGGTAACACGACCGCAGCCATCGGTAAAGGCTTTGCGATCGGCTCGGCCGCTCTCACCGCTCTGGCACTCTTTTCTGCATATGCGACATCAGTCGGTCTTGAAACGATCAACGTCTTGAGCCCACATGTCGTCATCGGGTTCTTCATCGGCGGAGTGTTACCGTATTTCGTTGCCGCGTTGACGATGACCGCCGTTGGAAAAGCAGCCGGAAAGATGGTCGACGAGGTACGTCGCCAGTTCCGTGAGATTAAGGGGCTGATGGAGGGTACGGCAAAGCCGGATACCGGTCGCTGTGTCGACATCGCTACCACCGGAGCCCTGCAGCAGATGGTTGCGCCGGGTCTGGTCGCGGTGCTCGCGCCGATCGCTGTCGGCTATCTCCTTGGTTTTGTTTTCCCGGGCGAAGCGAAAGCTTCGGCCGAGGGTCTTGGTGGTATGCTTGCGGGTGCGACGATGTCGGGCGTGATGGTTGCGCTCATGATGTCGAACGCCGGTGGTGCCTGGGATAATGCCAAGAAGTACATCGAGGGTGGTGCGCATGGTGGCAAGGGCTCCGACGCCCACAAAGCGGCGGTCGTTGGGGACACTGTCGGTGATCCGTTCAAGGATACGTCTGGCCCGTCGATGAACATTCTTGTCAAGTTGATGGCAATCGTCTCCCTGGTTGTGGGAGCGGCGCTGTTTGGCTAATCGCTCGCTATTCTGATTTGTCAGTCCGGCCGCACTGCGGCCGGGCTTTTTTTGTGTGTCGTTCGAACGATACTGGGTGGGAGCCGTAGTCTAACCGTGACCAACTCCTCGCAAACATCGACATCCCGAACGGATCTTACCGAAGGACCGATCATGCGTGCCATTCTGCGCGCGGGTCTACCATCAACGGTTGGGTTTGTGGCTCAGGACATCTATGCGATAACCGACATGTTCTGGGTGTCGCGTTTGCCGGAGGGGGAGTCTGCGGTTGCGGCCATCACGTTCTTCAATCAACTGATGATCTTTTTCTTCTCGCTCAACGGCTTGATTGGCCCCGGTTCGGTGGCAATCATCTCTCGACGGTACGGCGAGAAGGCGTACGACCGAGCCGAGAAAGCGATCAAGGAGACGTTACTCCTTAAGCTCGGATCAGGTCTGCTGTTTACGGTTCTTGGCAGTATCTTCCTGTCTCGTGCCATGACTCTCTTTGGGGCCGAAGCGGATGTCGTGTCGTTAGCGACGTCGTATGGTACGATCGTCGTTGCGGCGTTGCCGATCATGTTCGCGACATTTTCGATCTTCACCGCTCTACGCTCGATTGCCAATCCGAATCTGGCGATGGCGATCATGCTCGGCTCAAATGTGCTCAATATCATTCTCGATCCAATCCTCATGTTCGGTTGGTTCGGATTACCGGCGCTTGGCATCGTCGGTGCGGCGTGGGCATCGGCTATCAGCTATACGATCGGATTCACCGTTGGAATGTTCATTCTGTGTTCGCCATTGGCCAACGTTCGCGTGCGGCTTTGGCGTGGTCTCCCGCTAACGTGGTCATCAATGTGGGCGTTGATTCGGATCGGCATCCCCCCGTGGATAGGTGAGTCACTCTGGTCGCTCACACGGCTAGTGATCGTCCCGATGGTTGCCACGTACGGTACGGTTGTGGTGGCGGCCTATGGTGTCGGGCTCCAGGCGCTGACGATCGGTATTGGCATTACGATCGGTCTTGGACTAGGGATATCATCACTGATTGGCAATACAGTTGGTGCCCGTAAAGCTCGACGTGCCAAGCAGACCGCTGATCTGTCGCTTATCACCGCCGTAGGGCTGTTGACGGTGGTTGGTGGATTGATTGCCATCTTTGCGAGGAGTCTGGTTGATATCTTCCTCGATGATCCGGAGGCCCTGGCGGCTGGTGCGGAGTTGCTTCGTATTCTGGCGATCGCTATGCCAGCCGTCGGGCTGCTCTACATGAACCATGCTATTCATATGGGCGTTGGCCATAACATTCCGGTCATGATCGTCTCCATTCTTCTCGGCTGGTTCTTACAGGCAGCACCGATAGTGATCGTGGTCACCGTTATCGGCGCACCAGTGACCGCCGTCTGGTGGATTCTCGCGATCTCGCTCTGGATCGCGGCGATCGGTTTCTTCGTGTACTACCGTGGCAATCGCTGGTTACGCAAGCGCGTCTAACCGCTAGCCAGCCCCTCGCATTAGAAGTGGAGAGCAGTGAACTCGTTGACGGCTGAGTTGCAGGCCGAGCGATACTCACGGCGAACCGATTGCATCTGTCTTACACCACTCTATCCGCTGTTCATGCGGGCAGTGTGCGTTCGAGGTTGACTCAACCGATTACGTTGACGGCTAAAATGGTGGCATGCGAACGCCGAATAATTGATCCTCGATGCCGTACTCGTTACCGTCCATCAGACTTGAGGCAAGGAGCGATAATGATCCGTGAGGCAGTAACAAAATACCATCCAGAACGATGGAAGCGGCTGCGCTGGCATGGGGGCGATGTCTCCCGACTGGAAGGTGTCTCTGACGCCGTTTTCGCATTCGCGATAACGCTGCTTGTGGTCTCACTCGAAGTGCCGAAAACGTATACCGAATTGATGGATGCGATGTCGGGCTTCTTCGCGTTCGGCATCTGTTTCGTGATTCTCGCCGCCGTCTGGTACAACCATTATCTGTTCTTTCGTCGCTTTGGTATCGAAGACCGCTACGTTCTATTCCTCAATGCGGTCCTGCTCTTTGTTATCCTCTTCTACATCTACCCGCTGAAATTCTTGTTCACCTATCTCATCGATCGGCTGGTCGATCCCGAAGCTGCCCAACTGGCGATGGCCGGTATTACCGATACGTCGTCTCTGATGTACATCTACTCGGGCGGCTACCTAGCGATTTTTACAATCCTCTGGCTGATGTTTTACTACGCGTGGTGCAAGCGCGACGAACTCGGATTATCGGGGCATGAGTTGGTTTGGACGAGGGTGGCACTCGATGCAAAGGCGATTTATGCGTTCGTCGGTGTGCTCTCGATCAGTATTGCGGCAGTTGGTGGACCGGAAGCTGCCCCCTATGCGGGGCTGGTTTATATTCTGATCGGTCCCCTGCAGGCACTGTACGGATTCATCGGCGGGAACTATTGGTCGAAGAAGTTCGTGACACAACCTACGGCGGAAGATGACGGCACGGACGCGTGATGTTCGAGTACGTGGAGTCTACTGCTATTCTTGAGCGGTTTCGCTTGGCTCGATGACGCGAACGTGGCCAACCGAGTAATAGCCATCACCCATGCGGGGGAGAATTTCTATAGCGTCGAATCCATCTCGCTGGGCTGTCTCAGGAACGGGGATCGTATCGTAGCGAATACCGCGGCAGTTCTGACGGCAGGTCCCGATACGGGACTCCTCTCGCAGGATGCCATCGCCATAGAACCGCACCCAGTACTGATCGTTATGGTCACTTGAAATCTCAAGCTTCGCACCGAACAACATCGTATCCGACCGGAGAATGAGGCCGTTGGGTGGAATGGAGCGACCATCGATGTTCCAGACACCATGCAGCTTTGCCGGAGTCGAGAGCGAATCCCACGGAAGTTCGAGAGGCGGCCGGTTGAGATATGCAGTCATAAGTGTGTCGAGCTGGCCACTGTGCCAGAGCCAGATGCTCTGCCATCGTTCGCGGGAAAAGATCGGACCGCGAGTGATGTTCCACAGGTGATCGATGTAGAGATGCAGATTCGAGTCGGCAATCTCGTTGATTCCGCTCTGGATCGTCTCCCGATACCCTTCCGGTATCGATCGCTGGAAGTGGCCAATGCGCCACGCCATGTGGGGAAGGACCGGCATGCGAGCCAGGAGTGGTTCGCTTAATCCCAGTCGATCAACGACATGCACGCGTGGCCCGCCGCCCATGCCGATGAATCCGATGACGGAGGTTTCGATGTACTGATCCTCGTCTTGCTCCCGACGGCCCGATTCCCACCACGGGTGGTCAGGATGACGTGTGTCGCGCGTGGCGACCAGAAGTCCCGTTTTCTCAAAGTAGAAGGCACGTTCGTCAACCATCCCCTTGCTGTTGATGCCGTGCCGATCAATCTCTTTGATAGTCATGTATGATGGTTTGGCCCCGAGGAAAGATATCGCCACACAAGCTGCGGCTGCTATCCCCACATGTGACCGGGTCCACGTCCCGCCGATCGACACGAGTAAGATGACGCTGGCGAGGACAGGCACCGACAAAAACCGACCATACATGAAATCCCCTCCCACCGAGACGACGTAAACGAGATAGAGGATAATCCCGGTAGCCCAGGCTCGCCGGTAGTGTCCTCGAAAGAGAAAGGCGCTGGCAATACCGCTCGCAATCAGGAGGACCGTCGCCGGATCAAAGCCGATATGGTCAATCATGTAGGTGAGTCCCTGACGAACGAGATCTGTGCGATTCACACCTGTCCAGGTTTTCGCGTAGTAGGTGTTGGGGAAGAAGAACCCGTAGTAAACTGTCGCGAAGATGAACCAGAAGATCAGCGGGCTGAACCCAAGTGCGTAGTCACGGATTGTCCGCCACGACCGCTGCTGCAGAAAGATGACAATTAGCAATGGTATCCCAATGAGCAGCAGATCAAGTCGGTTAAGTCCCAACAAGGCAACCAGCAAGGCGACACGGAATGGCGATGCAATACTGTCACGCGCGGAGAAGACCGTAGCGCCAAGGAGCGCGACCAGTACGAAACTGAGCGGATTCTCCAGGCCGGAACTCGAGTAATCAATAAACGCTTTGGAGCAGAGCAGCAGAACAAGGGCCGTGATGGCTGCGAGGTAACCAGTAGCAAGTCGCCTAATAGCAATCCACACCGATGCGATCGTTGCCGCCATCGAGACGAACATCGCCGTGAAATGGAGTTCCTGTGTGATGATACGGAAAAGCATTATCACGAACAGCCAGAGTGGGTGGGTAAAGACCTGAACGCGTTCGACAACGTTCCACCGCAGGCCGTGTCCGCTGAGGAAGTTTTCGATGACACGATACGAGATGTAGGCGTCATCACTCATCCAGGCCGTTCGGAAGAGAACGGCAATTCCCAGCCCGCCGAGAATCCAGAGAATCAATCGTTCCGGCGGCCATCCTGCGCGCTGCTCTGCCATGCGATGAGAGTAAACAGAAATCTGTCAGCTAGCCAGTCGCAAAATGACAGATGTGTGTTAGTCGACACGAAGAATTAGGATAATAATTGGCTAGT
Organism: Candidatus Zixiibacteriota bacterium; assembly: GCA_028289585.1. Classification (GTDB taxonomy): domain Bacteria; phylum Zixibacteria; class MSB-5A5; order GN15; family FEB-12; genus JANQPI01. The sequence goes on from JANQPI010000035.1 coordinate 336,667, forward strand.
TTCGCTTCGGCCACCTGCTCATACGAGCCAGCATCACTGCATACGCGACTATCCAAAATGGCATTGCGGCGATAATGATGCGATCTCCCTGCCAGTACGTCAGCGGTGCAGGCAGAATGAGCAGAGCCGCTGCACCACAGAGCGCCAGGACCCGCCAGTGAGGTAATCGGCGACGGACCAGCATGAACACTAAGGCTCCGAGTATCAGCACATGAGTGACGGCGAACGCGATATTCATCCACCGCGAAAAGTATTCGATCTGCCATTGCCACCACCGCTGACCCTGCATGACTTCGAGTCGAGGGGTGCGGGTGAATGACGTGTTCGCTGTGAGGTGGTCATTGAGCAGTAAGTCACCGTACACGCGAATCGTTGTCGGAAGGTGGCTCACAAGGTAGCCAAGCTGCTGGCTCAGGTGCGGGTGCTCCTGTCGAACCAAAACGGCGAGCGAATCGGAGTGCCAGACCGGTTCACCCAGCTCGGCGTGACCCCAGACCAAGGGGAAAAAACGGCCATCGATGTTGTAACGTCCCGTCGATGCCAACCCCGGTTGGCCTAAGAGGCTGTACGAGAGGAGAAGTTGAATCGCTATGGGGACGAAACTAGGTGCAACCCAGGCGAGTCGTGACCAGTCACGGTGGATCACTACCCAGACGAGTGCTGCCAGGACCGCCGTAATCCACAGCGGGACAAAGATCCCCCGAGTTGTGGCCAGCACGCCGAGGCTGAGAAGGACAAAGCCTATGCGACGATACGAGAGTGTTTCGCTAGCGGAGAACGCAAGAATCACCAGACTCGCGAGTGCCAAGGCGAGACTCTCGCTCAGCCCACGCCATGCCAGGAGGGTGAATGATGGTGTCAATGCGACAAACACGGTGCCCAACCAGGCGAACAACCAACTGCTCGTGAGTCGGCGAATGGCAAGATGAAGAGCGACTAGAGTGATGACGTTCAGCAACAGTTGAATGACGATCAGTCCCCAGATCCCCGCAATCCGATCGACTGTGCCGATGAATAGCGGATAGACCCACGGCCGCATGGCGATCAGTTCATCGACTGGACGCTGGTCCGCTACCCCGGCGTAGAATTCACCAAGGATACGAAACGACGAAGCATCAATAGTATCAAACGTGAGGTCAGCGTCGCCAAACCGCTCCAAATGACCCATCAGGTGAGCCGCCGTCAGAGCGAGTGACAGATAGCCAACCGCGATGGCAATGATTGAGCCTCGGTAACGCCTCAGCATGGGGGAAAGAGAAACGGATTCCGACGTCACTCAGCAAGACAATTTGTTGTGGTTAGTTGGAACAACCAGGCCGTACCGGCCGTTGCCGCAGCCATGAGAAACGCGTTTCGATCTCTTGCCGCTTTCAAAATCGTTTTGCTGACAGCCACGCTATCCGGTTATGCCGCAACCGGGCAGTTAGCCGGTACTGTGATCGATGCCAATACCGGCGCCACTGTTCCTTTTTCGACCGTACAGATTGTCGGAACCACGCTGGGAACAGTTGCCGATTCGGCCGGTTCATTTACTGTCACGGTCGATGCCGGTACAATCTCGATCCTGGCTACCGCCCTCGGCTATCAGCCCCGCGTTGTTTCGGATATTGTGATTTCTCCCGTTCGCCCTGCCGTTGTTCGGATCGTTCTGATTCCCGATGCCGCAGTGATCGCTGAACGAATCACTGTCCGACCAGATTTCTTCGATCGTGCGACCGACGCACCTCTGTCGACAACGTCCCAGTCCGCAGAGGAGATCCGTCGGCTACCCGGCGGCTTCGAGGATGTGGTTCGGGCGATCTCGATCGTCCCGGGCGTCGCTCAGACGACGCAGGGGCGAAACGACCTGATCGTACGGGGCGGCGCACCATCGGAGAACCTCTATCTGATCGACAATATCGAAGTGAACAATATCAACCACTTTGGAACCCAGGGCTCAGCCGGCGGCCCGATTTCGTTCATCAATCTCGATTTTGTCGACAACACGACCTTCTCCGCGGGAGGATTCGGTGCCCGCTACGGTGACCGTCTGTCATCGACGCTGGCGATCAATCTGCGCGACGGCCGCCGCGATCGGTTTGGTGGACGGGCAACAATTTCTGCAACGCGATTTGGCATCGATGCTGAGGGACCTCTCGGTGAGCGTGGTTCGTTTGTCGTTTCTGCGCGACGCTCGTATCTCGATTTGATTTTCCGGGCTAATGGCTTTGAGTTCGTTCCGGAGTTTTGGGATTTTCTCGCCCGCGCTGAATTGGAGCCAACGCCTCGTGACAAGTTCTCGCTGCTGGCAATCGGTGCGATCAATAACGTCCGGCTCTTTAATGATGAAGCGGACGACCGGTTCGACAATTCGCGTCGACTCGACAACGATCAAAACCAGGCGGTAACTGGAGTTTCCTGGCGACGGCTACTCGGCTCAGGATTCATTACCACGACATTATCTCAAACCTTCGTCGATTACGAGTTTACCCAGCGCGATTCGTTGTTAACTCCGTTTTTTGTTACCGAATCAACGGAGCTGGATATTGCACTTCGTGTCGATGGTCAGTTTCAGGTCAGTCCGGAGACAGAGCTCTGGTTTGGTGTACAGGGCAAGATCCAACGCGCTGATGGTGATCTTCTGCTGCGGGACTTTGCCGATCCCTACAGCGACTTTACCGACACGTTTAATATCGAGCAGCCATTCGACACGACCGGAACCAAGCTCGCTGTCTATACCCAGCTTTCACAGCGACTTGGCTCTCTGACGCTGACAGCGGGAGTACGAGGTGACTACTTTTCACTGATCGATGCTGAGCCGGAGGTCGCGCCGCGGCTGTCAGCCTCGTGGGAGGTTGCCTCGCCAATTCGTTTGAGCGTATCAGCCGGGCGGTATTATCAGGCGCCATCGATCATTTGGATTGCGGCCAACGAGTTCAACCGAGGACTCCGCCAGATGGGGACTGATCAGGTCGTGGCCGGGATTGAGATCCGTTTGCGCGACGATACGAAGTTCCGTGTGGAAGGATATTATAAAGACTACTTTGACTACGCGACCTCGATTGAACGACCGTATCTGGTCATGGCGAATAGCGGCGGTGATTTCGGCGGCTCCGAGGAGGGCTTTGCGTCATTCGGCCTCGACTCCCTTGTTTCGGCCGGGGAGGGGCGCGCTTACGGCGTCGAGTTCTTCCTCCAAAAGAAGCTGTCGGAGATACCCTGTTACGGGCAGATGTCGCTTACGATCGGCCAGGTCGAGTACGCAGGGATCGATGGTATCTATCGCGATGGTTCGTTTGATCAGCGGGTGATCTTCAATATTGGCGGGGGCTATATCTTCAACGAACGGTGGGAAGTGTCGACCAAGTTTCAGATCTCCACTGGGCGTCCGTACACGCCGTTTGAAGCCGATGGCTCGCGGTCGATCGAGCGTTACAATTCGGTCCGCCTGGGGCCGTCACACGCTCTCGATCTCCGGGTTGACCGGCGCTGGTTCTTCGGTGGTTGGGTGCTGACGACCTATCTCGACCTGCAGAATGTCTATGCGCGCTCGCAGCCGGAGATCCCATTCTACAACGTTCGCACCGGACAGGCAGAGACCGAGGACGGGCTCGGCCTGTTACCCTCGATCGGCATCACCGCCGAATTCTAGGGCCAGCCGGCCTCGCGACACGATCTTGCTCCGAGAGGAGGGATGGTGTAGTGTGGGGGCTGAGCTGCCCGGATGGTGGAATGGTAGACACCGGGGACTTAAAATCCCCTGGCCGCGAGGCCGTGCCGGTTCGAGTCCGGCTCCGGGTACGTTGTTCCAGCCTTAAAGGGCCCAGTTCCCGCACCAGGCTCTCCATCGTCCACAACGCAACCCGAAACAGCCGTAACAAAAAACTCACGAAACTGATGAATGGATGCTCCGTAACGAATGGTTTCTTGAACGGGGAGGCAGTTATCTGTTACCAGTTGCGGGAGGTTGCTCACCAATGAAGAATCGATACGCTGGTCCGGTCAGGGCCCTGCTCATCGCTTTCGCGTTGCTCGCTGGAAGTAGCGATTTGGAAGCCTCGGCGCCGCCCCTGTTTTTGTCGGCGGTTGACTACGCTACCGTTGACGAGCCGGTTTCGGTAGCGATCGGTGACTTCAACGGTGATGCTCAGGTTGATCTCGCTGTCGCCAACGAAAACTCAGGAGCGATATCAGTCCTTCTCGGAACTGGAGAAGGCCGTTTTTCTCAATCTATCGAGTATCCTGTTGGTACCCGTCCATGGGCGGTCTCGGCAGCCTTACTGAACGCAGATAGCGTGCTTGATTTGGTCGCCACGAACGGACTGTTTGGTCATATCTCAGTGCTCCTTGGTAATGGCGACGGCACGTTCTCCGATGCGGTAGATTACCCCACCGGGTCCGAACCGCGTCTGGTGGCGGTCGCTGACTTCAATCAGGATTCTGCGCTAGACGTTGCGACTGCAAACTTCTTCGACGACAGCGTATCGGTTCTTTTGGGGGTGGGAGACGGAACCTTTGGATCGGCGGTGAACTGGGGGGTAGGAAACAGTCCGTGGGCGATCGCGGCGGAGGATCTCGATCGCGACTCAATTGTCGATCTGATCACCACCGATTACAGCGGCAACACAATCTCAATCCTATCCGGATTAGGTGACGGAACGTTTTCGGCTGCCCGAACCCTTCCTGTTGGCAACGAACCGATATCGTTGGTTCTCGAAGATGTCAACGGGGATGACTTGACCGACATTGTCGTCGCTAACTTCCGCGGAAATGATCTAACACTGTTCATTGCTGATGCAGGTGGTGTCTTCGATTCGACAGTTTCGATTCCTGTCGGATCGACACCTACCTCGGTCTCTTCGGGACTGCTTAACGATGATGCATTTCCCGATTTGGTGGTTACCCGGCGTAATGATGATGACATACTGATACTGCTGGGGGATGGTGGTGGTGAGTTCGACATCGTTGACTCTATTCCCGTCGGTGATCGGCCCTGGTCAGCATCGATCGGTGACTTGGATAACGACGAGGTAAGCGATATTGTTATCGCCAATGCTGCAAGCGATAGCGTTTCGGTTTTGATCAATCAGTCGCAGTGCTGTTCCGGTGACGTTGGAGATGTCGATTGTTCTGGCGACGTAGGATTGGCGGATCTATCGCGGCTCATCGATCATCTCTTCATAACATTTGCGGAACTGTGCTGTTTTACTGAGGCAGATATTATCGTAGATGCGGATGTCGGTCTTTCAGACCTGAGTCGTCTCATCGACGCTCTTTTCATCTCGTTTATCCCCTTAGCGCCGTGTCCGTAACGCACAGATAACGAGGGATGCAAGGCTCGTTCCGCGTATTGCCCTCTCACTCAGAACGTTACTGACTGCCGTGGTGGCGTTTGACTTTTCTGTGCCGCTGCGACGAGCACGGACTCTGTTACCCAATCTACCTTGGCCACCGATCGAATCCGAGCGATGCTCCGCGCCGTCAGCTCTGTATCGGCAGCGGCGAGCAGAGTTCCGGTTGATGTGTAGAGTGATTCTGCGAGAACCATCTTTGGAGCAAGGTCCTGGATCCGAATCGATTCAACGGCGCGATTGAGGAGCTTCGGACGCAGCTCCGCGGCCGCCCGTTCGGCGGCGGTCGCAACATTGCCCGGGAAGAGCTTGCCAGACCCGTCTTTCAAGGCGCTCTCTACCAATTGAAGCGCTAGAGAAGGGTTGCCTCGGTGTTTCTCAAGCTGCGAAGCGATCATGTCAGCGGCTAGAATTATAGACGCCTCAAGAGGAATAGAGGAACCATGCTTGCGGTCCGGGAACCCCTTGCCGTCGAGTCGCTCGTGGTGTGAACGAACAATATCGGCCAGGTCCCTTAGCTCCGGAGACTTGTGTAGTGATTCCCATCCCAGAGTGGGATGCTGTTCGTATATCGCTCGTTCATTATCGCTGAATTCTGAGGTATTTTTCTCGAACAGGTAAGAGGGTAAGCCGATTTTGCCAATGTCGTGGAACCGAGCCGCGGCTTCGATCAGAAGCAGCCGTTCGGAAGAGAACTGGAGCTTTTCAGCGATATCGGATGAGATTTCCTGGACTCGCTTGGCATGGGCCGCCCACAGGGGTTGTGCTATCTCAAGCAGTCCGAAGAAGACATCGCAAATGCCGAAGATAGTGCTGAAGCTGTCAGATCTCATCGATTGAGCGGTATACAAGGCATCATGAAGTTGATTGGTCCGGTCCTCGACTGTACGTCGGAGCTCTTTTGAATGGTCCTCGAGTGATTGGACTTGCCGCTCATGCTCAATGAGTTCAGATTGAAGATTTTTTTTCTGTTGGTGTTTTCGTATCGCACCTTCAATCGTCTCCGCCAGTTCTTGATCATCCCATGGTTTCTGGAGAAACTTGAAGATTCCGCCGTCGTTGATGGCAACCTCAACGTCTTCTGTACTTGCTTGGCCCGTTAACATGATGCTCACCATGTTCGGACGCTTATCCCGGAGTTTGGCCAACAGGTGAGCGCCTGACATCTCGGGCATCTTGTGGTCGCACACAACTACTGCGATTTCTCGCTCCGCGATAATCTTAACAGCTTCCGAGGGACGCGTGGCGAAAAGGCAATCCCAATCGTCTCGTTTCCTGAATAGCCGACGAAGTGAACGAATGACATTTTCCTCATCATCAATGAAGAGAACGGAAATCTTATCGACAATTGGCTCTTCCATCATCTATTCCTCTATGCCCAGAATACTTACCTGAGTAGCAACGTCACCGGGGAGTGAGGTAACAATGCGTTCTAGCTCAGGCGAACTCTCGATGTTGCATGAGGTACCGGTGTTGGCAATCGGAAATGCAAAGCCCGCACGTTCTGCAAGATCATGGGCGATTGCGAGCCCACGACGGTGAGGCAGGCTGGCATCGTCAGTCGATGCTGGTGAACCGAGCATCTCGATTCCCAAAACGATGTCTGCCGGGAAGTTCCAACTGTGGCAGAGCTGAACGGCAATCTTCCAGGCCGGTCCGCCAAGGAACTGAATCTCGGCTGACTCGTAGGATAAGCCTGAGTTCAAGCAGGCATGCTCAAGTGAGCGCCATGATTCGGGGAGGGAGAACGCCTGAATGAGCTTCCCGATGTCATGGACCATCCCGATGAGAAACGCTTGATCGCGTAACTGTCGCTGCTTTGCTCCAAAGAGTTTGTAGCAGGCGATAGCCGTGGCGTAAGAATGCTGCCAGTATTTTAGCCAGTCAAACGAGTGCTGAGGTGGCCGAATATGACGCAGACCATCGGTTAGTGAGACTGCGATCGTCATTGTCTTGACTGTATTCAGCCCCAGAATCATGACTCCTTCGTGAACCGTTCGAACTCGACTTTGAACGGCATAGAATGGAGAATTGGCCATCTTGATTATCTTGATCGATAAGGACGGATCAGAGGATACGAGTTCCGCAATCTCCTCAAGGGATACCCGATCATCGTCGAGTACCCGAAGAAGTTTTGCTGTAACCGCCGGGAACGGTGGTAAGCTGGCTAGTCCATGTGGGACTTCACTCTGGGCACTAGGCATGGTCAACCTCCTGAACACGGCGAGATGCCTCTGATTCCTCGTTTAAATTTGCCGTCCTATGGCGAAGGAGTGAATCAGGGCACAAGAGAGCGATTTCCGAGAGAATGGAGCGAAGTCGTTCGTTTTCTTTGGTCAACTCAAAAAGACGATCAACCAGTTTTGCCTGAGCCAACGCCAGGGTTACGGCCAACCGCATTTCCTGATCGTCCCATGGCTTGACGATAAATTTGAAGATTTCGTTTTCATTGATGGCAGATAACACCAACTGTAAATCAGAGTGACCCGACATCATGACCCGAACGACGGCTGGGCGATGCTCCTGGATGTACCGAAGCAATTCGAGTCCGTTCTCTTCAGGCATCAAATAATCAGTGACGACGACACGAATTGACTGATCATACAGGAGTTTCTTGGCTTCTTTGACGCTTCCCGCAAAGTAGCTTCGGAAGTTTGCCCGATGAAACAATCTCTGAAGGGCGGCTCGGATCGGACCTTCGTCGTCGACAAAAAGCACGCTGAAATCGCTCTCCGGTGACACCTCTGATGTAATCCCAAGATGGCTGAACATGAATCTACTCCTCAACGACAGGATTTACAGGAAGCCGAATCTCGAAGGTTGTCCCGATACCAACCTTGCTGGAAGCGGTGATTGTGCCGCCGTGGCGTTCGATGATACCGAAGGAAATAGACAGCCCCATGCCTGTTCCTTTGCCCGGCGCCTTTGTTGTGTAAAACGGGTCGAAAATTCGAGAAAGTACGGTTTCCTCGATACCACTTCCTGTGTCAGTCACAGTTATGAGGACATCGTCGTTGTCGGGTGCTGTGATAATCGTTAGCGTACCCTTCTCTGGCATCGCCTGAGCAGCGTTCACGAAGAGATTGGTAAACACCTGAACCAGTTGTTGAGGGAATCCGCGCAGGATTGGTATCTCGGCTAAATCAGTCTGGACAGTGACCGTATATTTGAGCTCGTTTCGCGTGAGATTGAGGGCGTCGGATATCGCTTGATTGACGTTCAGGTCTTCACGCTCTGCATTGTCAGCGCGGGCGAATGTCTTGAGATCACGAACGATCTTGGCGACCCGCTCAATGCCATCGTTCGTCTCCTCGACCAGACTGGTGCTGTCCTGCATGATGTACTTAATGTCGAGTTTCTCAAGCAGCTTGGTGAGGTCCAGTGCTGGTAGGCTGTCCCCATTATCCGCAAACTTGTACAGAGTCGAGGCAAGAGCGGCCAATTCCGTTACATATTCGTTGAGGGTGTGGAGATTGCTTCGAACAAAGGCAAGGGGATTGTTGATTTCATGCGCGACTCCGGCCGCGAGCTCGCCGATAGATGCAAGTTTGGCCGTTTGATGCAATCGAACTTGAAGCTGTTGAAGCTCTGTTTTGTCATTAACCAGAAGTGCGAATCCTGATTGCTCCCCTCGAAAGTTTAGAGGATAGGCGTGGAGTTCCAGGTACTTTTCGGTTTTAGAGCACTCCATGTACTCGGTAACGGGCTCTCGTGTATCGCGACACGCTGAGCAGAGGGCAAAGACTTTGGCACAGAAAGGACAGCTGTATTCGGCGGCGAGTGTGTCGCCAACAGCAATCGGGCGGTCAACACCAATTTCTGCAAAGAGACTGGTCATCCACGGATTTACGTTGTGCACTGTGAACGCGTCGTCGATTGCGATAAATCCAAATGTCGCGTCAGCCAATATGCCGGCCAGGCGTTCCTGCTCGATCTCAAGACGTTCGGTTCTAAAAGCCAGCTCCTGACGGGCCCGCACAACTTGTTCGGACAGAGAGCGCGACTTCTGGTTGTTTGAGTGAATAGAGCGAACGTACGCTGCTGCCTGCTTGACTTCGGATCGAAAGCTGTCTAAACCAAACGGTTTCTGAAGAAACGAGTATGCATGGTTGTTAACGATCATGCACAAGTCGCTGAAGTCGGCATAGCCGCTCATGAAGATGATCTGAAGGTTAGGGTCGAGGCTCCGTAGTTGCTTGCCGAGCCAGTTGCCGTCTCCATTCGGCATCCGAACGTCCGTTACCACCAGGTCAATGGGCGTCGACTTGAAGATGGCTAGTGCTTCGTTGCCTGATTTTGCGGGGGTAACCGTGTAGCCAAGGTCTTCGAGTACCTCGACAAGTGGTTGAAGCAGAGCCTCCTCGTCGTCGACAAGTAGCACGGAGAACGGATCGGACGACGAGGTGGCAGACACTGCCGTCGCAGTAGCTTCGAATGGTGTCACGATCCCTCCCCTGGTGATCGCTCAGTCTCTGTGACCTTCCCACCCTGCAACACGTAACTGAGTCGCTGCCGCTGGTGGATTCGGCCCCCTATGTAGTAAGCTCGACAGTGTCCAAAGAAACTTAACGCCAGAAGTGTAGTGCGTAGGTCTCTTAGTGTAGAGAAATCAGCTTTTTATGACTGGTGTTGACGTAAAATGAACGAAGCTGTCTTTGTTTTGGCATTGCCAAACGTTACCAGCTTCACGGTGCTGGTTTTGAGTCTAGTTACGCTACCTAGTAATGACTGCTTTGGCCGCTGCGGTTGACCAATCTTGATCAGCGGTGACGTTTTCAAGAGTGCGAGCAAGAGTTGTTGGAGGGAGGAAATCGCCTAAGCGTCCGAGCACGAAGGCAGCGTACCAGCCGGGCCAGTACTCGTCGCGCTTCCCGTTGAGATAGTTGACCTCATACTCGTGGTGTGCCGTACCCGCCGCCGCTAAGGCCGCCTGCAGCTCCGCCTGACTCGGTTTCGGACTCATGGACTTACTGCTCCTGCTCTAACTTGCCGATTCATACTGGTGTTCGACAAAGCGATTCCAGCCTTTCTTCGTCTGCGATTCCACCGCCCAGCTCCAACTACCATCAGTATTTGGCCAGTAGATCTGCCGGGCAAATCCGGCGTCCATATGAGCGGAAAAGCAGAGTGCCTCGGCATGGATATCGGTTCCATCGTCGAGTTGGCCGTGCGACTGCTTGCCGTCGTTGGTAAACGACCAGAAGCACAGTTGCTTCTCTTTGTTGACCCCAAAGAGGCAGATCTCCTCATACGGCTTCTTGGCAATATGCCAGACTACCCGCATCTCGACATACTTGCCACCAAGAACAGTTTCGAACGACCGCTCGACGAGCATCGGTTTACCGTCGGGGCCCTTAGTCTTCGTCGTCCACTCGCCCATGAGCGGTGCAAAGACACCGAGTGTCCCGCGACCTTTTTGCCAGAGTTTAGGCATAGCCTAGTCCTTGCTTGTGCTCTTGTAGGTGATACCCACGAGTTGCACCGATGTCCGCCAGTAGCCTTTGCCGGATTCGTCGGCGGGACGGATATCGTCGATGCGTACGGTCACTGCGTGTTCGCCAGGGGGTAAATGATCAGTGAGATCAAGCACGAGCGGCGAAACGATGTCGCCCGGGCACCAACCGGAGCGGTCGTAATCCGATGACCACATACCGCTGGACCAGCGACGCGTGTATGGATTGATCGCTCGGAAGTCACGGCAATCATCGCGCCACGGTTGATAGCGATAGACAACACGGTCATTGACCAGGATAACATTGTCTTTCTTCATGAATTCATCGGCCCCACGACCGTCAGTGCAGTGCCCCGAGACATAGTAGTACAGCAGTACCCGCTCCTGTATGTCGGGAATAGCTACCGTAGTCGTGTAGCCGCTGTCGCCGTAGGTTTCGAGATCGAAGTTATCGACCAGCATGACTGGCTGATTCCAGGCGACTCGTGTAGAGTCTCGCCCTGGTTCCGATGAGAGGTCGACGGACACGTGCCAGGCCGGGGAAACCCACGTGTCGATGAAAGCGCCGATCGTAACCTCACCGGATAACAGCGGGGCAAGATGGGTAACGTCGACCTCCCAAACCGTGTGGCCTCCATAGGCCGTGATGAACTTCACGAGCTCTGCTTCCTGCCCGTTCTCCGTCGCGATCCGAATTGATCCAGCCCGATCCCATTTGTCGTGGACAGCGATTTCGTCCTTGGGGATCGGATCGATCTCGACGCGAGCAAACACGCGATGATCGTTTGGAAACGGAGCAATCGACACCGTGCGATAGATGCGCCGGCCATTATCGATCACTTCGATTTCAGCTCTCGCTCCTGAATCAGGCATCTCCGTATTGAAGTGGATGAGATCATCTTCGAAGATCGATACCCTTTCCGCTTCGCTTGATGCGGTAGCTAGCAGTATGGCCAATACGGCCGATGTGAGTATTCTCATGGCCGCCAACATGGTTCTTGGCGGCTCCATACTCAACCGATAAATGAGGTCGGCTCGTGCCCGTCTCTGACGTTACTGAGTCCGGTTACGCGCATACTCACGAATCGCGGTGAGGGTTGCTTCGGGGTTATCTTTCCAAATGAAGAGTCGTGAATCGGGAATTGTTTGCAGTTGCAGATTGTCGGTGTGACCGTCCCACGCCGCACGTGTGTATGCGTCCAGGTAATCACCTTCCGGTGCCGGTTGATAGCACCCCTCAAGGCTTGGTTGAAGCGCGAGGACCGGGTAGGGGAGTGAATCAACGAGAGGCGTCGCATCCTGGGCAAAGAATTCACACAAGTAACGTACCCAGGTAGCCCTGGTCGGTAGCGATGCTTCATACCAGAGCTGAAAGGCGACCACATCGTTCACTGCGTAATCGCCAGGGAGGAAGTTGTTCTCGTGCCAGGTCCGATCCGTAACCATCTTGAACCAGCTTGGTGCCATTTGATAGTCGACGTAGGCGATCATCCCGGGGAGAGGCATCTCCCGCTTGCGAGCTTCAGGATCCGCCGGTACCCACCGGGCAGTCCCTGCCAGTAGTATTGCTCCAGAGACGAGTTCCGGCTCCTTTAACGCCAGATTGAGAGCGACCTGGGTGCCGGTCATCCAATGGCCAACTACGATTACATTCGTGAGAGTCTTTTTTCGAAGCAGTGACTGCAATGCCGTTACCGCCGCGTGTGTCCACGTTTGCTTGCCGTAACTCGTTCCTTCCGGAGGCATTTCGAGGGCCGGGTGCCCTCCCATGCCCGGGAGCGTTACGGCAAGGCAGTGATAGTCTTTCAGCAGAGAATCAGTCAGATCGGAGAATTCGTCAGCGCTGAAGCCGAGCCCAGGGACGAACAGCAGCGTTGCGCTACCATTGCCCCGATCAACGATTTCCGGAAGCTCGTTCGTTGTTGCAACGACGTAGTCGATCGGATGCTGGAGATTGTTCCGTGTTGAATCTAGGTCCATCGTCCGGACCTGACCGAACGCGGATACTGCTGCGGCCAGTAGCCCGGTTACAACTAGCGATTGACGTATCGTCATGTTCCCTCCTGTCGCTTGCTCTTGGTATCCTGTGTGCTCTACGACTAGACGTATTCTCGGTTGCTTCTGTTGACCCGATGGGCTCAAATGCTTGATCGACTAGAGCGCCCAGTAGGAGATTTAGAGAGGCTATAAGTTATTGCCTGGCAGTACGATACGGGGCGTCGTAATTGTCATTTGACTGTCATAATCCTATTGATTGGGAAGGATAGCCGATATAAACTGTAGAAGACGAGTAACCGACGTTGTGGGAGATGGAGGTTCTGTTATGAAACGCGGGAAGCTGATTACGCTGATCTTTGGGGTCGGGGCGCTTTTTGTCACCCTTGCAGTGGCGCAGGAAGAGGCCGAACAAGAGTATGACTACATTGGAGCCAAGCGCTGTGGCTTGAAACCGTGTCATGGCGTGGGCAACGACAGTACCTACGAATCGTGGCAGGAAACAGTCCATGCGACGGCATGGGATAATCTGACCGAAGAACAGAAGGCCCAGGAGATCTTCCTGCAGTACTACACGACCGGAACCACCGCCAAAGGCGTTCTGCTAGAGGGCGTTCAATGTGAGGCGTGCCACGGACCGGGCTCGGGTTATCAAAAGCTGTCAGTTATGAAAGATCGAGAAAAGTCGATCGCTGCCGGCATGTGGCTACCCGATTCAACGACCTGCATCAGTTGTCACAACGCTGATGCTCCGGGCCGGCTTGGTGAAACGGCCGCTGAATTCGACTACGAGAAGATGTTCGATGCGGGTGTTCATATCATTCCATCGAGAGCATCTGAATAAGCTCAATCGAGCATAAACAGCGAGCGGGCCACCCCTTAGGGGTGGCCCGCTTTTTCGTGCGGCGGCTAAGTCAGATGCTCAGTGATGGAAGATCACGGAGTAAAAGATCAACACAACCAAGACGATACCGAGCACCAGTGCGCCGAGTCCGAGCCATCGGCCCGTTGCTTCGAGGTAGCGGGGAATCGGTTTGACCAGTTTGCGACGGATCTGTCGGGTTCGGATGAGTTCTTTGAATTCCTCCGGCCGTTCGTGTCGTAGTTCCTCGATCGTTTGCTGGCCGGAGAACATCACGGTGTCGATCGGGAATTTGTCCGGTCGGAAGTGGGTGTTAAAGAAGTGGATCGTGAAGATAAAGCCCACCGCAAGCAACGCCTCGTCTGAGTGAATAATTGTTGCAACGTTGATCATCCATCCCGGCATGAACTGCGTAAAGAACTCGGGGAACCAGAGGATGAGACCGGATGAGCCAATAATCGCTACGCCCCAGAAGACGGCGAAGTAGTCGAATTTCTCCCAGTAGGTGAAACGTCCGTAGCTTGGTTTTTCGCCAAGACCAACGAACCATTTGAGTGTGCCGACCAAGTCCGAGAGATCTTTGCGGTTCGGGATCATCGAGTCCTTGTCGGTAAGAAACTCCCACCAGCTCTTGCGCAGTCGTGTCTTGGTCCGCACTAAGTCCCAGATATGAATCGCGAAGTACAGGAACGTAATGATAGCGGCGATGCGGTGCACATAGGCGCTGATCACCGGGCCACCCATCCACGTACTCAAGACCTGAGCCCAGGTCATATCGGAGAACTTCAGTGTCATACCGGTCAGTGCGAGAGCGATGAATGAGACAACAATCATCGCATGCAAACGGCGGTGGAGTGGTTTGAATCGTTCGTAGACAAGCACCGGACGCACTTCAACCGGCTGAGGACGCCGCTGCAACAGTCCCTGAATCGTACGTGGCAACCAGAGCAGCGTGTGACTACCGGCGATCGTAAACGTGAAGATGAGCAGGCCGGTCATGAACCAGAAGACGTAGTAGAGCAAGGGTTCCTGCTCTTTATCGTCATGAGGGGCATGGGCGATGAATCCAGCGAAGTTCGCATTGGCTCCGGCATGACATTCTTGACATGTCCCGACGATGTTGCCAATGGCGAGGCGTGATGACGGTTCTGTCAACGGCATGATATCATGAGCGCCATGGCAGTCGTAGCACATCGCCGCGGTCGCGCCGAGCTGGGTGAACTTACCGTGTGCGGTTTCGAAGTAGAGTTCGGTCACTTCGGCATGGCAATCACCACACTGGGTCATGATGTCGAGGCGGACACCTGCGAGCCGAGTTTCGTCAATGCGATGCGACTGGTGACAATCGGAGCAAATGGGAAGGGTCGAATCGGTGGTCGTCACGGTTGGCGAATGGACCGATCGACTGAACGCCTCATTAATGCCATGGTGGCAGGAGGCACACGTCTCCGGGATGTTGTTCGGATGTACCGAAGACGCCGAGTCGCTGGCCGGTAGTTCTCGGTGCGTCGTGTGGCAGTCGGTGCACGTGGCCGTTACCACCAATCCCGAGCTGCTCAGGCCAATGCCGTGGGTCCCATGGAGATATTCATCGACGACGTTTCGGTCCCCTTCAGCGTAGCGCTGAGTTGCAACACCATCTGCGCCGTGACAACGTCCGCACAGACTAGGTATCGCGGTTGCGAATGTCGGCGAGGTCGGGTCGAGGTGGCTTTTCGTCGCGTGCGTTCCGTGACATTTAGTGCACGTCGGTGCGTCCAGATCATGCTGGGCGATAAGTTGGCCATGAATGCTGGCACTGTGGTCAGCAACGGCTTCGGCATGGCAAATCGAACAATCGACCTGGTCGATAACCGTCGCACAGGCGCGCTCCGGATGGTTTAACGTTGTCCCGGTATGGCATGACGCACAGGCAGTCTCCTGATGGACCGAGTGATACGCTTCGGCTGTATCGACATACATGGAAACAACCTGGCCGCCGCGCGTTCCGGTGAGGTCGGGTCGACTGTGGCACGATAGACAGTTTGCATCGGCGATCGTCGAATCAACCGTCTGGATACTCACCTCATGGGGGCGATGGCAGTCGTTACAAGCCGGAACTTTGTCTGGTTGCTCCGACCACAGGCGCCCATCAATCACCTGCTCATGGACCTGTTCGATGCGAGCGTGACAGGTTTGACACATGGTGGCGATGTTTTGGCGATGAATGGTCGATTGCGGATCAGTCAGCGGACGAATGTCGTGTGCGGTGTGGCAATCGGTACAGACAGCGGAGACAATTAGTCCTTGCTCAAAGAGACCGAATCCGTGAATCGATTGGGAGTAGTGCAGGAGGACCGAATCGACCGGTAGATCATACTTTTGCGTGACCGGTGTACCCTCTTTGTGGCACGTTCCGCACATAACTGGAATGTTGAACTTGTTGGTGCGAGCGAGTGGGTCAGTCGGTCGTCTGATATCATGGGCACCATGGCAATCCCAGCACTGGGGTCCGAGTGGTTCACCGGCAGCAACGACTTCGCCGTGAATTGACTGCATGTATTCGTCTGCTACCTGATCATGACAGAGTTCGCACATGACCGGTTCAAGCGGTACATCGTGTCCCATTTCCGTGCCGATGAGATCAATATGGCAGTCAACGCACGAAAACTCACCGTGTACCGACAGAAGGTATGTTTCAGGATCGACATGACCTGATCGTATGACACCGTTTCGTTCGTATGTCAGCCCTGGATCATCGTGGCAGAGATAGCATTCGTCGTTTTCCTGCGCACCGAGGGGTGATACCCAAAGCACGAACAGCAGAAGAAGACAGTTGACAGGTCGGTAAGGAGTGTTTCGCATACGCTTAGTAGAGCCCCTGCAGCGCCGACCAGATAATCATGACCAGCAAGGCAATCCCGGTTACGAACATGAGGAGGCCAAAGAGGTGCATCCACCAGACACGGCGGGGTGACAGGGCCGGAACCAGGCGTTCTTCCAGTTGCCCGGAGGCGACCAGCTCCTCGTACTCCGCGGCCCGTTCGTGTTTTAGTTCCTCGACAGTCATTTGACCAGTGAACATCACGTTATCAACCGGGAACTTGCCCGGTCGGAAATGGACGTTAAAGAAGTGGATACTGAAAATGAAGCCAACGGCCAGCAGTGCCTCAACTGAATGAATGACCATCGCCATGTTGACTACCCAGCCGGGGAAGAAGAGCGTGAAGAATTCCGGGAACCACAGAATGAGTCCCGAACCGCCGATAATGCCCACACCCCAGAAGACAGCCCAATAGTCATGCTTCTCTAAATAGGTGTAGCGACCGTACTTCGGCATCGGACCCCGGAAAACCATCCACTTGAGCGTTGCTTTGAGGTCCTTCCAATCCTGCTTGTTGAACATCATTGAATTCGGGCTGAAGATAAACTTCCACCACGAGACACCACGTTTGCGCCTGGTCGCGATCAGGTCGCCCAGGTGAATGGCGAAGTATGCGAACGTAATCAGGGCGCAGACGCGATGGATGAGCGCCGAACCTTCGGGGCCACCCAAGAACGGCGCGAGCCACTGGGCCCACGTTGACTGTGCCCACATCAAGGTCATCCCGGTGATCGAGAGACCGACAAAGCTTACGATGATCATGAGGTGAAGCAGGCGGTCGATTCGTCGAAAGCGCTGGTACACTTTTGTCCCCTCGGGCACCGCGGCATGACGCTTGGAGGAGAACAACCCTTGAAGCGTTCGCGGTATCCAGAGCAGGGTATACGATCCAGCCATTACGAATTCGCCGATGAGAAGCGCCATCCACAACCAGAACGTATAGAACAGAATGGGGAAGCGTTCTCGGTCGGTACGGTCGGCATGGGCAATGAAACCTACGAAGTTGGCGTTCGCACCCTCATGGCAAGCGGCACAGGTTGCCACAATGTTCGCCTCAGAAAGACGCGACAGCGAATCGTTGAGGGGGCGAATGTCATGGAAACCGTGGCAATCGTAGCACATCGCTGCTGCCATACCGCCCAGCGTCGCCCGTTTGCCGTGCACGGTTCGCAGGTAGAGATCCGTAATCTCGGCATGACAGTCACCACACTGAGTCATGATTTCCCGCTGAACGCCACGTGTCTCGGGCGATGAGATATCGTGGGCCAGGTGGCAGTCAGAACAGATCGGCAATTCACCTGCCGACTGTGTCACCGTTGGTGAGTGGACCGATTCATTAAAGGAGTCCCCGATCCCCACATGGCACGATTCGCACATCGCCGTGATGTTATCCCGGTGGACACGTGATTGCGGATCGTCGGCGGAACGTGCACCGTGGGCGCTATGGCAGGAGATGCAGGTTGCGGTGACGACCAGGCCATGGGCCACGAGACCCTGGCCATGGACACCGTCGAGATACTGATCGACGACATTTCGTTCATCCGAGGCGTACCGTTCCCACGCAACACCCTCCGCACCATGGCACGTGGCACACATCTCATGGACGTTGAGAAGATGCGTGCGGGCGCGTCGATCAGACGGGGCTAGGATATCGTGGGCGCCATGGCAGGAGGCACAGGTTGGCGCATCGGGATCGTCATTGGATAGCAGGACACCATGGACGGATTCATAGAAGTCACCGGCGTCGTGGCACATGTCGCACATGACCGGCTCAAGATTCGATTCGTGTGGGATTTCCGCATCGATAAGATCGATATGACAATCGACGCAGGCCATGTCGGCATGCACCGATTCGAGGTAGCGCGCCGGGTCAACGTGT
Organism: Candidatus Zixiibacteriota bacterium; assembly: GCA_028289585.1. Classification (GTDB taxonomy): domain Bacteria; phylum Zixibacteria; class MSB-5A5; order GN15; family FEB-12; genus JANQPI01. Next base: position 355,048 of record JANQPI010000035.1, read on the forward strand.
CCGGAGATCTCGACACCGTTCTTTTCGTAGACCAGACCTGGGTCGTCGTGACAGATGTAGCAATCGTCGTTGGATTGGGAGTAGGTTACCGAAGTGCTTAGGAAGAGGAGAGAGAGAAGGACTAACGCTCTGAGGACCAACCAATTACGCACGGGCTACGCTCCTGGGAAATCACAACTAAATCGAACGTAATTGTCATCGGCGTGTCACGCAACTGAATTAGTGAATTCCTTCACAATTCTCGCCGTCCACCTAGAAGGCAAATTCGGCGGCTACGGATGTAGCCGCCGAATGCAAGAAGCTCCTAGAAATCAATCGAAACACCTGATCGAAGGATGAACAACGACCCGCTCTCGTCGCCGTAGACCCATTCCTCATCGGCGGTCAGGTCGGCGAATTCGCCCGCTATCGTCAATACGATATTGGGAGATAGCCGATAGTCAAAGCCGCCGTTGAAGCGCAGAATCTGGTAATCGAGATCGGAATAAGTGTTCATCTCCTCAAACGTGAAGTTTTGATGAGGCAGCGTACTGGTCACATCGGATGACACGGTCGGCATCTGCACACGCTCAAGCTCTGCGTTTGAAAACGTGAGCGAGGTCGACGCGAAGAATGAAAGACGATTGGTCGCAACCACGTTACCGGTCAGGTAGACGAAGTGCGATGTCGTCGAAAACTCTTCGTCGGCGAACAGCGTACCGAGGTGCTTCGGCTGAATCTGCAACGTATCCGGGGTCGAGCCGATACTCACGGTATCGGTCAAGAAATGGGACGCTCAGCCATCAAAGAGCGCGACCGCAATCGGACCCTGGGACGTCATCTGATTCAGCGTCCAGCCTCCCGAAAACGCCACCCGCTCGGTGGGCAAGAAATTGACATTCAGATGTGGACGAAGGCTGGTTCGCTCCACATCGAAGGTGTCAATGTCGTTGTTTACGTCGAATTCAGCCAGAAGCGAGAGCGTCAGATTCAGCCGTGGTGATGGCCGAATCGATGCTGACAGTTCAACCTCCTGAGCCAAGGTTGGCTCGGTGGTCGCTCCTACCGTGCGGAATTGCTCCCGCTCGTAGTAATAGAGGAAGCGATGAACCGTCTCACCGTCCTCAAAGTTACGAACAAGCGTCTCTTTGAGCCGAGGTTCCAGAATACCACGACTGGTGGTAAATGGCTCGTCCGTTGCCGCCGCACGATACCGGATTGATCCGGTGAAACGCCGACTCGGACGATAGCGCAACTTCCCCTCCCCAAAGACCGTCGTGGCCGTGCCACCTTCGAGCGTATCCGGGAACGATGACCAGTCCAGTACACGCACACCGCCGGTGACATCGATCGTTGCCTCGCGGCTTAATCGATGAATGACTTCGACCTCACCGCGGCCATCGCGACGATCGAGCGTCGAGTAGCGGGTGAAGTCGAATGAGGGTTGGGGGCCGGGCCGTCCCTCTCGGAACGTCCGAATGTCGATAAACGGATCGTCATTCTCCACCCGCCGTCCGGTAAACCGAGCGATGAGACGAGTCTTCCGGGACAGACGCGTGGCGAGATTGGCGTGTCCGAACCATGACGATGCTGTTAGATCCTGGTTAATGTTCTCGGTTGTGTTGTAGCCCAGCGAGGCGGACAATGATGTCGCTTGCGAGAAGCGCCCACGCACATTCACCTTGCCCGACAGTTTCTCGGTCTCCGGCAGCACAAACACTGGTAAGACCGTATCCGAGAACAGCAGTCGAGATGGAAACTCAACGTCGCGTCCCGGATTCGCTGCCGGTGGGAACCCGGCAATGTCGTATTCACGGTTGATGGCGTTACTCTTTGACTCGTAACGCCGGTACCCAACCTCAGCTCCAACCGTCATCATTTCTGACACGTCCGCTTCGAAACCGCCCTCGATCTGATGCGATTGTTCGTCGCGAGTGCACGTCTCCGATTCGACATGGCAGGTAATGCAGTGACTGGTTGAGGTCATCTGGGTCGTACCCTCCCGCCAGAGGGACCGGTGCTGTGCCAAAAAACGGATGTCCCCGCTGCGCGTGATGGCATGCTTGATCCGGGTCAGGACTTCACGGCGATGCGTGTTGTAGTCCGCGCCGGGATCAAGAACTTCATGGCCCATCATCTTGCCACCCGGGTTGCCGTTGATCTCTTCGCGGGCTTCAATATTGGTCAGCAGATCCTGACCTTCACGGAAAGTCATGGAACGAAAGTCGACGTCGATCGCCATTGTTGTCCCACGACGGTACTTGGCATGTCCGAGGATGTTCCGACGGTCATAGAAGTTGCCGTCGATATCCACCAACAGCCCCCGGTCGGTAGCCAACAGGTAGGCGAGTCCAAACTCTCCCATGCCCTCTTCAAGGCCCAGATTGTACTCGCCAACTTTGCGGGTGTAGTCGTTCAGGCCGGTGTAGTGTCCGCCGGCGGAAAGGGTCCATTGGTTGAACAGAGGCTCGGCCTGACCGGTCGATGCGGTGATTCCCAGGAGCAGGCCGACCGCAACGACGGCACAAACGTATCGTCGCATCATTCTCCTCCTATCGGGTTAGCCCGTTACCACCACTCGACGTTGCCTGCGACGGATTGTCCGTGCCGTGTACCGCCGAGTGACACTGTGAACACTTGGTCAGCATGCCACGCTTCCACGAGTCTTCCTCGGATTCGTAGTCACGTCCCAGACGGTCCTGCGATACTCCTTCGAACCCGACTACCGTGGCGTGAAAGTGCATGTCATGACAATTGAGACAGAGCGTCGGCTCCTGGTAGATGAGAAGGTTATCCGCAACCGAACCATGTGGCTGGTGACAGATCATGCAGTCCTCATTGACCGGAGCGTGCTCGTAGACAAACGGACCCTCGTACTGCGGATGACAGGAGAGACAGAGCTCGCGATTATCGATATCGCGAGTCAGCATTGCCTCCGCACCGTGAGGATTGTGACAGTCGTTGCACGATACCTTCCCCTCAGCAATCGGGTGATGCGATGGCATCCGTGTTGCCGCCAACACTTCTGCGTGACAACTGTAGCAGAGATCGGGAACCGGTTGCTTGAGGGCGCCACCGTATTCGGCGTGGGCATCATGGCAGTCGGTACAGTTCATGTCCTCGGTGTGGTGACTCGAAAACTCCCAATCCTGAAACTGTGCATCACGATGGCAATCAAGACAGAGGATCGGGTCGTCAAACTGACGGGAATTCGCCGGATTGATAATCGACTCGACCGTTCCCTCCTCGATATGCCGGGTGCCAGAACCATGACACGCTTCACACCCGTAGTCCCGCAGTGCCGGACGAGCCTGGTAGTAGATTCCGTGCGCTGTCTTGGCAAAAGCCGCCACGATCTCTTCGTGGCAGGCAGCACACGTCTCGTTGTCGACATCGCCCGCACGAGCGGGACCTCCGATTAGACCTATGGTTACGACCGCAACCAGCAGTGCGAGACACCTACGGTATCTCGGGCTGCCCCTTCCATAACTACTCTCCATTGTCACCTCCTGTTGTCTCTCGGACGTGGTGAGTGTCAGTTGGGGGTGTGTCGGTCTGCGCGGCGAAGTCCTCGCGCGTAGATCGGCACGTTATTGGCAATGATTCGATCCGGTGGGTAGTGTGCGCCTGACTGTAGGCCGCGCCAGAGGGTCTGGCCCATCGCACATTCGAAGACCATCCCCACGAAGCAACGGGCGGTGATCTCCGGATTGATTTCAGCAATGAACCCTTGATCCCCCATGCGATGTAACTGCTCGGTAAGCCAGATTGCATACTGACCGCGCGACGTTGCATAAACTGACCGCGCCTGTTCGTGTCCGGTCAGCGCGGCGTAGAGAAGGAGCCTGACCGAGTCATGATGTGTGCTGAAGGTCGTGAGGAGATGCTGTGCCAATCCCCGGAGAAGTGGCTCGGGATCGGTCTCGCTACAAAGGTGATCCAGAGCGTACCCGGGGGAGAGCCGCAACGCCGCCTGCGCGAGCACTTCGTCGATGAGGCTAGCTTTGGAGGGAAAATGGCGGTAGAGCGCCGGTTCGGTAATCCCCACAGCAGTGGCGATCTCCCGGATCGATACTCCCGAAAATCCGTGGGCGGCAAACAGGGTAGTTGCAGCGGTGGTGAGCTGGTCACGACGATTCGGATGTGAGCTTGGCATGCCTACCTCCGGTTAGTTAGTCCTCACTAACTTATTTGTCATGAGACTGTCACGCAAGCTGATAACGTGAAAATGATCACATTTCTTTGGTTTTTCGGACTAGTTTGGCGGGCTCACAGCCATGGTGCTCAGAAAACAATGAGGCAAAAGTTTACAAAAAAGTAAGGCTCGCGCGGGAGGGGGCCAGCGGATCGAGTCTACGGGAGTCAACTCAACCATCACCACCCTCCCCGGCTACTCTCTCCCGCAGGGGGCGAACCGGGAAGCGAGTACCGTTGCGAGCATAGTAGAGTGTAGGCTTGACCCCTCCGGCCAAAGACTACTTGGCGACCTATATTGCCCTGATTTCTGAGCATAGAACACCTCTTGCCCGGGGTCAAGTTCGTAAACAGACTCACTTTCTCGGACCCGATGAGTCATTCCCCAGGTTGGAGACCGTGATGACAAAACTCAGCCGCCCGCTCATTCTACCTCTCTTGCTGTTTCTGACAGGGTTTTCGCTGTCCGCAGCCGACGAGTCGGTGCCACTCCCGGATACAATGACTTCCGAAGAGCTCGCCGAGGTAATCCGCGAGGTCGACGAACTCTACCGTAGTCGCTCGTCCTTTGCGCAGATCGAAATGGCGATCGAAACCGCTCACTGGGAACGAACGCTCTCGATGGAGGCCTATAGCCAAGGCACCGAGCGAACACTCATCCGTATTACGTATCCACGTCGCGAAGCCGGAGTGACGACGTTGCGGCTTGGGAACGAGATGTGGAACTACCTGCCGAAGACCGACAAGACAATCAAGATTCCACCATCCATGATGATGGGTTCCTGGATGGGTTCAGACTTCACTAATGATGATCTCGTTCGCCAGACCTCACTGATTGACGATTATCAGTTTGAGGTATTCACTCCAGATGATGCCTCCGCAAGCGTACTCTACGTCCGCTGTCTGCCCTCAGACGACCTCACGATCGTGTGGTCCGAAATTCATATCGCCGTTGATCGTATCAGTCGACTGCCTGTGTGGCAGCGGTACTTTGATGATGATGGTTCATTGGTCCGCACGCTCACCTTTTCCGATGTGACTCGCTTTGGCGATCGCGATGTACCGGCGACCATGACGATGACACCGCATACTGAAGAGGGGAGACAGACAGTAATCACCTACCAGATGATTGACTTCACACCCGATTTTGAGTCCGATCTCTTCTCCCTGCGTTCTCTTCGGACTCGGTAGCTCGTGAAGCTCTGGTTCCAACTCGCATTGCGCAATGTATGGCGACAGAAGCGTCGTACGTTTCTGACGCTCATCACCATGTTTGGTGGTTTTGGTGTCGCCTCGATTTCGATTGCCTGGTCCGACGGTACGTTCGAGAAGGCGATTGATGTCTACACGCGCAATTTTTCGGGACATATTCAAATTCATTCCCCGGGGTACCTCGATACTCCCTCGCTGTACGCCGCTGTTGACGGGGGTGAGTCGCTTCTCGCTTCGGTGCAAAGTCATCCTCAGGTCATTGCGGCTACTCCACGCGTCAAGGCAGCAGGGCTTGTCGCTGTTGGTGACGTTAGTGCCGGGGGACGTTTCTGGGGAGTGGACATCACGCGCGAGTCGTCCATGACACGGCTTCCTGACAAGATCATTTCGGGTCAGTCGTTCTCAGGACCGGCGGCGAACGAGGTTCTCGTCGCGAACGGTTTGGCTCTCGCGCTCGACGCTGATCCGGGTGATACGCTGGTAGTCGTCAGCCAGGGGATCGACGGTTCTCTCGCGAATGACGCCTACCTCGTGGTCGGAATCTTCGAATCGGGTGAAGCCCTGGTCGATCAAACGACGGTCATTTTCCCCATCGACGCCCTCCGCGAGTTACTCGTTCTCGGTGATCGTGTTCATGAGATTGCCCTTATCGTCGATGATGTCGCGGCGGTTCCGGCCGTTGCTCGGGATTTACAGCAGCGTTTAGGTGATGCCGTTGATGTCGCAACCTGGCAAGTATTTGCGCAGACCTTTAATCGGGCGATGGAGCTGAACCGTCGCGGAACCTGGGTCTCACTACTCATCATCTTTGCCGTTGTTGCCGTTGGTGTTTTGAATACGGTTCTCATGACCGTTCTTGAGCGCACGAGAGAGTACGGTGTTCTCCGTGCTCTCGGTACGTCGCCTCTCCAGATTGTTCGCCTCGTTCTCTTCGAAGTCACCATCATGGCAGTAATCGGTGTGACGATTGGTTGTGTGCTCGGATTCGCTATCAACTCGGTAATCGCCTGGGTCGGCATCCCTTTGCCCGCGCCGATTAGTCATGGTGGCGTCGAGTTTTCACGACTTAACTCTGTGGTGCGGGCGCAAAGTTTCTGGATTCCGGCTGTCTGTGTCTTCGCTTCGGCACTCGTGGTGTCGATCTTTCCAGCACGTCGTGCCGCACGGACCGCTCCAGCGCTGGCGATGAGGGCGCGCTAGCGTGGCCAAGACGGCTCTTTTTCTGCAGGCCAAACTCGCTTGGCGTAATCTGATGCGAAATCGGCGTCGTACGATCATTACCGGGATTGGAATTGGGATCGGTCTTGCTTCACTTATCTTCACCGATGCTTACATCCTTGGCTTAGAACGTTCGGTCATCAATGCGGCAACCGAGTCGTTTCTTGGTGAGGGACAGATTCATCGCGCCGGTTTTCGTGAACAGCGAGAGGTCGATTTGACGATTGCCAAACACCACGACGTGATGGCCGCTCTCGCTAGGGATTCATTGGTCAAAGCTTGGGCGGAACGGGTTGTTACCATCAGCATGGTCTCATCCGCCGGGGGAATGGAGCCGGTCTCGCTCTTGGGTATTAATCCTGACCGCGAACGCGCTCTGTCTCAGTTCGATGAGGGATTGATCGACGGTTCCTACTTCCAACCGGAGGGGAGTCGCGAGATCATCATTGGTGCCCGTTTGGCCCAACGCCTCAAGGTCGATATTGGGGATCGTCTGGTCGTTACCGCATCGCAGGCGACCTCCGGGGAGATCGTCCAGGAGCTCTTCCGTCTCTCGGGCATTTACGAGTTTGGCGCTGCGGAAATCGATCAGGGGATTGTTGTCGTCAGGCTCGATCGTGCTCAGGCGATGATGAACCTTGATGACCGTATCCATGAAATTGCGATTCGTTTCCACGGCACCGACATTGGACGAGACAAAACGCATGCCTTCTGGAGCACGTACTCGCAGTCGGGAAACCACGCGCTGGGGTGGACCACCCTGCTTCCGGAGATGGAGGCGGTTTTCATGTTGACGCGCTTCTCGATCTTACTCGTCGCGGCCTTGCTCTTCGCCGCAGTGGCGTTGACGATCGTCAACACGCTCTTCATGTCGCTGTACGAGCGAATGTATGAGTTCGGAGTCTTGCGCGCGGTCGGCACGCAGCCCGGTTTGATGGCTCGTTTGGTTATGCTGGAGGCGGGTGGACTTGCTGTTGTTGCCTCCGTTTGCGGAGTGGTGTTGGCGTCGGCTGTCATCGCACTGACCCTGGTGACTGGCATTCCGGTTCAGGGGCTCGACATTAGCGGAGTGACGCTGGGTGAACCTTTGTATCCGGTTGTCCGTTTTATGCAGTATGTTGAGTATCCGTTTTGGGTTCTGGTGATGGTGCTGACGGTAGCGATCTACCCGGCTCGCCACGCAGCTCGACTGACACCGGCCGTAGCCATGAGGAAGAGTCTGTGATTCACCCCAGTATTGTTGCATCACACGCTACCACCACGGCCGAGCATGTCGTTGTTGCCGAAAATGTAACGAAAGAGTATCGCGACGGTGGCTTGGTCGTACACGCGCTGAACGGGATCAATCTGACCCTCGACCGCGGCGAGTTTACGGCTATCGTCGGTCCGTCGGGATCGGGGAAGACGACGTTCCTTAATCTCGTCTCCGGTCTTGATAGCGTCACCGGAGGGGATATCTGGCTTGCCGAGAAACGGCTCTCCCGTATGACCTCGGCCGAGCTCTCTGACTTTCGACGCGATCACGTTGGCTTCGTGTTCCAATCTTACAATCTCATTCCCGTACTCACGGTAGCCGAGAATGTCGAGTATGTCATGTTGCTGCAAGGTGTGCCGGCTGAGGAGCGAGCGGGGCGTGTGGAACGGATGCTCGATCGTCTCGGTATGCACGGCTACGCCGGCCGTTTTCCGAATCAGTTATCCGGTGGTCAGCAGCAGCGGGTAGCGATTGCGCGCGCGATTGTGGCCGAACCGGATTTGATTCTTGCCGATGAACCAACCGCTAATCTTGATTCCACGACAGCGGGAGAGTTGATCGATCTACTGCGTGAGTTGAATGAGGAAAACGGCATCACCTGTATCTTTTCGACCCACGATTCACGAATCATGGAACGTGCGCGCCGACTGGTCATGCTTCAGGATGGCTGTGTCGACCGTGATGAGATCCTCTAGGGTCGCGCTTCATCTCGTTGTTACCGCGGCTTCGTTACTCGTTGTGTCATCTCCCGCTCTCGCTCTCGATCTTCGCATTACCGGCTATCTGAAGTCGTTTTCGAGTGTCCTCGATCCACCGCTGCTACTCGACGATCCCATCGAAGTCGATCTGCCGCTCCTGGGCCGTGCGACCCACCGGTTGCGTCTGACGACCGCTCTCCGTATCACTCGCAATCTGAGTCTGTCCTATGCCAACGACCTGGGGGCAGAGGTTCAGGACCGACTGTTGTTTCTTGGTGAGGAGCTACCGCTACCAATCAACCAACGTACCTATCGACTCACCGATCCGCCTCGAAGACTCTACCCAGAGACCCTCAGTGACTTGAGTTCGTTTGGTGCGACCCACAACATCGATCGCCTGAACCTCTTCTGGCGCTTACCTCGTTTCGACATAACGGTCGGACGTCAACCAATCGCCTGGGGAGCCGCTCGAGTTGTAAATCCAACAGATATCTTCGCTCCGTTTACCTATACCGATCTTGATACCGAGGATCGAGTTGGTGTCGATGCCATCCGCGTTTCCGTCCCGATTGATATCTACAGCTCCATTGACTTCGGTTGGGTTACTGGTGAAGATCTAGATGACGAGACCTCCGGATTTTTTGCCCGCGTCCGTACGTTTGCCGTGGGCTTGGACTGGTCGGCGACGGCGATTCGCTTTCGCAACAATTTCTTACTCGGTGCCGATGTTGCCGGTTCTTTGGCCGGCTTAGGTTGGTGGACGGAGTTTGCTGTCGTCGATCCCGAGGCGTTCCTGGAAGGGACTGAAGTCGACGACTATACACGGCTGTCCGTCGGTGTCGATGTCGCCCCGTTCCCCAACAGTTACGCCTTTCTCGAATACCACTACAACGGCCCGGGAACGACTCGCGCCTCGGAATACCTGGGCAGGCTAACCGACATCGCGTACAGCGAGGGAACGGTCTATCTGCTCGGCAAGAATTACCTCGCGCCCGGATTCGTGTGGCAGCCCCAGCCACTGTGGTCCGTGACAATGGGCGCACTGACCAACCTCGACGATCCATCGATTCTCGTGGCGCCATCGGCCGAGGTAAATGTCGCTCCGGATGTCTATCTTTCCGTCGGCGCCTATGTCGGTTTTGGATCGAAACCGAATCCGCGCGTGGATTTCCTGGCGGGGGATCTGCGGGTAGCGCAATCCGAGTTTGGCACGTACCCCGATATCTTCTTTGGCTCGTTTCGGTATTACTTCTGAGTGATTAGTCGAAGATCTTACCGGGATTCATGATCCCGTGCGGATCGAACTGTTTCTTGATCGCTCGCATGAGGGGCAGCGCCGACGCCTGTTCAACCGCAAAACTCTCTTTGAGATTCAATCCGATGCCATGCTCACCGGAGACGGAACCACCCAGCCGGACGGCTTCATCGATTATTGCACGATTGACCGCCTCAACGGACCGGCGGCGCGAGGCATTGTCGCGGGGCGACAGCATGAGGGCATGAAGTAGCCCCATGCCAACGTGTCCGAAGGTAAACAGCGTTACGTCATGAGCGGTGGCCTGATCATGGGCGAAGGCCACGATCTCCGGCAGAGAAGAGATCGGGAATGCTACGTCGTTGCGGATGATCTCATGGTTCGGCAGGTAGTGTTTGACCGCTTCGGTCGACCAGTGTCGCACCTCCCACGGATTGATCTCGTCGGCCAGAACCAAAGCGGTCCCCCCTTGGTCATCTACGAGTCCGTCGACCATCTCCGCGGTGCTTTCCAGCACCGGATCAGGGCCATGGATCTCGCAGAAGAGAGCTGGAACCTCTGCGAGGCCGTACCCTTTGAGGCGATTCAACGCCCGCATCAGAGAATCATCGAGAAACTCAAGGGCGGCGACATCAAGGCCGTAGCGGCGAATCTCGGATACGGAGCGAGCCGCAGCCACCGCATCGGGGAATTGATAGGCCAGCTGGCGACGGCCTTCGGGGAGTCCGGCCAACCGAAGCGTGAGCTGAGTGATGAGGCCAAGGGTCCCCTCTGAACCAACCATGAGTTCGACCATGTTGTAGCCACTGGAGCGCTTGACCGCGCGCGAACCAAACGTGACCCGCTCTCCCGTGCCTGTTACGACGTCGAGGGCGAGAACGTAATCGCCCGTGCCTCCGTAGCGAACGGAGTAGATGCCACTCGCATTGGTCGCCACCATACCACCAACGGTAGCCAGGTCGCTGGACCCGCCCGGGGAGGGAGGAAAGAACAGTCCGTGTCGCTTCAGTTCATTATTCAGATCGCGATAGATGATCCCAGGTTCGACCGCAACCTGGAGATCGTCGGCCCAAACCTGGACGATCCGTCGCATCCGCGTGAGATCGACCACGATACCGTCCGCGGCCGGGACCGCAGAACCTTCGAGCGCGCTCCCGCCTCCACGTCCGGTGATCGGGGTTCGTGAGGGAATGCAGGCGCGGACAATAGCGGCTATTTCATCGGCGGTCTCGGGCCAAACCACGGCTTGCGGCGGGCACGGGGGATGTGATGACTCGTCGCTCCCGGCGACCGTCAGCTGGTCAGCTTGGGTGGAAAGGCGGTCGGGAGGAACGATCGAAGCGAGAGCGTCAAGTAGTGACATGCAGAGTGGTATCCTTCAGCGATGCGGCCTCAGGTATATACGCTAAATCGGTCGGACAACAGCTACTTTTGTACCGCTTGTGAAGATTTTCTCTAGAGAGCGCTTGCCCTTTCTATCAATCCCCAAGATATTCAACAGGGATGTCAATGATCTCGCAAACGGGATAACTCGGTCGCAGATTGTCGACCGACGGTGAGGGTGGTATGGCTAAGCAGTTGTCGTTTTTCGAAACGGTCCTCGCCTTTTTCGATAAGGCCGCCGCACACACGCGGCACCCCAAAGGGCTGCTCGAACAGATCAAAGAGTGTAACTCCGTCTACTCATTCAAATTTCCCCTGCGCCATGCGAACGGGCAGATCGAAACGATCTCTGCCTATCGGGTCGAGCACAGTCACCACAAGATGCCCACCAAAGGTGGCATCCGGTACTCCGACATGGTGAATGAGGATGAAGTCAAAGCGCTGGCTGCGCTCATGACCTACAAATGCGCCGCCGTCTCGGTCCCGCTGGGCGGAGCCAAGGGTGGCGTGCAAGTCGAGCCTCGGAACTACTCTGAGCACCAGCTGGAGAAGATTACACGACGGTACACCGCAGAGTTGATCAAAAAGAACTTCATCGGTCCGGGTATCGATGTCCCGGCACCTGATTACGGTACCGGTCCTCGCGAAATGGCCTGGATCGCCGATACCTATTCCGCCATCGTTGAGGATCAAATCGATTCGCTCGCGGCCGTAACCGGCAAGCCGATATCCCAGGGCGGCATCATGGGGCGGACTGAGGCAACCGGTCGCGGCCTGTACTACGCGGTAGAGGCGGCGATGTCCTACGCCGACGACATGAAGAAGCTCAAACTGACGACCGGTGTCGATGGGAAGACTGTCGCGGTTCAGGGATTTGGAAATGTTGGCTATTACGCCGCGTACTTCCATCGTGAGGCTGGTGGCACGATCGTTGCCATTTCGGAACACGACGGTACGATTGTCAATCCCAAAGGCCTCGACCCAGTCAAGGTTAAGGAGTGGCAGAAAGAGCACGGCACGATTACGACCTTCCCGGGCGCCAAGAAGAAACCGTCGAATGCCGTTATCGAAGTCGAGTGTGACATTCTCCTTCCTTGTGCGCTTGAATCGACGATTACCGCCGACAACGTCAAGAACGTCAAGGCGAAGATTGTGGGTGAGGGGGCGAACGGCCCGCTGACGATGGATGCCGACGAGCATCTGATCAAGAAGGGCGTCCTCGTGGTCCCGGATATGTACGCCAACGCTGGTGGAGTGACGGTCTCCTACTTCGAGTGGCTCAAGAACCTCAACCATGTCCGTTTCGGACGGATGAGTAAGCGATTTGAGGAAGCGTCGAACATGCGGCTTTTGGCCTCGGTCGAGAAGTTGGTTGGGCGCTCCATGACGATGGACGAGAAGAAACTGATTGCCCGTGGTGCGGACGAAATCGATTTCGTCAACTCCGGGCTGGAAGATACGATGTACGAGGCGTACGATGCGATTCGGTCAGTTTGGAAGAAGCGCAAGAAGGTCGATGACCTGCGCACCGCTGCGTTCGTTATGGTGATCGACAAGATCGCCGTCTCGTACGCCGATCTCGGCATCTTTCCGTAGACGTACGTCAACCAAGCTTCATATACAAACGGGCCTCAACGATCGAGGCCCGTTTTCGTTTGTTTACCGGTTAGCTCAGCTGAGGATTCGTACGAGATCGGGGTGGCTACTGTCCTGGCGACCTGTCGGTTCGGTCACACGGATGTCGTGTGCGAGAGAAATTGAGGGACGAGCATCGTCGAGCCCAAAGCCATTACCGCCCAGGGTTCGCCGATAGACTTCGGTATGCAGGTCGGTAAAGCCCCCGGAAAACTCGACTTCGTCACCGTCGATCGTGATCGAGCGATACGTCGTTTGCTCGGTCCCCTGGACCGATGCCGGGAGATCGTTGCGATCGATCGAGAGAAACCAGCGAACATCAGCGCGTTCGAGTTCGAGAAAGCCGCCAACCTTGGTTTCATCCCGATAGTGCACGTCCGTCTTCTGAACACTGCCGAACATCCAGATGAGCATATCGAAGAAGTGAATTCCAATATTGGTAGCAAGACCTCCCGATTGGTCGCGATGCCCCTTCCAGGAGATCAAGTACCACCGTCCGCGTGAGGTGATGTACGACAGGTCGACGCGATGCCGGTGCGGCGAGCTTCCGGACATCAATCGTTCCCGCAGGGCAACCAGGGCGGGATGCACGCGTAGCTGGAGGATCGTCGTTATCGATCTTCCAAATTCGCGTTCGAGGTCGGCAAGGGCATCGATATTCCAGGGATTCAGTACCAGCGGTTTCTCGCAGATGGCATCGGCGCCAGAACGTAACGCGAACCGGCAATGTGCGTCGTGGAGGTAATTGGGCGTGCAGATCGTAACGTAGTGCACGCGTTGGTCCTCGCCAAGGCGACGGAGCTTATCTATGTGTCGATCAAACCGTTCGAACTCCGTGAAAAAACTAACATCATAGAAGTAGCGGTCGAGAATACCAACCGAATCGGCCGGATCCAGAGCGGCGACCAACCGATTCCCCGTATCCTGAATTGCCTTGAGATGTCGCGGGGCGATGTACCCGCCCACGCCCGTCAGTGCGAAGTTCTTAGCCATGTACGTTCCTGTCGGCTGTGAGCCGGTTTGACCTTACGCTGGTGCGAGGCGAAAGTAGTGAGCATCGGTCGTACCGGCCAGCCAAAAGCGGAACGCGGCTATTCGCGGATCTGATCCCGGTGCCAGAGCCCGATCGTTTCGATGACCGAACGATCGACGAAGCCCGGCCGCTCGTACTCCGCTGCCGTGCTCAGCCCCTCGCCCATCATCAGCAGATGATTCAGCCCCGGCAGTCGGCGAATGGTTACTCTGTCCAGATCACCGACAGACTCCGTCCAGAGTTCTTCTTCAGCCAGGGGGACCTGATAGTCACGTTCACCGAAGATCAGGAGTGTCGGAACGTCAAGACCGGCGAGAGTCGTGTGAGGCTCATAATCCTGAAGATCGATCCAGTATTCCGGGACGATACCAAAGGGAAGCGAGTCTGCCGACGTTTGCGGCGTCACGTTGCGAGCGACCGCAATAGTCGTTAGGCGTTGTTCGATTACCTCACGCTCCATGTCGCTTAACTCGGCGCTCGTCTCCACGATGTATGCGTATTGTTCTTCCATCAGATCGAGCAGCGAGCGAGCCGGGGCTGCCAGAAGAATGAGTCCGGCCACATCAACACGAGAAGCAATACGAGGAGCTAGGTATCCGCCTAGGGAGTGTCCCACAAGATAGATGTGTTCGCTGTCGATCTCTGGCTGTTGGCGGAGCCAGGTAATCGCCGCGACCGCATCGTCGGTAACCTCATCGTCGACCGTATACGCGGTCATGGCGGCTAATTCAGCCCCGTATGTAAACGTCCGCTTGTCGTAGCGGAGCACCGCCATGCCGATCGACGATAGTCCTGATGCCAGGTCACGGAATGGTGCATTTGGTCCGATCTGCGAGTTGCGATCAGATGGACCGCTTCCGTGGACCAGTACCACGGCCGGAACTTTGCGTCGGCTGATGGGAAGGGTAAGGGTGGCACCCAATTCGTATGGAGCTTCACCGATTGTCACATTTCGTGCCGCGTAGCGCGACGTATCGGCATAGGCAGGAACGGAAGAGCCGTTAGTCTTTGGTGGGGCTGCCTGGAAGAACAAGCCAACGATTGTACCGTACTGATTGTAGGCGATCCGGGCGTTGATGCGCAGTTGCTCCATGGCAAGGGTCACAACGGCAACGTCATGACCAGATTGTTTGGATACGACAACGGTGTCGATGCCTTGGAATCCACCGACCTGAGACTGTAACTGATTCCAGACGGTCTCAAGCTGCTCAGCGGGCAAGCCGGCTTTCATCTGCTCGGAGAACTGGGCAACCAGGGGAGGATAATTACCGGCGACAAGTAATGCGATGACCTCCCGGGCACGTTCCTCAATCGTTTGCGCGTGAGGTTGACCAGTCAGGATGAGCATGAGGGAGAGAAAAGCGGGGATCAGGCGGTGAGCAGACATCGGTTGGGCTCCACGGTCGGGGTCGCAGTTACAAGCAATTCTGACTACTGATACCACGATCAGGACCAAGTATTCACCCTTTTTTGCTTGGCCGAGACGCTTCGAGGCTTCAGCTTCCGCGACCATGGCGGACAAACGGAAACGCACCAAAGTGAAGCCGGAAGTGCTGAAAGGCTTTCGCGACTATCCACCGGCTGAGCAGATTGCCCGCGAGGCGATGTTGGCCACGGTTCGTGAGTCTTTGGAGCTAAACGGCTTCCTGCCGTTGCAGACACCATCGCTGGAGTTTGCGGCCACCCTTCTTGGGGACCATTACACATCCGAGACGCTCGGTGAGCTGTTTGGGTTTACTGGTCCCGAAGAGACCGAGATGGCGTTGCGCTATGAGTTCACCGTATCCCTGGCGCGCTTCGTCGCCGCCAATCAACAGGATTTGCCTCTTCCTTTTCGTCGCTACCAGTATGGCAACGTCTGGCGTGTCGATAAGCCCGGTCCGGGGCGATATCGCGAATTTATGCAGTTCGATATCGATATCATTGGGACGCGTAATCGGTTGGCCGACGCCGAAATCATCGCCACCATGGTTGCCACCCTCGATCGTCTTGAGATCGAGCGCTTCTCGGTTCGGTTTTCTCATCGCGAGATGCTCAACGGCGTTATTGCCTGGGCCAGTGTCGCTCCGGAGCGGGCAACTGATGTGATGCGCGTCATCGACAAACTTGAGAAACAGGGGGAAGAGGCGGTTCTGCTGGAACTCGGCCCCGGACGTGTCGATAGCTCTGGCGATCGTATCCCGGGACTCGGTCTGTCTGAGGAGCAGATTGCGCGGCTGCGAGATTTTCTGCAACTAGCGCCATCGGTCACTCACCAGTCCCTGCAGTCAATCGTCGAACTTACCAACGATAATGAGCAGGTTGTGACCGGTTGTCGTGAGTTGACTGAAATTGTCGAAGCGCTTGACGCCCTCGGGAGCAATCAGTCGCAATTTCGCATCGACCCGACGATTGTTCGAGGTCTTGGGTACTACACCGGCCCCGTCTTCGAGACGACCCTGGACGATCTTCCCGATTATGGCTCGGTCTTCTCTGGTGGCCGATACGATAACCTTGTCGAGCGGTTTCTCAATCGCTCTATTCCCGCCGTCGGTGCATCGATAGGTGTCGATCGGTTGCTCGCCGCCCTTAAGCACCTTGGCGCACTCCGTGAGCAGGCGGCAACGGCAGTGGCCTTAGTAACGGTCATGGATCCGGAACGCATCACCGACTACCTTGCTATGGTTGCCGAATTGCGATCGGCCGGTTTAGCGACCGAACTATACGTTGGCGATACGCGGAACATCAGTAAGCAGGTGCGGTACGCTGATCGGGTCGGAATCCCCTTTGCGATCATTGCTGGATCAGACGAGTTTGCGAGCGGACAGGTGACGGTCAAGAATCTCGCTAGGGGACGCGAGCAGGCCGCCGCTGCGAGTGATCGTGACGAGTGGCTCAAGGCCGCCGGATTCCAGGAGACGATCGCCCGCGCAGACCTCATCCCGTTTCTTCGCAAGCAGTTGAACTCGCGAGACTGAAACACCCCACCTACGAGAGCTTCGATGCCAACTAGAGGACAGTGCCCAAAGAAAGTGCATCTTGTCCAAGAGCCCTGATACCGTCGGTAATTGTTCCGATATCTCCCCGTAGGGAGATCGAGGAACCTACCTGTGCTATTAGTTCTCACCGCGTTGGCCGAAGAAGTGACCCCCTTGGTCGCGGCCATGGAAGTTCAAGGAACCGACCGCATTGGCCAGTGGACTGTCCATACTGGTCGCTTGGGGCAGCGGCTCATCGCCGTCTCCGCGACCGGTATCGGAAAACTCTCTGCCTTTCGTGCCACGGAATTACTCAGTCGGGAGCTAATGCCCCGTGAGATTATCGCCGGTGGTTTGGCGGTCCCGCTGATACCCAGTCTGCGGCAGGGGGATGTTGTGGTCGCGAGTCAGGTGATTCAGTTCGATGTCGACCCGTCGGCGTTTGGTCGACATATCGGTCCACGTCCGGAACTGACCGAGGCAATCGACTGCGATCATCAGATGGTCGAGCGCTCGGTCCGTGCTTTTGAGGCCCATGAGGGCGACCGTTTTGCCAATTGCCAGTTGGTGGTTGGGCCAATCGCTTCGGGGGATAGCTTCGTGACTAATCGGCAGGAGATTCGGCGGCTCCATACCGACCTGGGGGCGGTAGCGGCGGATATGGAGGGCGTCGCGATCGGTTTGGGGGCTCGTTCGAACAACACACCATTTACGCTCGTTCGCGTCCTCGCCGGAGGAGGAACTACAACGACCGCGGACCTCGCCGCTGATTCTTTGGCCGACGGAGCGGCTACGCTGACTGAGATCATCCGTATCGGCGAGCGCGCCCCCGCACTCCCTTAATACTGTTTGCTATTTGACATCACCATCTCACCCGGGCACCATGGGGACATGCCACGAGCTTTCTGGATAGCCACCGTTGGTCTGTTACTCGGCTGGTTTGCCGTCCCCGCTGTTGAAGCTCAGGGACGAACCTCCGTTAAGGCATCGGAGAGCGTCACTGCCGTTCGCCCGGTGGGTGACTTCCGATTGTGGACGTTTACCTCTCGCCAGAAGAACTTTGGTCGACTGATCTCGGTCGTCAAGGACACAACAACAGTCGACGGTCGACCGACGGTGATCATCGATCAGGAGTTCGTCGCCGATTACAACCAGCTGGGCGTTGAGCGTTCGATCGCACGTTTGGGGGAGCATTGGATCGACCAGGTCACCGGCGCCTACATGGGAACACAAGCGACAATCACCGTTAATGACCAGGAAGGTCGTTTGGAGACGAGTCGCCGTGGTGGGACAATTGCGGGTACCTTCACCCGCGGTGACCGTGAGGTTGCCCTTGATAAGTCGGTTCCGGTCGATCGGGTGGCGTGGGATCCAAACTTTGTCGATCAGCTCGAGCTGTACTTCGCCCTTCGCGATATCAACGTCAACGACACAATCATCGATAGTATCTATCAGCCGGAGGCCCAGGTCTTCGCAGGCCTCCGTGGAACCGTGCCGTACTTTATGTGGCAGGAGATCTATCGCGGCAAGATTGACTCGGTGTTTATCATTCGGCTTTCGGAGCCAGTTGAGACACAGCTTTACTTTACGACAGATAAGCGGCTGTTACGCTGTGACTTCACAGAGCAAAATATACGGGTCTACCAAGACCTGGTCACACAGGCCGGGCAACCCGGAACGGCCACCGGGCGCATTCCGGATGCCGGAGATGGTGACGAATCGCCATCACTGATCAGTCAGCTGCTGGCGATGCTTCCGCACGTTGTTGTCCTTGTCATCCTGTCTGCTCTCTGTGTCGCGATGGTTGCCGCACCCGGATTCAACCAGCCAGTCAGTTATTGGGGGTTGCTGCTGGGTGCCGTGGCGTTCCTGATCATGCCGTTTACACAGATGCCATTGGTTGCTTGGGTCTTTCAGGATTTTGTCGCGCCGGGTGTGTCCCGCGGGCAGTCGTTGCTTGGCTGGGGTATCCTGACCGCCGCCGTGACGGCTCTGATTCAAGAGTTTGCCAAGTTCGGAGCAGTCGCAATTGGAGTTACGTGGCAACGAGCGAGTGGCCGCGAGGCCCTCTGGTTTGGTGCGTTCTGTGGGGCGGCCTTTGGCTTACTAGAAGCCCTCTTCATGATCAGTGGGTCGCTCCCGTTACTCGTGAGTACGGCGATGGGCGAGCGCTTGGCATTCGTGCTCTTTCACACGATGTCCGGTGCGGTGGTCGGGTTTGCCTGGGGAAACCGCCGGTCAAGCATCGCCTCCGTTGTCGGCCTGCTCTTGTTGGTCCATGTCGTGTGTCGGTACCTTCCTGTCCTCGTGCGAGAGGGGGTAACCGATCAGAATCTCATGCTCATCATCTTCGCTTTTACGGTACTGGTGGTGACGGTCATCACGATGCTTTATACGCAGGCTCCGAAGCGTTCGGCCGGACGATGACTGTGGAGTTGACACCTGTTTCGAGGCCACCTATCCTGCCCGCTTCCGTGGGGATAGACACTTGTCCCCGACGCGTGATCCTGTGCTAAGAGGCATGATACTTGTCAGGTAGTCCCGTCTACGCCGGAATTGATATCGGCGGCACCAACATCAAATTTGGCTTGGTCGACAGTTCCGGTAAGGTTCTGTTTCGAGATCAGAAGCCGACCCCCACTGACAAGGGTGCCGATCCCGTCATGCACCTGGTTACCAACGTTGCCGAGAACCTGCTTTTCCACGCCGCCGAGGATGAACTCGATGTTCGTTGGCTAGGGGTTGGGACGCCGGGGGCGGTCGATGAGAAGACCGGCACGGTCGTTGGTCCGTGTCCGAATATCCCCGGGTGGACCGGAATGCCGATCGGGAACAATCTTCGGGATCGCCTCAACATGCCGGTCCTGGTTGATAACGATGTGAACGTTATGGCCCTGGCTGAGGCAAAGTTCGGCGTTGCCTCTGGCTATAAAGCGGTCGTTTGTCTGGCGATTGGTACCGGGATCGGCGGAGCGCTCGTGATCGATGGTGATTTGTGGCGTGGCAGTCACCACGCTGCGGGTGAGATTGGTCAGATGACTATCGACCTCAATGGTCCCGACTGCCGAGCCGGAAACCCGGGGTGTTTGGAGGCGTATTGCGCCTCACCGGCAATCATCAAGCGGGCGACGGCCCGCCTCAAAAAAGAAATGACCCCAGTCTTCACCGAGATCCTTGGCGGTAACCTGGAGAACCTCACGATCCGCAAGCTCTTCAACGCGGCCAAGAAGGGAGACGCGGTAGCCACCGAGGTTATTGATGAAACCGCTCATTACCTTGGGGCCGGGCTGGCGAATGTCGTGAACCTCTTAAACCCGGATATCGTAGTTCTGGGTGGGGGAGTCACTGAGGCCGGAGGAGGATTGCTGGAAGCAGTCACGAAAGTGGTGCGAGAACGGGCAATTCCGCCGGCGGTCGAGGAACTTCGGATTGCGCGCGGATCGCTCGGGAATGACGCAGGATTCATTGGCGCCGGTATCCTCGGCGAATTCCGCAGCTGGTAGGACACGATACGATGACAGACTCATCCGAAACCCGCCCTCTGCCATTTCGCATCGTGAAGTGGTACGGATTCATCTTCTCCGGCATGTATGTGCTCTGGGGGGGAGTAAGTATTCTCCTCAAGATTCTCGATCGTGACACGAGCACGCTCGCCCAGCCGATTATCGTATTGCTGCTGGGGCTCGCGATGTTGGCGGTTTGTTATGCTTTCCGCGACGCCAAGACGCCGGGCTGGTATGGACTCCTGACTATTAATGGTCTCATCATTCTTAACGCCCTCATCGGCTTCCGCGATCCGCTGAACCTCGTCTATCTGGTCGTCTCGGCGGCCGCGATCGGGCTGATGCTGACGTCGCCTGTTCGGCAGATCTTTTTTGTCTCCGGTCGGTCGTAGATCTCCCGTCATTCATTAGGAATTGACTAATTGGTGATCACCGATATACTGGCAGTTCCGCGTTCAGCGGTTAAGGCGGCGCCCTAGCTCAGTTGGTAGAGCAACGGACTGAAAATCCGTGTGTCCCCGGTTCGAGCCCGGGGGGCGCCACCATTTCATAATCCATTGTTTGACAGCTATGACATCGACTTTGCGGTCAACGATGACGCAAGGTTCGTTGGATAGCAGCAAACCAGCTCGATGCGTCTGATGGCAGGCTGACAGGTCTTGGATAAGCCTCCTTTCTAGCCAGCGTTTCTAGCTTGGAGGATCAGCAGGCGGCAGCCAGGCTTTGTACGAGTTGGCAAACTCTTTCTCTTCCAGAGTTTCTGCCTTCACCTTCAAATCATCGACATGATTTATCCGCTCTGCCGTGGTTTGCCATTTCTCCATATGCTCTTTGATACGCGGCTCTTTTGCTACAACGCTGGTGATAAGATCGGCGCGCTCTTCCTGGTCGAATGGGATAAGGCGCGGGCCAATCGTCTCGTGCCAGATCTCGCTGAAAATGCGCGACTCGGTAGGCTCGTAGTATTTTTCTAAACTCTTAATGTCAAAACTCACTTCGCAGATGACAAGCCCTCGTTCGCGGCTTTTGTCTTGCAACTTCGACAGTGACTCGACAATAGGTGCCAGGTGTTCGCGCACCCACCTGGAGTGTGACGTTATGATGTCCATCCCGCCTGTTTGCCGCTTCTTCAGCTTCTTGGTGATCGCGCCTTCGCGTGTTATAAGACGCATTTCTGTATCTTCTTCGATATCTTCCTTTCGCAGGAACCTCCAGAAGCCGTTTGCCTCTCTTGGACCAATGGCAGCGATTCGCTCGACTCGATTCATAGTTGCTAAATTTATGACATTGACCGATTTGTATATAGGTTTACGTTCGAGGATGATTGGGAATACAGAAGACCTACTTGAATGAACTATGGATACTTGTGAGCTGAGGCAGTTTTGCTCCGCGAAGAGTTCGGCGCCAACTTGGAACCCTTGCGAACTGAACGGCTCAAAATTGGTTCGCAAAAACCTCATTTCATCACTACAACCAACGACGCAGAGGGTGCTACTACCGGCATTGATCTGGCACACCTTCGGATCGAAGGGGGCGAAACCTTCGGGCGAACTAAAGTAGGTCATATCGGGATCAATAAGTGGATAATGAGGTCCGTAAGCGGACCATCGATCGCTTCGAGAACCGAATGGGTGTGTTGGGCTGAAGCTGAGCAGAAAGGCAAGATAATCAAGTAGAACGTCTCTTTTCAAGGGTTCCCAGATGGGGGACTTGGTGTCCAAAATAGAGTCCCGCTGCAGATTGAGGTGGATCCGTTGAGATTCGTCTCGGATGTTCACGCCTGGACTTTTAACCTTCGATTTAACGGTGTGGCTAAGCTTTTTCACGACTTCAGACAATCTGTATTCACGTTCAAAATGGAGCGTTGTTACTGACATGATCTTGATTCCATTGACCAGTACCTGAAACGGATGGTGTGGGGTCCATGTCATCGTTAGGCCGTCACCGCATTTCAGAAATCGACGAGTTCCGCACGAACTTCCTTCAGTTGGTACTGGCTCAATGACAGATTGCGGTAGGTACTCTTTTTCACCATCGCGCTGTTTAATGAGCCTCTTGACTCGCGGAGCATCATGAGCAAACCAATCCCAGGTTTCGGTACTTTTTACCAGAGCAGTAACAACGTCCCAAGTAAGCGTCACTTCGACAATGGTGCCGATCGTCGGCTTATCGTAATGCCTTACCTCGACAGCGAATTTTTCCTCCTGAACTTCGAATTCGTAGCCAGTGGCTTCGCCGACATTTCTAGTCTGCACTCGTACCGTTGAGCCAAGGATAAAGGCTGCGATGACTCCAACGCCGAAGTATCCGGATCGGGCAATACGGCTTCTGTTGTTATCATCAAGATGCAACTCCCGCCACTCCTGACTGTCGCGATAAGAGGAGCCGACGTGCAGAAAGTAATTGTGTATCGTGTCGAGTGTCATGCCGACGCCGTGGTCCGAGACCCTCAGAAGCCAGCTTTCGTCTTTTTGTTCGACCAGTTCGATCAAGACGTCCGGATCGTCCGGATCGTCAAGCGTGTAGTCGTACTGGGGATCAGGAAGTGCCTGCCGCTCACGGCAGGCGTCGACGGCGTTCTGCATCAACTCACGAATGCCGTACTGCGGCACATTGCCATACAGCGGCTCTGCAAAGAGACGAGCCAGATGCGGGTGGCAATGAATTTGCGTGTCAAGGGGGACGTAGGGCAGGGCGTTGTGCATTGCTTCCAGGTCGAGATTCGACTCTATTCGTGACTTAGCAAGTTGTAGGAGATTGAGTCCGCCATCTGTGCGGCCGCCATAGAATTCCGACAACACAGCCGAGGACTGGTCAAGCTCCTCTTGGATCGAGCGAAAGAGACGTCTCAACATCAGGTGGGTTTTGAGTGAATGGGGTTCGCGCGTTCCAGCGAGCGGTTGATGAATTTCGACCCAGATCTTGCGGTCTAACTCGATATCGAGCTGTACATCTGCAATCGCCTGATGTGTTTCCCATTCTTGAACGGAGAAGCGGCTGGCTGGATTGCGAAGCCGCAGGAGTGATCTCGGGGCACGATCACCTTTTAGGTCGAGATAGTCCGCTACTCGGAGGAGGGCCATTGCAAACGGTGGTTTGCAGCCGAGCGGTTTCCGATTGTTGGGGTAGCGCTTGCCCACGAACGCCGTTGCATCGCGCAGCGGGATGCCGTGGGAGCGCGCGACAACGCCACTCAGTTCGGCCAAGCCGGCACCGCCGATATTGTCCAAACCGTATGCGCCGAGCGGTTTGAAGCTATCTTGAATTCCCGGAAAACCGCAAAGTGCGACTTCGTGGGCGATCCGAGGGTGGTGCCGGCGGATAAAATCGCCAATGAACAGCTTGTGTGTGTCGTTTTTTTTTAAGTCAGACAGATGTCGAACGGAATTCCACGGCTCATGCTCTGGTCCGGCGGCACGTTTCTTTTTCGGACCGAAGATTCGTTCGAGAACGACTTCATCCCATTTTTTAGCCTCTAGGCAGAAGTTGTGCCAGGCGCTCGGCCAGGGGATATCCCCAAATTCTTCACGTCGCCCACTCGTCGAGTTACCCTTGATAAGCGAGATGAATGCATCCCAGCTGAGATGCATGCCGATGTCATGGATCAACGTTGAGGTAATGATGAGGAACGCATCGGCGGCTGACAGGAGAGACTCTGTTCCCCCGGCACCTGGGGGGACGTCCCAAACCACTGACGGGATCAGCTTGACCTGATACTCCAGAACCCTCTGGATGTGCCGCAGTCCATGATTAGTATAGCCCGGGAAGAACTCGAGTCGGTTATCCAGGAGCACCTCGGTAGCGGAGCGACAATATGAATCGACGGCGATTCGATAGTCGCCGGTCAGAAGATCATAGAGTTTAGCCGGAACGATGCGTTCCGCTGAGGTTTCGTTGATCGACGGCGCCAAGTCTCCCTCCCATAGCAATCGAGGTGTTGCGTGATCTGTTTGGCGTTCAGCTGGATAGGAAGGTCGGCGAATCACGCTGGCGCGTCAAGGGGTGCAGTAGCGGACTAACCCTTTCCTTGCTCGTGCTTTGTGATCCCTTCTCCAGCCTGGGTCGCCACCATTTCCGACCATCTCCCTTGACATACTGTCAACAATTGACTATACTCTGTGTGACCGCCGAGCACAGAGAGGGGTATTGGTATGCTCTGGTTACGTCTACTTGCGTCGGGGGCCTTCCTAATCATCTGTATCGTAGTCATGTCCGGTACCGGTCAGAGTGACTCCGAAGCGGCATGGCAAAACACAAGGACCACCGAATCTGTCGACAATCGCGGGCTGACGATCGTAGGTCTATCAGCTTCGTCGACTGTCCTCTTCGACACGATCGCAACGCCTCGATCCCGTCTGGCAGTGTCGTCGATTGGCGGCTTTGGTCTCGGTCCCGTGACTGCTGGCGGTGTCAATCTCGACTACACGGCGTTCGGCAACGACTGTGATCCGCTGGCCACTGTGTACATTTTTGATGGCGGCCCCTTTGTTATCACCGATGTCACCGGCACGCCGGTCTATACGACCGCGCTGTACAATCAGTCGACTGCTGACACGACGGCGTTCCGGCCGCTGGCCACGTCGGTACCAATGTCGGTGACCGATCCGCATTATGACGGATACATCACCGACGTCTTCGTCAACCGTGATTCGACCGTTGGTCTGATTCGGGAATGGTTCGCACCGTCAGCCTCGGGACAGGCGGGAGACAGCGTTCAGTTCGTGATCTCACGCACGCACTATTTCAATTTAACGGCAGCGCCGCTCACGAATGTGCTGGTTGGCGAGATCGTTGATTGGAATATACCAACCGCCCGTCCGGATTCGAACAGCAGTGGTCTGGCTGGTCACCTCGTGACGATCTCCGGTCTTGACACAAATGCCGTGGCAGAGTGTCAGCCGTACGCCTCGCGATTTGGCGCCACCGAAGTGCTTGGTTGGTACTACACCTCGGATGTCGTCCCAGGCCAGTGCGAGGCTAAGTTTGATGCCGGTCAGTTCGCTGCCAGTACGGCCGACCTCCTCACCACCGGATCGTCCGGCAACGGAAATGTCAGTTCGATCCTCAGCCTCATCGGCGCGGTCGGCCTTGCAACCGCCGCCAGTTTCGAGCTTGCCGACTACCACACAGTGACAACGTTCGGAACAGAGTCGGACAATCAGCTGCAAACTGGATACACGCTTGGCGTTGGGGATACATTAGTCGCGTACCTCGCGCACATCAGCCTTCACCGTGGAACCGCCAGCGACGTTGCCTCGGCATTTGATCGGCGGGAACTGTGCGACTGGATCGATAGCAACATCGTCGCTCATTGCGATTTCTGCGACTGTTGCGAGCTTGTCGGTGACCTCAACTGCGACGGTGCGGTGAATGCCGCTGACCTGCCGTGGATCATCTCATATCTCTTCATTGATCCGGGAACAGAACAGTGTTGCCCCCGACACTTCGATATGAATGCTGATGGAAGTTTTGGACTACCTGATATCTCAGTGCTCGTCGATCACCTATTCATATCGTTTACACCATTGCCACCTTGCTTCTAAAGCTGGTCGTTGAATGAAGGAGGGCCGGCGCTGCCGGCCTTTTTTATCGAAGGTGTCGAGTCACTCCGTCGAAGTCACCTGGTGCTGTAAGTTCATGTCTCAAGGTCTCTTGTCTTGGTTTGTTAGGCTATGGTTGCGGAGCAACGGACATACCGGACTAAATAACTCCTTGACACTCGCCTGTCACACACTAGCTAGTAGGTATCGCGGATAGCTGTATCGCCGATTCTCATATCCGTGTTACGCACAGCAGCTAGAACTCTACCGTGCCACCAGGTCACATCCGGCGCGGAGGAGCGACTCGATACCAGATCTAACACCGGGGAGCGTGTGGAGGGATGAGTATGCGATCTGTGCAAATGGTGGCGGCTGCGGCTGTCGCAACTGTCGTGCTGCTATCGACTCCGAGTCAGGCGCAGCAAACTGTTTTAGAGGGAAGTGATGGATTGGTCAGTATCAATGGCCAGTCAGCGTGTGTCCAACCGGACGCCTCGTTTATCATCCGCAACATCCCAGCCAATGCCCTGCGACCCGGTTCGGAGCCGATCGATTGTCCCGTCCGACTCCAGGGTGTTCCGATTCCGTCAAACCCACCCAACGCCCTCGATCCGATTTTTCTAATCTGGGAGCGCCTGGACAGCCTGTTCTTTCCCGCGATCCCAAGTGCGGCGACGGTCCCGATTCAGATTACGGCTCTTGGGCTGCAATCGTGCGAGCCGATCACGGTTGTGACGAATGGACAGCCCGAACGCTGGGATGTCTTTGTCACACTTTCAGAGGTTCAACCTCAGCCGCCGGGTCAGCTGCAGGCGTTTCTCGACCATGCTGATGGAGGCGCGTTCATCGCCGACATCCCAGTTCGACCGCGGTTTGTGTTCACGAGTGTGGATGGTCCGCCCGCAACGGTGACGATCGAATCATCGATTGACTATCTGATAACGATCAACGATGCGCCGTGGAGTTACGTCCCACCGTTGTGGTACAATCCAATCCAGATCCAGGGGTTTGAACAACTGGATGGCGACTTCAGCTTATTGACGGCGCCGTTTGTGCCGCTACCCAACAGCCCGAACTTTTTCCCCGGGGTAGTTGGTGGAGGCTCGTTCCCCGTTCCCCCGTGCCCGAGCGTTATGGGATTGGAACTCGCCACGCAGGCCATCCTGGCATCCCCGTCTCCGGGCGCACCGGCTCAACGTCCCGTGCTCACCGAAATTCCATCATCGATTATTGCGTACCCGCCGTTTACTCCCGGTGGACCTATTGGGTCGAGCTGCATCCCTGACTTTGGCTGCGTGCTGACCGATCCGACCTGTGGTGGAGTCATCGGGTCGTACAACGGCGATGGCTCCTTCTGTGACCCGCTGATTTGTCTCCCGCCGATTCCAACTCTCGGACTGCAGTTTGACCAGGTCGATTTCGTCTTTTCATCGGTGCAGTTGCTCGATACCGAGTGGGGGAGACTACAAGTTGATGTTCCGGTAGTAAGTGTCGATTTCGGGCTGACCGCGGGTTACATCAACATTTACAGCAACCTCGGATGGGTCGTGCAGAACCTTCCCTTCGACATCAACGACGGGAACGATCTGTTCTCTTACTATTTCACCATCGCTCCATTGTCCGGCGTTCCGGTCTTTGATCTTTCGATCTATCTGGAGGTTACTAGCAACCCACTCCAACTCTTTTTCGATGGACCACGTTCGTTCACGTCGGTCGGTGATATCGAGTTCAATGCACAGGGTAAAGCTCCCGGACCGGTCACGTTCCTGGGTATAGGGACACCAATCGCCCCCGGGACGATTCTCTTCCCTACGATTGGTTTGACCGAGTCACTCACTCAGCCGAACAAGTCCAATGTGCAGTCGGCTCACAATCAATGTTATCCGATGTCGATTGCGAACTCACTGCAGTATCTTGAGGACCGGTACGGTCTGCCGGTACCGGATCCGCATATCCCGGGACTGAAAGGGGACACGTCGCTGGTCGGGAAGCTCGATTCAGCCGCTGACCGTGGCGTCACATCGCGCTCTAATGGTTCGGGGATTGGGGATGTTGACATGCTCACCGGAAAATTCCTCTACCTGAAGAACACCGGCCTCGATAAGAAGCTCGTGCTTAAGCATCAGGGGAGCCTCGAAGCGGGCGTCAAGGGACAGAACTTCACGCGCCACGGCGTTACGAGCACCAATGAGTCCGATTCCACCGACAAAGTTACGTGGCAATGGGTGTGTGATGAGCTGGCCAAGGGAGAGGATGTAGAGCTCAGCTGGCTCTATGATGGCGGAGGCGGCCATGTTGTCCGTGTGTTTGAGTGTGGTAAGACGCTCGGGATTCCCTGGATCGGCTACGTCCATGATCGACTGCAAACCGATGTGGATCCGATGGACAACAAGGGCCTCGAGTGTGTTCGCGTTTTCATGATCGATACCGATAACGATAACAATCCAAATGCCGGGGCGAAGAATCGGGAGATTGATTTCGCACACTCCGAGTCGGCCGATACCGATATGGATGGTGTGACCAACGGCATCGACAATGCCCCGAACGCGTTCAATCCCGGTCAGGAAGATCTTGATACGAATGGCGTTCCTGATGTTTTAGAATCACCGTTCCTCGTTGAGGATACGATTCCGGGGGCGTCGATCCCGGCGGCAGGGTCGGAGCGCTTCGGTGCCTTCCCGAATCCTATGCCCAGTGATCCATTGTTCAAAGATCTGTGGTACGAGGGGACCGTAGCCAACCAGACGAATGATTCGGTGCGAGTGGCAATCTCATTCGAGTACTGGTTCGGCGGCTCGGGAACAAGCACGACCGATATCGATACCACGTTTCTCCCGGCTAACTCGGTTCGCGACGTCGGCGCGGGAATACGTATCAACGATTGTCCCGACTCGGTAGCGGTTCAGTTCACGTCGATCGACGGTCCGGTTGTCATCAATGCTGGCCTGTTGAAGCACCTGTGCTATGGCTTCGATACCGGCGGCGGTTGCTGTGTTGGCTCACGCGGTGATTTCAACTGCGATGGCGGCGTGGGGCTGCCTGATCTTTCGACAATGATCGACTACTTGTTCATCTCGTTTACCCCCCTCTGTTGTGTTGAGGAGGCGGATCTCAACATCGATGGGGCTATTGGTCTGCCGGATCTCTCGTTGATGATCGACCATCTGTTTATCACCTTCACGCCGCTCCCGCCCTGTCCGTAGCCGAGGGAACGGATCAATCACGCCCGACTTTTGGGGCCGGCACTGCCGGCCCCGTTTTTTTGTGACCGGTTACTCCCGGTTCTATCGCGTCCCGGACAGAGAGATTTAAGCGCGATAGGATTGGGATTATCGAAGATGCTCAAACGTACTGTTACTCTTGCTGTTAGCACGGCGGCCCTGCTGCTCGCCGTTGGTTGCTCCAACGACTCCGGTTCCACCGGCCCCAGCGGTCCGCCCGTGCCAATGGACAAGATCACGCTCGAGTTTTACGAGTTCAACTGCACCTGGGACTGCGAGGGGGCCGACGAGCCGAACGAGGGCGACTTCACGCTTTCGCTCACGGCCTCAGTCGCCGACTCCAATGGTTCATTCCAGCCGGTTGGCGCAACGATCTCGGAAAAAATCTCAGCCGGTTCCGGTGAAACGATTCTCATCGATGGAAAGAAGCTGGTCTTCTTTGTGCCGCGGGGAGCTGGGCAGGAGTGGTCGCTGAGCGTGATTGTCGAAGAGAACGACGGGGGACCACTACCCGATGCGATGTCATCGTCGTGGACCCGATTCGGCTTCATGGATATGACGCCGCTCCGCTGGCAGCCGATCACCGGGACTAACTATATCCATACGTTCAATTCGGGTAAGCGTGTTGGGCTCGGTCGTCACGAGGCCACCATTCGTAAACGCAAGGTGAATTGGATTACCGGAGTAACCGAAGAAGGTTGCAAGTTCACGTATCGCTGGCGTATCACTGCCGAGGATGTAACCGGCCAGACGATCTAAACAACTTCGCTAATCATAAACAGACTGAACACAACGGAGACCGGTGTTAGACCGGCCTCCGTTGTTTCATTATTGTCGAAGGACTGTTCGCGCAGATGTGGTTGTTACGCAATCCTCACTCAACTGTGTTTGATTACCGTCGATTACTAGCAAAGTGAATCACTGATAAACAATTGCAAACTTCCAGTAGTCGACACGTCCACGTGTACGTTTTTTGCCACTTTCGATACACACTTGATTTACAACGATTCGTAGAGCCCGTATCATTGAGGATGAAAACAGTTCAGTTTAAGCATCGAGATGCCAGGTATGCTTGACTACAAACACCCCGAACCTCCGCAGCAGGATAAGCGCTGGAAAATGGTTCGGGCCGAGATGCGTCGTCACGGTTACTCCCCTCACGCTCTTATCCAGGTTCTTCACGCAGTGCAGAGTGCTTTTGGTTACCTCGATAACGAATCGCTGCGTTATGTGGCCCAGGCACTTCGTGTTCCCCTCAGTCGTGTGTACGGAGTCGCCACATTCTATCACTACTTCACGCTCAAGCCATTGGGTGAACACCTCTGTGTGGTATGCACGGGAACAGCATGTTACATTAAAGGTGTGCCACAGTTGCTTACGGCGATGAAGGATGAGTTTGGTATTGGCCTTGAGGAAACGACGGCCAACCGGAAGCTTTCGGTTACATCGGCGCGATGTGTTGGTGCCTGCGGTTTGGCCCCGGTCGTTGTCGTTGACAACGAAGCTCATGGCAATCTGACACCCGACGACTTAGTCAGCCGTCTCAAGGAGGTTACTGAAAAGTGATTCACGAGATGCTTGAGGAACTCGGCAGTGGTATCGCCAAAGAGCGGGAAAAGACCAAGCATGAGATTCGCGTTTGCACTGCCGCCGGGTGCATGTCAAACGGTGCGGACAAAGTGCTGGGTGCCTTTCAGTCGGAGTTGAAGGAACGTAAACAGACGGCGTGCAAAGCCAAGGGCGTCGGCTGTATGGGACCGTGTGCGGGAGGACCGGTCGTTGTCACGCATCCTGACAATAGAATGCATCACAAAGTGGAAGTGTCGGACGTTCCAGCGATTATCGATTCGATTGGTGCAGCCGCATACACTGCCCGTCAGGTCTCAACAGATACGCCGTTCTACAAGCGACAGCAGAAGATCGTCCTGGAGAATTGCAGCAGTCTCGATCCGGAACGCCTCGAAGACTACATCGCACATGATGGCTATCAGGGCTTGGCGCATGTCCTGTCTGAGATGTCTTCTTCGGAGGTGATTCAGGAGATCATGGCTTCCGGTCTCCGAGGACGGGGTGGGGCAGGATATCCGACCGGCCTGAAATGGAGTACCGTTGCGAAAGCGGGTGGCCGCAAGAAGTATGTCGTCTGCAATGCTGATGAAGGAGATCCCGGTGCGTTCATGGATCGAAGTGTTCTGGAAAGCGATCCTCACCGCGTCATTGAGGGAATGGCCATTGCCGCGGTCGCCGTGGGAGCCGAGGAAGGTTATCTCTACGTCCGCGCCGAGTATCCCCTGGCGATCTCAAGGCTGCACAAGGCGATTCGGCAGGCCGAACGGGCCGGCGTCCTCGGCAAGCGGATGCTCGGATCGACACATGACTTTCATGTCCAGATCAGACTGGGAGCGGGAGCATTTGTGTGCGGCGAGGAGACCGCGTTGCTCGCATCAATCGAAGGAAAAGCCGGCAAGCCACGGCCGCGCCCACCCTATCCTGCCGAATCCGGTTTATGGGGCTATTCCACGCTGATCAATAATGTCGAGACGTTTGCGTCGATTCCCGCAATCATCAAGAACGGTGGAGACTGGTACGCAAGTATTGGTACCGAATCGAGCAAAGGAACAAAGGTGTTTGCGCTCGCCGGTTCGGTTACTAACACCGGTCTGATTGAAGTACCGATGGGGATTTCACTGCGTGAGATCGTCTTCGATATCGGCGGCGGTGTGCCCGATGGACGCTCCTTCAAAGCGGTGCAGACAGGTGGCCCATCGGGTGGGTGCATTCCCGCCGAACATCTCGACACACCCGTCGATTTCGAAAACCTCGCCAAACTCGGCTCCATTATGGGTTCGGGAGGCATGATCGTGATGGATGACACTGCGAACATGATCGACGTCGCTCGCTACTTCATGGAATTCTCAATGACCGAATCGTGCGGGAAGTGCGTTCCGTGCCGGGTCGGCACCGTGCATATGTACAATCTTTTAGGGGATATCCTCGACGGGAAAGCAACGGCCAAGGATCTCGCTCTGCTCGAAGAACTCTGCGATGTCACGCGGACTGCCAGCCTGTGTGGTCTCGGGCAATCCGCACCCAATCCGGTCGTGAGCACCCTGCAGTATTTCCGATCGGAGTATGACGCTCTGCTCGTTGAAGAAGCACCGGCGGTACCGGCGGCCAAGGAGTGATGTATGGATGAGCAACCGATCGCCATCAAAACATTAACCATCGACGGAAAAGAAGTTGGGGCGCGTTCTGGCGATACGATTCTGCAAGTTGCCCAGGAACACGGCATCTGGATTCCAACGCTTTGCTTCCTCGACGGTCTCACGGCCTACGGTTCCTGCCGGATTTGTATGGTTGAACTGGAGGGCAACAACCGCCTCTTCCCAGCGTGCGTGACAAAAGTCTACGAGGGGATGGTCGTTATCATTCACTCGCCAAGACTCGAGCACTACCGCCGGGTCATCGTTGAAATGCTTCTCAGTGAACGGCCCCATATCTGTTCGGTCTGTGTGTCAAATGGCCATTGCGAACTCCAGACGATGGCACAGCTGCTCGGTGTAACGTCGGTACGGTATCCCTACCTGATGCGGAAGCACGACGTTGATGCCTCCAACCATCGATTCCTTCATGATGACAATCGTTGCATTCTCTGCGGCCGCTGTGTTCGGGTCTGTTCCGAAATCGAAGGAGCCCACACGTGGGCATTCAGCGGTCGGGGAGTCGAGTCTCGAATTGTTACCGATCTTGACCAGCCCTGGGGAGAATCAGAGAGCTGTACTGGTTGCAGTAAGTGTGTGCACGTCTGTCCGACCGGGGCTCTCATCGAGAAAGGTCGAAGCGTGGCTGAGATGGCAAAACGGCGCCAGTTCTTACCTTACCTGACAGTCATGCGGAAGGAGGATGCGGAATGAGTCGACCAAAGATAGCGACACTCTGGCTCGACGGCTGCTCCGGCTGTCACATGTCGATCCTGGACATGGATCAACGTATCCTTGAGCTCGCGTCCCGAGCCGACATCGTTTACAGTCCGCTGGTTGATACCAAAGAGTTTCCGGAAGGTGTTGATGTTGCGATCGTCGAAGGGGCGATCAGTACCGACGAAGATGTGCATAAAATCCGACTCGTGAGAAGCCGCTCGAAATTCCTCATTTCACTTGGTGATTGTGCGATAACCGGAAACGTACCGTCGATGCGAAACCCGTTCTCGACGCAGGAAATCCTCGAACGCACGTTTGTTGAGAACACAACGACCAACCCGATTATTCCAAGTGAGGATATTCCTAAGCTGCTCGATAAGGTTGTTCCGTTGCATCACGTTGTCGACGTCGATCTGCACCTTCCCGGATGTCCGCCGCCAGCCGACGTTATCTGGGAGACTGTTACGAAGCTGCTCGACGGCGAGATGCCCGAGGTGACGATCAAGACCCGGTTCGGAAAGTGAGAGTCTGACCATGGCACGCACGATCAGTATTGATCCGGTTACCAGAATCGAAGGGCATGCACGCATCACGCTGCAGCTGAATGACGACGGCGTGGTCGACGATGCGCGTTTTCACGTGACTCAGTTTCGTGGGTTTGAGAAGTTCTGTGAGGGGAGACCGTTCTACGAAATGCCATCGTTGATGGCGCGCACGTGTGGTATCTGTCCGGTATCGCACCTGATCGCCGGTGCGAAAGCGTGTGATGACCTGTTTGCGGTGCAGATTCCCTACCCGGCACAAATGCTCCGGCGTCTTATGAATCTGGCTCAGATTCTTCAGTCACACGCACTCAATTTCTATTATCTGTCGCTCCCTGACTTGTTCTTCGGAATGGATGCTGATCCAGCCAAACGGAACATCATTGCGGTGGCACAAGAAAACCCCGAGTTGGCGCAGGATGGTATTCGTTTGCGGCAGATCGGTCAGCAGATCATTGAAACGCTTGGTGGTAAACGCATCCATCCGTCGTGGGTCGTTCCCGGTGGCGTCAATGCCCCCCTCACCCCCGAACACCGAGAGATGATTCTCGGCGGAGTTCCGGAGGGTCTGGCGATTCTTAAACGGGCGCTTGAATGGTTCCATGCCCATCGGGATGCCTTCAAGCCCGAAGTTAACACGTTCGGTAATTTTTCCAGTTACTATCTCGGGATCGTGAATGAGAAGGGTAATCTGGAGCACTACGACGGTAACTTCCGTGTGATGGATGCTGCTGGCAACATCGTGGTCGATCAACTTGATACGCTCAAATATCAGGATCTGATCGCCGAGGCAAACGAGGCATGGACATACGAGAAGTTTCCGTATCTCAAAGAGCTGGGCTATCCGGATGGGATGTATCGAGTCGGCCCGCTCGCTCGTTTGAATATTGCTACGGCGTGTGATACCTACCGCGCGGACGAAGAACTGAAGAACTTCCGTTCCTCCACCACGACCCCGGCGGCAAGTTCGTTCCATTACCACTGGGCCCGTCTGATTGAAATGATCTACTGCCTGGAACGAATGGAGCAGATTCTCAATGATCCGGATATTCTCTCCACACACGTACGGGCGTTTGCCAAGCCAAACTCATTCAATGGAATTGGTGTGGCCGAAGCACCCCGAGGTACCCTGATTCATCACTATCGAATCGATGAGAATGGCCTGATGACCTGGGCGGACCTGGTCATTGCTACCGTGCACAATAATCTCGCGATGAACCGGGCGGTGTTGCAGGTCGCTAAGAGCTTTGTTGACGGGAAGGAGTTGACCGACGGTGCTCTGAATCGCGTTGAGGCGGTCATTCGTGCCTTCGACCCGTGTCTAAGCTGTTCGACGCACGCCGATGGTCGACGGGACTTGCAGGTCGACTTGATCGATGCCGACGGTCGTTTGGTCGACAGTACCACTCGCTAGCTACCTGACTTGTCCGTGCGCATTGTCCTGATCGGTTATGGTAACGAGCTACGTTCCGACGATCGCTTCGGACCGGAAGTTGTCCGACGTCTTGGCGAGTTGTTTCACGATGTTTCGTCGATAACCACGGTCGTTGCAACCCAGTTGCTTCCGGAACATGTGACCCTCTTTGACGGTGCTCGACTGGTCGTTCTGTTTGATGCCGCGCACAATGAACCGGGGAGCGTGTCGGTGTGCTGTATCTGCTCAGACCGCGATACTGCCGGCCCGCTGACTCATCAGCTCACTGCCGACATGATAGTCGGGTTAGCAGCGAAGACTATCCGCCGGATGCCCCGCGTGTTTCTCGTCTCTGCCGGCGGTTACAGCTTCGATCTCGGTGAGCAGATGTCAACCGGAATGCAGGATATCGTCGACGAGGTTGTCGAGAGCGCAGCTTTGCGAGTAACTCGAATCTTGCGGCTCAGTTCGTCGGGACCGAGAAACTAAGCCTGACGAAACGCTATGGCGTGCCAGAGGGGACACACGGTACCCAGATGAAGCCACACGTGTCGCGGAGAAATGCCTCGCGCAGGCCATGAGGCTTATCACAGGCCGATTCGACAACCTCCCAACCAGCATCTGAAGCTCGATCCTGCGATGCATCGGGGTCACATCCCTGCAGACGAATCTCACACCCCGCTCCACGCGGTAAATCCTGAGAGAGGGCTGGAGAGAGGGGGTGTTCAGCGTACGTCTCATCAGCATGAAGCATCCAGAAGGAGTTTCCGTAGCGCAGTATGGCGAATGAGGGATCGGCGAAGACAAGCTCCGCTCCCAGGACTGTGACCTGACCTTGCGTTGCGTCGGCAATACTCGGTACGAGCAAATTCAACCAAACGCCCGTGGGCAGTGACTTGGCCAGTTCATGGACGTTAGCACACGGGTCCTTTGCTTTCCACCGTTCCACTTGATCACCTGTAGAGTGTTACGAGTTCACATTAACGCAGCCTACGTCAGAACGCAGTGCTGGGTTGCCTTATAGAAACGAAACTAAAACGGGCCACGCAAACAGCGTGACCCGTCGATGTTCGAAGAGGGTGAAAATGCTAAACGGTAGCTGGCTCCGGCACCAGCGCTTCAAATCGTCCCTGGAAGAACCGCAACATGGGCGGTTCGTATGTGAATTTGAGACCGTGGACGTCGTGCCGCTGGTCGTAGATTTCTGCAACCGATTCAGCAACGATGTCCATGTGCGCTTGGGTATAGACCCGGCGGGGGATAGTCAGGCGCACCAGCTCCAGTTTCGGCATGTAGTTTTCGCCAGTCTCTTTGTTACGACCAGCGGAAACGGCGCCTCGTTCCATTGAACGAATCCCCGACTCCACATACAGTGCTGCGGCGAGTGACTGCGCGGGAAACATCGTCTGCGGGAGATGGTTGAGAATCTGACCAGCATCCAGGAAGACGGCATGGCCACCAATCGGTTTGACGATCGGAATGCCCTCCTGCTCTATGTGCTCGCCGAGGTAGCGGACCTGTCCGACCCGCGCCCGAATGTGATCATCCTGAACTGATTCGCGGATACCGATGGCAAGCGCTTCCATGTCACGACCGGCCATGCCACCATAGGTATGGAGCCCCTCGTAAACGACGACCAGATTGCAGGCCTTATCATAGAGTTCCGGATCATTGAGCGCCAACATGCCGCCAATGTTGACCATCGCATCTTTCTTCGCTGAGAAAGTGGCGGCATCGGTCAGGGCGCAGATTTCGTAGACGATTTCCTTGACCGACTTACTCGCATAGCCAGGCTCTCGTTCCTGAATGAAGAACGCGTTCTCGGCGACCCGCGTCATGTCGTGCACGATCAACACGTTGTGTTCGTCGCACCACTGCCGAAGTTGCTTCAGATTCCCGAGCGATATCGGCTGACCACCGGCCATGTTGACACAGGTGGCAATGCAGACATATGGGACCTTGTCGGCACCGACTTTTCGCACGAGGTCATCCAGCTTTGCGATATCGACGTCCCCTTTAAAGGGGTGTGGGTCCTGAGAGTCATGCGCTTCATCGATGATCACGTCGACAAACGTGCCCCCGGCCAACTCCTGATGCAGACGGGTGGTGGTGAAGTACATGTTACCGGGAATGTAGTCACCCGGCTTGATAAGAATCTGCGAGATGAGATTCTCGGCTCCGCGGCCCTGGTGGGTGGGGACCGTAAACTTGTAGCTGTAATACTCTTCAACGAAATCGCGGAGGTTGTAGAAGTTACGCGAGCCGGCGTATGCCTCGTCACCCTTCATCAAGCCAGCCCACTGATCGTCCGACATAGCCGACGTC
Source organism: Candidatus Zixiibacteriota bacterium (assembly GCA_028289585.1). Taxonomy (GTDB): domain Bacteria; phylum Zixibacteria; class MSB-5A5; order GN15; family FEB-12; genus JANQPI01. Next base: position 392,332 of record JANQPI010000035.1, read on the forward strand.
CCAGAATCAGTGAGCAGGTCAATGTAGACATCTTCGGAGCGAAGCAGAAAGGTATTGAATCCGGCGTCTTTGATCGCTTGTTGCCGTTCCACGCGGGTGGTCATTTTGAGCAACTCAACCATCTTGATCTTGTACGGCTCTGCCCATGAGTGCCGTCGAGAAGTGCGTTTTGGCATAAGTCATTCTCCTGTCAACCGGACCGCCACAGGGCCCGGACTGTACCCTATCTATGTGAAAAAGGTAACAAGCACTTGCTGTCACTGTCAAGATTGTGAACGCCTCGGAGGTCGTCCCGCGACAAAAAACGTGGTGCTGGGGAACCGCTGCGAATTCGCTTGTGTTAACCCGTTCAGTACGCAGATTGACGCGAGCTATGAAACGTATGACCTGCCAGACGACCCATCACCATCATCATCATGGCGGAGCTCCGTTGGAGAACCGGTCGGTCGGGTAGTGTCTGTGTGTAAATAACGCGGACAGCAGAGAGTCAGCCCCCCGGAACGGTTCCGGGGGGTTTTTTTATGCCCGCGATCTTATGAGGAGATCACCGTGACAGAACAATTGAAACTCGGCCTACCGAAGGGCTCCCTCCAGGAGGCCACGCTCGACCTCCTGGCGAAAGCCGGTTGGCGGGTCCGTGCCAACGAGCGCTCGTATCGACCATCGATTGATGATCCCTGTCTCGATCCGTTTCTCATTCGAGCTCAGGAGATGTCCATCTATGTCGAGCAGGGCATTTTTGATTGCGGCATTACCGGCTACGATTGGGTGCTGGAAAACGACTCGACAGTCGAATCGGTTACCGAGCTCGTCTACTCAAAAGCCTTTTATCGACCGGTTCGCTGGGTCCTCGCCGTCCCCGACGATTCGCCGATCAAGCGACCTGAGGATCTCCAGGGCAAACGGATCTCGACTGAGGTCGTCAACCTGACGCGCCGGTGGCTCGCCGAGCGTCAGATTGATGCCCAGATCGAGTTTTCCTGGGGGGCAACCGAGGTCAAGCCGGGACTGCTCACCGACGCCATCGTGGAGGTTACGGAAACAGGTAATTCGCTGCGCGCGAACAAGCTGCGAATCGTCGACACAATCATGGAATCGACGACACGGTTCATCGCCAACGCTGACGCTCTCATTGTCCCTTGGAAACGTGATCGCATCAACAACCTCGCCCGTATGCTGACCGCGGCGATCGATGCGACCGGACGGGTCGGACTCAAAATGAACATTCAATCAGAGAATTTGGAGGGATTACTCGCCGTGCTCCCCAGCATGAAAGCGCCAACGATTAGTCAACTCGTCAACGGCTCGGGAGCAGCCGTCGAAGTTGTTATTGAGGAACGTCAAGTCCGTGATCTGATCCCGCAGGTCGTAGCGGTCGGAGCGACGGATATCATTGAGTATCCGCTCAATAAGGTGATTCCGTGATGCTTCCAACCATTACCTCGACAGACGAGCTGGCCGCCCGTCTGGCCCAGCGTACGGAACAGCTTCGTATCGACACGACCTCGGTCGAAGCGATCGTCAGTGCCGTCCGCGAAGAAAAAGATGCGGCCCTACGCCGCTTCACACGAGAGTTCGACGGGGTAGACGTGCGCAGCTTGCGTGTCGACGATTCAGAGTTGATGAGAGCTCGCGATCGCCTCGACACGGCGCTGAGCGAAGCAATCCGGAGCGCTGCTGACAACATCCGCCGATTTCATGAACAACAACGGCCCGAAAACTTCTCGCTTGTCCAACCAGATGGCACACGATTGGAGTATCGCTGGCAAGCGTACCGTCGAACCGGAATCTATGTTCCGGCCGGTCGTTACCCGTTACCGTCGACACTACTCATGGGCGCTATCCCGGCGCAGATTGCGGGATGCGATCAGATAGCTGTAGTGACACCACCCTGTGCATCGGGGCGGCCTGACTCAACAATTCTGGCGACCTGTAACCTACTCGGCATCTCCGAAGTCTATGCTCTCGGCGGAGCCCAGGCGATTGCTGCGCTGGCCTTCGGTACCGAATCGGTAACGCCCGTTGACATGATTGCGGGTCCGGGCAATGCCTTTGTGACCGTTGCTAAACAGCTTGTCACGAACGAGGTCGGAATCGATCTTCTGGCCGGACCAACCGAACTTGTGGTCATTGCCGATCACACCGCCGATCCGGTGCTGGTCGCGGCCGATCTTATTTCGCAGGCTGAACACGACTACGATGCGTTGCCAATCCTCATTACAACCGATCTGTCATTGATTGAGCGTGTTGTCTCAAGTCTTACCGCTCAACTGTCGGATCTTCCCACTGCCGAGATCGCACGACAGTCGCTTCGTGATAGTGGCTTCACCTTCGTAGCCAACTCCACTGAATCGGCAATCGCCGTTTGTAATCGAATTGCTCCGGAGCATCTCTCGCTGCACGTGTCCGATCCGGCAGCATGGCGGGACTCGGTGACGGCCGGTGCGATTTTTGACGGTCGTACGGTTCCGGTTACCTGGGGCGATTACTGGGCCGGGATGAATCATACGTTGCCAACTGGGGGACAGGCGCGGATTACATCAGGCCTTTCGGTGCTATCGTTTCTTAGAGCGACAACGTACGTGAGTGCGACACCCGCTACCATTCAGGCGTCAGCACCGGACGTACTGCGACTTGCCACTAGTGAGGGGCTGATTGGTCACGCGCGAGCGGTAGAGCGGAGGTTGCCGCAATGAAGACGATTGACCGCATCGTACGGCCAGCCTACCGACGGCTCGAATCGTACACCGTCGATCTGCCAACGGTACCGATTAAGCTGAATCAGAATGAGGCCGCCGACGAACTGCCCGATGACCTCAAGCGTGCGATTGCGAGCGAATTGCTGACGGTCGATTGGCGTCGCTATCCGCAGCTGACGCCCGTCGACGTAGTGGAGCCGATTGCCTCGACGTTTGGTCTCGATCCATCGGGCGTACTCGTGAGTAACGGATCAAACGATGTTCTCCGGGCGATCTTCGACGTCTCGGTCGGTCGCGGGAGTAGAGTTGTGACCCTGACGCCAACGTTTGGCGTCTATCGGCTCCTGGCCGAGCAGCGGGAGGCAGTTGTTGATTGTTCGCCCCTGGATCACAGATTTCGGGTACACGACCGTGATCTGATTGAGCGGTCCCGTCAGGCGACACTGACAATCGTTACGTCGCCGAATTCTCCGACTGGTACACGAGTGAAACCTGAGACGATCCGAGAGGTCTGCCGACAAACGCGTGGTCTCGTTGTTATCGATGAAGCCTACGTAGAATTTACAGATCAGGATTTTCTACCGTTCGCACGCGAGTTCGCCAATCTGATCATAACACGAACGTTCTCAAAGGCTGCCGGACTGGCGGGGCTGCGTGTCGGCTGGGCGACGATGGCTCCCGCGTTGGCTCGACAGGTTCAGAAGGCAATCCTTCCGTTTGCCTTGGATGTTGTCTCCACGATTGCTGTGAGAACCATTCTGGATAACTGGGCATTGGTAGAATCTCGAGCCGGCGATACGGTCCGAGAACGAGACCGCTTGATAGCCGCTGTCGCCAATCTCCCTGATCTCACGGTGTTCCCATCGGAAGCTAACTTCTTTGTCGTCGAGAGCGCTGACAGAAACGCATCAGCTATCATTGCTGCGCTTCTTGATCGGGGTATCCTCGTTCGACCGATGACTAGCTACGGGTCAACCGGGAATGGAACTGAGCGGCAACTCTTTCGCGTATCGGTTGGCCGTAGAGAGGAGAACGATGCTTTCGTAGCAGCCCTCTCGGAGATCGTGGCAGATGTTCAGGAGGTGCGACCATGATCTCCGTGAATCGAACGACTCGCGAAACCACAGTCAGGGTGGAGATCGATATCGCAACCGCCGGACCAACGCAGATCAATACCGGAATTGGCTTTTTCGATCACATGCTGACAACACTTGCCCACTGGGCGGGATGGACATTGTCAGTGCAGGCGAGCGGAGATCTGGAAATTGACACTCACCACACGATCGAAGATGTCGGCATCTGTCTAGGTCAGGCGCTGGCGAAATCATGGCCATCCGACGGTGCCGTGGAACGCATAGCATCGGCGTATGCACCGCTCGATGAAGTGCTTGCGCGTGCTGTTGTCGACTTGTGTAATCGTCCGGTAGCAATCGTCTCGGCAGAGATCTCGCTGCCAATGATCGGCGCATATCCATCCGAAATGACCATCCATTTCTTCCGGACTCTGGCGACTGAAGGTCGGTTTACACTCCACCTCGATCTAGTTCGTGGCGGTAACTCGCACCACGAGGTGGAAGCCATGTTCAAGGCCCTGGCTCTGGCCCTGCGCGGAGCCCTTCAGCCGCGAGGCAAATCGGCAAACTCAACGAAGGGGGCACTGTGATCGGGCTTGTTGACTATGGAGTCGGCAATATTGGTTCGCTCCGCTTCGCGTTCGACCGAATCGGCTTGCCGGTTACCGTGTCGCGGGAACCAGAAGTGTTGGACATGTGCGACGGCATACTGCTTCCGGGGGTCGGGGCGTTCGCACCTGCTGCGGAGCGGCTCATCGAACTGGAACTCGTCAGATACTTACGAGACTGGGCTGCAAAGGGACGTTCGTTGCTCGGCATTTGCTTGGGTATGCAGCTCCTCTTCGAACGGTCTGAGGAAGGTCGACCGGCGCCGGGACTGGGACTCCTCAGCGGAACGGTGACGAAACTGGCAACCACCAATCGATCATCGCACGTGGGATGGAATCGGGTTGTCGACACGCGGTCCAACATGCCATCGCACTACGCATATTTCGTTCACTCATATGCATGTCATCCAAGCGATTTGGCAATCGTTCAGGCGACCACGACATACGGAGCAACGTTCCCGGCAATCGTCACACGACAAAACGTCAGTGGTTGTCAGTTTCATCCTGAAAAGTCAGGTGAGTTTGGGCTCGATATATTGAGGAGATGGGCTCGTGGCGAACTGTAAAGTTATACCCGCAATCGACCTGATGGACGGTCGTGTAGTCCGACTCCGTCAGGGGAACTTCAGTGATGTCACGGTTTATGGTGATGATCCAGTTTCGCTCGCTAAGGCATTTTACGACCGGGGGCTCGATCGTGTGCATGTGGTCGATCTTGATGGCGCGCGTCAGGGCATTCCGCGACATCTGAAAGCGATCGAACGAATCACTCAGCAAAATGTTACCGTCGAATTGGGCGGCGGAATACGAAGCCGGCAGACAATCAGAGATGTGTTCGACGCTGGAGTCGCGTATGCGGTTATTGGCTCGGTGGCACTGACCGATCCAGATGAGTTCGAGTCGTGGGTTGACACCTATCCGGATCGACTTGTCGGTGGTCTCGATGTGCGGGAAGGGCGACCCGCAATCGCCGGTTGGGAACAAGAAGTCAGAGCGAAGATTGACGATGTGCTGGCGAACTGGAACACCCTTCCCCTCGCGGGTGTGATTGTTACTGACATTGTGACCGATGGCATGGCAACCGGTCCCAACGTGGCGTTACTTCGCGATGTTTGCCGCCGTACCACACACCCGGTTACTGCTTCGGGAGGAATCGGATCGGCTGCTGACATTCGCCGGGTCCAACAACTGGCGATCGATAATTTAGTGGGAGTGATCGTTGGCAAAGCGTTCTACGATGGCCAGATCTCTCTCGACGAGCTCGCCACATGTTGACCAAGCGAATCATCCCCTGCCTGGATATCGACGACGGTCGTGTGGTCAAAGGTGTCAACTTCGTGAACCTCCGCGATGCCGGTGATCCGGTTGTGCTGTGCGAGCACTATTCGGCCTCCGGAGCGGATGAGCTGGTGTTGCTTGATATCACCGCGACCTCGGACTCTCGACAACATATACTGGAGACGGCCTCGGCCGTGGCCGCTGCTTGTTTTATCCCATTCACCGTTGGCGGTGGTGTTCGAACGGTCGATGACATTTCGCAATTGCTGGCCACGGGTGCGGACCGGGTTGCCATCAATTCGGCCGGCCTCGCCAATCCGGAGTTTATCACCACAGCCGCTAGTCAGTTCGGTTGCCAATGTATTGTTGTCGCGATCGATGTCCGGCGCAGCGACGACGCGTGGCATGTCTTTTCGCATGGCGGTCGGATCGATACTGGTCGCGACGCGCTGTCCTGGGCGATTGAAGCTCGTGATCGCGGGGCGGGGGAGTTGCTGGTAACGTCGATGGATGCCGACGGCACCAAAGCGGGCTGCGACAATGAGATCACCAGACTGATCTCGGAATCGGTCGATATACCCGTCATTGCGTCCGGCGGAATCGGGACGCGGGAGCATTTCCGAGATGCTATCACTGAAGGTCAGGCCGACGCTGTTCTGGCCGCCTCTGTCTTCCATTACGGTGAGTTAACCATTGGCGAGGTGAAAGCATTTCTCGACGATATCGGGGTACCCGTACGTCCTCTTTCTGAATCTTATATAAGCGGAGCGAATCAGTGACGAGTGTAAAGACGATATCCCTTGGGGACTTGACCCTTAAGACCGATGCAGACGGGCTTCTTCCGGCAGTCATTCAGGATGATCAGACAGGCGACGTTTTGATGGTCGGCTACATGAATGCTGAAACGTTGCGTATGACTATCGCCGAAGGACGGACCGTCTTCTGGTCGCGCTCCCGGCAGGAGGTCTGGCGCAAGGGTGAATCGAGCGGGAATGTCCAGCGCGTCAAATCGATCGCAATCGATTGTGACAACGATACGCTGTTGATTCGGGTCGATCAGACCGGTCCTGCCTGCCACACCGGGCAGCACAGCTGCTTCTATACCGAGATTCAGGGTGATTAGGTGTGTGCCTGCACATAACGGCTTCTGTCGATCGTTAATCGGTTTAGATTGACGGCGGTGCTTGCCGGTATAACTATCCGTCATGGCACTGCTCTCCATTCGTGATCTTCGTAAGACCTACCGCGCCCCCGACGGCTCCAGCCTGGCAGTGCTCGATATCCCGCGCTTCGAACTTGAAGGCGCAACGCAGGTCGCTCTGCGGGGTGCTTCGGGATCGGGGAAGACGACATTGCTGCATGCGATCGCCGGGATCATCGGCGTTGATGCGGGGGAGATCGTTCTCGATGACCATAACTTGCATCGTCTGACCGAGTCGGAGCGAGACCGCCTCCGTGCGCGCACGCTTGGGTATGTCTTCCAGACGTTCAATCTGCTACCCGGGTTCACGTCTCGGGAGAATGTCGAGCTCGGAATGCTCTTCGGACCGGGCGTCGATCCTGCGTTTGCTGAGCAGTTGCTCGAACGGGTTGGCCTGGCCGACCGCATGACGTATCGGCCGCCGCAACTTTCGATTGGGCAGCAGCAACGGGTTGCGGTTGCCCGTGCCCTTGCCAACCGACCGAAGCTCGTCCTTGCCGATGAACCAACTGGTAACCTTGATGTCCGTCGCGCGCACGAAGCGCTGGCCTTAATCCGTGAGGTTTGCGCCGAACAGAATGCAGCTTTGCTGCTGGTGTCGCACGATGAGTCGATTCTCGCCGAGTTCGAGACGGTCCACGATCTCGCCGAGATCAATCGTGCGCTACAGGCTGAATCTGCATCATGAGTCGCAAAATTTCTCTCTTCACGATTATTCGGCGTTCGCTGCGCCAACATGCGCTGTCGACAACGATCACCGTCGGAGCGGTCGCGCTTGCGGTTGGTCTAACAATCTCCGTCTTCTCGATCCGTCAGCAGACGTACGATGCGTTTACGGGAGGACAAACCGGCTTTGATGCCGTCCTTGGGGCGCGTGGATCCCAATTGCAACTGGTCCTCAATTCCGTCTTTCACCTCGAAACATCCCCCGGCAACATCCCGTGGTCGCTCTACCAGGCGGTTGCGAACGATCCGCGGGTCGAGCTCGCGGTACCGTACGCGACCGGCGATAACTACTTCGGCTATCGCATCGTCGGTACTGAACTGTCGATGTTCAACGAATTCGAATATCGAGAAGGCCAAAAGTTGATGGCGCAGGAGGGGGGGCGCATCTTCGATCCGAATCGCATGGAAGCGGTCATTGGACACTTTGCCTCGCGCCAGACCGGGCTCACGGTTGGTTCGACATTTAGCCCGTACCATGGCCTGTACTTCGATGAGACACAGCAGCACGCCGAGGAGTACACCGTTGTCGGGGTGCTCGAACCGACGAACTCACCGACGGATCGAGTCATCTTCATCCCGATCGAGGGAATCTTCCGAATGGGTGGACATGTGCTTCGGGGAGCAGGAGTCGTCTATGAGCCGACGCCCGGGAAAGCTATTCCCGACGAGCACAAAGAAGTTTCGGCGGTAATGCTGAAGTTTCGATCGCCTCAGGCTGGCTTCCAGCTCGACCAAACGGTTAACAAGCAAGGCCGAGTAGCCACCCTCGCCTGGCCAATCGGTACGATCATGGCCGACCTCTTCGACAAAATCGGCTGGATGAATAACGTCCTCGCGCTGGTAGCGTACCTCGTAATCGTTGTCGCCGCCGGGACGATTATGGCATCGCTTTACAACACGATGAACGAGCGGCGGCGTGAATTTGCGATTCTCCGCGCTTTGGGGGCGCGACGGCGGACGGTCTTCGGGGTGATTATTCTCGAATCGACGGTCATCGCGGCTCTTGGCACTGCTGTCGGGATTGCGGTCTACGGTGCCATCCTGGCCGTAGCACGAGTCATTATCCGGGCCGAGACGGGGGTCGTACTCGATCTGTTTGCGTTCGATGCCGCGCTGGTCTTCGTCCCGGCGGTTATGATCGTCCTGGGGGCGATTACCGGAATCGTCCCGGCGGTAAAGGCGTACAAGACTGCGGTTGGCGCGAACTTGACAGGTGATCAGTAGGTCGGCATATTTGTTAGCTAACGACTTTTCGGATAACCAATTAGGAGATTCCTATGGCCGACTTTCGGCGCAAACGACGTAAAATCAGCTTCCTGAGCGAACACAAGATCGACTACGTCGACTTCAAAGATGAAAAACTGCTCCGTCGCTTCATCACCGAGCGCGGCAAGATTGTCCCGCGTCGGGTTTCCGGTCTGACTGCCAAGCAGCAGCGGATGGTCGGGACCGCGATTAAGCGCGCCCGCATGATGGCGATTCTTCCGTTCACGGCGGAGTCGTTTAAATGATTAGCGCTCGGCTACGTCAGATCACTGCGGCGACGCTCCTTGGTTCGGTGGCCCTCCTTGCGGGCTGTTCCCAGGAGCCAGCTGAGAGCGGCGACGCCAATGCCGACGCCGATTTCGCCTCGGTCGACCACTCAGGGCACGTGCATACCGCTCCGCATGGAGGAACGCTGGTCGCTCTGGGCGATCATGTCGGTAACGCCGAGGTCCAGCTCGATGCCGAAACCGGAACGCTCACCGTTTGGCTGCTCGATGGCTGCGCCGAGAAGCCAGTTCGCGTTGCCGATCCGAGTCTCTCGATGATCGTCGTTCCGCATTCGAGTGAGGGGGACGGTGAGGAGATGGTCTTTGCTCTGGGCGCGGTTGCCAACGAACTGACTGGCGAGGAAGTTGGAAACACGTCCCAGTTCTCTTTGCAGTCAGATCGCCTGATGGGCATTGAGGAATTCCACGGGCAACTTGTTTCTGTGCAAATGCTTGGACAGATGATCTCACCCACCAGTTTCGATTACCCTGGCTCCTCCGAGCATACGATCGGGGGGCACGATCATGACCATGGAGATGACCACGGCCACGATCATGATGACCATGACCACGGTCACAGCGACGAGGCGCTCCATCCAGGCAGCTAGATTCGCCGAACGTAATGAACTGACCGCTTCGGTCGACATAGAAGCAGTATGACTACGTCATCACGCCAGCGGCTGCTGCGACGGTTATCCGTCGTGCTGTCCCCCTTCGCAATCGCGATTCTGGCCTCGGCTTATTGGCCGACCGGGAGTTGTTCCATTGCGTTGGCGGAGCCGATTAGGGGGAAAGGCTTCGGCGAGGTGCAGGCGAAGACCGACACCGCCTCGTACGATGACGTCACCGGTATCAATCCGCCGGTTGTGCTTCCCGATTCACTCGACGCTGATGGCTATCGCCTTTTACACTTCGAGGATATCGCCAGCTACGAGTACATCTATCCTGATAACGCGATGACTTTCGGAATGGGACTCTCGTCTGACGCTCCTTTTGAGAAGCGTATCCCGGAGCCCATCCGTAGTCTCGATTCCACCGAAATCGCGCTTACCGGCTTCATGATGCCAATCCAGATCGGGAAGTCAGGTGTGACGCAGTTTCTCCTGGTCCGCAACATGATGATCTGTTGCTACGGGGTCGCGCCCAAAATGAACGAATGGGTACAGGTCGAATCAGCTACGGGTGAGCCACTCCGGTACTACCCCAATATGCCGGTCCGGGTGCGGGGGACGTTTGCGGTCGATGAGCAGGTCAAAGACGGTTACGTTGCCAAGCTCTATGCGATGACCGCTAAGGACCTTGAGCTTGTCCGTCCCAGGGAATTCCGTCGCGGCGGATTCATGGATCGAATGCTCGGGCAGTAGCCAATGTTGCGCCACCTCCTGCATCTCGGTCTGGCGCTCCTCTTGATCTCCCCAACCATCCTCGGGTCCGACAGTACCAAGTCATCAGACTCCGCCTCAGTGCAGGGGATTCTGTTTGGGGCGATCCATTCGGGAGCGGGGAAACGGCAGTCCGTACCTATTCATCCAACCCTTAATCAAACCCCAAAGGCCTTAGACACGACCGACGACGGTATCTGGCGGAACGTGACATTCTCACGCCTGGGTGGCTTTGACTATGCTGCCACAGTGGACCCTACTGATTCCAACGCTGGATTGCCGCCACAGGTGCTGGCCCTTGATGGCAAAGATGTCGCTATCGAAGGATTCATGTTGCCGCTTGTGTTCAACCGCGGCTATGTCACTGAATTCATGCTCCTTCGCAACACGCTCGCCTGTTGCTTTGGGATCACGCCCAAACTGAACGAGTGGGTCTATGTGAAGATGGTCGAGGGAAACAAGACGACGTACAGACGTGACACGCCGGTCAAAGTCCGTGGGACCCTGCGAGTGCGGGAGAAGGTCAACGGCGTGTTCGTCGAATCACTTTTCGCTATGGATGCGATAGTGGTCGAGGAGCTGATCGATCGGGGTGACTATGACTTTCGCGAACAGTTTCGCCGCGCTGGTTCGATGAAGCCGACCTTCGGCCCCAAGCCCCAATAGACTTTGCCCAAAGAAACAGCCGCCTGGTCAGAGGCGGCTGTTGTGACATCAGATCGCAGATCTGATCAGGCGGCGTTCTCTTTCGCCGGATCATAGAACGGATTCTCGTAGCCTGCGATCGGCTTGAGTTGATCCAGCCAGTAGGCGTCATCGTTGCGCTCGCAGACAACCATACGCTGCTCATTGGCCACGTCTTTGGCGCGATGGTACTTCAGGTAGATATGCTGATGGTCAACGCCGATGATCTCAATCTTACCCGACTCATGCGACATTGAGTACTTGATCCGTTTGGCGAGTCCGGAGCTGCGCTTCTTCGCCTCTTCGATCTTGAAGTACGCTTCTACAATCGGTACTTCAAACGGTTCGTTCCCGGCCGTCGGACGGCCCTGGAAAACATAGTACTGCGGGACGCCGAGGTACGAGAGCTCATTCCAGAGCGTCGACATGACGACCGGATCGTCCGAGATCCCGCGGATAATCGGATTCTGGTTAACGGCGATTGCGCCAGCGTCGAGAATGAGTCGCAGAGCCTCGCGGGACTCCGGTGTCAACTCGACCGGGTGATCGTAGTGACACATGAAGTAGATCCGCTTCTCGGGCAGCGAGAATTCGCGGAGCAGATCAAGCAACTCGGGATCCTCGGTAAACCGGAACGGATTAAACGCCGGCATCTTGGTTCCGATACGGATGATTTTAACATGATCGATTGCCCGCAGCTCCTCGAAGATCACGCGGAGCTTTGGGGTCTGGAGAATCATCGGATCGCCACCGGTCAGAAGAACGTTCGAGATTTCTGGATGCTCACGGATGTACTCAAGGCCTGGTGCGATATCGAATGACACTTCGTCATTATCGTTCATGAACAGACGCTTCCGGAAGCAGTAGCGACAGTAGGCACCGCAGACCTCGTTCACCAACAACAGACAGGTCGAGGCGTACTTGTGCTGAACGCCGTGAGCGACAGTCACCGCACTTTCTTTCGAGGCGTCCAATTCTCCCCATTCATTGATCTCGGCCTTGTCCGGAATAACGAGGCGTCGGATCGGGTCGTGGGGATCCTCCCAATTGATCAGGTTGATGTAGTAGTCATTCACGCGAAATGCATAACGCTGGGCGACTTCCTTCAAGTCCGCCTTTTCGTCCGGCGAGAGCTGTTCCAGCCGGTCGATTTTCATGATGTACTTCGCGCGGCGCTTGGTGGGCCGTTCAGTTTGGGGTGCGGCCGGGGCGAGTGGCTTCATGCTGCGCTCCTTTCGGTCGCGGTACCACCGATTAATCGGTAACGCCGTCGAGAACTGTTGGGGAAGGGGTCTTGGATGCGGTCGGCTGATTCAATCTCAGCTGACATCACCCCTACATTGAGGATCGATGGCGAATCGGCGGTGGGTTGCCTGGTTCGTCTCTTGTCTTTTTCTCGCCCCCAATATAGTACCCCTGGTCCTTGGCTGCAAGCTCCTGATGCACAAGGATTTTCGGAGAAGGGCGGACGTCGATCTACCCCTTATACCCCTATTCTAGGTCGGATATTCAACCGGAAATCTTGAGATCAATCGGCGGGGGGGACTGAGCCGGTGCCGCAACCCTCACAGGCGGCAATTTCGGCGGTCATCGCGTCGATCCGAATCACCCCCTTCAGGACCACGCCATCGGGACCGTATTCCACCGATTCAAGGGCGCAGGGCGCCTCCGGGTCGGAATCGGCCAGACCCTCGAGGGCGGCCACCGCCGCTCTCAGCGCGAAGAAGTGCTTGAGGTGAACTACTTCGCTGACCAGTGACTTGGCCGAAGCAGACGCGAGAAACGCCGCGGGATCGGCAGCCAGAAGCTCCTGGGGGGATTGTCCCCGAGCCCAGCCCAGAATTAACGCCGGTCGACCAAGGGAGCCCCCGCAAGTCTGTTTGCTCAACCGGTAGCGATGTAGTCGCCCCTCTCGGTCGAGGCGAACCGAAATGAGTTCGGTGATATCGGAGCATGGCATCACCCGAAAATAGGCCGGGCAAGCCCTGAGAGACAACTTGGATTTTGAAGGTAGCCTGATTTCGTAACTCCGCTATATTGGAGGCTAGGCTCGGGAGGAGCAGCTGAATGCTTGAACCACAACTGCTTAACGGATGGGAACTGCGTCCGGAAGTCGACGCCATGGCGCCTTCGGCCATTCGCGAAGCGCTGAAGACCGCGTCTCGTCCGGGCGTCATTTCCTTTGCTGGCGGACTGCCCGATCCCCGCCTGTTTCCACTTCGCGAACTCCGCATCGCGATTGACGACATCTTCATGATCCACGGGGCCGCGGCCATGCAGTACTCCATTACGCAGGGAGTACTGTCACTGCGCGAGCGTCTGGCCGAACGGGCGACGGGACGCGGAGCCGCGACGGATGCCGCTAACCTGTTGATAATCTCCGGTGCCCAACAGGGACTTGAGATGATTGCCCATGCACTCATCAATCCGGGTGAGACGATTATCACCGAACAGCCGACCTACATTGGCGCTCTCCAAGCGTTTACCCACTACGGGGCAAAATACGTCAGCGTTCCGATGGATGATGATGGGATGCAGGTTGAGGCGCTTCCTGAGTTGATTGACAAGCATCACCCTAAGTTGATTTACACGGTCCCGGATTTCCAGAATCCCAGCGGGCGATCTCTGTCGCAGGCACGGCGAGAACGACTCGTGGAGATCGCCGATCACTACGGACTTCCGATAATCGACGATTCGCCGTACGCAGACATTCGTTTCGCTGATGAGAAGCCTCTCTCGGTTAAGGCGATTGGTGGTGACAGTGTCATTGCCCTGCGAACGCTTTCCAAGCTGATTGCTCCCGGATTACGCATTGGCTGGATCAATGCCCGCCACGAATTGATTGTGAAACTGGAACGCCTCAAGCAATGCCTCGATCTGCACACCAATACACTCGGTCAGTACGTCATGAACACGTTCCTGATGCGGGGATTGTTCGAACCGCACGTCAAGTCGCTCCGCGTTGCCTACAAGAAGAAGCGCGACGCCATGTTGACCGAGCTCGACCGCACCATGCCTGCAGCCGTGTCCTTCACCCGCCCCGAAGGCGGTCTCTTCCTCTGGGTCGAACTGCCCAATGATCTCGATGCAACCGATTTGCTCCCACGTGCCGTGGACCAGCAGGTTGCCTATGTGCCGGGAGCGCCGTTCTTCCCGAACGGTGGGGGAGAGAACTGCCTGAGACTATCGTTTTCGAGTGCACGCCCGGATGAAATTCGCACCGGGGTGCAACGTCTCGCCGGCCTGTTCAGAGAAATCCTTGATCAGCGCGAGTCTTCAGACTCGGCGACCGCTGTCTCACGAGCAGGTGCGGGAAGCACCAAGTAGTCGCTTTGCTGTTGCCTGACTTCGTTCTGCCGTCAAAGTGCACCCATGCAGCTTGCCGTTAGTAAGTACTCCGCACTTGGTAACAGCTTCTTGGTCGTGTCCGCTCCGAAGCGGGCAACCGTCGATTGGCCAAGCGTGGCTCGTCACAGCTGCGATCCCCAGCTCGGCATTGGAGCAGACGGACTGGCCGTGGTGTCTCACGATGATGACTGCGATGGGGTGGTGAGTATCTTCAATCGCGATGGTTCTCGAGCGGAGCGGTCGGGGAATGCTTTACGTATTCTCGGATTGCACCACTATCGCGAGACACGTCGTCGGCGCAGCACGTGGCAGTCGAATGGTAATATCGAGTCGGTGCAACTGGTGGCAAAAGAGAACAGCGTGTGGCGCGTTCAGGGAACGGTTGGTCGACCATCGTTTGCAACCCGCGATGTCGGGATGCGCGTTACGCAGAAGCAGTTCATCAATCAACCGCTTGCGGTTGGCGACGTTAAGTTACCAGCGTCGGTTGTCTCGACGGGTAATCCGCACTGTGTCATTGTCTGTTCTGACTTTGCATTCGACTGGGAGACGATTGGTTCGGAGATCGCTTCAAGCCGTCACTTCCGCAATGGTGTGAATGTCGAGTTCGTCATTCCAGCCACTCGGTCTCGATTGAAGGTTGCGATCTGGGAGCGCGGCGTTGGCGTGACGTCATCATCAGGTACCGGAGCCGCAGCTGCCGTTGCTGTCGGTGTGATGATGGGAATAGCCAACCGCCAGAGTACGGTTGACTTTGAAGCTGGTTCGGTTGATGTCAACTGGTCCCCGGAGACGGGTGTCATTGATCTTACCGGTCCCGTTGTGTTCGTCGCGGATGCTGAGGTCGCGATAGCATGTTGACATTTTCTGAGGTTCGCGAACTCAACCAGCGATCTAACGTTATCCCGCTGGTGACACGAGTGCCCTCCGACGTCGAGACGCCGGTTACGGCATGGCTGAAACTGTGCCGTAACTCTCGCTATGGATTTCTCCTGGAGTCGGTCGAGGGAGGAGAGAAGCTGGCTCGCTATTCGTTCCTGGGGCGGGACCCGTTCCTGGTTGTTCAGGGCTGGCGCAACCGGGTTCGACTGTTGCAGGGGAAACATGCTCGGGAGATAGAAGCTCTACCGATACCGTTCCTCGCCGAACTCTTTGCCGCGTACCGGCCGGCAACACGTCCTGATCTCCCACGATTTACTGGCGGTGGGGTTGGCTATTTCTCGTACGATTCGGTTCGCTGGAACGAGCGAATCCCTGATCGCAACCCCGACCAACTGGGCTTGCCCGAAATGCAAATCGGGTTGTATCGGGATCTGATCGTCTTTGATCACCTACGTCAGGAGATCGTACTGATCGCAAACATCCTGCACGACGTCAAGGCCTCGGGTCTGCGTGATGCCTACAACGATGGTCGCCGCCGCCTCGAAACGATGATCGCCCATCTGGGTCGACCAATTCGCTCAATTCCGTCACTCGATCCGGTCCTTCGTTCGCAGCCGCGAGTCAATATCCAAGGTGATGACTTCAAACGGTTGGTCACCCGGGCGAAACGCCACATTCGCGAGGGAGATGTCTTTCAAGTTGTGCTCTCCCGTCGCTGGGAGATCAATCACGACGTCAACCCCTTGACCATCTACCGGCGGCTGCGGCGTCGCAATCCTTCGCCTTATCTTTTTCTCCTTCGACTCGGAGAAGCGTCAGTCATCGGCTCTTCGCCTGAGATGATGGTTCGTGTCGAGGGGAAGCGAATCGAGACACGGCCTATCGCCGGAACCCGACCCCGCGGTGAAAGCCCAGATGCCGATCAGCGGCTGGCCAACGATCTCCTTGCGGACCCGAAAGAGCGTGCCGAGCATACCATGCTGATTGATCTTGGTCGCAACGATGTCGGACGGGTGGCTCGTGCCGGTTCAGTGAACGTTCCAGAGCTGATGACAATCGAACGGTATTCGCACGTTATGCACATTGTCTCGTCGGTCACCGGTCAGCTGCGGCGCGATGTCTCGCCCATTGACGCCCACTTCGCGTGTTTCCCGGCCGGGACTCTCTCGGGTGCACCTAAGATTCGAGCGATGGAGATTATCGACGATCTCGAACCGGTCCGGCGTGGGATCTACGGCGGTTCAATCGGCTACATTGACTTCTGGGGGAACCTTGACTCCTGCATCGCTATTCGGACTGTCGTGCAGACGAATGGCAGCAGTCACATACAGGCTGGCGCTGGTATTGTCGCCGATTCTCGACCGACGCGAGAGGTGGAGGAAACCGAAGCCAAGGCGGAATCCGCGTTGCGCGCCGTTACGGGACGTGGTGATTCATGATCACGATGATCGACAACTACGACTCGTTCACGTACAACCTCGTTCAATACCTTCAGGAGTTGGGGGCAGACGTTGTCATTTACCGCAACGACGAAATCGAACCCGAGAAGGTGCTTGCTCAAGCCCCGAAGGGGATCGTGCTTTCACCCGGACCCGGGCGACCACACCGTGCGGGTATCATGCCGGACTTGATTTCAAGAACCGCAGGTACCGTCCCAATTCTCGGCGTTTGCCTTGGCTATCAGGCGATTGCTGAAGCGTTCGGTGGACAGATTGACTACGCACCCAAGCTCATGCACGGCAAGACATCAGCGGTTGAGCATCACGGAAACGGCATCTTTGCCGGCCTCGCGTCTCCGGTTACGGTCACCCGCTACCACTCACTCATTGTTCGTCGGGATACGCTCCCGGAATGTTTCGAGGTGACCGCCTGGACCGATGACGTTCTGATGGGCATCTCCCACCGATCCTTTCCCTACGAAGGCGTCCAGTTTCATCCGGAGTCGATTCTCTCGGCCGATGGCAAGGGGATGCTGCAGAACTGGCTGGAAACGTTGTGAGTGAGTTGAAGTCTCAGTTGCCACCGCTGCTGGCGCGGGAATCGTTGTCACGGGACCAAGCACGAACAGCAATGGACAGCATCATGTCCGGTGACCAATCACCGATCGTTCTGTCCGCGTGGCTTATCGCACTTAAGCAAAAAGGAGAGATAGCTACCGAGGTGGCGGGCATGGTTGATTCGATGCGACACCATGCCGTACGTGTCGACCTGACCTCCGATCAGCAAGCCATGGCCGTCGATGGCTGCGGTACCGGTGGTGATGGTGCCGGGACATTCAACATCTCCACGGCGGCATCACTGATCGCTGCTGCGGCGGGAGCGGTCGTCGCGAAACACGGTAACCGATCGGTTTCCTCTAAGTGTGGGTCGGCCGATGTGTTAGAAGCGATGGGAGTGCGTCTCGCAACTGATTCCGAAGAAGTGCAGCAGCAACTCGCAAGCAATCGTTTCAGCTTTCTTTTTGCCCCCAACTTTCATCCGGCGATGAAACATGCCGCTCCGGTCCGCCGCGAACTAGGCGTGCGTACCGTGTTTAACATCCTCGGCCCCTTGAGCAATCCGGCACTCGTTCAGCGTCAGGTGGTTGGGGTCTACGATCGATCATTACTTTGGCTCATGATTGAAACACTGAAGTTGCTCGGTGCCCAGCATGCGATTGTTGTGCACGGGCGCGACGGTCTTGACGAATTCTCACTCTCCGCTCCCACCGACCTTGTTGAGTTGAAAGACGGTAAAGTAACAGAGCAGGTTATGTCACCCGAGGACGTCGGGTTGGCGACTGTGCCAACGGGCGCGCTGGCCGGGGGGGATGCAACCGCGAACGCGCGGATCATGGAAGAGGTGCTAGTTGGTCAGCCGTCACCCTATGCCGATGCCTCGTGCTACAATGCGGGTGCCATGCTTTACGTTGGTAGACAGGCGATCTCTATTCGCGATGGTGTCGACCTGGCTCGTCGAGCGGTCGCTGACGGTACTGCGATCGCGTTGCTGAACGAACTGCGGAATTCGGCTACCCAATGACAACCGACACGAAAGCGTCGTCTGAGCCGTCCCTCGCGGTCAGCCGTTCCGGTCTGGCTGACTACTGGTACCGTCTCCGATCATTCTCCCCTAATGCGCGACGCTTTCTGACCGGTGTCTTTTTCTTCGCCGCGACGTTTCAGACGATTCAACTGCTGCTCAATCTTTACCTCAAAGAGCTGGGGTTTCCTGAGGGAGATATCGGCGCGGTCCAATCGGCTCGGACATTCGGAATGGCGCTCGTCGGTATTCCGGCGGGTATCCTTGTCGCTCGCTGGCGAATCAAATACGTCCTTCTTTCGGTCCCGATCATCTACGCTGCGCTGCTCTACTCGCTTCTTCAGTTCCGCGACATCATGTTGATTATCGCCTTCGCGTTTCTGGCCGGTATGGTTTTTTCCTTCTATCGGGTTTGCTCCGGACCGTTCTTCATGCGCAACTCGAGCAAGGTCGAGCGCACCTACCTGTTTAGTGCATCGTTTGCGACGTTCGCAATGGGCGGTGTGATCGGAACACTCGGCTCTGGTCAGCTCGCCGAATACTTGATTGCGCAAACCGGCGACGCGGTAATTGGATACACCTATACGTTCTATGTGGCTATCGCCTTTGGCCTACTCGCGTTGGTTCCTTTTTCGATGATTCGTCCGAGTCCACCAAGTTCCGAAGAAACCAACCGTCGCCTGTCGTTCGCACAATTGGCGGAACGGAAAGGCTTCTACTCGAAAACGATCTTCTGCCACTCGCTGGTCGGTATTGGCGCCGGCCTCACGGTTCCGTTCCTCAATCTGTATTTTCGAGACCGCTTTGATCAAGGCCCGGACAATATCGGCATCTTCTTCGCGTTGGTAACCGGGGCCATGATCATCGGGACAATGGCAGGTCCGGTCGTAACGAAACACTTCGGTCTGGTTCGAACCGTCACACTCACGCAGCTGCTTTCGCTCCCCTTCCTGGTGATTCTGGCGTTCACTGATCAGCTCTGGCTGGCCGTCGTTGCGTTTCTCGTCCGGGGTGGATTGATGAACGCGGGTGTTCCGATTCAAACGAATCTTGGGCTCGAATTGTCCCGGCCCAATGAACAGGCATTGATCAATGCCGTAATCATGGTATCCTGGACTGGTGGCTGGACGATCGCGTCGCGATTCGGTGGCGAGATAATTGAGCGTTATGGGTATACAACTTCGCTTCTGATCACCGCAGGGATATATTTTGCTGCAGCGATCATTTGGTATCTCTTCTTTTCCCGCGTCGAGGTACGCAAGCAGGATGGACCCGGGTGGTACGTACAGAATAACGTGTCGTTATGATTGATATCCTTGACAAGATCAGACTTAACAAACGACTGGTCGTCGAAGAGCTTAAGGCGATTCTTCCCGCCGAGCAGATCCGAGATCGATTCCCCGGTGAGAACCGACTCTCCTGGCGCGACGCTATCTCTCAGCCCGGTCGCACAAACATCATCGCTGAATGTAAGAAAGCGTCACCTTCGAAAGGTATTCTGAAACTGGATTTCGATATCGATCACCTTGCATCCCAGTACCGCGAGGGAGGTGCCGTGGCTCTTTCGGTGCTGACCGAAGAGCACTTCTTCCTTGGGAAAGCCGAGTATATGAAACGAGCTAAGGACGCGGCTCGACTTCCCGTCCTCTGCAAGGACTTCATTTTCGATCCCTACCAAATTCTGTATGCGCGCTATATGCACGCCGATGCCATTCTCTTGATCGTCGCCATGCTGACACCAACAACGCTTGTCGAACTGCTGGCCGAAGCTCGATCGGTGGGTGTCGATGCATTGGTCGAGGTGCATGACGACGACGAGGCATCGATTGCAATTGACTCGGGAGCAGACATTATCGGTGTGAACAATCGGAACCTTCGTGACTTCACGGTCACCCTTGAGACTGCCGAGCGGATTGGCGCTCGGATCAACGGCGATCATATCACGGTCGCAGAGTCCGGCCTGTCGACTTCTGGTGATCTGCGAAGACTCCGTGATCTTGGCTTTGATGCCTTTCTCATTGGCGAAGCGCTCGTTACGGCCGCTGATCCGGCCAGCAAACTGCGAGAGCTCACCGAATGACCTATCGTACTCGAATCAAGGTGTGCGGGATCACGCGTGAGGCCGACGTCGAAATCTGTCTCCGACTCAGTATCGATCTGATCGGAATCATTCGAGCCCCGAGTTCGCCGCGATTCGTATCGATGTCTCAAGCGCGCACGGTTGGTGCAGTAGCACAACCGCTGCTGCCGGTAGTCGGTGTCTACACCCATCTTGACCTCGACAAGATCCGACGCGAAGCCGATCGACTCAAGCTTGCCTGGGTCCAGCTGCATCAACTCCCCAGCGAAGCACAGGTGAAGCGCTTGCAACGCGACGGACTCGGTGTGATCGCTGCTGTAGGGCCATCAGATGTAGAGGCCGCTCGGTCACGGTCGACTGATCTTGTTCTGATCGATAACATCGATGGTCAGAGGTATGGCGGAACCGGTCAGACGTTTGACTGGAATCAAGTACGCGAGGTGGTGCCAAACATGGTCCTGGCGGGTGGTATTCGCGCACAGAATGTTGTCGACGGACTGCGTCGGTTTCGCCCCTTGGTTGTCGATGTGAATTCCGGTGTCGAAAGCGAACCGGGGATCAAATCTGCTCGCAAACTGACTCGTTTCGTGGAGCGAGTTCGAGGATATGACAATGGCAACGCACAGTAAGGCACTTCCTGACAAGAGGGGAAGATTCGGTACGTATGGAGGACGCTACGTTCCGGAAACGATTGTGTCTGCTCTCGACGAGCTGACGGAGGCTTTTGCAGCAATCGGACGTGACCGAGCGTTCAAAGCGGAATTGGCCGCTCATCTTAAATCATTCGTGGGGCGTCCGACGCCGCTTTACTTCGCCGAACGCCTCAGTCAACGAGTCGGCGGTCCGGAGATTTGGTTTAAGCGTGAAGATCTCAATCACACCGGTGCCCACAAAATCAATAACACCGTAGGGCAGATACTTCTGGCTCAGCGAATGGGGAAGAAGCGAATCATCGCTGAGACAGGGGCGGGGCAGCACGGCTTGGCAACTGCAACTGTTTGTGCTCGTTTCGGTCTCGACTGTGTCATTTACATGGGGGCTGAAGATATCGAACGACAGCGACCGAACGTCGAGAAGATTCGATTGCTTGGCGCTGAGGTCCGGCCTGTCAGGTCGGGATCGCAAACCCTCAAGGATGCGACCTCGGAAGCGATGCGCGACTGGGTAACGAATGTTCGGTCAACATTCTACATCATCGGCTCAGCCGTAGGACCGCACCCGTATCCTCTCATCGTCCGGGAGTTTCAGCGGGTGATTGGTCGGGAAACTCTGCACGAAACGCGACGAGACTGGCCTGCACTCCCTGCAGCGATTGTCGCCTGTGTTGGCGGGGGATCGAATGCAATTGGCATCTTCTACGACTTTCTCAAGGAAACAGAGGTTGAGCTGATTGGTGTCGAGGCGGGTGGACATGGTGTCTCGTCGGGCGCACACGCCGCGACGCTAGCAAAAGGGAAGCCCGGAGTCCTTCATGGATCACTCAGTTATCTAGTTTATGATCGCGACGGGCAGGTCATGTTGCCCCACTCTATTTCGGCAGGACTCGATTATCCCGGTGTCGGACCGGAACACTCCTATCTCAAAGATTCCGGTCGTGTTGAGTACAGTCACGTTACCGACCGTGAAGCGTATCGATCATTGGAGCTCACCTGCCGGTTCGAAGGAATCATACCCGCTTTGGAGACTGCCCATGCAATCGCCTGGGTGCAGAAAAACCGGACTCGCTACCAAGCCGCCGATCGGATCATTGTCTGTTTATCTGGTCGGGGGGATAAAGATATGCCGATCATTCTTACCCAACGGGACGGCACAAAGACGTCATGACGCGAATCGCTACGTGTCTTGCGGAAAGAGGTCGTCGCAAACTGCTGGTGCCGTTTCTGACGTTCGGCTATCCGACCGTATCGCATTCGGTCGATCTCATTCGATCCGCCGCCGATGTCGGCGCGGATATGATCGAGATTGGTGTGCCATTCTCGGATCCGCTTGCGGATGGTCCCGCGATCCAATACTCGTCGCACATTGCGCTCCAAAACAAAGTGTCGCTTCGTCAGATCATCGATGCGGTAGCGGATCTTCGAAAGCAGATTTCACTACCCATCATTCTGATGGGGTACTTCAACCCGATCCTGACGTTCGGTCTCGACCGGCTGGCACGAGTCGGTGCTGTGGCAGGTGTTGATGGTCTTATCATTCCCGACCTCCCGATTGAGGAAGGAAGAGGGTTGAAATCAGCTCTCGAAGCAGAAGGACTGTCCGCGGTCTTTCTGGTTGCCCCCACCTCGCCGCGTGAACGCGTCGCGAGTGTCGATGCTCAGGCTACCGACTTCGTGTACGCGGTTACTGTCGCCGGCGTAACCGGAGCACGTGGCAAGGTAACACGGGACACACGAGACTATCTTCAGGGGCTACGGCGACAACTCACAAAACCGTTTGTGGCAGGATTTGGGATCTCTTCTCCGGAGACGGCCGCGATGATGGCTCGCGACGCTGATGGCGTTGTCATTGGCTCCCGGTTGATTGAACTGATTCGGGACGCTCGGACCTCCGCGGCCGGCCGGAGGAACGTATCTCGTCTCCTGGCGTCGCTTCGAACTGCCCTCGATCGGGTTGCCGGATAACACGTTGACCAAGCGCTACCACCGCCTATACTTCGCGATCTATGTCCACCGGGATAACTGACCAGTATCGGCGCTCATTTGCCGAATTGTTGGCTGAAGCGTTTCGGCAGGAGTATCCAGAGCTGCATGCCAGCCTGGGTGATGTCGAACTCTTCTCGGCCGAGGAGCTACTCGATCGACTTGAGCGCCCCAAAGATCCGGGCATGGGGCACTTCGCTCTGCCGATTTTCCCGTGGCTCCGCCACCTCCGGGCTAAACCTCCCGAGGTGACCGCACGCATCGCTGAGCGCATCCGCACGCTCCAGGCTGGTAATGGACAGACCCTGGCCGTAGAAGGTGTCTCCGGTTTCCTCAACGCCCGTATCGCCCCTGAACAACTCGCTGCGGATACGCTTGATCGTATCCTCGGAACCGACCAGCCGGTAGCCGCTTCGGACGAGGGAGCAGGACAGACGATCCTGATCGAGTATTCGTCGCCCAATATTGCGAAGCCGTTTGGTATCGGGCATCTGCGGACAACCGTCATCGGGAACTCCCTTCGGCGAATCCTGAGAACCCTCGGCTACACCGTTGTGGGCATCAATTACCCCGGCGATTGGGGCACACAGTTTGGCAAGATGATCGTGGCCTTTGGCATCTGGGGAGACGAAGCGAAACTCGATGGTCCGGAACCGATTAAGCATCTCCTGGATATCTATGTCCGTTTTCATGCCGAGGCAGAATCTGATCCGTCGCTCGATGACCGGGCTCGCGAAGCGTTCCGCCAATTGGAGGACGGTGATCCGGGTGCGACGACTCTTTGGCAACGCTTTCGAGACATCTCTTTGCGAGAGTTTCAGCGCGTCTATGATATGCTGGGGGTCGAGTTCGATCTTGTCGTCGGCGAATCATTCCTGAACGATAAGATGCAGGTTGTTATCGATCGACTGCACGCAGCAGGCCTGACCAAAGAATCACGAGGCGCACTCATCGTCGAACTCCCCGACGACCGACTCCCTCCGGCGCTTCTGAAGAAGTCCGATGGGGCAACACTCTATCTGACCCGGGATATTGCCGGGGCCGTTTGGCGTTTCGCTGAATATGGATATACCCAGTCGCTTTATGTGGTCGGCACTGCCCAGTCTGACCATTTCAAGCAATGTGTGCAGGTTCTAAAGCTGCTTGAGGACGCTGAAGGGTCGTCCGATGATCAACGAATTGGTCCACGAATTCGCCATATCGATTTTGGCTGGATCAAGTTCATCGATGAGGACTCAGAATCGGGTTCGGCAAAGGTCATGTCGACGCGCAAAGGTCAGGTTATTCTTCTGGAAGAAGTCCTGAACACGGCTGTCGGCAAGGTTCGCGACGTTATCGAGGAGAAATCGCCGAATCTCCCCAATCGCGAAACGGTATCGGCACAGGTTGGTATTGGTGCCGTAATCTTCTCGCAGCTCTCCGTTCGCCGACAGACCGATGTCACCTTCAAGTGGGATGAAGTGCTCAACTTTGATGGAGAGACCGGTCCGTACCTCCAGTATACCCATGCCCGTCTCGCCTCCGTTCTAAGGAACGCACCCACGATTGACACGGTTGCTATAGCGTGGGGCGAATTGAATCACGCTGAGGAGCAGCGGGTTCTGGAGTTACTTGCCGATTATCCGGAGGCAGTCAGGTCGGCTGCTCGCAACAGTGATCCGTATTCCATTTCGCTTCATCTGTTGAAACTTGCAAGTGCGTTTAACCGCGTGTATCAGCGCAAGGGCGAAGATGGAAAGATCGACAAGATCATTTCAGACAATGACTCGCGTACGAATGCTCGTCTCGCTTTGGTCGCGGCGACGAAACGCGTTATCGGAGAGGGTCTCAACCTGCTTGGCATCGCCGCTCCGGAGGAGATGTAGCCGATGATCTGTTCAGAATGGATTAACGAACGATGCTAGTCGTTATGGAGCGTACAGCATTGCCGGAACAGGTCCAGCATGTCTGTGATATCATTACCAAACTCGGCCTGACACCACATCCGTTGCCGGGAGCACAACGGACCGCAATCGGCATTACCGGCAACAAGGATCAGATTGATGCTGAGCAATTGGGGAATTTGCCCGGTGTTCGCGATGTCATCCACGTTACCCAACCATTTAAACTCGTCTCACGCGAGTTTCATCCCGAAGATTCGCGGGTAGAGATTGGCGACGGCATTAGTGTGGGAGGCGGAGACAATCCGATTACGGTCATGGCCGGACCGTGTTCGATTGAGAGTCGTGATCAGGCGTTTCGGGTTGCGGAAGCGGTCGCGGCACAAGGGACACGCATTTATCGTGGCGGAGCCTACAAACCTCGCACGTCACCGTATACCTTCCAGGGACTGGGTCGAGAGGGGCTCGATATCCTTGCTGAGGTGCGCGAGCAGTTTGGGCTGAAGATCATCACCGAGGCGATTGATACTGATACGCTTGATTTGGTGGCATCATACACCGATATCGTTCAGATCGGTGCCCGGAACATGCAGAATTTCTCGCTCCTGAAGAAAGTCGGTCGCCTTGACAAACCGGTCCTCTTGAAGCGGGGCATCGCTGCGACGTTGCAGGAGCTGCTCATGTCCGCAGAGTACATTCTGGCGGAAGGGAACCGCCGGGTTATCCTTTGCGAACGTGGCGTTCGAACATTCGCCGACCATACTCGCAATACACTCGATCTGTCTGCCGTGCCCTATGTGAAGCGGCTGTCTCATTTGCCGATCATCACCGATCCGTCGCACGGGACGGGCCGCCGCAACAAGGTTACCCCGCTTTCCCGGGCATCTATAGCGGTAGGTGCCGACGGGATAATCGTTGAGGTTCACAATCAGCCCGAGTTGGCTCTTTCGGACGGTGTTCAGGCATTAACGCTCGACGATTACGAAACGCTGATCGCCGACGTGCAAAAAGTCGGTTCCGTTCTCGGCCGCAATCTTCAATGACCAAAGAACTGCACCCCGCCGGGCAGGTCGGAGGGACGCTGATGGTGCCGGGCGACAAATCGATCGCCCATCGAATTGCCCTCAGTTCGATTCTCGCCGATAACCCAATAACGGCCACTAACTGGCCGGACACCGGTGACGTAGCCCGATCGATTGCTGTCGCTGAAGCGTTTGGTGTGGCAACCACACCCGACGGAGACGCAATGGTTTTCGCGCCGCCAGCATCGCGGGCGAGCGGTACCATCGAATGTCAATGCGGAAACTCTGGAACCACGGTCCGTCTTGCCGCTGGGCTCGCTGCCGGATGCAACGGTCTTTCGGCGCGTTTTTTTGGGGACGAATCGCTCAGTCGCCGCCCCATGAAACGTATCGTGACACCGTTAACCGAAATGGGAGCCGAGGTAACAACGGTCGACGACCGACTGCCAATGACCGTTGGTGGGCGCTCGCTGCTCCCGTTCACGTATCGTCTGCCGGTCGCATCGGCTCAGGTGAAGTCGTCAATTTTGTTGGCAGGTCTCTCGGCTGGCTGTTCGGTCGAGATTGAAGAGCCTCGTATTACTCGGGACCATACCGAGCGGTTGCTTCGTGAACTTAATGTAGACCTTGTAGTCGAAGATGTGAAGCCGATCCTGGAGGCAGACCCGGATGATCCGCGCCGCAAACGACAGGTGATGCCCCACGACTATCGGCGACGGATCATACTTGCCACGAATCAGCGACCCACCGGCGGCGAAATCGATATCCCCGGTGATATCTCAACGGCGGCTTTCTTTTTCGTACTTGCCGCAATCTCTGGCGCCGACATCACTGTTCAGAACGTAGGCCTCAATCCGACGCGAACAGCGATCCTTGATCATCTCCGGCAGATCGGTGCCTCGGTCGCAATTCGTGACAAACACGAGCGTAGTGGCGAGCCGCGAGGGACCGTGACCGTTTCCGGTGGCACACTCAAACCACGAAAGATCGAAGGTGATACAACTGTCGGCCTGATCGATGAAATTCCGATCGTTGCTGTCGCCGCCGCCTACGCTAAAGGAACGACCGTTATTCGAGACGCTGCTGAGTTGCGTGTCAAAGAAACCGACCGACTTCAGGCAATCTACGACAATCTCTCGCGCATGGGTGTGAAAGTCGGACTGATGGAAGATGGGTTGGTGATTGAGGGACGTGGTGAACTCCAGGGCGCCGACCTTGCCGCATACGGGGATCACCGGATTGCTATGGCAATGGCGATTGCCGCCACGGGCGCTGTTGGTCCGTCGTTGATTGACGATCCGAATATCGTCGGCGTGTCATGCCCCAGTTTCTGGAAGCTCCTCGACGGAGTGACGTCATGATGGATCTGCTTCGTCTTGGCCTGATCGGTCACAATATCCATTACTCGGCTTCACCTGCCATTTACGATGAAATCTTCTTCCAGGCGAGACGTCCGGGAACGTTCGTACTCTTCGACATTGCCGCTGATCAGCTGGGGCAGACCCTTTCCCAGGCTGAAAATGAGCACTATCGTGGTCTGGCGGTTACCGTTCCATACAAGCTGACGGTTCGCGATTTCTGCGCATCTGTTACGTCAACCGCATCCGCTATCGGAGCGGTCAATGCACTGCGGTTTGATCCTGGCGATGGTTGGATTGGTCATAACACAGACGTCGAGGGATTCTCCCGACCGCTCCGCAGTTGGGGAGATCGGACCAGTATCACTCACGCGTTAGTACTCGGTACCGGTGGTGCCGCCCGAGCCGTGATTGTCGCACTCGCCGAGCTTCCTTGGGTAAAGGCGTTAACGATTAGTGGTCGCGATCCTGTCAAAACGGCGATGCTTCTCGATTGGGCCCGTGAACTGCAATCGTTTGATCGGGTAGTGTCAACCACACATCCGAGGATGGGAATAGAATCGTTCGTCGGTGCTCAGTTAGTCATCAACGCCACAACCGTCGGCGGACCGAACTATCTCAATGAGACTCTGTGGCGAGAGAATGTCGATTGGTCCGACGTTCAACTCTTCTACGATCTCAATTACAACGAGGACAATAAGCTCCTTGCCGCTGCGTCATCTCTTGGCGTACAGTGTCAGAGCGGAGCAGCCATGCTGGTTGCTCAGGCGGTCGCCATGTATGCCTGGTGGACCGGGGAAGAACTCGATCCAGGTCCGGTGTTCGCGCGTGTTTTCCCTGACATTCACGTTCTGTGGTGATCGCGGATGGATCGATCATCAAAACACTTGGTACTCATAGGCTTATCCGGTTCGGGCAAATCGACAGTCGGGCCGCTGATCGCGGAGCGACTTAACCGACCGTTCGTTGATACTGATACGGAGATCGAACGACGCGTCGGAAAGACCATCAGCGAGATCTTTGCCCACGATGGCGAACCGGTCTTTCGAGCCTGGGAAGAGCGGATCGTAAGGCAAATACTCGCGGCTCAAGAGCCCGCCGTTGTCGCTTTGGGCGGAGGTGCGGTAACCCAGAGCAGTGTTCGTCAGGAGTTGCGAGTGTCATCATTTCAAGTCTATCTGCGGGCTGAGATTCGGACTCTTGCTGAACGACTTGAGGATGACAAAACTCGTCCGCTTCTCGTGGCTGCACCTCGTGATGAGCAACTCCGAAATCTCTTCGACGGTCGTCGGGTGCACTACGAACAGGCAGAGCTGACGGTAGATATAGCAGGTAAGACGCCCTCGACAATCGCCGACGAAATCGTCGCCACGTATACTTCGCTATGCTAAAACGCACCCTTCGACATGCGTCTGGCCGGTCGCTGTATCTGGCCGGGGCCGACAGTCTTGATCAACTCCCTGCGGTTGTGTCCTCCGGGACAGGAGGGCGGAAGATCATGATTGTCGATCAACGGGTTGGTCGACTTCATCGCAGCGGTCTCATGAAGCGATTCGCCCCCTTCACTGACTTGACCATCGAAGTGCCATCGGGCGAAGGAGCCAAGTCGGAGCGCCAGGTGCGGCGGCTGCATGCGGCCCTGCTTGAGTACGGTATTCGGCGGGATGATTGCCTGGTTGCCATCGGGGGCGGAGCCACGACCGACCTGGTGGGTTACGTCGCCGCGACCGTGTTGCGTGGCATCGCATGGATAGCTATCCCGACAACGTTACTTGGTATGGTCGACGCTGCTATTGGTGGCAAGACCGGGATCAATCACGCCTGTGGCAAGAATCTGATTGGTGCGATTTGGCAACCGTCGCATGTGATTGCCGATCCCGCCTGGTTGCTGACATTGCCCCGGCGAGAACTATTCGCCGGCGCGGGGGAGATGCTCAAGTACACCGCTTTGGTCCGCAAGGGTTTCGAGACTCGGCTTCGACACTGGTTGGCAGGTGAACGCCGCCCCGAAGATCCGACGCTTGCCGCTTTGATCGAACGGTCGGTTCAGTACAAGCTCGGTGTTGTTGCGGCCGATGAGCGAGAATCCGGAACCCGTGCGTTCCTGAACTTCGGTCATACGTTTGCTCACGCGATCGAATCGGTTCTGGGATACCGACGCTTACGGCATGGTGAAGCGGTGATTCTCGGTTGCTGGGCCGCCATCGAACTCGGATTGCGCTTGAGAGTAACCGATAACTCAACGGTTGATCGGTACCGTTCCCTTTGTGAATCGATGATGAGCGAGGTTCCCGCACCAAAGATGAACGGGGATGCTATCCTCAATGCCATGCGCATCGACAAAAAAGCGACATCCCGCGGCCTCCGTTTTGTCTTGATCAGTTCACCGGGGGAACCGATGATTCGAGAGGGGGTCTCACGTCGAGACGCCGGTGCAGCAGTACGGGCGTTGCTACGACAACTTAGGCGAGGAGGTGGGCGATGAATACCGTGTTGGTTGTCAACGGACCCAACATCAATTTGCTGGGTGCACGAGAGCCGGAGACATACGGCGATGCATCGTACTCTGAGCTCGAATCATCGCTCAACGAAACGGCACGAGAACTATCGGTCAAACTGCTCTGGCAACAGTCGAACCACGAGGGCCAGCTGATCGATTTTATCCATGAGCATGGCTTTGGTGCGGCGGCAATGATCATCAATCCCGGAGCACTGGGCCACTATAGCTACGCACTGCGTGATGCGATCGCGGCGATCGGCATTCCCACGATCGAGGTACATCTGACGCACGTACAGGCACGGGAGGAATTCCGTCATCGCTCAGTGCTGGCTCCGGTCTGTTCAGGCCTTATCTCCGGACTGCACTTCGATGGGTACCGAATGGCGCTTCTGCACCTGGTGCGCAAATATCATCTCGATCGGCCAGTTCATTAACGAAAACTGACATACCGCAGCGGGGAATTTGGCTGTACCCTTACCCGCGATGTCCGAACCGTCACCACTTGCCTCAGCGCCGGCGAAATTCTCCGCGGAGATTGTCTCCGGTCCGCTGTTGCGATCGGTCTTGCGCCTAGCCATTCCCGCGTCGCTCGGAATGATCACCGAGGTCCTGCTTAACATCACCGACTTCTTCTGGATTGGACACCTCGGACCGGCCGCCCAGAACGCGATAACAGCTTCGATGATTGTGGTCTGGACCGCACACTCGGTGATGTCGCTGATAACGATTGGCCTTACCGCTCTCGTCGCCCGTGCCGTTGGAAGTCGCGTTATCGACTCGGCTCGTTCACTTCTCTGGCAGGGGGTCTATCTGGCCATAGGTGTCGGTGTCGGAGCGGCGCTCGCGGGATATCTCTTAGCACCCGCGATCATGCGCTTCATGTCGGTAGATCAACCAACGTTTGACTACGCGGTACCGTACCTTCGCATTTTCTTTCTCTCCGGAGTGTTCTTTGCGCTCATCGAAGGCGGCTATGCGGCCCTGCGGGCTTCGGGTAACACGAGGCATCCGGCGGTCATCGCCGTCATCATCGTTGTCGTCAACATGATCCTTGATCCGCTGCTGATCTTTGGTATCGGTCCGCTGCCGCGTCTCGAAGTTGCCGGAGCTGCTCTTGCTACAGCTCTTGCGATTTTCGTTGGAGCTATCGCCGTTGCCGTGTCACTCGCCCGGGGTGGCCTCGGGTATGCGATAGGGCGAGCTGTCCGCATCAGGTGGCAACAGATCGGCGAGATCGTTCGGATCTCCTTTCCGATTACCGTGTTGCAGCTCTCCTTCGTGGCGGTCTACTGGTTTCTGATTCGAATTGTTCAGGAGTTTGGGACGTCTGCCGGTGCGGCAATGGGCATCGGTAATCGCATGGAGTCGATCAGCTACCTGTTGGCTACTGGTATCGGCATGGCTGCGGCGACGATTGTCGGCCAGAATCTTGGTGCTGGCAAGCCGGACCGGGCCGCCCGTGGGGCGTGGGTTGCAACAGGGCTCGGTGTCGGCGTCACGGTCATCATCTCGGTCGTTTTCCTGGCCGTTCCAGAGTCGCTTGCTCGCGTCTTTTCCGCCGATCCCGAGGTCGTGAACATTGCGGTTGACTATCTGGTGATTCTCGGATTATCCCAAATGACGATGGCCATAGAGATCATTCTCGGTGAGGCATTCTCGGGATCGGGAGACACCGTGCCGCCCGCAGCGGTGACTGTTCCGGGATCGATCCTTCGCATTCCACTCGCCTACTGGTTATGCTTCGATATGGAATTGGGTATCAACGGGGTGTGGTGGAGTTTGACGATCACCACCGGTCTCAAGGCGATCGTACTGGCGATCTGGTTCCGCGCCAATCGCTGGCAGCGGTTTGCAGTCAAACCGGTCGGAGGCAGCGGTGACTGAAATCGGGATTCGACAGTGTGCTAACAGCGATACTCACCCAGCTCCACCAGGGCATCCGGAAGCAGCCTCCAAGCTTGCCCCCCTGTTGGCATGGTTAAAAACGCAGCCACATCCATGGCTACACTTTCGGCCCAGCCAGGAGCATGGCGAGGAGCCTGTTGCCCGTGTCCATGGCGATGACTACGTCCAGCGGCTCAAGCGAACGTTGACAACCAGCGGATACTTCGATGCGGATACGTACTACTCGGAACGGAGTTGGGACGCGGTTTGCACCGCTGTTGACGCGGCGTTAAGTGCTGTCGACGACGTTGAGTCCGGGACGGGACCTTCGGTGCAATTTGTTGTCGCCCGTCCTCCTGGCCATCACTGCGAACAGCATCGACCAATGGGCTTTTGTCTTGTCAATACGATCGCCATCGCCACACAGTATGCGCGCGATTCGTATGACCGTTATCGACGCGTTGCGATTCTCGATTTCGATGTTCATCACGGGAACGGAACGCAGCAGATATTCTTTCCGCGCGATGATGTGCTCTTTGTTTCAACTCATCAGTATCCATATTACCCCGGAACCGGTAGCCGTGTTGAGACCGGTGTTGGAACAGGTGTGGGATTTACGCTCAATCTTCCACATCCCGCGCACACGCCCGCGGATCTGGTCCTTGAAACGTTTACTGTTGAAACTGGGGAAGCGCTGAAGCTGTTTGCACCCGACCTCATCATGGTTTCGGTCGGTTTCGACGGTCACGTCGATGACCCGCTCGCACAGTGGCTGCTCACGGATGACTCGTTCCGACGCCTGGGAAGCGTCATTCGTCAGTGGAGCGAAGAGTACTGCGGTGGTCGATTAGTCAATCTGCTGGAGGGAGGCTATTCTCCCGATGCAAATCGATCGGCGGCCGCAGCCTATTTAGAGGGGTTACATAATGGCTAAACGATTTGTTCGAGTGAAATCACGTGATACCCGAACATCAATGTGGGGTGAACTCCGTAGCAATGTGATTCATCTTCTCGATGGTGCTCCATACGCCGGGGGAAAGGAAATCGGCGACACCATGGACAACGAGGGAGCAACCCGGATCGCACCGGTGACGCCATCAAAGATCCTTGCCATCGGTCTGAATTATCATGCGCATGTTGAGGCTTCCCAGTCGGCCGACCATGCCCCCCGCGAACCGTTTTACTTCTTCAAGCCACCGTCGAGTATCATCGGACCCGGCGATAGCATTGAGCATCCTAGGGTTTCCGAGCGTGTTGACTACGAAGCGGAGCTCGGAGTTGTCATTGGCCGGTATGCTCGAAGAGTATCTGAGGAAGCGGCAGAAGACTACATCTTCGGATTTACGTGTGTCAACGATGTAACTGCTCGCGATCTTCAACGAACCGACAAGCAATGGTCACGCGCTAAAGGATTTGATACGTTCTGCCCGGTTGGTCCCGAGATCGTCACGGATTTGAACTGGCGCGATACGCTGGTTGAGGGGGTCCTCAACGGAGAGGTCAAACAGTCCGGATCGACGGCACTGATGATTTTTTCGATCCCAACGCTGATTTCGTATCTTTCCCGTATTCATACCTTGGAACCGGGTGATTTGATCGCAACCGGTACACCTGCGGGAATCGCTCCGATGCAGCCGGGTGATGAAATCACCGTGCGTATCGCAGGTATCGGCGCGCTGAGCAATCACGTGACGTCGGAGGTGAACTAGTTAGTCCGCAACGCTGTATTGATGCAACGCCGCCGCCGATAGCTTCGTCTATAGGCTATTGGGGATCCTGTGGCTTGTGACTGAACGATTGTATTACAGCGATAGCTACCGGCTGTCATTTGATGCAACAGTAGTCCGATCCGATGAGAACGATCAAGTGCATCACACGGTACTTGATCGCACGGCTTTCTATCCGACCTCGGGTGGACAACTGCATGACACTGGGCATCTTGGAGCGGCCCCCATAATCGACGTGATCGATCTGAACGGCGAAATCGTTCATGTTAGCACCAACCCCGTTGGACAACCGGGTGACCTGGTCGAAGGAAAGATCGATGAGGCTCGCCGACGCCGTTTTCGTCAGATGCATACGGCTCAGCACCTTTTGTCACAGATGGTTGAACGTCACTGTGGCCTTCCAACGCTCTCGGTCCATCTTGGTGAGTCCTACGGAGCGATAGAGTTGCCGGGCAACTCTATCGATGAGCTGAGTCTGGCCGCTGCATTCGATGCGAGCAATCTTGCCATTGCACAAAACACGGTGGTATCGACTCGTTTCCTGACACCTGATGAAGCAGCGGCTCTGCCGCTTCGCAAAGGGCCATCGAACCATGATCAGATTCGTGTCATTCAGATTGGCGAGATCGACTACTCCGCCTGTGGGGGAACGCATTGCCGATCGACAGCCGAAATTGGCCTGATCGCTCATCTCGACACCCGCCCGCAACGCGGTAACAGCCTGGTGCGGTGGCTTGCCGGCGATATGGCGCGTGATGACTATTGGCAGCGATTGTCGATCACTCGCGAGCTGGCTAACGAGTTGTCGACGTCGGTCGACCATCTTCTGTCGGTAGTTAGTCAGCGACTTGAGGAGGCGACGCAGCTGCGACGCGACAAATCACGGCTCCTGTCGGAGCTCATGTCATCTCGAGTAACGGACGTCGTTGAGCACCGCCGTGAAAGTGCATCCGGAACCTGGGTTGCGACGGAGGCGGGCGATTTCTCCGGCAAACTCACGTCGGCCTTTGCATCGACCATTGCCGAAGCGATAGGCGGCATCGCACTTGTCTACGACGGTACCCGCGTCACTGTCGCCTCCCGCCACGATTCGCTGTCTGCCCAGGGACTCATCACGGAACTGTGCGCTCGATCTGCATGGCGCGGTGGGGGAAGTGACTCGCTGGGCAACATCGGACCAGTTAAGCCGGGATCTTGGCCGGAGTTTCAGGCGATTGTTGCAGAGTTGCTGGCAGGTGGTGCGAGTTGACGGTGCGACTTCTTCTTGTCGTCATACTCCTCGGACTTACGAGGCTGACTGTGGCAGCGCAATCCAGTCTTGAGGATCGCTTGCAACTGCTCAGAGCGGGGTCGTTTGAGATTGTCTTCGGAGATCAGGACACGACGGTGGTATCCGGTGACGTTCTCTTTGCTATCTCCGGTGGTACAATTGCGTGCGATTCCGCGTTCTGGCTGCGGGGAGAACGAGCGATTCTGATGGGAAACGTGGCCATCGAAGACTCGCTCTACCGCCTCTTAGCGGACTCTGTTGATTACAACCTGCTCACGGGTATCGCCGATGCAACCGGTGATCCCGTTGAACTGTGGTCACGATCGGATTCTCTGTACGCCATCGGTCCGTACGTGTGGTATCATCGCAGTGCTGAGCAATTCTACATGGACGAACGTCCGACACTCTATATCGGTTATCCCGACACCACCACTATGACCGAGGTGATCGCCAATACGTTTCGCTTCACATCATCTACTGAGCGTGGCGAGGCGAATGGGGACGTTGTGATTTCCAATGATCAGTTTCGCGCGACCGCCGAGTGTGCCGTGTTTCGATCTCCGGAAGGGCTTCTCGACCTCTACGGCGAACCAGAGTTACTACGACGGCGGTCGGTGATTCGCGGGTCTCTGATCTCGATTTTAAGTACCGACGATGACCTCCGTCGTATTGACGTTCTTGACTCGGCCTACGGCGAATTCAACGAGCCGATCAACGACACCTCCCTGGAGATGGATCGGTCGCAGCTCTCTGGAGACCGTATCATTTTTGATTTTCGCAACGGTGACCTAACCCGGGTAACCTGTTTCGGTCAGGCATATTCGTGGTATTTCCCTGCCTCACGTGGCTCCGACGAGCGAAATCAAAACAGCGTTTCGGGTGATACGATTCGACTCAATGTCTTCCAGGAGGATTTAGAGTCGGTTGAAGTCGAGGGGGGAGCGATTGGAACCTTCATCGCAACGCGCACCGAGATCGTCGACTCCGTACCGGTCGATCGGGCCGATACAGTTGACTATGCCTCGCAGACGATTGTGTATCGCATTCCCGATTCCACGATTACCCTGTCCCGAAACGCTTCGGTTGTCTCCGGACGGTTCGGATTGACCGCTCATGAAGTAGAGTTCGATACCGAGGCCGATGTTATTGAGGCGTTCTCTGCCGATGAGATCGGCCGACGCCGTGATACCGTCGATAATCCGTTCATCAGTGACTATCAACCGAATGCGATTCCCGTCGTTCTACGCGACGGCGAACAGGAACTCTTTGGTGATTTTCTTGAATACTCCCTGCGTACCGAGAAGGGACGGATCGTTCAGTCGAAGACCGCCTACGAAACCGGATTCTTCTACGGCGACAAGCTGTACCGCGAAAGCCGCGACATCTATTACTTGAAAGATGGACGGTACACGACCTGCAACCTCGACGAGCCTCATTTTCATTTCTATTCGACCGATCTCAAGCTGATTGAGGGGGATAAGCTCATTGCTCGTCCTGTGGTCTTCTCGCTCGGTCGACTTCCACTCTTTGCCATACCGTACTACGTTTTTCCGTTGCAGAAGGGAAGACGATCGGGATTTACCACGTTCTCTCTTGGCAACATTGAGCGAGGCGAACGCTTCGTGCGGAATCTCGGTTACTACTGGGCACCGTCGCAATACGTTGATCTGCAGTCGGCCTTCGATTACTTCGAAAACGGCAACACACTCAACTGGTACAACCGATTTCGCTACAAGAAGCTCTATACGTTCGAGGGATCTGTCGAAGCGAACCTCGCGCGACAGACGACCTACAGTCGAACCCTGGCGATCGAACAGCCGTCGACACGCTGGACGTTCACCGGCCGCCATTCCCATACGCTGAGTCCCAGCCTGAGCTTCACGGCCAACGCCAACTTCGTCTCTGATGCTACCTACTACAACGACTTCTCTGCTGACCTTGAAGATCGACTCAACCGTACGCTACGCTCCGACTTCCGGATTCAGAAACGGTTCGGTCGCCAGACCGCGCTGTCGGTTACGGGTATTCGTGATGAGAACCTTGACACAGAATCGCTCAATCTGACGCTTCCCAGTGCAAGTCTGTCGTTACCGACAATCAAACCGTTCGGCTCGGGAACGAAGGACGAAAACGGTCGCCTTCAACAGCGTTGGTACAATTCGATTGCGCTGCGGTACCAGCCATCGCTCATCAACGTTGCTAACCGCAGTACGATCGACGAAATCGATACGCTATCAAATCCCGGAGATACGATTCTGGTGACCGATACATCGGGCGTGCGGAGCCGCCGAGAGTATACGCGGATCGACCAATCGGTAACGGCTAGTGGTCGTCAGACATTACTGAAATACATCGATCTTGTGCCGTCGGTGTCGTATAGCGAGAGCTGGTATCGCATCTATCGAACCGACCAATCAGAGACAGCGGGAATTGAGGGAGATGCGAATTACCGTACGTCCTCCGCACGATTTAGCGTCAGTAGCTCGACGACCCTGTATGGAACGGTATATCCAAATCTGTTTGGGTTGTCGGGAATTCGACAGGTATTGAAGCCATCAGTGAGCTACAACTACACCCCGGCTTCCAATCGAAATGCGGAGATCGCAGCGTTTGCCGGTGGTACTGTGGGGCCGGAGCGAGCGACGCAGTCGCTCGGAATCAGTCTGTCGCAGGACTATTTGTTGCGGATTGGTCGCGATGAACTCGCGCGTACGCTCAATCTCGTAACGATTACGTCGCGAACAAGCTATAACTTCGAGAACGACGAGCGCCCCTGGGGTCTGATCAGTTCGTCCTACAATTCCAATGTGCTGCCGAATTTCCGGTTCTACGGCAGTTTCACCCATGATCCCTACAAGCCCGGGACGAACGAGCTCTCGTTCTGGTCGCCCTACCTGCTCGATTTCACCTTTAATACCACCCTCACCCTCCGCGGCTCGCGATTTCTCTTCGATCAGCCGTTCGATCAGGAGGTGGCGTCGACGGTCGAGTCCGAGGCCGATGGAGGCCTGCCAGGGGGCAGTAACTGGGACTTGGGGGCGACGTTTACCTATCGCGAAACGGGTCGCCACAACGGCAATTTCCGCAAGACGAGTTTTCTGAATGTGAACCTGAATTTCAGTCTAACTCCAACTACGCGAATAGCTTACTCGCAGTATTACGACCTCGAAGCGGATGAAACGGTCAACAGCCAGGTCTCCATCACCAAGCAGATTCACTGTTGGACCGGGTTCTTCTACTGGGTCCCCGTCGGCTCGAATCGCGGTTTCGGTTTTCGGCTCAATGTGACAGCCCTGCCGGAGATCAAGCTCGACAACTCCCAGACTCCGCTGCGCACCGACCTCCTCCAGTCTTCGCGTTGATTTTCCGGGCTTTTTCGGCCCTTCGCGGGTATTGTTTTAGTTGAACAGCCCCTTCATCGCCGTTGATTTGGCGGCGTAAACAAGGTCAACCCGCAAGATTTTCCACATGGGAGATACACGCATGACGAAAGATGAAATGATTGCCATGATTGCCGAGAAGTCCGGAATCACCAAGCGCCAGGCGACCGATGCGCTCGACTCGTTCTTCGAAGGCGTAACCGACCAACTGTCCAAGGGCAGCAAGGTCAGCTTCACTGGATTTGGGACGTTCGACGTTTCCCAGCGCAAGGCCCGCACTGGACGCAATCCGCAGACCGGAGCAGAGATCCAGATTCCGGCCTCGCAGGTTCCTGTCTTCCGGGCCGGTAAAAAGCTCAAGGAAGCCGTGAGAAAGTAATCTCCAGCGGATTCGAATGAAGGGCAGGGCGATTACTCCTGCCCTTTTTTTCGCTCTGACCATGCCCAAACGGAAAGCATCGAAGAAATCAGGGCGCTCGCGAGCCAAGCCGCAGCGCCGCACGAAGGTTTTAACCGCTGAGTCCCGGCAGCGACGCCGCGCGCTATGGGGACTCGGACTGGCCGTGCTCGCCAGTCTTATCCTGATTGCCCTGGTTTCCTGGCAGCCGATTGACGACGACCGACTTTCGGGCAGGCTCGATAGCCGGGTATCGCCGTTCGACCTGCCGTGGAACAACTGGGGGGGATTGGCTGGAGCGTGGGTAGCGTTCGTACTCCGCGCACTGATGGGCTGGCTGGCCTTTTTCATTCCGCTTGGACTGGTGCTTGCCGCCGTTCGTCTGGCCCGGCCGACGTGGATCGATCGTATCCGTTTGCACGCGTGGCTGCTGTTCGCGATTTGCCTGCTGGGAACGGTGATTTACAATCTGCAGTTTGTCGGTGACGGCATCAGTGGTTTAGGGCAGCCAACGGGAGGCGGTTGGTTGGGGCGCATTGTCGCCCTCGCGGCGGTCAATCTCGTGGGCTCGGTCGGCTCCTACATCGTTCTCGTCGCCCTCATTGTCGCGATGGTGATGCTCTACACGTCGATCGTTCCCTGGCTGGCACGGAGCCTGAATCTTCCTTGGGGAGAATGGTTCCGGCGATTGTACCGAGCCTTTGCTACAGTTGTTGCTCGACTCATCCCGAAGCGAATGACCGGGGCTCAGAACGATGCGGCCCGTGATGACTATGACGATGAACGGGAAGTCGTCGCCGCCGATCCGGAACCGATCAGTATTCCGACACAATCCGAGCTGCTGGACCTCGACGTGGAACAACACGCCGACGAGCCATCCGAACCCCCAGACTCCGAACCTAAGGCAGCTCCCGCTCCCCGAGGCGAATCGGTTCAGATCGGAGCACTCGACTACGCCTTCCCGAATTCTGCGCTGCTGTCCGCGAACGCTGAAACCGGTCCGTCGGTATCTTCTGATGAAATAGCAATGAACGCCCGGTTACTTGAAGAAACACTTGATACGTTTAACGTGCGGATTACCGGTGCGATTGAAGGCTACCCGGGACCGGTCATCACGCGCTATGAGTTCAAGCCCGCTCCGGGAGTGAAAGTCTCGCAAATCGTCAATCTCGCCGATGATCTGGCGTTGGCGATGCAGGCCAAACGGATTCGCATCGTGGCACCCATCCCGGGCAAGGCCGCCGTGGGCATTGAAATCCCCAACCGTCGCCCCCAGATGGTTCACCTGCGAGAGATTGTCGAGTCAGGTGTCTTTCGTGAATCGCGGCTCCGTCTGCCGCTGGCGTTAGGGAAGACGATTGCTGGTCAGCCGTTTGTCGCTGATTTGGCCAAAATGCCGCACCTCCTCATCGCTGGTGCTACCGGCTCAGGTAAATCGGTCTGCATGAACGTTCTTATCACATCGCTCATGTACCGACTGCACCCGATGCAGATCAAATTCATCTTCATTGATCCCAAGATGCTTGAGCTTTCGGTGTATTCGGGAATCCCGCATCTCGCCCGTTCGGTTGTGACGAAGTCAAAGCAAGCCGAGAAGGTTCTCGCCGATACGGTCACCGAAATGGAGAACCGGTATCGGAAACTAGCGACGGCTAACGTTCGCAACATTGAGGACTACAACCGCAAACAGGTGAGCGAAGAAGACAAGTTACCTTACATCGTGGTTTGCGTAGACGAACTTGCCGATCTGATGATGTCTGCCCAGTCAAGCAAGACCGAGCTTCTGATTACCCGCTTGGCCCAGATGGCGCGCGCTGTTGGTATTCATCTCATTCTCGCCACCCAGCGGCCATCGGTCGATGTCATCACCGGACTGATCAAGGCAAACTTCCCCGCTCGGATCGCATTTGCGGTATCGTCGAAAGTTGACAGCCGAACGATTCTCGACGCCAACGGGGCAGAGAAGCTCCTCGGTCAGGGGGATATGCTTTTTCAAACCGGATCGCAGCCAGAGGCAATCCGCATCCATGGGGCGTTTTTGTCGACCGAAGAAACCGAGTCGATCGTTACTCACATTAAAGAACAGAATCTCGATATCACACCTCCGGAGAGTTTGGCAAAGATCGGTGAGGAAGCGACCGGCGACGAAGGGGGAGACTGGGGCGATCCCCTCTTCCGCGAGGCGGTCGAGGTATGTGTCCGCATGAAGCAGGGGTCAGTTTCGTTGCTCCAGCGTCGTCTCGGGATTGGATATCAGCGCGCAGCTCGGTTGATCGACAAACTTGAAGAGGCTGGTGTTGTCTCTCCGTTCGATGGGTCGAAGGCGCGTGACGTACTGGTCGACAAATCGTACCTTGAAGACATGAATCAAAAGGTCGCATCAAACTAGCTCTCGACGCTGTATAACCAATTGATGCTCAAGTCTTTACTGCTTGCCAGCGTTATCGGCTTTGGACTCACTGTGGCTCACGGCACGGACCACTCCGCGTTTGAGCAAATGAAGCAGGAGTTTGCCGATGCTGACTGCCTGGCTGTTCACTTTCTCTCGATTACGGAGTCCGAGGTGTTCGGCGACATTGATACGCTGGACGCGTCGGCGCTGATCGCTCGATCCGGTCGCTACCTGATCGACCTGGGTTCGGATGTCTACGCTTACGACGGTCAGACGCTAATCAGTTACTCGCGAATTGAGGCTCAAGCGACCCTGGAAAAGCGGTCCGCTGACGATCCGGCGAGTGAACTCGTGACGGTTTTGACACGTCTTGACGAACTGTACGCAACAACCGACCTTGGCACGGCTGAGGCATTTCGGTTGACCCGTCGAAGAGCGACGTCGACTGTCTTTCCCGAGTCGATTGACCTCTTGGTGGCCTACAAAGACAACAATTCGGTACGCCTCGACTATTTGGAGTATCAGGATGCCAACGGTGATCGAAACCGCTTGGTCTTCTCTCGTGTCGAAGCGTTAGATTGTCCTGATGACGTTGGGCAACTAATTGTCCCAGATACGGTTGATATTATATATCTGGACTGGTAGATGAAGTTTTACATCGATCGATTAGGTTGTCCAAAGAATGACGTGGACGGTGATTACATTGCCGCACGGCTGGTTGCTGAGGGGCATACTCCCGTGTCGACGCCCGAAGATGCGGACACCGTTCTGGTCAACACTTGTGGCTTCATCCAGGCGGCGAAGGAAGAATCGATCGAGGCGATCCTTGATCACACCGCGCGCAAGCAGCGCGGACATCTCCAGCAGGTGTTAGCCACTGGCTGCCTCAGTCAACGGTACGGCCGCGAACTCCTTGAGGAGATCCCGGAACTCGATGGCGCGTTTGGCCACGGCGCGCTCGATTCGATCGCTCACACCGTTACGACCGGTGAGCGACCGAAAGAGGTCGTTAAACGTGAGGCTCGAAGCCTGGGCTACCTGACCTGGAAAGATCGCTTTATCTCCGATGCCTATCCCTGGTCATACCTGAAGATCTCCGATGGCTGCGATCGTACCTGTACATATTGTGCCATTCCGGGAATGCGGGGACGCTTCCGAAGCCGTCCGCTTGACTCGATTATTCGCGAGGCAGAGTTTTTAGCCGCCAACGGGAAACGTGAACTCATTCTTGTCTCGCAGGAAGCGACCCTGTGGGGATATGAACTTCCCGGGAAACCGTCGGTGATCACGTTGCTGGAGGCACTCGATCGCGTTAGCGGGATCGAGTGGATACGACTCATGTATCAGTATCCGGCGGCCCTTAGTGACGATCTCATCGACTATATGGCCTCTGGCTCCAGGACATTGCCATATTTCGATCTGCCGATGCAACATGCCTCCACGACGGTACTCGATCGCATGAATCGCCGTGTCGAACAGGGCGATCTGACCCGTCTGATTGAACGCATTCGGACCGCCTCTCCCAACGCAACACTCCGAACCACGTTCATCGTTGGTTTTCCCGGCGAGTCCGATCGTGAGTTTGACGAGTTGATGAGTTTCACCGCTGAACATGAGTTTGACCGCATGGGTGTTTTCACCTATTCGGCCGAGGAAGGAACGTCAGCGGCAACGATGTCGAGTCAGATTCCAGCAGAGATCGCTCGTCAGCGGGCCGATCAGCTGGAGTCGCTGCAGGCTGATATTGCCCATCACAAGGCCACGGATCTCATTGGAGACAACGTAATGGTCATGATTGACTCTGTTTCGGGCGACGGTCGGGCGATCGGCCGGACGGCGGCCGATTGTCCGGAGATCGATCAGGAAGTCAAACTCCGTGGTGAGAATTCCAGTGTGGGAGACCTGGTCACGGTGCGTATCACCGATGTTGATGCCCTTGACCTGGTAGGCGATGTGGCTAGCGAGCGGGTAGCATGATCCAGATCGATCGACTTGGCATCTACATTTCAAAGCCGGTGGCGATCATGTTGGTCGGTGTGTACCTGATGCAATCAGCCGCACTCGTCTATTTAGTTCAGGATAAATACGAGCTGGAAAAGCAGATTACGTTCCAGCAGCAGCGGATGCGAGAACTCGAGGAGCGACTTGAGATCTTGAACGCAATCGAGGGGTTGCAGATTGGCTTCAATGATCAGGAAGTGCGTGAACTGAGCACGATCATCTACGAAGAAGCGAACGCGTACGGGCTTGATCCGTTCTTCGTCCTGTCAGTTATCCTCGTCGAATCCTCATTCAAACGTGGACAAAAGTCGCCTGTTGGGGCACTCGGTCTTATGCAGGTAATGCCGTTTGTGGGGGAGGATGTCGCGCAACGATCGGGATTGGTCGAATGGGAGGGACCGAATACGCTTTTCGACTATGAGTCAAACATTCGTATCGGGATGCGTCACCTCTTCGAGCAGATCATGAAATTTGAAGATGTCAACAAAGCGCTCGTGGCGTACAACATGGGAGAGACACGCCTTCGCAATCTGATGCGTCGGGATGTACCTTTGCCGCAGAAGTACCTGCAACGTGTGATCACCAACTATACGATGCTGAAGGAGCGCTACCGCGCCGCATGATGACTAGAAAACTGACCACGCGCCCATACTCGGGTCTCATTGTCGCCATTACCTTGCTGATCATTGTTGGTTGTGCTGGGCAAACGGCACTGAATCGGCTATCAGCAGCGGAACTGATGGCGGGCGGACTCGAACGCTATGACCGCGAGCGCTACAACGGCGCGATTGAGTATTTTCAGCAAGTTCTCTTCAACTTTCCCGGCTACGGTGGTGCCGATTCCGCTCAGTACTTCCTCGCCATGTCGTACTTTGGCGGCGAGAACTATCCGATCGCTCAAGTCGAGTTCAATCGTCTGATGCTTAACTATCCGGCATCAGAGTTTACCACCAATGCTCAGTTTCTGCGTGCTGTCTGCTATTACGAAGGAACACCCGGTCATTACGGGCTCGACCAGAGCGACCTCAATGTCGCCATTCGCCAGTTCGAAGACTTCATTATCGATCATCCGGAATCTGAGTTTGCCACCGATGCGCAAGCCTACATCGACGAAGCCCGCGATCGACTCGCCCGCAAAGATTATAGCGCAGGAGTGGTGTACCTGCGCATCAATGCCCTGAGTGCGGCTGAGATCTATTTCCAGCGAGTGATCGACGAATATACATCGTCCACATTCGCTGCTGAGGCAGCCTTCTTTCTGGCCGAAATCGCTGAGAAAAAGGCTGACTTCACCCTCGCCGCGCAACGCTATCGCAATTTCGTTGCTGCCTACGGCAGTCACCGGTGGGCGGAAAAGGGGACTGAACGCCAACGCAAGATGCTCTGGGAAGCCGCCCAGACGGCTCTCCTGAACGGTGATCTGATCCGCGCCGA
Organism: Candidatus Zixiibacteriota bacterium; assembly: GCA_028289585.1. Classification (GTDB taxonomy): domain Bacteria; phylum Zixibacteria; class MSB-5A5; order GN15; family FEB-12; genus JANQPI01. The sequence continues at coordinate 436,730 of JANQPI010000035.1, forward strand.
AGAACGTTTAATCGAGTATCAGACAGCGTTTCCCAATGACTCCCGCCAGGCTGAGATCGAGAACCTGCTGCGACAAATCGAGAAAGATCAGTCGGCAGCAGCACAGGTCAATGTCGAATAGGGAGGATGCGCCGCCCGGTAAGATGATGGCCGGACACTGGGGAGTGTTCGGCGGCGCCTTCGATCCCATCCACTATGGTCATCTGAACCTCGCCCGCCGTATCCAGGAGCGAACTGACCTCGACGGCGTGCTGGTCATACCTTCGTATCGACCGCCACACCGCTCCGAACCGGAGGCATCGTTCGCTCATCGAATCCACATGCTGACGTTGGGGACAGCGAACGAAACCGATTGGCTGATCTCGACAATTGAAACATCACTCGACGGACCGGGATACGCGGTCGATGTCGTTGCTGCGCTCCGCCAAACATACCCGGGAATCGAACTCTCATTTATCATCGGCGCCGACCAGGTCCAATATCTGACCACCTGGCATGATTCTGAACGTCTGTTCGCAAGTGTACCGTTTATTACGGGAACGCGGCCGGGTACCGATGTGGAAAATGCGATACCCCCAGGATGTCGACTTCGCTATGTTGACGTCGGTGAAGTGGCGCTTTCGTCAACAGATATCCGTTCGGCGCTACGCCATCAACGGTGGCCCGAGGTTCTGGAAGGTATGATTCCGCCTCCGGTCGTTGCCTACATACTGGAGCACAATCTTTATAGTGACTGATCGCAAACGAGTCTTTCTCCTCGATGGTCCGGCGATGTATTACCGGGCCTTCTTCGCGTTCATCCGCAATCCACTGATCAATTCGAAGGGCGAGAATACGTCCGCAGCGTTCGGATTTATCTCGGCACTGCTTAAGATTCTCAAAGACGAAAACCCCGACTACATTGCGGTGGCGTTCGATACCGACAAGCCGACGTTCCGTCACAAGCTCTACGACGAATACAAATCGACGCGTGCCAAGATGCCGGAAGAGCTTGTCGAATCGCTTCCTCGGATCGACGAAGCTGTCACGGCCTTTCGGATACCATCGTTTCGGATCGATGGTGTCGAAGCGGATGATATCATTGGAACGATTGCCAAGCGCTGTGCTGCCGCTGGACACGACGTCTACTGTGTCACCGCTGACAAAGACTACTTCCAGCTCGTCGACGATCGCATTCGCATTTACAATCCGACCAAGCCGAACGTTGATGTTGAAATCCTCGATCGGGACGGCGTGATCGGTAAATTTGGTGTCGCTCCGGAACAGGTAATCGACAAGCTCGCCCTCATGGGAGACAGTTCCGATAACGTTCCCGGTGTCCCCGGAATCGGGCAGAAGACCGCTGAGAAGCTGCTCGCGGAGTTTGGATCGCTTGAGGCGATCCTTGACAATGCCGATTCGATTTCGGCCAAGGGAGTACGCACCAAGATCTCGGAGAATGTCGACAAAGCGAAACTTTCCCAGGAACTCGTAACGATTGATATCAACGTCGAACTCGATATCGACGTCGAGGACTTGAAGCGGCAGGAGATCGACTACGACGCGGCCAAAAAGCTCTTCTTCGAACTTGAGTTCCGCCGTCTGATTCGTGAACTCGATCCGGATGCGGATGAAACCGACGATCAGGCAAAGGCGACTGAGTCAGCGGCTACCGATCAAGCCTATCATCTGGTACCGAACCTGAAAGACCTCAAGGCGCTCGTCGCCAAACTGCGCCAGTCAGATTGGGTTGCGGTCGATACCGAAACGACCGGCCTCGATTTCATGACCGCCGATCTAGTCGGTGTGTCGCTCTGCAATCGCGATGGTACCGCTTACTACGTTCCACTGGCGCACGATGAAGCAGACAAGAATATCGATCCGAAGAAAGCCCTCGCCGAGCTAGCTAAGCTGTTGACTGATCCCTCAGTGCCGAAGATCGGCCAGAACATCAAGTACGACTTGCACGTGCTGCGGCGGGCCGGGTGTGATATCATACCGATCGGCTTCGATACGATGCTGGCGTCGTACGTCCTCGATCCATCAAGCCGCCAGCACGCGCTCGACATTCAGGTGCTGAAACACTTCGACTACAAGATGCAGCCGATCACTGACCTCATCGGTAGTGGCAAGAAACAGCTCTCGTTTGCCGCTGTTCCCGTCGATCAGGCAACGTATTACGCCGCCGAGGACGCCGACTTCACGTTCCGCCTGAAATCCGTTCATGAACCACGCCTCAAGGAACGCGAGGTCGAAACGCTCTTTACCGATATCGAACTGCCGCTGGTACCGGTGCTGGCTGACATGGAAGCAGCCGGCGTGCGGCTCGATCGCGAGTTTCTCGACGATCTCTCGGCCGAGATGGCGACCAAGATCGGTGACCTTGAACGTCAGATCTACGACATCGCCGGAGGCGAGTTCAACATCAACTCGACCCAGCAGCTGTCACACATTCTGTTCGAGAAACTCGGCCTCCCGACCAAAGGGAAGACCGCCAAGAAGACGGGCTATTCGACCGACCAGTCAGTCCTCGAAGAGCTCGCCCACATTCACGAGTTCCCACAGCTGATTCTCGATTACCGTCAGTTGACCAAGCTCAAATCGACCTACGTTGATGCACTCCCAACGATGCTCAACGCTGAGACCGGGCGGGTACACTCGTCGTTTAATCAGACGATTGCGGCGACGGGTCGGCTTTCATCGGCCGATCCGAATCTACAGAACATTCCGATTCGGACCGAGGAAGGTCGCCAGATTCGCAAAGCGTTTATCCCGCGCTCTGATGACTACGTTCTGTTGGCTGCCGACTACTCGCAAATCGAATTGCGTATCCTCGCGCACTATGCCGAAGACCCGGCGCTTATCGAGGCGTTCACCAACAACGAGGACATCCATCGCCGCACCGCCTCGGAAGTCTTTGAGGTCGATCTTGACGATGTCACCGACGATCAACGTCGCTCAGCCAAGACCGCCAACTTCGCAATCATCTACGGCGTATCGGCGTTTGGGCTAGCCCAGCAATCGACGTTGTCTCAGGACGAAGCGAAGCAGTTTATCGAGAAGTACTTCGAGCGCTATCCGGGGATCAACGCCTACATGGAGCGGACCAAAGAGTTTGCGCGCGAGCATGGGTATGTGACGACGATGTTCAACCGTCGCCGCTATCTCCCGGAGATCAAGGCGAAGAACTACAATATCCGTCAGTTTGCCGAGCGGACCGCGATCAACACGCCGATCCAGGGGACAGCGGCGGATATCATCAAGCTGGCAATGCTCGATATTCACAAGCGCATGGACGGCATGCAGTCTCAGATGATTCTGCAGGTGCACGATGAGTTAGTTTTCGACGTTCACGAATCGGAAGTCGAGAAAGTCACCAAGATCGTGAAGGCGGGTATGGAAGGGGCAGCAAAGCTGCAAGTACCGCTTGTCGCCGAGATCGGCACCGGCCCGAACTGGCTCGAAGCGAAGTAGAGCATTATCTCCAAAGTGGAGACCTAATCCAGTGCGGATGAAGTAACGAATGGTCCGCCTTTGTGAAAAAGGCCTTCGCCAAACGGTCGATACCGTTCGTGACCCCGCAAAAGCACCACCGCTTGCTGAATTTGTCGTTACGTATTCTGCGTTTTCCGATGTGGCTGACCTCTACGTTAGCCCGCCCGTACACGCGTTTTAGATGATCGGAGTTTCCGGAGCTCCATGATACGCCCGAAGGCATCCAATCTGAAGCATGCGCTACCTTGTCGTCAGTTCTATCAAGTACGAAGAACTCACAGAGATTTCGGACGTGAATCACCCATGATTCGATAAGAGCACTGGTGATCCGATCATTTGGTCTCGGATAACGATATTTACATGCTTCTACAGCGGTTTCTGACTCCCAACCGAACTGTCCACCGAGATACTGCAACATTCCCACTTCATAGTATACGTCGCCCGATAGCTCTATCAGCTCCACAGCAGTTAGATGGATACGCGAGGTCATGGCTTAATCTTGCGTCCCTAGGATCTCATCTCTCTATGCCTCGCGCGATTGCCCTAGACAATCGTTCCTGCCAGCCCTTCGACTTCAGCTTTGCCTCGTTTTCGGGGATCATCATGAAGCCGCACTCGACCAGCACCGCCGGACAGACCGTCAATCGCGCGACATAGAGATTTCCATGGTAGAGCCCGTAGTCCCGATTGCCGGGGATGCGCAGCAGTTCAGTCTGAATTGACTCGGCGAGCGCCTTTGACTGCGGATGGTAGTAGAACGTCGACACCCCGTGGTTCTCAAACGGATTGACACCGTCGGGTAAGGCGTTGTTGTGGACCGAAATGAAGATATCCGGCCGGGCTGCCCGGGCCATTGGCACGCGCGCGCGGAGGTCAACATGCGACGTGTCCTCACGCGTCATGATGACTGTCGCTCCCTCGGCCTCAAGTAGATCCCGAAGTGCGAGTGAGATGCCGAGATTAGCATCCGCTTCGGTAAAGCCGGTTGGACCGATTGCGCCAGGATCAGCCGAGTGTCCCGGGTCGATCATGATCGTCTTGCCGGCTAATCCATAGCGCGGTTCGGGTGCAGGGAAGAGGGCAAAGACAAATTGCGTACCGCGATAGTACGCATCGTAGCCCCACAGATCATCTTTCAGCTTAATCGTCAGTTCGTACAGCCCTGGCTCCGGTTGCTGCCACGTGAGAATGTCGATCTGCTGATCGGTCGAATCGTACCTTATCCAGTCGGTATCGCTCGTGACACCGAACAAACGCACGCGAATTGTCCGGAGATCGTCGACAATCACCTGAAACGGATGTTTCTGTGTCAGGTTTGTCGTCACCAGTGTCGAGTCGGTATCAGCGAAGATGCGCCAGACAGTCACGTACGACTGCGGCGGTGTTGTCCCGGCCGGTAATCGTTCACATGCCGTTGTGTCAAACCAGGCGAACTGATTGTCGGCGAGTTGCGCCTTGTACCAGCCACCCTCGCGGGCAACGACCAATGCCTCGATCGAGTCCGGTTGCCAGATCGTCAGGTACCCCTTCGCCGGACCGTGCCGTAATGTCTGCAACGAGTCGACCAACCGGATAACAAACGGATACGACGAGTCGTTGACCGTCAGCACGTAATCACTCGAGTTGTAGACGATTGCTTCCGGAATCACCGGTGTCAGGACCGGTTTGCGACGGACCAGCGAATCGTGCGTAACCGGTTTCGGCTCGAGCTGAGCATAGTCGGGCAGACGCAGCAAGTATTCGACGTGCACGTCGTAGATTGACGTTGTATCGGGCAGCTTAACATGGCCGGTATAGATACCATGAACGAGCAGGGATTCGGGAATCGCACCGTCGCCAAAGACCGACCGTCCCCAATACGGTTGGGGTCGCGGTGGCGCCTCAGTCATCGGAATCGAGTCGATCAACCCGGGCACTGTCGCCCACGCCTGACCGCCCGACGTTCCCCGAAACGCGATTGTCAGCATCGCGCCACCCGACATGACCAAATCACCGGCGGGTGGATCGATGTCGCCCACAATCACCAGCGAGTCGCGAGGTATCGCCAGCTGCGGTGATGGTACTAGTGTCGGCAACGAAGTTGTGGCGACGACTCTTGCGTCTCGATCACGCAACTCGCAGGTGAACACGAAGCTATCTGGTGCGATCGGGATAAACGCCAACCAGCCACCGTCGCGGTGGATATCGACCGGATGGCTGTTGATTGTCAGGGTGAGATCGGCGACGTCTTGATCGCTGCGAATATGCCCAAAGATGAACGTCGAGTCGATTGCGGTCAGTCGTTGGTTCGGCTTTGGGTAGATAACAACGACCGAGTCGGCAGCGGAGAGTGACGGAGCAACGACAGCACACAGAAGTGCGATTATCGCACCGATATGTCGGCTAGTCGGTAGCGATGTACTTCTCAACGACATCTCGCTTGAGGCGTGGGCCACCGATGATTTCCCGATCGACGGTGATCTCACCATGGTCATTACTGATACCGAACGCGATATCCTCTTCCAGAAGCTGTGGTCCATCAAGATCGCAGTAGTCGGCAAGCGAGGACATGTAAATCGACGGTGCGATACCGAACGACGATTCGACCATGCAACCCAGCATCACTTTCTTCTCAGCATCGCGCACCGCTTTCGCCAGCGCGACCGAATCGACAATACCGCCCGCCTTTTCCATTTTGACGTTCACGCCGTCAACATGCTCTTTTACCTTCTCGAAGTCCTCAACCGAGTTGACGCCTTCATCGGCAATGAGATGAACTTCCTCGCTCTTCCCCTTGAGGTGGGGCCAGTCGACGACGTTGGCTAACTTGGTCGGTTGCTCGATGATCGACACACCGATTTTGTTAAGATAGTAGATATTCTCTTCAGCCTCAGCCGGTGTCCAGCCACCGTTGGCATCAATACGGAACTCTTTACCCTGGATCGCCTCCAACGCGGTGATGACCTGCTTGTCACGATCACGATCTTCACCAAGCTTAATCTTGAGCACCGGATACTGCGACGTGGTTATCGCCTCGATCATTTCTTTGGCCGTATCGAGGCCGATCGTCATCGACGTCGTAATCCCAACCGGTGTATAGAGCGACAGCAGCTCCCAGGGATACCGTTTCGATTCACCACTGAGGTAGTGGACCAACATTCCGGTTAACGCCGAGCGCGCAATCGGATGGATGTCGGTCCACTGCGAAATCATTGCAACGGTTTCGACTGTCGGTTCATCAACCTTCGCAAGGCGTTCAAACCCGGTTTCCAGATCGGACTGAAGGTCAGTAATCGTCGGTCCGGATTTTACCGAGGTTGCCGCTTCACCGATGTAGCGATTGTTCATTACGGCGAGCAGGTTTGTCTTGACCGACGTAGAGCCGCCCGAAACCGAAAACGTCTTCTTGAGCGGCAGGTCGAGTTTTACGTGGTGAAAGCTGTTCATATCATCCTCCGAATGGCTACCACGTCGGTTGCCAAATCTTCCCGATAATCTGGTTGGCGGCGGTCGAGCGAATTCACCCGTACGCCACCACCAGCCCGAGTCGCATGGATGTACCGGTTGCGACCAACGACAATTCCCACATGCCGGGTGAAGAAGAGTAGATCACCCGGCGCTGTTTGGTCTTGCGTGACCGCGGTTCCCGCCGAAATCTGGTCTTTCGTATCGCGGGGCAATGCGGTTCCGAAACGTCCGAACAGCGTCTGCACGAAGCCGGAGCAATCGCAACCGCAGGGGGAGATTCCTCCCCACAAATAGGGTACACCTAACCAGAAGCGACTCTCCACAATCAATCGGCGAATAATCGAATTTCGTGATCGGGGTCGTTCGACTTTTATCAGAGCCGAGGCCCGAACCGCGACCTCGCGCCCCCCCGGCAGAACGACGATTCGTCGACTCCCCCTCCGACGCGTCGCCGGAACGATCGTACCGTAGAAGAGATGGTGAGGCGCCACGGTACGGGATCGAGCAGGGTCAAGAATCCGGACTCCTGCCCGGGCGATAACGACATAGGGGCGAAAACGGGGGGTGGTGACTGGCCCACTCTCGCCAATTCGTTCAACAAGACGCTCATCGACCCATCCGGCGTAGCCATCAGGCTTCGAAACATGGATGAAGCCTTTCTGCCGCTTGCCCGGGTGCAGCACCGCACCGAAAAACGCCTGATCGACACGTTCCGAATGGTGATCAGGCTTCGCGCGGAGATCGATGAGGTTTGTTGTTACCAGAAGCGCCGGCATCGGCCACACAGTGGCGCTCCGGCGGGGAGGCGTCTACAAGAACTTGTGGTGCAGTCCCTATTCTATACCCGAGCGGTTTCGGCGAGACGCTGCTGAACGCGCTTCAGGCCCTCTTTGATGTTTGGTATCGAGTTCGCGTACGAGAAACGAACATACCCTTCGCCATTGGCTCCGAACGCTGTTCCGGCCAAGCAGGCGACACCGGCATCAGTGAGCATCATGTCGGCGAACTGATCCGAGGTCAGACCGGTCTTCGTGATATTCGGGAAGACGTAAAACGCACCTTCGGGTTTTTTGCAGGTTAGTCCATCGATCTCGTTCACTTCGTTGACAATCACCTCGCGGCGCGCCCGGAACTCACCGACCATGGCGTCGATCGCATCCTGAGGTCCGTTTAGCGCTTCCAGCAGGGCGTGCTGTGAAAATGTTGCCGTTGACGAGAAGTTGTTAATCGCAATCGTAAACATGTAGTCGGCGAGCTTCTTTGGCATTACGCCGTAGCCAACCCGCCAACCGGTCATCGCATACGTCTTGGAGAGCCCATCAATCAAGATCGTTCGTTCCATCGCCCCCGGCACCGAGCCGACCGATCGGAACGGTTTGTCGTATACGATGCGACTGTAGATTTCGTCGGCAGCGATCCACAGATCATGTTTCTTTGCCAGGGCATAAACGCCCTCAAGGTCTGATTCAGTCAGGACACCACCGGTTGGATTCTGCGGAGAGTTAAGCACGATCATTCGCGTACGTGGAGTAATCAGCGATTCGAGCTCGTTCAGATCAAAGCGGAAATCATGTTCTTCGCGAAGCTTGATAAAGACCGGCTTTGCCCCGAGGAATCGAGTAATCGATCGGTAGGTTGGGTAGCCCGGATCGGGCTGAATGATTTCGTCACCTTCGTTGATTAGGGCAAGGAGAGCGCAAAAGATGACCGGCTTGCATCCGGGCATAATGATCGCGTTCTCCGCTGTAACGTCAATCCCCCGAGTCTTGCGAAAATGCTCGGCGACAGCTTCGCGCGCCTCGGGGATTCCTCCCGAGGGTGCGTAGTGCGTATGTCCGGCCCGGAGAGCGGCGACCGCGGCATCGGTAATGTTGGTCGGCGTATCGAAATCCGGTTCACCGATCTGCAGGTGAATGACAGACTTGCCCTGGCGCTCCAGCGCTTTCGCCTTGGCTAAAACGACAAACGCGCCTTCCGACTCCAGTTTTGCGACCCGCTCGGTATATTGCATTGGTAGCTCTCCTCAGGTTGGACAGGAGGAATGAACAGCCCGAATCGCGGTCCGTCAACTGCGAGCGATGTGCGTGGACCAGAGCCGGTCGAGCGACCGGTAAAGGGCCTCAGGTGACGTTGTGTTTTGGAGTTCGATGTCACAACGGCTGCGGAACTCGGAATCGGGGAGCTGGCGACGGAGTCGGTTACGAGCGTCCAGCTCCACGATCCCCCGCGCCACCAACCAACGAAGTTGGTCTTCCTTGGTTGCGTAGACGAACATCGTCAGATCGCAATCCTCGTCGAGCCCCCAGTCGAGCAAAAGAGCAGCGTCAATAACGACTATCTCCCCGGCCAGCAGAGCAGCTTCGGCTTGTCTATGCAGCTCGGCCAGCAGCGACGGGTGAACAATTGCATTGAGGGTCTCGAGATTCGTTTCAGAGGCAAAGGCGAGCCGCGCGAGTCCGGCTCGGTCGAGGGTAGCATCGCGAGTAAGAATCGATCCGCCAAACGCCTCAACCAGAGCGCCCAGGACCTCGTCGTCATTCTCAACAACCGCCCGTCCGATCTCGTCGGCATCGACGAGCACAGCTCCCAGCTTCTCCAGGTAGCGGGCAGCGGTCGATTTCCCCGAGCCGATCTGTCCGGTGATTCCGATCAGCATGGCGCCGAAGATGCGGGGGAGGGGCGTTCCGGCGCAACAACTTGTCGCGTTTTTTGCCTGACGGAGACCGTCCGGGTGTATATAGGTCGATGCTGAACAGAGCCAATCTGCTCTCACTCTGGAGATGATCGTATGTCCCGTCGAAGCCTGGTTTGCCTGACTCTGATAGCGATTCTCGTCCTGCCCCTGTCAGCCAACGCTCAGGGAGCTCCTCAGGAGGAGCCGTCGGTTTCCGAACGAATCGGCATGACTGTTCCGGCCATGCGCCATGCTCGGTCGTTTGTCGCTGATGGCGTCCGGGCGCTGGTCAGTCTGCTCAACGACGGCAAAATCGAAGAGCTGGCCGCCTACTGGCATGTCGATACGACCGATGCCAACTATCAGCGGCTCCTCACCTCGTTAACCGACGCCGGGGATGAGCAACGACCGATCATGGTCCAGGGTATGCACACGGTGCTGTTACAGGAGGACGAAACATCTGATCGGGAGCTGATGATCAGCCTGGCGCGCATATCAACAGCGGTCGGGGTCGGTTGGCTCCGGGTCGATCTGCTCGCTGAGACCGACGGCTTTGCGGTTGTCCGCTTTGAGTTCGCACCGACCCGCGATCGGCTCGGTTTCTAAGGGGGTTGACGGTGCCCATGAAAGTGCTCCGATTTTCCGTCACCACGACGGTCAAGATCTTCACCGGTGTCCCCTCACCATGGGTCTATGTATTGGTACCGCGGGAACAGACCGAGGCAACGCGTCTCTATGCCGACCGGGGCCTGGTGGCAATTCGCGTCACATTGGGAGAGAGTGAGTGGGATACGTCGTTGATGCCGATGGGGGACGGCAGCCAATTCATTCCGTTGTCATCTAAAGTCCGGAAGCGTGAGGGGATCGAGGTCGGCGACCGGGTGTCGCTGAGCTACCACACCCGTAAACGATAACAACTCGTCAGCAATGCCTGTCAGAAAGCGCATTGACTTAACCGGCCCCGCAATGTCCTTTGTCACGACGACTGTCGTCGACTGGAAGCCAGTATTCACAAACCGACAGTGTGCCAACATCCTGATCCAGACTATTTGTACGGCAGTAAAGCACGATGAAATCTCAGTTCATGCCTGGGTAATCATGCCGCATCACTTCCACTTGCTTTGCGGGTTTCCTCAAGTCGAGCGAATGTCAGAAATTGTTGGGGGCATTAAGAGTGTTTCCAGTCGCCGAATGCGACGACTGCTTCTGAATGACACAAGTGCTGCATCAGCACGTGCCCGGCAGTCGCCCCCGGCTGCCGGGTGGAGACTATGGCAGCCTCGTTTCGACGACGTGGTTATCACTAGCGAGAAGCAGTATCGCATAAAAGCGAACTACATCCATGAGAATCCAGTCAGAGCGAGTCTTGTCACCAATCCTCGCGATTACGAGCTTTCGAGTGCTAGAGAATGGGAGACTGGTGAGCCGGGGCCGATCCCATTGAATCGAACCTGGACCTTTACAGATGGATAAGGCGGCGGCAGCCGAGGGCGACTGCCGCCCACGGGAACCCCAGCACTCATCCTAGACCACATGGACGATCCCCCTTGTAACTAGAATTCTGTGAAGATTACGTACTCGGCAGTAAATCTGAAACTAGATTCTTTACTGCTGCCGGCGATGCAGTGCGATAGCGACGGTCCCACCGACACCGGCTGCCACGATCAATCCTGTCAGCCACCACACCGGATCATCCCCCCGATAGAGCAGCCACAGTGAAGTGGCAATCGCCACCCACATGATCGTGATTGAGATGACCTTGGCCCGTACCGGCATCGGCTCATTGCCACGGACATACTTGAGATATGGCTGGAAGATGCGCTGACGGAACATCCAGTCCTCAAGAATCGGGCATGACTTAGTGAAGAGCGCCGAGGCGGCGATCAAGAAAACGGTGGTCGGCAGCCCAGGGACGAACACACCGAGCACAGCCAATGCCACACAGAAGAGCCCTATAAATGCCAGCGCCCAGCGCCACGGTGTCGCTGGCTTCCAGGTCACGAGGAGGGGACAGCCGAGACCGTCAGCCATCGGAACCGGCTCGGTTGGACGGTAGCGGGAGATCACTCGGGGCTGTTTAGCGTGTCGACTCATTACTCTCCAGATGAAACCGTTTTCATTTCTCGATCGTTCGAGCGATGTATATCGGTACTTGTGATTCGGAGAACAAGCGAAAACGACCGGTTTCTTCCGGGGTCGGTGCCCCACCCTTCGGGTGGGAAGGGGCAGGCCGGAGGCCCGCCGCCCACAGTGAGCGGGCAACCGGTAAGGAGCCGGACTGAAGACCCACCAAGTGAGGGAGGCCGATATGCAGATCCGACCATCAACCCTTGCCGACAAAGACGCGATCTTCGCCATGCTGGCCGCAAGCGGCAAGTTCGACGAGGAGAGCCTGGCCTTTGTCGAAGCAACGTTCGTCGCACACTTTGAGGAGCCGAGTGAGGAGCTGTGGTTTGCAGCCGACGATGGCGAACCGATCGGTGTCGCCTATTGCTCACCCGAGCCGGTGACCAACGGCACATGGAACCTGATCCTCCTGTGGGTCCATCCGGATCATCACGGTAAGGGGATTGGTACTCGGCTCGTTAAGGCGGTGGAGAGTGCAATTAAAGAGCAGAGTGCGCGGCTCCTGATCGTCGAAACGTCGAGCCTCCCCAGCTTCGCGACGGCCCGTGCGTTCTATGCGACGAAAGGCTTCAGTCACGAATCGACGATCCGCGATTTCTACGATACCGGCGACGACAAACTGACGTTCACCAAGTCTTTCGTCTAGAAACCGAACAAAGAAAACGGGCCGAGACGACTTGTCTCAGCCCGCTATCATCAGACGGTACAGCGCTTAGCCGACCGGGGCGTGGGCCATCTCTTTCATGGCCGCACCGATGTCGATACCGAGTTTCTCGGCGACGCGACGACCGTAGTCCTCATCGGCGCGCGAGAAATGGCAGATCTGCAGGAGCTGCAACTCTTTCCGAGCCTGCCCCAGGACACCCGCGATGCGACCTGCCAGGCGGTCACGGTGGGCGTCATCGAACATCCGATAGAGATTCCCAGCCTGCGTGAAATCGTCGTGATCCTGCGTCGAATCGAAGCGGTCGACAATCGTCTCACCAAGTTTCCACGCCGGATCTTCATAGGCCGGATTCGGAACCGGGGCACCCTCGCGCGTATTGGGCCAGTAGTTCGGCTTGCCGCCAAACTCGCCCTGATCCATCGAACCGTCGCGCATGTAGCTCATCACCGGACACTTCGGCTTGTTGACCGGAAGCTGTCGGTAATTGACGCCGACGCGATAGAGATGGGTATCGGCGTACGACATCAGACGTGCCTGGAGCATCTTGTCGGGTGACGGTCCAATCCCTGGAACGAGCGCCGAAGGATTAAATGCCGACTGTTCGACCTCGGCATGGTAGTTCTCCGGATTGCGATTGAGCTCGAACTTACCGACCTCGATCAGCGGGAAATCGGCGTGTGGCCAGACCTTGGTCAGGTCGAACGGATTCCATTTAAACGCTTTCGCCTGCTCCTCGGTCATCACCTGAACTTTCATCGTCCACGACGGAAACTCGCCCTTTTCAATCGAGGTAAAGAGATCACGCTGGTGGGTTTCCCGATCACCGGCGATAGCGTTGGCCGATTCATCGTCCATCAGGTTCTTGATCCCCTGATCGGTCTTAAAGTGGAACTTGCACCAGACCCGCTCACCCTGTGAATTGATAAAAGAATAGGTGTGTGAGCCATAGCCGTTCATGTGACGGTACGAGGCCGGAATACCGCGGTCGGAAAAGAGAATCGTCACCTGATGGAGCGACTCGGGACACTGCGACCAGAAGTCCCACTGCATGTCCATATCCCGCAGGTTCGACTTCGGGTCCCGTTTCTGGGTGTGAATGAACATTTGGAATTTGTAGGGATCGCGGACAAAGAAGACCGGCGTGTTGTTGCCGACCATATCCCAGTTACCCTCTTCCGTGTAGAACTTCACCGCAAATCCACGGACATCGCGCTCGGCGTCGGCCGCACCCCGCTCGCCAGCGACGGTGGAGAAACGGGCAAACACCTCGGTCTTCTTGCCCACCTTGTTCAGAAACGCCGCCTTGGTGTACTTCGAGATGTCGTTCGTCACCGTAAACGTACCGTAGGCACCCGAGCCTTTGGCGTGGACGACTCGCTCTGGAATACGCTCGCGATTAAAGTGCTGCATCTGTTCGAGCAGGTGAACGTCCTGCATGAGCAGCGGTCCGCGCGGACCGGCGGTCAACGCCTGCTGTTTGCCGATCGGGATACCGTCGACGGTCGTTAAGGTCGGCTTCTTGCCGTTTTCATCTTTAGCCATGCTAGTGCTCCCTGAGTAAACGTGTAATGAATACTATTCGTCGTTTGCCGCGGTCTCGATGGCGACACAATCTCGACAGAGACCGCGGTAGATAATTTCGCTTTCTTCAATCAGGCCGGGAAGGTGATGCTCGTCGGGTATCGCCGGCGGTGTGTCGGCAGGAATGTCGAATACGGCCTGACAGCTCCGGCAGACGAAGTGGTGATGGTTGTCGGCTTTGACCTCATAGAGGACCGCACGTGAACCACCGGCCCCCGACCGTCTGACCAACCCCACTCGCTCCAGATCGGCGATCACATTGTACGCCGACATGCGCGGCAGCGTCTCGTCAACCTGAGCCAACAGGCCAAGCAGGTCATCGACTGACCGATGCCCACCGATCGCTTTGAGGATCGAATAGAGCAATTCTCGGGGACGCGTCGCCCGGAGCCCGGCAGCGCGCAGATCATCGCCCAAAAGCGCCAAGCGCTCGGGGTCGATGGCGACACGAAGAGTCGCCAGGGATATCGGCTCATGCATTCGAGACGGGCGCCCAGTTTTGAGTAAGTATAATCTTGAGACAGCATATAGGGAGCGGTGGAGAGGCTGTCAAGTGAACACCGTTTTCGGTGTGAGAGATAGAAACACGGTCGGACGGACTGCCCCGATTTGGTACCCCCGCCAAGAATCGAACTTGGATTTCCGGCTCCGGAGGCCGACGCGTTATCCGTTACACCACGGGGGCAGATCGTCTGGGTGACGGCGAGCTTGGATGTATACCGCCCGCATCCGCGGGGCGCAAGTTCCTCTTGCTATCCGAGTAGCGGGATGTTACTCTCTGCCTACCCGGCGAACTGTCCGTTCGCCGGGCGCTTTTGTTTATGCCTTCGACTGAGGGTAACTTGTTGGACGATAACATGTTCGGAGGCAGCCGGTGCGCTGGTCCGCGACTTACATACCGACCCTTCGGGAACGTCAATCGGAAGCTGAGCTCATCTCGCATCAGTATCTGTTGCGTGGGGGGTATATTCGACGACTCGCTTCCGGCGTTTACCTCTACCTGCCGCTCATGCAGCGGGTGATCGACAAGTTCGCCAATATCGTGCGTGAAGAGATGAACCGCGCCGGCGCGCTGGAGATCACCATGTCCGTTCTCTGCCCGGCTGAACTCTGGCAGGAAACCGGTCGTTTCGCCACGGTCGGCAAAGAGCAGATGCGGATGCACGATCGCCACGAAAAGGAGATGGTGCTGTGCGGTACGCACGAGGAGACGGTTACCGATCTGGTGCGCGGCGAAATCCGCAGCTACAAGCAGCTCCCGCTCAACCTTTATCAAATACAGGTTAAGTTCAGAGACGAAATCCGCCCGCGCTTCGGTCTTATGCGGGGCCGCGAGTTCCTTATGAAGGATGCGTATACGTTCGATGCCGACGAAGAGTCGTTTGCCAACAGTTACCAGGCGATGGTCGATGCGTACTTCCGGATCTTCGAACGCGCGGGAATCTCGGTCGAAAAAGTTGAGTCCGATACCGGCGCGATGGGGGGGAAGGCGGCTCATGAGTTCATGCTGCTCGTCGACACGAATGCGGGAGAAGAGACGATCATCGTGTCGACCGCCGGCAACTACGCCGCCAATGTTGAGAAGGCGACGTTTGCAGACGCTACGGGCATCGAACCAGAATCTAAATTGCATGCCACCGAGGTGGTCGACACACCGAATGCAGCGACGATTGAAGAAGTGTCGGCTTGTCTCAACGTCCCAGCCCACAAACTGGTCAAAACGTTGATCTTCATAGCAGACGAGCAACCGGTCGCCGCGCTGATTCGCGGTGACCGTGATCTGAATGAGGTCAAGCTGAAGAATGCGTTAGGATGCATTGAACTCGAAATGGCAACCCCCGATCAGATCCAGAATCACACGGGGGGGCCGCTTGGCTTTTCCGGCCCTATCGGCCTGAACAACGTCCGCATCATCGTCGATCCGATGGTGACCACTTTGACGAACTTTGTTGTCGGTGCCAATGCGCATGAAAAGCATATCATCAACGTCAACTACGAGCGTGACTTCAACGCTGACGAGGTTGTCGACATTACGCGCGCCAGCGCCGGGGACAAGTCACCGATCGATGGTGCTCCGTTAACTGAGAAATCCGGAATCGAAGTCGGCAATACGTTCATGCTCGGGACGAAATACTCGTCGTCACTCGGAGCAACGTTCCTCGATAAAAATGGCAAAGAACAACCGATTATCATGGGCTCATACGGAGTCGGTATCACCCGTACGGTTCAGGCGGTCATCGAGAAATACCATGATGACGCCGGCATTATCTGGCCCAAGGCGATTGCTCCGTATCACGTTCATCTCATTCCAATGAACATCGACAAAGGCGAACAGGGGCCGGTAGCAGAGACACTCTATCGCGGCTTGACCGAACGCGGCATTGAGGTGCTCTTTGACGATCGTCGCGAACGGGCCGGCGTTAAACTCAACGATGCCGACTTGCTCGGACTTCCCCTCCGCATCGTGATTGGCGATAAGTCGCTTGCCGAAGGGAAAATTGAAGCCAAGCTGCGTTCGAGTAATGCAGTGGAACGGATCGCCGTCGACACCGCCGTAGACGAGATTGTCACTCTCCTGGAGACCGCACCATGACCACGGTTGCTGCTAAAAAGAAAGACCGCCTGCGTGGCCTGGTTGAGCCATTTCTCCAGGGACGTGGCTACGAAATAGCCGACATTATTGTGGCACCGTATAAGCAGCGATCGACCGTTCGCTTCTTTCTCTATCACGAAAAGGGTGTGTCTATTGACAACTGCGTCGAACTCTCCCGTCACTTGGGCGACCTGATCGACAGCACGGATCTGTTTGAACACGGGTACACCCTTGAGGTGTCGTCGCCCGGCCTCGACCGTCCCCTGACGACTGGGCTCGATTTTCGGTACCGAGTCGGTGAAACCGTGCGCGTCGATTGCCGCAACCCGGAGCGCACGATTACGGGGAAGATTGCTCGAGTCGACGATGCGACGGTCGAGCTGATTGCAGATGATGAGACTGTTGTGCTAGCGATCGAGGATATCGATCGCGGGCGTATTCTATTCTAGGAGTCCTGTACGATGTCGTTCAACATGCTGGAAGCGATGACCATGATCGCGCGCGACCGCAATATCGAGTTCGATGCGGTTGTTGCCACGCTGGAGGAGTCGCTCCTTGCCGCCGCCCGCAAGAAATTCGGAGAGACGGCGACAATCTCATTTCGCTTTGACAAACTGAGCAATGAGCTGCTGATGATCCAAACGAAGCGGGTCGTCTCTACGGTTCTCGATCCCGCGACCGAGATCGCCCTCGACGATGCGAAGCGGGAGATCGACGAAGCCGCCGAACTTGGCGATGAGGTGGATATCTTCCTCGATTACGAACGAGAGTTTGGTCGCAATGCGATCCATTCCGCCAAGCAGATTCTGGCTCAGAAGATTCGCGAGGTCGAACACGAACGGATCTACAATGAGTATATCGATAAGGTCGGAACGCTGGTGACCGGAATCGTTCAGCACATCGACAAGGGCAACCTGATTGTCAATCTCGGGCGTGGCGAGGCGATCATGCCTGTCCGTGAACAGATTCCGCGGGAACGTTTTCGGCAAGGTGATCGTATTCGGGCACTGATCCTCGACGTTCAACTGTCCGCCCGTGGTCCGCAGATCGTGCTGTCGCGCGCCAACAACGAGTTCCTGAAAGGTCTCTTTGCCGTGGAGGTCCCCGAGATCTACGAACGGATTATCGAGATCAAGGCGATCGCTCGTGAACCCGGTGAGCGCGCCAAAGTCGCCGTCTATTCATCTGACGATCGCATCGATCCGGTCGGTGCCTGCGTCGGTGTCAAAGGGGTGCGGGTCCAGTCAATCGTGCGGGAGCTCAACAACGAGCGAATCGATATCGTACCGTACACGTCCAACCCTGAACTCTTCGTGACGCGAGCCCTGGCACCTGCCAAGGTGATATCGATTGACACTGATGAACTCGAACAAAAGATGACGGTCGTTGTTGAGGATGAAAAGTTGTCGCTCGCGATCGGGCGCGCCGGGCAGAATGCCCGCCTCGCATCGAAATTGACCGGATGGAAGGTCAATATCATGTCGGAGGTCGAGTACGACGCCGCCAAGAAGAAAGAGGCCGCACTCCTGATGCCGGTTGGACAATTGGATGGTGTCGGCGAGACGCTTCGCGATCGACTGCTTGAGCATGACATCTCTACTGTCCAGCGACTGGCCGCCACTCCGCTGGAGACAATGACCGCGATCGAAGGGATTGGTGAGAAGACCGCTGAGACGCTGATCGAACGTGCGACGGCGAAAGTGGAAGAGCTCGAAGCTGAGTATGAGGCTCAGCGCGCGGCCGAAGAAGCTGCCGCCGCCGAGGCTGCGGCGGAAGAAGCTGAGGAATCCGAGGACGGAGCCATGGACGCGTCAGATATGTTTCATGACGATGAGCCGGGTGCTGAGACCGATGAAGACACGATCATCGAGACTGAGGACAGCGACTCCGATGATGATGCGACCGATGACCCAACGACTGGCGATGACGCAGAGGTAGTTGCGTCGAGCGACGATACGGAAGATGATGACCCGGAGGACCGGGGATAAGCGACGGTCTCGACGCTGTCGAGATGAGGAGGCACGCAGAATATGGCAGCAGTGCAAAAACGCATTCACGAGCTCGCTAAAGACTACAAGATCTCATCGAATGCAATGATGACGATCTTGAAAGAGTTGGGCCATGGGCCCAAGTCTCATATGTCGGTTGCGACGCCCGAGATGATTGCGGCCGTCAATATCAAGTTTGCTCAGGAACGGCAGGAAGCCAAGAAAGAGATGGAGCAGAAGAAGCTCCAGGGTCGACTTCGGAAAGCTGGTAGCGGTCAACAGCCAGGAACCAGCACTGCCAGAACACCCGCAACTCCCGGGACTGTCGGCACCACCCGCTCAGCCGGTGGTACGGAGCGGGGCAGTAGTCGCCTGAGCACGGTAGCCGACGTACAGGCCGCGATGCGCGAAGCGGAAAAGAAGAAAAAGCGCAAAGAGAAGAAGAAGAAACGCGATCGTCGCGATATCGACCAATCGGAAGTCCAGAAGAGTTTCCGCCAGACAATGGCCGTCATGACTGGCGGTAAAGGGAAGAAACGCACCCGCCGCGATGATGGCGACGGTGCGCCGATCGATCCGGCTGATTTCACCAAGCTGGAAGTTGCGGAATTCACCTCAGTCTCCGAATTGGCCAAGATGATGGACGTAAAGCCGGTCGAAGTCGTTGGGAAGCTGTTCACGATGGGTGCCATGGCCACCATTAATCAGCGCCTCGATTGGGACACGATCGAGATGGTTGCCTCAGAGTTTGGCTATGAAGTTACTCAAGCGACCGACGTCGCGGAGGAAATTCGGCAGGAAGAGAATGCCGAAAACCTTGCTCCTCGTGCCCCCGTCGTAACAATCATGGGGCATGTTGACCACGGTAAGACATCGTTACTCGACTATATCCGGAAATCGAATATCACTTCGGGTGAGGCAGGGGCAATTACCCAGCACATCGGGGCCTATCTGATTGACCACAAGACAAACCGCATTGTCTTCCTCGATACACCGGGTCACGAAGCGTTTACCGCTATGCGTGCACGCGGCGCACAACTGACCGATATCGTCGTACTGGTCATCGCTGCCGATGAAGGGATGAAGCCACAGACTCGTGAAGCGATCGACCATGCCCGTGCGGCATCGGTACCGATCATCGTTGCGATCACCAAGATCGATAAGCCGACAGCTAACGTTGACGACGTCAAACGTGAACTTTCCGAACTGAACCTGTTACCGGAAGATTGGGGAGGCAAGACAATCACGGTTCCTCTCTCCGCCAAGAGCGGCGAGGGAGTCGAAGAGCTTCTCGATATGATTCTCCTCCAGGCCGAAACGATGGAGCTGCAAGCTGATCCGGAAATCCGAGCCCAGGGAGTGATTGTCGATGCCCGCCTCGAGAAGGGTCGCGGTCCGGTCGCCACTGTTCTGATTCAGCGCGGTAATGCGAAAGTCGGTGATCCGATTGTCGCCGGTACCCATTTCGGGCGCATCCGAACGATCATGGATGATCGGGAACAGCAACTCAAAGAGATTGGCCCATCAACGCCCGCACAGATCACCGGCCTCGCCGGTGTCCCTCAGGCGGGAGACACGTTCCTGCGCGTAGAAAACGAGCAGGAAGCTCGCGAGATCACGCTCAAACGTGATCAGCTCAAGCGGGAACAGGAATCGCGAATGGTGGCCGCTCCGGTTTCGCTCGACAAGGTCTTTGATCGGATTCAGGAGGGTCAGATCAAGGAAGTGCGTCTGATTATCAAAGGTGATGTCGACGGCTCGGTCGAAGTGCTGTCTGATACGCTTGGTAAGATTGCGACGAGCGAAGTGAAAACGACGATTATCCGCCAGGGTGTCGGTGGAATCACCGAGTCTGACGTTTTGCTCGCCGCTGCCTCCGAGGCGATCATCATCGGTTTCCATGTCGCTCCGGACAGTCGTGCCCGCGAGATTGCTCGTCAGGAAAAAGTTGATATTCGACTCTATGATATCATCTACGAAGCCGAATCCGACGTACGTAAAGCGTTAGAGGGTCTGTTGTCGCCCGATGTTACCGAAGAGATGGTCGGTGAGGCGGAAGTGCGACAGACATTTCGCGTTCCAAAGATCGGCGTCATCGCCGGCTGCTATGTCGTCTCGGGGCACTTCAAACGGAGTCATCGGGTTCGTTTGTTGCGCGATGGGACGGTTGTCTATGCGGGTAACCTGGAATCGCTCAAACGCTTCAAAGATGATGTGAAAGAAGTCAAAGAAGGGTTCGAGTGCGGCATCGGGATCGAAAACTTCAACGATATCAAGGTCGGTGATCGTATCGAAGCGCTTGAAGTCGTTGAAACAGCCCGCACGCTCGAAGCATAGGCATGCCACGACCGTTCCAACGCGCCGATCGCCTGGGTGAGCAGATGCGCCGCGATCTCGCCGAGTTGCTCGAAGAGGAGTTCGGTGAGATAGCGGGCGGGTTAACGAGCATTACACGAGTCTCCCTGAGTCGTGATCTGCGCGTCGCGAAAGTCTATTGGTCCCATCTGGGAAATGACTCCGACCGTGATATCATTGCCGAATTTCTCCAGCGTGAGCGCGGACGTATTCGCTCAGATGTCGGTAAAGGCCTATCGATTCGCTATATACCGCAACTGACGTTTGTCTTTGACCCATCGATCGCCGAAAGTCAACGTCTCACCAGCCTGATTGATGAAGCCAACGAGCCAGCCGACGACGCTCACGAAGACTGACCGCGATACCGCGATTAACCGTATTCGATCTGAGATCGAGCGGTCCGAGGTAGTGCTCATTGTCTCGCATCTTGATCCTGATGGCGATGCTCTTGGTTCGCAGATCGCTATGGGGGAATACCTTACATCCCTCGGGAAAACGGTTCTTTCCGTTCGCGATTCAGACATTCCGGACAAATACGAATTCTTGCCAAAGATTGACAGTATTGTCGCTGTCGACACGGTCGGATCAAGCTCATCGCCCGATCTTGCAATCATTCTCGAATGCCCACAACCATCACGAATGGGTCGGGTCCAGGACCTGATTACCGGTGACACGACCGTCGTCGCGATCGATCATCATCGCGACAACGCTGAATTCGGTGATCTCAATTGGGTTGAAGTGGAAACGTCATCAGTCGGTGAGATGATTTATGAGTACTTTGCGGCTCATGGCTGGAAATTGACTGCTACGGCGGCGCTTGGTTTGTATGTCGCGATTATGACCGACACCGGTCGTTTTCGTTTTCCGGCTACCTCCGCCCGAACCATGGAAATCGCAGGCGCATTGATCGCCGAGGGAGTCGACCCACAGTTTCCCACCGAAGAGATCTACTACCGCTCCAGCCCCGAGGCGCTTCGCCTGCACGGATTAGTTCTCGGTACCCTGGCCCCACACAACGGCGGGCGGTTCTACACGCTCAGTATGAGCCGGGCGATGCTCGCCGCTACCAATACGGTGAGCAATCAGTCCGACGGTCTGGTCGATTACACGCTCTTTCCCAACGGAAGCGTTGCCGGAGCGCTGCTGAAAGAGGCTGACGACGGTGCCACCAAGGTCTCCTTGCGCTCTCGCGGAACGATTGACGTCGCCTCAATTGCCCGCCGATTTGGTGGCGGAGGTCACTTCAATGCCGCCGGCTGTCGAATTGAACAGCCGCTTGAAGAGGCGCGAGTGAAGATTGTCGACGCGTTGATCAAGGTTACCGCCTTATGACGCATTCCGAACTTCACGGCGTTGTTCTGATCGACAAACCATCCGGCTTGACGAGTCAGGATGTCTGCCGACAGCTGCGCAAAGTCACCGGTCAGCGCTCCGTCGGTCACGCCGGAACGTTGGACCCGCTCGCAACCGGTCTTCTTGTCGTCGGATTCGGTAAAGGAACCAAGTTGCTGACCTGGCTCAGCGCCGACCGCAAAGCCTATGATGCGACGATCCGCCTTGGTGCCGCCTCCTCGACGTATGATCGCGAGGGAGTCGTGGACCCCGATATGGTGCCCGTCCCGGAGATTAATGAAGGCGAGATCAGACCGGTGCTGGAACACTTCCGAGGTGAAATCGAACAGCAGGTGCCCGCCTATTCCGCGGTGCGCGTCGATGGTGCCCGACTGCATGAGCAGGCGCGGTCAGGGCACGATGTTAATCCGCCGGTGAGAACAGTTACCATCCACAACTTGACCGTAACTGACTATCAACCGCCTTTCGTAAGCATCTCGACAGTTGTGTCGAAAGGCACGTACATCCGCTCCCTCGCTCATGATATTGGTCAGCGACTCGGCTGCGGGGCGTGGCTCGATGCGCTCCGTCGTACCGCATCCGGGCATTTATCAATCGACGATGCGGTCGCTCTCGATGCTCTCGCCAACCGCTCAGCTGTCGAGCAGATCCTTCGACCACTGGCCTCTGTCTTGCCCTATCCGTCGGTCACCGTAACCGACACCGGACGCGAATTTGTGCGCGTCGGTCGAATCCCCGATCCAACACAGCTTGTGTCTCTGCCACAACAGCTTGACGATGGTGATCTCATCCAACTTCTCGACGGACAGGGCCACTTGTTAGCCGTGGCCCGCGCGACAGGTTGGCCACTACCGGACGCATCAAAAGACCTCGGACCAATCGCGGAATTGGAACGGGTGCTGGCATGATCGGTCGATTTATTCGAGGACTCGATAACTTCACGGCGCCCGATGCGGGGACAACCGTAACGATCGGTACCTTTGATGGACTCCATCGGGGGCATCAGGCGATCTTCGATCGCTTGCGTTCGGCAGCGGGAACATCTCAGATCCCACTCATCGTCACGTTCGATCCGCATCCCCGCGTGCTGCTGTCGCCTACGGCCGCACCGATGCTCCTGACCACACTTCTGGAGAAGCGCCGAATCCTTGAGGATTCGGCTGATCTCGCGACCCTGGTTCTGCCGTTCACCCCCCTGCTTCGTGAGCTGACCGCCGAGCAGTTCGTTATCGACATCCTCCTTGCCCGACTCGGGATGAAACATCTCGTGGTCGGGTACGATCATGCCTTCGGTCGAGATCGCGGAGGGACGCCGGAAGCGCTGGAGGCATTGGGCCGTCAACACGGTTTCGAGGTTTCCGTTGTCAGCCCGGTCGATACGGGCGACCGTCCGATCTCTTCGACTCGAATCCGCAACGCCCTTGTTGAGGGGCGGTTTTCCGAGGCGCGAGAGCTTCTCGGCCGGCCGTATCTGGTGATGGGGACGGTGGGGCGGGGGATTGCCCTCGGGAGAAAGCTCGGCTACCCGACCGCCAATCTGATTGTCGACCGCCGCAAACTTCTGCCCGCCGAGGGGGTTTATGCCTGCCGCGCGGAGCTTGCGGATGGCCAAAAATCGGGTATGTTGTTTATTGGACACAACTATTTCAACCCCGATGCCGGGGTGACGGTCGAGGTCAATCTGTTCGACTTCGACCGTGACATTTATGACCAGTCCGTTGCCGTTGCTCTCTCGCACTTCATCCGTGAGAATCGACGTTTTGAGACAACCGACGAACTGGTCAAGCAGATTGAGAATGATAAACGAAACGTTATTGCCTTACTTGACCAGGAGACATCGTAGATGAGCACGCCGAACGAACGGAAGGAAGCGCTGATTGGGGAGCATCGACTCCATGACAAGGACACCGGCTCACCGGAAGTCCAGATTGCGCTTCTGACCGATCGCATCAACCACCTGACCAATCACATGAAGCAGCATAAGCTCGACTTCCACAGCCGTCATGGCCTCCTTAAGCTGGTTGGCAAGCGCCGTCGCTTGCTCGATTACCTTAAGACCCGGGACATCGAGGCGTATCGCGACATGCTCGCGCAACTCGATCTCCGTCGCTAGAACTCGACGGCAGCAGCAGACAACAGGAATAATAAACGTACATGATCCACTCAGTAGAACTTGAGCTGGGCGGCCGCCAACTCGTTATCGAGACCGGACGGCTAGCCAAGCAATCGAATGGTGCGGTTACCGTTCGCTATGGCGATTCGATGGTCATCTCGACCGTCTGCGCCTCCCCCGATCCCCGTGAGGGTTTCGACTTTTTCCCTTTAACCGTAGAGTATCGCGAGAAGTCATACGCCGCCGGCAAAATCCCCGGCGGTTTCTTTAAGCGGGAGGCCCGTCCGTCCGAGAAAGAGATTCTCTCGGCACGTATTATCGACCGACCGATTCGACCACTGTTTCCCGATGACTTCCGTGGCGAGACGCAACTCGTCAGCTTTGTCATTTCCCACGACCGCAAGAACGACACCGATATGTGTGCTCTGATCGGTTCTGCCGCCGCCCTGGCGGTCTCCGATGTGCCAATCCTGAAGACGATTGCGGGCGTCCGTGTTGGCCGTATCGACGGCGAACTGGTCATCATGCCGCAGATAGATCAGCTTGAGGAGTCTGACCTCAATATCACCATTGCCGGCTCGGCCGGCGAACTCGTCATGGTTGAGGGGGGGGCATACGAAGCGAGCGAAGACGAGATCCTCGAAGCACTCGCCTTCGGTCACGAGCAGATTAAGCGCATCGTCGCGAAGATCGATGAATTGCAGTCACTCGCCGGCAAAGAGAAATTCGAGTACACACCGGTCGCTAACGACCCGGCTGTTGTCTCCAAGGTGACCGAACTGGTTGGCTCTAAGTACGACGAGCTCAATCGTATCGTCGCCAAAGAAGAACGGCGAAAGGCGAAGAAAGAATTCGATAAGGGTATCGTTGAGCAACTCGAAGAAACGTTTCCCGATCAGCTCGGCCAGGTGAAAACCGTGCTCCACGATCTGGACACCGCCGCCGCTCGCCAGATGATTCTGACCGAGGAACGAAGGATCGACGGCCGACGTCTTGACGAAGTTCGCGATATCACCTGCGATGTCAGCTACCTGCCACGAGCGCATGGTTCGGCAGTCTTTACGCGCGGTCAGACCCAGGCGTTGGTCGCGATCACGCTCGGGACCAAGGTCGACGAGCAGCGCCTCGATGAGCTCGAAGGTGAGTCGACCAAGAGCTTCATGCTGCACTACAATTTCCCACCCTTTTCTACCGGCGAGGCGAAGCCGATTCGGGGAACCTCACGCCGGGAAATCGGACACGGAAATCTCGCCGAACGAGCGGTAACGCCGGTTATTCCGACCGAAGAACACTTCCCGTATACCATCCGTATCGTTTCCGACATCATGGAATCCAATGGTTCCTCCTCGATGGCTTCGGTCTGTGGATCGTCGCTCGCGATGATGGATGCCGGTGTGCCGATCAAGACGGCAGTTGCCGGTATCGCGATGGGGCTGATCAATGAGGGGGATACGTACAAAATCCTGACGGATATCCTTGGCGACGAGGACCACTTCGGCGATATGGATTTCAAGGTCGCCGGCACTTGCGACGGCATCACGGCGATTCAGATGGACATCAAGATCGATGGTCTCGCTATCGATACGATGCGCATCGCGCTCGATCGGGCCAAGGATGCCCGCTTGCACATCTTGGGTCGAATGAACGACACGATCGACCGTCACCGCGAATCGCTCTCCGAACACGCGCCACGCATTATGTCGATTCAGATCCCGGTCTCGAAGATTGGTGAGGTCATCGGCCCCGGAGGCAAGATGATTCGCGCCATCGTGGAGGAAACGGGTGCCAAGATCGATATCGAAGACGATGGTACCGTGTACATCGCCTCAGTTGATGCTGCCGCTGGTACCGCCGCTCGGGCTCGCATCGAAGCACTCACTGAGGAAGCAGAGGTCGGGAAGACGTACGACGGTGTCGTTCGCCGGACTACTGATTTCGGGGCTTTTGTCGAGATTATCCCCGGCACCGATGGTCTGGTTCATATCTCCGAATTGGATGTCCAACGCATTGACAAGGTGACCGACATCGTCAAGGTTGGTGACCGCCTTCAGGTCAAGGTGATCAACATCGATCCCGATGGTAAGATTCGCCTCTCCCGGCGCGCGCTCTTGCCAGGTGGCGATGAGCCACGACCGGGAGGCAACGACCGCGAACGCGTCCGCTCGGGTCCCCGCGATGGTAATCGTGGTGGGCGAGGCGGTGGCAACCGTGGTCGGCGGTAGTTAAACCTCGTGGCGACTCCAAAAACCAGAAGAGGCCGCTCCGGCGGCCTTTTTCGTAAGAGTGAACTGTCTAACGGACTGCGTATCGTTACCGAAACGATTCCGTCGGTTCGATCGATTTCGCTCGGCGTCTGGGCCGACGTCGGTTCTCGATTTGAAGCGGCCAATGAAAACGGCATGACGCACTTCATCGAGCACATGCTGTTCAAGGGTACGAAACGCCGCAATGCCCGAGAGATTGCGGCCTCGCTCGAAAATCTCGGTGGTTCACTCAACGCTTTTACATCACGTGAACAGACCTGCTACACCGCCCGCATTCTCGACGAACACCTAACGGATGCGATCGACGTCCTGGCCGATATAACCTGCCACGCAACGTTCACGCCGACCAACATGAATCGCGAGCGTTTGGTCATTGTGGAGGAAATCAAGGAGTCGCACGACAACCCATCGGATCGAGTTCACGACCTCTTTGCCGAAACGTTCTGGGGTGGTCATCCACTCGGTCGACCGATTCTTGGACCCGCCGAGAACATTGTCGCAATCACACGCAAACAGATGCGTGACTATTACGAAACCCACTACCGCACCCCTTCGGTGGTCATTGCTGCCGCCGGTTCGATCGACCATGAAGCCTTAGTATCGCTGGTCAACGAGCACTTTGCCTTCCCCGAGGGTCCCGCCCCGCCCGCCCAGCCAGCAAAACAGATATCAGGTCGACGAGAGACAATCGCCTCCCTCGACAATCAGCAGGCTCATCTCTGCCTTGGTTTTCCGGGCGTCGCCTATGATTCTCGTGATCGCTTACCGGCTCTCGTTCTGAACGCGCATCTTGGCGGCGGAATGTCATCCGTTCTCTTCCAAAAAGTGCGCGAGGAGAAGGGATTGGCCTACTCCGTTTACACCTATCTCGACTTCTATCGTGATTCCGGTATCTTCGGTGCCTATGTTGCGGCCGATGCCGATCGCATTCAGCAGGCGTATGACATCGTGCTTAAGGAACTTCGCAAAGTCCGGCGGCGTAAGCTGTCGGTCGACCACATCGAAAAGGTCAAAGCTCAAATCAAGGGACAATTGACCATCGGACTGGAGTCGACAGCGAGCCGGATGAGTCGGATTGCCCGGATGGAGCTTATGATGCGATCCTATCAACCGATCACCAAGACATTGTCAGAAATTGACAAGGTAACGTCGGAACAGGTTCGTGACGTAGCCGAACGCATTTTGGACGAGGACCATATAGCCGTAACAGTGCTCGGCCCCATGACTCCCGGTGACCTGAATCACCCGGAGTAATCGAATGATGGGCGACTGGCCACGTATCTTGGCGCTGCACAAAGTAACTCCGCGGTTAACCGGCGGTGGCACGAACTACTCTCCAAAACGCCTGACCGGACTATTCGAACGCCTGCGCTCTGAGGGCGTTCGCTTTGTCAGTCTGGCCGAAGCTGTACGCGCCCCTCGCCCAAACCGGATAGCGGTGACGCTCGACGATGCGTATGCGCATCTTGTAAACTCACTGCCCGCGTTGATCGATCGCTTTTCATTGCGGCCACACCTTTTTGTCCCAACCGGTTGGCTGGGTCGGCCGAATCACTGGGACTATAGTGGACGGATACTCCCTGATCCGCACGTTGATCATGATGCCTTACGCCACCTTGTTGACCTGGGCTGCACGGTTGGTTCCCACGGTCATACTCACCGCGACCTGCGGACCCGCACCGATACTGAGCTGGCGATGGAACTCAGTGCCAGTCGCGCTATCCTGGAGGAAATCAGCGGCGACCTGGTCACTACTGTAGCGTACCCGTTTGGACGTGTCGACGAGCGCGTGAGAGATGCGGCCAGTGCTGCGGGATATCAGCTCGGTTTCACAATGGCATTCCCGCGTCTTTCGGATCAACCTCTTGCCGTTGGACGCCTGCCCATCTACGTGTTCGACACGTACACATCGGTGCACGCCAAACTCAACCGCGGAGTTCGCTTCGCGGTAGAAAGAATCAAGACACGATCGATCCAGCGCCTGTCGGCGGGGACGCGTTTCTGGCAACGATTGACAGAACGGGTGTAAGTCTGAAGACTGCGGACTGACTATCCGACGAGACGAGCACGAGAGAGAATAGTAATGGAAGAGGATAAGGCACAACTCGAATTCGCGAATCGTCAGCTCGCAGCACTAGCTGAGACAGCAAAAGTCTTTGGTGCCACACCGACCGAGGATGAACTGCTATCCGTAGCACCCCGCCAGCTTACACAATCCCTGGAATTCGATCGCGCAACGATTTGGTACTACCGAGACGGAACGTTCTCACTCGCTTCATACCACTTTGAGCACGATCCACCCGAGCGAATTGCCCGTTGGTTGGAGCATATCGAACAGAAGGGAGACCGCTACCCACCGCACTTTCACCGTGCTGTTGTTGAACGTCGTACTATCCATGTCGCCAACCTTCGCGATGATCCGGAGTGGACGGTCGACGATACGATTGAACCCGATGTTACATCGCTTGTTATCACGCCGCTCATTCTGTCAAGTGGACCTGCCGGAGTTCTGATTGGCAATCTGGATATCCAGCAACGGGCCTTCACCGATGCTGACATTGCGCGTCTGGAAACATTCGCTACGATGCTAGCTCTGCGCTTGGATAACATTCGTAACTATCAGCAGTTGGAAACACTCGTTTCGGAACGGACCGCCGCACTGCGGTCTTCTGAAGACCGCTTCCAATCGATCGAAACGAACATCAGTGACATCATCTGCTCGGTCTCTCCCGACGGCCTGATCACGTATATTTCCCCAAACGTTGGCATGTATACCGACGCTACGCCTGCCGATATCGTGGGCCATTCGTGGGCCGATTCGGCTCATCCCGATGATCAAGGACGTCTTCGCCGTTTCCTCGATTCGATGGCAGCCCCCGATCACTACGAAAGTGGCGTTGAAGCCCGCTGGCAGCAGCAGGATAGCAGTTGGGTCTGGTGGGGAGTGAAGGGCGCTCCCATCATGAATGAGGATGGGACGCTCCGGGAGATTATCATCGTCTCCCGAGATATCACCGAGTACAAGGAGATGATCGCCCAGCTTGCATCGGCAAATGATCAGGTCAGAACCAAACAGGCGCAGCTTGTGCAGTCGGAGAAGATGGCCTCACTTGGGCTTCTGGTTGCCGGTATCGCGCACGAGATAAACACCCCGGTTGGGGCGATTCATTCCATGCACGATACGCTCGTGCGTGCTGTCGGAAAACTTCGGAAGACGATCTCCGACTCCGTTGGTGACGACCATCCTGCGACCGCTAAGCTCGTCAAGGCGCTGGAGGTCATCGACGAGGCCAATCGGGTTATCGATTCGGGGACTCAACGAGTTACCGAGATAGTTCGACGACTACGGGCCTTCGCACGCCTCGATGAGGCGGAATTGAAGACCGTCGATATCCACGAGGGTCTCGACGACACGCTCATGCTGATGCACCACGAATTGAAACGTGGCGTAACCATTGAACGAGACTACGGGGAGCTTCAACCAATCCCGGTCTATCCTGGCCGCTTGAACCAGGTCTTCCTTAACGTCATCAATAACGCTCGTCAGGCGATGGATAATCAGGGCACGATAACGATCAGCACCCGGTTGTCGGAACAGCAAATCACGATTCGCATTGGCGACACCGGTCCGGGGATTGCCCCTGACCACCTGAAACGGATATTCGATCCAGGATTCACAACTAAGGGCGTAGGGGTCGGAACCGGCTTGGGCCTTTCGATTGTCTATCAGATAATTGAGGACCACCGAGGCGAAATTACGGTCGAATCGACCGTGGGGGAGGGAACAACCTTCACGATAACTCTGCCCACCAACCTCGACGAGCTCGTACCAACGTGATCGGTGCAATGGACTGCCAATGAATCTGTATTCGTGGGCTCAGTCACTACTCAACGTTCGTCGGTCCGAGCTGGGCGTTACGTTGTTGATGCTGGTCTATATCTACCTGCTGTTGTTGACCTATTACCTTCTGAAGCCGGTTCGTGATTCTCTCTTTCTCACCGAGCTTGGTGCCGAGCAACTCTCCATCGTCTACATGCTCACCGCCGTGGTGACGCTTCCGATCACGTTAATCTACAGCCGGGTAGCTCAGCGATGGTCGCTGCTGGCCGTAATTAATGGCACCACGATCTTTCTGATCGTCTGTCTCGGCATCCTTCGCTGGCTCGTAACATTCCCGGACAGCTGGGTCTACATTGCATTCTTCATTTGGGTGTCCCTGTTCGGGATACTGACAACCGCCCAGTTCTGGCTGCTCGCCAACGCAATCTTCTCGGCGACTCAGGCGAAACGCATCTTCGTCATTCTTGGTCTCGGCGCCATCGTTGGGTCTATCACCGGGGGAGCGGTTACCAGTCTTCTCGTGTCACAGGCGGGGGTCGCAACCGAAGACCTGCTCCTCATTTGCTCGGTGCTGATGATTGGCTGCGTGGGGCTGGTGACGCTCATCTGGCAGAGGCAGCGTCATGATATCGAAAATGAAACCCATACGTCACCGGGCCAGGAATCTTCACCTCCGCTGCTGTCGATCTTCCGGGAGATCAACCAACTCCCGCTTCTCCGGCTCATTGTGGGTATGGTCGCACTGCTGACTGTTATCGCAACGCTGATCGACTTCCAATTCAAGGCTATCGCACAAACGACGTTTCCTGACCGAGCTAACTTGACCGCGTTCTTCGGTTCGTTCTACAGCATTGTCGGTGTGATCTCGATGGTGGTGCAGTTTACACTCACCTATCCGCTGCTGCGGCGTTTCGGAGCAGCCACGGCGGTGATCCTACTGCCGCTTGGTATCCTCATCGCATCCGGCTACATGGCTATTGTTCCCGGCTTATTAGCGGCGGTGCTGCTGTCAGGAACCGACGACGTACTTCGCTACTCGGTCGATAAGACAGGACGAGAGTTACTCTTCCTGCCGGTGTCGCTGGAGGTCAAGAAGCGCGTAAAGCTGTTCATCGATATGGTTGTCGATCGCTGGTTTCGCGGCTTAGGTGGTCTCATCCTGTTTCTCGCTACCTCCGTAGCAGCGCTGACCGTTGCTCAGGTCTCGATCATCGTCCTCCTGCTGGCCGCCGGATGGCTTACGCTCGCGGTGCTGGTGCGCAAGGAGTACCTGAATGCGTTTCGTCAGGCAATGGAGCGACGCGAGCTCGATCTCGATCTTACTCCCGTCTCCATTACTGATGATACGACCATCAACACACTCATTCTGTCACTGGGAAGTGCCAATAAACGACAAGTGCTCTACGCTCTCGATCTGGCCCAGTATGTTCGCGGTGTCGATCTCACATGGCCAATCAAGGCCCAGCTTTCGAACGTCGATCCGGAGATTCGTGCCGCCGCGCTCGCTGCTTTGTTGCCACATGCCGACGCCGCCCTTCGCCCGGATGCTGAACGCCTCATCCACGATCCTACAGCGGCGGTTCGCGTTGCGGCAGCGCAATTGCTGCTGCAGGTCGCTACCGACCACGCCGAGACCGCCCGAACGCTCCTTGATCACGATGACCCGCGCATTCTCTTCGCTACTGTAGTTGCATTGATTCGTTCCGATCGAGACACCCATCTGATTCCCGACACCCACGTAACGGATTTATCGCCAACGGAAGCGGATGAACGCGCACTATTGGCCGAGGCGCTGGGAGAACTGAACGATCCGGCCACTTATCCAACGCTTACGGACCTGCTGTCCGATCGATCATCTCAGGTACGGCGAGCCGCTGTAACCGCTGCCGGGGCAACGCAGGCGGAAACGTTCATCGAACCGCTGTTCGGCCATCTAGTTGATCGGCATGCTCGTACTGAGGCCCAGTCGGCATTGGCCGCCTTTGGCACCCGCATCATTCCAACTGTCGTTGAGCGCGTGAACGATCATGACTTGCCCCTGGGTACTCGGGCCAACGTGCTTCGCGTGCTGCGCCTGCTTCCTCAGGAGCGATCCGTCCGTGCCTTAATTGACCTGCTCGACAGTGGAGAACCGACGATTCGGTATGCGGCGTTGCGGTCGCTCAATGCGATGCGGATGCGCTGGCCGGGACTCGCGGTCGATCGCCGCCGGATTGAACAATCGGTCGTCCGTGATACGCGCTTCTACTTCGAAGTTCTGGCGTCATTGCGAGCCACCCAGCAAACTACGCCAACGGCGTCGGAGTCATTGCTCACTCGTGCGCTGCAGGAACGCCTCGATCAATATCTTGAGCGCATCTTTCGACTGTTGGGGCTCTGCTTTTCACCGGAAGATATGTTCCGGACCTATCAGGTTATGATCGGCAACGACCCACGACAACGAGCGCGCGCGATCGAGTTCCTTGAGAACTTACTGCCGGCCGAAACGCGCTCTGTTCTGGCGCCGATTCTTGATGATCTGTCCGCCGAACTGATGTTGCAGCGCGGCCGTGAACTGTTTGCCGTACGCATCGACTCTCGCGAAGATGCGCTGGTTGCATTGATTGCTGGCGATGACCCTTGGCTTCGGGCATGTGCGATCTTCGTTGCGCAGCACGATGAATCGCTCCCTGACCGTGTTGAAGCCGCAATTGCCAAGGCCCAAGCCGATACCAATGAAATCGTTCGCCAGACAGCGGACTGGGCAACGGCAGCGGCGTAGGAAGAACGACCATGAGTGAGTCCGCAAGCGAACTGACGATCATCGAGAAAGTGCTGCTCCTGCAAGCTGTCGATGTCTTTTCCGATCTACCGACCGAAGAACTGGCGTACATCGCGTCGATCTCCCAGGAGGTACGTTTCTCGCCCGAAGATCGCATCTATGAGCAACAGGATCGGGCCGATGCTCTGTACCTGGTGCTTGAGGGGCGGGTTCGGCTCCATCGCGGAAGCGAGACGATTGCCGAGGTTGGTCAAGGCGAGTCGTTCGGCGTGTGGGCGCTCTTTGATGAGGAACCACGTGTGACAGCTGCAACAGCTGCGATTGCGACTCACACATTGCGAGTAGAACGCGAAGAGTTCCTCGACCTGCTGGCTGACCATGTCCGCATTACGCAGGGAATCCTGAGCCAGTTTGCCCGTCGTCTGCGCGGACTTCTCGAACGCATTGCGTCTCCCGGGTCAGGGGGAAGACGATGACACGACCGGCACGCATTGTGATCGTCGACGATGAAGATATTGTTCTGACATCACTGCGATCGTTTCTGGTGCTTGAGACAGATTACGACGTTGTCACGTATCAATCACCCCGAGCAGCGCTCGAAAGCATGAGTCAGAATCCGCCGGATCTAGTCATTTCCGATTTTCTGATGCCCGACATGGATGGTCTCCAGCTCCTGAGCGAGGTGAAAGAGCGGTTCCCGAATAGTCCACGAATCCTGCTGACTGGCTACGCCGACAAGGAAAATGCCATTCAGGCGATCAATCGAGTTGGACTCTTCCAGTATCTGGAAAAGCCATGGGATAACGAGCAACTCAAGATCGTACTGCGGAACGCGTTGCGTCAGAGCAACCTCGAACGCCTGCTCCAGGAGAAGATTGACGCTCTCGATGCCGCTCTGAGGCACCGTGATGATCTCGCGGCTCGTAATGAGGCGGTAAGGCGCGATCTCGCGCTCGCGGAGGCCGTTCAGCGAGGACTGCTGCCGGATCAATTGCCTCGTTCACCGATCGGCGTTTCGGCAATCTACGAACCCTCCGGAACGATCGGCGGTGATTTCTACGACACGGCTTGTCTGTCAGACGGACGATGGGCTGTTCTGCTTGCCGACGCCTCCGGACATGGAATCCCTGCTGCGCTTTCAACAACGTTGATCAAATCGGCATTTGGCCGCTCCATCGAAGAATCATCGGAGACTCAGACCATTCTCCGATCAATGAATCGCATCTTGCACGCCGTGCTACCCGATTCCGTTTTCGTGGCTGCCCAGCTTGCGGTCATCGCATCGGATCACGCCAGCCTCGAACTCGTCAACGCGGGCAACCCACACCCCATTCTCTGGCGGGCGGCCGAGTCTACACCCGAGCGCATTGCCAGTAACGGACTTCTGCTGGGGATGGCCGATGATTCTCTCTATCCGTCGGAAACGCCGCAGCAGATCACCCTCGACCATGGCGACCGCTTGCTTCTGTTTAGTGATGGCTTAACCGAAGCAACGTCATCAACCGGCGAGCAGTTTGAAGATGCTCGACTGACCGGTGCGATCGAGCGTTTGCAAAGCGATCCGATCGAACGTATACTCGCCGACCTGAGCAGCGAGGCTCAGGCCTGGCACACGGCCGACTTCGAGCGAGACGACCTCACGATTATCGGCCTGGAACGTTGCCCCGAAAGCGAGGACTAAGGTGACCGACGAACAGCCCCCCCGCATTATCCTGGTCGATGACGAGGAGATCGTGCTGACGTCTCTCAGTTCATTCCTTCGCCTCGAAACTGAGTACGAAGTCGTCACGTTTCTGAAGCCGCAGGATGCACTCACCTACCTCGCTGATAACCATGCTGACCTGATCGTATCGGACTATCTGATGCCGGAAATGGACGGTATCTCGTTTCTGGCTGAATGTCGAAAGCTGCATCCTGAAGTACCGCGAATCATCCTGACTGGATACGCCGACAAAGAAAACGCCATCAAGGCGATCAACGATGTCGGTCTGTTTCAGTACATCGAGAAACCGTGGGACAACGACGATCTCCTGATCATCTTTCGCAACGGTCTGGAAAAGCTGTACCTCATGAAGAAGCTGCAGCAGAAGATCGACGAGATCAATCGCGCCTATGGTGATCTTCAGGGTCTGCATCGAGAAATCGTGAAGACGTTCGTTTAACCTTCCCGACCCCGTTCTCCAGTCACCAAAAGTAATCGCCGGACACTGCCGATAACCAGAATACCCCGAAATCGGTCGCGGGCGAGACTGGCCACGAAAAAATGGTACGAGGCAGGAGTGGGGGAGAAGCGAATGAGGCGCGATGTATACCGAAGATCCGGCACAGCTATCTGACGACACGCCCGCAGAGCAGGTTTTGTCGCCCTCCCCTGAGCCCGACACCACTCGGGATTCGCGGCGCGGAATCATTGCCGTTGTCGACGACGATCCAGATGAGTTAGCCGAAACCTGCCGTCACCTGCGATCGGCTGGGTATTCGGTCGTGGAGGCGTTGGACGGACGAGTTGCAGCTCAGGAAATAGCCCGCCGCGAACACTGCGACCTCGTGATTACCGAGATTCAGATGGCTGGCGGCGACGGCTTCCGTTTGATGCAGGTACTCAAAGGCAATCAGCGATTCCGCATGATGCCAGTCATTATCTATTCCTCAAACACACAACCAGAACTGGTTCGCAAAGCGCTCGAATTCGGTGCCGCGGATTTCATCGCGAAACCCGCCGACCCTGCCAGTCTTCTCAGCAAAGTAGACCGGGCTCTGGAAAAGGCGAATCGATACGTCTTGATCATCGACGATACGGTTATCGTTCGCGATCTCCTGCACAAAGTTGTCAAGCGCGAAGGCTATCGGGTTCTGGTTGCACGCTCGGCCGAGGAGGGCTTGGAGATTATCCAGTCCCACAACATCGCTGCTGTTATTAGCGACATTACATTGCCCAAAATGTCAGGCTTTGACTTTTTGGTGGCGGTTAAGGAATCCCATCCTCGGCTTCCAGTTATTCTCATTACCGGCCACACCGGTGAGTTCACACGAGATGATGCGATCAGTGCCGGTGCCGACGGCTACATCTGTAAGCCGTTCAAGAATACTGAAATAGCCGCTCGACTCTCGTCACTGATTCGCTAGGCTTAGCCTCGCGCCGACTGATACAACTCCGCTACCCGGTTCCAGTTAACGACTTGCCACCAGGCGTCGACATAATCCGCTCGCCGATTCTGATATCGCAGGTAATAGGCATGTTCCCAGACATCGATACCAAGGATCGGCGTCGCTCCCCACATCGCCAAATCATGCTGCTTTTCCGCCTGAGCAACGACCAGGCGATTGTCTTGAGGACGGTAGTGCAATAACGCCCAGCCGCTTCCCTCAACCGTTCGAGCGGCGGCCGAAAACTGCCCGCGGAAGGCATCAAATGAGCCAAAATCTCTGTCAATCGCGGTAGCAAGTTCGCCCGACGGGCCCCCCGTTCCGGAGCTATCAGGTGGTGCCATCGTCTGCCAAAACAGCGTGTGCAGAACGTGCCCGCCGAAATGGAAAGAGAGTTTGCGGCTCCAGTGCTGGATCAGGCCATAGTCTTCGCTGGCCCGGGCTGCCGCCAGCGCTTCCTCAGCAGCTTTGAGTCCGTTGATATAGCCCTGGTGATGCCGGGAGTGATGGATCTCCATGGTCTGAGCATCGATCACCGGTTCGAGGTCAGCGTACCCATACGGCAACTCGGGAAGCTCATAGAAATCTGATCCGGATGGCTCGGCGCTCTGGGCAAAGAGACTGCCCCCTAACAGGGGTGCGCCGGCGGCGGCCAGTCCGGCGGTACGGATGAATGATCGTCGATCGAGGGTCATGCGACCTCCTTGTCAGATTCGATTTAGTCTTCCCGTTAGTCAACGGAATGGCATTGCAGGAGTTCAAGTTCTATCTTTACGCCGTAAGGCTCGAGTCGTTCCTTCGACGGATTCTGCGGCGGTCGGCCGCTGAAAGTCGGAACCGAACCTGACGCGAGGCGTGTAAGCGCCGTAACGGCAACGAATGATGAAAGAGTCCATGACCCACGTACGAAAGCTTATCACCCTGACCGGGCTAACCATTCTTGGACTAGCATTTGCCAGCACGATGGCGCTGGCCCAAAGTCGGATCGTCGACGGCCCCGTCACCCTGCAGATCGCCGCGGAATCCCCTTCAGCTGTTCCCGGTCAGACAGTCAGCTTGGGACTCTATTTCGAAATCGAAGATCACTGGCACCTCTACTGGTTGAATCCGGGAGATGCTGGGCTTCCGCCGCGCGTCCGCTGGGAACACCCAGAAGGCGTTCAGATTGGCGACCTCCAGTTTCCCTATCCTGAACTGATCCGATACCCGCCTCTTGCCAGTTACGGGTACGAATACGAGTTACTGCTACCGTTCTCTGTGACAGTCCCGGAGACTGCCGTCCCCGGCGAGCAGATCGAACTCGTCGCCAATGTCAGTTGGCTCGTCTGTAAAGAGGAGTGCATTCCGGGTAAGGGAACCGTGACGTTCTCTTTGCCCGTTGTCGCGCAGGCTGAGGCACCGAATGAATTCTGGTCGACCAAGTTCAACGACACCCGCTTTCGGATGCCGATTGAATTGCCCGGCTGGAGCGCTGGCGTAGTCGGCACCGATGAGGCGATGATCGTCACCGTCGTCCCCCCGTCACCCTATACCGATCCGCTCGATTCGATCTTCTTCTTTCCTCTGACCGACGGCCTGGTCGAGGCGATCGGAACGCAATCAATAACTGTCGAGGACAGCCTGTTCTCTCTCTCGCTGCCCCGAACGGTCGCCAATCTGCCGGTTCCCGACACGGTGTCCGGTATTCTCTACAACCCGAATGGTTGGCGGGGAGAGGGATCGGAGCAAGCTCTCTGGCTGACCGCTACGAGCGACGGTGTGACCACAGCCGGTGCAGCAGCGACCACCGACAGTGGGATCACGATTTGGCAGGCGATACTCTTCGCCTTCGTTGGCGGAATTATCCTCAATCTCATGCCGTGCGTGCTGCCGGTGCTGTCGCTGAAGATTCTTGGTTTCGTCCAACAGGCGGGGGAAGATCGCTCCAAAATCCTGTCCCACGGCCTCGTCTTCACACTCGGTGTCCTGGTTTCGTTTTGGATTCTCGCCGGCGCTTTGTTGATTCTGCAGGCCACCGGCTCAGCGATCGGCTGGGGCTTCCAGCTCCAGTCACCTGCATTCCTGGTGGTCCTCTCCGGATTCATGTTCCTATTCGGACTCAATCTTCTTGGTGTCTTCGAAATTGGAACTTCAATGCAATCAGTTGGGGGACAGGTTGTCGGCAAACAGGGGAACGCCGGTTCGTTTCTCAATGGGGTCACCGCGACAGTCGTCGCGACTCCGTGCACAGCACCGTTTATGGGAGCGGCGCTCGGATTTGCTCTCAGTCAACCGGCAATCGTGGCAATGGGGGTCTTCACTGCCCTCGGCCTCGGCATGGCGGCCCCCTATCTCGTTCTGTCGGCGTTTCCACGCCTGCTCCAGTTTGTCCCCAAACCGGGAGCGTGGATGGAATCGCTCAAGCAGTTTATGGGTCTGCTCCTGCTGGGCACGATCCTCTGGCTCTCCTGGGTACTCGGACTCCAAGCCGGGGCGACCGCCGTCAGTTGGCTGCTGGTCGGTCTTTTCGTTCTGGGGCTGGCGGCCTGGATCTACGGTCGTTGGGGCTCTCTCGCGCGGACCACAGCTGTTCGCCGATCCGCGACAGCACTAACCGTACTGCTCATTGCCGCGGGCCTTTTCTTCTCGATTCAAAATGTGAACGTTGAGGCAAAGAGTTATCAGGCTGGACTCATGGCCAACCCCGGAACGACCTCTTCTAACACATCAGGTTTATCGTGGGAACCGTTTAGCCAATCGCTGGTTACGTCATACCTTGAAGCAAATTCTCCGGTCTTCGTTGACTTCACAGCAGCGTGGTGTATCTCCTGCCAAGTCAACAAGCGCGTAGCGCTAAAGAATGATGACGTCGTTGCTGAGTTCGAGCGTCTTGGCGTTCGACCGGTAATTGCTGATTGGACCTCTCGCGACGAGATGATTACTCAGGCTCTGGCCGAATTTGGTCGGAACTCCGTTCCCCTCTACGTTTTATATGACGGAAAGGGAGGGGAACCAATCATCCTTCCCGAGGTACTGACTCCGGGTATCGTGCTGGAGTCTCTTGAGCGGCTCAACTGAGCGTTACACAGACACGAACAACGACACAATAAGGGGAGTGTCCGGGACAGCCCGCACCCGGTCCTAACCACACCAATCACACCGTGGGCAACGAGGAGAACGTACGAGATGAAGAAGATCGCGTTAACGGGCCTTTCCGCATTGGCCCTGATTGTCAGCGCCAGCGTTATGGCGGACAATCATGGTGAGGGCGAAACTGAGGGGGAGGCCAAGGCCGAAGCCAAGATGATGACGGCCGAGGTCGGTAAGCCGGCCCCTGAATTCACTCTGACCGACGTGCATGGCAACGAGCACTCGTTGTCAGACTTTGCCGGTAAGAACGTTGTTCTGGAATGGATCAACTTCGATTGCCCGTTTGTGAAGAAATTCTACTCCGTCGGCAAAATGCAGGAGTGGCAGACAATGATGGCCGAACAGGATGTGGTCTGGCTAACGATCTGCA
Organism: Candidatus Zixiibacteriota bacterium; assembly: GCA_028289585.1. Lineage (GTDB taxonomy): Bacteria > Zixibacteria > MSB-5A5 > GN15 > FEB-12 > JANQPI01. The sequence continues at coordinate 476,614 of JANQPI010000035.1, forward strand.
GCTCGGCTCCGGGCAAGCAGGGCCACTTTACCAACTTCATCATTAAAGAAAAGATGAAGGAGTTAGGTGCGGCTCCGGCTGGCTACCTGATTGATGAGACTGGTGAAGTCGGTCAACTGTACCAGGCAAAGACGACCCCCCACATGTACGTGATCGACGGTGAGGGTGTCCTCCGCTATGCTGGTGCGATCGATTCCAAAAAGTCAGCTGATCCGGCGGATATCGACGGTGCGACCAACTATGTAGCCGCGGCCCTGACTGCCATCATGGCCGGGGAAGAGGTCGAGGTTACTCAGACTGCCCCGTACGGCTGTTCCGTGAAGTACTAGAGAAACAGAGACAGATTTGTCTGCGGCGCCCCGAGAGATCGGTGGCGCCGTTTTCTTTTTGGTTCTGCGCGGAACGTTCGACCCCAGCGGGACGTTAGGTCTGGAAGTTACGACGTATCGAAAGGTCAGTATCTCGTGTCTAAATCGGGTGTTGTCATCATTGGAGCTACCTCCGCAATTGCACAGGCGACTGCACGTCGCCTCGCGGCTGATGGACGGCCGCTGTTTCTCGCGGGTCGTAATGAGAAACGGCTCGGAACGATCGCCCGGGAACTGGGAGCGCCCTACCACGTGCTGACCGGAACTGACTTCGACTCGATTGCTGGCGTCGTCGACAGTGCAACGGGCGAGATCGGACCGATCAGCGGTATCGTCAACTGCATCGGCTCAATCGTTCTCAAGCCCGCCCACATCACTGCAGAATCAGACTATGATTCAGTTTTGGACACCAATTTGCGCTCGGCCTTTGCCACGGTGAGATCCGGTGCCAAGGCGATGCTTAAAACCGGTGGATCGATCGTTTTGATCAGCTCCGCGGCAGCCCAAACCGGACTGACTAATCACGAAATGATCGCTGCGGCGAAAGGTGCAATTATCTCGCTCACTCGAGCTGCGGCCGCCTCATATGCCACAAAGCAGATCCGCGTTAACGCGGTCGCTCCGGGATTAATTGATACGCCGGCGGCCGCACGGCTGCTGGCCAGCGAGGCAAGCCGTCAGGCATCTGAGTCGATGCATGCTCTCGGGCGAGTCGGCAAACCAGATGACGTCGCCTCGGCTATCACTTGGCTCTTGGATCACGAGAACTCTTTTGTCACCGGTCAGGTCGTCGGTGTCGACGGTGGTTTGGGACATGTCCGGCCACGCTAAGATCGCATCGCCACAGCCAACGAAATGGCGAGCCAAGCCGTGGATGGGGGCGGTCATGCTCGCCGCGGCTGCCTACAACATTCTCTGGGGAATTGGGATCATTATCTGGCCAAACGCGCTCTTCTCACTGGCCGGAATGGCCGCTCCGATGTACCCGTGGCTCTGGCAGTGTATCGGGATGTTTGTTCTCGTTTGGGGAATCGGTTACCTGGTGACTGCCTTCGATCCACTTCGCTACTGGCCGGTCGTTCTCGTCGGTCTACTTGGCAAAGTGTTCGGTCCAATTGGTTTTGTTTACGCAGCCGTTTCGGGGCAGATACCACTGGCGTTCGGTTGGACGATCATTACCAATGACCTCATCTGGTGGGTGCCGTTCGCTTTCATTCTCGCAACGGTTTACCATCGACAGTTCTTGGTGACTGCGGAGAGTGCAACCACAGCCGAGCGCAGGGATCTGCTGGCGACCTATCGGACCCAATGCGGTGAGCGCTTATCGACGCTCTCCAATCATGGACCGGTGCTTCTCGTTTTCCTTCGTCACTTCGGCTGTACGTTCTGTCGCGAGGCATTGACTGACATCAGCGAGCGGCGCGATGACCTTCGCGACCGAGGCGTTACACCGGTTCTGGTGCATATGCTTGAGCCGGATGATGACGCCGTGGTAACAGAACTAACAAAGTACGCACTGGACGATATCCCGCGGATCGCTGATCCATCGAAAGCGCTCTATGGGGCATTCGGCCTTAATCGAGGATCGTTCCGTCAGCTTTTCGGCTGGAAAGCACTGACCCGCGGCTTCCGCGCCGGGGTCGTCGACGGTCACGGGGTAGGGATGGAGCTCGGCGATGGTTTCCAGATGCCGGGAGTTTTTGTTGTGGTCGACGGGGAAATCAAAGCCTCTTACCGTCATGATTCCGCTGCTGACCGCCCTGACTATCTGGCCCTTGTCGATAAGTACCAAACTACCCCTCTGGAAACGATCGCTTCCAGCCCTTGCTAACCAAGCCTCTCATCTGAGGTTATCTTGATGAGCTATCAGGCGGGTCTTCTTGTCGCCCATGCGTTGCTTACAGCAATGATGACCGGTGTCATCTGGTTCGTGCAAATCCTTCACTACCCACTTATGCGACGACTTGGTCGAGACTCCTTTGTCGAGTACGAGCGAGAGCATACGCGCCTGGCCGGACTCATGATTGCTCCGCTTATGATCGCTGAGCTCGCCACCGCGGGACTGGTGCTGCTTGCAACCCTGACAACGCCGCTCGCCACCGGCCTGATCGTTAACCTCGGTGCTCTCGTTGCAATCTGGGCTCTGACTTTTCTCGTCTCTGTTCCACTCCACCGGAAACTCTGCGACACCTTTGACCAGGCTGTACTGAGACGTCTGATTCAGACCAACTGGTGGCGGACGGCGCTCTGGACAGTTCGGACGATCCTGCTCGGCTGGCTCACGCTGCGCGTGTTCGGGTAACCCGAGCGACCCCCGATAAAGAGAAAGCGGCCCCCCGCTTGGGAGGCCGCTACAAAGTCAGCTACGAGTAATTGCCTACTGACAGTTACGGAGCGGTGCCAGGCTGATGAAGAGATGATCAATAAGCGTCGAGAGATCCGCCAGATTGACCAGACCGTCGGTACCCGTCAGATCCGCCTCGCCGTCGCAGCAGAGCGGTGTGAACGAGATGAAGAGATGGTCAATCAACGTCGACAGATCCGGCAGACCGACCGAGCCGTCACAATTGACATCGCCAGTCGAACCAACACAGCAACCACCTACGATCGTCTCAATGTTGTCGGAGAACCAGGTGGTGGCATCCTGTTTCAGGGTCGAAAGATCAGCCGAGCTGCCATCGCGCACGGCACCAAGAACAGTGTAGATACGCACGGTATCACCGGGACCAACCGCCAGATCATTGGCAAACGACAGCACGGTGTGAGCGTCGTCAGCCACGCCGTTCCACTGGAAACCACCCGCTCGCCAGATCGAATCAAGGACGCCCGGCAGGTAATTGCCACCGTTGGCAAAGATGAACGTCGGGTTGTCATTCACGCGGCCAGCTTCTGAATCAGCGGAGTTGATGACACCATCACCGACATCGATACCGATTACAGCATTGCCGCCAAAACGATTCGTGTTGTCGATACAACTGACACCGGCGCCGATCTGAACGATCATACCGTCATCAGCGATACCGGTACCCGTGTTCGATCCGAAGTCAGGAATATCCCAGTCGATAATCGAGCCGAACGAGAACGTGTTCGTATCGCTGTTTCCGGTGTACACTTTGTACCCAAGAATCATGTACGATCTGTTCACATCCGCCTGATCGGGAGCATAGAACTCCGCCTCATAACGAATTCGACCGTCTTGAGTCTGAACCGTTCCGGAGTTGTAGTAGCGGTAGTTACCAAAGTTGGTTACCGGAACGGTCGGGTTGCCAACCGCGACCTTCGAAACGTCACGATCGTTCTGGAAAAACTCCGAAAGTACCGGGCTCGATGCGGCATTGGTGATGATCGCCGGTGAGCCGCTGAAGAGGTAGCTCCCGCCGCAATCACCAACTCCGTTGAAGCTAAAGCCGGTACCATTCTGCGAACCGTAGCGACCGAAGTTATCGATCGTGAGACTGACAACATCGTTCGTGATCTGATCGAGGACGATCGAGTTGTCGACTTCGCAAACATCGCCAATGCCATTGCTGTCAGCATCGGTCTGATCGGGATTAAAGGCGTCGACGCAGTTATCGGCGGCGCAGATTTCATTGCCGAAGCCTTCACCGAAGCCATCGAAGTCGCGGTCGGTGCAATCGTCGCAGACGTCACCGATGAAGTCGCCGTCGAGGTCTGACTGATCCGCATTACTCGTACCTGGGCAGTTATCACAGACATCTGGGACGCCATCAGCGTCACTGTCGGTCGTTCCAGGGCAGTCGACAATCACCGAGTACATCGAACGGCCATGCGTCCCGGCGACGAGTTTTCGCGTCTTCGGATCCATGACGAGGTCATGGACACAGGTGATCGGGAGATCGGTACCGAGCGGAGCCCAGGTGCCGCCCAGATCCGTTGTCACATAAACACCTACGTCCGACCCGACATACAACGTGTTCAGATCGTGCGGATCGATGATGACATCGTTCAGCGGTGCGTCCGGAAGATTGCTCTGAATCTGCGTCCAGGTTGTTCCAAAGTTGGTCGAGCGATAGATGCGCGGCAGCGTCTCGGCGTTCGTCTGATAGCCTGAGAGCGTGAGGTAGACGATCGCGGCATTCGTGGGATCGACAGTCAGGCGCGTTACCCAGCGATTCGGCAGGCTGCCACTGATCAGCGTCCAGTTCGGAGTGGCATCGTATGCGTTGGTAGTGACCCAGACTCCGCCCGAGCTTGACCCGGTGTAGATGACATTCGAATCGCTCTTGGCGACACCGATCGCTTTCATTGACCCCGATGTGAGATCACCAGAAAGATCGGTCCACGACTCGCCTCGGTCACGGGAGCGGAAGACCCGGTCCGAACCGTAGTAAAGAATACGGGGATCGTTCGGATCCATTTCAACCGGTGTGTTCCAGTTGGTTGTCCCGGAAGTTCCACCGGTGATGCTGGAGAATGAAAAGCCGCCGTCGTCGGAGCGCGCCAGGTTACCAAACTGCGACTCGGCGTAGATAATATCCGGGTTAGCGTAATCGACGAGGGTATAGAAGCCGTCGCCACCAAAGATGCGGGTCCAGTCGTCGAGAGCACCAGTCAGAGTACGATTTGTTCCGTTGTCCTGCGTGCCGCCGTACAACCGCTCTGGATTCTGATAATCGAGCGTGATCGCATAGAACTGCGTGTTCGGCATGTTGAAGAAGGTCGTCCAACTGCCACCGCTGTTACTCGAGTAGTTAACTCCGCCGTCGGTGCCAGTGAACACCTCACCATCGGCAAATGCAATCAGATCGTGGAAGTCGACATGCTGGATACCGGTGTTATTGAACCACGAACTGTTGCCACCGTTTTCAGTCTTGCGGAGAGAAACAGCAAGCACCCAGACCTCGTCAGGATTTCCAATCTTGGCCCGGACCTGTCCGAAGTACCAGGCGAAGCCGCCCCCCTGACCGTCGATGCCACCATCATCCGTACGAGTCCAATTGACTCCGAGGCTGTCTGTTGATTTGTAGACCGATTCGATCGTCTGATCAGATCCGTCGACATGGACGACAAACCAGGTGCCTGTGACCGGCTCAACTTCAACGCCGATACGGCCAAAGTTACCGCCAGCATCCGTGTCGACGGGTAAGCCTCCCGTACCTGAAAGTACACTGAACGACCCCGACGTTCCAAACGTGCTGGAACGCCAGACCGCGGTGGCCGAACCTTGGGTCCAGTTCCAGATCACGGCGAGCACGACTCCGGTGTTCGGATCGAGATCGACATCGATCACACCCGCGTTCGACGGCGTCGTCAGGACTCGGGTCCAAGAGGTACCCGCATCTTCAGAACGCCAGAGGCCTTTGTCGGAGCCGTACTGGCCGGCGTAGCGATAGCCAAACGCGGCGGCAAATACCGTATCCGGGCGGAGCGGGTCGACAATGATTTTGCCGAAACGGAAGCTGTTGGGGAGACTCGGACCGGTCCAGGTGAGACCGCCATCAACTGTTTTGTAGATACCCGTGCCGTAGTAAGAATCGATCGAGGCGGAAGCTTCACCGGTGCCAACGTAGAGGATATCCGGATCAGTTGGGTGGCCGGCAATCGCGCCAACACCGATCGTGCCGACGTCATCGAAGATCTGCACCCAGGTCGATCCCTTGTCGGTTGACTTGAAGACACCACCGGCCGCCGATCCGGCATAGATCACGTTACGACCCGGGATGTCCGGAACGTGAATGGAGGTGATTCGACCGGGGACGTTGGTTGGTCCTGCCTGCTGCCAGGCTCCGGTTGCCAGGATACCTGCCGCAGCCGGTCCCCGGAAGCGAGCAGCACGGTGCATCTCCTCCGCCTCAGCCATCGCCTTTTCATAGGCGCCATCCGGCAGCGTAGTGTAGGGGTAAGCCCGCATCTCCATGAAGGTGCCACCCGGGTAGGCCTGGAGCCGCTTGGGAATCTTTCCGTCCCGTTTGAACTTGTAGGACTCGTAATTGGGGACGTCAGTCGCCAAATCGTAGCGGCTTGGGGCCATCCGTTCCTGATCGGGCAGCGTCAAGATGACACTGACCGCCAGAAGGGCGACCGCAGCACTGAGAAGAGCTGATCGCTTCATGCCGTTTCTCCCATCAACGTTTGTGGTCCGCGTTATAGCAGACAGGGTAGGTCAGCGATGTGGATATCGGGCGAATCCGTCGGTGTGTTCATGTGAGGTAACTGCCCGGCGGTGAGGGGGACAGCTGGCATCCGTCAATATCCCGTACACGCTTGGAATATAGGGCGTAACCCCAAATGCCGCAAAACGTAATTAACCTGTGTCGCAGATGGGAAAGCGATTGCGTCAAAGTTAGACAAGAGATACGTTGGCGTCCCGCGGAGATCCTTGCATCGCCGTGTCGAACTTATCTCGGTCGTTAGGTGTTAAACCGGCACGTGGTAGTGAATCCACGGCATCTCACGAAAGGGCACCCGTGAAATCTCGAATTGCGTTATCAGTCGGCTTCGTTCTGCTTCTGGCAACCACTGCTGCGGCGCAGGATATGCCACCGACTGTCGTCGCCGTCGAACCCGTCATTGAAATGGAGTTCTTCGACCAGGTAACACTCGTCGGCCGCTCGGAATCGGTCATCGAGTCTGACCTCGTTGCCGAGGTCACCGGGCGCGTAGAGGCTATTGTCACAGCTGAGGGAACCGCTGTCGGCCGCAGCACCGCTCTCCTGCGAATCGACGACGAGCGTTTTCGTCTATCGCTGCAGGCCGCTGCCGCCGAGGCGACGCAGGCTGAAGCCGAGGCGAAGCTGGCGGCCGATCAACTCCGCCGGTCCGAAGATCTTTTTGCACAGAATCTTATCTCCCAGTCGGCGATCGATTCGGCCCGCGCCTGGGCGACGATTCAACAGGCCAACTATGAACTCAAGGCCGCGGAACGTGACCGTCTGCAACTCGACGTTGATCGCTGTGTCGTGAGGGCGCCGTATGACGGTTACACCGGCCGCCGGCTGATCAACGTCGGTGAATGGGTAACTCCCGGCACGCCGGTGTTTGAACTCGCCAATCTCAACCGCATGCGAATCCAGGTTGATCTGCCCGAACGGTTTTTCGGACGGGTCGTCATTGGTAATCCGGTCAGCGTACAGGTGTCGGGAGATACGAGCGTGAGCCTTGAGGGAAAGGTGACCGGAGTTTCGCCGACGGCGATTGGTGCAACACACACGTTTCCGGTCTTCGTTGAGATTGACAACACCTCGGGTCGGATCGGTAGTGGCATGCTCGTTCGTGCACGTGTTGCTCTCGACAATCGGTTTACCTCAATGGCGGTACATAAAGATGCCCTCGTTCGTCAGGGCGAAAACTTACTGATCTATGCCGTGAACGAGGGAACGGCGGTGCCGATTCCGGTGATCACGACTTCTACGCAGGGTGAATATGTTGCCGTCACCTCTCCGGCCGGATTGCAGCCGGGAATGCCGGTTGTGATCCGCGGCAACGAGCGGATCTTTCCCGGAGCGCCGGTTCAAATACTGGGGGAAGGTGGAGGAACGGGTGGTCCCGGTCAGTCTCCACCAACCGAAGAGGCGTCTGAAAACGTCGGTGGTGAGTAACCGACTGTCCGATACGCTATAACCGATCACAAAGGCTTAACGAATAATGTCCGTTGTCAGTTCTGCCATCCGATTTCCTGTCACTGTCGTCGTTGGTGCAATTATCGCGATAGCCGGTGGTTTTTTGGCGTTCACCGCCGTTCCCGTTCAGCTGACGCCTGAGGTTGAACGCCCGATCGTCACGGTAACAACTAACTGGATTGGCGCCTCCCCCGAAGAGATCGAGAAGGAGATCATTGAGGAGCAGGAGGATTACCTCAAATCAGTTGAGGGACTCCTGAAGATGACTTCGACGTCGAATGATGGCCAAGGCGTCGTTACCCTCGAGTTTCCGGCCGGCACCGACATCACGAGTACGGTCGTCCGTGTAACGAACAAGCTCAACGAAGTTCCCTCGTATCCGGATAACGCTGACCGCCCGATCATATCGACATCTGATCAACTCGATGGGGCGATTGCCTGGTTTATTATCAAGGCAAGGGATACATCGCAGATCTTCGTGCCGAACGTGCAGGACCTCGTTGAAGACTTCATTCAGCCGCGCTTGGAGCGTGTCGAAGGCGTTTCCTCAATCAATATCTTTGGCGGTCTGGAGCAGGAGCTTCATGTCGTCTTCTCGACCGACCGCCTGGCGTCCGCCGGAATCACGGTTACGGATCTCGCGAACGCACTTCGCTCACAGAATACGGATGTTTCCGCAGGCGACATTGGTGAGGGGAAACGGCGCTACGTCGTTCGAACCGTAAATCGATTCAATTCGATTGATGATGTAGAGCAAACTGTCATACGAGTCATTGACGGGGTCCCGATTCGCGTCCTTGACGTTGCCGATGTCGAATTAACGTACCAGAAGCCTAGAGCTCTCGTTCGCCATCTTGGCGAACCGGCCATTGCGTTTAATGCGCAGCGTGAAGTAGGGGCAAATGTTATCGCCGTTCTCGATGGTCTTGAGGAGCAGCTGGCGATTCTCGATCGCGAGATTCTCCAACCACGTGGCCTGTATTCACAAGTCGCCTACAAAGAGACTGTGTACATCAACTCCGCAATCGATCTGGTCATTCAGAATATCTGGGTCGGTGGTCTCCTCGCTATCTTTGCGCTGTTTATCTTCCTCCGTTCCTGGTCGGCAATCGGTGTCATTGCTGTCGCTATTCCAATATCGATTATCACGACATTCCTGATGATGTCGATCTTCGGCCGATCGATTAATGTCATATCACTGGCGGGGATGGCATTTGCGGTGGGAATGGTGGTTGATGCCGCCATTGTCGTTCTGGAAAACATCTACCGTCACATGCAAATGGGGAAGCCACGGTTCAAGGCGGCTACTGACGCTACTCTGGAGGTCTGGGGCGCCCTGTTGGCCTCTGCCGTGACGACCGTCGCAGTCTTTCTCCCGATCCTGTTTATCGCTGAGCAAGCCGGTCAACTCTTCAAGGATATCGCAATCGCGATCTCGAGCGCGATCGTCATCTCGCTGATCGTTTCGGTGACGGTCATTCCAACCATGGCGTCGCGTATTCTGTCCACCTCAGCACGAGTCACGTCGAGTGAGGGTAAGCCAGGAGGATTCCTGGGGATTTTCTCCCGCACCGTTGCGTCATTCGTCGACTGGATTAACCGCTCACTTGTGCGGCGCGTTGTTGCTGTACTTGGTATCGTCAGTTTCTCACTAGGACTGTCATGGCTCTTGCTCCCCAATGCTGAATACCTGCCAACAGGCAACCAGAATCTTGTCTTCGCAGGAATGCTTCCTCCTCCCGGGTACAACATCGACGAGATGATTTCACTCGGTGAACAGATTGAGGATCAGATCCGACCGCTGTGGGAGACAGATCCCGCCGAAGCTGATACGCTGGCAGGTGGAGGTGTCGATAACTTCTTCTTCGTTGCGGTAGGCGGTTTCGGCTTTATGGGCCTTCGGGCGAGAGATGAACTTCGTGCCCGTGAGCTTGTCCCGGTCGCCAACAGAGCCATCGGCTCTATTCCAGGAACCTATGGTTTCGCATCGCAAACGTCGATTTTTGGTCGCGGCGTTGAAGGAACGCGCTCCGTTCAAATCGATGTTTCCGGTCCCGACTTGAATCAGATTCTTGCCTTAGCTACGCCGATCTTCTTCCAAATCTCCGAGGTAGTCCCCGGTGCTGGCGCGCAACCTGATCCGGGTCTCGATCTAGGCTCGCCCGAGGTTCGCGTTTATCCCGACCCGGTCAGAGCCACGCAGCTCGGCCTATCGGCATCCGAGATTGGACTCTCGGTGAACGCCCTCGTTGATGGTGCGATTGTATCAGAATTCTATCAGAACGGCAGAGAAATCGACTTGCTAATCCGCGGATCAGACGATCGAGCTCAACATACACAGGACGTCGCGATGCTTCCGTTGTCAACATCTGACGGCCGACTGATTTCAATCGCCGATGTTGCCGATGTCCGTCAGACACAAGGACCGGTTCAGATTAACCACGTCGAACGACAACGTACTGTTTCATTGATCGTTAGCCTGCCAGATGAGGTCCCACTTGAGTTGGCAGTTGCATCACTCGATGAGCAGATAATCCAACCGATGCGCGATCAGGGACAGATTGGTGGGCTCTATGATGTTACCCTCTCTGGTACGGCAGACGACCTCACCAAGCTACGCGCGGTGCTCGCCAACAACCTCATTCTTGCAGTACTTCTGACATATCTGCTCCTCGCCGCACTTTTCCAGTCATTTATCTATCCGCTGGTCATCATGGTAACCGTTCCGCTGGCGACATTTGGTGGAGTGCTCGGCTTAAACGTGATACGACTGTTTAATCCGACTCAGCAGCTTGATGTCCTGACGATGCTCGGATTCGTCATCCTGATCGGAACGGTTATCAACAATGCCATTTTGATCGTGTACCAGGCGCTGAACTACATGCGTGAAGGGAAGGAGATGCGTGAGGCAGTCAAAGAGGCCGTTCAGGTTCGTGTCCGGCCGATCATGATGTCGACCGGGACATCGACCCTCGGCATGCTGCCGTTGATCGTGATGCCCGGGGCTGGCTCCGAGCTCTATCGAGGACTGGGCTCTGTTGTAGTCGGAGGACTGGCCCTGTCGACGATCGTTACGCTGGTTCTCACGCCGCTGGTCTTCTCATTCATCCTCGACGCGGTGTCGAAGATTCGATCGCTCTTGGGATTGAGTGGTCAGGTGGTATCGGCGGCACCGTCGATCGAGCAGCAATAGTCGCTGCTACTCATTTTAGCCTGCTATACGGGCGTCTCCGAGAGTTCGGAGGCGCCTTTTTCTGATTCCACCTGCGCTTTTTTGCCCAATTTCACGGCCTGACGGAAACAATCGCCAAAGACTCTCGGTTGCATTGTCCAAAGTTTGTCTTAACGGGACAAGCACACACAACGAAAGGGAATGGAACAGATGAACTTCACGAAAGCACTTGTCGCCTCCGCGCTCATGGCTGGCACCCTCGCCACCAGCGCCTGCTCCGGCGATCAGTCCGCCAAAACGGACGATGCGGCTCAGGCGACAGCCGAAACTGCCGCCGCGCCGAAGACAATCGTTGAGACGGCGATCGCCACCGAAGGCTTTTCGACTCTCGTCGCCGCCGTCCAGGCTGCCGACCTTGTTGAAACCCTCTCCGGAGAAGGGCCGTTTACCGTCTTTGCTCCAACTGATGAGGCGTTCGCCGCGTTGCCAGAGGGCACTCTTGAGGCTGTTCTCGCTGACAAGGCGCTGCTAACCGCAATTCTGACATATCACGTCGTTCCTGGCAAGGTTATGGCCGCGGACGTGGTCACGTTGACCGAAGCCGAGACTGTCCAGGGTCAGAAGGTTGCCATCAAGGTGGAAGATGGAACCGTCATGATAGACAACGCGACCGTAAGCGTAACCGATATTGAATGCAGCAATGGCGTCATACATGTCATCGATGCGGTTATTCTCCCCGAGACTGAGTCCAACAGCTAAAACGACGCTGTGGACGTTGTAAGACTGACCAGGAGCGATGGTTATCAAAACTGGTGATCGTCGCTCCTTCGTTTGTACCCACCTGCACCTGACGCTAAAACTGCCATAACGCAACAGTGCGACCGTACTCGTGCGGTCCGACGTGAAGAGGAGACGAACATGAAACGTCTGTTGGGCCTGTTCGCAGTATGGGCGATCCTGATCTTGCCAATCTCCGGCAGTGCACAGGATGCCCGGCTGCAAGTCATTCACAATGCTGCCGATACTCTGGCGGCGACCGTTGACATTTACGTTAACGGAGATATTTTCATCGACGATTTCGCTTTCCGATCAGCCACTGAATTCCGGACCGTACCGGCGGGCGTGACCCTCAACATCGGTGTTGCCCCTGGAAACTCCGGATCGGCGAGCGATACGATCGCTAACTTCCCAGTTGTTCTTGAAGCGGGGAAGACGTACGTCGCGATAGCCAACGGTCTTGTTGATGCGACCGGAGCCACGGCCAACCCCGACGGCGCAAGCATCGGTTTCACGATCTTCGCACGCGACGGTGTGCGTGAGAAGTCGCGCTTCCCGTGGCAAGTCGACCTCCTGGCTTTCCATGGTTCCACCGATGCTCCCACGGTCGATATCTTCGCTGATATCTGGGGGCACCCGCTGCCACTCTTCCGTGGTCTGTCGTACGGCAACTTCAAGGGCTACAAACCAGCCCTACCGCTGAAGTACACCCTAATCGTCGCCGCAGCGAGCAACAGTCATCGCTTTGATGAGGCAAATGCCGTGGCTCGCTTCAAAGCTGATCTGCGCCAGCTCGGCGGTGGCGCCGCGACCGTGTTCGCGTCCGGTTTTCTGAACCCGGCGGCCGGCGAGCCCACCTTTGGTCTCTTTGCCGCCTTACCGAATGGTGATGTCGCCCCGTTGCCGGCGATCGTTCCGCCGACACCTGAGGCCGAGCTACAATTGGTGCACAACGCCGCTGATCCGGCCGCAGCTACCGTAGATATCTACGTCAACGGCGACCTGTACAAAGATGACTTCACCTTCCGTTCGGCCACTCCGTTTGAAACGGTGCCGGCAGAGGTTCCGCTTGAGGTTGGCGTTGCGCCGGGTAACTCATCGTCAGCCGCCGATACCCTGGCGAGTTTTACCGTAACACTGAAGGATGACCAGAAATACGTTGTCTTTGCTAATGGCGTGATCGGCGACGGCTTTGCCGCCAACCCCGATCCGAATCGCTCAATCGGCTTTTCGATCTTCCCGTTCACTCCGGCCGAAACCTCCGGTCCCGCTCACCGCACCCGAGTTCTTTCGTTCCATGGCGTGACCGACGCACCCGAAATCGATATCAAAATCAGCGACAGTCACCGCTGGCATGAGTTCCGTATCCGTCACCTCGGCTACGGTGACTTCGATCGCTATCGGTCGTTCCGCGATCGGGAATATGAACTCACCATCACGCCGTCCGGATCGGATCTTGTTGTTGGTCGCTTCACGGTCGATTTCCGTCCGCTCCGAGGTCAGGCCGGCGTTCTCTTCGCCTCAGGATTCCTGGCTCCCCAGGATATGGATCAGCCGTCGTTCGGCCTGTTCTTCGTGGGTGCTGATGGCGCTGTCTCGCAGCTCGAGCAGGAGCAGCCGCTCGCTCAGGCACAGATCATTCACAACGCAGCCGATCCGGCAGCCAAGTTCGTTGACATTTACCTTGGTGACACACGAATCGCCAACAACTTCGAGTTTCGCACCGCGACACCGTTCCTTGACCTGCCGGCCGAGACCGATCTTATCATCGGCGTTGCCGATAGCGGATCGATGTCTGTTGAAGACACTATCGTGAACTTCACCGTGAACTTGAAAGCGGATGAGCAGTACGTTGTCGTCGCCAATGGTGTCATCGGCGGTGGCTTCACGCCTAATCCGGATCCGAGCATCGCGATCGACTTCTCTCTCTTCCCGTTTGAGGGAGCGAAGACACGAGCCGGCCGCAACAAAACCAACATACTCGCATTCCATGGTGCCACCGATGCCCCGACGGTTGATGTTGTTGCGCGCGCCAAGGAATTGGGTGGCCCCCTGACGCTCATCGACGACCTCAGCTACGGTCAGTATCAGGGCTACGCCGCGGTGCCGTCGATTGCATACAATCTCGACGTTACAACAGCCGATCAGAGTGTTGTCGTTGGTACGTTTGCCGCCGATCTTTCGGATCTCGCTAAGCAGGCCCTCGTGGTCTTTGCGTCGGGCTTCCTGACACCGCTGGCGATGGACGATCCATCGTTCGGTCTCTATGCCGCGCTGCCGTCAGGCATGGTTGTTAAGCTGCCGCAGGTTGAGGCTGAAGCCAAGACCGCCGAATTACAAGTCATTCACAACGCCGCCGATACACTCGCCCGCGTTGTTGACGTCTACGTAAACGGCGAGATCTTCATCGATGATTTCGCGTTCCGGACGGCGACCCCGTTCGCCGAAGTTCCTGCTGGTGTCGCGCTTGAAATCGGCGTCGCTCCGGGGAACTCCAGCTCAGCCGCGGATACGATCGCGAGTTTCGAAGTCACCCTGGAGCCATATGAGCGTTATGTCGTCGTCGCCAATGGCGTGATTGCGGGTGATTTCGCGGACAATCCGGATGGCGCGTCGATCGGCTTTTCACTCTTCCCATTCACCCCGGCTAAATCGGAAGCAAGACGCAAAATCTTTGTCGAGCTGGCCGCCTTCCATGGTGTAACCGATGCCCCGACGGTCGACATTGTGCCGGTTCGCGCCAACCGCTGGGGTCGCAATCATCCGCTCTTTGATAATCTTAGCTACGGTAACTTTGCCGACTACCGACGTCTGCTCGCCCGGACGCTGTACCTGAACGTCACTCCTGGCGATGACAACGACAATGTCCTGCTTACCTATCGCGCCCCACTGCGGAGCCTGCGTGGTCAGGCGGCCGTCGTCTTTGCCTCAGGCTTCCTCGCTCCGCAGAGTGTGAATGAACCCGGTTTCGGTCTCTTCGTTGCTCTCGGTAATGGTGATGTTGTCGCACTTGAGCAGGTAACGACTGGCTCGGGCGGCATGGCAGCCTTAGCCAATGGCGAAGCCGAGCTGCCGGCGACATTCGCGCTTGAGCAGAACTTCCCGAATCCATTCAATCCGACGACCCAGATTCCGTTCTCGCTGCCGACAGCTGGCGAGGTCAATCTGACGGTCTACAACGTGCTCGGACAGGAAGTAGCCCGCCTTGTGGACGGGTTCCGCGCTGCGGGTGAGTACACGGTCGAGTTTGATGGTGGCAACCTCGCCTCCGGAATTTACTTCTACCGTCTGCAGACTGGTACCGAGTCGGTTACCAAGCGAATGGTGCTGATCAAGTAATCCACACCACACCGTTGTTCCGAAACATGGCCCACTCTCATTCAAGAGAGTGGGCCGTATCGTATGTGTGATTCAGGTATCTGTGCGGAATATCTGCCGGAGGCGGGACTCGAACCCGCATGACCTTGCGGCCGGGGGATTTTGAGTCCCCTGCGTCTACCAATTTCACCACTCCGGCGGCTGAGCGGGCATAGTAACGGCTTCAGCGTATCGGATCAAGTAGCCGGGGCAGGGGTTGCGCTGCCTGAGCTCTAGAAATGTCCGCGTTCTTTCGTGGTGTCTGAGGAGATGAGTCGATCGTTCTGAGCCCGCGGGGTTACATAACGACCGGACGAGGGGTGCAAGGGGCATGATTCGGTCGGTTGATTATCGACCCGAAAGATCTCGTTACGCACCTCAAGACAGCGATCGGTGGCGAGTTGACCAGACTCAAGACAGACGTCAAGACGTACCAATCCGGGCGGCTCCTCGAACCCGATCAACGGAAGCGAGTCGTGCGCGGCAATCATGAACTCAGTCCAGGGCGGCACGGCATTGCGGGCACCGTCCTCACGCGCACCCAGCGACGTCTTATCGTCGAAGCCAACCCACGTCCCCGCCGTGATCTGGGGGGTGAAGCCGACAAACCAGTTGTCGGCGAACTCGTTCGATGTCCCGGTCTTGCCGCCAGCCGGTCGTGAGAAGCCCATCCAACGCGCACGACGTGCCGTACCGGCATCTACCACGGAACGGAGCATATCGGTCACCACGTATGCCGTCTGAGGAGAGAGCACCTCTTCACGCGGGATAGAGCTGTTGTCCTCAAGAACCCGACCATACCGATCGACGACTTTGGTGATCATCCGATGCGGAATCTTGATTCCCTGGTTAGGGAAGACCGTGTACGAAGAGACCAACTCGACCAGACGAACCTCGGATGCCCCCACGGCCAGGGAGGGGACAGGAACCAGGTCACTCGTAATCCCCATGCGTTTCGCGTAGTAGATGACCTCCGCGGGAGCAAGCTTGAGTAGCAGCCGAATCGCTACGAGGTTTCGTGACCGGCGTAAGGCGTCACGAATCGTCATCGGTCCCGAGAACTTCTTATCGTAGTTGCCGGGTCGCCACTCTTTCGAGCCGGGGATTTCGAGGACAATCGGAGCGTCATCGACAATATCTGTTGGGCGGTATCCGTTGTCGATTGCCGCCGTATAGACAAATGGTTTGAATGCCGAACCGGGCTGACGCAGCGCCTGCACCGCTCGATTGAACTCAGAGTCGTCGAAAGATCGCCCGCCAACCATCGCCAGAATATCGCCGGTCTCATTCTCAATGGCGACAAACGCCCCCTGGACTTTCTTGTGGACGCGAATCGAGTCGCCGTTTTCGTCCACCGTATCCGGGAGAGTGTAAGCGTAACGAGTCGAGGAAAGCGGATACTTCTCCTCGATGGCCCGTCGCAGTGAATCAACGCGTTTCGTGATTGACGATTGGGCAACCTGCTGTAAGCCGGCATCAAGAGTCGTGAATACGCGCAACCCACCCGAGTAGACCTCGTCTTCGCCGTACCGGTCAATCAGGTACTGACGAATCGTCTCGGTGAAGTAGGGGGCGAGTCCGGTTTGCTCGACCGGGCGCTGAAGACGTATAGGTTCGTTGCGAAGCGAGTCGAATTCCGACTCGGTGATACCATCAACGGCAAAGTAGGAATAGAGAACGCGGTTACGGGCTGCGAGCGCTTTCTCCATCGAACGAAACGGGGTATTGACGTTGGGTGCTTTTAAAAGACCGATCAGCATCGCACATTCGTTCCGGTCGAGCTCTTGCACCGTCTTGTCAAAGTAGGTCCGAGCCGCCGCCGCGACACCGTATGCACCACGAGCGAAATAGTGCTGGTTGAGATAGAACTCGAGAATTTCCTGCTTCGAATACGTTCGCTCCAGCTTAATAGCGGTCAGCGCTTCCTTGATCTTCCGATTCAGCGTCTGCTCCCGATTCAGAAAGAGCATGCGGGCGACCTGTTGTGTTACGGTCGACGCACCACCGGTGATTTCCCACTTGATCAGGTTGTTTGCGGCAACTACGCCAACACGCCGCAGATTGATTCCCCAGTGGTCGTAGAACTCCCGATCTTCCGACGCGAGCAACATCTCAATGAGATGGTCAGGCATATCTCGGTAGGGAGTGAGCACACGATTTTCAGAGAAGTATTCGCGGAGCAGAATGCCGTTGCGATCATAGATCTTCGTGTTGACACTCTGTTCGATATTGTGCAACTGCTCGAAGGAGGGGAGATCGGTCTCGTAGACCGTCCAAGCTCGCCAGATGCCGAGGATGGCCGCCAGAACAATGATCCCCGCCCCGAGGAAGAGATAGGAGCGGAGCCGCCGCTGCTTTCGACGCTGTTCTGATAACGAAGTCATGAGGTTTCCTTACCGTTAGTGCCCGCAGTATGACCGGATTGCGACGGGAGCGTCAACATCAATAGCCGCTCTCTTGTTGCCCCTGCGGCTCCTTTCCAATATTCTCGACCAGACAGAACCGACTCCTGACCCAACCTGATATGAATGAACGCGCCGAAAGATTCCGCCGATGAATAATCGTGATTTCACCCAGCCTGGGGACGCCCCGCTGGAATCCGAAGTTGCGCGCCAACTGGCTGCTATTCAGGAACATACCGTCGACCTGCTCCCCCTTGATGAACTCCGCACCAAGTTGCGTCGATCGCTGGCAACCAATCAACCGCTGCGCATCAAGCAGGGGTTTGACCCGACCACGGCGGATATCCATCTCGGCCATGCGGTTGGTCTTCGCAAACTGCGCCAGTTTCAGGATCTCGGACACATGGTCGTGTTGATCATTGGGGACTACACAACGCTCGTCGGAGACCCCTCTGGCCAGTCGGCGACGCGACCACAACTCGAATACGAGACGATTCTGGCTAATGCCAAGACCTACCAGGAGCAGTTCTTTCGGATCGTGGACGAAGCTAGAACTGAGGTGCGTTACAATGGCGAGTGGTTCAAGACGATGGAGTTCAGCGATCTGCTCCGTCTGACCGCACGCTATACGGTCGCTCGAATTCTGGAGAGGGAAGATTTCGCACGACGTTGGCAGGAGCAATCACCGATTGGCGTTCACGAACTGCTCTATCCGCTGATGCAGGCGTATGACTCGGTGGCGATTCGCGCCGATGTCGAAATCGGCGCCACCGAACAGAAGTTTAACCTCTTGGCAGGTCGCACGATTCAAGAGGCATACGGGACGGAGCCGCAGTGTATCCTGACCCTGCCGATTCTCGTCGGTACCGACGGCGAGCGAAAAATGTCGAAGTCACTCGGCAACTATATTGGACTGACCGACGAGCCAAACGACATGTTCGGTAAAATCATGTCGATCCCCGACAGCGCCATGGCTGACTATTTCTCGCTTGCTGCCGCCGTCCCAGCAGAAGAACTCGTAGACACGAAACGACGGCTCGCTGATTCCCGTGAGAACCCGATGAACCTGAAGAAAGAACTGGCGGCCCGGATCGTTGAACTCTATCACCCCAGCGGCTCCGGAACATCGGCTCGGGAAGCATTTGAATCGGTCTTCTCCAAAGGTGAGATCCCTGATGAGATGCCGACCGTCTCTCGAAACGACATCCGTGGCTGGGATATGGATCCGGAGGCGCTCTTCCTGCCGGCATTTCTCACCCGAGCAGGGGCGACGGCGACCAATTCCGAAGCGCGTCGCCTGATCACGTCTGGGGCAGTGACGATCAATCAGACGGAAAAGGTGACCGATCCTCGTCATACGTTTGCCTTCGTCGACGGCCTGATCATCAAGGTCGGTAAGCGCCGCTGGCTGAAACTGACTGATTAGGGAACTCTTACTCGACTCGAACGTCATAAGCTAAGAACCAGCGAGGACCAGCTATCACAGTTTCGACCGCCATCGTGCGAACCGCACGTATCATTGCCCTAGGACTCGCTCTGAGCCCGCTGGCTGATGCCCAGCAGCGGCCGTCGGCCATGATGAACCCCGACGACTCGATTGCAATCGATAACCGCGTCTACTACTACTTCGTCAGTGGTCTCTACTTCGAGGGGGAACAACGACCGCGGGAGGCGATCCGAGCGTATCGACAGGCGTGGCAGCTAGCTCCCTACTCGTACGAAATCGGCATGGCCTACGCGCGTTCACTTCTGGCCGGCAATCAAACGCAGGCAGCGATCGACGTTCTCACGAGAGTCGAACCGAACGAGGTAGGCTACTACTTGCTCCAGGCCCGTGCCCTCGGCAAGCTGGGCGATACCCGCTCGGCCATCACATCGTTGAAACTGGCCACCGAATTGGACTCGACCGAAAGTCGACCGTATGAACTCTTATCAAGCTACTATCGTCGCAACCGTCAACTCGACTCGCTCGCCTGGGCCTATGAGAACATTGTTCGCATCATTCCGATCAACTTCCGTCTGCTCTCCGAGCTCGGATCCATGCAGGCACAGCTTGGTCGTATGGACGACGCCGAAGAATCGTTTATCAGGTCACTGACCCTGGCGCCCAATGCCATCAATCTCTCGACTTACCGCCTCTACGGACAGTTGCTTGTTGAGACCGGTCGCGTCGACTCCGGACTCGCGGTGCTCGAGGCGGGGGCTGCCATTGAGCCACGCGATTCTCAGATCAATCGCACTCTTCTCGAAATTTATTCCGACCAGGATACGGCGCTCCCAGGAATCGCTGTCGCCCGCCGCATCCTTGACCTCGAACCTCAGAACCGAGGGGTCGCCCAGCGCCTGGGCATTTTTCTTACTGAAGCTGATTCGCTGGAGGCCGCTGACTCGGTCTTCACCGCGTTGTACGACAGTGGGGATCTCAATCCGTTGTCCCTCTACTATCTCGGCCGCATCAAACTCATTCAGTCGGAGTACGATGCCGCCTTGCCGGTCCTTGAGCAACTCACGCGTGTTGCCGGAGAGGAACCTCAGGGGTGGCTCGATCTCGGGTACGCACTACGCCAGCTGGGTAACCTTGAGCAGGAGATCGAAACGTATCTACGCGGCCTCCCGAAGATGAGGACCGAACCAGATGGGATTCGACTTTCCTATGCACTGGGAGCCGTTTACGAACGCACCGGTCGGTACGACGAGGCCCAGGAAGTTTTTGAACAGATACTTGAACATGATCCTGATAATGCCCAGGCACTCAATTACCTCGGCTACATGCTTGCTGATCAGAACCTGCACCTATCCTATGCCGAGGAGCTCATCGCCCGCGCCCTAGAGATCGAACCGGAGAACGCCGCATTCCTTGATTCGTACGGCTGGGTTTGGTACCGTCTCGGAGATTTCAAGAAGGCAATCAAGTACCTGGAGAAAGCCGCATCGCAACAAGACGACCCTGTGATCTTCGACCATCTCGGCGATGCATATCACGCCCGCGGCAAGGCCAAAGAAGCGCGACAGGCCTGGGAACGAGCACTCGAACTCCAGCCAGAAAACGACACGATACGCGACAAACTCGATCGATTGTAGGCCTCATCGCGGCCACCCTCCTAGTAGGGGCGTGCGCGGAAATCGTTGCCCCCCCGGGTGGCGAGCCCGATGATCGCGGCCCCACTGTTGTTGACAGTTGGCCAGCCGACGGTGCCGTCAGTGTGCCTCTCGACTCATCCATCATCCACATCCGATTTTCAGAACGGATCGTCGTGCCAGAACAGGGCGAACCATTGTTCATTTCTCCTCAACCCGATCTGCCCCCCGAAGTCAGCATTAGCGCTCGGGATATTCGGGTCACCTTCGCTGACCGGCTCGACAGCGCTCGCACGTACACCATTGGTCTCAACAGTGCAATCACCGATCTTCGGAACAACGCCCTCGACGGTACCGTCACCCTCTCGTTCTCTACCGGCGCGAGCCTCGATTCGGGATTAATCGCCGGAACGGTGTTCGACGGTTCCACTCCACGAGCCGGCGTCCTGGTCGGCCTCTGGCCAATCGAACCGGGGCATGGTACTGACTCAATCGGACGGCCCGACTACCTTGTGAGTAGCAATCAGGACGGAGCATTTAGCGTTCCGTTCTTACCCGCTCAACCGTTCTGGTTGGTCGCCTTTGCCGACGATAATCGCAACCAGCGACCCGAACCGGATGAGGAACCGTTTGCCGTCGCGGACCGGCCGCTTGACCTCTCCGCACTCACCGAGGTTCGAGATCTCCGACTGACGCTGTCGACAGGGGGGGAAGAAGACAGCCTGCCGGAGGTGAGGCGTATCGCGTTAACGACCGACGGCCTGGTCCGACTGAGCCTGAGCCGACCATTCATGCCCTCGCGACTGCCTCAAGGTGTGACTACCCTTGCCGTAAGTGACAGTATCGATCAGCGATCTGGCCGGGCGCTGCTGGAACCAACGGATCAGTTGACGTTGACACTTACTATCTGGTTCGGAGAATTGTCGTCAGGAACCTATACCGTTCGTCTGGCGGACGACTCCATTGGTACGTTGAGTGTCGATGACCGTGTCGACAGGTTGACTCCGGAGATTGTCCTTCGCGAACCGGATCCGCCGATCGTGCTGGCGGATGATCTGAATCTTCGACTCCGGTTTTCCGAGCCGCTTATCCGTGATTCCATCAGCCCTGAAAGCTGGCTGCTGCTGGAGGATTCGGTACAGCCAATCCCGCTGTCGTTCACCTGGGACGATCCTCTAACGATTCGACTGCAGCCCGAGCGCGTATCTCCCGGAGGTCGATACGAGCTTGAATACAACGAACTTGATCTCTTCGATCTGGCCGGCAATACCCTTGGTGACAGTATCGGGTCGTACGCATTCACGGTCCTGGACCCCGACTCGCTCGGGTCCATTTCGGGATCGATTGCCATCACGATTCCCGAGCGAGAACGCGATCTCGTTTCGGTGACAGCTTTGAGGGTTGAGGATTCGACCTCTTTCACGGTTACGGCCGGGGTACGGGACTACCTCATAGCGGTACCTGCCGGTGCCTACCTGGTGTCGGCATACATTGACTCAGATGGTGATGGAATCCGTAGTCTGGGTTCTGTGCGGCCTTACCAACTTGCCGAAACAGCGCTGTCGTTAACTGATACGGTCTTCGTACGGGCACGATTCGAGACCGCGGGAATCGATCTCGTTTTTCAATAAACAACGCCCGAGCCAACGTGGCCCGGGCGCTTGATTAGCTGGTCATTTGTCCACAGCCGGTTACATCCCGCTTGGAATGCCCCAGATCGTGAGGTTCACACGACGATTCTCGGAGGCCGATGACGACCCCTCACCCATTGCAACCGGAGCCTCTTCGCCCCGTGAAAGGATGAACAAGCGAGGAAGCATGATGTCGAAGCGGCTCGCGACGAATCGCTGGGCAGCCTCGGCTCGCATCTGACCCAGACGCAGGTTGTAGCTCGAAGAACCCGTACCGTCGGTATGGCCAACGATCTCTAGAATCGACTTGGGCTCGGATTGAAGTTTCTGGCCAGCCTCGCTAAGAATCACTTCTGCCGTCTGATTGAGGTCGTACGAATCGAAAGCGAAATTGATCGTTCCGGTCCAAAGGATCTCATAGTTCTCCAGGCCGGCAGCCTGATTGAGGGCCATCTCCGTCTGACCGCGCAGTTCATCCTGAGCAGCCATTAAGCGATTGATCTCTGCTTCGTTGTTGTTGGCCTTTGCCTCGGCGGCCTGGATCTGTGCAGCCATCCGCGATTCAGCCTCGGCGACACTGGTATCCACATACTCCTTGTTCACGCCGCATCCGGCAACCGCGATAAGAGCAACTGCGGCAATCGGCAACAGGGAACGCTTCATTTCCTGGACTTCCTTTCTTCAGGCGACCGAGGTCGGTCGCACCCATATTCACTACCTGTCTTTCGACTCGCAATCTTGTACCCCGGCCAAGAACCGATCAAGCAATAAATCAGCGCGTCGGGCTACTGTTTGATCGCACCAGCCGTGATCCCCGAGACGATATGTCGTTGCAGGATAACAAAAACCACCAGAACCGGGACAACCGCCAGGGTGGCGCCAGCCATCAGCTCCGGCCACTCGATACCCTGCCTCCCCTGAATCATCGCAAGAGCCACGGGCAGGGTGTGGAGATCGGATCGAGAGGTGAGGATGAAGGGAAAGAGAAACGAATTCCAGTTAGTGAAGAAGACCTGAATCGCCAATACGACCAGGGCCGGTCTCGCCATTGGCATTACGATCTGAAACAGAATACGAAACTCCGACGCACCATCAACTCGCGCTGCTTCCTCCATCGCGGTTGGAATCCCGTCGAGGTACTGCTTCACCAGAAAGATCCCGATGGGATTGACCAGGAAGGGAAGAATGAGCGCTCCGTACGTATCGTACAGGCCCGATTCGACGGCGAGTAGATAGAGGGGAATGATCACGATGTGGACCGGCACGAACAGCACCGCCAGAACCGTAAAGAGAATAAACCGATTCTCGATGAGGCGGTACCGAGAGAGTGCGTAGGCGCACATGAAGCCAAACAGAATGTTGCCAATCGTCACGCCGCCGCCCACAACGAGCGAATTAAAAAACGGTCGCACGAGACCGTCGCTATCGAGCAACGCCAACACGTTTGCACCAGTGACTGTTACCGACAACAGCGTCTCGGCCGTCAACGGCAACCCCTTGGGTAGTAATGCTACCCGCAGCATCCAGAGCATCGGAAAGATGGTGATCATAAGCACGAGCCCCAACAGTCCATAACGAAAGAGGGTCGTTACCATAGCGATCTCCTTTGCCGTGCGAAGGCAAGAAACGGTAGCAGCGAAACGAGTCCGATAATCAGGAAGAGCAGGTAGGCGGCGGCCGATGCATACCCAAAAGAGAAATCAGTCGTGAGTGCCTGCTCATAGATGAAAAAGACGATCGTGGCCGTATCGAATTTTCCCTTAGTCATTACAAAGATCTCGGTGAAGACCTGGAACGACTTGATCGTGTTGATTACCAGTATGTAGCCGAGAACCGGTCGGAGGAGCGGAAGTGTGATCGAACGGAACCGTCGCCACCACGACGCTCCCTGAACCGTCGCGGCATCATACAGCTCCCGCGGAATTGCTTCGAGTCCGGCGAGAAAAATCAGCATGTAGTAGCCGACCGACATCCAGACGTCCATCCCCATGATCGCGAACAGCGCAGTGCGATCGTCAAAGAGGAAACCGTACTCCGGAGGCGTAAAGCCAAGGAGCGACGCGAGAGTCGCGAGGTAGCCACCGCGCGCGAACAGGTTCGTGAAGATGAGCGCGACGACAACAATCGATGTCAACCAGGGGAGAAAGAACCCAGCGCGGAAGAGGGTTCGACCACGAAACGGATGTTGCAGGAGGAGCGCTAAGGCAAGGGCAATAACGGTCGTGACGGGGATCGTCCCTAGTACAAAGACAAACGTGTTCTCTAACGCTCCCAGGAAGTCAGAATCTCGCAGCAGTGCCAGGTAATTGGCGATGCCGATGAAACTCGGATCGCGAAAGAGCTGATAGTCGGTCAGGCTGAGGTAGATCGACCAGCCAATGGGGAACAGCCAGAAGAGCGCCAGCGTCAACAGCCAGGGAGATAGGAGCGCGAGCGAACGCCAACGCTGCGTCATTAGTCGTCAGCGATAAGCGAATCAATCGTTCGCTGCGCTTGTCGCAATTCACCGGCGATGAATCGTGATCCGAACAGCGCCTCTTCGACGGCGCGTTCGATTGCCGCTTCGATCTTCGGCCAGTCAGGCGTGACCGGCGGATGCGTGACACGCTGCATTTGACCATTCATCGTTCGCATCATCGGTTGCGACACGAAGAAGCTATCCGTGACCGCAGCGAGTGACGATGGCACCGAGATGAAGGCCGCCTTGCAGAAGGCGACCTGGACATCCGGCCGGTTCAAAAAGCGGACAAACTCAAGCGCCTCGTCGGTATAACGCGACTTCCGGTTGATCGCCAGCAACTCACCGCCGAGAAATGAGATCCCCGGCACCCGACCACCCGGGACAAACATCGTTCCCACCAGAAACGGGGGAGGATTCAGGTTGATGCGCTTGATCATCCAGTCACCGGAAAGGACAATGCCGACCTGACCGGCCATAAAGGCATCTTCGATACCACGCTGGGTATCAACGTAGCCAACGGAGTCGTGAAGCTGCCGATAGAAATCGAGCGCCTCAATCGCCATCTCCGAAGAGACAACCGAGTATCGTCGCGGCGCATAGGGTGACGGTTCGCTCAGGATTCGACCTGCGTTCCCCCACAAGAAGGGAAGGAACTTCTTGTACAGGCGATGCTTCTCAGCGGTGTTGGAGCCCCAACCATAAATTTCGTCGCCGAGAGTGTGGATCTTCCGTGTGATCTCCTGAAAACCCGCGAATGTGGCCGGATTTGGTGCCTCGGCATCGGGATATGCCTGCTGCAGGAGATTGACATTCACAAACATCACGCGTGAACCAAGGATCCAGGGCCAGGCATAGAGTTCGTCCTGGTAACGAGCCAAACTCCACCCTCGCCACCCCGATGTGTCGGCTCCGACCAGCTCGCTGATCGGCAGCAGTTGATCGGTGTCAGCAAACTGCGCCAACCAATCCGATCCCAGTTCGACGACGTCGGGTCCCCGCCCGGAGGCAAACGCGATGGCTATTTTGCTTTGACCATCGGCCCAGGTGAGATCGGTGATGTTTACCTCAATCTCACCATTCTGCTCGGCTTCGAAGACAGTCACGAGAGAATCGAGGACAGGGCGAATATCGCTGTCGGTCCAGAACTGCCAGAATTCCAGTGTTGTCTTGGCACTCAGTGAAGGAACGGTGCCGACGGCAATGAACAGGGCTATCGAAACAAGCATCGATTTCATGTTGACGATGGTCGCGTGAGCGCGCGCGCGTCGCAATCCTAAAGTTGTTGTTGCCGCATGGCCGCTACCGGCGTTCGTAATTCGTCATGCTAGTGCCATTGACGGCGTGGATTGAACCCGATCGTCTGCCGATACTGATCGCCGCGATTATCGCCACTGCCATCGTCCTTTACACGACGTATCACCGGCGATCGCGGGACCGGTATCGTATGCGCCCTATCCAGGGATTACAGGCGGTGGAGGATGCTATCGGACGTGCTACCGAGATGGCCCGACCACTGCTCTTCACGCCGGGCTGGGGGGGAGATATTCAGCGTCCCACCACGATTGCCGCGCTTAACATTCTCTCCCACGTCGCCGAAAAAACATCCCGCTACGATTGCCGTCTGCTGTTTCCGACTCACGATCCGGTCATCATGTCGGTGGCTCAGGAGGTTGGTCGGGAAGCGTACATCCGGACGGGCCATTCCGACCGCTTTCAGGCTGATGACTTCGCCTATGTTTCGTCGTCGCAGTTCGGCTATGCGGCGGCAGTGGAGGGAATGATTGCCCGCGAGAACCCGGCCTCGGTCTTTCTGCTCGGTACGTTTGAAGCCGAATCACTCATCCTGGCCGAAGTTGGCAATGCGAGCGGGGCGATACAGATTGCCGGTACCGATTCCACCATTCAGTTAGCGTTCTTCATTGTGGCGTGTGACTACACACTGATCGGCGAAGAGCTGTTCGCGGCCTCAGCGTATCTCTCGCAGGACCCTGCCATCCTGGCGTCGGTTCGAGCCCAGGACATTATGAAAGTCCTCATCGTTATCGCGATCCTCACGCTCTTAATCATTGCGAGCACAGTCGGATGGCCGCTGGAGAGCCTCAGTGCGCCGTAAGCTGCCCCAGATCATCGTCGCCGCCGTTGGTTTGATCATGTTTCTTGTCTACTTCTCCGGACACCCCACCGCCCAACGTGTCAATCAGACTATCCTCGTCGACTACTGGCAGATCATCTTCGCCTTCACGCTGATCGTCGGCGTTATCGGCTTCGCACGAAGCAACCTGCAGCAGATTCAGCGCGGTGATGGACGTTTCTTTCGCATCGTATCCCTCGTGGGGCTCGTCTCAATGCCGATTCTCGCGCTGATCGGCGGTATCAATGCGGGGTCACCATTCGTGTGGATGTTTGATCATGTTCAGGCACCGATGCAGGCGACCGTTTTTGCGCTGCTCGCATTCTTCGTCGCATCGGCCGCGTTGCGTGGTTTCCGCGCCCGATCGGTCCCCGCGGCCATCTTGCTGCTGGCAGCGACGATCACACTGCTCGCGCGATCCGATGTTGGCGGTGCAACGATCGCCTGGCTGCCGGAAACAGCTGAATGGATTCGGGCGCATCCCTCAATGGCGGCCCGCCGCGCCATTCTGATCGGTATCGGGCTCGGCTCACTCACGACATCGCTCCGAATCCTCATTGGGATCGAACGGACTTGGCTGGGGAGTGAACGATGAATTCTGCGCTATCGAGACGACTCGCGTTCGCGGGTCTATTCATTGCGGTGACCGTTGCCATGCTGATTCCGTCGGAAGGCGATGTCCGCGTTGCTCCGGAAACTCGCCAGTTGTATGAGTGGATTGATTCGATCCCACCCGGCAGCCAAGTTATTGTATCGTTTGACCACGAAGCATCAGCACTCCCGGAAATCCGCCCTCTTGCACTCGCTCTCTTGCGCCATTGCTTCGAGCGAGACCTCGTACCGATCGGTGTATCGCTGCTGGCCGAGGGAACAGGCATTGGCTTCGCCCTGATGGACCAGACCGCGGACGAATACGACAAGACCTACGGGGAGGATTACGCCTTCCTCGGATTCAAACCGCAGTTCATCGCGGCGATCCTGTCGATGGGGGAATCGATTCCGGCCACCTACCCGGAAGACTATCTCGGCACACCGATCGACTCTCTTCCCGCTATGGTTGGTGTGACTACCTATGACGACGTGGTTGGGGTACTGTCAATTGCCGACGGATCAATGACCACGCATTGGGTCGAGTACGGGGAAGCCCGCTTCGGCGTGCCGATCGCCGGCGCCGTCACGGCCGCTATGATCACCAGTTACGACCCGTATTTAGCGTCCGGTCAGATGGTCGCACTCATGGGCGGGTTGCGCGGTGCTGCCGAATATGAACAACTGATCGGTATCGGCGGGGGAGGCTCACGCGGACTCTTGGCCCAATCGGTTAGCCACCTCTACGTATTGGCAATGATCATCATTGGCAATCTCCTCTGGTGGCGTGCGCGCCGCCGTAAGGGGAAGGAAAGCGTATGATCGACTGGGGAACGATTATCGCCGGATTGCTGACCCTTGCCATCTTCACGTTCCTTTATGGCGACAATCCGATCTACCGCTTCGCTGAATCCCTCCTGATCGGCGTGTCGATCGGCTATTTTCTGGTCATCACCTGGCAGAACACGATCGTATCCCTGCTCATCAAACCGCTGGTTAGCGACGGTCGTATCGGCCTCATCATCCCCCTGGGGCTGGGTCTGCTCATGCTGAGCCGGTTCTCCTCACGGCTTAGCTTTCTGTCGCGATTACCCATTGCGGTGCTGATCGGGTCGGGAGCCGGTGTCGCGATTCCGGCGATGCTCGATGCGCGAACGTTACGACAAATTGACGCCACGATAGCACCCCTGTGGACCGACGGCGGACTGGCGATCGGGACAATTGTGGTCGTCCTTGGCGTGCTCACCACCCTCGCGTACTTTTACTTCAGTCGCGCACAGACGGGCAGCCTGGGACGAATCTCCCAGATCGGCATCTATTTCTTAATGGTCTTCTTCGGGACGACGTTTGGCTATACGGTCATGTCGCGGATGTCGACATTCATTGGCCGCATGGAGTTTCTCCTCGTCGATTTCCTCCGCCTGACCCAATGATCTGTCCCCGTTGCCGGACAGCCATGCAGGAGGAACGACGTTCTTACCACAAGCAGCGCAAGTGGATTTGCCCCAAATGCGGTCGGGTTCGTTTTCAGCAGCTGGTCGACAAAACGAAACCACGGCGCTCCAATTAGCGCAACCGGACTGGAAAACTCGCGTATCAGCCCCTAACACCCTATGCTTATGGCTATGATGACAGGCGTAGATCGCATTCGTGTGGGGACGTCGGGGTACTCCTTTCTCGGCTGGAAGGGAGTCTTCTATCCGCGCAGGATCGATAGAGGGAAGGTGTGCGAGCTTTCTGCCTGCATGGTTGCTCGCATACCACCGATCCACGACGTCATGGACAAAGCACCGGCCTCGCTTACAAACCGACGCGAGGATCTCACGGCCAAACGAAACGACTCCGTAAACGCAACCTCGTTTGGGACAGACCGGCCGGAACAGTTGTTGCCGGCGGCGTGGAAACAGTATGTCTTTTTTGATTACTGCCCTGTGGGGCAGGAGTTTTTTTGGTTGAACACACGCGCTAATCGCGGTGATTCCAGCGAACCAGAAGGATGATCTATGGGTCTGCTTGACATCGACAGTATTCACAAAGTCTACGACGAAAAGGTCGCGGTCGACAATCTCTCGCTGTCGGTACCTCGCGGTGTCATCTACGGTATCATCGGTCCCAACGGTGCCGGCAAAACGACCACGATCCGGATGATTATGAACATCACGATTCCGGATCGTGGAGAGATTCGTTTCGACGGCAAACCGATTAGTGACGCGTTCAAGAGTCGGGTTGGCTATCTGCCCGAAGAACGAGGCCTGTATAAGAAGATGACCTGTGAGGAAGTCCTCCTGTATCTGGCTGACCTCAAGGGTGCCTCCAAAGCCGACGTGGCCGGTCGGATCGGTCACTGGCTCGAGCGTATGGAGCTGTCCGACTACCGCGACAAGAAAGTGGAAGAACTATCGAAGGGAATGGCCCAGAAGCTTCAGTTCATCTCGACGATCCTGCACGAACCGGACATCGTCGTACTCGATGAACTCTTCTCCGGACTCGACCCGGTAAACACCGAACTCCTCAAAGACGTCATCCTTGATCTCAAACGAAACGGTACCACGATCCTCTTTTCGACCCATGTGATGGAACAGGCGGAGAAGCTCTGCGAATACCTCTGTATGATATCGAAGGGACACAAGGTCCTCGATGGTTCCTTGAGCGACGTCAAGAACCGCTTCGGCACGAATTCGATTCATGTGCAATACGAGGGCGACGGGGCGTTCATGAAAGGCTTGGCGGGCGTTGAAGCCGTTCGCGAGTTTCCTACCTATTCGGAACTCCGACTGGCGGATGCGGCCGACGGCAACGCTGTTCTCGCTCGCATTATCGAACAGGTGAGTGTTCGTCGCTTTGAGTTCAAGGAGCCGTCGCTCTACGATATTTTCATTCAAATGGCCAAAGTCGACCCGGCCGAATTACAGTCCGAGCCTGAGGAGGTAGTGTCATGAGCAAGATGCGCACGATTGCCGGACGCGAATACGCTCAGGTCGTTCGCAAAAAGAGCTTCGTGGTTGGCCTCCTGTTGACACCAATCATGATGATTGCGTTTACCGTATTACCCGCTCTTCTGGCGACGCAGAAGTCAAGCAGCACCGAGCAACTCGCGATTCTTGATTGGGCCGATGATGGAACGGCCGAACAGTTTACCGAGGCGCTCGCAGACTACCGACTCGCTGATACGACCGTACCGTACTACAACGTTCAAGGTATCGTGAAGGTCGACGCCGACGATCTGGAGCGACAGCAATTCGTGCGTGACTCACTGGCGACCTATATCAACGATGAATCGTTGCGCTACTTCCTCAAGATCGGTCCCAATTCTCACCTGATCGACACGAACCTCACAATCGTCACCAACTCGGACAACATTCGCAGCCTTGACCGATTCGAGCGAGAACTGACCGACATCGTGTCGTCGCGGCGGCTGGCTGAATCCGATGTCAACCTACCAGTCGATTCCGTTCTCAGTCTCACGCGAAATCTCAATCTCCGAACCGAGGACACCCGAGGCGAGTCGATCCCGTTCTTCGTCAAGTACATGGTCGGCGTCGTCTTCTTCATGCTCATCTTCATTATGATTCAGACGTACGGTGTCCTGGTCATGCGAGGCGTGATCGAGGAGAAGAACTCCCGAGTCATGGAGGTGCTCGTTTCGTCGGTGTCGCCGATGCAGCTCCTGACGGGTAAACTCCTCGGGTTGGGCGGGGCCGCTCTTACGCAGGTCGGATTGTGGGTAGCGATTGGTGTGGTCATCTTCTTTCTCCAGGGGCCACTCAATCTGTCGATCGATTCGTCGATCGCCACGATTGTCTTCAATCCGTTTCTTATCTTCTTCTTCGTGGCGTTTCTGTGTAGCGGCTACGTGATGTTTGCATCGCTGTTCGCATTGATCGGTTCGATCGTGAACTCCGAGCAGGAAGCCCAAAATCTTTACAGCCCGCTCATTCTCATTCTGGTCATGCCGATCATGATCGCCTTCGTCGTGGTGCAGGAACCGAATTCAACCCTCGCGACGACAATCAGTTTGATTCCGCTGTTCACCCCGGTGATGATGACAATGCGTCTGGCTGTTCTCGCGCCCAGTGTGGAAGGCCTCTCGCTGTTTAGCGGGATCGGGGGAGAGGCAATGCTTGGTCTCCTCATCGTTATCGTAACCGGCTTGCTGCTCGTCTGGCTGACAGCGCGCATCTTCCGCATCGGCATCCTGATGTATGGAAAACGACCGACACTTCCGGAACTGATGCGTTGGGTAAGGTACTCGTGAGGCCGACCTAGTCGATATGCGCATTACCCGGGTGACATCGTCGATCGCCGTCAGCGTCCTGGCGGTGGCTGGACTGGCCGCCGGAATGGGTATGTTCGGCACCGGCAACCAACCGCACGTTGATCCGCAGTCGTTGTCGACTGCGGCACTCGTACAGCAGCAGCCGTTCGGTCCGTACCGCTTCGACTTTTCAACCGAACGCCAGCGGCAACCCTACATAAATGCGAAGGCCGTCCTGTTGGTCGACTTCGAGTCGGGGGAGGTGCTCTACGCCAAGCGCGCCGATCAGGCGCGCCCAATCGCATCGATCACCAAACTCGTTTCAGCAATGGTTGTGCTCGATGCCGGCATTGACCTGACGCGGACCGAAACGATTACCCGTCAGGATGCCTACCGATCATCGAAGTCCCGCCTTCGGGTCGGTACCAAGATGACGCTCGCCGATCTGCTCAATATCGGTCTCTCGATTTCCGATAATCGTGCTTTCCGAGCGCTTGCCCGGGCCACTGCCGGTTCGCAGGAAGAGTTCGTTCGACGGATGAACCAGAAAGCGACCGAGCTTGGTCTGTCGAAGACGGTCTTCTTTGAGCCGACCGGACTCGACGAACGCAACGTCTCGACTCCGCATGAAGTCGCCCGCCTGCTTAATCATGCCTACGATTATGAAGTCATCGCCCGACTCACCGGACAGCGCCGATCAGAAGTGACGTTCCTGAACCGCAAACGCAATCGGGTCCTGCAGCTTGGCAACTCCAACCGCATGGTGCACTCGCCGTATCGCGTCCTCGCCGGCAAGACCGGCTTCATCTTCGAATCCGACCACTGCCTCGCGACGATCCTTCAAAATCGAGACGGCAAACGTCTCTCGCTGGTCGTCCTTGGTGTTCCCGGTGACCGCACGCGCTTCCGCGAGGCTCGCAAACTGGTCGACTGGGGCTTCCGCAACGCCTAGCCTAGCTGGATGGCAACGCCACTCCGTTGAGTCAGTGGCGTCGCCACTTTGTCGGGCTAAACGGTCATAAAATCAGACACGGCCCAGCTATCAGACAAAGTCTGGGTGCAGACAATGTCTGTGGACGGAACTTGCCGGCTAGCTACCGTCGTTGCATCTAACGACACGCTAGATAGGAGTTCTCACTGTGCCCGATCTCTTCTCACCACTCACACTGCGTGGAGTAACGATTCGTAACCGTATCGGTGTCTCGCCGATGTGCATGTATTCGGCGGTCAACGGTACGCCGAACGACTGGCAACTCGTCCATCTTGGCAGCCGCGCGGTCGGAGGCGCGGGACTGGTCATGACCGAAGCGACGGCGGTCGTTCCCGAAGGGCGGATCACCCCCGGGTGTACGGGGATCTGGGATGATGCGCATATCGACGGGTGGCGTCGGGTCACTGAGTTTCTCAGGACCTACGGTGCGACTTCCGCGATTCAACTCGCCCATGCCGGACGCAAAGCGTCGTATCGCCGCCCGTGGGACCATCGGGACCGCACCGACCGGCGGATCTACCCCGACGCGGGGGAGGAGTGGGATAAAGGCTGGGACCGAGCCGATGCCCCGTCGGCGATCCCGTTCCGGCCGAACGATCATGTTCCGCATGAGATGACGATCGACGAAATCCATGCTCTCCAACGACGCTGGGTTGCTGCTGCTGCACGAGCCAATGAGGCAGGTTTCGATGTTGTTGAGCTACATGGTGCGCATGGCTATCTGATCCATAGCTTTAACTCTCCGCTGAGTAACCAACGGACCGATGAGTACGGTGGATCGTTCGAGAATCGCACGCGCTTCGTCCGGGAAATCGCCGCCGCAGTTCGCACGGTCTGGCCGAATCACAAGCCGCTCTTTGTTCGCCTTAGCTGCACCGACTGGGTCGACGGTGGCTGGACTGTTACGGACAGTGTGAAGCTGTCAGCAATGCTTAAGGACACTGGCGCCGACCTGATCGACTGTAGCTCCGGCGGGGCGACACCCGATGCCGAGATACCGGTCGGACCTGGTTTCCAGGTTCCCTTTGCCCAGCAGATTCGGAATGAGTCAGAGATCGCGACCGCCGCGGTCGGTGCAATCACCGAACCGGAGCAGGCGAACGAGATCATCTCGTCGGGTCAAGCGGACATGGTCTTCCTGGCGCGCGCGTTTCTGCGCGATCCGTATTGGGGCGTGCATGCGGCGGCGAAACTCGGCCGGTACAGTGATCTTGCGTATCCCGATCAATACGATTTCTTTATTGGTCGGGAGCCGATCTAAAGCCACACGTGGCATCGTCACGCGACACGTCGTATTGAGACATTTCATCTATGTCGCATTGAGGCGGTAACGTGTCAGATTGTGCTGTGACTAGTCACATCGAGGCGCGACTCGGTACAGCGAGAAGCTACTTCGGTCACATCGAGCCGCTCCCGCGTCACATCGAGCGTAGTCGAGATGCGACACTGATTGGATAATCAGCGAGGGGAGACATTCAGTGGCGGATACCGACACACCAGCAGCGATCACCAAACCTGCCAGGTCAAAATGCACGACGATAAACCGTGCGGCCGACCTTTGCACAACGGCGGCGAGACCTGTATCTGTCACTCCGATGATCCCAACAAAGACATTAGACTCTTTCAGCAGGAACTCGACGCTTTGCTGTCCAATATTGCCACTAGAGTGTTTGATTTTACTTCCTTTGTTTTCCCCGAATCTGGTTATCGGCTACCAAGCTCATACGGAAAAGCGGTTGCGTTCGACTATGCAACATTTCTGGGTGAAGCGAGGTTCAGAAATGTTCAGTTTCTAGGCGAGGCGAGATTCATCGGTACCCGCTTCCTAGACTTAGCAGTCTTCGATGTTGTCCGATTTGATGGAAGCTCAGTTTTTTTTGCAGGTGCCAGATTTCAAAATATGGCAGGATTTAGTGCGGCAAGGTTTAAGGGACGAACAATTTTCAACGGTGCGAAGTTTCGAGGTTCTGAGCAGAACTTCGAGTACGCGACGTTTCATGACGAAGCACGTTTTTCGGCAACCAAGTTTCGCGGGTTTACAAGGTTCAACTTTGCCAAATTTTTGAATGAAGCTGTTTTCGCTGGTTCTGAGTTCGAAGATCATGCCATTTTTAAGAAAGTTGAGTTTTACGGTAAGGTTGACTTCTGGGGAACCAAATTTAGGGGCAAAGAGAATACAGCGGATTTCAGTTCAGCTGAATTCAAGAGCGAAGTAGACTTCTCCGGTGCCAAGCTTGAAGGCTTAGCAGTTTTCCAGTCTGCTGAGTTTCAGAGCAATGCGGATTTCTCTGCAGTTGAGTTTTGCGGAGGGGTAGACTTTCATCTGTTAAATGCCAATGAAAAAAGCCATGTAGTCTTTCTCGGTACTTTTTTTTTGAAGAACGCTTCCTTTTTCGGAGCAACTGTCAAAGGAAGAATCGACTTTCACTCAGCAAACTCAGCTGATCAGCAGCTTCGCTTTGTAGATTTCCGTGGCTGCGGAATCAATCAAGCACAGAAAGTTACCTTCAGGAATATGAGTCTTGAGAAGATCTTGCTTCTTGAAACTGACATCAGCAAAGAAGTGAGCTTTGTTAATGTTGTGTGGTATAGCAAATCAAAGTTCTTTGGACTAGGAAGCAGTAAGATATTCGGATGGTTACCCCAATTCCTTGGTAGCAGTCCGACCCGAACTGCTGTGTATGATGAGGTTTGCCTTGACCCTGAAAACCCTTCAGCAGTGCAACAGGAGTTGTTTAATCACGAACTCGTAGCTCGCCTGTACCGCCAACTCCAAGCAAACTACATTGAAAACTACAACTACACCGAAGCCGGTGATTTTTACATTGGCGAACAGGAGATGCTACGAAAGAGCAAAGGCCGTTGGGGTCAGTTCTTTTCTACTAACTGTCTTTACAAGGTATTGTCGTACTACGGTGAGAGCGTGGTCTTGCCAGTTTTCTGGCTACTGGTTACGTTGTGTGGATTCTCGTTATGGATACTATTCGAAACAAGCTATGATTGGGCCTGGGGAGGTCAGTTTCTACTATTCACTACTGACTTCTGGAACGCCTTCTTTAGGAACCTATCCTTTGTCGCGTTCAATCAAAGAGCGACTCTGGAAAAGTTTTCAGAACCGTACCAATGGGCTCTGATTGCAATCGAGCAGATCATTGTAGCCTCACTTATCACGCTTTTCATCCTGGCGCTGCGGCGTAAGTTCCGGCGGAAGTCGTTCTAGGGTTGTATCAGCGGCAGCCGAGGGCGACTGCCGCTCACAAAAAAACAGCTGCCTCGCACGAATGAGAAACACGCTTTATGGCCTCTCGTACATGTCGAGCCGAGTCGAGACATGACGGCAACAGGTCGATAAACTCAGAGTAGTGTTGACTATGACAATTCAGCGTATCCACCATATACAGATTACCGTTAATTGTGCCGACGAAGATGCCGCGCGGCAGTTCTACATCGACTTCCTCGGACTCCCCGAAATCGATAAACCGAACTCCCTCAAAGCACGTGGTGGTTTCTGGTGCCGGGTAGGTGACCGGGATCTCCATGTCGGGGTAGAGGAGGGTGTCGATCGACACGCCACCAAAGCTCACGTCGCCTACCAGGTCGATGACCTCAGTGATTGGCGACGGAAGATCGAAGCTGCCGGACTGACAGTCAAAGACTCGATCCCGATTCCGGGTTACGACCGTTTCGAGTTCCGTGATCCGTTCGGCAATCGGGTGGAGCTGATCGAGGCACTACGTGGCTAGCCGCAGCTGCTGTCGTCCCGTCTCGACCAGGCTCGACGTGACAAGTACTAGTGACAGGGCGCTTTTTCACTACTAGAGCGTCAGATCATAGTTGGTGAGCGGCAGTCGCCCTCGGCCGCCGCCAGTAATCGTCCCATAAGATATATTATGTTAACATTACGGATAGACTAAGTAACTCCTTAGCGACTTGGTCTCTCTACCCTTTGACGACGATATTTAGAAGGCGGCCAGGAACGTAGATCTTCTTAACGACCGCTTTACCGTCGGTATGCTGCTGAACACGACTCGAACCGAGTGCGACAGCCTCGATATCCCCCTGTCCGGCATCGGCTGCTACCGCAATCGTATCGCGCAACTTACCGTTGACCTGCACCGCAATCGTCACCTGATCGCCCGTTAAAGCCTCCGGATCAGCGCTCGGCCACGCCGATCGGAAGACGGAACCTTCCTGACCACAGCGCTGCCACAACTCCTCAGCCAAGTGTGGTGCCATCGGTGCAATCAATTGAATAGCTGTTAGGATAACTCGATCATTGAGAGTATCACTTGAGATTTTGCTCGCGTCATACTCACGGACCAACTCCATCAAGGCTGCAATACAGGTGTTGAACTGAAGCTTCTCTGAGTCTTCGTCGACCCGCTTGATCGTCTGATTGAGCTTCACGTAGATATCACGTTCATAACCACTTAGCCCATCTCGACTCAATGATTGCTTGAGCGCATCAGTCGTTCCGCGATAGCTCTCTGCCAGCGGCCAGAAACGGTTGTGCGTGAATTTCTCAACACCGGTCACGGAATCATCCGACCAGAGCACCGGCATCTCCGACGGTGCGGTGAAGAACATCGCGAGCCGGCTGACGTCGATACCCCGCGTACGCATCAGTTCGATTGGAGAGACTACGTTCCCCTTTGATTTCGACATCACCTCCCCCTCGGCGTCCATCACCATTCCGTGATTGAACAAGCGCGTAGCTGGTTCATCGAAATCCAGGTAGCCAAGGTCCTTCAGCACCTTGGTGAAGAAGCGGAAGTAGATCAGATGCCCGGTCGCATGCGTGATCCCGCCGATGTACAGATCGATCGGCATCCATGCCTTGACCTGGTCCCAGTTGGCGAGGGCGGTCTCGTTCTTCGGGTCGATGTAACGCAGGAAATACCACGACGAACAGACGAACGTATCCATCGTATCGGCATCGCGCTCAGCAGGACCACCGCACTTTGGGCAGGTCGTATTAAGAAACTCGGGGACGTCGGCGAGCGGTGATCTCCCCTTCGGCATGTAGCTTTCGACTCGCGGCAGCACGACTGGCAACTGGTCGTCCGGGACGGCCTGGGGACCGCACTTTGGACAGTGAATGATCGGAATCGGACAGCCCCAGTAGCGCTGGCGGGAGATCGACCAATCTTTCAGTTTGAAATTCGTCCGACGCCGTCCAAAACCTTCTGACTCGGCATAGGTGCTGAACGCATTAATCGCTTCCTCGCCCGCCGGTATTCCGTCGAACTGACCGGAATTCTCAATGAACCCCGGACCTGCATAGGCATCGTCCATCTCGCTGATAACGAGTGACACATCCGCTTTGGGGCGAATCACGAGCTTGAGTGGCAGGCCGTACTTCCTGGCAAAGGCGAAGTCTCGCTCGTCATGGGCAGGAACGGCCATAATCGCCCCGGTCCCGTAATGAGCCAGGACATAGTCTGCCACCCACAGTGGCACCCGCTCGCCGTTGTACGGGTTGATGACATACTTGCCGGTGAAGACCCCGTCTTTTTCCCCAGCGGCCGTGCGATCGATTTCGGACTTGGTCAGCGCCTGTTGGCGGTAGGCCGTTACTCGTTCGAGGTCGTCCCCGGTGAGGCCCAGGCGGTCGATCAGTTCGGATTCAGGAGCAACCACCATAAACGTTGCCCCGTAGATCGTATCCGGACGGGTGGTGTAAATCGGCAGCTTCTCCCCCGTCTCTTCGACGGTGAAGTCGACCTCCAACCCGTAGGAGCGGCCAATCCACTCCGTTTGCATGCGGCGGACAGCATCCGGCCAGCCGGGCAGTTGTTCGAGATCATCGATTAACCGATCGGCGTACTTGGTGATCGCGAAGTACCACCCGACGAGTTCTTTCTTCTCGACTTTCGCTCCGGAACGCTCGGCGATACCGTCTTTGACTTGCTCGTTCGCCAGCACCGTCTTGTCAATCGGATCCCAGTTCACCCAGGTCTTCTTCTGAATGGCGAGGCCTTTCTTGAAGAACTGCGTGAATAGCCACTGCGTCCATTTGTAGTAGTCGGGGTCGCAGGATGCGACTTCACGACTCCAGTCGAACGAGATTCCTGCTTCCTGTAGCGTCGCCCGTGACATTGCGATGTTCTGATTCGTCCAGTCAGCCGGATGGACGCCCCGCTTGATCGCGGCGCGTTCGGCCGGGAGGCCAAAGGCATCCCACCCAAACGGATGGAGCACCGCCTTACCGAGCATCAGCTGCTTCCGCGCCACAGCGTCGCCGATGATGTAATTGCGGAAATGCCCCATGTGGATGTCACCAGACGGGTAGGCAAACATGACGAGCATATAGAAGCTCTTCGCCGGATCGGGCTGATCGGGAGCTTCATAGAGCCGTGACTCGGCCCATTGGCGTTGCCAGGCTTTTTCGATAGCAGTGAAATCGTAGGTCTGCTCGGCCACGTTCG
This sequence comes from Candidatus Zixiibacteriota bacterium, assembly GCA_028289585.1. GTDB lineage: Bacteria > Zixibacteria > MSB-5A5 > GN15 > FEB-12 > JANQPI01. The sequence goes on from JANQPI010000035.1 coordinate 515,833, forward strand.
ATTCTCCTCACGTCACGTAAGCCGGGAAGAAACCCGCCGGGGCGGCATCGATCAAGCTCGATCTGATTCTGCAATCAGGTGCAGGTCAACGACGCATCGCGAAGCGACCAAAACGAACGAGTTAGTTCCGGGTAGCTTCCCAACTATCATCGGCTTAGCGGGACCGTTCGCCAGTTTCCCGCTGTTGGCCCAGCGTTTGCATGAGTGGTTGGCGGAGAACTACTAATGGAAACGACCCTCATTGAGTTGATGACCGACGCGACGATCGCGCAGCTGATCGGTCTGCTCATCGGTGCACTATTCTTCAGCGTTCTCGGTATTCGGGAGATCGCCGACGATCGCCCCGAGGGTTTTCTGCTCCTTACCTTTGGCCTGTTCTTCGCCGGTGGTCACTGCTGGCTGCTGTTCGGTAGCGATTCACTCTTCCGGCTGTCAAGCGTCTGGGACTGGTTCGTGCTGCTCCTCGCTCCGAGTTTGGTCCTGCTCTTCTCCGTGCGCGGCGTGGTCTGGGCCCTCCTCCGTCACCGCCGCGAGGCACTCGTTCGTATCTTCTTCGGGCTGACGCTCTTTGCCTTCACGACCATGCTCAGTCAGGGTTGGCCAGTCGACGTGACTGGCGTGATCGCACTCTTCTACGCGATCACATTCGGCATGGTCGAGCTCCATCCAATCAGCTAAAGGGGAACTCCCCCCGCTTCATCTCGTTGATTATTCCGACGGGTGAGACTTGAGCCGCCTGGCTCGCCGTTGTACTCTTACCCACAGATCGCACACTGTCATATTCGTGCCAAGAGGAGGGCATCTATGATCGACATCGGTTCACCGGCCCCTGACTTCGAGCTTAAGAATCAGGATGGACAGCCGGTCAAGCTCAGCGATTACCGCGGTAAGCGAGTTCTACTCGCGTTTTATCCGTTCGCATTTTCGTCGGTTTGCGCCGACGAGTTCAGTTGTATTCGCGAGGACATGTCACAGTTTCGCAATGACACGACGGAGGTCCTCGGTATCTCGGTCGACTCACACTACGCGCAAAAGGCGTTCGCCGATTCGCTTGGGATCACCCATCCCCTGTTGTCGGACTTTGGCAAAACCGCAACGGAGTCGTATGGTGTGTTGCGGCCGGAAGGCTTCTCCGAACGCGCGTATTTTGTTGTCGATCCGGAGGGGACCGTCGCCTGGAAACAGGTGATGCCGTCGCCAGGAGAACGGCTCGAAAACAGCGAACTGCTCGCAGTCCTCAAGTAATCCCGATCCAGGAAACATTGAAGGAAGAAACTATGCCTCACACACTTCCCGAACTTGGCTACGCGTACGACGCGCTGGAGCCGCATATCGACGCGCAGACAATGGAGATTCATCACTCCAAGCACCATAACGCATATGTGACCAAGCTAAACGCGGCACTTGACGGTCATGCTGACTGGGCCGACAAACCGATCGGTGAGTTAATCGCACATCTCAATGCCGTTCCGGAATCGATCCGCACCGCGGTTCGCAACAACGGCGGTGGCCATCTTAATCACAGCTTCTTCTGGCCGCTTCTCAAGACGGGGGTTTCGATGTCCGGGCCGATCGTTGATGCGATCAACGGAGCGTTCGGCTCGTTCGACGCGTTCAAAGAGCAGTTCTCCGCAGCCGCCGCCAATCAGTTTGGTTCAGGTTGGGCCTGGCTCGTCGATGATGGTGGCTCGTTGAAAGTCACCTCGACACCCAATCAGGACTCGCCGGTTACCGCCGGACAGAAACCGATTCTCGGTCTCGATGTCTGGGAACATGCTTACTACCTGAAGTACCAGAACCGCCGACCGGACTACATCTCGGCGTTCTTCAGTGTCGTCAATTGGGACAGGGTCAACGAACACCTGAGCGGCTGAGCGCTCAACTAGCGACAAAAAAACCGGATTGGGGTCATCGACCTCAATCCGGTTTCTTGTTGTCGTTAAACTAGGTGTGCCGACTAACTCTCCAACATCTGATCGGAGTCCCCACGCCAGTGGGTCGCAGGAGTACCACCCAACGCAGGCCGATCAGGTGAATCGGATGACGATGTGGTGGTGCGCTTCTCCTCGTCGGGTGGCTGTTGACGCAGCTGTTCAAGGTATCCCCGCAGCTCCTGCATCGTTGCGGCGAAGATAATCCCTTTGCTCTGCAGTTCCTCCCGGTAGGGAGCAGCACCCCGGCCACCGATGATCATGGCGATTCCCTTACCGAGCAGGCGCTGCAGCCGAGTAAGCTCAGATACCAGTTCTCCGTGATCATACGGGAAAATGACCGACAGACCGATTGCGCGAACGCCCTTCTTCCGAGCCGTACTGGCAATCTCCTCGGCAGGTAGATTCGGTCCCATGTAGGTGACCCGCCAGCCTTCCGACTGCGCAATAGCGGCGGCTATCTCAGCACCGAGCGCATGCAGGTCACCGGCCGGGGTCGTATAGAGAATTGACGGGGCATTTGTTGGCGGTGAGATCTGCGGCTTGAGGTTCGCAATGAACTTCTGCACCGTAGCCGTCGCCAAGTGCTCCTCGGATACGCGCAGTGATCCGGTTCGCCACCGCTCACCAATCTCTTCCATCAACGGAAGGATGAGCCGCTCCAGAAGGATGACCTGACTGAATTCCAGAGAGGCGCGTTGGAGACGTTCGTTGAGTGCCTCACTGTCGAGACGAGCCACGTCGTCGAGCGCGGCATGCATGTAATCGGAAATCCGATTGGGATCGTCTTCGGTCCGCTGCGGGGTATGTCGCGGAGTCGGAACGTACCGCCCCTCCTCCATTCGGATAATCTCTTCGAGCTTAGCGTCATCAAAGTGAGCGATCTGGCCAATCGTGTAGCCGCAGGCGATCACCCGCTTAAGAAGCAGGAGTCGATCGATCTCCGTATTGGTGTAGATCCGCCGCCCCGAGGCTGTTCGTTTGGGCGTGACGGCGTTGTACCGTCGCTCCCAAACTCGAATAACGTGAGTTGACAGCCCCGTGCGCTGAGCGACGACCTTAATCTGGTGTCCCTCGTGCTGCTTCATACGACAGCAAAACCCCCTTTGCTGGTCATGGTCTCTCGACCTCTTTGACTATGTAAAACAAACTATCATCAATTTGTAAACAATAATCGGGTTTTTGTCCAAATTTCTAACCTCTCTAACCCATAAAGACAACCCGTTGTTCCCAAACGATTTAGCAAACAAAAACAACTCTCTTCGGCCCCCTTACGATCAAAACAGGCCGTCTCCGTCTAATTTTGCTCAACTTTTTGTCTAGCTCCGGAACCTACGGACAAAGCAGGCAGTTACAGACCCCAGATTCGAGTAGACAGAGGGCTGCTGAATCGTGACAGGCGGGGGTTCCGGAATAAAGCAATCGGAATGAAACGCTGAACAATGACAGTTCGGCACAGCATGTCAGGAGGTCTCCCGGTCGACCATTGGTCAAGATTGTAAAGTGGGGACAACCCGTGGGAAACCCTGGAGGATGATGATGAAAACACGCACACTCTTTTCTGCCGCAGCGATCGCGCTGCTCCCAACACTCGCCTTCGTCGGCTGCGACGACGACGATGACAACCCGACTGGACCGAGCACGTCAAATGCCACGGTTCTCGTCGTGCATGCCTCGCCCGACGCTCCACCGGTTGATGTTCTCGTCAACGGAGCGGAAGTCGACTCGAATCTAACGTTTCCCGGCAACACGGGTTATCTGACGCTGCCGGCCGGTACGTATAACGTGGACGTCAACGTCGCCAACACGACAACCACGGCGATCGACACGTCCGTGACGGTCTCTGGCAACACTCATTACTCCGTGTTCGCAGTCGATTCGGTCAGCCGCATTGAGGCGCTCGTCCTGGTTGATGACCTTTCGGCTCCGGCCGCGGGCAACGCCAAGGTACGCTTCGTGCATCTCTCCCCCAACGCCCCGGGAGTTGATGTCAATGCTGTCGGTGTCGGAACGCTCTTTAACAATCAGTTCTTCCGCGACGCCACGACCTTCTCAGAGGTGCCGGGTGGAACGTACAATATCAACGTGACCGACACGTCCGGAACGACAACCTTCCTACCCGTCGGCAACGTGACGTTCAACGCCGGACAGATTTACACTGTCTTCGCACGCGGTTTTGTTGGTGGCGCCGGGAACCAGGCGCTCAATGCCGAGGTTATTGTTAATCAGTAGATAGAAAAATCCCGCACACTCCCACACGCCTCCCCAGCGTAAGCCGACCGGACCCATAAGCCCGGTCGGTTTTTTTATAGGGACGTGCGATCGCGTCGTAAGCGCTCGAAATCGACGGAAGAGATCACGTAGTACCAATCGGCAAAACGTCGATTGAGTTCGTTGGCCAGGTCGGCAGACGCCGCAAGCTTCTTCTGATGGTCCTCAAGTCGACTGTTCCGGACCGCGTTTTCGCGGTCCGGATCGGTCAAGAGCGAGTCCGGCTTGCTGAGAAACGCCATATTCGTCGGTCGAGGCGGACCGGGCATCAACACCGGATCGTGTTGCACCGACACAAACAGATACCGCCCCTCACCGTCTCCTGACTGGGACGCTTGATCGGCGGAGCTTCCACTGCCGGCGGTAATGGCCAGTCCGGTTCCATAGAGAACCTCCCCGAATCGCAGGGTGTAGCGGAGACCGGTTGCCGTTTCCACAATCAGCTCTCCCTCGTTGGACAGAAGCTGTCCGTCGCGGGAGAGATAGAAACCTTTACTCTGGAGATCGAGCCAGTCGGATTGCGAGATGCGCTGTTGGTCAGCCTGGCCTGTGAGAACGTCGGTCAGCCCCGATGGTTTCGGTCGGACGCCAACGATGACCACGTCGTCGATGGCGGTCAGCAGATCCTCGACGTTGGCCGAATCCGGTTGCCCCGAACCATCGAAACGCCACTCTCCCTCCCGCTTACCGAGGACAATCCGTTCCCCCTGACGCACCGAACCGGTGCGTTCATCGATCCGGTAGTTGTTCATGGTCAGTCGGTTGATATCATCCTTGTCAATCTTCAGAAGATCGGGAACGATCCAGTCGCTAAATCTCGTCGAGATGTCGACGTTGATGCGACTCGCAAAGACCCGTCGTGCCTCCGGTTCACGAACAAATCGGAAGCCGGGACGCTCGGGAATCGGATTGCCGATAATCAAATCGGCGAGAGTTACGTCGTTGGCACCGCGAATAGTTACGCGTTGACCTCGTCCGGTAACACCGGTCGCGACCTCATCGAGCGGATCAATGACCCCCATCGCGGCGTAATCATTCGGCGAATCACTGCGGAAATCGTCACGGACGATGTCAATAACTCCGGCCGCTGTCCGAGCGAGACGATCGGCAGCATCGGCCGGATAATCATTATGAGATGGAATCACCCACTGGCCGGACTCAAAGGCGACCTTGAACGGACGCGCTGAGGCCGTGGCATTGTCCCACTCAATGACTTCCATTGACAGTGCGGTATTGGGGTCAGAGAACTCGGGGAAGAACGGTTCGCCGACATCAGCAAAGCTGTCCGGCACGATCGTTCGTGGGGAGAGCAACCAGGCAATGACGACCAAAACGGCAGCCGTGCCGACATAGATCAGCGTGCGTTGTGTTTCAATCATGAGGAACCCCGCAGACGACGAACCGCTGCGGCACCCTCGTCTTCGCGACGGCGGCGGCGGAAGAAGATGAACAGGCCGATAATGGCAACCGGCACCGGAGGAAGAGCCACCGCCAATACCTTGATGCGACTCTGGATGGCGGCCACAGCGGCTTGCGTTCGTTCCTGGCTCTCTGCGATCTGAGCGTCCTTACGAGCAGTGATATTTGCTCGCGCGACCTCAAAGCGTCGATTTTCGACTTCCTGAATGTTCTGCACCATGATGCGTTTCGTTTGATCGTCAAGGTCAGTGCGTTCCCGAACCTCAGCAACGCGCGCATCGAGTCGCTGCTGGGCTTCGGCCAGGGCCTCTTGCGCGGCAGTCTCAGCCGTCTGCTCATCGGCAAGTCGCTGTTCAATAAACTCGCGCGTCTGATCTTCAACTGCGGTAAGCGTGCGGTGCCGTACGCGTTTCTTGCGCAGCTCGACGAACGACGAATCCCCAACCAGCAGGTCCATGCAATTGAGCACGAAGCCAACGTTGTCGAAGTTGAGGTTCTCAAGTCCCTGCTCCCGCATCATGAAAAACTGATCGGAGATCATGTCGATATCGGCGATGACGATGGCGTTCACTGGCCGATTGGACGCAGCGTTCTCGACGTCTGTTTCGCGCCCCGTAAGCTGTCCGGCCAACACGTACGACTCGTTGTTCGGGGTGCGCCGAGGATTGCGGTTGAACTGAACGCCGAAAAACCCTTGCTGGAGGATCTGATTGAACGGCAGTTGACCGGACAGACGCCCCGTACGCAGCAAGGGCTGCCATGTGTAGGGAGACGTTGGGGTTGCAAAGAGGTAGCCCGCATAGAGGGCGATTAGTTGCTGAAGGCCCGACGTGGCCGGATGATCGTTGCTAAACGCATCGGCCGTCTCGTTCTGGGCACTCACAAACACGATCTCTGCGGGCAACTGCGAAAGCTCCGGCAGCGGATTGTACGCATCCCAGACAATCTGGTCGACATTGAAAACAAGCCCCAGCGACTCATAGAAAGCGCGGAAGTCACCCTTGGGGGGCGGCTGTGTCTGTTGCTGCTGGAACGGATTCCGACCGGCCCCCGGCGGCAGAATCGGCGCCAGCATCGGATCGATCATTGGCAGTGGGTCGTCCAGCAACAGCGTGGGATTGCCAGCCTCGATAAACGCCTTCAGGTTATCCAGAGCGGCTTGCGTCAACGATGACGGCAAAACGGCCAGCAAACCGTCGAGCGACTCCGTTATCGGTTCGTCCGCTGAGATTTGCACCACCTCGTACTGCTTGCGAAGTTCATCGACCACCCGCCAGGCAGGCGTTTGGCGCATCGTCTGAAAGTCCATACCTCCGAAGACTTGAACTGCGGTATTCAGCACGCCAATGCGTCGGCGGTCAGCGTCGGCGGCAACCCGAATCGATCGCACCAGTTCGTACTCAACCGGCAAACCGCGATCAAAGAACGGTATGACCACCTCACGCGGTCCACTGGTAAGGGCAACACCCAGATAGATTGTTTGCCGGGAGAGGCGCGCTCCCTCGTTGCTGACCACCTCACGTGGTCCGATTCCGAATGTTTCCCGCGCCTCGCGAGCCCGATCGGTGAACTGCTCGGTCTCATGGATCAACACCTGAACCCGGTCACCGCCGATTGCCGAGAGCTCTCGCAATGTACCGATCAGGTTCGTGCGGGTTTCGACATACTCCCGAGGTACGTCCGGTGACACAAACGCCTGGATAAGCACAGCTCGTTCCTCGGGAAGGTCATCGATCATCTCGCGAGTCTTGTCCGACAGCGAATGCAGGCGCTCCGCGGTGGCATCGACTCGAACTTCGGCCCGTGCAACGATCGCGTTAACGGCGATCAATGCCACAGCCACCGCAACAGCCCGAACCGACTGATGACCCGTATACGTCCGATGCTGAGCCCCTGATGGCCAGTGGCGGCGAGACAACAACAGGACGTTCAGATACATGACGAATACCGATACGCTCGCGAAGTAGAGCAGACCGGAGAGCGAGATAATGCCTCGGGAGAAGTCGTCGAACGCGGCATTGACCGATAGCGGTGCGAGCACATTGTAGAGCCATTCGGATGGCACGAACTGTCGCGACGAGGTCATGACTAGCAGCCCGCAGAGCAACGCGCCCAGAACGAAGGCGACTGTTGCATTTCTTGTCAGTAGCGAGGCCAACATACCAATCGTCAGTAGTGACAGACCGAGCAACCAGTAGCCAAGATAATTGCCAATCATGAGTCCGAGGTCGGGTGAACCTAACCAGAAGAGCACAACCACGTGGGAGAGCGAAAGGAGGAGTGAGGCTGTATAGATACCAACCACCGACAGGTACTTCCCCAACACGATTTCGAGATCGGCGGCCGGAAGTGTCAGGAGAAGTTCATCCGTCCCCGACCGTCGCTCCTCGGACCACGCGTTCATCGTTAGAGCGGGAACGAAGAGCAGTAACAGGTAGGGAAAGACATCATTGAGCAGGGCCAGATTGGCGAGGTTGTTGGCAAAGAACCGCCCCTGCCAGAATGCGCCGACGGCGCTCAGAAACACAAAGAGCGTGATGAACACATAGCCAGTCGGGCTCGAAAGATAGAGGCGTAAATCGCGCTTCGCGAGCGCGGCGACAATGCCCCAGTTGATTCCAATCATGACACCCCCTCCGTCTCCGACTGGCGGGTCAACCGGTGGAAAGCAGCCTCAAGGCCACCGTCAGCCGCCAACGAGGCGGGCGTTCCGTCGAAGACGAGCCGTCCAGCGTTGATCAACAGTACGCGTTCGGCAACGGCCTCAACCTCCTGGAGGATGTGGGTCGAAAGGAGGATTGTCTTGGTTTGTCCTAAGGCGACGATGTTCTGGCGAAACTCCTGAATCTGATTCGGATCAAGGCCGGCGGTCGGCTCGTCCATGATCAACACATCCGGATCGTGGAGCAGCGCCTGAGCCAGACCCACACGCTGCCGAAACCCTTTCGACAACTTGCCAATCGGCTTGGCCCGCACTTCCCCCACCGCACACAGCTCAATCACTTCCGTGATCCGTCGGGTCCGGTCACTTCCGATCAATCCCCGAGCATCGGCGAAGAATTCCAGTAGCTCTTCCGGGGTCATGTCACCATAGAGGGGGCCGTTTTCCGGCAGGTAACCAATCCGCCGGACAGCCTCCAGGCGATTGTCCTGGACATCGAGACCGGCAATGCGAGATCGGCCTTCGGACGGCGCGATAAATCCGGTCAGGACCTTCATGGTCGTCGTCTTGCCGGCTCCGTTGGGACCGAGGAAGGCCACGATCTGCCCCTGCGGTATAGAGAACGTGATATCTTGGATGGCTACGAACGGGCCGTAGAACTTGCTCAGCCCATCGGCTTCGATCATCAGTGGCGGCGCATCGCCTGCCATACGATAACCTCCCGAGTCATGAAAACATGGTTATGCTGTTATCTGCCACACAGACGTGGTGTGGACTGTGGAACCGACGATAGACATCGGCTCAGCGAGTGTCAACGGCAACCGTCATCGGCCGCCGCTGACGCTCAGTGATGATCCGCTAGACGCCGACGTCGCGGACGTCGTTCTGGATGTCCTGCCATTCCTCGCTATCCGTCCCCTGATACTTCGACGGACATTTCACGAGAATCTGGTCAGCCACAAAATGGCCGGCTTCCGGATCGGGCGTTCCTTTGATAACGACCGATTGTGCTTGCTCGAAATTGCCCGGAATCTGGCCGTCGTAGACAACCGGAAGCCGGTAACAGGTCTGGGGGTTGTCCGCCTCGACGTCGTAGATAGTGAACTCAAGGCGGTTCGCATCGATCTCGTAACGGACCTTATCAATATCAACCTTGCCCATCACCTGAATCATACGGTCGTGCCCCATCGCCTCTTCGACTCCGACATAGGCGACGGTGGACTCGAAGAACGAACTCGCTCCCCAAGCACCAAAGGCAATCACGATAATCGCACCAATGATATACTTTGCTTTACTCGTCGACATCACACTACCCTTTCGACTTTCTACCCGATCAGGCACTCGCCTGTTCCAGCAGGGCCTCATCGCGCTGCCTCCGCAGCGCCGTGAATCGTCGCCCAATCGCAAACAGCCATACGTACAGGGCGGAAAACAGAACCATCGAGGAGGCAAAAATGGCTGCCACCTCCCCGCTGATGTTAAACTTCAAATCATTACCAATGATCGAGTCGGACGGATGCAGCGACTCGGTCATTCTAGGGATAATAAACACCAGGAAGGGGACGGTAACAAAAGCGAAAACCGAATAGACCGCAGACAAACGGCTCCGCCGCTCCGGCTGATCCACCGCCTCTCGCAGGGCGAAATAGGCCGCGTAGATAAGCAGCAGCAGGAAGATTGAGGTCTGTCGAGGGTCCCAGTTCCAGTACGTCCCCCACGTCACTTTCGCAAAGACCGCGCCCGTAATCGTCGCCAGAATACAGGCGATGAAACCAAGCAGTGCCGCCGTGTACGAAGCGTCATCATGTTTCGGATTCCGAGACCGGAGATAGATCCCGCCGAACAGGGCCGCGACGAGGAAGGCAACCGAGCAGATCCACGCCTGGGGGACATGGTAATAGAATATCCGCGATGACTCCCCAATCTGCTGTTGGGGGGCAGGTGATACAAAGCTCCAGATAATCAGCCCGGTAAAGGCCAGGCCCAGTAATCCGCGCCACCACATCGTGTTACGCCTCCGACATCAAGATACAACGGCCCCTCTCACCCGGGCAAGAAATAACACCAATCCTGTCGGGAAAGATCGCGTAATCCGACGGAGCTTGATTCCGTATCTCCCCCACCGTACTCTCGACCGATAGTGCACCGCAGGTCTCGCCGATCTGCGCTTTATGAAGGAGGACAACATGTCGATAGAAGCGATCGGCATTATTACATCGGGGGGCGACTGCGGCGGGCTCAATGCCGTGGTCAAGGGGGCTGCGCAAATGGCGACGCGAAAGGGCGTCAAGCCGTACGCCATCCCCAATGGGTACGCCGGCCTGTATAACCTGATTCATTACGATCACCTTGTCGAACTGACCCCCGGACGAGTCGACTCGTTTTCGATCGGACTTGCTGGTTCCGAAGCCGGACATTCGCGCGTCAAGATCTCCCGTATCAAAGATGAGCAGAAATACGAACGGATCAAAGCGGGGCTCGAGAAATTTAAAATCGGTGGTCTCGTTATCTCAGGTGGCGATGATACGGGCTCGGTCATTCTCGATCTCACCAAGAACGGTATCGATGCAGTCCATGCCCCCAAAACGATGGATCTCGATCTGAATCCGTACTCTGTGGGTGGCGATTCAACGATCAACAAGATTGCCGAGTTCATCCGCGATATCAAAACGACCGGTCGGACCCACAACCGCATCATGGTTGTCGAGGTGTTTGGTCGGTATGCCGGCCATACCGCCTTTCGTGGCGGGATCGCCGGTGAGGCCGATGCCATCCTCATTCCTGAGGTTCCGGTCAATTTCGCCGAGCTCTATCGGCACCTCAAGAAAGTCTATCTGAATCGTGTCCTCGAATCGGATATCAATGCCGGGACGTACACGATCGTCGTGGCTGAGGGTCTCAAGAATGCCGACGGCTCCGAGTTGTACGATGAATCAGCAGGCGTCGACACATTCGGTCACAAGAAACTGGCCGGCGCCGGCAAGTACGTTTCCCAGGAACTAACCAAGCAGATGCAGGCCGACTCAGAGATCCACACGTTCATGGAGAAGTCTGGCATGTTCGTCGAAGGACTCTATGAGCTTCCCGAGATTCGAATCATCACGCCGAGCCATCTCGTCCGTTCTGGGGTGACATATGCTTACGACGCGAACTTCGGCATGGAGGCCGGTGCGACCGCTGTCTGTGCGTTGTTGGGCGGACTCAGTTGCGTCACGATTGTTGGCTACGCGAACGGCTGCGTGAAATATCTCCCAACTGAAGACGCGATCCGTCAGCGCCACGTCGACCTCGAGCAGGTCAATATGTACGAGCAACTCGGGTTTACGTTCGGGCGGGTTCGCCACGACTTCAACCCGTCGTTCGAGAAAGTTGCCGGGAAGGTCGACCGGATCTACTGAGCCCATGGAGTCGGCATCTATCTACCGAGAGCTAGCCGATTGGTACCCGCTGCTCGATCCGGTGACGGACCACACCGAGGACGCTGAACTGTTTCGGCGCCTTCTTCAACCAAATGAGTCGACCGGTCAGCCAACGCTGCTCGAGTTGGCGTCCGGGGCCGGGAACAACGCACACTACCTACAGCGAGACTTCCGGTGCACGCTCACCGACATTTCCAAAGAGATGCTCGAACTGAGCAGTCGGCAGAATCCGGATTGCGAGCATCTTGTTGGTGATATGCGAACGCTGAAGCTGGATCGTCAATTCGATGCGATACTCGCTCACGACGGCCTGGTCTATTTGACCAGCCAAGATGACCTGTATCTGACGTTCAGAACGATCTGGCACCATCTCCGACCGGGTGGTAGGACACTGCTCGCACCCGACTACTACGCCGATTCCTTTAGCGAGGTCTCAGAACTGCACCGTGCTAACGACGGGGAACGTAGCCTGCGTTGCCTCGAGTGGTGCTACGATCCTGATCCAACGGATACTGAATACCTTGTCGACTACGTCTATCTCTTGCGTGAGGGTTCTGACACTCGAGTCGTGCATGATCGACATGTTGAAGGGCTTTTTTCACTAGATCTTTGGAGGCGCGGTCTCAGAGAGACGGGCTTCGAGGTCGAGGTCGTCGAGAACAGCCTGGGCCCGGACCGGTACGGTGACTTGTTGCTCTGCCGTCGTCCGTAAGAACTGGAGCCACCGGGCGGACTCGAACCGCCGACCTACTGATTACGAATCAGTTGCTCTACCAACTGAGCTACGGTGGCGCTGGCTAATCAGCGACGGTCGCCTCGTCGACCTCCACAGTCGAAGGAGCGGAGAAGCCGCCGCGAGCGCTCCAAAGTAGCGGTCGGCAGGCCGTTGTCAATCCGTTAGTTATCCAAGTTTACGGGTCAACGAAACGACAACGCCGGCGATGCGAAAGTCATCACCCGGAGAGACGGTGATCGGCTCAAAATCAGGGTTCTCCGGCAGCAGACGGACAGCGTTGCGGTGAAGCTGGTAGCGCTTCACGGTCGCCTCACCGTTGACGATTGCGACGACGATATCCCCTTTGTTGGCGGTCGCCTGTTTCCGAACGACAACCAGATCACCGTCGAGAATCCCCGCATCCCGCATCGACATACCGTCAACGACCAGCGAGAACATCTCCCCCGACCGAGGTAGAAACGACTCATCGACCGCCACCTCTCCCTCGACATTCTCCGCAGCATCGATCGGTACGCCAGCCGGTACGCGTCCAACAATCGGCACGCGATTGGCCCGGGTCGCCAGTTCGTGAGTCGGTACCAAACCGCGAGAGAGATTGGCCGCCTTCTTGAGATAGCCCTTACGGATGAGAGCATCGAGATGGGTCCGAACTCCATTCGTCGAACTGATGCCGAAGTGAGCTCCGATTTCTCGCAGCGTGGGAGCTGAGCCCCGCTCGGCCATCCGGGTCTCGACGAATGCCAGAATATCACGCTGCTTATCGGTAAGCGACGGTTTCACCATCGTTCAGCTTCCTTTCGTCCCTTCAACGAGCGATCATTGTTCACTGCCTCTGACTACTGTACATACGGGCAGGTGTCAATCATAAACGAACCATTGTTTGCAAGTTTCCCGTCGGGCTCTAACAAAACTCGGCTCCAAGACTCCCACACAAAAGGCGGGTCCCGATCAGGACCCGCCTTTTCATACAAAGCTGGTAAGTTGCAGCAGCTAAGCAGCGTGCTCGGCCTCTCGCTGCGCGGTGTATTCGTCGATCACCTTCTGAGCGGCATCGTGAGGCACCTGCTCATAATGGGAGAAGGTAAGCGAGAAGACACCCTGACCCTGGGTCATAGAGCGAAGGTCAACGGAGTAGTTGTACATCTCCGCCTGCGGCACCTGCGCCTTGATCTTCTGATTCGTACCATCCGGTTCCATACCGGCAATCTTGCCGCGGCGTGACGACATATCACCCATCACATCTCCGGTAAATGCCTCGGGAACGAGGACTTCGACATCAAAGATCGGCTCAAGCAACACCGGCTTCGAATCCGCAAAACCGTTACGGAATGCTTGAGACGCGGCAATCTTGAACGCCATATCCGAGGAATCAACCTCGTGGTAGGAGCCGTAGTAAACCGTTGCCTTGACGTCGACGACCTGGGAACCGGAGAGCGGTCCGACTGCCATCGCCTCGACAACACCCTTTTCAACCGCTGGGATATACTTCGTGGGAATCACGCCGCCCGTGATTTCATTGATGAACTGGAATCCAGCTCCACGCTCGTTTGGTTCGAGACGAAGGTGCACGTCGCCAAACTGACCACGGCCACCCGACTGCTTCTTATGGCGATACTGAACCTCGGACTTCCCACGGATCGTCTCGCGATAAGGGACACGCGGTCGAGCCAGCTCAACACCGACGTTGTACCGCTGCTGCAACTTCTCGAGAAGAATCTCAATCTGAGTCGATCCCTGAGCATAGAGCACCATCTGATGCAACGCGGCATCCTGAACGACACGGAAAGTAGGATCTTCGGCGTTCAGCTTGGCAAGCCCAGATGCAACTTTGTCTTCGTCACCCGCTTTCGCCGGCTTGATGGCGACATCCATAACCGGATTCGGGAACTCGGCTGCGGGGACGCTGAAGTCGGCGCCTTTATCCGTAATCGTCGAGCCGGTGGCCGTACCTTTCAGTTTCACGAGCACACCAATGTCACCCGCCGGTATCGACTGGAGTTCGACTCGATTCTTACCCTGGAACGAATAGAGCTGCGCCGGCCGTTCCGAGGTCGAGGTCTGTTGATTAACGAGCTCTCCGCCAGGTTTGATCGTTCCTGACAGAACGCGCAGGAACGACATCTCGCCCATATGCGATTCCGATGCGGTCTTGAAGACATAGGCAACGGTCTTGGCTGACTGATCGACGGGCAGCTCGACCAGGTCCTCACTGCCGGTCTTGAATACGTTCGGCGTGGGAACATCTTTGGGGGTTGGCGCGAACTGGGCGACAAAGTCCATGAGGACGCGCACACCCATGTTCTTCTGAGCGGAGCCAAACAGAACCGGATAGAGTGTACCTTCAACAAGCCCCTTTACAAACCCGACACGAATGTCTTCATCGCTTAAGGTTCCGGCATCGAAGTACTTCTCAATCAGAGCGTCGTCAGCTTCAGCCGCAACTTCGATAAGGTTGGAACGTTCCGACTCTGCTTCGTCTTTCAGATCATCCGGAATCGGAATTTCTTTGCGTCCACCCTTGCCGTCGAACTCGTACGCTTTCATGTGAAGGAGATCGACAATCCCCTTAAACGACTCAGATTGCCCGATCGGAATGGTGACCGCCACGGCTTGCTTGCCGAACGACGTCTTAAGCGATTCAAGCGTCGCCTGCCAGTTCACATTCTCCTTCTCCATTTTGTTCACGAAGAAGAACCGAGCGATATGACTTTGTGACAGTGATCGCCACTGGAGCTGAGTGCCTACCTCGGCTCCGGCAGCGGCATCGATCACAAAACAGGCCGAATCGCAAACGCGGGCCGCAGCGACGAGTTCACCCACGAAATCCGGGTGACCGGGGCAATCGAAGAGATTGATTTTTCGATCGGACCACTCGGCAGCCAGTAACTTGAGACTCAGTGAGGTCTTATGCTTAATGTCCGCTTCGGTATAGTCGAAGAGTGAGCTTTCGTCATCGACCGAGCCGATGCGGCTGTTGACTTTCGTATTGAATGCGGCCGCGTCAGCCAGCGTGGTTTTTCCACTGCCGCGGGCGCCGGCCAGGCAGACGTTGTGAATATGCTCCGGGGCGTACGCCTTCACCTTGAGTCCTCCATTCGTAGCTAATCACTATCCCGAGAGATCGGGAAAAGCGTCGTTCATCAGGCGACCCAAAGTATAGGCCGCCAGGCAGGGGGTGTCAATTGGACCCCACAGACACTTACGGCCAATAATAAGAACGGCCGCCTCGAACAGGAGACGGCCGCCGATAGATCGCGAGCGGTGTCGATTAGACGCTGTCGACCTCGATTTCGAGCAGGATCTCTACTTCCTTGCCAACCACCAGGCCGCCACCGTCGAGCGGACGATTCCAATCAACACCGAAGTCCTCTCGGTTGATCGTCGTCGAGGCGGTGAATCCGGCCTTCGACTTGTCCCCCATGTCGAGGGCGCCGAGGAACTCGGCATCGAGAGTAACTTCCTTAGTCACACCCTTCATGGTGAGATTGCCGATGATCTGGAAGTTGTTCCCCTCGCCTTTTACGACCCGAGTCGACTTGAACGTCATGGTCGGAAACTTCTCAACTTCAAAGAAGTCAGGGGAACGAAGGTGATTGTCGCGGTCGGCATTGTCAGTGTCGATCGACGCGACGTCGATAGTGATCTCGACCGAGGCTTCTTCGAAGTTCTTGCCATCGAAGACAACCTTACCGTCGAACTCCTTGAAGTTCCCCTTGGTGTTCGAGATAACAAGGTGGGAAACCTTGAAGCCGACATACGAGTGTGACTTATCGAATGTCCATTCCTGAGCGTGGGACGTCCCCACCGTCAGCAGCGCGAAAGCGGTCAGTGCGACCAGAGTGCGTTTCAGCATGACTACATCCTTTCCAGTACGGAGTCGTGTGTGAGTGTCGTATCGTTTCAATCTTCGTTTGCTGTTCAGAGCGAGGAATCGCGGAGGAACCCCTCCTGCCGTTGTTCCTAATGCTGACCGGTAAACTCCTGTATCGACCTAGAAGTTCCCAGTTTCTTGGCGCCGCTGACGAACTGCTTCATAACAGCATACGCCAGCGCTCACGGAAACATTAAGACTGGCAACCCGTCCAGCCATCGGTATGGCGACCAGACGATCACACCGCTCGGCCGTTAGCCGCCGTAATCCGTCCCCCTCGGATCCGAAGACCAGAGCTAGCGGACCAGTGAGGTCAGCATCATAGACCGATTCGTCCGCCGCGTCGGCGGTGCCAATCAGCCAGATGCCGCGTTCTCGAAGTCTGTCCATTTGACGACTCAGGTTGGTGACCATTACAACCGGAATACTATCAGCACCACCGCACGAGACCGACCTCACGGTTGCTGTGAGACCTACCGAACGATCCTTCGGCACAATCACCGCGTGCACTCCGGCACCGTCGGCAGTCCTCAGAATTGCCCCCAAGTTCTGAGGGTCGGTAACCTGATCAAGGAGAATCAGAAACGGCGGTTCGTCCAGGCGATCGAGCAGCTCATCTAAATCAGCTTCGGATCGCGTCCCAGGGTCGGCGACCACATCCCGGCTATGCCGGTTTGGACGTGGCTGGTATTGTCGTTTATCCCGTTTCTGCATGGTCGCGAGAGTAGGTCCACGAGAACGCGCCGGCAAGCTCCAATCCGGTGATTTAGGCTGGCCGAACGGGGGGTCGAACGTATAATCCCGGTGGACGAAAGCCCGACAGGAATAGCGATGTTTCGAAATCTCGGTGCCTCTCTCAGTCTCCTCACGCTCGTTTTCGTGGTCGTAGTCGGCTGCGACGGCGACGACAATCCCGTTGTTCCACCGATTCCGGTCGATCCAACCGTGGCGGATTCGTCGACGGTACCGACACGCTTCGAGTTGCCGGTTCAATTGGCTGATTCGAGTGCGATCGACTCGATACGCTGGGTTCTGACGGGATCCGTGGTCGACACTCAGGTTATCGCACCGGGCGACTCGATCGACTTATCAACGTTCCCCCTGGCTGATCCAATTGCTGTCTCAGGAACGATCTTCGGGAGTTCCGGCTCGACCGAGTCAACATCGCCGATCACGCTGTTCCATGCCTGGCGGGTCCGTTTGACTGATCGCGACGAGAGTAGTCTCGCTCGAGATTATGCGACAGTCTATCTGCGGAGCTCGGGAAGTCGAGTCGAGGGCCGCTTTGAGTACACCGCCTCCTGGGCCGACTATGATTTCCTGCCGAGCGGGGTGAATCCGACCCAAGATACAATCAACTTCCGGCAGGCACTTAATGCCGCGATCTTTTTTGATATCGACCGTAATGCCGGGACCGGGGCCGTCCAGGTGCGAACGACCCACCCGACCCTCCCCCCGCTGACGCTCAACGGCATCGGGGCTGACCGGCGCATCATACTCGGGAGCTATGGCGACTCCCTGTCATTCCGGGGCCCGTCTAACTGGCAACCAGGAGTTCAACTACCGGGGCTTGTGGTCAACGACAATGATTCGGTGCTGGAGTGGTCAGTCGAACTCGGTCGCCTCGGCAATGCCGATACGCTTGATGTTCTCTGGACGGCCACCGTTCAGCCCGAAGCTGACCCGTGGGATTTTGTCCCCAACATCGGCGGAACGGGCTACACGTATCCCGTCGACGGTGGCTACGTCGGGCCTAATGTCGGTGACTAATCTCGTTTATTCGGAATGACTTGCAGCGATTGTGTGGATGCGATCGATGAGATTCTTGACGCCGTTGCCCCGCATCGGCGAAAGGTGCTTGGTCAATTCAATCCGGTCGAAAAGACTGTGAATATCGTAGGCCGCGATCTCAGCCGGAGTCATGCCGGAGTAGATTGCGACGACCAGCGCCGCCAGTCCCTTGACAATCAGCGAGTCTGATTCCGCGCGGAAATAGAGCCGCGGCGGAGTTGCATCCCCCCGCTCCACATCCGCCAGGAGCCAGAGCTGCGACTGGCACCCATGAACATAGTTAGCTTCCGACCGCTCGTCATCGGCCAGCGGTGGTAGCTTACGGCCCAGCCCGATGATGTATTGATACCGGTCCTCCCAATCCCAACAGCCCTCCAACTCTGAGGTCAGTCGGTCGATCGACAGCGTCTGCAGTTCGTTCGTTGGCATGGCTACAGGATATAACGGTCCGGCGGTCAAGCAAGTGCCGCTAGGGTGAGGTGGGGCGTGTTCCGGGACGGTCGAAAAGTCCAAACTGGTACCCGGCCCAGGCCGCCTGGTCGACCTTATGGGTGAAACGATAGCGGCATTGACCATCGCGACAGACTTTCGGTTTCCGCTGCCCCGAATAGTCGAATGAACGGCCGCAGACGACACACGACGTCTGTTTCCAGTCAACGACCGGAAGCGTGATACGGGGACTATCTGACATCACCCGACCGTAGGTCCGGCCAGGGTGAGTGTCAATGTTTGAACTATTCGATCAAGCTGACGATCAGGAGAACGCCGTCTTGGCCGCCTCCATCATCTCCTCAGGCGTCATATCTTTCTGATGCGTAGCGAATGACCACTCGTGGCCGAACGGGTCGACGACCTTGCCGTAGCGGTCCCCCCAAAACGTATCGGAAGCGGGCATGACGACTGTCCCGCCGGCTTCCTCGGCCCGTTTGATGGCGGCATCGCAATCGGTAACGTACTGGTGGATCGTCACCGACGTCGAACCGGTTGACTTCGGAGCGCGGTGCTGACCGTTGTTAAACTCCGGGAAATCGTCACACAGGTAGATCACGCTGTCGCCAATCGTGATCATCGCATGCATGATTTTGGAGCCGTCAGGTGACGGCATTCTCATCTTCTCTTCGGCACCGAACGCTTTCTTGTAGTAATCGAGCGCTTCAGCTCCGTTGTCGACGACGAGGTGAGCGATCGCGTGCTTGGCATACGGCGGAATTGGGTCGGCCATAGTTCATCCCTCCTGAATGAAAGTACGATTTAATAAATCCGGATACATGAAGTATGGAAAACGATCGGCAACAACGCAATCATCTCGTTGCCCTGCCGAAAACTAGCCCCGGATCGCAAGGACATAGCACAGCACAAAGTGACTCGCAATCATCCCATCTTTCATCGGAGTTGCCAGCACCTGATCGCGAGCCTCGGTCGATTCGTACTCGATTGTCATCCGAACATGAGTGCCACCATCGGCGTCCGAAAACTCGTACGTTACAATAGCCTCGCCGGGATACCACGCCTCGTCGTAGTGTTCTGTGGCAACCACGCGCTCGTTCGGGACGACCTCTCTGAACTGGCCGCCCATCCCCATCGAGAACCCGTCAACATTCTGCCAGACGTTGCGGTAGGCTCCACCCGGCCTCAGGTCGACCTCGCACGTCGGAAGCGTCATACCGGCAAAGACACCGAGCCAGTTTGTTAAGTACTCGGGTTGCGTATAGGCGGCAAAGACGATGTCGCGCGGAGCGTCCAGATGTGACTGCATCAGAATCTGGCGGTCGCCATGCGCATCGAACGTAGGGACTGTCATCTCGACATCTCCTGGCTTTCTTTGAGCCGGGTTGGAAGTGTTGCAATAAACGTGCGGATCTCGTCCCGCACTCGACGATAGTGCCCGAGCGCTTCCTCCTCCGTCGCAGCAGTCTTGGCCAGCTTCGGAGGGTCATCGAAGCCGTGATGAATTTTGTGCGTCTTCGCCGGCCAGGTTGGGCAGGTCTCGTCAGCGTGGCCGCAGACGGTGACGACGTAGTCGAATATGCTAACTGGTAATTCGTTCAAATGTTGTGATTTATGCCCTGTGATATCAACTGACACCTCGCCCATGACACGAACCGCATGCGGATTCAGGCCGTGTGCCTCGATGCCGGCGGAGTAGACATCGAAATGATCGCCGATGATCGCTTTCCCGAATCCCTCGGCCATCTGGGATCGACATGAGTTGCCGGTGCAGAGGAACAGCAGCGTTGGTTTATTGCTCATGCTGGCTCTCCGATAATCTCGTGAAGCGCTTCGGCCGATCGACGGATATCCTCGTCTGTTGTGTGCCATCCCGATACCGAAATTCGCATCGCCGCTTGGTCTTTCCAGACCGTGTGGCTCGACCAGAAGACACCGCACTGATCGACGGCGTCCTGGATCGCATCGACACGGTCCCTCGGAAGCGCAATCAGCACCTGATTGAGGACGACGCGGTTGAGGATCGGGTGACCGCGCTTTGCCATTTCATCGGCAAACAGTTTCGCGAGTCGGCAGTTGCGGTCAATGAGATCGACCACACCGCTTTTGCCTAGATTCTTCAAAACGGCGTAGACGGTGATACCGCGAGCACGACGAGAGAGTTCTGGCGTAAAGAAGGCGACCAGGTTGTCGTGACGGTCATCCATCAGATAGGCTGCCGATGTCGCGAATGCTCGGTTGAGCGATTCAGGATAGCGAACGATCGCCACGCCGTTATCGTACGGGACGTTTAACCACTTATGGCCATCGACCGCCCACGAGTCGGCATCGGCGAGCCCCTCGACAAGGTGCCGATATGAAGGCGACACGGCGGCCCAAAGACCAAACGCACCGTCGACGTGCACCCAACTGTGCTCTCGATTGATGCGAGCCAGAATTGGGGCGATCGGATCGCAGCTTCCCGTATTTACGTTGCCGGCCTGAAGACAGTAAATCGCGGGACCAGCGAAAACCGGAACCTGATCAGCAATCATCGCACCATCATTGTCAGTCGGGACGGCAAACACCCGGGAACGACCAAGACCGAGCATCGCCAACGCTTTACCGACTGAGCTGTGCGACTCCTCCGATGTGACGACAGTTATCTCGGGAGCGCCAAAGAGCCCCTTCTCCTCGACATCCCAGCCGAGTTTGGTCAGGAGGTGAGTGCGGGCAGCGGCGAGACACGCGAACGACCCCATCGTGGCTCCGGTGACAAACACCCCGCGCGACTCCGACGGCAGACCAAATAGTTCGATCAACCAGCGGGCCGCGATCAGCTCTAGCTTGATGCCGACCGGGGAGATTACATCGGCCCCGGAGTTCTGATCCCAGGTCGACGTCATCCAATCAGCAGCCAGTGCCGCAGGCAGGCTTCCTCCAATCACGAAGCCGAAGAATCGGCGCCCCACTGACGTTACCGCCGCTGGGGAGCCTAAGCGATGTAACTCGTCGATAACATCCCGGGCGTCAAGACCGTGTTGGGGAAGCGGCACATCGAAGGCAGCCAGCGAGTCGCGCATCTCCTGGGTTGGCATGACGGGCATTGCATCGACACCCTGAAGAAACTCACCGGCATATCCGGCCGTCATAGCAAGCAGTTCGGTTAAGTCGCTCGAATCGAGAGAGGGACTGGGAAGCTGCCCCAGCTTGACGATCGATCGTTCCCGGGATACTGGTGTACGTTTTAACGACATTAGTCAATCTAGCTTTCCGTCATGTCAGTCTTGGCAAAATGACCAAACTCCGTAACCACTACAAGAGCTGTTATGATAGTCTTTAGTGGAGAGCAAAGAGCACTCGATATTGCTTAAGCCACATCCCCTTGCTTGAAGTCAGACGCCTTGGAGCGAGCTTTGTCTTCGTCATGTTGTGGAGTGTACTTCCAGAAATTGATGGGGCTAGTATTCGGGTTAACAGTGCTGAATCCCTGATTTGATTTCAGACTAACACCGAGACGTCTCGATTTACAGAACGAGTAAAGCTTCGCCACAGCCCTACCGCGGGCACGTTCACTGTTTGTAAACTCCTGATCAAAAACAAGCAAGGAAACCTGACTAGACTGAACCTCAATCGCGTACTTCAACGCAGGATAGTTTGTGTAACTGAAAATCGCCGCACCCGCAAACATGTCCGCAACTTGGATCATAAGATGATCACGCGAATCCACCTCTACCAGCCTACCGATTCGCGACTGACGGTTTTCAAGTTTTTGCTCAAGTATGGCATACTGACGATTCGTCGGAAGGTTTACTGTTCGACGATCCAGGCAGTACCTCAGAACCTGCAGGTCAACTTGTCGCTGCCTATCGCAAGCGATTGCCCAGATTGAGTCAGAAGCGAAACGATTGTACATGACGTTGCTAATCAAGTGATACTGCATGATCGCTAGATTCAGCGCGTCATCTCTTCGCTTGACTCGATGACGCGAATCTTCAACGTCCCACAATAGAACATCGACTCGAAGCAGCCCTGATGCTGCGAGATCAATGCACTCCTCAAACAGGTCTGCTGCTTGATCAGAGCGTCCAGTGCCGTCGACCTCCTTCCACTTTACTTCGGAGATCGTACGCTCGGCGATTGGGGAAAGGCGACGCTCGACTATAGACAACTGTTTTCGTGGTACTGCTACCAAACAAACAGAGCGGTAACGTCCTTTGAGGTAACCGGATTCGTCGACGTAGCCCAAGATCAAGTCACTCAATTCAGCTCTCCTTGCTGAAGTTAAGTCAGTTAAGTCTTGTAAGCTAAACCGACGCCTCAAATCGCGCCATCAAGAACCATAAAGCGTGTGTTAGACGGAGGTTAGAAACAACTCGCTTGGTCCTTCCGCGTGGTGATGTTCAGGCTCGTTACGTATTCTGCCAGCGTCTCCCCTTCCGGCAGCGCCGCGGCGATCTGCTGATACATCGGGTCCTGCCACTTATCCATCGTCGCAACATACTCGAGCTTCGGCTCCAGCGCCTCCACCGTCAATCCGGCCGCCTCAATGTTGGCCCGGGTCGCTTCGATCAACTCCGCGCCGGCAATACAGCCAACCAGTGCCTCGACCATTCCCACCACCGCTTCGGGCAGTGGCTTAAGCAGGGCGAGATCAGAAACTGCCGCCCGCCCACCCGGAGCGAGTACCCGGGCAATCTCTTTCCAAACCTGCGACTTGTTGGGCGAAAGATTGATGACACAGTTAGAGATGACAACGTCGACCGAGCTATCGGCAAGCGGAAGGTGCTCGATCTCGCCGAGACGAAACTCAACGTTATCGAGACCGGAGCGTTCTCGATAGGTCGTGGTGTTGCGGCGTGCCTTGGTGACCATCTCAGCGGTCATGTCGACGCCGATCACCTGCCCCTTTGCCCCAACCTTCGGACCGGCCAGAAAGCAGTCAAAACCACCCCCGGAGCCGAGGTCGACAACGCGCTCACCCGACTGGAGCGATGCGAGTGCGGTCGGATTGCCGCACGAAAGACCCATATTGGCTCCGTCGGGGAGATTCGCGAGTTCGGCTGCGTCGTAGCCGACTGCTTTAGCGAGCGTGTCGGCATCGGAGCCACCGCAGCATCCGCCGGGTCCGCATCCGCAATCACTCCCCTCGGCAGCATTGAGAGATCCGGATTCGGCGATCTTCGCGTAGCCGGTCCGGACGGTATCTCTGATCGTATCGTCATGCGAGTTTGCCATGAGTACTCCTCCGTTGTCCGTAAGAATGGGTGTGATACAGGGTCGCGCAATCGCTTCTACCCTGAGTGAACCAACTGGATCGACAGAAAAAAGCCCCCGGGGGAGTGCGTCCGGGGGCAAATCCCACAACCTCGGGGGAAGGCAGTGTGTGGGTAGAGCACCGAGGTGCCTCTACCCGTATATCGTCGACCTAAATATCTTTCTTTAGCCCCCCTGCAACCTAATTGTCATCACCGTACGGGTTCATCGGGCGATCGCTGTCGGCTTCTACCTCAGCCAGGAGCACATCGACACGTTCGTTCGGCAGCCAATTCACCTGTCCGGTCGCAATATCATAGATGGCACCCACGATCATCGTCTTCCCGGTCTTGTGCGCTTCGCGCAGGGCCGGGCTTTCGTAGAGCATATCCCGGATCGACTGCCAGACATTCTCCTCAACCGCACGAGCAACCTGCTCCGCTTCATCAGCATCACTGAGATCGTCGAGCGTCCGTTCGACCGCCGGGATGATGTTGTCAACCAACGGTGGGATATTCCGTTCCAGCTTCAACTCAGCGCCCTTGACCGCGGCTGTTACCGCTGCCACAGCCCCACACTGAGTATGACCCAGCACCAATGTCACTGGGGTGTGAACGTGATTGACACCGTACTCGATCGAGCCGAGCTGATCGACATCGGCCACGTTTCCGGCGATACGAATCACAAAGATATCCATAACACCAGCGTCGAAAATCCGCTCGACCGGAACGCGGCTATCCGAGCAGGAGAGAACCGTCGCATAGGCGTAGTTCCCCTGATTCGAACTCCCGGCGAGTGCGAGTCGAGCGGCATCGGTATTCGGATGGTTCGTCTCCCCCGCCACAAAACGGGCATTGCCGGCTTTAAGCATCTCGATTACGTCGGTCGGCGATGGCTTCTCGGCCGGAGAGTCGGAACCGATAGCCAGCATTGGCGTGAGCCCTATCAGCAAGAACAGAGTCCGTAGTTTACGCATGGCGAAATCCTTTCGAGTCGATGCCTATCGTAGGTGGAACACCCACGCGAGTGTGGAGCGGGTGTTGTCTGTTGAAAGGTTACTCGAGACCGTCTACTTGGCAACTGAATCCGGTGCGGGGGTACGTTTGCGGACAACCAGAAACAGACCCGCGAGAATCGCGAGAA
Organism: Candidatus Zixiibacteriota bacterium; assembly: GCA_028289585.1. Classification (GTDB taxonomy): domain Bacteria; phylum Zixibacteria; class MSB-5A5; order GN15; family FEB-12; genus JANQPI01. The sequence goes on from JANQPI010000035.1 coordinate 540,758, forward strand.
AGCCGAGAATCTCATTCACCCGCAAGGTTTCACCGAGAACGAGAACGCCGAGTACAATGGCTGACGGTGGAATGAGAAAGGTCACCAGAATAGTCCGTGTCGCTCCCACTTCCTTGACGAGTTTGAAGTAAATCAGCAATGCGAAAGCCGTTGAGACAAGCGAGAGCGTCAGCACCGAAACCCACGTGAGGGTCAACGTCGGAAGAGGAACAGGGCCGCGGTGGAACACGAGGGTCGCCACGATGAGCATCAGCGACGCTGTGATAAGTTGGCCGGTCGTCAGAACGATCGTCGGCATGCGTGTGAAACGTCGGGCAAAGAGAATTCCAAACGCATACGATACCGGAGCTGCCGCGGCGGCAAACTGGGCCTGCCAATGTTGACCGACTGAGGAAACCGCGTTCACCCCAACGATGGCAACGAGGCCTGCAAATCCGACAATCACACCCAGGAGCTTGCTTCTCGTAAGACGCTCGTCGGACGTCAGCACGTGGGCAAGGAGGACCGTCCAGATCGGTGCGGTACCATTGAAGATTGATGCCAATCCGGCGGTGATGTACTGCTGACTCCACACAAACAGGGCAAACGGCAACGCGTTAGACAGAAAGCCCTGAATGAGAAGATCCCGCCAGTCACTAAGTGCGCCGGGGAGTTGGTAGCCACGTAGCCGCAGGACAACGAGTAGAGCGACAGCAGCCAGCGCCACACGACTGGTGGTGAGTGGCAGCGGTGGCAATTCGATCAAAGCGAGCTCAATCCACATGAACGAGCTGCCCCAGATCATCGCCAATCCGATTAGTAGGAGCCAGTGTTTGGTCGACATCTCAGTTCGGGTAGATAACCGACCTGACGTCAATCTCCTATCGCATTGTCGATGTTTGCCTAGTCGATGAAACGGTCTCGGTAGCTATCGGGAGCTATCAGGCAGGTGTCACGCTGTCCAAAGATCGAGTAGCGGCTGCGGGCTATTGCCAGGTAGAGAGCATCGCGTAGACCACGCGGGAGAGCGCGAAACGCAAGCGCCCAGCGCCACGGACGGGTCAGGTAACGCGTCACCCGAAGGGCTGCCTCGGAGCGAGCATGGGCACCGTCGGTGTCAATCAACACGAACGAGTCCCAATCGTCCGATGGCAGGTCATATTCGGCCAGAAGGCGCTTACCGGCTTCGGATTGCAGCGGGGCAAAGCGAAGCTGCGCTTCCCGGTCGCGTCCGAGCAGAAAGCGAACAAGCCCGGAGCAGAGATGGCAATAGCCATCGAAGAGGACGATTGGATTGTCGCGTGTCTGTCGCTCGAGATTCATCACCCGATGATACCCTTCAATCGCGGTTCTGACTAGGGAGCACCATCGCGATCTAACACTGGTCGTAAGTGGCAGGTCCCCTTCGACACGCTCAGGACAGGACCGGACTGCCCCGTTCCGCTGGGAACCGGAAGCTTGTTTGGCTTTGGTTACTGCAATGGAACGGCACAGAAAACGACTGGATGTTCTCCCACTCATCACGTATGTACCGTTCAGATCAGCCCGATATCACCCAGCCAACCATTCACAGGATAGAACGTGCTATGCAACGAACCCTCACGATTCTGAGCGCCGTCTTTCTACTCTCCCTTTCGCAACCCGTTGGTCTAAACGCTGAGGAAAAGGACACAAGCATGACCGATTCAAATGCAACCGCCCTGCGCGTCACCGTTGTCAGTGTACCGGTCGAGGATCAGCGCGCCGCCCTTGAATTCTACACGAACATCCTTGGCTTCCAGAAGAAACATGACATATCGGTCGGCGAGGACTTCTGGCTGACGGTTGTTTCACCGGCTGATCCCACGGGTCCGGAAGTCCTGTTGGAACCGAATAAGAATCCCCTGACAAAGACGTTTCAGTCTGGGATCAAAGAGCAGGGCATTCCGTGGACAGGTTTCTCGGTCGACGATGTTCAGGCGACGTATGAGAAGTTGAAAGCGAAAGGCGTCGCGTTCACTCAGGAACCGACCGACGTTGGTTCGGCGATCATCGCGACGTTCGACGACACGTGCGGCAACCTGATCATGCTCATGCAGGAGAAGTAGCCGGCGAACTCCGAGGCGTATACTTCGCCCTTCGCCACCTGCCGCCCATCGAGCGCCCCCTTGTCGAAGGCGCTCCCGCGCCTCTCCGTCATCCTCATGTCCCTTCGTCGCCTCCGCCCGCCGCCATCCATGGTAACCGTCGTCCCCCCGCCCATTCGTCAGCAACGCACCTCTCCGTCATCCCCGCGCTCCTCTGTCATCCCCGCGGAGGCGGGGATCCATCTCCTCTGACAGTACGCTGGCAGACCCGTTCGCTAGTAATAAGAAGTGAAGCATGGGTTCGTCTACATCATGGCCAGCCGCCGCAACGGCACGATCTATACCGGCGTCACGTCTGACTTAGTCAGGCGTGTGTACGAGCATCGCAACAGTCTGACACCTGGATTCGCAACGAAGTACGGCTGCCGATTGCTGGTCTACTACGAATGTCACGACTCGATACGTGACGCGATCACAAGGGAGCGCCAGATTAAGAAATGGGAACGGGTGTGGAAGATTCGTTTGATCGAGGGAATAAATCCTCAGTGGGAAGATCTGTATTCTCTGATCACGGGAGAGACTGGATCCCCGCCTCCGCGGGGATGACGAACTGGGGTCACTGCAGAAGGTAAGGGTCAGCAATCACACCGCTTCGTCGAGGCTAGACCTGTCATTCCCGCGAAAGCGGGAATCCATCTCCTCGCGATTACGAAATCGTCTGAACGGCTGGATCCCGGCTTCCGCCGGGGTGACGAGTTTGCGAGCTTCGGCCCAATCCGGTCCAGCCAACGGACTACGGCGCCTGTCATTCCATTTGCGACGCCTGTCATTCCGTTGAAAGACGGAATCCAGTTCTTGGTTCGTCGGATCGTCCTGTACGAGGATGACGGTGGGTGTGTACTGTCACACTGTTGAGTGTGCCCTCAGGCCACCTGCGAAGGTTATTTTCGTCATTCCCGCGAAAGCGGGAATCCATAGAGACTAGCCAACGTCGTGCTCTGGGTTTTCTTGAATGTACTGCTGAATCTCCTCCAACATCTCGGCGGTGTTCTCAAGGCTGGAGGCTTCGCTCTCATAGAATCCAAGCAAGTAGCTAAAGACTTCCTCCATGTCCTTCTTAAAGGACTCGAGACATACCACCGTGTGCCGCGGGAGGACGGGGGATCCATCCCTTGTTAGCGGATATCTGAAAGCAAGTGATTTGGGATCAAGCTTGTCGATTTCCCGAATCAGTCCCTTGATGCGAGTCCATTCGGAACAGTTCAAGCGCACATCGAGCTGCTCGCAGAGGTTAATCAGACTGTGTCTGCTGTAGACGTATTTGTAAAGTTCGAACTCCTCATCTTCGAGGATAATCGAGAGCTGGGCACGTCTCAGGTATGTAGCCTTGAGTAGCAGCTCGATTGAGTGTCTATAGAGAAAGAACGTCGGGTAGACGTCATTGTCTCGGTATCCGGCGTGATTCAAAACTTCTAACGCTAACTTTGTGGCGCTGCGCCAGTATCCCAGAGAATAAGCGAACAGATCACCGATTAGATCGTCGGTGAAATTGAAGACGACATTGTGGGCGCCCACTTCTGCTCTATATCTGGAGCCTTTTGACATCAGTTTTGTCCTAAGTTGTTAGAAGCCCAAACAAAGCCCCTTGAAAATCACTTTCCAAGGGGCTTTTGGTTTAAACCCGGCGGCTTTCTACTCTCCCACCCCGTCTCCGAGGCAGTACCATCGACGTTGTTGAGCTTAACTTCTGTGTTCGGAATGGGAACAGGTGTGACCTCAACGCTATCGCCACCGAGACTATTTTGAATAGTGTCAGTCTGTCACGACAGATCGTGACGGCTGTAACTGTACGCTATCGCTACAGAAGCAGCGCGCAGGCATTCTTGTAGTCTGTATGCCTGCAGGTGAGTAATTTTACGATTAAGCCTCACGACCGATTAGTACCACTCGACTAAACACATTGCTGTGCGTACATCTGTGGCCTATCAACCTGGTTATCTTCCAGGGGTCTTGAGGGGCTTGCGCCCGGGAAGTCTTATCTTGGAGTGGGCTTGGTACTTAGATGCTTTCAGCACTTATCCCTTCCCAACGTAGCTACCCTGCGATGCACTTGGCAGCACAACAGGTGCACCAGCGGTTGGTCCAATCCGGTCCTCTCGTACTAAGATCAGATCTCCTCAAACTTCCTACGCCCGTATCAGATAGGGACCGAACTGTCTTGCGACGTTCTAAACCCAGCTCACGTACCACTTTAATTGGCGAACAGCCAAACCCTTGG
>JANQPI010000040.1 GCA_028289585.1 Candidatus Zixiibacteriota bacterium
TTGTCAGCCCCGAGCAAGCCGAACGCGATTACGCCAGCGCCATAGGGGCCCTGGCTGCATAACTCACATCCTCTCTCCACTTTTTCCGGGCAAGTCCACTGTGGGTTGTTCCGCAAACGCCAACGATGAACCCGGAGCGCAGACGAAAAAATCAGAAATCAAAGACATCCGCCTCATGAGTTGCGACGACGGTAGCTATTTGGACCTTCTCGCTACGCAAGTCCGCGAACAACCCTATCTCATCAGCGGAACGCTCTATCACGAAGTTAATCCTTGGGATGGCACAACCAACGCCATCTCCAAACCATGGATTATTTCGTTCTTGGTCGCCCCGAACAGCTGCAGAACTTGGACACAAGAAAGCGGAACATCACGCAGCTTGAACTCAGAGTCTCGCCCATTCTCCGGAGTACTCATGAACAACGCGTCGGATATCCACGTCGGGCGTAGCGCTTCCAACGCAAAAGTCGCATGGTTCAAACGGGACGCAAAAACCTGCGATCTTCATCCTGAAGTTCTGGATGCGTTTTTCGAAAACTTGGACACGAAGTTTCAGGAAACGAACGACGGCGTCCGCTGTTGGACTCGACTGATCCCCAGGTCCGAGTTGACCGACATCTAAACGTCTGTGATCAAAAGGTTTATGAAAATGCTTGAGAAGCGAGCACAGTGGAAGCCAATTCGGAGGAACTGACTATTCGCTGAACGAAGCGTCGCCCGACATCGGGGTCCGCCGACACCGCAGCCGCTTCTGCACCTTGCACGAGCACCTAACTCGAACCGAACCCGGTGGAGCCAGAAGCGATTTTGCGGTACTCGCTCGCTCTCGGTGCAAGGCGATGTTAAGCTGACGATGTGAGAAAACCGGAGATCGTGTTCGTGGTGGAAGAAAGTCCCGAAGGAGGGCTCGTCGCCTCCGCGGTATCCGAGTCGGTGTTTACCGAGGCGGAAGACATGGAATCGCTGCGAGACGCCGTGCGAGACGCCGTGCGATGCCATTTTCCTAGCGAAGACGCACGACCCAGCGTCATTCGCTTGCACCGAGTATACGAAGAGGTGTTCGCGGCGTGAAAATTCCCCGCGACCTTGGCGCACGCCAACTGGTCCAAGGGTTGACGCGAATAGGCTATGAGCAAAGCCGGCAAACCGGGAGCCATATTCGGTTGTCGAAGAAGGCTCCCGTTGAGCATCACGTCACCATTCCAAATCACGACCCGATTCGAATTGGCACCCTGAATGCGATTCTCAAAGACGTTGCTAGGAAGAACGGTTTGGATCGCGACGAATTGCTTCGAAAGATTCTCCGCTGACCTTCCAACGGGGCGACAAACACCCGGTGCGCACGCTTGGCCGAATCTCAGAGAGCTACGGGTCCACGTGATTCATTCCATGATCGCAGCTGCCCTTGATGTGATCA
>JANQPI010000042.1 GCA_028289585.1 Candidatus Zixiibacteriota bacterium
AAACTTCCTACGCCCGTATCAGATAGGGACCGAACTGTCTTGCGACGTTCTAAACCCAGCTCACGTACCACTTTAATTGGCGAACAGCCAAACCCTTGGGACCTTCTCCAGCCCCAGGATGTGATGAGCCGACATCGAGGTGCCAAACCCCCTCGTCGATATGAACTCTCGGAGGAGATAAGCCTGTTATCCCCGGAGTACCTTTTATCCGATTAGCGACGGCCTTTCCATGCAGAACCGCCGGATCACTAAGACCTACTTTCGTACCTGCTCGACTCGTTTGTCTCGCAGTCAAGCTCCCTTATACCTTTACGCTCTTCTGCCGGTTACCACCCGGCATGAGGGAACCTTTGCGCGCCTCCGTTACATTTTGGGAGGCAACCGCCCCAGTCAAACTACCCACCAGACACTGTTCCTGAGCCGGATTCACGGCCCAAGGTTAGACGATCAACGTAATAAGGGTGGTATTTCACCAATGACTCCACCGATCCTGGCGGACCAGCTTCACAGTCTCCCACCTATCCTACACATACGACGCCAAGCGCCAATGTCAGGCTATAGTAAAGGTTCACGGGGTCTTTCCGTCCCGATACGGGTAAACGGCATCTTCACCGCTGCTACAGTTTCACCGAGCCTCATGTTGAGACAGTGCCCCACTTGTTATACCATTCGTGCAGGTCGGAATTTACCCGACAAGGAATTTCGCTACCTTAGGACCGTTATAGTTACGGCCGCCGTTTACCGGGGCTTCAATTCAGAGCTTCGCCGAAGCTAACCCCTCCTTTTAACCTTCCGGCACCGGGCAGGTATCAGACCCTATACGTCGTCTTACGACTTAGCAGAGTCCTGTGTTTTTAGTAAACAGTCAGCGGGACCATTTCTCTGCGGCCACGTTCGGCTCCAATGGACTCTTCACCTACTAATGGCACCCCTTCTTCCGAAGTTACGGGGTCAATTTGCCTAGTTCCTTAACATGAGTTAACTCGAGCACCTTAGGATACTCTCCTCGCCTACCTGTGGCGGTTTGCGGTACGGACGACGAAACAACTGGCATAGAGGTTTTTCTTGGCAGCATGATTAGGATCAGTTCCGTCCGAAGACACCCCATCGGTTCTCGACGTTAGGAACGCGGATTTGCCTACGTTCCCCGTCTACGACCTTAGACCAGGACAACCAACGCCTGGCTGATCTTTCACTTCTGCGTCACCCCATAGCTCATAGCGCGGCTCCGCCGGTACAGGAATATTAACCTGTTTTCCATCGCCTACGCCTTTCGGCCTCGGCTTAGGATCCGACTAACCCTGGGTGGTTTAGCCTTGCCCAGGAACCCTTAGGCTTACGGTGGGCAGGTTTCTCGTCCTGCCTTATCGCTACTCGTCCCGACATAATCTCTTGTCTACGGTCCAACCGTTCTTGCCGAACGATCTTCAGCCCACAGACAATGCTCCTCTACCACGATTACTCGTCCAGAGCTTCGGTGCCATGCATAGTCCCGGAAATTATCGGCGCGGCGTCACTAGACTAGTGATCTGTTACGAACTCTTTAAATGGTGGCTGCTTCTAAGCCAACATCCTAGCTGTTTCAGTAACTCCACATCCTTTACCACTTAGCATGACTTAGGGACCTTAGCTGCTGGTCTGGGTTGTTTCCCTCTTGGCAATGAAGCTTATCCCCCACTGCCTGACTGCCGGAGATCATGTTACGGCATTCGGAGTTTGATTGGGTTTGGTAATCTTGTGGGACCCCTAGCCCATTCAGTGCTCTACCTCCGTAACACTACTCTCGACGCTAGCCCTAAAGCTATTTCGAGGAGAACCAGCTATTTCCAGGTTTGATTGGCCTTTCACCCCTATGCACAACTCATCCCCCAGGTTTTCAACCCTGGTGGGTTCGGACCTCCAGCTCGTTTTACCGAGCCTTCATCCTGGTCATGCATAGATCACCTGGTTTCGGGTCTACTCCCTGCCACTGACGCCCTGTTCAGACTCGCTTTCGCTGCGGCTCCGCGATACATTCGCTTAACCTTGCGACAGAGAAGTAACTCGCCGGGTCATTATTCAATAGGCACGCCGTCAGTCCACGACTCCGTAGAATCGTTTTCCTCCGACCGCTTGTAGGCACACGGTTTCAGGTACTATTTCACTCCCCGCCAGGGGTACTTTTCACCTTTCCCTCACGGTACTGGTTCACTATCGGTCACAGAGGAGTATTTAGCCTTACCGGATGGTCCCGGCAGATTCCGACAAGATTTCACGTGTCCCGCCGTACTTGGGAGGACCGCCGAAGACGCACATATTTCGGGTACAGGACTGTCACCTTCTCTGGTTGCCCTTATCCAGGAGCATTCTCCTATACATGCGTTTGGTAACTTCGTGACCGATCTGATGCTCGGTCTGCGGGTCCCACGACCCCGCACGTGCAACGCCATCAGGCTTTACCACACGATACGGTTTAGGCTATTCCCCGTTCGCTCGCCGCTACTCAGGGAATCACTATTGTTTTCTTCTCCTGCAGGTACTGAGATGGTTCAGTTCCCTGCGTTCGCCACGCCCGCCTATGGATTCAGCGGACGTTAACCCGGCAAGCCGGGTTGGGTTGCCCCATTCGGACATCTCCGTTTCAAAGCTTATTTGCAGCTCAACGAAGCTTATCGCAGCTTATCACGTCCTTCATCGCCTCTCTGTGCCAAGGCATCCACCGAGTGCCCTTAGTAGCTTAATCACTTACTCACCTACTAGACACTACAGACAAATGCAACTGCGCGCGGCTTCTGTAAAGATAGCCGTACGATGTCACAGTTTGAATACTGACACTATTCAGTTGTCAAAGAACCGGGCGTTAGCCGCCGTAGCGGCCAACGATATATGACAAGACTATTGTCATCAATCGTCTGGTGGAGATGACCGGGATCGAACCGGTGACCTGCGGCTTGCAAAGCCGCCGCTCTCCCAACTGAGCTACATCCCCGTGGGTTCTGAGACGTCCCGTTCGGTAGAGAATGGGCCTAGGTGGATTTGAACCACCGACCTCGCGCTTATCAGGCGCGCGCTCTAACCAACTGAGCTATAGGCCCGGTCAGATCGTCGCCATGCGCCGAGTACCGAACGGTCTCAGATAGTTACGTGGGATCGACAGACACCGACATGAAACACTCGACCTCGATAGTGATCAGTAGCGAGTCCTCGAGTGAACGAGGCTGGAATGCTACTGATAGCACACCGTGCTCCTTAGAAAGGAGGTGATCCAGCCACAGCTTCCGCTACGGCTACCTTGTTACGACTTAGCCCCAGTCGCCGGTATCACCTTAGGCATCGCCCTCCTTGCGGTTAGGCAAACGACTTCGGGTGCTCCCAACTTCCGTGGCTTGACGGGCGGTGTGTACAAGCCCCGGGAACGTATTCACCGCTGCCTGCTGATCAGCGATTACTAGCGATTCCGCCTTCATGGAGTCGAGTTGCAGACTCCAATCTGAACTGAGGCCGGTTTTGGGGATTAGCTCCACCTCGCGGTCTTGCCACCTGCTGTACCGGCCATTGTAGTACGTGTGTAGCCCTGGACGTAAGGGCCATGAGGACTTGACGTCGTCCCCACCTTCCTCCGGCTTGTCACCGGCAGTCTCCATAGAGTCCCCAGCATAACCTGATGGCAACTATGGACAGGGGTTGCGCTCGTTGCGGGACTTAACCCAACACCTCACGGCACGAGCTGACGACAGCCATGCAGCACCTGTACACAGGTCCCCGAAGGGAAGACCGACTTTCACCGGCTGTCCTGTGCATGTCAAGTCCAGGTAAGGTTCTGCGCGTTGCATCGAATTAAACCACATACTCCACCGCTTGTGCGGGGCCCCGTCAATTCCTTTGAGTTTCAATCTTGCGATCGTACTCCCCAGGCGGGGTACTTAGTGCGTTAGCTGCGACACCGAGGGGGTCGATACCCCCGACATCTAGTACCCATCGTTTACCGCTTGGACTACCAGGGTATCTAATCCTGTTTGCTACCCAAGCCTTCGCGCTTTAGCGTCAGTATCAGACCAGAAAGCTGCCTTCGCCATCGGTGTTCTTCCAGATATCTACGCATTCCACCGCTACACCTGGAATTCCGCTTTCCTCTTCTGTACTCAAGACAAACAGTATCGGATGCAGGCTGCGAGTTGAGCCCACAGTTTTCACATCCGACTTGAAAGTCCGCCTACGCGCCCTTTACGCCCAATGAATCCGAACAACGCTCGTCCCCCCCGTATTACCGCGGCTGCTGGCACGGAGTTAGCCGGGACTTCCTCTGAGGGTACCGTCAGGGCCAGTGCTGAACACCGACCGTTTCTTCCCCTCTGACAGAGTTTTACACACCGAAATGCGTCATCACTCACGCGGCGTTGCTGCGTCAGGCTTTCGCCCATTGCGCAATATTCCCTACTGCTGCCTCCCGTAGGAGTCTGGGCCGTATCTCAGTCCCAGTGTGGCCGGTCATCCTCTCAGATCGGCTACTCATCGTCGCCTTGGTAGGCCGTTACCCTACCAACAAGCTAATGAGGCGCGGGCTCATCCGAGCGCGGCATTACAGCCTTTGATCGCATCCTGATGCCAGGTCGCGATGTTATCCGGTATTAGACCCCCTTTCGGAGGATTATCCCCGTCGCTCGGGCAGATTACCCACGTGTTACTCACCCATTCGCCACTGTACTCCTCCAACCGAAGCCGGAGTTTCTCGTTCGACTTGCATGTATTAAGCACGCCGCCAGCGTTCGTTCTGAGCCAGGATCAAACTCTCCACTAAAAATCAAATAATCGATTTCGTGTGTTGTTCACTGATCCCGACATGACAAACGCATGTCGTTCCTGTGATTCTATGAATTGGGAGATCTCAAATCGACACAGCTCTACCCGAAGGCAGAACCGGCCGGAGACCCGCGTTTCACGTCGTGGTTCGTGTCTGTCGATTCCACGTAACTATTGAGTTGTCAAAGAACAGAAGGCCAGCGGCAGAACCGCTGGCGGAAAGGCGAGTGTACGGAAGCCGGTTCGGCGAGTCAAGGCCTTTCCCACCCCATTTTCCGAAAAAAAGTGTGGCGGCAGCCCCACATCCTCCCTCGCAGGTATCGGCAGATTGGACGCGCTCTTGAGTTCGACCGAAGCGATTCGATCTAGGCCAATCCCAGCTATCTCTTATATTATACAAGCCATGCTTCGTTGGACTGCTTCTCTCGCCCTGATTGCCCTCGCTTGGGGCGCCCCCCTACCCGCTGACGCGACGAGCGGCAATCCGCCCGACCGACTGACTGGAGCTCCGGGCGAGGCAACCTGTGGGCTCGTTCGGTGCCACGGTGAGCCGAATATCGGCCCGGGATCGATCCTCCTGACCGGACCGACGGGCTACGCCGCCGGCGATACCGTGCTCTTCGATCTCATGGTCACGCATACCGGTCAAACACGGTGGGGCTTCCAGCTCACAATCGTTGACTACGCCGGGAATCGCTTCGGCGAACTTGTGCGCCTCGACAGCCTGCGGACCCAGCTCTCCGTCGACGAAACCCGGGACTACCTCAAGCACACCGACGTAGGAACCGACGCCGGCATTGCCGACACCTCTGCCGGCTGGCAGTTCGCCTGGGTGCCCCCGGCAACACCGCAGGGGCCCGCCTTTCTCTATATTGCCGCCAATGCCGCCAACAACGATTCGACCAACGCCGGAGACTTCGTGTACACCACGGTCGGCCGACTCGACGCCGAACGATGCTGCATTGGGCGACGTGGGAACGTCGACTGCGACCCCGATAATGACGTCGCCTTGACCGATGTCCTCGCTCTCCTGGACCATCTGTTCATCTCAACGGCACCCGTCTGTTGTATGGCGACAGCGGATGTTGACGCCGATGGGCACATCGGCCTGACGGACGCTTCAACCTTGCTCTCGCACCTCTATTTCATGAGATTGATTCGTGAATTGCCGGCCTGTCCCGAGGAGAACTGATTATGGCATCCCCCGCCGAAGCACCGCTGCTTCATCTGTCCGATGAAACACGCTCCGCTCTTCAGAGTGAGATGGCTCGCGAGGCTGCCGACGGCTCTCGATTGGTGATCTATTTCCGTGGCTTTGGCTGAGGCGGTCCGGATCTGGGGCTGGCTCTGGATGAGTCCGGCGAGGATCTGGAAGCGCTCCCGGCGGGAGACGACCTCTCCATCTACATCGACGCTAACCTTCGTGAATTCCTCGAACAGCGGGGTGGGGTAACGATTGAAGCTCTCCCCCGCGGCGAACGCTTTGCGTTTGTCGTTGCGGCGGGTCCGCCCGGTTCCGCGCGATCCTGCTGACAGCGCCTGCGCTTCCACTTGACTTCCGTTGGCAGACCTATTCTTTGCACCGGTGCTGTTGCCGGGATAGCTCAGTTGGTTAGAGCGCCTGATTGTGGATCAGGAGGTCGGCGGTTCGAATCCGCCTCCCGGTACCACTTGAAGTCAACGATATCCCGACCGCTTCTCTCGCACCGGCACCAAACGGAAATCGCCTCATGGACAGTGACTCTCCGCGTGATCCCGCAACCATCCCCCGAGGGGCGCTGCCGTCACTACTGCTGGTCAATTTCATCAACGCGCTCGGGTTCTCACTCGTCCTCCCCTTTCTCGTCTTCCTGGTTACGGCTTTTGGTGGCGACGCCGTCATGTATGGAATTATTGCGGCCACGTATCCCGCCTTTCAACTCATTGGAGCGCCCTGGCTGGGCAAACTATCGGATCAATTTGGTCGACGTAAAATACTGCTGATCAGTCAGTTCGGGACCCTTTTCTCCTGGCTCGTCCTGTTCGCTGCGCTGGTCGTCCCAGTCGTGGTTGTCACCGATTGGTCGACTCCCGACGTGACGCGAACGCTTACCGTACCACTGATTTTGATTTTCCTGGCCCGCGCCTTCGATGGTCTGACCGGCGGAAATGTCTCGGTCGCCAATGCCTACCTGGCAGATATCTCTGACGACAGCAACCGGTCGCGCAACTTCGGCCGCCTGGCGATTTCTGCCAACCTGGGGTTTGTCTTCGGCCCTCTGCTGGCCGGGGCCCTCGGAACAACGGCAATGGGTGAGAAACTCCCCGTCCTCGCCGCGATTCTGATTTCGGCGGTCGCCTGCCTGATGATCACCCGTTTTCTGCCGGAGACTCTGCCCTGCACCACGCCGTTCTCGCTCAATCGACGGACATTTTCGCGAATCCTGGGAATGGAACCAAAAGACTGCATGGGTGAAAGCGAAAGCGAGAGTGCCTCCGTATCGATTTGGACCGACCGGAATCTCGCGACCATGATTGTCCTCTACTTCATGATCTTCCTCGGATTCTCGTTCTTCTACACGGCATTCCCGGTGCACGCCACTCAGACCCTCAACTGGCCACTCGGACAATTGTCCGTATTCTTTGCTGCTCTGGGATTGACTATGGCTCTCGCTCAGGGACCACTGCTACAGTTCGTCAGTCGCTTCACGGGTGAACCGACGCGCATCGTTATCGGGGGTCTGATTCTGGGAAGCAACTTCCTGGTCATCTGGCGACCAGAGCTCTGGGCAACCACCACCGGTGTCCTCTGCTTCGCGATCGGCAACGGCCTGATGTGGCCATCGTTTAATGCTGTCCTGGCAGATCTCGCCGGAGCCAAACGTCAGGGCGCCGTTCAGGGGATAGCCGGTTCCGCTGGTTCGTTGGGCTCGATTCTCGGCCTACTCGGCGGCGGGGCGCTGTACAGCGGCATTGGCAGCGGCGCCTTTACCGCCGCCGCCATAACCATTTATGCTGTCGTCGCGGTCGTGATCGGCTTCGTACGCCTCCCGCGGAAGCCTGCCCTGGCAGCGACTTAGGTCCACACGCCGAGAATAATCCCGACCACGCCGAGACCGATGAGATGGTAGAGCACATTACCTACCGTCAACCCGGTCGGGCGTCCCTCCATTCGATCGTTAACGCCGAATGACGTCAAGACGAAACAGACCCCGACGAAAATGCCCATGATAAGGCCGTCGGTCAGCCCCGCTCCTCCGGTCCATAAAAGAAGACGCGCGACTCCATAGGCTGCAATAAAGGCAGTAACCAAAGCGACTGCGTAGTTGACGGGTGAAAAGTCGGCTTTGATCTGATCGACGGTCTTGCCAATACCTTTGGCCCAAGCGTTGCCGAAGACCGGTGGTGCATACCAGATCGCCCCCAGCACCATGTACGCGATAGCGGCGACCACCACGGCCAGCCAATTAATCCCCGGCATCTCCACGATTCCTTCCAATCCTTCCATGACCACCTCCTGTCGCTGATTGGTCGTTGCGACAGAACATGGACTGAGGAGAGGAGGCAAGTCTTGAGTTATCCTCGTGGTTACCTCCAGGGGGAACCCTGAGGGTACTGTCGGCGTTTGCGAAACGTCAGCGGGAAGGCTGCGAGGCGCGAATTCTGCGCCGGAACGGCGCCATTTTTGGCGTTTTTGCGTTGCCTTTTTGGCCAAGAGGGGCTACTCTTCGGGAGCTGAAGAGTCTTACTGAAATCATTGATCCTCACAAGCTTATCGGATCGCGTACGTCCCTCACCGACCGGCGCTCGCCGCCTCGATCCTAATGGCTGAGATACTTGCAGAGACATGGTAAGGAGAGAATGACGTGATCGTTACCGAACGACTTCGACGTTTGCTGGTGGTAACAGGAGTCCTGGGGGGATTACTGATTGGCCATGCGTCGGCACAGGAAGCACCCGCCGAACCGGAGGATAACTGGTGCGGCACACAGCGACTGTGGAATGAGAAGATTCTACGCGATCCGGATCTCCTCGCTCAGCAACAAGCAGCCGCGAGCTGTTTTCAGTGGGGTGCCTGCGACAATCCGACAACCCGCGACGCAAACATTCCGGATTCGACGTCACCGATTATCTACTTCCGTGTCTTCCTGCACGTCTTTGCACGCGATGACGGTTCCGGTCAGGTTGCCTCAGCATCAGACGTCGAGAACGCCATGAATGCAGCAAACAACTTCTTTGCCCCGCACAACATTCAGTTTGTCTGGGATTGGCGCGTCATTAACTCATCACAATATCGCGATCTGGCCGAGAATGAAATCTTCGGAATGAAGGCGACCTATGCGCTCGATCCCGCCAACCAGTTAAACATCTTTGTTCCGCGCCCACAGTTTAGCTATTCGTTCGGAACGTTCCCGTGGGACTCCGATGCCCCGACCGCCCAAGGCGGGATTGTAATGCTTGAGCAGTTCCATTTCTGGCCGAATGATAATGGTGCGGTGCTCGCCCACGAAATCGGTCACTGCCTTGGTCTCTACCACGTCTTCCGGGGTGTTGACGAAACCACTCAGTGCAGTTCCTGCTATGAGTCCCCCGGTGAGCCGGCCTCGATCAACGACCTGCGGGGTGACTTCTGTTCGGACACACCACCGCAGCCGACTCGCGGTGGTAGCTGCGCCGACGCCCCCGGAAACGATCCGTGCTCGGGCAACCCGTGGGGTGACACCCAGCCGGAAAACATCATGAGCTACGCTCCGGATGTCTGCCAGACGCTCTTCACACCGCAGCAAGCCGGCCGTATGCGCTGCTGGACTCCAGCCGCCCTGCCGGGTTGGGTTGTGAATGCTGCCCTTGAGGCGAATGTCACGTTCGGGACCGCGCCGCTGACTGTCGACTTCGATGTCGTTACCAGCGAGACGCCGTCCAGCTACGCGTGGGACTTCGGTGACGGGGCGGTCTCAGCTGAGGCGACACCGCAGCACACCTATACGACAGGCGGTGTCCGTACGGTCAACCTGGAAGTGGTTACGCCGTCGGGGACTTACCAGACAGAGCGAGTCGACTACATCTTTGTTGAGGCGGATACGCTAGAAGCGCCGACGATTGCGGCACCGACCGGCACGTCGGTACCGTACCCGATTCAGCTCGTTAACTACATCCCCGTAACACAGGCGGTCCTGCCGATCAACTTTGGCGGTCCTTTCGGACTGACACTCGATTCGATCACAACCACCGATGATCGGGCTGCCGGCCTGAACGTTGACACGCTCTTTGGCCCAAGCACCGACGGCCGTGTTACGATTGTCATTCGGGACGGTACAATTGCACCGGGGTCGGGCGACCTTGTCACGTTGTGGCTGAAGACTCCGATCTTTGAAATCCCGGGATCGAATCCGATCTCGATTGAGCCGATCGTCTTTGAGGAACCCGGTCTGTCCGGTCCAGCCCTGATCGGTGACTATGACCCGGTCATCCTTCAGGGCTCGGTTTCGATCTCCTGTTGCACGGGACTTACCGGCAACGTTGATGGTGATCCGGCCGACGAGGTGAATCTTTCCGACCTCTCAACGCTCATTGATCATCTCTTCGTCTCTCTGGCTCCGCTACCCTGCCCGGCCGAGGCGAATGTTGATGGGTCAGTGGATGGACTGGTCGGCTTGCCGGATCTCTCGATCCTGATTGACAATCTCTTCCTGTCGTTCGGCGCCACAGCCCCGTGCCAGTAACGAGAGAAAGAAATCGCCGAATGGCCGATAGACAGACAGAAACCTCTGGCTCAAGCGTACGGAGTCTATTGTGAAAGCAACGACGATTCTATTCCGGCTGGTGGCACTTGGCCTGCTCGTGACGCTGACGAGTGGCTCCGTTGCTGCTCAGGACAATGGCGGTACCAATCGTGTTGGCTGGTGTGGAGCAACCGACCTGGAGCGGCTTTACGTTCGATATGACGGCGATCAGTCGCTGGCCGCAGCCTGTTTCCAGAACGGCATCTGCGACGATCCGCTGACGCGTGATCTGTACTTACCGCTCGATACCCAGCAGCTGATTTTCGTTAACTGCTACATGCACGTTTTCCGGGAAGACGATGGCTCCAACCCGGCGGCATCTGAGGCCGATATTATTGCCTCCATCGATCAGGTGAATCAAAACCTGCTGGAAGCGGGCATTCAACTCAACGTAACCTGGCGCTACGTCAACAGTAGCCAGTATCGGTCGATGGACCGTCAGACAGAAGACGGTGGCATGAAAGCCGCATTTGCCATCAACCCGACACTGTTTCTCAACATCTACGTGACCGAAATCATCGACCCGACTTTCCCGCCGGGACAGATCATTCTTGGTTACGCGAACACACCATGGCAGTCTGTGGCCCAGACGACCAACGGCGGCTGCGTACTCAATGATGTCTCCAATGGCGGTTTCGGACCGGGCTCGCTGACGTTTGCCCATGAAATCGGGCACAACCTTGGCCTGTATCACACGTTCCGTGGTGTCGACGAAGTCGGTCAGTGCGGAGCATGCTATGAGTCGCCGGACAATCCCGATAACGACAATCGTGGTGACTTCTGCAGCGATACTCGACCGACGCCGACCAACTTCAGCTGCAACGAGCCTGGTGGTGGCGATCCGTGTACCGCGACACCGTGGGCTCCGACACCAATCAGCAACATCATGGGTTACTCTAATGATGCCTGCGTGACAGAATTCTCCACCCAGCAGATGGCGCGCATGCGTTGCTGGTCGCTAGACGCTGTCGAGACCTGGATCGAACCACTGACGATCACGACCGGTGATACGATTTTCGGTGAAGCTCCGCTGACTGTTGAATTTGCTGGCCACGCACCGCGGCGCGACGATGTTGCCGCGTGGATGTGGGAATTCGGCGACGGTGGGATGACCGATACGGCACGTATCGTCAGCCACACCTATACGGTGCCGGGTGCCCGCGACGTCTATCTCGAGATTGACATTCCGGGTGTCAACCAGTCCAAGATCAATGATAACGCTGTCTTTGTTCATGCCGATACGATTAAGCCTACCGACGTTCAGGCCGGTGCGAGCCAGCCGTTCTTCGTCGACATCACGGTTGAGAATTCGTTGCCGCTGACCGAGATCATCCTGCCGATCCAGTTCGGCCAGGGTCTCTGGGGACTGAGCATCGACTCCGTACTCAACACGGGAACGCGCACCGACGGATGGGACGTCGACACGTTGTTCGGCCCCGATCAGACCGAGCGTTTTGTCGTTATCCTCCGTGCCCCGGCTGGTGACACTTTGCAGGCCGGATCAGGTTCACTCTTACGCCTGTGGTCGAAGATGCCGTTCATTGAGCTACCGGGTAGTGAATCAGTCACCGTTGAGCCGCTGGTCTTCTGGGATCCCGAGTTCACTACGATTCCGGGTATCTACACGCCACAGGCACTCCCCAACACCATTACGTTTGGGTGTTGTTCGGGAACGACTGGTGACGTCAATTGTGATGGTTCCGTTGGACTGCCCGACCTCTCAACGCTCATCGATCATCTCTTCATCACCTTCACACCGCTGTGCTGTGACGAAGAGGCGAATATCGACGGCACGGGAGGTGTTGGACTACCCGACCTTTCCGTCTTGATTGACAACCTGTTCATTTCGTTTACGCCGCTGCCGTCCTGTCCGTAGGCGCGGCAAAGAGCGTAATCACAAGTCGCAAATTGACACGGGCGGCGGGCGATCAGGCCGCCGCCCATTTTCATATGAATCCACAGGGAATGAACAGAGTAGGACAGATGAACGTTTTCATGGTATTGATGAATCGTTGATACTGCACAGGATGTACTGACTACGATGCGTCGTCACATTCTCACGCTTCTGATATTACTCATGGGCGCGCCATCGCTCGCCGCCGAGGCACCGATTCGCTCGGTTCCGGGATCATTCATTATCAAACTATCCCCCACCGCCGACCGGCAACGCCTCACCAACAGCCTCGCGGTTGGACAAGAGCTAACGCCGATCACACGTACAATTTCTGATCGTTTTTTACCGGGAATGGACGTTTGGAATCGGTACCAGCGGTTCACCTCCCGCGATACGACGCTCACGAACAGCGATGTGGTAGCCATTCTCGGAGCACGCAACGTCGAGCTGATCGAACCGGAAGTCTATCTGGAGTTCTTTGACCTGCCTGCCGAGCCACTGTTTGATAACCAGTGGTACCTTCGCAATACCGGTCAGCCGTACCTGGCCATCGAGCGACTCCCCGGGAGTGGCAATGATATTCAGACAACGAAAAGCGGTGTTGCGGCGATGGATGTCGGCATGACGCAGATCTACGGCCCATCACCACCGGCCGAGGCGACCCGAGTCGTGGTAGCGGTAATTGACTCGGGGGTCGATACGGACCACCCCGAACTAGCCGGTCAATTCTGGCACAACATCGATGAGATCGCCGGCAACGGTGTTGATGACGATCACAACGGATTCATCGATGACACGATCGGCTACGATGTGTCCGGCGATGTTCGATCACTGTTTGCTCCCGAAGGAGACAACAATCCGGATGACGATTTCGGACATGGCACTCACATTGCCGGCATCATCGCCGCTCGCCAGGACAATGCGGGAGTCGTTGGTATCGCTCCGTCGGCCCAGATTATGCCATTGAAGATTCGGCCGAATGGCACGTCGGCGATTGGCGCCGCCGCAATCATCTATGCCGTCGTCAACGGTGCGAAGATCATCAATGCGAGCTGGGGTACACCGTTTCAGGCGGCGATTCTCCAGGACGCACTCACCGTTGCCCGCGCCAATGATGTTTTGTTCGTAGCGGCAGCCGGCAACTCCGGTGACAACCAGCGCTGGTATCCGGGCGCCTACCCCGAATCGTTCACCGTCGCGGCAACGAACTCGCGCGGGACACTGACTTACTTCACAACCCGTGGCGAACCGATCGATATCTCCGCCCCGGGAGAGGATATTCTGTCGATCCGAGCGGGTGGTACCGACATGTACGAAACCGCCGGTGAACCCGGGGTTCGCATTGTCGACCCTGATTCGCTCTATTATCTGTCCGATGGGACGTCGATGGCAGCCCCGATGGTCTGCGCCGCAGCCGCGATCATCTGGTCCGTTCGTCCTGATCTCACCGTCGATCAGGTCCGTCAGGTCCTGATCGCATCGGCAGAAGATATCATCGATCCTCTCGAAGATGGCAGTCAGCTCTTTGGCCCCGACACGCTTTCGGGCGCAGGAGTCGTGAACATCGACAACGCTCTCGACCTTATTAGTCGCGACGGCATGTTTATCAGTGCGCCGGTTCTACGTCAACGATACGAGGATTCATTGCATATCGACGGAACCGCTCTCGGATCGTTTGCCGGTTCGTGGTCGCTCGACTACCGCTGGACCCAACCGAACGCATCTGACTGGATGTCCCTTACCTCGGGGGCGACACCGCCCAATGACTATCGCCTGGCCTCATTAGCCGCAACACGATCTGGCATTGTGGAGCTACGGCTGTCGGCGGCCGGCCAGCATTCGATCGTACCGGTCGCCCTGATCGGTTCCCGTCAGGCCAGGATTACATCACCGCAGCCGGGTGAGTATGCCTACGGGATTCCGATTACCGTTGAGGCGTATGGCCAGTCGTACGATTCTGCGGTTGTCACAATCCGGCAACCCGACGGTAGTCGCGAACGCCTGACCGGAAGCACCGCTGAGTACTTTGATTCCCTTTTCACAGTATGGGAAGCATCCGGAATTGACACGGGTCAGGCGGAAATCGAACTGCGGACTTATTATGCCGACGGTCTTGTTCTTGCCGACACCGTGTCGATTGCCTTGATCTCGGTCTTCGCTGAGGGTTGGCCGAATAAGATCACCGGACGTGGTGGTCTGACGCCAGTAGCGACCGACGTCGATGGTGATGGGCGCAAGGAGCTCTTTGTCGCCAGTAGTCAGGGTGTGCACGGCTACCGCCACACCGGACAGCCACTCTCAGGCTGGCCGGTACAGCCTGTACTCGACTTCACGGGAATACCTGCTGCCTACGACATCGATCGCGATAGTGAGAAAGAGATTGTCGTCGCCGAACGGAATGGCATCTGGGCGTTTAACCTGGATGGAACGATAGTTGACGGATGGCCGGTATCGGCGCCAACGGGGTTCACGTCGTTTGGCTACCCGGTCGTGTCTGTCGTTGAACTCGGTTCTCCTGCCGATTCGGCGCTCGCCTTCCTATCGACCGCCGGCGACGTCTACGCCTATCGATTCGATGGTACACCGTACTTCTTCAGCCTCGATGGCTTCTTTGCCGGTTACCCTGACGCTGATGACCGTTCCTACAACTACGCTGGAAATGCCGTTGCCAGCGCTGACCTCGACGGTAATGGCACTCAGGAGTTGATAGCGGCGTTCTCGGGCCTGGGCGATCCGTCGGGTATCGCTATCTTTGATGGCCGTACCGGCCAGGCTGCTTTTGGACCCAGCAACCCTGTCGTACTCACCATGGGGGTGGTTAACGGCATGACATTGGCCGACTTCACTGGCGACGGTCAGCTGGAGTATGTCGTCGTGGGTGCGCTTGCCAATGGCGATAAGATGATCGACGTTCGAACGAACGGCATTGATCGTTTCGGCAGCTGGCCTGTCATGCTTCCCGATGCCAACGGCTACCGCGGTGCCTACCCAACCGCCGCCGACCTTGACCTTGATGGTGTCCCTGAAGTGATCGTTACCTTCTTCGAGTTCGATATCGCGTCGGTCTACGCTTTTCGGGCCGATGGCTCACCGTATCGCAGTCGCCCTGGTCGCCCCGTCGGTGAACTCGCTGAGGTGCCGGCAACACTTGGCTCGCCAGTCGTTGCGAATTTGACAGGTGACGACTACCCCGAGATTATTATCCGATCGGGCTACCTCTTCCCCAGCACCGGCCCGGAGCAGATCCACGTCTTCGACTTCGAGGGAACCCCCCTCCCCGGTTGGCCGATACGAACACCCGCGCGACCGAACGAGGTCTTTTCAACAATCTACTCTCCCCTCGTTGATGATATTGACGCCGATGGATTGGTCGAGTTGGTACTGATGAGCGAGGGAGCCGACTTACTGGTCTGGGATTTCGATGCCTCGTCCGGCGACGGCAACAACTACGGACGCGTCTTTGGCGATGAGATGAATTCAAGTCGCATGCCGACACGCCGCATCCCAACCGACGTTCCGGACACCGATCCGCAACTGCCAACCACGTTCCGATTGGAACAGAACTACCCGAACCCATTCAATCCGACAACGTCGATCGTATTTGACCTGCCACAGCGAGCCAACGTGCAGTTGGAGGTGTTCAACCTTCTCGGCCAGCGTGTCGCAACACTGGTTAACGGCGAGCGGGGCGCCGGTCGCTATACCGTCCGTTTCGACGGAGCCGCGCTGGCCAGTGGCGTGTATTTCTATCGCCTCAATGCGGGAGAGACAACACTGTCTCGTAAAATGTTGCTGTTGAAGTAATGCGAATGTTCGTTGCTTTACATCTTCTGGTAGCTCTTGTAACCGTCTCGGCGGTCGCACAGACTACCATTCCCAACGAGCCTGACCAGTCGTTCTTCTGGAATAGTTTCGTAACGCTAACATCGGTCCCTGGCGGGATCGTTGCTGGCGGAGCGGATGGCGTGGTTGCGATGGCCTACGATCCAGGCACGCGAACCCTCACCCCACAGAGCTATCTGCTGCTTCCGGAGGAGCCCAGTACCGTTAAGCGCGCCGGCGACCGGGTGATTGTACATGCCCGCTCCGGTCGACTTTTTGTCGTGTCGCTTGCTTCATGGCCACACCTCGAATTGTCTGCGACGCTGGACCCACCACAGCCGTATGCCGACTACGCCGTTGCTGACAGCAGTCTCTATCTCGCGCGGGACTTCGACGGCCTCTGGCGGTTCACGATCGCCAGTGATGGCAGCCTATCCTTCGTTGATTCGAGTCTGGCCGGAGTTCGATATTCCCAAGTCGAAGTCGTTGGAACCGACATCTTCGCACTCGATGCGTTCAACGGTCTGCTCCGCTATGATCGCTCCGCGGGTGGCTTTGGCATACTGCGTGATACGCTGTTGGTGCCGACAATTGTTGAGTCTTTCGTCGTCGTTGGCGACAGCGTTGTCATTGCCAGCGATCAAAACCTTCTGATCGGGGCGACCGGTCCAGATGGTGGTTCCATCGCGAGAACAGTCTCGCTCGTGCATCCGGCGGCCATTCTGTTGTCATACAACAATAGTGTCGTTGTACTCAGCGATCAGGAGTCGCTCCTGTCGCAGGTGCACTTCTCTTCCGGTACCGCAGATGCTTTCGTTCTGGACGCCACCCTTGCGCCGAATCGGGCAGCTCTACTAACGGATCTCGACAGTGAAACGTCGCTGATTGTCAGCACCAGCGACGGACAAATTGGGACTGTCAGTCTGGCTGATCTCGCAATCGAACCTCAAGTCCGTACTGTCTATGGACGAGGAGGTCCGATTCGGGCACTGGCCCTGACCGACTCCTCGCTAATCACGGCGGGAATCAATGCGCCGCTCGAAATCTGGCGTCTGGATGACTCGGCTCAGGCTACCGCCACCGATACGGTCCTGGGTGGCCTGAGGCAGATCAATGACGTCATGTTGAATGGAGATTCGCTCCTCGTTCTGTATTCGGGTATTCGCGCGCTGTTTGGACTCAGACCGGATGATTCAGGTGGTTACGCTTTCTTCACGGCATTCTCGAGTGATCGTGACACCTCACGAGCGCTCCATGCTGTGTCGACCGGCGATACGAGTCAACTCGTCGTTCTGGCCGGACCACAATCATTCTCGACTCACGCCATCTTTGATTCAAACGGGACAGAATTCCGCGATCGACAGAACGTCGTCGCCGGCGTAACTGCCCTGGGTGCGGTTGACTCGTTTCTGATCATTGGTACTCAGAAACGGGAACTTCAAGTCTTCCGTCTGCTCCCTGATTATGAGATCAGTTTTCGAGGTGCATTGAGTCTGGGTGTTATTCCAACAGCGTTTGCCACCTTGCCAACGCCGCCCGATAGCAACGGGCTAAGTTCAAACCGACTCATCGGCTTCGGCGAAAATGAGCTTTACGGCGTGAACCTCTCCTCTCCAGGCAGTCCGGAAATCGACAGCGTGACCCTCTTGCCGAAAGCGGTACGCGCGATTGCTGTCGACGGTACGTCGCTTGTTACCGCCGGTGACGAGGGACTGATGCGTTTTGACATCAGCAATGGTTGGCCCGAGTTAACAGACATCGGGGGGCGTGGCGGTTCGGTTGTTGCCACTCGCAACAATCTGATCGCTGTCTCTGATGGTCGCTCGGTCAACCTGTACAACCTCGGTTGGACGCCTCCCCCTCGCATCATCGATCCCCGTGAACTCCTGCCGAACCTCCTGGCACAAAACTACCCCAATCCCTTTAACCCGCAGACGACGATCGATTTTCGAATGCCATCGGATGGTGACGTATCACTGGTGATTTACAACATCCTTGGTCAGGAGGTGACGCGATTGGTTGAGGGCACGCGGCCGGCTGGACTCTATAGTGTCACATGGGATGGCCGCGATCGCACCGGTTCACTGGCGGCAAGCGGCGTCTACTTGTATCGATTAACTACATCGGCGGGAATCGAGACACGCAAGATGATGCTCGTTCGATAGTTGATGCACAGATTCGTTCTCTTTCTTCTTATCACTTGTCTGGCTGGTTCCGTCTCGGCTGACACCTTCACCGTTACAACAACGAGCGACTTTGGTGATCCCTTGCCGGGCGATGGCATCTGCGGTTCCGGTGGTCTCTGTTCATTCCGTGCCGCGACAGAGGAAGCCAACGCCTGGACGGGTGCCGACACGATTCGCTTCAGTAGTTCGACGCGACAGATTGCAATCACCGGCGTCGGCATCGTCATCAACGGCGCTCAACCGACAACGATTCTGGGCGACTCGGTAACAATCGACGCGGTCAACCTAACCGTGAATCAGGCGGTGCTCACGATCACTTCGGACTCCAATTCTCTGATTGGACTTCGGATCGATCGTGCGCCGAGCAGTGGTATCCGCATTGTTGGCGCATCGACTTTGTTCCGATCCGGCGTTACCCGGGCCGCGGTTCTCAACACCGGATTCGCAGATCGATCCGCGGCGGCAATCGATATTGACGGTCCAGACGCTCGCGGGACGAATCTGGAGCATATCGCCATCGGTATTGACCTCGCAAGTGACCGCATAGCAGCCAACCGCGTTGGTATTCGGATACGCAACGGTGCATCGTCGATAACGATCGATAGCTGCTGGGTAGCCGGAAACGATTCAGCGGGAGTACTCATCGCGAACGGCTCCACCGTTCGTATCACCCGATCAGTAATCGGAAGCAATGCCGATGGCCTGGCGTCGTACCCGAATGAATCCGGAATAATAGTCAGAGACGGCGACAGTGTGACGATTGGCGGCGATGTGAGTTCGCACGGAAACCTGATCTCGGGCAATCGAACGACGGGGATTGTCATCGACGGTCTCTCGCGCGCGGTGGTGGTCCGTGGGAATCGAATCGGATCGCGAGCCGATGGCATCGATCCGCTGGGAAACAGTGGCGATGGAATCGCAATCGGCGGTCAGACGATCGATGTCGTCATCGGTGGAGCGATCAGCTTCGATCGGAATCTTATTGGTGGTAATGGTGGTTCAGGCATTTCGATTTCGGGTCCCGAGCACCGCAATCTGGTGATCGCCGGTAACTACGTTGGCGTCGACCGTCGCGGCATCGCCCCGTTAGGCAATGCGGTCAGCGGCATTTTGCTGGCGGATGGTGCCCGGGATATCCTGATCGGAGGATCGGATAGCGCTCACCGGAACATTATTGGTGCATCCGGTGTGGCCGGAGTTCATCTAACGACCGGGTCGAGCGAGAATCGTGTGTTTAACAACTTCATCGGCATGAACCTTTTTGGCACCTCGCCGGTGAGTAATGGTTTCGGCGTTTTGATCGATTCCGGTGCTAACCTCAACCTAATCGGTGACGGCCCCAACTTCGTACTCGGCAATCTGATTTCGGGTAACCGGAGTGGTGACTTCCCACGAGGAACGGGAGTTGCCATCCTTGGTTCGCCAACACGTCAAAACGTAATCGCGGGGAATGTAATCGGCATCGACATTTCGGGAACGCGGGCCGTTCGCAACGGGACGGTTGGCGTTCTTATCGCCGATGGTGCTTCCGGTAACATCATCGGGACTGCAGCAGCACCAAATGCCATTGGCGGGAACGGCGGGAGTGAATTTGCCGACGGACTCGGCCGAGCCATCCACCTCTCAGGAAGTGACACGCGTGGGAATCTGATCCGTCACAACCTGATCGGTCTCGATCCGTTGGTCGGAAACGATTTGCCCAATCGCGGCCATGCCGTTGGTCTCTTTGCCGGCGCTTCGGAAAACCAGATCGACTCCAATCAGATTGTCGCCAACGAGGGCTGGGGGATTCTCGTCGCCGACCCGACAGCATTCGGCAATCGTTTGGTTGGCAACCTCTTCCGGCAGAACGACTCGGGTGCCGTAGAACTTCGCAATGGCACCCAGGACGGAATTGTTCCACCGGAGAGCCTTCTCGTTGTTACCGGTGTGGGAATCGGTGAGGCGGAAGTAACCGGCGTGGCGCGACCGGGAGCACTGATTCAGGTCTATGACGTGTTCACGGCAAGTGGTGAGCTCCGGGCTGCCACAGCGAGCACAGCCGATGCATCGGGGGCGTTCGCTATTCGCTGGCCAGCTCCCCAACCGGGCGATTCAGTCAGCCTGATGCAGATTGATCTGATCGGTAACTCGTCGGCCTTATCCCCCCCATCGGCGGCACCAATCGCCACAGACATCCCCTCTCGAGAACCGGGGGACAACCTTCCGAAAACGATTCGCCTCGATCAGAATTATCCCAATCCGTTCAATCCGTCGACCCGGATCGTATTCGATCTCCCACGTCGCCAGCGGGTATCACTTGTCGTTACCAACCTACTTGGCCGCGAGGTCGATCGGATTGTTGAGGGTCTGCTTGCCGCAGGCCGGCATGAAATGACATGGAATGGCGGCGCCTTCGCGTCCGGAGTTTATGTTTACCGACTCACGACGGAATCCGGCACGCTCGCACGGAAAATGATCCTGATCAAATAAGGATAAGGTCAGTTGGCAGCGGTCGGTTTCTTCTTGGCCAACTGCATGACGATCTTCCACTCTGCGGCCGTCACGGGCAAAATAGACAGCCGCTGTCCCCGCTGCACGACCGCCATATCCTCCAGCCCGGGAGTCGATTTCAGCTCGGTGAGAGGGATCAACCGGGGGAATTTGCGTTCGAAGGAGACGTCGACAGCAATCCAGCGGGGATTATCCAGATCACTCTTGGGGTCGTGATATTTCGAGTTCGGATCGAACTGGGTTGGATCGGGATAACCGGCAGCGACCACGGTCATGATGCCAGCGATTCCCGATGGTTGGGCGCTGGAGTGGTAGAACAGCACTTCGTCTCCGACCTGGACGTCGTCACGGAGTCGATTGCGGGCCTGATAGTTGCGGACACCGTCCCACACCTCGCGCCCACCAGGGACAGATTTCAAGTCGTCGATCGAGAAGACATCCGGTTCGGATTTGAACAGCCAATAGCGGGAAGTCGACATCATGGGTACCATCTTACCTAGGTTCGTGGTCAGATCTGGTCGAACCGCCTTATCTGCTTGCTGCGGAACGCTTTAGTCTTGACCATATCGGGCCGATTGAGTAGCATAAAGGATACTCAACCGCCTGCAAATATACCCTAATTTACCAAAGGAAATGGTACGATGTTCCGAGTCTTTGCCATCGCGGCCACAATTGGTCTGGGCGCTATCAGCGGGGGGGCTGCTGATCTCGACTTCGCGATACGTTTGCAGACGGAAACAATCTCGACTGAGAGTCGAACGACCGTCCGGCTCGCCACCGCAACACCGGGCACGCATGTCCTGATCCAATTCAGCCGACCGATCACCGACGACGAACGCGACGCGCTGGCACGAGACGGCATCGCCTTGCTTTCCTACGTACCGAACTATGCCTATACGGCGCGGATTGACCGTGTGCCATCGGCATCAACACTCACGGACTACGAGGTTCGGTATCTCAACTCTATCGAACCACGACTGAAAATCTCACCCCTCTTGACGTCCAACCTGATTGCACAGGCGGCGATTACCGACGATCAACGCCTCCGCCTGACTGTTATCCTCCATGCCGGACAAGACCGCGCGGCGGTTGGCAGCCGACTCGGTACCGATGCGGCTGTTGAGATCGTCGCTGAGGAGCCAACGATTAACGCCCTTGAAGTGATTGCTGACCCGTCGCGTATCGACGCGATTGCCGGCTTCGACGAAGTCGTCTGGGTAGAGCCAAGCATCTTCATTCGCGAAGAACACAATGCCGGCGCTCGCGGACAACTCGGGGTGAACACATTGCAGATCGCTCCTTACAACCTGGATGGTGACGGGGTCACGATCGGCGAGTGGGATGGCGGCAATGCGCTCGAATCGCACAACGATTTTGGTGGGCGCGTCATCCGGGCCGATTTCGCCGGCATTTCTGACCACGCGACCCACGTTGCCGGGACGGTCATCGGCGATGGCTCACTCTCGGGCGGTACTCATCGAGGAATGGCCCCCGCCGGTCGACTGATCACCTATCTCTGGTGGGGTTCGGGATCCGAGGCGTTGTCGGAATATACGGCGGTCGTGAATTCCTGGAATGGCCGCGTGGCCACCAATTCGTGGGGATACGGCGTCAACAACCCGACGACCGGATCGTGCGAAGGGCTGCTCGGTAACTACTATTCGGTCAGTGCAACTTTGGACAACATCGTACGCGGCGCGGCCGGCGAACCGATTCCGATCATGTGGTCGGCCGGTAATCAGCGCGGCGGATCATCCCAGTACTGCGGTTCCATCGGCTATTCGTACGGCACGGTGACGCCTCCCGGCACATCGAAGAACACGATCACCGTTGGGGCAATCAACTCGAACAATAACTCGATGACGGGCTTCTCGTCGTGGGGTCCAACCGACGATGGGCGCATCAAGCCGGATGTCGTCGGACCGGGCTGTCAGACGGGTAGTGACTGGGGAATCACCTCAACATCGGCGAGCGGCGGCTACACCGTTAAGTGTGGAACGTCGATGTCGACCCCGGCCGTCGCCGGTGTCGTCATGCTCATGCGGCAGCAGTGGGACGCAACGTTTGGTGGGACAATCCTCCCTTCGACGATCAAAGGTATCCTCATCAATTCGGCCAAGGACTTCGGTAACACCGGGCCGGACTACGCCTATGGTCACGGAGCGGTTGATGCTGTTGCGGCCATTGACAAGTTGACCGCCGGCGCGACGTCGTACCTGGAAGATTCGATCAGCACTGGTCAGTCCAAAGCGTTTACGATCACGGTTCCTTCCGGAACCAGCAAGCTACGTGTCTCCCTCGTGTGGGATGACCCGGGTGGCTCAGGCATTGGCGGGCAGACCCTGATCAACGATCTGGATCTGCGGCTCGTCGAACCGAGCAGCACCGAGCACTTCCCCTACGTTCTCGACCCGGCCAATCCGAGCTTCGCCGCGACTCGTGGCGTCGATCGCATTAACAACGTGGAGAGTGCCGAAGTAACCAATCCCGCTCCTGGTATCTGGCAGGCAGTTGTCGAGGGCTTCAATATTCCCACCGGTCCGCAGGCGTTCTCACTCGTCTTCTCTCCGGATTCAATCCATACGCCGGGGCAGGTCGCCGCCGTTGAGGTCATCGAAGTCGCGGACCCGACCGTTGATCCAGGCGCTACCGACACGGCTACATTCTGGGTCAGGAATCTGGCGGCGATGACCGATTCGATCTCCATCTCTGTCGGCGACACTCGAGGCTGGCTCACCGGCGGGACACTTGACACGACCGTGCTGCTCGGCTCGTTTGATTCCGTCGCCGTCCAGCGGATCTACGATGTTCCGCCCGGCGCTTTGGTAGCCGAGCCGAATACGATCTCCTGCGTAGCGACCAGCCTGACCCAGTCGGTGGCAACCTCGACCGAGGAGATGACCGTTTTCGTGGCCGCCGTGTACGAGCCGAGCCTGTCAGATCTTCCGGCGAGCGACACGGTGTTCAGTCCTTCGACGCTACCGTTTACGGTTCGCGTGACAAACAACGGGAATGATCGCGATGACATTGCCATTTCCGGCGACCTACCGGCCACGTGGGCGCTCTCTCCGTCGGCACAGACCGTAACGCTCGATCCCGGCGCCGACGCCGTGGTCGCATTCGATCTTCTCGTACCGGCC
Organism: Candidatus Zixiibacteriota bacterium; assembly: GCA_028289585.1. Taxonomy (GTDB): domain Bacteria; phylum Zixibacteria; class MSB-5A5; order GN15; family FEB-12; genus JANQPI01. Next base: position 24,077 of record JANQPI010000042.1, read on the forward strand.
GAAGTTCCCGATCTCGAATTGTCAGTCATGAACATCATAGCGAGCGCCGATGACCTCTCGTCGGCCGACACCGCGTCATTTAGCGTGACGACACTGAATCCGTTCTTCCCGCCGACGCTGCAAACGCCGTCGCCGGAAACGTATCAGCAATCACGCACACCTACGTTCAGCTGGACCGCTGACGGCTGGGATTCGTTTACCCTGTATCTGGCAAGCGATCCTAACATGACGAGTATCGAGCGAATCTACCCCGGCCTGACCGCAACCTCATATGCGATTCAGGCGGGTGACGAACTGACTGACGGCATCTACTACTGGGGAGTGCGCAAGTTTGTCGGTGGCGATTCGTCGTCGTTACAGGCAGTTGCTCCGATGATCGGAATCGACAACACTGCGCCCCGGGGGGCGGTAGCGCTTACCCCCGAAAACAACACAATCATCAGCAGCTCAAGCACCGAGCTGACGTTCATGGAGGATACGATTGCGGCGGCAACAGTCGTTGTGGCGCCGGAGTACTACCGTATTGATCTTGCGGCTGATTCGGCGTTCACCTCCAATCTCACGACCCTGGAAAACCTGACGTCGTCATCGACACCCGTCTCAAGCGTAAACGATGGTCGCTGGTTCTGGCGCGTACAGCGGTACGATGACGCGGGCAACCAGTCGTCGTGGTCGGAGACTCGGTCGTTCTTGCTGGACACCACCCCGCCCGCCATTGCCACTCTGCTGGAGCCCACCTCCGGAACGCAACTGACCAATCCGGGCTCGATTGTCTTCAAATGGACCGGATCGGCACCGGTCAGCTGGGAAACGACTGATGAGTACTTCTATGTGCATGTGGCACGCACGTCGAACTTCGGAGACTTCGATATCTTCGCGAATTTCGTGCACGCCGACTCAATCACCCTTGAACCCAGCGACTGGGGTACCGCTGACACGCTTTACTGGCGGGTGAAATCGTATGACTCAGCCGGGTTCACCGTTCCCTACTCAGCACCGTTTACAGTTGCCTTGAGTTCATTTGTCTGCGGCGATGTCGATTTTGGTGGTGATGGTCCTGACCTGGCTGACCTCAGTGCGCTGATCGATTACCTCTTCGTGAGTTTCACACCACTGGCCAACGAACAGGCCGCCGATGTTGACTGCCAGGGCGGCGTGAGCCTGACCGATCTCTCGACTCTGATCGATCACCTCTTTATCACGTTTGCCCCCCTCTGTTGCCAGTAAGCGCCTGAAAGAGCACTACCGGGCCGGAACACAGTGTGTGTTCCGGCCTTTTCTTGCCGTTGTCCTCGATGTCATTTCCGCGTAGCATGAGTAAGCAGAGGGAGGTGCGGCAGCATCATTACCGGCAACTACATGGCGCTGCGACAGCAGATGGTAGACGAGCAGATTGTCGCTCGAGGCATCCACGACGCATCGGTTCTGGCCGCGATGCGTACCGTGCCACGGCATCTCTTTGTGGATGCCGCTCATGCCGATCAGGCGTACACCGATAAGCCGATCCCTATCGGTCTGGGTCAAACGATCTCGCAGCCCTATATCGTCGCATCAATGTCGGAACGACTGTCTCTAAATCCGACCGATCGAGTCCTTGAAATCGGCACGGGAAGTGGTTATCAGACAGCAATACTGGCCGAGCTCGTCTTTGCGGTCTTCTCCATCGAAATCCTCCCAACCCTGCTGCTCGAAGCGCAGCACCGCCTCACTCGGCTGGGCTATCAGAATGTCGAGACGCAGCTAAGCGACGGTGCGGTTGGGTGGCCCAAGCAGGCACCGTTCGATGCGATCATGGTGACCGCTGCACCGCGGGAAGTGCCGCCGGCCTTGCTGAGTCAACTGGCGGATGGAGGCCGCCTGATCGCACCCGTTGGGCATCCCGCACAGCAGAACCAGCGACTGGTGTTCATGAGACGGGAAGGAGATACGTTCACCCGCACCGAACTGTATGCCGTGCGGTTTGTTCCCCTGCGCGGCGGAGCCGACAAACCGGATTTGAATGCCTAATTGCACAAATTAACACACAACTTTTGGCGTTGACTGACGTATGGTATGGGGTATTTTTACCGCCGAAACGTGGCTTTGCATTCGTCTATTGTCAATTTGTTCTACCACCGCGCCGACTTCGGCCTACCGACTGTCCACACAGTTTGCGGTGGAATCTGTCAAAGCCTTACCGCTACTCCATGCCTGGCGATCCCATCCTGAACATACGCTTACGTTTGCATACAGAGAGGTAACCTGAGGAGTTTGCTGATGCGCATGCGAAATGCTCTCGTACTCGGTCTCTGTGCGTTGTTTGCCCTTGGCGCAACGGCGCAGAGCCAGAAACCCGACCCCCATTCGATGGTCATGTCGAAGAAGGCGTCATCAGGCGCCGCCAAGAAGGCTAAACCGAAACCGAAAGGGGAACCGTTCGCCAAAGTCATTAAAGACAAAGTGGCGATCGAGGGTCTGTTTACGTTCTACCATGACACGACGGACAATTCCGTACTGATGGCGATCAAGCCGGATCAGTTCGACGTTGTCTATCTGTGCGGCGAGAGCCGGGTTGCCGCTGAGGGCGCCTTCTTTGACAACGGGTCGATGGGTGGAGAGTACCCGATCTACTTCAAGAAGGTGAATGACAAAGTCAGGGTCATGGAGAAGAACCTCCGGCTGCGCGCCGACGAGGGCACTCCGATGGCCCGGGCGGTACCGCATGCAATCTCCGACGCCCTGTTGGCGACGCTCGACGTCAAGTCTGCCCCACACGACTCGACCGGTGCGATTATCGTCGATCCGACGAGCTTTTTCCTGCAAGACCCTGCCAACACCGGGTTCTTCTTCAATCGCCCTGGTGGACCCGGCATCCGTTTTGACAAGAAGAACAGTTCGTTCTCGAGCGTGAAGTCGTTCCCGCAGAACAGTGAGATTCAGGTTCACCTGCATTATTCGACGAACCGACCGCAGTCGGCGCCGATGATGCAGAACCCCTACAGCTTTTTCCATACGTTCCACTACTCGATTACCGCCCTGCCGGAATCAGATTACGTGCCGCGTTACGCCGACGATCGTGTTGGTTACTTCACAACGATCTACCAGGATTACACCGACATCGACACCAAGACGCCGTACGTGCGCTACATCAATCGCTGGCACCTGAAGAAGAAAGATCCGTCGGCGGCCGTGTCCGAACCGGTTGAGCCGATTGTCTTCTGGATCGACAACAAAGTTCCGGAGGAGTACCGCCAGGCGTTCAAGGAAGGCATTGAGTTCTGGAATCCGGCTTTTGAGAAAGCAGGGTTCAAAAACGCGATCGTGGCCAAACAGATGCCTGACACCGCCGAGTGGGATCCGGCCGATGTTCGCTACTCGGTCGTCCAGTGGATGGTCCAGCCGGGCGCTGGTTATGCAGTTGGCCCGAGCCGCGCCAATCCGTTCACGGGACAAATTCTCGATGCCGATGTTCGCGTCTCTGCGGACTTTATCCGCTTCATGTACAACTACGTCTACACGCACATCGGTCCGGTGACCGCTCGCGATGATAGCGAAACCGGCTTTGATACTGAAAACTGGTTCTACGATGTCGACGCTGAGTCGCCGTTCGCCGGTATGGACGCTCAAGAGTACGCCATGGCGAGCCAGCTGCCGATCTCGCTCCAGCTAAACGACCAGCGTCAGATGTGCCTTCGTGGCATCGGCGCCGTATTGAATGCGGCGTTTGCTTACGAGTACTTGAACCTGGTCAGCAGTGAATACGACAAGGACTCCGTGACGCAGCAGTTTGTCCATCAGTACACGGTTGAACTGGTTGCGCACGAGGTTGGCCACACGCTCGGCTTCCGCCATAACTTCAAGGCTTCGTCAATCTATTCGATGGAGCAGCTCGATGACCCGGCGTTTACCGCCCAAAATGGTAACGGCGGCACGGTTATGGATTACCATGGTCCGTGGATTCCGGAGCCGGGCGAGCCGATCGCCAACTTCTATTCGGTGACACCGGGACCGTATGACAACTGGGTCGTTGAGTACGGGTACACCGAAACCGGTGCGGCGACACCGGATGACGAAATCGACCAACTCCAGGCGATCGCCGGCAAGTCGGGTGACCCCCGCCTGGTCTACGCATCGGACGAGGACGTTCGCGGCTGGTCGACCACTTCAATCGACCCGCTCGTCAACATGCACGAACAGTCAGCCGACCCGCTCGGTTATGCTGAACGTCGCATCCGCCTGAGCGATCATCTCTGGAACGAAGCGATCAAGCAGGTTGAAGAGAAGGGTGAGCGCTATGTCCGCGTTCGCAACGCCTTCCAGTCCGGCTGGCGCGGGTATATCGAAGGCGCACGGATTGCGTCGAAATACGTCGGCGGTATCTACAAATCACGCGACCACATCGGCACCGAGGGTGGCGACATTCCGTTCACGGTCGTTGACGCCTCAAGTCAAAAGCGGGCGATGAACTTCCTCAACCAGAAGATCTTCGCGGCCGATGCGTTCAGCTGGTCCGCTGACCTCATCAACAAGCTGCAGCCCGATCAGATGTGGGACTTCGTTGGTTCGCCGTACATGATGCCAACAATCGACTATCCGATTCATCAGATGGTCGGCTCGGTGCAGAATCAGGCGCTGGCTCGTCTTTACTCGCCAAACGTCCTGGGTCGTCTGCTCAACAACACCCGGCTCGTCGCGGATGGTGAGGAGCGGTACACGATGTACGACATGTTCCGTGATGCTCGCTCAGGCATTTGGAGTGAGTTCGCGAATACGCAGTCGGTCAACTCGTTCCGCCGTCAACTGCAGTTGTCCCACCTCGATCGATTGATCGCGATCTACCTGTCACCAACCGGTCAGTTTCCGCTCGATGCACGTTCGCTCGCGGCGAATGACCTGAACCAAATCGAACGTAACGCTCGTCGCCTGAGCTCAGCGAATGTCGACGGTATGACCCGCGCCCACGCCGGCGAGGTTGTCCGTCGCATCGAAGCTGCCCAGTCGGCCGAGAAGTCGTACAACTAGGAGCGAGAGAGTATGACACGGACTATCCGTATGCGACGCCTGATGACCTGGGCCTCTCCCCTGGTTATGGCGCTGCTGTTTGTGCTTGCCGGACCGGTAAGTGATGTTCTCGCGGCCAAAGATCACGCCGCGGCACGTCGCGCCGCGCTCCGAGCCGGTGACAAACCGCAGAAACCGAAACCGAAAAAGGGCGAACTGAAGCCATACGATCAGGTGATCAAAGACATGGTCGCCATCGAAGGCGTGTTCACCTTCTATCACGATACGACTAAGAACAGCTACATGATGGCGCTTAAGCCGGAACAGATGGACAAGCTCTACCTGATCGGCGAAGCGATCATTGGTGGTGATGGTGCCTTCTGGGAAGGTGGCCGGATGCTGGGTGAGTACCCGATCTACTTCGCCAAGGGTCCGAAGAACGTCATGATGATGGAGAAGAACCTCCGCTTGCGAGCTGACGAGGGAAGCACGGGGGCTCTGGCGACCGAACGCGCGGTCTCCGATGCGCTTATCGCTTCGGTGAAGATCGAATCGAAGCCGCACAAAGAGACCGGTGCGATTCTGGTTAACCCGGAAGCGTTCTTCCTTCGCGACGCGATTAACAATGCGTTTTTCATTGGTCAGGCGCTGCGCGCTCGCATTCAGTTCGACAGCAAGGCGTCGATGTATGAGCAGGTGAAAGTCTTCCCGACCAACGCCGAGATCTCGGTACGATTGTTCTACGGCACCAACCAGCCGCTCTGGTCGGCCGGTCCGGCGCTTCAGAATCCGTACTCATTCTCCCACCTCTTCAATTACTCGATTCTTGAGTTACCGGAGAATGACTTCGTTCCCCGTCTCGCGGACCATCGTATTGGCACGTTCAACACACTGTACATGGACTACACGTCGATCGACCGCAAGACACCGTACGTTGAGTATGTCAATCGCTGGCACCTGACGCCTCAGGATCCGGATGCCGAGATGTCTGATCCGGTCGAACCGCTTGTCTTCTGGATCGAGAACACGACTCCGGAGAAGTATCGTCAGGCGATCAAAGAAGGTATCGAGTACTGGCAAGGTGCGTTCGAAGAGGCCGGTCTGAGCAATGCGATCCAGGCGAAGATCATGCCCGATACGGCAGATTGGGATCCGGCCGACGCTCGCTTCCACGTCGTGCGCTGGTCGATTACCAAGAACAACCCGTACGGAGCCATTGGACCGTCACGCGTCAACCCGCTCACCGGCCAGATTCTCGACGCTGACGTGAACTTCAATGCGGACTTCGTTCGCGGCACCCGGTGGAGTGGTAAGCTCCGAGCCAAGCCGGTCTCCTTTAGCGGTATGCCGCTCGACCCGGAAGCTGATCCGTTTGTTTCCGCTCAGCAAGCGCATGAGTTGTCGCCGAAATCGACGCGGTCAGCGATGCTCTGCAATTTGCAGTCGATCGCAACCGAAGTCGCCGCGCGCAACGTGACCGCTATCCGTGCCCTGGGTCTCGATCCGATTTCGACCGATTCGTTGGTGGACGAGTACGTCATTCAGCATCTGCGCTTTGTCGTCGCTCACGAAGTCGGCCACACGCTCGGATTCCGTCACAATTTCGAGGCATCGACGATCTACACATTTGAGCAGATCAACGATCCGGCCTTCACCGCCAAGCACAGCATGGTCGGAACAATGATGGAGTACCCGGCGGCCAACCTGGCCGGTCCGGGCTACGAACAGGGCGACTTCTACCCGATCGCGGTTGGTCCCTACGATAAGTGGATCACGGAATACTCGTATCGCGACTTCGGTGCGGAAACACCCGAAGCTGAACGGGAGCAGACGTTGGCCATCGCCAATCGCGCGGCTGAGCCAGGCCTGGTGTACGCCACCGACGAGGACGCGTTCGGTCTTTCCACCAAATCGATCGACCCCTACACCAACGTCTGGGATGTGGGTGCCGATCCGATCGAGTACTATGAGCGTCAGCTCGGCATCACCCAGAACATCTGGCAAGAGAAGCTCGATCGGTTTGCGGTTGACGGCGCCCATTGGACCGAGTTTCGTCAGGCATTCCAGGCCGGATGGTCGGCGTATTCGCTGACGGCATTGACGATTCCGAAGTTCGTCGGTGGCCTTCGCCACAACCGGTACTTCATCGGTGATGCCGAGGGTGTCCTGCCGTTCGAACCGGTATCCCGCGCTGATCAGAAACGTGCCATGCAACTGCTGACCGATCACGTCTTCTCAGCAGATGCCTTTGATATTCCGGCTGATGTCGTTCGCCGACTCCAGCCCGATTCTCGTGACGACTTCACCTGGTCGATTCGCCGGGCAGGACTCGACTACCCGTTCCATCAGCAGGTGCTCGCACGTCAGCAGATGGCGCTGTCGCAGTTGATGAGCTCGTTCACGCTCGGGCGGATGGTCAACAACGTCGTTCGGTACGACGATCCGGCTAACGCCTACACGCTCCTCGAAATGTTCGAGGATCTGCGGAGCGCAGTCTGGTCTGAAGCATTGAACCGTCAGCCGGTCAATTCACTGCGTCGGCAACTCCAATTGGCGCACCTTGATCGGTTGATTAATGTGTACCTCAACCTGAGCTCGTCACTCCCGGCCGATGTCAAGACTGTTACCGCGAATGAACTGGCGGTGATCAAGCAGGCCGCATCTCGGGCAGCCGAGGCGAGCGTTGGTAACATGTCGACGATTCACTACCGCGAAGTTGTTCGGCAGATTGATGCCGCTCAGCGAGCAGGTATGAAGTACTAGTAGATATCACCCTAGTGTGTATGCACACTCCGTGCTGATACACACTTTGTGTGTGGGCCCCGTTAAGGCGCCGGGATGCTTTTCGTGTCCCGGCGCTTCCTGTTATGGGAGAAGTCATGACCAAGAATGATCTTCCGCTGCTCAGCTTCTTGAACAGCCACGCCTCCGTTCGGGCATTCGGTGATGGCGAGATTTCTGACGAAGACGAAGTGACGATCGTACGGACGGCGCAGCGATCGCCGACGTCATCAAACATGCAGGCGTATTCGATTATTGGTGTACGTCAGAACGATACGAAGTCTCGTCTGCGCGTGCTGACCGGTGATCAGGCGCATGTGGAGCACGCCTCACTGTTCCTCGTCTTCTGCGCCGATCTCTTTCGGCTTCAGCAACTCGTCGATCATCGTGGGTACGGTTCAAACGTCGACACGACAGAGTTGTTTGTTGTTGCGACGGTCGATGCCACCCTGGCCGCTTGTCGCGCGCTCATGGCAGCCCAGGCATTGGGCTACGGAGGCGTCATGGTGGGTGCGGTGAGAAATCACCCGCGAGACATCTCGGAGCTGCTGCGGCTGCCCGAACTCGTCTATCCCGTGATGGGCATGTCGCTGGGTGTTCCGGCCAAGCCGGCCAAAGTGAAACCGCGACTACCGCACGACGGTATCTACCACCGCGAGCAGTATGATCCGACGGCAGCGACGGACGCGATCGGCGCGTATGATCGTACGATTGATGCCCTGGGGTATCTGCGCGGTCGTGAGGTGCGACCCTCAGACTATCCTGAATTTACCGGAACGTATAGCTGGTCGGAGCATACCGCGCGACGCGTTGCGACCCCCGATCCGCAGGCCGCTCGCCTACATCTGCTGCTCTACCTGCAGGAGCGGGGATTTCTGAAGCGTTAGTCGGCTCTGATCAATTCGGTCTCTGGAAAGAAGGTGAACCAGGCAAACCAGAAGGCGGTCATCACCGGCGCCGGGGACAGGTCGCTCTGTCCGGCCACCAGGGCTTGCCCGGAACTTGCATCCCAACTCGGCGTCGTCCCGACAAAAATCGTGTCGGTCTCGACAGTGGCACCATCATCGACATCGGTGATATCCCATGCCGTAACAGCTTCGCTTCCGGATTCGTAGACGATCAGCCAACGTGACTCGGCACCCTGATGGACGTACCACGGCTGTCGACGTAGCAACGCACGATCGATTGCCACGGGGTCGTTTGGATGACCAAGTCCGAAGATGAGTTGTTTGGCCGGAAGGCGATCGAGATCATTCTTCCTGCCAAAGATGCCGAGGCGGTCGGGGTCGGCAAAGTACCGTGAATACGTTGAGCCGGCCGGACCGAGGGCTGGTTTGGCAAGCACCTTCCCATCCGGGTAGCGCTCCCGAAACTCAGCAAACGACATATGGCCAGTCGCCAGCGGCGGCAAGTGCTGTCCGGTGAGTTCACCAAGAATCGCCTCACCCGTAACCTGCGACCAACGCGATTTGGTTTCCAGGTCCTCCATCACCAGCGCGTCTTTCCAGAGTGCACCGGAGGCCTGAAAGGTTAATCGCTGGGAATCAACCGTGGCGGCATACACGATGCCGGTGAAGCACAACGGTCACCAGGTGATGGTGATCGCTTTCCCATTCAGATACGTGTTCACGATCTCGTGTCGATCGAGATGCCAGGTCGACGCTCCCACAACGGAAGCATCGACGGTGGCCACGATTAGGGGTTCACGATCATGGTAGAGTGCGGCCGCTTCGTCGAGTGTCAGCCATATTGGATCGAAGATTGCGGGAATATCTCCGGCCTGGAGCACCTGGTACATGGGCTCCCCACGAACGTCGGTGGAAGGGGGCGTGGAACGTTCCTGACCGCTAGTCATTGGAGCAGTCAGCAGGAAACCCAAGAGCAACAGAAGTGATGTTGGCACTCTCATGCTCGATAGTCGCTGCGCGAGAGCACTCCTTACGCCGGCTCACTCGCATAGAACGCTTTGATGTACTGCCACGCCTCCTCGGCGTCGTCGCAGTAGACAAAAAGTTCAAGGTCCTCGGGTGCAATCGTACCTTCGTCGACCAGATATTCGAAGTTGACCAGGTTCTTCCAGTACTCGGTGCCGAACAGCACGATTGGTAGCGGGGGAACTTTGAGCGTCTGCACCAGCGTCAGCGCTTCGAACAGCTCGTCAAGGGTGCCGTACCCACCCGGAAACGCGACGAGGGCTTTGGCGCGCAACATGAAGTGCATCTTGCGTATAGCGAAGTAGTGAAACTGTAGGCAGAGCTCCGGGGTAATGTACGGATTTGGCTCCTGCTCCATCGGCAAGGTTATGTTGAGCCCGATCGACTTGGCGCCACACTCAAACGCACCCCGATTGGCTGCTTCCATAATGCCAGGACCGCCGCCGGTAACGATGACATACTCGCAGTGCGCGTTGATCTGACACTCGGACGAAACGAGAGATGCGAACCGCCGTGCTTCATCATAGAACGACGCCTTGGCAAGGACACGCTTGGCGATTGCCAGTTGCTTTTTCAAGCCGCGATCGCGCGGGGTCTTCTTCAGTTTCGTTTCAAGCTGCTTGATACGTCGCTCGGCAAAGGTTGGCTCGATGATGCGGGTACCGCCGAAGACAACGATTGTCGATTTGACCTGTTCCTGTGCGAAAATTGTCTCCGGCTTAAGCAGCTCAAGCTGAAGCCGCATCGGACGCGTTACCTCATCGCCGAGGAAGTCCTGGTCTTTATAGGCGACTCGATAAGCTGGGTGTTGCAGCAGGTTCTGCAGCATCCGTTCGCGTTCCGCCTTGCCGTTTGATTTTCGTTTCTGGGCCACTGAGGTAGTCTCCCTCGTCGATGCTCGCTAGACCAATTCGACCGTCTGGTCGATTTCGGGAATCATGGTTGGCCAGTTTCGTTCACTCCTGATGTGCTCGGCCAGCGCCTCGCAACTATCGAGTTCACCGTGCGTGAGAAAGGTCATTTGGGGCGCCTGAGTAATCGGTTCCAGCCAGTGGAGTAACTCGTTGTAGTCCGCGTGTCCCGACATCCCGGTCAAATTGACAACACGCGCCCGTACTTTCTTGGGCTGCTTATGGATCGCGATTTCCCCTTCCCCTTCCAACAATCGACGGCCCAACGTTCCTTCGGCCATATAGCCGACAAGGGCAAGTGTCGTCCGAGGATCATCGATTCGGTTCAAGAGGTGGTGCAGAATTCGTCCACCCGTCAGCATACCACTCGAGGATATAATGATCGCCGGACCATCGAGATCGTTCAGCTTCTTGGAGCCCTTGCGCTTGCGAATGAGATGGACCTGATCCGATCCCATCGAGCAACTGTTACCGCCGAGCTCCTCGGGCGGAATCTTGTGATACGATGGAAATCGCCGGTAAATGTCGGTCGCACTTACCGCCATTGGCGAGTCGATATAGACGTCAACCGCTGGTATGCGCTCCTCGCAAATCAGTTGGGTGATCATCGTCGTAATCTGCTGCGTACGACCGATCGCAAACGCGGGAATCAACAGCACCGACTTGTCTTTGACCGCTTCGGTGATCAGATCGGTGAAGGCGAACTCTGGCACCATGACTGGATGCAGCCGTCCACCATACGTCGACTCGCACACCAGATAGTCGACCTGCGGCGGCTCTTCGGGGTCATTCGTCAGGCGGTTGCCGTAGCGACCAACATCCCCGGAGAAAAGAATCCGCACCACCCGTTCACCATCGCGCGCCTCAATCTCTACCGACGCCGCTCCAAGCACGTGTCCGGCGATGTGGAAACGGAAGCGAACATCGTCATTGACCTCCTGCCACTGATCAAAGAGAACGGGAGTCAACTGCGGCAGCATCGCCTCGGTATCCTCCTCTGTGAACAACGGGAGTGCAACGGCGTGGCGGGTAAGCTTCTTGCGATTGCGATACTCAGCGTCTTCTTCCTGAATACGCGCCGAATCGCGAAGCGAAAGCTCACAAATTTCAACGGTCGGGGGAGTCATATAGATCGGACCGGTGTAGCCAAGTTTTGTCACTCGTGGCAGGTAACCGATGTGGTCGACATGAGCGTGTGTGATGATCAGCGCATCAACCGTGGCCGGATCGAACGGGAGAGGCTGCCAGTTTCGCTGGCGGATTTCGCGTCGTCCCTGAAACATGCCACAATCGATGAGCACACGCGTGTCATTGACCGTGAGGAGGTACTTGGAGCCGGTAACTGTGCGGGCGGCTCCGTGGAAGGAAAGCGTAATCATTGAGAATTGGTCACCCTTGGCGGAGTGCCTTACGCGACTACGGCATCAGCCATGTAGTCGGCGATCGGTATCTCGATCGGATTTCCGAGTGAAACGCCGATCTCAAGTGCGGTTTGTACCCAGGGATGGTCGGGTGTCACCTTGCGCAAACGGCCGGCGACCTCAGTCAATGGCGTGTGACTGAGCTCGTTGCCGTAGATCGCGACCATGACACCGGCGACCTCTTCGTTAACGAGGTGTATTGCCTCCATACCAAGTCGGGTCGCCAGAATCCGGTCGTGCGCTGTCGGTGAACCACCGCGCAGCAGGTGGCCAAGAATGGTGACCCGACATTCAAGATTGGTGATTCCCTCAATCTGAGCACTGAGCTGATTGGAAATGCCACCCAGGCGGACCGCGTCGGGCGAATTCTCGACGTGACGAGCAACGACCATGTCACCGCCGCGAGCTTTTGCTCCCTCACCAACCACGACGATCGAGAAGTTCTTCCCGAGCGAATTCCGATCGCGGATCTTTTCGCAGATCGCGTCAACTTCGTATGGGATCTCGGGGATCACGATGATGTCGCCACCGCCAGCGAGCCCTGCTCCGAGAGCAAGCCAACCGGCGTAACGACCCATGACCTCAACCAGCATAACGCGATGGTGAGATTGAGCGGTGGTGTGAATCCGGTCGATCGCTTCGGTCGCCACGGAGAGAGCGGAATCGAAGCCGAACGTGACATCGGTCCCCCACAAATCGTTGTCGATCGTTTTCGGCACGCCAACGATTGGCAGCCCGAGTTCCGCCATACCGGCCGACGCAGCCATGGTGCCGTCACCACCAATCGCGATCAGCGCGTCGAGCCCGATTGATTCGTAATTGCGAACAGCCTGGTTGGATCGATCGATGTAGACGTAGTCTTCACCCTGCAATACGGGGTAATTGAACGGGTCGGCGCGATTTGAGGTCCCCAGGATCGTTCCCCCCTGGGACAGGAGACCGGAGACATCCCGTAAGTCCAGATGGCGGAACTTGTTATCGACGAGCCCCTCGTAACCGTCGAGGAAGCCAACAACCTCCATATCGTAGGCCTCGGCAGTCTTGACAACGGCACGAATGACGGCATTTAACCCCGGGCAGTCCCCTCCACCCGTCAGGACCCCAATTCGTTTCTTCCGACGTGGCATTACGCTATTCTCCTTGGCATCGCCCCGTAACAAGGAGTGTCGGCCTCAGCTTGGCAAGCTTGATATCGCCTTCCCTTGCTTGCCAAATGAGACCGAAGACAGTTCTTTCTTGTGCTGACGAACAAAGGTCAGCACCTAGGTGCCGATACCGTTGTGGAAGGGGCGGATGACCCGGTCATCCCGAGACAGAACGGACTCGCGTCGACTCTATACCTACGGAAAGGCTTCGGAACCATGCGTGTTCCCCACGTCAAGCATCTGACTGTTCTGCCCAACCTGCCAGCCCCTCTCGCCCCGCTGCAGGAGATGGCGCACAATCTCTGGTACTCCTGGCATCCTGAATTCGTCGCGCTCTTCGAGCGGCTCGACCTGGATACGTGGATAACCTGCAACCGCAACCCGGTTCGTATGTTGGCGTCGATGACTCAGGCCCAGTTGGAGGATGCCGCCAGCAACGAGACGTTTCTCGCTAACCTGCGCAAGGTGTACGACGACTACCGCGAATACCTGCAGCGCAAGAAGTGGTTCGCGATGGAGCACGCGAGTTTCGCCAATGAGACCATCGCCTACTTCTCGCTGGAGTACGGTATGGATACCTCCCTCCCGGTGTATTCGGGCGGTCTGGGTGTTCTTTCGGGCGATACGCTCAAGTCGGCATCGGATCTCGGACTGCCGATGGTCGCTATCGGACTCCTGTATCGTTACGGCTACTTCCGCCAGGAGCTCTCGGCTGACGGCTGGCAGCTGGAGAAATACGACGAGAACGACTGGTATCATATGCCGGTCACGCTGGTACGAGACAACTCCGGCAAACCGGTGCGCATCGCGCTCGAACTCGACTCGGTTCCCGTGCAGGTACAGGTCTGGCGGGTGACCGTCGGTCAGATGCCCCTCTATCTGCTCGACACAAATATTCAGGAGAACTCCTCCAAAGCCCGCGAGATCACGTCGATGCTGTACGGCGGCGACCGCGACATGAGGATCCGTCAAGAGATAGTCCTCGGCATTGGCGGCATGAAAGCCCTCTCCGCACTCGGCATTGAACCAACGATTATCCACTCCAACGAGGGACATTCGTGGTTTCTGACACTCGAACGGCTACAGCGTCTGATGATCGACCATAAAATGTCGTTCAGTGAGGCGAGCAACTACGTGTGGTCGACAACCGTCTTCACGACCCACACGCCGGTCCCCGCGGGGAATGAGCGATTTGACCCGGTTCTCGTGCGTCGGTACCTGGGCAAGATGGTTCAGGATCTGGGGATTAGCTGGTCGGACTTCGTCTCGATCGGTCGAGTCAACGCTCAGGACGATTCGGAACAGTTCGGCATGACTGTAGCGGCCCTTCGGTCGTCAGCGTACTCCAACGGTGTCTCGCAGCTGCACGGTTCGGTATCGCGGCGGATGTGGCATAACATCTGGCCGGAGCTTCCGCTCGAAGAGGTCCCAATTCGGGCAGTCACAAACGGCGTGCACCCGGCGTCGTGGCTTTCCGCCGAGATGTCGGAGCTTTACGAAACATATCTCGGTCGCGACTTTGTGGAACGGCCGGGTGATCGGGATTACTGGGAATCGGTGAAGAAAATTCCGGATGCTGACCTCTGGCGAGCCCATCTGGAGCGCCGCAAACGATTGGTCTATTTCACACGCCGTCAGCTGCGCCGCCAGCTACAGCGACAGGGTGCCTCGCCGGTCGATATCCAGCATGCCGATCAGGTTCTCGATCCGGACATCCTGACAATCGGTTTTGCCCGACGCTTCTCGACCTACAAGCGTGGCAACCTGATCTTCCGTGATCTCGAGCGCCTCGAGCGTCTGCTGTCAAATCCGGAGCGACCGGTACAGCTGGTCATCAGTGGCAAGGCGCACCCGCTTGATCAGCCGGGCAAGGAGATCATCAAGGAAATCGCGACTTTTGTGGCCCAGCCCGCATTCCGAAATCGGATTGTCTTCCTGGAGAATTACAATATTCAGATCGGTCGACGGCTCTACCAAGGCTGTGATGTCTGGCTCAATAATCCTCGCCGCCCGCAGGAGGCCTCAGGTACGTCCGGTATGAAAGCGGCACTCAACGGAGCGTTGAATGTCAGCGTGCTCGATGGCTGGTGGGACGAGGCGTACTCTCCGGAGGTTGGCTTCAAGATTGGTAAGCCGATTGAGTACACCAACGTTGAGGAGCAGGACACCGAGGATGCAGCGTCGCTCTACTCGACACTCGAACGCGAAGTTGTCCCACTCTTCTACCGGCGCAACGAGAACAATCTGCCGGAGGGCTGGATTAAGCGGATGAAAGCCGCGATCATCCAATCGGGACGAGATTTCTCCGCCCATCGGATGCTGGTCGACTACACGACGAACGCCTATCTACCAGCGATGTCCAACTCCCGGCTTCTGCGCGAAAACGACTTCGAACGCAACCGTTCGGTGGCGTCATGGTTTGACCGGGTCTCACACAGCTGGGACCACATCGCGATCACGAATCTGGATTTCCCGGCACTCGCGGACGATCTCAAAGTTGGCGATCGCATCCCGGTGCGAATCGACGTGCAACTCGGCGATATCACCCCCGATGATGTCTCGATTGAGCTCGTCTCTGGCTCGATCAATTCGCAGGAGGAGTTTCTGCGGATGGATTCCTTCCCGGTTGCTCAAGCCGAAGCGAACGGCTCCAAAGGCAGTTTCACCTATACCGGTGAAGTTGTCTGTCGGGAATCCGGACGCTTGGGGATCACCGCCCGGGTCGTGCCGGTTCACGACGACATCCCCCACGCGAAGAAGCCGAAACTGATCCGCTGGTGGTAGCAAGCGCAACTCTGCCGCACAATTCTCGTACTTCACCGTAAAAGGGTGGGGTACGTCCGGGAAGGCGGTCACACGGTCCCCTGGGGTCAGTTCACAATCGTTGACGCTGCCGGTCGGCTGATGTACCCTCTTGGCTAACGACAACTTACGAAGCTATTCACGCGGAGGAATCAATGCGTAGAACACCTGTGAGTGCGGCCCTAACGCTGGTCGCCAGTTTGTGTGTTGCCGCGAGTTCAGTGGCAGCGTTCGACATGTCCAAGCTAACCGATCAGGTTTACGACACGACCCTGGCGAATGGGCTCAAGGTTATCGTCATGGAGCGCCGAGACGCACCAGTGGCGACATTCGTCACCTGGGCCAACGTTGGCTCGGTCGACGATCCAAAAGAGTACACGGGTATGGCGCATATGTTCGAACACATGGCGTTCAAAGGCACCGAGACAATCGGATCGTCCGACATCGAAGCTGAATTAAAACTGATCGCTTACGAGGACTCGATCTACATGGAATTGCGCCAGGAGCGCACCAAAGGTCGGCTGGCCGACTCAGCACGGATAGCAGAGCTCGAAGCGGCATTCAACGAAGCTCGCGATGCAGCGTATGAACTCGTTGTTCCCAATGAGTTCGGCAATATCGTCGACCGCGAAGGTGGTGTTGGTCTGAACGCTTTCACCTCTGCCGATGCCACCGCCTACTTCTTTAGCCTGCCGTCCAACAAGGCTGAGTTGTGGATGGCGATGGAATCCGAGCGTTTCCTCACCCCGGTCCTTCGCGAAATGTACCAGGAACGCGATGTTGTCGCCGAAGAACGACGGATGCGCACGGAGTCGAATCCAATCGGACGGGTCGTCGAGGAATTCCTTGCCCTCGCCTTCAAGGCTCATCCGTACGGCATTCCGATTGTCGGGCACATGTCAGACATCATGAACTACTCTCGCACCGGGGCGATGGCGTTCTATGAGAAGTACTACGCGCCGTCCAACCTCTCGGTTGTTGCCGTCGGCGATGTCGACCACGATGATATCTTTGCTCTGGCATCGAAGTACTGGGATCGCATCCCGTATCGCCCCGCACCTGCTCGGATGAGCACCGTTGAACCCGAACAGTTGGGTGAGCGACGCATGGTGATTGAGGATCCGTCCCAGCCGATCTATATCGCTGGCTGGCACGTACCGGAAATCACGCATCCTGATCGTCCAGCGATCGATGCCATGCTCGATTACCTCGGTTCCGGCCGTACATCGCTTCTGTACAAAAATCTCGTCAAAGAGAAGAAGCTCGCAGTTGATGTCGGAGCGTTTGGCGGCTTCCCCGGTGACAAGTACCCCGGCTTGGCTGCTGTTTACGCCATCCCTTCACAGGGACAGACCAATTCGGAGTGCGAAGAGCAGATTCTCGTCGAGGTTGAACGCCTTCGCAATGAGTTGGTCTCGGCCGAGGCGTTGGAGGGAATCAAGGCCCGCGCCAAAGCTTCCTTTATCAACAACTTCAACTCTAATCAGGGAATTGCCCTTCAACTGGGTGGTTACCAGCAGCTCTGGGGCGACTGGCGCGAGCTCTTTGGCGAGTTAGACCGGATTAACGCGGTCACGGCTGAAGATATTCAGCGTGTCACTAACAAGTACTTCACGGAGAAGAACCGAGTCGTTGTGATGTCGGAAACATCTCAGAGTTAACTGGCTACGGTAAGGAGAACAGGTAACATGTTGCGCACGATTTTGCGAAACGGGCTTCTTGCCAGCGCGGCCGTCGTCCTGGCCGTCAGCGCATACGCCATAGATATCGAGAACCTCGAATACCCGAGACTCAACGACCTCAAGACTCCCGATATCGAAGAGGTCACACTCGATAACGGTATTCGACTGTACATCATTGAGGATGAGTCACTGCCCGTCCTCAATGTCTCGGTCCGCATTAACGCCGGATCGTACCTTGAACCGGCCGACAAGGTTGGGTTGGCTAGTATCACCGGTCAGGTAATGCGGACCGGAGGCACGGAGAAGTGGACCGGAGACGAGATCGATGAGGCCCTCGAACAGATCGGTGGAACCGTCGAGACCTCAATCGGTCAGCTCTCCGGCAATGCCTTCATCAATATCCTGAGTGACTACACCGACCTCGGACTTGAGGTTCTTGCCGAGGTTCTGCGCCGCCCTGTCTTCGACGAGGACAAGATCGATCTCGCGAAAGTCGGAGCCCGTTCGGGTATCTCTCGTCGGAACGACAATGCGACCGGAATTGCGTCTCGTGAATTCAGCCAGGTCATCTACGGCGACGAGTCGGTTTACGCCCGGAATGCAGAGTACGCCACTATCGATGCCATCACTCGCGATGATCTGATTGCCTTCCATCAGCAGTGGGTTCAGCCGGAAGGTCTCCAGATGGCGATCTGGGGAAATGTCAAGAAGCGGGACATCGTCCGGAAGATCGAAGAGTACTTCGGCGATTGGGAGCGGGGTGGCGTGACGATTCCGGCACCACCAGAGGTGAACTACGAGTTTGAACGCAAAGCTTGGGTCGTGGACAAGACCGATGTCACCCAGGCCAATATCCGCATTGGTCACATTGGTGGTCTAATGACCGACGAGGACTACGCTGATCGGATCGTTATGAACAACGTTCTCGGCGGCGGTTTCGCTAGCCGGATGTTTAACATCATTCGATCAAAGGAAGGCCTTGCGTACGGTACGTTTGCGAGCTACACGGCGAACCTCACGCACCCGGGAGTCTTCATCGCCTACACCGACACCAAATCGGAATCGGCGGGCAAAGCCGTCGATAAAATGATGGAAGTGATTGAAACGATGAAGACCGAACCGCCGACCGATGAGGAGATGCAGTTCGCGAAGGACGGCTATCTCAACTCGTTCGTCTTCAACTTCGACTCCAAGTCTGAGATTCTCAATCGCATGATGTCGTTCGATCATCATGGCCTCCCTCGCGACTTCCTCCAGCAGACCAAGCAGAAGGTTGAGCAGGTTACGCCGGAAGATGTCGTCGCGGCCGCAAAGCGAAACCTGACGACTGACAAGATGCATCTTCTTGTCGTCGGTAAGACTGCTGACTTTGACATGCCGGTGTCCGAAATGGGCTTTGGACCGGCTACCGAGATTGACATCACGATTCCGACCGCCGAGGAACAGCGTGAGCTCGTGATCTCACCGGAGAACCTCCAGCGCGGGCAGGAGATTATCGAACGCGCAGCGGAAACTCACGGTGGCACCGACGGCTTTGTAGCGATCGAGTCGATCTCCCGTACGGGAACACTGGCGCTCCAGACGCCGAACGGTCCGTTCCCTGTGGCACTCAAATCGTGGCAGGTCTTCCCCAACAAATCGCGTTCGGAGATCAGCGCCATGGGTGCGACATTCGTCGATATCACCAATGACGGCATTGGCTGGAAAACCGATCAGGCGACGATGCAGGTCGTCGCCAAGAGTGAAGATGATCTGGCCAATGATCGCCTGAGTGAACGTCGTAACCTGATTGCGATTTTCAAGTCACTCGCGGCCGACGAGCTGACGGCGGTCTATGACGGCTCCGGTACTTTCAGTGGCGCCGATGTCGACTTTGTTGCCCTCGTCGACGAGACCGAGGAGGCCTATGTCCGCCTCGCCGTCGCCCAGGAAACCGGTCAGGTTATGGGTAAAACGTTCATCAGCACCGATCCGTCCCAGGGTGGCGCGGTTCGTGAGGAGTATCTGGAAATCCGCGACGTCAACGGCGTCAAGATCGCCAGCAAGACGGCTCGTTACCTCAATGGCGACATGGTTGCCGAGATCACTTTGGAAGAAGTAACGGTCAACGGACCGATCGGTGACGAGATGTTCTCCCAGCCGCAATAATCGCCACGAAAATTGGCTTTCAACGGGTGTGATCGCAGCTGATCACACCCGTTCTTTTTGCCCGAAACCGGGTCGCAGAATATGCGTGGGAAGACATCGCCACGGCTGTGTCTTCAGCGCTTCGGCCACTCAGCTAACTCCAAGCTGGACAGAAGATTACCCGGAGCCAAGGAAGGCGCGAAAGTTTTCAACACATATTGACTTCAATTCGTCTCCCGGATATACTCACGAGGTTAACTCGCTGAAATCTTAGGGGTTATTGGATATGCGACGTCTTTTCACCGGGCTGTCGGCGCTGGCGCTGGCGGGGCTTCTCATGGTACCCAACGTAGATTCCCGCACCGCGGGACCGTCGGTCTACCGCAACACCCAACCGACACTGGGCGCAAACACTCCGGCCTACTGTGTTGTGTCACATTCGGTCAATCTTCTGGGCTTGGCCGTCAGCAACAACGGTACGTTCGGCAATGGCCTGACCAATGGTGGTTCGACCACGAACTGCCTGACCGGTGAGCAGGTACCGTCGTGCGAGTATCCTCTCGGAACCCGCAATGAATACCTCTTTGCCGGCGCCTTCTGGATTGGTGCCGTTGTCGGTCGCGACACATTGGTCAGCACGGGTGCCGACGGCTGGTCGGTTTCGGCCAATGAGTTTGCCCCTGACGTTTCTCCGCTTGGCGATGTCAGCTTCCGCTCAACAATCGATCCGACCAAGCCGGAGCTCTTCAATGGTGCAATCTCCGAAGAAGACTACATCATGGAGTATTACGACACCTGTACCGCGTGTGATGGCTCTACAGATGCAATCGAAGGACGTGCTCACCGACCGTTGAACATCCGCGTCCGTCAGCGGTCGTTCGCGTGGTCGTATCAGTATGCGGAAGACCTTGTCCTCTTTGACTTCTCGATTGAGAACATCGGTGGCGAACGTCTGCGTCGCGTCTACCTTGGTCTCTATGTCGACGCCGATATCCTTGGCTTCGGCACCAACCCGTCACAGGGCGCGCAGGACGATATCTCCGGCTTCCTCCAGACGATTCCTGCCTCGTACATGCCGGCGTCATGCCCGGCTATTGATACCGTTAACATCGCCTGGGTGGCTGATGCCGACGGCGACCTCGATGCCGGCCCCTTGAGCCCGCCCGCTCCCGAAGTAACCGGAACGCGTGTGGTGCGAACGCCGAGTGACTCGTTGGTCATCTCCTACAACTGGTGGACCAGTAACACCCAGGGGGCTCCAGGCGACTTCGGGCCGGTGCAAAAGGGGAATGCATATCCCGAAATTCACACCGGCACCGGTACTCCGGAGGGGGACCGTTCCAAATATGCACGCATGAAGAACGGTGAATTTGATTACGATCAGGCGTTTACCGGTACGATCACGTCGACTGACCCAATTTGGGTTGAGCCACCGCCGGACGCCAAAAGCGGTGTGTCGGTCGGATTTGATACTCGTTATCTGCTGTCGTTCGGCCCGTTTGATATCGATCCGGGCCAGACCCTGCCGCTCTCCTTCTCCTACGTTGGCGGACGAAACTTCCACACCGATCCGCAGAACTTCCCGACCAACATGCCCGACAATCCGGCCGCGTTCTACGAAGGTCTCGACTTTGACGATCTCGGCCTCAACGCGACCTGGTCGTCGTGGATTTACGACAACCCAGGCGTCGATACTGATGGCGACGGTTTCTTCGGTCGTTCGCGTATTTGTGTCGCTGGTGGGGATTCCACTCGTATTCAGGAGATTTTCTACGAAGGTGATGGCGTTCCGGATTTCCGCGGTGCTTCGCCGCCGCCAGCTCCAGTCAAGTGGGTTGAGCCGTCGCAGGGGAACCTCAAGATTCGCTTCAACGGCTTCCGGTCTGAGACGGACATTGATGTCTTCTCGAATGTCGCCGACTTCGAAGGTTACCGCGTCTACTACGGCCGTGACGAACGCTCCAGCTCGTACCAGCTTTGGACATCGTACGATCTTGAGAACTTCCAGAAGTTCTTCTTTGATCCGTCCGCTGGAGACGAGGGTGACTATGTTCTCTCCGACGTGCCGTTTACGCTCGACTCTCTGCGTACGCTCTATGCGCCGGGAGGTGTGACGGATTCGTTCTGGAATCCACTCCAGTTCCCGCGCTCAGCTCCGCTGCGTATCAATATCGGCGGACAGGATTCGATCTTCTATTTCCAGACACAGGACTTCAACCAGTCCGAACTGGGGAATCCAAGCGTAACGAAGATTCGTAAAACTTATCCGAACGCCGAGCGTCCACCGTTCCTCTCGCCGGATTCCGTGCTGACACCTGAGGATTCAGCGACGTATCTGACCGATGACGGTTTCTTCCGCTTCTACGAATACGAAGTCGAGATTCCGGATATCCTTCCGTCAGTGCCATACTACGTCAACGTGACCGCCTTTGATTTCGGATCACCGCGAACGGGTCTGCCACCGCTGGAAACACCGACGACGCTGAATCCGCTCGTTTCGTACGCGCTGGATGCGGGTCCGACGACGAATGAGTTCGACGGTGAGGTGTACGCCTTCCCGAACCCGTATCGTCTCGATGCTGATCTGATTTCCGCCGGCTTCGAGCGTCAGCCAGAGAATCGCAGCCTCGCGCCGGATCGTTTGCGTCGTATCCGCTTCGCTAACCTCCCGCCTGAGTGCACAATCAGCATCTTTTCTCTGGACGGCGATCTCGTTCAGGAGATCTTCCACAACGTGCCTAGCGACGATCCGTTGTCGAACGTGGCCGAGTGGGATCTCATTACCCGAAATCGCCAGCTGGTCGTCTCGGGGACCTATTACTGGACGGTTGAGACACCGAACGGGGATACGCAGATTGGCAAGCTGGTCATCATTCTGTAGTTCAGATGATCACCAGTTGAGGTAAGAAACAAGAGAATGGACAGGCGGTGGCGGGTGTCTCTCCCCCACCGCCTTTTTTGGATAACTCCGTGACCCTTCGTTTACTCGCCATTCTAACTGCCATCGCCGCGACGACGGCCACAGCGTCGACTGCCGACCACCCCAAGTCGCGCTACCTCGCGGGCACTCGCACAGGAGCTGTCGGCGCTGCCGCCGACCCCGAAATCCTGACGCGGGCGCACACGCGCGGGAATATGGAACTCGCAATAACCAATGACGGCACCTTTGGCACGTTTGGCTCCACGATAACCGATCCGGTGACGGGTGATCCGATTCTGAGCTGCGTGTATCCGAAGGGCAGCGACATCCTGTATCTGTACGTCGCGGCCTTCTGGATTGGCGCCGTCGTCGGTCGTGACACGCTCGTCTCCTGCGGCTCCGAGGACTTCTACAACACGCGGGAATTCTGGCCCGAGGCTCCCCCATTGGGTGATCCACGCCTGCTCTCAAGTGACCAGAGCTCGCCCTTCTTCAGCGAGGCAGCGATTTCGGAAGAGGACATTCTTGTTACGTACTATGACACCCTGACCAATCCCGGCAATACTGGCATTGATGAGTTTGACGGTCGCCCGCATCGGCCCCTGGGTATCCAGGTCAGCCAGCGCTCTATGGTCTGGAGCTA
Organism: Candidatus Zixiibacteriota bacterium; assembly: GCA_028289585.1. Lineage (GTDB taxonomy): Bacteria > Zixibacteria > MSB-5A5 > GN15 > FEB-12 > JANQPI01. The sequence goes on from JANQPI010000042.1 coordinate 47,423, forward strand.
TGACTACGCGGACGATTTCGTGCTCTTTGACTACCAGATCACGAATATTGGCAACGAACGGCTCCGGCAAGTCTATATGGGAATCTGGGTCGACGGTGATGTCTGGCATGAGTCCCGCAACGGGCCGATCGGCTGGGAAGATGACATCGTTGGTTTCTACGAAACTCATCCCGCCCCCGAAGGATGTGGTTGGCTTGATACGGTGAATATCGCGTGGACGGCCGATAACGATGGGGATCCGGTCGGCGGTGCTTTTGACTTCCGTTCGGCACGCAATGTCGTAGGAGTACGGGTTGTTCGGACTCCAGCCGACTCCCTCTCCTACTCATTCAACTGGTGGATAACGAACTACTCCGACGTCACGCTCGATTTCGGTCCCCGGCGACTCAACTCTCCCGAAGACCCCTTCCGCGACATGGGTCCGCGCATCGGTACGCCCCTTGGTGATGCCAACAAGTATTACGTGATGCGCAAACCAGAGTTTGACTACGATCTGCTGTACACGGCCGTCAATCAATTTGACAATGGCTGGCGGCCACCTCCGGAAGGGGCAAACGTCATCGCCGATGGGTTCGACACTCGTTATCTCCTCTCATTCGGTCCGTTTGGTATCGACCCGGGTCAGACATTGCCGCTCTCCTTCGCCTTCGTTGGTGGTGAGAACCTGCACCGCAATCCCGAGGGGATCTCCCGGTTTGACCCCGCTAACCCTCAGCCGTATTACGACGGCCTTGATTTCAGCAATCTGGCCCTCAATGCCCGCTGGGCTTCATGGGTCTATGACAACCCCTCCGTCGATTCGGACGGTGACGGCAATCGCGGCAAGTATCGCGTCTGCCCCACCAACGAATCCGATACCGCCTGGTATGAAGGAGATGGTGTTCCAGACTTCCGTGGCGCCGGTCCGCCTCCGGCACCGGCGATCCGTGTTATTCCGCAATTTGGGCGACTCGTCGTTCGGTTTAACGGGTACCGATCAGAAACTACACCCGACGTCTTTCTCAATGATATCGATTTCGAGGGGTATCGCGTGTACCGGAGCTTGGATGAGCGCCGCGACTCCTATTCTCTGCTGACCTCGTACGATCGACCAAACTTCAAACGGTTTCGATTCGTTGGCGGCGACACTGCTCGCTGGATTCAAGACCCGATTCCGTTCGACATCGATTCTCTGGAAACGCTGTATGGCAGCGGATTTCAGCCGCTCATCTATTCGCGGACGGCACCGTTCAGATTTGCCGGGGATCGCTTTTACTTTGAACGGCAGGACTACAACCGATCGTCTCTTGGAGGACCGGGAGAGATTCGGAAAGTCTTCCCCGATCTCCCACAGCCGGCCGATGACCCGGCAATGTGGCAGCCGGATGAAATAACTATGGAATACGGGGAACCACTGCCCCTCTTCTACGAATATGAATATGTGCTTGATTCTCTCCTTCCCACCATTCCCTACTACGTCGCCGTGACGGCATTCGATTTTGGTGCCCCTGCGTCGGGGCTGTCACCGCTGGAGACAAACCCGCAGAACTCAGCTATTCTCGAGTATCCACAGGTGTCGACCGAGACGGTAGAGACGGAGAACCTCGATGCCTACGTCTATCCCAATCCCTATCGGGTTGATGCTGACTATGGTGGCTCAGGCTTCGAGGACTTCTCGCCGGGCGCGAACGTTCAGCTCAGTCGGCGCATCCGTTTTGCCAACCTCCCCCGCGTGTGCACCATTCGTATTTTCTCGCTTGATGGCGACCTGATCAAGACGATCGATCACAACTTCCCCGAGGGCGGTCCTGGTTCAATGGTCGCCACCTGGGACCTGGTGACCCGTAATCGCCAGGCGGTTGTTTCGGGTACCTACTACTACACGATCGAATCCCCAACCCGGACTCAGGTTGGCAAACTCGTTATCATCCGTTAACGCCAACTGACTTTTCATGAAACGACTCCCCTCAGTTCTTACCCTTACCATCGGTCTGTCGCTATCGGTCGCGGTGTCGTGGTCACAGACGGGTGACCTGCCGGATATTCCGACGACTGTTGCTAATACGGGAAATCTTCAGGTAACGATGGATGTCCGTGGCAATTTCGCCCTCGGATCGATTGTCTTTGAAGGCATCTATGGGCGATCCCAACAAGTCGTAGACCAGCTTACCGGAGAACGTGTGCGCGGACTCGTCTACCCTCGCGGCTCGGTTGTCCGTTATCAGATTCAGTCAAACACGCTGTTCGGCGGCATTGTCGGTAACGACACGCTGGTCAGTCATTCTCTCTGGGAAATGTTCCCCGATCCGGCACCGTTAGGAAACTTCACATTCAAGTCACGGATTCCGTCGAGTTTTCGCTTCGCTCCCGATGCGGTGTCTGATCTCGACATCATCTCCCGCTTCACCGATACGTTTACGACATCATCACCCGCGCCGTGGCAGGACGTCCGCCAGCACGAGCCACTGGGCATTGAAGTCATTCAACGTGTCTACTCCTGGGTAGGATCGACTTCAGACGATTTCATTATTATCGACTACGAAATTCGTAACATCCTCGGCAAAGACATCCGGGAGATGGTCGTTGGCCTCTACGGACTTGGCAACTCACAAGGTCAAACGAGCGTTATCGATTCGACATTGATCAAAGGGGATGACTATGTCGGTATGCTGTACGTTTCCCCCGATTCGTTACGCTGCGGCTTTCCGGATTCCGTCAATACGGTCTATTTGACTGACAACGATGGCGATCCTGTCGGTGGGAACTGGTATCGCGGATCAGCCCGGAGTGCCCTCGGATTCCGTGTCCTTCGCGTGCCCGGTGGGAACAACAATTTCACGTTCAACTGGTGGGCGCTTGACTACAATCCCCGCCTCACACCACAGAATACCGACCGCTACGCGACCAACATCTTTCCGTTTACCGCCTTTTCTTCAAACGACGCGAGCGCTTACTACTACATGAATAATGGCGAGAAAGACTTCGATCAGATGTTCACGTGGGTCTGGCAAAGTCAGCTCGGGTACGAACTGCCTCCGGAACGATCGATTGCCGAATTCATTGCACGAGGTGCACAGCCGTACTTCATGCTCGCGGCCGGGCCATTCGACCTGCGACCAAGCGAGGTAAAGCACGTAACGTTCGCCTGGCTCGGTGCCGAGGATGTCCACACCGACCCGACTCTCTACAACCGGACATATAGCGTCCGTCAACCGACGGTCTACAAAGACAACCTCAACTGGCGAACGTTTGCGAATCACTCCAGTCAAGCGGCGCGGGTATTCGATAATCCTGGCGTCGATACCGACGGCGACGGTTTCCGTGGGCCGTTCTTTGTTTGCGACGATGACACGGTCTACACGGCCGGTGACGGTATCCCCGATCTCCGGACCGAGGGACCACCTGCCGTCCCACCGATTCGATTGATTCCGGAGGAAGGCAAGATCACTGTCCGTTGGAACGGTTTCTTCGCGGAGACATCGCCCGACCCCCTGACCGGACTGATCGACTTCGAAGGGTACCGCGTGCACCTTGCACTCGACAACCGACCCTCCAGTTACGGTGTGCTCAGCTCCTGGGATATCGAAAACTACAATCGATTTCGATTCGAATCCGGCCCCCGGGGAGACGTTCGCTGGGTACGCGAAGGGATTCCGGTGTCACTCGATTCGCTGCGTCTTGAGTTCAATGATCCGATGTTCGACCCGCAGCGCTTCACACGGTCGAATCCACTCGTGATCGACGGGGAGTCCTATTACTTCGCCCCGCAGGACTTCAACGCTTCCGATCTGAATCGGGCCAACGGAATTCGCAAGGTCTACCCCGACGCACCCTTCCCCGGAACCGATCCGAATCGCTGGTCCGCCAACGATGTCATCTACGACTACGGTGATCCGGTCCCGCGCTTCTGGGAGTACGAGTTCATCATCGACTCGCTGCTGCCGTCAATCCCGTACTACATCGGCGTGTCGACGTTTGATTTCGGCTCTCCCGACGGTGAGATCCTTTCTCTGGAGACTCGACCAAGTGACAACGCTGTTATGGAGTTTGCTCTGCCCGGTTCCGATGATGTACTCGCCGAAGAGCTTGATGTTTTCGTCTATCCGAACCCGTATCGCGCTGATGGTGGGTATGCCGAGGGTGGATATGAGAATCGAGACCTCTCCCAGGCTCCCGACCGATCCAAGCGCATCTGGTTCGCCAACCTTCCGCCCGTCTGTCGCATCTCAATCTACTCACTCGACGGCGACCGTATTGACGAGATCGATCACAACTTCCCCACAGGAGGGCCGGGATCGCAGGCGACGTCCTGGGATCTTATCAATCGTAACCGTCAGCTCATCGCATCGGGCGTTTACTACTGGGTCGTTGAGTCACCCGGTCGCACCCAGACCGGTAAATTTGTCGTTATTCGCTAGCTCGCTCGTCGAAGCGATTTAGCGGCGCGGCCAGTCGCCGAGCCAGTACCAGGTAGCCAACCAACCCGATCAGCGCAGTCGACGCGATAACGATCCACGCCAGCCGGGGTGATCCTGACAGCCAATCGAGCCACAATCCGCCATAGAGTGGTCCGATCGAAAAGCCTGCGGTGACAAAGAATCCGTAGATCCCCATATACCGCCCGGATTGCCCCTCGGGAGCAAGGCGTGACGTGATCGTCAGCGATGCCGGCGATTTCGCGACCTCTCCTATTGTCACGACCGCGAACAGCAGCACCAGTACCCAATACGATGAGAACCAACCCACGAGTGCGAAGCCGATGAAATAGAGCGTCGCGCCAAGGGCAAGCTGCGAGGTTAGCTTCATGCCTCGGAGATAACGAGTGACCGGAATTTGCAGTACGGCCACGAGTACGCCATTGACTGCGTACAAAAATCCCAGCTCCTGTTCGCTGATACCAACAGTGTCGACGGCGTGGAGGGCAAACGGAGCCATCATCTGAGCAACAACGATGTAGAGTGCGAGCGTGAGCAGCGCATGCACGGCAAACGTCGTCTCTTTGCGAATCGCCCAGATGTCGGCGAGACGGAATTTGTCGCGCGACGGCGGGGCAGCGAGCTCCCGATTGCGACGAAGAAATATTCCGAAGATGATCGCCGACGCTCCGGAGAAGAGTGCGGAGGCATAGAAGAGAAACGAGTAATCGTATTCAGCGAGGAGACCGCCGATCATTGGACCAACCGCCCAACCGAGATTTCCGGCCGAGCGACCAATCGCAAACGATTCCATCCGCTTTCCGGGCGGCGCAAAGTCACCCACCATCGCCATGACGGCCGGTAAAAAGAGAGCACCAAAGACGAAGTTCGCCAGCAGCGTAACGAACACCCAGACGAACGGGAGGTCGAAAGCAATCATGACGCCGATGGCAAGAAACGTAACCGAACGTGCTCCCTGCGCCAACACGAGGACCAAGCGCGGTCCGTGGCGATCGTACAACTCACCACCAAGGGCCTGAAAGCCTGCTCGGACAATCGCAAGAATACCAAACACCAGGCCAATCTCGCTGTAGCTCATTCCGTAGGCTTTGGCGAAGTAGACCGAAACAAAGGGGATCGATGCCCCGAAGCCCATCGCTCCGGCAAACCAGCCAAACGTAGCGATCCAGAGTATGGGCGGAAACTGGCGACAGTAGGTAATGAGACGGGTCAGCATTGGGGCCAGCAGTATCGTCGGCGCTCCCAGGGAGCGCAATCGACGATTCTGCTGAAGCTACAGGTCCGAAGCAATCAGGGCAGCCAACCGGGTGAACCCATCGATCGGCAACTTGCTCCAGCCCCGCTGAGCCGCTTGCGAGAGCTGCTGACGCTTCAAGAGGTGCTCCACATACGACGGGAACTCGTCGACGATCGTTTCGATCCGCGTATCTCCGTCGACAGCCACCCCGGCCCGGCGAATCAGATCAAGATTGAGGGGGGCAAATGAGCCGAAGGTCGGTGTTAGAGGAACCATTGGCAGGCCAAGGCCAAGCGCCCAGTTGACGCGCTCGTGAGGCGGCGCTATCAGGAGATCAAATGTCTCCCACTGTCCGGCCGTTGCTTGATTGAGATCGTTGCGACTCGCGAAAGACACACAGGGAAACGAGCGCTGTTGACAGAGTCGTTCCAACCGCCCGCCTTCGGCCGCAAAAACAAGTGCCCGAACCGCACCGGACGTTCGCTCGGTGCTTTTCAGGAGTCGACCGATCAGGTCGAGGTGCGGCGCCGGCTCGGCTCCCGATGAGAAGATCGCCACCGAAATCGGCTCGTTGGCGGAGAGACCGTTCTCCTCAAACCGTCGGAGCCGGTCAAGCCGATGGTTGTAACTCGACACTGCGTGCGGGATGAGTTCCGGTTCAATACCCAGGCCATGGACACGGACCTGGTCACGTTCGTAACCGATTTCAATGAAGTGCTGCGCAGCAGCTTCAGTCGGCACGGCGACCCAGCGAGCACCGCAGACTAGAGCCTCATCCGGCACAACCAGTTCGCCGTGGACGTAAAGTAGTTTCGAGTCGGCAGCGAGCATCCCGACCAGAGCCGGGTGAGCGACAGCCAGGGGGGCAGCGGATTTTCTACACCATCGCTTGAGATCATCTGCCATAACCCGCTGTGCTAAAGAGGGATTATTGTAGTCTGTTGTCCGACGCAATCGGTTGTACCACCGCGCGGTTGCGCCACCACGCCCCCCCCGGTAGTAGAGATAGCGCGCTAACTCCCAAGCGGCCCGTCCCGCCCCACCGCTGACCGAGAAAACATCGGTAACCCGCCCGACGTGATCCGCAGCCAGGCTTTGCCTCAGACCGTCGAGGTAATGCGGATGTCCCCGGCCAATGTTGGTGTAGAGAAAATCGATCGGCATGCTGGTAGGGTACAATGTCGCGAGGGCACAAAAAAGCCCGGCATCCCTGCCGGGCATTCCCGTCAGCATCACCCTCCCCATGTGCGGGCGGATTCACTGCCGCATCCCTGCGATCCGTCGCATTGCCGTGAGACGGTGCGACGGATATCCAAGATATCGGCCGAATCCCACAGTACCTTAAGAGCAGGCTATGACTTCGCGAATGAGATACCACGCCGTGGTTAGTAGATATCGGGCACAACTGTTATCAACGTAGTCATAAAGATCCACGCGATCGGTCCGGTACCCGGACCAACGGATCGTCTCCGTGAAACCGCAAGACATCCCCGGTGGCACGCTCCGGTCCCGTTTGCCCGCATCTGTGTCCCCGTGTATACTGCGGCGGTAAACGAAAGGACCCTCTCCATGAAAGATAAACGAAACGAGATCCTGGCGCGCCAATTGATCGACTATTCACTCGATCTTCAAAAGGGCGAAACGCTCTATCTGGAAGTGAAGGGCATTCCTACCCTTGAGCTCGCCAAGGAGGTGATCCGCTACGCTTCCCACAAGGGTGCGACGGTCTTCTGGTACTACTCCGATGAAGGATTGCTACGTCACTTCGTCGCTCACGCCAATGATGACATGTTCAAGCGCCAGGCCGACCTACACCTTGACCTAATGACGAAAGCTGACGCCTATATCGGTCTCCGTGGCTCGAACAATCCCTTTGATATGGCCGATATTCCGAATGAACAAATCAAGAAGCACAACGCACTTTTCTATCATCCGGTGCATCTTGAGGAGCGCGTTAAACGTACCCGTTGGGTTGTTCTCCGTTACCCCAATGATGCGATGGCACAGCTGGCGCAAACACCAACCGAGACATTCGCCGACTTCTACTACGAAGTCTGCTGCGCCGACTATGCCAAGATGTCCAAGGCTCAGAACAAACTGCATGCCTTGATGGAAGCAACCGACACCGTACGCATCACCGCCCCCGGAACTGACCTTCGATTCTCGATGAAGGGCATTCCGGCGGTGAAGTGCGACGGAACGCGGAACATCCCCGACGGTGAAGTTTACACTGCCCCGGTTCGGGATTCGGTTAACGGAACAATTCAGTACAACACACCGTCGCTGTATCAAGGCACGCTATTCGAAAACATCCGATTGGAGTTCGAGAACGGAAAGATCGTTAAGGCATCTGCCGACCAGGGCGGCGAAAAGCTTGATGAGATCTTCAATACCGACGAAGGTGCCCGATTTGTTGGGGAGTTCGCAATCGGTGTTAACCCGTTCATCCTTCATCCGATGAAGGATACGCTCTTCGACGAGAAGATTGCCGGCTCGCTCCATTTCACACCGGGACAGTGCTATGACGAAGCCCCCAATGGCAATCAGTCGTCGATCCATTGGGACATTGTTCTGATTCAGCGGCCGGAGTACGGCGGCGGTGAGATCTGGTTTGACGATACACTCATCCGCAAGGACGGTGTGTTTATCGATTCGGAGATGGAGAAATCCTTCTCGGCGGATGCTCTCCGCTCTTCGGCACTAACCTAACAGTAACATTGCTGAGATCCAGACGGGGGCAGCAAACTGCCCCCTTTTTGTTTGCTCCGATCGACTGACAATCGCACTCTATCCGCGTCATGCTCGTCTTTGTTTCCGATTTACATCTCTACGACAATCCCGCCAATACGCTGTCGCCCCGAATGACCGAGCGTTTTCTCCGCAAGTCGCTCATTCCGCAGATTCGTGACGCCCGCGCGAGCGAAGTGACGGTGGTGTTTGTCGGGGATCTCGTCGACATCAACCGATCGACGTACTGGGTCGACGGTCGCTCCGGCGGCTACAAACCGTGGTCGCACTGGACATCGGCCCTGGAGAAACTGGAAGGTCGAAGCACCGACGAATCGGCGCCGGGCTTCGCTCCGCACATGATGGAGGCGGATATCCTGCGGGTGGTCGACGGTACAGTTGCGGCTAACCAGGGGACATTTCGGCTCTGGCGCGAATTCAAGCGGCTCTCCAACACGTTATGGGACGATGTCACGTTTCGGCCGGACGTCATCCAGTTCGAATATCTGCCAGGGAATCATGATCGACTCATTCAGTTCTCCCCCGCAACAAGGGAAGCGCTTATCAAAGCGATCGATCTGGATCACCCCGACCCCCACCAGCCGTTCCCCTGGCTGGGAATCTATCCGGACTACGCAGCAGCGGCGTGCCACGGCCACCTGATCGACCCTCAAAACGTTTCCCGGGTTGACGAAGTGTTGAAAGACCCGATCAGCTCACCGTGGTATGAGATGCCAGCCCTCGGCGATGCGTTCACCATCACGTTTGGCGTCAGCATCGTCTATCGCTTTGAGCAGTTTCTTCGCGAATCACTGATTCCCTACGAACCCGGCCTCGTTTCCTCATTGGCCGATATCGATCTTGTTCGCCCGCAGCAAGATATGATCAACTGGATCAAGCGCTGGGGCCTGGCCCAGAAGAATGATGTTGCCGCCGAGCTGGACAAGATCGTCTCCGGTCTCATATCCGAGTTTCTTCACAATGACTTCGTGCAGTGGTGTCTCAATCACGGACCAATCGTTAAGGCGATTTTGAAACTCGGCATCGGCTTGCCCAAGGATATGGAGCGAGCGATGCTCGAATTGACCAAACGCCAAAAGGCAGAGCAACACATCGAGCGTCGGGACATCGTAGCCGAAGCGTTGACGACCGGGGCATTGGGACGGTGGCTCAAGACCGAACACCCTGACATCCGCTATTTCATAGCCGGTCACACGCACAACCCGATTGTCCTCCCCCTCGCGGGAACAACCGGCTCGGCTCCCACATCGGAGCGCTATTACTTCAACACCGGAAGCTGGCTCGATGTCATCGAGGCGGGAACCACCTCGCCGTCTGGTTTCGCACGGCGGCACCAGATGTCGCATCTGAGTTTTTACCGCGAAGGTGAGGATGTGTACTCCGACGGTTCTCGCCGAAGCTACTGGGAATTTTGGGGCGGATTCCTCCGCGAAGGTCCGGCCTAGGCGATCTTTTTGGAATGCGAGTTGCGACCGCGTGTCTCGGCCAAAATGACTCCGGCAAGGACAGTCGCACCGCCAAGCACAAACATCCACCCAACAGTCTCACCAAGCATCAACCAGGCAGCGACCACGGCAATTAGTGGCTGAATGTTAGCGAAAACTGCGAGACGCGACGCTTCCATCTGCTTCAGCAGCCACATCCACACGACGTACATGATTACCGACGCCCCGATCGCCATGTAGAGGACGGACAACCAGTGAGTCGGGCCGGCGAGGGAATAGTCACAATGGCCTGCTTGCCAGATACCGAACGGAAAGTACATCACGGTACCGAAGGCAATCGAGTAGGCCGTCGCTGGCAGCGCACCGTATTTCTCGACCAACGGCTTGCCCATGACCGTGTACCCTCCCCACGCAATGACACAGCCAAGGACCAGGAGGTCACCGACGAGATACTGGGTGCCGAGTTCGATCGCTCCGCCCCCCATAATGACTACGATGCCAATGACAGTCAGCAGAATCCCCGCCGTACGCCAGATCGTGATGCGCTCCCGGAGATAGATCGCCGCGAGGATCATCACCCAGATCGGTGTTGTGGCAAAAATCAGTGACGCGTGTCCAGCTGTTGTAAACGACTGGCCCCAGATGTAGCCGACCTGATTAAAGGGAATGATGAGGATACCCATGATAACAAACCGTCCGAAGTCGGAACGCTCGAACGGAAAGCGGCCGTGTCGGAGTCGGACAATGGTGAGAAGAACGGCGGAGGAGATAACAAAACGGAAGAAGGCAAACGTAAACGGTTCGATGCGCTCCAGGCCATACTTTGTAATCGGAAAGCACATCGCTCCCAAAATCTGATGCAGCAGGATAAACGGCAGCAGAATGGCCATTGAGGTGACGACCGCGGTCGATTTGCTGCTCATGACGCTGAACCAGAAAGGGCGACCCGATTAGCGGATCGCCCTGGGTGATCGATTGCGTCTTGGACCGTCAACGGGTCGAGACGGACGCGAGTTCGTCAGGCAAGGCCGCCGCTGTGCGACAACCGTTCTCGAAGTCGACAATGCGGAAGCGCTCATTTGGCGAATGGATGTTGTCGTCATTCTGACCAAATCCGAGCAACAGCGTGTCGACACCGATCAGGTTCTTGAGGTCAGCTACTACGGGAATCGAACCGCCCTCTTTCATGAAAACCGGCTTCTTGCCAAAGCCTTTCTTGATTGCGGCGGCGGCGGCATCGAGCCAGGGGCCATCGTTCGGCACCACGACCGCCGAGGCGCCACCCCACAGATCAACTTTGAGCTTCACCGACGGTGGACAGATCGATTTAAGGTAGGCTGCCAGCTTGCGATTAACGTCGTCCGGATCCTGATCAGGCACCAGCCGCATGGTGATCTTGCAGGAGGCAAACGACGGAATGATCGTCTTTGCTCCCTCACCCTGGTAGCCACCGGTGATACCGTTGATTTCGCAGGTCGGTCGATCCCATTTCCGCTCGTAGGTGGTGAAGCCTTTCTCTCCGTGCAGTCCCTTCGCGCCGACTTCCCGGAGAAATGTCCGCTCGCTGAACGGCAGCGTTTCGTACATCTGCCGGGTCTTCCGACTAACCGGTCTGACGTGCTCGTAGAAGCCCGGGATCTTGACCTTGTTGTTTTTATCATGTAGCTGAGCAACAAGCTGGGCGAGAACAGTGATCGGGTTAGCAATCGCACCGCCGTACGATCCGGAGTGAAGGTCTCGATTGGGACCGTAGACCGTAATCTCCGACGCTGCGATCCCCCGCAAGCCGAACGTAATCGCCGGTCGTTTCTTGTCGAATTGAGCCGTATCCGAAATGACCGCGATATCTGCCTTAAGGCGTTCCTTATTCTTCTTGAGGTAACCGGGCAGGTTGGCGGAGTGAACCTCCTCCTCGCCCTCGATCAGCATCTTGACATTCACCGGCAAGCGGCCCTCGCTTTTAAGCACCGCTTCAAGTCCCTTGATATGCGTGAACGTCTGTCCCTTGTCGTCGGTCGCGCCTCGCGCATAGAGATAGCCATCGCGGATCTCCGGCTCAAACGGCGGTGTCGTCCAGAGATCAAGCGGTTCCGGAGGTTGCACGTCGTAATGACCATAGTAGAGAACGGTCGGGGCATCGCTATCCGCATGATACTCGGCATAGACAACCGGATTGCCGGCGGTCTCTTCGAGTTTCGAGGTCAGACCAATGTCGTTGAGGTGACGATTAAGCCAGGTGGCGCAATCGCGGATATCCGCTTTGTGATCAGATTGCGCAGAAACCGACGGAAAGCGCAGGAACTCTTTCAATTGATTGAGCCGCTGATCGGTCGTCGAGGCAAGATAGTCGAATGCTGTCATGTCATAGCCTAAAGCGTGGTTAGAGGTTGCAGCGGAGACGTGGTTCCGGTCCATACACGCATGATCCGAAACGGTGGTGTGCCGCGATCGTCGCCCCCCGTAAAAAAGGGCGAGAGGTGCAATTGATTGACTGAGATATAGAGCCAACCATCGGGACCGAAGCGAACGTTATCCGGCCAAATCAATAGTGAATCGCTGACTATCGCTACCAGCGAATCCGTGCCTGAGGGAAGCATAGTGATCGCGTTACCGTTCAAGTCGGTGAAGTAGTGATTGCCATCAGCATCAGTCGCGGCACCGTCGGAGACCGGTTTCGGCCCGACTCGTGAGATTGCGCTAACAAGTGCCGAATCTGTTGCCTCGCCCCGCCAGATATCGGTCGGCATCGCATACCAGGTCGTCCCGGTCATCGCACCGAAGTAGATGGTCGCGCAGTCGTGGGAGATCGTTATCGGGTTCAGTGCGACGCGAACCGGTTCCGGGACCCCGGTCGACGGATTGGGTCGACGTGTTACCTCGCCACCGATGACCATATTAACATCTTCCGCGGCCAGAGCTGCGCCTGCCTCAAGTCGTCGCGTAGCACGGGTGGCAATATTGACTGCAATGATTGCCGGCTCTCCGGCACCGCCAATATCGGCGAGGAAGACGTATTCGTGAATCGGATCGACGGCCAGATCCTGTACGAAGCTGCCGGGTGCGGCTATCGCCTCGGAGAAAACGTGGCGAAAAACGAGTTCTCGCGTGTCGGCATCGAAGGCTAAGAGTCGCGGGGGGACCGGGACGTCGGTCGTTCCATTATCAAGAACCCAGACGCGGTTCTTCTGATCGGCATAGATGCCAAGTACGGCGACAAAGCCGTCGGGATTTGTCGCAGCATTCCATTCGGCCGAAGGCCATGGCTCGTATGAACCGTCGGCGAGAACCTGCATGACCTTCATCGGAGCGGTACGGAACTGATGCACCGATGCAATGATCTCGCCACCCGGAGTCACACACACGTTACCGGGATTAATCGGCAGCTCCGCTACCGTTTCGAGCGTACCGACGGGAACCGGTTCACCGACTCGGCGCTCAGCCCGCTGACCGCAGGCAGCAAGTGTCAGCACACAAACAACGACCAGTGCTAATCCGTGTCGCATGGTTAGGCTTCCTCCTTGAACCATTGAGCCGGATCCCGAGCAAACGCCAGGCACGATTCGAGCAAGCGCGAGTGCATTTCTTCCTCTTTGATCAGCCATTGATAGAACCGTCGAACGTTGGCGTCAGTCGCTTCGAGGAGCGATTGCTCGTAGAATTCCTCCGCACCATTCTCAAAGCGCAGCGCATATTCGTATGCCTCAATGTCCGTGGCCGAGGGAGAAATCTGGCCCTTGAGATCGGAGAGTCGCGATTGAAACTCGGTCAGACGATCAAGCGCTCGTGACTCTTCGATGACAGCAGTTTCGGTCGAACCGGTGTCGGCAATGATCTGGTAGAATTCCTGAATACGCTCGATGTGTCGCTCCTCTTCCGCCGCGAGGAACTCAAACGTGCGACGGGCGAGCGGTGATTCGAAACGCCGGGCAGTCTCCTCGAAGAATTGTTTGCCTTCACGCTCCAATTCGAGAGCGACTTTGAGGGCATCGAGTGGGTTTCTGTTCGACGCTTCTGTCATTCGTCTAACATATGCTGCGGATAAGAGCGCGGCAAGTCGGCTCAGAACTCCTTCTGCTTGAACCGCCAGAGCGTTAGGAAGGTCAACACGAGACCGAAGAGTACCGAAGACCAGAGTGGCAACCAAGTTACAACGTCCCGCCCACCGGCATAGTCGAGAACCAGTGTGCCGATCTCGTTGGTCTTGGGAAGGACATAGTAGAGCACGTCGGCAATCCCCTCAACCACGGGCCATTCGACGACACCGAAAAGACCGTCTCGTTGTGACAGCAGCCACTGAGCAAACCAGGTGATGAATGCAGCGATCATGGCCGATGCCTGCGAACCGGTCAGTACGCCGACAAAAGCGATGATTGCCAGCCAGATAAAAAACGTGACGATTGATCCCAGCAGAACAAACCAGGTGCCACTGCTGAAGATACCGTGAACGGCTGCCGCCGAGGCCACAACCAGCACCCCTCCGATCAGCAGCACGCCCGAATAAACAATCCAGATCGCGAGTATCTTAAAGCCGATAAGCGTTGGTCGAGCGACAGGTTTCGACAACCAGTACTCGGCTCGGCCGCGCTCAATCATTCGAGGTATCAATCCGGAGGTCGCCAAAACAGCGACAAACACGAGAAAGCCGAGGAAAACGGAGACACCTCCGAGGAGCGCCGAGTCAACGAGATCGTCTCGGAGTGGCGTGTCAAAATCCGCACCTTCGGTGCTGAACTGCAGATTGAGATTCTGCGATGCGAGCACTATCAGAATCGAGACAAAGGTCAAAATGCCGAAGAGGATCAGGCCTTTACGCTGCACGAATTCTCGCCAGGTATCACCAAGGATGCCCCTCATGAACCAACCTCATCTCCGCTCGCCTGGAGCATCTGCATAAACGACTGTTCAAGAGATATCCGCTGGGGCAGTATGGCCTGAATCTCGATCTTGTTGAACCGGAGCAGGTCGATGATGTCGTTGAGCTGTGCCGTCGTATCAACCTCGACCACGAGAGCGTCTGACGAAATCGATACTCGTTTGCCCATCTCAGCCGGGATATTCACCTGATTGTCACCAATCACCGCTTCGATGCGGTACTGATCCTGCTGGTGAGTCAGTTCATCAATCGAGCTCACCCGCACTAGCCGTCCATTTTTAAGGATAGCGACACGATCCGCCACAGCCTCGACCTCGCCGAGGAGGTGCGAGTTAAGAAAAACCGTCGTTCCACCATCGCGAATTCGTTTCAGCACTTCGCGAATTTCGACCCGGCCGACCGGATCGACACCGTCAGTCGGCTCATCGAGAATGATCAACTCTGGCTCGCCAACAAGTGATTGGGCTAACCCTATTCGCTGGGTCATTCCCTTTGAATATTTCGCAATTCGGGTCTGGGACCACTTCTCCATCCCCACAATGCCGAGCAGGTGATCGGTCGTATCGTTAATCTTTGAGGTCGGGACACCGAACAGCCGGCAGGTCAGGCGAAGTAGACCACCTCCGGTCAAATGCGTCGGAAAGCGGTAGTTCTCGCCGAGGAAGCCAACCCGCTGTCGAGAGCGAGGATCCTCAGGCTCTAGCCCGTTGATCGTGATCACGCCGGTATTGGGCCGAAGCATCCCCATGATCAGCTTAACCAACGTCGTTTTCCCCGCCCCATTGGGACCCAGGAGACCAAAGATCTCCCCAGGCCCAACCGTCAGAGAGACAGCATCGAGTGCGACTACGTTCCCCTTCTTCAGGCGGGTACGAAAGATCTTGGTTACGGTCTGGACGTCGATCAGGTGCATGGCAATCGGGTTAACATCGGGTTACTGCTTGTCCCCCGCCAGATAGTCCTCCGCGGCCAGCAAAGACAAGATTTAAACAGTCTTGCCCCGGTCCTCGGGGTCATTCACTTTGCTACGTATGCGAACTGTCCTGGCCCTCCTGGCTATTGTGGTTGGTGGAGCGTACGGAAGCAGCATGCCGTCGGTTTCACCGGAAAGATTCGACTTCGGTCGGTCCCCCGAGGGTACGACCGTCTCGACCCTCATTCAGGTGACGAATCCGACTGAGGTTCCGGTCGTGATTACCGACATCAAGACTGGCTGTGGCTGTCTTGCCGCAATAGCTGCCGATTCGACGATCCTGCCTGACGATTCACTGACTGTCCGAATCGAATGGGAGCTGCGGTCGTCCGACCTCACGCCGGTCGGCTGGGCAAAGACCCTCTACGTTTTTACCAGTTCGACACTAGACCCCATTCGTATCCCCGTAACGGCGACCCCGCCGACAGCCGCTTCCCGTCTCGCCCTACAGGGGGCCTTACCCCTCACCTTCAGCTTGAGAGCCACAGCGCAACGGGTGAGCGTCGGACTGATCAATCCGGATACGGCGGCGTTGGGGCTCACTGTCGTCTCGAAGGGCGGCCTGCCACTGCGTGTTGATCTACCCGACTCGCTCGCTCCTCGTGGCCGTGTCGTGATAGCCATCGACTGGACCGACGAACCGTTTGAGCTACCGTGGCAAGGGTCGCTAACCATCGAGGCACGATCTCCCTCGGGAATGTCGGAACGGCTGTCAATCCCCCTTCGAGGTGGACCACCAGTACCGCGCCCTCGATCGACAGGTGCTGCAGGCAACCAGAGAGACAACCGATAGTACAAACCGTAATGATCACTCTTCGCATTCTGCTACTGGTCGGGCTAGGCCTGTCGTCGTCACTCACGGCCGGACCGGAGTTGACAATCCCCGACTCATCGTTCGACTTTGGAGTGGTTCCCCAGCGGAGCCGGGTCACGTGCTCGTACTGGCTCCATTCAACCGGTACCGAGGCAGTGGAGATCACCAAGGTGGTGTCCGGGTGTGGGTGCTCGTCGCTTCCCTTGAAAGTGACCCGTCTGGACCCAGGGGATTCGACTCGCCTCGATCTGTTGTTCGATACCCGAATGTACACCCAGCCGCTGCGCAAACACCCGTACCTTCTCGCGAACACCGCTGTCGGCCGCCATGACCTCAGCTTTGCCGCGATTCCAACCGCCAATATGGAGGCGACCTACCCGGTGATCGTCTCGCCACCAGCGCTCCTCATGCATGATGATTCCGAGTCCCTTGCGATCGAGCTCCGAAACAACAGTCAGTCGGAGATCGTGGTTCGGCTGATCAACACCCCCGCAAGCTATCTCACCATTGGCGAGATTGAGCCACTTCCCCCCGGAGCGACGGCCAAAGTAGAGGTTGCCTTGACAGATCGAGGAAAAAACGAGACCTTTCGGGAGTCCGTGACGCTGGAATTTTCAGGCTGGCGTCAACCGGTACGTCAGACAATCCCTGTTTGGCGAACCGTTCGCCCCGCCGAGAGTAGAATAGACAAGACAGAAGTGACGCCTCCGGTGCTCATAGGCCCTCCCGCTCCGCGCGATCTGGAGCGCCGGATACGATAGAGAAAGGACCTGACGGATATGCGTGTAACGCGAATGCTGCCCATGCTTGGCGCGGCCCTCATTGTTGCTGGCTCAGCGGCAGCGGGCCCGGAGATCTCAATCAGTGAAACCGAGTTCATCTTCGGCCTCGCCCCCCAGAATGCTAAGGTCACCCATACCTTCTGGATTCACTCCATCGGTACCGAAGCGGTAAATATCGAGCGCATTCAGACCGGATGCGGCTGCACCAAGGCACCGCTTTCATCGAACACCATCGCTCCCGGCGATTCGGTAGCACTGGAAATCATTTTCGAAACCCGCCGGTACACGCGTGAAATCGTCAAGACACCGACGATCTTCAGTAACGCTCAGGGCCAGAACAAAGTCCGTATATCGACTACAGTCTATCGTCAGCCTGATTCGACCTACCCGATCGTCGCGCGCCCCTACAAGCTCGACATTTCACAGTTTGGCGACAAAGTCCGTGACCGGATGTCGTTCGATCTGCGGAATGTCTCCGACGTAGAGCAGCCGATTACCATTTTATCGGTTCCGTCTGAGGTCGCCGAATTCTCCGTCCCGAAATCAATTCCGTCACGGGGTACGGTCTCGGCGGAGTTCGTACTGACGGAAGAAGCGGTTGGTCAGGAGTTTGAGAAGTCGATTACGCTCCAGATCGGAGATACGCGCTTCTCATTCCCACTCAAGCGTGAACTTCGGATGGTTGGTGGTCAGAAAACGCTCTCCGCGAGTCCGAGCGGTTCCTGATCCCATTTGCTAATCGGATGAAGAGATTGTTCCGGCCGGGACCGTTGGGTCTCGGCCTTCTTCTTACCTGTACTGGTCTGGCCTTCGCTCAGCCGCAGTTGCGATTGTCGACGCGTACCATCGACTTCGGCTATGCTCCACAGAAGGCTCATCTCAGAACCCATATCTACCTCCATTCGAGTGGTCTCGACACGCTGCACATCATCCGTGTCATTCCGGGTTGTGCCTGTACGCGTACCGAGCTCGAGCATGCCGTCATTCCACCGGGGGATAGCGCAAGGCTCGACGTAACGTTCGCCACGCGCCGTTACCTTGGTGCGATGACGCGGCGACCGTCGATTCAATTCGAAGGTTCGGAAGTGGTTGGCCGATTCGCTATTGAGACCAACATCTATCGGCCGGAGGACTCAACGTTCCCGCTGGTGCTTTCCCCTCCGCTGATTGCGTGGCGAGATACAGCCACACTCGCAGACACGGTCGTCATCCGCGCGACCAACCTCGGCACAGATGACATCAGTCCACGCGTGGTGTTCGGTGATTCCGCTCTTGTCTGGTGGCAACTGCCGAGCTCAATCCCTGCGGGTGAGACGGCGCTCTGGCGGATAGCGTCACGTGATCTCGATCAGGATGCTGAGTATCAGACCTCGCTGACAATCGAACTTGATAATCGGGAGCGAACGCGGATAACGATACCGATCCTCCGGCACATCCCGGGTGGAAGCTAGAAAGAAGACGTCAGCTACTCGCCGATATCACCCGCGCGAATACGGTTCTCCCAGAGCTCACTGAACAGCTCACCCGGGGCATTGGAATGTACTAACCGGTAATCGCCTGTTCCGCGCTCATCAACAAAGACAAAGACGTACCCATCTTCGAGCTCCCAGTAGTACCAGAGTTCGTAGGGTTGCTCGCGGAGCGGCGAGGGGAAATTGTCACGAGCAGTGTATTCACCGTACGTCATGTAGATGCGTCCACGATCCGTTCTCCAACCATCATCGCCACCCGGAATCGTTGAGTACATACGATTGGCATCCAGGTAGCGATTGAAAACCACGAGTCGGTTTTCGATCTGCCGTGTCTCCGGCCGGGTATCAATCTCACGCCAGAACTGATCCAGGAAGTTCGACTGTCCCTCGGGAGAGAGCTTGTCGACCGTTGTCTTCTGAGCCGGTGTCAGGAAATAGCGAGCGAGTCGCATGCGAACGTCCAACGACAACGTATCGTACGGATCTGCATCGGGTAACTCAAACGCCACCAGCTGTTGGACTTCAATTGGCGAGATGATCCGAAACGGCAGAACCAGACTGTCGGACCGACCGGTCGTTAAGTCCAACGCCTGGACAGTGAGATCGTAGCGCCCGGTGGGCCAATCCTTGATCGGAAGAGCCTGGGTTTCCACGATCGCATTACCTGTCGCCTGACGGACCTTCCCTCCAAACGCGTTGAACAGCATTCCGGTATCGTCATACGCCGTATACATGATCTGGTAGCTTACGGGATCTTCCGGCGAGCCAGCCAGATTGTAGAGTTCAAAATAGGTGTGCAGCGTTGAATCGCGGTTTGAGATCGCCGACACCGGATTGGCAAGTACCTCGTAGCCGTTCTGTATCGGCCCGATCGCCTGGCTGACGCTGTCTCCCAGGTAACGAACGCGGTACGCCAGAACACCGTCGCTCAACCGCAATTGATTAGTCTCGGGTGGCGTGACCTCGATCTCCTCGTAGAACCATTCTCCCTGCCGCTTGCTGACAACATCGATAAGTGTCAGGCGAGCGGTGTAGTGTCCGGGATCGACCAGCAGGGCCAGGCGCTGAAAAACCTGAATACCTACGCGTTCAGCCTCTCGCTTATTGGTTGCGGACAGGCCAAAGTAGATCGCGGCGGAATCTACCGCATACGCGGTCGTGTCGTAAAGTTTGACCTGTGCATAGACGCGACCTGTGACGGGTCCGCCCTCGTCCGCAAGGCTATCGGCACGGAAAAAGCCAAACTGGTGGCGTTCCACGTTGAATGGAAACGCCACGAGAACCTGAGGATGAAACTCGGGATTCGGATACTGAACGGCCCGGCTATAAAAGACCAGCGGACCGCCATCATCGGCCGGCGCGGGTGGCTGTGCCCAGCTGCCGGTTGATGCCAACAGAAGTACGCCCAGAAGCCGGATACCGAGGTGGCTACGGCTCAAAAATTGGCGATTGATTCCGGCCATCGTACGGCCACTGAAGACGGTAGTCACCGTCTTCGAACTCATCAACGAATGTGAACTGCAAGTATTCGCCATAGCGATAGTATTCCCAAATCTGATACGGCGGACCCGATAGCGAATAGGGAACATCGCGAATGAAGTCCGGCTCCCCAAGCTGAATGTACTTCTCCCCCCGGTGAGTCTTCCATCCTTCGGTTCGACCATGCGAGTAACGCTGATTGGCGGTGTTAACGCGGCGATAGAACTCCCGTTTCCACTCGTTTTCCGGCGTGCCGGGAGTCGGATCTTTGGCCGCCCAGAAGTCATCAAACATCTCTCGACGCTCTTCCAGATCGCTCGCCTCCTTGAGCGGATCAAGCTCACCCGGGAGGGAGATGTACCCGAGACGCCGAAGTTCGTTATCCCAGTCGCGAGCCAGCAAGCCCTCTTGGGTCCAAAGCACGGTAAACTCATGGCGCTGGTGATCGAGCTTCTTCATCCGTCGTCCCCGGAGCCAGATGTCGAGCTCATATTGGCCGGGCGAGAACGTATCAAGGTTGATTGAGCGCAGCTGCCGTACAATTGGGCTGGCCAGATCGGTATGCACGGTGTCTCGGTAGACCAGGCCGTCGGCAAAGTGACGAAGCCGGGTTTCAACAATGACCGCATCCTGACGATCCGAGCCGGGATAGATTTCCAGATAATAGACCAATCGAGCCGAGTCACCACCGCCGAACGACCGTGTCACCGACGGTATCAACCGGAGGTTCCCTTTGTCGAACGGCCCCCGGTTCGCCCCGGCCATCGTCGATGCCTGAATGAACTGCACCGATGACATCAACGGCTTGCTGCTTTCAAACTCGCTAAGCTTTACCTTGAAGTCGCGGGTCGTGACCATACTTGAGTACTCATCATAGAGTGAGAACTCGACCTCGTAGTTACCGGGCTCCAGGTCAAAGTTGAATTGAGAGGTTCGGAAATCGTAGTGTGATGACACACGCGTTGGGTCTTCAATCGTAATCGTGCGGCGACGTTCATCTGCCGCAGTCTGGATTCCTCCTCGTCCACGGACAATTACCTCGGCTCGATAGTTCGCCTCATACCGGCCGTTGGTATCGAGGAATGTCAATCCGAAGTTGTAGAACTGGTAGTACACCTCAAGGCGGGAGAGTTGCCCTTCCGCCTTGAAAACGGCATGATCGACATACAGAAGTGGCGCCTGACGGTCGCGCGTCTGTTCGCGAGGCCGAACCTGAGCCAGCGCATCGGCGACGAACACCAAGCACAGGATGCTGGCGAAAAGCAGTCTGGCAGAGTGACTACGAAGAAATCTCATATCTGTCTGTTGAACCCCGCTGTTGGAGCCCGGTTCCAATGGTAGGTAGCAGCATGAGTAAGGCAACTAAAAGGCCCAACCGGATGACGGTTGGGCCTCGGTGTCTGTTTAGTTGCTGCTCGCGGTCGATTATTCGTAGCGCAGTGATTCGATTGGATCGAGACGCGAGGCCTTAATCGCCGGATAGATCCCCGACACCAACCCCACGCCAACGGCAACCACAAACCCCAGCGTCGCCCAGAAGACCGGAACGGACACCGGGTAGCCGAGCAGATTGTTCACAATCAGGCCGAGACCGACCCCGAGGCCGACTCCGATCACCCCGCCAAAGCCCGACAGCGTCATCGCTTCCGTGAGAAACTGAATAATGATGTTGATCCGTTTCGCACCGATCGCCTTGCGAACACCGATCTCTCGCGTGCGTTCGGTCACTGAGACGAGCATGATATTCATCACACCGATTCCTCCCACCATCAGCCCGACCGAGGTGATCACGACCGCGGCAAGATACAGATAGGTTGTAATCTCACCGACTTCGTCACGAAGGTTATCCTGCGTGGACAGGCCAAAGCTGTTCGGGTCGCCGAAGCGATCGCCCCGGTACGCCCGCAGGGTATTGATGATCTCTTCCTTGGCCTGCTCAATCACTTCATACGATCGTGCCATCACCATCAGTGACAGCTCTTCTTCCCACGGATGCAGCTTCTCGAATGTTGATAAGGGCAGGATGACAGCGCGGTTTTCGCCGTCATTTCCGAAGTTCGATTGGAATTCCTCAAGTACACCAATAACGGTGAACGCGTGGCCGTTGACACGAATCACTTTACCGATCGGTGACGTTTGCTCAAAGAGTGTTTCGGCAATCGTGCTACCGAGCACACAGACCATCGCGCGGAACTGCTCGTCGACTTCGGAGATGAACCGCCCTTCGGTCAGCTCCTTTGATCGCACGCGCACGTAGTCAGGCCAGGTGCCAAAGAGTGTCGGACGATCGAAAACGATGTCACGATACTTGGCGGTGTTCCCGCCTGGCTTGAAACGGTAGTTTTGCGGAGCAACACCCGTCACCGTCGGGCAATTCTCCGTAATCGCACGCGCCTCGCCGGCCGAAATCGGCTCGCGGTTTCGCTCAGCTTCGGATAGGTTATCAAAGTCGGTATCGTCGGCCCACTTCGTAATCCGGATAACATTTTGGCCGATCGCGTTGATCTCCTCATCGACCGCGCCCTGCAGGCCGTTTACGATTGCACCGAGTGCAATGACCGAGGAAACACCGACGAGTACTCCCAAGATCGTCAGAAACGAGCGGAACTTGTTCGCCCGGATCGATTGCAGCGCCATTTTGATTGCTTCGGAAACTTCAACGGTTGTCAGCATACTATCTACTCGTAGCTAAGGGCCTTAATGGGATCCAACCGGGCAGCTTTCAGCGCCGGGTAGATGCCAAAGATCAGACCGATTCCGGTCGAGATTGAGAGCCCGATCGTTATCGCCAAAGTCGATGGTGTAATTTCCATACCGATGGCCTGGACCAGGAAGAAGGCGATTGAATAGCCCGCGGCGATGCCAACCAGCCCTCCTCCCAACGTCAACAGCAAAGACTCAAAGAGGAATTGCCAGAGAATATGTAATTTTCTGGCCCCCAATGATTTACGTATACCAATTTCACGCGTCCTCTCAGTCACGGCAACCATCATGATATTCATCACCACGATTCCGCCGACAACCACCGAGATCGACGAGATTACCACGAGGGCAAGTCGAGCCAGTTGCGTGACGTTGTTGATGAACGAGATGAGATCATCGGCAGTCATGAAATTGAAGTTATCGGGTTCGTTGTATGGCACTTTGCGTTCGGACCGAAGGGCCAGGCGCACCTGATCCATCGCGTCGGGTAACGCCTCAATCGACCGTGCCTTGACCGCAAAGTCGAGACCCCAGCTGCGCGCACCGTATTTCTTCGCCCATGCTGAGTACGGCATGATGGCGAAGTTGTCCTGGGACTCGCCAAAAATGGACCCGAATTCCTGGGAAACGCCGATGACCGTATAGCGATCGCCATCGATTCGGATGTTCTTGCCAATCGGGTCGGTGTTCTCGAAGAAGAGCTCGCGCAGCGATTCACCGATGAAGACGACCGGTGAGCCGTGGAGATCTTCATGAAAACTCAGGTATCTCCCCTGGGCGACCTCCATATCGACGATATCGATGTAGTCGGCGTTCGAGCCGAAGACGTAGATGTCGAGGGACGACTCCCGGTACGTTGCCGTCCCATTCTGGAAGGCACGAATCGAAATGCGTTCGCAATCGGGGCAGTAGTCTTCGATCAGATCAGCGTAGTGAGGTTCCAACGGTGGACGCTTAAGCATTTCGAACCACTCGTCACGGCTCGTGACAATACCAAAACGGTCGACGATGAACGTTTCACTGCCCAGCTGATTAATGCGGCTGGAGAAGTTGTCCATGATTCCTTCGAGAGCGGAGACAATCGTCATCACCGATGTGACACCCAGAATCACACCGAGAAGTGTCAGGCCACTTCGTAGCTTATTGGCCCAAATCGCTCCCGCCGCTACTTTGAAGATCGATGGCAGTACCATGGTCGTGCCGCTTCGTAGCGAAGCCCTTTCCCCTATTCGTAACTCAGTGCCTTGATAGGATCGAGTCGCGCCGCCTTCAGTGCCGGGTAGATACCAAAGATGAGGCCGATACCGGTCGAGATTGAAAGCCCCACGCCGATCGCAAACGACGACGGCTCGATCTCCATGTTGATCTGTGTGACCAACCAGTAGGCTAACAGAAAGCCGATACCAATGCCAACCACTCCCCCGCCCAGCGTCAGGAACAACGATTCGAAGAGAAACTGCCAGAGGATGTGTTTTTTTCGAGCCCCGATCGACTTACGAATACCGATCTCTCGGGTGCGTTCGGTGACAGCTACCATCATGATGTTCATCACGACAATCCCGCCAACAACGACCGAGATTGATGAGATTGCCACCAGCGCCAGACGGGCCAACTGCGTGAAGCTATTGAAGAACGTGATGATGTCATCCGCCGTCAGCATCGCGAAGTTGTCCTCGTCGTTGTACGGCACTTTTCGTTCGGATCGAAGCGCGAGTCGCACCTGATCCATCGCATCCGGCATTACCTCAAGCGATCGAGCGCGAACGGCAAACGCCATATCACTGTCGCGTGGACCAAAGAGCTTGGCCCAGGCACCATACGGCACAACAATGAAATTGTCCTGGTCATTGCCAAAGATGGCGCCCTGAGACTGGGCGACACCGATGACAAAGAACCGTTCGCCGTTTATCCGAATCGCTTGACCGATCGGATCAACCTCTGAAAAGAATGATTCTCGCACCGACTCGCCAATGAAGGCGACATTGCGACGTGCAAGGTCATCCTCGGTCGAATGAAACCGGCCCTGAGCAACCTCCAGATCGTAGATGTCGATATAGGACGATTCGCTACCGATAACAGACACTCTCCTGCTGGAGTTGCGATAGGTCACATTCGCACCACGATCCGTCATAATCGAAACGCGATCACAATCGTCGCATGCCTCTCGGATCAGGTCGCCATAGAAGTTTTCAACATTGGGCCGCTTGATCTGCTTAAGGAACTCTTCTCGACTGGTGATGATCCCAAAACGCTGGACGTAGAACGTCTGCCCCCCGAGCCGTCCGATCTGATTCGCGAACGTATTCGTGATTCCCTCAAGAGCGGAGATGATCGTCATGACCGACGTGACACCGAGAATCACGCCGAGCAACGTCAATCCGCTCCGTAGCTTATTGGCCCAAATGGCCGAAGCGGCGATACGGAAGATTGACGGGACTACCACTAAGATGTCTCCTAGGCACTCGCGCTCGCACGTGCCCGAGCGGTCGGTTCATCAGAAGCAATCAGTCCATCGCGGATAAAGAGAACCCGATGCGCACGCTCGGCAACATCCGGTTCGTGCGTCACCACGATCATCGTGTTACCGGCGCTATGGAGGTTCTCAAAAAGCTCCATGATTTCAATCGACGTCTTGGAATCGAGGTTACCCGTCGGCTCATCGGCGAGAATAATCGAGGGATCGTTAACCAACGCTCGAGCGACGGCGACACGCTGACGCTGACCACCGGAGAGTTCGCTCGGCTTATGCGTCATGCGGTCACCCAGTCCCACGCGTTCCAAGGCGCGCTTAGCAGCTTCGAGACGTTCGCTGGACGGTGTCCCGTTGTAGATCAGTGGGAGTTCAACATTGTGAAGGGCGGTCGCTCGCGGAAGCAGATTGAACGTCTGAAAGACAAAGCCGATCTCGCGATTACGAATAGAGGCAAGCTCATCGTCGTTCATCCGTGCGACCGACTTGCCATTCAGGACATACTCGCCCGCCGTCGGTGTGTCCAGACACCCGATCAGGTTCATTAGAGTCGACTTACCTGACCCCGAAGGGCCGACGATCGCTACGTATTCACCGCGCTCAATCGAGATCGTCACGCCGCGCAGCGCCCGTACCGTCTCGGCGCCCATTTCGTATTCTTTGGTCAAATCTCGTGTGGCAATCAGGCTCATTCGGTCACCACCTATGACTCGTCATCATCATTGTCAGATGCGTCATCAAGATCGCCTGAGATCGTCACAGCGTCGCCGTCATCAATCTGTCGAAGGACGCGATACGGGCCGCTGACCACCGTGTCACCAATCTGGACACCGGACGTGATCTCGATGTTACGGCGGTCAGCAATGCCGGTTTCGACCACCGCAAATTCAACCTGTTCACCCCGGATGATAAAGACACCACGAAGGTCCTGGGGGCCGTCATCGCCGTTCTCAGCACTGGCGAGTCGGCCGTCGGTCTCCTCCGGCTCAGCGGCAATCGCCTCACCGGCTCCCGGCCGATCGGTTTCATCATCCCGCTTCGTACGCGCATTGGAAAGTGAATCCAGATTGTAGCTCCGGATCACGATCGCGCTGAACGGCACCGCGACTGCATCGTCACGACGGGCCGTTGTGATATCGACCGTAGCTGACATACCCGGTCGCAGTTCGACCTGAGCATCGGTGAACACGACCTTGACGCGGAAATTGGTTGATTGGTCCTGCGACGCGGTAGTGATCGCCGAATTGCCGATCTCAACGACCTGCCCGGCAAACGTCGTGTCCGGATACGCATCGACCTCAATCGTCGCATCCTGGCCGACATCGACCTTAATGACTTCGGTCTCGTCGACCTCGACTTCAACCTCGAAGACATCGAGATTCGAAATCGTCACCAGAGTCCGGCCCTGAGTGAACGACGTTTGAGCGGCGGCGATTTCGCCAACTTCGCAGTCAACCAGAGTCGCAATTCCGGTCATCGGAGCCTGGATGACCGCCTTGGAGAAATTCTCCAGCTCGCGGTCGAGAGAGGCCTGTGCCTGGTCGGTCTGGGCCTGCAACGCTTCGTAACTCGCTTTTGCCGAGATGTAACCTAATTCAGCGTCATCAAACGCCGCTTCCGACGACAGCTCCCTGGCCTTGAGTTGGGTCTGACGCTCAAACTCGCGCTCCGATTGCCGCAGTGCAGTCTGCGACGATATCAGTCGAGCGGAAACCTCATTGAGACGGTAGCGAGCCGCATCGACATTGTTGCGGAGAATCACGGTGTCGAGCACGATGAGAATTTCACCTTTCTCGACACGATCTCCTTCACGGACACGAAGGTCGATAATCTCGCCGTTGACCTCGGCCGTGATGTCGACCTTCGTCTCGGGCTGGATGCGTCCCGACGCTGAGACGATCTCGATCAGATCATTGCTCGCGACCAGTGCGGCATCGACCGACGTTCCCGTGCTGCTGTCACGACCCAACTGGACAACCACGATTATCCCCAGCAGGACCACGACACCAAAGATGATTAGAAACTTCTTCATAGCACGTTCTGTCTCTTTCTACCCCTGTGGAAGGTGCTAGATTTTGCCCATTGCGTTTTCGAGGTTCGCAACAGCGAGATTGAGATCGAAGCGAACCTGAACGAGCGATACCTCGGCAGTCTTCAGCGACACCTGCGATTCGAGCAGATCAAGAATCGTGGCAGCACCAAGGTCGTATCGTTCCTGAGTAATCTTGAGATCTTCCGCTGCCGATTCGACGTTTTCCTCCGAAACGACAAGCTGCTCGCGAAGAACCTCGAAGTTCGCATAGAGCGATCGGATATCTTGAATCAGCAAATTTCGCGCATCTGCTTCAAACGCGCGCGCATTGTTCCGAGAGATCTCAGCAGCAAGCTCGACCGGCCGGGAGAACAAATTCTCGAAGAGATCCCACGAGACCCGAAAGCCGATTGTCTGCTGATTGTATGAGTCCTTACTAAACGACTGCGTTCCATCGACTCGCGGACTGAAACCTTCACTCTCAAGCACATCGTACTGAGCAAACGCGGAAAACGTCGGCAATTGACGAACAGGCCGCCACGACGCATTCAGTCCGATTTGAACGTTTGAAAAGTCCGACTGGGAGACGAGCTGCTCGTAGTCATCTGTAGCCGGGACCACAGCCACAAACGGCCGTTCCGAGTTGTTGTCTACAAATGATCCGTAGGCTGACAGACTGGGGAGGTAAGCGGCGTTGGCGGAAGCAAAGTCCTTTTCCGCGGCCCGCGTTGACAGCAACGTGGAAAGAAATCCGGGTTGATTCTCCAATGCGAAAAGCACGGCGTCTTCGGCTGATCCTTCAAATTGCTCGGTCTGGTAATCAGTGGAAAACGACCACTCCTGGCGGGGATCAACGCCAATCGTGTACGCCAGCAGTGCCTTGGCAGTTGTCACCGCGTTGTTTGCTCGCAGTAGAGCAAGACGATCGTTACCAAGACGGACCTTTTGGCGCAAGACGTCAGAACGTGATGCTGATCCAAGCTCGAACCGGGATTCGATGAGCTTGAGCTGCTCTTCGGACCGCTTTACGGCCTCGGCCTGAACATCAACGTTCTGCTGCTCAGCCAGATATCCAAAATAGCTGAGCTTCACTGAGTAGATAAGATCTTGTTCGGCGCCAATGACATCGAGGCTCGCTCGCTCGGCACGGAGCTTCGCTGCCGAGTACGCGTTCCAGACGCCAAAGTCAACGATCGGCTGTGTTGCCGTAACGTTGAGAACACGCGACTTGTACTGCACGTCAGCCAAGTCATCAGTGATTTGCACACTCGGGTCGGCAAAGCTCGGCGCTTCCACCTCATAATCAAGATCCTCGATTTGCTGCCAATCGAAGGTGGCATTGAGGCGAGGCAGAAATGCACCCAGTGCGGCGGTTTTGTCTGCCTTCGCCAGTTGCTCTGAACCCAGCGCCGAGACAATCACCGCGCGGTTTTTCAGGGCAAGATCAATACAGTCATCAAGAGTCAGTTCCTGGGACGACACGGTCGCCCCGATCAATGTGAAACTAAATAGTGTGGTTGCGATGAACTTACATGCGCGACGCATGCCGTCTCCTCTCTTGAACCGATTTGGGTGGACTACAGGAACATCGCCGGCATCATCTGGAACGCGGCGCCGACGAGCGCCATGAAGCCCAGCGTTATGACAGCTATGATGATTCCCTTGTTGCGAGAAAATCCAAAAGTTATCGCCAGACCAATCCCGGCGATTATGAGCTGACCGATATGTTGGACGCTGATGCGACTCAGCAGCGCATTCGTCCACGAAAAGACTCGCTGCTCAGGCAGGATGGCGGCGAGCGAAAGGCTCGCAGCGTAGTTTCCTGTTGCGATGATGAGCGGTGCCAACAGCACGATGGAGATGAGCATCCACGCATACGCAGCCCACGCGTGAATCGACCACGTCGCTGAAAACGTCGCCTTACCACCCATCATGAAACTACCCACCAAAAAAGACAGCGAGGCGGCGATGAGCGGGATCAGAAACGCGAAGATAACTCCGCCGATTATCGACCCAATCAAGCCACCCTGCTGATCAAAGCTCGCTCCCTCGGGCAGCGGTCGGCCATCCAGTAACTCACGAACCTCGGCCTCAATCGTTTCGTTCTGGATATCACCGATGAGTAACGCCCAGACGATGAAGGCGAGCGCGATCAACAACGTGGGAAACCACCAATTCGGTTTCTCGCGTTGGCTTTCGAAAAACGATGCGGGTGAGAGAAAGACATTCCAAATACCGCTGTAGAACGGCTCTTTGGGTGCCTGTGGTGTCGGTACCACCTCAGGCTGTGGTTGTGTTTGATCTGTCATCGTCACGCTCCTGTCTCCCAAATTAACGATAGCTCCCAGACTTTGTTTCACCTGTCACAAGCGTCCGGTCACATCGCCAAGTACGCATGGCCCAACAACATATTCAGTCTCACACAGAGCACAACCGGCAAAGTTAGACAAGAAACGCCCCCGGCTTGAACCGGGGGCGTAAGATCACGACGAATTTGGGTGAGAATCAGGTGGCAACCGCCCGGGTGGCCCGGTGCTTATCCTCCAGCGCCTCAAGATACTTCTCCGCGGCCACTGCGGCCGTCGTACCATCACCAACCGCATTGGTCACCTGGCGGACGAGCTGGGCGCGGACATCACCGCACGCGAAGACCCCCTTAATCGAGGTCTCCATATGGTCGTTGGTGATGATATAGCCACCCTGATCGACGCGGAGCTTCTCGCGAGTGATGTCGGAGTTCGGATGGAAGCCGATGTACGGAAAGATTGCACCAACTTCCAACGTCGACTTCTCGTTCGTCTTGTTATTGTGCAGCTCCAGCTCAGTCACCTTGGTCCCGTTCCCACGGATCTCCTTCACCTCGGTATCCCAAATGAACTCGACATTCGGATTCTCAAAGGCCCGGGCCTGAATGATTTTCTGAGCGCGGAGTTGGTCCCGGCGATGGATCACGTAGACCTTAGTCGCGAACTTGGTGAGAAAGACACCTTCTTCCACGGCAGCATCACCACCACCGACGACGGCGATTACCTGATCCTTGAAAAAGGCACCGTCGCATATCGCACAGTAAGAAACCCCCTTACCGCTGTACTCATCCTCTCCCGGAATACCCAAGCGCACGGGCGAGCCACCGGTCGAGAGAATGACCGCCTTGGCTCGGTAGGTTGTCCCCGAGGCGGTCGTCACAACTCGGTCGTCACCATCGACATAGACTTCGGTAGCCTCTTCGGAGGCAATCTCAAGACCGAACTTCTTGGCATGGTTGGCGAAGCGCTCAGCCAGCTCACTGCCCGAGATGTGCTCAAAGCCAATGAAGTCTTCCACGTCGCCGGTCGCCGCGATCTGACCACCGGGGATGAACTTCTCGAGGCAAACGACCGAACGACGAGCGCGCGCCACATAAAGACCGGCGCATAACCCACCCGGGCCGCCACCGACAATTACTACATCATAGGTTTTTTCATTCGACATGCTGTCATCTCCCGAGTTTAGGGGCGCTTCCGCTCCCGACTCTTTTGGCCGTCTGTCGCAAGGCGGCCGGGCACCTTACCAGTCAATCCCCCGCTGAGCGAGAATTCCCTGCTGGTATGGGTGCTTGATTTCGGACATTTCGGTTACCAGATCAGCCTGTTCGATCAGCCAATCAGTAGCCCCCCGGCCCGTTATCACTAAGTACTGCTTTTCCGTACGGGCGGCCACGATTTCCTCAAGTTCTTCTGTCGTCACCAGCCCCAGATCAACCGCGACATTGAGCTCATCGAGAATCACAAGCGGATACTCACCGGACCTAATCTTCTCAAGGGCGAGCTCGACCCCCGCCTTGGCAGCGGCACGATGCTCCTCGAACTCCTTCGTATCATCGAGAATACCGACAAATCCCTCCCCAATCGTGTGGCGCTCCACCAGCGGTTCTAAGGCCTTGAGACCTTTGAGCTCGCCGTACTTCCAGGATCCTTTAACGAATTGGATCAGACAGATCCGCCACTGATAGCCAAGAGCCCGAACACACATGCCAAGGGCTGCGGTCGTTTTCCCTTTGCCGTTTCCGGTATAGACGATGAGCAGTCCAACTGCTTCCTGCTTAGCCACGGTAGTGGTCCCCTTTCCGAGACTGACCAGCATAGGCTCCGGGCGTGCTTCCGCCAAGCAGAACCAAGGCCGTCACCTGGAGAACCGCATTGCGCACGTAAAGGTGCGACGAAAGATGTGAAAAATATCACAATTTCTGCTGGATTCACTTGTGCCATCCTGCTATTTTGGTAGCGAGGGAGAAATGGGGCCAATCCCGACCCCCTTCCGCCCTCACTGAACTGCTCGGTCGGAGGTCGCGATGCAGTTTACCAAGGCCGAAGAGTACGGTATCTTCGGAGTCATGTACTTGGCCGAAAAGAAAGTGTCGACAGTAACACCACTGTCGGAAATCTCCCGGGCCCAGAACGTCCCCGAAAAGTTTCTCGCCAAGATCTTCCAGTCACTCGCCCGGTCGGGCATTATCCAATCGCACCGCGGGATCAAGGGTGGCTACACATTGGCCAAACCGGCTGGCGAGATCACCGTTCGGGATGTTGTCGAATCGATTCAGGGACCTTACCAGTTGATGAAAGATGCCCCCTCGGAGCGACAGGATTGCCCCGCGTTTCAGGCACTCCGCGAGGTCCTGTCGATTGCTGAGCATCAACTCGTGTCGGTCTTCGATCGATTCTCGCTCGACGATCTCGCTCGCTGGGAGGAACGACAGAAGGCCGGCCACCCGGTCTAGGTCACTGCACCAACGCTTTCTGGGCAGAGATCCGATTGCCCGTTTACACTTGCGGACCAACCCGCTAGTTTGCCCGCCGCTATTCGATTAGCCGTTTCCAGCAGTCGTTCCGCTTCGGAGGTGTGCTTTGGGTGTTAAGCCCGATCACTGGATCGTTACAATGTGTTCCGAGCATGGCATGATCGAGCCATTCGAGCCGGTTGCCGTTCGCGGCGGGGTGTCTTACGGACCTTCGAGCTATGGGTACGACTTTCGTCTGGCTGACGAATTCCAGATTCCTCCGGACCCGACCCTCAGCGACGAGACGTTCGATCCCCATGATCCGCCGGCGGATCGGTTCGAACGGGTCACTGCCGATTCGATTGTCATCCCGGCTGGGGGCTACATCCTGGGGCGTTCTCTGGAGTATTTCCGAATCCCGCGAGATATTCTGACTATCTGCACCGGTAAGTCGACCTACGCTCGGCTCGGCCTGATTGTAAACGTCACGCCGTTTGAACCGGAATGGGAAGGGTTCGCAACACTTTCACTGGTAAATGGCTCTGGACATCCGCTGCGTGTTCACGCTGGCGAGGGTATCGCTCAACTGGTGTTCCTAATCGCCGACGAGATATGCCAGACATCCTATGCCGATAAGGGCGGCAAGTACCAGGCCCAACAGGAGATTACGCACGCCCGGCGGGGTGATCTCCCGACCTAGCCCATCTCAAGCCGATCCGCACATCTGCCGATAGACCCCGTAAGCAGACTATCTATCTAAGGAGCAGAACAGTATGCGGAAACTGGGATTTGGCATTCTCATGATCGCGGTGCTGGCGATCACCGGTTCGGCGCAGGATCGTCGCCCGGCAGAACTTCCCGACCTTGTTGAACAGTATCTCTCAGGAGCGGAAGAGCGTCAGACCGACAAGCTCGGCTGGTTCTCCGTGAACGGATCGCTCAATCGCGTCTTCCAAGACAACGACTACAACTCGTTCCTCGAGGCTCAGAATTCGATCGTGCAAACCGGTGGTACGTACTCCACCTTCACATATGCGCCGTCGTTCGGTATTGATTTCGGTATCATGCTGAATGACCGTTTCGGTCTCGGCCTGGGTGGCGATTTCTGGCTGAAGATCGGTGGTGATGTCGACGGTCCGATGACCACGACCAGCGAGCTTATTGAAGCCCCGACGTCCAACGTGTCGGTCATCGGCTTCCGTGCCGGCGTTCAGTATTACCTGCTGAACCCGCCGACGCCGGATCGCTTCCTCGAAGGCATGGCGGTCAAGGCGATCAGCAGTATCGGCTTCTACTCGGCATCCTGGGAGTTCGTCGGACCGAGCAATACGCTGAATCTAGCGACCGAGATTGCCGAGGCTCCGGCCGAGGAGTTCCAGGACAGCAAGCCGGCGTTTGAGCTCGGTATTGGTGTGGACTATCCGTTCGCCAAGGGCTGGGGCGTCAGTTTTTCATCGAGCTACCTCTACCTGAACTTCACCGACGTCTCGTGGTATAACGACGCGGACGAGGAGATTGTCGCGAGCTTCAACGGAACCGAGTCGGGTCGAGTCGACCTTGACTTTTCGGGGTTCCGTGGACGGCTCGAAATCACGAAGTTCTTTGCTTGGTAGACCGGATAACGACGTCCGATTTCCGTTGACAGGATCGGGCCCCCCGCTACCTTGCCGGGCTTACGACCTGGAGGAATAATGCGTCGAGGAAACATCATTCTGACGGCCACCCTCGCGGCGGCCGTCTTTCTTTGTGGCATCGCCCCGAGCCACGCTCAGAGCCGCTTGACTGCCGAACAGGCAGGCACGATTAGCGACAACCCCGGCGGCCGAATCGCCTTCATCCGCGAACGCAATGTCTGGGTCATGGAGTGGTCCGGGGCTAACAAGCGTCTAGTCTCGGAAGTCGGCAATGCCGACGGCCGGATCGCCTGGTCGCCCGATGATACCCGTCTTCTGTTTCCTCGTTCGGGACGTGTTGACCTGCGTCGCCCGGCCGGTCTGGGCGGCTTTCACAAAGTCTACGACCTGTTCATTGCCGATCTCGACTCCATGGACGTCAACACGTTCTGGTGGCGAGGAATCACCGACGATATGGGCAGTCGCGACCCGGAGTGGTTGGACGACGGCCGGATTCTCTTCTTCAAAGACCTCAATGCCAATCTGGTCAATGCCGACGGTCCGAACTATCAGGTGTGTCTGATGGACTCGACAGGTTCGGGAATCGAGATTCTGCGCCAGGACTGGCAGACAGTGAACCTCATGACGCTGACACCGACGTATCACCCGCAATCGGGCAAGGTCGCCTTCGAGGTAATGTTCGAGAACAATCGGCAGGGCTGGTATGTGCTTGATCAGGGCCAAATGACGATGCGGCCAGATTCGCTTCGGGTGCTCGCTCGGGGTAACCAAGGATACATCACGCCATCGTTCTCCCCCGACGGACAGTGGATCGCGCACATCTACAACTCACCGACCGAATCGGCAGTTTGGATATCGCCATCAGATGACATTACCCAGCGTTTCCTCGTCTATGAACCGCCGGTTAGTGCCAGCGTGAATCCGAACCCCCCGTCGTTCTCTCCCGACTCGAAGTGGTTGACGTTCTCCACCACCGACGGATCGATCTGGATTTGCGACATCACCGGTGGACAACTGCGGCGCGTTTCCGGTCCGGGTACAGATGCTAATCCGACCTGGTCCAGCACCTCACGCTTACGGTAGTAAGCGTATCGGATTTGCCAGCAATCAGACTGTGTCGGCGTTACTTGACCGTCGACCAGTGCTGAGCAAGATCCGCGAGTAAACGGGCACCGAAACCAGTCCCCCCCTTCAGCTGATACGGCTTGTCGGAGAAGGCCATGTCCATATAAGCGATGTCGATGTGCGCCCATGGCCAGTCCTTGACAAAGTTGGAGAGGAAACCTGCGGCGGTGCAGGTACCAGCAAATCCGCCACTGGCTGAGTTGACGAGATCCGCCACCGTACCGTCCATCGCCTTCACGAAGTCATCCCAGAGTGGCAGCTCCCAAACCCGTTCGCTCGTCCGGTCAGCGGCATCTCGAATTTGATCCATCAGACGCGAATGAGTGCCGATTATTGGCGCCCCGGATGTGCCGAGAATGAACTTGGCAGCACCGGTAAGCGTGGCAATATCGATGACTGCCTGCGGCGCGAAACCGTCGGCATAGTCTAGGCAGTCGGCGAGTACCAGGCGGCCTTCGGCATCGGTATTGATAATCTCGACCGTCTTGCCTGATCGCATGCGGAGCACGTCGCCGGGCTTGTACGCGGTGCCGGACGGTGCGTTTTCGGTTGTACCGATGATACCGATCACGTTACGCGGGAGCTTCAGTCGAGCGATAGCGGTCATCGCACCGACAACGGCCGCCGATCCTGACATATCTTGTTTCATTTCGTGCATGTTGAGGGCAGGCTTCAGCGAGATACCGCCGGTATCGAACGTTACCCCTTTGCCGATGAGAACAAGCGGCTTGTCTTTCGGTTTCCCACCCCGATGCTGCATGACAACAACACGCGGTGGTTCTGCCGATCCCTGGGCCACGCCGAGTATCCCGCCCATCCGTTCACGCGCGATCGCCTTTTCATCGAGCACTTTAACGGTGAAGCCATGCGCTTTACCGAGTTTAGTTACCCGTTGGGCGTAGATCTTCGGCGTCAGATCCGCCGAGGGTGTTTCCGCCAATTCACGAGCAGTGTTCTGTGCTTCGGCATAGATTAGGCCACGATCCACGGCGGCCTTGAGACTGGCAGATACCTTGTCAACGAACAGCATCGCTTTGTCGACTCGATGCGGTGGCGTCGCCGCTTCCCCGGTGCGAAACGCCGTCAGCTTGTAGCTGCCCAGGAGGTAGCCCTCAATGGCGGCCTGGATGTTCTCAGGAGTAGTAGCTTCGCTCAGGTCGACTCCGAGTGACGTCGACGCGGTAATCGCCGCGTGACGAGATAAGCGCCCCAGGCAGCGGCGCCACGTATCGGGTGATACTGCCTTCGCTTCACCAACGCCGATCAACACCATCCGCTTGGCCTTGATACCCAAAGCCCCATAGAGCACTGCAGTCTGACCTTCCTTGCCGGTGAACTCCGACGTCGAATAGAGCAATTTGGTTCCGTCAATATCGCGTATTCGGGCCGGTACCTTAGTGCTTTGCGCTACCGGAATGATCAGCGTGTCGAGCGATGCTGTTCTTGGATTACCACCGGAGAGTGTAAAGGACATCATGTCCTCCCATAGGCGAGAGCGTTTGGCCATCATTAGTACTGCCGCAGAGAAAACAGTGCTGCGACGATGCTGTCAATAGAAGCCGGAGGCTAGTAGGGGGTGTTCAGCCAGGAAGCAAAATTGCGTTCCGTTTCGGCGATGTTGTCACCACCGAACTTGTCCAGAAAGGCATCCGCCAAGACCAGTGAAACGACAGCCTCACAGACGACCGCGAGGGCGGGGACAACACAATTGTCGGTCCGTTCCACCATCGCCTCTTCGGCCTCCTTGGTCACGACATTGACCGTGCGAAGGGGACGATTGAGCGTTGAAATCGGCTTCGACGCAACCCGAACCACGAGATCTTCGCCATTGGTCATGCCCCCCTCAAGACCGCCGGCACGATTCGACGTACGATGGAAACCTTTTCGCCGCGACTGGGCGTCCTCGTGATACACAATTTCATCGTGTACTTCTGATCCGCGGAGCTCCGCTGATCGAAATCCCTGGCCGATTTCCACGCCCTTGGCCGAGTGGATCGACATCAGTGCCTGGGCCAGTTTGCCATCGAGGCGATCCGACCACTGCGAAAGCCCTCCGAGTCCGACCGGCAGGTTACGTACAACAACCTCGGCAACCCCTCCGACTGAATCCGACTTTTTCTTAGCCGCACGAATCGCCTCGATCATCCGGTTACCTGTCGCTTCGTCCAGGCACCGGACGTCAGAGGCTTCCGTGATCTCCCGGGCCGTTTCGAGATCGTCGATGACGTACTCATCGGCAAGCGTGACACCGGCGATCCGAACGACGTGTCCGATCATGTCAATATCGAAGTAGTGCAGAAGCTGACGAGCGGTTGCACCGGCCGCCACCCGAGCCGTTGTCTCTCGTGCTGAGGCACGTTCCAGAACGTTGCGCAGGTCTTTGTGATTCCACTTGATACCGCCGGCCAGATCAGCGTGTCCGGGTCGTGGCCTAACGGTATGCTCGACCAGGCGCTGTTTCCGTAAGCCAATGTCCTCGGGGACCGGCACGAACGGATCCATGATCTCGGACCAATTCTCCCAGTCTTTGTTCGCGACGACGAGCGTTATCGGACCGCCCATCGTGAACCCGTGGCGAACTCCGGAGAGAACCTGGACGCGATCGGTCTCGATCTTCATCCGTCCCCCTCGCCCGTAACCTTTCTGGCGGCGGGATAACTGATGATTGATCGCGTCGATAGAAATCGGAAGACCGGCCGGGAGACCGTCGACAATAGCCGTGACCTGCGGCCCGTGAGATTCCCCGGCAGTAAGGAACGTTAGCATGACAATGATAGTACGGGGACCGCGTGGCCGGGTCAAATACCTCTAGGCCTGCGGTGTTGGCATCTCGTCGAGTTCGTGCGGCAAGACGAGACCGGACTCGGTATCCATCTTCGTCACCCGCCGTTCAATCCGGTCGTCCATATTCATCGCGAGCGAAGCGTTGAGGAACTTGTCATGATCAAGCGGAGTAATCTCGCGCATCTCTGAGATGACAGCGACGATACGCTTGGTCGCACCATCGATAACGTCTACCGTCTTCTCCATATCGGCAAGTACCGCCTCGGTATTGCCTCGCGCGATTCGGGCGCGAATCAACTGTGAGCGGCCATAGATCGCCATGATGGCGTTGTTGAGGTAATGCGACAACGTTGCCATGGCAATGTTCTTCGTTTCCAGTGCCCCGCGCAGCCGTTCTTGCTGCAGGAGCTTCTTAGACATCTCCTGACGATCCTTGAAGAGATTCTCAATCATGAGAAACGAACGCCAAAGCCGCTGGTTCGCCCGTCCGAGCATCTCCTCCATCGAACCGATATCGACTTCGAGGTACTCAGCCGTGTCAAGCGTCTTGCTGATCATCTCATTAAGCAGATCGCCTATGTCCGACTCGTCGATCTGCAGATTGGCCGTGAGTTGGTGGATGCGCTTTGCTCGGCTCTCCATATCGACAACGTAGTTGTCGATCGATTCGGTAGTCAGCGCCGAGGCCAGGGCGAGAACATTGGTCAACGTATCGTCGGGACGAATGTCGTTCAAAGATCGGTAGTCACGAATGGCAATCGCGAGACCGTCGGGCAACCGCCATCGTTGCGCCAGCTGATAACCAATAGTGGCATGACTAATGCCGAACACCGACTCTTCGGCACCCAGCAAGGAAGTCGCCTCGACCTCGCCGCGAACCACGCGGCCGTAGTCGTCGGGGTAATCGGAAAGCAGATAGATAATCCCCACTTGATGAAGCAGGCCGGCGACGAACGCCTCATCGGGTGACCGCAGACCAACTCGTCGCGCAATAATCTCCGCACCCGTAGC
Organism: Candidatus Zixiibacteriota bacterium; assembly: GCA_028289585.1. Lineage (GTDB taxonomy): Bacteria > Zixibacteria > MSB-5A5 > GN15 > FEB-12 > JANQPI01. The sequence continues at coordinate 86,179 of JANQPI010000042.1, forward strand.
AACCGTGAGGATATCGGTGAAGAATTGCCGGGTGTCCAGAGCACCAACGCGCTCGATCGCTTCCTGACGGAAGATCGCTGAGGACAGGGCAAGACACTTCACAGTCATGAGCCCCAATACCTGGACCGCCTGACCAATTGATCGGCTCGGTGCAAAGCGCTGGTAGAACGGGGAGTTCGCCAATCGCAGCAGCCGAGCGGTCATTCCCGGATCTTTCATGATGATCTTGGCAATACCGTCCGCTGACGCCTCTGGTTTGTCGACCTCACGCAGGACCTCAGCGAGGGCCTGGGGCAATGACAGCAGGTCATCTGATTCCGAGATGCGGTCGAGAATAGTCTGCCGATCCATGGAGCGCCTTTGCAGGATACCGGTTTCTCTGAAACTATCGGCGCAATCGGGAGCCAGACTTAGGAGATTGTCCTCGATTTCACGGTGGCCTCAATCAGATCGGAGAGCTGCTCAAGGCGAAATGGCTTACGCAGGATGCCTCGGATACCCATCCGCTGGAGTTCTGCGCTGCTGGAGGGCACGTCATACCCGGTAACGAGCACAATCGGCAGATTGGGGTATTCACCAGCAATCCGGCGTGCTAGCTCGATTCCGGACTCGCCCGGCATCGCCAGATCCGTCAGGACGAGGTCATAGTCATTCTCTGATAGCAACGTGTAACCGCTGGTGGCATCGGGGGCTCGAGTGACGCGATAACCAAGAGACTGCCCCATCGCCTCAATGAGATCCAGGATCACCGCTTGGTCGTCGATTGCCAAAATGCGAATCGAAGACGTGGACGGTGTCGGCGTCGACGTGGCTTCCGGTCGTTCCAGCGGAAAGCGAAGGGACAACCAGGCCGGGCGGGGTTCTGAGGGATCAAGGGCAACCTCTCCCCCCTCGCGGGCGACCGTCTGCCAGTGGCGTTCGGCAGGGCGTTCCGTGACGAGGTCATTCCCATTGCGGTACGGCGCCAATCCAGCCAGTCGGTCTCGGGTGGGGAAGTGCCGCGGGTGACGAACCACATCAAGATACAGCCACTGTCCTTCCTGGTAGGTAACGACCGACATCATGTCGTCATCCGCCGCTAAAGCTGCCAGCTTGTTCAGCATTGTTTCCAAGAGCTGGGCCGAGTGCGGATCGGCAAGGCGGGCGGTCCGAATGTCACCCGGTCGAAAGTCGATCTCTCGTGGACGACCACCGGCCATGTAGAGTGAATCGGAGATTCGCCGGCTATTGAGAACCTGACTGAGTGCGTCATTGATCGTTCGATCCGTCTCGACATCTCCCGGCTCGGGCTGCGCGATACGGCGGGTGAGTGAAGTCGCCGCCTCGGAGCTTGAGACGATCCGCCTCAGGTGCGGTGCGACTTCCGAAGTTTCGTCGATCTTCGATTCAGCCAACTGAGCTGATCCGAGGATAGCAAACAGGTGATTGCTGAGCTCATTGAAGAGACTACCGTCCTGAACGACAGATTCCGGACTCGAACCGGCGACACCTATCGCTTGGCGCGTCGTCACTGCCAGCAGAACTCCAGAGACCGCCAGCGCCGCCATCTGTTCGTTTTCTGTCGCGGTCGAATCCGGTTCAAGGTGCGCAATAACCAAGAGCGTGCCTGAGCTAAGCGGTTCGAGCGGGAGCCAACTAACTCGCTGAACATTACCGGTCGGGGGAAGAACTCCCGTTCCGCTCAGCACGCCAACCAAGGCCTGGCGCGGTCCCTCATCGGTGATTGATGCAAGCTTCCGTTGGGCGAGAGCATTAGCCGCTCCAACGAGTTCAGCAACCGGGACCGAACCCTCGACCACGGTCGATTCGCGCAGACAGGAAAGTGTCGCCATCCCCTCTTCCCCGGGAAGCGAGACCAGACAGACGACCGCCTCAGACGTCAACAACCGCTGAATCTCATCGCGCATCCGTTCCGCTTGTTGGTCCGCAGTAAGGTGATCAGGCACGGGCTGCGCCCAGAGATCAAGAAGCGAGCTGAGCCGTTGGCGACGGGCCAATGATAGCCGTCGGGCATCCCGAGCAATGAGAGCAATACTGATCAGCCCACCCAGATATTCGCAAAGACGAAGATCAAAATCAGTCAAATCCAGGGTCGTGTCTTCCCGGCGAATCACCAGCGCCGACGGCGGCAGAGCATCGGGAAGTTGAACCGGGACAACCAACGTTGAAGCGAGATGAAAGCGATTCCCGGAACTGTCTGTTCCCTCTTGATTGATAACCATCGGACGCCCCTTACCGAGAACGTCCGGCAAAGCCGCTGCGAACTGCGGCGAAATACTCTGGTCCGGCAGAGCGTTCACCAGCCAGTCGATTCCTGCTGATGTCGCCTTCAGAATTGCGACCATCGAGCCCGGGAAACGTTCCGCGGCAATCTGCTGCACCTCGGTCAACGGATCCGGCGCGAGCATCGCGTCGTGCGATGAGGCGAGAACAGATTCAAGGATGCCGCGTTGATTGTCAGCCATCTCTTGTGAGGAGCGTGCAACTTCGACCTCCCGCTGACGCCGCGTTAGGTCGATGCGGTCGGCGAGCCAGACACAGACCGAAGTAACCGCGGAAAGTGTCGCCGTATCGAATGACCCGCGGGATCGCCCGGTGATGATCAACAGTCCGACGGCATCGGTATCGCTGACGAGAGGTGCAATCAGAGCGGCATGGTTTCCGGAAAGGCGAAGTGACGCCAGCGTTGCGGCATCGTCGATTACTGCTGGAGCGCCAAGACCAAGAGCGTCGCGAATCGGGCCGATCTGCGTTCCCGTCTCCTCCAATGTCGACAGTGCTTCTCGGTCGAGTCGATGCTCCGCCGCGAGAACAAGGCGGGCCCGGCGACGGTGAATGAGAAAGATTGCCCCACCTGTTCCATCGAGTCGCGATACGAGTGCCGTCAAGGCACGTTGGAGGATAACCGGGAGAGCTCGCTGTCCGGTGGCGGCGACACGAACTTCGGCCGCGAGTCCCTGGCGTGCCTCGCGCCCGACAAACTCGTCCTCCCGAGACGCCCAGAGCTGTGCAAACTGTACGATCGCAACAGCGAGAAGGATAACTCCGATCAAGGCCACCACGCCATGCGTGATGGACAGGATGGGATACGCCGGTTCAATAAAGAGATCTCGATAGGTTGGCGTGACGACGAACGCCTGCCACCCAACCGCGGCGATTGTCAGCACCGACCCCAGACCGAACAGCCAGGCAACCGAGCGGCTGCTGACGATCTGAGACAATCGTTGCCAGACGGCAATCAGCACGACCGTCAGAACCGATGCCGCTACGACAACAACCCACGGTGAATCCATCAGACGACCAGTTCTCCGTGGAGCGTAAATGCGTCCGCCGAGCTTACTTGTACGGGAACGATCGTCCCAATCGTCGGAGAACCGTTAGCAATAAGCACCGTCTTGTTGGTTTCAGTCCGCACCCGAATGATATCTTGCGAACGCTTCGACGTTCCCTCAACAAGGCATCGATGAACACGACCGATCTCGGCCTGATTACATTCATACGATATCTGCTGCTGCACTTGGATCAACTTGGTTAATCGCCGAATCTTCTCAGCCTCGGGGATGTCATCCTCGAATTCCCGAGCGGAGAGCGTTCCCGGTCGAACCGAATAGCGAAACATGAATGCGGTATCGTAGCGAACCCGACGGACCGCATCGAGGGTCATTTCGAACTCCGCCTCGGTTTCGGTGGGAAATCCGACAATAATATCGGTCGACAGCGCGACGTTGGGCAGCTGTTCCTTGATGTAGTCAACAACGCGCAGGTAATGAGCTACGCTGTAGAAACGACCCATCTTGCGCAACACACGATCCGAACCGCACTGGATCGGAAGATGGATGTGCGGCAGGATCTTTGGTTCATCGCGCATCGCATGAATAAGCTTCTTGGAGCAGTCTTTCGGATGCGACGTCATGTAGCGAATACGAGCGATTCCCGTTTCGCGAGCGACACGTAAGAGCAGATCAGCGAAATCGGTGTCGCCCGAATGATAGCTATTGACGTTCTGCCCAAGCAGATTGACTTCCACAACCCCCTCGGCAACCATGTCGCGAACGGCCGCAACAATGTAATCGGGCGAGTGGCTACGCTCCTTGCCGCGAACGAACGGTACAATGCAATACGTACAGTAGTTGTTACACCCGCGAGCAATGGTGACAAAGCCGGAGAACGGTGTCTCCTTGATTGGCTCGATCGCATCCATATCTTCATGCCCGAAGGCCGTCATGACGCGATCGGTTCCCTCGCGTCCTTCCAGAACATCGGGGAGCTCAAACTGTCGGTCGGTACCGAGCACGAAGTCGACGTGCGGGACTTGCCGAATCAGCTCATCACCCAGCCGCTGAGCCATGCAACCGACCACCGCGACCTGGAGATCAGGACGTTCCTTCTTGAACCGATAGATCTCCCCCAGTCGGCCGTAGATACGGTCCTCAGCCTTTTCCCGAACCGAGCAGGTATTCAGAATGATGATATCAGCATCCTCCTCCCGCTCCGCCCGCACATAGCCGCGGGTCAGAAGCGACTGCGCAATCGTGGAGGAATCGGCGAGGTTCATCTGGCACCCGTAGGTGCTGATATGAAACCGCCGACCGGTCTCAGGCTGGTAGGTAGTGCTCGTCATTCGCGGTAACTTTGCCATGGTTGGTGAGGCGTATCTGTACTATCTCATCAAGAAACCGTCGTGGATCGACCGAGCAAGCACAAAAGAGAGCCGCCAATCAATCCGATTGGCGGCCCGGGCTACGTCCTTGACTGTGAGATCGAAGCTACGGCAGCTCTGCTCCCTGGATGTCATCGTTGCACGGTGGCGGTCCATTCAGGAACAGATAGGAAATCAGTACCGTCAGATCCGGCAGCTCGACGAGATTATTGCAATCGGTGTCGCCGATGAGCAGCGACGGCTGCGGAGCGGCATTGACAAACGGTGAGATGAACAGGAAGCTGATTAACCGCGATAGATCGGCGAGGTTGATCGTGCTGTCATAATTGACATCGCCGCGGAATCGCCAGACACGCAGGACGACCGGCACCTCCACCGGACTGTTGCTCGCTCCGGATGATGACACAAGCAGCGTATCGAAATACTCGCCAAAGGGGAATCCAGCCCCATTGATATCGGCTCGATGAATCTCGCCGGCTTCTCCCGTCTGATTAACGGGGAACCACCAATCGACATCCTCGACAATCTCCCAACTCAGACACCCTCCATTCGGATTCTGAACGGTGAAGGCATTTTGTGTGTACGGCCCGCCGCCCTCCTTGTAAGGGATACCGACCTGACTCGTAGAGAGTTCGATCTCGGGAGCAATCGCCGGGGCAGCGACCGTAAACTCGACGATCACCTCAACCGGGCCACTCGGGTCTTTCGGCGAATCGAACGTGATCGTGTCGTAGTACACTCCGATCGGTAGTGTCGTTTGGAGTGGTGTGACCAGGAATGTTCGCGGAGCCGTTGCCGCGGTCGGCGACACGACAAAGTTGCTACTCGAGAATTGAGGAATGAGATCGACAGGATTGTCGCCACCAATGTTCGAGATAGAGAACGAACTCGGGAGATACACCGAGTCACCCGACTGGCACTCGAACGTCCGCAGGCGAACCGTGTCCCGAGACGTGATAAGATTCGCCGGAGTCGCGACAAAGCGCAGGACAACCTCAACGTCGAGTGGTGAGTTGATCGCTTCAGGGGACGTGATGGTGATCGTATCGCGAACCTCGGTCCCACCGAAGGCGGTCGGAACGTCGAAATCGAGGCGAACGCTATCGGGCGCAACACCCGAACCATTGTCAACGTTCACAATCCGAGCGGCGCTCTCTGTAACGGAGTAGGTGAGCGACCCAATGCCGCCATTACGGACCTCAAATGACCGCGAAAAGTTCGGCAGCTCAGCAAGGGCGACAACGAAGAACAGCGTCGACGAATCGAGTTCAATCGTCGGCAAGTTGCTGCCCAGATTCACAGTTACCGGAATCTTGACCGGATCGTTCGTCGCTCCGGATGCGGTGACTGTAATCGTATCGGTGAACGTACCAAGTCCCAATGAGCTAATGTCAACCACGACAGAGACGTCACCGGAGTCGACACCGGCCATCGGCATCAACGTTAACCACGGCTCCATATTGCTGACCGACCAGTTGAGCGTCCCGCCCCCCGCGTTCGTAATCGTCAATGTCCGTGGCGCCGGATTCGGATCACCAACCAACGCGTTGAACGTAAACGAGGGATCACTCACACCGATTTCCGGCAGCGGTTCAGCCAACGTGAATTCGACGTAAATATACTGCGGGTTGTTAGCCGCCGACGGAGCGTCCACCTCAATCGAATCGATGTAGAGACCAGGTGTCAATCCGGCCTGCGATACCGACACCGAGACGTTACGCGGCGTCGTTCCAAACGACGGTACTTTGGATAGCCAGGGAGCGTTTTCGATAAGCGTGAACGGGAGTTGCTGTGCGGACGATGTGATGTCAACCGACTGAGGCAACGGATTCCCTTCGCCGGCCACAGCAGCGAAGAAAAGACTGTCCGGAGCAACCTGGATGTTTGCCGGAGGCACAAACGCTGTGTCCCGGATGACAAGCGTGCCGGAGAACGCCGGGACGTACGGAATGTTATTCGGCGGTGGCGCAGCGATGATAAACTGCAACTCGGCCGCTGAGTTGAACGCATTGGTATCGATGACAACCGAGTCCGACAGTCCCCAGGACGTCGCAGTAAAATAGTAGGTCGCCATCAGCTGACGACCCGGATCGGGTTGGAGATTTGCTGCAAGTGCGACACCGGCAAACTGAAACAGTTGATTGGCGTTGGAGGAGTCGATGTTGTTCGCGAAGAAGACAAACCGCTGCAAATCAAAGGCAGCTAATGCGGCGGGCGAGAACACCGCCGAATCGAGTACGAAGTTGGGGTTGTCCCACGAGAAGCCACCGCCGGTCAAACCGATCGTGTTGGCATCATTGAAGTACGATAACTCCAGAATGAGATCGGTCTGCGCCGTCGCAACATCGGGAATCGCCACCGCCTCGATAATGACGGTATCCGCAGCCCCCAAATCAGCGGGATCCTGCATGAATTGCGCCGGCACCGTTCCGCCCAGGCCGACGAGAAGAAGTGTGAGAAGAAGGCAAGTTCGCACGCGTGACATCGGAAGGCCTCCCTGTGCTGTGTCCAATTCGTTACGTTTACCTAACAGTCCCTGGCGACGAGAAGCGACAACTGAACCCGGACGCATGAACGGTATTATCGAGAGCATTGAAACGAGAATATGCGTGACCGAGGGACGGCCGTCGCCGACTTGTCCCTATACACAAATATAGAGCGGAGGGTAGCTAACTGTCAAGGGGTGGTCTACCCCCGCACAGTTACCTGTTCGTGTGGATAACTAGCGTCGTGACGAACGGCGACGGCGAGGAGATTTAGCCGCAGGTGAAGGGCGCCCTGTTTTACGGCCCCGTCGATTGCGGGTGCGCGCTTTGTCGATCTCCTCGTGAAACAGTTTCTCGAGTGTGAAGCTGGACGGCTGGAAATCAAGCAAACAGATCGCAAACAATTCGTCGACCCGTTCAACCAGGTGAAACGTTGTCTCACCAATGACTTCCGCGGGTAACTCCTTCAGATCCTTCTCATTCCCTTTCGGCAACACGATCTCGGTAATCCCCGCGCGGAACGCCGCCGCGACCTTCTCCTTGATCCCCGCCACCGGAAGAATGCGGCCACGCAACGTCATTTCACCGGTCATCGCGATGTCATTACGAATCGGCCGTTCGGCCAACACCGATGCGATAACCATGCAGACCGCTACACCGGCCGATGGACCGTCTTTGGGAATCGCCCCCGACGGAAAATGAATGTGGAGATCAAACTCCCGAAAATCGTTCGGATCGATGCCCAGCACATCGGCTTTGGAGCGAACGTACGAGTGTGCAGCCTGGATCGATTCGCGCATCACATCGCCAAGCGATCCGGTCGTAATAATCTGCGCATCGCCGCGCATCTTCAGCCCTTCGATGAACATCAGTTCGCCCCCGGCCCCGGTCCAGGCCAGACCCGCGGCGGTTCCGATCTCGGGTGCTGTTTCCGCTACTTCAGGCATGTAGAGTGGGGTGCCAAGATAGCCGTCGAGATTCCGCTCAGTCAGTGTCCAGACCCGCTTCCGTCCCTCTGCCTTTTCGAGCGCAATCTTGCGGCAGATCTTCTCAATCTGCTGCGAGAATGCCAGCAAACCCGCCTCGCGCGTGTAGCCGGTGATAATCAGTGACAGCGTACGATCGGAAAGTCGGACCTCTTTCCGCCTCAAACCATGGCGCTCGCAAATCTGCGGCAGGATGTACTTCTTCGCGATTTGGATCTTCTCACGCTCGATGAAGCTCGGCATTTCCAGGATGTCAAAGCGGGGAATGAACGGCTCCGGAAGATCCTCATAAGATTGCACCGAACAGATGAACAGAGCCTGACTAAAGTCAAAGGGGACACCAAGATACTCGTCGATGAAGCGATGATTCCGGCGGGCGTCGATGATGCTCAGCAACGCCATGTTCACGGCGGCATCGTTGTCGAGATTGAAGACGTCGATATCCTCGACGAGAATGACGGGGTCGACAGTTCGACACTGGCGGAGCCGTCGCAGGAACCGACCGGACTGAGCTCCTAAGAAGGTCCGGGATACCCCCCGCAATGCCGTGGGATCATTGACACCGCCCACGGAGATACGAACAAACTCACGACCCATGGCACGAGCGACCGCTCGCGCCAACGAAGCCTTGCCCGTTCCGGGTGCTCCGACCAGACAGAGTGTCGGTCCGCGATCGGTCCCCCCCAGAAGTTGTCGCACCGAAAGTCGCTGAAGCACCTGTTCACGAACCGTCCTTGGGCCAAAGTAGTCCTGGACAAGGATGCCCTCAGCAACCCCAATATCGAGCCGCTGATTGGAGGTCTTTCCCCACGGCAAGTTGAGCAGGAGGTCGAGGTAGCTCTTGATAACGCCGAATTCGGATGAACCCGGCGAGAGTTCTTTCAAACGGTCGATCTCGATCCGGGCGCGGTTCACCACCTCCGGCGGCAGCTCCGTCCGCTCGGTCAGGATCTTAGTCCAGCGGGCAGCCTCTTTCTCCTCCCGAAAGTCCTCTCCCAACTGACGTTTGATCTCGACCAGTTGTTGGCGAAGCACGTGCCGCCGTTGGTCTTCCTCAATCTGCTTGCGAGCGTTCTCGTTGATCGAGAGAACAGTCGCGATCCGTGACCGCTCCTGCTCAAGACACGATATCAGCTGCTCGTAGCGACTTTCCAGCGGGAGCGTTTCGAGAAGTTCCTGCTTGGCGCTCAGTGAGAAGTGGAACGATGCCGCCACCCGATCGGCTAACAGGTCGGGATCCTCGCGGTTGTGCTCCAATACCCGGGACAACTCCGGCGAGTAGATCGGATCGAGCTGCGTGATCTCCGCAATCAGACGGAACGTCGTCGCGATTGCGTCCTGAAGACCGATCGATACCGAAGCTGCCGGCTCGAGTCGAGCCACGGCGGCCTGCAGCACCGGCTCGCCGGTTGCCACCGATTGGATGGCGACCCGCTCCCGCCCCTCGATGGTCGCCGACACCGAGCGCCCGGGTCCCTCCTGGAGATCGCGAACGATTGCGAGCGTACCAACCTGGTGGAGCGGCTGGCCGGTCGGGATCTCAATGTCGGCATGGGAATAGGCGCAGATGAACGAGGAATTGGACCGCAGGGCGGAGCGAAGCAGGCGCAGGTTCTCAGGACGGCCGATCTGCAACGTCAAGGTTGTTCGGGGGAAGAGTACCGCCGTCATGAGCGGCAATAGTGGGTAGACGGTATCCCGGTCGGCCGAGATGATAGGCAATGGATGACGGCTACGTATAATCATAAACAGGAAGCGGTTCGGAGGTTATACCGATCCGCTCCCTGTAGGTATCGGCCGGAAAGCCGTTTTGATCCATGGTCTCCGCGAGGGAAAGACGATCAATGCACGGCTGAACTCTCTTCGCTGAAGAGCGAGCGAATTTCCCAGTCCGGATGAGCGGCCAGAAGTTGACGATTGAGCCGAATCTGATTCGGGTCGACGGCCAGCCGGTAATAGCCAAGGCGATTGTTTTCAACCAAGCCACCGGCGTCAACACCCGAAGGGGCAAGCTCTGATTTCATCCGATACAGGTAGCGGGCTTGATTGAAGCCGGTCTCCAGGTCGTCCTTGTAAACCCAGCCACTGTCTCCGTGGACTCGTCCGTGGGCGAGTTTGGTCAGATATTTGAACGACTTGCCGGTCAACCGTACCGGTTGACCGTTCACCTTGATCAGAAATCGATCCCCCTCAAAACTTCCATCGATATCCAGCGACAGGTGATCATCACCGGCGGAGACGATTGCCGTTGCACTTGGATACGCCATAGAATCCTCCTCTACATCACGTTGAATAAGCTTATCGATGTCCTGACATATCTGCTTGTTGCCGAGAATGGATTCGCGCCGGCTGAGAGACGCCTGACGCCAATCGTCGAGTGACCGAATTCCGGCGTGCCAGAGCGCCCCACAATCGCGTCGACCCAAGCGGTCCCCGGCCCGACGAACGAGATCCCGATACACCCGCGGCACGCCCATCTGACAAGCGAACGCTTCGTTTTCGAGATCGGACGCAACCTCATCGCTCAGACGCGCCGCTCGCATCAGCCCTGCCATGCCGCGCAGGCGATGAGCCACATCACGACCGAGCTGCTGAAACGCTCCCAACGACGCCCCGAAGTTCGCTTCCAAATCGGCAATTGATGTCAGTTGCTGCCACTCGCGGAAGGCGAGAATTGCTTTGATTCGCGCGGCCTCATGGAACGCAAGAGGCACGGTGGCGTGGGTGGTCGGAAGATGACCGGCAATCTCTGATAGCTTGGCATCGTCCGCGAATTCCTGATAGAGCCGCCGCACCCAGAGATTGGTGCGCCGTTCCAACGATGACAACCAACCGGATGGTGCCCGCCAGCTTGGTGTATCGAGTGCCTCGGCCCACCAGGCCTCGGGCGCGGTCGGCCATCCCTGCCGCCAGCGATCAAGCAGACGAATCGCCTCATCGACCGCAAAAATTGAATCGACGGTCGCCGCCCCGACATCGGTCGGCTCCCAGCAGACCGTTTCACCGAACGGACGCACCCGAATCATGCCGGCGGCAACAAGCTGCCGGGCAGCAGCAGCAATAACCGAGTCGGTCGACTCTCGATCGGGGTCCAAAGCGTGCTGCCACAGACGAGAGGCATCTTCGGGCGTTCGGCAGCAACCGGTCACGATGAAGGCCAGCAGGCGATCCACCACCGGGCGAGAGGCCCATACCGACGTAATCTCCGGTTGCTGAGTGGGTGAAAAATACATCTCCCACACCCCCTCAGCATCGAGGCGATTCGCAGCCATCACGATCGCCCGGCCCGGTTGATCGGATAGTCCGAAGCGACCAGCTCGACCAATCATGTTATCGAGATCAAGCGCCGGTACCGGAACGGGAACGGGTTCACCATTCCCGGTTCCGGCGTGATACCGTAGCGCTTCAAGGAAGACCGACGTGGCCGGAAGATTGACACCAAGCGCGAGCGTTGATGTTGCACAGATCAATCGAATGTCACCTCGCCGAAATCCGTGTTCAACGGCTCGACGTTGCGTCACGGAGAGATCTGCCGTGTGAAACGCAACCCCCGCAGAAAGCACCTGGCGCAATTGTGCCAGTAACCGCGAGGGCTCCTCCCCCGAGAGCGCGTGGAGTGTCGTTTCCGAAAGGCGGGACGGCAGACGACTGGCCAACGTTTGGGCAAGACGAACCGCCTCGGCCCGTGATTTGACAAAGACGAGCGTCGGCGGTGGCGCAGCAACCATCGCATCGACAACCGCCTCGCGGATATCCTCCCACGTATCTCCATCCCCAAACGGTTCTTCGACTTCGGTACCGGTATTGAATGAGCGCAGCCGCAACTCGCCGGGTGATGCAACACCGTGCCAGAGATCAACCGGCCGCTGGTCGACAGCAACAACTCCGGCATCCAACCAGGTAGCCAGCTGCCGACAGGATCGATCGGACACGCGGCCAGCGAGAGCAAGAAGGCGCGGCCCCTCGTGACGCGCCCGGAGTGAGATAAGCAGCTGCTCGAGTTCACTCCCGCGCGCGCTGTCGGCCAGCATCTGCAGTTCATCGATCACCACCAGACCGAGTGACTCGAAGAGGGTGGGGAATCGACGCCACAACCGAATCCCCTTCTCGATAACCGCGACCACGATCTCGAAATCTCCCCGTCCGATCTGCCGAACGGCGGAGGTGGCGTGATCGGCGGTCAGTCCCCGACAGCGGACATTCAGGGGCGCAAAGACGGTCTGCCAGCGCTCGACCAGCTCCTCGACCAAGGATTTGGTGGGAACGACAACGAGCGCCTTGCGGCGATCAAGGAGCGTTCTGGCGATCGCCAGTTCGGCGCAGAATGACTTCCCCGACGACGTCGGACCGGAGATCAGGAGATTACCCAGAGATGCCTGTTGACCGGGAAAGCCGATCAATCCATTCTGGATCGCCGCGACCTGAAGCGGTAGCAACTCCCCCCGCTGCCGCCCCTGCCAGCCCTCAATCAGTACTCGAGGGAGGCCGTATGCAGTTACCTCGGCGAGTTGCATACGCTATCCACAGCAACCATAGCCACAGCCCGGACAGACACTGCAACCGGACTGACGAATCATTCCGGCGCCACAATCAGGACAGGTTTCGGCATTGACAAAGGTCACCGGTGAGTGCTTGGCCACCCCCCAATCGAGGTCGTCACGAGTCTCAACGGCAGGTTTGATGGCGATCTGGTCTTCCATGTTGGCTCTCCCAGTCTGCGATAGGCTGACTATCAGTGGTGCCCGGATGTATACTGCACATTTGAGCATCTGTCAAGCCGAAGGAGGCTTTTTTTATCGATTCTGAAGAGTGCTCGGCTGTAGTCGGTGGGAATTGAGCGTTGACGAAACCCGGCGTTCGGCCCTATCTTATTGTCTGTGGTTGGCTTACCTCACCTCACGCTGCCACCCACCAGTAAGATTCAGTTTACCCGAAACTGCCTGACTCCATGGACGTTTATAGATGTATGCCGGTGGGCGTAGCGCCCCCCGCCTCACTGTGTGACAGTCCGCCGAACATTTGAAGGAGCCGAAATGACTCGGAAGTCGATCTCTTGCCATCTGATTGTCGCCGCGACGATTTTAGGACTCGCCATGGTCGCCGGGCCCGTAGGCGCCATTCCGCCACCGCATCTCGTTGATTCGGCTCAGGCAGCGATGGAGGCGGCCGCGAACGGGCGAACGACTCCCACGACGCAGTCTGCCGCACAGGCGAGTGAGGCCGGAGATTATCAGTTCTGTCTGCTCGATGAGGTGCAATTCACCAACTTTGGCGGAAGCGACATCTGGGGCTGGCAGCATCCGGATGGCCGAGAATACGCCTTCATGGGGGTTTTTGAAGGGATCGCGGTCTACAACGTCACCGATCAGGTCCTTGTCGAGACGGTCATCGGTCCGCAGAACAACTGTGGCGGATCGTTCTGGCGCGATTTTAAGAACTACCAGAATTACCTCTACGCAGTCACCGAATGCACGGGTACCAATCAGGGGATTATCATTCTCGATCTGTCGACCCTGCCGAACTCGGTGACGTTTGTTGATCGCTTCGCCACCAGCTTCAATAACAACACCCACCACAATGTCTCAATCGATACCGTTCAGGGGTACCTGTACGCGGTCAACCCGCCCGACAACGGCGTCCGGGTGTGGAGCCTGGCGGATCCGGAAAACCCGCAGTTGATCGGTGACATCTTTACTGGTGATTGTCATGACATGTTCGCTCACAACGACACTTTGTACGTTGCTGAGGGGAACAATAGTAGCTGGTCGATCTGGGATGTTTCCGACAAGCTGAATCCGGTTGAAATCGTCAATGTTATTATTCCCAATTCAGGCTACGTTCACAACGTATGGCCAACTGCCGATCGCCGCTATGCGGGCACGACGGAGGAGACCGTTGGCAAGACGGTTAAAATCTGGGACATTCAGGACCTTCAAAACATCCAGCTGGTGGGCGAATATCCGGCGGTGAACAGCCTCGCCCACAACATTCATTTTGAAAATGGTCGCGGTTACATCTCATCGTACAGCGCCGGCGTCGTGATTCTTGATATCTCCGACCCCAACAATCCCGTCGAGTCCGACCGCTTCGATACGTTTACCGCAAATGACAATCCGGCGTTCGATGGGTGCTGGGGGATCTACCCACACACAGCAACAGGCAAGATTTACGCATCGAATGACGACGGACGGCTCTTCATTTTCCAGGAAGTGCTGATCGCCGACGGTGATACGCTCAGAGCCGGATTCGAAACGGTCGAACCAGCCTCGCTCGTCTCGATCGACATCAACCTGACCAATGCCAATTCCGTAAACGAGATCGTTCTCCCCATCGACTGGAACGGGCCGTTCAATCTGCTGTTTGATTCGGTTTCCGTAGCTGGAACGCGGGCCGATGGATTCACACTGGCGCTTATCGCCGATGGTCGCGCGAGTGGCCGCGTTGTGTACGATCTCCTCGGAAACGGCCTCGAAATTCCGCCGGGTGATGGACCGATTGCGCGGGCCCACTTCCGCTTCCCCGGTGGAACACCGGCCGGTGACACGAATGTCGTACGCGTCGACGCAGCTCTCCTGCAGACGGCGAAGATTGCGAACGACTGTTTCTCGGTGAATCTCCCGAGCGTGGCGGGGGCGTTCGTTCTCCCCCCCGATCCTGCAACCTGCTGTGTTGGAACGACCGGGAATGTCGATTTCGATGGCGGCGATACGGTTGGGCTCCCCGACCTCTCGGCACTGATCGACCATCTCTTCATCTCGTTCGCACCGCTGTCATGTCCCGACGAGGGTGATATTAATGCCGATGGCGACGTTGGTCTTCCCGATCTCTCGGCGCTGATCGACAACCTCTTCATCACCTTCACGCCGTTGCCCAACTGTCCGTAGACGGGCTGTACGCACCGCTTTCAGATAACGATTCAACACCGCTCGGTAAGCGTAAGCACCGAGCGGTGTTTCTTTGGTCCGTCGGTAGTCCACCACGATTTGTGTTGATACACTCGGCATCTGCCGCGCTCCCGACCCGTGGTCGAACCATCGGCGAGAGAGATGGACGTCATTGGGCAACCGTCGACACGCCAGACGTGGACCATAAGAAAACGCCCCGGGGGATAACCCGCGGGGCGTTGGTACTGGCAGGTGCTTTGTCGCTGACGCCTAGTTCAACGTGAACTCATAGGTCCAAACAACCCAGACAAAGACCGGATTACCGTTCTGAATGCCGGGTTTGAACTTGCACTTGTAGGCAGCCTCTTCAGCGGCCAGGTCAAGACTTTCGACACCCGACGAGCGAGCGATCTTCACGTCCTGGACTTCGCCCTTCGGATTCACCAGGCCCTGCACCGCAACCGTCCCGGTTAACCCGGCTTGGCGCGCCAACTGCGGGTAGTCAGGTTGTGCTCGTTCGAGCATCTCCGGCTGAATCTCCAGCGGCACAAAGTCCTCGGGAGCCGGGATGAAATCTTCCTGGATGTCGATGACGAGATCATCGCCCGGTCCCGCGCCTTGGTCGAACGTCGGCACAGAGATATCGGCCAGCTCCTGCTGAGTCGCAATGACGACATCCTCATCCATCAACTCGTCGTCGGCAACCGGGGTCGGAATACCGACTTTCGGCACCTGGACCTGCTGCTGGACCTGAACTTTGGGCGGCCGACGCTCAATCTGCGGCGGCGGCGGGATGTCGCGGATCGTCTGAATAACGACCGGCGCGGCGATAATCTCGGCCTCATCGGCGGCCGTCAGAATTTTATAGAGCACTGCCGAGCCGATAATCGTGAGGACGAGTCCGAGGGCGATCAGCGTCGCGAACGTGAAGTTCCGCTGGTACTTCGCCTTTAGCTCGAACGCCCCGTACGGGGAGTAGAGCGGATTGTATTTATCTTTGTTGGCCATACTGTTACCCCACCTTTTTGGCGGTTATCTATCCGTTATACACCGGACTACAGTTTTCCTTCCGTCTGCGCCTGGTCGACGGCAGCCACCATAACCCGATCGTCGCGGTCCTCCCAGTTGCCAACCGCATATCGATATGAAAAGCGCTCATTGCGCTCGAGGTCGAGAACATCCTTGTCCAGATCATTCGCGATCCGAGCGTTCCAGGATCGTTCAATAAGATCGATTTCGTCGAGAAGATTAATCAAATCTCCGTATGTGCCATCGGGATGAATCAGAATCAACGTCGACAGACGAGGATTCTCGCGGTTCTGGCCGATCAGCAGCGACTGCAGCGTATCGGCCCAGAACTGATAGGTGACCGTGTCCGGAGTGGCCGGTGCGGTCGGCAGCAGGTTCGGCAAGTTGCCACCCTCGGCGATCCCGAGATGCCACCAGTAACGGCTTTCGCTGTCGACTCGGAGCGTGAGTAGGTTCGACTCACGAACCTCAAGTTCACCTTCCTGCTGCTCTTTCGGCGGCAGGTTGATCTCCATCGCCTGCGGCATGGAGAAGACGGTCGTAACCATGTAGAAAATGAGAAGGAGAAACGCGATATCGACCATGGGGGTCATGTCGAGAATGATCGAGATTCGTCGTTTTGGCCGGCGCTTACCCTTTTGGGGTTTTTGTGCGCGTTCAGCTACTTCACCGCCCATACCGGCTATCCTTTATCTGGCGACTGTCATGTCAGTCTCTCCTACAGGGGCGACGACGTGACAGTATCTTTCGTTCAATGTGAACTGACGATCCCCATTTGGGATCACTCAAGCTCGTTACTCGTGATGACCAGGATCTGGTTGATATTGATATCCTGCATCTGACTCATCACGTCCTGCATCCGACCGAATGACGCTCCGGCATCGGCCTTGACAACAACCAGTGCCTTGGGGTTGACGGCACGTCCACGGCCAATTTCGACTGCGATTGAGTTATCCTGCACAGTCCGGACGCGACGCGCCTTGACTTCCTGCTGGACACCCTCAACGATCATCGGGACACGTTCGATCCAGTCGACATAGATCGAATCAAGCGCAGACACGGTAACGTTGATAATGTCTTTTTTAGGCAGCTCAATCTGGGAATGCGACGTCGGCAACTCGACGGCCTTCGCCTCCGGTGGTTTGAACTGAGTCGTCGCCATGTAGAAGATCAAGAGGAGGAACGCGATGTCTACCATCGGCGTCATATCCAGCTTGATCGAAACGCGGCGTTTCTTCTTGATCTTAGACATAGTCGCTTACGCTTTGAGTTTAGCGTCCTTCTTTCGCCCGCAACAACTGCATGACTTCGAACGATGCTTCGTCGGTCGTGTAGTTAAACGAGTCTACTTTGTTCACAAAGAAGTTGTAAAAGAAAATACCACCAATACCGGAGGCCAATCCACCAGCGGTGTTGATCAACGCTTCGGAGATTCCAACGGCGAGCTGCTGAGCATCGATGACTCCGCCCTCAACGTTACCGGTGGCAGCAAAGGCGCGAATCATACCGATCGTCGTTCCCAGAAGACCGACCATCGTAGCGATCGACGCAATCGTCGACATGGCAATCAGGTTACGTTCCAACAGCGGCCCTTCGAGCGCGTTCGCTTCCTCGATGGCGGCCTGCGTCATTTCGAGGCGCTTTTCGCCGTCAACCGACTCATCACCACGCAACGCCCGATACTGCTCAATGCCGGCACGCAGAACGTTGGCGGTGGTACCGCGCTGCTTGTCGCAGGCGGCCAGGGCACCGTCGTAGTCGTCGTTCTGAATCAGGGTGACAAGCTTCTTGAAGAAGACCTGCACCGACGATTTACCCTTGGCGACGCCGTAGAGGGAAAAGTAGCGCTCGATGGCGAAGACGATCAACATGATGAGGATCGCAATGAGCACGATAACGAGCGGGCCACCGTGGTAGATCGACTGCAAGATCGTACCCGGTTCGGCCTGCGCAAAGATACCATAGAACAGGCCAGCGCCGATCCCAAAAGCGACCAACGTGTTGAGAGTGATAAAGAGTGTTTGCTTAACCACGAGTCTGATTCCTCCAAACTATCTGCAGATTTCCCTAAATCTCAACTCCCTTGACCGCCAGCAGAATGAATCCGGCCATCGACACCAGAAGACCGATGGAGAGCGTGCCAAGATAGACAGCGACTCCATAGGCATCGCCGAGGCTGTTGTAGACGCTGGCGGCGTCAATTGCATACGTTCCCCCAAGGAACGACAGAGCGAATGTCAGGCTAACCACGATTGGCGCCACCCATCCGATTTTCAGCATCTTCTTGAGTTTCAAGGCAACGCTGTCGGCGTCCCCTTTCAGACCCCAGATTCCGTAGAGGCAATAGAACGGGCCAACGATGCAGAGCACCGTGTAAAGGACCAGTAAAACCGTCGTGAGAAGTATGCCGATTCCCGATCCAAAGAGCACCGATCCGGCGGGACCAAGCAAGCCGAATCCGCTGATACCGTTCCAGGTCGTGCGGTCGCGAATGACCTCCGTCCGCTGGATTGCGGCCGTAATCAACTGTTCCTGCGGATCCTCAGTCGGAATCGCTGCCGGCTCTGCGGGGGTGGCCGCCGCCGTGTCGGCAAGCGGGTCGATCTCCCCGGCCGGCATCAGAAGCGCAACGACGGGTTCACTCGCTGTTTCCACGAGCGCTGTCGCCGCCACCGTATCACCCACCGCAAGCAGATTGCGGACAGAGTCGATAGCCCCGACCGGAAGCAGCCCGGCGACTTGCGCCTGAACCTCTACCGAGGCGGCATCAAACTGCCCCAGCATAGTCGCGACATCAAATGGCGCCGCCGTTTCTGTCGGCGGCGGTGTTGGCGGCTCGTTCTCGACGATCGTTTCGTTGTAGACCGAATACCACGGCAGGAAGAGCGATGCGAGCACGAGGAGAGCCGCAAATGTCATTACGACACGCTCGGAGAAGGAGACGCGCGGTTGCAGCAGCGTCGCATCCTCGCGGATAATATCCTGCTTGGACCGCTTCTCAGCGACCGTGGCGCGGAGTTTATCCTCCTCGCCGGGCCGGAACAATTCTCGGGGGTTACCGGGAAAGACATCGAAGCCGATATATGTCAGTCGCTGACGTTCGCTGACGCGATTTTCGGCTTGCCCTGCGGAATCGTCACCCGACGATGATCCGCTCTCTTTTTCCATCTCGGTTTCAGCCATCGGTCTCCTGACGGCCGCTCCCGCATTCGAGTCTAATTGAACTCGAACTGGGTTTCGTCGCGGCCTTTCTGCGCATCTGCATTCCCCGGATCACATTTCAGCGTCCGACCATACCACTCGAACGCATTCTTGAAATCCGAATTCACCTGTGCCTTGTCCGTTGTATTACCGGCGGCGCGCAGGTGATGAGCCTGTGCGATACTCAGCAACAACGCGGCATCCTCACAGGACGACCCGGCCGCCACGTGACGATCGTACGCCTGCTTGAGATACCGTAGGGCGCGACTATAATCAGTACCACACTGCCCGGTCAAGTAGGCAATGCCTAGAGTCTTGTAGGGTTCCGGATTCTCCGGCTGTAACTGCGCCCAGCTTTCAAACCAGCTGACCGCGTCGGAGCAGCGATCCTGCTGCATGTAAATCGAGGCAACAAACCGAACGGCATCTTCGTCCTCGGGCGAGCAGGCAAGAAACTTCTCAAGATACTCGGCCGACGCTGTCAGATAATCTCGATTCGGATCAAATGCTCCCTCATCAGCAGCCACCTCAACAGGGGCCTCGAAGCCAAAATCGTCATCCAGGAAGTCGTCAACTCCTTCGTCGCCACCACCCGTTGCAACCTTGTAGGCCGCAAAACCAGCGTTGCGGTAGATTCGGCACTCGGCCGAGTCAACACCCAGCGCAATCCGCTTGTCATAGTACGCTACCGCCTCGGCCGGCTTGTTCTGGCGCTGATACGCGAACGCGACGTTGTTGAGGAGTCGCTTCTGTTCCGGACGTGATTCGAGAGACTGCGTGTAAAAGCGAATGGCCGAGGTGAGGTCCTGCGGCTTCTTGTAGAATGCGGCATCGCCCCGCAACTGCGCGTACTCGGCCTGGCTAAAGGTCGGTGAATACTCAGTCGTCTGATTCCGCACCCACGACTCGTGTTGGGTAAAGGACGCCTGGGCACCGGCATAATCACCGAGATAGACTTTGGCCCGCCCGATATTGTAGTAGATATCACGCGGCTCGAACGGAATCGCGAGGACCTTCTCAAGATTCTCAAGCGCCTGCTCGAATCCGTTCAGATTGATGTAGGCAAGACCGGTTTCGAAGAACGGGCGGACATTGGCCGAATCCACGGTTACCGACGCCAGCTCAAAATATCGTTCGTAGGAACCAACAACGTTCTTGAACAGCTCCGTCCGCTCGGAAATCGAACGCGACGAGCGTGCGGCTTTCATGTAAATCTCACCCGCCCGCCGCCAGGCCGGAGCAAACGTCGAGTCCTGCTGCAGCACAATCGCCAGCTTATCCAGAGCGCACTGGTAATCGCGGAGATCAAGACAGGCCTCAGCCCAGTGGAAGTACGCCTCGGTCGACCCCTCACCCCCAATCGCCAACGCCTCTTCGTAGTACTGAATAGCCAACGGCGGAACACCCATCTTGAAATTGGCGTCGCCGAGGTTGATCAGGTACTCGGTATTGGTATCGTCAGCGAGATTCGCTTTGCGGAAGAAGGTATCAGCGTCGCTGTACTCGCCACGCGCCAAGGCAACCAAGCCCATGCCGTTATTGAAGCGCGCCTGATCAAGTTCCTTCTTGGCTCGCTTCAATCCCTCGGCGAGAACTTCATCAGCCTCGTCGACTCGATCCAAACGCAGTAGCGCTCGACCGAGATAGTAGGCGGCATCGAGATTCTTCTTGTTCTTGTCCCGCGCGACCGAAAGTTGCTCGACAGCCTGAAGCCACGACTGACGCTGATAGTAGATATAGCCGAGGAGGGCATTGTTACCGTCCTCTCGCTCATCTTCAATCATCGCCGCCTGGAGCAATTCAATGGCGGTGGCGGTATCGCCAGCCCGAATCGCGTCCTCAATCGGCCGATCAACGTCAAGGTCGAACGAACTGACGTTTGGTGACAAAACCACGAGCGCCACGAGGACGCCCCACAGGAGCCCGCGATGGGCATGCAGTTGACGGTATAGCAAGGTGTTACGAATGTTCATTGGCCCAAATTGCGGCAGTATATTCCGCTCTGGTCGGTTGTCAAGTGCCAATGTCGGCAGCGGATTGTACCGGTCTATTCACGTCGCGGCGACCCGACTGCAGCCGTCGCAGCAAACGACCAATCCCTCGTACCAACACGCCAAGGATTGTCAGTGCCACAATCGGCAAGAGCGGTCGCCACGCTGTTACCAGGAGCCAGACAATCGTCGCACTGTTAAGCCAATGCGCAACTGTTTGGATTTGGTTAGCGAGACGCCATAACCGTGCGGCTCTAGTCGTTGTACACGCTACCGATCGAGTTCTTTCCGATTGCCGGTCAGACGTCATGAACCAATCCTCATCCCGTTCTTATCAACCATAGGGGGACAAGATCGATGCCAACGCTCACCAAGCGCGCGCCAAGGCCGTGAACTTGTTATCGTTCAGGCAGATAGCTTCGATTCCTGCAAACTGCCGGAGCATCCGGCCGAGTCGATTCGCAGATTCTGCGATACGAGACGGGGCGATTCGGCGATGCGTACGAATTGACTAGGGTTCGGGGTCGAGCCACCGGGGGCGAAACGTGGCCATACGAGGGGGGTGAAACTCAAGATCAATGACCCCGTCGAACGAAACAGCGGAGCCGTCGAAGCGACGCGCTGGCCAGAACGACAGATCATCAACTAACCGACCGAGCACACCACCGGAAGGGTCCTGACCCAACATGCGGGCACGACCCAACGTATCCACGCGCACGGCCACCCGCTCACGACCTTGCCACGAACCTCGCTGATCGAGTGACAGGGAGAGGGACGGTGACCGTGGTAACGGTGGCCACAGAAGTAACGACGTATCGGGCAGCACTTGCAGCCGCCATGCCTCCAGCGGTGCGCTCACTCCGTTATCCCCAGTCGCAGTCCACGCTGGCACCGGTTTGTCCCCTGCCTGCGGGTGGATCACGACGATCCAGGCAGTGTCGGCAACTGCTGTGCCTTGCCACCGTCCCGTAGCAAAGTCGGCATACAGCGAGGCGCTCACCAAGTGGGCTGGTGACACCATCGCGACCGACCACAGTAGATCATTGGCGATCAAACCGCCCGTTGAATCGACGATGACACGCATCACCGCATGAGGCGGGACGCTTTCAACAGAGGTCGTATCGGTTGCCATGAAGTACGAAGGAAAACGCTCGATTGCTGGCAGCCGATAGCCATGATGAGCTGCGTAGGAACGCCAGTAGCGACTATCCACACTGGCAACCGGATACGCGACTCGCAGCGCGGATTGACCCGAGAGAGCGATCAGACGTATCGCCACCTCTTGAATCGTAGGTCGTCCGAAGAGGGTCCCCGCACGAAAGGCAGAGTCGGTCCAGGCGGCACGGATGCTCGCGAGTCGGCTCGGAGCAGCGATCGAATGTTCGCTCTTGAGATCCCTGAGATCCCCACCCGGGCCAATCACAGCCGTCAGCCGAATCTCATCAGCCGTAAAATCGATCGGAAGGGTGGGGGTGACGCGAAGTATGTTCTGACGAACTTCAGGGAGCTGGAGTGGACTGCTCGCATTGGCCATTCCGGCGAGTGCTACGACGACTAGCAGAGCGGGCGCCCAACAATTGCCCCGTCCGAAATGCCGCCGTATGGTACTTTGCATATGTCGGAAGCAACGGAGCAGCGCCCGCTGCGGCAACAAGTTTCCCGTAACCTCGGTGTCGGCTGGTTGGCCTACGCCGGCCGCATCCTTATCCTGCTGCTCTTCATACCGTACATTACCTCTCTTCTGGGCACGGATGGCTATGGCGTATGGGCCCTTGTGTTCCAAACCGCAGCCTACCTCGCTCTTCTTGATTTCGGCCTCCAGTCAGCAGTCGCTCGGTTCGTGGCCCGATTCACGTCATCCGATGGTCCCTCGCGGGTCTCGCGGGTGCTGGGAACGGCCACCAGTTTGTACCTTCTGATTGCAGCTGCGACCATCCTAGTTACCGCGGTCTTGGCTTTCGGACTCTTCGACCTGTTTCGCATCGAGGATGCCAACTGGAGGAACGACGGTCGGTGGGCGCTCCTGCTGATTGGCTGCCGCCAGGCGATTGTCTTTCTCCAGACACCGGTTACCGCCGCCCTCGCCGGCTGGCAACGTCACGATCTGCTTCAGGGGTGGTCACTTGTCGAAGAGGTCACACGAGTCATTGCCATGGTGCTGCTGCTCTCGATGGGCGCCGGGCTGACCGCCCTCGCCATCGCCGTGGTTGGCGCGCACGTTGGTTATCAGGCCGTAGTTTTCATCTACTGGCGACGACGGCGCGGTCAGGTATCGCGCCATCTCACGTTCCGGGATCGCAGTGAAGCGCATGAGCTCTGGCGATTCGGGCGGGTTTCCTTTGCCGTTACCGGTCTCTATCTACTGCTCCTGAATCTGGACGGCGTCTGGCTCGGATTGACAATTTCTGCCACCGCTACCGGCCTCTATATTCCGGCCGCTCAACTGTGGTTGCATTTGCGAAACGCTGTCAATGTTGCGGCTGGACCGATCATGACCGCTGCGGCAAGATTGCAGAGCGACCAGAACGGTTCGGGGATCGCTCAGCTCTATACGCGGGGCCTTCGCTACGGCTCATTCTTTGCGTTCTCTGTTGCATCCGGCACCCTCCTCTACGCTGAGCCGTTCGTACGCTTGTGGCTACCGGAAACGTTTTCTGCAACCGCCTCCGTTATGCGGATCCTGGCCCTCGGTCACGCCTTCTTCATCCCGCAGATCGTTGGCAATGCGATACTGGTCGGAACCAATCGCCACGCCGTGCTGGCGCGCTTACTCGTGGTGGAGTTAACGCTGAAAATCGTATTGGCCGTGGTCCTGATTCCGACGTACGGATTAATTGGGATGGCATACGCTGCGGCAATCCCGCAAATGGCAATCTACGGTCTGGCCTATCCCCTTGCAATCAGTCGCGTGCTGAATCTTGATTTGATTGCGACCGTCTGGTCGGGGCTCATTCCGGGCGGGGTGGCCCTGGCGACCATGGCACTCGCGGGAGGCGTCATGCGCATGGTCGTACCGCCGACATCGTGGCTGAGCTTCACAGGCAATATCAGCGTCTGCCTGCTGGCAGCATTGGCAACCGGCTGGTTTCTTGTCGATGCTCGGGATCGTGAGATCATCCTCAGTGCGCTTCGACGGCGACCACAGGCATGAAGAAACCGCCGATCCCACAATCGGGACCGGCGGCTGGTACTCCAGGCTTCAACAAGGCTAGGCGTAGGAAAGCACTTCCTGAATCGCGTCGGTGATCTTCTCGGCTGTCGGCAAGCACGCGGCATCGCCGTCCATGCCGTAGGCGACGCGCGAGTTGATTGCATGAACGATCTTGACGGGCGCCTCAAGGTGGAAGAGCGATTCGCCCTCGGTAATCAGCGAGGCGATTGACGGACCGATACCGCCCCAGAAACGATCTTCGGTAACGATCACGACTTTGCCACACTCTTTGACCGCGGTGTGGATCGCCTCCTCGTCCATCGGCCGGATTGAGCGAAGGTCAACGATACGAACGTTAATGCCCTGCGCTGCCAGTGCCTCGGCGGACTTGTGCGCCATCCAGACCGTCGGTCCGAATGTAATGACCGCAATATCGGTAGCGTCGGCATTGTAAACCTCCGCCTTGCCGAACGGGATCAGTTCCTCAAACGGCGGAATCTCCCGCTCAATGGTGATGCCCTCCCAATCGCGACGATTGTAAAGCGCCACCGACTCACAGAAGAGAACCGGATCATCCGAAGCCCAAGCGGTCCTCAGCATACCGGCGGCGTCGTAGGCATTGGATGGAACCACGATCTGCAGACCGGGGATCTGCGAGAAGGTTCCGAGGTTCGCCTCGGAGTGCCAGAATGCCCCGGCGCCCTGCTTATAGCCACCATAGGTGCAGCGAATGACCATCGGCATCCGAACAACGCCTCCTGAACGCTGGAACGTCGTACAGATGCGGTCTTTCAGCAGCTGATAAGCCGGCGAGATGTAATCGAGGAACTGGATCTCCGGCATTGGTCGACGGCCCTGGTAGACATGACCGGAAGCAATCGCCAGAATACCAACCTCATCAAGCGGTGTATTGAAGCAGCGGTGATTCCCAAACTCCATCTGGAGGTGTTTGGACACGAGGAAAACACCACCCTTACCCTTCAGCTTCGCCTGCTTCTCCTTCTCCTCGACCATGTGGCCTGAGAAGTCCGCAACATCCTCACCGAACAACAGACAGTCGGTCGACAGCTGGAAGAGGTCGAACAGCGTGTAGTTGATCGCATGACGCATCGTCATCGGACCGGTTTTCTCCGGAACCTCCGGCGAGGTGAAGTACTTCTTCTCGTGGTACTCGCGATAGTTCTTGGCACGATCAAAGCCGTCGCGCTTCGCGATATCGAGATACTTCTCCCACGTCATCTTCGTAACATCCCAGCTGTAGGCATTGACGATCGAGAGAATCCAGTCTTTCGTCTTGGGCTTAAAGCCCTCGACGGCGACTGCGGAAAGCTCGGAGATTTCCGTGTCGAGTTCCGACCACATCGTCTCGATATCTTTCGGCGTCAGAATCCCATCTTCAATGAGCGTGTTCGCCGTCTTGTAGATGCAATCGTTATAGACGTGCCAGTCGAGTTCGTCCGGATCCATGTAGAACGACTGATCATCGGAGCCCGAGTGCGATCCTTCCCGAGTCGTCTTGATGTTCATCAGAACCGGCCCGTTGCCCTCTTTCGTGTAGGCGTACGCCTCTTTGTAGGCAGCGAGCGTATCTTTCACGTCGGTACCGTCGACATGCATGATCTTCAGGCCGTGCTTGGTCAATCCGGCGAGTTGTACCGTGGGGTCACCATCGGGATACTGCTCATGGACATTGACCGAAATTGCCCAGCCACAATTGTAGATCGCAAAGATCGCCCGGCACTTCTTGAATACCGTGTAGAAAACGGCTCGCGCAAACTCGACCTCCGACGTCGATCCTTCTCCGATAGCGAGTAGTGAAACGCCATCTTCGGGAAAAGCACCGCCGGGGAACTGTGACAGCTCCGAGACCGTATCGGGGTGCTGCATGGCGATCGCGACACCGGCGGCCTCCATGGCGTGCGCGCCTGTTGGCGAGGCCTGCGGAATGATCGCCAGTTCGGGAATACCGGGGTGCGCGGGGATCTGCATCCCTTTGTTGATCGCGCGCGGATCACCGATCGCCTCAAGCATCTTGTCCCAGAGCGTCACACCGCGAGCGAGATCGAATGTCTTGTTGCGGTAGTAGCCAGAGAACGGATCAAACGGATCCGAGAACTCGGCCAGCGCGACATCGGCAAGCTCCTTACCGCCGCAACCGATAAAGAAGCGGTTATAGCCTTTGCGGAGCAGCAGCTTCTCTTCGCGTTCAACGCGGCGAGCCGAAAGCATCGTGCGCATCATGCGCTTTAAGTCATTCGGTGTCTTACCGGAATACTCTTTCAGCGGCGCATTCGGATCGAGTTTCTTCTCGTCGGGAAGCGGACCATCGTAATTTGTCAGTGAGTCAATCAGGGCCAGCGTTTCCAAAGTACGGCCTCCTGTGGGGCAGTCTGCTATCGGGATCGCAGGTAATCATTCGCTTATCGTTGTTTTTCGGTATGCGGACAGACCGCACCGTCCGGAGAGTATACCGATTTCTACCATCGAGACAATGCTTATCACACCGGTCGATGCAAAATCCGGACGCTACCCAGGGAAACGGCCGAAAAGCCGACTCGGTTCTCCGACAATCGGTAAAATCGCTTGAACCGACCGGCTCCCACACCCTAGGTTGCTGGTAGAACGTCACTTTGACGCAAGGGGATCTGACTTATGCCACCGCGTGCTACCCGCCGTTCTCCACTCACCGCCAACGACCTCCTCCGCTTGCGGGTTGCGACCGGTGTCGCCCTGTCGCCGGACGAAGACCGGATCGCTTACGTGATCGAACGGATGGACCAAGAGGAGAAACGCAAGTACTATAGCAACATTGAGGTCTACGACATCGATCTTGGCCGGTCGATCACGTATACCCACGGTGATCATAGCGATGCCACGCCAACGTGGTCACATGATTCGGGTCTGCTCGCCTTTGTCTCTAACCGGAATAAGAAGACCGGTATCTACATCATACCCGCCGATGGCGGGAGCGAACGGCGGTTGATCGAACTCGATGCGTCGATCGCGTCGCTACAGTTCACTCCGGACGACCGGGAACTCGTTTTTGCGATGCGCTACAATGATAGCCATGCGGAAGCGGACGAGAAGAAGAAGAAAGATGCTCCGCTCTATCGGCATATCGATCGCCTGTTCTATCGCCTAGACGGCTCGGGCTTCAACCCAAAAGACCGCTTCGACATCTACGCCGTCGATATCGACTCCGGTCAACTGCGACAAGTAACTCGCAGCAGCCGGGACAACCACTCGCCGCACGTTTCGCCCGACGGCAAACTGGTCGTCTATGTCAGTAACCGGGCTCAGAACGAGGACGTCAATCAGTCTCACGATGATCTCTTTGTCACCCCGCTTGCGGGCGGCAAGGAACGCAAACTCGCGACGCCGCTGGGACCAAAAACATCACCGCGTTTCTCTCCCAACGGTAAGTCGGTAGCATGGATCGGGCACGACAATACCGACGACGGCTGGGGAATCACCAACCACCACGTCTGGACCGTTGGTCTCAACGGGCGGCCCAAAGCGACTGATCTAATGCCAGGATTTGACCGCTGGGCTGTCGACCTGACGATCGGTGATCTCTCCGACGTTCATGATTCGGCGACCCTCTTCTGGTCCGATGACGGCAAACGCATCTACTTCCTGGCCTCCGATACCGGAAACACCAACGCGTACTATGTGCCGTCAAAGGGTGGCAAGCCAACCCGCGTCTTCCGTGGCGACGTCCACATCCAGGCGATGGCGATGAACGGCGCGACCAAGCGAATTGCCTATGCCCTTTCGGACCTTAACACACCGTCAAAGGTCGCCTATGCCCCGGCCAAATACGAAGGCGAGAAGTCGGCCCAGGCGATTGGCGACTTCAATCCGTGGGTTAAATCTGAGAAAGTACTCGGCAAGACTAAGGAGGTGATGTTCGAGTCGTTCGACGGCACCCAGGTACAGGGGTTCGTGATCACGCCACCGGGCTTCAAGAAGACGCGAAAGTATCCGGCGGTTCTCATGATCCACGGCGGCCCGCGCGTACAATACGGCTATTCGTTCTTCCACGAGTTTCAGTATCTGGCAGCGATGGGCTATGTCGTCTTTTACACCAATCCGCGGGGTGGCCAGGGCCGCGGCGAGACCTGGGCCGCCGCAATCCACGGTGGCTGGGGGGAACTCGACTACAAAGACTGCATGGCCGCTGCCGACTGGATGGAGAAACAACCGTACATCAACAGCAAAAAGATCGGTGTCGCCGGCGGGTCGTATGGCGGGTTCATGACCAACTGGATTGTCGGACACACGCACCGATTTGCCGCCGCGATTACGATGCGATGTGTGTACGACCTCGATACGTTTGTCGGCACGTCGGATATCGGCTGGGAGTTACGGCGAGAATTCGATGGTCTCCCCTGGACCAATCCGGAGAACTACGCCAAGTGCTCACCCAAAACGTATGTGGGCAACATCAAGACACCGCTGATGATTTTCCATTCGGAGAACGACCTTCGCTGTGCGATTGAGCAGAGTGAACAGCTGTTCGTACGCTTGAAGCTCGACGGCAAGAAAGTCGAGATGGTCCGCTTTCCGGAAGAGTCACACGGTCTCTCGCGTCATGGCCGTCCTGATCGACGGATCGCACGACTGGAGTGGATTGACCGCTGGTTCGCAAAGTTTCTGAAGTAAGCGATTCTGACGAACCAATGGGCGCCGCATTGTGGCAGCGTAAGGAGCTGATCATCGCGATTCTGGCTACCGCCGGGATCGCGATTCACTTGGTGCTGCGCTATGCGGTCGCTCTGCCCGATAACACCACCAACTGGCCGCTCTACGCGGTCCTGCTTCTGGGTGGCATCCCACTGATTGTCGAGTTGCTCGGTCACGTCGTGCGGCTACAGTTTGGCGCTGATCTCCTCGCCGGCATCGCAATCGTAACCGCCGTCCTCCTCGGTGAGTACCTGGCCGGAGCACTGGTTGTCCTGATGCTGTCCGGCGGCGAAACGATCGAGGCGTTGGCTGTCCGACGAGCGTCGTCGACTCTCGCCACTCTCGCCGCTCGCATGCCGTCGATCGCTCACCGGAAAGTGAACGGAGAGATTCGCGATATCAACGTCGCCGATGTCGCAGTTGGCGACTCGCTCGTTGTCTATCCGCACGAAGTCTGTCCGGTCGACGGTGAGGTGACTGAGGGTCATGGGGTCATGGATGAATCGTACCTTACCGGCGAACCGTACATGATGAACAAGACCCCCGGATCGGAGGTACTCTCCGGTTCGGTCAATGGGCAGTCAGCGTTGACAATTGTGGCAACGCGTCTGGCGGCCGACTCGCGCTACGCCCAGATCATGAAAGTGATGGAGGAAGCGGAGGCGAACCGCCCGCCAATTCGCCGTCTGGCCGATCAACTCGGCGCCTGGTTCACGCCGATCGCGCTGATTCTCGCCGGTGCGGCGTGGGCTGTTTCGGGAGATTCACTCCGGTTCCTAGCGGTCCTGGTAATCGCCACCCCCTGTCCGCTTCTGATTGGTATTCCAGTGACCATTATTGGCGCGATATCGATCGCGGCGAAGCGGGGAATTATTGTTCGTGACCCCGCCGCGCTCGAACAGATCGACCGCGTTAAAACACTTATTCTCGATAAGACCGGAACTGTCACCTTCGGACGCCCGACCCTGACCGGCGAAACGTACCTCAATGGCTTCACTGCCGAATCCGTTTTCCCGCTCGTTGCAGCGCTGGAGCAATACAGCAAGCATCCGCTCGGAACAGTGATTCTGCGCACCGCCCGGGAGCGTTCGCTCGCCGTGCCTGAAGCTTCCGAAGTCCATGAGCATCCACACGAAGGGCTCTTTGGTAAGGTCAACGGTCGTCAGGTAGTCATCGGAGGGCGACGCGGACTTGAACAAGAACATGCTGCCGCCATCAACGCGCTCGCGTCCCACCGCGAGGGGCTCGAGTGCCTGGTGGTGATCGATGGCGACCTGGCAGCGCACTTTCGTTTTCGTGATACGCCACGGTCCGAAACCGAACCATTTCTCGCCCACCTCGAACCCAAGCACGCCGTTAATCGAATCCTGCTGGTCTCCGGCGATCGTCGTTCAGAAGTCGAATACGTGGCTCAGCAGATACCGTTCTCAGAAATAGTCGCCGAGGCGACTCCAGAGCGAAAGGTCGACATCGTTACGCGCGAGGCAGGGCAGCAGCCGACGATGTTTGTGGGTGACGGCATCAACGACGCCCCGGCGTTGGCCGCCGCAACCGTTGGTGTCGCCTTCGGGCAGCATTCGGATATCACCTCTCGAGCCGCGCCGATCGTCCTCACGGATCCCTCGTTGGCCAAGATCGATGAACTGATACACATTGGTCGCCGGATGCGGCGAATCGCGCTTCAGTCGGCAGGCGGCGGGATGATTCTATCCATTATTGGGATGGTGATAGCAGCCGCGGGATACCTTCCCCCCGTGGCCGGCGCAGTAACGCAGGAGATCATCGATCTCCTGGTCGTGTTTAATGCCGCACGCATGGCGGTCCCACCCGGGACCATTAGTGACTTCTAAACGACTGAGATTTCGCCGGGCTTACGGGCTGCGGGCCAGTGTGCTTTGAGGTAGGTGACCGCTTCGGGAAACGTTCGAAAGGTGTGAGAACTGTCAGTCACGCGACCGGTGCGGAACATCTCATTGAGCTGCCGAAACGTGCTCGGATTGTTCAGGACATACAGCGACATCTCACAACCACTATCGACTCCCCAGCGCATATGCTTGCCGAGGACGCCGACGACATCCTGGTATGACGTTCGCCAGTTGGTGAGGTCAACCAGCTTGGCCCATGGGGCCCCGGTCAATGGAGCAACCTCGGAGCGAAACGCCTCGCGGTATTCATCGGCAATCTCCCGTTTCCAGAGGCCGAAGATTTTGCAATAGACAATGCGTCGCTTCTGATCGACGTCGATCGTAAAAGACAGCGAAAAGCTGCTCATGAGTTGTAGTACCTCGTCGTAGTGTTCGGTCCCGGAGATGCGGACCAGCCCCCATTACGTACCTATAACGTGCGAGACGAAAGAAAGTGCGGTGAGTTCGTCGATAACGGCGGAGAATCGCAACTCGGGTGACGCTATCGTCGCTCCCAGTCACGAACACGCTTGTCGACTCGCCAGATATACCAAAAGAGGCCGAGCCAGACAAGCACTGCCACTATCATTGCAACGTAGTTATCAGCCATCTAGGTTCCTATCTTATTCATCGCTGTCGCTAGTCTTCCCAGACAAACCGGAATAGCATCAACGACGCCGTAATCATAACCACCGAGTACGAAAGGACAACTTGAAGTTCGCCCAGAATGTCGCTTGTTCCCTCGCCAACCAGCAGTTTGGTCGTTCCGCTGACGAGCGACAGAAGTGGTACGATGATTAGCGGTAGTGTCAGTACGCCAAGCAACGCTCCCCGGCTCGCCGCTCGGGCGATGATCGCAGCGACGAGAGTCGTACCCGCGGAGAGGGCAACCGTTCCCCCGCCTGCCAGCAGCAGCAGTCCGAGGAGATCGCCGATGTCCGACGGGAAAAGTGTCAGGACCAGGGTAAAAACGGTCAGGGTGATCAGCCCGAGCAGCAGCAGATTAAACACCAGCTTGCCGAGATAGATCGCTGTGGCGTCGGCGGTCAACCTCAGCAGCAGGGCGGTGCCGGTCTCCTCCTCGCGAACGAACGCGTGAGCCAATCCGGAAAGTCCCGCAAAAAGCACCAGGATCCAGACGAGCGCCCCGAGCAGTGGCGGGCCAATGGCCGTATTCCGAAAGGCATACGAAACAACCGCAACCGTTGTGAACGCGAACAACAACTGGGTCGACAACGCTGTCCGGGAGCGCAGTTCCTGCCGGACATCTTTCGCCAACATAGCGAAGGCGCGGCTAGCTAAGCTGGATGCGGGACTTGGCGAGACCAAGATCTTCCTCATCATTCGACGCGATCACAATAGCAGCACGGTCACGTTGTTCCTCGATTAGAGCTGTCACGGCCGCTCGCCCCTGTTGATCTAGTGTCGCCGTCGGCTCATCGAGAAGCATTACCGGCGGCATACGTAACGTCAGCAGTACAAACTGCAACCGCTGCTTCATGCCAGTGGAAAATGAACCAACTGGATCGACGCCTCGGCCCTTGAGGCCAAAGCGATCCAAAGCGTTATCGAGCTCTTTCCCTTCGACATGGCAACCAACCGCCGACGTGAAGAAAACCAAGTTTTCCTCAGCACTCAGTTCGTCGTACCAGGCGATATACGGACCGACCAAACCGATGCGGATTTTCCAGCTCGACCGGCCGACATCAGCATCGCCACTGCGTAGCGTGACGCTACCGGCGCTCGGACGGAACAGGCCGGCCAGGCATTTAAGCAATGTCGTCTTGCCCGAACCATTCGACCCGGCGAGCCCCAGTGATGATCCGGTCGACACCTCAAGAGAGACGTTCTGCAGGACAAGACGGTCGGGATAGCGATAGGTCAGCTTGGTCGTCGATAGTTGGTGACGAGTCATGGCTTAGAGAATGGCGGCAATTGCGGGTGCGAAAGATAAAACGCGGCAACAAAAGTCACCGCGTTTCGAAGGCATACTCAGCGCTGGCCAAGCGCACCAGGAGGTCGGAACATGCGCGTTATCGGAAGCGACAACCGCGTCTTCAACCCATCGTTCAATTCAATCGTAAACGACTGTTCGAAGGACGTTTCGATGGCATCATCGAGGATCGTTACGATCCCCTCAACCCGCTCTCCGGCCTTGATCTTGCGGGGAAGCTCGACCTCGAATGACCGCCCAGCATCGTAGATCAGAGAGATTTCGTAATCAGTCTCGGAAAGATTATCGAGGAAGAACTTCGCTTTGGTGCGAGGTCGAGTCGTAAACTGGGAGACATCGAGTTTCAACGGGCGAAAACGAATCGGTGCCCACTTGGTGGTATCGTTGACAACCTGCGCATTGATACCCATGGCGACCCGCTCGTCGGCCAGGTTCGTGTAGAAGTATGGCTTCTTGGTCACCGCGCCACGGAACCGGCCAGAGGCAAAAATGATGTCGAGGCGAACTGAATCGCCAGGAGCGATCGTCGAATCGGGCAAACTCGACTTGGTACAGCCACAACCGGGAACAAAACGCGTGATCCGCACTTCCTCAGAAGCGGTCGACTTCACCCAGAACGTGTGAGTGAGCGTCGACGCCTGCGGGACGAAACCAAAGTTGAAGCTTGGCTCGGTAACCACGACCGGGGCTTCGGCCTGAGATGAGCTAACCAGGACCAAGGTAAGTAGACTACAAGCGAGGGTTCGTTTCATCATCTCCACTCTCCGCGAATTGCTCGCCGGACGCATATCGCCAGATCGCTCTCGGGGCTATTTGCCAGTTGTAGTGTCGAGATCGGCAGAGGTTCCGTCTCACTTCAGCGACGTAAAAATCCGCTCCCAGCGCACTTTGTCAACAAAGTGGACGAGGCTATGGGCAAACGACCGCGGAACCGACAGCGGATCCTCCAGAGAGACCTCCGGCGCTGGCAGCGCATTGTCGTCCCACGACCAGTGGATCATGAACGCCTTGCCAAGAATCAGATGGCGCGGAACAGCGCCCCAGATCCGGGAATCAGAGGAACGATCACGGTTATCACCAAGGACGAAGTACTTTGCCTCCGGTACGACGAACGGACCGTAGTTGTCGCGACGACCGCTATCATCAAGATCAAACGTATAGATATGCTGAGTCCCGTCGGCGAGCGTATCGATATTCTTGGCGAATGCGCTGTCGATCCGTAACTCGCCGTTGACATAGAGGCGCTTGTCAATGACCTGCACCGTATCCCCCGGAACGGCGACGATTCTCTTGATGATCTTGGTATCGCCGAGTCCAGCATTCGGATTCTGAAAAATAACGATGTCGCCAACGACCGGCTCGCGAAGCGCGGGTAGTCGCAGGTTCGTCAGGGGAATTCGAGAGCCGTAGATGTACTTGTTCGCGAGTAGATAGTCGCCTACCAGCAGCGTGTCGGCCATCGATTCCGAAGGAATCCGATAGGCCTCGACGACCGAAACCTTGAGCACCAGCGCGACAACGATGGCAAGAATAACCTGCTTGCTACTGTCCCAAAAAGCCCGTCCGGGCGATCGGCGAAGCGACTGCGGCTCCGGAGGTGGTGTCAGTCGTGGTAGGCGATTTGTTGCCGGAGCATCGGAACGGTTACCGGACATGCGGTCAGATGCCTCGGAAAAAGCGAAGAATGTCGTTATACGTCACATACACGATGAGTCCGAGCAAGAGCACCATACCGACCTGTTGAGCCCACAAACGGGCTTTCATCGACAGCGGGGATCCCTTGATCGCCTCGATCGCCAGAAAGATAAGATGGCCACCGTCGAGGACCGGAATCGGCAGAATATTCAGGATTGCGAGATTCACCGACAGCAGCGCCATGAAGAAGAAGAGCGACTGCGCTCCTTTCCGGGCCTCGCGTCCGGATTGCTGGGCAATGAACAGCGGTCCGCCAATCATGCTCGATGACATCTGGCCGGTAACGAGCTTACCAAGAAATCGGACTGTTTCAGTAACAATCAGGTGCGTGGCCCCGACCCCCCGGGCGACGGCCTCACCAAAACCGTACCGTTCGTACCCGACCGGCTGCTGATTGACACCGAGAATACCAACGGTATCAACATCCCCTTCCGGGGTGAGGGCAGGTTGTGCTTTGGTGGTAATCGTGACGGTCTGACTGTCCGTGCCGCGGAGAAAGGTAACCGCAATCGGTTCCTCGACGCGCGCGTTGACGTACATGCGCAGCGAATCAAAGTTTGTGACAGGGAGACCATCGAGAGCAACAATCTGATCACCCTCCAACAAGCCGGCGTCCAACGCCGGTCCGTCGTCACTCACCGCTCCGACAACAATCCGCTCTGAATCGAAGATCGGCGTTCCGGCGAAGAGAAAGATCCCGATCAGAATGACAATGGCCAGGATGTAGTTCATGAACGGACCGGCAAAGATGACTGCGGCGCGCGCGGGAACCGACTTGGACATGAATTCATCAGGCGCACCGGAAGCTTCTTCATCCGGGTTCTCTCCGGCCATCTTGACATAACCGCCGAGGGGAATAATGCCAATCGCGTACTCGGTGCCTCGCCACTTACGGGCAAAGATGTTCGGCGGAAAACCGACCGAAAACCGATCGACTCGAATCCCTACCCACTTGGCGACCAGGAAGTGTCCCAACTCGTGAATAAACACGAGAATACCGAGGACGAAGATAAATGAGAGCAGCGTTGTTACCATTTGACCTTTTCCATCCCCCTACGCGCAGTCTCGCGAGCGGTTGCATCGGCGGTCAGAATATCATCCAATGACGGATGGTCAACAAGTGTCGAGGCTTCGAGGGTCCGCTCAATAATGCGCGGAATCTCAATGAAACCGATCGACCGTTCGAGGAAGGCTGCGACCGCCGTCTCATTAGCAGCGTTGTATATGGCCGGAGCGGTACCGCCACGACGCGCGACCTCAACAGCCAGACCCAGAGCCGGGAACCGTTCCCAATCCGGAGGTTCAAACGTCAAACTGCGCAACTCGTTCCAATCGATTCGACCATCGTCTCCGGGGACGCGATCTGGCCAAAAGAGGGCGTACCGAATCGGCAGGACCATTGTTGGTCGCGAGAGCTGCGCCACAATCGATGAATCAACGAATTCGATCATTGAATGGATAATCGATTGCGGATGAACGACAATCTCAATCGCGTCGATCGGTACCTGGAAGAGGTTAACGGCCTCAATGACTTCCAAACCCTTGTTCACGAGGGTCGCTGAATCGACAGTGATCTTCGGACCCATTTGCCAGGTAGGATGGGCAAGCGCCTCCTCAACAGTGATATCGGCAAACGCATCGGTTGGTAGCTGACGAAACGGACCGCCTGACGCGGTGAGCAGGATCCGGCGGATCGATTCCCGGCGTTCGCCGTTCAACACCTGCCAGAGGGCGGAGTGTTCCGAATCGATTGGAAGGATGGGTGGTTTACCGACGGCAATGGCTTCCTGAAAAAGCGGTCCACCGGCCACCAGGGATTCCTTATTCGCCAGTGCGAGCGGGATTCCAGCAGCGACCGTCGCCAGTGAAGCGCGCAGACCGGCCGCACCAACAACCGCGTTCACGACAATGTCAGCATCAGCTGCGGCAGCAAGTTCGGTTAGTCCGGACTGTCCGGATAGGATCTCGATCGAGGAGTCGTCCACCTGCGACTGAAATCGCTCGGCGGCGCCGGGGTCGACCAAGCAGACTCGCTTGGGAGAAAACTCGCGACAGATTTCGAGGAGCACTGAGACCGAAGAATACGCCGCTATGCCAGTTAAGCGAAACGCTTCGGGATGGGCCCGCAGAACCGCCAACGTCGACCGCCCGATCGAGCCGGTCGCGCCCAGGAGAATCAGATTTCGTGTTGAGCGTGTGACCAATACAGCGGGCCTCGAAAAAAGAACGGGCGGAGCCGAAGACTGACTCCGCCCGTCAGAACCTCTGTGAGTAGCTTACGAATCGAGCCGGTTGCCGTCGGCGTCTGAGACGTATGCCTCAATCAGCCTCACATCCTCGGCCGGCCGGGAGATCTCCTGTCCCCCGGGCTGGGCGACCGTCGGTACGGTGGCGATCTGCTGCAGAACCTCATAGCCCTTGAGCAACTGACCGAAGACAGTGTATTGACCGTCGAGCACGGCGGTACGCTCACGACTCAGACAGATGAAGAACTGGCAGGACGCAGAATTGGGATCCGGACCCCGCGCCATCGAGAGCGTCCCCTCCTGATGCGGCAAATCTGAGAACTCGGCATCAAGAAGGTACCCGGCATTCCCCATCCCGGAACCCGTCGGGTCGCCCCCCTGAATCACAAACTCAGGCAGCACACGATGAAAGATCGTATTGTCGTAGAAGCCCTTCTCGGTCAGGGAAAGGAAGGAATCAGCGTGAGCCGGCGCGACATCGCGCCAGAGCTCGAGCGTCATCAGACCGAAATTGGTACGAAGGGTAACGATGGCGTTCCCCTCATCGCGGACAGGTGTCGTACGGGCATTAGGGTCGTGGGTCATGGGTGAATCATCCGCCACAGCTTCCGGGGTGGTCGTCTCCTCGGCCTCGGTCTGCGGCTCCTCCGAAGAACAGCCGAGGCCTACCAGGAAGCCAAGGGCGCATAAGTAAGTTATTGTCGTTCTTCGCATAAGGCTCCTTCATCCGATGTTTCGCGAGCGCGAATATGCGCCTCCCGCGAATACCGGTCAAGCTTTTAGGGGACGAGGACGGGCGCTCGCGAGCCTCGATTTTATACTTGGCGGATCAGTTCTTTTGTGTATAACTCCCGTACACTCGGAAAGGAGGTGGTCAACATATATGAGTTTTGACTGTAGTGAGGTGACTGCTAGCTAGTTGCCGACCCCATCGATTTCCGTTGGGAGCGCTAGCTAAAACCCAACAGAATCACCGAACGAGCCCTCCTTTCCGGACGGCTCGTTTTTTTATGGCTGGTGCGGCTTGGCAATGCCCCCCGGTGCGGTCAATTCGAAGACATCGATCTGCCGTACAGTTGAATCTCCCAGCGTATCGGTGAAGACGACCAGGCCGACGGCATCCCACTGAAACTCAAACGCCGGCACCGCTGGATCGGTCAAATCGAGGAAGGCACGGTCCGGGGGACCATAGACGGCCTCAACGTCGCGATACGGAGAGACATCCACTTGCAATGAATCCAGCGTCGGATGCACGTAGGCATTGGGGGTGTCGTACGCGGTGGCAAGGACCCCACGTACCGGTTCGGTGTCTTCGATCTGGCTGTTCGAATTGACATCCCAGACCATCACGACGAGACCTTCAGCTTGGTCGTAGAGAGCCAAGTTGTATGCACGTCCGCTCAACGGTACCGTCCCTGCCGGATTGCCCTTCCACGTCTTGACATCGGCGTACCGATCCGAAAACAGAATCAGGTCACCCTGACCGTTGTTGCCGGGGATGAGCACCGGCGCCCGGAGAACAAACGTCAGCGTATCGTCCTCGTGCGTTGCCTCAACAACCGCCTGACCGAGTGAGCCGGTGAAGGCATAGGAGAACGTCGCAACTCCGGAGACGTTGGTAACCGTATCGCTGCTGAATAGCCCGTCTCCCGAAAGCACCCGAAACGTGACACGAGCACCGGGCACCGGATTATTGGACGCATCTCGCACGGTTACCTGTGGCGACGGTGTCAGTGTCGATTGGCCGATGCGCCCCACGATTCGTGTGGCATTGGCGGACAACGATCCAGAGGCGGGTGGCGGATCAACCGGGTTGTCCTCAGGACAACCCGCAACTAAAAGTCCAGCGATGACTATCGAGGCAATCGATACGTATCTCAATACAACCCCCAATAACGAACCGCAGCGCCGATGTGCAGATATTGCGGTCGATCGTTTGTCGCGACAGCATTCCAGGAAACCTGTGGTGAGACCGACCAGGCGCCGCGTGGCGAACGGCCAAACACGAACTCAACACCCGCGTTCAGGTTGATCCCCGTGCTGACATAGTATTCGGACTCAAATCCGTCGAGCGTCTGAGCGAGCAAACCCACCTGTCCCCCGGCACCGAACCAGGGCGCGATCGGCGATTGAGTGGGCGACAACAGGTACCAGGCGAGGTTCAACTCCAGGTCCCAGACGTTAAAAGTCGGCACTTCGGGAACCCAGGAATAGAAGACGGTATCGCCGACCACCGGACCCGGAACGGCATAGTCTTCGAAGGAGACCGTTGAGCCATCATCAAAGCGAAACCGTCCTGCATCCGGAGTTGTAGCTCGCGTGAAGCGAATGCCGATTGAGGCCGCGAAGTTGTTACCGGTCAGGCGACCCGCAGCGAGTCCAATCGAGAAGCCATTATCCCAGACCTCATCTGCATCGAGAGCCCGGGGAAAGTTAGCGGCATCGAGAAAGTCGATAACCCCAATACGGGTGTAGTCACCAACCGGTGATGTGGCTGATCCCGATAGTTCGAAGAACGTGTACGAACGTTCCTTTCGTGTCAGGGCCGAAGCGTCGGCGACCATGGCGGCAAGCAGAACGATACAGAGAACGCGAAAGCCGGACACAATTACTCTCCTCTCCCCTGTCGCACTGGGGGGTTCGATTAACAGTCGTGTCGATTCGCCGATCCGTCAATCGTCGAATCACGCGCTCCCCCTTATACACGTCTACCGGCCAGCAAACGTCGTCTCATTAGATATTTGTTAATCGTACTTTGTGAAAAGATTTTCGAGCTAACACTGTTGTACCCTTGATTAAGCGCCGAATCACCCATTAGATGAGGTGGATCGGGGATATGCTAGAAAAGGGAGGCAAGCGCCATGCCTAATCCTGCAATTGTCATTGTCGGTGCCGGGGCGATGGGTCAGGGACTCGCCGAGGCAATCGCGACGCAGGGATCTGAACTGTATTTGCTCGACCAGTCGACCGACAAAGCAGAGCTGGGCAAGCAGCGAATCGCAGAGTCGATTGACCGGGAGATTCGTCGCTGGGGACTGACAAAATCAGACAAGAAGGCAATCCTCGCCCGTATTCATCCGACCGCCGAATACGAGGTGCTCAAAGAGGCCGATACGGTCTTTGAGTCGATTCCTGAAAATCTTGATGCGAAACGGCGCATGCTCGCCGAAGTGGAACCGTACTGCCGGCCCGACGCTCTCATTGTCAGTACGACCGGAACACTGTCGATCACGCGGATTGCCCGCTATACGCTCCGACCGGAACGACTGGTCGGCATGCACTTCCTCAATCCGGTCTCCCAAATTCCCCTGGCCGAGGTCGTTCGCGGACGCGAAACCTCCGATTCCGCGTTCAAACGAGCGGTGGCGTTCGCCCGGTCACTCGACAAGCAATGGATTGAAGTCAATGAATACCCGGGGTATGTAACAACCCGGATCATTGTGCCGATGATCAACGAGGCAATGCATGTCCTGATGGAGGGGGTGGCATCGGCCGAGGACATCGATAAGGCGATGAAACTCGGATTCGGCTTTCATGTCGGCCCCCTGGCACTCGCTGACATGATGGGGCTCGACGTTGTGAATCATTGGATGAACAACCTGCTCGCCGAGCTGGCCGATCATAAGTACAACCCTGCCCCCATTCTCCGTCGCAAAGTCCTGGCCGGTGAGCTAGGCGTAAAAACCGGACGCGGCTTTTTTGATTACGACGAACGGGGGAACCGCCAGCTGGTTACGATCCAAGATACGGATCTGGAACGTGAGGTGGTGGCGTGAGAATTCTTGTTCTCAACTGTGGTTCGTCGTCCGTTAAGTACCAGTTCATCAATACGGATACCGGAAGTGCCCTTGCCAAAGGCACCGTGCAGCGTATCGCCATGGCGGGCGCGTCGATTACCCACAAGCCGACCGGTAAGGATACGGTCGTGATCGAATCAGAGCTCCTTGATCATACCGCTGCTATCGACCTGGTTGTCAAGACACTCTCTCATTCTGATCACGGAGTGATTTCATCGATGGATGAAATCGATGCGGTTGGACATCGCATCGCACATGGAGGCGAAACGTTCACCGATTCAGCACTCGTCACACCATCGATGATGACCGTCCTGCACGATTGTATCGAACTCGCGCCCCTCCACATGCCAGCCATGATTCGCGGCATCAAGGCATGTCAGCGCGTCCTCAGTGATCAGCCTCACGTATCGGTCTTTGACACGTCGTTTCACCACACGCTACCGGCGCAGGCGTACGTCTATCCGCTCCCGTATATCTTCTATGATGAGTATCGGATCCGCCGTTATGGCTTTCACGGCACGTCACACAAGTATGTCGCCCAGCGTGCCGCTCTGCTGACCGGGAAGCCGTTCGATCAATCTCGGATCATTACCTGTCATCTCGGGAATGGTGCGTCGATCACGGCGATCAAAGACGGACAATCGATTGACACGTCGATGGGTTTCACACCGCTCGAGGGACTCATGATGGGTACCCGTTCTGGCGACGTTGATCCGGCGATTATCCTCTACATCATGGACAAGGAGGAGCTCTCCCGGCGAGAGGGTAACTCTCTGATGAACAAACATTCCGGTTTGGCCGGGGTCTCAGGGATCTCGGCTGACATGCGGGATGTCGTTGAGGCAATGGAATCCGGTAACGAGCGCGCCAAGCTCGCCTTCGACATCTACTGTTACCGTCTGACCAAGTACATCGGCAGTTATGCCGCCGCCCTAGGTGGTCTTGATATTCTCGTCTTTACCGCCGGCGTAGGTGAGAACTCACCTCAAGCCCGGACACGGGTCTGCTCGACCCTGGGCTTTCTTGGTGTGGAACTCGACGAATCGCTGAATCAGAAAACGCGAGCGGTCGAGGCCGAGATTTCATCGGCGGCCGCGACCGTACCGACCTGCGTCATTCCTACCAATGAGGAGTTGGTGATCGCTCAGGAAACCGAGCGAGTGGTCAACAGCGAGCAGCCGCAGACGGCCGTTCGATAGTCATCCCGCTTGCAGAACCGATTGGACCCGGCAGGGTCCGATTGCCTGTTCGTTAGCTCGTCTTTGTTTCCCGACGTCGTGTTACAGCGACGAGGATGAGCGCAATGACGAAAAAGATCAGCAGCGCCCAAGCGAGCCCCCCCAACGTCCCAATGACGGCACTGTAGATTTCATACCCCCAGCGCTCGGTGGTCAGGGTGATCACCGCCTCGGCTTTCTCGGGATCGGGTGACGTAACGAGTGGCTCAAGGTACCGTTCGAGCTTCCAGACCTGAACTCCCGACGAAACCCCAACCACAAAGAGCGCGAACGTAATAAACTTGCGGTAGGCCGTCGCGAGTTCATCTCCCAGGATCTTATTGAAGATCAT
This sequence comes from Candidatus Zixiibacteriota bacterium, assembly GCA_028289585.1. Classification (GTDB taxonomy): domain Bacteria; phylum Zixibacteria; class MSB-5A5; order GN15; family FEB-12; genus JANQPI01. The sequence continues at coordinate 128,418 of JANQPI010000042.1, forward strand.
TTGGACCGGTTTCTGGAAGGCGGTGATGACGAGCGCAGCAACGATGATGGCAGTTACCAGCGTGGCGATCAAGAGCAGGAGAAATGACATCGAACTTCCCTCCTTGGTATTGCCGGAATCTGACTCGTTCTGTTTGGTCAGGCAACTAAAGAAACGCGCCGCCTACCGAAACCGGTAAACGGCGCGAACAGTTCTTTCGCAAGATCCTTAGTATCCGAGAATCTTGAGATTCTCTTTATAGGTCGCAGCTGACTTCTGAAGCTTGGCCATCTCCGAATCTTCGAGTTTGAGTTCGACAATCTTCTCAACACCTCCGGCGCCCAGTATGACCGGAACACCAATGTACAGATCATCGATACCGTATTGGCCGGTCAGATGCGCCGATGCCGGTAGCAGCTTCTTCTGGTCGGCGAATACCGCCTGAGCCATATCAACCGAAGCCGCAGCCGGGGCGTAATAGGCGGAGCCGGTCTTGAGCAGCCGGACAATCTCGCCTCCACCGTCGGTCGCCCGCGCAACCATGGCGTCGATCTTGTCCTGGGAGATCAGTTCGCGAATCGGAATACCTCCCACCGAAGCATACCGCGGTAGCGGAACCATGGTGTCGCCGTGACCGCCCATGACCAGCGCCTGGGTATCGGACATCGCCACGCCGAGTTCCATGGCAATGAAAGCGCGGAAACGAATCGAATCGAGGACCCCGGCTTGACCCATGACGCGATGTGACGGGAATCCCGTCACCTTTTGCATGTGATACGTCATCAAGTCGAGTGGATTAGAGACAACTATGACGTATGCATCCGGGCAATGGCTCTTGATTTCCTTGCCGATACCGCCAACGATTTCCGCGTTCTTGTTGAGGAGATCCTCGCGGGTCATGCCGGGCTTGCGGGCTAATCCGGCGGTAACGATCACCAGATCGGACCCGGCGATGTCTTTGTACTCAGTGGTACCAGTAAGCATGGCGTTGTAACCGCGTACGGGGCCAGCTTGCGTCAAATCCAGTGCCTTGCCCTGCGGAATGCCATCCTGAATATCGAGGATGATGATGTCGGCGATGTTAGCCTCGGCGAGATACATAGCACATGACGCACCAACGTTTCCCGCTCCGATTACTGCAATTTTGCGATTCATCTTTACGTTACCCCTGTCGGCAACGGTCAGTCACCGAAGAAGAATGCAATCTCGCGAGCCGCATTCTCATCGGAATCAGATCCGTGTACCGAGTTCTTTTCAATGTTCCGGCCGATCTCCCATCGGATCGTGCCACAAGCTGCGTTCTCTGGATTCGTTGCCCCAATGAGCGTGCGGAAGTCCTCGACGGCGTTCTCTTTTTCCAACGCCATTGGCACGACGGGTCCGGAAGTCATGAACGCCACAAGGTCATTGATAAACGGCTTGTCCGCGTGAACCGCGTAGAATTCACGGGCCTGCTCATCGGTTAAATGCACGATTCTCATCTCGACGATCTTGAACCGGGCTCGTTCGATGCGATTGGTGATATGACCAATGAGATGACGCTCAGTGGCATCGGGCTTTATGATAGCAAGAGTTCGACTCATTTTTCGTTTCTGTTCCCTATTCCGTCAGCGCCGTTTCGACGCCGCTTTTTTCGCCGGTTTGGATTTCTTGGCAGCTTTCTTCGCTACAGCTTTCGTTGTCTTCGCCGAGGTCTTCTTCGTGGCGGTTGCCGCCTGGCGAGCCGCCTTCTTGGCTGCCTTCTCTTTCAACTTCTTGATTTGCGTCGTCAACAGCTCCGGTAACTCGGTCGGTGATCCTGCGACCGGAACTCCGGCAGCGTTTAATGCCCTGATCTTCTCCTCAGCCGTTCCTGAACCACCGGAGATAATCGCCCCCGCATGCCCCATTCGCTTCCCGGGAGGTGCGGTCTGTCCGGCGATGAACGAGACCACGGGTTTGGAAACACGCTTCTTAATAAATGCGGCGGCTTTCTCCTCATCGGTGCCGCCGATTTCACCAATCATGACGATTGACTTTGTCTGACTATCCGCCTCAAACGCCTCGAGGCAGTCGATGAAACCCGTTCCATTGACGGGATCACCACCGATGCCGACACACGAGGACTGCCCCATGTTGGCTTGCGTAAGCGCCCAGATTGCCTCGTACGTCAGCGTTCCCGACCGAGAAACGACGCCCACATTGCCTTTCTTGACAATTGAACCCGGCATGATTCCGACCTTCGATGTTCCGGGGCTGATCAACCCGGGGCAGTTACCACCGATGAGTCGGGCGCCATGTGCGGAGACATACTGGACGACACGTGTCATGTCGTTGGCCGGGATACCCTCAGTAATGCAGACAACGAGCTTGATCCCAGCGTCGACCGCCTCATAGATCGCGTCAACCGCGAACTTGGGTGGCACGAATACTGCCGACGTATTCGCCTTCGTTTTGGTCACCGCATCGGCCATCGTGTTAAAGACCGGGATACCGTGGACCTTGGTTCCACCCTTCCCGGGCGTAACTCCGGCAACGACCTTCGTGCCATACTCTTTCATCAGTTGAGCGTGTAAAGAACCGTCCCGTCCTGTAATTCCCTGAACCACCAGAGCCGTCTTCTTGTCGACAAAGATCGCCATAACTAGACCCCCTCCGCGGGTTCCGACGGCACGCCGGCGAGTGCGATCGCCTGTTTCACGCCATCATCGAGTGTGTCGGCGGTGTGGAGATCGACGCCCGACAAAATCTTCTTTGCCTTTGCCTCATTCGTGCCGGTCAATCGGACAACCACTGGCACCGGCGGCTTGAGCGTCCGCAAAGCGGTTACCAGGCCATTCGCGACATCGTCACAACGCGTAATGCCGCCAAAGATGTTGATAAGAATCGCACGAACTTTGGGGTCGTCGAGGATGATCTCCATTGCGGCGACCACTTTGTCCGGATTTGAGGAGCCACCAATGTCGAGGAAGTTTGCCGGATCGGCGCCGTAACGTTTCACGAGATCCATGGTTGCCATCGCCAGACCGGCCCCATTGACCATACAGCCAATCGTACCGTCGAGCTTAACAAACGATAGATCCGCTTCCTTTGCTTTGACTTCCGATGGTTCTTCGGCATCGATATCGCGCATCGCGACAATTTCAGCCTGTCGGTAGAGCGCGTTGTCATCCACGTTGAGTTTCGCATCGAGCGCAACAACGTCACCCAGAGGTGTAGTGACCAGCGGATTGATCTCGATGAGACTGGCGTCGTATTTCCAGTAGAGATCGTACAGTTTGAGAATGATATCCGTTGCCTGTCGGACCTGGGTGATATCCCGATAAAGCTGGTAAGCAAGATTACGTGCTTGGAACTCGAGCAACCCGACAGTCGGGTCGACAGCGAGCTTAGTGATCTTCTGTGGTGTCTTGGCGGCAACCTCTTCGATGTCGACTCCCCCCGACGATGAGACCATAATGACCGGTCGCTTCGTTTCGCGATCGAGTACAATCCCGACATACGATTCGGTTACGATCTCCTCGGCAACGGTAACCAGGACTTTCTTAACCACATGCCCCTTGATGTCCATTCCCAGAATCGCCTGGGAGAGTATCTGGGCCTGCTCCGGAGTTTCAGCATATTTAACACCACCCGCTTTACCACGTCCGCCGGTGTGAACCTGCGCCTTAATCATGACCGGGCGTTCGTACTTCTGCGCCAGCGCTTTGGCACCGGGGACGTCGGTCGCAATAGCACCTTCGGGAACGGGTATGCCGGCCTGCTTAAACAGCTCTTTCGCCTGATACTCGTGTACGTTCATTGGGGATTCCTTGTCCTAATTCCTTACGACGCATCGTTCTCGGCGAGGAACTCGCGAGCGTGCGCGATGAGCCGAGAGTGCGTATTATCCTCGGGGTGGTCAAGCGCCTTTTCGAGCAAATGCTCCAGAATCCGGCCGATCAACGGACCCTGAGGGAGTCCGAACACCTGCATCAGGTCACCGCCCGAGAGAGCAAGGTCATGCGTTGAGAACGGGGCTTTGCGTTTAATCTCACTACGAATCCGTGATTCCAGTTCATCGACTTCATCAAATGTCCCCCCCTTTCCCTGACCGACAATGTCGGCACGACGGAGGTCTAACAGGTCGAAGATAAGTTCCGGGCCAACCCTCCGGATCAAACGCCGCAGGCCGCGATCGGTCATTGGGTCAGCGAACATATGCCGTTCGACAAGTGTCGCAACGTCGGCGATTACAGATGCACCGACGGGGAACCGGTCCAGAACTTGTCGCGCCGTTCGAGCACCGATCACATCATGACCGTAAAACGTTGCGCGCTTGCCACCGTCGATAACTCGTCGCGTACTCGGCTTCTCAATGTCGTGCATGAGCGCCGCCAGCCGAACACGCAGTCGGTGTGGTGCGGCATCGACCACCCGCAGCGTATGTTCGAAGACATCATATTCGTGATACGGGCCTGGCTGATCGACACCGACACAGGCGGCTAACTCCGGCAGCACATGCTCTAGCAGACCGGTATCGTTCATGAGATGGAAACCGATCGACGGTTGCTCGGCCCGCTCCAGAAGCTTGGTCAGTTCCTCCCAGATTCGCTCGGCGCTGACCGAAGCGATTTTCGCGGCATGACGACGCATCGCAGCCGCAGTCGCCGCTTCGAGATCGAATCCAAGCCGGGCGGCAAACTGAACGCCCCGCAGCATGCGCAGTGGGTCATCAACGAAGCTGGTGTCGCAGGTCATCCGCAGCACGCGATCGTTTAGGTCGATCTGACCGTCGAGTGGATCAACGAGTTGACCGGTTCGCAATGAGCGAGCGATGGCATTGATGGTGAAGTCTCGCCGATGAAGATCATCCTCGACCGGCAGTGAGTGATCAAAGTCGACCTCAAAATCCCGGTGACCGATCCCGGTTGACAGCTCTCGACGCGGCAGGCTGACATCAAACAGCGCGGTCTCGGTTGCTGAGAGGAAGTAGCGGAATTTGATGACACCAAACGATCGACCGACAAGGTCAACTCGTCCGTGGCGACTTAGTCGTTGGGCCAGCCGGTCGTAGGGGATTCCTGTAACAAGGATATCAGTGTCTTTGGTCGAGCGCGACTGACCCAGGAGGTCATCACGAACAGTCCCACCGACCTCATACACCTCGCCATCAGCCAACAGATCATCGATGACGGCAGTCGGAAGCGCACTGGCTGCCACCATCACCGTTAATCGGGGACGATACGGGTCCCCCCCGCTCCTTTGATCGCGTCGCGGGCCATCGTGAATGAGGTGACAACGACCATCTCGCCACCCTGCTCGATGAATGAAATCGCGGCCCGCACTTTGGGGCCCATCGACCCTTTGGGGAAGTGTCCGGCGTCGAGATACGCCTTCATTTCGTTCACGGTCACGGTACCGAGTTGCTGTTCATTTGGCTCACCAAAGTTAAGGCAAACACTCTCTACGGACGTGAGGATACAGAGTACCGTTGCGCCGATCTCCTGACCGATAACCGCCGACGCGTGATCCTTATCGATAACCGCATCGAGTCCTTCCAGCTTGCCATCCTCTGTCTCGAAGACCGGAACCCCGCCGCCGCCCGCCGCGATGACAATCGTGTCTCGCTCGACCAGCGTACGAATCGTATCAGCAGCGATAGCCCGCACCGGAATGGGGGATGGTACGACCCGACGCCAACCGCGTTTGCCATCCTCCTTCATCTGCCAGCCACGGGTTTCAGAGTACAGTTTTGCGTCGTCAGCAGAGTACCACTGGCCGACGAATTTTGACGGATCAGCAATTGCCGGATCGTTGCGATCGACCAGCATCTGAGTGATGACCGTGGCGACGGATCGATCGAGTCGCTCTTCCCGAAGCCGATTCATGAGCGACTGCTCGATCATGTAACCCATCCCTCCCTCGGTGTCGGCGACCAGTACGCCAAGAGGAAGAACTGGGGCTTTCCCACGCGTCTCCTCAACCCGCAGTAGCGCGTTGCCGACTTGGGGACCGTTGCCGTGGGAGACGACCAGCTGGAAACCATCGCGAGCCAGGTCAATGATGCCGTCCAACGACCGTCGCGTATTCGCGAACTGGTTGGCAATCGTATCTTCCTGACCGGGCAGGGAGATCGCATTCCCGCCGAGGGCGACAACTGCCCGTTTCGCCGCTGCCATTGAGTTCAGCGAAGCCGGCCTAGGCGCCGGACCCCACGCGGTTCAACCATTCACCGATGACATCGTCGAGTTTGGGTCGGCCAATCTCTTCAAGGTCATAGCGAACACGGACCCACGGCTTCTTGATGTCAATCATGCGGCTCAGGTCGATCGGGGTGGCAACGATCACCATGTCACAATCAGTCTTATTGATCGTTTCCTCAAGGTCTTTGACCTGCTGATCACCGTAGCCCATGGCCGGCAACAGAGTGCCGATGTCTGGATACGTCTCGAACGTTTTGGTGATGCTACCGACAGTAAATGGGCGCGGGTCAACCAGTTCGGACGCACCGAACTTTTGGGCAGCAACAACACCGGCACCGTAGGCCATCTCACCGTGAGTCAGCGTCGGACCGTCTTCGACTACCAGAACACGCTTCCCGCGGACGTCGTCGCCGTTCTCGACAGCCAGGGGCGACGCACCATCGATGATGATGGCATCCGGGTTGTACGCGCGAATGTTTTCACGAACGGTCTGGACCGCATCCGGGTCGGCGGAATCGATTTTATTGATCACCACCGCATCAGCGAGGAGGAGATTTGTTTGACCCGGATAGTAACTCAGCTCATGGCCGGGTCGATGCGGATCGACAACGGTGATCGTAAGGTCGGCGCGGTAGAACGACATGTCGTTATTGCCACCGTCCCAGAGGATAACGTCGGCTTCCTGCTCGGCCTGACGGATGATTGTCTCGTAGTCTATCCCGCAGTAGACAACGATACCGCTATCGATGTGCGGCTCGAATTCTTCGCGTTCTTCGATCGTCGTCTTGTGGAGATCGAGGTCCTCATAGGAGGCAAAGCGCATGCATTCCTGCTTGCTCAGATCGCCGTACGGCATCGGGTGCCGAATCGCGACAACCTTTTTCCCCTGTTCCTGCAGAAGCTGAGCGACACGACGCGTTGTCTGCGATTTACCGCAGCCCGTGCGGACCGCAACAATCGACACGACCGGCTTCGACGACTCGATCATCGTCGGCGCCGCCCCCTCGACCGTGAAACGTGCCCCGGCAGCCATGACGTAGGCAGCCTTCTCCATCAAGGTCTGATACGAAATGTCGGAGTAGGAGAAGACGACCTCGTCGATGTCATGATCCTGAATCAACTCGATCAGATCGGCTTCGGGTCGAATCGGGATACCGTCAGGGTAGTTCTCGCCGGCAAGGCTGGCCGGGTACTTGCGGTCGTCGATATCCGGAATCTGCGCCGCGGTAAAAGCAACGACATTGACATCCGGGTCATGCCGGTACAAGACGTTGAAGTTGTGAAAGTCTCGCCCCGCGGCACCCATGACGATGATATTACGTTTGGCCATACCCCACACTCCGAAAGCTTACTGGTTGTCGATCTGGGCGCGCTGCATCGTGCCCGAGAAATCGACATACACCGATTTCCACTCTGAATATACATCAAGCGCGGCCGCCGAGGCCTCGCGATGTCCGTTTCCTGTATCTTTCACACCACCAAACGGCAGATGCGTCTCTGCCCCGATCGTCGGCGCGTTGACATAGAAGATGCCAGTCTGCACATCTCGCATCGCCGCGTACGCTTTGTTGAGATCACGTGTGTAGATCGATGCCGAGAGTCCGTACGGTGTGTCGTTAGCCAGAAAGATCGCTTCGTCGAACTCCTTGAAGGTTGCAACCGACAGAACCGGCCCGAAGATTTCCTCTTTCCAGACGGTGTGATCCCGGTTGATGCCGGAAAGGATCGTCGGCCGCAGGAAGAAGCCCTTGTCGTACGCACCGCCGGTCAGGCGCTCACCACCACAGACGACTGTCGCCCCCTCGTTCCGTGCGATGTCGACATAGCGCATGACCGTATCGAGCTGTCCCTGATTCACCGATGGGCCCATCTGGATGGATTCATCGAGTCCGTTCCCGACCCGAATGGCATTCGCCCGCTTGGCGAGCTCGGCAACGACCTTATCGTGAATCGATTCGTGAATGAGGAGTCGCGACGTTGCCGTGCAGCGTTGTCCGGTTGTCCCGAAAGCACCCCAGAGGACCCCCTCGAGAGCAAGTTCAAGGTCGGCGTCGTCCATAATGATCTGGACGTTTTTACCACCCATCTCCAGGCACGAGTGCTTGAATTTCGGTGCACACTTCTTGGAGACCTCGCGACCGACCTCGGTCGACCCCGTAAAGGAAACGATCTTGACCCGGTCATCGTCGATGAGCGGATCACCCAACGCTCCTCCGGACCCGGTGACCATATTGATCACGCCCTTGGGTACCCCGGCTTCTATGAGTGTGTTAAAGAAGTTCACCACGGAAAGCGGCGTATCGGTCGCCGGCTTGATTACCACGGTGTTCCCGCAGATCAGAGCGGGCATCATTTTCCACGACGGAATCGCCATCGGGAAATTCCACGGGGTGATCATCGAGCAGACACCGACCGGCTGACGAATCGTCATGTTGAATTTGTTGGCCAATTCCGATGGCGTGGTCTGACCAAACAGACGTCGGCCTTCGCCTGCCATGTAATAGGTCATATCGATCGCTTCCTGCGTATCGCCTCGGGTCTCCGCGATGATCTTCCCCATCTCTCGGGTCATGTCGCGCGAGTATTCTTCTTTCCGTGCCAGCAGCATCTCGGCCGCGCGATAGAGGATCTCCCCGCGTTTGGGAGCCGGGACAAGACGCCAGGATTGAAACGCCTCGGCGGCGGCATCGATAGCATCCTTAACATCGGCCGCATTCGATTTCTGAAAGATGCCGACGACCTCATCGGTGTTGGCCGGATTGCGGTTTTCGAACGTTTCTCCGGAGCTGGAAACGACCCATTCCCCGTCGATGAAGTTTTTGTACGTTGTTGCGGCAGCCATGCTTATCCCTTCGCGCGCAGCGCCCGAGACGGACCTCACGCGGCACTTGATTGTGACCTTTTTCACACCCCGTCGGCAGAAGCCTTGAATATATCGAGGCGATCGAGACAAAGTCAACCGGCATCGCGGCTCAGCCGGGGAACCTCGGCGCTCGCTCCGCATTACTTTTGGATAGAAAACTATCCTCAAACGTGTATATTTCGGGTCTTCTGGAGAGTTACGATTCTACCATGTTGTCGGCTGTTCTCACATCGCTTCTGCTCCTTCCGATCGCACCGCTGAATCCGATCGAACAGGATACCCTTGCGACCGACAATCTGCAGTTTGCCATTGGCCTGTCGACGCCGAACGGGATTCTTGATGCCGGTCCCTCGGCCGCCCTCTTCTACGAGTACCGCCCACTCCACCCGTGGATTGTGCGAGCCGGCGTGGAGTATCGCTATGGTGAAGTGAGCGGCGCTCTGAATCCCAACGGTGAACTCAACTCATACACCTTTTCGTTGGAAGGCTTCTACTACCGCGGCTCCGGAAACTGGATCGGCTATATTGGTGGTGGCGGTCTCCTCGCTCTCAATTCCTATAATCTGGGCTCGGTCGATGCTGACTCGCTGTTCGCAATTGAGGGTGTCACCGACGTTGAGATGTCGCAGTCGTTCGGCTACCGCATCCTGCTCGGCCTTCGCTACAAAACCGACTACGCTATCGAGATCCGGGTGTCGGAAGTACGCCCGGACTTCATCTTTGAGACAGCGACGGGGCCAAATAGTACCCGCTTTGAGACTCGACAAACTAAGACGAGTACGATTTCACTTTCGTTCGGGTACATTCTGCCCCTGAACACGCTCTAGCGCTGCTCTCCCGAGCGATACGTGGACAGAAATTCAGTAGCAAATCGGGTGAACTCGTGCGCCGTAATCGCGCCACGAATCTGCCGCATCAGATCCTGATAGAACCAGACATTGTGATAGGTCGCGAGCACGATTCCCGTGATCTCGTTCTGCTTGTAGAGGTGTCGAAGATAGGCGCGGCTGTGGAGCTGACAGACCCGGCAATCGCAGTCGGGGTCGAGTGGGCGGTCATCATCAGCGTATTCTGCATTGCGGTAGACGAGAGGTCCAGTCGACGTAAACACTAAACCGGTTCGCGCGGACCGAGTCGGTAGCACACAGTCGAACATGTCGATACCGTAGCCGACCGCCATCACAAGGTTATCCGGATAGCCGACCCCCATGAGATAGCGCGGGCGGTCTTCAGGCAGGAGAGGCGTCGTCACGGCCAGCATCTCCTCCATGACTTCCACCGGCTCACCGACCGATAGTCCACCAATGGCAAAACCTGGCAGATCGTAATCAGTAACTTCGGCTGCCGAGCGTTCCCGCAGGTCGGCCAGTATCGATCCCTGAACAATGCCAAAAAGTGCCGGCCCAGTGTCCGCGTCCGTAAGCTGGCGAGCATGTTCGGCAACGCATCGCGACAGCCAGTGGCTGGTGCGATTGACAGCGATCTCAGCATTCACTCGTTCGCAGGGGTACGGAGAGCATTCGTCGAATGCCATAATGATAGATGGTGACAATGCGTGTTGAATCTCGATCACTCGTTCCGGAGTGAAACGGTGGGTTGAGCCATCAAGATGCGACTGAAACGTCACACCGTCGTCGTCAATCTGCGCGATGTCACGAAGTGAGAAGACCTGATACCCTCCCGAGTCGGTGAGCATCGGTCGCTTCCACCCGGTGTACGCCGGCAGCCCACCGTGTCGCGAGATCAGCTCGTGCCCGGGTCGCAGGTAAAGATGATACGTGTTGCCGAGGATGCAATCACTACCCGTGACGATCAGATCATCGACCGAAAGACCCTTAACCGACCCGTGGGTACCGACCGGCATAAACGCTGGAGTCGCGACTCGTCCGTGCCGGGTTGTCATCTCCCCCGCTCGGGCAGCGCCGTCGATCGCGTGAATGTCCAGGCGCAGCATGGATTAGTCGAGAGCGATCTCGATGGCCTCGGCCAACGACCCAACCGCGTGCACACTGATCCCCGGAGGCACCGAACCAGTTGAATTGGAGATAATCGCTCGGGAGAAACCGAGCCGACCCGCTTCGGCCAGGCGAAGGTCGAGTTGGGTCACCGGACGAAGTTCCCCGGCGAGAGTTACCTCGCCAATCAGGACAGTACGAGCGTCGATTGGCCGATTGGTAAGTGACGACACGATGGCCACCATCGTTGGGAGATCAAACGCTGGCTCGGTAACCCGCAGACCACCAGCGATCGAAACAAAGACATCGTGCGTTCCCATCGGGTATCCACCGCGCTTCTCAAGAATGGCCAGGATTAAGGCAAGCTTCCGATTATCGAGCCCGCCGGCCACTCGTTGCGGGTTACCATAGTTCGCTGGTGTAACGAGGGCCTGAACTTCGACCAACAACGGTCGGCTCCCCTCGCAGAGACAACAGACAGCTGCCCCGGTGCGTGACGACTCCGTCTCGGACAGAAAGAGGGCCGACGGGTTATCCACCGCGAGCAGTCCCTGGCCGGTCATCTCAAAGAGACCGATTTCACTGATCGACCCGAAGCGATTCTTGCTGGCCCGCAGGATGCGGTAACGAAGTGATTGATCTCCCTCAAACGTCAGCACCGTGTCAACCAGGTGTTCAAGCACCTTAGGACCGGCGACCATACCATCTTTCGTCACATGGCCAACCAGCACGAGAGCAGCCCCACTCATCTTGGCAAGGGCCGCCAGTTGATGGGCCGCTTCGCGCACCTGCCCCACCGTTCCCGGGGGAGAATCGAACTGAGCGGCGGCGACGGTCTGGATCGAGTCGACAAGGATGAGATTGTAGCTCTTACGGGCAAACGCACCGGTGATTTCGTTCAGATCAGTTGTGCCAAGAACATCGATTGCCCGATCACCGACCGCGAGTCGTTCGGCTCGCAGGCGCAACTGCGCGGGCGATTCCTCCCCGGAGACATACAGCACGGCAAGGGCTTTCTCCGCAAAGGCAGCGGCAGCTTGGAGCAACAGAGTTGACTTACCGATCCCCGGATCGCCTGCCAGGAGGACCGTCATACCGGGTACCAACTGCCCCCCGAGGACCCGATCGAATTCATCGATACCGGATTGATATCCAGCGGTTGATGCCGTCGCGACATCGCCGAGACGTTGAACCTCAGCTGCCGAGGCACCTGCTGTTGCGCTGGCCGAGCGGGTCGGCAAGCGTTCTTCGACGAGAGAGTTCCATTCACCGCACCCCTTGCACTGTCCCTGCCACTTCGAATGGGCGGTTCCACAGGCGGTGCAGACAAAGGCTGTCTTGGTGCGAGATTTTGACTTCAGGCTCATGACCTCTCACCCGGGCGGCAAATCACCCTAGAAGGGAGAATCGGGAGGTGTTTCACCTCCGTTCGTTGGAGGAGCCGACGATGTCGACTGGCCGACCCAGTCGGCTCCCGGGGGAAGTTCATGGCGCACCGGGTCGAGGTTTTCGAACCGGGTGTAGTCGCGGACGAACGCCAGGTGTGCCGTATCGGTTGGGCCGTTTCGCTGTTTGGCAACGATGACTTCCGCCTTCCCCTGTGCCTCACGATATTTGGGATCGTCTTTGTCCAGGTGCGAAAGGTAGTACTCCTCGCGGTACACGAACATCACAACATCGGCATCCTGTTCGATCGCACCCGACTCACGAAGGTCCGACAGCTGCGGGCGCTTCGATGCGCCACGCTGTTCAACCAGTCGCGATAGCTGAGAAATCGCAATGACCGGAACGTCGAGGTCCTTGGCCAGCGCCTTCATTGAGCGCGAGATCATCGCAATCTCCTGCTGACGGTTCTCGGCACGTCCGGTTGCATGCATCAACTGGATATAGTCGACAATGAACAGGCCGATGTCGTAGCGCGATTTCAGGCGGCGAGCCTTCGCGCGCATCTCAAGTGGGGACAAGGCCGACGAGTCATCGACAAAGATCGGAGCCTGGGCCAGGATACCGCCCTTAACCGCCAGCTGGTTCCGTTCGGCCTGCGTCAGTTTATTCGACCGCACGCGCTTCTGATTGACACGCGCCCGCCCGCACAACATGCGCATCACCAGTTGCTCTTTCGACATCTCCAGCGAAAAGATGCCCACGCCTTTTTTGAGATCGACCGCCACGTGTTCGGCGAAGTTCATGGCCAGGGCTGTCTTCCCCATCGAGGGACGTCCCGCGACAATAATCAGATCGCCATTATGCATCCCATCTGTTATCTGATCGAGCTGTGTATACCCTGTCGGGATCGCCTGCTCCTCGACGATGCTGTCGGGGTCGGCGGCAATTCGGTCGAAGATACCTCGAAACGGTTCCTCAATCGAAACGAATCCAACCTTCTGACGACGCTGTGATATCTGGAAGATCGATGCTTCCGCTTGATCAAGCAACTCGTCGGCGGGACGGTCGAGGCGATAACAGCTTTCTTGTATCTCGCTGCTGGTCGCAATCAACTGCCGCAACACCGATCGCTCCAGCACGATCGCCGCATGCCGATCGACATTAGCGGTAGAGATGATCGATTCGACGAGCGTCACGAGATACGAGCGGCCACCGATCGATTCCAGACGGCCCATTTTGCGCAGTTCGTCGGCGACCGTCGTAATGTCGCATGGTTCGGAGGCATGATACAGCGACAGAACAGCTTCGAAGATATGCTTGTGCTTGGGGGCGTAGAAGTGATCGGGAGAATCGAGGACCTCAAGGACCTCGTTGACCGCGTCTGCCTTCTTGAGAATTGAGCCGAGGACCTGAACCTCGGTCTCCATCGACTGCGGCGGCTGAAGATGCTGAGTTGATCCGTTGTCGGAGCGGGATGTCATGGCGGAAGCTAACGCGAAACGCCGAGTCGCGCCATGACGAGTTGCATGTCTTTCCAGGTTTCTTTCTTGTATTCTGGAAAGCGAAGCAGAGCGGCTGGGTGGTAGGTTACGAGCAGCGGGATGCCCTCGTACTCATGCCAGCGACCCCGAAGCTTTCCCAGCGGCGTCTTCGTCTGGAGTAATGCCTGCCCCGCGATCCGGCCGAGACCCACCAACAACTCAGGTTTGATCAGACGAATCTGCTCACGCAGGTACGGGAAGCACTCGTTCATCTCCTCCGGTAACGGGTCACGATTTCCCGGAGGACGGCACTTGAGAATGTTGGCGATATAAACCTGAGTGCGATCAAGCTGCATTGCCGCCAAGATCTTATCCAAGAGTTGGCCGGCGCGGCCAACGAACGGTTCGCCGAGTCGATCTTCGTCCGCTCCCGGGGCCTCGCCGATGAACATCGCCCGCGCTGTGGGTTTACCCACACCATAGACGAACTTCGTTCGTGTCTTGCCGAGCGGACACTTAAGGCAGTTGCAGATCGCCTCGTTGTGCTCGGTAAGGGAGGCAAAGTCTGCTTCGACCGGAATCGCCATTCCGACCTGACTCGCGGGGACGAGCGAAGGGGACTCAACCGCTGTGGTCGGCTTGTCATCGGACAAGAGTTGCTGATCGAGAACGATCGTTCGGTCACCGGCGGCAACGCGCTGATCAAGCGCGCGTCGTAAACGCGCGAGTGGCGTCAGTTCCTGATCGCTCACGGACGCGACGGTTCGTTGATTGCTGCGGTGCTGAGTAGCGTGGCCACCCGCTTGATAAGACGCTTCGCAACCTCGCGCTTGGAGAGCATTGGCCAAGCTTCTTCTTGGTCGCTCCGGTCAATGAGCGTCACTTTATTGGTAGCGAAGTCGAAACCAGCCCCCTCATCAACCAGTGAATTGAGGACGATCATGTCGAGATCTTTGCTGGCTCGCTTGGCGCGTGCGTTAGCAACTCCCTCATCGGTTTCCAGCGCGAAGCCGACAATCACCTGAGCACGCGTTCGGGTCTCGGCGACTGACCGCAGGATATCCGGCGCGGCACTTAACGGCAGTGTCTCGGGACGCTCGCTCTTCTTCATCTTTGTATCGACGGCATGGGCGGGCGTGAAGTCCGCGGGAGCCGCAGCCATGAGGAGAACGTCTGCATCCGAAAGCTGTCGCATGACGGCATCTCGCATCTCGGATGTCGTTTCGACATTCTCCATCGCTACCCCCGGGGGAGACGCCAGGGCGGTCGGACCACTAATCAAGGTCACGCGAGCTCCGGCGTCGCGAGCAGCCTCTGCTAATGCGTAGCCCATTTTGCCTGAGCTACGGTTCGAAATGAAACGCACCGGATCAACCGGCTCCCGCGTGGGTCCAGCGGTCACAATGAGATGCCGACCCGCCAACAGGTCGGACTGGGCGTGGGTCTGCTGCAAGATATCGGCGAGCCGATCGAACATCGCCTCGGGCTCGGCCATGCGACCAATACCATACGAATCGCACGCCATCTCCCCTGCGTCGGGATCAATCAGGAGCCAGCCGAGCTCATCAACGAGATAGCGGAGATTGCGCTGAGTAACGGGGTGTCGCCACATTTCGGGATTCATCGCCGGAGCAAGAACGATCGGCTTGCTCGTTGCACAGATGACCGTCGTCACGAAGTCATCACACAAACCAGCTGCAGCCTTCGCCATCAGATTCGCGGTGGTCGGTGCGATCACGATCAGATCCGGCCACTCGGCGGTGTCAATATGTCGGGTGCCCACATACTCACCCGGCTTGGGCCACATGTCGGTGATGACCGGCTGCTGCGCGACTGATTCTAATGTCAGCGGGGCGACAAAGCGGGTCGCCGACTCCGTCATCATGACGCGAACATCGGCCCCGGCTTTCTTAAGCAGACGAACGAGGTGAGGTGTCTTGTAACAAGCAATGCCGCCGGTCAGACCGACGAGAATGTTGCGGCCCGCGAGCGTCATTGTGACGGGCAGCTAATTGATCCGCGAGGGCGGATCGAGGCGCAGGGGAATGTCGTTTTCGGATGGCTCGGGAACGAGTTCACCGGACATGATGCCGGTAACCAGCCACTTCACCTGATCAACCGTAACCGGTTGCTGACCATAGACAAACGCCTGGTCAACTATCGCTTCCAGCTGTTGGATATCGATGATCCCGAGATTGGCGAGCTTGAGCAGGAACGAGCGAGCGTCGACGTCTAACAGCGCCCGTTCTTCCTCGGTGAAGACACGTTGAACGACCTGCATCCGAGGTGCCTGCGTATAGAGCGTACCCCGGTGGTGACGCAGTCGATCGGCCAGCCAGTGGTGAGCAATGGCGATGTCGTCGGGGCTGAAACCGAACTCTTCAAGATCGGGCATAACCTCGGTGAGTGAATCGAGCGAAAGTTTGTCGTCGCGCAGAGAGTCCATGAGATAGAAGACGATTTCAAGAATACGGTGGTCCACGGGGTCTCCTTGGGGTCTCATTGCCCTCGAAGATATCGGCGAATACGATTCGTTGCAATAAAGAACCCGGAGAGGCCAAGATTTGGTTTCAACGAGTGCCAACAATCGCCGCCGAAGACATTCAAGGCATTATCTATCAATGACTTACGACTAGTGACGGAAGTGTCGGATCCCTACCATGATCATGGCAACATTGGCGTCATCGGCGACCTGAATAATCTCGGTATCTTGCTTGGCTCCACCCGGCTGGATAATCGCCACAACCCCGGCATCAAGTCCCGCCTGGAGACCGTCCGGCATTGGGAAGAACGCATCGGATGCCATTACGCCACCGCGGGCTCGCTCGCCGGCGCGCTTGACTGCGAGCTGTGCGGCATCGACACGAGACGTTTGCCCCATTCCGATTCCCACAGTTGCCCCGTTCCGTGCAATGACAATCGCATTTGACTTGGTGTGCTTGACGATCTTCCACGCGAACAACAGATCGCGCCACTCGATCTCCGACGGCTGACGTTTACTTGCTAGCTTCGCCTCATTGCGACTGGCAACATGCTGATCATCGGTTTGAACCAGGAAACCACCCCGCACCTGGGTGAAACGCAGACGGTGTGCTTGGTGATAATCCGAAATTCCGGGAAGCGCGAGAAGACGGCGATTCTTCTTCTTGCGCAGAAGCTTGAGCGCCTCGTCGTCGAAACTGGGAGCGAGGATACATTCCACAAACGGCGTTTCGTGTAGTCGTTCCGCGGCGTCTCTGTCGACAGTCCGATTGAGGCCAATGATCGATCCATAGGCCGAGAGCGGATCGGAGTCGTACGCCTTCTGGTACGCCTCAGCTATCGTCGTTCCGACGGCAGCACCACACGGATTGGTGTGCTTGACGACTACGGCGAACGGTTCGTCGAAATCGAGGACCATTTCGAGCACGGCCGCCAGATCGTTGTAATTGTTATACGAAAGCTCCTTGCCCGAGAGGACTTCCGCCTCGACGAGCGAGGGACCGGGGTCGGACGCGTACCGATACAGCGAAGCCATCTGGTGGGGGTTCTCGCCATACCGCAGAAGTCGCTCGCGCCCTAACGCCAGCATCATCGACGCCGGCATGTAGTCGGCAGCGTCTTCTTTGCCGTCGGTAGCGGCAAACCAACCGGCGATCGCCTGGTCGTAAGCAGCAGTTCGGGTAAACGCGCGAGCGGCAAGTTCACGACGAAGGGACAAACTTGTTTCACCATCGTGAGCACGTAGCTCTTCGATCAGTGCCGGATAGTCATGGGGGTCGACCACACAGGTAACGTCGTGAAAGTTCTTTGCGGCGGAACGGATTGTTGCCGGACCACCGATATCTATCTGCTCCAGCGCTTCGGGCTCAGTGATTCCGGGCTGGGCGATCGTCTGTTCGAACTGATACAGATTGACAACAACCAGATCGATCGGTTTCCCGTCGAGCGCTTTCAACTGCTCGACATCGGTCGGATTGTCGCGCCGAAAGAGAATCCCCCCATGAACTTTGGGGTGGAGCGTTTTCACCCGTCCACCCATAACCTCGGGAGAACCAGTGAACGACGAAACACCAATGGCGTGGACGCCGGCATCGCGCAGCGCCTTGAGCGTACCTCCAGTTGAAATGATTTCAACTTTGAGTTCGTCGAGTACACGACCGAGTTCGACGAGGCCGGTCTTATCGGCAACCGAGAGTAACGCCCGCTTGATGGGCACCAATTGACTCACGAGGTGATCCTTCCTGTCAGCCGACGTTCGGCTTCGGCATAACGAGCAACCGTCGCGGAGATAACATCCTCAGGCAACGCCGGACCGGGCGGGCGGCGATCCCAATCGAGGCCAGCCAGATAATCACGAATCGGCTGCTTATCAAACGACACCTGTGCCTGGCCCGGTGAATACTCTTCCACCGGCCAGAAGCGGGAGGAATCGGGCGACAACACTTCGTCGATAAGAATCAAGCAACCGTCAAGATATCCAAACTCGAGTTTGGTGTCGGCGATAATGATTCCCCGTTCGCGGGCGTGGGCAGCGGCCCGGGCGTAGATTTCAAGCGTTACCTTGCGGCACAGATTGGCTGTCGCCTCGCCCACCTCATCGATCATCCGCGCAAAGGAGATGTTCTCATCGTGACCATCGTCGTTCTTGGATGATGGCGTGAACAACGGCTCGGCGAGTTGTCCAGCCTCGACGAGGTTATCGGGGAAATCAAATCCATGGATCGACGACGTCCCCGCCTTTCGCGCACTCTCGAGTTCTTTCCAGAACGAACCGGAAAGGTATCCCCGAACAATGCATTCAATATCGACGCGTTCGGCCTTGCTCACCAGCATCGATCGGTCCGTCAGTTGGTCAGCATAGTCAGAGAGCGGGTCCGGGTAGAGGGACACGTCGGCGGTAATCAAATGATTGGGGACAATCTCCTCAAGGAAGTCGAACCAAAACAACGACATGCGATTCAAAATCCGTCCCCGTCCGGGAATGCCGTTGGCCATGACGACATCGAATGCTGAGATCCGATCGGTCGCCACGAAGAGCAACGAGTCCCCCAAGTCGTAGACGTCGCGAACTTTACCCCGTCGAAAGAGAGGGACACCCGTGAGATCAGTAGCCAGGAGCGCTTCGCTCATGTCCTCACCGTCCGACTACTGCTAATCCAATCGGCGATCACCGCGGGATAGAGTCGATGCTCGACGTCGTGAATGCGTTCGGCCAAGCTCTCCGGCGTATCACCGGAGACAATTGGTACTCGCTCCTGCGCAATGATCCGTCCTGAGTCGTACTTGCGATCAACAAGATGCACGGTCACACCGGATTCTGTATCACCGCTAGCCAGCACCGCGCGATGGACGCGGTGGCCGTACATTCCCTTTCCACCATACCGAGGCAGCAGCGCCGGGTGGAGGTTGACGATTCGTTCGGGAAAGTTGTCGACCACCTCGCCAGGCACCAGTTTGAGAAAGCCGGCCAGGGCAATATGGCTGATATGCGCCTGGCGGAGAGCTGTGAGCAGCTGCGATGCCGCTCCGGGTGCCGTCTGATTATAGATAAACGTACCAATGTTCCGTGACGTGGCATACGCCAGACCGGGAGCATCGGGTCGACTCGCGACGACGAGTTCGATTGTCGCCGGCAGGTCGCCCTGTTCAGCAGCGTTGAGAAGGGCGTTAAGATTCGAACCGCGCCCGGAAATGAAAACCGCGAGGCGAGCAGCAGGTCCGTTCAAGTATCAAGTGCCTTCTTAAGCAGGTCGTTGACAATCTGAGGATTGGCCTGTCCGCGGGTCTGTTTCATCACCTGCCCGACGAAGAATCCAAACAGTGCGACCTTGCCCCCGCGATACGCCTCAACCTGTTTGCCGTTGGCGGCGATGATCTCGGCAATAACCGGTTCAAGCTGCGACGGGTCGGAGATCTGGACCAGGCCTTTCTCCTTGATGATCGAGGCGGCTGACTTACCGGACTCCAACATCTCGGCGAATACCGTCTTGGCAATCTTCCCGGAAATCTCACTCGACTTAACGCGGTTCAAAAGATCGGCGATCTCTCCCGGCGGCACGGGACAATCAACGATCTCCTCACCTCGTTTCTTGAGGGCACCGAGCAGTTCGGTTTGAATCCAGTTCGATGCCCCGACGGAGTCCTCGCAGGTCGTCATCACAGTCTCATAGTAGTCAGCCAAAGCCCGAGAATCGGTCAGCACAGTCGCATCGTAAACGCGGATACCATACTTCGCCACAAAGCGTGCGGCTTTCTCGGCGGGTAGTTCGGGGAGAGCTGAACGTGTCTCCGCCAACCACTCATCGGAGATAATCAACGGAAAGAGATCGGGCTCAGGGAAATACCGGTAGTCGTGCGATTCCTCTTTCCCCCGCATTGCGATCGCTTCCTGTTTCTGCTCATTCCACAGCAGGGTCGATTGGATGACTGCACCACCGGATTTAATCACCTTCACCTGCCGTTCGATCTCGAAGAGCAACGCCCGTTCGACGCCTTTGAACGAGTTCAGGTTCTTCAGTTCGGTACGGGTGCCGAATTGCGACTCCCCAATCGGGCGGACCGACACGTTCGCATCGCAGCGAAGCTGCCCTTTCTCCATATCTCCGGTACAGATCTCAAGGTACTGAACGATCTGCTTGAGCCGGTTGAGATAGGCGTACGCATCCTGAGGAGACACGATATCCGGTTCACTGACGATTTCGATAAGCGGGGTACCCGATCGGTTGAGATCAACGCGGGTGAAGTTCTCCCCGCCTTCGGGATGCAGCGATTTACCGGCATCCTCTTCCAGGTGGATGCGAATGAGCCCGACTGATCGTGGCGTTCCGTCGTCGAGCTGATAATCAATCGAGCCACCCGTTCCGATTGGTCGGTCGAATTGGGAAATCTGATAGCCTTTGGGCAGATCAGGATAGAAATAGTTCTTACGAGCGAAGATCGACGTCTGGTGAACTGTTCCACCAACCGCAAGAATCATGCGCATCGCGTAGTCGACCGCAGCTCGATTGCAAACCGGCAGTGCCCCGGGCAGAGCAAGGGTCACGGCTTCGGTCTGGCTGTTCGGTTCCTCCCCGTAGGAATACGGGCAGGCGGTGAAGAGCTTGGTCTTAGTTTCGAGCTGACAATGGACTTCCAGCCCGATTACGGCTTCGAAGCCGTCGTGGGTATATCTCATAAGCGTTGATCAACGGCTACTAGCGTTGAAGCAGGACAGGGAGCGACGGAAGCGCAAGGATGTCAAGCCATATCCATGACGCCAGGCCGGTCCGCCAGACAACCAGGGTGAACAGGGTGATCTGCGCGACCAAGAGATAACCTCGCCAAACCGGTGCCGAGCGCAGAGAATCGACATCGAACCCTGCCCGTTCGAGAAAGGTCAACGGAGTCGACGCTATCCATGTCGTCGCAGTTGCAAACCAGAAGAGCGGATTGGCCAACTGAAGACTCTCGCGCCAAAGACGACGCCGGTAGGCGAGAATCGCGCGATCGAGCACTTGCAAAGGTGCGCGCTCATCAAGACCGTACCGCTGCATCACCTCATCGCGAAAGATCGCACGAATCAAGTTAACGCGAACCGTGCGGCCGCCCCGCGACGGCGCATCCTTGGTGATGAGACCACCGAGACGGGCGCGTCGCAGGGAATCGACAACAAGAACGGTTGAAGGTTCGAGGCGAGCGCGGACAATCTGGGCGGCGGGATTCGATTCGCGATCAGTAAATGTCAGATACTCGGCGTAGGTGTGCCGAAAGCATTCCAGCGCTTCAAGTCGACTTCTGATCTCGAAAAAGTTCATGGATGATCACTAAACCAGGTTCTCAGATCCTCGGAAAACCGCTCCGGACTTTCCATCGGTAACATATGTCCGACAGCGTCATAGATTGCCAGCTCACTGTTTGCGATACCCTGATGAAGAAGTTCGGCAAGTTGCGCGAACGCTTTATCGTCGCGACCGGCGAGGATTCGGACGGGAGCGGTTATCGATGGCAGCCGGGGCAGATCCGGCTCAATCACGTAAGTTGGACGGTGCGGGTCAGCCATCGGCTGATAGCTATGCTGCTCCATCATTGCGGTAATGGCACTTTCGATATCGGACTGATCTTCGCGGTAGAACCGCGTCGACCAATCGATCCAGAGACGCGCCGCAGCCTCGCGCCCCTCGTCACGGGCGATCCGAAAGAGCCGGTCAACCTTCGCTGTCGTTCGATAGCCTGCCGCCCCCGTGGAGATCAGGATCGCTGAGATCACCCGGTCAGGATGGTCAAGCAGTGCCCCCAAGACCGTCGACCCGCCCATCGAGAGACCGACAAGATGGGCTCGATCGATACTTATGGTGTCGAGGAAGGCGACCAGATCCGCAACGCGGTCGGTGCGGCTGTAGCTAGATTCTGTCACTTCAGACTGACCGTGACCGCGGGCATCGAGAAGGATCGACTGATAGTATGACGGATCGAGCAGCGGCCAGGTGCCACCAAACGTCCACATCCGAGAATCAAGTGTATAGCCGTGAAGAAAGATAACCGGCGCGCCGGAGCCGGATGCCTCATACCACAACCGGCACCGGGCCGTAACGGCATGCGGCATCAGGCGAGGGAGGCGGCAGCCTGAAACAGGGTCCGATCGTCTTTGAGCGCCGCGATCAATTGGACACCAACCGGGCGACCATCGGGGACGGAGCCATACGGAATCGAGATCGCCGGGTTGCCGGCGAGAGACGACGGCGCCGTATACATATCCGACAGGTACATTGCCAATGGATCGTCAATACGTTCGCCGAGTTTGAATGCGGGAGTCGGCGATGTCGGCGTGATCAGCAAATCGACCTCGTCAAACAGACGAGCAAACTCCTCACGTAGAAGCTGACGAACATCGGACGCTTTCTGGTAGTAGGCGTCGTAATACCCCGACGACAATGCGTACGTGCCGAGCATAATGCGTCGCTTGACTTCGTCGCCAAACCCTTTGGCGCGTGTTGCCGCATACATGTCATGGAGCGCGAGATCGGCGCCTTCCCGCTTGCCGTAACGGACACCGTCGTAGCGTGCCAGATTGGCTGATGCTTCAGCCGAGGCAACGATGTAGTAGATCGGAATCGCCATTCGGCTCATGGGAGATTTCACGTCGACAATCGAGTGACCCGCTGTCTTTAAAGCATCGATCGCCTTGTCCACGACTGCACGAACATCGCTGTCGAGTTCCGGTGGGAAGTAATCTGCCGGGACACCTATCGTCAGTTTACGACCAAGTTCCAGATCATTTGGATAGTCGGGATGCTCAAAGTCAAGCGACGTCGAATCGTTGTGATCGTGCCCCGAAGCAACTTTGTAGGCGAGCGCCAAGTCGCGCGGATCCCGAGCGAGCGGTGAGATGACATCGCACGACGACGCGAACGCTACCAGCCCGAACCGCGAGATGCCACCGTAGGTCGGTTTGAATCCGTACGTTCCACAGAACGCGGCCGGTTGACGCACCGAACCGCCCGTCTCCGAACCGTAGGCGATCGGAACAATGCCAGCCGCGACCACCGCGGCGCTGCCTCCCGACGATCCTCCCGGCGCGAGTGAATGGTCGACCGGATTGTGGACGGGTCCGTACGCAGAGTTTTCGTTTGACGAGCCCATCGCAAACTCGTCCATGTTCGCCTTACCAATGATCACTGCGCCGGCTTCGACCAGCCGCACGGCAGCCGTGGCATCGAAAGGAGGGACGTAGCCATTGAGAATCTTCGAGGCGCAGGTCAACGGGTAGTCACGATAGGAGATGTTGTCTTTGAGAACGATCGGCACACCGGCCATCGGCCCAACCGACTCACCCGCGGCAACGTTGCGGTCGATGTCATCCGCCTGGGCGAGCGCCTTGTCGGTGCAGATCGTAATGAACGCGTTGAGCTCGCGACCGGTCGATTCAGCAAGTTCGAGAGCGTGTTGAGCAAACTCGCGAGCCGAAGTTGTGCCGGAGGTGACCCGATGATGGATATCGAAGGCGCTGAGAGCGCGGTAGTCGTCGACAGTCATGCGGCGAATATAGACACGCCACATCGATCAGCAAGAAACGATACGACTATTTGATCTCGATGGAAACCGAGTCACCGACAATCGAAACCCGATCGATAGCCCGTCCATTGGCAGCTGGCTCGGCGCCACCTGCGCCGCCGAGCCCAACGGAGCCCAAGCGGATTTGAGAATCACTGAGCACAGTCGTGCCGCCGTTCTCGATGACACCAATCGATGAGCCACCTGCACCAGCACCACCTGTGCCGCCGTCCCCACCCCGACCTCCGTCGCCACCGTCGGTTCCCGCCATTAGGTAGTAGAAAAACTCGCCGGGCCAACCGTCGTCCCCCACACCGCCCAAACCGCCGAGACCACCGTCGCCGCCACTTCCGCCATGACCAACGTGTACCACCGACTCATGTAATCGTATAACACCGCCACGATTCCAGATACCGATTGCAGTTCCACCCATCTTTCCCGGCAAACCGCCCTCGCCTGGGGATCCACCGTCACCGCCCCGGCCTCCATCGGGACCATTCTGACACCCACTGTTCTCGTAGAATGCCCATCGGCCGCCCCCACCGCCGCCGCCCGACCCACCGACACCGATGCCTCCGGGACCGGAAGTATCGTTTGGTTCAGCACTGATTCGTCCCTCGTCGTTAATCGAATAGAGTATCTTGAGATCGTCCGGTTGGTAGCCGTGTGCACCGTTCGAACCGTCAGAACCGTCCTCCGCCGGCATCCCCCCTGTCTGGGTACCATCGGGGGCAAAGCCCCGCTCGGGCGGGACTCCGTAAATGTTCTCGCCACACATTCCACCCAAGCCTTTTCGACCACCGTAGCCTAAGTGCTTTCGTGGATCAGTGTCGTCCAGCCGCCAAAGCGAATCGCCAGAGACGCCATTACGGCCGGATGCCCCGTTTAGTCCGTTCACGCCATCCGCGGATGCAAACTCGCAGAATCTCACCGTCACCAGAACCCCGCTGTCTATCACCACGGCGGCGGAGACGGCATCCGGGGTGACCGCCATCGCCGATGCGAACGACAATCGGTAAAGATAGATCGGCTTACTTCCCTGTGGCACGTACAGCGATACGGGGCGTGATGCCTCCCCCCCAATCACGTTGCTCGTGACCGGTCCCGCCTGTTCTATCCAAAACATTGATGGATCACGGCTACCAAAAATGCCTATCACGGATGCCGTAGGTCGAACGACTCCACTAAACTCGACAGTTCCAGCCGCGACAAGGATTGCAACTTCCGTAGCTAGTCCGTCAGCATGGACCAAAGCACTATCCAGCGAGCCGAACGGGTTGCCCAGCGAACCATCGCCGTTGGCTCCCGCCTGCACGTAGATTCGCGGCGCGCCATTGAACAGGCCGAGATCGAAGTCGAATACCCCCCCATCCCCTCCGGTTTCACTCTGGGTCGGTGGATCGCTCTGACAGCCGCCAATCGCCAAAATCGCCGTGAGAAGTGAGATAAGTGTAGCGTGCCGGAGTTTGATTCGCGCCATGAGTAAATCCTCTCGCACTCAATGACACAAGATAACAGTCAAACGGTTGTCGTACAAGATTGGTTCGTCGACTCAGCGCGGATCGACCAGGAACAACGAATCGAGCGACTGACCGGAGGCACCGCCATTCCCCGGTGAGAATTCGGCACCACCCGCTCCGGGTGTACCCGGAACAAGCGTCGAGGTACCGTCGCGCGTCAGGATAGCCTCAAAGAGAACAACCGGTACCGACCAGCCGCCCGCGCCACCACCACCGTAGCCACCGGGTCCGCCATCACCACCATTGCCACCGACCATCGGCGGGTAGACGAACGTCAACACCTCACCACCGCTACCGCCCCGTCCCCCGGGTCCACCATCGCCACCGACTCCCCCGCTTCCGGCGGCTTCGGATGTGATCGTGGTATTCGTAAGCGTGACGACCGATTTTACCGCCACGAGTCCAAGTGACATTCCACCTGGCTGTCCGCCGAATCCGGACGTTCCGCCAAGGGCACCGGCTCCGCCGCCAGCACCGGGGAATCCGGTATAGGTGAACCGTCCGGGCTCAAACACCGAGGCCGAGCCACCGGATCCGCCCCCTCCGCAACCAGGTCCACCGGTCGTGCCGCGTCCTCCTGACGCTCCAAAGGGGATCACATAAATCTCTTCGATAATCCCGACCCGCAGCGAATCGGCCGCACCAACACCATCGTTCCCAGCCACGCCGACCGTTCCCGTAATCCCGGGTGAACCTTCAGCCTTCGTTCCACCCAACCCGCCGGAGCCACCCGTACGTGATCCGTCGGCACAGAACCCGTCCTGACCCGGCGTCCCGGGAATCTGCTGCTCGGTAGAGAAGTTTCCGCCGATACCGCCAGTACCACCGGCAATCGGAAAGAGTCCCGGTTCAGTGCGGTCACCCGGTTCTCCGGCCGTGCCCGATTCACCCGGCTCACCGCTAGCGCCCGTCGAGCCCGTCCCAGCGATGACGGTGCAGTCGATGAGTTGGAGATCGGCAATGTCGGTCGCATGAATACCGATTGAACTGGCACCAAAACCGGTGGCGTCGGCAGCGACGATATCAAGTTGCCGGAGTTCAACCGTTCCGGTGAGAAAACGCATCGAAACCGCTAACGCCTGGTTATCGAGTTGCTGTCCGATAATGACACTTCGCGAAGATGCTGACTCTCCCCACCCACGGCTCGGATCACGCGAGCCGAGCAACCGAACGGGCGCACGGATACGCAACGATTCGCGGTAGTCGCCAGCGGCCACGAGCACCGTCGAGACGTTGCCGTCAAGATAGGCAAACTCCAACGCCTGGCTGATCAGCCGAAACGGCGCACCGGGAGAACCGTTACCACCCGGTGAGGCCGCATCGACATAGAACGTATCCGGCGCGGCTGCGATCGCGACCGGGTCGTCGGTAAACGGATTCTCACCGTTATCGCAGCCGGCAGCGACGAAGATCGCCAGGACAGCGGCCGGCGTGAAGAATCGGAAAAAACGGGTTGGCATTGTCCTAGAGTATACGCCCAGACAGGAAATCGGCCACAGAAAACGGCCGTCGAGTCGCCCCGACGGCCGTTTGACGAGCATCACCGCGTAGCCGGAGGTCGGCTACAGCACCCCGAGATACGTTTCGATTTCGTATTGGGTCACGACCGAGCGGAAGCGATCCCACTCGAGTCGCTTGTTCTGAATCAATTTTTCAAACGTATGGTCACCGAGCGTTTCGCGGCAGAGCGACGAAGCCTCGAACGCGTCGATCGCGTCAAAAAGTGATCCCGGCAGCGAATCGATCTCGCGATCAAGCTTCTGGGCCGCTGACATGGCGAAGATGTTCTCCTCGATCGGTTCCGGCAGCGGATACTGCTGCTCGATCCCTTTCAGTCCGGCGGCGAGCATCACCGCGAACGCGAGGTAGGGATTGCAGGCCGGATCGGGTGAGCGCAACTCGATACGGGTCGCCTTCTCCTGGCCGACGCGATACATCGGGACGCGGATCAGCGACGAACGGTTGCGACGGCCCCAGCCAATGTTAACCGGTGCTTCATATCCTGGGACTAAGCGCTTGTACGAGTTGACCCACTGATTAAGGACAAGCGTAATCTCTTTGATGTGGGTCAGGACGCCAGCGATGAAATGCCGGGCTGTATCGGACAGCAAGTGCTCGCCGTTTTTGTCAAAGAAGAGGTTCGTGTTGTTTTCAAAGAGCGACATATGGCAGTGCATACCGGAGCCGTTTTCACCAAAGAGCGGCTTCGGCATAAACGTCGCATAGAGATCATTCTGCGAGGCAACCTCTTTGACCGTGAAGCGATAGACCTGCATGTAGTCAGCCATTTCGAGCGCTTCCTGGTAGCGAAGATCGATCTCGTGCTGCGACGGGGCAACCTCGTGATGAGCACACTCGACCGGGATGTCCATTAACTCGAGAGCGTTGACTGTCTTCTGAACGAGCAGCGTACCGAGGTTGACGTCCTGGTAATCGAAGTAGCCGGCTTTGTCGAGGATTGCCGGTTCTTTGTCATTCTCGAAATAGAAGAACTCTGCCTCGGGGCCAACATAGAACGTCTGCCCTTTCTGGGCGACGCGTTCGAGCTGCCGACGCAACAGATAGCGCGGATCACCGACGTAGGGAGTGCCGTCGGGATTCTGAATATCGGCAAACATGATCGCGACTTTCGATCCGGCGACTTCCCACGGGAGAATGCGGAACGTGCGCGTGTCCGGAATCGCCATCAGATCGGATTCATCGATGCGGGCAAACCCGGCGACCGAGGAACCATCGAACCCCTGCCCGGAATCGAGAACGCCTTCAATCTCAGAGCGGGTAATCGACATCCCCTTGATATGGCCGAGGACATCGGTAAAACAGAGCCGGACGTTATGGACGCCCGCCTCGTCGATCAGTCGGAGTACATCTTCGCGGGTCTTCGTCACGGGGCAACTCTCCCTTCCGGTGGGTCGTTAAGGCCGCTAATAAATGGTCGCTTGCGGGTCGGGCAAGAGTTTAAGCAGGCAGGTCTGACGATTCTATCAACCAGACCCGAAACGGGTTTAGCCCACGGCCTTATCACCCCAACAGAGGTGGCTCAAGCCACCTATTCGAGGATGATTTCGATGCGGGTCTTTTCGGGATGGAGCGGCCGGAGCTTGACCCCGGCCATGCTGAAGATCTTCCGGGCCGCCTTGAAGCTATCCTCGTGGGCGTACTTGTCGGTCAGGTAGACGACCTCTTTGATGCCGACCTGGACGATCAGCTTGGCGCAGTCGTTACACGGAAAGAGCGAGACGTAGAGCGACGCCCCCTCCAGCTCCGGTTTGTTCGACGCGTTGGTGATCGCGTTCATCTCGGCGTGGCAGACATAGGGGTATTTGGTGTCGAGCCAGTCACCCTCGCGTCCCCAGGGGAGTTCGTTGTCGTCGAGGCCGGACGGGAAGCCGTTGTAGCCGATGCCGATGATCCGTTTGCGTGCGTTGACGATACACGCGCCGACCTGGGTGTTGGGGTCTTTGGAGCGGTGGGCCGAGAGTTGGGCGACAGCCATGAAGTAGTCGTCCCACGAGATATAGTCAGTCCGCTTGGTGGTCATCCTGGCGATCAATCAACTTGAGCGGTGCCGACTCTTCGGAGTCGGGAAACCACCGTCGGAAATTCACAATGTATGGTTCTAGCCTTGTGACGCATTCGAGTTCAATTACCTCCGGCAATCTGCTGGCAGGAAAAACTGCGTACGGACCAAGCGTGCTGTCAACATCGAATCGAATCCCCAGTGTCGCAAACTCCGGGCGCTCGCATACTCCGGCAATCCGGCACTTCAGCATGAGCTGGTTACCGTCCCGATAGCTCGTCTCATCTTGAGCGTCGTATGGGTACCACAGGGTCCAGACGTTTGAATCGACCTGTATTCCCATTTGTGAGAGCTGAAGACGTTTGCCAATCAGTTCGTTGGAGGTTGGGTAGTAACTTCTGATTCCCGGCATCGCATCGAGAATAGAGTCTGAGCCTCGAAAGAGCGGGCCATGTCGCCGCTCCAAATCCCGATAGTCTTCGAGAATAGAGTCGGCGTATGCTCGCCATACCTCTGGGCTGAACTCTCGCCAATACTTAGCGACGATTGCGGGGTGTGCTTTCTTAAGAAAATCATCGATATCAGCGCTTGGCTCCGACTCGCCGGAAGCCGCTAGCGTGCAAAGCGTGAAACCGATTAAGCAGAGGAGTATGCGGCGCATCAGATTCCCCCTTTGACCTGATACAGATAGAGACGATTAGTTATGCCAGTTGTGCAACGTTACGTTACCCCGTCACTTGTGCGGGTCCGCTGTCATCTCGTTTCGGCGTATTCGCCTTCATGTACTCGCCGGCGATCTGGAGCAGATCGATCGGGACCGGGAAGATCAACGTCGAGTTCTTCTCCGCCGACACCTCATTCAGCGTCTGAAGGAAACGCAACTGCATCGCACCCGGGGCGGTACCAATCTCGGTCGCGGCCTCGGCCAGACGCTTCGACGCCTGGAATTCACCGTCGGCATGAATGACCTTCGCGCGACGCTCACGTTCGGCCTCGGCCTGACGCGCCATTGCACGCTGCATCTCGATCGGCAGGTCGACATTCTTGACCTCGACGACGGAGACTTTGACACCCCACGGCTCGGTCTGTTCGTCGATAATCGACTGCAATTTGGCGTTGATCTCGTCGCGGTTGGTCAACAGGTCATCGAGTTCGACCTGACCCAGCACCGACCGCAATGTCGTCTGGGCAATCTGCGAGGTTGCCTCGAAGAAATTCGCTACCTGAACAACGGCGTTATCCGAATCGACAATCTGGAAATAGAGCACCGCGTTGACTTTAACCGACACGTTGTCTTTGGTAATGATATCCTGCGCGGGAACGTCATAGGTGATCACACGCAGGTCGACGCGGACCATCTTATCGATGATCGGAATCAGGATAATCAGACCGGGTCCCTTACTGCCGATCAGTCGACCAAGACGGAAAACGACACCACGCTCGTACTCCTTGAGAATCTTGATCATGTTGAACAGGAGCAGTAGTGCGAGGAAAAGTAATATTGCTAAGGCTGGCAATCCGGGTCCCATGAGAATACTCCTTATTCGGTAACCGGCTTCGAAGCCGGGGCAACGACTAACTTGAGGGCATGGACACTCTGGATCGTCACTTCCTGACCGACCGTTAGTTCGGACGGGCTTTCGTACTTCCAGAGGGCACCATCGACATAGACAAATCCATTCGGCCGCACGGTGGCGGTCTTCCCAATCAAACCCTGTTGGCCGGTCGAAACCTGTTTTCGCGCCGCTTTGACGACGAGATACAACGCTCCGCCGACGGCGATTCCGACGCCAACAACCGTGGTGATTAAGACTTCAAGTGACACACGCATCGCTCCTGTGAAAACGTCCGTATCGATCAGCATCAAGCCACCGAAAAAGAGAGCGGCGAGTCCACCAATTGTCAAGAGGCCACCCGAGGTGACTTTGATTTCGGCGATGAATAATATGATGGCCAGGATAATCAGCGCCACTCCCGCGTAGTTAATCGGCAGCGTCTGAAACGCATAGAACGCGAGGATCAGCGAGATCGCCCCGATGACACCCGGGAAGATCGCCCCCGGATTGTAGAGTTCGAGCACGATGCCGAGGCCGCCGATTGAAAAGAGCAGGAAGGCAATCGACGGGTCAGTGATGATATCGAGAATCTGGTGGGCGAACGACGTTTCGATCTCGACAATCTGGGCGTCTTCAACCAATACCTCGACCTCACCGTCGGGCAGCTCGACTGTGCGGCCGTGAATCTGTGCGAGGAGATCTTCGGTCCCCTCGGCGACGATGTCGATGACGTTCGAATCGAGCGCGACGTTATAGGGAATCGATTCCGAGTTGCGGACCGCGCGCTCAGCGAAATCGGCGTTGCGGCCGCGCTTTTCGGCCAGGGCGAGAATCTGCGCCACGGCGTCGTTGGTAACTTTCTCATTCATCACCGAATCAGGCTGCTCTCCCCCGGCTCCGACCGGGTGGGCAGCGCCGATGTTGGTCGACGGTGCCATCGCCGCGATATGGGCAGCGTAGGTGACAAAGACCCCGGCCGACCCAGCGCGGGCCCCCTGCGGGGCGACAAACACGCAGATCGGTATCTCGGCGTTCAGGAACTGCTTATTGATATCCTGGGTGGCAGTCATCAGCCCGCCCGGCGTATCAAGATAGATCAAGAGCATATCCGCGCGGGCGGCGGTCGCTTCTTCGATGGCATCGGAGATCCGGTCGTTAGTCACTACCCCGATGGGACCGTCGATCGTCAACGTATAGACAACCGGTCGCGCGGTGGTCGTGCGCCCCGAACTTGTGATCGTATCGCCAGGATCGGCCGTATCAGTCACGATCATCGTGTCGCCGACTGGCTCGTCGGCAATAGCAAGGCGGAGACCGGCGGACCAGAATGGCGCGGTCAGGCAGACCAAGAAGAAACCCAGGAGAAGGCGTCGAAGTCTCATAGTACGTCCTCCAACAGCAGTTTAGGGCCGGAAGGTCCGGCTAGACAACTACTATTGGCGTACGTGCCTGATCCCCGAAACTTCGATACTTTCGTGAGGGGACACAACTTACGTGATTTGCCTCATCACGCTGCGGGAACGTTAGAGTTTAACCGACGAGTCGAGCCAGACCGGCTTACCGTTGAGAATTGTCCCGACAACGCGTGCGTCCTCGAGGCGGCTAACCGGCAACTCGGTAATGTCATCGGAGAGAATCGTTAGGTCGGCCGGATAGCCGGGCAAGAGATAACCATGCCGATGCTCCTGACCAACAGCATATGCGGCCCCGGCAGTGAATCCATGTAGCGCTTCGTAAGCGGTCAGTCGTTGCTCCGGGAAGAAATGGTCACGCTTACCGACTCGGGAACGACGGACAGCGGCAACGATACCCTCGAGCGGTGCCAGTGGTTCGATCGGCGCATCGGAGCCAAATGCCATCGGAATGTGGGCCTGGGCGAACGTTTTAAAGAGAAATGCATTCTGCGCCCGGCTCGCCCAGTAGCGATTGATCAGCGGAATATCCGACGGGCAATGCGAGGGCTGCATGGAGGCAACCGCACCAAGTGATTTGAGCCGGGCGATGTCGCGACGGCGAATGAGTTGAACGTGCTCGATTCGGTGGCGCGCTCCAAATGCGAGCGCAGGAGCATCTTCGAGAGCATCAAGGACATTGGCAACGGCTCTGTCACCGATTGCGTGGACCGCGAGCGGAAATCCGAGCTTCGCTGCTTGGCGAGCCGTTGATCGCATCTCGTCGACGGTTGTCGTCGCAATGCCATAGTTGCTGGTCCCGGGATATCGCTGAAAACAGAGCGCCGTTTGGCTCCCGAGCGCACCATCGGCAAACAACTTGATGCCCGCCAGACGAAAGTACGGTGTGCCGGTTCCATAGTAGGTCTTTGTCTTGAGCAGATCGGGCAACAGCGCTACGCGTGGAAAGTGGTTGATACGCAAGCCAACCTTGTTACGCTCGGCCAGATCGAGATAGAACGCAAACGCATTCGGCGAATCGAACGAATGGACTCCCGTCACGCCGCGCTGGTAACAGAAAGCGAGAGCCTCCTGATACCGCTTTCTCATCTCGGTCTTCTTCAAGGGGGGCACGAACGAGAAGACATGCTCGTAGCCGATTTTTTCGCGCAGAATGCCAGTCGGCGTTCCGTTGGGAAAACGCACGATTTCGCCGTCGCTCGGATCGGGCGTAGCAGCATCGATGCCCGCTATCTCCAATGCTTTGCTATTGACCCAGCAGGAGTGGTTGTCTTTGGAGAAGATAAACGCCGGTCGCCCGTGACTGACGTTGTCGAGAAGGTAGCGATCCGGTTCGACCCGACGACGCAGCGCATCGGGAGAATATCCCTCGCCCACGATCCAATCTCGGGGACCGAGTGAACGGGCATGGCGGCTGATGCGATCGAGATAGGCCTGGACCGAAGTAGCATCGGCCAGATGGACTCTCGCTAGAGACAGAGCGAAGTTGAAAAGATGAGCGTGAGCGTCCACCAAACCCGGGACGACCATCTTGCCGCCCAGATCGAAGTTCGCATAGCCTTTGAAGTCAGCGGTCCCTTTGAGACCGTTGCCGACCGCGACTACCTCCCCCCGGTTCAGAACGAGAGTATCAAAGATACGTCCGTCGGCCATCGTGTAGATACGTCCGTTATACAGCAACGTACGCGCCTTCACAGCTCACTCCCGGCTTTTCGCAAATTCCCCTCCCGCCGCGTGATTCGTCGCCTATCCATTTCCTCAAGAACCGGAATCACGTGCTTGCGCGTGATTGCGAAATGATCTCGAAACTCGGTAACCGCCATCTGATCATGTTGATGAAGATGGTCCTGTACAAAACTCACAAACGCCCTCCATGTCGAGGCCGGAAAGACAAACTCGGAACCTACCTTAATCACGTCCCCATTTTCAATGAGAATACGTATTGCCTCCTGCCAGGCTTTCCCCCGATCAGCAAAGCTCTTGAGCGGTGGTGGAGCCAGGGCAGATTCCGTTAGTTGCTTGCGAATCTGATCCCGTGCTTTGGCAACGGCCGATGGGAGATTATCGGTCGCGGTTGACAACGTCACCCATTCGCCATCTCGACGCACTCGATTACGACTGACCAGGTAATCAACCAGCACTGCCGTTTCATCATTGGACAACATCAGGTCGTCGGCCAGACGTGGAAGTGCTTGTCGTGTGGCGCTACCATTGCTGTCAACGGCGGCGCGCAGGACGGCTACGGCTAGATCCGTCGTTCGTTCAAGTCGCTCTTGACATGCCACGTAGCCAACGTGCGTTGTCACCACCCCCTCGGCGAGCATCGCCTTGAGCGTCTCCTGAGTTTGGTCTTCGGGAACATCGGTGTTTGAAAGCAATTCCGTTTGGGGTACGAAGAGCAAACGATCGAGCGTACTTGCGATAAGCTGGCGGGCCGTCAGCTCGCCCTTGTGTGTCAGCCAGGTCATCTGAGCGTGCTCCCGACGCTTCGGGAAACGAGCCAAATGCCCAACGATCGTCGCCCCACCAAGTGTCATCATCGGAGTTGGTAGTCGAATGATCACAGGATCGCCAATCGGAGCAAAAAGCGGCGCTGTCGGCTGTACGAACACAAGGTCCTGCTGACCCGGCAGTAACTCTTTCGCCCCAAAAAGCCGCACCTCCGCACGGACTGATGTGGTTGCGTGAAGAAGCTCGACCTCGCGGCGATCTTGTAGTGGTATCGGTGATGACGACAGCAGTGTAGTCCGCAACGCCAGAACGGGTCGACGAGAGAAATAGCTGAGATCTTCGCGGGTCGTGACAACACCGCCTCGAACAAGCTCGGCGCCATCGACACCGGAGAACGACAAGGCAGTCCGTGCTCCGGGTTGTGCGGTCGTTTGCGCCTCGTTGTGCGACTGAATCGTGCGAATGCGGCCAGAAGTTAATGATGGCCACACCGTTATCGTATCCCCCACTGACAGCGGGCCACCACGCAGCGTACCAGTAACAACACGACCAATGCCGGACTGAACGAAGACCCGATCGATGGCCAAGCGCGTGTGTCGCGCGCTCGGAACGTGCGTATGCAAGGCCGGTAACTGGTCGAGCCAATCACTCAACGCATCGAATCCGTCGCCTGTCACCGCCGAAACAGTGAAAATGGGCGCACTCTCAAGGAACGTTCCAGCGACGCGCTGCCGCACGTCATCAGCGAGCAGTGTCAGCCAATCATCCTTGGCCAAGTCTGACTTGTTGATAACGATCGCACCCGTCCGGTGACCAAGAAGCTGAAGAATATCGAAGTGTTCCTGGCTCTGCGGCATCCAACCGTCGTCCGCTGCAATCACTAACAAGACCACGTCGATCCCCCCCGCACCGGCAATCATCGTTCG
This sequence comes from Candidatus Zixiibacteriota bacterium, assembly GCA_028289585.1. Lineage (GTDB taxonomy): Bacteria > Zixibacteria > MSB-5A5 > GN15 > FEB-12 > JANQPI01. The sequence continues at coordinate 163,642 of JANQPI010000042.1, forward strand.
CACGAAGCGTTCATGGCCGGGGACATCGACAAAGCCGAGCACGTCACCCGATCGTGTCGTGCGGAAGGCAAATCCAAGGTCGATTGTCATACCTCGACGTTTCTCATCCGGCAGTCGATCGGGATCGGTACCTGTCAGGCGCCGCACAATCGCCGACTTGCCGTGGTCGATATGGCCGGCCGTACCGACAACAATCATGATGCGAACTCGGGGGCAGTGAGGAGAGCTTTGGTAGCGGCAACAACCGTCGCATCGAGGTGCTCGGGGATAGCTTTGAAATCGATGACAAAGGCATCATCGAGAATGCGACCGACCAGAGAAACGTCTCCATGCCGGAATGCTTCAGCAACACGAGTTGGGTTGAATCGCTCCGGTGCGAAACGAATCGCAAGCGAAGGGATATCGACTTCAGGTGACGCTCCACCACCAATCCGGGCTGACGTTCCCTCGACCGTTAACCCCTCCGGATGATTGAGTTCGGCAAGAATCGACTGTAGCCGAGAATAGAGCTTCGACTCGGGAACGGCCAACTGCCGCCAGATCGGAATGTCGTGATCCGCGTTCCCCTCGAGATACGACGGGAGAATCTCCTGCAGGAGGGCGAAAATCACCTTGTCGGCACGGACGGTACGAAAGAGTGGATTCTTCTTGAGGCGCATAACAGTCTCCGCAGCACCAACCACGAGTCCCGATTGTGATCCACCCAGAAGCTTATCCCCGGAAAAGAGTGTCAGGGCTGCTCCGACAGCCACGGATTGCTGGACTGTCGGCTCAGTGTAGCCAAGGCGATCGGTCGTTGGGACGAGCACACCGGACCCAAGATCATTAACAACCGGTACGTTGTACTCGTTGCCGAGACCAACCAAATCAGTCAGTGTCACTTCAGACGTGAATCCACCCTGGACAAAATTGCTGCGGTGAACTTTGAGAATCAGTCCGGTTCGATCTCCAATCACCTCACGATAGTCATCGAGCGTCGTAATGTTGGTCGTGCCGACTTCCACGAGCCGGCTACCGGCCCGCCGGAGGATATCCGGGATTCGAAAGCCTCCACCGATTTGAACGAGCTCGCCTCGGGATATGATGACCTCTTTGCGCAACGCGAGACTGTTGAGACTAACATGAAGCGCTGCGGCACAGTTATTGACAACGGTCGCAGCCTCGGCTCCCGTGACGACAGCGAGCAACTGTTCGACGTATCCACCCCGTTGACCGCGGCGGCCATCGGCAATATCGATCTCCAAATTGCAGTAACCAGTCATCACGTCAGCCAGTCTCTGCCAAACGTCTGCAGGGAGAGGAGCTCGACCAAGATTAGTGTGAATCAGGATACCGGTACCATTAATCACCGGTTGTAGCCGAGATCGATCAAGGTCGCGTAGCCGGTGATGAAACACCTTTGCAATGCCGTTGGCATCCAGCGATTCACCCGCTTGAATTCGCGAGCGAACTTCATCAACTGCCTGCCGCGCGATGACAACTCGCAGCGCGCGCGGAATGTTAGGGAAGTGCTGAACAACGTCAGTGAGATCCGCGAGACTATCAACGGCAGGGAGATCACGCAGAGTCAGAGACGACATTACAGCTCCGGCCATCGTGACGGCGTGTAGAGAAGGTAAGCGAGGACGCGACCCACATTGGAGAGGGCCTCGGGGGAGCAATTCTCGGGGATGTCAAACTCGGTATGCCAGTGCGGGTAGTCGAAGTCAATGATAAGTACCGAGGGGACACCGCCGCCGTTGAGTGCCACCTGATCATCATACACGCGATGCCGGATCTCATTGCGCCAGGTAGTAATTCCGAGTTCGGCAGCGATTTCCCACAGAACATCGTTGAGCGGAGCAACGAACTGCTGCGAAATAAATTCGCGGTAGATTTCCTGATTCTTATCCCCGACCAGTGAGGGAACAATCGCGAAGCGATACTTATCACGGATTCCCTGGAAGGCGAAATGGCGTGCACCGAGAAGATACCAGTCGAGGTCACCGGCTCGGCCGTAGTCTTCGCCGTCAGAGCAAACAAGATCGACATTGATCGCGGGCGGTGACTCCTTGAACATTGTCGCCAGCTCCATGAGAATGGCAACACCGCTCGCACCGTCTGAGGCACCAGCAACAGGTTCGTTCCGCCGGGCAGAGTCCGTGGACTGGTCGGCCCACGGGCGACTGTCGTAATGTGCCATGAGCAGCACAGCTGTGTCATCCTCCCCCGCACCACGAAATGATGCGATAATATTCACTAGCCTCAGGGTATCACCGAAGTACGGTTCGATGACTTCAAACACCTGGGAATCGACAGCCAGTCCAGCCTCCAGGAAGTGCGACACCAGCAGAGTACGGCACGCCGCCGCCGCTTCCGAGTTGGGCACGCGTGGACCCAGGGCTACCTGCGCCTCAAGGTGGCCAAAGGCACGTTGTGCGTTAAAGGGCGGTGGGTCTCGATCAATCGGACCACAGGCGGAGAGGAGCAGGGCGACGACCCCACCAAAGAAACTGATTATTCGCATGTCGTGAAAGTGGTCCGAGTCCGAACGCCGGTCAACCTAGAAGCGAATCTCCGTCCAAATAGCCAGCTGCCGAAGATGTGTCTTCCGGTCCAACTGGCGATTATTCGTATCCTGCCACAGACCGGAGAGTCCGCCCTTAATCTGCCGCGAAAACTCATACTGAATGATCGGCTGGACCTGGAAGTCGGTCTGATCCCGAGTGGTCCGGAATGCGTTCCCAGCACTGGAACTCTCGCTCTTGTCAGCATTGTATCGGATGGTCGCTTCAAATGTGACCCGGGACTGGAACCTAAGACGTCCGAGAAGCGGAATCTGTATACCACTGGGAGCCGAGAACTGCCAACGCGTGCTCACCGCAATTCGCTGCCCGGTCGATCGCGTTTCCGTTGTCGACGCACCCGATGTACGGCTGAACTTCTCATCCGTCGTCCGAGTCGTTCCGTAGGAACCGGAAAGGGAGAAGTTACGGAACAACTTAAGCGTCAGCGCCAGCAGCGGTGTCTGGTTAACGGTCACAACACGCGATGTCACGATTCCTGTTTCGAGTGCCTCGGTTTCGCGCGTCGAGCGTGAATACGAAGTTCGTGGTGTGAAGATATCAATGAACTTATTGACGATCGGTTTGATCAACGGCAGCGTCTGGAACCGTCGGATTGAAATCGTCAGGTCTGGCCAGCTCGTATTGCGGTCTTCATCACGACCACCTACAGCGATCAGATTGCGGTCGATCTGCTGGCGATACCGAACGTCCGTACTGATACCGCCGAGAAGCGTAAAGCCTGATGACGCTTCGTACGAGACTCCTTCGCTCGCCCGTCGTGATGAGTTCGAAATACCAATCGGTACATTTGTTTCGTCACGCAGACCGAAGCGATACGCTAGCGACGGCCGACCGGTTAGTCCCGGCACCGTATTCGTATAACTCTCTTCGTACTTGTACGACGGAGGCCGAACCCAGTTGGTCAAGAAGCGAATCACCGACTTCGGTGTTTCGATAATGCCCCACGATTGTCCGCGAGCAAAGAACCGCTGGTGGTTGATAACGCCGTTGACAGACCAGGATCGCGACAGGTCCGACCGGCGGGTACCATTCGAACGATCAAGATCATCACGATAGTTCGCACGGTAGGAGAACGATGTGGTAAACCAGCCGAAGAGCTTGGGATCGTACGTACCACTGAAGTTTTGTGAATAGTTCAGCTGCTCGCCAAGGCGGAAATCGGACAACGAGAGATTAACGAGATTATCGTCGGCCAGATCGTTATTGGTCGACCAGACAAGACTTGTCTTCAACGTTGGAAAAATCTGGTGCGAGTAGTTCATCCGTGCGTTGAAATTGCGATTCAGGCTCGAACGGCGATTCCCCTGGGGGTCATCGTTGATTGAGACCGTACGTGTCAACGAACCGGACCAGTTCCAGCGCTCGGGATAAAGCTGTAACGTACTCCCGGCAGCCTTATTCAGAAACGGAATCGGCTTGAGCCAGAAGAAGATCGGCACCTTAGGAGCGTTCCGCCAGCTCATGTCGTAGTCGCCACGAACGGTATAGTTCTCGGAGAATGAGAACGGTTGGGTCACTGACCGGCGATCAGAACGAGCATAACTGAGACTGAGTTTCTGACGATTGAGAAACAGGGTGAAGAGCGGATTGGTTGTCCGCTTATTGAAAGACTCACTGACACTAAACCGGCGCGTCTCCGAAGTTGTCTTCTCCAGCTCTCGAATCTCTTCTGGCAAGACGATATCCGAGTTGGTTCGCACCAGCGGCCGGGACTCCGTTCGGCTGTAGCCGGCCGAAATCGGGAGGGTCGCACCGAACGACTTGGGCAACAACTTATGCGCCTGGAATGTCAGGGAGTAGCTTTCGCTCACGTTCGATTGACCGGAACCAAGATTGTTGTTCGATCCCGCACGGGTAGCCGAAGAAATGCCGCGGAAAAATGCGTCCCTATTCTCAAGCGACGCATTAAACGTAAAGAGATCTGCGCCGCGCATATTCATCTCAACACGATAGGCTGTTCCGACATCGCGCCGAACATCGACTACTCGCATTTCGTCCATCCAGATCTCACCGGAAATCTCGTTCGAACCCGCGTTGACAACACCGGCAGCGAAGTACAGGACCTCGTTGATGTTCGGACGGCCAAAGATACGGTACTTGCCACTGACAACATCAAGTTCGGCATTCGGGTTATCCAACGCTCGCAATGCTGAATCTTTGATTGCCGTAACTTCATTGAAATCAAAGTCGATTTCATTACCGGATGCCCAACCCGGTTCCAAGAACGTTGACGTCTCGTAGTAGTTGACTGAGTCGCGGCCGACACGGAAGAAGAAGAAGACCGAGTCGGTGACGGTTGCCTCAGGGCCGTAAACGAATAGTTGTAAACGACGGTACCCGGCATAACTCTCGGCTACCGGGTTTGTCTTCGTCGCCAGGCCGGTATCATTCGGCTTGAGGTTTTCATAGATCAGCGCCAGTGCTCGCTGCGCCTCGGTGACATTACTCGTCGGATCGGTGTAAGCCTCAACACCCGGAGGTGGTGTGAAGAACTCATTGTCCTCTTCGGATACCGAGGCGACAACAAAGCTCGACGAGTCATTCGGGTTCACGACCCGCGTCGAGTCGATCAGAAGCGAGTCCGTCCAATTCGATTGGACAAAGTACCATCGTGCAACCTCAATCGTATCGGGGATCGTATCCGTAGCGGCTGACTCGATCCAGACACGCACATGGGTCGTGTTATCCCAGGTGGGATCACCCTCACGGAAGCTCTCTTCAATGATCTCCCGGACTGGAATTCGGATCGTCTTCCAGTCTGAGGCGTTGCGACTTCCGGGCACCTCATACTCACCGGTCGACAGATCGACTCGGAAACTGCGGTACGTGTTGGTTTGATTCCAGAAGCCACCGGCGCGACGTGGCACCTCGGAGTCGACGTTATCCAGCGCCAAACCAAGCTCAACTCGATTCCCTTCGGTTCCGTTCAGCCACTCATAAAACCGCGGGTCGTTATCGGCAAAACGCTGATTGGGACAAGTGCCATCAGGTAGTGGACACTTTCCTTCGGCACCGTTGAACCAGTTGTCACCATTAGGATCCGGATTGAGGATCGGATCGTATCCCGGTTCTTCCTCGTCGGGTAAACCGTCGAGACCAACGTCTTCTTCTTCCGAGACGGCCTGGTTGAGATCTCGATCCTCAGTATCGAGATTACCATCACCGTCGATATCATCGGAGATTCGACCGAAGTCAAAGTTGATGACACCTCGATCACCACGGACACGCATCTCGAACAACTGCAGGCGATCCTCATCGAGACGATTAGCACCCAAGTAGTAGGTGATACCCGACCAAGAATCTGAGCGAGGTGCGTCTGGCGGAGGCGGGTTGGTATCGGTCGTGTCGGTCACGAATGCTGCTTTGCGAAAGATCATGCGAAAGAGCGTAATCGATCCCTCACCGGCCGCGCGCTCGGCATCAAAGACTTCCTGATAGCTGATTCGCGGAGGATTGTGCCACAGCATCTTACTGCGTCGACTCTCCGCCCCCACCTGGAGTGGGAGACTGGAAAGCCGCCAGTCGTTACGCGTTGAGCCGAGACTCACCTGCTCAATCGCCGATTCGAAATCATCGACATAGGCAACACCATCGACGTTCGGATTCGGGCGGGATTGCGCGAACTCACCGGCGATAGTGACCGACGACGGTGCCTCAGTGGTGATCAACGGCAATGCGTCAATTGCTGACGTGAGAAACGCCGGCTGGAAAGTGGCACGACCGTCGAACGACGTAACGAGTCCCGATGCCGTTTCCTGTCCAACCCGGGGCTTGCGGTCCTGGGCTTTGTCGGACTTGTAGAGTACCGTTGACCCGAAACGGACATCTTTGTTCCACTCGTAGTCGGCACGGGCGCCAAAGAGTGTCTTCCTGGCGATAGACACAAATGGTGCATACTCAAACTCGATCCGAAGATCTCCGTTTGGATCGAGAGCCCGATCAGAGAGGAGCGTCACCTGTCCAAAGTCGTATTGAATCGAGTAATCGACGTCTTTGGTCAGCGTTTCACCGTTGACGGTCACACGCTCTGACCCCTCGATAATGTTGGCACGGCCAAGACGAATCGTATTCGTCCGTTCCCGACTCGTCAGCTGAAGATAAAACTGCGTGCTGTTGACAACGCGCTGTTCAGTTGGGCGGCCGTTGTAGAGGAATGGATTACGCGCGATCGATGCCAGCTCCGGGGTCTGGTTGCCCAAAGAATCCGTAAATGTCGTATCCGAGTTAAAGGGAAAACGACTCGGGAAGAGCAGCAGTCCCCAGATCGGATTGTAGATCTCAAGGTTGTCATCCAATTGACCGTCGGGAATACGTGCCCCCGACGTTTGCGTCTGATCGAGACCGAAGATTTCGAGGTAGTTCCCCTCGCTCTGACCGGTCGATGAGTTAATCTGATAGTCGAGATTGGTGGCCTGATCCTCACGGCCTTGGACACCGACGAAGATTTTAAGTCCGAGATCTTCGGAGCGAAGGTTGCGGGGAACGTCATAGACATTCCGCCACATCAGCGGCCAGGTCGGGTGCGTTTCGTTGTATTCAACATCGCTCGCCCGCAGCATCTTGAGCCGGTACGGCTGCTGGCTGATATCTCCAATCGTGTCGATGCCGAGGAAGTTGTTATTGTCGTCAAAGCGTGCCACTTCCATGTACACACCGAGCAGATCCCGGCGCGCGGTTCCGAAGTGGACATAGTGCTGATTGCGCGCGACATCGCGCCGAATGCCATCATCACTCGGGAAGACCTCGCGAATAGCAATCGAATCAGGTGTTGCATCAGTCTCGAAACGAGTTGGGTCGGTAGGATCGACAAAGAAGCGAGCAACCTCCGCAACGATCTGATCCTGTGAGTTTCGCTCCTGCTCGAAGAACTGGATCGTGATAATCGTATCGTTGCGTCCCAAATCCTGCTGGAGCCCGGTGGCGCTGCGGCGGAAGCCAAGGTCAAAGACGCGACCTTCGGCATACTGGTAGTCACGCACATAGCGAGCGTTCTCTTCACCACCCGGAGTGACCGCCGACGATTCCGATGATCCCTTCTCCTGCGAAGCGATCGCCGTCAAGTAGAGATTACCCAGCTGAGCTTCGGCTTTTACGCCGAAGAGCCCCTGAATCGATTGCGAATAGCCAACAAACCGCGTGTTGGGAATCGAGAGATTCGTATTCCCGGCCTCGATCTTCTTGAGGATGTCATCCTCGTCGCCGTTGTAGCGAAGCTGAATTCGATTCGAAAGCGGGATGTCCGACTGACTGTCCTGATTGACACGAACGGTAATCTTGGTACCGATCGTACCCGTAACCTCGAAGCGCGACCGCTGATCCATATTGAGCGTTGGGAAACGACTCTGCTGAACGAGATCGGATTCGGCCCCGTCCGTCCAGGTCGAGCTTCCCGAGAACTCTATTCGCTGAAACCCGCTGATACGAAGCTGCCCGCCACCTTCACCGAAAATCTTGTCGAAGCGCTTTGGGAGTTGAACACCAACCGAGAGGCCGCTACCGCCGCCTGACTGACGAGCCTGATTGAGACCGTTCAGAAAGTTCTGCCGCCAGAGCTGCCGCTCTTTGCGCTGCATGCGGTAGTCCAGGTACTCGTTCGCGTCGACGGAGATCGGTACCTGCTCCAGGTTGTTGTAGAGCCGGGTGACGAAAGTGATCGAGTTCGTCTCGAAGTCGGCCCGCAGAAATTCGGGTTCGAAACGGAGATCGGTATCGAAGGACGGCGTCCGGGTACGGCCAATAGCGATCGAGAAGTCGTAGAGCGGCTCGGTATACCGAGTTACGAACTTGGAATCATACGAGAGCGAACCCTGCCACCCAATCTGGGCAGAGACTTCCGAGGGGGCAGCGCCTGACAGGAAGAGAAGACCCAGCAGGAGTGCCCGGATGACGGTATGCGGATGCACACTACCTATTGTCGAACCGTTCTTACGCAAGCATTAGAAAACGGTCAATAAGCAGCCTCCGCTAAAACTTTCCTACCTGCTGGACTTCTTCCTGGAGTTCGATACCGAATGTAGCCTTAACCTTTGCTTTCATCAAGTCAGCTAAGCGTCGAATATCGGAGGAAGTTGCCGTCCCCGTGTTGACGATGATATTGGCGTGTTTGTCGAACACTTTCGCCCCACCAACGACAAGATCTTTCGCCCCCGCCTCATCGAGCAGTTTGCCCGCCGGAAGCTTGCCATGGGGCTGTCGCTCGTCGGGGATGTTCTTGAAAAAACAGCCGGCCGAGCAACCGGTATTGGGATGCTTGGCGTCTCGGGTCGTCGTGATCTCGTCAATCTTGGCCTCCAACGCCTCCCGCTTCCCCGCCTCAAGCCGGAGACGCGCACTCACGATGACATCCTTACTCTCCTTCAGGTAGGAGTCTCGGTAGCCAAACCGGCAGTACTCGGGATCAACTGTCCGGACCGTCCCCTCGGGGGTGATGATTGTCACCGATTCCACGACCGACCCGATTTCACAGCCGAACGCGCCCGCATTACCGTAGATAGCGCCTCCCACCGAACCCCAGATCCCGGCAAGAAATTCAATACCAGCCAACGAGTTACGAGCCGCAAACCGCACTAAGTCCATCAAATCCTCACCGGCTCCCACCTCGATGTGGGTGTCATCGGTGACTGTCAGTCCGCGAACATCGATCTTGATCACAATCCCGTCGAAGCCATCGTCCGACACGAGCAGATTCGAGCCGCCTCCGACCAGGAAGAACGGAATCTCCAGGCGCCGGGCGGTGGCTATCGCCGCGACGATCTCCTCGGCCGACGTGACGCGAAGGAACAGCCGGGCCGGGCCACCGGTCTTGTAGCTCGTCAGTGGTGCCAGCGGAGTATCGAACTCAAGCTGGTCCCCAAAGGCGGCCCGAGCGTCGTCGGGGCTCAGTCGATCGGCAGCGGTTGAAGATAGAGATGACATCAGTTCTGGTGCTCCATCTGGTGGGCTATATGCCAGCGCCACAGGCTCTTAGACAGAGCAAATGAAGCGCCGGAACGGCCACCGGTTATACGCTCAATCGGTCAGATTGTCCCGTCCGATTAGTCCGTCTCCGTCCCCGGCTCGGGGTCCGAGTCGGGGGAAGTGGGCGGCTCCTGGGACTCCATTCCCTCCGAGGCGGGCTTATTCGATTCGTCGACGAAATTCATCCGCAGCTCGTAGAGGACATGCTCGAGCATCTTGGCCTCGTCCTCGGCCAGGTTGCCGTCGGTCTTCCGCCGAATCATGTCGAGGAGGTCAATTGACTGGCGGGCAGCATCGAGATTGCGCTCAACACTGTTCGTCAGTGGGTTCATAACCTTACCCATCTGCTGCATCGCTGCCGCTTGCAACGATAAGACCAGTGAGTAGAAGAGCGGATCGGCTTGATTAGTCTCAGTCATTACGGTCACCCCGGTGGTCCGGTCAGGCCTACCCACCTCCGAGCGACAACTCGTGGTGGGCAACGTTCTCCTGCAAGTACGAAAGCACCGCCTGCCCTGCCGCGTCAAGATTGTTGGCGGGGAGCCCGTCGGCAGTCATCACTCGTCCTGCGACATTTCGAGCGGCCTCAAGCAGGTCACGATCGCGGGCAAGGTTGGCCATCGTCAGGGCCGGCGCTCCCGATTGCCGTCGGCCAAACAGTTCTCCCGGTCCCCGCAGTTCGAGATCGGCCTCGGCGATCTCGAAACCGTTGGTATGGTCAGCAAAGTAAGTCAGGCGCTGGCGCGCAACTTCGGAGAGGTCGCCGTAGGCCAACGCAATCACCAATCCCGGCTTACCGCCGCGACCAACCCGTCCACGGAGCTGATGTAACTGCGCCAATCCGAAGCGCTCGGCATGCTCAATGACAAGAATCGTTGCGTTCGGGTTATCGATGCCGACTTCGACAACGGTCGTCGCAAGAAGAACGTCGATCTCACCATCGCGAAACTGCCGCAACGTGGCATCCCGCTCCTCGGGGTCGACTTTGCCATGAACGAACGCCGTGTTGAGGTCACGGAACGCTCCGCGCGACAGTTCGATGTACGCCTCCTCGACCGACTGAAGTGGCAGATCTTCGGACTTTTCAATCGCCGGATAAATGATGTACGCCTGACCGCGGTCGCCGGCGGCCATCTCCTCCCGGACGTATGACATCACTTTGGCGCGGGCGTCCGACGTTCGCCAGACGGTCCGAATCGGTGCACGCCCCGGCGGGAGTTCATCGATCGTCGAGAGGTCGAGATCGCCATAAGCCGTCAGGGCGAGCGTGCGTGGGATCGGCGTCGCGGTCATCACCAGCAGATCCGGGTCGTTCCCCTTCGCGTGCAGTTTTCCCCGCTGTTCGACGCCGAAGCGATGCTGCTCGTCGATAATCACCAGACCGAGCTTGAAGAACTCGACCGAATCGTAGATGAGCGCGTGGGTCCCGATCAGAATGTCGACATCCCCATTGGCGACCGCGAACGCGATCTCTTTCCGCGTTTTCGGCTTCAGCGAACCGCTGATCCAGGCGACGCGGGCTCCGGCAGCAGTGAGGGCTTCTGACCAATTGCGGAAGTGCTGGGCGGCGAGGATTTCGGTCGGCGCCATCAGGGCGGCCTGCAAGCCGTTTTCGGCAGCATAGAGCGCAGCAAGGATGGCCACGAGCGTTTTGCCCGATCCGACCTCGCCGTGAAGCAACCGGGTCATCGGCTGGGGTTTGTTGAGATCGGCGACGATCTCCGCCCACGTCCGCTGCTGGGCCGTGGTTGGCGAGAAGGGGAGCGCGTCAAGAAACGTCGCTATATGGTCCGCCGGTGGCTGGTAGCTGTGCGGTTTGGTTCGACCACGTTTCTCCCCGCGGTTCTTCATAACAAAATACTGCAACGCCAGCAGTTCATCGAAGGCGAGTCGCCGGCGGGCAGCCTCATGATCAGCTTTCGTGTCGGGATAGTGAATCTGGCGAATCGCCCGGTCGCGACTCATGAGTTGCAGCGATGGTACGTAGTCCGAAGCGAGGTAATCGGGAAGCGGATCGGCGAGGGATTCAAGAACAAACGCGCTAATGCGGCGCTGCTGACGTGATGTCAGTCCGAGTTTCGACAGCTCAGCTGTCTGGGGATAGACCGGGACAATCCGTCCGGCGTGAATCATCTGATCCTGTTCCGAGTCGAGCCGCTCCAATTCCGGATGAACGAGCTGGAAGCCGTTGTAGAAACCGACCGTGCCGGTCGCCGCGAGCAGGTCTCCCTTCTTGAAGCTCTTCTCCAGCCAGCGGAGTCCACGGAAGAAGACGAGCGTCACCGCCGCGGTTTGATCCTCGAGGATCAGCTCATACCGACGGCGCCGACCGCGCAGCATGCCATGCGCCTTAACCGTGCCGATAATCGTTGTCTCCTCCCCCACGGTCAGTTTGGCGATCGACGTAACGGTCGTGCGATCGAGATAGGCGCGCGGGAAACGCATCAGCATGTCCATAACCGTCACCAGACCGAGCCGCGCCAATCCCTCGGCTTTGCGCGGGCCAACGCCTTTGACGTATTGGAGCGGAGAATTGGGAGTGAGCGACGCCATCGCCCTATCGTGTGTCCCTCACCCCTCCAACGCAATCTCAAAGGCGCATCGCGCCTTTCTGGCGTAGTTCCTACTTGTCGGTACAGTCCCTGTGACCCTGGCACTCGAAATCGAGAGGTGGGGGCTTTACACGGTAACGTTGGACGGGTAGGATAGGCGCGGAAGAGGATGTCGTCTGGTGGCGGCCACGGCCTTCAAAGCCGCTCGGGGGGTAGTCGCACTATCCCTGGTAGGTTCGATTCCTACCCCTTCCGCCAAATTGTACAACGTTGGGTGAATCGTGCGAATCGTACAGCCTGACGACAGCCGACTGATTATCGAACAGACTCCGGAGGGTCGGCGCCTGACACTGCCCCGAAAGACTCGCGTAATTGACAAGGCGTACTATTGCTTTGTTCTGGCAGGCTGGCTGGTAGTGGGAGTGTTCGTCGTTGGCTTCGTGATTGAGTCTGGCCTCGAGGAAGTGGATCTGATGTTCGTGGGCTTGTTTCTCTCCTTCTGGGCGATCATGGGAGTAGTCTTCCTTCTAAAAATCTCGTGGTCGATCACCGGCAAGGAAACAATCACCATCAGCGGTCAGCAGATCACCCGTCGACTACAGCTGAAAGGTCTTAGCTTCACGAGGAAATATGATCGATCCAAGATGACGGTGATCCACGTATCAACGTCGATTGGCTACTGGCTATGGTACTTCTGGGGCGATCCGACGGATTGGTTCACGGGTAGACAGATTGTGCTCGTCGAGATTGACTATCGTGACATAACGTTACGATGGGGCGTCACAACCTGGGATGTTTCCGAGGCCGAGAGCATCCGCGACTTCCTACTGCAGAAGCCTTAGATCGAACGACCAGGGATGGCCAGCGGATCGTCAAGACGCAGTATCTCCCGCACCGTATACGGCTCCGCATACGCTACTCCAATCCGATTCCCCAACTCATGTGACCGCGTATGCAGCAAATCGTAGATTGAAATCCCCGGGCTGAAGACACGATTCGTGTCCTCCCCCGTCACCGCCGTCTCAAGCTTATCGTAGAGTTCAGCCAGCATCTGACGTAACGACGTTGGCGCTTTGAACTGCGATGCGTACGCCGCAATCGCATCGACCTGTGTCTGGAAAACATCGGAGATATCGACGAGGAATGAGAAATCGGTGTTACGGTAGTAACTCGCATACAGGATGCGCCGGGGACGATGCGGTTCACCATCCAATGGCGCGGCTTTGAGACCCGCAATGAAGCAGGCGTCGTAACCAATCTGGTACGCGGCCGTGTGGTCGGGATGACGCTGGGTCCAGTGCGGCAGGATCACAAGTTCCGGCGTGAGATCGCGAATCGTCTGCGCTACCGCCAATCGACTCTCCTGCGTGACCAGGAGTCCCGAATCGGGCATTGCCAGATTGCCGCGGTACGTCATCTTCATGATCTCCGACGCCGCTTTCGCCTCGGCCAGACGCGTCTCCGGCGTCCCTTGCGTCCCCATCTCGCCACGCGTAAAATCGACCGCACCGATCGTGCGACCGGAGCGCTGCGCTTTGATCATGTAGCCACCGGACGTTATCTCGATGTCATCCGGATGCGCCGCGAGCGCCAGAATATCGCAATGGTCCGGCGTCCCGAGCACGTCGATGCGCTCAGCCATTCAGAATCTCCTCGTAGTACGACTCGTACTCGCCGACCAGACGTTCCGTTGCGAAGCGTTGGTTCGCCCGGGAGACCGAGCGATCTTTGAACTGCTGGAGACGGACCGGATCGCGCAACAACCCGAGGCCCGATTCGGCCATTTCACGCGTCTCCCCGACCGGATGCAGATAGCCGGTCTCTCCATGGGCGATCACTTCCGATAGTCCGGTACCGGACGTTCCGATAACCGGTACCCCACACGCTTGCGCCTCAAGTGCGGCGAGACCGAACGATTCTTCCTCGGACGGGCACAAGAAGAGATCACAACAGGGCAGCACCGCTTCGACCTGTGACTGGTTGCCGAGGAAGATGACGCGGTCCTGAATTCCTCGCTTGACGATGTTCCGACGCGTCAGCGTCAGCTCCGGCCCCTCGCCAATGAGAATCAGCTTGGCGGGTTGCTGTTGCTGAATCCGGTCGAAAATGTCGACGACGTCGAGCGTCCGTTTGACGGGACGGAAGTTGGAGACATGAATGATAAGCGCTTCGGATTCGTCGGCAAACTCCGATCGCGTGCAGTCCGATGTCGACGGCTTGAAGCGGGTTGCATCGAAGAAGTTATGAACAACGCGCACCTCTTTGCTGACCCGGAAGACGTCGACAGTCTCATCGGCCAGGTATTTCGATACGGCGGTCAGACCGTCCGAGGTATTGATTGAAAACCGTGTGATATCGTAAAACGACGGATCGGCACCGACCAACGTGATATCGGTTCCATGCAGTGTTGTGATGATCTTCGGCACGCGGTCTCCGGTCGACCGAAGAATCTCGCGAGCCAGGTACGCCGAGGTCGCATGTGGTACGGCATAATGAACGTGAAGTAATTCAAGGTCAAACGACCGGACAACGTCCGCCATCTTCCCCGCCAGCGTCAGGGTGTACGGTGGCGCCTGCATAAGCGGATACGCTGTCGTCTGAACTCCGTGGTACTTGATGTTTGGTCGGTACCGATCAAGTCGAAACGGCAGGGCGTACGATACGAAGTGGATATCATGATCGCGTGCTGCGAGCTGCATCCCGAGCTCGGTCGCAACGATCCCGGAGCCCCCGGCTACCGGATAGCAGGTAATACCTATTCTCATTGGTCGTCTCCGGGAAGGATAGTGAGCAGTTGATGATCGGCGGTCGTAACGTCGAGCTGATCTCGCAGCTGATCAACGACACGATACCCATACTTCGCAATGAACATGCTGATGTTCATCACCCGCTCCTGCAACGTGCGTTCCGGGTAGAGTGCTGAACTGATCCGATAGAGTCGGTCACGGGTCTGTTGGCTCTTCTTCTTGTGCGTTGCAAACAGCTTGCCTTCGAACTGCTTGAGCAGATGGTCAATCTTGCCTTTGGTTTGCTCCGCAAACGTCTGGAGCCCGGAATCAAAGCGGAGGGACTCTGCGATGAAATGCTCGATCCGCGAACGCACGTCCGCCTTGAGTTCTTCGGCTTCCAAATCGAGATCAGCAGGGAATGAGTCGGCAAGCACACGGTTGATTGTCTGCTCGAAGTCGCCCAACAGATCATCAAAAGAGACCGAGTAATCATCCATCAACTGACGAATTCGCGGTTCGATGAGCGATACGGTCGGCCGCTGTCGGTGAATTGGCGCAGGGCGATCGAACAGGTCGAACAGTGGATTCAATTGCGCAAGGTAAGCGATCTCAGCCGGACCACCATGCTGCGACAGCACGGGAAAAAGCCAGGACTGAAAGACTGGGCGAAGCATAACATCGGGTGAAAACGATTCAGGGGTGCGATCGATCTCAGACCGGATATCATCGAGCGTCAATGTACGATTGTCGCAGGTTAACGCTGTTCCGGAGCGAAGCACCGGCTTGCGGCCGTAGCAATCATAGAACAGATGCGTGTGGTTCGGGTCTTTGTGAACCTGCAGGTGATAGCCAGCCCGCTCGATAGCGGCGTTCGATTCGGTTGTTCGCTGGTGAATCGCTTCCTGATGGTCAAGAACAGCGTGGAAAAATGGTCGTGCCAGCGCCTTTGCCTCGGGGTCAGCCGGGCTGAAGAAAACGAGGCCGGTACCGCGCGTCAGCCAGGCCATGAAGTGACCAAACGCCTCGACCATTGTTACGCCCGGTCGATAAGAGCGTTCGACAGCGTCATACAAATCGTTGGTGAAATCAGTCGACCCGAGCGTGTCGCGAAGCGTTGCTTTCGCCTGCTCAAGCGCGGCGGTGTCGTCGAGTTGTATGCGACCGGTTGGAGCGTCGCGGTCCGGTTCCGCATCGTAGGCAACCCGAACAAGATCACCACTGCGGCCCATCAGATACGTATGGTTCGCTTCGGCAAAATCGTGATCATCTCCGGCGATCCAGAAAATCGGGATGACTGATCGGCCGAGCTCATCGGTAAAACGATGCGCGGCTTTGACAATACCAAAAGCTTTGACCAGAGACAAATAGGCACCGCCGAACAGTCCCGCTTGTTGACCGGCAAAGACACACAGTGTCTGTTGGTCAGCGAGTGATTCGAGACTGCTGATTGCTCGCCCGTCGGCTTCGTACCGTTGGTTCTGTCGACGAAGGATCTCAACCAGTCGAGGTCGATCGAACGATCGTTGATCAATCTGACGTGCAATCTCGGCACCAGAACGCCCCGGGTAGAACGTGGCAGCACCGTCGTGGCCCGCGACAAAATCGAGATAGAGATCAGAGTAGCCGAGCCGTCGGCTGGGGGCTATCGTCGTCATTGGTAGAAGTATCTACGCCTGGCAGCTGAGTCTGTCAATCCGGACATCAAATCCACTTCCGTCGCCGAAAAAAGATCAACATCGCAACGATGATCACAAAAATCACCGACATAACGACCCAGAATCCGGCGCGATCATCGAGCCCCGGCATGAGTTCGAAGTTCATTCCCCAGATACCCGTCACGAGTGTTGGGGGAATGAAGATCGCGGTGAGCACTGTGAGAAACTTGATCACATCGTTGGTCCGCGTCGAGACTGTCGAGTAGTACACCTCAAGCGACGTATTGAGCATCTCGCGATGCGTATCCGCCATATCGACGGTCCGTGCCAGGTGGTCGTGAATGTCGGAGAAATAGACTGCAAGATCGGGCGATATCAGCGTGAAGTGCTGCCGCGAGAACTGATTGACTACCTCTTTCTGAGGAAGCACGACGCGTTTCATCTGAACAATGTCGCGGCGTAGGGTGAAAATTGACCGCAGTGTCTCCTCATCGGCATGACCTAAAACATCTTCTTCGACCTGATCGACTTCATACTCCAGGATTTCGAGGGTTGTGTTGTGATTATCAACGACAGCGTCGACAATAGCATGCATTAGAAAGTCGGACCCACGAGCGATCAGTCGGTCGTCCCGCTCCGCTCGACTGAAGAGGAAGTCAAAGAGCCGATGATCGTTGAAGCGGACTGTTACCAGAGCGTTCCCGGTCAAAAAGAAGTTCAGTTCGGAGATCTTGAGTCCCTCTTCCCGACCGACGTAGTCAACGATGTGGAAGACGAGAAAGATGTATCGATTGTAGTCGTCGACTTTCGTACGCGACTTCTCGGCAATAACATCTTCGATTGCGAGTGGATGAAACGAGAAATCATGGGTCAGAATAAAGAGCTCTTCATCAGTTGGCTTGGCCAGATCGACCCAAACAACCGACTCGTCGTCGGAAACCCAGGCGTCAAAATCTGCAATCCCTTCCCCCTGTTCGATTCCCTCGCCCGGACGGTAGCGGAACCAGGTGATCACTAACGCGTTTCCCGAGCAATCGGGTTTCCAAACTGGTCTTGTCCCTCATCGCGCAGTTCGTCCTCAATCGTACGATCATCGGGAGGACGAAAATCGCTCGGCCGCGAACGGTTGAAGATCAACCAGGTGAGTCCAACCGCAAAAATCGGCGTGAGCTCAACAAGATGCAGACAGAGTGCAAAGAGTACCGAATCACCACGCGGCACCGCGAACGCGGCCAGTGACGTTGTCACCGCAAATTGGAAGACTCCGACTGACGCCGGTGTGATCGGGACCATGAGCAGAATAGTATTCACGACGAGAATGATCGCCGCGGCCGCAAACGGCAATCGAATACCAAACGCCTCAAGCAGAAACCAGATCGCAAACAATTGTGACACGCGGGCTGCAACCGACGCCCCTAATGCCATCAGCGTATGCTGGCCGGATCGCAAGAGTTCAACACCCCGCGCAAAACTCCGGATAAACTTTCTGATTCCGATGTAGAGTTTTGGCGCGGGCTGTCGCAACCAATGTCCGGCAAGTCGCTCTAGCCGCCGCTGGTTGTGAACCATCACATAGAGACCCACGACACCGACCAGCGTCACTCCCGAAATAGCCCAGCCGATCGTTTCAAACTGATAATCGCCCAGCCGTTCCGGAATCGTGATTGCCAGGGCCGAAGTCGCAATGATGAAAATCACGAGCGTCAGCGCATCGAAGACAACTTCCATGAAGATGGTAGAAAACACGAATGTCTTGCGGAGATTCAGTTTACGAGAGAACAGCACGAGTCGAGCCAATTGACCAGTGCCCGCGGGAAAGCTGATCGAGAAGATGTTACCAGTCCCGAACAGACCAAGACTCTGGAGAAACGTTACGGGGACCTGTTGCCGAATGAGCAGACGCCAACGGAGCGATCGCATGATCAGAAAGCCAAAGGCGCAGGCTATCGCGGGAAGAACCAACCAGACGTTGAGACGCTGACCCAGCTCCTCGATGTCAGCCAGGCGTAAGTCCTTAATGCAATAGGCGAGGAGAGCGAGTCCGAGGAGCACACCTAAGAGGTGCCGCGAGCGTTTCCAGGTCACCGGGTACCCCGTGGCGCGCACATCGACATGCAGACAAGGTAGAACGGGACGGGAAACGAGTCAAACAGCAATCCGAGGGATGATACTGGCTAAGTTATTAGATGACAGCGACTAAGTCCTGGCGAATCCAGCCGCGCCGGGCATTCTCAAGCTGAATCTCGTACCATCCCGCCTGATCATTGACGATCTCAACCATCATTCCAGCCGCCGCCAGTAACTCCGTTTCGGCCTGGTCCGATGGCCCGGTACTGACCGGGGCGTCGTTGGTTACAATCACCGCCCGCGGGATAAGGTAGTCGAGACGATACTTGATCGTAGTCAGTGCCGCCGCAGTGACAAACATGACTACAGTCACATAGATTGCGGGCATCAGCCAGCGCGCACGCCCTCGGAATCCCAGCCGATAGGCCAGCCCGCCGAGGAGAAGCAGAAACAGTACTGAAGAGATCCATCCGAGCCGATCCAGCCGGAACCCTCCGACCAGCGACCCGAGCACTGCGCGAACCGGATTCAATTGTACGCCATCGACCTGGACAGCAACGCGGGAGCGTGCGAAATCAAGGTTGGCACGAATATCAGCGTCGGTCGGATCGAGTCGCTCTGCCTTGGCATAATGCAGAATCGCATGACCGAGGTCGCCTGCCCGGAAATACGCATTGCCGAGATTGAAGTGGAGCGGAGCGGACTCTCGGTCGATTGCGAGAATCAGTTCATAGGCGGCAATGGCGGAGTCGTAGTGTCGTGCTTCGTAGTGACTGTTTCCTGCTGAGAAGACCGAATCGACTGAAGCCCCGGCCGCACTCGACAGCTGAAGCATACCAATAACGATTGCGCACAACCATTTAGGCACGACGGAGCTCCTCAAGGCGGTTAATGACCACCTCAGCGTCGTTCAGCGCCGACTGTCGATTCTGGACAGCTCCCGCCTGTGGCGCAAACCGGGCGAAGTCACAGCTCTGAAGCAGCCCGCGTACGTCGGCGACCAGGTCTTCAGCAACTCCTCGATTGGTCAGAAGCGCGGCGACATCATCTTGAGAAAGTCCGTGGGGGGATACGTTGGCAGTGTCCGCGATGTAGGCGACAACAGCGCGCGAGAGCTCGGCATAAAACGCGAGATAATCATCCTGTTCACTCAATCGCCGTGCCTCGGCCAGACGACGGCGAGCAGCCTTCCCCGCTGAACGCGATCGCGACCGTCCCACATCCGCCCGCAATCGTTCCTCGCGTGCCCGCCAGGCGATCAGGCCAATGAGGGCGAGGACCGGAAGGGCATTGACGGCAATATAGACGGGATTGGTAAGGAGAATGCCACCGGTCGGTCGCAAACGACCCGGCTCGGTCTTGATGAAACGGATGTCCGACATCTCGCCACCGACGGCCGTGTTGGGAGTCGCATAACCACCGTCATCAAACTGCGCCCAGCCTTCTGGTTCACTCACCGTAATGTCAATCGGCTGCGATGCAATTTCGCGATACCGTCCGTCTCGTGGGTCGAAGAAGTTGAATCGAGCAGCCGGAATGGTCAAGACACCGGGTCGGCGGGGAATGAATACTTCATTGACCGTACGACTCCCCCCCACCTGCTCATTGAGATTGGTTACGGACTCATCGGTCGATTCGCGATGCACCTGGAAACCGTCGACTTCCGGCAGAATCGGGTCAGCGACAGCTTTGATGTTGCCGGAGCCCTGAATTTGGAACGTTACCGAAATCGGCTCGTTCACCTCGGCGGTCGTCTTATTGGCGGAGGCACTCAGCGAGTAGTTACCAACCGAACCGGTGAAGTCGACAGGTTTGCCCGCGGTTGGAAGTGGTCTCACGTCGACAACAATCGGCTGTGTCCGCAGCGTTACCTGCTGTCCCCCACCAAAGAGACCAAGGACCGAGTTACGCTGTCCCCGCCGGGTGGCAAGGTTCACCGAAAGCGCCGCCCGTCCGATCGTCAACTTGCCGGTAATCGTCGGAAAGAGGGCGTAGTTAACTTCCAGAACATGGTACCGTCGGCCATTGATCTGCTGGTACGTAGGGGGCTTGTTACCGAGGTATTCCCGCCAGAATCCGGTGGTGGTAGGATGTGTCAGATCCGGCGAACCGAGTTGGCGGACCGCACGATAGTAGCGAATTGTCAACGTGACTTGCTGATTGACGTACGGAGTTTTCGTGCTCACATCCGCTTCCAGCCAGTAGTCACGGGCTTGGCCGGTAGCATCGCGACCGGCCTCGGCAGTACTGTTGTCAACGGTACTCCCCTGTGTGAGAACAGTGATCGTCACCGGTTCCGCTATCGACCGCTGATTACCTCTCCCAACTGCTATCCCCGATATCACGTAGCTTCCAGCCTGACGAGGGATAAGCGCAAAGAGATACGTATTCGACGTGGTCGTCGCGCCGTTAACAATACGCATATTGCTACGACTGCCACTATTCAGCAGTTCGAACGCCGGAAAGACCGGCAACGTCGGGCGTGGAAGATCGCGACTGGATCCCGAGACGGTGATGGCCAGGATCGCCTGCTCGTCCATACCGATTGTATCCTGAGACAACTCAACCGCAATCTCGTAGTCCTCGGCCAACGCCGCTGCGGGCAACAACAACACCAGGATCGCAATGACGACTAACTGACGCATCCTACCACGGATTCCCAACGTAGGTCTTGGTCTGCTGTTTCATCATCCGTAGCCGTGCCTGTTTCTGCACGTCACGCTCATTATCCCGAATCGCTTCAAGAATGCGCCGTGCATCTTCGGGCGACATCTTTCCTGACTGCTGTTGTTGCTGTTGGTCCTGATTCTGCTCGTTCTGATCAGTATTGGGCTGCTGTTCCTGCTGGTTTTCGTCCTGTTGTTGCTGCGGCTCCTGCTGTTGCTCCTGTTCCTGCTCCGATTGATCCTGCTGGTTCTCCTGATCCTGATTCTCATCGGACTGCTGCTGTTGTTGCTGTTCCTGCTCTTGCAGCTTGGAAAGGGCGAGTTCCAGGTTGTACTTGGTGTCGTCCTGGGTTGGATCGTGGCGCAGAGACTGCTTGTAAGCTTCGGCAGCGCCACCGAAATCGTCCTGACGAAAAAGTGCGTTCCCCTTGTTATGGAGAATCCGAGCTCGGTTACTATCGTCGGAAGTGATAGCGAGGGCGGAATCAAACGCCGCGACAGCCTCCTGAAATGCAGAGTCAGCGTAGAGAGCACCGCCGATGTTGTATCGCAGTTCGGGCGCTTCAGGGATCTCGACCTGAGCCGAACGGTACCCGTCGAGCGCTTCGCTGTACTGACCGCGAGCGTAGGCGCGGTTGGCGGCGTCAATATCTTCGAGCAGGTCCGCGCGAACGGGTGCACTCATAGCAAAAAGTCCGACCAGCGCGCACCCCCATCTCATGACGATTGAGCTAATATGGAGTAACTGCATACTGTTCTTTCTTACGACGGCGACGCCGTTCCGGTAACAAGAATTCTGTAACCATCAGGATCAGGGCGATGAGTACCAGCCACTGAAATCGGTCTTCGTAGCGAGTAATCAATTCCCCCTCAAACTCGGTCGTTTCCAGCCCCTGAATATCCTCAAAGATACGGTCGAGTCCCAGCTCTCCGGCAGTTGCGGGATAGTACGCGCCGCCGGTCGTTCGCGTTATCTGGCGAAGGGTCTCCTCATCCAGCCGCGATACGACAACGTCACCGGTTTCTCTATTCTTCAAAAAGCCCAACTGCTCGCCAGTTCGATCGCGTTCAGGAATCGGAACTCCTGTCGGCGAGCCGATGCCTACCGCATAGATACGAATATCATCGTTGGCTGCCTTCTCGGCTTCGGCCAGCGCCTGATTTCCGTGATCCTCGCCGTCAGTGAGCAGAAGCAGCACCTTGTGGGTCTCCTCATCCTCAGTCATCGCCTGTCGTGACACGCGGATTGCCTCACCAAGATCGGTTCCCTGGACGGCGACGGCTCGGTTGTCCATCACGCTCAGCAGTAACTCCGCAGCGGAGTAGTCGAGGGTCAACGGACACTGAACAAACGCCTCGCCGGCAAATGCAACGAGGCCAATGCGGTCACCGCGAAGGCGATCAATGATGCCCCGGATCTCATTTTTTGCCAACTCGAGTCGATTCGGAGGCATGTCCTCAGCGAGCATGGAGATCGAACAATCCAACGCGACAACGATGTCGAGCCCCTCACGTGTCACCCGCTCTTGATGTGTACCGAACTGGAGACGGGCGAGCGCCAGGACAATGCAGGCTAAAGCAAGACTGGCCAGCAGAACTTTGATCCGTTGGCGACCAAGTGAGATTCCGGGAGAGATTCGCTGCAGCAAGTCACGATCACCAAAGCGCCGCAGGAGTCGCCCCTTGATTGCAATCGCCCAAACCAAGCCAATCGCCAGAAGAAAAACTGCGACGAGAAGCCAGAGAATTGAAGGGTCGAGCCAGCGCATCTCAGGGAAGTTTCCTCAAGAACGTTCCGTTGAGCAACAGTTCCAAGGCGAGCAGGATGAGCCCGATCCACGCGAAACGAGGAAACAGTTCCTCATATTCGATCGATGTTGAGATGATCACCTCGGTCCGCTCAAGAGTGTCGATTTCATCGTAGATAGCAGCGAGTTCATCACCTGATCGCGCCCGAAAGTATTTGGCATCGGTGGTGGCGGCAATCTCCTTCAACGTCTCTTCATCAACCTCGGTTGCCTGATACGAGTAGCGCAATCCAAATACCGGATCGCGGCGAGGAATCATGGCGTTCGCCGAACGGCCCACGCCGATTGTGTAGACGCGAATCCCCTCCGCCTCAGCCAGCCGCGCCGCGGTAATCGGATCGATCTCACCACGGTTGTTGTCACCATCGGTAAGGAGAATCATGATCTTCGTCTCAGCCGGTGAATCGCGAAGGCGATTGACGCCATTTGCGATTGCCATTCCAATCGCGGTTCCGTCTTCAACCAGACCGAATTCAACCTGATCGACAAAGTTAAGAAGGACATCGTAGTCGACGGTTAGTGGACATTGCGTAAATGATTGTCCGGCGAAGATGATCAAACCGATGCGATCCGAGATTCGCTGCTGAACGAAATCCTTGATCTCTTCTTTGGCGACATGCAGGCGGTTGTGCGGCTCAAAGTCCTCGGCCAGCATCGACGCTGAGACATCGAGGAGCATCATGATGTCGATGCCGTCGGAGGTGACATCCCGCAGTTCTGTTCCTGCCCGTGGACGGGCAAAAGCGACAAGCAGAAATCCGATGGCAATGAGACGGAGTACGGGCAGAAACTGACGTGCCCACGCCCGACCGGAGCGACCGACCCGGGTCGCCAATCGCGTATCCGAATACGTCAGCGCTGCCGAACGTGCTCGCCTACCTCGCAACCATAACCATGCCAGTAGCAGGAGTAACACCGCTCCCGAGCCAAGGATCACCCATCCCGGAAGGCTGATCTCGATCCCGTCAAAAAGAGAAACGGAAATGCCGGCAAACTCGAAACGGCTCATATCGGTGTCACCCGCTCGTGGTGCTGGGGAGGTGAATCGTCTACATGTCCCTCCGTCTCGATCGTCGCATGACGACGCTGATAGGTTACCCTAAGCCGTTCGATCAGCGAATGAGTGTAATCGAAGTCATCACGACATGACTCGCCAGACGGCACCTGACGCGCGAACTTCACCAGGTCGGCCCGTGTGAAGAACGACAGTAACTTAGTTGCCTCCTCGCCAACCAGATCATCGGCCGGAAGTGCATGGCGGAGTTCATCGGTCGTCATCTCCAGTGCATGATCAACGCTTGTAATGCGTCCGAGGTATGCTTTGATGATCTCGGTTAAACCGAAGTAGTATTCGCGAAACTTGCCGTCGGTCGGCAACTGGAGATTCTGCAATCGCGCCAAGTCTTCAAAGGCAATCTCCCACGGCTCCCGGGAGTCAGCGAGGGGGCTTGTCTCTCGACGGCGTCGATACCACCAGATAGCGATAGCCGTTAGCAGGAGAGCAAGAATGGCAATACCGATCAGAGGTCGCCAATCGGTCGCAACGTACTCTTCGAACTCCTCGGCCGTTGCCTGAGGCATAACAGGTTTCAGATTGGCCGTGTCGAGGTCCGACGGTGCGATTTGTGAGATGATTTCTATTCGTACCGAATCGGACAGTACAATCGACTCTGTCCCCTGGCGATCGCGCACAAGAACCGGGAACTGCGGTACGGTCTGTGAGCCAAGCTCAAAGGACACGAGCTCAAAGACCGTACGGGCAATTGTGCGGCCCTCGTCGGTTGCCTCGGGATTGAGGGGACGATACGACCGAAGCTCAAGGGCCCCAAGATCAATTCCACGCGGAGGGGGAATGACACTGAATTGCTCGTCATAGGTCACGGAGACCGTCACGGTGATCACATCACCCAAACGTGCTTGAATTGGTTCGACAGATACGGCGACCGCAACACCGGGAAATGTAGCAACCGTATCCGGCACGGTCTCAGCCTGCGCAAGAAGCGTCGGCGCCACAAGCAACAACGTCAACCAGCGGATCATCTACGGGCGCCGCTCCCGACGTTGGAAGAACTCGATCAATGGTTTGACAAATGGCTGATCAGTACGGAGCGACACAAAGTCGAGATTGCGGCGCCGTAACTGACGTTGCAACCAGGCATCATCTTCGGCTGCTCGAGACGCAAACGTCCTGGTGAACGCTCGTGAAGACGTATCGACCATGACAACATCACCGGTTTCGGCATCAATGAGCTCGACTAATCCGAGGCGATCGAGCGCTTGTTCACGGGGATCGGCAATACGCATACAGACGAGATCATGCTTGCGGCCAGCAACCTCAAGTGGTTGCCAGAAGTCGTCATCGAGAAAATCTGACACGAGAAACGCGACTGCCTTGCGCTTCTGTACCCGGTTGAAAAACTCCAGCGCACCAGCAAGATCAGTCTTTCGGCCTGATGGTGAGAAGAACAGGATATCGCGAATGATTCGCAGTACATGACCACGCCCCTTCTGAGGCGGAACGAAGAGTTCAATCTGGTCGGTGAAGATAATCAGGCCGACCTTGTCGTTGTTCTTGATCGCCGAAAATGCCAGCACTGCCGCGAGTTCAGCCGCAAACTCCCCTTTAGTTCGCTCGACGGTACCAAATCGTCCGGACGCCGATGCATCAATCAACAACATGACCGTCAGCTCTCGCTCTTCCCGAAACTTTTTGATGTATGGTTCACCGGATCGAGCGGTAACATTCCAATCGATCAGTCGAATGTCATCGCCTGGCTGGTACTGTCGCACCTCTTCGAATTCCATCCCCTGTCCTTTGAATGCGGAATGGTACTCTCCGGAGAAGAGATCATTAACGACCCGCTTGGAGCGAATCTCGATGCGGCGGATGTTCTTGAGAATCTCGCGTGGGATCATTGGCGACTACGGGACCTCAACCGCATCAAAGACTTTCTTGACGATCATATCCGCGGTTACCTCTTCGGCTTCGGCCTCGTACGTCAGGAGCACGCGGTGGCGGAGAACGTCAGCACCAACAGCCTTGATATCTTCGGGCGTCACGTAGCCACGTCCGCGCAGGAACGCGTGAGCCTTGGCAGCTAAGTTGAGATAGATGGTAGCCCGTGGGGATGCACCAAAACTGATCAGGTCACGGATATCACCAAGTCCAAACGTTTCCGGCTCCCTCGTGGCAACGACGAGTGACACGATGTAGTCTTTCACTTTGTCATCGATGTAGATTTCACGAACAACTTTCCGCGCACGGACAATGTCGTCCGGACTAATGATACGCTCGACTGGCGCCAGTGGAGCGCCGGTGTTGCGGTCCATGATCTCCCGTTCTTCGGCCGGTGTCGGATAACCGACAAGCAGATGCAGCATAAAGCGATCAACCTGCGCCTCGGGCAGCGGGTACGTCCCCTCCTGCTCGATAGGGTTCTGTGTCGCCAGCACCAGGAACGGCTCATCAAGAGGGTACGTCGTCTCTCCGATTGTCACCTGGCGTTCCTGCATCGCTTCGAGCAGCGCCGACTGGACCTTGGCCGGAGCGCGGTTGATTTCATCGGCCAGGATGATATTGGCAAAGAGAGGGCCCTTCTTCACGGAAAACGACGCTGTCTGGGGGTTATAGATCATTGTGCCAATGAGATCGGCCGGCAGCAGATCGGGAGTAAACTGGAGTCGCTGAAACCGCGTCTGGAGTGCATCCGAGAGAGTCTTCACCGACAGCGTCTTGGCCAAGCCGGGAACACCCTCAATCAGGATATGACCATTGGCCAGCAGACCGATGAGCAGACGATCAATCAGATGCGATTGACCCACGATGACGCGATTGATCTCGGCGGTGAGGCGTTCTACAAACGATGCCTCGGCTGCCACCGTAGCCTGAAGTTGTTCAATACTGACGTTCATGAATCGTTCGTCGTTCCTTTCTTTACTCCCGAAGCAGGCGAATCGTTTCCGTTATGGTGTGCATCAATCGCTGCGTCGAACCTGGTTCCGGACGGCCGGGCGCAAATCGGGCCGTATCCAGCTCATTCAGGGTCGCCACGATCCGTTCCTTAATCGCCGGTGACATGCCACTCCGCGTGACCATGTCGACAAGCTCCGGACCCGACTTGGGGGTCAAGTCTCGATGCGAAATGCGTCCCAGAAGCTGCACCAGCACCGCGTACGCTTCGTGTTGGAACGCTCGCGGATCGTCGCCACGGGACTCTCGAGCTGCGTTCAACGCTGCCAATGCATCGTCGTACGGATCAGGCGCGGCGGTTGTTCCACGGCGCGTGCGAATCACGAGTGTGGCCACCGCGATTGCCGAGATGACAAGAACGACGAAAGCGATGATCCAAACTGGTCGCGTAATCAGCTGCGGCGCGGGAGGTGCCTCATCAGGTCCTCTCGGAATACCTCGAATTGAAGCCGGTGCCGTCACCACGTTACCGACAGCACCGTCGCTCATCCGCGTCCAGCGAATCACCCGCTCCGGTACGGTCGTTACAGACGCAGAATCGATGCGAATGGAGATCGTATACCGACGCTGACTGCGGGAATCATCAAGTTCCCGGGTGGCAACCTCCAACCCACTGATCGTAGCTCCCGCGAGCCGAGGAAAGGTCAGGGTCTCGAACTGATACTCCGACGGCCCGCCGGTCCAGGTGAGATCGAAGATAAGGCGGGTCGCTGATCCGACCGATACTTCCGACTCGTCCAGCCGTTGCTCGAACTCAGGATCAGCCTGGGCCAGAACGGCGACCGGCAGAAGTGCCACCACCAGCATCACAGCGGCGGCCAAACCGTGTCCCCTCGTCCATCGGGGCGCATCGATCATGTTCATGTATCTCATCCTCATGATCCGATATGTCGTAGTACCGGGGCTCGCCCGCAAGGTTTCAAGCGGCCGCTGCCAGGACCAGCGCACCGAGGCCAACGACCATGCCGAGCTTCAACACTAATGACGCGATGCCGAGGAGGGCTCGCTCGGGCCGCAGGGTTGCCGCGATCAACGCCCCAACCGACGGTCCGATGACGCCAAAGAGGACCAGGAACAGATAGGTTCTCCCAAAAGTCCCGTCGAGGGCGGGTGTAACAGCGAGGAGGGCAAGCGCGATGAATACGGCGAAGGCGGTACCCACCGCCATTGTCGGTCCCACCAGCTGAGGATAGGTAACAACGCCAACGGCGGCATCCCCCGCCATATCCTCGGTATCCTTAATGATCTCCCGCACGAGATGGAAAAGCAGTCCGAGAACCGCACCCAGCAGTGGGATCGGCCAGTGCCACGTCAGATCAGCCTGGAAGGCAAGGCTTCCCGTTATCAACGTGAGCCCGGAGAGAAGAGCAATGAGTAGGTTGCCGAGCAGAGGAATCGCCTTAAGGCCAAAGTTATAGGCAAAGAGCAGGGCAATCGCACTAATACCAACAATGGCCACTGGCCATCCAACCAGGGCTGCGGAGCCAACTCCGAAGAGGTTCGCGAGATGCGCCGCCATCCACGCTCTGGGGATAGGTACGAGGCCGCGTGGGAGCATTCGGTCGGGTCGGTTGCGGCGATCGATCGGCAGATCGACGATATCATTGACGATGTTGCCGGCTCCACAAACGAGAGCGGTAGCGAGCGCGGCCCAGTAGACAGGACCTCCCTCCAGCCGCCATCCAATCAGCCACGCCCCAACGAAGACACCGATGGCAGCGATGGCACAATTGCCGAATCGTGCCAACCGAAGCAGGTAACCCAGGCTTTGCACCGGGGCAGCTTAGATCGGCCGTGCCAATCGGTCAACCGCGATTACTAGAAAGCCTGTCGGAGATCCAGGGCGAGCCGCGGGTCGGCGGACGGCTCGGCTAATGGCCAGGCGAGCGACAACGACAAGCGCTGGCGCTCTCCTACCAGGCCAAGGGCGATGCCGGCAGCATCGACGTAGCGGTCATCTCGCGATACGCCATCGGAAAGCCGGACCGGGGGGCGTAAGTACGCTGCTTCGTAAAAAGGGCCCAGCCAGGCTCGAGACGAGCGCCAGCGGAGATCAAACGAGCCGGAGACATACCGCTCGACTGCAAACTGATCGTTTCGATACCCACGCAAGGACCCGGGTCCACCGACGAGGATCAACGCCGAAAGTGGTGGCAACGGTTCGGCTGACTCCAGTCCGGCGTAGCGACCGCGCAGCCATCCGATTAGCCGCGAGACGAGAGGTGTCGCAGCCTCAACCGTCAGTGATGTAGTCGTTTCGTTAACATTGTCCGTTGTGCGGGACGACGACCCCAGATCGAGATACCGTCGGTTGCGATAGGTGATCCCCCACGCCACTCTCCAGCCGGTGCGTGGGGAAATCATGTCGTCTCGTCCATCCCGCTCGACCTCTCCCCCAATCTCAAGAACACGATAGCGATCTGGCCCTGTCGCTGGTTCAACGCGACTGAAGACCCCCGTCAGACCAACCGCAACCTCGGGCGAGAGACGGGACCGATAACCGGCAGCTAATCGAAACTCGTAAAAGTCG
Source organism: Candidatus Zixiibacteriota bacterium (assembly GCA_028289585.1). Taxonomy (GTDB): domain Bacteria; phylum Zixibacteria; class MSB-5A5; order GN15; family FEB-12; genus JANQPI01. The sequence continues at coordinate 193,143 of JANQPI010000042.1, forward strand.
TCCCGGTAATCCCGGGTTTCAACCCGCAGCTGAGCTTCTCCAGTGCCAAGCAGAAAAAGCGGCTGGCTGAAGCCGATACGGAGTTCGGTTCGGTTATCCTCTCTCCGGGCCGACGTGACCGTGGCCACACGCCCACCGCCGAGGAGATTGCGCAGAGCGGCGTCGACGCTCCAAACCAATTCAGCGGGAGCGTTGGGGAGATAGCCAACACCACCACCGAAGTCGACCGTCGGTTGCTCTCGAAAGGTCAGTTCCAGATCGGCAGCCGTTAGTCCGGGTCGGGGACGGACGGCAAGTGGGGGGACAAACGTGACAAACGGCAGTGTGCGAGCGGAACGTTCCACTCGTTTGAGTTGCTCGGTCGACAATACTGAGTCTGTGGTAACGCGAAGGTACTTCCTGACCAGCGGTTCGGCCGTTCGAGTAAGACCAGCGATCCGCAGTCTCGCCAGTCGAACTTGAGGACCCGGAGCGATCGTCACAAACGCGTGCAACGCTTCCACCTGATCAACAATCAGCAACGAATCAACAACAGCGCGTGGGTAGAGCCAGCCCCGATCTTGTAACGCATCGAGATATCGACCAACCGCCTCTGCCACTGCGGTATTGGTAAACGGTTGTCGCTGCGACAGGAGGATAGTGTCGTTCGGTGTAACGATCGATAATCGACGCAACTCATAGCGCGGGCCAAGGACAAATCGAGGTTCACCCACAGTATCGACAACGCGTGCGTCCCAATAGCCCTGGTCGATCAGCCAGGTCAGAATCGAATCACGCAGCTCCGACTGGTCCACAGCCAACTCATTCCATACGATGATCTTTCGATCGAGGGGTATCCGGAGTTCGGGATCGATCGGAAGATCAGACGCGCTCCCGACCAGGAGTATCGCAACGCAAACAGCAAGCAGGTTCATAGGCGCGCGATCACCTCCGCCCGAGCAGTGACCCGACCGGACCGATCGTCGGCGTGACGTCCATTGACGGACAGATCGATCCGCAACGATTGACGCAGACGGACCGACCCGGTTGTCGACCACACAATTCCCCGCTCACCCGGCCGATCACCCGTTAGCAGAAAGACCGACGGAGAGCCGACCGAGCTCGATCGGAGAACCTGACGGTAGCCTTCAATCTGTACCCGAACGTCGCTCTGTCGAGCAATCGACTGTCGCACCGCGAGGGTAAGAAAGAGACGTCGCGCGGTTGCTCCGGAACGATCGTCTGACCGTCGCCAGCCGACTCGGCCAGTTAACTCCAGTCGCTGCGCGGATCGTGTGACTTGCAAACGCGAAGCGTAACCATCGATGTCACCCGCTCCGGAGAAATACGAATCCCGTCGAGCCTGAAAGCGCTCGCCGGTCACCGCCACGAGTAACGGGCCCAGTGCTTGACGAAGCGTCAGAGCCACGAGGTCGTTGGTTCGGCGCCGGTCGAGCTCCGCGATGCGCCGCGATTCACGCTCCTCAGTGAAGGCGATGGTAGCCGCATAGAATCCGCGGCGGGGTCCGAGATCGGCCCGTACGTCGGTCTGACGAAGAAAGACCAAATAGTCTAAGTTCGGATCGTTGTAGAACGGAAGAGCCCACAGCAGCGAGCGATCACCGTCAGACAGGAGCTCTTCGTCTATTCGCGAACTCGCCCGAATCACAACGGGACCGAGGTCATAGTCAACGGTGACCGTCTTTTCCCCTCGCTGAACTGCCGCCGCATCCGAGAGTAATTCTTCTACCCGGATGAAGTTTCCGTTTGGGTCGGGAATGAACTCTCCGTCCTCTTCCCGAAACGACCCCTCACCTACCGGTACCTCAAGAAACGTAACCCCACGGGCATTGCGGCGCTCCTCCGAGACCGTATAGCCAACCGCCACCGATAACCGTCGTCGCGGATCAAAATAGCGCGCTGTTGTCTGAGCCAATAGCCCGAGTTCTCGACCGAAATCAAATTCGGCCCGCTGGTATGTGATCGCAGCGTTCGTCGCCAGATAACCGAACGTACGGCTGATCGTACCGATGATCCGTTGCCGTTCGCGTGACCGCAGCCAGGTACCCGAACTGACAACCGTATCTTCTCGATAGTCTTCGATAGCGAGACGGGCGAATGAACTACCGATCTCGAAACGTGCTTCGGTATAGCGACGTGCGGAATCGACCGCTGCATAGTTTGCTTCACGCGTGTCGTACCGACCACGGATGACCGAGTACCAGCCACGTCCGAGTTCACGGCGAAGCGACGCCTGTAGTTCTGTCGATTCACCGTTACCTTCGTCTTGCAACGAGCTTTCGGTCCGGATACCCGACACCTCGAACGACCAGTTCGCCGTCGGTCGTATTGTAGCGTCAGCTCCGAAACGATCAGCAGTGAACTGGCCCGGAACGTTCCGTCTGCCACCCTGGACAGCAATCGTCAGATTGCGCAGGGCAACTCCGATCCGGCCGTCAACGCGTTGTTCATCCGACGACACAGCGCCAAGTGGCAACAGGTACCGGCGGGTGGCATCGGGATCCTGCAGCCGCATCCGAGCGCGGTAGTTGGCATCCTGTGTCTGCCAGTCAATGGTACCAAACAGTGGATTGGTATCATCGTTTGCTCGCGTCCATCTAATCCGGGCGAGCACGCCGCTGTTGTCGTCATCATCAAGGTCGGAGAGTCGATTGCGATCAAAGCTGGTTGAACTCAGTGATGCCTCGACTACCCCAAGGGTCGGTGACCGATAGGTCAGTCGACTCTCCAGCTCGTTGAGACCAACAGGAGCGGCGACCTCCACAATCGGCAGATAATCCCCCCCACCGAAACCAACGAACTCATAAATACCCTGGCCGAGGAACCGATAGTCACCACCGCTCCCAACGCGCGTGAAACGGACTCGCAGGTCACCGTTACCAACACCAACGAACTGAACAACTGTATCGGGTAGAAACGTGGAGTCGATGCGGTAGCTTCCCAGTGAGTCGATCGAAACGCCACTCCGTGTTGGCGTGGAATCACCGGCAGCGGCCAGGAGATCACGGTCACTCTCGGTTAACTCGCCGATCAAAGACTGGTTGACATCATCCCGTTCTGTGATTAGGCCAACCGAGAAGCTGAGCGCGGAATCCCGAGTGAATACGGCAGATTCTCCAAGCAGAAGTTCTTGCTCGTAAGCTGTGCGTAACGGCTCATAATCAATTTCGATGCGCGAGCGACTGTCGATCGGCTGGCGGACGGAGAAGATGATTTGACCCGTCGCATAGTCAATTGTGTAGTCGAGGTTACTGCCGCGTTCTAACCGTACGCCGTCCACCCACACCGCATCCGACCCGGGAACGATCGGCGTAAAGCCCGATGCAGACGAAATGTCATACGGCCCTTGAAAGCCGTCAAGACCGTCGAAACGAGCGGTGGCAAATCGTCCCTTGGGCCGGGCGACCGCGCCTCGAACACGCCAGACAGGAAACGTGACGGCAGCCGACGCACCAAAGAGCTCCCGCTGACGGGACGGCGCTCCAATGTCGGCAATCGTGATATCGCCGATCGCGCCGGAAACGCTTGGAGACGTTAGGCTGAGATTGAGACGATCGACTTCCGAGATACGGCTGTTGGCGGGACCGTAGGCGATGTCGGTACCCCGGTCAGAGATCGTCCCCACGACCTCAACAGAATCACCGAGTCGGCCGACAAGCGAGAGGTCGAGCGATTGGCCAAACTCGGAGCCACCTTCAGAGCGCGAAATGACACGAAACGTCTTTGTGCCACCAATGCTGATCTCATCCCCAACCACGCTGGACGCAACGGGTCCTCTCACTTGACCAGAACCGGGTGGGGAGCGCTCCGCGAAACCGGTCGTGGGAAGACCAGGACCCAGCGCTTCTTCAAGCCAAACAGGCAGCGGGGTGTACCAGATCCTGATTGTGTCGCCTGGTGCCGGCGACCATGCGAGCCAGACAACTCGTTGCCCTTGAATCTCGTAGTCAGTAGCAGGACGTAGGGTCCGGAGCCCAACCACAAGCGAATCACTTCCAGGGAGAATACGATTTACGGGAAGAATGATTTCGCGTTCGAGCGCTTCACCCGTCAGCTGTAGGCGAGGCAGCCGTTCGGCTGAACTCAGGGACGGAACCAGGAGACAGACAATCACCGTAAGCCAGCGAAGAACCGGCATCGGACTATTCTCCAGGATAGAGGACGCGCAGAAGAAGCAGGCGATCGTTACCGGAATCGGCGATGAGTAACCGGCCGGTGCGATCCATCGCGATATCGAACGGCTGGCGCAGGGCCGTTGGCGATCCGGTTAGTACGGGTCCCGTCGTGTAAACAACTCCCCGACGGCGATCGACCAGTCCCAGTTCACCCGTCGTGCGACTGAGAATCCAGACGCGGTTGTGGTTTGAAGACGGCGCGGCCGCTTGCAAATCTGGCCAGGACTGTAGCGAGGTTTGCCAGTCGACACCCCCCAAATCATCATAGGCAATCAGTCGGCGGTTGCCGCGATCACAGACCAACATGACATTATCTGGCAAAAGAGAAATATCTTCAGGCATCACGAGGGATCCACCGACGTCCCCAAAGTCCCCGGCATAACGATCAAAGGTACCGGCAGCAGAGAAGACGGCGATTCGATTGCGCGACCGATCGACAACCCAGGTATCACCATAGTCGGTCAGCGCAACACCGGCCGGCGTTCCGAATTCGAATGTGTCGTCCGTCGTCGCCAGAGGAATATCACTGACGAAGTTGAGGCGAGCGTCGTGACGCGTGATGCGTCGATTCCCCTCATCCGCAACAACGAGATTGAGATTGTTGTCAACGGCAATGAAGCCGGGTTGCGTAAACTGACCCGATACGCCACCCAATCCCCCCAGGGACTGTTGCAGGTTGCCATTAGAATCGAGAGCGAGGATGCGGTTGTTCCCACGGTCCGCAACGTAGATCGTACCGCGATTGTCAACCGCGACACCGGCGGGATCGCGCAGAATCAACTCGCCAATGCGACCTGAGATTTCGCGTTCGATGATCAGGCCAAGAGGAAGTGCAGAGACCGCTTCCGGTCGCTCCGCTCGTGGCGGCGAGGGACGCGAACAGCCGATGACCCCCAGCACGAGGACGGCAGACCAGGTCAGGAGACGAATCACACTCAGGGGAGCAGGTCGGTGACAACGGTTACACGCAGTTGCTCATCCGGATCAAGCGGTGTCGTCGATAGCTTCAGGGTCGTTGACTCTGAAACCGACCAGCCATCGTCGATCGTGTTTCGGATTCGACGCCCCAGCAGGACGGCATCGATGGTCGAAACGATCCGATTGAGCAACGCCGCGCCTAGCGCGAAGTCGGCCCGACGATACGATTCTCGACTCTCGTTCCGTAACTCGCGGAAGCGTTGACGGTCGGCCTCGGACGCCCACCGCCAATAGGTCGAGGGATCATTCGGATCGTAAAACGGCCGCTCGGGGGCGATTACTCGCCCAGCAGTGTTGTACTCATCCACGGAATTGTAGAATCCGACCAAACCAAGAAACTCGTCATCCTTCCCCTCCAGGGAAGCCCCCGCTCGAGTCTCCCCCAGCCGGATGTAGTCATCCTCTTTCCAGTCACCGTAGATGCGGAATGCCGCGAACGACGTCCAGATCAGACCTTCCGCGACGAAGAAGTATGTCGCACGCTTACGATGGCCGAGGTAGTACTCACCGGCACCGGGAAGAAGGAACGAGAGGAGGCCGGCAGTCAGAATCGACTTCTGACCACTCGCGGCCGGAGTCGGACGTTCTTCGGTACCATCGAGCCAGAGATCGTCATCCGACATCGACCAGTCCGCCAGAAGAGGCTGCCGGATTTCGTCTTGAATTGGCGTCGCGCCGACAGCCTCATGAGCAGCAGCACTTGCCGTCAGTAGCAGGACGAGACTAAAACCGCCAGCTAACCGTAACATACGGTGTATCCCCAAATTGATGCTTGGACTTCAAGCTTGGTTTCACGCGGATCGACGAAAAAGCCGACGATCCACCATCAACAGCACGATTGTGCGCGCGGGCCGAAAGGAACGCCTCCACCGCCGAGATCGCCCGGTTCAAGGTTGCCGCGAACAGCATTCGATCCGCCCAGTCGTACGACGTATTGGCATCATCGCGCATGATTTCGTAAGTCGTACGATTCGCTGATGAGGGGACATTGTTTCCATTCGCAATGCGAGGCATCCCACTACCGGGTCCGAAGTCCGCATAGGTTCGTCCGTCGAACAACACGGCATCGTCCCAACCCCAGGCGTACTGATCATACTTGCCAACCTGCTCGTAATACTGCTGGTCTTCCGGGTCACCCGGAAGCGTGTGTGAAAACTCTCGATAGAGACCGGCCGCCAGCGAATCGGCGTCGTAGGACCACTCCTCAAAATTTCGATACCGTTCTTCCGACCAATGATCCTTGCGGAACTGCTGGAACTCGTCAGTCATGTCATCGCCGTCGGACTTAAACGAGAAATGAGCAACCCAGGCACCGATATCAGCTCCAAGAAAAGCAACGGCCTTGAGTCCCAATCCTTCGTTGTAAAACTGGCCCGCACCGGGGACGAGTGCAGAAAGAAGAAACGCGGCAATCGGAGATTTCCTGCCAACGGAGAAAGACTCGCCGGTCGATTCGTCACCAATCCAAGCATCGTCACTCGCCAACATCTGATCGAGGCTGCTCTCATGACGATACGAGTGGAGTTCTCGGTCGAAATCGGTCGCTTCTAGCAAGTATCGCTCGCCCGAGGGTAAGAGTGGGGTGGGCGATAGATGCGCCTGATTCGCTTCGGTGACGAGCACCGATGGAGACCGATGATCCGTGTCGGCATCAGCACCAGCAGCGAGAAGACAAAGACATGTTCCGGCAAAGACTACGCGCACGCAGATCTCCTCAATTAATGATGGCAATATCGGTAAATGCGGTTTCGGTTGCACCACCAAAGTCGATATCCAACAGACAGCGGTAAACACCCGGAGTGATAGCCGAGAGATCGAGTTCTATCTCATTGGTCATACCGACCATCGGACTCGTTCCCTCACGAATCAGCTGGCCGGACAGATCGAACAGCCGCCAGGTGATACTTTCAGCGGAAGACATCAGGCGATAACGAAGGGTCGTTGATCCATTGGTAACCGGATTAGGATAGACGTAGAATTCGGCGATCTCAGCGACACCGGCACCCGTTGATGGTGGGTCGAGCCGGGTAGCATCGAACGCAAATGACCCACCGGGCGATGAACCATACATCGGCCAATACGCTTCTGTCTCTGTCATGTCAGTCCGCCAGAGATAGAACCATCCATCGGCCCCGATGAACCCCAGTACCCCTCCAACCGTGTCGGCAACGTAAATGACCGATCCGTTGGCCGAACCGGTAACCGTTTCCCGTTCGCCGGACGCCAGCGGGAACCCAACGACAGGACGAGTATTCAGAGCGTGGACGGTACCCACCTGCTTTGTGGTCACAAACTCCTGGTCTCCTCCCGATTCAATGTCGGCCAGGATCACGGAACCTAACACGAAATCGTTGGGCCATTGATCATCGATGCGTCGCGGAAAATCGGATAGCGAAACCAGATTGCGATCGAAGGCGTGAATCTCGTTGACGCCTCCGAAAACGATATCGGGGTAATCATCGCGATCAACATCTCCGATCGTCGGATTCGTAACAAACGTGCGTTCGTAGGTACGATCCCCGCGAATACGAAGATCACCTCCAGCGACGTCCGTTTCAACGATCACCACACGACCATCGCGGCTTCCGATGATGATTTCAGGTTGGTCGTTGCGATCAAGATCGGTGACCACCGGTCCCAGTGGAACGAGACCATCGACAGAGATCGAGTCAATTGTCGATCCACCGACAGTATAGAGCGTCGTCGTTGACGAATCCCCGGCGTGCAAAACCAACCGACCACCGATCTGTGCCAGACCATGGTAGATATCATTGGGCAGAGTTGTCACCGTTGGCGCCGCGGTTGGCGTCGAACGAGTGTAGATATGGCCGTTGGTTGTGAGAATGTGCAACACCGAATCGAAAAGCATCGCGATCGGCAACCCATCGGTCGTGATCGCCGGTCCAAACTGATCAGCGAAGCCGTTGCTGTTGTTATCGGTTGGCGTCAGCTGGACGACCTGACCGGTGTCACCATTCGTCGACAGTATCGCATACGCGGCAACAACCAGCGGAACGGAGCTGCCCGCATAATCTCCCACAACCGGATTGGCCGTAAGAATAAGGTCAGGGACTTCGAAGAAGATCGGCACCGTATACTCGGTCCCGGGATTGTAATCACTCCATCCGAAGACATTACTCACTGCCGTATCGACATAGGGAGGACAAGTTGCACAGGAGTCGACCTTGTTGAGCAACGATCGTCCGTTAACATCGAATATGGAGAGGCGGGGTCCACTGGGTACGATAAACTCATCGACACCATCGTTATCCAAATCGTAGCTGATCGGAGAAAGTCCTAGCGGCGGGACTCCGATTCGCACCGGGCTGCCCTCGACCTTGCCATCGATGGTCAGATCAAACGTCATTACCGTATCAAGAATCGTCCCGGTCGTTGGGTTAACGGCTCGGCGAATGTCAGTAATCGCGATTCGCGTCTCACCTCCCCGGTTGTTCCGGGTCTGCGGATTCGTCGTCGGCGTAAACGCGTTGTTTCGGTCTTCGCGGAAGAGATCCTCAGCGCGACCAAAACCAGAGCGATAGAAACCGCCGAAGTTCACGAGACCATCCGCTTCAACAAGCGACAGAAAGCGTCGCGTAGAATCATTCAGGAAGAGCTGCAACTGGTTGTCACGGTAGTTGTCCAACCCGTCACCGTCGTAGTCGAGCTGAGCGATCGATTCATCGATGTAGTAAATCGCCAAGCCGGATCCCGGGAGCAGATTGTCGTACTCTCGGGTGAACTCACCAGTCTCGAAGTCAGCGGGTCCGAGAATGACAGACGTCGCCGAATCGGCGCGTATGGCCGTATTCTGCTCTGGACCGTCGAGTTCCACCTGACGGTTTTCAATCAGATAGTACTGATGTTCAGATATCGGAATACGAGCGACCTTGATACCCGAAGATTCGATGTTGGCGGCCACGATCCGGATATCTGTGCCTTGCCGGAAATCGACAACGTCAACGAATCCGAGGTAGGCGCGACACCAGGCCGAGGGAAAGATCGGCAGAGCACCAAAAACCGCTCCGTCGGGAAATCCAAAGTCGATACCGGTCCCGAAGCCATTGTTATCCATCAAGCAGAAGTCACCCACCTGGGATAAGAAATTCGACGTGCTGTAGATGTCGGGCAAGCCCAGCTGGTGACCGAACTCGTGAGCCAGCACCGCATTGAGTGCGGTCGCCCGATTATCCTGACTGGCCGTTTCCGGCATCATGAGAGCGGTCTGAACGGTCGTATCACCACCATCGACCGGAATCGGTACGGCGAACCGAATGAATCCGGTAAACAGGTCATTGGGCGTCGGCGGGAATCCAAAATCGTTTTGTCGATCGGCGCCGGCGTGGAAAAAGAACATCGACTGGTAGTTGGTGAAGTCGATGTCTGGATGGCCCGGGATGGCGAGATGCGCAGTGTCGAGAATTGCCACACAGTCAGTGAAATATTTCTCCAGTCCCGGAATGACCTCGGAGAAATCGGCCTTACCGTATTCTGTCATCAGATCCGGTAACTGGTAAGTCGCGGTATCTCCCGGTGGCCAGATGTCCCAGGTGATCACCAGCCGTCCGTCGGATGCCGTATTCCAGAAGCGATTAAGCGCCCGCATGTGTCGATCAAAGTAGAGCGAATCGTGCGGCGGGGGATCAATCAGATTCCCTTCTCGAACGATGTACGCACTGTCCGTAAGCGTATCCAACGGGCGCGAGACATCCATGACGCCGCGTCCCGTTGTGGTCGGGATGTCGACCGTTTCGAATTGAAAGTTGAAACGGGCAACGAGGCAGTGGATCGTATCAACACCATTCGCCGAAAGTCCCGCGGTCGGCAGCGACCACGGATGCTCGCGGGTCAGCCCCAGCGGTCCGGCGCCATCATTGGTCAGTCGCCGCACGTCAGGGGCGAGACAGCGATGTCGGACGGTATTGAGGCCGGCGGGTTCTAAACGAACCGGTTCCCCCCTTAACACGGGATCCCCTGTTCGCTCCACCGCGCCAGCACTACCGCTCAACAGGAGTACTCCAAAGCCCACTACCACTGTACGCACTATCCGATTCATGTCACGACATCTCGCGATCATAGTCTAGAAGTCAAACCGGAACGACCAGCGGAAGGTATTCGCCAACGCGACTTCATCGTTCGACGGAATGTAACTCACATCAAGTTTCACAAATTCTACACCAACGCCGGCACCAAAGGCGACCGTTTTGACGCGACCTTCCTGGTCATAGATATAACCACCACGGAGGGCGAAGAAGTCGGAGTAAGCAAACTCGGCACCAAAGTTCCAGATCACTTCCTCAATCTCCTGACTGAGGCCGTCATCCAGGCCGACCAGCAGTTTGTTGGCCTCAGCAGTGGCGAGGAAGCGAATATCTTCGGACTGAACCAGATCGTAGGCGACACCAATCGCCAGGTTGCGTGGCAGCGGATCCGACTGCTCAGCATCGATGTACGCCATGTCGAAACCGAGATTCGTAATTGCTGACCCAAAGCGGAGACGGTCACTAGCCAAGTAGAGCAAGCCGAGATCAATCGCGGCACCCCACGAGGTTCCGCTGCCTCGCTCCACACCGGCACCTTGGTCAGCGAGACGAGAGTGAATGACCTTGGCCGAGATACCCGCCTTCAGCTTGTTGGAGAGGGAGGTTCCGAACGATCCGGTAACCGCAATATCGAACGAGCTGAACGTACCCAACGTCTGCCCTGTTTCACCGGTACGCGTAAACTCACCGTAGTTGATGTAGGCGATGCCACCGGCGAGCGTACCGTTGAGACCCGGGACTGGGTGAGCTATCGCTCCATGAACGTAATAGAGATCGTCCGTCAGCTCGGGGAGCCAGTTGACGTACATGAAGGAAAACTCGGTGTTCCCTTCGGCAAAGGCAACGACCCGGTCAGAATTGGCCCACCAAATTTCGCCGTCGACCGTCGCAACTTCAACGGCATCCCCAGTACCAAGACCGGCCTTGTCAGCAAGTCGATAGCTCCCCGCACGATCCCGAACAACCATACCACGCGGAGTGGCAAAATAGGTCATTCCTGTTTGGCGGCCGACCGAGCGAATCGCAAGTCCCGTCGGATTGCGTGGCACCCAAAGCGTAGCACCCGAGTCGACCGGTTGATCGACGACGTCGTTGAACGTTCGGATAGCATCAATCGTGAGTTCGGTCGATTCACCGATAATCGCCTCAGCGGAAACAAACTCGCTAAGCGTATTGTACCCTTCGAACGGAACCGCACGCCACCCGGGGACTGACCATGTGCTGCCATCGAAAACGAGCAGTCCGAGGTCGGTACCGAGATAGAGCGTGCGATCGGGGCTGACGTGGATTGCATTGATCTCACCTACCAACTCTCCAACCATCGGGACAAAGATGTTCTGACCTGGTGTGAGAGTGATCTCCTCAAGGGCGGGGACGATCGGGTCGCCGTCGGGGGTATCCGGTGGCTGCACGTTCAACTGACGAAACTTCTCCAGCCACGCCTGCTTCTCGGACTCGGTACCATAGATGGCAAAGCGCTGGGCAATACGTTCGGGCGTGTCGTCGAGCTGAACTGTGTACTCGGTCGTGGTGACCCAATCGAGCCCGTTGTGACGGTAGAGCTCGCCGTCGGCAACGGCAAAGACATTGTCGGAACGATCACCACCGATTGCCTGAATGGTCCCGGTGGGCGCCATATCAATGCGTGTCTCAAATCCGGTCACCGACCGACCGAACGCCTTGACAGCGCCGGCATCGGTACCGACGAGCACGGCGAACGGAGCACTGGCGAGTGTCGTGATGTTGTTTGACGGAAGACCGTCATCGATCGTCAAGTGCTGCCAGCGCCGACCGTCGTACGTGATAATCCCTTCGGTCGTCCCCACGACAAGATTAGGTCCGGTCGACGCAATAGCGGTGAGCTCACCGGTAGTCAGCGCACCGTACGGTACAAAGAGCTCCTCCGGAATGAATCGATTCCGAGCTCGTTCGGCAGCAAATGAGATGCGGTCGGCCTCGACCTCGGCAAGTGAACCATCTTCCAGACCGTCGGCAAGACGATCACGCGTCTCATCAACACGATCCCAGTCGATACGGCACTCCGGCCAGAGGACGACAAGCGAGTCGAGGTTAGCCGAAAGTTCCGTGCGACGGGAGTAGTCTTCCGGGACCACAGCAAGAATCGAGTCGCGAAGGCTCTCGATCCACTCCAAGTTGTAACGGCTATTGCGTTCGGCAACCGCTGTTACCGCAGACTCGACCTCGGCATCATTGGTCAGATTGAAATAGGTGCTGACAATCCGGCGCACGGTTTCGTCAGACTTGGTCGCAAAGACTTCACCATCAGACCACGACTTGTAGTTGTAGCGGACCAGACCAACCGGCGTCAATGCCCAGAGATCGAAACTGTCAAAGCTGCTTCCCCCCTTAACGCGTAACGGTGCAACACCCCGGAGCGGTCGATACCGTTCAGGAACGCGATCCGAGACGAGGGTTTGCGCCAGCGGCGGGAGGGCCAGGCCAGCCGGATTCCAGTGTACCGCGGTGGCATCCTCGGCGACAGCAACATACGCCTCTCCCATCGCGGCGGCGCGAGCGCCGGGAGCGATACGGAGGAAGAGCACGGCGGCATTGGAGATATCCGCTCGGGCCGGGGTGACGGCAATAAATTCGCCGACAGCCATCAACGCCAGCAGAAGGGAAATACGAATCAGCAGTTTCACGCGAATGACTCCTATTGATTAATCACTACGATTTTGCCAAATGATTCCGTCTCACCCGAAAGACCACCGACCGCCACGGCTTTGAAGAGATAGACGCCGGTGGCAACGCGGTCACCCGCGAAATCGGTACCATCCCACGCGAGTTCCAAGCGACTATTGGGATAGCGATCAGCCGCAAGATTCGGTGCCGAAAGCGTCCGGATCTTGCGCCCGGCGACGGTAAAAATGTCGATCGTCATGCGATCGATCGGGGAGGCAAGTTCAAAATGGAAAGTGGTCGCATCGACCATCGGATTCGGGTACGTAAGCACCTCAGACAACGCATCAGCTCCCGACTCTACCAACGCGAGACGCGTGGTTGCCGTCGATGAATTGTTTGCGTTGTCCCAGGCCTTGACTTTCACATTCACTTCCCCGGCGGGGAGTGTATCCAATAACAGCGTCGCCTGCCCCACCGTCGCCTGTCCATCATCGTAGACGAACGAGGGTGTCAGATCGATCACCCGATCCGGATCGTTGTCAATCTCAACGACCACCTGCTGACCGATTGCTCCGGAAAGGTTGATGCCCGAGGTATCGGCAAGGCGAACAACAAAGGCATCGTCGCGTGTAACCCGGTCTCCGGGAGAGAATGATTCCCGTCCTTCGATCGCGAAGCTAATCGCCGGACCGACCGAATCGGTGACCGGCGCGACAGTCGATGCGACCGGGATCGAGTCAACCAATCCGGAGGCGTCAACGGTACCGAGATTAGCGTAGGCAACAACACGAGCTCCGGCGGAACCGTAGGCAATGTCGACCGGCGTTACGAATGAGAAGGAGAACGTGCCGTTAACGATTGGTGCTGTCCCGCGAAAAAGCGTGGGGCCATTTACATTGTAGGTAACCGACTGAAGACCATTGGCCAGCCGATACGTCCGACTCCGGTCCGAGTCGTAAACATCAATCGTCAACTGACCGTTCATCGCCAGGCGTTGACCGTCCAGGTCGACAACCTCACCGACAACGGTTTCCCGACCCAGGCCAACGAGCGAATCGGGGGCATCAGTGAAGGTAACACGGTATTCGGGGATGCCGATCCGCAGGAACGGATCGCCGAGAAGAATATACTGTTCGTCATTCGGAACGCGTTGAAAGCGACCCGTGCGATACTGTCGTTGCAGTTTCGCCGCGTAGAAGATATGGGCGAACGAGAGCGAGTCGTTCTCGAAGAAGACCTCGTACGCCTTCTTGTTGAATTCAGAGTTGTCGAACGAATAGACCAGTCGCGACGCGGCAACGACACCAATCGCCCCACCACCGGGAATTGCCAGCAAGTCTTCGCCCATCGATGATCGCTGCGGATCATCGTAAAATGCAATCGCGCAGGACGCCGCAAAGATCAGCGGCAAGCGATCCCGATTGGTCAACCGAGGTATGTCGCCAGCACGATCGAAGACACGCTCATTCGACCAGACATCCGGATTCCCGTGGCCGACATAGTTAACAACGGCAGCGCCGCTGTTGATTGCCTGCACGATCACGTCATTGACCTCGGGTTTCCGTCGATTCACAAACGGATACTCCCAGAGATAGATCTTTTCCTGTACAATGCGCCGCGGGATGAAATTCCGAGACAGTTCCTCTGTCTGGGTCGTATGGAACGCTTCGTTCGTAGATGATCCGGCAAACTCATCATCAGCCACCAGGACGACACGATTGCGCCAGGGTGCGAGGTTCGACGGTGATTCGTACGCAATGACTTTGTCCGTAATGATCTGGACTTCGGAAGACGTTGACACCGGCCACCGGGCGGTCATCATATCGAACCCAACCCCCGGGACGTAGGTCGCCGTGTCGCCCAGCAGTGAACCAACTGGACCAAAATACACATAGTTGTCGTCAGAGAATGAAGCCGAGATCGCGGCGCGCCCCGGTCGGATGTAGGCCGGGACGATATTCGGTTCCCCGGTACCGAGACGATCGGTGAAATCGTAGTTGGCGTCACCGACGAAGAGAACCGCCGCCGGCCGTGGGGCGGGGAATGTCTCAAACGCAAACTTCAGATAGTCGCGAATACCCGTTGGATCCGGGCTACCATAGCCAAAATTACTCGTGATATCGGTGACCGTAACGAGGTGCGTCGAAACACCCTGAGTCGATCGGTAGTCTCGATACCGCTGCATTGCCGGAGCCAGTTGTTCCGACGTCACGATAATCAAGTCGGCCTGGGGTACGGATGAACGTAAATCGGTAACGGTGTTGGTGACGATCGCTCCGACTGGAACGGCGGCCGCAGCTGTTGTTGCAAAAACGCGATTGGGACCGATTGCGACAAGATCGAGTCCGGCGCGCACCTGCCCTCCGCTCCGGGTGTATCCGGTAAGTCGAACCGGAGCCGCTGGGTCATCGACGCGGAAGAGCCACGGTTCGCTGCTGAAGAGGTCGGTAATGACAACCTCAGCCCGTCCGGCCGCCACCCCAATAACCAGATCGAGTTTATCTCCCTCCGGACGGAGTTGCCGCTCGTAGGCAAATTCGGCGTGATCGAAGTAAGGGGGAATCGAGGTCCGCTGCCGACCAAAACTCAAGTCGAAGCGATTGGCACCATCAATCAAAGCAGTCGTGGAAAACGAACAGTTGAATCGATTACAAATCTTACCCTGGCCCGCCGAACCGTTGATCACTAAATCCATGAAAGCGACCGGTCCACAGCAGTTATTCGTCTTTCCGATCAGAAGCATGTCAACTGTGACACCCGGAACGATACCCGGAGTAGGCACAAAGACAGTGAGGCTGGCTTCATTCGTCCAGTGCCACGCGAAGTAGTCCTCGATGTGGCCGTTGATATCCTCAGATATCAGATTGTCCTGCTCAACGCGCACCCAATCGTCGAACGATGTAATCGTCGTATCCGCCGAGCCGGGAGCTGCAGCAATCGACGCCATCCGCTGACTGGGGCCGGGAAGAGCCGTCGACACCGTCAGCCAGTAAATCGATTCGTCGGTGTAGATGTTATTCTCGTACTGAGGTACCGTATCCGGTCGAAAGAGCCATCGATCGGGAAGTTCGCCAATGAAATAGGCAATATCCGACAGGTCGAACGAGCCGTCTCCACCATCCTGGAGGAACAGCGGAACCTCGCGAAAGTCGGGCCGCAACTGAGCAGCATCGGTCGGAATGATGCGATTGTCACCGGCGAACAGGCGAATCCTATCCGACGGTATCGGCACCGAGGTCAATCCCGAGGCGGCCAGCTCCGCCCCGGTGAAGCGATAGAGATCGAGTTCATCTCCGCCAAGGTTGGCTGAGAGCCGTAACTCAGCCCATGCCGAGGTGAGTGTAAAGGGATGCTCCGGTGTTGTCGCGAGAGCGGTTGCGGAGCGTGCGGGAAACGAGCGCGGCCAGCGCGAGAAGTCTTCGTAGTTCACAACGGAGGCGGCGAAGATCGGATCGAAGTGGGGATCGGCTGACGGTCGGTCAGTGACCGAACGGTCAGGACCATCAAAACGAATCGTGATATCGAGATGGGAGAGTAAGGTTCCGTTGCGAAGAGGTGCGATCGCCAGGGTAACGAGGCGTGCACCCCGCTGCGTCCAGACAGTCGAGAGCGATGCTATTGGCAGATCGACGAGATTGGTCAGGGTAAGGTCGGTTGGCCTTGATTCAATGACGCGGAGATCGGCAAGTCGAGGCTGCTTGTTCGGAGGAACACCAATGACGAAAGATGTCGTCGCGGCTACGGACGTGTCGTCGACGGTGGAGACGACTACATCGTTCCGCGCATCAGCGATGGTGACACTGAGTCGCAGTCGATTAGACGATGACTCAACGACATCAACCGACGCCGACAGAGAGCCGCCAAGAATCACGCAAACGAGAGCTGTAGTGAAAAAGTTCTTCAACGTATATCGTCGGTTATCCAGTGCCTCAGGCACCAGTACCATAGAGGCCGCTCACGGGCGGCCGGTTATCACGGTTTGCAGTCTCTTAGAGAGGCTGCGCCTTACTGTTGTATCGTCGTTTTAGGCCGTTAACCGTGAATCGATATACGTCTCCTTATCAGATAATATCCGCCGGGAGCATAAAAGGTTCCGGCTTCTCTGTCAATCTGACAACTCTCTAGCTTGTGGCAAGTTACGGGCCAATAACAATCAAAAACGCCAGCAAACATCAGTTATCAGGCTAAGTGGATGACGCCCCTCCCCCCCAGCTCGTGGAACCGGAACGTATACATTCCGCTTCGGACAGCTCAATCCTGCAAGCTTGTGCATACTATCGCCGAAATGGAAACGGACCGATCGCCGGAAGATCCGATTCCAGGTCATCTCGAACACGATCGCGACGCTCCCGTAATCGGAGCAATCGGTCTCGATAGTCAGCAACCGAATTGGGGAGGAAAAATGTCGCGTTATACACGTCGTAGTAGAGCTGCGCGTAGCCGGTTAAGGCATCAAGATACGGAGGATCAACCTGACGGGCCGCCCGCATCTCGGCGAGTCCGGCCTCCATCACCGCTTCGTCGGCCCGAAGATTGGCCAGACGTGGCTCAAGCATCTGGTCCACTTCCGACTGGAGATCAAGACCGGTCGGCTCCTGACCCGAAGACGCCATCTGCTCCCACTGAGCTGCCACCGATTCACCGGTGAGGAGATATGACTCCGTCACGGAGTCAACGTGACGAGTCCAAAAAGCCATTTGACGCTCGGGGGGGAGTCGCAGTAGCTGCTCCATCCAGCGTGCGCGCCAGGCCGCAGCCTCATCGCGACTTCGGTCCCTCGCTTCGTCACGCGTCTCCGGTCCAGTATCGATCCGTACCCCGGAGCAGGCGACCAGTGTCGCAACCGCCAGTGCCAACAACAACACCCGTACCATCAGCGTACCGAGAGCTTTTGCTCCTCAACCGGAAGCAGGTCAGCCGTGAAGTGCCGGAGGAACTGCGACTGATAGACGATATCGAAGCCACGCAACGAGTCTTTCGTCTGGACGATTCTCTCAGCGACCTCTCCGATGTAGTCGATCTGTGAATTGGTGTAGACTCTCCGCGGGAGAGCCATGCGCACCAGCTCCTGGCGAGCGGGAATTGTTGCCCCGGTATCCGGATCAGTCGTACCAAACATCAGGGTACCGATTTCGACTGCCCGTATCCCCCCCTCGACATAGAACGCAATCGCCAACGCCTGGCCGGGGAATTGTTCAGCTGGTATGTCTGGCAGCAAACGACCGGCGTCAACGAACACCGCATGCCCGCCGGGTGGTTCGACCAGCGGCATGCCGGCGGTGCGAAGCACGTTGGCAAAGTAGTCAACCTGGGCGATCCGGAAGTCGAGGTAATCATAGCTGAGAACCTCGCGAAGGCCCACCGCGAGGATATCGAGATCGCGACCGGCCAGACCTCCATACGTTGGGAATCCCTCGATAAGTATCTCCAGCTCGGTGAGACGGCGATAGAGTGACTCGTCATTGAGCGTGATAAAACCGCCCATGTTGGCCAGGCCATCCTTCTTCGCCGACATCATCGCGCCATCGCAGAGCGAAAACATCTCGGCGACGATCGCCGCGATCTCCCAGTCGCCGTATCCGGCCTCGTCTCGCTTGATAAAATAGGCGTTTTCCGCGAACCGTGCGCAGTCGTAATAGAGCGGGATACCGTGCTCGCGACAGATCGCCGCGACATCTTTGAGGTTACGCATCGACACCGGCTGTCCGCCGGCCGAATTGTTGGTAATCGTCATGATTACCATCGGGACCATGTCGCGTCCCTGATCAGCAATCAGCTTTGAGAGCGCATCGACATCCATATCCCCTTTGAATGGGTGCGCTTCGTCAGAATGTGCCGCGGCACAGGGCAAATCAACCGGGACACCTCCCTTGTGAAGCACATTTCCTCTGGTGGTATCAAAATGGGTGTTGTTGGGGACAAACTGACCCGGCTCGAGAAGAATCGAGAACATCAAGTTCTCTGCCACACGTCCTTGATGACAGGGAATGACAAATCGCTTGGCAAAGAGCTCCTTGACCGTCTCTTCAAAACGTCGAAACGATTCCGCGCCGGCATACGACTCATCGCCGAGCATCAGGGCAGCCCATTGACGGTTCGACATTGCGGATGTCCCGGAGTCGGTAAGCAGGTCGAGATAGATCGACGCGGCGTCGAGCTTGAACAGATTGTAGTGAGCCCGCTTGATTCGCTCGGCTCGTTCCTCAGGAGCAAGGAGCGTAATCGGCTCAACGGATTTTATTCGATACGGTTCTGACGGCTGACGAGTCATGACATACAACCTTTCGATAATCAGGGAACGACAACAATACGACACGGGAGTCGTGTGCCGTCATCGTTCCTCTTTTACCTTAAGGCGGCAGAATGCCAGGTCAAATATGCGTTTTCGCGGGCGTATCATTATCAGACTCGGGATAGCGTGAACGTCGCCCGAATCCTCCCGGTCTGGAGACGGCGATAATTGAAGAGTTTTTTGTCCACGTATTGCACTAGAAACGGATAATCCTCCAGGGAGTCAACCAGCCCAAGCTGACGCATCACTTCGACAATGACCGGGCCAAGCGCGCGCTCGTTTCCATCGTGAATTTTGACCGCGATACCGATCCCGGGATCGGCCAGACCAATACCCTCAATCGCCTCAGCCCCGATCTTGTTGATGATATTGTTCGGCCACGATCGGGCGAGATCATAATCGATTCGCTTCTCCCCCGAGACCATGATCGGGAACTCCCAGATCGCATTCCGTAAACGGGTCATAGCGTCTCGCCGTGCCTCACTGTCGGCTTGTCCCGTGGCGAACCGCATGAAGCCAATCGCGAGATTAACAAGGGGCATTGAGTAGTTGGGCGCGCTGCACCCATCGGTGCCCCGGGGCATCGACGCTTCATCAAACTGACACCCGTGCGCAAGTTCCGCACGGATACGGGTCTGCACCTCGGATTCGGGATCGAGATACGAGTCGGTCGACTCACCAAGCAGCTTGGCAAGAGCCAAGAAGCCCGCGTGCTTTCCTGAACAGTTATGGCGGGTTGGATCCTGATCTTCGCCTTGGTGTGGGAACTGGCGATTGAGACGCATCTCAAGCGGCCAATGCGAGCCACAGAGGAGGGCTTCGGCTGGGTTCTCCGCTTTGGCCAAAATTGACTTGGCCGTTGCCTGATGTCGATCAGAACCGTTGTGCGAGGCACAGGTGAGCGCCAATTCTTCGTTCGTCAGACCATACCGCTCGATCCCCCCAGCCAGAACCAGTGGCATCGCCTGAAATGGTTTAATCGAAGACCGCGTGAAGAAGAATTCGTGAGGATTGCCCAGAGCGTGAGTCAGATTGCCGTGACGATCAACGACTGCAACACTGGCGTAGTGAATCGCCTCGATTTCATCACCACGCCAGATTTCGACAGCTCGCTCAGCAGGAGATGCCATGGCATCAGCCGGGCGTTGAGTTGAGAGAGGATTGGCCATGGCGAAAAGCTAGCCGCCCCGCAGTCGCGCCGCTAGTTGTTTTTGGGAAGATCGCGGAGCCCACCGGTGGTTACCCGCAGGAGCGGTTGCGGCGGGTTTCGGCTCGACCGTTGCCAGCATCGTTCCGGTGGCCCATAGTGCGACGGGAACCCTCGACGCGGGGCGGGAAAGTTCGGGTCGATGGTCATCTGTACTTCACCGGTCATGACCAGCAAGCTACCGTCGGCTGACGCGATCGTATTGTCGGTGCAGCTTCGCCACCACAGCACAATCGGTTGCTCGCCAGCGGCATCGACCGACCGCTTGACAACCAGCTTTGCGAGCAACGTTGAATCAGCAACCTGGACACACTCCGGGCGCGTCGTATCCGGTCGACTCTTGTAAAGTCCGGTTATTTGTATCAGCGACGGCGGCTCGCCTGGTTCCGATGCTAAACGTCGAACGTCGAAGAAGTCCCATCCACACTCCGTATGCAGCTCTCCCGGCAGGACCGTATCGACGATGAGTTGTCGATTGGTTGACGCTACGACGAATTGCCAGGCACCGATTTCCGCCGTATCCGACTTCAGATAGAGATCAAGCGTGTCCACCCGTTCACCGGACGGGACAAGTCGCGACTCGACAACCAATTCCAACGGACCGACCGCAAGCGCAGGAAATGCAACCGACAACAAAAGGGCGGCCTGTCTGCCGACAAGCCGCCACCACTTAACGGGCAAGGTGACGATTACTCCACGACCGTAAACGTGTACGGACCACTCCAGCCGGGGAAACCGACTTCGGGATTCGGACCATCGGGATCAGAGTCGCTCGGGAATTTAGACACCTGCCACTTGCCACCGGGCGGGAAGAATGCGGAGTCGAGAACGATCGTCCCAGGCTCGTCGAACTGGAGCATGACCGCGAGCTTCTTTTCCCAATCGTGAGGTTTCCACCGCTCGTTGACCACGAGTCCGGCGAAGCCAAACTGCTCAGGTAGGTTCTCATCCCAATCATAGAGGGCCGGCCAGAAGCCGAAATCCCAGACCGATTTGTTCTCCCACCCGTTAAAGCCCAGAATCTCGCCCTTTTCCGAGACGGCATTGGGGAGTTCAGGATCAGCAACATGCTTCACCGCAGCAATGTCTTCCGACGTGAGAATGAAACCTGTGACAAAACCTGCCCAGGTATCGTCATTCTTATAGTAGAAGTCGAAACTTACCGGTTCGCCAGCCTTGATCGTCGTTGAATCGACTGCTCCCGGGCCGGAAATCTTGAGCATCACTTCCTGAGCCAGGGTGCTGGATGCCAGCATCAGCACCAGCCCTAACGTGGATAGTGACCGCCACATCATCTTCATAGGTCGCTCCTTCATTTCGTTACCCAATGTCGAATCTCCCGGCGGTTATACCCGGAGGTTCCGGTTCGGCCGAGAATACGCAGGTGGAATCAAACGGTCAAGCGTCGCGTCAGACTCCCCGCTGGCGGACCGCCGCTAACCTTTTCGTGGGGAGCGAGTTACCAGAGGTTATCAGGAACCGCAGCCAACCTGATTTCGTTTGATTCTTCATACCGCGCCGTCTACACTATTTGGCAAATCGCACAAGGAGAGTCTATGTCGACGATGGTCGCCACCAAACCCCCGTCCCTCCCCGCGCGAGTTGTCACCCGCTCGATCGGTAAGAAATTCCTGATGGCCCTTACCGGAGTCATTTCGTTCGGCTTCATTCTCGGACACATGGCCGGGAACCTGCTCATCTTCGTAGGTCCTGATGCCATCAACGAATACGGACAGAAGCTCGTTGATCTTGGTCCGGCTTTGTGGGTCATCCGAGCGGCCCTCCTGATTTCGTTTGTCGCACATATCTGGTTAGGCATTCAGTTAAACGCTGAAAACTCCGCCGCTCGTCCGATTAACTACCGAAAGAAGGCCTATGCCAAGGCGAGCTGGGTGTCTCGGACCATGATCTGGTCAGGACTCGTTGTTCTTGCCTTCGTCGCCTATCACCTCGCCCACTTCACGTTCCACGCCATCGACCCGGCGTATGCCGGGATGTACGATGCTCAGGGTCGGAAAGATATCTACACAATGCTGCTGACCGGATTCGCCAATCCAATCGTGTCAGTTTTCTATATCATTGCGGTCGGCCTCCTGGCCGGTCACCTCAGTCACGGCGTGGCGAGCATGTTTCAATCACTCGGCCTCACGACTCTCCGCATGCGGACACTCTTCGATCGTGCCGCCCTGCTTTTCGCAGTGATCGTCTTTCTTGGATTCGGCTCTATTCCGGTTGCGGTTCTCACCGGCCTGGTCAAGTAAGAGGTGTTAGAATATGTCAATCACCGTTGAACCACGCACTGCCCCGCGGTCGACTCCGGGCACCGGAGTCCCGGATGACAAGATTCCGTCGGGTCCACTCGAACAGCGCTGGGAAAAGCACAAAGGTCAAATGAAGCTGGTCGCTCCGGCGAATCGACGACGCTATTCGCTAATCGTCGTGGGATCCGGTCTGGCTGGAGCCTCAGCAGCCGCCTCACTTGCAGAAATGGGTTATGGTGTGCGGTGCTTCTGCTATCAGGACTCGGCACGCCGCGCTCACTCGATCGCCGCACAGGGCGGGATCAACGCTGCCAAAAATTACCAGAACGATGGTGACTCGGTCTATCGACTCTTCTATGACACGATCAAGGGTGGGGACTTCCGTTCACGTGAAGCGAATGTCTACCGGCTCGCCGAAGTCTCAACAGCCATCATCGATCAATGTGTGGCTCAAGGTGTTCCGTTCGCCCGAGAATACGGAGGGCATCTCTCCAATCGCTCGTTTGGAGGAGCGCAGGTCTCGCGAACATTCTACGCGCGGGGACAGACTGGTCAGCAATTGCTGCTGGGAGCATACTCGGCGCTGGCCCGTCAAATCGGCCTCGGGAATGTCGACATGCACCCGCGCACCGAGATGCTTGACCTGGTCGTTGTCGACGGACACGCCAAGGGCATCATCACCCGCGATCTCGTAACCGGCAAAGTAGAGCGCTGGGCCGGGGATGCGGTCATCCTCGCGACCGGCGGATACGGCAATACGTTCTATCTTTCCACGAACGCCAAAGGCTGCAACGTGACCGCCGCTTATCGGGCGTACAAACGCGGCGCCTTGTTCGCCAATCCGTGTTTCACGCAGATCCATCCGACCTGTATTCCAGTTTCCGGCGACTACCAGTCGAAGCTCACCCTCATGTCAGAATCCCTGCGTAATGACGGGCGCATCTGGGTGCCCAAAAAGCATGGTGATACCCGGCCGGCTCATCAAATTCCCGAAGACGAACGCGACTACTATCTGGAGCGCAAATATCCGAGTTTCGGTAACCTGGCCCCTCGTGACATCGCCTCTCGTTCGGCCAAGGAAGTTTGTGATGAAGGTCGCGGTGTGGGGCCGGGCGGCTTGGGTGTTTACTTGGATTTTGCCGACTCCATCAATCGGCTCGGCGAGAAAACGATCGCCGATCGCTATGGTAACCTCTTCCAGATGTACGAGCGAATCACTGGCGAGGACCCGTACCGGCAGCCGATGCGCATCTTCCCTGCTGTTCACTACACGATGGGCGGTCTCTGGGTCGACTACAACCTGATGTCGAACATCCCGGGCCTGCATGTCCTCGGTGAGGCCAACTTCTCTGACCATGGTGCGAATCGCCTGGGGGCTTCGGCGCTCATGCAAGGACTGGCCGATGGCTATTTTGTAATCCCCTACACGATCGGCGACTATCTCGCCCGCGAAGGAAAATCGGAGGTAACTACCGATCACGACGCCTTCCGCGAAGTCGAATCGCAGACCACCGAACGCGTTGACAAACTGCTGTCGGTCAATGGTCGCCGCTCGGTCGATGATTTCCATCGCGAGCTCGGCAAAGTCATGTGGGATTACTGCGGCATGGGGAGAACCCGGGAGGGACTAACAAAAGCACTCGAGCGAATTCCTGAACTTCGCGACGATTTTTGGAATGATGTCCGCGTGCTGGGGGCTAATGAGGAATACAACACCTCGCTTGAAAAAGCCGGCCGTGTCGCCGACTTCCTGGAGTTCGGCGAGTTGATGTGTCGTGATGCGCTCGAACGCGAAGAATCATGTGGTGGTCACTTCCGTGAGGAATACCAGACCGAAGAAGGCGAAGCGATGCGCAACGACAAAGACTTCACACACGTTGCCGCCTGGCGCTTTCAGGGAGACGGTATCATTCCCACTCGAGAAGTTGAACAGCTTCATTTTGAATTCGTAGAACTCGCGACCCGGAGTTACAAGTAATGCATCTGACCTTACACGTGTGGAGACAGAAGAACGGGGATGACTCGGGAGGATTCGTTACCTACGACGCTCCCGATGTCTCTGAGCACATGTCGTTTCTCGAGATGCTCGACGTCGTCAATGAGCAACTGATTACCGACGGAATCGACCCGATCGCCTTCGATCATGACTGCCGGGAAGGAATCTGCGGAACCTGTTCCATGGTCATCAACGGATCGCCACACGGACCGGAGCGTGCCACCACGACCTGTCAGCTCCATATGCGGCATTTCAAAGACGGTGACGAGATCTGGATCGAACCATGGCGCGCTAAAGCCTTCCCGGTTATCAAAGACCTGGTTGTCGACCGCTCCTCGTTTGATCGGGTTGTCCAGGCAGGTGGCTTTGTTTCGGTAAACACCGGTGGTGCCCCCGATGCCAACGCCCTGCCGATCCCGAAAGCAGCCGCCGACGAAGCGATGGATGCGGCCGCCTGCATCGGCTGCGGTGCCTGCGTCGCAGCATGTAAGAATGCATCGGCGATGTTGTTTGTGGCGGCCAAGGTTTCCCACCTCGCCTCCCTGCCTCAGGGTCAGGTCGAACGGGAACAGCGAGTCTGGCGTATGGTCGTGCAGATGGACGAAGAGAAGTTCGGCGCCTGCACGAATCAATTCGAGTGCGAGGCCGCCTGCCCGAAAGAGATTTCGGTCTCCCATATCGCCAAGATGAATCGCGAGTTTGGACGTTCAGTACGCCGGGTAGGCTAGCCCCACCAGCTGACAGAACAAAGGAAAGCGCCGGTAGTTCTACCGGCGCTTTTTCGTTCCATCGTTTCCGTGCGACCGCACGTGCAGCGGCTACCGTCACGTCCCACCACCACGGAACAGCACGGCCGCGATGATCCCAAGCGGCAACCAGAGAGCAAGGTTATTTGTCGCCACACCCATGGCAACGCCCAGCGCTACACTTATAGTCGCCAACCACAGTCCTCGTCGTCGTGGTCGAGTACAATTCGGTCCCGATGTCTGACTCGTCATTGCTCATCTCTCCTCTCACGGAAAGAACAGCGGCGAACGTCGATTAGTTCTCAGACGTATGGTAATCACGTACAGCCGAAACTGATGACTATTCCCACAGCCAAGTCGATGCCGGTGAGACGACTACCAAGGTGGGTGACGCAACACTGACTGAACCATAGTAACACCTTCGGGAATTGCGACTATCGTTACCGCCTCTATGTCATTCCCAGGCAAACCGTTGCCCCAAACGAGCGATTGCTCGGTTCTTTTTAGGAAGGGAAAGCTTTCGGGTGGCTATGCGGCTCGTGACAAAACGGTAGCGATCCGCTTGAGTGCCTCCTCGCAGTCGGCAGCCGACAGATCAAGATGAGTGACAAGCCGGATTTTGTCAGTACCAAACGGAACAACGAGAACTCCGGCTTCGGCGAGACGAGCAACAACTTCAGTTGGTGATCGTTGGCCCACACGAACAATGACGATGTTTGTCTCCACAGTGGTGGGGTCGAGCTCGAACCACGAAAGGTTGGACAGCCCGTTAGCGAGTCGACGGGCGTTCTCGTGATCCTGCTGAAGCCGGGAGAGATTGTGTTCCAGCGCGTACTCAACAGCGGCGGCGAGGAGTCCTGCCTGACGCAGACCGCCACCGAACAGCTTGCGTTCGCGGCGCGCAGTATCGATGAATGATCGCGAGGCTAGAATCGCCGAGCCTACCGGTGCCCCCAGACCTTTGCTGAAGCAGACAGACGCGGAGTCAAACGGGGCGATAAGCTCAGCCAACGGCACGCCCGAAGCGGCGTGGGCATTCCAGATGCGCGCACCATCGAGATGATAGCGCAAGCCCAGCTCATGGCACGTGTGACCGAGTCGTATCACCTCGCTGTGCGGCAGAACCGCTCCGCCATGGCGATTGTGGGTATTCTCCACAGTCACGAGCGTCGTTTGGACCGAATGCAATGACTTGGGACGAAGGTTGGCCGTCACCATTTCAGGTGTCAGCATCCCCCGTTCTGTTGTCAACAGATTCACCATCACACCCGCATGCTGCACCGGTCCCCCCACCTCGTAGTTGACGACATGACATTCTCGGTCACACAGCATCTCCTCCCCCGGCTGAGTATGGACCTTGATGCAGATCTGGTTGCCCATCGTTCCCGAGGGCACAAAGAGCGCAGCCTCGACACCAAAGAGATTAGCGAGTCGCTCTTCCAACCGGTTGACGGTAGGATCATCCGAGAAGACGTCGTCCCCAACCTCAGCTTGCGCAATCGCCTGACGCATACCGGGCGACGGTCGGGTGACGGTGTCCGATCGGAAATCTAAAGTCTTCATGCCGAGCAATATAGGTGGAATTGCCGCGGCAGCAATCCGCATGGCTAACGCGCCGCCGCCCGACCGGGGTTGATTCCAATCGGGCGGCTGACCAGTATGGCGCGCGGCTTGTGCCGCTGGTGGCGCCTGACGGCGCTCCTATCAAAGGGATCGGCTGACCCCGACGCCATCCCGTTCCGGGAGCGTTTTTTGTCCGAAGAATGCACAGTGGCGGGCAGATAAAAAGAAAGCCACCCGAAAGGGGCGGCTGTCATCAGTCACAGTCGGTTACCGGTTTAAGAAACCGGCCGCACCGAGCGGGCTTCGGAGCGAGGTTCCCCCGGCGCCACTTCGACCGTTACCTGCTGTCCCGGCCTCAATGTCTTGAAGCCCTCCATTTCGATTCTCGAATGGTGAACGTACAGGTCATCGGCGTTGTCGACGCTGATAATTCCCCAGCCACGGTGCTCATTGAAGTACTTCACGGTGCCCTTGGTCATCTACCAACCTCCCTCGCGATTGGATTAAGGGTATGGTGACCTCATGTCACTCCACCGGTTATACGCACCACCCCCAACGAAGCGCTGAGAAAAGTTAACCGAATGTTACGATTTTCAGGACGATTGTCATGACGAGTCCGCTCACAATCGGTACCGAGATATTGTCGTCAATGTCGAACGACAGAGCTTCGACAACAGTGGCCGTTACCGCACCCAGAACCCCTACGGAAAGGGGTAGATCAGGGGTAAACCAGGCAACGAGCAGGGTCCCGGCGAGACATCCCAGCGACCCCTCTACCGATTTTCGCCCAATCTTGAAGCCACCCAGTGTCCGGCCGATAATCGCGGCAAAGGTGTCGCCGACAATAATAAACGCGAGGGCAGCGACCGCTATCGGCTTATCGAAAAACGCCACCATCGCGCATGTCGACAGCAGAATATAGAATGCTCCGGTAAAATCTCCCGTACTCTCGTGACGTCGAATCATTCCCCCAAAGATCGGACGAAAGATCGATCGCCAGATACGCCAGTCTCCGAGGCGCGCTAAATCGACCATCGTCACGACCAACCAAGCCGGAATCATGATCGCCAGCATCTGGCCTTTGGAGAGATCGAGCAGATAGTAACTCGCCGGAATGAGCAGCGAGCCCATGTGCACAAGCTTTCGGAGAAGCTCCTGGAAAAGGGGAATCTCGTCCGATTTCACCGTGGGAGAAGACGTCATTTACGGCCCGGCAACCGGGCCTTCACGCTCCCAGGTCGGCGGCAACTCGATCGGGTCGGAGAGCGTCTCCTGCTGCCTAATACCAAATCGAACGTAGAGCGAATCACGAGTCGCAAAGAACGTGTCGCGGTAATGCGTGGTTCGGAGGGTACGGCTGATGTCCCCCCTTACGGACTCGTAATTGGCATCGAGACGGGTCGCATTCTTGGCAATCAGCGCCCATCGTCCGGACTCAATCCTCACCGGTTGCGATACCTGTCCAACCCGGATACCCAAGGCTGCTCCGTAGCGCAGCTGATCAAGATCGTCACGACCAACCCACCCCAACTCGGTCACTTGAAGCGACTGATCCAACTCGGAAAATTCCTCCAGAAGCTCCGTGAGCGATCGCCCGGTCGCAGCCTGATCCGCCATGAATACGGCCAGCGCCGAGTCGCCCGTTGTCAACTCGGTCAGGTTCAGTGGCTGAGGATTACGGAACGAGTCGATTCTCGCCTCGTAGTATGCCTGCATCTCCTCCTCGGTCGGTCGGTAGGCACGGTCGAAGGTTGCCAGGCTGAGCACCGACTTGATTCGGCCCCGACGAATAACGTCTTCGGCGACCCGGACTTCAGCAAGCGTGTCGATTCCCAGGTCGCGAGCATGCTGGATCAGCGCCAGGCGCTCCCCAGCAACGGCGAAGAGTTCCGCTTTCTGAGCACTGTCAGTATTAGCCACCTGTGACTGAAGACGAATCAACTCTTCGATCGACTTTACCTGCATACCCCAGATACTGTCGCGGTCATTCACAACAGCCACCAGCGAGGTGTCGTGGACCCAAAGGAGATTGGTATCCCAATAGACCGGACGCACCGCAACGCGCATGGCAGATCGAAGGGAGTCGGTAATCGCCGTGATCGCTTCGGTTTGCCGCTGATCCACGATCGAGTTTTGAGCCGCCGTGAAAACAGACGGCGTGTCGAGGGGTACCACCTGTTCATCGATTCGATTGAGAACTTGAATGATGTGCCACCCCTGAGCCGTGAAAAACGGCTCGGACACATCGCCAGAACCCAATGCGAACGCGATGGAATCAAAGGGATCGACATACTGCCCACGGCGCGACCAACCGAGATAGCCACCTCGATCTCGGCTTGAGACATCGTGCGAGTAACCCTGAGCCAGAGCAGGGAACGGGAAACCAAGCTGCAGAAGTCGGTAGAGGTAGTACGACATGTCGTAGGTGAACGCCGTCACCGCCTCACGGGTCCAGCCGCGAAATGCGACCGAGTCCGGCCCCAGGGCGACTTGCCGCGGGCCGAGCAACAGGTGAAGAATCTCAACCTGATCCTCGATGCGAAACTGGTCCTGATTCTCCTCCCAGTACGCCCGGACGTCCGCGGTATCCCACGAGATCGTGTCGCGCACGGCGCGTTCCCACATCTGCTCAACGAGGTAGCCACCGTAGATCCGATCGTAGTCACGCCACTGTGGCGGATGGTTGCGAATATCGACCGTTGCCGCTGAGAGCCACAACAGCGAGTCCACGACGATAGAATCGGCGACCCACTGAAGTTCATCGATCGGTACGATGCCACCATTGGCTGCTCGGTTGGTTACCAGGAGGCGGGAGAGAAACTCACGATAGGACAACTCGTACCCGTTGTTGCCACTAAACAGAGGGCGGTCCGGAGCAACCTCAGAAGTGGCGGGCGCCGGTCCGCCACAGCCGAAAAAGCCGACCGCAAGGCCGATCACGATCGCTAAGGCCGTGCCGCCCTTCACGATGGACGGAAATCTTGATGTTTTCATAGGCGCTAGGGTACGAGCCCCTGCGCATTGTGGCAAGTCGGAAGGAGGAGTCAGGCGATTGCGTACCTCTCCGCTGATTCTTTCGTCTCATCCCCGATCGGGTCGCTGGTCACCGCCAGGTCGAGAGTGAAACGTGCCCCACCATCGGGATGATTATCGACATCAATCGCAAGCTGGAGTGACGTTGCGATTCGATGAACGATCGCCAACCCCAAACCGGTTCCACCGCGCTTGGTAGAGAAAAACGGTTGGAAAAGTTGCTGCCGAATCTTGTCGTCCATTCCTGGGCCGGTATCGACTATTTCCAACCGCCAGCGATCGCTGCTGCCTTCAGCCGGAGGAAGCAGACGGACCGACACAGTGCCGGCTTCACGGCCAATCGCTTCGCAGGCATTCAGCAGCAAGTTGAGGAGAAGCTGGCGGAGCAACGTCTCATCGGAAACGATCGTGGGAATAGGTGCGGGAAGGTGCATCTGAAGTGCGATCGCCGGATGATAGTGATCATGATGACGAACCAGTTCAAACAACTCGCCGATCAGATCGTCAATCGCCAGCGGACTGATCTGCGGCTGATCGATACGAGCGTACGTCAGGAACTGATTGAGAATGTCCGTAAGACGATCAGATTCCTTAACGATCAATGACATCAGCCGGGCATTCTCTCCGGTTGGGAGTAGCTCGCCCTGGAGGACCTCAACCGACCCGGATATCGCAGCCAACGGATTTCGAATTTCGTGCGCGATTGACGCTGAGAGCTCACCCACTGCGGCAAGACGATCGGCTACCCGGACTTTTGCTTCCAGTTCCTTTGCCTCGGTCAGGTCGGAAAAGATCGAGATGACACCGCGGACGGTTCCATCCGACTCCGTCAGTACCGACGTTGACAGACCCACCGGCAGCGCGACACCAGTGCTGTCGGTGATTTCGATTTCCCGACGGGGATGTTCAAGCCGACCTGCCACGCCATCCATGAGCACCTCGGCGAACTCCGGCATCCGATCATGGAAGACTTCCTCACAGTGCCGACCCCGGACAATTTCTTCCGAGTAACCGAGAATACGTTCAGCGGATTTGTTGAAGAAGATGAGTTTCCCCTCCGCATCGACCGACAGCAGACCTGACGTCAGATGGCGGAGAATGTCATCAGTCTCCAGGCGGGCGCGGTGGAGGGCTCGTGAGGTATCCAGCAGCCGCTGATCCTGGTGCCAGAGTCGTTCGGCGAAGTATCCCGCGACAAACGCGACCAGGTACATCAGCAGCATCTGTAGGAACACGGGATAGAAGAGCTGGTCCTCGCTCGCCAGAACGCCGCGCCAGGAGGGCATGACCGACTGCTGATCCGGCGACATCAGGCCAAACCAAACGACCACCGCATAGGCAGCTGACGCCGCCGAGGCGATCCCCAACGTTCCTGCCATCCGATAGGCAAGTGCAGCGGACAGAATCGAGAGGACAAACAAGGGCGTCAGGGGCGATTGTACGCCGCCACTGTAAGCGACCATCGCGGCGATCAGGATCACCTCAGTGAGCAGCTGAGCCGTTAACGCAATCGATGTCAGGCGATGGGATCGCTGCGCCCGGGTCGTGGTGACGGTCGCCAGCGCGAGGGTCGCCAGGGCATAAGCAATCAGGGGCACCAAGACCGTGACCGGCAGACGCAACCACAGCAGCGACGCAAGCGTGAGTAACCCGAAGCTGATCAGCCGAAGGGGCAGGTACCAGCGCGGGAAGCGTTTGGAACGCATGAGGAACGATCCGGAGACCGGCGGAGACAACGCCCCGCCGGTCGGATCAGGTGTTAGATCTTGCCAATGATGTCGAACATCGGCAGGTACATGGCGATAAGAATACCACCGATGACCGCACCCATGAAGACAATGATAATCGGCTCGATGATTGAGGTCAGTGCGGCGACCGCTTCGTTGACCTCTTCATCATAGAAATCTGCAATCTTGTTTAGCATCTCGTCGAGGCCACCAGTCTTCTCACCGACACCGATCATCTGAACAACCATCGGCGGGAAGACTCCGGTCTCTTTTAGCGGGCCGGTGATCGTATCACCCTCGGCGATCGCCAGGACTGATTTGTTGATCGCTTTTGAAACAACCAGGTTACCGGACGTTTTGGCGGTAATCTCAAGCGCATCAAGAATCGAGACACCCGATGAGAGCAGTGTCGACAGTGTCCGCGTGAAACGTGCCACCGAAGACTTACGGACGAGATTTCCGATGACCGGCATATTGATCAAGACACGGTCGACCATCAACGCTCCCTGCGGAGTCTGCTTGTACCAGACAAAGAGACCAGCCAGCACAATCAGTCCGAGGAACATGTACAGAATGTTTGCCTGCAGGAAGTTCGAGAGTCCCAGAACAATCTGCGTGGGAGCCGGCAGTTCGGCACCAACACCCGTGAACATCTTGGCAAAGACCGGTACGATGAAGGTTAACATACCGACGGTTACACCCGCGGCGACAACGACAACCACCGCCGGATAGACCATCGCACCTTTCACCTTCCGGATCAGTGCATCGGCCTTTTCACGATAGACCGCAAGACGAACGAGAATCGCATCGAGAGCACCACCAACCTCACCTGCCTCAACCATGTTGCAGTACAACTGGTCGAATACTTTGGGGTGACGGTTCAGGGCCTCAGAAAGCGTCGCTCCCCCCTGGACGGCATCTTTGATATCCGTCACAATCTTGGCCAGTTCTTTGTTCTCTGACTGAGACGAAAGAATCTCAAGACACTGAACCATCGGGAGGCCGGCACCAATCATGGTGGCGAACTGTCGCGTGAACCGCGAGATTTCGACCTTCTTGATACCCGTTCCGATCTTGATGTTGAGATCGGCGGCTTTGCGATTAATCGACTGAACGACGATCCGATTCTGGCGCAAGACCCGTTCCAGGTCTTCCTTCGAATTCGCCTTCATCGACCCGTTCACCGCGGCTCCGGCGAGGGTCTTTCCTTTGTACTCAAATACCGGCATGGCTCATCGGTCCTTTCCGAATCACGCGAAGGCGGGTTGCTTGCCCCGCGACAGCATCTCGGAGAGCTCCTGGGTGTTTCCGGAGTACGCCATCGCATCGTTCAGCGTAATCTTCCCGGTCGTATACAGTTCAGCCAGAGACTGATTCATCGTCTTCATTCCAAACTTCTGCCCCGCCTGAATCATCGAGTACAGCTGAGCAATTTTGTCATCGCGAATGATTGCGCGAATGGCAGGGGTTGAGATCATGATCTCCATCGCCATCGCTCGCCCCCCGCCAATCTTCGGGATCAGCTGCTGCGAAACGACCGCCTGCAGCGAGAACGAAAGCGCGACCCGAATCTGCTCCTGCTGATTGCTGGGAAAGACATCAACGATACGATTGATCGTTTCAGCGCAGGAGTTAGTGTGCAGCGTGGCGAAGGCAAGGTGACCGGTTTCGGCAATCGTAATGGCCGACTCGATCGTTTCAAGATCGCGCATCTCACCAACCAGAACGACATCCGGATCCTCCCGCAACGCGTACTTCAACGCGGAGGAGAACGACTCGGTATCAGATGACACTTCGCGTTGGTTGATCAGTCCCAGTTGATGGCGGTGGAGATACTCAATCGGATCCTCGACGGTCAAGATATGGACCGGACGCTCTCGATTGATCTTATCGATCACAGCGGCCAGTGACGTCGACTTTCCGGAACCGGTCGGACCCGTGACCAGCACGAGACCGCGCGGGAGGTTCGCAAACTCCGAAATGACTTTGGGGAGGCCCAGCTCCTCGAACGTCTGCACCTTGTACGGAATCTGACGGAGAACAACCGCTACGTTGCCACGCTGCATAAACATGTTGGCGCGGAAACGACTCATCGATTCGATGCCGAACGAGAAGTCGAGTTCTGAATTCTGCTCGAAGCGAAGCTTCTGTTTCTCGTTGATCATGGAATAGGCGAGCTTACGCGTCTGTTCCGACGTGAGAATATCCTGCTGGAGCCGCTGCAGCTTACCATCGACCCGAATAACCGGCGGCGCCCCCGCGGTCAGATGGAGATCGGAAGCATTCATCTTGACCATATGTTCCAACAGCTCGCGTAACGAGAGCATGGGCGTAACTCCTCGGCACTGGTGCCGATTTCGGGTGCAATCGGGCCTTTCTGGAGTTATCGGCGTTGAGGGGCAATAGCTTGATGGGAAAGGGCGGACGCGGGCAGGAAAGGAGTCAGACGGCTAGGCGGACGTGACGGCAAAGACCTCTTCGAGCGAGATAATCCCCTGTTTCATCTTATCGACAGCGGCCATTCTCAGGGTGAACATCCCTTCCTCCATGGCGACCTTACGAATCTCGGTATCGGAGGCTTTGTCGAGAATCAGCTTCTCGATCTCCGCGCTGATCGGCATCACCTCGTAGATACCGGTTCGGCCTGATTTGCCGGTGTTATTGCACTGACTGCATCCCTTGCCGGAGAATGCCCGGATACCGCGAAGCATCTCCTTGGGGACATTGAGGCTCTCGACAACTTCGGGGGTCAGATTGATCTCTTCTTTGCAGTTTGAACAGATCTTCTTCGTCATGCGCTGGGCCATGATCAACTGAGTCGCCGATGCTACCAGATAGTTCGGCGTCCCCATATCGATCAGGCGAGTTACCGACGACGGCGCATCGTTGGTATGCAGCGTCGAGAAGACTAAGTGTCCCGTCAGCGCGGCCTTAATCGCGATCTCGGCCGTCTCGGCATCACGAATCTCACCGACCATGACGATATCCGGATCCTGACGGAGGAAGGATCGAAGAGCGGCGGCAAACGTCAGACCGATCTCGGACCGGACGGCCACCTGGTTGATTCCCTCAAAGTTGAACTCAACCGGATCCTCGGCCGTCATGATGTTAACGTCAATTGAGTTCAACTGGGCTAATGCCGAATAGAGCGTGGTTGTCTTACCCGAACCGGTAGGACCGGTCACCAGCACAATACCGAACGGCGATTTGATCTTCTTCTCGAACTTCGAGAGGTCTTCCTTTCGGAACCCCAACTTGGTCATATCGACCTTCAGCGCCTGGGGATCGAGAATTCGCATAACGACCTTCTCACCAAAGATCGTGGGCAGACACGAGACACGAAGGTCAACCTTGCGACCGGCAATCTTGATCTTGATGCGACCGTCTTGCGGCAGACGACGTTCAGAAATGTCAAGTTCCGCCATGATTTTGATACGTGAAACGATGGCGGCGCGATACTTGAACGGGAGAGGCGACATCTCCTGAAGTTCGCCGTCGATACGATAGCGAACACGAATCTTCCGTTCGTACATCTCGAAGTGGATGTCCGAGGCACCCATACGGATCGCATCACCAATGATCGAATCGACGAGTTTGACCAGCGGCTTGTCTTGAATCTGTGACATGAGATCCGATTCCGTCGGACCGTCGTCAGATTCAACAACCTCAATCCCACTCGAGTCATCAAGGTCAGCGAGCGCGTCGGAGAGCGACCCACCGTCGCGGTAATGCAGATCAATCGCCTTCTCGATCGCACTTTCAGGAGAAATGACCGGCTGAACGGTACAGCCAGTGATAAACTTGATCGCATCGAGAACGTAGATGTTGTTCGGATCGGAGACAGCAACCAGCAGCGTCTTATTGATCTTGCTGACCGCAATGACTTTGAACTTTCGGGCGATATCGAGAGGAATGAGCTTAACGATGTCGGGATTGAGTTCGACATCGGAAAGACGGAGCGCGCCAATCTTGAGGTGCTTGCCGATAAAGCTCGCCAGCTCCTGCTCGGATTGGATAGCACCAATCTCGACCAAGACTGATTCGAACTTTTTCTTTTTTTCGCGGACGAGGTTGAGCGCCTGTTCGCTCTGTTCGGGAGTGATAACTCCCGCCTCGACCAGCATCGCACTAAGCTCGGTGGACACCGGCACCTCTCCTTGTCAGCTCATCGCGGCCGCTGCGTGGTGAAACCGGCAACAGACCGAGCCCCACTCGCTGGTCTAGTCCTGAAAGATGTCGTCCAGCTTGCTTGATGCGGCGTCGGTGAAGTCACCGCTGAGCTGCTGCTGGCGCGACGATTCCTGTCCCCCCTGTACGGACTCGAAGATTTTGGCGAGTTCGGCTGACGTTTCCTTCGCGTACAGACGGACCATCCCGATCGTCGTCCGATCATCAAAAATCACCACCAAAATCGAACGTTCGCCCACGATCGACATGTGGATATGGTCTTTCTTGCCCTGGTGGAACAGAACCGAGAACTCAGGCTCACCCACCAGCTTGGCGATCTCCTTGGTTGACGCGAACGACCCGGCCAGCAACGCCGCCAGCGCGGTCGTATCGAGCGAGTGCGTGAAGCCTTGACGGGTGATGAGATGCCCGTCTTTGTCAACCAGCAGAGCGCATTTCGCCTCCGCCCCCTTGAGCATGCGACTCATCAGGGCGTCGATCTTGTTTATCTCCTCCTCATAGAGGATCAAGCTGTCGTCACTCATTCGTGCCTCCAGGACCGTTATTTCTTACCAAAGAGCCGCGAGAAGAACCCGCGCTTCTTCTTGGGACGCTCGCGTAATGACGGCGCCATCTGGGGAGTCGCTTCTGATTCGGTTTCCGCGGTCGCAGCCACATGAGTTTCAGCCGTCGGCGTGGGTTCGTCGACGGTCGCTGCGGCCTCCGCAACTGCCGGTTCTTCCGGAGTCACCACCGGCATCTTTCCAGTACCGCTGCCCGGGTAGGGTCGGTACGCCGCGTCGTCGCGGGCGGTCTCAGCCACCGGAGGAGCTGGAGCGGTCGCCACTCCACCGCTGGCGGATGCTGCCACCGGTTGCTCGACGGCGGTAACCGCGGGAGCCCGCCGGGGAACAGCCGACTGTTTCGCTTTTTCCAGCACCAACTTGATGATCAACTTGAGCGTATCGAAGACGCCGTTCCCGACTGTCGCCGACGCCTCGAAGTACGGACGGCCCTGCGGGTTGAGCTGCTTTTCCAGATCCTCGACCGACATCACACCGGGGAGGTCGCGCTTGTTGTACTGAATAACCAGCGGTAGCTCACTCGGGTCGTAGCCGTATTCGCGCAGGTTCTCTTCGAGATTGGAGAGCGACTCAATATTCTCGTCCATTTTGTCCGGCTGAGAATCGGCGACAAAGACGAGACCGTCGACTCCACGTAGCACGAGTTTTCGCGTGGCGTTGTAATAGACTTGGCCTGGGACCGTGTACAACTGGAACTTCGCGGT
Source organism: Candidatus Zixiibacteriota bacterium (assembly GCA_028289585.1). Taxonomy (GTDB): domain Bacteria; phylum Zixibacteria; class MSB-5A5; order GN15; family FEB-12; genus JANQPI01. The sequence goes on from JANQPI010000042.1 coordinate 230,261, forward strand.
CAGGCCGTTGATCGAACCGATGTTGATCGGCAGGAAGTCGAAATAAAGGGTCCGATCCGCTTCCGTGGCCAACGAGATCAGCTTCCCACGAGAGTTCTGCGGAACCTTGCTATGGACATACTGAAGGTTCGTCGTCTTCCCCGACAAGCCGGGTCCGTAATAGACGATCTTGCAGCAGACCTCGCGAGCGGAATAGTTTATTGAGACCATGACGTATTCAGCTTCCGTTTCGTTCGCGTCAGGCGGTGACTTTCAGTTTGCTGATAGCATTCTTAATCTCAAGACGCACCAGCCCGATGTTGACCTCGGTCTCACATGTCACCACGAGGATTCCGAGTCCGGCATCGCTGAAAAACAGCTTGGCGTTATCCGCCTCGATCGTCACCTGGGACAGAGGACTCGTATGCAGACGGTCCAGCGACTTCTGCACGTTGCTCGTGATCGACGCGGCCAACGCACCGACGGTTTCCCCTTCGAATCCCTCGGACAGATCGGCTGCGATGACAATACCATCGTTTCCAACCACCATCGATCCGGTGATTCCGGGTGTCTTGTTGAGTTCGCTTAACACCTCATACATGGGTCGTTGTCTCCACGGTCGAGGCGAACAGGTCGCGATAGCGCTCATCGACATAGCGACCAATCGCCTCCATCGCCTGATTTATGCGGATATTCAGGATATCGTCAGATTGGCGTTCCGCGACCACCATCAATGTCCAAAAACGGTCGCGGGAGCAGATGATCCGGCGATCGCTGACCAAAACGTCGATTTTCTCCGGTCGAACCTCCTGCACGCGGGACAATGCCGTTCGATTTGACTCGACCAACAGCAACGACAATGGCGCCCATTCGGTTGCGTCGGCATCACCGCGATTGAACTTGGCCAGGAGCAGACCCTCATGGTCGACAACGGCCGCAATGGCAACCGCGCCATGCTCGCCGATGTATCGGACCGCCTTCTCGAATCCGTTCAGCTCGTAGGTCCGGGCGCGCGGAGTTGTGGCAGCCTTGTTCGGGGTCACCGTACCGGTGTTCTCGCTTTTCACCGATTCGGACTCGGGCTCCGCTCCATAGACAGCCGCCTGCGGCGTCCAGTCGTCAGCAGCAGTCGCCGCTGCGGCATCGGATACGCCCGCAGTCGGTTCCGCCGGCATTTCGTCGCCCGATCCATACACAAAGCGGGATGCGCGTTTTTTGCGCGGGTAGATCGAGCTGATGACAAACGGTGCCGTCGCGATATGCAGGAAGACTGCCGGCAAATAGCTGAAGAGGCCAAACTGCAGGGCATTGACCAATTCGAGCCGGTAGGCAAAGAAGATGAAGCCGGCAAAGAGCACACCGATGAGATGACGGTAAACCAGTGCCAAACCCGCGCCGGTCAGAACCGCCCCAAACGATTGGGACCGATTCATGAAGAAGACTATCAGCATGTAATAGACGACTTCGATACCAAGCACAAGAAGCGAGAAGCGTCCAAGCGGTAGCCCAAGATTGCTGGGGAACAACACCAATGGTCCCGCCAGCAACACCAGCGAAAACAGGAGAATCAGACGAGGATTGTTCGATTGCCGTTTTGCCATGGTCGTCATCCCTATGCGGCCTGATACCGATCAACCAATGCGGCGATCTTCATCCGCAAAGTGCCAAGGTTAATGCGCTGGTCGCAGGCGAACAGAAACATCCCACCCGCAACGTGCACGAGATAGAGAATCGGCCCCGCCGCCTCGACGAGTATCGACTGACCTGATCCAAACTGAGCCGCAACGAGATCCGACGTCAGATTGCGATCGAGTTCCGCCATCGTCGCCGCGCAGACGTTGGGATCGAGGCCCAGAGACCAATCAGACTCCACGAGAAGTCCCTCACCGTTGATGAACATGACACCATGAACATCACGCATCGTAACGGCATCACGAATGACCTGCCGCGCCGTCAGCCCTGCTTCGTCAGGCTCCTCGCTGACCTCTCCGCCCTCGGCAGCACTCACCATCGTCGGTTCCGGATCAGGCGTCGCCGGAATGGCCTGCTCCTCGGGAAGTCGCTGCGCGATATCGAGGAGTTTCTGAATCTGTTCGTTATCAGGGTCGGCATCAGCAAGACGGCTCAGTAGCTTGATCGCCTGGGGAAACTCGCCGCGGTAGATATAGACCTCGGCCAGCAGCAGTTCCGTGGCTCGGCTTGTACCCTCAAGATCGATCGCTTTTTTCGCCTCGGCCTCTGCCCAATCGTAAAGACCGCGATCGAGATTGATCTTGGCCATAACCACGTGAGCCGCGGCATAGGAGGGGTGGATACGCAAACCGGCCTGGCAGACGCGGAAGGCCCGGTCCAGCTCCCCCTTCTTGCGAAATGCCTCAGCGAGGGCTGCAAAAATTTGGGAGTTCGGATCGGCGTCCAGAATCTTCTGGCACTTTCCAATTCGCTCGTCGAGTTCAGACGCAACGGTCATTGGTGCCTTCCTCGTAACCCCATGACTGCCAGCAAATAACGGAATCCGTCAATTTCACCTTTGGACAAAGATAAGAGTCACAGTCGTTTGAGTCAATTGGTTTGCCGACTACGCCAGAATCCGCTTGGTCTGGAATAGTCCGTACCCGAAGAGAGCGGTCATCACGCCCAAAAGCAGCGGCGCAACCCATTCGGGCGCGACAAAAACTTCCAGTGCCGCCAGCACCGCCAGCACCTGGCTCACGGCCAGTAGCAGGAATCCGATCAGGAAGACCTGCCACGAACGCGACAGTTGCCCCCCCTTGACCAGGCCAACGACCTGAGCAGAGAGTGCGCAGCACACGATGGCCGCCAACAGAATGATTACAGCAATTGCGTTCCCCGGCTGGGCCAGGGCCGCGAAGTTCGCGGCCGAGGATGATTGGCCGACGGCAACGGTACCGATGACGAAACACGTAAGCAGACGAAACATGACACTTACCCTCGTACGAGTTTGACAGTCTTATCCGCGGCTTTCAACGAATTGTAGAAGCTCTCCTCAATCCCGAAACGCTTGACCATCTCCCGTCGGGTGGCAAGCGGCGCAGCAATTTCCTTCTTCACGCTGCCAACAGACTCGCGGAATGACCCCTCACCCAACAGCTGATAAACATAGACCAACTGCTCGGAAAGCATTCGCTCGAGGCTGGAAAGCACCTGGTAGTAGCGCGTGGCGGCCGGTAACGACCGAACCGCGGCGAGGAACTTGTCGAAGGACGGCATGAGATCGGAATTCGGGTCTACCCCCGGGAAAAAGTTGAGGATGCCCTGGCGATACTGAGCCGAGAACGAGGGGAACCGTGAATTGTGTTCACCCACCACGTCGGAAACGACCGCGCGGACCTGGAAGAACGAATGGCTGAAGAGATCAAAGATGATCCGCATCACCGCTTCTTCCTCATCTTCCTGCTCGATCGACACCTCGCCGTCCCGATGTCCCGCAACTTCAATCAGCTTGCTGAGGATGAGTCGGTAGAGAGCACGACAGGTGACAAACTCGCCCATCGTTGACATGTTGATCAGATCCGGAACCGTCCGCTCACCATTGATAAGCGCCAGCATGCGGAACTCGTCCATGGAGATCTTGATCTCCTCGACCGGCACCTTGGGATTCGCCGACAATCTGAGGATAACGTCATCAGGCGGCAGGACCTTCTGAATCTCCAGCCACTCGTCGATCCGGCGGGTGCCTTCCATGATCACGTTCATGGTCGATAACTCGATCAGGAACGGTGCGTTTTTCGGTTCCTTCCCTTCGTGGAAGAAGAAGTCACCGTCACGCCAGCTGAATAGATTGTAGACCGTTTCTTCGATCTGCAGCTTGAGACATTCACCGATCTCTTCCTTGTCGAAGAGACCCATGTCAATAAGCGTCGTTCCGATCTGGCGTCCGGTCTGCTTGTGAAGGGTAATCGCTCGCTCTAGATCCGCCTTGGAGATCTTGCCCCGACGCAGCAGTAGCTGTCCGAGCATGTCCTCCTGCGAGTTCAAACTCGAGGCGAAGATGATGTTCCCGTCGCGGAAGGCGACCTCTTTCTGACGTGCGGTCGTCCGGCACTCCAGGATTCCCGATTTCTTGCCGGTAGCCAGCAACTGCAGGATATCCGGAAAAGCGACAGTCTTCAGATTTCCCGAAAGGCTCATGCCAATCCATCCATGGAGCGGGTTAAACCCGCTCGGTTCGCGGTTGTCTCCTCTTCTCCTAGTCTCTATCGGGAAATTGATGGGGAAACTTGACGCCGATGTCCGACTACCGGGAATCGCGACGGATCCATCCGGAGTCGCTCAGGACAAAGGCCGGCATCGGCTCGGAACTCAAACTATGGGCCCAGCCCGTCGTATCGAGTTGGGGCGGCAGAAAAGGGGCCACGAGAAACGCCGGGGGCTGACGGGTCAGAGCGACCAGTTGATCGACCGGCGGTACGACTCCCGTACCGATGATCAGTCCTCCCGGGCTGTAGATCGTGGGGTCGGCTACCCACGAACGCCGAATCGAGACCGGATGACCATCGACCGAAACGATAGTCTGATCGGCTCCCGGCACGAGACCGGTTGCCTCGATCGGCTCTGTTTCAGGATACCACAGCAGTCGGCCGGTGGCAGCGCTGTCGTGATGAACAATCGATGCAAACGCCTGCTCCGAGACCCAGATTTCCGTTTCCACAAGGGCTTCACGTATCCGAAGAAGCGCTGGCACCGCGGCAAAGTCGAGCCCCATGACCACCACCCGGCGGACCGGATGAGCATCGACATCCTCGAACAGCGGGAGCAGAATGCGCTCATCGATTGGATAGTCGCGGGCGGCGAGCGTCGTGATCACGATATCCGATCCGGAGTAGTCCGGTTGCCGAATGACGACGACTACCCCGCCCGGGATGCGGGTTGGCTCGATCGTCCACTGCGCCGGTCGGTCGTGGTCCGTGGTACATCGCGCCAGGGTGAACACCGCCAAGCCGGCAACCAAACCAACCAGTAATCGTCGTGGTCGATGCGATCGAAAAGCAGCCACGGCAAGCATCAGTCCGGCATAGGCAGCTCCAATGACGATAGGCCAGAATAACGAGGCGCCGGGCGCTGGAAGTGTCCACGCCAGCTCGCCGCTAAGATCGAACCAGGCGAGGACATCGAGGACCAACTGCGCCGGCAGGGCAATCAGGCTCCCAACCAGCGGTGAAAGCATCGGCACGACCGATTCGATCGCTAACAAGACCAGACTCCCAATCACGATCAGAGACACCATGGGCACCACGATCAGGTTGGCCGGCACGGAAAGCAACGGCACACGACCAAAATGGTACGCGATAATCGGCATCGAGACGACTTGGGCGATCACGGCAACGAGCAACGGAAGCGCCAACCATGTCCAATACCACTGACCGTGATGTTGCGGAAAAAAGCGACTCACGCGCGGAGTGAACCAAATCAATCCACCGGCCACGATGAACGACAGTTGCCATCCGACATCGAAGAGCTGAGACGGTGAAACGATGAGGATGAGCAACGCGGCAACAAGGATCACCTGCTCCAGATTGACTCGGCGTCCCAGGTGCCGGGCCAACAGAACCAACCCCGCCATAACTGAGGCCCTCACAACCGACGGTTCCGCGTAGGAGAGCAAGAGGAAGAGCACCAGTACTCCGGCCAGGACGAAGCGGCGCCCCCCGGCGGTCAGGGGGAATCGTCGCAGGATGATCCAGACGAAGCCGAGCACGAGTGCTACATTCGACCCCGACACTGCCAAAACGTGCAGCGTGCCAGTATCCCGGAACCGTTCGTAGACAGCGATTGGAATGTCCCGTGTCTCGCCGATCAAAAAACCGGACGCCAACGCCGCAACATCTGCCGGAAGATTGGAACGGAACGTCGTTACAATCCACGCCCGGGTGCGGTCAACGACACCAAGCCATCCGGAAGTGGCGCGCGGTGCAACTCGGATTGACATGGTGGTGGGGAGATACGCTAACGCCTGAACCTCCTGCCGCCCGAGCCAACGACGGTAGTCGAAACGCTGGTCAGGCCGATTTTCCGGGAGTCGGTACAGCGTGCTGCGAAAGGCGACCCGATCGCCTCGCTGCAACACTGTTGTCGTGTCCGTGATCTTGAGCAGCAGCTTCCCTTCCACGACTCGGCCGCCGTCGCGATACCGAAGCGAGTCGACTGCGATCAGGATGTCAGTCCGCTGGCCACGGATAGTCGGCCAGTCGGCAACTTCTCCGTACACGTGGTAGGCAACACCAGATTCGATCACGCGCGACAGATTGTGCTCTCCGACCGGCGAAACCGTCAGGCTGTACTGCCCGGCAGCGGCTGCGGCGAGTGCGATCGAAAGGTTCGCGACAACCCAGCCGGGATACTGACGTGCTACCCAGGCAAAGAGAACGGACAGTACGGAGAGTGAGTACCAGATGAGAGCAATCGGTACCCAACGGTCAGCAACCGTCAACGCTACGATTATAGCGACGAGTGGAAGAAAAGCTGGCAACGACGAAAGCGGCTTATGACGAAGCTTGGAATCGACGCCGGATGCGTTCGACAAGTGCTGTCACCTCCCTTACCTGGAGGATAGCACATATGACGAGATACGCCAAGCCACCCACAGTGGCTGGGATGATCAGATCGAGCAAACGCTGTACCCAGAGCGGAGCGGTCTCGAGGGTGGGTACCGGCACGAAGAGGGCGGCCCAGAACACGAGCGAGGCAACTATGATGAGCCGGAACCAACCAAGACCGAGACGCCAGATTGATCCAACTATCTCGGCGCGCGCCAAGGCAAAAATGAGTAGGGCGAAGTTGGCGATCGACGACAGCGACGTGGCAGCGGCAAGACCGGCGAATCCGAGCACCTGAATCAGTGGGTAGTAGAGGGCGATATTGATTACCACCGCGGCGATCGAAGCATACATCGGCGTTCGGGCATCGCCGGCGGCATAGAAGATCGGTGCGGTTACCCGGACGGCAGCAAAGCCGATCAGACCGTAGGAATAATGGCGAAGGGCGAAACCGGTATTGGCGATGGCGGTCTGGTCGAACTCGCCCCATCCGTAGAGCAGCGCGACCGCTGGTTCGGCGAGGAAGGCCAGTGCTGCGGCCGAGGGGATAATGACAAACATCGCCATGTCCACGGCGCGACGGTATAAACCAGACAGCTCATCGCGCCGCCCGAGAGCAAAAAGTTCCGACGCCTTGGGGAGCGCCACTGTCCCGATCGCGACGGCGAAAACCCCGAGCGGAAAGTGCATGAGGCGATAGGAAAAACTCAGGTACGCCAGCGCCCCCTCGACCAGAAACGATGCCACCAGCGTTGAAACGAGGATGTTCACCCGTCCGGCAGACAGCCCGAGAACGACCGGACCAAAGAGTCGCAGCACCGCACGAAAGGCGGGTGACAACCAATCAAAGCGAAGGCGAACTCTTCCCCCCAGTCGCCACAGGGTCGGGATTTGAATGAGCAATTGACCCGCACCGCCAATCAGAACCCCCCAGGCCAGGGCATAGATTGGCTGGTTGAACAAATCGAAGAAGAGTACGACTGCGATTACTGAACCGACGTTGAACATGACCGGTGCAAACGCGGGCAACGTGAAACGACCGAACGCGTTGAGTATCCCCATTGCCAGGGCCGCGAGTGAGACCAGGAGCAGAAAGGGGAACATGATTCGGGTCAGGTCGACGGTCAGCGCAAACTTCTCCGGCATGGCGGTAAAACCGTTCGCGACGACGAAGACGATGGCCGGGGCCGCGAGGATACCGAGTGCCACCAGTGTACCGACACCCGCGAGCAGAGCGGTGAACGTCGTCTGCGCGAGTCGCTGCGCTTCCCCCTCCCCCGCTTTCACCAGGCGTTCCTTAAACACCGGCACAAAGGCCGAACCGAGGGCGCCCTCGGCGAACATGTCACGAAGCAGGTTGGGAATCCGAAAGGCCGCGACAAAGGCGTCAGTCGCCATCGAGGCACCGAAGAAGTAGGCGATCACCTGCTCCCGTATGAGGCCTGTGACCCGCGAGCAGGCGGTCCCCAGGGAGACCATACTCGCCGATCGGGCAAGGCCGGGAGAACGGTGGGAGGAGGTTGACACGCAGCGGATTCCTGCTATACTAGCGGGCTGAACGAAGAGCCCAGCACTGCTAAGGAGAATCTGTGCCCCAGCATAAGTCGTGTAAGAAGCGAGTCAAAACCTCGGCCGCGGCCAATGAACGAAACCGCGCTTACCGCTCCGAAATGCGGAAAGCGATCAAAGCCGTCCGCACTGAGAAGACGCGCGAGGCTGCCGAGCCCAAACTTCGCGATACACTCCAGCTTCTCGACCGGGTTGCCTCGAAGGGCATTATCAAGGCGAACACCGCAGCCCGATACAAATCGCGCCTGACCCTGCACGTCGCCAAACTCGGCTAACGACAGCAGACCATCGCCCGAAATCACGACAGCCCGGCCTCGCCGGGTTGTTTTGCGTTGAGAAACCCGCATCGCCATCGTCGCGATAGTATGCCGTCTCCGGTCGCAGATACAGTTTGAAGATCAGGAAATCGAGAGGTCAGAATCGGAGAACGAGATGTTATCGTCTCCCGGCTCAATCGCAATCGTCCGGCCGATCGGCAGTGACGGTAGCCGATCCGGAGTCCGAAAGACTCGGTTGCGCTCCCGTGTCACATAATAGCACGAGATCGCGAAATCCCGCTGGATAGCACTCAACAGGGGCTGCAGCTTCGACGGTAGTGTCGCTGGCCACGCCGCCACAAAAGCCGGGCTCGAACTGAAACAGTCGACCTGACCGCGCTGCCCCTCCAGGATGTGGGGTCGGAGATAGCCGAGACCCGCCACGGCGGCGAGACATTCCCGCTCAAGAGCGTCGCCGGTGACCAATCCTCGGAAGAGGATCCCCATCCCCGGGATCGCGAACCCGGCCAGATTGTCGCGAAGATTATCGATTCGAGTGGAACGCATCGTCCCACTAATGTAGAGACGAAGCGGTATGGTAAGGTCAGACGTCATACCCATCACCGAGCAAGAACGCTGCCTGCTCGGTGATCAGGTGGCAATTGACTGGGTCAGCTGCGCGCGTAACTCACCCGTCACCTCGATGCACTTCCCCGTCGCGGATGCGTAAATCGTACCAGCCTCGTCCTCGGCCATCGCCTCGGTGTGGTAGAGCCGCCGACGCTGACCAGTTTTGCGCCCCCGGACGGTCAATCTTGTCCCGGTGGGGATCGGACGATGGTATTTGACGGTCATTTCGGCCGTGACCGCGTAGATCTCTTCGGCCAGAAGCACTTTGACCATCACCTCATCCAGTAACGAGCCAATGATTCCGCCATGGAGAATACCGTAGTAGCCTTCGCGCTGTCCCGACGCGACAACCGTGGTGGTCGCGAATTCGCCGTCATAGAAGAAGCGGGCCTGGAGGCCCAGCGGATTGAGATCACCACAGATGAAACAGTGATCGTACTTGATGATTTCCTGCATGGCGACAAGCTGAGTTCAGAAGATAGCATCAACAAGCGAAAAGAGAACGGCCCGGCGTGTCAGCCGGGCCGTTTGCTGTCGGCGCTGGTGGGCAGTCGAAGAGATTACTGGCAGAAGACCTGCGTGTAGCTGGCCTGGTTGGTGCCGGACGTCACGGTAGCGGACATGCTGCCGTTGGTAAACGTTCCGACGACCGTCCAGTCGCTCTGAGCCGCGGTCTGCGAACCGGACTGGATCTCGGCTTCGACAGTGACACTCGCCGAGCCGACATTCGGGCAGGAAACCCAGTTCTGACCAGACTTGCTCGCCTGGAAGCCGGTGAGCGTACCGGTGACCGAATAGTCCTCACGGATCGTGGTCGTACCGACGGTCTTCGCATTCATCGTCAGGGCAACCGTACCGGTACCGGTGGCGGTCGTCTGATCGAGATTGCTGATTGTGAAGAGGACGTTCAGGTTATGGTTTTCGAACGTCTGGGTCGTGTCGGTCGACGTCTGCTGCGAAATGTGGCGGACGACGATTTCGTCGGCACCATTCGCCGTCTCCTGGACCACGCCGTTGGCGCGGAACTGGATCGAGTCGATGATCATGGTGCTGACACCGGCAGCGAGGTTCGAACGCCAGTAGACGGTCCAGCCGTCACCAACGATCGTGGAATCCGGAGCCTCGGCAAAGACCGGCGGCGGCGTAACGCCACCCGTGTTATCGAAGCCGGTCGTGGCGGCGTCGAGAAGCTCATCGACAACACCGTTGACCTGATCGGTAACGAGCTGATAAGCGGTCGTCTGGTTAAACGGGGTTTCACCAGATGTGACATTGTCATCGCCACCGCAACCGACGGCGATAGTCGTGACGGCGGCCAGAGCGGCAACGGTCAGCAGGGTGAAAAGTTTGCGGGCTCGCATAGTGTGCGACTCCTTTCGTTCCCTCTTTCGGCTCGCCGTCTTTCAAGACTGCCCTCAGCTGTGTTCCAGCAGGAAGAGCATAATCGCCTTCTGAATGTGCAATCGGTTTTCCGCCTGATCGAAGACTACCGATTGAGGACCATCCATGACCTCGTCGGTAATCTCTTTGCCTCGTTCAGCCGGTAAACAGTGCATCACCAGCGCCGATCGATCTGCCTCCGCCAACAGCGAGCTATTGAGTTGAAACCTTCTTAGTTTCTGTTCCTTCTCTTCGGCCAGATGCTTCTGGCCCATCGATGCCCACACATCGGTATAGACTACATCGGCACCCGCCACCGCTTCTTTAGGGTCGCTCGTGACCAGCACTTGTGAGTGTGCGGAGGCCTGGGCCGCCTTCAGCAGCGCCGGATCGGGGTGGCAGTCGTCGTCGGTCCCAATCCGCAGATCGAGCGGCAGAAGTGTCGCCAGGTTTAGCCAGGAGTTGACGATATTGTTGCCGTCCCCGAGGTAGCAGATCGAGTAGCGATCCTGTCCCGGTTTGTGCTCTACGATCGTGAAGTAATCACCCAGAATCTGACAGGGATGAAGCAGGTCGGTAAGGCCGTTCACCACCGGCACCGAGGCATACTGCGCCAGCTCTTCGACATCTTCCTGCTCGAACGTACGAATCATGATCAGGCCGACATAGCGCGACAGCACCCGAGCGGCATCGGCAACTGATTCACGCTGACCAAGCTTGATTTCAGCATCGGTAACATAGATCGGTGCACCACCTAACTCAGAGACACCAACCTCAAAACTGAGTCGGGTCCGCAGCGACTCTTTAGTGAAAATGAGGGCTGCCGATTTGCCTGCGAGCGGCGTTGGTTGGGTGCGACCCTGCTTCATGTCAGCGCATTGGGAGATGACCTGCCGAATCTCGTCGGCCGTGAAATCTGTTTCGCGAACAAACGATCGAGCCATATGAACCGTGACCCTCCATTTCTGACTTATGGTTAAGGCGAAGGTCCTCCGCCCGACCTAAGGTGTCAAGCCCTGTGGATTCGACTTATCTACTTGCCGCGGGCAACCGGAACCGGGATTATGCCGTACTGGGAACTGGGTAGGCATATTAACATGAAACGACGACTGCTCTTCGGCCTCATCCTGATCACGATCGGCGTGATCTTTCTACTCCGCGCCACCGGACTACTTTGGTTCGACTGGGGTGATTTCTGGAGTCTCGCCATCCCGTTCTCCCTCATCGGGCTCGGCGGCTGGCTGCTCGTCCGTCACCGCCGAACGGAATCGCGAGCTCAGATGGAAGCTGACTTTGGGCTGGGATCGGGCGGCTTCGCCGAACAGACTGACGGCACTCGTACCTACTCTTTTACATCGACGTCAGAAACCCGAGAGACGAATGCCGAGGCGATGGCCGGTCAGCCAGGCAACAAGCTTCGCTACTCCAAGATGTTCGGTGATCTCAATATCAACTGCAAAGGCCTGGAAATCGAGGATGTCGAAATCTCCATGTTTCTGGGCGATATACGGCTGGTACTGAGTGACTGTAAACTCGCCAACGGACTCAACCGCGTCATCATCTCGGGATTCATCGGCGACATTCTGGTCATCGTCCCCCCCGACCTCCCCGTTCAAGCGACCGGCTCGGTCTTTCTCGGTGAGGTCGAGATCCTGGGGCAGACTTCGTCGACCCTAGGGGCATCAATAGAAACCAAGACGCCGAACTATACACCGTCTGGACCGCGGGTCTATATCGCCGCCAACCACTTCATCGGCGACCTCAAGATCATTACCGCTTAGACGACGAATCAGAGAATGTAGCGACTGAGATCGGTATCCTCGACAATCGAGGAGAGCCGTTTGCGCACCATCGTTGCCGACACCTTGACCTTCTTACGAGCCGGTGGTTCGAAGAGGATGTCTTCCAAGAGCGTGGTCATAACGGTGTGCAGGCGACGGGCTCCGATGTTTTCCTGGGCCGTGTTAACCTCGGCGGCGAGACGCGCAATTTCGGCAATCGCTTTCGGATCAAACTCCAGGGTCAACCCCTCACTCTTCATTAACGCCTGATACTGCTTGATCAGTGCCGATTTCGGTTCTGTGAGAATCCGCTCAAAATCCTCGGCGGACAAGGAGTCGAGCTCAACGCGAATCGGAAAGCGTCCCTGGAGTTCTGGAATGAGATCAGAGGGTGATGTCCCGTGAAACGCCCCGGCGGCAACAAAGAGCACGTGGTCGGTCTTCACCATGCCGTACTTCGTCGACACCGTAGCCCCCTCGACAACGGGGAGAATGTCTCGCTGGACACCTTCGCGGCTCACGTCTGGTCCATGCCCGCCGTCACCACCCACGATCTTATCGATTTCGTCGATGAAAATGATTCCGGCCTCCTGCACCCGCTCGATCGCATCGCTGATCACTTCATCCATATTGACCAGCTTTTCGACTTCCTCGGCGAGCAAATGACGACGCGCGTCGGCGACCGTAACCTTTCGACGGCGGGTCCGCTTCGGCATCATGCCGGAGAGCATCTCCTGAAAACTGGAGCCGATCTCCTCCATTCCCTGCGGCGTGAATATCTCGACGGTGGGATAATGGCTTTGCGGCAATTCGAGCTCAACCTCTCGTGCGTCGAGCTTGCCCGCAGCGAGTTTGTCGCGAAACTTGTCGCGAGTCGAGGGTGCCGGTTCCGGGTCGGGGGAAGCGTCACCAAAGCCGACGGCAGCGGTTTCCGGTCCCACAAGCAGATCGAGCAATCGCTCGGTCACCTGACGTTCGGCCTGCGCGCGCACTCGTCGACCCTGTTCCCCTTTGACCATTTGCACGGCGATATCAACGAGATCACGAACCATCGACTCAACATCCCGTCCGACATAACCAACTTCGGTGAACTTCGATGCTTCAACCTTAACAAACGGGGCGCCCGCGAGATCGGCCAGGCGCCGGGCGATTTCGGTCTTCCCCACACCGGTCGGCCCCATCAGAATGATGTTGTTAGGCATGATCTCAGCGCGAATGTCCTCACTCGCCTGCTGCCGCCGCCACCGGTTACGTAGCGCGATCGCCACGGCTCGTTTCGCATCGGCCTGGCCAACGATGTACTTATCTAAGTGGGCGACAATGTCGCGCGGAGTCGGTGTGGTCATGAGAGGGTCTCGACGGAGATATGATGATTGGTGAAGACACAGATATCGGCGGCAATTTCGAGCGACCGCCGGGCGATCTTATCCGCTGTCGTCTTGGGTGATGCCCAAACAAGTGCACGCGCCGCCGCCAGAGCATACGGCCCACCGGAACCGATCGCCACGATCTGGTCGTCAGGCTGAACAACATCACCGTTACCGGAGATAATGAACAGCGACTCACGGTCACATACGGCGATCATCGCCTCTAGTTGCTGAAGTGATTTGTCCGTCCGCCATTCTTTGACGAGTTCTACGGAGGCCCGACGGAGATTGTTGTCATACTCCTCAAGCTTCTTTTCGAATAAATCAAAGAGCGTCAGTGCATCGCCGGCCGTTCCGGCGTACCCGGCCAGGATCTTGCCGTCGGCCATCGCTCGGATCTTGGTCGCCGAGCCTTTGAGAACCATATCGTCAAACGTTACCTGCCCATCACCAGCGATCGCAGCCGTACCGTTGTGAATGAGTGCCAGAATCGTTGTTCCATGGGGACGTGATGTCACGATGAGTCTCCCGAGCGCGGATGCGCCTTGCGATAGGCCGCTTTCATCGTTTCGGCCGTTACGTGAGTGTACTGCTGAGTCGTAGCCAGCGACGCGTGTCCCAACAGCTCTTTGATGAGAAGTAGATCAGCGCCGTTTTCCAGTAAGTGTGTCGCGAACGAGTGGCGGAGCGTATGCGGCGTCATGTCAACACCGTGACGACGACCAAATTCCCGCACGCGCCGGTTGATCGTCCGAACCGAAAGCGGAGCGCCATTACGACCAACGAACAGCGCATCTGACCGCAGGTGTCGTGAAGTCAGCCAGCGGCCTCGCAACGTGATGTAACCACGAAGATCGGCTGCGGTTGAATCGCCTAGCGGGACAGTCCGCTCTCGATTTCCTTTACCGATCACCGTCACGAGGCCACGGACTAGGTCGAGGTTAGGCAGTCGCAGACCGGCAAGTTCTTCCCGTCGCAGGCCGGTCGCGTAAAGAAGTGACACCATGAGGTAGTCACGCCAAAGTAAGAATTGATCAGCCGTATCATCCCCCCCGCGTTCCACGAACAACTGGGCGGCCTCGCCCTGCGGTAAGAAGTCCGGCAGGCGTCGGGACGATTTCAGAGCTGGCAGGTCGAAACAGTAGCGGTGACCGCCACGCTGCTCACCAAGCCAGGCCTGAAACCCACGGACGGCGGAGAGAAAGCGGGTCACCGAACGATTGGAAACACCTGCCTGTTGACGCTGCCGCAGGTAGGTGCGAAGCAGGACCGGATCATTGGGGGCCAATGACGGCGTGCGTTGATACTCAGCCTCAAGAAACGCTACCCACGGACGTAGGTCACGGCCGTACGATTCCACCGTTCGCGGAGCCAGGCGACGTCTTTCCTGGATGAAACGCAGGTACCTGGGAAGCAGTCGTGCGAGCATGGCCCGACAATAGTCGGTTTGGACTACCGGAGCAACTTTGAGGGAATACGGACGCTTAGACCTTTTCCAGGGCCTGTTGCAGCAACCCCTCTTCGGAGGTTTCGTGCTTGCACTCGGGGCAGCGAAGGAATTCGCCTTTCGCTTTCGACGTTTTCAGCACGACATAGGCGTGCTCGCAAACCGGACATGGGATCGGAATGGGGCGATCCCACGACGCAAAGTCGCAGTCGGGATAATTGCTACAGCCAAAGAAGAGGCGACGTGACCGCGTCTGCTTCTCGACCAGGTCGCCACCGCAGTCCGGCTTCGGACACTTCACGCCGATCAAGAGCGGCTTGGCATTCTTGCAATCCGGATAGCCCGAGCAGGCGAGGAAGCGGCCGAATCGCCCGGTCTTGATGACCATTGGCGAACCACACTTCTCACAGCTGAAATCAGTCTTTGTTTTCGCTTCGTCTTCGGGAAGCGGCTTAGTCGACTTGCAGTCCGGGTAACCGGAACAGGCGAGAAAACGACCGTTGCGACCCATCTTAACGACCATCGGCTGACCGCACTTCTCACACGGAATGTCAGTCGTTTCCGTCATCGCCGCCTTGATCTCGGCCTCTTTTCCCTGCAATGAGGTCAAGGTCGAGTTAAGCGGCGCATACATGTCGTTGATCACGTCGACCCAGTCCTCCGAGCCCATCTCAACACCGTCGAGCTCCTGCTCCATATTGGCAGTGAAGGCAACATCGAACAGCTCAGGGAAATGCTCCGTAAGGACTTTGTTGACAGCCTCACCGAGGTCGGTCGGCTTCAAGCGACGCTGCTCGGAATCGACATACTTGCGATCCTTGATAACCGAGATAATCGACGCGTAGGTCGACGGTCGACCGATTCCGTCCTGCTCAAGACGCTTAACAAGCGATGCCTCGGAATAACGCGGCGGTGGCTTGGTAAACGACTGATTCGAGTCAAGCTTACGCAAGACAAGCGAATCCCCCGCGGACATCTTGGGCAGCGCCTTAGCCAGCGGTGTGTCACCGTTCTCGTCGTCGTCTTTGATGTCGGCATAGACACGCAGCCAACCGTCGAATGTCACCGCTTCGGCCGTTGCACGTAACTCGTACTGTCCGGCGGTGATGGTGACTGTGGTCACGGCGTACTTCGCCGGATTCATCTGCGAAGCGACGAAACGATTCCAGATGAGCGTATAGAGCTTGAACTCCCGCGGTGCGAGGAACCGCTTCACCTTCTCCGGCGGATGATCGAGATAGGTCGGACGAATCGCTTCGTGAGCATCCTGTGACTTTTTGGCTTTGCCGTACTGAATCGGTGACTTGGGCAGGTACTCCGGTCCATACTCGTTTCCGATATGCTTGCGCACAGCGGTCAGAGCCTCGCCCGACACACGCGTTGAATCCGTTCGCATGTAGGTAATGAGACCTGTCTGCCCCTCCTTACCGAGTTCGATCCCTTCGTAAAGTTTCTGAGCGAGCGACATCGTCAGTTTGGGCGAGAATCCAAAAGCCCGGGCCGCATCCTGCTGAAGTGTCGACGTGATAAACGGCGGCAACGGCTTACGCGTTCGGGACGAACCTTTGATGTCAGCGACGGTGTAATCGGCCTTCTCAAGATCAGCGCGAATCTTCTTCGCCTGCTTCTCGGAGTCGATGATGACTTTCTTTTTCAGATTGTCGGTGGGGGTACCCACCGTGACACCATCGATTTTATGCAGATTGGCTGAGAATTTGGGACCGGTCTTTTTCGGACCGAGGTCAGCAATGATCTTCCAGTACTCTTCGGGCGTGAAGGCGCGAATCTCAGCTTCACGCTCGCACACGAGACGGAGCGCCACAGACTGCACCCGGCCAGCCGAAAGGTTGCGTGCGACCGTCTTCCACAGAAAAGGTGAGACCGAGTAGCCAACGAGCCGATCCAGAACCCGGCGCGCCTGCTGGGCGTTGACGAGGTTTTCGTTGATTTCCCGCGGGCTGGCGATTGCCGCGGTGACCGCACTCTTCGTGATTTCGTTGAAGGTTACACGGTGAACCGGCGACTTGATACCTTTTTCGCGCAACGAGTTAGCCACATGCCACGCGATCGCCTCACCCTCCCGATCCGGATCAGGTGCCAGGAAAATCGTGTCCGCCTTCTTGGCGGCCTTCCGTAACTCGTTGAGAATCTTCTCCTTACCCTTGATAACCACATACTGCGGTTCAAAGTCATTCTCGATATCCACACCGAGCTTAGACTTGGGCAGGTCGATGATATGGCCAACAGTCGAAACGATGTCGTAATCGTTTCCAAGAAAACGACTTAACGTCTTCGACTTAGTCGGCGACTCAACGATGACGAGGTTCTTTCCCATAGTTCCTATCCGGGAGTGAGTGGGGTGTGGCTTTGTCCCCTTACATCGACTCCGGTCGTTCGAACTTTACCTTTCCATCAACCAAATCCTTCAGTGCGACCATCGTGATCTTACGCCCATCGATCTCGATCGGTTCGCCGGAATCCTCCATCCGTTGGAGCAAGGCGAGTCGACGCACATTCAGATGTCGGGCGCGCTGGGATGCGATGATCACCGCCTCGTACGGATTGTTGGTAACGGCGGCGAGGTCTTCTGAGGAGAGATGCAGCATGCTGCCTCCTTGAATCGTGTGACGACGGTCTGCCCGATTTTAACGGGTGACAGCGTCGAGTTGTTCCGTGGTCCAGCGGTCACGTCGTCGGGGATGGGCCCGTACGATGGCGAGCACATCGGCAACCGCTTCGGGGAGGGTATCATTAATCACGACGTAGTCAAATGGATAGTCACGAAAGGCGGACATCTCTTCACGGGCCCGGGCAAAGCGAAGGGCTAACTGCTCCGCTGTTTCCGTGCCCCGTTTGGCGAGACGATCCTGTAGCGCGTCCAGCGATGGCGGCAGGATAAAGATCGCAATCGCATCCGGATACTCGGTCTTGAGCTGACGCGCGCCCTGGATATCGACATCAAGGAGCATCACCCCACCTTCACGCACGACTGCTTCGAGAGGCCCCCGCGGCGTTCCGTACTTGTACAGATGCACCTGAAAATGCTCGGCGAAAAAGTCTTGAGCGATCAGGGAGTCAAACTCGGTGGCAGGTACAAAATGGTACTCGCGTCCGTTCTTCTCCCCCTCGCGCCGCTGACGTGTAGTGTAGGATATTGAGAATGTCCACCCGGCATCGCGGCGCTCTGCGGTCAGCAACTCCCGGCAAATCGACGTCTTGCCGCCTCCCGAAGGTGAGGACAAGATCACCAACTGGCCGGAACGGTTACTCGACATTCTGAACCAGTTCACGGAGCTTTTCGAGCTCCTCCTTTATAGCGATGACTTCAGACGAGATCGCGTATTCGGCAGACTTCGAACCGATCGTGTTCGCTTCGCGATTCAGCTCCTGGAGCAGGAAGTTGAGACGCCGACCGACGGCGTCCTTTGACTTCAACGTCGACTTGAACTGCTTGAGGTGGGACTCAAATCGCACCATCTCCTCAGTGATATCGCAGCGATCAGCAATGAGTGCGACCTCTTCTTCGAGGCGAAGGGTATCGGGTGCCGGAGCCGACATCAGGTCGGCAATCTTCTCGCGCAAACGATCTCGGTAGGCAGGGACGGCATCTTTGGACGCCAGTTCAATACGGCTCAGCATCGTCTTGAGAGTTTCCAAGCGCGCCGACATATCCGTGGCCATCGCCTCTCCCTCCGCCTTACGCATCGTCTGTAGTTCCTTGAGAGCGGACATAACTGCCGACTTGGCGGCGGCCCAGAGCTTCTCATTGTCGAGGATCGCGGGAGATGAATCGACGATGTCCGGGAGGTGCAGGATATCGGCGACCGTTAACTCGCCGGCAAGCCCGGACTCTTTCTGCAATCGGCGGAGTTGCTTGAGGTATGTCGCCACCGCGGCCTCGTTGATCTGCCAGCGACCGGGAAGGGAATCGGCCAGCTCGAAGGCTACCTGCAGGGTTACCTTGCCGCGCGCCAGCTTGTCCGAGAGAAGAGCCCGAATCGGGGGCTCGAAGCTGCTTAGCAGACGGGGTAAGCGAACCGATAGCTCGAGGAAGCGGTTGTTGACGGACGCGATTTCGACCGCGATCCGACCGATCGGACGGGTCACTTCAGCGCGCCCAAATCCGGTCATTGAGTTCATACGGTTAGGCCTCGAAAAGCAAGGCGGCAAGTAGCGTAGCAGCAGACGAACTGTCAACCACTTTGCCAAGAGAGCTGACGCGAGAGGCAGGGTTAGTGGTCAGATGAGCCGAGACCGCAGGGCCAGACGAGCCGAGCCCTGACTGAGCTGCCCGTGCGGTCAATCTTGAGGCTCGCCCCCCAGACCGCGGCCAGGTCGACAGTGATCTGATCGAGCAGTGAATCACCGTCATCAAACGCTGACTTAGTGACTGCCCGGGTCGTTTCGATCGCGAGACTTGACGCCTTCGGATGCACTGTCAGCACCAGCTCGGAATCGTCTGGCCGCTTACCTCGCGAGATAGATGCGAGCATCTCGGCAACGCAGAAGCGAAACGGCCGAAGCAGGAGCGACGTGACCAGTTCACGCGGACCGTCGATTCGCCAGCGTCCCGCGGCCGCCGCCGTCAGCGAATCGAGTTGCGGCATGACGTCAACCTCCGCAGCCGGTTCGGACAGGGATACATCCGCAGCGCGAGCCTGCAGATCAGCAACCGATTCGGTTTGGGCAGCCCATCGAGAGGTCGCTGATAGATCCTGGCCGCCCACTGCGAGATCAACCGCCGCTCGCAGCCGATCCGTCGACAACCGAAGCATCTTCACCATCATACGGGCAAGTTCCGCGCTGTCAGGCTGGCCAACACCGGTTGGTTGAGGCCAGACCGTAAGCAGAAAGCGCTCGGCCTCAAGGTAGACGAGAGATAGCAACTGGTTCCCCGAAGCTGTTTGGATCGGCCAACAGCCAACAAGTGGCCGACTGGACGAACGGAAGGAGAGCCGAATGCGTTCAGCCATCAGGGTGGCCTGATCACAACCCAGACTGGTCAGCAAGACTTCGGAACCCTGCTCGACCTGATCGGAGCTGAAGCCGGAGTTAACTGCGCTCACCAGGCCTGACGCCGAGAGCAGAGCAGCCGGGACCTGGGCTTGATCGAGCCACGTCAACGGATCGACCGCTAAGTCTGATGCCGCGAAAGTCGCTGTCGGTGCTGCCTGCAACAGCTCGGCAATAGTCCGTCGGGTTGAAGCACTCTCCTTGGTCGCATCGGCCGAAGACCAGATTGCCCGGATGAGGTACTCCTGCCCGGATTCCGCTTCAACTCGCAGCAGCCACTCGTTCGGCGCACTGCCGGTCACCTCAACAGCACGCGCGACCGCGTCCTGATCGGTTGGATCATATGTCCATCCGGCGAACGCGACTGACCGATGCAGCTCGTTCGTTTCGTCAACACCCTCAAATGGATGTTCATCGTCGAAGCGAGACCAACCGTCGAGCGGCCGAAGCTCATCTGCGGTGACATCGTATATCAAGACAGCCTGGGCGCCAATCAGTTGCCGGATGCCATCGACCAGGTCAGGGATCTGACCTATCCAACGACCGTCGGCAATGTACTTCTCCAAACTCGCTGGGCCTGTAGCTTTCTGGTCGACCGCCCGTTCGGCATCGTCAGCGGCAAGGGGGTGGACAAGCACCGTAAAGCTGCCCGGTTGCCCCGCGATGTAGGAGAGTGAGGCAAAAAGCCGGACGGGAACGACGCCATCACCAACCCGCAGCGAGACGACAGTCGATTCATACGCATTTTCGTAGTGATGTCGCGGACGGAGCAGGCGCTCAACGAATGGGTGCTCGTTCTCATCCAGCCAGGCAGTCAGCGGCTGACCAAAGAGGTCATCCTGCTTCTGCCCAAGAAGACGCTCAAGAGCGTCGTTAGCGAGCACGAATCTCCCCTTCGTATCGATCTTGGCAACGGCGCACCGTTCGATGCCGGTGCTGTTAAGGGCAGTAGTCGACATAGGTTTGCAGGCATGGTCCACATCATGCGACCATTAGTAGGGAGAATCGGACAGAACCCGCAGGAGTTAATCGCCCGGGTGAAGAAAGTACTGAGAGTTTGTCGCTAGAGCGCGGTCGTCACATCAGCGATCCAGAAGATCTTTCAGAATGCCCTTCCCCTCCTCAAGCAACCCCTCGGCTTCCTCGCGAGCCTTTCGCTCGACTATCTCAGCCCCCAAACGCTCCAGATCGATGGTAACGGTTGGGTTCGCCAGCGACCCCGTGGTCGTGATCAGGACAGTCAGTGGTTCAGCTCCCGTTCCCAACAAGCGCTGCGTTACCTGAGGCGACAGGGTCACCCCTCCATCATAGGAGAGCATCCGGTCGAAACCGTAGAAGCCGTTTAAGGTAACGGAACCGAGTTCGCCCAGATAGGCCGTTAGCTGGTCGACCATCACTCGACCATCCTCGACCCGTATTGGAGCGACCAGGCTGCGCAGTGTCTGATCGGCTCTCCAATTGTCGACGTTGACAACCGAGGCCAGCTGGTCGAGGCGCTCCGCCAGGACACCCGTAAACCGGACAGAACCTTCCGACAACAAACCCTCGCCAGTCATTGAGAGCGAGGTCAGAAACGATTCGGCATCCCATCCCGCAGCGTCGTAGGTACCACTGACATTCAGATGACCAAACAGGTGATCGGCAAAGGGCGTAAAACGGGTCAGAAAACGATTCGCCTCGATACTGTCAGCAGCAAACTCACCGGTGTACCGCGGATCGGCTGGATCAGTAAGGTCTATCTCGGTACGACCGGAGATTGCACCGTTGTAGGCGAACCCCTCAACCTGGTAGCAGTCGATCACGCGATCGCGGATTGTCACGTTGCCTCGCAGCTCCTGGAACGGCACCCGGGCATAGATGACCGTATCGAACGCAAAGCTTCCCTGGCCATCGATATCAGGCAGAAAGAGAACAGAGACCGAATCTTGCCTCCCGATCACCACAGTATCCGCTCCGGGCGCAGCACGTGGGAACAGCCGGTCGACATCGAAGCGTGAGCCTCCGAGCGTAAAGATCAAATACGGTGTTGGTGCCGATGCGCGAGTCAGAGAGTCGGCAAACGGAAGTAATGCGGGAAACGGCCGGAGAAGTGAACCGGAGAGTGTCAGAGCACTCGTCTCGAAGTCAAGACGGAGATTGCGAACTCTCACGGTGTCGGGCGAAAGACTCAGTTCACCGGATAGCGACTCGATCGGTTCCGGAAGCAAGCTGTCGGTGTATGTCGCACCATCAATCAGCAAGCGCCCCCGGGGGAGCAGCTCCACCGGACGATTTAAAGGACCATTAATCGTCAATCGAAGTTGTGCCAGGCCGGTCATCGCAGGGCTGCCGCGTTCCGGGAGGTACCGGTTCGCTAATGCCAGATCGAGCGTCCCGGTAAGGTTGCCATCGACATCGACCGACATCGTCGCGCCGGAAACGGAATCGCTTAGCAACCACGGCATCAGGTCATTGACACGTCCGGCAAACGACATTTCAGAACGAGCGATACGAGCCGATAGCGCATTGATGGTCACCACGCGTCGACTGAGGAACGCATCAACCGTCATGGATTCGATTGGTGCAGGCAACAGCGGTGAACGAACGGCGGCACGATCAACTTTGACCGAACCTGTGAATTCGACATCGTCAACCGACGATAAGCGCCCGTTAGCGGTCAATGAAACCGTAGCAACACCGGACGCAGCGGTTACGATTTCCGGGGGGAAAAACGGCTGGATCAGGCCGATATCGACCGCACCGGAGACTTCGGCAGTGACCACCGGGTCGGCAAAGTCATCGACCACCACCAACGCCTTAACCGGACGGTCTGCAAACGTAGCCCCGAAGAGCGTTACCTTGGCGTTATCCGTCCGCACGTCGACAAGGACCCGCTCGGCGGATAGCGAGCCGCTCACATCACTACGGCTCAATTCGGCATTGCGCAGTTCTGCGGTCCCACTGTAATCCAGAGACGGTGTAGATCCGGCAAGGTAGACAACTTCGCCGTTCAGCGAGAGCTGACCGGAAACGACAGTAGACTGCAAACCATCCTGCATCCGGGGTGGCAGAAGCGAGAGCAGATCGGCGGCGGCTACATCGTTGGTCTGCAACTGCAGTCGCGCGGTGGGAGACTCCAGCGGGTCGGTAATGATCCCGGAAACAGAGATCAGTAGCTGTGCCAACCGCGTATCGGCAAAGTCGACCGTCACAACCTGCGACGTGAGATCATAGGTTGCACGATAACGAAGTTCAATCGGAGGAAACGTGGTACTGTCGGTTGATGCCACGGAGAGCTGGGCGACCTCCAGCGTTCCCTCAGAGCCATAGCGATCGCGATCAGCGATACTGAGCGTCGTCGCAAGGTTAATTGAATCCGTCATGATCGACATGGAGTCGGTAGCGGACCGATAATCGATCGAACCGTTCTCGATGCGGACACGATCGAACGCCACCACAGCCGCCTGTGGCGGGGCAGTGAAGGCTGTATCGGCGTCACCACTACTGGAGCCTTCAGGCGCCGCAATCGGGGTAAACGTGAAATTATCGGTTCCATCATCCCGGCGCGCCAGGCTGATCGTCGGCTCGCTCAGTACGAGCTCCGAGAAGCGCAGTCGTCCAATGAGAAGCGGCCAGAAGCGAAGGCGCACCGCGACCATATCAGCAGCGAGCACTGGTGGTTCATCGTTCCAACCGGGTGGATTGCTAACGGTCACCCTCTGCAACTCAACGCCTGGGCCACGCCAGATCGTGATGTCTGCTTCCTCGATGGTGATGTCACGACCGAGCGTACGACTCCCCTCAGCGATAGCGTAGTCGCGCAGCTCATCAAACGGGAAGAAAAGCTGGACGCCAACGATCAGCAGAATGACACCAACGATTAGGCCAAGGAGGCCGAAAGTGACAATCTTGCCAAATCGCTTCATAGGTGGATCACCACCTGACGGTCAATCCGGTGAATGGACATGTCTGTCTAGACCTCAATCGACTGACCAGGACCGAGGACATGAACCTCAGCCCCGTTTACTTTGGCAGCGAATGCGTGCGGATCAACTTCGATGTACGGCCAGGTATTGTAATGGATCGGTACGACATGTTTCGGGCGGAGGAACTCGACAGCGCGAGCGGCATCATCAATGCCCATCGTGAAGTTGTCACCAATGGGCAAGAAGGCGACATCAATATCGCGATCGTCGCCGATCAGTTTCATATCGGAAAACAGTGCCGTATCCCCGGCGTGGTAAATCGTCCGGTCGCCGATCGTGATTAGCAGGCCCGACGGTGGTCCGGTATAAATCGGAGCTACGTCGTCCGGTCCGTACCCTCCACCGTGGAAAGCAATAGTCATCTTCACGCGGCCGAAAGGGAAACTCCACGCTCCGCCCTGGTGCATCGGATGAACCGTACAGCCCTCCCGGGCCGCCAGATTGGCCAGTTCGAAGCAGGCAACGACCGTGGCGTTGCAGCGCTTAGCGATCGCGAATGCGTCGCCGACGTGATCCGCATGGCCATGCGTTAGCAGAACGTGGTCGGCTGTGATATCGTCGGCCGTTCGTTCTGCCTGAGGATTTCCCGTAAGAAACGGATCAATGATAAGGTGATGATTGTCTGATTCGATGAGCACGCACGCATGCCCCAGGAAGGTCGCCGTAGGCATTCTTCTCCTCCAGTACTCGGTTAGCCCCCTAAGGCTGATACGATAGAGCGGATGGAATCGCTGATCAAGTCTGTGACGACAGGATGCCTCCCCCAAGAAGCGTATTGCCGTCATAGAAACAGACCGTCTGACCGGGTGTGATCGCCCGCTGCGGGTCAGAAAAGTCGATCGAGACGCGATTGTCCGCGAGCGGACGGACAATAGCTGGCGCAGGGGTGTGGAGGTAGCGGATTTTGACCTCAGCCTCGAAGTCGGCCTCGACAGCTCGGAAGGCGAGCCAGTTCAGGTTCTCAGCTTCGGCGGTATTGTGATACAAGGTGTCATTACAACCGACGACGACACGATTTCTCGAGACATCGATCTCCTGGACATACAGTGGCGTCGGATGTGCGATCCCCAGTCCCTTGCGCTGTCCAATCGTGTAAAACGCTGTTCCGCGATGCTGTCCGAGAACGCGACCGGTTGGGTCGACAATCGGTCCGGGTGCAAAAGTACGACCACGCTTTGCTTCAAATTCACTGAGAAAACGACGGTAATCGTTGTCGGCAACGAAACAGATTTCGCGTGACTCAGGCTTGGCGGCGGTGCGGAGATCATACTTCTCCGCTAACGCCCGAACTTCCTTTTTCGTCATCGAACCCAGCGGCATCAGCGTACGTGCCAGCGCTTCCTGGCGGAGTCCCCACAGAACATACGACTGATCACGGGTACCGTCGATCCCCTTGCGGATAACCCAGCGATGCTCGTCGTTCTGTTCGATGATAGCGTAATGGCCGGTGGCGATGTAGTCACAGCCGAGGGCGGTCGCCTTGTCAAGGAACGCATCCCACTTCACGTCGATATTGCACCGCACGCACGGATTCGGTGTCCGGCCATCGCGATACTCCGACACGAAGTTATCGATGACCGTCTCCTTGAATTCTGCAGATAGATTCAGAACGTAAAAAGGAGCATCGATAGCATCACAGACAAAGCGGCAGTCGGTGATCGAGTCAATCGTACAGCACCGGCCGTCGCGATGGATATCGCCGCCGACATCAACGAAGTCCCACAACTTCATGTGAGCGCCAATGACCTCGTAGCCCTGCTCCTTGAGGAGTAAGGCGGCAACGGACGAGTCAACGCCACCCGACATGGCAACGAGGACACGACCTCGCTGGGCAGACATATTCGCTACCGTACCCCTGCCGTACCCGACGTCATCGCCCGGAGCCGCTCGACAATCGGCGGGAGTACATGGAGAAGACGGTCGACATCGGCCTCAGCGGTGCTTCGGCCGAGTGAAATCCTGAGTGCCCCCAACGCGACTGCCCGCTCCACGCCCATCGCTGCGAGAACATGTGATGGTTCGGTGGCGCCGGACGTACACGCGGAACCGGACGAGATTGCGATCCCCTCCAGATCGAGCTGCAAAATGACCGGCTCACCTTCGACGCCAACAAAAGAAAGGTTGACCGTTTGTGGCAGTCGGTGATCGCGCGGGGAGTGGATGACGGTCTCGGGGATACGGGCAGTAACCTGATCCATCAGATTATTCGCCAGGCGACCGATTCGGCGAGCGTCATCAGCGCAACAACGAGCAGCAAGACGCAATGCAGCGGCAAAACCGACGGCTCCGGCGACATTCGATGTGCCCGGCCGCCGTCCCTTCTCTTGAGCGCCTCCCAGCATGAGCGGATCGACCTTGACGCCTGAACGCACGAACAACGCCCCGATACCCTTGGGACCATAGATCTTATGCGCTGTAAACGACATCAGGTCGAGGTCCATCGCTTTGACGTCGATCGGGAGTTTCCCCACGGTCTGCACCGCGTCGGTATGGAACAGCGCTCCTCGCTCATGAGCGGCCTGAGCCATGGCGGCGATATCCTGTACCGTACCGACTTCATTGTTGGCGTGCATCACGGAGACCAGAGACGTCGAATCCCGAAGGAGACGTCGAAGTGTTTCAACCGATGAGAAACACTGGCGGTCAACCGGCAGGAGATCGAGCTCGAGCCCATGCTTTTTCTGCAGGTGTTCGGCAGGCTCAAGGACAGCGTGATGTTCAGCCGCCCCGACAATAAGGTGAGGCCGACGTTTCGCTAACCGAAGGGTTGTGCCATAGACGGCGATATTGTCGGATTCGGTACCGCCGGATGTGAAGTAGATCTCCGACGGATCTGCATTCACTAACGATGCGATCTCTTCGCGAGCTGTTTCGAGCGCAACCTTGGCGTCGCGCCCGAAGGAATGTACCGATCCGGCGTTGCCAAAGTTGGTGCCCAGATATGGCAGCATTGCATCGACAACTTCAGGGGCCGTCGGCGTTGTCGCGTTATGGTCGAGATACAGGCGATCCATGTGTTCCTCTACAATTGTAACCGAAAAACGGGCAGCCGGTTCGGAACCCGATACTCCTTAGAAGGCGTACAGGATAGTAAAATGAAGGCGATCTTGAAAGGCAAACTCGCCTCGGGACAGGACTCGCGCATAATCGAGACGAATCGGGCCAGCGGGCGTTAGGAACTGCAGTCCGCTGCCATAGCTAACAGCAATGTTGTCGGCGCTGATTTCAGTCTCGTTTTCAAATCCATTGCCAATGTCAATAAACGCTGTTTGCCAGAGGGGGAGCGTGCGGAAGATACGGCCCAGCCCAAGAGGCAGCCAATTCAGGATCTGGATAGTCTTCCACCGAAACTCCTGATTTACGACCAGGGTGTAGCGAGCTCCCAGTGGATCCCCTTCAGAATCGAGCGGTCCCAATCGATTCTCCCGAAACCCACGAACTGTATTGGCGCCGCCGAGGAAGATGAATTCATCGGCGAAGATCGCACGGTCGCCCTGAAAGGTCTGGGCCCAGCCAACCCGGAACCGGGTCGCGGAAATCCAACCCGGCCAGACCGGTTGATATTTGGTCCACGACGCCAGGGCTTTGGCGAACTCACCGTCGCCGCCCAGAAAGCCTCCGAAATAGTCGAGTTCGAGTCGGGAGAGCGTCCCACGACGAGGGTTGAAGAAATTGTCGCGGCTGTCGCGTAAAAGACGGAAACGAATCTGCCGACGCTGCGTTTCGACTCGCGTGATATCGGCATCGGCCAGTTCTTCGGGTAAGTCGTCAATGGTTACCCACGTGTACTCGAAGCCGAGCAATGTTTCGATATGCCGACCGAAGCGCCGTTGTGTCTCGAGTGAAATACCAACCAGCCCCGTTTCGAACCCCAGAATCTGATCACGCAGTTGTGGCTGCCACTCGATACCGAGCGTTACCGGCAACCGTCGGATCAACCACGGCTCGGTCACGGTCCAGAGGTATCGGTGTTCGGTAAAGCGGAAGTTATCGAACCGCGCTTTTGACAGTCGAATCTTCTCGAAGTAGCCCAAGCCGTACTCCGCCGTAATCTCCGTCCGCAAGAGGAGTCGACCGACTTCAATGTCGCGTTTGCCGTAACTACCCGTGAGGTCGAGTTGCAGGTCTTCGTCGCGGGATTGACTGACGCCGACCGAGAACGAACGGTAGCGCGGCGAACGTTCGCGTACACGCAGGATGAAATCCGGTTGATAGCGATTTGCCGACAGCGTGTCTCGCTCCAACTGAACAGTTGAGAAATAGCCTGACTCATAGAGCCGCACCTGCGACTCGATGATGTCCTGGCGGCGATACTGTTTGCCCGGTTCAAACGTCAACTCACGTCGGGCGGCGAACTCGGGGTAGATCGAGTCGCCGACTATCTGCACCTCACCGAATGTGACCGCCGAATCCAAGACCACATCGATCGACAACGGAATGATCGTATCGGTAACAGCGGTATCGGGCCGGATTGCTACTTCTGCATACGGTAATCCATTGTTGGCGAGAAACTCCTTGTAGCGAAACTCTGCATCGCGGATATCGAACAGGTTGATCACCCGCCCGGGGTGCAAGCGGGAGAGTATCTTGTTCCCCTCAAAGCGTAACCGCCCCACAACGTCGTCCGGCCAACGAGTCGCCCCGTACCGCAGGCGCGGTCCCTCGTCAATGGTGACAATGATTCGAGCCGGAGTCTCTTCGCTGAGCCGTGACGTATCATCGGAGCGAATCGGCTCGACCATATGTTCGATGCGCGCCCGCAGATAGCCGTTACGGACGTACAGCGCCAGAATGTTCAGGGTATCGCGAGCCAGTGTTTCGCGCTGATACTTGGTATTCCGTCCGCGCTGAAGACCGAGGGCACCGAAGAGACCGCCGACCGCACGCGAGTACATCGCACTCCGCACGTCACCATCGGAGATTGACGATTCCTGTGTCGCTACGGTTTGCCGTCGCACCTCAATCTGGCGAATTGTCGGACGATCCCGCAGCCAACGGAGTTTGGCTCGGTCAAGCGCTTCGACAGCATCCGCAAACAACAGAAGCGTGACCAGGCACGCACCGATGCTGGCGAGGCCTTTAGAATTCATTGTAGAATCGCAGAATTAGTGCCCAGAGCTCATCCTCAGTCTGACGCGCCTCTAAGAAATAGTCCTGCGACAGACGAACTTCGGCGCCGTAGGTTTCCCCACCATAGATATCGCCATAGACATAGACGCGCCCCTCGGCAATATAAGTCCCTGCGGTAATGCGCGGATCGAGGAGCGATGCGGAGTTCTGTCCGGGGACAATCTCAAGCGTTTCGACTCCGATTTGAGCCGCTGCGAACTGCGAGATCTGCGCCGATGCGAAGCCGGCGATTCGCGCTTCGAGAGAACTCGTCGCCTGCACTGAGTCGCTGGTGTAGGTGTTCGTCACGAGATACCGAAGCATTTCGTCGAGAGACAGCTCTGAACCAACCGCGGCAGTGATCTCCGGTTCTTCGAGTGTTCCCGTAATGGAGACGATCCCCTCCCGGCTCGTCGCCCGACTGCCGTCTAGCGTCTGCACCGGGACATTGAACCGGGCCGTCAGATCGATCCGCGGGTTTGGTCGCTCCACGTCGGTGTAATTGACACTGCCGCCCGGGTCGAGACGAAGGGTCTTATCGAACAGGAAGACCCGACCTCGAACAACCTCCATCTGCCCTGCGTACAATGGCCGCCCCCGAGTACGTTTGACATTGAGCAGACCGACCGAGCGGAATTCCGCATCGATATCCTCGTTACGGACAAACAGCCGACCCGGCGCGTTGAAATCGATGTCGAAATTCCAGCTTGTTTCATCGGAACCGGTCAGGTCAATCGCGGTCGGTTCGTCCGCATCGGCAAACGGCACCTCGTAGCGAACTTCATTCAGCGACACCAGGCCATCGATAAGCGGCGGTGAACTACCACGAATGGAGACACGCATCGCTCCGACCTCAGCACTGATATCGTCAAGATCATAGCTGTAGCGCGTTGGCTGTGGCTGCCAGAGTCGCAGGTCGTAGTTCAATGTATCGAGTGCTTCAACCGTGATCTCACCGGCGAGAAAAATCGGTTGAAAGCCCGGCAACCACGAACGGCGGTCTCCGGTCGTATCCGGCAACGAACCGCGATGCAGAAAGGCCGAGTCCCGTACAGCGATGACATTATTAGTCAAGTTCGCTTCGACATCAATGATTGCGATCTCTTCCTGCAGAGCAATGTACTTCAACTGCCCGTCGGTGAGACGAATATCGCCCGCAAGCTGCGGAGATTGTGGTGTTCCACTGATTCGAACGTCGGCCTGAAGCAATCCCGACAACTCTTCGACCTGTTCCGGCAGTGCCCAGGGAACAACACCGAGATCACGCTGATTCATCACGATTGAGATATCGATCGGTTCATCAGGGAGCCGTTCTACCGGAGCTGTTGTGAGCGCCAAATCAATCGGCAGTGTCCCCTGGAGCAACGAGGTTGACGTCTGATCACGAGACTGAATGAACAGTGAGTCAACGGTTACCCGGCGCCGGTCGTAGTGGGCCAGGGCGAGAATCGTCCCCACGTCGAGGCCATCAACCACCGCCGAATCGAGACGGAGGTCAACGAACATCGTGGGATCGAGCAACGTCCCGGTAAGTCGTGCATCTCCGCTCAAAAGCCCATTGGCAATGATCGACGTGTCGTACAAGCGAAGCCACGGCTGGATCGGCTCCTGGTCGAGAAAGAGATCCAGATTCGCGGTCTCATTGTATTCCACACGCCCGTCGACACCGATGCGCGAGCTGTCGGTGCCGAGTTCGACGCGATCGAGACGGAAACCGTTGCTGTCGATACCAAATCGCACCGGCGTACGATTGGCCAGCGTTCGGTCACCGATTCGTAAACGTACCGTTCGCAGGTCAAGCTCAGTTGTAGCGGTTGCATTGTCGATGTCGCCTTCAGTCATGACGTCCAACGGATCTGATCGCCAGACCAGCGTATCGATACGAACACGCGCCGAATCGACCTGAAGTCGTGCCCTGATCGAGTCCGCGGGGAGCCCCCACACCGATCCCCGGTACGCGTCTGCGCGGACTGAACCAGAACGGTTATCAAGGAACTGATCGATGTCGGCGGTGGCAAAGAACGAATCGGCATAGAAACCGTACAGCCATAACGAATCGGAGCGCAACCAGCCGCTGAGATTGGGGTCAGCCGTGGCGCCGGTCAATCGGAACTCCGCATTGGCTCGTCCCGCCGGGCGATCGATGAACAAGGCACCGCGCCAGCGTTCCAGGTTTGGCCACTCCCCTGATACGCGAAGGTCGATTGGGCCATCGTACACGACCGACCCGCCGACCGCGAATCGATTCTCGAAATAGGAAACGCGGAAGCTGTCGGCGAGTACCACCGAGTCGACCGTGATCGCAAGTGACCCGGTCGCCGTGTGCAGTGGAAACCGATCGAGATAGGAATCCGTCAGCTGAACGGTCGCTGTCAGCAGTAACTGATCTTCCGAGAACGCTTCCCCATCCAAATCGATCATCCCGTTGATACGGGTTGGAAACGCTCCCGGAACGAGCTGTTGGAGATCGAATTGGGAGAGTTCAGCTTGCAGCTCATACAGTTCGGGGCGAGCGGAAAAGTCCATCATCCCGCGCCCATCGATCGCACTCCCCCGTAGGAATGACCCATAGACCGTATCGATGGTCAGGATATCGTTTGCAAAGTGCAGCGAGGTGTAGAGGTTATTGAAGGAGAAGATGGTCAGATCACCACCAATGACCAGCGCCGCTTCGAGCTCATTGTCGATAAACGACATTGATCCGTTGACGTCGAGCAAGCCGTCGATGCGAAAGCCAATGAGATCATCAAGAAGCTGTAGATCAACGGAATTGGCATCGAAGTTTAACTGACCAGCAAGATCAGAAAGGTTCACAGCTCCATCGAGCGTCACCCGCGCGCGGTCCTGGGCAACTGTAAAGCGACGAACCACCAGGCGCTGATCGGCAACGGTGAACTGTCCCGAGGCATGCGATAACCAGATGCCCGGCCGTGAGGACGAAAAGGCAAGGTCGGTGAGGTCACCGGCCAGGGTGTTGTCCCGCAGAGAGAGTTCGGCTTGTAATCGCAGGTCAGTAACAACGGTTGACTCAGCAGGCGTTACGTAGTGAATCGTTCCCCGCCGCAGTACGAGGTCGGAAATCGTGGCGGCAAGCTCCGACTCCCCCTGAGGAGTTCCCGATGGTGCCGGTATCCCCACGAATCCACCGGATGTATCTTCAACAACCGTAATGGTAAATGAATCCAGAACAACGCGTCCAAACGCATACTCGGCACGAAGCAGTCCAGTGAGCGTGTACTCGGCCCGCAGAGAGTAGATGTCGACGAGTTGTACGGTGTCGTCATTCTGCTTGTATTTGACAACGACATCTCGCAACTCTGCGCCGGAAAGCAATGACCCGTCGATTGACCCTATCGTGATGATGTACGGTGACGTTTCCGGGAGTCGTTCGTTGAGCTGGTTGTTAACAATCCGTTCAAGACCATTCGCCTGAAACAGGTAGAGCGATAGGCTTGCCAGTGCGATGATCACGAGACCGATGACAATCGCAAGAATGATCAGGACGCGTTTCATCGATGAGCCAGAACGTGTTCGAGCATTGTTTGCGCCCGGTTCGCCGTTTCCCCGTCATAGCTTGCAACGAGATCGAGCGTTTCCCGCAGTTGATCGATGGGCACGCCGACATTGAGAGCACCCCGGAGGTGGGCATACAACTGGCGCGGCCGATCATCGACCGTCAGCATAGCAACAATGGCCAACTCACGGGAGGATAGCGGAAGCCCCGGTCGGGAGAGCACTTTGCCATAACCGACCAGCAGCATCCATTGAAAAATCTCCGGCGCCACCGAGGTGAGGTACGATTTCAATCGATCGAAGTGGTCTCCATAGACCTGGCGGCAAGTAACCTCACCGCGATCGTACCAGTCACGGCAGTCCTTGGCATTGATCGAATCAAGCATCTCCCGATCCGCAGGCCAGTGATCATGCAGATGTTCAGCAGCGTTGAGCATGCGAGGGAAACCGAGAAAAAGGTAGCTTTGCAGACACACCTCATAGAGCGGTTCCCGGCCGATACCGGAATTCCGGGCCGCCTGCGTCGCCCTCGATAGTGACTCGTCATCCGCGATTGTGACCGCGACCGCATACCAGAGAATCGACGTGTCAAAATGCGACAAATGCGTAAGCGGCAATGCCAGGTGAGTATGCTCCAACGGTGCCAAGCGAGACATCGCGCCAAAGGTGCGCGACGGACCGGGAGCAATCAAGGTTGTGTTAGCGGGACTCCCGGATTTGCTCTTCGAGACGGTTCATCTCCGTCCGTAGAATATCGAGCATGCGGAGGAGCGAATCGCGGGCGGGCGGTTCGGGAGCAGCGGTCAGCTCGGCGATCGGCAAACGGGACTTAGGGCACCGATCGATCTTGCCAATCGTTACTGAAAGCTGGTGCAGATCAGTGCCGCGAACGAGCGTAAAGAGCTCCGCCGATCCCGGCTCAGACCGCCGAACGATGCTGGAGAGGTCCAGCGACGACCGAACCGGTGTTCGCCCGACCGAGATGACGACATCGCCGGGACGAAGTCCAGCCGTAGCAGCCGGTGAACTTGCCTTGATATTGGTGAGCAGAGCGCCACTGCGAAGTTCCTCAGTATGTCCGGCGCCGATTGAAGCGAGATGGGTAACCGGTAAGAGAGGCGGGTAGAATTCGATGTCCTCACTGGCGGCTCCCAGCCATCCGGCATGGCGATCGCCGCTCTTCTTGAGATCCCTCAGAATCCGCGGCAGTCGATACGCCGGAATCGCCTCGGCGATCGTTCCGCCGGCGCCCCGCCCCATCGCGGTGACAATTCCGAACAGCTGTCCCGACATTGAGAATACTCCACTGCCAGCATTCGCCTGAGACAGCGTGAACATCTGCACGCCATCCCCGCGACTACCGGCACAGAAGCCGATGCTCGGGGCGGCTCTCAAACCCAGAGTCGTACCGAGACCGACAACGAAGTGGCCGGCACAGGACTGTACGGGCGACATCGTCACCGGATCTCCAATCGGGCGGCCGACTCGTAGCAGGGCGAGGGAGTTGCAGTAATCGACCGCAACGATGGTCGCGACCAAACGCTGGTTTTCAAAGGCCACGAGGAAGTCGTCGTAGCCCTCTACCGTTGAGGCGGAAACGAGAATGTGACCGTTCGAGTCAATCACGAGCCCCGAAGCATAGTAGCGTTGGCGGGTGGTCGGCGCCGTCTCGTCCGACGGAACAACATGGGAGGCCTCAACCACAACTACCGAGCGCGAAAGATCGTAGATTAACTCGGTAAAACCCAGTTCGAGAGAATTGAGTCCGGTGGGAGATAAGTCAGGATCAGCCGCCGCCGGAGACGCCAGGAGCGCGGCCAGTGTGAGGATCCCAAGATATGGCGTGGTGGTGCGGACGCGGCCGCGAGATAGCGTGAGCATTAGAACTCGCTAGACACCTCCGAAGCGCGAGGTGCGGGTGTTGTCACCGGACGCGGGCTGGTAATGACCATGTACACGCGAACTCCGGACGGAACCATATTGGGCGGCATGACAATACCAACCGGACGATTGGCAACGCTACCAAAGCGGTGACCGCTAACAAATGACGACGGATTCACCAGTCGTTGCGAGATTCGGGCTGCCCGCTCTGAATGAGCGAGCACCTGGTCGAATGACCAATCCGGATTGGCGGTCCGATGCAAATGCGTAGTCGATGGCTGTGCGGTCAGGTAGGCTGAATCCGGATCAAACGCCGCAGCCGATTGCCCACCGGCAAATGGTGACGTCGGTGACAGTAGCCCAACAGCAACGAAGAGCATCACCGCGGCTGTGACGACCGACGGAACAACAAAGCGCCAGCGCACCAGCGGTGCCGCTTTCGGCAGATACGCCTCGGTCCGAGTTTCGGCGAAGCGTTCTTCGGCGATGCGGTCCATCAGACGGTTCTTGAAATCTCGATTGGTCGATGTCTGTGGCAGCTCGTGGGCGGCGTCGCGCATCGAACCATAGAATCGTGCCTCTGCCCGAGCTTCGGGAGAGTCAGCCAGCAAGCGACGGACGCTCAACTCGCGCCGACCATCGACTTCTCCGTTAGAGAAGGCCGGCAGTAAGGAGCGTGCCCTTCGAGAGCGCATGCTGTTCCTCCAGTCTCGGTGTCAGTTTCTCTCGCAACATCAGGCGGGCCCGGTTGACACGCGACTTAACGGTGCCGAGGGGTACGGACAACACCTTGGCGACTTCGTCATACGCCATCTCTTCGACATCGCGAAGGATGAAGGCCAGGCGATACTTCTCGGGCAATTCCCGAATCGCCTTGTCGAGAGCCTCCGGCAGACGCGTGGGAATCTTGGCCTCGACCGCGAATTCGCGCTCGCTGCCTTGCATATCGTAGATATCAAAGAATTTGAATTTCTTGCGCTTCCGCAGCTCGTTGCGAGCAAGGTTCAAACAGATCGTGTAAATCCAGGTGGAAAAGCAGTGCTTGAAATTGAATGACTGCCGATGCTGATAGACGCGGACAAATGTCTCTTGGACGATGTCTTCCGCTTCTTCCTGGGATGACAGCATCCGACTGATCACATTCATCAACCGATCCTTGTAGCGATCGACCATCTCGTTGAAGGCGACCATGTCACCTTTCTGGATGGCTCGCATCAACCGGAAATCGATATCTTTTTCGTGCTCTTTGGCCATACGGAACTCCCGATTTGGTCTATCGATAGTACTGCTGGAGACGTGCTAAGTTCCCTATCGACAGCGACAAACGTTTCTTCCCGACGATTTTCATTGAGTCGCTGCCGATATGCTATCCTGACAGCGAAACGAGACCGTTTTGAGACGATAAGCCCCTACGGACCAACAACATACCGAAAAACGACAGATCCCCAACCAGAAACTGCCAGCAATCCGCCAAAAAGTGCCAGAACTGTCAGCGGAAACGCCAGCCGTCGATAAACATCAGCCAACGGAGCACCGAAATAGCGGTGCGTCAGGACCAGACAGAGGTGCGTCGGTGAGAGCAGCATACCAACGTAACCGCTGAGGTAGGCGACTATAAGTAGTTGCATGTCAACACTTTGACTATACAAAAGCGGAGCCAACAACGGATAGCCCAGGCCGACATACGCCGCCACGATACCGGTCAGCACCCCGATCGTGAAGCAGACCAGAACGACGGTCAGCCAATCCGGGATCCCTAAAGCATTCGTCAGTTCGGGGATCGTCGAAATTGCCCCCGAAGCATCCAGGAGGCGCTCAAAAAGCAGAACACCCAGGACTAAAAGAATCAGATTCACGGAAATCGCCCGGTGGACGGTCGACCACAACTCCCGCCAGCTGATTTTCTCCCGCAAAACGAGCATCACGATACCCGCACCTATGCCGGCAACAAGCGGCAAGCCGACAACGAGTGGTAGGATGAGGGCGACGCCGATCGGCCACAGTGCCTGAACAATACCGATTACCCCACGGCGAAGATTCGGGTGTGAGGCTGGTGAGAGCGGAATCCGCCGGGCAAACCAGAACCAGCCGAGCAGGAACATACCAACGGTTAGCGGAAGATGAAGGAGCGAAACACTAACGATCGATATTCCCGCAATGGCTGAGGTGAGGATAACCCCGGGATAGATCGGCCAGGTGAATTCCACCATATGGCGAAACCAGTAATTGGCGACACAGCGGAAGTCGGCCGGAAGAGTAGTAGAGCGAAGCACTTCATTGACCAGGGGCGCCGAAAGAAGTGAGCCACCCGGCATCGGCATCAGCCCAATCAGCGCCGGCAAACTCGCCGTGGCAACCCGACGCCCCCCCGGAAGCGAACGAACCGCCGCAGCGAGTCGATGGAGATACCGTCGCTCCTTCAGCAGGCGACCGAGGAGCGTGACACCGAGGAACAGCCCAGTGAGTAAGTAGAGACGAGATGATTGCCCAAGGTCGCGAATCGCGTCGCCGAGGTCGGAGAGGCCGATCGGCCAGAGCAGCAGCGTTAGACCAGACGCTCCCAGCAAGACAACGCCAATGGCAACGCGGAAGCGCACGGCGGCCACAATCGCAGCGAGGAGAAGCAGCAACTTAAAAGCATCCACGTGCGGAGAGTGATCCCGAACCTGGGCAAAGTCAAATTGCTTGACGGTCCACCGTGCGGACCTACACTGCCGAGCATGACTCGGGCATCCTTACCCACGCCAACCACACAAAACACACTGACCGAACCGGATGGACCCGTCTGGCTGGATACGGCAACCGAAGGGCGGGCCTTAACCCTTCCCCGTGTCGATGACCTCTGGATCGCGGCTCCGGGTTCCATTGCTACAACAGCCACTTCCACCTTTGACACCGTCGATGAACTGATTGTGGCGTTGGAGCAGCGTTGCCGCACTACCGGTGCGTGCGCGGTTGGCTACCTGAGCTACGAAGGGATGCTCCCCTGGGTCGACGTTCCGACTGCCCGAAGGGACGAGTATCCATTGGCCGCGTTCATGATTGGGCCGTCGTTGACCGACGTTCCGTCGGCCGTACCCGGTTCTCCGTCTGTCCCCGCTCCCCCTTCGCCCGCCGGTAGCTCGGCGCCCGCAGATTACCGGCAAGCAATCGACCGTGTCTTGAACGCGATTCGCGAGGGGGATATCTATCAGGCAAATGTAACTCGACGCTTCTCCCGGCTGGTGGATCAACATCCTCGGGAAGCGTATCGGCGACTCCGCCAGCTTTCTCCCGCCCCACTGGCAGCCTACCTTGATTTTGGCAGCTGGCAGATACTGTCTTCAACGATGGAGCTGTTGATCGATCGGGTCGGGCACCGAGCTGTCTCCGCTCCCATCAAGGGAACCATACGCCGTTCCCCAAGTCCGGCCGAGGATGCTCGTCAGGCCGACCGACTCCGTAACTCGGCGAAAGATCAAGCCGAACACGTAATGATTGTCGACCTCGTCCGAAACGACCTCGGTCGGGTCGCTGTGCCTGGTGGGATCGATGTGACCGACTTCATGCGGGTCGAACCGTATCCCCGTCTGTGGCATCTTGTGTCGCGAATATCAGCCCGTCTCAACAAAACCACGTCGCACCTCGACCTGCTGCGAGCCATTGCTCCCGGAGGCTCGGTCACCGGCGCTCCCAAGCGACGGGCCGTTGAGATCATCGCCGAGGTCGAACGATCGCCTCGCGGCGTTTACTGTGGCGCGATCGGTTACCTCACGGCCGACCGGATGATGTTCAACCTCCCCATCCGGACGATGACTCACCATAACAGCTCCTATGAGATTCACGCCGGCGGGGGCATTGTGGCCGATAGCGCCACCGAAACCGAGTGGTTGGAGCTAATGTTAAAGGCGGAAGCAATGCTGGCCGCCATCGGGAAGGGACCAGATGGCCGGTAGAACACGTCTCATTACGACCATAAACGGGGAGCGTGTTCCTCCGTCGAAGGCCGTTGTGTCGGTCTTTGACAATAGCCTGTTGTACGCGCAGGGACTGTTCGAGACGTTTCTCGCGTTCGGTGAGCGGGTCGTTTTCGAACAAGAGCATCTTGCCCGCCTCTGGAACGGAGCCCGCGTCATCGATATGAAGCTTCCCGTCAGTCGACGCCAGCTGAGCCAATGGATGCGAGACACGCTGGCGCTTCATCCGGCGCCGGTGAAACGGCTGCGCCTGACAATCACTGCGGGCGAGTCGGCCCGCTGGGTGGGACAACCGGGTCCACCGCAGGTCATCCTCTCAGCGGCCGATCACACCTTACCGACCGAGCCGTATCGGCTGTTTGTCTCACACCTTCGAGTTGGCGCCGAAGACGCATTGCGGAATGTGAAGACTATCTCCTACGGCATCGAGGCGGCGGCCCTTAAGGAGGCCCAGAAGCACGGCTATGACGACGCTCTCCTCGTGAACGATCGGGGTGATGTTGCCGAAGCGACATCCTCGAACATCTACTGGACGCGAGGTTCAACGGTCTACACACCGGCGCTTTCTGATGGATGTCTCGACGGCGTTACACGGGGAAAGATCATCGATGCCTGCCGGCAGCTGAAGATTCCACTGCTCGAGCAAACGCAGCCGCTGGATGAGGTGATGGCCGCCGATGAGGTGCTCATCAGTTCGTCGTTGAAACTGGTGCTACCCGTCACCGAAATCGCCAACCAGAATCGATCCGCGACATTCCCACATGGTCCGGTCGCGCAGCGGCTCCGCGATTACTTCATCCGGCGGTACACCCGGTAGTTTTATTTTGACAGGCTGGAGCGTTCCGAACTAGCGTTCGCCCATGCGTTGCCTGACCCGTCGCGTTGGCCTCTGCCTCGCTATGGCATTATGTGTCATAATGGTTTTCCCCCGCTCCGCGAGCAGCCAGGAGCTGATTTCAAATCGCTCGCCATACACGCTCTATGACGTTGCCCCCCGCTACCTAATCGACATGCCGACCGCCGGCACGCTGCCGCGCGGTATGTACAATATTGGCGTCCGACTCTATCAAGGTGGCGGTGGTTTGATGTACACCGACATTGGACTATCCAACCAGTTCCAGATCGGGATCTCCTTCGGCGGACAGGATGTCATCTCCAATCGCACGCTCGATCCCAATCCACGCATCGGCTTCAATGTCAAATTCCAACTGATCGGCGAACGACCGGCGTTTCCGGCGATCGCCGTTGGGTATTCTGACCAGGGTATGGGCGGTTATTCCGATGCCTTTGAGCGGTATCGCTTCAAGTCGCGTGGCTTCTACGCCGTCGCCTCGGTCTCGCGCTTAATCTATGACTGGACATGCGGCTTCCACGGTGGCATCAACTACTCACTGGAAAACGAGGTCGACGGCGAGGAGGTACCGAACTTCTTCGTCGGCTTCGATGCGATTGTCTACAACCACATGGCGATTCTGTTCGAGTACGATTTTGCGTTGAATGACGACAAGTCGCAATTCCCCGAGATCGCCGGTCGCGGTCGGGGGTACTTCAATGCGTCGATCAAGTGGTTGTTCAACGAGAGTCTGGAAATCGAGCTGATCGCACGCGATCTGCTGGTCAATCGGCGTGAGGCTGAAACGTTCGCACGCGAGATGCGAATCGTGTACACGGAATCGTTCTAGGGATTACGCCAGACCCGACTGCCGCCAGCGCTCGATAACGTCGGCAACAAATTCGGCAACCTTTGCGCACACTTTCTCCCGATAGCCCCGCGCCTTATCGACGTCGAAATCTGGCAGCCCCACGCTCTCCTCACCGAGCAAAATCGTACCCGGAACCGGGTACACGTCGGCCCCCGGTTTGAATGCATAGGCTAAATCAGGAGAAAAGCTGTCTTTGTCGGCCAGGGCAGGGTCGATAGCGATCACCATCGCGGTTTCATCGGTACCGGCATGACCACCAGCATGCCCGTAGACTTCTTTTGTGACGTCGGCACACAGCTCCCACCAGTGGATCACCGCTATGTTTCCGGGATATTGGTGATGCCATTCCAGCGCAGCGGCCTTGAGAGTCGCGTTGTTACCACCGTGCCCGTTCAGCAGAATCACATTGCGGAAACGATGGTCGGCGAGCGAGGCCAGAATTTCGGCAACGTATAGCTTGAACGTATCGGGAGTGATGGTGGAACCACCCGGATATCGATACAGCGACCGTGTAATACCGTAATTGACGGTCGGTGCGATCAGCGCATTGATTTCCTCGGCAATGCCATCGGCAATCGTTTCGGGAATGAAGTTATCGACACCGAGACATGCTGAGCCGTGTGCCTCAACCGTCCCAACGGGAAGAATGACGGTATCGATTTCATTCGGTACCAAACGCTGGAACTCAAGCCAGCTGAGACGCTGCAGGCGGCGCTCCACGATATCCCTCACTACAAGTTCGCGATCAACCGTTCCATGACAACCTCAGTCTCCTTGGCTGTCTTGACATCACCTTCAAAGCGAAACTGGTTGATGTCGCGCGCCATCATCTCAAGCGCATCCGAGTTCTCAACCGTATACCAGATTTCCAGCTCCGACCAACGCAGGCCTTTAGCCGCAAAAGCATCGGCGACCTTCGAGTAGAGATTAGGTGCCTGCCAGTCGAAGTCCGACAAACGCACCTGGTATGATCCCGACATACCCAGCGTGTAGTACCGCCCCTCGGGAGTTGGGCCAAAGACCGCATCGGACTCTTCGAGGATCTTGATCGCCCGAGTCAGCATGTCCGGAGTAAACGTGGGGGTGCGAGAGCCGACAAAAAGCACATTGCTATAGCCACTTGCGAAGCAATCCTCGAAGATGCGATCGATCCGCGTACCAAACGGCTCCGGTTCGAGCTGATGTGTCGAAAACCGCTCGTCGAACGCCGTCTTCCGATCACCTTTGAGGTGAGTGCTCATGTACTCGGTGACAATCTGAATCAGCCGAAGACGCTCCGGAGAATCGATATGATAGAGACGAACGTCGACTTCCGGTGTGCCGAGTGCGCTCGCCACCGAGTCGGTGATGAAAGCTTGATGGAGGAATTTCAGCTCGTCACCTCGGATAACACCGAGATCAATCTCTGAGCCAAGCTCCGTGAGTTCCTGGATACCAACCGCTACAACGGTCGGGTGGGCTTCAACAGACATAACGTTTCGCTTTCTTCAACGGACAGTTCGAGCGACCAAGGTCGCTGCTGCCAGAGTCGATGTCAAGCGGGGGACGTAAAGGTGATAACGGTTGTGATGTTAGGATGAACGCTTAGCGCGAGCGGAAAGTTCGTTACGCAGGAGTTGCAGCAACTTTTCGGGGTCAAGTTTGGCGGCAATCTTCTCGGCAATCGTTTCACCAACGGCGCGAGCAACCTCTTTGGTGAAAAGATCGATCTGCTCGCGGGAAACCGACTGCACCGCCTCATCCCACCGGTACTTCGCCTCTTCATCTTCAGAAACAGCGGCGTTAGCCGGTTCGGTGACGCCCTCGTCAGCCGTGCGAAGAGCTTCTATTTCACGCTTGAATTCGTCGATAAACTTTTCGACTCCCGCCTCTTTGCGCTTCGGGGCTGCTGACACTGTCGACGGTGGAGCTTGGGTGACCGGATCGACGAGCGAGGCGGTTTCGGTCACGGCGAGCTTCGCTGAGTCACGCGGGTCGGCGGCTGGCTTTGGTCGTTCGTCGGTTTCCTCTTGCAACTGGGTAAGGAACGATTCGTAGTCGGTCGCCTCCGCCGGTGGTTTCGGTTTGGGGGGGGCGGTTGGTGTTCGCTCCAGCTGGTCACTCGACTCACGGATCATCAGAGACTCAACCTTACCCGAGTCGGCGGATCCG
Source organism: Candidatus Zixiibacteriota bacterium (assembly GCA_028289585.1). Taxonomy (GTDB): domain Bacteria; phylum Zixibacteria; class MSB-5A5; order GN15; family FEB-12; genus JANQPI01. The sequence continues at coordinate 272,519 of JANQPI010000042.1, forward strand.
GGATTGGTGTCTTCAAGCTTGGCATAGCCAACCATACCAGTCGTATCGTTCCCCCCGGTTGCCGTGGGGACATCACCCGTCAGCTGCGTGCTATCCATCTGTTCGGATTCTTCGACCTCCAACTGATCAAGGCCGAGCGCGGCATCCAGGGCATCCTCCGACAGGTTGGCCATTGCCTTGCCGGCAGCCCGCCTGACCTCCTGTTGATCGAGCGCCTGGCCAATGAACACCCGGACGCGCTGGATGAAATCATCCGCCTCAATCGGAAACGGTACGACGACCTCGGGAGGAAACGGTGGTTCCTCACCCGACGGTGGTCGTAATATCAGAAGCGGCAGTGACGCCGTCTTTTCATCTGACTGGAGGAATTCGTAGAAGAATTGTTCGCCATGGCGGAGATTGCCGCCGGCGATGACCAGATCGGGGCGGGCAAACTGGAGAACTTCCTGGGCGCGCTCGGCAGAATCGACTGAGATAACGTCGAAACCATGCTGGCGAAGGAGAGAGTCGGCGGCTTGTCGGGTTTGGGTTTCTGCGTCGGCGATGAGGACCTTGTTATGCATTCCCTACCCGTGGCGTCCTTCCTTCTTGCGACCGGAGAGATTTGAGGAAGCCTCTTCCAGGAACTTCCGTTCCTCGGACGTCAGGTTTTCAATCCCCACGGCGTTGATCTTGTCGAGAATCTCATCAACGCGCTGCATCGTCCGGGTCGCTTCTTCACGTCTTTTCGCGAGCTTAGCCTCCGTCCGCTGGGCTTTCAAGTTTTTTAATTTCCGTCCCCAGGCAATCCAGCGCCAGTCAGCTTTGAGTAGCACAAAACCCATCAGCGCACCGCCAAAGTGGGCCCAGTGAGCAACACCGGAGGAACCGAAGAGGAATCCGAGGATCAGTAAGGCGGGAACGAAGTACTTCACCTTTACCGGAAACAGGAAGTAGATGTAAACTTCGCGATTCGGAAACATCACCCAGTACGCTGCAAGGACGCCGTAGACAGCTCCCGAGGCACCGATCATGGGGATTGCCTGGCTGTTGGCCACGATGAGATGGAGCAATCCTCCGGCGATGCCCGACAGCAGGTAGAGTCGAGCGAACGATTTAGTGCCCAGGGACCGCTCGATTTCCGAACCGAACATCCACAGCGCAAACATATTGAAGAGGATGTGCCCCAGGCCGCCGTGCAGGAACATATACGTTCCCAGCTGATAGAGGTGGTTGGGGAAGTCGCCGAGGAATCGCGCCGGCGTAAGCCCCAGCAGGGGGGTGATCTGCGGCCAGACCAGCGCCTGGATGAAGAAGATGGCACCGTTGGCGATAATCATCGTCAGGATAAACGGCGTCAACATCCCCCCGCCAAAGCGAAGGGACCGGCGTCCCCCGAAATCTGGATCCTGACGATTGAACATTGCTCTTATCTTCTTATACGAACTCCGGCCCTCGAGAGCCGGAGTCAAACTCGAAACGCTAAATCGTACGTTCGGGCACGACCCGTGGCCTGACCACCGGCAGTGCAAGCAGCTGCTTACGCCATAACCTTTTCCAGCCGCTGTACCAGCTGCTGCTTCGGAATCGCTCCGACAACCTGGTCGACGACTTCACCGTTCTTAAAGAAGAGCAGCGACGGAATCGACATGATGTTGTACTTGCCCGCTGTCTGACTGTTAGAATCGACGTCGAGCTTCACGATCTTGAGCTTGCCATCCATTTCGGCGGCAACCTCCTCAAGGATCGGGGCAATCATTTTGCAGGGTCCACACCAGGTGGCCCAGAAATCAACAAGGACCGGCTGATCGGCCTTCAAGACCTCGTCTTCAAATGTCCCGTCGGTGATATCTACCGGCTTTGCCATCATTATTCTCCTTACGCAAAAATCAGGACGCGCTATCTGTACTACCCCTCGGTATGCCGCGCCCTCGGAACCTTACAGCAGGCTTGGAACGGCGGCAAGCCCAAAACCGACTTGGTCCGGTCACCGAAAAGAGCTACTCCGCCTGCAGCCGCGGGCGTACTCTCCCCCCATGCGAGTGCTTGTCCAACGCGTCGGCCGGGCCTCAGTTTCGGTCGATAGCGCAACTGTCGGGGCGGTTGGCACCGGACTCCTGGCGCTGGTCGGCTGCCGGACAGATGACTCGATCGATCAGGTGCGCTGGTTAGCCGACAAACTTGTCCATCTGCGAATCTTTGAAGATGAAGAAGGTCGCATGAACCGTTCGGTCCGAGATATCGGTGGCGGCATTCTCATTGTCCCGCAATTCACTCTGTATGCGAACGTTCATAAAGGTCGTCGACCGGGTTTCGACGATACGATGGCCCCTGAGGCTGCCGAAGCGTTGATCGGACGGTTTGTCGAGATCGTCCGGGAAAGAGCCCCCGGGGTATCGGTCGCCACCGGGCAATTCGGTGCTCATATGATGATCGATCTGGTCAACGACGGTCCCGTAACAATACTGTTGGAACGGGATCATGCTTGAGTCTGCCAGCGCATCCGATTACCCAAACCTATTGGCCTTAAGCCGGCAAGTCGCGCTGCTGCTGGGGTCGTCCTCGCCACGTCGCAGCGCGTTACTCGGTGAACTGGGATTGTCATTCGCTCAGGTCAGCCCGGATGTCGATGAATCGCCGCGCTCTGACGAAGCCCCCCGCGCCTACGCCCTTCGCCTGGCCGAGGAGAAAGCACTGGTGGCAATTCAGCTCCGACCAGATTGCGACATGTCCATTGGATGTGACACTATCGTAGTCCATGATAATGAAATCCTCCCCAAACCACGGTCGACCGAACACGCGATCGAGATGCTCTCCCGCTTGTCCGGAAGCAGCCACAATGTCACGACCGCAGTCGCTCTTGCCGCCCGCGACGGCACCGTAATGAGCACCTGCGACACCACAAGTGTTACTTTCAATCACCTACGGCAAACCGAGATCAAAAAATACGTTGCCAGTGGAGAGCCAATGGACAAAGCGGGGGCGTACGGGATCCAGGGCATGGGGGGGTTTCTTGTTGATTCATACCGGGGGGACGTGGATACTGTCGTCGGATTGCCGCGCAGGTGCTTGGACGACCTAGCGCGACGATTCCTGGACCGTCGGAGTACTTCCTCATGGTGATCGTAAATGAGTAATTGGCAGGCAAAGCTGGGGGAACTCCTGGCCGGCGAACGGCAACGGCAGGAGCTGGATCTCGCCGATATCTCCGCCGAACTCAAAATCGCTCAGGAGCATCTGCAACAGATAGAAGAGGGGCAGGCCAAAGACCTCCCGGCCGAGGTCTATTTCGGGCTTTTCGCTCGGTCGTATGCAACCCACCTCGGCATCGACTTCGATCGTACGGTTGAGGCGATTAAGGCTGAGACGGGCGAATTGAACCAGCCGGAACGCCCCGATCCGAAAGAGGATCCCGCCGCCTCGCTCACCGCCCGTCAGAAAGCGGGACTGGCGGTAAGCGGCGCCAACGACTCACGTGGTCGGGGCGGCATGATCGTTGTCATTCTGCTGGTCGTCCTCATCGGCGGCTTCGCCATCATCAGCCTCTTACAACGAGGTGATAACGAGACGAGCGAAGATCGCACCGAGTCAACCGAAACCACAACGCCAACGACAGTCCAGCCGACCGAACAACCATCCGGCACCCCGGTCGCGGCCCGCGATACCGGCTTGGCTCTGCCGAGCGAGGCCATTCCGAGCCCAATGCGGCTTGGCCTTCAGGCGAGCGACTCGTCGTGGGCGCAGGTCGTCGCCGATGCGGATACGGTAATCAATGGCTTCCTCCGAATCGACCGCGCCTATGAGTTGCGAGCCGACGAACGATTCCTCATAACGATCGGTCGGCCCGAGGTGGTGATCGCGACGATCAACGACACACTCGCGAACCTTCGTAATCCTCGCTCCCAGCGCATCTACCAGGTTGCCGTCGAACGCGATAACTACCGCGTCTTCTTCGCGGCCAATCGAGATCCAAACCAGCGCGAGGAAACACCGACGCCACCGGTAACCGGGATGCCACCGAATGAGCGCTTGGGTGATGTCCCAACGGGTGAGGTAACCAGCCCGTGATCAACCTGCGCGGCATTAGCGCCGAATTTCAACTGCGCCGGCAACGCAAGCAGGCAACCGAAAGCGCACGGTCGTTCCCGCGTGATCTACAGTCGGTGCGCCGGATCCTGGTTTGTCTGCCACACGGTCTGCGTGAGCTTACGCTGGTCAAGACAATCCTACCGGCAGTTAGCCAGCTCTGGCGGTCTGCCGAAATTACTCTTCTGGCGATGCCGGGGGTGAAAGTTACGGACATCTATCCCCGCAAAGGATTCCATCTGATTACGCCGACGATGGATCAGATCACGTGGGCCGGGTTGCCTCGGAAGCCGCTGCAGCAATCGCTGATTGATCAGCGCTTCGATCTGATTCTCGATTTGAATCTCGAAGATTCTCACTTCGTTTCCGCGGTGCTTCTCCTCTTCCCCGACTCCATTCGCGTCGGACGGGGTAATCACCGCGGTCGACCGTACTACAATCTCGAAATCAAGTCCCAGTACCTACGCGACGAACGCAATATCTACCGCTCATTGGTCGAAACTGTCTCGGCCCTCATGAATCGACAGGTCGACGGCCCGACACTCGTGTCGCGTCTCTGATCGCTTCGTTTCCAGGGAGGAAGCGTGTATCTCAAGAAACTTGAGCTCGTTGGCTTTAAGTCATTTCCAAACAAGACCGCAGTCACCTTTTCACCCGGCGTAACCGCGATTGTCGGACCCAACGGGTGCGGCAAGACGAACATACTCGACGCCCTCCGCTGGGTTCTCGGCGAACAGCGTCCGACCATGCTCCGTGGCGGCAAGATGGAACAAGTCATCTTCAATGGCACATCGTCGTTGAAACCGCTCGGCATGGCCGAAGTGACACTAACGGTAATCAACGACCGTAGTGTCCTGCCCACCGAATACCACGAGGTTCAGATCACGCGACGGCTCTTCCGTTCGGATGAGTCCGAGTATCTACTGAACAAAGTCCCCTGCCGACTGAAAGACATTACCGACCTGTTTGTCGATACCGGTATGGGCGCCCACTCGTATTCGGTGATTCAACAGGACATGATCGAAGCGGTCATTTCGGACAAAGCCGAAGAGCGACGCTTCCTTTTCGAGGAAGCCGCCGGCATCACTAAATACAAGCAGCGACGCAAAGCGGCGATGCGAAAACTGGAAGCAACCGAAACCGACTTCCTGCGCTTGAACGACATCTATGCCGAGGTCAAGACGCGGGTTAACTCACTCTATCGACAGCACAAAAAGGCAGAGCGCTATGTCGCGCTCCGCGATCAGATCAAGACCTGGGATCTCTGGTTGGCGGATGTCCGACGACAATCCCTGGCCGACGAAAGCCGTCAGTTACGAGCAGAGCGAGATCAACTGAGTGACAAGCGATCGGGACAGACTGCCGAGCTTGACACCGTTGCGGCCCAGGTCGAAGGTGAGCGTCACACGCTCAGTGAGTGTGAGCGTCAACTCTCCGAACTTGGTCAGGCAATCTACGAGACATCGGAAAAGGCCCACGAGCTAGAGAAGAACATCACAGTCTGGCGGACGCGCAAAACGCACGCAGGTGATCTGATCCAGCGCAACAACTCAGATCTTGTCGACATCAAGCGTCGGCTCACGGAGCTGGAGGCCGAACAATCGGCCACCAAAGCTGAGTTAGAGCGACAGGACAACGATCTGGCCGGAATGATGGCGGGTGTTGAGACACTCCAGCAGGATCAGGCCGCCGTCGATGAGCGCCTGCTGTACGCTCGGTCAACTCGAGACAGCAACAATCAGAAGCTGCTCGAACTCGAAGGACGTATCTCATCGGGTAAGACTGAGGAGCAGTCGCTGCGCGAGCAGGAGACGGACTACCGCGATCAGATGACACACCTCGATCAGTCGATCGCTACCAATCAGGAAGCCGTCGCGGCCCTGGCGGAATCGTTGTGTGAGGCGCAAACGTCTGTTGATGGTCTCATCGCCCAGCGCACCGGCCTGGAAACCGAGCAGACCGAGCTGCGGGAACGAACCGAGGCACTCAATCGCGAATCGGAAACGATCGGAGATCGGTCGACCGAGCTCGTTGCCGCTATCGAAGCAGCCGAAGCACGACGTCATCTGCTCGAAGAGATGGTCGTCCAGTACGAAGGGTTCGAGTCAGGAGCCGTGGCGATCATGGAAGCTCCGGACAACTGGGCAGGCCTTCGCGGGACCGTAGCCGACACCTTTGTTCCGGTTGCAGGGATGGAAACGGCCCTGGAGGCCGCTCTCGGTGAAATGTCCCGCTATCTTATCTGTCAGGACCGAGCATCGGCAGAAGCGATCATTCGACACCTTCGCGAGGGACGCCACGGAAAGGTTGGGGTACTTGTGCCCCTTGCCGGAGGGCTCGCCCCGCTCGTAAAACGGCCCGAGATTTCGACACTCCCGGGAGTTGTTGGGTGGTTGGACGCGCATGTCGATGCCCCCGATGATCTGCGCGGATTGAAAGACGCGATCGTAGCGCGAACGCTCATCATTGAGCCGGAAGCCGATATCGAAACGATCCTGACTCACCTCCCCTACGGTTTCACCGCCGTCACAACCGACGGCCGAAGGTACGCGGCCCACACCGTTGCGGGTGGTTCTACCGACAACATTCCCCTGTTCCGTCGCCGCGAAAAGATTGCCGAGGAAGCCGAGACGATCACCGCACTGACGCAGAAACTCGATAGCGTTCGGCACCGCCGATCTGAGATCCAGGCTGAGCTGGCAGCAGTCCGTGCGACCAGCGCCCAGGTCACCGACCAGTTAGGAGAAACAGCCGAGAACCTCGAACAGGCACAAAAGGCACTTGCAGATCTGCGTTATCAGGAGAAAACACTGACGTCAGAGCAAGTCCGCATCGATAGCGAGCGCCGTCAACTCACTGAGCGCCTCACGCGTATTCAACAGCGGCAATACACCCTCGGCCTCGACTTCTCCAACCTAACGGGTGAAAAGGATCAACTCATCGCCAGCCTCGCCGAGACGGGGACCAAGCTTGAGGACGTTGAGATTGCCGCCCAACAGGCGACCGAGGCTGTCAATCAGGCAAATCTCGCGCTCGTGGAAGCGCGCAGTCGACGCGACCAAACTGCTGCCGCCCAACGTCATCTCGAAGCTTTGACGTCTGACCTGCAGACGACACATGCGACCAAGCAGCGAGAGATCACCGAAGCCGAGCAGACGATCAGCGAAGCTGATCAGTCGATCAGCACAATGGAAACGATGCTGACAGATCTCTTTGCCGAACGCGAAGCAAAGATCCGTGACCAGGAAGTGATTCGGGAACGACAAACTGAGCTTTCCGAGGCGCTGAAAGGCAAAGAGACGACTTTGAAGTCGCTTCGATCCGAGCGCGATTCACTCGGCGATCAATTGCATCAAGCCGAAATGCGACTGGCCGCAATGGAGTCAGAGCTGCGCGGCCTCGTCGACCGTATCCAGGAGGAGTATGAGGTCGACATCACGTCGCAGACAGTTACCCGTCCTGAGACTGAAATGTCCAACGACGAGGCCCGAGCGTTTGTCGCCGAATGTCGTGAAAAGCTCAAAGGATTTGGAGCGGTCAATCTCCTCGCCCTCGAAGAATACGAAGAGGCGAGCCAACGGGAGAAATTCCTGTCGGAACAGATTACTGACCTTAACACGGCGAAAGACGACCTCAAGTCGACCATCAATCGGATCAACCAGACCGCTCGTGAACTTTTCAACGAAACCATGGACAAAGTTCAGGCCAACTTTACTCGCCTGTTTCTGGAGCTCTTTAATGGGGGTGAGGCCTCAGTCAAACTTGTCGATGCGAACGATCCACTCGAATCCGATATCGAAATCACAGCCCGCCCGCGCGGCAAGAAGCTGCTACCGATTACGATGATGTCGGGAGGTGAGCGGGCCCTGACAGCAATATCACTCCTGTTCGCTCTCTACCTGGTGAAGCCCTCGCCGTTCTGCATCCTCGACGAGATCGATGCGCCACTTGATGACGCGAACTGTCGACGGTTCCTGGGGATGATCCGGAGCTTCTCATCGCAGACGCAATTCGTCATGATCACGCACAACAAGATCACGATGGAAGCCGCCGACAATCTATACGGTGTCACCATGGAAGAGCCGGGAGTCTCCAAGCTTGTAGCCGTACGGTTCAACGAATCCGGAGAAACACTTCCGGCACGTTCGGAAACAGCCGAAGACGACGATGAGGTTCCGGCCGCGGTACGTGACCGTATGGAGTCAACCGTGACCACGACAACCAGCGATCAAGACAGCTGATGCTCAAGGCGTTCGAGAAGCTCAGACGGTCGCTGTCTAAGACGAAAGATGCCATCTTCGGGCAGATTAGTCGGGTTGTTGGCGGACGGAAGATCGACGATGAACTGCTCGAAGAGATTGAGGAGATTCTGATATCATCCGACGTCGGCGTGGCCGCTTCGCTGGATCTTATTGAGCGCCTCCGTTCCCGTGTCAAGAGCGACCGTCTGAGCGACGGCGACGAGGTCATCGCCGCCCTCAAAGAGGAGATCCGGGGGCTCCTCTCCCCGACAAGTACGAGCGACGATACTCCGGAATCCAAACCCGTGGTCTGGTTGATTACCGGCGTCAACGGTGTCGGCAAGACGACGACGATTGGCAAACTCGCGACTCACTTTGCCGGAACCGGAGAGTCGGTGATGATTGGTGCGTGCGATACGTTTCGGGCGGCGGCAATCGATCAGGTCGCCATATGGGCGGAGCGTTCCGGAGTCGCAATCATCCGCGCGCAGGACGGTGCCGACCCGGCAGCGGTTGCCTATGATGCGGCCGGCGCAGCACGAGCACGGTCCGTTGACCGTTTGCTGATCGATACGGCTGGCCGTCTCCACACCAAATCCAACCTGATGGCAGAGTTAGCCAAGATACGCCGTTCGATTGAGAAAGCCGCTCCTGAGGCGACGATCAAGTCCCTGCTCATTCTCGATGGCACAACCGGTCAGAATGCCTTACAGCAGGTCAACGTCTTTACCGAAGCAGTCGGGTGCGACGGACTGATTGTGACGAAGCTTGACGGGACCGCCAAAGGCGGCATTGTGATCGCGATAGCCAAGGAGCTGGGCGTGCCAGTACTGTTTTTGGGCACCGGCGAAGGGATCGATGATCTTGTCCCGTTCGATCCGATAGCATTCGTCGATGCGCTCTTCACACAACAGGAGGAGCCGGTGTGACAACCATAACGGTACCAACTCGGGAACGCTCACAAATGGTGGAGATTACTGACGAGGTCCGTCGGGTTGTCGCTGAATCCGGTATCACGCACGGTCAGGTGGTCGTTTACGTGCCGCATACCACTGCGGCCGTTACGATCAACGAAGCGTATGACCCCGACGTCGCTCGTGATCTGCTCTATAAACTGACGAAAGAGATTCCCCAGTCCGATGGTTATCATCACGCTGAAGGAAACTCAGATGCTCACCTGAAAGCCTCACTCTTCGGTTCCAATCAGACGATTCTGATCGATCACGGCAGCCTGGTTCTCGGTCGCTGGCAGGGCATATTCTTCTGCGAGTTCGACGGTCCTCGTCAGCGCAACTGCTTCATTGCCGTAACATCCTTTGCGTAAGTACACGATTCTGACGCTCGGCCGCGCCCGCTCTGGCTGGCTTCAGTATGCGTCGAACCATTTCACTTCGCTGCTCGCCCGCTACGCCCACGTTGACTGGGAGATACCCGCTGACCCCAAGGGACTGGCCTCATTGTCCAATGACGCTCGGCGGTCCGCCGAGTCGCAGGCTCTAATGAGTCGTCTCCGCGAGCGTGATTTCGTTGTCGCTCTCGACGAAACCGGCAACCGCTACACGACAACGGAACTGGCAACAAATCTCAATCGGTGGGAACAGCAGGCGACAGGACGGTTCGTCTGGACAATTGGTGGTGCCTACGGCCTCGACGACACCTTCCGTACCCGAGCGAATGTGATTGTGTCGCTCTCACCAATGACCCTCTCGCATCAACTCGCCCGGATCGTTCTCTTGGAACAGCTTTATCGCGTCCTGGATCTGCAGGCCGGCGGATCGTACCACCACAGCTAAAGCAAAGCGCCCGACTGTTGCGGCAGCCGGACGCTTTCAGAGGAAAGAAGAGTGCCTGAGATTTACTTCAGAAGCACCATCTTCTTGGTGGCCGAGAAACTCCCCGCCTCAAGTCGATAGAGATACACGCCCGTGGCAGCAGGGCGGCCAGTTAACGTCATACCATCCCAGTCGACCTCAATCGTTCCGGCGCCACTGCTCCCCGTGTACTCTCGAACGAGAGCACCCGTGATATTGTAAATCGATAGACGCCACTCTCCAGCATCCGGAAGACTGAAACCGATCGTCGTTGTCGGGTTGAACGGATTCGGATAGTTCTGAGCCAGAACGTATTCGCTGGGCAGACCCGTCGACGCCGCATTAAGCTCGTACGGACGACCAAAGTAATCCGCCAGAGCGGCAGTGACGAGTACCGGTGCCGGACCGTCACCAATGATCTCAAACAGCTCGTTTTGTCCACTGGCGACTCGGCCGGTGCCGATATCGTAGACCAAAACTCGGAGCTGATTATCGACAACGTCATAGATCAGGTCGACCTCGGTGAGCGATGACAACGGTACAACCTGATCGACGCGGCTGCCTTCAGGAAGGTCGAACACAAAGTGCCCCGCGCCGATCTCGGCGACTGTTGAACTCGTTACCACGGGTCGTCCTCGGTCGTTCTGAACCCAGACGTCGGCTGGCTGACCGTACGGGTTGAGTTTCGGATTCGGGTCGGCATCACCAACGATGACACGAATCAGCATCGTCAGATCAGTGACCGTCAGCGTCGCTCCGTCGCCATTAACATCCGTCGCGGCCACAGAACCCGGTACCGAGACATCAAAGACCGACAGACCATAGAGGAAGTAGTTGGTGAAGAGAACCGCGTCGGCAATCTCATACGCGATGCCATTGAGGTTGACGTCACCACGATCGTCGATTGAATCCGGGTCGATAATGCAGAGGCCGCCGTTATAGAATTCGATGCAGCGAACCGGTGCGTTCTTCTCACTGCCCGTCAGACAGTCATCAGGAGAGCCGACGCCAAAGGGACGCTCAGATTCGGGGAAGTTAACATCATCGAATTCATCCCACACGACCAAGTCATTGGCAGAGAAGATACGAGAATCGAGGTACAGTTCCGCTCCCGTCGGGTCAGAGACCGCGTTGTCGGTACAGGTGTACCAAACAAAGCTGATTGGAATGAACTGTGCACCAAGATTCTGATTGTTCGCAATCAGGAACCGTAGCTTGGCGAGCGTACCGTTCGGTGAATAGGCGGACTGAGGCGGACTTGGAGCACCATTGTTGATGTCGGCAATACCGACAAGACGAATCAGACCAGACGGACAGGCCGACCCGCAGGCTCCCGAGCCGAGATTGAAGACGAAGTACTCCCAGTCACCGATTGCTGTTCCTTCGTTATCGGCGGTCTGGAAGGAGATCGCCGACGCATCGTAACTGAGCAGCAACTCGAACCCGCCAATCGGTCGATTGGTTTCGACATTGAGATCAACCGTATGAAGTTGGTTCACCGGGACGCACTCGCCATAGTCGAACGAGAAGCGTACGCAGACATCGCAATCATCGCGCTCAATCACATCGACAAACAGCGTATCCCGCGTCGAGTTACAGCCATCGCTCGCTTCCAGACAGAAAGCATACCGTCCGAGCGTATCCGGCGTGAAGCACAGCGTTACTGAATCAGCTGGATCACCGGAGAGTGAGCCGTAGTCGGTCGCACACACCAGCGAGAGCGTTACGTCGCTTTCCAGATCGCTGGCACGAATACCGGTGATGCAAACAGCTCCGGAATCGTCCGGACAGCGAGTAATCGGCATGACCATTGGCAGTGACAGCATCGGCGCCTCATCGGCTGTTACCGTCACACTCGTTACACAACTATCGACGCCACAGATACCCTGGGCGACAATCAAAACATCAATTGTACCGGCCTCGGTCACCGGAATACAGACAAACCCGGCTTCAAAGAAGCCTCCCTCAGAAACAGTGACGTCAACGCCACTCCCGGTTACCGTTACCGGGAAACAGAGGGTGTCTGGCGTGGCCAGGCAGAGCAACGTATCGATCGACGGCGGACAGGAGATGACCGGTGACTCGTTGATCGTTACCTGCACCGAGAATGTACAGGTATCCGATCCGCAGACGGCATCGGCAATAACCGTGATGTCGTACGTTCCCGACGTATCCGCCTGGAAGCATACCTCACCGGTCTCAGCGTTGTACGAGCCGGCCGGTAGCACTGTCACCGTGGCAACATCAGGCGAGACCGGCGCGATGACGCAGACAGTATCCGGGTCACAGAGCGACGCAAACTGTAGCTCATCAGGGCAGAGAATCGATGCGGTCGGTCCCTCATCGACAACGACCACAATAGAGTCGATTGACGACGCCGAACAAGAGTCGACGGCAGAAACGCGAATGACTATCGTTCCGAACGATTGTGGCGTGAAGCACAAAAGGGTGTCGCCGTCGATCGTGCCAAAGTCAGATGACACCTCGGCCAGATTGCCGTCAAGATCCGTGACGCTGATCGGAATGCATTGCTCAGTCAGTTCGCAGGAAACAATGGCGAGTGTATCCTGCACCGTGATCATCGGCCGTCGGTTGATTTGGGCGACGACTGTGAACGAGCAAGTATCGGCCCCGCAATCACCGCTGGCAATCAGCGTAATCTCCTGGGAGCCCGACTGAAGAATCGGTACGCAAACCGTGCCGGTATCACTCAGGAAGGCCTCCCCGCCACTCACAGTAACTTCGGATACGGTACTGGTGATCGTATACGGCAAGCAGACCGTATCGACCGAACACAGGAAGAGACCGGGATCGATGATACTCTCCGGACAGGTAATCTGCACCGGCGGAAGAATCTCGATCGGTAATGAGATCACACAGGTATCGGCGTTGCAATCCGAGGCTGCGATCACGGTGATTTCGTACGTCCCCGAGGAATCAATCGGGAAGCAGAGCGTGTCGTTTGACCAAGTACCAAAGGTCGTCGTAACCGACACATCATCACCGGTCACCGGAATCGCAAGACAATAGGTTAACTGCGTATCGGCCGGATCACAGTAAACAATCGGTTCACTCGAAAGCTCGGGACAGTCGATCGCTGCCAGTTCTTTAAAGGAAGCCGTTACGCAGACCTCAACCGTATCGGCGGCGCCGCAGGAATCAATGGCGATGACCTGAGCACAGAACTCGCCTGCAGAATCTATCGTCAGACAGAGGCTGCCATCGGCAAACGCGCCCCCCACGACATCGATAATCTCGATGTTGAGATCAGGATCTTCGATGAGCGTTGGGATACAGATGGTCTCGGGCCCACAGAGAGCAACCGTCGTATCGAACACGGTCGGTGTGATCATCGGCGGCCGATTTGGAATCACCGTGATCGTTGCCATATCCATATCGACAAGACCACATTCGTCGGTCGCAAAGACGGTCACAAAGTAGGTCCCCGCAGTATCCGGGAAGAAGCAGATTGAGCTCGTTGCCGGGTTGTAAACGCCGCCGGTGACCTCGACAGAAACAATGTTGTCATCAACGTCGTCAATACCGACCGGAATACAGATCGAGTCGGCTTCGCACTGGCTGATCGTTTCATCCTGCGGAAGAATGACTACCGGCTTGCTGTTGGTCATAACGGTGACCGTAAACTCGCAGGACTTCTGTGCCCCACACGGTGTGGTCACCGTGACCCGGAGCGTATTGTCGATGCAGCAGTCGGAGAAGAAGCAGACCGACTGCGTCGCCGGATCCCAGTAGGCGCCGGTTCCGCGAACGGTCACGATTGCATCATCCGGTACGCCCCCGACAAAGAAACAGAGCGTGTCGGGGTCGCAGAGGAAGATCGTCGTGTCGCTCGGGCATTCAAGCACGATCGCCTGGTCGGTTTCCACTGTGACTAACGCAGTATCGCTGACTTCAGTACCACAACTATCGGTGGCGGTGATAACCACACTGAAGACGCCCGAATCGTACGGAACGAAACAGACGGCGCCGTCTTTAATCATGCCCAGGTTGGTTGTAACCGACGTAGCATTCTCGACAGTAAACGGAATACAGACCTCGGTTGGCGTGCAAAGGTAAACACTCGTATCACGCAGTCCGGAGATCTCCGCACCGTCGAGGAACGTTACCCCAACCAGGACCGTATCGTACACTTCAGCGAAACAGCTATCGCTAGCAACGATCTCAACTTCGTAAAGCCCAGCGGTATCGGGCGTAAAGCAGAGCGTACCGGCTTCGGAATCATAGACTCCGATCGAACCGGTGACCGTGAACCGATCGTCATCGACGACGACTACCGGTAGACAGATTTCTTCGGGACCGCACAGCACAACCGTCGTGTCATCCCCCGGATCGATCACCGGCGGATCATTCAGGTTCACGGTGATGGTTGTCGAATCGCTTGCTTCATTGCCGCACTCGTCGGTCGCTGTCAGACTAACCGTGATCACGCCCTCTTCAAGCGCTGGGACACAGATCTCTCCGGTCTCGCGGTTATAGGTCGTGCCGATCGGTCCGGAGACGGTGACAGTGAGCAGGGAGTCATTGTCGGCGATGACTTCCGTGAAGATGCAGAGTGTATCGGTCGAACAGCCATTGAACAGGAAGTCGGCTGGCAGACTCACCTGTGGTGGATTCTGCCGGGTAACGGTCAACGATGTCTGGCACGTGTCGGCATCAAACTCGTTGGCCGCAATAATTGTAATCAGATACGTCCCAGCCGTATCAACCGGGATACAGAGTAACCCGTTGTCGTAGCTGCCAATCGGCGAGACCGTAACGGTGACATCAGTCCCCGAAACCGGAACCGGAAGACAGACCGTCTCTGGTTCGAGCAGACAGAGAATGGTATCGACGATGCCTTCGCAAGCGACTACCGGTGGCGTGTAACCTCCGGCCTCGATGGAGAAAGCACAGGTATCCGTGTTGCATTCGCTCGATGCGACCAGGGTATAACTGGTAACACCCGGCTCGGTGATCCAAACGACAGCTTCACCCGTCTCAGCATCATACCGTCCGATTCCCTCCGGCAACAACTGAACGTCGACACCGGCAGGCGTAATGGTGATCGGAACGCGGACTGAATCCGGAAGCGGACGGCTCGTTACGAACGTTTCGGTCGGGCAGTCGATCGCGACCGTCGTGCCCTCGTTGACCGTGACTATAATCGTGTCCTCGACGACTGTCTGGCACTCGTCGGTGGCTGTGACGACGATCGTATAGACACCAAACGTATCAGGCTCGAAACAGACGAGCTCATCGCCAAACTGACCCAGCGACGTGGTGACGTCAATCAGGTTACCGTCGGCATCAACGACATCGACGGGAACGCAGATTGTCTGCAGATCGCAAAGCACCAGCATCGAATCGCGGCTGGAGATCATTGGCGGCGTGTTTTCATCAACAGTGACCGTGAAGCCACAGCTATCAACGTTGCACTCGTTGCTGACGACGATCGAAATGTCGTAGCTGCCAGCCGATTCGACTGTCAACTGAATCTCACCATCGACCAACACCGCGTTGCTCGGGCTGACGACGATATCGACGACATCGCCAGTAATGTCGACCGGGAAACTGTACGTCGCAGGGAGTTCGCAGGCGAAAATCGTTGTATCGCCCGTCAGGCAAGTGACGCCAACCGAATCGGCAATCATAACCGGAATGTCAATGCGGCAAGTGTCGTCACCACACTCAGCGGAAGCAATAACTTCGATCGAATAGAGCCCGGCCGTATCAGCGAAGAAACAGAGAACACCGTCTTCCCAGCTACCGAACGAGGTCAGCACGCTCTGCGGAATCCCCGCAATCGGGACATCGATACAGATCTTTTCCCGACCGCAGAGGCCAACCGGCTCTGGAGTCGGACACATAATCGTGATCGCCTCGCCCTGGTGGATATCGACGACTGCAACTGCCGTATCGGCGAGGCCACAACTGTCGGTGGCGATAGCAATAACTTCGAAAAGACCGAATGATTCGGGGAGGAAACAGATCGAATCCCCAACGACTGTTGCTGCCGGATCAATGCCACCCTGGTCCTTACCGCGGTTGCTCACAAGGCGGCCAAAGTTCTGCTCTTCCCCATTCAGATCGCGAATCTCGTAGGTGACGCCATCGAGGTTGCCATCGACATCGAAAACGTCAACCGGCAAACAAATCTCGGTCAGCTCACAGAGCGTCAGCATGGAATCAGATAGCGAAATCACTGGAGCGCTGTTCTCGGTGGCGATCACCTTGAACGAGCAGGTATCGACACTGCACGGCGTTTCGGCCCGGAGACGAACGATGAACGTTCCACTGCCATTAGGGGTGATGATGATCTCATCGCCGTCAATACGCGTGAACTCACCACCGGCGTCAAACGTCACCGTAGCAAACGGGCTAACGGAGAACGGCAGGCGAATCTCCTCGTCGGCACAGAGCAGTACGGCGGTGTCGCTCGGACAGACGAGCTGAGGATCCTCGGAGATCACTACCGCAACCGACAAGCCACATCGCGCCGAGCCGCACTCGTCGAACAACTCGATGCCGATGCCGTAGACACCGGTCGTATCGGCAAAGAAAAAGACCGAATCGTTGCGGATGAACGCAAAGTACTCGACAAAGATCGAATCCGGAATACCAGTGATAGAAATGGGGAAACCGATCGTGTCGGGACCGCACAGCTCGAAAAGCTCCGGATCAACACATTCGATTGCCAACGGCACCTTACCATCGAGCCAGACAGTCCGAGTGGCGACAGTTCGCGCACCGCAGCTATCCTCAACTACGATTTCGAACGTATACGCGGAGTCGAGCAGATCGGCGACGAGGCAGATCGTGCCAGCCTCAGCATTGTAGATCGTTTCGTTCACGCCCTCAATAAGGACAACGTCACCTTCGACATCCTCGATTGTTACCGGCAGACAAACGGTATCACCAACACAGGCGATAATCGTATCAGCTTCGGAATCAATTGTAACGATCGGCGGTGTGTTGATCTCGACATCAATGATCGTCATGTCCGAGCGAACCGCACCGCAGGAATCGGTAACCGTAACCATGACGATCACCTGGCCGGCCTGCTCGGTTTCGATGCAGATCGTCGACGTTTCGGCGGAATAGCTGCCGCCGCTCACGCGGATCGACGCGATATTGTTGTCGATGTCGGAGATACCGACCGGAATACAGAGGGACGCAGTATCGCAGGCAAACAGCGTCGTGTCGTTCGGCAGAATCACCAGCGGCCGCGAGTTCGTTACGACTTCGACCGTAAACGTGCAACTTACGACCCCACAATCGGTGATGACTTCGATGCCAATTTCGTTTTCAATACAACAATCGGAGAAGAAGCAGATCGCCTGCTTCTCTTCATCCCAAAACGTGCCGGTACCGATCGGACGAACGGTCGCACCGGCGGGGACACCATCGATCGGGAAACAAAGCGTATCGGCTTCGCAGAGGAAGACCGACGTATCCGACGGGCAGACCAGCTGGATCTGCTGGTCAGTCGTAACAGTGACAAAAGCCGTGTCGATCGTAGTGCCACAGGAATCTTCGACCGTTAGAATCAATTCGAACTGGCCGGAGTCGTACGGCATGAAACAGACCGTGCCGGCCTCGGCATCGTACTGACCCATATTCACCGAGACGGAGATGACACCGCCGGTGATAGTCGTCGGCAGGCAGATCTCGGTCGGTTCGCAGATGTACACGGTCGTGTCGTTAAATCCGGCAATCGTTGCCGGTGATGGCGTCTCGACTTGCAAGACAAACGTTGCACTATCAGTCGCACCACAATCGTCAGTGACATAGGCGATCAACGTGTAGGAGCCGTTGGTATCCGGAGTAAAGCAGAGCTCCTGGGTCTCCGGATCAATGAAGCCAAAGTTGGCTGCGAGACTGGCCACGTTATCGTCTGAAACAATCAGCGGAATGCAAATCTGCTGGTCGATGCAGAGATCGAACGGGTTCGGTTCGCCAAAGGCGATCGTCGGCGGCTCGTTGAGCTCGACGGTCACGAGAATCGTATCTGAAGCACTCTTACCACAGCTGTCGGTCGCGGTTGCGATAATCGTATAGAGACCGGCTGTGTCCGGAGTGAAGCAGATGCGGTCGGAAGCATCGTCGTACTCACCAAGGTTGGTCGACACCATGGTCGGGCCGAACTCGGGATCGTCAACGAAGGCATCGAAGCAGATCGCCTCCGGGGTACAGAGCTGGATTGAGAAATCGTCGGCGAGACTAACGACCGGTGCTTCGTCGTAGGCAACGGTTACAAAATGCACGCAGGCAGCATCACCGCAGTCGTTGCTGACGGTGAAAACGATGTCGTAGCGTCCGGCGGTATCAGGTGTAAAGGTCGCGGTGTAGGTTCGGGAGTCATCTGAGGAGTCGACAACGGTCAATGTCCCCAGATTGATCGACACCTGATCAAAGTCACGAGCGACGAATGGTCCGACCTCGATCGGTTCCGGACTACAGAGGACAACTGAGAACGGTTCGGGGCACTCGACTGACGGCGGCGGGACGAACTCAACCGAATCCTCGATTTTCGCCCGATCGAAGCCGCACTCATTGCGAACCTCAACGACCCACTCGGTGAACCCGACGACCGGATTGTAAATCAACCGGCCGGTCGAATCGATCGAACCGGGACCGGAGAGAATCGTCCACTCAAACGGGTCACCGTCGGCGTCAACCGCGACCAGCTGTAACACGCGCGTGTCGTCGTCGCAGAGAACCTCGGGACCGAATGTCTGATCATCAATCGCCGGCGGAGAGTTCAACTCGGCGGTGACAACGACCGTATCGATATCGGTCGCCCCAAGCGAGTCGACGACCTGCCAGACGAACGTGTACTCGCCCGATTGGGAGGGGGTAAAACAAAATTCCGTCGTGAAATCCCCGACGAAGACCTCGGGGCCGAAACTGACCGGCCCGGCGAGCAGGGTCAGGGTAAATGTCTCGTTACTATCCGCGTCGGTCGCGCCGACCTCGTAGCAAATCTCCTCACCCAGACAGACAGCAAACGTCGTGTCATCAGGAAGTTGTAGTTCCGGTGAGTGAAGCGTGCTCGGATCCGCGTGAACGCGCGGAACGAGGCCGATCAGACAGATTAGGAATGCTGCGAGTGACCATCGGAGAGGGGTTCCGAATGAGGTCATCTTTCCTCCTTATGCCGGATCATCCGCAAACGGCCGCAACCAGACAGACAATCCGTGCTGCCCGTTCCACAGCGGGCAGCTCACACACTCTTTGCACCGAGGACCGGCGATATGGGCAATGGTTTGAGTTCGAGGCGTGTACGTGAGACCGTCCAAACTCCGCTTCGATAGTACCCAAAAACCGCCTTTTGTCAAGGTGTTACATGGTCTCAGGTGCTGTTCGAGCAAGTTCCATACCCACCTGCTCAGCATTGGCGAGACGCATTTTGCCAACGACTTAGAAGAATGATTTCAAGTGCTACTTTGGCGACAACTGGCATCGTAACGACATCGACCTGCAATCGCCTGCACATAAGTCGCTCACCAATCGCTAGCCGCACCGGTAAGTGCCTGCGGCACCGTTTGTTGACCACCCCTGATCAGCCTCGTTTATTCGCGCCAGAATTGAGCCTCGATTTACCCTGGAGATTCCCCATGCCCACGCCGTCCAAGAAGACCCCCAAAAAAGTGGCAAAGAGAGTGACTGCGTCATCCCGAAACGCAAAATCTACGTCTGCGACGATTGAAACGCATCTCCACGAAAACCGTACCTTCCCCCCGTCGGCCGCTTTCAAGAAACAGGCCACGTTCGCTGCCGCGGCAAATTACGTCAAGGCGGGCAGGTCACCAGTTAAGTTCTGGGAGTCGATGGCCAAGGAACTCGTCTGGAAGAAGCGCTGGACAAAGGCGCTCGAATGGAAAGCCCCCGATGCCAAATGGTTTATTGGCGGCAAACTCAATGTCACCGAAACGTGCCTCGACCAGCATCTCACCAACGGTAATCGCAACAAAGTCGCGTTGATCTGGGAGGGGGAACCGGGTGACAAGCGCGTCATGTCGTACTACGACCTCTGGCGCGAGGTCAACAAGTTCGCCAACTGCCTCAAGGGACTCGGGATCAAGAAGGGTGACCGGGTCGCGATCTACCTGCCGATGATCCCCGAGCTCGTTGTCGCGATGCTCGCTTGTGCGCGAATCGGTGCGATCCACTCGGTCGTCTTTGGTGGCTTCTCCCCTGAATCACTCTCCGATCGCATCAACGACGCCGAGGCGAAGATGCTGATTACGGCCGATGGTGGTTACCGCCGCGGCCAGATCATCCCGTTGAAGCATGACGCCGATGTCGCTCTGGCATCGTGTCCCACTATCGAACACGTTATCGTCGTTAAGCGCGGCGATTTCCTGCTGCGCTTCAAGGAAGGGCGTGACCACTGGTACCACCGCCTCATGCAGGACGCCGATCCAGTCTGCAAGCCGACATATGTCGACAGTGAGCATCCGCTGTTCATCCTCTACACGTCAGGTACAACCGGTAAACCAAAAGGAATCATGCACACGACCGGTGGATATCTCACCGGTGCATACGCAACAACCAAGTTCGTGTTCGATATCAAGCCGGATGATGTCTACTGGTGTACTGCCGACTGCGGCTGGGTGACCGGGCATACGTATGTGACCTACGGTCCCCTTGCTAACGGCGCAACCCAGGTGATCTACGAAGGTGCCCCCGACTGGCCCGACCCGGATCGGTTCTGGCAGGTGGTCGAGGATTACGGCGTGTCGATTTTTTACACCGCACCGACGGCGATCCGCGCCTTCATGAAATGGGGAAAGGAGTGGCCGGGCCAACATGACCTGTCATCGCTGCGGCTGCTCGGTACGGTTGGGGAGCCGATCAACCCTGAAGCATGGATCTGGTATCACGAGATTATCGGCGGCAAGCGTTGTCCGATTGTCGATACCTGGTGGCAAACTGAAACCGGGCACATCATGATCACCCCTCTCCCCGGCCTGACGAAGACGAAACCCGGTTCGGCAACGCAGCCATTCCCCGGTATATCACCGGCGGTGCTCGATGAAAACGGCAAACCAGTCAAGAACGGCGGTGGCCTGCTCGCGGTGACTCACCCGTGGCCGGGAATGCTGAGGGGAATCTGGGGGGATCGTAAACGGTTTGTCGATACCTACTGGTCGAAGTGGGACGGGATCTATTTCCCCGGCGACGGTGCCCGAATCGACAAGGGTGGCTATTTCTGGATTCTCGGGCGGGTTGACGATGTCATCAATACGGCCGGACATCGCCTGTCGACCATGGAGGTCGAGTCGGCCCTCGTCGAGCATCCGTCGGTTGTCGAGGCGGCCGTTGTCGGCATCCCGCATGATCTCAAAGGGGAAGCACTGGCGGCTTTTGTCACGCTGGGTCCAAAGCAGAAAGCGGATGAAAAACTGATCGGCAAGCTGCGCGATTTTGTGGCGCTCAAAATCGGGGCGCTGGCGAAACCGGAGAAGGTGATCTTCGCCGCCGATCTGCCGAAGACACGATCGGGCAAGATCATGCGTCGGCTGCTACGCGATATCGCCTCGGGCAAGGTCCTAGGGGATACGACGACACTCGCCGATCCGGCAGTGATTCAGCACATTCAACGACGGTACTCGGAGGAATGAGCTCATGTGGGCGACGGGTGTTCCTTCGACAAGCTCAGGACAGGCCTCACCTGCCGCGCCCATTCGCAGCCAAGGCTGGATCCCCGCTTTCGCGGGGATGACGAGCTCCGGGATTACGAGACCGGAGATCACGACATCGGGGGTGTCAAGGTCAGGGATGAGCCTTCAACACTGACGCCTGAAGTCACAGGAACAAGAACACTGTCATTCCCGCGCAGGCGGGAATCCATGAGTTAGGAACAAGACATGCCAGACAGACCCGTCAACTTCGTCGATCTCAACTACGTCTCGCTCTACTTTGAAGACTTCCAGAAAGCGGTCGAGTTCTATTCCGCAGTTCTCGGTGAACCGGACGTCATGGTCGAAAAACCGGTCATCTGTGGATTCAAACTCGGCGATACCTGGCTGACACTCTTTCCGTCTAAAGAGGGAACCACGCCCGGCAAGAACCCGCGCAATGCCGAATTCGCGATTCAGGTTGCAACACCCGAAGAAGTCGACAAACTGCACGCGTTGTTTATCGAACACGGCGCGAAGAACTGCTGGACACCTGAGGATACAGAGATGTACGACCCGATGCGTTTCTCGGCGGTCGACGATCCATTCGGGGTCCGCATTGACGTGATTTGCCCTAGGCCAAAGCCGTAGTGTCACGTAGTGGGCAGCAGGTGTTCCTTCGACAGACTCAGGACAGGCCTCACCTGTCGCTATACTCACCCGAGGGACGGCATACACAAAGTGTTACCTCGTACGGCAGCCGCGGGCGACTGCCTCGCACACTAGTATCGTTGTGGGCGGCAGGAGTCCCCACCTGCCGCTGAATAGCTCCTTCCACACGCAGGCCAGCCGATAGCGACTACCGTAGATATCTTCGTGATCGGCAGAACCCTAGACCGAACTCTGGATCCCGGCTTTCGCCGGGATGACGAATGAATTGTGGGCGGCAGGCCCCGGCCTGCCGCTTACACTCACGCCGGCCGTGGATTAGTGTTCCGATGGCTGGCCATTTTCGGCGGGTACCGACGCCTGTTCCATCAACTTGAGTACAAGCTGGCGGAGTTCGAGCATCTCTTCTTCAAGCTGTGTGATTCGTTGCGTCTTCTTTTCAAGTGCTTGTATCGCGGCAAGCGCGATGCCATCTGGATCAACAGAACTGATCTGCCGTTCGTTGTCGCCGACACCAAACAACCGATAAAAGTCCTGTGCCATGGGACCAATGTGGCGAACGTCGCCGGACTGCGATTCGTAATTCCACTCGGATATCTCCAGCTCACCGAGAAGCTCAAGGATTCTATCTCCGTCAACGGGTACGATGTTTTCCTTCAGCGTGCTGTCGCTTATTGACGCCCAACTTCCGCTGCCGGGAGCCAACATAGCCCCGGTCGTCGCATTGCTGTCACTATAGACAAACATGCCGCCTGTACTGCGGATATTGAATGACTTGGCGCCACCAGAGACGAAATCGGCATCGGTGTGATCAGCCCAGACGAACGAACCGTCGCTAGTCGCCTTGGCTCGTCGGCCCGCAGCCATACTGAAGTGACCGTCCGCTTCACACATTGAACCGCCCGGTACGACACTGTAGCGCCCCTCGGCCCAGTTGTCACCGCCACCCGAGATGGTGCTAAACACAGCCGTCGCGTGGTTGTTCTGCCCTCCCGCAATCGTCGCCGCCGTATCTTGAGCATCGTTCGCGTTTCCACCCCCGATCGTGCTGAACCATCCAGACACGAGATTGGCTTGACCGCCACCAATTGTGTTCCGGTCGCCAACCACATGATTGGCGTCGCCGCCTCCCACTGTGGTATAAAACCCACTGGCGAGATTGTCGAATCCGCCACCGACCGTGCAATAGTCGTTGGCGGCACTGTTCTGCTCTCCACCACCGACGGTCGATCCGATACCTCCGGTAGTGTTCAGATTGCCTCCGGCAATAGTACTGTAGTAGCCAGGAGCTATCGTTTGATTCCCTTCACCACCGCCAATCGCATCGCCGATGTTTGATGTCGTGTTCCCTCCACCCCCTGCGATCGTCGAAGTTAGGCCAACGGCTCTATTGCCAACACCTCCGCCAATGGTACTGGATTCCCCGATAGCGTGGTTGAGGACGCCGCCAGCGACGACGGAATAGATCGAATCGACTCTATTCCCGGCACCTCCTCCGAGAACCGAATGGTCACCATAGACAACATTTGAATCCCACGGGTTGGCTGACCCTCCGCCACCGCCGATTGTCGAATAGTTGCCGTACACCCTGTTATTATGCCCGACCACAAATGATCTCAACCCGGAGTTGACGTTGTTTTCACCAAGTGTGGCTTTGCCCTCGAGAACGAGGTCACCGATTATCGTGCCGCCCGCTGAGCCATCGATCGAAGCAACCCGCAGTGCGAAGCCCAATAACGGTACTCGCGGCGTCAACTCCGGATCGGTACCCACTCGGACGCCCAGGTACCGTATCGAATCACCGGCGAAGAGACCCGTCGGAAATGCCACCGAGTCACCGAGGATGTAGGTGAAGACCCCATTGAGGACCGTCACCTCGCGAATACCACTGCTCCACAACTCGATACCGCCGACATCAGAGTCATAGATCTTCATCGTTACAAATTGCGGCCCATTAGGAATGGCGTTGCCGCCGGAATCGGTAATGCGACCTTGATACGAGATGAGCTGCGTATACGGATCAGCCGAAGCTTGCCCGATCAACGCCAGCAGTGACACGATGAAACACAACTTGCCCAGCATGAAGGCCCCCTGTTCCCGATAGGATAGATGTTGCCCGTTTTTGAAATAACCCAGTTAGACCAAGCGTAAGTCTACCAAAATTGTCAGTTCTTGGCAAGTGTGGAAGTTGGGGCTGAAAGCTGGTGTACCACGTGCCCCACAAACAATAGCTGGAACGACGATATCTTACTCCACAACACGTTGATAGGACCCACCCGAGAGGTTGAAGCACAAAGTGTCATCTCGTACGGCAGCCGAGGGCAACTGCCGCACACCCCGCTATCATTTTAGCCGATGACTGGATCCCGGCGTTCGCCGAGATGACATCACTCTTGTGGGCAGCAGACCCCTTCGACAAGTTCAGGAGAGGCTTGCTCCTGATACCCACCCGAAGGGTGTGGAGCACCGAAGCGTCATCCCGAGTGGTGTCGAGGGGGATGCATTGTCACTGGCGTCGCACCTCGACCGTTTCGCTCGCCAGCGCTCGCTTCACGCTCGGTGTGATGCTTCCCTATCAACCTATCCGGTACTGAATATAACACGGGGGCGGGACCGTGTGGCCCCGCCCCCGCTGACGCGATAGCGTCGATGGTGTCTCTTCTGTCCGCCCCGAGAACTAGGACATGATTACCCGGGTTACTGCCCCGGGAACGTTGTGGGCGGCAGGCGTCCCCACCTGACCCTGACGCGGCAGGTCAGAGTCCCGCCGCGCACGATCTGAAACTACTGCCCCGGATTGAGAATGATCGGCAGACCGCCTTCACCGCCGCCAATCACGATCACCTTCGCATTCGGCGATTCCGCGAGCTTCTCGGTCGCCTCAATCCCCTTCCACTGTAGGAGATCTTTGGTCAGACCGGTCGACACGATCTTCTGGAAGTCAGCAATACCCTGGGCCTCGATCCGTTTTCGATCGGCCTCAAGACGTTCTCTTTCGATCGTAAACTCCATTCGTTGAGCTTCCTGATCGGCGGTCAGCTTGAAGTTGATCGCGTCGGCGATCTGCTTCGGAATCTGAACATCACGAATCAGGACACCCTCGACCATTACCCATTTAGGTAAGAGCGCGGATTGCGCCCCCTCGAAGATTGCGGTCGTCAGTTCCTCGCGTTTGGTCGAGTAGATTTCTTCCGGACGGTACCGTCCTCCGACCTCACGTGCGATTGATCGTATCAGTGGTGCGACCGCGACCTCGTAGTAGTTGCGACCGATGCCAGCCTGTAGTGAATCGAGCTTCTCGATGATCGGACGATAGAGAATCGAGACCTCAAGCTGGATCTCCGCGCCATCCGACGACAACAGACGGATATCCTCTTTTCGCTCCTGCAGCTGGATCTGGTAGACGAACATCGAGTTCCATGGGAAGTGGAACGTGAACCCCTCGGGGTAGATCTTGCCAAATTCGGTACCGTCGCCAAAACGCGAGAAGAAGACTCCGCGATGACCGGACGGAATACCAGTGCCGCAACCAACGGCGGTGAGCGAGGCAACAACCACCACCAACATGCCGAGGCGAATCAGGCGGTCTTTGTGCATCATAAGCTGTGCGACTCCTTGTCATGGAAGTGAGTGTGTGATCCTGTCTGTGGGTATATACCCGCCAGCTGTGACCGTATTCAACTAGATTCCGCCGAAATCGGCCTAGAGCGGGGATCGGTAGGGGGCAGCCCAGTTGCGGATATTCAGAAACGCATCGTCGGCAAAGACCTGCACAAAGACGATATTCCAGAACCGCCCCTGCCCGGAAGCAAAGGCGACGGTATCCGCCGAGACCAGATCATCGCGACGTGTCAGCTCCTGCGAGACGAAGCCGCTGTCGCTCTCCCACGCTATCTGTGTATAGTGGCGGGTCGGGCTTGAGACGAATCGCGTCTCGGTCGCGATACCAACATCGTCACCGTCGGGAATGAACGGCACCTCATTTAACAGGAAGTACCGCTGATTGAAAGCGATTGAGAACGGATCGGTGATGTTAACGCGCTCGCCGGCATCTTGATCGAAAATCAGATTGGTGCCATCCGAGAGCGTGCCGGTGAAGCGAACCGGGAGGTCGGTCGACACCGCTCCCTGACCGGAGCGGAATCCCCACATCAGCCAACCGAGGAATGGTTGGAAATCTGAGCCTAGCTTGAGGAAGACCGCCTCCCGAATGAGTGCCCGGTTATTGATAACGGTATCAATGCTGGTCGACCGTCCGATGATTGTTTGCACGACCAGCGTGTCATACACAGTTGCCCTCGCCTCACGCAGGAACCCAAGCGAGCCGTAGTTGAAAGACGTCACCGTTCCCTGCGAGTTGTTCGGGTCGGTGTATGAATTGACCCGCACAACAATATTCCGTCGCACCTCGAGGACAGAATCACGATACCCGGCGGTCTCCCACGGCGGAATGTAGGCCGCAGTCGGAATCAGGCCCTCGGTCCGGAAGAGTTCCCGACCCTCCTCGGTCTCGGCAAGGTAGCGACGAATCTCTTCAGCATCGTTCGGCTGTGGCCCCTCGTCGGGAGTACAGCCGACACCGATGACAACAGCCATCAGCGTGAGGACGACAAGGCGTGTTCGGCAAGAGATCACTTGCGGCTCTTCTTTCGTGACTTGCGCTGGTCTTTCAGTTTCTTGATCTCATCACGGAGAACGATCGCGGTGTCAAAATCGAGATTGTCTGCCGCAGTCTTCATTGCCTTCATCAGAAACGCGAGCTGGTCTTCAAATGACATCGACTCGAAGACCTCGGGCTTGTCGTAGGCGGGCTGTTCCTCGACCTCGCGCGAATCAGCAAACGAGGTCGAGCGCAGGATTTCATCACGGGTTTTGAGGACCGTCTCCGGATCGATCCCATGCTCTTTGTTATACGCTTCCTGCTTCTCCCGGCGCCGCTTCGTTTCATCGATCGCCCGCTGCATCGAATCAGTGATCTTATCCGCGTAGAAGATCACCTCGCCATTCTTGTTTCGGGCAGCTCGACCGGCCGTCTGGATCAACGACCGCGTCGAACGCAGGAAGCCTTCCTTATCCGCATCCAGGATAGCGACGAGTGAAACCTCGGGAAGGTCCAATCCCTCCCGCAATAAATTGATCCCGACCAGGACGTCGAATTCAGCCAGCCGAAGACCACGAATGATCTCGGTTCGGTCGATCGCATCGATCTCCGAATGGAGGTACCGGACCCGGACGCCCGCCTTTTCCAGGTACTCAGTCAGATCTTCGGCCATCCGCTTGGTCAGCGTAGTGACAAGCACCCGTTCGCCTCGTTCCGCCCGCTCGCGAACCTGTTCCAGGAGATCATCGACCTGCGATTTCAGCGGCTTAATCGTAATGAGCGGATCAAGCAAACCGGTCGGCCGAATGACCTGCTCGACAATCTCCCCCCCGGTCTTCTGAAGCTCGTAGTCAGCCGGAGTCGCCGATACATAGATGCGCTGCCGTACGATCTCTTCAAACTCGCTGAAAACGAGCGGACGGTTGTCGTAGGCTGACGGTAGCCGAAAACCGTGTTCGACCAGCATCTCTTTGCGGTGTCGATCGCCTGACCACATCGCGTCGATCTGAGGAATCGTCTGATGCGACTCATCGATGATCGTCACAAAGTCGTCAGGAAAGAAATCGATCAGCGTGTTGGGGCGTTCACCCTCCTCTCGGCCGGTGAGATAGCGAGAGTAATTCTCAACACCACTGCAGTAGCCGACCTCTTCGAGCATTTCGAGATCATACAGCGTGCGCGATTCGAGACGTTGCGCCTCAAGCAGCTTGTTGAGCTCTCGGTACAAGGCCAGTCGTTCGCGCAGCTCGGTCTTGATCTGCTCAATCGCGGTCTTGAGCGTTGGACGACTCGTCACGAAGTGCTTAGCCGGATAAACCGCGACTCTCTGTCGGTCACCCTTAATCTCACCGGTAAGCGGGTCGACTTCGGAGATCCGCTCCAATTCATCTCCAAAGAATTCGAAGCGCAGGGCCGTTTCGCGATACGCGGGAATCAACTCCAGCACATCGCCACGAACCCGAAATGTTCCACGATGGAAATCGATATCGTTACGCACGTAATGGATGTCGATCAGGTTACGGATCAGGGCATCACGATCGATCTCCGTATCTGTCTCCAGTATCAACATCTGGCGGGCATATTCATCCGGCGACCCGAGTCCGTAGATGCACGAGACCGACGCGACAATGATCACGTCCCGCCGTTCGAGCAACGAGGCGGTCGCACGCAGTCGAAGCCGGTCGATGTCGTCATTGCGGGATGTTTCTTTGGCGATATAGAGATCCGTGGTCGGGACGTACGCCTCGGGCTGATAGTAATCGTAGTAGGAGATAAAGAACTCGACCGCGTTGTTCGGGAAGAACGCTTTCAACTCACCATAGAGCTGAGCGGCGAGGGTTTTGTTATGAGAAATGACGAGCGTCGGACGGTTCACGCGGGCGATCACATTCGCCATCGTAAACGTCTTCCCCGAGCCGGTGACTCCCAGGAGCACCTGATCAGCCCGTCCGGCCTCGATGCCGCGCGCGAGGGCATCGATGGCAGCCGGCTGGTCGCCACGGGGAGGGAAACTGGCGACGAGTTCAAACTTGTCCGGGGCCGTCTCGGCCGTTACCTGCGTACTCTTAGTCATGTCTTGTTCTGGCGGCTAGCAAGTATACCGAACGCAACCGCGAGGTGAAACGTCAATGTTCCCGGGTCGTGTCACATTGCCGAAGGAGCTTGACAAGTCGTGGTCTCCATTTAGCTTACGCGGCTTGTTGGAAATCAATCGGCGGCCCGTTGGCCGCGTATAAGGAGAAGACATGTACGCCATTGTCGATATTGCCGGTTTTCAGTTCCGGGCAGAGGAGGGTGCTACGCTGCGGGTGCCTAGTTTAGGTTCCGAGCCCGGAGCGTCGGTCGACCTCAACCGGGTCATGCTGGTAAAATCCGGCGATAACGCGCACATCGGGACGCCTTTCGTTGATGGTGCCTCGGTAAGCGCAGAGATCGTTGCGAGCGGCCGCAGGGAGAAGACTGAAATTTATAAGTATAAGCGCCGCACTAAGTACCGTCGTCGCCAGGGCCACCGCCAAGGCTATACGGACATCAAAGTCACCAAGATCGTCGCCCCCTAGCGGCTAACCGCCGGGCGACCGGGAGGTTTGCGATAACCCGCCACATTCTTCTCAGTTGTTTCGCCCTCTGCCTCTGCCTGGCGATCCCCGCCGAACTTACTGCGCAGTCCGGCCCCCGGGTTGTCGATGTCCAGGTTGAGGGCAACCACATCACGACCTCATCGCTGATCCTTGGCGTCGCCGGAATTCCCAAAGGCTCATCGCTAACCGCTACGCTGATCCAGGATGCGATCAAGCGTCTCTGGGCGCTGGGCATTTTTAAGAACGTCAATATCGAAGGGACCGAAGTCACCGGCGGCCTGATCGTCGTGATTGTGGTCGAAGAGCTCCCCAAACTCTCGGCGCTGACGTTTGAAGGTAACGACAAGATAAGCGAAGGGGATCTCCGGCGGGAACTCGGACTCGGGGTGGGTGGCTACATTTCGCCGTACCTCACTCAGGCGAAGGCCCAGCAGATTCTCGATCTCTATGCTGACAAAGGGTATTTCCAGGCATCGGTCGAGCCCGAATTGACGTTCTCAGCTGACTCCTCATCGGCCTCTCTGCTCTACCGAATCACGGAGCGCTCCAAGGTCAAAGTCGAGCAGGTGGTTATGACCGGCACAGTGCGAGTCGAGCCAAACGACCTGATCAAGAAGATGCGCAACCGCAAACGCGGTTTTCTGCTCTCTTCCGACTTCAAGCAGGAAGAATTCCCGAACGACAAAGAGAAGATCATTACCGAATACAACAAGCGTGGTTTCCTCGATGCCGATATCCTCTCCGACTCCATGGTTATCGACTCGATCACCAATCGTATGACGATCTTCATCGACGTCTATGAAGGGCCGCAGTACTACTTCGGTGACGTCACGTTCGAGGGGAATGAAGCGTTGAGCGACCAGCGTCTCGCCCGACGGCTACAGTTCGATGCCGGGGACATCTTCAACAAACAGGATTACGACGAATCGCTTTTCGAACTCTACACCGCCTATCAGGACATCGGACACCTCCGCGTCCGCATCGGTGATGAGCGAACGACAGTCAGCGACACCGTCATCGACATCTCGTATGCGGTGACCGAGGGTGAACCATCGCTGGTCAACCTGGTAAGGATTACCGGCAACAACAAAACGAAAGACCGCGTTATTCGGCGGGAAATCTCAATGCTGCCGGGTCAGGTCTTTAATCGCCAACTGATCATCCGATCGATCCGGGATATCATGGCGCTTAATTACTTCAATACGGTCAATCCGATTCCGATCGATCTGCCGAACGGTGATGTCGATCTCGAATTCCAAATCGAAGAGAAACAGACCGGTCAGATTTCGGCCGGTGCGGGATACAACAGTCAGGATCGTGTGGTGGGCAATGTCGGTCTTGGTATTCCCAATCTCTTTGGCAATGGCCAGAATCTTAACACTCAGGTAGAGTTTGGCGGACGACGCAATTCGGTGTCGGTATCATTCACCGAGCCCTGGTTGTTTGGTCGTCCCACGCTCTTTGGTGTCGATGCGTTTGCGGTCAATCGTGACTGGTTCGATGACTACACCGAGCAGCGTCAGGGTGGTGCCTTGCGACTCGGGCGCCGCCTTAGTTGGCCCGATCGCTTCTGGCGTGGCATTATCAGTTATCGTCTGGAACGGACACGCTTCACCGATTTCGATGAAAACTTTGTCATTGCGAATAGCTTCCGACGGGAGTTTCAGAGCCCACAGCTGGTGCGCGATACGCTCGGAAATCCGACTACTGATTCGGCAACCACCCTAGCAACGCGGATTACCCCGACTGATCCGCTACCCGGATCGGTACTGGATTACCGTGACGACTGGAATGTGGCATCCCAGATCGGTCTTTCCCTGATTCGTGATTCACGCGACTTGCCGGAGTTTGCCACTCGAGGATCCCAGTTCCGTTATGACTTCAAGATCACGGGCGGACCTTTGGGCGGCTTCTGGAAATACTTCAAGCATGGCCTCACCTATGCCCGATTCACTCCGGTCATTGGTAAGCTTGTCTTCGCCGCCCGGGCCGAGGTCGGCGCGATCTTCGCACCGTCGGGAGACGACCGCATCCTTGAGTCTGACCGATTCACCCCTGGTGGGACAGCTTTCGATGGCATCGTGCGTGGGTACGACGACGGTGACCTGACTCCACGACAGGACTTCACCATCACCGACTCAGTTTTCTACTTCCCTCAGGACTTCGACATCTCGCAGTGGGATAGTCTCTCAGTTGATAGCTTGGCAGCGCTCGCAGACTCGGTCACGACACCCGGAAACCGAACTGTCCGCGTCCGCGGTAAGTACCAGGCGGTCTTCAATTTTGAGCTTCAGTACCCGCTGCTTGAGCGGACGCTCTACGCGATCGCGTTCTTCGATGCCGGAAATTCCTGGCTGAACCTGGAAGATATCCGCTTCTGGGACGTAAACGGTTATGACGACGAGACAGGCCTGAACCGGGATCGAGGGCTCTGGACCTCAGTTGGACTTGGCTTCCGGCTCGCCGTGCCTGGGATTGGAACTTTAGGTTTTGACTTCGGCTACCCCCTCAATAGGTTCGGGCCGGAAGCGCGAGGATGGAAACCACATTTCCAAATCGGAACGACATTCAGATAGCACCGCTATCGGTGCGATAAGGAGAATCAAGGTTATGCGTTTTCCGTACACGATCGTTCGGACCGTGGCTCTCGCCGCGATCCTGATGCTGTCAACTGCGGGAGTAGCGTCGGCGCAGATGAAAATCGGCTGGGTCGACGATAACCGTCTGCAGGTAGAGTACAAAGAATGGGCACGGGCGCAGGAGTCGTACAATATTGAGCGCACCGCGTGGGAAGAGGAAGGTCTGGCCAAGCAGGCTGAGCTTCAGGAACTACTCGATGAATACGAGAAGCAGCGTCTGATCCTGTCCCCGGAAAAGCGTCAGGAACGCGAAGCAACGATCCGGACTAAACAGGAAGATCTCGATGCGTTCACGCGCCGAATCTTTGGTCCCGGGGGTACTGCGGAGCGAAAGCAGGAAGATCTCATCGGTCCGCTACTCACCAAGATCAATGAAGCTATCCGCCTGGTTGCCGAGGAGGAAGCCTACGACGTCATCTTCACACTCAACAGCGGCCTTGGTTATATCAATCCTCGGTACGAAGTAACCGACAAAGTGCTCGGCAAGCTCGATCAGCTTGAGTAGATCTGCGCGGCCGATAACACTAGGAGAATTGGCCGATCGACTGGGGGCACAATTGGAGGGGCCACCGGAGTCTCTGATCTCCGGTGCTGCACCAATCGACACCGCGCAGAGTCACGAACTCACGTTCCTCGCCAACTCCAAATACGAGCGACACCTGCCAACCACGTCGGCCGGTGCGGTTGTCCTCTCCCCCAACATCGACCGCTGTGGCAAGGCGGCCCTACGGCACGCCGAACCGTACTACACCTTCGCCCGGGCACTCGATATCCTGTTTCCGGTCGCTCCCAGGTCTAACGGCATTCACGCAACCGCGATTGTCGATCCCGATGCCAGTATTGATCCAAGTGCTTCAATTGGTCCGTACACTGTCATCGGACCACACGTAACAATCGCAGCCGAAGTGTCAATCGGCTCTGGTGTTTCGATTGGGGCGTCGACATCAATCGGCGCAGGGACGGTCATCCACCCCCGGGTCGTGATTGCTGATGACACCGTCATTGGCGAACGCTGCCATATCTACGCGGGGGCGGTGATTGGTTCGGACGGATTCGGTTACGCTCCGTCCGCGACCGGTCTCTACAAGATCCAGCAATTAGGCAACGTCGTCCTTGAAGACGATGTCGAGATCGGCGCCAACAGCGCGGTTGATCGGGGTGCTCTCGGATCAACGCGAATCGGGCGCGGGACCAAGATCGATAACCTTGTCCAGATCGCTCACAATGTCGAAATCGGTCAGCATTCGGTTATCGTCTCGCAGGTAGGTATCGCCGGTTCCACCAAAGTGGGCAGCGGCGTTGTCATGGCCGGTCAGGTCGGCCTCGTTGGGCATATCGACATTGGGGACGGGGTAACGATCGGGGCACAATCGGGCGTTCCGAACTCGATCCCGGCCGGGGAAACGCACTTCGGATACCCCGCACGTCCGGCGATGCAGCAAAAACGGATTGAGGCGGCTCAAACCCGCCTGCCGGAACTGCTCAAACGGGTGCGCCGCCTCGAAGATGAACTCGCGAAGCGAGAAAAGAAGCACGACGACTGATCAGGTCATCAGGCTCTCCTCAATCTCGGCGATCTTATCCCAATTCGATTCCATCTCCTGAACCCGAGCAAGTACGTCGGTCGAATCACCGGCCTCGGCAGCAAGACGCAACTGGCAGAGAACGCCCCACTGCTGACGGTTGATTACTTTCCAGGTATCGATCTGATGGGCCAGGGTAGCAGTCGCGTTGTTGAGTTCAAACGCAACGTCTTTCAGCGGCACCGAACCGTGCAACTTCACCTTCCCGGCCAGATTCCCGGAGGAGAGATCTCGCAGACGACCAACGATCCGCTCCGAACCGTCGTTGAGTCGCACGGTCGGGATGGCCAACCCCATGGCCAGAACCGTGATCGCAGCAACCACCGAGGAGAAGAGGTACGGTAATGCCTGGACACCGAGAGCACCGACACTGCTGTACGCAGCGGTCGTTACCTCAGGTGAGACGAACGCATTGAAAAAATAGAAGATCGCTCCGGCGAAGAAGAGCGTCGCGACCGACATGAGGGCCATTCGGCGATAGACTGATTGACGCACATGTTGGTACTCGATGAGAGGATCGGCAGCGGACGGTTGGGACATGACTACCTCCTGATTCACGGACTGGTCACCTGAATCGTGCTGGTAATCAGAATGATCGGAGGCGAAAACGGTCCCGATTAGCCGAAGCTTCGCACATCCGCTGTGCAGCAGTTGCTCAGCCTAGAAGGGCAGGTCGTCGTCTCCACCGCCATTGCCACCGGTCGATGCCGGTGGGGCCTGGGCGAATTCGTTCGATGGCTGGCCGGCGCCTCCACCGGCATCACCCCGACCTCCGACGAATGAGAACGACTGGACCACGACTTCGGACCAGTTGCGCTTCTGGCCCTCTTTGTCCTCGTACTGACGGTTGTCGATTCGTCCTTCGATGAACACTTCGCGACCCTTTGAGAGGTACTCCTTCATGACCTCGGCCTGACGGCCATACGAGACGATATTGTGCCAGACGGTCTTCTCTTGCCGCTGGCCCTCTTTGTTCGTCCAGTTCTCGGATGTCGCGAGCGAGAACTTACAGACCGCCGTTCCCGTCTGCGTGTACTTGAGTTCCGGGTCCTGACCGAGCCGCCCGAGGAGAATCGCTTTGTTAACAGCCATAATCTATCCCTTCCCTTTCGGCCAAGTATACCCGGAGTCGGGAAGCCCGTCAATCACACAGGCAGTGGCATGCGTGGGTGGATACTACTTGATGATGACCAGCGTACCGATCTGCGTACGCTGGTCAGATGTCACGACCCAGTAGTACGTCCCTGACGTTACAATCTGACGATTTCGACTCACAATGTTCCAGATCGCGTGCGAGGCATTCGGCGAGCCGGGTGGTTCGTCGTGGTTGATCGTTATGATGCGATCCCCATCTAGCGAGTAAATCTCGATCATGCACTTGGGCGGGAGGTTCGCAAAGTGTATCCGCCGCTCCAATTGAGGATTGCGCGTTTTCAGTCGGTCCTCGAACCCCTCCTGAACATAGTTGTCATCAACCCGATACGGATTCGGGTAGACGAAGACATCAAGGTTCTCTGATTCGGCAACAACGGCTGAAGGCAACGCGTAGCTCTCGGTTTGAGTTGTCAGCAGCGGTGACTCTTTTGCCGGGATCCCTCCCCTGGCAAAGCCGAAGTCAAACGCCGTCACCGCCACATACCACGGGACCGATGGCAGTAGACTGTCGATGACATACTCGTACTCGTAGTACTTCGGCAAACGCCGGTTCTCAGGTCCCTCGATCACCTCGTCGTCGGTCCAGTTGGCCGGGTCAGGGTCTGGTTTCGGCTGGGCGGGGAAGCGCTTACGGATACGTCCCGGGATGCCAAGCTCGGAGACGTTGAAGTCCTGGGGCTCGAAGTAGTATATCGAACCGTCGACTCGCAAAGGTGTCTGACGGGTGTATAGCAGCGGGGCGAAGCCAGGGCCGTAGAGCGTTTCCAACGAATCGATTGAGAACGGATTCTCCCGGTTCTGCCATTCGAACGCGCCCGATTCCCGCTGGATCAATTCGAACCGGTTGTAGTTCTCGACGTCCCAGGAGGTTAACAGGCTTGCTGATGACGTCCGTTCATCGCGGCCAATATAGACCCGGTAGCCCTCGAAGTCCTGCTGCTGGGTGAACGGATCGACGGTTGTCTCCGAGAAGTAGCCATTCCAGCGGACAGTCAGTTTGCCGGTTTCGGGCAGAATCTCAACGAACGGTGCCGGCGGCGGGACATCGGCTCGCCAGTCTGCGATCCCGTCCCCTTTCCACCAGACCGTATCGCCGTTACAGATGTAGTATTCGCCGCGGAACCCATCGCCGTCGGAATCGATACCCGGGTTATCGTAGACCCACGTCGCCCAGAGTGTGTTTTCGACAAGATCGGAGAAGTCGAGACCGTCGAGATAACGCTGCGGGTTGTTGATATCAAAAGCTCGTTCATACCAGGTCGGGTCGGTGTGGAGATCCTCGCCTCCTACGATCGCAAACGCAATCGTCGCACTCTGCCCCGGTCCCAACCCGAACGGACCAGTCATGAGATGATTCATGAAGACGCTTCCTCGAGCGCTTGACTCGGCTATCGAACGTGGCAATGCAAAAAAACCACGTGTAGCGACATCCGTTGCCGCGAACAGCGGGTTGTAGTCGTGCTCCGGGTACGACATCAAGTAATAGAAGTCGATATCCTGCAAGAATGGTGTGTTTGGCATGGGACGGACTGGTCCACCACCCGGCGGGATCGATCGCGGCGAAAGGAAGGGGTTGGAAAAGCTATACCAATTGTAGTTAACTCGGCTCTGAGGGGAAGGCAGTTTCAGCCACTTAAAGGCACCAACATGTCGCGAGGAAAGTGCGTCGAACGCCCCATTCAACGGTGCACCACTCAGCGAGAACTGCGTATAGGCGTTGATGGGTAGAGAAGGTTGACAGGGCAGGTCCGATCGCATCCTGCTCAATGTGTGAATGCCGACATCTACCTGGCCATCGGGAAGTCTGCTTCCACGCAGATTCTCTCCCCCATTTTGATAGACGAAGCCCACAAACATGTCTTCAAGAATATCACTCCCGCGATTTTCAATCGTGATCTCGAATAGAATGAAATCATCCACATTACCACCTGTCCATGACATCGCACGAGTCGTAACGAGAACCGGCAACGGGGTATGATTTCGACCGTAGTCCAGGTCTTGAGGAACTAAGATCGGGTCAGTGACAGTGTCATTATACTGACCGATATATTCAAGCGGTGCACGAGCCGTTGAGCTGTAGAAATCTCTCGTTACGTCGCTCGATTGGAGCACCAGACGAGGATAGTTCGACAAATCGGGAAACATAACTGAGCTGACAAGCGTGTCACCTCCTCGAACCGCACCGATGTAGATAGGAAGTTGACGGAAGAATCGGACTCCGGAACCAAGAGGAAACTCAACTCCTGTCACTTGCCGACCGGTTGTTGGATCGAACCCGAAGATGTCCAACTCGCCGTCGATGACCAACCAGCTGTTGCTGATCGCCGCCCCGATGTTACTATGGGCCAATGCCCTGAGATCTGGGATTGGTGGTTCCGTTTTGCCAAGCGTGACCACAGTTCCACAGAGTAGTATCGTGATCAGGACGTGTCGCAGAATACCAGGCACATCTTCAGGAGCCGGAAGGATCCACCCCCGGCTCCGCAAAACGACAAGCATTCCTAGATTTCTGGTGGGACGCATCCTCCCGTGCACTCCTCACAGAAAACGTCACATGGCAAAAAAATCCCCTGCGCCGAATCGACGTCGAAGTATCGCGTTACCAGTACACGCAAACCCGAGGGGCACAGGGGATCGACGATTGTGCTCGGAACTGCTGTACAGTCATCGCATAGCAGGTTTTCCTGACAGGGATCGATAGAGTTCGCTTGGGCCGTTTGGTACAGCCCAACCGTCATTCCTGCCACGGCTGCCAGTATGGTCAGCGCGGCTAACATCCGTTTCATGGTTCTAGTCCTTTCGTTCCAGGTTAAGGTACACAGCAACACCGGCCGGTGTCAGTCCCAAGGGACATCCTTTCCCAATTGTCTGCTTATCTCCGGGCGTACCCGTCCTCCCCAACCATTCTGAATCGCAACTATTCGCCCCGTTGCATCCAACAGAACGAGTGTCGGATAGACCCCAACCGAAAGCTGATCTGGCAAAACGGCATGCAAATCGTACGCTTCGTGACGCGAATCCGACTCGGTGACGTAAACCGCCACCAGACTATGAGTTACAGATGACTGGGGGGGGGTAATGCAGGGGGAACTCGGCCAGGGCATCGGCACAGTCGCTGCAATCGGGATCGCCGATTACCAGCATCGTCGGGCCGATCCCATACAGCCGCGATAGAGCGTAGGTTCTACCGGTGGAATCGGTTACGGCCATCTCAGGCCACGCATCGCCAACCTCAAACGAGGGCCAGCGGTCGACCTGACGCCATTGACGATCTAGCGCCTCCCACTCGTTAGCGGCAGCATCGGGTTGGCCAACCCAGACGGTTACCGCATAGGCGGCGATAAACGTCGCCAGCGGAACGACAAACAGACCTATCTTGATAAGGAGACGCCGCACGAATCCTTCCCCCACGCATTGTTGTCTCGCCGGCAGCCGCGCAGCAAGAAACCTACCCCAAGTGCAATACCGACCGAGTGCGCGTGTAGGCAGTAACGCACAACCCACCCGTTTGTGCAATCACAATCGAATGCACGCTACTTGATGATCACCAGGGTGCCGATCTGGGTGCGCTGGTCGGAGGTCACCACCCAGTAGTATGTCCCTGACGTTACAATCTGCCGATTCCGACTGACGATATTCCAGATCGCGTGCGACGCATTCGGTGAGCCGGGTGGTTCGTCATGGTCGATCGTGATGATCCGGTCGCCATCCAATGAATAGATCTCAATCGTGCATTTCGGCGGAAGGTTCGCGAAGTGGATTCGCTTTTCGAGCTGCGGGTTGCGCGTCTTGAGACGGTCCTCGAATCCCTCCTGAACGTAGTTGTCATCTGAGCGGTACGGG
>JANQPI010000043.1 GCA_028289585.1 Candidatus Zixiibacteriota bacterium
CCCGTACCGCTCAGATGACAACTACGTTCAGGAGGGATTCGAGGACCGTCTCAAGACGCGCAACCCGCAGCTCGAAAAGCGAATCCACTTCGCGAACCTGCCGCCGAAGTGCACGATTGAGATCTACTCACTGGATGGTGACCGGATCATTACGATTGATCACGACGAACCACCAAACTCGCCGAATGCATCGCACGCAATCTGGAATATTGTCAGCCGGAATCGGCAGATTGTGACGTCGGGGACATACTACTGGGTGGTGACCTCCGACCAGCGCACCCAGATCGGCACCCTGGTGATCATCAAGTAGTCCGAAGGATCTGCTACCCCTCGATCATTTCGACATTGGCGCGCGGCACCGTTGCCTCGGAACCATCGTCGAACTTCACCGTCAACACACGCGCTTTCGACTCCGATTCTAGCGCCGTCAACTGTGGCGGCAGACCGGTGACCGCACCGAGCTTGCCAAAGTGCGGATGACGGATGACTCGAATCGGTGAACCGATGCTGAGGCCAAGCACGTCACCAGCCGTTTCCTCAGCCGCTTTCTCAGCGGCGGGAATGACGACCTCGGGGCGAATGACACCGGCGCGAATCTGGGTCGCACCGTTCATGGACGCGCTTTCGCCCTCGTGGCGCCTGAGCAGGTCGAACGTCTTTTGCGCCATCGTGATCTGACCGAAACCCTCGGTGACGACGAGTTTGGTGTAGATATCTTCCGATCCGGTAATCGCGACCCCAATATCGTAGCCGAGGAAGTCGCGCAGATCTTTGTCGTCGAATCCGCCGACAACAATGCCGCGGACCTTGAGCTCTATCGCCTTCTTGAGGGCGGCAGCGGTAACAAGTGAGCCGCCGACCAGAATCTTGTCTTTGTGCTCGGGTTTGATGAGGTCGTCGGAGAGAACGACCGACGGATTGTCGACCGCGATCTCGACCTGGCCGTGGGTCTCGCCGCCGATACCAAAGATTCCCTGGATGAACGATGCTGAGGTGGAAACGACAACACCCTCGTTGGGAATCACTTCGGTGATGGTCCCGGAGAGGTACGCTTTCACCTCAACCGGTGTCGGCTCGGCGCGCTGCAGAACCTGTCCGGTGACCTTGGAGATCGACTCAATCGTTCCCGAGATCGTCGCCTTACTCTCACTCTTGAAGATCCAGAGAGTGACCGAACGAGCGATAACCTCACCTTCGGCCATCGGGTCGCCCT
Source organism: Candidatus Zixiibacteriota bacterium (assembly GCA_028289585.1). Taxonomy (GTDB): domain Bacteria; phylum Zixibacteria; class MSB-5A5; order GN15; family FEB-12; genus JANQPI01. Next base: position 1,214 of record JANQPI010000043.1, read on the forward strand.
CTTTCTTAATCATCACCGAGTCGATGTCCTCCGGCGGGATGCCAAGCTGGTTACTGACATTGATCGGCTGGACCGCACCGGGGAGGAGGGTGCGGGCAACAACGTCGTCGGGACCGACCGTGTCGCCTACCTTGACGAGCACGTCCCCTTTGAGCGGGAGGATGCGGCGTTTTTCAACCGTGAGATTCTCAGTGACTTTCAGTCCGGGAGTATATGCGTGAGCCATAGTTCAACTAGTACCGTTACGTGAGATGGACGTTAGCTTTCTTGTTCACTTCCGCGTCTCCGACGAAACGCTATCAGAGCGATTCCGAGGAGGAGTACGGCTGCGATGATATATATCCAGTTTGGGATTGTCGTGCTGCCACCGGCGGACTCGGATTCGAGATCGATCTCGGCGACCCGAACCGGTGCAATCTGCTCGGGGAGTGGTTCACCAGTCGAAAAAGAGCCGATCATGCCGGCGAAAAGCGCTGCAACCTTGTCAAAACGTTCCACCGGCGAATAGACGTAGAAATTCGCGACGCCACGTTCGTAGAGTTTGATGACCAGCAGGTTGCGGCGTAACACCTCGTCACCAAAGCGGTCTCCGGTCAATGTCGCGATGATTCCGCGTGATTCATCGTAGACGATCGACGTCTGCAGAATCGGATTCGCAAAATCTGACAGTGGCTGTTTGAGGATCTCGCCTCCGAAGACCTCGCGAAGAGTTGACATGAGGGAATCGGGAGCGGCGCCGGTCAATTCACCGACCGTGTCGACAGTCAGAAAGAGATATTCCTGTTCGTGGAACGGGATCGTATCGCGTGGCGCCAGGACAACTTCGTAGGCCGGTATGGTGCCGTCGCGACTTTGGCGACTCAGGAAAAAGTTAACCGTGGTAAACGGAACCTGCTCCCAGCTCTCCGGATATTCGAAGTAGAACTTCCCATTGAAGGAGATGAAGTACTGGTTGGCTGCGGCCGGCAGGGCAAGGAGCAGCAGCAGCCCTATCACCCGCATCGTGATCCCCCGACCCCGTCGCTGTTGCGTCATCAGGCCGGCAGCTCCGGATAGATGTTGAGTTCTTTGAACCACGTCGTCAGGTACTTAACCCGATCTCCGGCGTTCAAGCTGGACAGGTCGAACGGCCGACCGCGCCCGTCCAGGATCAGGCCAACGACGCCGCCATGGACGGTTGTCTCGATCTTTTTGCCCGGCCCAGCGCCCATGTCGAAGTTTCCAAGAGGTTCGAACGATGCCTTGGCGGTTACCGGCAGACCGTTCTCGGCAACGCCGAGGTTGAAGAGCTTCATCTCCAAATGATTGAGCGTGCCGGTGACAGTACCGTCGGGCAGCTCAATCGAATAGTTCATGACTGGACCACCCTTTTTCGACTCACCATGCGGCGCCACACAGGTGCCGAGGTGAATGAGGCAGTCTTTGGCAAAGACTTCGGTCGCGGCCGAGGGTTGCACCTCGGTGAGTACACCAAGCTGCGGCATCATGAAGATCGAGTCGACGGCAAGCCGTGTCACACCCTCCGGGAGGAACGCGTCGATCATCATCATTGCCGACTGCTGACGCCGCGGTGCGTGAGAGAGGACTCCGCCCGATCCGATGAGCATGTCAAGTTGCATCATGTTGACAATTGTCGCGCCGGACGTTGTCTGTTCGAAGGCGTCAGCGATCGTTCGCTGCTGCTGAACACCCTTAAGCTCGGTGGCGAAGTTCTTGTGCTGAATGAAGGCGAGTCGAAGGGCTTCCTTGGCGATCGCCTGTTCGAAGACAAGCTCTTCCAGGGACTGTGGAATCGTCGTTGGACGAATCATCTTGTTCTTCACGCGGTTGCGCAGATCGCGTTCATCCATGTCGAACGGAACCCAGCGCATGACCATCGGCAACGTCGCCTCAGCAAAGACGTTCGAGATCGAGTACGACATCCCGAGGTTGGCGGAAACCGTACGGTTGAACACGGGCGTCTGGCCATCGGGACGGAAGACCGAAAAGACGTCGGTCGTCGCGCCACCGATATCGACTCCGACGGCGGTGATTTTGTACTGGTCGGCAATCGTCTGAATGATTAACCCAACCGCACCCGGTGTCGGCATAATCGGGGCATCGGTCCAGGACATGAGCTTCTTGTAGCCCGGAGCCTGAGCCATGACGTGTTCCATGAACAGTTCGTGGATCTCTTCTCGTGCCGGGCCGAGATTCTCCTCCTCCAGCGTGGGGCGGAGATTGTCGACGACACGGAGGTCAACTTTCTCGTCGAGCGTCTCCTTGACATTCGGTGTCGCATCCTTGTTACCGGCGTAGATAATCGGCAGATTGTACCCCGAGCCGAGTCGCGGTTTCGGGTCGGCCGCGGAGACGAGTTCGGCAATCTCAACGACGTGCGTCTTGGTACCGCCGTCGATACCGCCTGACAGCAGGATCATATCAGGCCGCAGCGCTCGGATGCGTTCGATCTGTTGGTGGGGGAGACGTTTATCATTCGACGCGATAACGTCCATCACGATCGCCCCGGCACCGAGAGCGGCACGCTCGGCCGACTCGGCGGTCATTGAGCGTACGACACCCGCGACCATCATCTGCAGTCCACCACCGGCCGAGGAGGTCGAGATGTAAACATCGGTACCGGTTGTGCCGTTGGACGGCGTTATGATGCGGCCGTCCTCACCCAGCAGTTGTCGGCCGGAGAGCTCTTGAAGCTCCTGGACCGCGTTGAGCACGCCCATCGTGACATCTTCAAACGGAGCTTCGACAGTCGTCGGCGCTTCACCGCGCGATTTGAGGCGGTATTCGCCGTTGTCGTATTCGATAAGGATGGCTTTGGTCGTGGTCGATCCGCAGTCGGTCGCAACGATGACTTTGATGTTATCGGGGTTATCAAACTTGGCCATGGAATCAGCAACCAGTCCTCGATGAGGGTAACGGGTTAAGTCGTTGCCGCCGTTTCGCTCGCGGCAGGCCTGCTATATAAGGGAGCCGTTCTTTCGTTGTAAAGTCGATTGTGGCTGTCAGTCCGGTCGGAGTGGGCACGAATCGCTGCAAGTGCATAATTCTCCTTGACTTGGCCCACCGGCCCCGATACGTTCCGCGCCAACCGTTGCGAGACACATCTTCTGTCACTCGCGCGGTCGGGGATTGGTGGTAAAGGGAGCATGGCACCGCGGGTTTTGGAACGCATTTTCACGTTACAAATGAACACTGACGCCGTTTCGGCCGTCGCCTTCCTGACGGGCTCACCTGCCATCCTCTCATGAACGTTCGACGCCCCCTCTGTCTCCTCTTTGCAGTCTTTGCCATCGTTGGTCTGTCTCGAGCTCAGGACGGAGACGGCGCGGACACCGCTTCTGCTGAAATCATTGCCGAAGCCGCACCCGTCATCTCACCGCTTCCGGTACCCAGCGTTACGGCCTCCGATGTTCCCAACGATGATGGCTCCGCGATTTTGGTCGAATGGGAGCTGTCGCCGTCCGACTCAGTCGGAGGGGCGGTAGTTGGTTATCGAATCTATCGGGCCTTTGCTGACTCAGGCGTCTTTGTTGTGATTGGCAATCGGTCAGCTCGCCAGAACTCGACGGTCAATGGTGAGGAAGTCGAACCGGGCGTTGACTATCTCTATCGAGTCGATGTCCTCGCGGTGCGCACCAACGCCGATGGCAGTAGCGATACCCTCGCGATTCCCTCACAGTCGAGTGTGCCCGTGGCCGCCGTCGTGCAGTGGTTCAACACAGATCGGCTATGGGCCTTGATCTGGTTTGTGATTATTGCGGCGGCAACGATCTATTTCATCGAAAAGGCTAAGCGGGGTGGCAATATCTACGTTCGGAAGATCGGTGGTATTGACGCTGTCGATGACGCCATCGGTCGTGCTACCGAGATGGGTCGCAAAGTCTTCTTCGTGCCGGGTATTCAGGATATGAACGATGTCCAGACGATTGCCGGTATCGCTATTCTGGGCCGCGTTGGCGCTGTCGCCGCGGAATATGAAACACGACTCGAAGTGCCGACGTCGCGCTCCATGGTCATGGTCACGGCCCGCGAAACGCTGAAGGAATCGTATTCCAAGGCTGGTCGTCCCGATTCATTCCAGGAAGATCAGGTCTATTATCTGACTGACGAACAGTTTGCGTATGCGGCGGCGGTTGACGGTCGCATTGTCCGGGAACGCCCGGCGACGATCTTCTATATGGGTGCGTTTTTTGCCGAGTCCCTGATTCTCTCCGAAACCGGTAATGCTGCTGGCGCGATTCAGATTGCCGGTACCGCCGAACCTACCCAGCTCCCGTTCTTTGTCGCTGCCTGTGATTACACGCTTCTGGGAGAGGAATTGTTTGCGGCCTCAGCTTATCTCTCTCGAGAGCCGCGCCAGCTCGGTTCACTCAAGGGGCAGGATTTCGGGAAAGGGATCTTTCTACTCGCCATTTTGCTCGGGGTCATTTTGGCCACCGCGAATCTGATCGACCTTTCACAGTACTTCAGGATTAACTAACTCAGGTCTGCCGATGCGCCGCGAAGTACCATTACTCATTACCTTCATCACCGGAGTTGTTTTTGCCCTCTCGTACTTCATTCCCGGTGGTTGGCTTGGTCAGACTGAGCGGGTATTCGGTGATTGGATTACGATCGTTCAGGCGTTTGCAGTCTGGTTGGGTGTGCTCAATCTGCTCAAGATCTCCCTCATCAAGATCCAGCGTAAAGAACACGATTGGGGGTACTCGGTTGTCATCGCGGTCTGTTTGGTTGGTACCATTGCAGCTGGCATGTACTCCGGATTTGCCCCCCAATTTGAGTCGTTCCGTGATCCTGAGACGCCGTTTAACTTTATCTTTCGGAATATCTTCGCGCCCCTTGGGGCGACGATGTTTGCGATTTTGGCGTTCTATGTCGCCTCGGCCTCGTACCGAGCGTTTCGTGCCCGTAATCGCGAAGCTACAATTCTCCTGATCGCATCATTCTTCGTGATGGGCGGACGAGTGCCGCTGCTTGACTCAATCTTCATGCCGATTATCGACGGTACATTCTTCGCCGACTTCGCCGGTTGGATTATGAGTTATCCCGTTACTGCCGGTCAGCGTGCGATTGCGATCGGTATTGCTCTGGGAATTATGGCCAGTTCGCTCCGCGTGATTCTGGGCATCGAACGATCACACATTGGCGGAGGCAACTAGCCCATGGCCGGTCACTGGATCGCCGTTGCTATCAATGTCGTCGTTGGCCTGACCTTGGTTTGGGTCTTGGTCCGCACGATCCAGGGGCGACCGATTGAACGTCGGATCGTTTTTGTCTACATCGCGCTTGCCGTGGCAACACCCCTTTTCATGAAGCTTGAGGCGCCACTGGCCGAGACGCCGGAGGTTCAGTCGATCGTGACGACGATCAAGGAGCTACCGCCGGGCTCTCGAATTCTGATATCGTTTGATTATGATCCGCAGTCGGCTCCGGAGCTGCAGCCGATGGCCGAAGCGTTTATCAAGTTCGCATTCAAACAGCGTCACAAAGTAATCATCATGGGGCTGTGGCCACTCGGACCGGATCAGGCCAACCAGGCGATCCGCGCGGCCTTAGAAGATCCGTCGGTCGCCGAGCTCGCGCCCGAGTACGGTGTCGACTATGTCAACCTCGGCTTCCAGTCGGGCAATGAGTTTGTGATTCAGGGAATGGGTTCGGCCTTTAAGAACATGTTCCCCCAGGATGAGCGTGGGACGATCTACGACAATATTCCGATCCTCAGGGGGGTGACCAACTTCTCCAATGTCGATTACGTTCAGGTCTTTTCCTCCGGGAAGCCGGGAACGCGGGAGTGGGTTCAGGTTGCGGCCGACCGCTTTGGTGCGACTGTGGGCGGCGGAACGACGGCGGTTCAGGCACCGGAGATGTATCCCTTCCTTCGCTCTAACCAGTTGATTGGACTAATGGGCGGAATGACCGGCGCCGCGGAGTTTGAGAAGGCTGTCGAAGAACTGGGCAAAGCGAACACGTTTCTGCTATCACAGATGTTCGCGCACGCAACGGTCATTGTCTTCGTGATCTTTGGAAACATCGCGTACTTCCGGTCGCGTCGCCGAGATGCTTCAACGGATGCGCCAACACCGGGCGGGATTAGTTAAGCCATGAGTCTCGATATTGGCGTCTGGATTGGCGCCCTGCTGACCCTGGGAATCTTCTCGTTCTTGTACAGGGATAATCCCTTCTACAAGCTCTGCGAGTCGATCTTCGTTGGTGTCTCTGCCGGCTACTGGTTCTGCGTCTTCTTTTTCGACAACATGGTTCGGAAATTCTACTTCGGCGTCTTTCCGTCGGAAGCAGGTATCGAGCCCAAGTATTTCCTTATCGTCGGGGCAGTCCTCGGCGCGTTAATGCTGACACGTTTGATCCCATCGATAGGTTGGATCTCTCGCTGGCCGCTGTCGTTTATTGTCGGTGCTACCGCCGGCCTGTACATGATGCTCTTCTTCGTCTCCAACGGTCTCAATCAGGTCGCCGACACCATGTTGCCGCTTTATCGCGAAACCGCTGGGGGTGACTTCGATCCGGCTGAAACACTGGGTACAATTCTCGTCTTCATCGGAACGTTCACCGGTCTGATCTATTTCTTCTTTTCCAAGGAACACAAGGGATTGTTCGGCGGAGCTGCTCGCGTCGGTATCTTCTTCCTGATGGTTACCTTCGGTGCTGCGTTTGGGTATACGGTCATGAGCCGTATGTCGCTGCTAATCGGCCGCATGGATTTCCTCTTCCGCGACTGGTTGGGTCTGCTCGGATAGCATGATGCCCCCCGCTCCCGGAGCACGGTCCATTGCGTCCGGGGGGCGGGTTCTCATTCTCACTCTGACTCTCATCACCCTGACATCGTCACTTCTCGCGACCGATCCCGGTCCCGGATCGATTGCACCGCCAACGCTCATCATGGTCAACGATCTCGACTATGATAACGGTGAGTCGTTAACGATTTCCTGGGTACCGTCACTCGACGACGTTCCTGGCCAGTCGGAGGTCGTTGCGTATCGGATTCTTCGGTCGTCAGGAGGCGGTCAGGAAGCAACTATCGGGACTGTTCTCGCGGGTGAGTCGACATTCGTCGACCAATCAGTGAACCGTGACTCGGCGTACGTCTATCGGGTGGCAACGATCGCTGCGAATGGAGGTGAGGGGTACTCACTTCCCACCGATGCCGTTGTGCCGAACCGGGAGTGGTTGAATTGGGATCTGGTTTGGCTCTTTCTGGCCTGTCTTGTTTTAGGCGGATCAGTCGTCTTCTTCATTGAGACTGCCCGTCGCGGCAAGAAGCTGTTTGTTCGCAAGATCGCGGGGCTAGAAGCGATCGACGAGGCGATTGGTCGGGCGACTGAAATGGGTCGACCGATTCTCTATATCCCGGGAATCCAGGATATGGACGAGGTCGAAACGCTCGCCTCACTGACGATTCTTGGCAAAGTAAGTCGCCAGATTGCCGACTACGACACCCAGCTCTTCATGCCGGTCGCTCGCTCGCTGGTCATGACCGCCGGCCGGGAGACGATCAAGACGTCATATCTTGAGGCGGGTCGTGCGGATGCGTTCAACGAGGATATGGTACGGTACATCACCGATGAGCAATTCGGGTATGTTGCCGCGGTTGATGGGTACATGGTGCGCGAGCGCCCGGCCACGATATTCCTGCTGGGAGCGTTCTTTGGTGAATCGCTGGTGCTCGCCGAGATGGGTAACTCCGTCGGTGCGATTCAGATTGCCGGTACCGCACGGCCACCGCAGATACCGTTCTTTGTTGCAGCCTGCGATTACACGCTGATCGGTGAGGAGTTGTTTGCGGCTTCGGCCTATCTTTCCGGTGAACCGCGTCAGCTTGGTTCCTTAAAGGGACAGGACGTGGGCAAGGGAATCGCCATGGCGGTTATTCTGATCGGTGTCGCGGCCGCCACGATTGCCGAACTTACCGGCAGCGGGTTTTTCGCCGGAGTTGTCAGCACTCTGCAAAACGTCTTCACCACTCGTTAGGCTGGTCGATGAACCGTACGCTGCCGTTTCTATTGACGTTTATTGTCGGCTTTACCATTGTCATTGCGACGTTCTCGCCGCCGCTCGATCGTCTGGCGGTCGATACTGCAGTCTTCTTTTCAATCATCGCGGTCTTTGCCATGATTCTCGGGGGTGGCAACCTCGTGAAGATCAATCTCGTCAAGATCACCCGCCGGCAGCGCGACTGGCAGTTTGCCATCGTCACGCTCGTCGGCTTCTTCTTTGTTCTGATTATCGGGCTGTTCAAGGTTGGCAACCCGGGTGGTGTCACCGGGCAGGTAGATGCCCCGGGCACTCCGTTCTTCGACGTCTACACTTACGTTTTTGTCCCGGTCGGAGCGACGATGTATTCACTCCTGGCGTTCTTCATCGCTTCGGCCAGCTACCGCGCTTTTCGGGCGAAAAACCGCGAGGCGACGATTCTCCTGATCGCAGCGTCGATCATCATGCTCGGGGCTACGCCGTTCGGTACGATGCTCACTGCCTGGATTCCGGATAGCCTCGATATCTTTGAGGTTCCCAACCTCCATTTCTTCCTCATGTCATCTCCGAATCTTGCCGGCCAGCGAGCGATCATGATTGGCATTGCTCTCGGTGTGATCTCCTATTCGCTACGCGTACTCCTGGGGGTCGAACGATCCCATATCGGGAAGGATGGCGGGTAGGTATGACAACGGGAGTCATTTTTACATTGGTCGTGATCGGTGGGGCTCTGGCGTACTTTGCCTGGCGTTCACTGCGCGGCAAGGAAATCGACCGGCGTCTGATCTTCCTCGTAATCGGAGCCACGGTGGCGCTGCCGCTGATCTTCCCGCTGGAATTTGAGCATCAACCGTCGCCGCTGGTTGAACGCATCTATGAGCGTATTGAGGCGCTACCGCCCGGTAGCCAGATCTTACTCTCCTACGATTTTGATCCGGGGATGGCGCCGGAGGTACAGCCGATGGCTGACGTCATCACTCGCCATGTCCTCGCTCGGGGGCACCGCATCGCCTTTATGTCGCTGTGGGCAACCGGTCAGGCACAGCTGAATCAGACACTCAACAACGTTATTCCGGTCGACTTTCCTGAAGCTGAAATCGAGCGTGACTGGGTGAATCTGGGCTTCAAGGCGGGTAACGAGGGTGTGCTTCGTGTTATTGCCAGTGACCTTCCCAAAATGTTCCCCACCGATGTCGAGGGACGGCCAACCGCCGGGATGCCCGCCCTGGAGGGCATCCGGTCGGCGGGTGATTTCGATCTCGTGATCTCCTTTGGTGGAGGTAAGCCCGGTCCCCGAGAATGGATTCTCTTTGTCGCTGATCCGACTGGTGTCGATTTCGCCGCCGGGACGGCGGCGGTGTCCGCTCCCGAACTCTATCCGTACTACCCGAATCAGATGCTCGGCCTGATGGGCGGCGCGAAAGGGGCTGCGGAGTACGAAACCGCATTCATGGGCCAGTATGAGCAATTCGCCGACATGCCATCGCCGGGTCGCCGCATCATGGGACCACTGACAATGGCCCATATTGTGATTCTGGCCCTCATCGTGCTGGGTAATGTCATCTACTTTCGTTCGCGCCGGGAGCGAGGGACAGCGTGAGGCGGAGCACGCTCATTGGCGGCAGTCTTGTCGTGGTCTTCTTTCTGGCCGCTTGGTTAATCAAGGGAGCTGGAGCGAGTGGCGAGTCACCCTACTACTCGGCGTTTCTGATAACCCTGGCAGCATTCCTGACGCTGGCGGTCTTCTCGTTTCTGTATGCCGATAACCCGGTCTACAAGTTTGCTGAGCATCTGTTTGTTGGTGTCTCGGCAGCGTATTGGATGGTGCTCGGATTCTGGCAAACGCTCGTTCCCAATCTGATCCCCCGCATCTCTCGGGCGCTTTCGGAACAACTTGAGCTTGAATACATCGATGAACTCTGGAACGTATTGTACGTCATACCGGTCGTTCTCGGTATTCTGCTGCTACTGAGACTCTCCCGAAAGCTCGGTTGGCTTTCCCGCTATGCGGTCGCCTTCATTGTCGGGACGACTGCCGGTCTCAATTTCATTGCTTACACGCGGTCAAATTTCATGGCCCAGATCTCCTCAACGTTCCTTCCGCTCGTCGGTGATTGGACATCGTGGGCGGCGTTTGTTGACAATCTGTCGCTTTCCGCAACCGGGCCACTCGCGCTCCTGATGGCCAATATTGTCGTCGTCCTGGGGGTTGTCTGTGGCCTCATTTATTTCTTCTTTTCTCGCGAACATTCCGGCACCTTCGGCATGGCCTCGCGGCTGGGGATTTGGATATTGATGATCACGTTCGGTGCGTCGTTCGGTTACACCGTGATGGGAAGGATTTCGCTTCTCGTTGGACGGATGACGTTCCTGCTACGTGACTGGTTGGGAATCATAGCTTCGTGAGTCTAGCTAACATAGGGTAGAGTATGCAACAGAAGCACTTCTGGCGGTTCGTTATCGGCTTGGCGCTGATGACAATGGCCACGGCGCTCGGTCAGTCGGAGGCGGACCCCCCCGTCAGTGATACACTGGCCGTTGCCGACACTGCGGCGATTTCGGTTCCGGCACCACTGCCGGTGACAAACCTGATTGCCAGAGACAAACCGAACGATCGTGGGTATGGAATCTCCCTCTCCTGGGATCTTTCGCCCGACGATACCGGCGGCACACAGAGCGTTCTCGGGTATCGTATCATGCGGTCGACAACTCCCGACGGCCCGTGGGATTCGATCAACGTTGCGGGATCCGGTGACGCGTTGTATGACCATATCGGTCCTCGCCATGAGGGCGATTCGGGGTACTTCCCCGATCACACCGATATGTACTATCGTGTTGATGTCCTCACTGCTGATCCAGGCGTGGCGGTGTCATCGGGGGTGGTGGGACCGGTCCAATCTCGCGGACAATGGTTCAATACCGCTCGAACTGTTGTCTTTCTCTTCATGATTGCGTTCTGCGGCCTGGTCATCTGGTTTGTCACCCATGCTCGACGCGGCAAAGATCTCTATGTCCGACCGCTGGCGGGTATCGAGGCGGTCGATGAGGCAGTGGGGCGTGCTACCGAGATGGGGAAACCGATCCTCTATCTCTGTGGGCTTGGCGATGCGGCGGAAGTCCCGACGATTGCCTCGTTTACGATTCTTGGCCGAGTCGCCAAGCGGGTGGCCGAGTACCAGACCCAAATCATCGTCCCCTGCCGTGACCCGATCGTCATGACGGTTGCGCAGGAAGTGGTCAAAACCGCCTACTCCGACGCGGGTCGACCGGATAGCTATAATCCTGACTCGGTCTTCTTCCTGACGATTGAGCAGTTCGCCTATGTGGCCGGAGTGAACGGTATCATGTTGCGCGATAAGCCGGCCACGAACGTGTATATGGGCAAGTTCTACGCGGAGTCACTGATCTTTGCCGAGACGGGTACGATGGCCGGTTCGATTCAGATCGCCGGAACAGATGAGATCCCGCAGATCCCGTTCTTCTTCGTCGCCTGCGACTACACCTTGATCGGTGAGGAGCTGTACGCGGCGTCGGCCTACCTGTCGCGCGAGCCGGTGCTCTTGGGATCGCTGAAAGCTCAGGATTACGCCAAAGCGGCGATCATCGTCTTTGCGATTCTCGGCTTCCTGGCGACCAACGTGTCCGCGCTCGGTGGGCCGGAGTGGCTGGCTGGTTTCGTTGACCTCTTCCAGGTGAGAGAATAGGAGCGAGCCATGAAACGACAACTACCGTTCTTTCTCGTCTTCGTTTTCGGCGCCTTCATGGCAATTCAGTACTTCGTACCGCATAAGACGTCCGAGGCGATCTACGAGTTCTTCATCGATATTCTACCGATCATCGGTGTCTTCGCGCTGGCGTTGGGTATCTGGTCGCTGACTAAAGTGTCGGTTGACAAGATCCGCTACCGTCGGGAAAACTGGCAGTACGCGATCTTCACCCTGCTCGGTCTCTTCCTGATGATTCTTTTCGGTTTCACCGATGAGAATTGGGGGTTCCATTGGCGAATGAGCCCGGAGGTAGCTGGCGAGGGGACTGACAACCCGAACTTCCGCCTGCTCTTCAACTACGTGATGATTCCGATTCAGGCGACGATGTTTGCGCTGCTGGCGTTCTTCATCGCCTCGGCGTCCTACCGCGCGTTCCGCGCCCGTAACCTGTTGGCGACGTTGCTGTTGATTGCGGCGTTGATCCTCATGTTGCGATTCACCCCGTTCTTCGGCGACTGGATCGGCCTCCGCCTCTCGGAAACGGCGACGTGGTTGATGAATGTTCCCAACACGGCCGCACAGCGGGCGATTGTTATGGGAGTTGGGCTGGGGCTGGTAGCTACCGCGCTCAAGGTCGTTCTCGGTATTGAACGTGACTACATGGGACGGGGGTAGCCAATGAAAGCAACATTTGAAAAGTTGATGCTGCTCGACCGCCGCTGGGTCTTTCTCGCTCTGGCTGTGGTGGGCGTGGCGAGCTACTCGCTGAAAGATTTTCAGGTCCCGATTCTGGTGACCAACGAATCGCGCCAGATCTTCGCGGCGATCGATGAGTTGGAAGAAGGGGCAACGATCTTTCTGTCGATCGATTACGACCCCAACTCACTTGCTGAGCTCCATCCGATGACCTACGCGATCATGGAACACGCCTTCCGCCGAGGAGTGCGGATCGTGATCACATCGCTCTCGACCAACGGTCCCGGTATGGCCGATGAAGCGATCCGAGCGATCGCCGATTCGGTGCGCATAGATCGCGAATACAACGGCGTCATGTATCCCGGGCGGGAGGTGGTGAACGGTGTGGACTACGCCTTCCTTGGCTACAAACCGTACCCGGCCATTGTCATCCTCGCCATGGGGCAGGATTTCCGCATACCGTTCCCGGCTGATTACTACGGAACGCCGTTGGAAGAACTGCCGCTGATGGAGAACGTCCGGAATCTTTCGTCCACGGAATGTGTCATCGTCATTACCGGGACCAACATTGCGGACATGTGGCTGGCCTATGGTCAGGCTCGACAGGGATTTCCCCTGGCTTTTGGACTGACGGGCGTGTCCACCGCTCAGTACTATCCGTACCTTAATTCGGGACAGCTCTTTGGCTTGCTCGGCGGGATGCTTGGCGCGGCCGAGTACGAGCAGTTGGCGGACAATCCGGGGCTGGCTCTCGATGGTATGCGGGTGCAACTCTTCCTGCACTGGACAATCATCATCTTCATCGTCATTGGTAACGTCGGGTTCTTTGTTACCCGCAAGCGCCGCGGAGCGGGAGGTAACGTCTAATGGAGTTCTGGAACTTCTTCTGGACCACCGTCGCCGCGTTCTTCACGCTGGCCACGTTCTCATTCCTCTACAAGGATAACCCGCTATATAAGATCGCCGAGCACCTGGTGGTGGGCGTCTCCGCCGGCTTCTTCGTCATGGTACTGTGGCATACGACGCTGGTACCTAACCTCATCGATCGACTCGCTGACGGTCGCTGGATCTATCTGATCCCCTTAGTCCTGGGGCTGATGATGTGGTTCCGCTTCTCCAAGAAGCTGTCGTGGATGTCGCGGTATCCGATGGCTGTCTATATCGGCATCGGGGCTGGTGTCGCCATACCGTTGGAAATGGCGACCAAGGTCATCCGGCAGCTGAACGGGATGATGCGGCCGATCGACTGGGAGAACTTCTTCGGGGCTGGCTGGCTCGATGTCACGGCCGGTTTCTCGGGGATACTGCTCTTTGTCGGCGCGATTGCCGGGCTGATCTATTTCTTCTTCTCGAAGGCGCATACCGGCGTATTCGGCGGAGTGGCAAAGTTCGGCCTGTGGATTCTAATGCTTGGCTTCGGGGCGTCGTTTGGATTTACGGTGATGGCGCGTATCTCGCTACTCATCAACCGCATCCAGTTCCTGGATAACGAGTGGATCTCAAACGCGTTCGACAGCTCGAACGAGCATTACACGGTGATGTACCCGATTCTGTTCTGGTTAGTCATTCTCGGTTTGGTTGCGTATATCGTGTACGAGATCATCGCATACCGGCGCCGGGGGCCTGAAGAGACAGCCGGAACGACATAGACCGCGAGGTCGGTAAGGTAATCTTCCCTGGCAGCCCGGTTCAGAAGCGAACCGGGCTGCTTTTTGTTGACGGATATGAAGCGGGTGAGCTGATACAGAGTACGATGAGTGACCATGCGACAGCGATATGGAGAGCAGGGGAGTTAATGTTCGTCAGAGATGGTACGGCCGCATGGGATAGGTTGTCGGAGCATTGTGGATAACAATTTGTAATGCGTTGCAGTGCAGCGTATTAGAGAAGGCAGAAAATAAAGAAATCGTTAACCGATTGAAATAAAGGGGGTTACGCGAAAAAAGCCTTAGAATTGCCTTGACATACAGGAACGTTTTTCCTTTCTTCGCTTTCGGTTGAGGGACCAACACCTACGTGAATCGCTAATCAGGGTAGCTGTCACGAACAGGGAAAGTGAGCTAGGAACATGGCAACAGCCGACAAGAGCAACAGCCCGTCCGGCGCGAAGCGCGAGCTGACACCGGAAGAGAAACGTCTCAAAGAGCTTGCCGCTGCGGAAAAGCGCCGCGAATACCAACGCCGATACTACCAAATGAACAAGGAGAAGGCGAAAGAGTATCAGCGGCAGTACAACCTGACCCATAAAAAGAAAGCCCGGGGAGGGCGCGGCAAGAACGGCGGCCTGCTCCAGCGAGAGGTGGTACGGAGTACGTTCAACACCTCCGATATTATGCATGCCCCGGCCGAGAAGGCTGCCCGCATTCTCAATAAGATAATCAACGGTGAGCGCCTCTTCACAATGTGACGTCTGACTCACTAGCACCGACCGATGGGGCTAAGGACCGGTACTGTCAAGCCACGGCAGCCGGTCCTTCTTTTTTCGTTGCGCTCACGCCAAATTCCTGTTAGTTACAACAATAACAAGCACATACACTTAAGTCGTTGTCGCCGTAGGAGATAGCATGGCTGCCACGAAGACAAACAAGCGCAAGTCCGCGTCCAAAGCAAAATCATCCGCACATCGTCAGTATTTCTATTTCTTCGGCAACGGGAAGGCCGACGGCGATGCGTCGATGCGCGACCTGCTCGGTGGCAAGGGAGCCAACCTGGCCGAGATGGTCAACGCCAAGATCCCGGTTCCCACCGGTTTCACGATTACCACCGATGCCTGTCGGCTGTTTTACGATTCCGGAATGGAGCTTCCGAAGGGATTCGATGAGGAGATGATGGTCCAGGTTGCGGCGCTGGAGAAAGCGACCAAACTCACCTTCGGCGATACCAACAATCCGCTTCTCGTTTCCGTGCGTTCGGGGTCGAAGTTCTCGATGCCGGGTATGATGGATACGATTCTCAACCTTGGCCTCAATGACGATACCGTTGCCGGACTGGCGGCCAAGACGAAGAACGAGCGGTTTGCTCTCGACAACTACCGCCGCTTCATTCAGATGTTTGGCAATGTCGTTCTTGGGATCGATAAGGATCTCTTCGAGGATGTCATCACCAAGAAGAAGAAAGATCGAAAGATCAAACAGGACTCGTCACTCCAGGTTGTTGATCTGAAAGATATTGTCAAGAAGTACAAGGCGATCGTTCAGAAGAAGACCGGCGAGTCGTTCCCCGAAGATCCAATGATACAGCTCCAGATGGCGCGCGATGCAGTCTTTCGCTCGTGGAACAATCCCCGTGCGATTACTTACCGTCGACTCCACGATATTCCCTCGGAGATCGGCACCGCCGTCAATGTGCAGGCGATGGTCTTCGGCAACATGGGGAATACGTCGGCGACCGGTGTTGGTTTTACGCGCGACCCCGGTACGGGGGCTAACGAGTTCTACGGCGAGTACCTGATCAATGCTCAGGGTGAGGATGTCGTTGCCGGGATCCGCACGCCGAAGCCAATCAAGGACTTGGCGAAGGAGATGCCGAAAGCATTCAAGCAGCTTCGCGACATCACCGCTCGCCTGGAGAAACACTATCGAGACATTCAGGATTTTGAGTTCACCGTCCAGGAGGGTGAACTCTTCATGCTACAGACGCGCAACGGAAAGCGCACGGTTCAGGCAGCAGTGAAAATTGCGGTCGACATGGTGCATGAAAAACTGATTACCAAAGAGGAAGCCCTGATGCGGATCGAGCCGGAATCGATCGATCAGTTGCTGCATCCCCAACTCGACCCCAAGGCGAAGTACGAAGTGATTGCCAAAGGTCTGGCGGCGTCGCCCGGGGCCGCTTCGGGCGCAGTCTTTTTCACGGCCGATGATGTCGTTAATCAGTCGAGCAAGGTCGCCACAATCCTGGTTCGTGAGGAGACGAACCCCGACGACATTGAAGGGATGAACGTTGCACAGGGAATTCTCACCTCACGTGGGGGGATGACGTCCCACGCGGCCGTTGTCGCCCGCGGGATGGGCAAATGCTGTGTGACCGGAGCGGAGCAGATTCTCGTCAACACCGCAAAGAAGTACTTCCAGGTTGGCAAGTTGCAGATCAAGGAAGGGGAGACGATCACGCTCAATGGTTCGACCGGTGAGGTGATTGTTGGTACGGTCGATACGATCGAGCCCGAGCTTTCCGATGAATTCACCGAGCTGATGTCGTGGGCGGATGACTTCCGCACGCTTGGTATCCGAGCCAATGCCGACATCCCGCGTGACGCTGCCAAAGCAGTGGAGTTCGGGGCGGAGGGCATCGGTCTCTGTCGCACCGAGCATATGTTTTTTGCTGAGGATCGGGTTCCGATCGTTCAGCAGATGATTCTCGCGGACTCTCCAGCTGACCGCCAGGCGGCCCTCGACAAACTGTTGCCAATGCAGAAGAAAGATTTCAAGGGGCTCCTTGATGCGATGGAGGGGCTGCCGGTAACGATTCGTACACTCGATCCGCCGCTGCACGAGTTCCTTCCGCGCGAGGAAGAGGTCAAAGCCAAACTCGATGGGCTTGACCCTCGATCGGACACCTATGAGGAGGATCTGGAGGAACTGCAGCACACGTTGAAGCGCGTTCAGGAATTAGCCGAGGCGAACCCGATGCTCGGTCACCGGGGCTGCCGTCTGGGTATCTTTTTCCCGGAGATAACTGAGATGCAGGTCCGGGCGATCATCACCGCTGCACTCGAGCTGGCCAAAGCTGGCAAAAAGGCGCTCCCGGAGATCATGATCCCGCTCGTGGGCCACGTTAACGAACTCAAACACCAGAAAGAGGTCGTGGAACGTGTCGCTGCCGAAGTCCTTTCGCGGACAAAGATCACCGACCTCGAATTCCTGATCGGCACGATGATCGAAATCCCTCGAGCTGCGGTTGTTGCTGACCAGATTGCCGAGGAAGCCGACTTCTTCAGCTTCGGAACGAACGATCTAACGCAGATGGGTATGGGCTTCTCGCGCGACGATGTCGGCAAGTTTCTCGGTGGATACATAGAGAATGGAATCCTCCCCGGTGATCCGTTTGTCTCGATCGATCAGGAGGGTATCGGCAAGTTTGTTTCGATGGCGTTTGAGACCGGTCGGGCGACTAAGCCGACTCTGAAAGTCGGTGTGTGTGGTGAGCATGGTGGCGACCCCAAGTCGATCGAGTTTTTCAACGCCCTCGGCTTGAACTATGTCAGCTGCTCGCCATTCCGCGTACCGATCGCGCGCCTCGCGGCGGCCCAGGCGGCCCTTCGACAGGGAACGCCGGCGACAGGCAAAGCCAAGGTCGTTAAGGCTGCCAAAAAGGTGACCCGCAAGACCGCCAAGAAGGCTACGGCCAAGAAGACTGCGACCAAGCAGACCACCAAGAAGGCGGCGGTAAAGAAGACTCCGACCAAGAAGGCCGCCAAGAAGACGGTCAAAAAAGCGGCGAAGAAGAAATCGGGCTCGCGCAAATAGCGACAAGCCCCGGGACCACGACCCACGCGGATCATTACTTGACCGCGTGGCGAAATCTCGTTCCCTTCGGCCAGACCCGATCACGTCACTTGATGGACTGACCTGCGCCGATGGCAACGACAATGACAATTGACCGTATTCGCGTCTGGAGTTTCGTTCGGATCGCCTTTCCGATCAACTTCGTCGTTGGTCTTATCATCGGTATCGTGGTATCACCAATTGTGTCAGTTGTCGCCGCAGCGTTTTACGCGACGGTGATTGCGGACATGTCGCCGTTCGCAGCGACCACCGACCCGCCCGCCTGGCTGGGCAGCGCTATGTTGATTCCGCTGTTCGTTGCCGCGGCCGCAGCGATAGCTAACACCGCCCTCGGTCTCCTGACTGTTGCGACATTCAATGTGATTGCCGGTATTGTCGGTGGTGTGGAGGTTTCGATCGCACCAACCGAGTCGAAGTCACGAACGATTCGGGCTCCGGAACCAACCGCAATTCCGGCACCAGCGCGAGCCCCGGCGCAGCGGTATGTGGGTGCACCGCCGCCCCCTCCGCCAATTGGCAGCAGGCCAGTGCATGTGACCACGGCGAAGACAACGTCGAAGCCGGTACGTCCATCGACTGATGCGATGTCACTCCAGATTCGACCGATCCGGCGGCGAGCTTCCGGACACAAACGACCGTAGGAATTCACCATGGCAACTCCACCACGAGTTCGTATTGCGCCATCTCCATCGGGCTACCTCCATGTCGGCACCGCGCGGACGGCGATCTTCAACTGGCTTTTCGCCCGTCATCACGGGGGACAGTTTCTGATCCGGATCGAGGATACCGATGCCGAACGATCCGATCCGGCCCTTGTTGACCCGATCCTGGACGCCCTGCGTTGGCTTGGTATCGAGTCCGATGAGGAACTCGTCTTTCAGTCGTCACGCAAGGACCGGTATGCCGAGCTGGCGCAACAGCTACTGGCGTCGGGTCACGCGTATCGTTGCTTCGCGACGCCCGAGGAGCTGGAAGAGATGCGCAATCAGGCGCGTGCTGAGAAGCGGCCACCGATGTACGATCGACGTGGGCTGCGGCTGACCGATGATGAGGTGGCGGCCAACCTCGCTGCCGCTAAGCCGCACGTGTTGCGATTACGTATTCCGGATGGTGAAACTACGTTCGATGACATGGTCGCCGGGCCGATTACTCGGCAGAACAAAGACATCGAAGATCTGATCATTGCTCGATCAGATGGATCGGCGACGTACAATCTGGCGGTCGTGATCGATGATCACGAGATGGGGATGAGTCATGTGATTCGGGGCAATGACCATATTTCCAACACGTTCAAGCAGATACACCTCTACCAGGCGTTCGGGTGGGAGGTGCCCCGCTTTGGTCACGTCCCGCTGATTCTCCGTCCGGATAAGAAGAAGGTTAGTAAGCGCTTGGGTGACAAAGATGTTGGCGAGTATCGTCACGACGGGATCCTCCCTGAGGCGATGTTTAACTATCTCTGTCTGCTTGGTTGGTCGCCGAAGACGGATCGTGAGCACTACACCGTCGACGAACTGGTCACCATCTTTGATGATGCGAACTTTAATGCGAGCAATGCCGTCTTCGACGAAGACAAGCTGAGCGCGTTCAACAAAGCCCACATTCAGTTGGCCGATGTCGACGTACTGCTACCGCGTGTGGTGCGAGAATATGTCTCTGCGGGGATCATGACTGAAGCTTCGGCCAGTGATCAGACCGAGCGATTTCGAACGATGATAGCAACTGTCCGGGAGCGAACGCGCCGTCTTTCAGACTTCGTTTCTCTTGGTTCGTACTTCTTCTCTTTCGACTATACGTACGACGAAAAGGGGAGCGCGAAACACCTCACCGCTGAGGCGGTGCCGCTGTTGACAGAATTCGGCACTCGTTTGGCGGCGCTGGATCGGTTTGACGAGCCGTCGGTCGAACAGGTCCTTTCGGAAGTTGCGGAAGAGCGGGGAGTAAAACGGGCGCAGTTGATCCACCCCACTCGTCTCGCTGTTTCGGGGATGACGGTTGGTCCATCGCTGTTCACATTGTTGGTCGCCCTTGGCCGCGAGACCGTCATCGAACGAGTGAAAAAAACTGTTGCCATCCTGTCCGGCGGCTGACATATGGCCAAGAGGTGATCATGAGGTGACGGAAGCAGCGGGATAGCTTCCGGGAGTGTGCTAGACGATGTATCAGTGGCTCTGTACAGTCTGCGGTTACATGCACGATGAGGAGGAGTCGCCCGGTTCCTGCCCGGTTTGCGGTGCTCCTCGCAAGGCCTTCAAAATGTGGAATGAGGAAGACGTCGAGGACGTCAACCTGGCTGATTCCGAGAACGGTGGCTTCGAGGACAACGACTACTGGGGCGACGACTACGAGGACAACTGACCCGACCTTGTAGCTCCGTTTTCTTTAGCCCTGTCCACACCCGTACCCTATACTCAGCAAAACGTACGTACCGGCCCCAAGCTTGTTGGGCACCGGAGCCGTTCCTATCTGTTTGAGAGGGAGATGACAGCGAACGAAGCACAACGAGAACCGGTCGACAACCGGGACATCTATGATATCACGTTCATCGGCGCCGGGCCGGTGGCGCTCTATGGGATGTACTATGCGGGCCTTCGACTGACCCGATTCAAGGCGATTGACCCGCTCGAAGAAACCGGCGGGGCACTGACCGCTCTCTATCCTGAAAAATACATCTATGACGTTGGAGGTTTTCCGAAGATCACGGCCAAGGAATTGGCTCAGCATCTACATGAACAGGCGACGCAGTACCCGCATACGCTTTGCCTCGGCGAGCGTGTCGAATCTCTGGAGCGGGGCGATGACGGCATCCTGTCGATAACCACCCAGGCGGGAGTTCATTTCAGCCGAACCGTAATCATTTGCGCGGGACTCGGTGCGTTTACGCCGAGAAAACTCGAACTGCCGGATGTTGAGCGGTTGGATGGTCACGGAATCTATTACGCCGTTCGCCGCAAGGCCGACTTTGCCGGTCGACGGGTCCTGATTGTTGGTGGCGGAGACTCCGCGTTCGACTATTCGATGATGCTTGAGCCGGTCGCGAAATCGATTACGCACATCCACCGCAACAGCTTCTTTTCCGCCCACGAGGATTCGATTCGTAAGGTTCAGGCGTCGACGGTTGAGATGCGTTTCCCCTTCTGGGAGGTCAAAGCGATTCATGGCGATGACCACGTTACGGGGGCGACCATCCACCAAACGAAGACCGGGGAAGAGATCGATCTGGAGATCGACGCAATCATCTTCAACCTCGGATGGTTGACCAGCCTTGGACCAATCGTTGATTGGGGTCTGACACTCGACGGGAATGCGATTGCGGTTGATCGCCGCATGCGTACCAACATTGAGGGCGTCTATGCGGCGGGAGATATCTGTACCTACGATGGCAAACTGAAGTTGATTTCACTCGGTTTTGGTGAGGTTGCCATTGCCGTGAACAACGCCAAGAATTATGTCGATCCGCGGGCGAAAGTTGCTCCTGGTCACTCGACCGATAAACACGAGATTGCGCTGAAGAAGGCATCGCGCAAGACGAAGCAAAACCAGCCTAAGGAACTTGCGGTCCCCCCGACCAAGCACTAAGCGGGAGGCTGTATGTTTAACGCACTACCACAAGAGTATCGGGTCGCCCCGCCCGAAGAGTTACGAGCCCGAATTGCGGCGGCACGGGAGCAACTTGGGTCGCGGCTGACGATACTTGCTCACCATTATCAGCGTCTTGAAGTGTGTGAGTTTGCCGACCATATCGGCGACTCGTACGGGCTTTCGAAGATTGCCGCCGCGATGCCCGAGGTCGACTACATCGTTTTTTGCGGTGTTCATTTCATGGCGGAATCGGCTGACATTCTCGCGCAGCCGGATCAGACAACGTTCCTGCCCAACCCGCTCGCGGGTTGTCCCATGGCTGATATGGCAGAGGTGGCCGATGTCATGGAAGCCTGGGCGGTGCTCAACGACCTGGGCGTGGCCGATCGAACGATTCCGGTGAGCTACATGAATACGGCGGCAGGGCTGAAAGCGTTTACGGGCAAGAACGGTGGCCTGATCTGCACGTCATCGAATGCCAACGGTGCTCTTGAGTGGTCGTTATCGCGGGGCGACAAGGTCTTTTTCTTCCCCGACGAACACCTGGGTTACAACACGGCCGTACGGTTTGGAGTGCCGCGCGAACGAATCGTCTTTTGGGACTTTGCCGAGGACCAGGGGGGACTCACCGACGAACAGATTCGTGAGGCGACGGTCATTCTTTGGAAGGGTCACTGCCACGTACACACGAACTTTTCGCCCGAGCATATTGATCAGATGCGGGAGACCTACCCGGACGTACGGATTATTGTTCATCCGGAATGTCCACCGGCGGTGGTCGACAAGGCTGACGCCTTCGGGTCGACCAAGTTCATCACGGAGTATTGTGAATCTGCACCTGCCGGAGCGGTGATTGCCATTGGTACCGAGGTGAACCTGATCAATCGCATGGCCCACTACTATCCGGACAAGACGATTCTTGAGCTCTCTGGTCAGACGTGCGCTGTGTGTGCCAACATGTATCGGACAACGCTTAACGATCTTGCCTTTTGCCTGGAGCGCATCGACGACTTCAAGCCGATCCGCGTGCCGGAGCATATAAAAGCGGATGCCCGACTGGCGCTGGAGCGAATGCTGGAAATCCCCAAGTAGTGGTGCGCACCGTTATCGCAGCTGCTTCACTGTCGATCATCTTGATTGCTTGTCAGGGAGAACCGGTGCCGTCCGATGTCGGTGAGATTGTCGACTCATTCGAAACCGTTCTGACCTTTGCCGACACGGCTTGGGCTGGTGACGACTCGATCGGTATCTTTGCCGTTGGCAAAGTTACCATCCCCGCCACCCTCGATTCACTCCTCAACAGCTGCGTTTTCGCGATGATTGCTGACCGCTTCGGAGCTGCTGAGTCACCAATTGCTGCGCTTGAGAAACGAATCGCCACGGTGACCTCTGAGTTTGCGAAATTCACGGACGAGGATTCGATGTATGCGATTCAACACGCCGACCAGAACAACCGCCCGATCTGGTTCCAGTACGACACGATTGCTGTTCTTGAAATCGACACGACTGAGGATCGTGTAACCTTCGTGCACGCCGTTTCGTCGTATACCGGTGGGGCGCACGGGTTGTCGGAACGAGGTTTTTCGGCCTACCGCTTGTCCGATTCATCTCGCATCCGGCTGGCTGACCTCTACGGCGAGGAAAAACTCAGCGCTGTCCGAGCCCGGGTAGACTCAACTTTTCGTGAGGAGCGGAATCTCTCCTCCGACACGTCGCTAGCCGAGGCAGGGTTCTTTGTCGATGAGGCGCAGCTCCCGCTCTCAGCCGAGGTGGCGATTCTCTCCGATAGCCTCGTTTTTTGGTACAATCCGTATGTCGTCGCTCCGTACTCGGTCGGACCGATCCGTGTCGCGATCCCGCGTCCTCCATGGTGACGATGTTGCCCGGGCACGACCTTGACGTCGTCCCGATCCACCGCTACATTCGGCGAAAATGAGAACTCCGCGGCCGCCCGTGCGGCTGCACACGTATAGACGGGAGCCATAATGGCCAGCGATGTTGTTGTTCCCCAGATGGGTGAATCGGTGCTCGAAGGCACCATTCTCGAATGGAAAGTCAAACCGGGCGAGAAGGTGGCCAAGAACCAGCCGCTCGTCGAGTTGATGACCGACAAGGTGAATGTCGAGATTCCCGCTGAGGTGGCCGGGACATTTCTTGAGGCGTTTGCTGAGGTTGGCGAGGTTGTTGCGGTCGGCGCCACGATTGGTGCGATTGACGACGGTTCCGGGCCGGCCAAGAAGCCGACCGAGAAGAAGCCCGATGCAGCGCCGGCTCCGAAAGAAGCGCCCAAAGCCGAGGCTCCTGCCCCCGCCCCCGAGCCCAAACCCAAACCGGAACCGGCTCCGGCTGCCGCCACCACACAGGGAACGGCGCCGAAGGGGAAAGGGAAGATGTCGCCCAAGGTACGGATGCTCGTCCGCGAGTATGACCTTGATCCCGGCACGATTACGCCGACCGGCAAGAATGGTCTGGTGACGGTTGAGGATGTAATGCGGGCAGTCGACGAGCGTTCGTCGTTGCAGGGTTTCACTGGTGGTCCGATTCCGTATCCGGAACTCCCGGCCAAACTCGACGATCCCGTCTACGCGCCGATGCCGTCCGGTCAACCGGCCCAGCCGAAGAAAGAGATTAAGATTCCGATCTTCGAGCCGTTGCCAGAGCAGGCACGGGTGACCCGCATGCCGCTCGAGGGTGTCCGCAAGCGCATCGCCGACCACATGGTGATGTCGAAGCGGACGTCTCCTCACGTGACGACGTTCCAGGACATCGATTTCACTGAGCTCGTGAACTACCGGAACTCGATCAAAAAGGATTTCCGGGAGACGTACGGTGCGAACATCACGTTCATGTCGTTTATTATCAAGGCGGCGTGTATTGCGTTGCGTGACTATCCGACGATCAATGCATCGCTCACCGACGATGAAATCATCCTGAAGAACTATATCAACGTTGGGATGGCGGTCGCACGCGATGAGGGGCTGATCGTTCCCGTGATCAAGAACGCCGACAAGAAGTCGGTGGTCGAACTCGCGGTGGAGATTGCGTCGCTTGGTGAGCGAGCCCGTACGAATCAATTGACACCAGACGACATTTCTGATGGTACGTTCTCAGTGACTAACGCGGGGGTCTTCGGTTCGTTTATCTCTACGCCGATTATCTCCCAGCCGCAGGTTGCGATCCTCGCGGTCCACGCGATTCAGAAACGCCCCTGGGTGGTGAATGACGAGATTGTTATTCGACAGGTCATGACAATGGGTATGTCGTTCGATCATCGCCTGATCGACGGCCATACTGCGGTACAGTGTCTGGCGATGATTCGTCAACTGCTCTCAGATCCGAAGCAGTTGATGCTCCACATGCGCTAGCAACCGGGTGGCGAACCGGTCTAAGTAATGACATGACAGCGTTGAACCGTCAGCGCTGTCATTCTCTTTAGCTGGCATGCGATCATGCCGAACGGGAAATCAACAACGCATGAGTCACGATCATCCGATCGATCACGGATATGGCTATGGTTGGTACCTTGATGCCGGCCGGGTCGAGTTTGCTCGCGCCCTTGCCTGGCAGCGGCAACTGGTCAAAATGCGCATCGATGGGATGTGCCGTGATCTGATCCTGCTCGTCGAACACCCGCCGGTGGTCACTGTTGGCAAAGATGGTCACGCCGAGCACTATGCTTCGGCCGGTATCGAGCCGGTAGCCATCGAGCGCGGCGGCGATGTTACCTATCACGGACCGGGACAGCTGGTTGTTTACTTCATCTTCAACCTGACGCGCCGCGGCCGCGACCTGCACGCTTTCATCGACAACGTTCAGGAAGGTATCATTCGCTCGCTCGCTGAGTACGGTGTTGAGGGCTATCGTAATGATGTTTCAACGGGGGTGTGGGTCGGTGACGCGAAGCTGGCGTCGATCGGTGTGGCCGTAAAAAAGTGGATTTCTTTCCACGGAGCCGCGATAAATCTGAATACCAATCTCGACGAGTTTGCAAGCATCAACCCCTGTGGCTTGAAACCGGAGACGATGACGTCATTGGCCAAGCTACGGGGGAAGTCGGTTGCACTCTCGGAGTTTTCACG
This sequence comes from Candidatus Zixiibacteriota bacterium, assembly GCA_028289585.1. Taxonomy (GTDB): domain Bacteria; phylum Zixibacteria; class MSB-5A5; order GN15; family FEB-12; genus JANQPI01. The sequence continues at coordinate 26,774 of JANQPI010000043.1, forward strand.
GAAGCTCATCGGCCACTATGCTGATGTCTTCGCAACTGATTTCAGTCCGGTGCTCCTCGAGGAGATTGCGGAAGATCTCAAGAGTCAGACCGGAGGCGGGCATGTGTAGGAACTCGTTCGCATTCACACGGGATGGATGTCGAGGACGCATGGGAGGGTCGAATGGCCACCAACGATGAATTGACACTGACGGTGCCGGCACCATCTCCGGCGATTGACGAAACGAAAGAGCTGAAGGGGAAGACGGCATTCGTTTCCGGTGGTACTCGCGGGATCGGTTTTGCGATCGCCGAACGGCTCGCGGCCCGTGGTGCCAACGTTGTCATCAACTACTTCCGCTCGCGCGGCTCCGCGAACGAGGCGGTCGAAAAGCTCAAGGCCTTCGGTGTGGAGTCGTACGCCCACCGTGCCAACATGGGTAACCATGATCAGCTGCCGCCACTCTTTGATGGTATCAAAGAGCGCTTTGGCACGCTCGATGTTCTCGTTTCCAATGCCGCCCTCGGTCTCTACACCGACATGCTCAGCATCGATGACAAAGCGTGGGATCTTTCGATGCACACCAACGCCCGGGCGTTTCTCCACTGTCTGCAGCTGGGCGTACCGTTGATGTCGGCCGGGGGACGGATCATCACGCTCTCCTCGCTCGGCTCACAACAGTATATTCCTGGCTATGCTGCGATCGGTGTTTCGAAGGCAGCGATTGAGAACATCGTTAAGTATGCGGCAGTCGAGTTGGCGTCGAAGGAGATCACGGTCAACTGTGTCTCTGGCGGCTTCATCGATACCGCCGCCCTCAAGGTTTTTCCGAATTACGAAGATATGAAACGAGATGTCACCCGCCACACCCCGCTGGGTCGCATTGGCACGCCTGAAGAGATCGCCGAAGTGGCCGTCTTTCTCTGTTCTCCGCGGGCATCATGGGTGACCGGCCAAACGATCATTGTCGACGGAGGATACTCCCTTGTCTGATACCGCTACGAAAGAGGCCCGGCTGCTGCCGGTACCACCTGACTTCAGTCCCGCTAACCAGTCAGCCATCGCTTACACGATGGGCATGCTCAACAAACAGTACGAACAGCTTTACGAGATTACCTCGGAGCTGACCGTGGAACAGCTCTCCTGGCAACCGGGACCGGGCCGCAACACGATCGGCATGCTGTTGGTCCATATCGCCGATGCTGAGATCTTCTGGCTCCAGGTCGCCCCGTACAACCCGGTGAAGGAAGAGGTCGACCCCAAGATCAGCGAGAAGCTCGGCTTCGATGTCTCAGTTGTTGGCATGCCGATGAAAGACGGCGCCACGGCACCAGAGGCGCTGGCCGACAAAGACATCACATTCTATCACGGGCTCCTTCGTAAGACGCAGGAGATTACCCATGAAACGCTCTGCCATTGGCTTGATACGCATTTAGAGAAGACGTACGAGATGCAGGAGATGACGTTCAGTTACGGGTGGACACTCTACCATGTCTTCGAACATCTCTGTCAGCATGTCGGACAGATACGCGCGATCAAGAATCTGCTACCGGATAACTAGGCCATTGCTGTTCGCAAGGGCCTCCGCCGCAGGACGAGATACATCCCGAGGCCGAGCAGGAAGAGCAGGACGCTCACGACCTGATTCCAGGTAATCACCTGCCCGGCAAGCTCGAAGACCATCGCCTCCTCATAGAACCGGACTTCCTCGATCAGGAAACGAAAGACGGCTTCTGACATGAACGTCAAGGCCGCCACCTGGCCAACAAACTGTCGCTTTTTCAATACAAAGTGCATGACGCCAAAAAGGGCGAAGCCGTAGATCGAGCTGTAGAGCTGCGACGGATGCAGGTGCTGATCACCGTAGATGAACCACGGAATCGAGTGATCGGGGAACTGTACCCCCCATGGTAGATCGGTTGGCGTACCGAAACAGCAGCCGTTGCAATAGCAGCCGATGCGCGAGATGCCGATGCCCAGGGCGAGGGCTGGCGCGAAGTAGTCAAACGTATCGAGGGTGTTCATTCCCTTCCAGCGCTGATACGCCCAGGCCAGCCCGACCGAGAGCAGTATCCCGCCGTAGAGATTCAAGCCAGCAATGCCGAACGAATCGCCAGCGAACGGGTTGAACATAGCGCTCCAGTTACCGCTGAATTCGTCGAGATGCAGAACGACGTAGCCGAGTCGCGCGCCGATGATGCCACCGAAGATGAAGATGTACGAAAGTGTCAGGTACTGGTCGAACGGTTTGTTGTCGCGGGCGGAGATGCGGGAGATATACCAGATCCCGCCCAGGAACGACGCCGCCATGAGGACGCCGAACCACCGAATCGGAACGCCGAAGATCTCAACCAGTTCGGGAAACACCGCTATCCTTTCGCTGCGACAGCCGCCGTAGCTGTCTCTGCCTGCTCTTCCTTATACCTGCCGGACAGGCGATCATAGAAGCGGTCGGTGATCCAGATAGCAAGCATTGCGATCAGCACGCCGACGACCACGTCGGTCACATAGTGGTAGCGCCCCCAGAAGGTGCCGATCGAGAGGGTAACCAGGATTGGGAGCGTTGCCCACGCCCAGGTGCGGAAATGCCGCCAGAGGTAGACCCACATGACCAGCGCCACACCGGTGTGTGATGACGGCATCGCGCCCCCGCGAACCGCCCCCTCGGCCTGGACCCACATGACGAGTGACCGGAAGAACCCGTCGTCGACCTGATTCTGATAGAGATCGACCAGCTCCCAGCGCGGTCCCTGGATGGGATAGAGGGAGAAGAGGAAATACGAACAGAAGAACATGGTCGCGACCGCGGTCAGGGCGCGTTTCATGATTTCGTCATGCCGTAGCAGGAAGAGGGGCAGGAAGAAGCCGGGCAGCATCGGATAGTAGCCGAAATAGCCAGCCATGACGATTTCGGTGATCAAGGGTTGTGGAAGGATACGATCGACAATCAGTGTCAATTCTTCGCCCAGGAGCCAGCGCTCAAACGCGATGACCTGGTAATCGAGCCAGGTCGGGAAGAACAGCTGCATGAGGCCACCGGTCATCGTATAGAAGAAGATGAAGCCGAGGACCGGATATGCAAGGCGGAGTAGTGCCCAGGCTCGGTTGCGCCGCTCATCGACGAACGTCGCGATCAGAGTGACGACAACCGCCATGATGACGTAGAAGATCAGCTCGTCGACATACTCACCCAGCGGACGCCCGAAGATAGCGATTACCAGAATCATGAGGAGGCAGTAGCCGACAACCAGCCGGTCGAAGAGATACCAGGGGCGGGGGGTAATCATAGTCGGTCAGAGTCGGGGTTCGCCCCGGCGATAACAAGGACAATTTCCCCCCTAGTTTTCGCGCGACGTCCGAATGCTTCGGTGAGGTCGGACAACGGTCCGCGAGCAAACTCTTCGTGCAGCTTGGTGATCTCTCGAGCGACACAGGCCTGGCGATCACCCAGGACCGTGAGCGCATCGTTCAGCGTCTTGACGATCCGATGGGGCGACTCGTAGAAGACCAGCGTGTGGGGTAGCATCGCCAGCTCCTGGAGTCGCCGTTGTCGTGCTGCCGACTTGTGTGACAGGAACCCCTCGAAGAAGAATCGGTCGGTCGGCAGACCTGACGCGGTCAGCGCCGGAATGATGGCACACGGCCCAGGGAGCGGGACAATCTCAAGACCGGCGTCGATCGCCGCACGGACGATGCGATAGGCGGGGTCCGAGATTCCCGGTGACCCGGCATCGGTAATGACGGCGATTGATTGGCCCTCAGCGATCCGTTCGGTCAAGGCTGTGGCCCGGTCTCGCTCATTGAATTCGTGGTAGGCGATCAGTGGTTTACTGATCCCGAGTTGGGTAAGCAGGCGACCCGAATGACGTGTATCCTCGCAGGCGATCACATCGACCGTTTCAAGGATGGTGCGAGCACGATTGGTGATGTCATCGAGATTGCCGATCGGTGTCGGCACAAGATACAGGCGTCCTGCCACATCCCCTCCGGATGGCCTGGTTGCTCAGGTCAGGGTCAACTGTTCCGGAATGGCTCCCTTACCCAGGGCGGCGATTCGTGCTGAACGCCGTTTGAAGCTATTCTGATTCATCAAGCCAACGACTCGGTCGATCTCCTCGGCAGTGAAGCCGTCAGCAAGGAGAGTCGCCTGGTCTCGGACGTGATCGTCAAGAAGACGCACGAGGATGCGGTCGATGACATCGTAGGTCACGCCAATTTCATCTTCGTCTGTCTGGTCGACCCAGAGGTCGGCCGACGGTGGCTTGGTGATAATCGACGCCGGAATCCCAAGGTACGCCGAAAGCGACCGAACCTCGGTCTTGTAGAGTTGCCCGATCGGGTTAAATGAACAGGCCGCGTCCCCAAAGAGCGTCGTGTAGCCAAGCGCGATCTCGGTACGATTCCCCGTACCGACCACCAGCGCGTTGCGTTCCCAGGCGAGATCGAAAAGAATCGACATCCGCTCGCGGGCCATTTTGTTACCGGCGCGAATCGGATCGGGGAGACCGTCGACATAGTACCGTTCGATCATTGGCGTGATGTCGATCATCGTTGTTTCAATACCGAGCCAGGCTGCGAGCTTGCGGGCATCGTCGACCGACGACGGGGTCGATGTCGCATACGGCATCATCACGCCGAGGACCGCATCAGCCCCCAGCGCGCGGGCGGCGAGTGTCGATGCCAACGCTGAGTCAATACCACCAGACAATCCAATGACGACATTCGACAGTTTCGCCGACTCAAGTTCGTCGCGGATGAAGCCCTCAATGGTGGTTGCGGTCTTGTCGAGGGCGGGCGTATCGGTTTGACTGATCATCATACTTGTTCTAACCGCAAGGAAAGGGTGGAGTTTCCTCCCGGCCAACAAAAATCGACCCTTTTAAGGTGTTGCTGGATAGGAGGTTAAGAGGAGGTCGATGCAGTTGCCTCGAAGCCCGGTGAAAAGCGATGCCGCGATTGGAGAAGCGTCGTCTGCTGTGTGCTGAGCGGTTGCAAACGAGACATTGGGGAATTGGGTGACGATTGTTAACAGAAAATGACTCGAATATCATTGCACGAATTCGGTGATTCATCGTTATTTCACTTATCACAGACGCGACAACGTACGCTTGGGGTTGAGGAATTTCAGTGTGTGCGGTCGTGGCCCCATTCGTAGGGGGGAGGTTCGTTGAAGCGTTCAATCAACATCCTGCTGGCTATCCTTCTGCCCGGAATAGCACTGGCGCTCGGGTATATACTCACATCAAACCTGAATGTTGACGCGGAAACCGGGGTGCATCGTCCTGATGATCGGTGGGTTGCAGTTGACAGTCAGTGGCGCGATCTGGGAATCTGGCCTGATGTTGAAACCGGAGATGATTGGCCCATACCCCTGAATGGAATGGTCTACCCCGATCGGCCAACTGTTGTGTTTGTGCTAAGCGGTGGCGATTGTCCGGACTGTACGGAGCTGCTTGATGAATGGCATTTATACATGCCACCGAGTTCTACGATTCCCTACAACCTGATTATGGCTGCGGACGAGCTAATGGATAGTACTGGTCCGGGAGAGGTGCTCTGGCAAGCACAGTCAATACACGTCGTTTCAATGCCCAATCCATATGAAGTGGGCGTACGGCTTTTTCCTACTCTTTTCCTGCTTGATGCAGACCGTCGAATTTCAGCAATCCAAATCGGCTGGGGAGGGATGATCAAAGAGAGTATTCGCACAACACTGCGACGCGATGTGCCCTGGGACTAGAAGACAATATCTCCGGGCAGTTAATCTCTCACATTTCGAAGGAGGACGCATGAAGAGAATCGTTGCGAGCTTAACAATAGCTGGGTTCCTGATTGGAGGCTTACTCGGCTTACCCGCAGAGTCAGATGCCGATCCAGCCTGTGGTGGATGCATGATCAATCAGTCTTGTTGTTGCGAGTCGGTCATCTATACGATCGGAGACGCATCTTGTCCAAGTGGACAACGGTATGCCCAAAACTTCGGCAGTGGACCGAGCTGTGATCTGTGTCATACTTGCGAATACGGTTGTGTACCACCCGAGATCTAGCAGCTTATCTGGTTGTAGGTTGCGAGAGCGAGAGCTTCTCGCTCTCGACCTTCACCTCTGATACATATACATTGACCGGCACGAAACGGTTGCGTATTACCTTCTTCCTTCACATGAACTACTTAAGGGGCATGTGCTCGTGATTGCATTGACGAGGCGTGCAGGCTTGGCTCTCTGTCTATTGCTTCTACCCTCATACGTCTTGGCTCAGGACTTACCCGCTACTCAGTACCTGTCACATGCGCAGGGCCAACTAGGTGTTACCGTCACCAACAACGGTGGCATAGTTGCTGGCACTTTAGAGAATCTGGGCGTCGACCCGATCAACGGTCGCCGCGTGCTGTTTGCTGAGTACCCCCTTGGTAGTGGAATCGGATACATGCCGAGCAATCTCATTGTCGGCGGTATACGTGGAGCGGATACGCTCGTAACGGTTGTCCGATGGGGGCCCGACTTCAGTCGATGGCCGGGCGTGCGAATCGAATCGATCGATCGGACGCTCGATTTCTTTGCCGAAACGGCACGCTCGCCTCTCGACATCATCAGTCAGTATTCAGATACCGCATCCGCGTTGCGAGCACCTGATACCCTTTCTGACCTTTCTCATTCACCACTCGGTGTGCTTGTATCCCAGCGCTCTATGAGCTGGTCTGGCGGAAATCTTGACGGCATGGTTTTGTACGAAGTTTCTGTCGAGAACATCACGAACGAGCTTCTTCGAGATGTCGTTGTGGGCATTGCTGTCTCAACGGGTGGAAAGCACATTTCGGAACGGATCATATCGTCGCCATATCTCCAGCGAGGAGCATTGCACTATTTCGACCGAGAGCCGTCGACATCGCGCTGTGGTGTTCGTCTGCCAATCGAGCTCTTTACCACCTGGGATCTCGCCGGGCAACCACTGAACGGTAGCTATACGGCGCGTTCTGTACTCGGGTCGATGGGCATTCGCATTCTAAGTTTCCCTAGCGACCTTGTTCGGGGTGTCACGTTTAACTGGGTAAGTCTCATTCAGAGTGGCATTTTCTACTCACCGGCGATACCGAGTGACAATGTGGGTGGCCTGGGGATCGATTTACGATTTGGAAACGATACAGAATTCTACCGTTTTTTGGCTAACCGCAATTTCGATTTCAATCCTCTCTTCTCGGGAGTCCCATTTGCGATTGGGCAGTACCTCCCACCGCCTCGATCGGCGTTGCAGTCGATAGTTCGCGACGGGTTTGCACTCACCGGATATCTTTCCCTTGGCACTTTTGACCTGGCTCCCGGCGAGGATGCAACGTTCGTCTTTGCGGTGGTGGCGGGTGATTCTGTCATAACAGATCCAACGACCTATGAACGACTAGCCGTCGAAGATCCGAACGCGTACCTCTCGGAACTCGATTTCAGTGAGATCACGGAAAACACACTCTGGGCGACGTGGGTCTACGATAACCCGGGTATCGATTCCGACGGCGACGGATTCCGCGGCGAGTACTATCTCTGCGAGGGGGATACCGTCTGGTGGAAAGGGGATGGGATCGCCGACTGGCGAGCCGATGTCCCCCCGCCGGCACCGTTCGTCGAAGTCCTGCCAGAAACCGGCAAACTGACCGTCCGCTGGAATGGCTACTTCTCGGAGACAACCGTCGACCCGTTCACGCAGCAGCAGGATTTTGAGGGATACCGGGTCTACATCGGCCGGGATGAACGGCCATCGTCGGCGAGCCTGTTAACGTCCTGGGATGCGGAGAACTACAACCGGTTCGAACTAATCCAGCGGGAGTCGGGGGATTTCGAATGGCTCAACCGGGAAAACCCGTTCTCGATCGATTCGCTGGAAACGCTCTACGGTCTCGGCTTTGATCCGCTGCTCTATACTCGTCAGACGCCACTGCGGGTCGACGGGTCGATCTTCTACTTCGAGCCGCAGGACTTCAACGTCTCCGAACTCGGCATTCCGGGTCGCATTAGGAAACGCTTCCCGAACCAACCGAAGCCGGACCCCGACCCGGCCAACTGGAGCGACGACGAAGTGATCTTCGGCCCCGACAACCGCCGTCTGCCGAAGTACTACGAGTACGAGTATGTGATCGACAGTTTGCTGCCGTCAGTCCCGTGGTATGTGGCGGTGACGGCGTTTGACTTCGGCTTCGCCAAGGGAGGCATCCCGGCGAAAGAGTCACCGCTGCTCACCACGCAGACAGAAAGCTATGCGCTCACGTCGGCTACTACGGCCGTATCCGAGAATCTCGATGTTTTCGTCTATCCGAACCCGTACCGCTCAGATGACAACTACGTTCAGGAGGGATTCGAGGACCGTCTCAAGACGCGCAACCCGCAGCTCGAAAAGCGAATCCACTTCGCGAAC
>JANQPI010000010.1 GCA_028289585.1 Candidatus Zixiibacteriota bacterium
TAGAAGCCCTCACTGGGTACGAGGTCCCGACTCTACGCTCTTCTATTTGATTCATCCAAGGTGGATTTTTGATCCGTTTGAGGAATCTAAATCTGACTCGACGGTCTATCCACCTTCCCAGGACTCCAGCCACGGTACGCCGATGCCGCGCCGTATGGGCAGGAGTTTAACGGACAAGTGAGGACTCTTGCCGGACGAAAGATACTGAAGGCCTAACTGAGGTAGGCGTATCGATGCGTGGGTTTACTGTCACATCGGTATCGTTTCTGGTAGTCGCCTATCTCATCCTCCGACTTGTGATCCAACTCCTGTTGGTAAGCGATGACGCTCAGCTTCTGGCGTTTGTAACCGAGCAATTTGTGAGCATGCTTCTGCTTGCGATTATCGCGTTTGTTGCGGCCCTGTTCGTTGAACTCACCGTCTTTCGTCAGCCACTCTACTGGCGTCTGGTTACGGGAATACAACAGATTGTCTGGTTGGGTCGAAGGAAACCGATCTTCCGCCGCAAGAACGGTCGCTGGGTTTCCGACGACGGACCGCTGAAGCGACTGGAGTTCAGTCGTTCGTTGCTCATCTGGCATGTTGTTGCAGCAGTGGTGATTATCGTTCTGCTTGAGTCGTTTGAAGTCGTAAGCTAGTCACTGTTTAGTCAGTTTGTGACAAGTAGATCTGACACCTGCCGCGAACAGAACGCACTCATTCGTCGAGTGTTCGCATCCTCTGGATATCGACCACCAGATCCTGTAATGGATCGTCCGGTTCAAGTTGGTGATACCCGTCCTCAGTATCGATCAAGTGATGATAGAGGATGCCGTCGCGGTGTTCGTTGAGCCACACCCGCGTGCGCGTGCTACAGATCAACTCGACCTCTACGCTCGTCGCGAGTGGGTCGTCAACCAGACGTATATCGATAAGTGCAACTTCCTCGCCGCCAGACCAGAATTGCCGCTGTGTGTGACGAAAGACGAGTGCATTTCCAATCGCCGAACGATTGGGCGCTCCACTCTCAACGTATAACCGGCAATACTTCCCCGCACTTTTAGAAAACAGCATGTCTCTTGGCGTCAGTGGCGGCCATCGTGATCGATCTTCGGCCACCAGGTAATCGGCATCCATGACGATTAGAATTGGAATAGGAAGACCCACTAGTTTCGATAGGTCGGTAAGGCGGACGCTCAGATACGCCATATCTTTACTGAGGTAGCGTGAGCTCAACGGTCCGATAGCGTCCGCAACGGTTATCGTATCCCGCGTCTCGACTACTACCTGAAGCCAGATATCTCCTTCACGATACTCAAAAACCAGACGATGAATTTTCTCATTGTAGCTGTTTAGCCCGACCGAGTCACTGACGATCGTCGCGAGTTCCGTGACCAACGTACGGCTGTATGCGCACGCCTCGGCGATTTCCGGTGTAACCGTTCGTTCGGGGCTACAACCGAGGTGAAGGAGTGCAGCTGCTAAGATTGCTTTCATCAGTGATGACTTTGGCACGCCGAACCAGCGAGTAAGAAACCATGCGGCCATTTTAGCTTACGCGATGGACTGTGCCACCTCGGCGAGTTGGTCGAGGCAGATTGCCCAACCCTTTTCGAAGCCCATTTCGGCGTGCGTTTGACGATCTTTGTCGTTCTTATGTAGTGCTGTCGCGGTGTACAGAATGCCATTGGGATGGTTGGCCATCGTAATCACCGCCGTGAAGAGGCTCTCCTCGTTTGGTCGCCAGCCGCCACGGAGAGCATCGGTAAAGACAATGCGCTCGTGCTCAATGACCTCCAGGAAACATCCCTCGCCGGCATGCTCGGTTCCATCGGGGAGTTTCATCACCGTGTCGAATGCGCCGCCGGGGTAAAACTCATGTTTGCGCACAACCGTCTCGACTGGTTTAGGTGCCCACCACCTGACGAGATGGCTCGGATCTTTCCAAGCGGTCCAGATCGCCGAGCGTGGCGCGGCGATGATTCTCGACACACTTAAGTCTCGTTCTTCAGTCACAAACCTCTCCTCCTAAGTGACAGCGGGCTTGGAATCGCGTTCAACCAGGCTATAGAGCACCGGGACGATCAAGAGCGTCAGGAACGTCGACATCAACAACCCGCCAATAATCGCCCAACCCATCGGCCCCCACAAAGTACCGCCACCAAGCGTCAGTGGCAAGAGGCCACCGACTGTTGTCAGAGTCGTCAGCACGATCGGGATAAATCGCGCCTGACCGGCCGTGCGAAGGGCATCGACAACCGACATCCCCTGCTCGCGTCGCAGGAGGTTAGTATAGTCGACGAGGATGATGGAGTTATTGATCACAATGCCAACCAGTGAACTCACGCCGACCAGCGCCATGAACGAGAATGAGTAGCCGGTGATCAGCAGGGCAAGAATCGAACCAATAATCGCCAGCGGAATCGCGGCAAACACGACGAGCGGCTGTTTGAACGAACCGAACTGTAAGACAAGAATTGCGAAGATCGCCAGGATCGCGCCGATCGTCGCTTGACCAAGATTGCCAGTCGACTCCTGCTGCGACTCGAGCTCACCGGCGATCTGATAGCTGTACCCTTTCGGCCACTCGTACTGATCGAGTTTGGCAACGATGTCCAGAGTTGCATCGGTAACCGAGCGGGCACCGGAAACGTCAGCGGTGATCATCGACGTCCGCTTGAGGTCAACGTGACTGATGCGCTGTGGTCCGGTCTCGAATTCAATCGATGCCAGCTGTCGCAGCGGCACCATGCCGCCGGTCATCGATGCGACTGAAATGCGGTCGAAATCGGTGAGCGTCGTTTTGTTCTCTATCGGCAGACGGACGACGATGTCATACTCATCGCCATCGTCATCGCGGTAACTCGATACAGGCGACCCCGCGACCGCAGCGCGGACGGTACGGTCGATTTCAACAAGCGGCACGCCGAGGATGGCGGCTTTCTCACGGTGAATAGCGACATGCAAGTCACTCTTGGCGGTCGCAAGAGGGTTGTCGATGTTGATCACACCGGGAGTTTCAGAAAAGAATCGCTCGACATTGCGGGAGATATTGCGCAGCGAGTCAAGGTTGTCGCCAACGACCCGAATGGCGATTGGCGCCTCGACCGGCGGTCCCTGTTCGAATTCCTTAACGACAATGCGTGCACCGGGAATACCGTCCAGATCAGCCCTCAACGATGCAAGAGTTTCGTCGAAAACACGACCGTCGGTCGAATTGAGTTCGATGAAGATCTGCGCGTGGTTCGGTGTTTCGTTCTTGGGAAAGACGTTGTAGTAAATCCGCGGGTTTCCTTTACCCACGTTTACAGCGTACGTCTTGATGACCGGATAGGTAGCAAGCACCGATTCCACGTGCGTTGCGAGCGAGTCGGTTGCATCGAGCGACGTACCATCGGGTGCGTCGATATTCACAATCATCTGGGGCTTCTCAGCTTTCGGGAAGAAGCTGATTCCGACGACCGGGACGAGTGTCAGTGAACCGAGAAAGATCAGGCTCGCGATTCCGAGGACAACAAACGGTCGGCGCAGAGCGAAGTTGAGCGTTTTGGTATACGGTCCCGAAACTTGTCGTTCGAGAACAGCTCGCATCCGTCGCGGTTCGGTATCTTTCCCTGGACGAATGAGGCGAGACGACAGGAACGGTGTGAGAACGATCGATACGATCAGCGATGCCAATAGCGCGTAGACGACCATCATCGGCATCGAGCGAACAAAATCTCCTGTCAGATCGGGCATGAAGATAATAGGGAAAAAGGCAAAGACGGTTGTTATCGTTGCCGATGTAATCGCCCAGGCGACTTGCTTCGTTCCGGCAACGGCGGCCTCAATCGGTTTCATACCCTTTCGCATGAACGCCTGGATGTTTTCGGTCACGACAATCGCGTTATCGACCAGCAAGCCGAGTGCGATAACGAGCCCGGCGATTGAAATCTGTTGTAAACCAAAGCCGGAGAAATCGAGCCAGCCGATGCCGATCGCAAGCGAGATTGGGATGGCGAGCATAACGACGAGGGCGGCTCGAACCGTAGCCGCAAGAAAGACGACTAGGCCCACCAATAACAGACCCTGAAGCAGGTTGCCGAAGAAGCCATTCACCCGGCGGTTGACCGACTCCGATTGATCGAAGACCATGCGCATGTCAATCGAACTGGGAAGGGTCGGGGCAAACGCCTCGAGGCGATTGTGCAGTTCGTTGGAAATCGCCATGATGTTCGTGCGCTCTTTCTGCCGTACGACGACAAAGATCGCTCGCTCGCCATTCACGCGGGCATAGTGGGCTCGGTCGGCATAGTCGAAGTCGATGTCGGCGACATCGTCAAGGTACACGACCTCCGCCTCACCGGCACGAACGACGGTCTTCTTGAGGTCAGCAAGGTTGTCATACGTCCCGGATGTTTGAATCGTGAACCGTCGGGAACCAATGTCGACATGCCCACCGGGGATATTGGTATTGGTGGCACGAATAGCGTTTTCAATCTGCGTCAACGAAATGCCGCGTTCAGCAGCGCGAGCGAGATCGATCGACACGCGAACTTCCTGTTCAGGGTAAGCGACGATGTCGACACGTTTGACACCCGGGACCGTCTCAAGTTCGTCTTTCAACAGGTCGGCTTCGTCTTCTAGCTGACGGTATGTTGCCGTTTCTGAAACGAACGCAATCTGCATGATGTGAACGTCGGTCACCGAGAACTGCTCGATTCGTAATTCGAGAACCTCGTTGGGAAGATCATCTCGAATGGCGTTCACTTCCTGAACGACGTCGGAGTACTTTTCGTCGGCATCGGAGCCAGCTTCGAACTCCACGGTGACGACCGCAAGGCCATCACGCATCGAGGCAGAGAGAATCTTGATATCATCGAGCTCGTTGATCGCCTCCTCAATTGGATCGACAACGAGTTGTTCCAAATCCTCCGGGTTCGCACCGGGGTAAACAACGATAACATTCGTCCCAGGCGGTGTGACCAGCGGATCTTCCGAGCGCGGCATTGTCATCAGTGAAAGAAATCCGAAGACGACCAACAGGCCGATCATGATGACTGTGAAGCGGTAGTTTTCCAGAGCAAGGCGAGGGAGTTTCATGATTCTCTCACTTCTCTCCGGCCACTCGTACCGCGGTACCCGCAACGAGATAGGGAGCGCCAACCGCAATGACTGTGTCGATATCCGTCAATCCATCGATGATACCAATACGATTACCAACGATTGGTCCCAGGGTCACCTCATGGCGGACAGCGTAAACCCCGCCGGAGTCGATTGTGAAGACCCAGGCTGATCCGCCGTCAGCCTCCACGAGCGACTCAATCGGAATCATCGACAGCTGCATCCTGTCGGCTGGGAAGAACTTCACGTTGGCTACGAATCCCGACGCAAGCGGTAGGTCGGTTGCAGTGAGTTGGACTTCAACGCGATAGGCACCGGAGCGAGGCTCGGGGGCTTGAGCAATAGTGACGACGGTTCCCGACAATTCGGTGCTGGGAAGCGCATCGATCGTTACAGCGACCGAATCTCCAGTCGCGATCCGGACAACATCTCGATCGGCCAGACCAGTAACAACGAGCCAATGACTGCCGGTTGCGCCAAATGAGATGATTGATTGACCGGCCTGAATCAGTTCATCCGTTTCGGCATGTGTGCGTAGTACGCGTCCATCCGCAGGCGCGGTGATCACCGCATGCCGTCGATTAAACGAGGCGATCCGGAGTTGGGCCTCAGCAACATCGCGAGCGGTTTCGGTATCCTGTAGCGCCTCCAACGGGGCGGCTGAATCCACGTAAAGCGAGGCGATGCGTTCGTAATCGCGTTCTGCCTTTTCCAGGGCTCGTTCCGCCTGAATAACCTGAGCGTCGATCTCATCCAGTTGCAGGCGAGCGAGAATGTCACCACGCGATACCTGATCACCGGCTTCGACAGGCATTGCGTCGACCACGCCGGCAATCTTGAAGGCAAGGCGACTTTCGGTCATCGCGGCAACGCGTCCGGCGGTGGTTATCGGCACGGAGACTGTTTCATTTGCCACGGCTGCGAGCGTTACGGGTACGACACGATTGGTGCGGAGTGATGATTCGGCACCACCACAGCCGATGGTGAAGAGGGCACTCAGCCCAATCGTTGAGAGTAGAAGAGGAAGTCGTCGCATCAGTCAGCACCTCGTTCGGTGAAGAATTCCGGGAGTTCGGTTGCGGCGGTCGCGCGTTGCAATTCGGCGCCACGACTTGCGTATTGATAGAGAGCCACGATGGCATTGATTTCAGAGTTGGTGAGGGTCGTCCGGGCGTCGAGCCAGACAATCTGAGCGACCTGACCGGCGCTGAACTGACGATCGATCAAGCGGAACGATTCGCGCGCGGCGGCGACGCGTTCCTCAGCTGCGGCCAGCGTTTCCCGTGCGACATCACGTTGATACCAGGCATCACGGGCAGCTACGGCAAGTTGCCGTCGAACTTCTTCATACTGCGCTCGGATTTCGTTCTGAGCGAGTTGAGCCTGACGTACCCGCGCCTGATCCGATCCACCATTGAACAGATTCCAGTTAAGCACGAGCGAGGCGGTCCAGAAGTCGGCATCGCTGTCAAACTCGTATGATTCTCCCTCAATGCCGTAATCAACGGCGACCGAGACGCCGGGAAGGAAACTTGATCGGGCAATCGACGCCTGACTGCCGGCGGCATCGATCAGCGATGTCAGCTGCAGCAACTCCTCGCGAGAGGAGGAGGCAGCAACCACGGTCGGGAGATCGCTGTTGCGCACCACGGTGTCCGGGGCGGCGATGATGATCGCAGCATCGAGGGGTCGATTAAGGAGGAAATTGAAAAATGATCGGGTGAGTTCGCGATCACGTATTGCGGCTGCCTGCTGCTGGCGAAGTTCAGCCAGTTCGGCCCGCGCTCGGAAGACAACGTCGGCCGTCGCTCGCCCGGTTTCGACCAGTAACTCCGAGACTCGTTCGTTCTCTTCGAGAAGGATGCGAGTCGAGTCGAAGAGTCGTACGAGTTCAGTGGCAGCGACGAAACTGTTGTATGTCAGCTGGACCTCAAGTATGACATCGCGAGCGAGCGCCCGTCGTCCGAATGACTCTGCATCGGTGACTCGCCGCTGTGCCCGATAACCGTGCCAGATTGCCGGCTGGAAGATCGGCTGCACGAGAGAAAGTTTCGTCTCCTGCTCTTCCTCGCGCAGCAATGGGATGCTCTCGTTCGGTATCGAAGTGGGCAGGATGGGCGAACCGTTGAGGTCGTTAACTGCCGAATTGATCGGGTTCACCAGGTCACCGACCGGTATCTCGATAGAGCGGCCACCACCGGCTCGTGTGTAGCGAGCGATGAGATCAAGCCGCGGGAGAAACCTTCCCCGAGCCTCGGCCAGTCCGGCTCGGGCGGCTTCCACCGAAAGGAGACTTTGTTGGAGGGCCAGGTTGTTGGTGAGTGCCGAGTCGACGTAGTCATCGAGCGGACTGCTACGAGCCGGTTCAAGAAAGCCGACCGCGAGGAGCATTGCGATCAACATACTCCGCATAAATGACTGACCGTCAGTCAGTAATCGGTTGAGGATGGTAACGGAGTGCGGCATGAAGCTATCCTTCTAGTCGCCCGAAGCGAGCGATTTACGCGTGAAACTGAGGTATTGCTCGAAGAGAATCGACGGATCGAAACCGGCTTTGTGGCGCACCATTTCCCCTTTTTGCGCGACGATCATGGCGATTCCGGTGGCCGTTCCCCAGAGGATGTAGCCCGTTTTGACGGGGTCAAGGTCACCGCGAATGGAGCCATCGGCGATCCCCTCGGCGATTGCATCGATCACGACCTGATTGCAGCTACGGCCGATGTCACTCGTCTTTGCCGCCTGGGATTCCGGGTCGGAAATGTCACCATGGCGGCTGTTAAAGTGCATCATTGAATTGAAATAGCTGGGAAAGTCGTGCATGAACTGGAAGTAAGCTCGACCGACCGACTCGACTTTGTCGATTCCAGGTGCGTCTCCGGTGGTCGCTTGGCGAAAGCGGTCGAGCATGATTTCCATTCCGCGAGCGCAGACACCGCCATATACCTCCTCTTTCGATTTGAAATAGAGGTATAGCGTACCTTTTGATACGTTGGCGGCTTCGGCGATCTGGTCCATCGTGGCTGGGTCGACGCCTTTCGAGAAGAAGATCGTCTCAGCGGCGTCGAGGATCTCGTTATAGCGTTGTCGTTTTTCTCGTTCTCGTTTTTCTGCAACACTCATCCTGTCTACCCCTTCTAACTGACTGACCGTCAGTCAGTGATAAAACGAACAGCCAGCGGAAATGTTTCCTCTGTCCAGCTTTTTTTAGCGAGAAATCAGCGACCCAGGCCTACTTGCCTGGGCGATGAGAAGTTACGACGCCGACACTGGCCTGCTATCGGTCATTGAGCGGTAGCGACCACCAATCTGCCAGGCGATCACCAGCCAGACGACGACAAGCGCGATATTGATGAGAGCGAAATGTGACGTGCCTAAGGTCAGCAGCTGGGTTCCGATAAAGACTACGCCGGCTGAGAGGATGTCCCCGGCACGATGGAAGAACGAGTCGATAGCGACCTTGGCCTTGTACTTCTCCTCGGCCGACGTTGGCAAAAACAGCATCTGACGAACGGTATTGTTCAACGAATAGTCGGTCGCGTTTTCGGCCGTCTTCGCCCATCGAATCACTACCAGCAATGCTGGCGCGGCGGCGATGAGTGCATAGCCCCCCAGGGCGATAAGAGGCAAGATCAGAATCGCCCAACGGACGCCAATCCATTTCACCAGCCGAGCAACGATGAACAGTTGGAGGAGCAGACCGACGATCCCAACGACCGAGAAGAAATCACCGTAGAACTGACCAATGAACTGTCCGGTCGCATCGGTGGCCGCCTCGCCTGAAAGATTCTGCTCGGCGACGACGGCTTCCGCGTTCGCAGTAACCACCCGCCCGAGAACATATTCTCCGTTCGTATTGACCCAATTGGTCAGCAGAACAAAGAGAGCGATGAGCAGCAGGTAGCGTTTTCGGAAGACGAGCTGGAAGGCGGCGGAGCGACTCGATGACGGTTTGTCATCCTCTTGTGCTGGCTGTTCCGACGCTCTTTGAGCGAGGGTGGCGCGTTCGCGGCGCAGAACCACGTTTGAAACGACCAGCGAGAGCACGAGAATGCCGGCGGAAATTAAGAGCATCGTTTCGACTGCTACGTAATCAAGGAGGAACGAAGTGATCAGCGGCCCCATCACTCCCCCCAACGACTGCCCGAACGCGACAATTGCGAAAAGACGCTTACCTTCGGACTCGGTGTAGATGTCGTTGGCGAGTGACCAAAATTGGGAGATGACGACCAGTGAGAAGATTCCGACCCAGAGAAAGAAACTCACGCCAACAACCGCTCCCGGAAGGGCAGTGCCCCAGAGATAGAAGAGGACCAGATTGCTGACAAAGAACACAGTTACGTAATTGACCAATCGTTGTCGGGGAATCCGCGAATAGAGCCAGCCGTAGGCAGGGATCGCCAGGGACAACAGCAGCACCTGTCCGGCCGCCGAGTAACTCTTCCATTCCGCTCCGGCGGTTCCGAGAATGAGTGGTTCCCGTACGGTCTTCGCGATCAGATACGACGTCAGAATGAGAAAGATATTGAGCGTCAGAAAGAGCAATCGCGTTGCCTCGCCGGGCTGGACCTCGGCGAAGAGCGAGAGCAGTCGTTCGATCGGTGACTTTCGTGAAGGTGCCGACATGCGGGGCGAGTATACCACACCCCGCTCAGCCGTCCAGTTCGATTATCGTATATTCCTAGAGGAGATTCGCAGTCAAATCCTCAAGGTGAAAACGATCGAACACGAACGAGGCCAGAATTGATTGAGCCTCACGCCGGAACGGCGCCTGTTGGGTCGAATCAAGTGTCGAGAAGACATCAATCTCCAGTCGAACGCGCGGCGTCAGGTTGAGCCAATACGTTTCGTAACGAAATGACCGCGAACCGTGCGACTGGGAATAGGTAAATCGAACGGCGTCGTGTTCGCCAAGCCGAACACGCTCCATCGCCACGGTAGAGTCGAATTGTCGCCAGATCTCGAGCTGGTAGTCGATCTCCGCTTGCGGATTGTTGACGTAACTCTCGGCTACGTTCGATAACCGAAGTTCCATCCCTTGAGCGACCGACCGCGACACCGGATCAAGATCGCGGATGAGGTCAATGTCGCCACCGGAAACGGCCAGCGAAGCATCGTCGACTTTCCAGTCGATCGGCACACAGAAACCCATGCCAGCCTGAGGATAGATCTGCTGGAGATAGCCCGGGCTTGTGTCGAGTTGCTGTTTGAGTCGCAGACCGGTCCAATCCCACAGAACAAGCGTAATGATGCCACCAATAAGGACCGCAAACGGCGCAACCTTCAAAAGACGGCGGAGTCGGCTCATACTGTTTACGGTCTTGCGCCCCTGGCGCGGAGCAAGGGAGCGATCTAAAAGAATGGCCAGCAATGAGCCAAAGGCACCGATAATCCCTGCGATAATTTCCGGGTCGAAACCCATGACAAACGCTCCTTCGTTCGACCAGCCGATGATCGGCCTATCGGCTCTATGGATCGGGTGGTGGCCCGAGTGACTTGAGGCGATCTGAACATCTGGAAGTATCTGTTCAAGTTCTGCGCGGTGGAACGGATGGGTGCGCGGTTGTCGAACAGCCAGCCCGCTTTTCGGTAGCGTTGTTAGTTGAGTGATCATACCTTCCTCGCCGTCAAATCGAGAGCCAACCGAACGGGCTGCTTCGTTCGATGACAGGGGACCCAACCACACCATGACTGTGCTGAAATACGGTATTCGCCGTCCACTTGCCCGCTACGTTCGGGAGAACCCACCTTATGAGGTGCGCAGCTCTCACATTCAGGGGCAGGGCGTTTTCGCCATTCGCCCAATTCGTAAGGGAACACGGGTGATCGAGTATGTCGGCGACATCATTGATTCCGATGAAGAGGATCGTCGCTATGACGATGCCTACATGGATCGTCATCATACCTTCCTCTTTCGACTCGATGAGGACCACACTATCGACGCCGCGGTCGGCGGCAACGACGCGATGTTCATCAATCACTCGTGCGAACCAAATTGTGAAGCACTCGATGATGACGGTCGGATCTTCATCTTTGCTAAACGGTCGATTCGTCCCGGCGAGGAACTGACGTACGACTATCAGTTCGACGTCGATCCGCCGATTACTCGCAGCGACGTTCTTCGCTATCCCTGCTTCTGCGGTACTGACACGTGCCGGGGAACGATTCTCAACGTTTCGCAGCGCAAGCTTGCATCTCTCAAGCTCTGGCCACGCGAACGAATTTTCAAGGCAGTAGCGGCGAAGAAAAAACGACGCCGGTAGTCCGGGCAAGCGTGTGAATCTCATTCTCATCCAGGATCGCGACCTCGCCGCTGACGGAACTATTCGGCTCGACGATTACCGAGCCGATCACGTTCGTTCAGTCCTGCGGTCGCAACCAGGCGATGCATTATCTGTCGGCAGGATAAACGGACCGGTCGGCACCGCGACAGTTACCGTTGTTGACGGGCAGCAGGTTGTGCTTTCGATTCCTGAGTGGACGGACAGTCAGCCACAGCCGACTGTCGATCTCTGCGTTGCGCTACCTCGACCAATCATTCTTCGTCGACTCATTCTGACCTGTGGTATGATGGCAGTGCGGTCACTGACACTTTTTGCTTCAGCGCGCGTCGAGAAATCGTACTGGCAGACCCGCGTCCTTCAACCTGATACGATTCAACGGCTCCTGCGCGAAGGGATGAGTCAGGGAGCATCGACCTGGGAGACGCGCATCACGCTGGCGCGCAACGGCTGGTTGCCGCCAGCTGACTCCTCATATCGACTTGTGGCCGATGCTGATTCCGGACTGCCTTGGTCTGACATCGGTACGATACCCCGCGGTCAGCGAGTGAGTCTTGCGATTGGCCCCGAGGGCGGATGGATTGATGCCGAGCGTGAGGCGTTTCAGAAGTCGGGATGGAGAGCCGTGTCGTTGGGGCCGTGGAACCTTCGCGTCGATACCGCTGTTCCGGTCGCTCTTGCGCAACTATCACTGCGACAAACCGACGCCGATTGAGTTCTTGACAGAATCGTCTGCAGTCGTTGTCTTTCGTCCGATGTCATCCCGTATAGAAGAGCCAGATGTCGAAATCATCCAACGTGGTGATTCGACCCGAACACGACCGCTGTCACGATCGTTCCTGCATCCGTATGCCGGTATCGCAATCCTTGTCCTGGACTGGCTGCTCTTTTCGGGGAATGTTCTGACGTTTGGTCTGACAACACCGATTCTGGCACTGATCGGATTCCTGCTCGGCTTCGTAGCAACCTTCTTGATCCAACTTCAGCAGGCGCGAGACACATTGCTAGCAGCGATTACCAAGGGTCTGCTCGCCGGTATTCTGGTTGGTATTCCGACCCCGATTGCAGGGACGCTGGTGGGTGGACTGATCCTGGCGCTGGCCGGGCTCGACCCGAAGTCGAACCGCCGTTAGCGACTAAGACCCAACCTCATTCGAAAATGCGGTCCGGCATGTGGAATTTCGAATTCTACGCCGCTGGGAACGAATCCTCGTCGACGGTAAAGCGACAGAGCTGGTGTTCGAGCGTTGCACCAGACTTCAATAGCGCCGGCCTCTCGGGCATGATCGATCAACCAGTCGAGGATCTGTCCCCCCAATCCGTGCCCGCGCCAGTCCGGGTGAACCGCCATACCGCGAATCTGCCGTGATCGTTGATCTCGATCTCCGTGTTCATTTCGAGCGAGCATCGTCCCGATCGCTACGATATGCGCGCCATCGTATGCGGCAACGTGGATGGTATCGGGATCGCTATCCCCTGACCAAGCAACCGCTTTCCGATCCTGATGGGGGCGAAGCACGGCCTGACGCAGTTCGTAGATGCGAGTGACGTCCACCGATCGTAGCTCCCAATGGCGGCGTTCTCTTTCGATCCTGATTTCCCTTCATGCCGTCCATCGGCGGCGCTTTTAGTCTAGTCGATACGGTCTATCGCGTGTATTATCGGGCAATACAATGAATATGTCAGCGATCTGAAGTTCAGTCCAAAGGAAGGTTCATGCGAATACTAAATCGAATCATGGTGTGCGTGGTAACCGCACTGGTTGTCTCAACTCCCGCCTGGGGAGGAGAGGCAGTGAAGATGACTATCGTTGAGGAGACCGCTGCGGTTGAGATGTTTGGTCAATCTCAACCGGCTCGCACCGATACATCGACGATGTGGCTTTCGGGGGATGCCGGGTACTTCATCAGTAGCCGCGACAACATGGCGGTGCTCATCGGACTTGCCGATTCAATGATCCACCTGATGAACAAGTCGCGCAAGACGTATACGTCAGTCTCGCTTACCGAGGGTGTGGCCGGCTTGCTGGAAGAGGGTGAAGGTCAGGAGGAATTGAAGCAGTATCTGCAACACATGGGCGAAGGTGTCTCGGTGACGGTCGCGGACCTCGATTCATCAGCGACGATCAACGGATTTGACGACGCGAAACTGTACGAGGCTACGATGAAGCTGCCGATGGGCATGACCTCGACAATGCGGATCTGGACCGCCGAAACCGGTCATGATACGCAGTTCGCTCGTCTGGCTCGCAGCCTTCAGACCGCTGCCCTCGCTTTGCTTGGCGACCTCGGCAACCTCAACGAGGAATTCGCCAAGATCTCTGGCATGCCGATCGCGACGCGCACCGCGACGGTTATGATGGGTAACACGATGGAGCAGCGAACCGATGTCGTGTCGATCGATGAGATGGAGGCCCCGGAAGGAATTTTCGGCATCCCGGAAGACTTCAGCTATCTTTCCCCCCAGGAATTCGCGATGCAGCGATAAAGCTGAGTGACAGACTACGAATTCGATGCGGCCGACTGTGTTGTTCAGTCGGCCGTTTTTTGTTACCGACCGAATCGGAGCCCATCCGGACTTCCCGATCGATCTACGGTCGGGTCACCACGGCCATGGAGAACAATCATCGTATCGGGCGTGGTGATATCGATACGGCTATAGGCGAAGGGAAGCAGAAGCTCCTCGAATTCCACCAGTCCGTCGATAATCGTGCGAATCGTCTCCGAATCTCCGAGGTAGAATCGAATCTCATTGATGTAGCGGGTGCCGTCACGTCGAACCGCGGCTCGGATACGTTCGTCGCGGGCTGGATTGTCATTAATCCCCCGAAACGGTTTGACAGTGCGGACCTCGGCCAGAGCAAGAAACGAATCCCATAACAACGATACGGTTTCGGGGATACGTGCCCGCAATCGAAACCAACCCTCTTCGAGCAGCCACGAGTGATTGCGGAAGGGAAGGGCAATGAACGACGTGTCACTGGCTGGATTCGGCAGCGATTCGTAAACGACAGCCGTGTCTGTGATGCTCAGTCGGTAACGGCTGGGTTGTTCACTGTAGACGGAGTCGGTCAGCGTGACTACCAGAGTCGATGCGGTGATAAATAATGTGTCACTGACAAATCGTGCTGGCGCGTAGCGGGAGACGCACGGTTCGGCAAACAGGATGGAATCAACACTCAACGACAACGTACTGTCCGACTGATCGAAGCGGGCAGCAAGTGTATAGTTTGCACATTCGTAGTCGTCGCTCGTAATAACATGCAAGAGGCAGACCAGCGTATCACCGCGCCTCGGTACCGAGTCGATCGGTTCAAGTTGAAAGAAGTAAATCGGCGTTGCTCCGACGAGCGGAGCCAGCGTAAGACCAAGGAGAAACGCTGTCAGCGTCTGCTTAACAGGCCGAAGCGTCACCGTCGGCGTTGCCATCTTTGTGCACTGTCCAGATCGAGTCAACAAACCAGTCGTTTGAGTCGAAGAGATGTTCTTTGACAACAAATCCGGTATCGCGAGCTAGTTGTTCGATGTCAGAGATCAGATATTTGTACGAATACTCGGTGTGAATTGGCTCCCACGCTTTGAATGAGAACGATCGTCCGATTCCGTCGATCGCCACCGTTTGATCTTCTTTGGAGACAAGATAGCTTTCCATTCCCCCTGAAAAGACGTCGTAGGTGCCGAAGTGGCGAAACTTGGCGCAGTCAAAATGCCCACCGATTTCGCGGTTGATACGACGGAGCAGGTTCAGATTGAATTCTGCTGTGATACCACCCGGGTCATTGTAGGCCAGCAGCAGCATCTCGATGTCTTTCTTGAGATCAAAGCCGATGATCACGGTATCGTCGGGATTGAGCGACGACCACATGTTGCGAAGAAAGATGCGGGCTTCGGCATGCGAAAAGTTGCCAATGTTTGATCCGAGGAACAGTCCGATATTCTTCCGATTCGATTGTCCGGTCAACCACTTGAGTCCGGCGAAGTAATCCGAGACAAGCGCTTTGATTGACAGCGTTGGATATGACTCGCGAAAGGCGGTGACAATTTCGTCGATATACTCGCGAGCAATATCGATTGGTACGTAATCGAATTCGAGTCCGGCTTCGAGTAGTGGCTCGATAAGAATGCGGGCCTTTCGCCCATTGCCAGGACCGAACTCCACGAGATTAAACGGTTCCGAACCGACGGTGGACACAATGCGATCGACATTCCGCCGAAGCGTTTCGATTTCGCACTCAGTAGGATAATAGACATCCATTTCCGTGATGCGTGTGAACAGACGAGATCCCTCGTCATCGTACATGAAGCGCGACGGCAGGCGTTTTCGCGATTCCGACAATCCGACCAGAACTTCCAGAGCAAAACGATCACGCTCCGAAAACGAAGCCTCGAATTCATTGGGATCGACAATGGTTATGCTGTTCGCGGTGTGAGTCTCAGTCATCGTCGGCCAACCGTAACCCGGTAAACTGCCAGCGCTTCTCGGGCTGGAAGAAGTTGCGGTATGTGGACCGGATATGGGCGCGGGGTGTCGCACACGAACCACCACGGAGAACCATCTGACCACTCATAAACTTACCATTGTATTCGCCCAGGGCATCGGCCGCCTGGCGATATCCCGGATACGGGAGATACGCGGAATTCGTCCACTCCCAAACATCGCCAAACAACGAGTGGAGCGTGGATTCATCCGCGCTGTCGTGGGCTTTGGCTACTGGATGATAGATACGATCATCCATCATCGTGCCGCATTGGCAGCGGTCGCCCTGGGCTGCAGCCGCAGTCTCCCATTCGAATTCGGTCGGCAGGCGCTTCCCGGCCCAGCGAGCGTACGCCCACGCTTCGTAATAGCTGATGTGTGCTACCGGCTCGTTGAGATCGATCGGCATCCGCCCGGATAGCGTCATCGTCATCCATTGATCGTCTTCACGGTGCCAGTAGAGGGGGGCGATAATCTGGTTCTCCTGAACCCACGCCCAGCCATCAGACAACCAGTAGCGGTGGTCACTGTAGCCGCCGTCGTCGATGAAGGCGAGCCACTCACGATTGGTTACCGGATGATTAGCCAGCTTGAAATCCGCGACCAGTTGGTCGTGACGAGGATGCTCATTGTCCCAGGAAAACCCGCCACCTTCATGACCGACCGACTTAGTCCCGCCGGAGAATGAAATCATTTTGGTCGCGGGAGGTGAAGTCGCCGCTGTCGTAGAGTTGCGAATCACGAGCGCGGGATACAGCGGCGATGCGGCGAAGACATGCTTGATATCGGTGAGGAACAATTCCTGATGCTGCTCCTCGTGATGGCAGCCGAGGATCGTTAGATTTCGAACGGTCTCCCACGATGCGTCATCGCACGATTCAAGTAGCTTAAGCATCCGCTCGGTAACAGCCGTGCGGTAGCTCATCACCTCGGGAATCGTCGGACGCGAGATGGTGCCCCGGTCCGAGCGCACAATGCGACCACCGAAAGACTCGTAGTACGAATTAAACAGCCAGAAATAGGTCTCATTTACCGGAGCAAAGTTTGATTCGTAAGTATGAAGAATGACCTGTTCGAAGAACCAGCTGGTATGAGCGATGTGCCACTTCGCCGGGGAGACGTCTTCCATCGTCTGGATGACAAAATCCTCCGGTTGCAATGTCTCACACAACGTTTCGGAGCGTTGGCGGACGGTCGTGAACAGGCGTATAACCGCGGATCGATCAAGCATGTTGGCTGTTCCTTCCCCCAGCGGGCCGGGATCTCCTGCACAAGACTACAACTGAACGGGGAGATTTCGGCCCGACTGGCTGATCGGCTCTGGTCACCACTATAGTCAATGAGAGGTGACCGTCAACCGCCTTTGCCTCTCAGTTGCTCGCTCAAGACGTGAGCAACGGAATCGATCGCAATCTGATCGATATCAACCGCTTTATTCGCTTCTCGCATGCGAGTCGCATTGACCGCGTCGATCAGGTTCTTGAGTACCGCAATCAATCGATTATCGGCAGAAGCATCGGGAGACAGCAGCAAAACGGCGTCGTACGGTGGAAATGCCTGCCGCGTGTCCTCCAGAACAACGAGGTCAAAGGCGATGATTCGTCCGTCGGTCGAATATGCCGTAATAACGTCAACATCGCCGGTTGCTACCGCTTGATACATGAGAGTCGGATCGAACGTGCGGCGATCACCCATCTCAAGATTGTAGGTCGACTGTAGGCGCTGCCATTCCGGGCGATCATAGAACTCGTAATCCGATCCGATCGTCAGTTCTCCGGCGACGGCGGTAAGGTCTTCAATCGTTTGCAGGTTGTACTGCTCAGCGGTCTCCCGGCGAACTGCCAGAGCGTAGGTGTTCTCAAACCCAAGCGGGCCGAGAGTATGGATACCGTAGGCGGAATCGAGCCACGCCACCATCGTGTCATAGACGGCGCGTCGGGGTGCGATGCCACGACGTTGCATCGCATTCGCCCAAATCGTTCCGGTATAATCGACATAACAGTCGACATCGGAGTTTGCCAGCGCATCAAAGAGAATGATCGAACCCATGCCGCTGCGAACCGATGTCGAGCGACCCGCAGCTTCGAGACGCTGAGCCAGCAACTCGGCAAGGATGTATTGCTCACTGAATGTCTTGGCTCCGATAACCACCGGGCGATCCGATTCAGCATCGCTGTTGGCCACACTGGCCGTTAGCGGTTGCCACAGTGCGGCAAGTGCGAGCAGACCGATTCCCGCCAATCCGGAGATACTAAGGGCGACTCGTCGCCGGGTAAGGGCGACCTCAATTGCCCGAATCGACATATCGATCACAATGGCAAGAATCGCCGCCGCAAGGCAACCGACCAAAATCGCGGTGACGTTTTGGGTTTGAAGACCGGCAAAGATGAAGTTACCCAATGACACTGCACCGACAGGTGTGGCGAGTGTGGCGGTGCCCACAACCCAGACTGCGGCAGTCCGAATCCCGGCAACAATCATTGGCAATGCCAGTGGCAGTTGCACTTTGGTCAGTACCTGCCAGTCGGTCATGCCGATACCTGTCGCGGCTTCGATCAGCGCATCATCAACCTCGGTGATACCGGTCACACTGTTACGCAGAATCGGTAGGAAGGAATAGAGCGTGAGGGCAAGAAGCGCCGGTATGAAACCGATCATGCCGAGGAGCGGCACCATCAGGGCCAGAAGGGCAATGCCGGGAACGGTCTGGAGAATCCCGGCAATCGATAAGGTGAGCCACTGGACACGGGGCAGACGGGTAATGAATGCGCCGAGCGGAACGCAGATGACGATTCCAAGAGCGAGTGCCAGTAAGGACAGGACAATGTGTGCGCTGAGGTATTCGGGCAGCAGTTGCAGCTGGGCCGAAAGCTGACTATTCATGACTGTCCGCCGGAGGGGTCAACAGATGTGACAGGCGATCGATCTGCTCGCGCGGTGCCGACAGCAAAGCCCGAGCATCCGGATGCAGGTCACCAGTCAAGAGTTCATGCGGTGTCCCTAACGCCACCAGTTTGCCGTTGGTCATTACGCCAATGCGGTCGGCGAGAAGCAGGGCTTCAAAGAGGTCGTGCGTGACCATGACAATTGTCAACTGAAGGTCGTGGTGGAGAGTCTTGATCTCGGTCTGCAGGCCAGCGCGCGTAATCGGATCAACGGCACCAAACGGCTCATCCATCAGTACGACCGATGGTGAGGCGGCAAGTGCACGAGCGACGCCGACACGCTGACGTTGCCCACCCGATAACTCCTGTGGACGGCGATCCCCATACTCCTCGGGGTCGAGATCAACGCGGGCAAGAAGCTCATCGACTCGTTGGTCGGCTTCGGGTGGATGTGTCCCGACCAGCCGCAGGGGAAGGCCGGCGTTTTCCCGAACTGATAGATGCGGGAAGAGCCCAACCTCCTGGAAGACGTAGCCGATTGATCGACGCAGGGCGACCGGATCTCCGGTCGAGGTCGATTGCCCGTTGATCCGTATCTCACCCGAGGTCGGCTCGATCAGACGGTTGATCATCTTGAGCGTTGTTGTCTTCCCCGACCCTGATGCGCCAAGCAGTACGAGAAACTCGCCCCGTTGCACCTTCAGGAAAACGGAGTCTACCGCGGGCCGTCCGGCTGCTGAAAACCGCTTGGTGAGATTGGAAAGCTCGATCATGATCGGCGAGTACCGATCGCTACGATGACTCGCGGAGCGCGCGCTTGATGCGATTCTTGCAGTCGTTCGACATCGCGGGGGTGCCTTCACTGGGCTCGAGCAGCCGATCACCATGATCGTGGACTGCGATGTGAATGAATCGCAATTGATCCGCATAGCGCTGACAAAGACTACACATCTTGAGATGCATCCAGACTTTGATGCGCGTACCCACCGGAAGCGACCGATCCATCGATTCCGACACGAGTTCCGCTGTCTTCTGGCAATTGGGGAGTCGATTGGCAACAACCATCATCATGCGCTGCATCACAGTCATCTTCTCGCCGCTCATGAGCTGATCCCGCCCTGGTAAAAGTTCTTTTCCAGGCACTGACGGAGCTGTGCGCGGGCGCGGTGCATCATCACCCAATAATTGGTCTGTGAGATGTTCATCGTCTGTGTGATTTCGGTATGGTCGGCATCGTCGAGTTCACGGAGAACGAAGACCTGAGCAAGTCGATCGGGCAGCGTCTTCAGGCAGCTCTGAAGAGCGTGCCAGAATTCCTGTTTCTCGATCGCTTCCGACGGTGATCCCCCCCACTCTTTCGGTCCCAGGCCGTCAACCCAGTGACCCGGCATCGGACCGTCGGTCGTGAACAGCTTTTCCGCTTCAACTGGTCCACCGTCATTGGTTTCGAGTGAGACTTCACGTGACGATTTGCGAAAGTGGTCCATTATCTTATGCTTCAATATGCCCACCAGCCACGTTCGCGGGGCCGACTGCCCGGCAAACGTCTCTTTGCCCTTTAGTGCAGCGAGAAACGTCTCCTGAACCAGATCATTGGCCAGCTCCTCGTTTTTGACACGGAGCATGGCAAACCGGAACAGGTAATCCCCGTACTCATCGACCCAAGCGGTTGGGTCGACGAAAGCGTCGTGTTCGTTGGCGGCGTCAGACATGGCACCGTTTTCCGATGCTGGCAGCTAACTGCATGTGCGCCAATCAACGAGCCGACGTCTACCGGGTCAAGCGACGTTTCCCATTCGATCGTAGCGGGTGGTCGGGCAAAGGAGAAAAGCCTTACAGGTGGGACTTGCGCAAGACGGGAATCACGGCCAGATTGCCGCTCTATGAAACGAATACTATCTCTACCGTTCTCGCATCGCCGAATCATTAGTTTCGGAGTCTTCGCAATTCTGCTGGCTACGGCGGGCGCTCCGGTCGTTGCTCAGGATGACAACGGCTCTCCCCAACGTATTGCCTTCGGCGCCCGGGCCGGATTCGGACTCGACCCCGATCAATTCGTTATCGGCGCGCAGTCGGTTGTTGGCAAGCTCGGAGCGGTCGATGTCGCACCGTCGATCGACTTCGGCTTTGGTGACGATCTGAGCACAATCGTAATCAACGCGGATCTCCACTACCGGCTCACAACGCTGCCTAACTCTGCGACCAGAGTGTATGTCGGCGCGGGACCGGCCTTTGGCTTTTACAGCATCAACGATGTTCCTGATGGTGTCGACGGTTCGACGACTGAGATCGGGTTAACGTTGATGGGCGGGCTGATGATCCCAATGGGGACGAGCAACGTCTATAATGCGGAGTTACGATTCGGGATTGGCGATACGCCGGAGATTCGAATTCTCCTGGGAATCCTGTTCGGCGGTCAGTAAACGCTAGGCCTCGACCTCGATCTCAAGATCATCCAAGTCGATCGTGTTGAGTTGCTCGCGAGTCCGGAGCAGCGTTTTGGTCGTCTCGGCGAGCATCTTGAATTCGGTGTCGTCGTTAAACTGAGGGCGCGCCAGATCAAACTCTCGATCGGCCTGGATGTAATCGCGACGATCCAGCGCTCGCAGAGCACGAATGTACGCTTTCTCGGTCGGTCGCAGCATTAGCGTTCCCTCCGCGGAATCCCGACTGTCGTTTCCGCTGGCCGTTCGATATCCAACCGAAAGCGGTTCTCGGCCTCGGTTACGCCGTTACGAAATCGGGACTGCGTTACAGGATCGGCTGCGTTCAGGCGATTACGACTCACCGTTCGCGGTTCTTCCGATGCCGGCTGACCGGTCAACGTCCAGTCCGCAGACGATGACGGTTTCGACGGGCGACCGAGCAACTCCTCGGCCCGCTTGAGGCGAGCGACATACGGCTCCACTTTGTAACCGCGCATCCGTAGCGAGTAGATGATTGTCGCCGCGAGCAAGATCGCGTCGTCATGTTTCTGCGTCATCGCCTTGGTCAGGGCATTGTCGAGAACGCTCAGGAGATGTGCACGACTCCCCTCAAGATCCCGATAGAGATCGGTGACCCGTTCGAGTGTTTCGGTAAAGCGCGGTGACAAATCAGTTTCTGGACGCGACGCTATCGGGTGCTCGGCGTTGCGCTTGAGCACAATCGTTCGGCGACCATCGGACGGCGTCGTCGGTTCCGTTTCGGTGTGTGGCTCGACAACGGGTCGCGCCCACTTAGCCACCTCGCTGATCAGCTTTCGTTTGGCCGGAGAATCATGTTCGCGTCGAATGAGATGTGGCTGCAGCTCAGCCATCATCGTGCGAATACGACGGAGATCCGATTCGCGAAGGTCGTCGGTCGCACCGTTGATCGCTGGATAGTAGCGACCGAACCAGGCACCCAGTTCGTCGGCTGCCTGACCACCGGTTGCGAGCGTACGCGCGATATCATCCAGTTCGTCGAGGCAGGTGAGCGCTTTCAAGCGCGGTTGCTTGAGTTTGATCGCTCGCTCAAGGAGGCTTTCCAACTGTCCCTCGAGAGATTTCAGCGTCCGGAATTCGCTCACCGCGGTTCTCCGTTTTCAGACGCCTCCAATGCGGCCGATGCGATCGCTTCCCGGACGGCAGGTCGTTCGACCACCTCATGACTGATACCGGGTTTGTCGTCGCTGGACGTGACCGGTCGCAATTCTTTGTCATCGAGGTAGGCTTCGAAAAGCGAGGCCAGATGCTTGGTCATTTGCTCCAGCTCGGTGGTTGCCGGACTCGGCGTCGACACGGCAGCAGTCGGTTCGCGATCGGTCAGCGTAATCAGACCGGCGAGTTTCAGTTTCGCGCAGATCTGCTTTCCGACGGTAGCATCGAGACGGGACAACTGAATGACTTCGCTGATCGGGCGGTGGCCGTCCACCAGCGCGAGCATGTTCCACTCCTCAGCCGAGAGACGAACGTCTCGTTCCCGGCCGGCCTGAGCCGCCGAAATAGAGTAGATGCGTGTGAGATCGGGGATTGTCTCATCGATCATCTGGGCCTCATCAAGACGCCGCAGACCTTCGAGGATGACATTCTCAACCGACAGACGCACCGTGATCTCTTCGTCGGTCGGGAACTGGTTCTCGTAGAATTTGAACGTACCGTCCTGCCAGGCGAGCAACGAATAGAGGAGTGTTTCGACCTGTTCGGTGATCATCGCAGTCAGGTCAGCCCGGTCGATGTAACCGAGTTCAATAAGGATTTCTCCTAAGCGACGACCGTTATCCGCTTTCGCCTGCACTGCTACCGCGCGGTCGAGTTGCTCCCGCGCTAGAATTCTCCGCTCCAACAGCATCCGGCCAAGGTGGAACGTCTGACGCGGACCGTAGCCGTACGTGATGTCTCCCCGATCGAAATAGATCATGACGATCGAATCGTCATGCTGAATTGCGAGCGTACCGGACTTGCGACCAGCGGCGATCAGTTGGAGGATTTCGGGGAGTGTGAACTTGCCGATTGAGCCTTGCAGGTCGAGATCCATGACCGGCCACCATCCTTATCTCAGTCGTCTGCTAACTTTTGCACCCATAATACGTTACCACGAAAGCAATAATCTTCGGCGCTCAAGTCACTTGTGTGAAACCAGTTAGCAGTCAAGGTGCTGTTTGCTTTAGAGTAGTATCCTTGCTATATACTGTCAAGCGCGATGTAACCACTTAGACAGGTTGTGTCGACTAAAACTGTGTGCTTACGGCCGTGCGATGCTTCATCATCGGTTAACCGACATCGTTCGCAGCCATGCGCCGTATTCGACTGTTCGGAAAGTCTAAGCTGTGTCGAATAACTCGCCACTAACAGCTCCCAGTATCGGAGTTATCAAACCGCTCTCGGATTCCTTAGTGCGTGTTATTCTGAAGAGCGGTGAAGCGGCCGACGTACCCCTCAGCCTGGTCAGCAAGTGGAACCTTTCAGCGGGAATTGCGATCACTCCGAGGCAATGGGAGGAGCTGGTAGCGGCCGGTGAGCGAACGCGATGTCGCACCGCTGCTCAACAGATGCTCGCGATTCGAGAGCACGGCCAACGTGAGCTCGCTGCTAAACTTCGCCGCAAGCAGTTTACCGCCGAACTTGTGGAAGACGTGGTGAATGAACTCGCCAGCGCTGGGCTGGTCGATGACGCTCGCTTTGCCTATGCGCTCGCGCAACGGCAGGTGGCTCGTCGGCCAAGCTCACCGCGACAGATCGAGGCCGCCATTGTGGCGAAAGGTGTGACCAGTTTTGTCGCAGCCGATGCTGTTGATGCGCTCTTGTCGGATGACAACGTCTCCGAAGGCGAACTCGCCTGGCGAGCCCTGCAGAAACGTCGGCGTCGTCTGGCCGGATTAACGGTTGAGGCGGCTCGCAAGGCGGCCTATAGTTATTTGGCCCAACGCGGTTTTACGGCCACCGTCGCTGCCGAAACATTCGAGCGACTGCTCGTGGAACCTGACTTCGCACCCCAGACCGAGGCTTCCAACGATTAAGACTGCCGAGATTCGCCAATCATTTCTCGACTTCTTCGCCGCGCGTGAGCATCGCGTTGTCGAATCGGCACCGGTAATCCCTCAGGACGATCCGACCTTGCTGTTTGTCAACGCCGGCATGAATCAGTTCAAGGACGTTTTTACCGGACGACGTGCTGTCGATTATGCCCGGGCAACGTCGGTTCAGAAGTGTATTCGTGCGGGTGGAAAACACAACGATCTCGACAATGTCGGTTTCACCGCCCGACATCATACATTCTTCGAGATGCTCGGTAACTTCTCATTCGGTGACTACTTCAAGGAACGGGCTATCGCCTATGCCTGGGAGTGGGTAACGAACGAGTTGTCTCTTCCGATCGACCGACTGTGGGCAACGGTCTACACTGACGATGATGAAGCGTTCGAGTTATGGGCGGCAATCGCTCCGGAGTTGAAGCGCGGCGGTCGCATCCTTCGTTTTGGGAAAGCCGACAACTATTGGTCGATGGGTGATATCGGCCCCTGCGGTCCGTGTTCGGAACTGCATATCGACCGCGGTGAACAGTACGGCGTCGGGCCGGAGCATGTGGTTAATGGTGAGACCGATCGGTTCATGGAGATCTGGAACCTGGTCTTTATGCAGGATGATCAGTCCGGTGATGGAGCCACTGCCCCCCTTCCAAAGCCATCCGTGGACACCGGAGCCGGCCTCGAACGTCTGGCTGCGGTCCTGCAGCAGGTCGACACGAACTACGAAATCGACCTTTTTACGGACCTTGTAGAGGCCCTCTGCGATATAGCTCACTCCAGCTATGACAAGCATAGAGCGTCGCATCATGTCATCGTTGATCACATCCGTGCTCTTTCATTTTCACTTGCCGATGGTGCCGGTATCAGCAACGAGGGGCGTGGCTACGTTCTCCGACGAATCCTCCGGCGCGCGGCCCGTCACGGTCGCCTGCTTGGACAGCACGAGCCGTTCATCTATCGACTTGTCCCGGCGTTGGTTGCGACGATGGGTGAGGCCTATCCGGAACTGCGCGATAAGCAGCCGCATGTTGAGGCGGTGATTCGTACGGAGGAGGAATCGTTTCATCGAACGTTGGAGACTGGTCTCGAACTCTTCGACCGGGTCGCGAGCAAACTTGCCGCGACCGGGGCGACTACTGTGCCGGGCGACGAGGTGTTTCGCCTCTACGATACATACGGATTCCCGTACGACCTGACCGAAATCATCGCACGCGAACGGGGTCTGGATTTGGATCGGCCCGGCTTCGAAGCGGCGATGTCCGCCCAGCAGGAGCGTTCACGAGCGGGTGCGTCGTTTGGTGTGGCGTCATCAAGCGCAACCGCGATCGTCGACAACGATCCTCCTGCATTTGCTCCAACTGAGTTCGTGCGCGACGTAATGTCGGTCGATGCCACAATCCAGCGAGTTGCGCCGATCGACGGTACCGACACGATCGCCGTCGTGCTCGATCGCACACCATTCTATGTCGAATCGGGCGGCCAGATCTCCGATACGGGAACGCTGGAAATTGAAAGCGCTACGATGACCGTATCATCGATGGCAAAGAGCAATGACTACGTCGTCCACATAGGAACCGTGACCTCCGGCAGTTCCAACACGCTAACAGCGGGAGTAACCGTGCGGGCGAGCATCGATGTGGTGCGGCGGTGGGATGTTATGCGCAACCACACCGCGACGCATCTGCTGCATAAGGCGCTGCGTTCGGTACTCGGTGATCATGTTCGCCAGTCCGGTTCATATGTCGGCCCCGATCGTCTGCGGTTTGACTTCTCGCATCACGGGCCGATCAGCGCCGACGATCTCGTCCGGATTGAGGAGATCGTGAATGGTGAAATCATCAAGGGCACGGCCGTAGCGACCGAGATCATGTCGCTCGATGCTGCCAAAGCATCGGGAGCGATGGCACTCTTTGGCGAGAAATACGATGACAACGTACGTGTCGTTATGATCGATGGTTTTTCTCGCGAACTGTGTGGTGGTACGCACGTCGCGACGATTGGTCAGATTGGACCATTTGTCATTACGCTCGAAACGGGGGTTGCGTCGGGCGTTCGTCGCATTGAAGCGATCACCGGACGGGCGGCACAGGACTATGTTGTTGAGGTACGTCGGTTCCGCCGTGATGTAGCGGCTACGGTCAATCGACCCGAAGCCGATGCCATCGGCGGCGTCAAGGCACTGGCCGAGGCCAACAAGTCACTGCAGCGTGACCTGAAAAAGGCACGGGAAGAGCTCGTGAGCGGCGGTGGTTCGGCTCCTTTGGGTAGCGCCAGTGACCTCGGTCCACTGACACTCATGACACACGACTTTGGTGAATCAGATCGTGATACGCTGGCGGCATGGATCGACGCTCAGAAGTCACGGCCCGAATCCGTGGTTGCTATTGCGCTGGGGACTGTTGCTGGCAAGGTGACGTATATGGCGGCCGCGACGTCCGCCGCAACCGACCACGCGGTCCATATTGGAAGTATGACCAAGGAACTGCTCCCGCAGTTTGGAGGGCGGGGCGGTGGAAAACCAAATTTCGCCCAGGGAACGGTGGCTGCTGACACAGTTGCCAGCGATCTCTTTGCGACGGCTGAGGCGATCTTACGTTCGACTACCGAGGGTGTTCATGGATGATACCTATCGTTACCTCCTGAATCAGCGGGCCGAACGAGGGGGCGGGTTTCTACTGCTTCTCGACCCGGACCGTGTGCCGGTTGATCACTGCTGCCGACTCGCCGAGGCCGCCCGCGACTGCGGCGTAGACGCCCTGCTGGTGGGTACGTCGGTCATGATCAATGTCAATTTTACGGATGCCGTTAAGGCGATCAAAGAGCGGACGTCGCTGCCGGTTATTCTCTTTCCGAGTTCGTACGGTCAGATCAATCCGTACGTCGACGCAATGCTGTTCACATCGCTGTTGTCGTCGCGCAATCCTACGTACCTGATCGACGAACAGGTTAAAGGCGCTCCGCTGGTGAAACGATGCGGTATCGAGCCGATCCCGACCGCGTACCTGTTGATAGAGTCGGGACCACTAACATCGGTGCAGTACATTTCCTCGTCGTTACCGATTCCGCGAAGCAAACCGGACATTGCGTGTGCGCATGCGCTCGCCGCACAATACATGGGGATGAAGCTCGTTTACCTGGAAGCTGGCTCCGGTGCCCAGCAATCGGTACCGCTCGAAATGATTACAGCCGTTTCACATTACACCGACATCCCCACGCTTGTCGGCGGCGGACTCCAATCACCGGATGATTGTGCCGCCGCAATTCAGGCCGGTGCCGACTTCGTGGTTGTCGGCACCCAGTTCGAGGAATCCTCGGACTTAAGCTATCTCACCGAGACTGCTTCGGCGTGCCACGCCAAACATTCGCTGACGCTGTGAATCGAGACGTCCAACGCCAACGATTAGGCGCAGCCGCCGAAGCTACGGCATCGTTTCGCCGTGCACTTGTCGAGCAGAACGCTGATGGAATTCTCGACTTCGCAGCGCAGATTACCGGAGTCATCGGTAGTGGCGGCAAGGTACTGCTATTGGGAAATGGGCCGCTCGCAGCGGTCGCCTCGCTTATGGCCGGGGCGATGGTCGTTCGCTTTTCTCGCGAGCAACAACGGGCGCCATTACCGGCGATTGCGCTATGTGCCGACCCGGCAGTGATGACCTTGGCGGCCGACGAGTCCGGCTATGAATATCTCTTCAATCGTCAGGTGGAGGCGTTGGGTCATAAGGGCGATCTGATCATCTGTTTTTCCGTTTCGGGTAACACGCCTAATCTCATTCGGGCTGCTGCAACCGCGCGCGAACTCGGATTGATTTCTTCTGCCTTTGTGGGTAACGCAACCGGGAAGCTGACATCTTCGGTTGATCGAGCTCTCGTTGTTCCTGCGAGCGACCCGCAACGTGTGGTTGAGGAACAGTTGTTCCTGGCTCATCTCATTCTGGAGCAGATCGAACACGACCTCTTTGCATGAGTGACACGAGTCGACACGCTCTGGTCAGTGGCAGCATGATTCTGCTTGGCGGCGGCTGGGCGCTCTTTCTGCTTGGCTGCTCAATGTCGATTGCGGCCGCCCAGATCGGACTCGCGATTTCACTCATCGGAACTCTCTCCCTGACCCTTACGAGATCCCTGAAGGGACCGCCTCGATCACTACGTTGGCTGGGCATCGCGGCGCTGCTGTTTATTGGCTGGCAGGTCATTGCCGCGCTCGTCAATCCTAACAGTGCATCATCGCTGGTCGGTATTCGCGAGGAATGGTTGTTTCTCGCTGTGCCGATTGGAGCGGTTGTCTGGGCGCAGATTGCTAGCCAACGTTGGATGCTCATATTCTCTGCATCGCTTGCCGTCGGTACGGTCGTGTGCAGCGCCGTTGGCCTGACCCAGGTCTTCGGTATCGAACTGCTCGAACCGATTCCCGAGGCGTTTGGCCAACGCGCCTTCGGTACGTTTACGCATCCTCTGACCCTTGGCAATGTCATGGCGCAGCTTGCGGTACTTAGCCTCGGCTTCGCCTTTGTTGCACCTCGACTGAATCTCGGACGCAACCATCGTATGCTGCTGCTCGTGGTCGGGGCACTGGCCGCTATGATGACCGTCCTCTCCGGATCACGCACGCCGATGGTCGCGATGGTCCTCGGTATCATTATTGTGATGGTCCTCTTCGTCCCCCGAAAGCGCCTGCTGGTTGGACTCGCTATTCTGGTGGCGATCGCCACGCCACCGCTCTGGATGCACCTCTCCGAACGGACCGGTCTCCTGGAGGGGGACGACGGCGGCGTCGGGACGCGCTGGCATATCTGGACTCAGTCGGTTGACATTGCCGCTGACAACATCTGGACCGGGGTCGGGGGGGCGAACTTTCCCACTGAGTATCAGTCTCGATTGTCGGCGGGAACCGACGAAAAGTACCACCAACCCCACGCCCACAACGACTGGCTCGACATCGCCGCAACGACCGGACTCCCCGGCGTGCTTCT
Organism: Candidatus Zixiibacteriota bacterium; assembly: GCA_028289585.1. Lineage (GTDB taxonomy): Bacteria > Zixibacteria > MSB-5A5 > GN15 > FEB-12 > JANQPI01. The sequence continues at coordinate 29,180 of JANQPI010000010.1, forward strand.
CTATAGTGTGGTCTGGCTGGCGGTGATGATCCCACTTGTGGTGCACTGGCGACGCTCGCGCGATCCACGAATCGCGATCGCTCTGACGGCGTCGCTGGTCTATCTGCTCCTGGCGATGACCGAGACCGCGTTCACCGATGAAGAGGTGCGGATGGTGCTGATGCTCTCCTGGTCGCTCGGTTTTGGCGCGATTTCGGCCCCCAACGGGCTAAAACAAGTTGACTCGGCCGCGGCGGACGTATAATCACCAAGGCATGACACCGACCAAGAAAACAGCTCCGACCGCGGACGACGGCGCCCTGACCTGGCCGTTTGGCACCCGTAACTATATCGCCTTCGCGGTCGCCCTTGCGGTGATCGCACTCGGCTTCATTCTCCTCGCTCAGGGTTCGATTACCTGGGCGCCGATCCTGCTGGTGCTCGGCTACTGCATCCTGATCCCGCTCGCGATTCTGATTCGGGATAAGAAAGCCGACCCCCAGACCACGCCGGCCCCGGCCGAGACGACCGAACCGGTCGGCTAAGCCGCTCCCCGGGACTAACTTGGACTTACTGACGGGCACGACGATTCGTGCCCGTTTTGCTATCTGAGCGCTTGCCAACGCGCGATTCCCGGCTATATTCGACCTCTCCGACGCGCGGTCGGGGCATCCGTGCCCCGACGGGGTAGTCCCTGGGGACGCCCTGCGACTGGGCGGTTAGCTCAGCTGGTTAGAGCACCTGCCTTACACGCAGGGGGTCAAAGGTTCGAATCCTTTACCGCCCACACGCTTTGCGTGTTTGTGTGCACAGCGTGTCTGCACGCGTAGCGTGTTCCGTGTGGTGACGGCGCCGGAGTGAGGTAGCGACGTTGCTACAGATGGGAGAGGCCGGGGCGGTGGTCCCGGGGGAGAGGTGGCAGTGCCGCCGGACGTATCGAGTTGTTGCAATGACAGTTTGATGCGTTAGCTGGGGAGAAATTCCGATCTTGATCGGGGTCGTAGTTCAGTTGGTTAGAACGCCTGCCTGTCACGCAGGAGGCCGCGAGTTCGAGTCTCGTCGACCCCGCTTTGATTTGAATGAAGCCCCTTCGGCCAGTATGTCGAAGGGCTTTTTGTATGTGGGATAAAGAGTTCCGCGTGTGAATGTCGAGTTCGATAGTATCTTTCGCAGCAATTGAGCCTTATCAGTGGCATCTCGACCCAAGTAACTGTCATAGGCGGAGTTTGCGAGTTCTAGAATCCGCACTCCCGTCTCGAAGTAACTCAGTGACGCGTGCTCCAAGGCCGCTAGCTCCTGGCGGACAGTGATGAGTTCATCCTGCCATTCCGTTGACTTTCGCGTCCACAGATCGGTCGTTATCGAGCCGTCGAGTTTGTCCTCGTAGGCATTGTCGATCAACTTCTGCAGACGCGTCTGGCGGCCCCGTAACGCCTTCGTGCTCTGCTCTCGATGGGCGAGTTGGTCCTTCTTGCTGCTCTTAAGCGCGCTCTTGATATCCTCGACCACATCGGTGCCTATTCTGATCTGAGCGAGAGCATCCGCAAACAGTTCGTCGAGCGCTTCCTGTCGAACATACGTGTTGCCGCACTTCCCACGGTAACCGGTGCAGTGGTAATACACGTACTTGCCCTTCTTTATCTCGGCGGTCATGGCGCAGCCACAGAGTCCACATTTCACTAAACCGGAGAAGGCGAAGCTATTCGATGACGGTGTCGGCGTTCGTCCACCCGAGAGCACCGCTTGAACGTCATTAAAGAGCCGCTTGCCGATTATGGCCTCATGCGAGCCAGAGTACCGTTTTCCTTTCCAGATGAACTCGCCATAGTAGATGGGATTCTTAAGGACGCGATGGATGCCAGCTTTGTTAATCACTTGAGAGTTGCGGGAGAATAGGCCCGACGTCTTGGCCAACGCGGCAAGTTGTTCCAGCGACCAGTTGCCTGTAGCGTACTTTGAGAATAGCTCCTTGATGAGATTGGCTTTCTTGGGATCTGGCACAATCGTATGATTGACTTTGTCGTTTACATAGCCCACGGGTGCTCGGTGAGGCCACTTGCCCTGCGCCGCCTTCTCGCTTAGTCCCTTTTTTACCTCTTCGGACAGATTGTCGCAGTAGTTCTTGGCCATTAGGACGCGAATGCCGTGCATGAATTTGTCAGTTGACCTTGAGTCCTTGGTCAGTACCTGACCTTCTTTCACGAAGTGAAGTTCGAGATCCAGCTCGTCGAGCGCTACCCAGTCCTTGATGTTTCGGTACAGGCGATCGGTCTTTTCTACCAGGATAGCGCCACAGTCAGGCTGCTTCTTGAGGAACGCGAGCATCTTGCCAAACTGTGCTCGGCCTGCCTGCTTGGCTGTCTCCACATCTTGGAACTCTTCCAAAATTCGAATCCGATTGTCGGAGGCGTATCGCTTCAGCAGTTTGATCTGGGCAGGGATTGAGAATCCCTCCCGCTCCTGCTCTTTTGAGGAGACCCTAGCGTAAATGACACACTTCATCGCTTGGCCTTCTTCTCGCCGAGGAGCTTGCGAATATGGAACTCCTGGATTTTGTTTGGCCTTGTGTGACCATTGAGCCATCGATTGACTGTCACAAACGCCACACCTAACATCTCAGCAAGTTGTTCTTGAGTAATGCGTCGTTCCAGCCGGTGCTCTTCGAGTTTCGATATCAAGTCTTTCATGTAGCATAATATATCATCGCATATCACTTGTCAACCGCCATTTGCAGGGTCTTTAGAGCCGACTGGATATCCTCGCGGGCGATGCCGTTCGTTTCACTCTCTTTGTTTTCAGAGAATCTCATCCGGGATATAACATCCGCGACCCTAGAAGAATCGAGATTCCCGTAGCTCCTTAGTGTTGTCAGTACGTGTTCGTGTCCGAAGTTTTGGCTGAGTGCCTTGAATTCTTCAGGTGTTCGTGCCCATTTCAACGCAACCTGACAGGCAGCATGACGAAAGGAGTGCGGGGGAAAGTAAGGGAGACCGGCAGCCTCGAATCGGGCTTGAAGGATCTCTCGAATGCTGTTGCCGCCCTTCCAAAACACCGGTTCGACTCCGTGTGCTCTAAACCCAAAGTTATCCCCACCTTGGGCCACTCTGGTTCGAGGAAACAATGGGTCGGTAGGGCCAAATCGCTTACCGGATTTGAGGTAATGCACCCATTCCCTGACAATTCCTACAAACGACTTGTCCAAGGGCAGAAGCCATGTCGTGATCGCCTTTCCACCCTTGGTGTGGACGCCGAGCCTCGATTCTTGCTGCACCACCAACTGCTCTTCGTCAAAACAGGCTAGGCTCAATGTACATAGTGCTTGGTATCGTATTCCCGTGAGCATCATGAAGGCGATCAGTGCCTGATCCCGCTTGTCCAGCTCGTTTCTGACATCAATGGATTGAACCAGTTGTCTGATTTGGTCCAGCGATGGAAATCTTCTTGGGCGCGATGAGAGCACGTCTCGCACCGAGCGTCGATCCAGAGACAGATAGGACACGGCATCAAGACTGACCTTGGATTTGTAGCCGGATTGAGAAGCCAGCCAGGAAAAAAACCCGCTGACGTGTCGTAGAGTGTGATACATGGTTGTCTTCGAGACTGGTTTTCCGTTAGTCGACCCGTCCTCCATCCATGATTTGAAACTCTTTGCCTGTCTCGCTGAGAACGTCTTGTAGCACTTATGTCCGGTCGACTCGTCGAACATGTGAATTGCTCTTTCGATTGCATCAATCGTCGGTTCGGCATACCCCTTGGCTCCTCGAAGCCAGCCCAAATAGCGCCTCTTAACTTTCTCGTTCTTATGTCTAGGCATCGATTAGTTGCCTGTCCTTTCATCAGTGTTTAGGTGAGTAGAATGAGAACCCGACAATCTCTGAGTACCTTGTTGTAGCTTGGGCCAGAATGAAGTCAAGAAGATCGCCTTCATCGAACTCAGCCTGATAACGTTCGCGCCACATCCGGGGCACAGTCCTCGTACTCTGACCGCCTGGACTCCATTTCCGAGCCACCTCCCGACTACTTCGACCGTGATGGTCTGAGGATCTGGGACGACCCCGGAGTGGCACCTGAGACAGTACACTTGGTTCGCTTGAAGCTTTGACTTTCGGCGAGCGATTCGACTCCTCAGGAACCCTCGAACAACTGAGCCCAGGAAAAGTAGGGGTCTTTCTGATTCGTCGATAGGCTGCAAGCCTTGCTTTCGCCAGTTGTGGACAGTCTGCGCATGAACTTTGAGCGTCTGACTGAGCTCTGCGGACGTATAGGATCGATGGGATCTTAGCCGACAGATGTTGAGTCTACAACTAACTCGGCTCATCAGATTCCTCCAGTTGCCAGGATTCTAGCAGATCGAAGAATTCGCGGAGATTTCGACAGCAGACGTCATATTCAGCCGGAGTCATAAATCTGCCGAGGAACACGACGATCTCTTGGGACTCCGAAGAGTTCGCAACTCTGTCAGTGTCGCGATCCCGTGTTGAGTTCTTTCGCATTGCACCTGGCAATGAAAAGGCCCGGAAGGCTGAACTGACATGAAGGTACCTACCGGGCCTCGGCCTCATGGGCCTGTTCGTCTAACTCGATGTCAGATCATTTCGCCTTCACACTCCTTTGACGAAATTTCGTTCTGCGCCTGAAGAAATTTGGCCGAACACAAAACGCGGAATTGTAACCGATTTGACACCAGCAGGTTAGGGATGGGAGTGTTCGGTGGATGGATTTCAATAGAATTGCGAGTTTTCGCAGGCTGCTACTTGCCGAAAGACTTGTCCACGATACGGAATCTTGCGGCCCATCCAACTTGCTTGCGATAGCGTGAGATGGGGTTATCGCTCAGGCCAAAGAATTCTCGCAGTATCCTATTCAGCGATTCGATCTGCTTCCCGACGGTATGACTCGCACTGCTGCTGGACCAATTGATAACTCCACCAGACTCAGCCATTTGACACAGCAGTTCCCATTGCTTGTTTGGCAGATCAACCTTTCGCTTGTCGCGGAAGCCAATATCAAGTGCGACGTATTTCTGACTGACCCTTCCAACACTCACGCGCAAGGAGTCTCTGGATAGTATCTCGATGATTACCTGATCCCACTTCGTGTTTTCCGGTGTCGGGAAACGGTAAGTGGCACGCTTTAGCGTTGGGCCAGTGATTGATTCGCCGACGATTATTCCAAGCAGTGACTTGGGATGAATTTTCCGCTTCCTGATCATCTCCGCGTTTGACTCAATCTGTGCCCGGACTACAGACCCGACCTGAGTGCCGTGACGTTTGTGAAGGTCATATATCATCTGACCCGCCTCGTTAGGCTTGCCGTCAAGTGATCCGATGATTGTGTAGAAATCTGGAAAGTGTTGTACGAAGTCGAAGTCGCTCATGGTTTCCAAGAGGCCTGCGTGTTGAATGTAGCTCTCAACCATCGTTAGATCCTCTCGTCGATCCAGCGCATTGAGGAACAGGCTCGACTGGTAACGATCCTCTGGATCACACGACTCCAAGTCGTTAGCCATTACTGCTATTCTCCGTTCGATGCACTGGGAACACACTCCGCAATGATTCTGATATCCCGTTGTACTGCGGGTTCGAGTGCAACTGTGCGAGTCGATTATCAAATCTGCGGTGTCCCTGTGCTTAAGGAGCTCCAGCACATCGGTCTTGGTCTTAGCCAGAAAGGGATTCCTGACCGAGAAACTGCGATCAAGCAGTGCGGAGAAGAAATCTGACATCAACTTGAGCGACTTGGGATGTGTAGATCGACTGGCACGGGCACCTACGACTTGTCGAGAGATTGGTAGATTACAGCTCACAATACCGTTCTCGTAGAACTTAATAGCATTCGACTCAGTCATCATTGCCAGAACTGTGGCTATCGATGCATAGAGGAAGGAGCGAGTCCTCTGATTTGCGTCCTTTGTAATTCCTTTATCCTTGTTGACCCAAACCGGCACATGAAGAATCCGTCGAGACGCGTCAAAACGCCGAGCAAGTGCTGCCATTAGGTCTCGTTGCGACTTGTCTATTGTCGATACGGGCCTGTGGCTCACCAGCATCACTTTGCGGTTTGGGTCCTGAAGTTCTTCCACAGCTCCTGTTAGTGAGTCAAGTCCACCTGAGAATAGAAGAATTGAGTCCGGCTTGAACCATGGCTTCCCTTCGTCGAGCGCGAAGTACGCGTCTCGGGAGACGTCTCGTACTGTCCCTCGGAAGTTGAAAGTGAATGTGTCCTCCGAGAGGAATCCGAGCAAAGTCGTCAACTTGTGCTTAACTTCGGTTGATCTCCAGCGTTCTGGAAGCCGTACTGGAATAGAAAGTTCAAACTGCCGGTACCAATCGGCGCCGTTTCGTGGAAAAGTGGCTCCGCCTCGCGTTTTGCTCTGGTCAGCGCAGTACACGTAGGCAGCTATCTCCAGTAGATCGAGCGCTAGAGGAGGTAAGTGCTGATACATCCGGGAACTGATGTTTTCGGCTCTCAGGTAGACATTGTTCTGAGATGGTATTGAATTGAGGAAGCTCGAATATTGGGACTTACTCCCTTTTGGTGGATCGTCGGGACCACACCAGATTCGAGTCACTCTGTCTGATGCGTTACTGTCCACCCCGTTCAAACTCGCTTGCTATCTTTTTAAACGCTATGTGTGCATATTTCTTGACCTCCTCAGGTCCCGTTCTCTTCTCGAAAATAGCCTTGCCCATCCAGCCGGGGCTGAACTCATCCGAGATACGGACGGTCTGTCTGCACAACAGATCAAACGCCTTATTGAATTCGGAGTGACTCGCCATGTTGGCAAGGCGTTGCCCTGGGCCAACATGATTGGGTAGTTCTCTGCTCAGGTAATACGATAGGTATCGGCTCGTGAAGCCTGAGTAGAACTCGTGCATGAGAGACTTAAGCTGCTTACCTCGAAAAGCCGAAGTCAGCTGCTTGGGATCGGCAGGCTCCTCTTGAAACAGAGACCCACTGCCGCTATTGATGTGGTTGCTCAGACTTTCGAGGAAGGCATCTTGTGCGATCTTCCCAACATCACTTCTCGGGAGAACTTCACTAAGCTCGCGGGAGAGTGTCTGTGAAATGGCAGCTACAAAGCCGAGTGAGGAGGTCTGACTAGATTGATCTATGCCAACTGACTCTAGGGCAGCGGTGACATCATGTTCCCGCGAAGCTGCAGCGAGCTGGACTATTGCGTTGATGGTTGCAAGAAAGCCGGGATCGTCTGGGACCCGTCGCAGCCCGGTCTTGGCGGCAAAGAAACTGGCATCTGTGAGAGTCTGGAGATCGACATCCGCCTCAAGGAGGCGAATGACCTCTTTCCAACGATAGTTCCTCGGTAATGTGCCGAGTCGATTGTGTCCCATGTCTAACCTTCGAGCATGCAATTCTCCGCATGCGTCTGGAGGTAATTCCCCAAAACTAGCTTTGCTCTACTGCAACATTTTGCAGAGACCTGCATACATCCGATGTCAAGACAACAACGATGGCCTCAGTCTTTCCAGCGTTTCTTTGAGTAGTTGAGGACCTCTTTCGCATTTAGGGCAACGGTAGAATTGCCGCGCCTGATGTAGAGTTGCTCAACTTTGTTGTCATCGAGTAGATAGATTGGTTCCGATGAAGGGGATACTGATACTCGCCAAATGTCCTTGCCGTCTATGGTGTGGCATGTCAGCTTTACGTTTGGCGATAGGTCGGCTCCCAGGCTGTTAAAGATCAGGTCGTTGAGGAAGAGTTCATAGCCGTCACGGTTCTTCTTGTGAACGCACTGGTAGTCCTCAGTGAGACCCAAGACTTTACCGTCATCATCCACGCCTATGATCAGCTCACCACCCTCAGTGTTCAGGAAAGCAGCGACCGTCTTGAGTACGCTGAACTCAATGCGCTTATCTTTTCTCTTCAGCTCGTAGTCGTATCTGGCAGAAGACTTGAACTCGAGCTCATTGCTTTCATCCTTTGAAATCAAGCGATTCACCAAATCGTCGCTCTCCTTTGGAGAGAAATGACGAAATGCCTCAAGCGCCTTCGCCTTGAGTACCTGGTCTACGGCTGGAAATGCATCTAATACACTGCAGAATTCTAGTTCCGAAAGCTCATATAAGATCGCAACCAAGCCATCGATCTCGGCCTGCATCCGAATACGCTCGTTAGCGTCAACGACTCCATTCTTGTGTGACTCAATGCCACTTGCCTTGGCCAAGCCGTCAAACTCCGGCGTAGTGGCCATCAACCTAGCTGCGCGAGATGTTATCTCTTCTGAAATGTACTCATCGTGATCGATTCGAGGACAAGCCAGCTGATACAAATAGAAGAAGTTAAGCGTAGTAGTCACTTTCATACGGATGATGAAATCGACTACTAGACTGTTTAGCACTCCAGCGTAGTAAACCTGTTCGCGAATGCTGGTCAGTCTGTTGCCCTCTTCATCGAAGATGCGAATAGTTGGCAGCTTATTGCCATGCATGGCAGGGGGTATTACTGTTGTCACGAGCGTTCGCTCATTGGTATTCGAGGCAATGTCTCTAAAGCCCAAGCGAAACTCCTGATAGTCCATCAATTGACCCTTATCCTCAGTTCTTCCAAGCAATACCGCTCTACCCTTGTTCTTATTTATCCAGTATCGAATGGGCGCAAACTGATGATTATAATGCCAAATCTGCTTGCCTTCATAGAGTGGCAATGATTCAGGTTGAGGCCTAGTCTCAAAGAGATGTGCATCGGATGTCATATTGAATTCTTGAGTAAATCGAATGCCCCAACCTGATTCCTGGTCGCCGATAAGAGGATGTCTATAGGCTTTTTCACAGACTTCGGCATCCTCCCGTGACTTGAACTCCATCAGGGATATCGAATCAGGAGATAGTTTCCGAATCAAGTCTAGGGAAATCTCCACCGCGCCCTGCTGCGGAAACCGCGTCAACTCTTCTACGTCGTGCCGCATGAAGGCCGCTGGGAAACTTTCCGTCGTGCCGCCCTTTTCAAAGCTTAAGACCACGAACTTGAAGCTCCTATGGACGCCCTCAAAGATTTCTCTACGATTTTCGAAGCAAAAGAGTCCTGTTAGCTGGGTCCGGGTAAACAGCATTTCCCGAAGTTGTTTTGCTCCCAGATCGGTATAGATTCCGCTAGGTATCACAATACCACACTGACCGCCCTTACGAAGCAGATTAACGCACTGCTCGGTGAAGAGCTTGTACAGATTGATCTTTGACGCAATTTTGTTACCTTCGGCATCGTAGGCCTGCTGGTTCTTGTACTGCTCCGCATTCTTGAAGTAGGCTGACATATGTGGGAAGGAACTGGCATAAGCTAACCAGGCATCTCTTAGTTCAGTGTCCTTCATCAGCTTCGCGTGCTGTTTCTTCCAATCCTCAATGCGGAGCTTCTTTTTCTTGATCGCCGATTCGAAGTTTTGGAAAAACTCCTTCTCATCGGTCTGGAACACTTCCCAAGGTGGATTGGTGATGATAATGTCAAATCCACCTTCCTCGTTAATCACTTTATCAAATTCGTAGCCCCAGTGGAACGGCCGCTGCTTAGCTATATCTTTGTCGTTGACCGCTCGCCTTTTCTTGCCCTGTTTGTTTTTCTTCGCATCCCACGTAGCTTCCTCGAACTTGATCTTGTAGTGACGGAACTCATCGACCACAATTCGATTAAGTGCCTGACTTGCGTCCGCGCGCAATTTGTCGATCTGATCCCGAAGAACTGTCAGATCAGCAGCTTCTCCATAGGTGTCTGACGCCCTGCGAAAATGATCGATAAGTCGGTTCTTCTTCGCCAGAACCTCGTGATATCTGGTGAAAAAGAGATCACCTTGCTGGACCCATTCGGCCACCTGGTGATCCTCAATTCCCAGCAAGCCGATCAGTGAATTACCGGTCAGGATATTGAAGTCGATGTTGGGGAGTGGCTCTAACTGTGATTCGCTCTCGGCGGAGGATACGAGGGCGAGGAAGAGTCGCAGTTTGGCTATCTCTGTGGCCTCTTCCATCAGGTCAACGCCAAACAGATTGTCCGTGATGATTCGCTTCTTGATGTAATAGTCAACGTTATTGTGGTCCTTCTGAATTTGCTTGAGCAAGTCATTCAGGTGGCGGTCGTGCAAGAATGAGATCTTACCGAATATTGCTGAGTAGACATCAATCAGTGTCCTCATAGCCGCGACCAGGAAGGCCCCGGAACCACAGGCTGGATCGAGAATTCTCAGGTTGGGCAGTACATCAGTCAACAGCTGACGGCACATTGGCGCGTCGAGTTTGAGCAGCAACTCGGCGAATGACTCGTAGGATTTGCCTGCGAAATGTCCGGGAATCTCCGGCTCACTCATCTTGTCCAGTATGAGCCTATGGATGGTGCGCTCACAAAGATACTCGGTAATCTCGGAGCAGGTATAGTATGCTCCGAAAGCCTTTTGATTATTCGATGCTTTTTGATTGATGTATTTCTCAAAAATGTATCCGAGCACAGCGGGATTGATTCGGTCGTCACTGCCGCCGGGTGTATCGTCCAGGCTCCATGAGTATGAGTTGAACAGACTCAGCAAGTTCTCAAAGGCCTTATCCGGAATCTTGATATTCTTGTACTTCTGTTCAAGTGAGTGCTCCAGGAATAGCCCGCCATTTAGGTAGCGGATCTTGCCGAGCCGCTTATTGACGTCATTGGAGCGTTTGTCTTCCGGGACGGCGAATCCCTGAAAGAATAGATCGCTTAGAAAGACTTTGAAGTACTTGTCTCTGCCAAGCCTCTTTGATTCCTTAAGTTTATTCTCCAGGTAGTGTCTGTCGCCGCCATCTAGGAAGTACTTCAACTGCAAGAAGTAGATGAACATGAGGCGGTTCATGAGAACTGAAGCGTACCAGCGCCTATCTCTTTCGTCATCAATGCCTTCTATCAACTCAGTAAAGGCAATGTGGTGGTCTTGGTAGTCGGTGTAAAATTTCTTGGTCACTCGCTGGATGTCGAGCGCATCCTTGAGCTTCTTGGAGATTTCGACAAGATCAATATTGCCATCATCATCAAACTCAGCGAGATCAACAAACATGGGGCCAAGCTTGGCCATGAACAGATCGCCCGGCTGTCCCTTCACGAATATGTGTTCTCGAGGAGTTACCTTTCTGCCGTCTCTCTTTCCCCAATACCAGAGACTCTGCGTTCGATTCTTGTCTACAAAGATCAAAAGGTTTTCGAGGTGGTGCTCGGAGATCCTCTTGTGAATCGCCCGCCTGGAGGTGGAGTCAGGTATGCTACCATCAACTGCTGTGACTTCGATGACTGCCACACCAGCGAGTTGGGACAGGTGACGAGTCGTATGGACGGTACCGTCGATATCAACGTTGATGGATTCCGTTATGGTTGATCGAGACCAACCGAGCTCTTCGATAAACAACTTATCGAACTCAAACGCTTGTAGTCGCTTTCTCGCAGTCTCCAGGTTCAGTGACATCTCAGTCCCTGCTTCTTAACCCAAGTGAACATATGATTTTTGGTTCTTGAGAGGCGCCTATATCTGCTATCTGACACAGACGACCCTCGCTACGTAGCGTGATACAGAGTTCTGCCAATGCCTCGTCCGTTGCTTCGGCCCGCAATTGACGGTTCAATGCATCTGTGGCTGTCTGTCGTAGCGGGTATGTATAAATCTCTTCGATCACCTTTCGGAGGTCTGGCGTATCCCAGACCTGTCCCTGAATTCGCTCGACGAACTTCCGCAGGCGTTCATAAGTGCGAAATCGCGCACCCGAAGGTCGACCCAATTGCCCGCCAATCTTCGACGTCTCTTTAAGGGCCATGGCTACGGCACTCTGGACAAGCTGATGATGTCCCTGAAATCTTGAGAGTGCAGAGGTATCGGGCTCACATTCGGCTGCGCGAAGAACTGCTAGCTGGGATTCCGTGATGCTGTTGCCTTGCTTATCGAGCCAGGCGAGCATGTCATTTCCCTGACTGGTTCGCATGTAGGCTAGGACTCCTTCGGGCTGTGAGTCGGTCGGTTCGTGCGGCTTTGTGGAGTAGACTACATCCGGCATCTTTTCGATTGTCTTCTTCAATCCAGGATCGGCTTCGATTGCATTCTGCCAAATCTGATATGCGTATGATGCCAAGTCTACCTCTGAGTCATCGTCACCATCCAGTATGCCGGATTTTTCGTTGTAGAGATCAACGATAGCCTGGTCATCGCCGTCGTCTTCAAAGAACGATTCATCGGCTCCGACAACCTCGGCATTTTCCTTTAGTCTCTGGCGTACTCGGCCGCGCAAGTTGATCACACGCTCTACGCCTTCGGCTGGCAGGAAAGAATAGCAGAGGACTTCGTCGTGCTTTTGACCTATGCGGTCGACGCGACCTGCTCTTTGTATAAGGCGAATGATCGCCCAGGGAAGATCGTAGTTTACTACTATGTTACAGTCCTGAAGGTTCTGACCTTCGCTCAGGATGTCGGTAGTAATGAGGATGCGGAGTTCGTCGTCCGAGGCAATGTACCTCTCATTAGCGGATGGGGCGAAGCGCCATGCCTTCATAGTCGGATTGGCCGAATCGCCCGTTACCTCATCGATCTTCTGTACTCCTCGGTTCTGCAACTCGCGATTGATAAATCTTACGGTATCAGCAAATTGGCTGAAGACCAAGACCTTGTCCTTTGGGTGCTGGTTCTCCAAGAGCTTATGAAGCGCATTGAGTTTGGTATCCTTGGCCGGTACCCAAGCGCCCAGTCTGTTCAAGAAACTGAGCAGTGCACTAGAGTCCGCGAGAAGATGCTCGCCCAGGGTTACGTCGAACAGTGAAGACCGCAGCCACTTAAACCTCCCCTGATACTCCTTGGAATACAGCTCATACGCTGACCTAGCCATAGCGCGAAAGTCATCGTCTGAGGTTAGGCCATTTACTGCAGCATCATTCTGTTCAAGGTCGTCGCCATTATCGCTTGTGATGTTGACCGAATCCCTATCTTCGTCGCTGAAGCGAGTGTCGAGCAGGTCCGTGTCCTGTGTACCGATGGGTAACGGCAAGCCGTTCTCGATGGCATGCAAGAAAATGTAGTTACGGAGAATGTGCCGCTCCACCGACATGAGGAAAGACATTCCGCTGCTCTCGAGCCTTTTGAATAGGTTTGTTCTACAAAACCCTATGAGCCGGTTGCCAGCTCGTCCAAGGTCTGCAAGAAACTCCTCTTCGGCTCTCGATGGGAGTGGCTGCGGACTTGGCTGTTGATAGTTTCCCAATCCGTACCTGGGCAGCTTGAGTGTGTTAATAACTTGGACAACGTCTTTGTGGTACATCCTTGCGTACTGGTCGGCCGGGTCTTTGTCATTGATTGTGAACTTCACAGTATCAGGTACGCGATTGGGGAAGTAGGTGCGCGTACCGTCAGCAAATCGCAAAAAAGTCCTACCGCTGGACGAGTCGTGCTCAGCATAGTTGTCTTTGATGAAGCTACGTGTTCTGCGAACCATATACAGACGCATGAGGTCGCGCCAGTCATCGGCGAATGGACTCTTTTCGAAGGCAGCAAGGGTTCTTGGTTGAGCCTGATACTGCTTCAGAAACTCAGTTTCACCGAACTGCTTCAGAAGTTGTTCCGGCCGTACTCCGATATCTTGGTCGGGGGACACAAAGAGCCTTAGCTGGCTGGATAGATCGAGATAGGTCTTATTGTAAGGGGTAGCAGAAAGCAAAATTACTTTGCAGTCGTTCTTTTCTATAAACGCCTGTATGGTTTTGTACCGCTTTCCTTCCCTGTTTCGCAGGTTGTGGCTTTCGTCTAGTATCAGGAGTCGATGTCTGGTTTCATTCAGTAACTTGGTCTGAACTTCTGTTATCGACATGATGGTTGCCCGCATGCGATAGAGCTTTCTGTACGAATCCCACATAGGAGTCAGGTTTTTTGGGCAGATTATGAGTGTCTCAAGCCCTTGATCATCTTCAAAGATGCGAGCTAGGGCGGTAGCCATAAGTGTTTTGCCCAATCCGACAACGTCGCCGATCAAAACACCGTTGCGTTTGTTCAGGTGGTGGGCCGCAATCTTGACCGCTGCAATTTGAAACTCGAACAACCGATTACCGAAGTCTTTCGGAATACGAAATTCCGCAAGGCCGGACCTTGCTTCTTGGGACAAGTGGTAGGCCATTTTGACATAGATGTGATACGGGGGCCGTTCGGTAACCCAGCTTTCCTCAATGACTTCTACCAGATCATCTGAGATGTCCACGCACCACCGATCTTCCCAACGATCACCGAACCACTTTCTCAGCTTTTCACAGGCGTCGATATCGGTGACATCGACGTTGAGCTCTCCCTGCTGAGATAGGCCCCGAAGGGTCAGATTGCTGCTTCCTACATAGCCAACAATTGGATTCGTGGCATCAGTAGGGCGGTATAGAAGGTAAAGTTTTGCGTGCAGAGAGTGGCGGAGATAGAGCTTTACGACGACTTTCTTCTGGCGAATCTGATCAGCCAGTTTGCGCAGCCCGATTTCGTCTGAGTCGGTTGGTACTCCAATTGTCAGTTGATCTCTGAATTCTTGGGCCAGCTTCCTCTTATAGCGAACCACAGTCTGTTGATCAAGACCGTCTGCATCTGGGTTGGCACTGAAGGTTTTTACAAGTTCTTCTCGCGGCGTTTGCATCATACCAACGAGTAACCTGCAGCAGCCTCCTTCTCCACCTGGCCATTGATCGATATAGCTGTGGAGTCTCTTCCATCCCCTGAGGTTAAAGTATCCAACACAGAAGTCAGCATGATCAGACTGATCGATTGTCTTCTGGAGCGCTTCAAGAAAGTGAAGGTCGATGTTGTCAAGTATGCGCGGCATTACCCACCGTGTTTCCCCTATTTCTCGTCGAGATGCTCGTCAATGAGGCTCGTAACTACTTCCTGGATAGTTGATCCTGTCACTGCTGCCAGTGTTTTCAAACGCATCTGAGAGTCACTTGACAGCCGGATGTGGATTGACAGACTTCGGTCAGGTACGGTCTCTTTGCGAGACATGTCTGCCCCCATCGGACTCTCAAACTTGATACAAATGTATCCGTTAATGCTGTTCGAGCAAGTCGAATTCCCGGCGCAAGACCATTGCAGCCTACCGGTTGCTGGGCGGTGACTTCAAGGGTCAGTGCTCGGGCTTCACTTTGAAGCATTGGTGGAGAGAAGTGGATTCGTTGACACGTAATCCCTAACACCTCCCTGAGGCCTCAACCCGTTAACAAAGTCACCGGGTGTATTCTGCCACAGCAAGCAGCAAGTCAGGACTGCCGATGACTGACCTCCGTTGAGACTGGTAATGACTGATTCTCCCACGTCAGCATCATTATTGACGAAGAGACAGTTTCGGAAGTCCACAGCGCCACCGTCCGGAACGTAAACCGTCGATGAATTCGAATCGCAGTTGAGAAATGAGCAATTCTGAAACTCAACCACACCGTTGTCAGGTGCGCATGGGCCGGTAAAGGCAATAGGCGCACCGAGATTCAGCGTGGTCAAGCCATCAAAGAGGTAGTACCTGACGCTCGAGCCCTCTCGAATCCGAATAGCTGGAAACGCATAGCCAGTGAACCTCATTCCCTCCAGCTCGATTGCATTCGTGGCTGAGGGCTGTTGGTACACGAAACTGAAACTGCCCGTGATTTCAATAGTTACTGAGCCGGGCCCATTGAGTGCCCCGATGTAGATTGACTTGCCATTAAGAACGAGATCCTTGAACCCATCCCCGGTATAGCGACCTGGAGCGACGAGTATGGAGTCCCCACTTGAGGAGCTATCTACTGCCTCTTGAATGGTTGTGTAGTCGGTTGGAACAAGCGACTGATCAGCCCAGCTATCGGTTGAGGAGGATAAGAGCAACAGAGCAAGGAGAAGGTGCAGATTGCGCATGGCGGAACTCCCATCTACAGCCATCTCGGTCAGTTACCTGTATTGTAAGTCATGTCCTACTTGGAAATCAACATAGACAACTGCTAGACTCTGTTAAGCAGGGGCCAAGCTGACATTTACCGTCCCGTTTTCTCAATTCAGATCCTAGTAGCCACGTTTGGAGTCTGAGCACTAAAGCGGCGAAGAAAGTGACATGGTAACTACCGGTGACAAGAACCTATGCGGCCGGTCATGACCAAGAACTGTCGGAGATTCTAGGGACACGTGCCTAGCGGCGGAAAGCTGATAAGTAGGTGATCAACAAGTATCGAGAGATCGGGAAGACCAACATCCAAGTCTCCATTCAAGTCAGCTTCCTCAAAGCAGCAGAGTGTTGGAAAGTTGATAAAGAGATGATCAATCATCACTGAGATATCCGGCAGCCCAACATCGCCATTGCAATCGATATCTCCTTTGATTCCGACACAGCAGATAGGCATCTGATAGTATGCAAAGAGAGTGTGTAATCGGCGGAATTCGGCTACGCCCGTAGCTGTCTCACCATCGATCTGCAGGTGAATCTCAACTACCCCAGTGTCCGGTGGCGTTGGCAGCAACGCGACAAACTTGCCGTCGCTCGCAATGTCGCCAGCCACAGAACCGTCGTCGACGAATGTCAACGTACCGTACTGAGAATCGTCACTAATCGCCGCCCCGGCAAACACTAGCCCGGTCATCCTAGGAGCTCCATCGACTTCCACCTGAGCCGAAACGACTAGGGCTGAATCGGGCAGGAACTCCGATGCACTCAAGCCAACCGTTGCTACAATGGCGTTCCTCAGTCGGGCATGAAGGCAATAAAGCTGGCTATCGCTACTTGGTAACGTGAGCTCGGCTACCCAATTGCCTGCCACCAGATTGTCAAATGAAATGTAGACCTGTGGTGCGCGAGCTTCCCACAAGCCACCCAGATTGTCCGTCACATAGACTGAATCTACGAGATTGTCATTCGGATCTCGCAGAATCAATGCGGCATTGGTGTCCGTCGTAAGAGCGGTCAGTTCGAATGTGCCGGCCTCCGCCCAGAAGCTCGATACAACTTCGGACGCACCCGCAACGTCACCACACTCTTCTAGCGTCATCTGTGGTGGCGCCTGCGGTGGCCCACTCAAGTATAGCTGCGGCCTTTCTTGCGGTTCATCAGGTATTCGCCCCGATTGAGCAATACCCAGGTAATCACGTACTACTGTAGCGTCCTCTTGGAACGTTAGAGTGCTAGAGAAGAATCCGCTAGCAGCCGGACTGTGACACCAGAAATCGGTGCGTGAATCTTCTGAAAAAACGAACTGGCCATGCGCGCTCTCAACCGAAACGATCCCATCATTTGGACATGGCACATCAAGAGACCGTGGGAAGAGTATGGCGCCAATCTCGTCGAAGTAATCACTTAGGCATG
Source organism: Candidatus Zixiibacteriota bacterium (assembly GCA_028289585.1). GTDB lineage: Bacteria > Zixibacteria > MSB-5A5 > GN15 > FEB-12 > JANQPI01. Next base: position 46,450 of record JANQPI010000010.1, read on the forward strand.
CGCCCAGCTGTTGACCATCAGAGTCGCAACCGGCGTCACCAGCAAACGTGAAGTATTCAGTCTCGTTTGCAGCCTCCAGGCGCCAGAATCGGACGTTGAACCCGAGCATGTCAGGCGTTGAGAGTGCCTTCCAAGCAGTGCCGAAGGTAGAATTACACCGCACATTCTGAGCATTTTGAAACACTCGTGCTGGATAACCGCCGAACTCCGAACCGTCATGCGGCGATCCAAGCGTAACTAAATTGCGAATCCTCGGTTGCAGGCCAAACTCTCCTGGCGTCGCCGCCAATCGGCGAGAGATAAGCCCTCCCAAACTGTGCCCAATGATATCAATGTACTTTGGACTGATATCGTACTGCTGAATCTTGTCTGCAATGAAGTCGGCGAGCAGCTGTGCGTTCTCTTCGAAATGTACTTCGTCAATCCCGCCGCACGGAAGAAGATTATCGGCAACCCACACGCGAGACTCAAGATAGCCACGGGCGACTAGATCATCGCGGAAGTAGTCCCAACTCTCCGGATCCGACAACCACCCGTGGACCAAGACGATTGGGGCCTGAGTGGATTCACCAAGATCGTATCGCGCTACAGACGAGAGCCGAATCTCATCTAGTGCAACTCTCGAGTTACCGCCATTTGATTGAAGCGAAACGAAACTCCGTGATGCTTCACTTCCGTCGTAGCCCAGATTTAGAGGTCCGTCAACCTCCATGTACTCGAACAAGACTTCCCCGTCGATCGCGAAAACAACTGAGCCATTCTCAACATTTAACTCGCGATTCTGGAGAACCACATGATGCCACTTTCCATCCAAATATGGAGCCGGGTCGATATTGTATTCGCCGCCGGAGAATCCGCCGTAGATGGTCAATCCAGGGCTATAATGTCCACCGTATGAGCCATTAAGTCCAATGTAGATTCCACCGCCGTCGGAGTCGAGCGTGCTGATGACGAAGCCTGGCTCTTCTGATCCCGAGGCTCTGAAGTAAAACTCAAGTGTGTATTCACCATACTCTGGTTGTTCCCATGCGCCGGAACCGTGCAGCAATGTTGCAGAGGCACCATCAGTCGCCTCAATGCAACTGCCGGAACGTCCTCCGCCTACTATCTCTGGATTACTGCCAGCCAAGTTTTGGATCGTAAGATCGAAGCCATTTCCGGACTCATCCGGGATAGCCTGATATGGCCATGACGGGAAGCTTCCACAAAAGGTGTAGAGCAGTATCGTTCGTTCATCTGGCTCAAACTGCCCACCCCCGCCGCAAGGTGTGGGAGGCTCGAACAGGCGATAGCCGGCTGGCCGACACTCCGGATCAAACCAGTACCCATCCTTGGATGCGCACACTTCAAGCGAATGAGCTCCCAAGCCATATAGTGACTTCAGCTCCTGGCCCGAGACGATGAAGGACCCACTTGGTCCTTCGAAGTAACCGCTCAAGCCGAGTACAGGAATGCTCACGTCGCAACCTGGCAGTGCCTTCTGCCCAGACTGGCTGATCCAATAGCTGGTGATAAAAGAGAAGCTGATTTCCTGATCCACAAACACTGCACTTCGAAAACTGGTCGATAGGTTGGCTCGCGTCAGGTTGGAATAACTCACTAGAAGCTCGGGTCGGAATGCTGGGTTGATCGAATACTCGCTGGAAGCGAAATGGACCTGAGTCCCTGCTGCTGTGTAGAGAAGGAAGCCTGAATTGGGGTAACCATTCGCCACCCATTCATTCACATGGTCGGTCACTTGAAACTCATACCACTTGCCATCACCATTCATTGGCTCGGTGCTGTAAGCAAACTGACCTGGTTGATTGGCCCACGTTGGACAATTGCTCTCGGACTCACTCCAATCGAATTCGTTCGCAACGGCAATGGTCAGCGTAGTAACTTCTTCAAACTGAAGCAGGCAATAGAGCCGCAGTGTTGCCGACGTTACTTCGATGTTGTCCGGCAGCGTGGATAGGTCGAACTTGAGTAGACCGCGGGCGGCGTCGTAGTCGTCGGCCACGATGATTGTTGAATTGCACTGGCAGTCGCTGATCCCCTCAATGGTTGTGCAATCATCAGTTGGTGAGAGATTCAGATCCGTTTGAGCGGTCGCAGAAGCGGCAACGAGCAAGATGCTCATCAGTAGGCGGGAGGAACTAGGCATTCGGATCTCCTATGCAATAGCCGCAGCCCTAGAATGGGCACCCTGAACTATACCAAAGAGAACGAGGGCAGTTTATCAACTGTCAAGGACTATCTATCAAGTCGGCGCCGTCATGGTGCCCAGCCCCCATTGTTTGTACCAGAAGTTAAGTTAGTCTCATGATCGATTCTGTCAAGGTGGTTACTGGTTGGATCGCCTCTGGAGCAGGCGGGCGGTAGCCCAATGCACTGTGCGGACGATTCATGCTGTAGTGGATCCGCCCGCGCTTGAGAAGAATTCGGGCCTCAGTCAACGTGCAGAAGGTTCCCCGGTTCAATTGCTCATCACGCAGCTTGGCATTGAATGATTCAACATATCCGTTCTCCCAGGGACAGCCCGGCCCGATGAACAGGGACTGAACAGCCAACCGAACCAGCCAGCCAGTCTCGGACCGCTCTGGCTGTAAACTCTGTCTCGATGGGGAAGCTGCGAGCTGTGGGCTCGCCGTGAACCGCGCTGTTCCGAGACTGCTATCGTGTCGGAGCCGCGGCGTGGGAGGAGGGTAGCTCGAGAGAAATCCCATCTGCAATCACATTGGGGCAACTGAATCTCAGGTTCCATCCTTCTGCTTGGTCCGCGCCGGAGAAGTCGAAGATAACGGGCAGAACTTGTCAGCTTTGCTGTCGAACCAGTTCATCCATATTGACATCTATCTCCGCTTAAGGTATCTATATGCTTGGGGAGTGTTTGCGACTAATGATCTGAGAGCACTACCATTCGTGTTTAGTTACTTCGCCACCCATTTGTCATGGCATCAAGACGTCCTAAGCAACGGCGTCATGCGAGTAACCAGTTGTTCTCTGAACCGCGGGAGGATAAGACTAATGGTTGCAATCAAGTGGACAAGACTACGGCAGTTTATCACGGTGGGTTGCTTGGCGCTGGTGGCTGTTTCGTCGACCTCTGGAAAAGCAGCAGACTCACTCTGCTTCCAGACGGCTGTCTCGTATGCGGCCGGAGATGGTCCGCTCTCGGTCTTTGCGGCCGATTTCGACGGTGACTCCGATCTTGATCTGGCCATAGCGAACGCGAACTCAGGCGATGTCAGCGTTCTCCTGAATTGTGCACTGCCGCCGTGTGGAGCATTCTTGGAGATATCTCCCATCCAGAACCTGGATTCTATCGTAGTCGGCTCCCAGATTGCGCTTGACGTAATCGTTGGCAGTAGTGAGTCCATCGATTCCGTTTTTGTCGCCCTCGACCTTGCCCATGAGAACCCGGGAGGGACTGGCGAATTCCTGACTTTCGATTCAGTCTCACTTGCTGGGTCGAATTGGTCGATGGTCCCTGCTGAGTTAAGCAGCTGCAACATCTTGGCTTTCTTGGATACAGTCTACATCGCAGTGGAGCCATTTGCAGCACTCCCGGCAGATTCAGGAGTTCTGTTTACTGTTTGGCTGACAGCCGACAGTTTAGCATCAAGCAGCGTCGCTCTGGTTGAAACGGCATTTTTGGGATGCGGTAATCTGGGAGGCGGCGAGGGGTCTGCTGTCTATACGAGCGGCGGTGGTCAATGCCAAGCGGATACATTGGCGATTAGCTATCAGGTCATTAACCAGGCGGACGTATGTAGCGGTGTTCTTCTTAGTGCTGAGTTTTCTTCAGTCCCAGACACAATCGTTGCCCTCGAGACCATGAAATTCGACGTAACCCTGGAAACCGGGTCTACAATCGATAGTCTCTTTTTTGCTTCTTTCGTTTGGGGCCGAGCGCGAGTGGATTCAGTGAGTTTCGGGAACAGCGCCTGGCCTCAGTTGGCCAGTGATGAAGGGATCGACTGTCACATCTATCCAGTTGACTCCGCTTCCCTTAATGGTTGGTATGGTAGCCCCAATCACACTGCGGATACAGCGGTTGTCCATGTTGTCCCGCCCGTTGCACTTGAGCCCGATTCAGGACTACTCTGCGAAGTGTGGATCACGCCTCTTGCTGAGGGGGAGCTTTTCCGCCTTGGTATAGCAAGGTCCGTGAGCTCATTCTACTATCCTGCTTGCGTGCCAAGTCTTCGTGAAAGCGGTGTATATAGCTCCGGCGCCTTCTGTCTGGTCGACACGACTGTCGGTGTCGAAGCTCCTATTCTTGGACCGAACACTGGTCCTGTAGTTGTGACGCAGCGAATGGCGAAGAGGCTGCGGGTACCGAGTCAGTTCGAGCGAATCTCATTTGCGACAAACATAGCGATCACAGGTGATACAGTCTCCTTGTCTCCGGGCACATATACAGAAGCGGTTCAAATTGATGACGCGCCACAAGAGCCTCTGTTTGCGCTCTTGGCAGCTGACGATTGGATCGATGGTAACTTCACTGGTGAACCATCCGTAGTGTGGACACCGCTTCCTGACACGAATGCGCTCTTGGTGCTTCGTGACCCGACGGGTACAGAAGGCCTTGCAGTAGCTGGTATCAAGTTTGAAGACGCCGAAAGGTCCGCCCTCTATTCAATCTTTGGCCTTACGGTTGAAGATTGTTGGTTCATCAACAACATCGACACGACAAGTTATCAACTTCGTTCTGGAGCTGCCATTTCTATCGAAGGAGGATTCGGATACCAGTTCGCTACACGGATTACTCGTAGCCGATTCGAAGGCAATGTAGCTGACTCTGGTGGAGCGGTCTTCATTTACGACGGTTCATCTTCACCTGCATCCATCGAGGACTGCCTGTTTACAACCAACTTCGCTCGCGGCACTGAATACGGCCCTGCTGCTGGAGGCGCTATTATGGTAGCAAACTCCAGTGGCGAACTCACGATTCGCAACAACACGTTCTACATGAATGAGACTGTCGCTTGGGCAGGTAGTGCTTTGGCGCTGGACGTCTCTGGTCAGAAAACGATAGAGAATAGCGTCTTCGTGGGTAATAGAGCCTTCGACACCTCAAGTCTTGGTCCATGTGGTATCGACACTAGTCTCACGGTTAGAAACAACCTGATTTTTGACAACACTCGATGGCTGATGTATCAAGGGCAATACTGTCCGGAGTTGATTGGAACCGATTTTGTCAATGCCGACCCTCTCTTCGTGGATGCTGCGACGGGCGACTTCCGCCTGCAACCGGGCAGTCCGGCAATCGACGCTGGGGACCCGAGTAGTCCACTCGATCCGGATGGTACACGAGCCGATATTGGCGCCTTCTTCTTCGATCAACGTGATTGTGGTTCCATATCAGCGACTCTGTTGTCACCAGAATCGAACGCGGTTGTAACGCCTTCACCGCTGTTTGAGTGGTTCGCAGTCTGCCTAGGTAGTGAGTATGAGGTTGTCGTCGCTCTAGATCCTCTTCTTGATTCTAGCATTTGGCAAACCAGCACTCCTTATCAGGAGCTAGCGTATGGGGGCCCGCCATTGCAGCCAGGACGGGATTACTACTGGTCGGTTCGTGGACTCGGTGCCGCCGGTTGGGGGCCGTGGACGAGTCCGTGGGAATTCTCTCTAGCCAGTCAGGTCGATACGCTGCCTGCACCGTCGTTGCAGTTTCCAACCAGTGGAGACTCGGTCGCTCTTCCGGAGGTTTTCCTCTGGACTGGTGTGACTGGCGCGGAGTCGTACCGAATTGACGTGAGAGAATCTGATACCGCTTCGACATCGCTCTTCACTGCTGACTATCCAATCTTGAATGGAACAGTCCCTCAGACGACGAGTCTCATCAATCTCGATTCGGCGGTTTGGCGAGTTCAGGCGATTGATACGCTGGGATACCCAGGTTACTGGAGCAGCTTCGAGCAGTTTCACTTGATCCCACCGCATGGGCCTCCGGGAATCCCAGTACCTAATGACCCGGATACGTCGTTATCTGACACGCTGATCTTCTCGTGGTCCTCGGTTAGTGGTGCAAATTGTTATCAGATTGAGATTTCTACAGATTCGACCTTTAGCAGCCCTCAAAGTGTCTACGAGGTCTGTGGAGGAGATGTCACGTTTGCCTTTCCACTTCCGGGCGGCGAGGCTGCGCTGTTCTGGCAGGTGAGAGCCTGCAATGCATCTGGTTGTAGTGAATGGGCGCAGGGTCCGGGTGATGGCTCGGGAGCAGGTGGCGGAGTAGGCCTCGACCCGGGCAGTGGAAGCGGAGGAGGAAACGGCGGCGAAGGCGGAGGCGGTGATGACGGGGATGGTGACTCCGGAGATGGTCAGGGCGGGAGCGGTGGCGGAACCGGTGGCAGCTCGCCGCCTGTGGCTTCGTGCGTAACTTACCTCACACTGTTAACTCCTCAGGATACTGTTTTCCTGACACTAAACTCCGATACGACGTTTGTTACGGGCGTCAAAGCTGATTGCGAAGATACGATAACCCTCGCGTGGCTATTCGATAGCGCTCTGGTTAGCCAGGAATCAGTCTTTGGTGGTCTGGGTTCAGGTCAGGTGCCGTTTACATCACCGGCTATCCCGACAGCCAGCCTGGATACGTTTCCCATTCAGTGCCGACTTGTTGAGGGTGTGGACACATTCACTACAAACGAAGTAATCATTGCAGTTGTCGATCAAATGGCTGGTCCAGATCCACGCATTAAGCTTTCGCCTGTGTCGATCGACTTGCCTGCGGACGGATCCAGCCAGCAATTGGTGGAGGTTCGCATACTCGACCAACCTGGTTCTGTGTGGGTGATGTTCAATCTAACGACCGCAGGCTCTTTGTCTGCGGACTCTCTCTTGGTCAATGGAATAGGATCGTTTACCTACACTTCAGCCGGCGTCGCGGACTCGGGGTACTTAATCGCTTCTGCATCTGGACTGTCTGCAGACTCTATTCGGATCGAGCTTTCGACAACTGAAGGTGACATTCTTGCAGCTGAGTTCCAGGCGGTGAAAGAGAAGCTCGAAAACCTCACGCTTGGATACCAGGGTGACTCAGCGGTACTGTCTGCAGTCTATGACCTGTCACTACCTCAGGCGTTTGTGGACACGGCACTGCTTGGCCTTACAGTGCCCGATTCTACTGATCTCCGTCGACAGCGGCTAGTCAATGCCTGGCTGAGACTTGTGCTGCTTCACTGGGATCATCCCAATCAATCATGGTTTGACGGCGACCCCTGGGATGAGAAAGTGTTTTCGACCGAGGAAGCATGGCTGGGTGCAACTCGTGGGGCTCAGGCACTCGTAGGGTCTTTCTCATATGCCATGGCTAAGTGCTATGAGATCGTGAATGCGATGCCGGACAACCGACTTAAGCGTCGTCGACTCAAAACTCTAAACGAGATCTCGACCGACTTCACATCTAGCTTGAAAGCTATTTCCAAGAGTCATGCCGAGTACGTGCGGGTCAGCTCTCGAAAGATGGGGAAGGTGCTGATTCGATCGCTGCTCGCCGCCGTTGCCGACAGTGCTGTGTCCAAGGACTCCCTACGATCTACCGAGTTGTGGCTGACTGCGAGCGATACGGGAGCCGTTGGATGGATCGATGCGTCTGACTCAGTGAGTTTTGCAGTTGTGAATGTTCTTCTGAATGCCACCCCGGGAGAGATAGACTCACTGTTCATTGATGAGCCATTCTGGAGTACCAGCGTTAGTAACGTTGGCGCCTTGTTGGCACCTCGACATATACCACAGGATGCGGATGCATTCTTGGATAGTGTCATTACAAAGGTCGATGGCATCGGTGGGTCTGGGTTTTTAAAGTTCAGAAAGGTCCGAAATGTCGCTGAGGCGCTGACGACTGCAACTTCGATTTCAAAGGATGTATCTGCGGCATTGAACATCGCGGACAATATGGTACCACATCTTGAACTGACTGGCAGTTGGGGAATAGATACTAGTTCTCAATCATTTTCATCTGCAGGTGTGAAGATCACGAGCAACATGCTCTCAGATGCTATGAGTGGTAACGATATGGTTTCAGAGTTGATGGAATCATCAGTCATTGGCAGTACCAGCTTGGAAGCTCAACTCTTGGCATTCCAGAATGTCTTGAGTGCTAGTGGCCTTTCGGCAAGCGATACTACTCAGGTATCAGAGCTTTTTGATGCGATTGATGCGACAGTCGGTGCGTGGCGCCAAGCAATGTCTTTCGTTGGCGCACAAGCGGCAGAAGCCGATCTTATAGTTCCTCGATTCGAGCTGGAGTTCTTGAACGCTTTAGCGGAGTTTGCCGAAGTACGCTCCGACTTATCCTCGGCTTCGGAGTATCTCTGGATTGCGGCTGAAGATAGCGACTCCACGGAGCTTAGCCTTTTGGCAGCTTCGTCCGTCGCAGAGGCGCTGGGGTCGCTCTACGAAGCAGAGGATGCGATTGACGACTTGTTGGAGAAGCTCCTTCAGATCGAGGTGACGCCGACTGTATTCATCTCACTAAACTCCGGTCAGGATGTGGTCGTTTCAGCATCTGATACGGTGACGACAACAGCCTTCGTGAAAAACTTGTCACCGATTCCACTTCTGAACGGATCAGTAGCACTCTCAAGCACCACTGCGGACGTGTGGTCCAGTGACACTGTGTTCTCAAGCTTGGCTCCCGGTGACAGTGTGCCGGTGACCGTTGACCTGAGCCTCAACCCCGGAGCGTCTGGTCAGGGAGTTGTTCTGACCATTGAGGTGCAGTCAGATCTCGCGGAGACCGACTTGACTGCAACCTTTGCGACCAAGCTGAGCTGCTGTTTGAGTCTAACTGGCGACGTAAACTGTGACGGTGGTGTTGGACTTCCGGATCTATCGACCTTGATCGACAATCTGTTCATCACGTTTGCTGAACTCTGCTGCGACGGTGAGGCGGATGTGAATGCCGACGGTTCTGTCGGATTGCCCGACTTATCCACGTTGATCGACCACCTGTTTATCACGTTCACACCGCTCCCGTTCTGTCTTTAAGTCAACAGCTCAACAACATTCGATGGTGATAGCGAGGCGCTTTGTGAGCGCCTCGTTTCTTTCTGTGTGAGAACATGTTCGCAGAAGATCTGCCGTCTATTCTACATCGCGATGTGTCCCCTCTCGATCGCGCTCTGGCGATTTGAGTTTGGTCATTCGCCGGATTAGCCATTCCTCCAGTACCGAGGTCAGTGGCTGATGCTACTGGGTCGAACTAGGATGAGACAAGACCAGACAAATTCGGCGTTCTGAGACAACCAATTGACGGCGGACCCGGTCGGCAGCCTGACGTCGCTTCGCCGGGCTCCTCAGTTTCCCCCGGCGGCCTACTTGAGGATCGCGATATCCCACGTTTGATCGGCCACCAGTTTCTTAGCGCCTGTTTGACCTGTTCCGGAGCTGGAGAGATCGACTTCGGCTTCCCGAAGCCATCCTCACGATGGCTTTTGCGCAGTGGCGGATCCCCGGCTCGCCGTCTCCTTCTCTCCGCCATTCCAAGAGCACCACTCTCTGATTTAGCATGTGAACCAGTTCTGGGGGGTAAGTCTGAACCAAACCGGTCTAAAACCAATGCCTCTACACGTATGGCGGTGAATCGGAGCGTCGGTTGCACTTTCCGAATTGGCGGCCGGTTTCCCCCGATACGTTATCTGGCCCCGGTACTGATTCATTTCATGCGGCGTTTCCCACCACCCAGTTCCGAAACGCGTCTCGTAGGGCCCGCCATTATCAATGCATACAAAGTTGAGGTGATGATGGCGTTGCCACCTGAGCTTGCCGCGATTGCCTGTGGTATTGCTGCCAATACTTGCACAGGTCTGTTCGGTAGCGTAATCGATCTAGCTAGAAACAAGCAGTTGACGTTTGATGAGATTTTGAAGTCGGAGGTCGAAGACTTCTGCTCTTCGTTTGAGTGGCATGGCGAGATTCCCGAAGAAGAGATCGCACTCTTCTTCCAATCTCCTGAATTTGAGTTCGTTCTGTCACAATGGGTCAGTGCGCACTTGTTAGCCGAAGATCAATCGACATCTTTCTCAAGTCTGTTGGAAAGTTACAGGAAATGTGCGATTCGCTTTTTTGGAAACGCGGACCTCAACTTCGATGAGCTCACCAAGCTAATCAAGGCCTACTGGCAAGCTATTTGGAAGGGGCTGAACAGAGCAGTCGAAAGCGGACACCTTGTAGCCCTTGCGAGGATCGTTGATGTTCGCATGGCGACATTGCAAGCCATGCTAGAGTCCATCGAAGCCTCCTTGGTAAGGCGTGAAGAAGAACAACTGCCATCCAAGGAGAAAATGGAAGAGCTGATCGGCGAGTATCGCAGGCTAGTACCTCAGCGTCTAGGCAAGATTACACCGCCGCATCCTGAGCGGACAACCAAGGTTGAACTCAAGGCACTATACGTGACTCCCAGCTTCTCGGCGGATAATAGAGATGCCTCGGGAGTTATAGAGGGTGACGTTGTTGAGGAGAAACAGGCATATCGTCAGTTAGTCGGCGACGCAATGCGATTGGTCGTCCTGGGAGATCCAGGAGGTGGAAAGTCGACATTTGCTAAGAAAGTTTGTGCCGATGCAGCAGCCTCTGCTACAGCGAGGCTGGTCGGTGGTCGACGACTGGTGCCCTTTCTTGTGGTTCTTCGTGACTATGGTTTAGATCGATACGATGACAAGCTGTCACTCTGCGAACATATAGTTAGAAGAGTAAAATTGGACTACGATCTCAACATCACAGAGACGATTATAGACCACATCTTGAGAAGTGGATTGGGATTAGTCGTGTTCGATGGTCTAGATGAGTTAGTTGATGCACACAAGCGACGCGAGATTACAGATGACATTGAGAATTTCTGTGAGAGGTATCCAGGGTGTCCTATCATCGTAACATCTCGAAAGATAGGTTACGCGCAGGCACCATTGGACGACAAGCGATTTCAGACTTGCATTCTTAGCGAGTTTGATGAAAGCCAGGTACGCGAGTACGTAACCAACTGGTTCAACCTTGCATCCGATCTGACGGAAGCGCAAGCACAGGAAAAGGTCGAAGGTTTTCTTGACGAGAGTGAAAGTGTTGACGACTTGCGACGCAATCCTCTTGTGCTGAGTCTCATGTGTCAGCTTTATCGCGGACGAAACTACATACCGCAGAATCGCACTGACGTATATGATTCTTGCTCGAACATGTTGATCGAGCAATGGGACAAGGGGCGGCTAATTCCACTCCCGCCCGAGATCGAAGAAATCTCTAGTCACGTTCGACCAACGCTGTATCACATTGCTCATTGGATATATTCAGACCCCAACCTACAGTCCGGCGTTGTGGAAGAGCAACTGGTTAAGAAGACTGCTGAGTATCTGAATGGTCGTCGCTGGGATTCTAGTGAAGATTCTCTCAGATCTGCAAAAGCATTTGTTGCTTACTGTAAGGGAAGGGCTTGGGTGATTACGGAAGCTGGGACGACAGCTAGAGGGGTAAGTCTGTTCCAGTTTACGCATCGCACCTTCTTGGAATACTATACTGCCTGCTTTTTGGTCCGAAACTATTCGACTACGGACTCACTCATTTCGGTGTTGCTTCCTTGGATTCACACTGCCAAGTCGGACATCGTCTCGCAGCTGAGTGTTCACCTCTTTGATCGTCAAGTTCAAGACGGAGCGGACGCATTGCTGGAGAAGCTACTTGAGGAAGCTAGTGCTGTATCCGGCTCCGAGTGCCTCAACGTTATGTCGTTTCTATCTCGCAGTTTGCATGAGCTTGTACCGTCCCCTAGGACGGTTAGGCACATCTGCAATCTTGTTGTTGATGCCTTTGTAGTCAAAGCGCCGGATTCTGGCAATGGATCAGCTGATAACTGGCATATTCTTCATGATCTAGTGATTCTACTCAGCACGAATGCACCGAACGTAGTTCGATCTTGCTACGAGAGACTTGAGGAGATTATTGGCGATCCGTTGCACGAACCAACAACTAAAAGTCGTGCGGTTGACATAGCATGTTACGCTTTCAAAATAGCCACTAATCCGCTTCGTCGGTCGAAGGATTCGGCAATACCTTGGTTGAAAGCGTTAAAGGACACGATCGCTTGTCTCGATGGGGGTAGTAATTCACTGAAACTGGAATCCCCATTCATCAGTATTACGCTGTTTCACGCGGAAGAGCTAAGCTTTGAAGAGCTTCTAGATGCGCACGGAAGCAAGTGGCTCCTAGGAAGCGTGCGTATCACGAGAACCGACGGCCCGATGTCGTTTTATGGATCCCTAATAGACTGGCTAGCCTGGACAATTCTGCCTCTCCGGAGCAATCTGCGGGTTGAACTTCACGCGACGGAGCTTTCGGAAACCAAGCTGTCAGCAGAGTCAAACTTCGAGTATCTTTTGAAGTTTGGACAGTGGGCTGCTCGAAATCTTACGCCTCTTAGCAAGCTACCGGAAAATTTTCATTTCAGTCCTGGCTTCGCGTTTTACTTAGAGGATATTCTTGAGTCTCAAGGCCGAATGTCGGCCCTTCGGGTCAATTGGTTGGACGAGTGGGGCAATCGCATGAGAGTTTCGAACGTCATCCGATTCGCATTGCTAGTCATGATGCTTGCGACTAAACGGAGTAGCATTGAGATTACCGAGCAACTGATCTCCTGTCGTGAGATAGCGATGAAGAATGGCGGAGCCCTGCGACCTCTTATCGAGGTTATTGACATTGCCTTGGCTGTAATCGGTTCTCCCACTGGGGCAAAGAGACTCCAATATCTAGAGGAGGTCGGCTTCTCTGCTCAGCAATCGAGCGTAATCCAGTCTTTGACGTAGCCCAGCATGGGTGATCCAATCGTATCGACGCACTTAGAACAAGTCCAGGTGGGTTTTCGCTCTTACGTACATTCTGGTCAGTGACAGTGAACAATCAAAATGGATCCCCGCCTGCGCGGGGATGACGACAGATTCTCGTATACGTCGCTCGTCACTTAGAGGCTGCTCGGCCAAGTGAGACTGTCTACTTGCCCCCGAGGACCTCGACGATATTGCCCGATGGATCCTCGAAGACTAACCAAAAAACGCCGGGCTGCATTTCGACGAGTTCGTCCTGATGAATCGTCACGCTGTCTTTCTTTAGCTCATCGAAAAGTTTCTGTACGGAATCGACACCGAACATAACTCCGCTGCGGCTGCTGGTTTCAGTCAGTGAGGATTGCGTGAAGCCGCCACCAATCCACATTCGGACATCCCCGATTGTGCCAAACGCCTGTGGACCCAGGTTGGAGTCGGGCATGTCGAACTCTTCGGTGAAGCCAAAGTATTTCTCGTAAAAGGCTTTGGTCTCGTCGAACTTACTCGCATACACGAGGCTGAACTTGAATTCTTTCACGTTCACGATTGGTTTGTTCTCTGGAGTCGCTGTTTCTGAAGCAGTCACGCCTTTTCCTCCTGGGGTTCTTATTGAGCGAGCAAATGATAAGGCAGTAGTGGCCCGCCTCCTAGGAGCACATGCCATTTGTTGAGTGTGAGGTGATCAAACTTCGCCACCTTGCACAACCAAAGCTCTCAACTAGCGTAGAATAGACCATCGTGGGCATCGGACTGACACTATCTTGAGTCGATGTTTCTGCTTGTAGCGGTCTCTCCACGAGTTTACGGTCTTATGCTATCTGCCTGGTGAGAGGCTCTCGGGAAGGTCAAAAGTTTGGGTGTGAGGAGATAATGAATGTTTAGAACCGCCATTGTTCTGACTTCGCTGATGTTGGTAGGTCTACCACTTGGCAACGTTTCGAAGGCCACCGCTTCGGATGTTGGCTGCCAGAACAAGTACCCTGCCTTGTCCCCCGATGGGCAGTGGATCGTCTTCCAGTCGAACTGCGAGGACTCCTTATCCTGGGACATCTTCACTAGACGTGTCGCTGACCCCGGTGCGATCAGAAGACTGACTCACTCAAGCGGCGACAACCTAACACCTGTCATTTCGCCGGATGGGAGTCAGATCGCCTTTCAGTCATCGCGAGATGGGAATCTGGAAATCTACGTCATGAACATCGATGGTAGTGGTCAACGGAATCTTACCAATTCGATTGATGATGAGTCTCATCCAAAATGGTCAGCTGACGGACGAAAGATCATCTTTGACAGGAGCCGCAGCACTGATAGCGGTAGCGCGTACGCGGATTTATATGAAATGAATGCGGATGGAACGGGCTTGAGGAGATTGACCAGCTACCATGAGCGGGATACGTATCCATCGTATTCGCCCGACGAATTGAGAGTCCTCTGGCGACGAATAGTAGTAGACTCCGTCAACGGCGAATCGCGGTTGAACTCGGAGATATTCGTGATGAATCGGGATGGGTCGAACCAGGTCAATCTCACGAATCACGCGGCATACGATGGCTATCCCGCATGGTCGCCTGACGGAACAGCGATCGTTTTCGCCTCCAATCGTGACACGGATAACAGAAGAAACTTTCACCTGTACGTGATGAACAGCGATGGTACCAATCTACGGCGGCTGTTGGAGAATGACGGAAACGTTGAAGATGCCAGGCCAATGTGGTCTTGGGATGGCAGATATATCATTTTCAATCGACGGTACATCGAGAACTCGCCCGGTGGCATGGCAGTCGGAGCGATGACGATCCACGTCCTGGACCTTGATACCGTACCCACGTGTGATCCGCTTCCCCCCGGTGATCCGTTAGGTGCTCGCCACTTCGAGGCCATTTTCCATAACGCAATCTCCGCTGAACTTGCCAAGTCCCGCGGGGTTGCGTGGGGCGACTTTGATGGCGACGGATATGACGACATCGCAGTCGCCAACAGTGATTACACTCCCCCAAGCATCTACCGGAACCTCGGTAACTCGACTTTCAGACGACTAGAACTGCCTGACACAATCTTCTCGGGAGTGTGGTCTGAGGGCGTTACGTGGATCGATGTGGATAACGACCGAGACCTTGATCTATTCGTAGCTACTTCTTGGGGAGGTCGTAATCTCGTACTTCAGAACAAGGCAAATGGTGAGTTCGTGCGGATGGACGCGGGTTCGCTGACGGCAGACACTTCGTCCGCACAGGCTTCCTGCTGGTGTGACTACGACCGTGACGGAGATCTGGATGCGTTCGTCGTCATGCGTGACAATAACGATGACGAGCTACATGTAAATGACGGGAACGGCCGTTTTCATAAGTCGGAATCCGGTCCGTGGGTCGGACGACAGAATGATGCACGCGCGTGTTCGTGGATCGATGCCGATGACGACGGTCGAGCAGACTTGTTTGTCGGAAACTTCGTAACTCGCAGCGAGGGCGATATCAGGAAGGCGCCCAATCTAGTGTATTGGAATAGCGGTGATGGATCTTTCGAGTTTGATTCGCTCAGCCCGATCGCTTCCAATGCCGGTGCTACTTATGGATTATCGTGGAGCGACTACGACAATGATGGCGATCCGGACTTGTACGTTACCAACATCGCCAGCTCCGACTACAACTTCCTGTACCGTAACGTCGGATATCGGCAGTTTCAAAAAGCTAGTGTATCGGAAGCTACAACCTTGTCGCAAGGACCGTCAAAAGGTCAGACGTGGGGGGATTTTGATAACGATGGTGACGAGGATCTGTTCGTTGCTAGCGGCACTGAGAACTATGCCGATGTCAGAAATCTCTACTTCCGCAACGATGGCAACGGCATTTTGACGAGAATGTATGCCGGTGCACTCGTCTCGCATGAGAACATCTCTGCGGGAGCAGCATCCTCGGACTTCGACAGCGACGGCGATCTTGACATTATGGTCGCCAACTGGGGAGGGCTGGGCGAACAGAACATATTGTATGAGAACAGAAGTGAAAATATGCGGGGCAACTGGTTGGCTGTGAGGCTCAGAGGTGTGGAGTCCAACTCTCACGGTATCGGAGCAAGAGTGAGAATCATTACTCCCGACGGTAAGTCCCAGTCCCGCTGGGTCAACGCATCAACTGGCTATGGCAGTCAAAACTCGTATGCGGTTCACTTTGGTATCGGTGCAAATGATGTCGTCGATTCGTTGGTCATCTATTGGCCTTCCACTTTAGTGAATAGACACATCAATATGGAACCGAACAAGTATTACACTGTCACTGAGGGCGCAGGAGTCGATTCTTAAGCAATGGGTAAACAGCAATCGTCGCCTGGCCGGTCTTCCGGTTGGATTCCACTATCTGTCGCTCATTGTCGTACGCTCTCAATCGGTGAGGGAGTCGGGAGGTTTGCGTGACCCACCTCCAAGTGGGCTCCCCACTCTTCTTCAAGCGACTTGCTGCTCTTTCGGGAAGCGCTTCTGATTGGTACGTCAGATGGATCCCCGCCTGCGCGGGGATGACAGCCAGTGTGGCCAGAGTGACTACCGCTCCTTCGACAACGACGAATATCCTGTTCGTAAACTAGATTCGTCATCTTTCTCCGGCCGATCGGCCAAATTTGTTGTATAGAGACATATGTCCCAGCCAAAACGGTTGGGGATCCCACCACTGCAGCAAGGAGCGTTACGCGTGAGCACGAATCTCAATCAGGTCGTCGTCATTACAGGAGCCAGCAGCGGTATCGGCGAGGCAACCGCCCGCCTGCTTGCCAACGATGGCGCCCAAATCGTTGCCGTCGCCCGCAGGAAGTCGCGGCTCGACCAGCTCGTTAAGGATATCGAAGGCGCCGGGGGGAAGGCGATCGCAATAGAGGCCGACGTAACCTCGCACGAGGATATGAAGCGTGCCGCCGAGACGGCGAAAGAGACGTTTGGCAGTCTCGACGTCTGGGTCAATAATGCCGGCGTGATGCCGCTCTCCCCCGTGGAGATGAACCGGATCGACGAGTGGAACTGGATGGTCGACGTTAACATCAAAGGCGTACTCAACGGTGTCGCCGCGGCCCAGCCGATCATGCGCGCCCAGGGGTCCGGTCAGTTTGTCAATGTCAGTTCGGTCGCCGGCCATCTTGTCTTCAAAGGAGCTGCGGTCTACTGCGCGACCAAGTTTGCCGTCCGGGCCTTAAGCGAGGGAATCCGCATGGAATCGGACGGGAGTATCCGGGTAACGAACATCAGCCCGGGGGCGATCAGGACCGAGTTGGCTGACCATATTGCAGTTCCCGAGATTCGAGAAGGGGTTAAGCAGTTCACCGATATCGCCATCGATGCCGACGCGATTGCCCGGGCGATTCACTTTGCGGTGGCCCAGCCGGCCGACGTTGATGTCAATGAGATGATCGTCCGTCCGTCAAAGCAGGACCTCTAAACAGGCAGTTAGCTTCCTGTTCTACAGACAGGTGGGGAGTAGAGGAGAGTACAAATGACCAGTCTCACAGCCGCCGACGAGCAATCGTTTGCTGAACACGAAGCAATTGCCACGGCGATCCAGCCGTACATCGACGCCGCTAAGTCGGGTGACGGTAAGTCGATGAGGAAGGCATTCTTCGATCACGCGAACATCTTCGGCTCACTCGATGGCAATCTCGGTGTGGTTGACGCCGATAGTTTGGCTGAGATTGTCAACGGGCTCGGTCAGTCACCCGAGGTGCGACACCGCATCGCAAGTATAGACGTTTCAGGACCGGCGGCCGCAGTCCGTCTTGAGTTTATCAACTGGGTTGGAGTTCGGTTCACCGACTTCTTGATCCTGTATAAGCAGGACGGCCAGTGGAAGATTAGTGGGAAGGTTTACGACGCTCACTCCCGCAACTAACGATCCACATCGACCCGGCTTCGCGAGACTACGGTTGACTTACATGGGCGGCAGGCTTCTAGCCTGCCCCTCTTCTCAGCTCCGGTAGCGCCGTGGCGGCCGGTGTCTGGTTTATTCGCTACGAAAATCTCTGACCATATCTAGAACAGTCGCAGTGACCAAATCTGGTGCATCTAGGTAGATGTGGTGTGACGATTCCTCTGCCCGAATGAATCTGCCTTGAGTCGACTTCTCAGACAGTTTCCTGCTCTGCTCTGTCCAGAACGCCTGGAATTCTTCCGCGACCTCACCGAAAGCAGGATTGGGAATTCCTGATGCGATCACGACCACTGGTATATCGCCGAAAGAAGCGATTGCGTCGATGGCTCTCGCACTCTCGCCAAACATCTCGCTATGCTCCGAGGCGATCATTGCGAAGAAGTCCGATTGTGATCTCTCTCGACTATCGGAAGACTGCGCCAGTTCGGTTGCCTGTTGCTGCCACTGAGTCGTCATTTGCTCAGCCATGTCGGCAAGACCAGTGTACTGCCGTCCTAACACAAAATCCAACGGTGGTGGATCGAGCAGCACCAGCCCTGCTACGTGATTCGGAAATCTAGCCGCAAATGCTTGAACGACAAATGCCCCCAGAGAGTGGCCGACGAGCACATAGGGAGAGGAGCCAGCCACTTCATCCAGGAGGAGCTTCAACTCTTCAGCTTCGCGCACGGCGCTGCGAGGTAACGGACCAGCTTCACTGGTACCGTATCCCGCCCGGTTATAGGTGATGACATGAGTCACTTCCGCTAGCCGCTCCTGCAAGGCTGATACTCTTGCCATTGGATCTGCTATACCGGTTTCAATCACAACGCTTGGTTCACCTGATCCAATCTGGTGCATTTGCAGGCTGTGGGTGCCAATGTCAACGCTGGTGTCAGTAAGTGTCGTCTCATTTTCATTGCATCCAGTAAAAAGTCCGGCTGCGATGAGCGGACCCAGGAGCACTCGAAAATACGGTACACCTCGCCTTATTCGAGAAGGGATCATAGAACACCACCATCTGTTTGTATGTCTGTCGTCTCTTTTTCACTACGTACGCCGAACTGCACTGTTTCCGTCGTATCCATCGATCAGCAGAGCGTTGTACCGATAAACTGGGTCACGTTCTTAATGGCTTCAGTACCAGGATGAAATGAGTCCGAAAATGAATCTGTTTTTCGCGAGATCGCTTGTGATTGTCAATTGTGATCAAAGATGTTCGGTTAAAGTGGGTATGCCTGTTAATCCGAGCGGCCGGGACCACCGCCTCTGAAAAAGAGACTGCGGACCCGTACTGGGGGGCGGAGAATATACATCAGCAAGGTGAAGCTGGCGATAATGAAGGTCGGGACCAGCACGACTTCAATCGGGACATCGGGATAGATTACGCGCTCCAGCCAGTCAATGATAAACGACTGACCTCCGTCGGCATCCGGAGCCACTCTTCGTCGCAGCTCATACTCCCACTCTGTCAGTGGACAGAGACGATTTAAGAGCGGCATCGCCGCAACGAACAGTATCCCCAGCAGGTGAATTGTTCGGAATGCCGTACGATTCCAGAACGCCGGACGCCAGAATCCGCGTATGGTGAGCACGAACCCCCAGATCATGAAGATGATCCAGGCGAAATGGATGAGCATGAGAAGAGTGGCGAGCAGTCCGTAGGGCACTAGTCAATCAGCAAAGCAAGTCAGTAACATTGTTGATATACATGGTACGAGCAATCGGATGCAGAGAGTACGTCGTTTTGCTATCCAATATTCTCAGCAGCGTTCTCGTAGCGTCCAGGTCGCTCCAGCGCGTCGACTATCCATCGAGCGACGGCGTCTCTTGAGATCATCGACAACAGTCCGTATCGCTCTATGATTCTCGCGTTGCTTCTGACCGGGAGATCCGTAAGTGTAACGGGCCGCACGATCAAGGTGTCGCGGGAGCTGCTGATCAACTGGGGTTCCATATTGCCCAGATCAGCATACGCGGTCTTGAGATGACCTACCTTAAGCAGTTGTCGCACGGGGTGGGTCACAATCACGTAACTATCCCCAACACCTGCAGCGCTGATTGCGACCAGCCTCTCGACCCCTGTTTCATTCATGGCACGGATGATCAGTCCGGCGCATCGAGTCATGAAGTCCGGAGGAGAGAGCAAGTCTGATAACGGATTAACTGCCGATTTTCGCTTGATGCCCAGACAGCATGCAACAGCGTTTTGACCACGCATTGCCTCAACCAGGGTAGCGTAGTCTAGTACATTGCCATTCAGTACTCGTGCACCGAGCTCAGCCAGGTGATCATGTCGCGACTTTGTCAGTGCGGTGACAACGAATCCTCTTCGAATCGCCTCTCGGGTAACGCGTCGTCCACAACGTCCGCTCGCACCGAGAATGAGTAGCCTTCTAGGCGAATCGGTCATTGGCATTTAGATTACGCCTATCCGTGTCAGTGTCAGATGGCTCGAATCCAGCTTCGACTCTTCGGGCGATCCACAGGCAATCAGGAAGCTATCGCGAGCGTAAGGTGTTGCTGTTAAGACGTTTTTGTTTATATCGGCAGAGGTGTCGATTCTGTCAAGGCAGGTGTGTGATTGCTCGCGAGTTTGCTATATCTTGGATTGACGTGTCGCTGGTGAGACTTAGGGAGTCAGATGTATGTCCTATGAGCGCGTTTTCAGAATGACGTTTGCCTCCGTCTATCCGCATTACGTTGCGAAGGCGGAGAAGAAGAATCGCACAAAGGCTGAGGTCGACGAAATCATCTGCTGGTTAACGGGTTACGATATGGCCGGTCTCAAGAAGCAGATCGATCTGAAGAATGATTTCGAGACGTTCTTTGCCGAAGCTCCGGAGATGCATCCGAAGTGCTCATTGATCAAGGGGGTCGTCTGTGGGGTTCGCGTCGAGGAGGTCGAGGACCCGTTAATGCAGAAAATTCGTTACCTCGACAAACTGATCGATGAATTGGCTCGGGGCAAAGCGATGGAGAAGATCCTCCGTCAGTAGTGTCTTCGTGAGACGAAAGATTGTGAACCGACCATCGACTTTCCACCAGATCGGAATCCAACGTTGAACCGTCTCAGTCATGTTGCCTTGTTAGTTCCGTCGGTAGACGATTCGGCCGCGTTTCTCAGTGACCGTGGCTTCAACTGCGGTGAACCTGAGGTTTTTGATGCTGAGGGAACGAAGGAGGTCTACGTCGGCTCATATCAGGAGCAAGCCGGGCTGCTGCTTCTGGTCGAGGCTGTTAGCGATGGTCCGTACCGACGCGCGTTGAACAAGCGTGGCCCTTCATTGCATCACGTCGCTATTGACGTCGTGGACATCTCCGGTGCTACGGCACGAGCCGAATCAGCAGGTTGGACTCTCCATCCAATCAGCACGCAAACGCTGCCATCGACGCGAACCGCATGGTGGTACCGCCGGGGTATTCCGATGCTTATCGAGGTCTGTGAGCGGGAGCTGTCCGAGTTACCGTCTCTGATCTCCAGAATCGAGATCCCCGTACCTGAAGACTGTCGACCAATCACCGACGCCCTGGGTTTGGGGGCACAGCTTGACCTCGGCTCTACGGAGCTGCAGTTGACACTTGCTGATCAGTGTCTGTCGTTCTCAGAGATTGCCCGTACCGTATAGCGCGGGTGAGTTGACTGTCACCTTGATGCGGTAAAGTCCCGGTGACCCGGCAGCTTTGTTTCGCTTACCGGATGCTTCGGTCAGCTATGACCGTGAGTGTTGGTAGCAGCGAATCGACGCTGGCTCTTTCGGGCTCGTACTATCATATTGAGGAAGACTGCCTTACGGGAGTCGGATGTCTCCCTTGAAGGTAGCATGGGACTAAAGCCGGAGAGGTGGGATATGGAAACTTCGAGCATGTCAGAGGACAAGAGCTCCTGGGCCGTGGGCGGTGGCCTGATGTTGGGTGTCGGCGTTGGATTTTTCTTTTGGGATGTTCCGCCTTATGAGTTTGTCGGGAGTATCATCGGCGGGCTCGGGCTGGGTTTACTGGTGGCAGCGCTCCTATCGGCCTGGAGGCGCTCAGGCACCTCGGTGTAATGATGTAGCACTCGTTCGCGTGCCATTTGCCGACCGCTAGGGGTAAGATAATCTGCTGCACGAGTTTCCGTTGGCAGGAGAGAAATGAAAGCTGACATGATGCGCAGGATCTTCGTTTCAGTGCTAGTAGGCGTCGTTGCTTGCTCAACAGCCAAGGCTCAAGTCGAAGAAGAAACTCCGGTCTGGTTCGGTCCAGCGATTGGCAGTGTCGATATGCTGCAATTGTTCTCCGATTCCGCCACTTGGGAGACAGCGCGGTCGGAGATCGATGTTTTTCAGTTCCTTACCCATCATGTCAACAGCTGGCCCTGCTTTGGTAGCCTCTGCAGCACCAATGTTCTCTCTAATCTCGTCGCGATTCAGGCATTTCAACGATTGGAAGACTGGGGGATCGAGATTGCCATCGAGGGCGCCGGCATCCTTCCCCAGACGCCGTTTGGTAGTCCCGCGAACTGTGCGTTAGAACGCCAAACGGCAGTTCAGAACGCGTTCAACTGGACCGCTGATGCGATTAACAATGTCTATGCCAACGGCGGAACTGTTGACCACATCGCCATTGATGAACCAATCCGGCGTTGGTATGCACCGATCTACCCGCCCGGACAGGGACCGGCGTGTCAAACCGACAGTCTACCACTGATCGCTGAGATGGTCGCCAGTTTCATCACACAGATGAACAGTGCGGCACCGTGGATTTCAATCGGTCAGATCATTCTCTACCCGGAGCTGGATGTGGATGGCATTCAGGAATACGTGATCGCCCTCGAACAACTAGGAGTCACGCTTGACTTCGTTCATCTCGACGTTCATGGACTGCGAATCATCGACTATGCCGGACCGGTATATGGACGTGTTACGTTGGCTCAGTTGCGCGACGATCTGCAGGAATTGAAATCGTTCTTCGCCGCGCGGAGCATTCCGTTTGCACCGATTCTGATCGATCTCTCGTTCACGTACCAGGCGTTTCTGTTCGGCGAATACACCGACGAGCACTACTATGAGGGTGCCATCGACTGGATTCATCAGGTCGATTCGGCCATGGGGTTGCCCGATCGTCTCGTGTTTGAGAGCTGGGCGCGACCTCAGTATATTGATACAAATCTCATTCATGTCACGACACCGATTAATCTTCCCGAGAACGACACGACTGTGTTTAGCCATACCCGGTTGGTCAACGAGGGGATCGCGATTCTTCGGCCGCCTCAGTCATGTTGCGTCGGGACAACAGGCAACGTTGATGGAAGCAGCGACGATGTCGCGAGTTTAGTCGATCTGATTCGACTGATCGACTACCTGTTCATCTCATATACACCGCTCGTTTGTGAGGCGGAGGCGGACACCGACGGTAGCGGTGATGTCGGGCTACCGGACCTTTCTCGGTTGATCGATCATCTCTTTGTCTCAACGTCGCCGACGGCTTCATGCCTCTGAATGCGTACTCAGTGTGAGGGAGGTGACGTGGCACCGAAACGACTCAGCGCGGCACAAGAATCGCACGTGATCGAGGTTCTTGCCGCGCGGTTCAGCGCGAACATGTATCGGCACAAGAACGTCCGATGGGATAACGTATTCGCCCGGCTCGAGGCCAACCCCACCAAGCTTTGGTCGCTCGATCAGATGGAGGCTACCGGGGGCGAGCCGGACGTGATCGGTTACGACCGCAAGTCCGGCTTTGTCACATTCTGTGATTGCTCGCCGGAGAGTCCGGCCGGTCGCCGCTCGCTCTGTTATGACCGCGATGCGCTGGAATCCCGCAAGAAGCACAAGCCGAAAGATAACGCTCTCGATGTTGCCGCGGCGATCGGCATCGATATCCTCACCGAGGATCAGTACCGGGCCTTGCAGAAGATCGAGCCGTTCGATTTGAAGACATCGAGCTGGATCTACACACCACCCGAGATACGAGCGCTCGGCGGAGCACTATTTTGCGACCGGCGATACGACACGGTGTTCGTTTACCACAACGGCGCAGAATCGTACTATGCAGCCCGCGGGTTCCGCGGAACACTTTGTGTCTAAGCCGAACGCTTAGCCGTGTCAGATGTCAAACTAGTTCATGCTGATTTAGCAGTAGCTAGTTTGGCAGAATTGCTTATTCTGGCTTTTGCGACGATAAATCCACAGATGGAGATCAAACCATGACTCTTCTCCGACGGGGGGCGATGCTCCTCATTCTCTGCTTGATTGCTGCCAGCACCGCCGACGCGGCGATTTCACCCAAACTGACTTACCAGGGTCGGCTGCTCGATTCGGCCGGTGTTCCGGTTGCCAATGGTGACTACCTGCTCCGCTTTCGCATCTACGATGCTCTCGCCGGCGGCAACACGCTCTGGGATGATGGTACCCGTCAGTTAACGATCACCAACGGTCTGTTGACCTATGTCCTCGGCGACAGTACAGCGATTCCAAACAACCTGTTCGCCAACAACAGCTCGCTCTGGCTCGGTGTGAAAGTCGGTGTTGATGATGAAATGTCGCCCCGTACCGAGGTGACGGCGGCGGCGTTCTCGTTCCAGACCCTTCGGGCCGATACGGCTGAAGTCGCCGTCTCTGTTGGTCCTAACGCGGTGACATCGGCCTCGATAGTCGATGGCTCGATTGGCATAATCGATGTCGACGACTCTCAAATCCAGCGACGAGTGACCGGTGAGGCTGGACCAAATCAAGCGATTCGCGCGGTCAATGCGAATGGTTCGGTTAGTCTCATCACCGTCGGCGACGGTGACATCACCGGTATAACAACTTCCTCAAGCTCCGGTCTTAATGGTGGTGTGTCATCTGGCACAGCCAATCTGTCTGTAGATCCAACCGACTTCAATGGCTCGGCGCCTATGCAGGAGTCGTATTTCTCCGGCTCGTTGATCTCAAGTGGCAGTGATATAACAATTCGCACCGCAAGCATTGCTGTTCCCGGTCCTGGACGGATTGTCGCAATGGGTAACGTTGTTGTAAGATGTCTTGGATGTATCACATCAACGTCAGGTTACTACCTGACGATCAGTAGTTCCTCTACCGCATCCTCCGTATCGGGTTCGTATGGTCGCGGCGAAGTGGATGGCGACACCCGAGACGCAGCAACCCGTATGGACGTGTTTACGGTCAGCAGTCCAGGAACATACACCTACTACTTGCGCGGACGGCAGTCGTCGGGGCCGGTTGGCTCTACCATCGACTTCCTGTATTCGCAGTTGGTGCTTCTTTTCATTCCGAATTAGGCGACGAGTCGCCAGTCGATCAGTAGTAGATAGAAGCCCCCGGGAGACCGGGGGCTTCTATCTATCCATCGCTCAGGAAGAGCGGACGGCGCTAAGCGCTCGTTCAGCTGCCAAGCTGAGCGACATCGATGCGACTAACTTTAGGCTTGCCCATATGTAAGTATATACTTACTGTAAGTTGTGACTTACCAAAGGCGGGTGAACGATTCGGCTCTTACGATACTTGCCGACCCGACCCGGCAGCGCATCATTCATTGTTTGCGACGTGGCCCCGCCACCGTTGGGGAGATTGCGGCCGGGCTACCGGTCAGTCGCCCGGCGGTGTCGCAGCACCTTCGTCAATTGAAGGCGGCCCGACTCGTCAATGAGGAGCGACAGGGCACCCGCCATTACTTCCGGCTCAATCCCCAGGGGTTTGCACAGCTCCGGGATCATATCGATCAGATGTGGCAGTCAGCGCTCGATGCGTTCGCCATGCACATTGACAAGAAAACGAAACCGCAAGGGACACCTCGCCGCCACGCGGCACGACGGAGGGACCGCAAATGAACCGCGAAGCTAATGCTGATGGATTCGAACCGGTAGTCAAGGAGATCGAGGTCGCGTGTGCACCGGTAGATGCATGGCGCATTTTTACCGAGGGAATCGCCGAGTGGTGGCCGTTGGCGACACATTCCTGTTTTGCGGGTGATGAATCGGGCGATGAAACCGCAGCGTTGTGCGTAATTGAACCACACGTCGACGGACGTATTTATGAGCGTGGTAGCAATGGTACCGAGCATGAATGGGGTGTCGTCACCGCCTGGGAGCCCCCAGCACGGCTGGTCTTCAGTTGGCATCCGAGCCGGAATCCTGGTTCTGCGCAAACGGTAGAGGTGTCGTTTACTGGAACCGAGTCGGGTACTTGCGTCAAGTTAGTCCATACCGGCTGGGAACGATGGGGCAACGGAGCGAAAGAAGCGCGCAACGGCTACGAGACTGGGTGGGAGATGGTCTTCACGAAGTGTTATGGGGAACGTGCGAACCTTTGACACTTGGCCGAGGCCGCTTATGATGTCGCTTCGAATACAATCGACTTCCAGATGCATGTGTTGTGGTTCACGCCTTAGAACTGCTGCATCCTAACAGAGGTCTGCTACTTGCCTTGAGCAATCATCTTTCGCCGTTTGGCCAAACCTTGAGCGAGTATGCTGTTTGATGGCTTCCGCGTCGCACCGGAAGACCAGCCGAATCTCACGAATAGTCCGGTTCGCCTCGGGGATTCTTGACAGACGCTCCCGTGGGTGATACATCCGTGACTATGCAGTCAAACGTTCCTCCAACACAAGTCGACCCCCACCTTCCCCTGCGACAGAACATCCGCATGTTGGGAGACATGCTTGGCGAAGCGATCGTAGTGTCGGAAGGAGAGAACGTGCTCACGCTTGTCGCCCAGCTGAGATCGATGTCGCAGGAGTCCCGGAGTGGCGATCGCGGCGCCCGCCAGCAACTGGTCGCGGCGATTGCCTCAATCGATGATCAACAACTGCTGGTGATGGCCAAGGCGTTTGGGCAGTTCCTCACAATGGCCAACATTGCCGAACAGCATCATCGCATTCGGAGACGACGAGACTACCGACGGGAGGCGCAGTCAACTCCACAGCAGGGATCGTTGGAGGAGTTACTGCCCCGACTTCGCGAGCGTGGTATCGATGCGCATCGTGTTGTTCAGCATTTGCTGACAAGTACTGTCGATTTCGTTTTAACCGCTCATCCAACCGAAACACAGCGGCGCACAATGATTCAGAAGCACGATCGAATTGCCGAGTTGCTCGGGACACTCGATCGACCGGATCTGACTGCTGAGGAACGACGAACGACTGAAGATCTGATCCGTCAAACGCTCCTTGCAACCTGGAACACCGATGATTTGCGTTCGGATCGACCGACACCGGCACAGGAGGCGCGCTGGGGTTTTGCGGTAGTCGAGCAAACGCTTTGGGACGTCGTACCCGAGTTTCTGCGTCACCTCGAAACCGTCCTTCGCTTGGCAACGGGTGAGTCGCTGCCGCCCGATTTCAGTCCGATTCGATTTTCTTCATGGATGGGTGGAGACCGCGATGGCAATCCGAACGTCACGGCAACGGTCACACGCGAAGTGCTACTGCTTGGTCAGTGGCAGTTTATCGAGCTCCTTCGTCGTGACCTGCACGAACTTCGCTCGGAGTTGTCCATCGCAACCGGCTCATCGGAACTCCATCAACATGTAGGTGAAAGTCGAGAGCCGTACCGTGATCTACTCGCCGATGTCGTAGCAAATCTGAACCGAGATCAGCAACAGATCGAACGAGTCCTCAACGGAAGCACTGATGAATTTAAACCTTCCTATATGTCGACGGCCGATCTCAAGGCGCCGTTGATGCTCTGTTATCGATCGCTTGTCGACACGGGTTTGGTTTCGCTTGCCGAAGGTCAACTGACCGACATTCTACGAAAACTTGCCTGTTTCGGCCGTGGCCTACTGCGCCTCGATATTCGGCAGGATTCAGCGCGCCACGTGCGATTACTCAATGCGATAACGAGAGCCATGGGCGGAGAGGTTTATGACGCACTATCGGAAGAGGAGCGGTGTCAGTTTCTTACCGACGGACTCGCCGCCGATACGCTCAGTCTTCCGCAATCGATTGAATTGGATGATGACGACCGCGAAGTCTTAGAGACGCTGCAACTGATCGCGCGTGAAGATCCCTCGCTCTTCGGTGCCTATGTGATCTCGATGACTCGCGCCGCATCCGACATCCTTGCGGTCTATTATCTCCAACGCCTGGCCGGTATCGCGGAGACGATGCGCGTTGTTCCACTCTTCGAGACGCTCAATGACTTGAATGCCGCAAGCGGCATCATCGATACCCTGCTTGGAAACGATTGGTTTCGCGGTCAGGTGCCGTCGATCGAGGTGATGATTGGCTATTCCGATTCGGCGAAAGACGCCGGTTTTCTTGCCGCATCCTGGGCCCAGTACCGAGCTCAGGAGCAACTTACCGCAGTTTGTGCGAAACATGAGATGCCGCTCATTCTCTTTCATGGTCGCGGCGGATCGATCAGTCGCGGGGGAGCATCGGCACACCAGGCGCTGTTGTCGCAACCTCCCGGTGCGGTGAACCATGGCCTGCGCGTTACCGAACAGGGGGAGGTGATTCGCTATAAGTTTGGGTTACCAGGCGTCGCCATGCGGACTCTGGAGGTCTATCTCTCGGCGATGCTTGAGGCACAACTGATGCCACCCGAGAGCCCCAAACCGGAGTGGCGGGAGACGATGGATCAAGTCGCTGCCGAATCAGCCCGTGCCTACCGTGAGATAGTGAACGAGACAGCAGTGTTTCATGACTACTTTGCCCAAACGACGCCGATTCGGGAATTGCAGGAGATTGCCATCGGCAGCCGGCCGGCGAAACGGAGTAGTGGAACGGCCGCCGGCAACTTGCGGGCGATTCCCTGGGTGTTCGGTTGGACCCAGATCCGGCTCATGCTGCCGGCATGGCTCGGGACACAGCGGATCTTCGACTCACCGCATATCGACCAGGGTCAGTTACGAGCAATGCTTCGTGAGTGGGTGTACTTCCGCAATGTGATCGACATGCAGGAGATGGTTCTCGCCAAGGCGCTGCCGGATATCGCCGAGCACTACGAAATGCAGCTCACCGACGATGCACTGCATCCTTTCGGTCAACAACTCCGCAATGATCTGGCTCGAGTCCGCGAAGGCTGGTTGGCGCTGACCGAAAAAGAAGACCTGTTGAGTGACAAACCGGTTATCCAGCGATCTATTGCCGTGCGGAATCCGTACACCGACGTTCTGAATCTGCTCCAGGTCGAAGCGTTGCAACGCTACCGATCACCGTTGTCGGACGCATCATCCGCGGTCCGCATCGCGTTGCTATTGACGATTATCGGCATCGCCGCGGGAATGCGTAATACCGGTTGAACGCAATACCGGCTACGACCGACTGGCAACTACTTCGTAACTCCCTTTTCTAGCTCCTCTCGTTCGGCACGGCGTTGGGCTTCGCGAAGACGGAGTTCCGCCTCCAATGCTTCGTTGCGTTTCCGCAGTGCTTCCATCTCCAGCTGGCGCAGATCCTCAACGACATATTCAGTCATTTCCCCGGTCATCGGATCGATTCCTCGTTCGACACGGGCATTGGCCGAGGCTGGGCGAAGGCTTCCCGGCGACGATTCGATCGCACCGTACGAGGTCGGGAGATAGAGGGCGCGGATTCGCGTCGGCGGACCAAAGGTAGTGGCATCGACGCTCGCGTCGGTCAATGTGGTCATGTTCCCCTGGACGTAGAACGTGTGCGTACCGGCGGCAACAAAGAAGACGCGTGAGAGACTGACATAATGCAGTCGACGATATCCGGTGTTTGTCGTCGTGTTGAAACTCGCTCCAATTGTGACAAAATCGAACCCGATATCCTGAGGCGCATTGCTCGTTTCAGAGATCTGCAGATAGACCTGAGCACGCGTTGGGTTTCCGTTGTAGTCGATTGCGAAAGAGACGTCTCCAGTCACCAGGACGTAACCATCGGCGGGGGTCGTAATCGTCACCTCGCCAATATCTTGAGACGTGCTCGAGCGAACCAGGAATGCATTGCTATAGCCGAACTCTTGAGCGATTCCCGGCTCGTTGAGCATTTCCAGCGAGTTGACCGCGTTCTCCTGCAGAACTGCCGAGAAATCTCCCGTCGCTCCCGCGTCCAGGAAGATCCGCTTAGACGGATCATTCGGTCGACGCAACTCCAACTCACCACCACTAAAACCGCCAGCGGACATTCGCGCCATCAACGTATCACCATTTCCGAACAGGAGTAACTCGCCCGATGCCGGACCCCAGAGCCGTACTTTTTCTGTGCCGGAGAGGCCACCAAATGCCTGGTAAGTGGAGAACTCGCTGTTCGTTCGAATCCCTCTAAGGGGGTCGAATTCCGACTGCCCGCCGAGGTCTCGGGCGGCCTGGGCGTACGGTACGCTGTGGAGTTGCGTACGTGGACTCTGCAGCTCTCCGTCGACGGTTATCTCCAGCCAGAGCGTGGTGTTCGGGACAACAAACGGCGAAACAGCCTCGAAGCCAAACTCTGGGCTTTGCGGGAACGGCGTGTTGTCGCCGAGTACCGTCGCAAACAGACCGTCGCTGGGCGTAACGACATCACCCGTTTCGCTCCAGAGCAGTGTGCCGCCACTGGCGGCATCGTAGAGCGCAAAGTCGAGCGTGTAGTTACCATCGGCGACTGGAGTACCGGAGGCATCAGTCAGTCGTCCTTGATAGGTGATCGTAACAGGAACCTCGGCGATGGCCGAGACAGCAATCAAGAGGCAGAGGATGAGGAGGGAGGGGAATCTACGCATGGTGACGACCTCTCGTCATTCTGGGGTATTGCTTAGGTACTTCGATTCGTGTTCAGTCAATTGGTACGGGAGAACCTTCGCATGGTTCGGCAACCGTTCTCCCGTCGCTCCAAGTATACCGAACTAGCTCTCTTTGTCAATTTCGCACCACCGTCGTCGATTCCGGCGCATCATCAACTCGTCTGTTTACAACGACTGGGAAGCACGGGCATTGGCATGGATCGAGCGCGGCACCGAACCGCATCTCGAATCGCAGCACAGGCTGGGCTAGAGACGTTCGACAATCTAATCAGAACGTTCTAACAAGATCGACTTCGCGGGAACCCAACGATCACTCGTGGGTGAAAGCTCGTAGCAAGCAACAGAACCATCTCACAACCGTCGCTTGCTGTCACAGCGACCCTGTCGGCGCCCAGGAGGTGGGGACTCCGTAACCACGACCGCGGTGACATTAACGCCAACGGCCTGTTCGTGGCCAGGTAAAGGGGTGTCGTGTGTCTATCGTCGATCTCCGTCAATCGATCGGTCTTCGACTGGTCCTTATCTTTGGAGTCTCTCTCGCCCTCGCAATCCCGGTAGCGAGGATCATGATGCTCATTGACGAACGTAAGGAACGTCGCGATGAAGTCGTTGCCGATATCGGACAGCACTGGGGCGGTGAACAGACGATTGTCGGGCCGATCCTCGCCATCCCGTACCGCGAGGTTATTCGAAATGAAAATCATGCTGAGATGACTGTTACCCGGCAGGCCTATTTCCTGCCCGATGAACTTCGTGTCAACGGCGAGTTGCGGCCCGATGTTCGTCAACGCGGCATTTATGAAGCGACAGTGTACGACAGCCAGCTCACGATTTCCGGGCAGTTCGGACCTCTTGACTGGGAAGCGCTGGATGCTAATCCGTCTGAGATCCTCTGGGATCGGGCACGGCTCTCGCTCGGAATCACGGATCTGACCGGACTGGCCTCAGCTGCCACGATCGAATGGAATGGCCAGCAGCTCAAGCCAACGACAACGATCGATATGGCTCGACTCACGCGATCGGGGGTTGGTGTTCCGGTTGATCTCGGCACCGACCGCGATCAATCGTTTGCGTTTTCATCGGAGATCAGTCTCCGCGGAACGTCGGCTCTGAAGATCTTTCCCGGTGGCGGCGAAACCGAGGTGAATCTCGCGTCGACCTGGTCATCGCCCAGCTTTGTTGGTGACTGGCTACCGGCCAAGCGGACGGTCACCGATTCAGGATTCACGGCCTCATGGACGGTCTTTGACATCAGTCGTGAGATGCCGCGACAATGGGTCAGCTCCAGCGGTTGGTCAGAACTGGCGACATTCGGCGTGAAGCTCATACCGCTCATTGATCCGTATCAGAAGACGATGCGGACCGTCAAGTATGCGATTCTCTTCATCGGGCTGACGTTTCTTACCTTCTTCATGATCGAGGCGCTGACGCGACGACCTTTGCACCCGCTGCACTATGCACTCATTGGGCTCGGTTTGATTGTTTTCTACAGCCTTCTGTTGTCACTTTCGGAATACATTTCGTTCGGACTGGCGTATCTGATATCGGCGACTGCGATTATCAGTCTCATTGTCTTCTACGCTCGGGGAATTCTCAGCGGCGCACGTTCAACGCTGTCGGTCACCGGAGTTCTCATTGTGCTTTATGGATACCTCTACACGATTCTACAACTAAGCGACTACGCCTTACTGCTCGGTTCGCTGCTGCTTTTTGTCGCGGTGGCATTGGCCATGGCGTTTACCCGGAGCATCGACTGGTTCAGTGTCTTCCGGGCTCGAATTCCAGCTACGGAGAGTCGGAAGGGTCTCCCACCGATTGACCGTGAGTAAATCGGCGTGCGCCTAGGGAAGTAGGAGATCGGGCCAGCGTTCGACCAGCGTGGTACTGTCTTCGGTCGACACTCCTCGATCGAGAGCGTAGCGAAACGCTGTCCGACCGTTACTCGTGTGACCGGCCATCAGATAGGCTTCGGCTGCCTGCAGGTAGTAGTTCGCCGTGAACTCGTTCAGGTGGTAGAGACGCGTCACATAGGTGATCGATTGATCCGGATTTCCCGCCTGTAAATGGGCCGAGGCAAGACCAACGAGCGTGTTGAGATTCAGGCTGTCAATCCGGTACGCCTCCGTGAAGGCGTCGAGCGCGGACTCGTACGCGCGTTGTCGGAGATGAACCGTGCCGACATTGCTGATCGTCTCGGCGTTATAGGGGTTGAGGCCATCAGCGATCTCAAGAAGCAGTAGGGCGCTGTCGAATGCGTTCCGCTCCGTCAGGCAAACGCCCAGATTGCCGTAGGCGTCATAAAACAGGGGATTCAACGCAATCGCCCGGCGAAATGAGATCTCCGCCTCGGCGAGGCGACCGGCGACGATCAGTTCCTTGCCGCGATTGTTGTGGGCGAGTTCGGGGAAGTCTTGAGTTGCCGCGGTCAATTCTCGGGCTGCCGCGGCATGATCGCCGGTCCGCTCGTAGTAGGTGATGAGCAACGAACGGGCGTTGCGATTGCGGATACGATCAAACTCCAGGTAATTCTTGAAGTGCGCAATGCCGATCTCGGGAGTTGCCTGTGCGATGACCCGTGGTGTCAACACGAGTACCCCGGCCCAGCACATTAGGCCGGCCGCGGCGAGGTGCATTCGCCCTGATGATTGATTGCTCAATGCGATCAGATAACCAAGAAACGCCAGCGGTACCCCTACAATCGAAAACAAGTCCCAGTTGCGTGGCATCCCGATTCCCGGATTGAACACGTAGACCGTTGCCAGCGTCCCGAGCAACATCACAAGGAGGAACACGCGGTCGGGAGCGGAGACAAGTGACCGTCCCCGCTTGGTAGCTACGACGAAGGCGATGATTGGAAGGCCCGGCAGGAGAAGAATCAGCAAATTGAGGGTGTCGACGATGTGCTTGATCGAAAACAGCCAGTCTCCTTCGACGGTGAATTGATCGGGAATGATCGGCAGGAACGCGAAGGTGAAGAAGTACGACGTTGTGTTGAGGTAGTGGTAGACCGCTAGACCCACGACCACTATGGCTCCCGCGATGATCCAGCGAGTCCGCGGTGCGAGAGCTGCCAGGCGCCTGGCCAGCGATGTATCCCGGGCGACGAGATAGACGAAACTTGGCAGCAACGCCAAGCCGAAGATATGGAGCAGGGACGCCATAATCAGTGGCACCAGTGCCCACCACGCCGACAGTTGATTCCGAGTGGCTAAGACGCCGATCCCAGCATAGAGGAGCAGCATGGTGATGAGCAGGGCGTAGTTCTCAACGTAGCCGAACCACATCAGCGCGTAACCGGCGGTCATCAGGCCGAGAAAAAACAGAACGCGGCGCAGGGTGTCCGGCCATAAACGTAGTGCCAGGAATCCGGTTACTACCAGCGCCACAACTCCCGACCCAACCGCGATGATTCGATACGTAGAGAGCGCTTTCGCTTCTCCGGCCCCCGGAACGACTGAATGAACAACATCAGTGAGGCTCGACGCACCGATGTCCCATGCCTTCTTCGACTCCACGCCATCGACTAAACGAGCCAGCAACTGGTAGCCATCGCCGAGAAAATGGGTCGCACTTGGGAAGAGCATCCAGGCGGCGGCCATGAGCATACCGAAGCTTCCAGCGAAGATCAGAAAGCGGCCGGGAGAGACAGCAGCCTCGGATTCCGTTCGTCGGAGGGAGCGAAAGAGGATGAGGGGAGTTGCTACTGCGAGTACGACCAGTCCGACGAGGACGGGCGTGGAAAGAAAAGCCCACCAATTCACGCCCCAGAGCCTCGCGGTCGGTGCCAGTACCCCCAATAGTAGCAGCGCGATTAGGACAACATAACCAATGAGACCTGATTGGATCGATGCGGCGTGATCTGATCGACCTTGGCGCTGTCGTTTGGCGGGCATGATGAATCCGGATTTGCCTGTGAAGATCTGACAACAGTATAGGCTTCGCTGCTATCCGGCGCCAGCGGAGCTGCTACGGCAACGGAATCAGCGGACTAGCCTTGGCCGCTTGCCACCACACCCAGACAAAAAGTCCGACGATCAGACCAGCGACAGCAAAGACTGCGACCATCGACCAGGCGGTAGAGCGCTCGAAATCATTGCCGCCGCTGGCGACATAGCCGGCGAACGGGATAATCTGCAGGGCATGAAGACCCACGAAGTGGGCTATGCGCAGGTCACCATGCTGGGTACTCCAATTCACAAATGGAAGCCCCGGGCCACCGTCGGTACCTCCCACCGAGTGGCTCAGGCGGGAGGCGATCAGGAAGCCTTGCATGCTGGCGGCTAGAAAGACTATCAGGCCTAGACGGATACCCCATGCATAGGCAGGAGTGAGCGTGGGTACGTCGCGGAAAAACAGGATCAAGACAACCACCAGTGCAACCGTGTTGATGGCCACTGCGACGCCCATGATGCTGAAGACCACCGAATCGAACGGTGTCGCATTGTTGAAGTGCGACGTGGTACCGCGGAGCGACTGCAGAGAAATCAGGATAATTTCAATCAACATTGTGCCGGCAATCGTGTAGCTGATGGGTATCAGCACGCGGTTGTTGTTCGTCAGGTAGGAGAGGAAGAGCGCAATCGTGACGAGATAGATCGAAATTGACACCGCGAACTTAAGCGGCTTCACCCACGGATTGATCCCGAGGATCGTACGGGAATCAACGATCAGGCCGATCGCCATACCAACCGCCAGCGTAACATGAATAAGCGCCGTCAGCATGATGGCCGGCTGTTTGCGGTAGAGGTCAGCGATGATTTCGATCGTCAGTCGTCTCCAGCTTACGGTTCCGAGTCTGCCAGGTTGGCACCCACGGCCGGATGTCTAAGTTCAGGGTCACTCCTGGACAACACCGACTGATATTTCAATGTTCTTCGGGCAATTCTACTTCCTTTTGGTTCAATAGGGTAGCATGCTGCCCTCGCTTTCGACGACAGAAGTTTCTCCGACCTGTAAAGGTGCCCTTCCTGATGTCTCATCATGCAACCGCTACCGCCGTAGCTCCGTCCCCTGCTCTCACCAAACGCGTCGCTGCCTACCAGAAGCCGAGTCGAGGACGCGCAATCTGGCAGCTTGTCAATACTCTTGGTCCGTACGTGCTGACCTGGGTAGCTGCCTGGTATGCCTTCCAAATCTCGCCGTGGTTAACGATTCTGCCCATTATCCTGCTCGCCTTCCTGACGATCCGGACGTTCATCCTTTTTCACGATTGTGGTCACATGTCGTTCTTCCCCTCACGGCGGGCCAATAACATCTGGGGCATTATCCTCGGCATCCTCACCTTTACGCCGTACAACTACTGGCATGCCGGACATGCTCGCCATCATGCGACATCGGCGAATCTCGACAAGCGGGGATTCGGTGACGTCTGGATGCTCACCGTGCGCGAGTATTATGACGCCTCCCCCAAGGAGCAGCGAAAGTATCGCATGTATCGCAATCCGTTCATGATGTTTCTCCTTGGCCCACTGTTGATCATTCTGGTCAACAATCGCACGGTCACGCGTAACGCCTCAGCGAAAGAGAAGCGGAATATCCTGATCACCAATATTGGGATCGTGGTCGTAGGTGTTACCCTGTCGCTCTTGATCGGGTGGCAGGAGTACCTGTTGATTCAGTTCGGGTCACTTTACCTGGGATTGGTCATGGGCGTCTGGCTGTTCTACGTGCAGCATCAGTTCGAAGACGTGTACTGGACGCGCCAGGAGAACTGGGATTTTGTGCGTGCGGCTTTGGAGGGTGGATCGTTCTATGACTTGCCGCCTGTGTTCCGCTGGTTCACCGGTTCAATCGGCTACCACCACGTTCACCATCTCAACTCACGAATACCCAATTATCATCTTGCCGCCTGCCATGAGGCAATTCCTGAACTGCAGGACTGCCCACGCATTAACTTCTTCACGAGTTTGAAGGCTTTGAACTACCGCCTGCTCGATGAGGACACCGGTCGCATGGTCAATTACCGCGAGGCGCGGGAACTCATGGCGTCTCGGGCGTAGGTGCTTAAGCATCGGTAGGCGATAGTGAGCAATCCGGATCACCTAACCGTTGCCCTGGCCCAACTGACGCCCGTCTGGACCGACCGAAGCGGCACCCTCGATAAAGTAACCGCGACTATTGCCGATGCCGCCGCACGCGGCGCCGAGGTGGTTGCTTTCCCCGAAGCTTTTGTTCCCGGTTATCCGTTCTGGGTTGAGCGTCTCGACGGTGCACGTTTCGATTCACCTCTGCAAAAGAAGCTATTCGCACACTACGTTGATCAGTCCGTAACGATCGAAGCGGGACATCTGGCATCGGTGACGCAGGCGGCGAATCAGCACAGCCTCACCGTCGTCCTCGGCATTATCGAACGGCCGTCGGACCGTGGCGAGTCGCTGTACGCATCCGTGGTCTGGATCAATCCCCAGGGGGTTATTGAGTCGACGCATCGCAAACTCATGCCGACCTACGACGAGCGTCTTGTCTGGTCTCCGGGGGATGGACACGGGCTGGTCACGCATTCACTGGGCGCGTTTACCGGCGGTGCGCTCAACTGCTGGGAGAATTGGCTCCCGCTCGTTCGCGCTTCTCTCTACGCACAAGGAGAGGATTTACATGTTGCGATCTGGCCGGGCTCCCGCCGCAACACCGAGGACATCACGCGGTTCATGGCCCGAGAGGCGCGGTCGTACGTACTATCTGTTTCCGCGCTGATGTCGCGCGACACGATCCCCGATACCTTCCCCGCTGCCGCGGAGCTGCGCGCGTTGCCAGCTGAGGCGTATACCGACGGCGGCTCGTGCATCGCTGCCCCCGACGGTACGTGGGTCGTCGAGCCGGTCGTTGATCGTGAAGAGCTGATTGTTGCCGAACTCGACCATGGATGCGTGCGCGAGGAACGGCAGAATATGGACGTTGCCGGACACTATTCTCGCCCCGATGTTACGCAGCTACGAGTCGATCGCCGTCGCCAAACGACGGCCTCGTTTGTCGACGCCGATAACTCGTCAGAATGAAGCGGTCGTAGCTGTTCGAAAGAGAGTGACAATCGTCACCAGCTGCCGCCGCCACCCCCCCCACCGCCACCGCCGGAGAATCCACCCCCGCCGCTGCTGGAACCGAGTCCACTGCCTCGTGGAGCGGAATAGACGGTCTGTCCGAACGCGCTCGTTGCCTGGTTGATCGAGTGAGCGAAAGCCATTGGAGCGATCATCTGATGCGTTCCGATCGGAACATACCATGACGGTGGTTCGAGCGTGAGGTCCTTAAACGCCTCGGCCCATTGGTCGGTAACGTTGAGCGCGATGGCGTAGGGAAGATACTCGTAGAAGACCGACGGTCCGAGCCGTTCGATGCGGTCTTTGTCGGCTCGGGTCATGAACTCTTGAAAACCAACGATATAGTTGCGGGTGCGGGCACCCTTGACAGTCTTTGCTGGCATCACAACGCCAAATCCGATGATGATACCCGCTGTCGCTAAAGCGGCGATGACACCATAGATCGGTGACAGGGATGCGGTGAGAAATGTGATCACCATCAGGAAAACGAAACTGACGACCGCTACACCAACCCACATTGTCTGTACCGAACTTGGGGATCGCAGGAAATACCCGCCGTCGACCAGCATGCGTGTGGCCGCTCGATATATCCCGGGGAGGTGTGTGTAGAATTTCTTCTTGAGATCAGAGATCATGACCTGATCACCGCCCTCAGCGAAGAGTCCCGCAAACACCAGCGCTTCGACTGGTCCTAAACCATCATCGGCCTGCTTCAATCGCGTTAACTCGTAGTCGGTAGCATCGAACAGCAACCGATCGACCTTCTTTTCCTCGATGCGTAGATACCCCTTGGCTCCAAGGGACATAATTGCCGCAGTAAGGTCGCGCTGATCGAAACGCTCGTCGACAAGTGTCCCAACCAGGGCCGGGGTCAGAGGTGCGCCCTTCTCCTCCGGCGGTCGATACTGCACGGCGATGGCGGCCTGAACCACCGGGTCCCGTCCTTTTGTCCACCACTCCCGCCACATGTAGACGAGCGCGAGCAGAGGAAAGAGCAATAACCAGCTCCCATTCGGAATGACACTGTAGCGAAGACGGTCCCACCAGGTCGGCGCGGCGATAGCACCCTTGGGCCAACCGACGGCAATCGTCATCCCTTCATAGGCATCGAGAGATCGCAGGGACACAAACCGAGCGCTGTTTTCATCTACATCGGCCCGGCAGGCAGCCTCGCGAGCGCCGTACCCTCCGGTGTAGCACGCTGTCTCAAGCTCAGAAACGACTTTGCTCAACTCGAGAGTGACTTCGGCGGTGACTCGCCCGATCGAGGTTCCCCAACCGTTACCGGTGACGTTCCAGTAGAGTTCATCGTGGTCGTCGAGAAACAGCAGGATATTCTCGATCGTGTAGGTAATGGCGTACACCTGCCGACCGGAAACGTAGATATCAGGATCTCCGATACGGATTCGGATTTCAGAGCCTTCGCGAAGCACTTTGTACGGCCGGCGATTGCCGTGACCATCGGTCACGCTCTTGACCGATATCGGCGCATAACGATCGCTGCCGATGTCCGACTGGTAACGAACGGGAAGGTCACGGAAGATACCGCGACGGGCTCGACGGAAATCAACCGTGATCGTTTCAGTCACAGTCACGGTGCCATTGGGAGCGATCGAGATACTGGCGTCAAACTGATCAATCGTAAAGAACTCGGCGGAGAGCGGACCCGTCAGGATCGCCAGTCCGATGGCAATCAGGAGCGGACGCACTACGAGAAATCCGGTTTGATGGGGTTCCGCTCCGCCGGGGAATCGAGTTCGAAGAACTCCCGCTTCAGGAAGCGAAAGAGATTGGCAATGATGTTTGACGGAAAGAGATCGACCCGCGTGTTGTAATCCCGAACAACCGCATTGTAGTACCGTCGCGCTCCCTCAATATCATCTTCAATCCGCTCAAACTGTGCTTGGAGCTCTACGAAATTGGTGTTCGCTTTGAGATCGGGATATGCTTCGGAGAGTGCAAAGAGCGACTTGAGCGCACCCGTGAGGAAGTTTTCTGACTTGGCCTGATCACCAGGATTCCCGGCAGCCATCGCCTGCGAGCGAGCGCTGATAACGGCATCAAGCGTTTCCCGCTCATGTTTGGCGTAGCCCTTAACCGTCTCAACGAGACTCGGTACGAGATCGTAACGCTTCTTAAGCTGGACGTCGATATCCGACCAGGCCGATTCAGCGGCAACTCGCAGGCGGGCCAGGCCGTTATAGATACCGGCGATGAGCATTCCCGCACCGATCAGGAGGCCGGTTCCGATTATCCAACCAAGCATACCTACTCCCTTCTTGTGGTCCCCCGTGACCAACTCCTACCGAACGTACCCGACGGGCGACGCATTATTCATGACCGTCGATTCCAAGGCAACTTGTGCCGATAACGTGAATAGCCGTCGGCTCATGACTGGCGCCGGCATATAACGGTAACCCTATGATGATGACCCGACTTCCACGCCTTGTCTACTTCATATTGGTGCTCATCGTTACCACTGAGGGGAGCCTCGCGGTAACCTGTGACTACTGTTCTAAGGAGATAACGGGTCGGTACATTCAGATTGGCGAGTTCACGTTTCATCCGCACCACTGGAAGTGCGGTGCCTGCCGCCAGCCGATCGGCGACCAGCCGTACTACGTGCAGGATAGCATGTGGTTTGATTCAACCTGCTTTGCCAATCTTCGAGCGCCTCGATGTGGGGAATGTGCCCGACCGATTCTTGATCTGGCGGTGATTTCAAACGGTCAGAAGTACCATCAGTCGTGCTACGACCGTTCCCACGGCGGGCAATGCCTCGTCTGTCAACAACCCGTCCGTGGTGCGTTCTATCGGGATCGGGATGGTCGCGTCGTGTGCGCCGATCACAAAGAAGAGGGTCGGGCCTGTTTCGTCTGCAACCGCTTTAGTTCGCCTTGGGTTGGTTCGGGGACAGTGACTCTCGACGACGGACGGTACGCCTGTGCCACGTGTCGGGCAACGGAGATTACTGACGATCGGCAGGGGATGCAGATTGCCCGCGACGTGCTAGAGGAGTTGGCCGATCTCGGTGTCGAGTTTGATGCCGATTTCGATCTGGAACTGGTCGATCGACCAACCCTGGTGCGTAAGGCGGACCAGTTTGGCCATTACACGACTGGTTTGACGGTCCGAAAGGAATACAGCTCGGCGTTCGGACTCGTTCGGCGGATCGACTACGATATTTTCGTCCTCGACCACCTCCCCGAGACGTTTTTCCGTGAGGTGGTCGCCCATGAGTTGATGCATGTCTGGTTCCACGAGCAGGCACCCGACGTAACCGACCTTATCATTATAGAGGGGACGTGTGAGTACGTTGCTAGCCTCCTCCTGGAGCGGTCCCCGGCTCTCGATGCACCATACTTTCTTGAGCGGATGCGTTCACGACCGGATCCGATCTACGGAGCCGGGTACCGCCTGGTTGCCGCTCAGCTGGCCGATCGGCCCCTCGATGACTGGTTGAACGCTCTCCGCCATAACACCTTCGCGGACTTTGATTTCACCACGGAATAGCGCCATCGCGCTCGGTTTTCGCTTTCATCGGTCGGATCTGCGCCGCCCGTCTCGGCCGATGTTAAGCCGAATTTAATCCTTACTCTTTTCTATCTGATTGTCCCACAAGAGGAAAATCGTCATCCTTGTGCGAAAAATCACAAAGAAATACTTGCGTTCATTGGTCCGGTATAGCGATCATGATCCATGACACTGCGATGACAGAGACGCAGGGAGTGAGGATTGTGGGTAGATTCAAGTACAGCCGCTCGGGGGGGCAGTTGATCGTTCTCCCCGTTGTAGTATTACTGACAGCGCTAACGTTTCTGGCACTCGATTCATCCGGTCAGGCCGATATGACATCGGCCGACGACGAACTGTGCCTCGCCTGCCACGAGGGCTACATGGATGGCCTCGTCGACGGTGCTCATCGGTTGACCTCCGACGGCGCGGGAGGGATGGCGATCGCGTGTGTCAGTTGCCATCCCAATGGTGACGACCATCTGGACAACCCGGTTTTGGGGAACATTGTCAACCCCGCCAATGCGGAGGCGGGCGTCATTGAGGCGGTCTGTGCCGACTGCCACAATCCTCATCTTGAGTTTCGCACGGCCGGCTGGGACGCGCACTTGTCGCTCGACCAGTCGTGTGTCTCGTGCCATGCGGTTCACAAGGGGACAATCGACGGACAGATGATTGATGCCGACGGTGACTATTGCCAGACCTGTCACGTCTCGGTCGCTAACCAGTTCCGCAAAGTGTCCAACCACCCGCTGACTGACCAGAATGTTACCTGCGCTTCGTGTCACGTCATGTCGCCTGATGCACAGCCAATTATGGGTCACGGTCCGACCGAGACTTGCCTGGAGTGCCATTCCGATGTCGCGGGACCGTTCCGCTTTACGCATGCGCCGGCGAGTTCGTTCTCGGCGATGAGCGACGAGGGCTGTGTGTCCTGCCACGAGCCGCACGGGAGTTCGAACGACCGGCTGCTGAATCAGACGGGCGATATGCTCTGCTTCCAATGCCATGGCACACCGCCCACGCACGCCGGAGCGCATAATGGTGAATTCGACGGCCTGAGCTGCATGGAGTGTCACTCCGAGGTTCACGGTTCTTTCGATAATCTCTTCCTGCTCGATCCCGACCTGGGCCTCAAGCTCCGTGGCGAACAGGATGGTTGTTTCTGTCACGTCTACCGGTGAGGAAGGGGAGAACGATGAAACTTCGTTACGTTCTAATGGCGGTCGCCCTCATCCTGTTGGTGACACCGCTGCCCGCGCAGGAGAACCTGACCGGGCGCGTAAAAATCGGATGGAATCTCGTCGACCGCGAGGGTAACCGTTCTGTTGATCAGGGGACGTTCAACCTCTACCAGGGCGGCGCTCTAGATCTGGAGAACTTCCGGTATCGTTTTGACAACGGTATCTCACTGCGCGGAAATCTTCGCTCGATCTTGCTGCCGAACCGCAATCTGACGATTACCGCCGATAAGCGGGGCGTTGGTGGCGTGACTGTGCACCACGACGGCTACCGCCGTTCGTACAATTTCGACGGTGATATCGAAACGAAACGCTTTCGGACCAACGCCCGGGCGTGGGTCGACGTTACCGACCGGATTCGCGTTACCGCGGGCGGTGGTGTGACAAGCAAGTCGGGCGAGTCACTT
The DNA here is from genome assembly GCA_028289585.1 of Candidatus Zixiibacteriota bacterium. Taxonomy (GTDB): domain Bacteria; phylum Zixibacteria; class MSB-5A5; order GN15; family FEB-12; genus JANQPI01. Next base: position 89,004 of record JANQPI010000010.1, read on the forward strand.
GAATTGACCGAACCGGTCGGTGGCAACCCGCTCGCGTTGACTGATTTCCAGCACACGTTCTATCAGGCCGGAGTGACGTATCGTAACGGCCGACGGATCGTTCGCGCTACGTATCACGGATCGAACTTCGCGAACGACATTGATAGCCGGAACGATCGGAATACGATGCAAATTCGGGTCACCGGCTCCGACCCGATGCCCGGATTCGAGCGGCTCGTCTTTAACGCCGGTTACCAGTACTATCAGGCCAAACTGACCGAGCGCGGCGACACAACCCTTGATGCCAACACATTGTGGGGCGGAGCGCGCCTCTTCTGGCCGGGTGGCTGGACGTTTGAGTACAGCATCTTCTTCGATCGCGCCGAGCGCGAGTCCGATGTTGTCGCGACCGATCAGATCACCCAGGCATTCACCGCGGCCAAGACGTTTGGCGCCTTCGCGGGGCTCTCCGCCGGCTACCGGTTCGGAGCCAACGATGATCTCTTCACCGAGAATAGCGACGAGGGCTTCAATGTCGCCGGTTGGGTAAAGCCGATTCGCAATCTGACGTTGCGGGCGGGCTATGGTATTGATAATCGGGACCTCGAGTCCGGTGTGCGGGCCCTGGGTAAACGGGAGTCCTCTCGCGGCTATGCCATCGCTCGCTATCGCACGCCATTCGGGTGGGTGCGAGCCGCAGCCCGCAATCGTACCGTTGATTACGATGATATCGGTTCCTCGACCGAGTACATGTCGGGAGCATTCGATGCCGGCCTGAATCTCTTCCGCTACGGTCAGTTCCGGGCCGCCTACTCCTACCGGAATGGTGAGTTCGAAAACGCCGAGGGGATGTTCGAGTTCTCCGAACACCTGGTAAGTGGCGAGGTCGAGACGGCAACGTATTGGCGGACGAACCTCGGGTTTGGGGGAAGCTACCTGCGGAGCCGTCAGGATATCGATATCGAGCGGTTCTCGGTCCGCTTCTTCGGTCGCTATGCACTCGACAACGGTATCGGCCTGGAGGCCGAGTATCGTGCCGTGAATTTCGACGATTTCAATGATATCACCATACCGTACACGCAGTACCTCACCGAGAACATCGTGCGGGTGGTTCTCACATACGACCTGCGTTGAGGAGTGATGGACGGGAGATGACGCCAATGAAACAGAGCATGAATTCAACTAGCTGTGGGATAGACGAACATAAGGGAGGTCCTATGAACAAGTCGCGACAACTGTTAGTCGGCTTGCTCGGGCTACTGGTGGTGTTTGCGGGGTGCGAACGCGAGATAACCGGCACGTTGCCGACCGCGTCAAACGAAAGCGACAACTGCTTCGAATGCCACAATGGTCTGCTCGATCAGGCCCAAGGGGAATGGGCGAACTCGGTCCATGCCTCAGGCAACAACATCGATTACACCAACCGCGGTGGACTCGACTGTACCCGTTGCCACAACCAGGAAGGCTATCTGTTCTACCTGGAAACCGGGCAGGTTGCGGCCGAGCCGTTTGCTAACGTCAGCGCCATCGGCTGTTTTGCCTGTCATAATCCGCACGAGGACGGTGATAACTCGATTCGTTTCGAAGGTGCCGTTACCCTGCCCAACGGTGTCCTGTTCGACTACATGGCGGGTAACCAGTGTGCCACCTGTCACCAGTCCCGGTTTGACGTTCGTAACATCACCGACGACTTCAACGTGACCAGCTTCCGCTTTGGTCCGCACCACGGCCCGCAGGGTGAGATGGTGGCCGGAACCGGTGGTTGGGAGTTTGAGGGTGCCGGCGTCTTTACCTATGCGACCACGCCGCACCGCGTCGTTGTCCGCGATGCCTGCGCCGGCTGCCACATGGGTGATGTGGCCACGCATATTGGCTACCAGATTGGTGGTCACTCGTTCCGGATGCGCGACGAAGGGCTTACTGAGGATATGTCCCAGTTCTGTGCCGACCCATCATGCCACCCCGGAGTCGAGTCGTTTGACTTCATGGCCAACGGCGACTTCGATGGCAACGGCCTGACTGAGGGCTATCAGACCGAATTCCAGGGACTTGTCGATTCGCTCGAAGCGATCCTGTTCGCACGCGGATTGATCGAGGCGAACGGCCGTCGTGTCACCGGTGTCATCGCCGATCGTCACGTTGCCGGATCCGTCTACAACTGGGTGTTCGCCTGGGAAGATCAGTCGAACGGGAGCCACAATTGGCAGTACATCAGCCGTCTGCTGATTGCCTCGATCGATTACCTGAATGCGAACCCGGCGCCTCCTGGCGGTGACTTCGTGCAACCCCTGGCTGACGACGGCACCTACTACTAGATCTCATTTTCTCTTCATTACCGTTGGTTTCCGCGGGCGGCTCATTCGAGCCGCCCGTTTCCGTGTTGCGAACTACTTCGGATTACCATCTGTGTGATAGCTACTTAGCGACAGCGCTTGTGAAAAAACGAGCGAAGTACCCCTCGCTAGCTCCCTGACAAAACGCTAATCTCTGAGTCAAGCCGTTGTCTGACTATGCGTTCAGAAATAGCTACGAGTCACTATTAGTCAGTGAATTGACAATTCGGTACCCCAGTGCCTAGATTGTTCGTGGGGAAGGCAATAAGTGCTTCTTCCACGCGCCGCGTGTGAAAGGCATCGTATCTCAGCCGAACACGGCGCGTTCAGTGGACAACATACCCGAATCATCTTCGGGGAGGCTTGCCGGAGACAAATGTCATTATATGTCTCAACCGGCCGGGGTGAGTTCTGTCCAATGGTGATTCATCACACATCATGAATGCCAAGGAGGCATCATCATGCTATCATTAATCGTACGTAGGACGCTCGGGGTATTCGCTATTGCGGCGCTTGCTTTGGGCCCAGTGGAGGCGGGCACGTTGTCAAATGACCTGTCCTATCGCCTCACGGATGTTACGGGGGTCTTCCTCGATTCCACGACTAACATTGATTTCGAACTGCAATACAACGGCCCATCTGATGATGCCATCACCCAGGTATCCGGCCGTTTCTCTTTTGATGCGCAACGCCTTCGATTCGACAGTGTTACGGTCGGCTCGGCTTGGGGCGGTAACGCGTCCTCGAACGTTGAGGGGACCGGCAACATCAGCTTTACGCTAACCGGCGACCGTGTGGATGCAGATGTGACATCCTTCGAGCAGTTTGCACTCATTTGGTTCACGGCGCTCTGCAACTATGAACTGACGACGGAAGTCGTGAGTTTTGATACCGGGAGCGCCAGCTATAACGAAATCGACGTCGATACTTCCGGCGGCTTCATCGGAGTCTTTACGCCCACGTCGTATGACAACGGTAGCGTGACGAGCGGTGACTACGAACTCACGTTGGAGTTAAACGATATCACCATTACCGATGCCAACCAGACCGGCATCGTGGAAATGCGTGCAACAACGAACGTCGATCACTTCGGTTTTCAGGCTGATATGACGTATGACACCACTAAGCTCAAGATCGTTTCGATCACTAATATGGGAGTCTATCCTAACTTTACGCTGGATACAAGCACCGCAGGACTCATCGATGTCTACTTCTATGACGGCGTGATGTTTTCGTTGCCGGCGTACACGGATACGTTGGTGCTCAAGGTAGAGTTTGAGCCGATCTGCGGGACGTTCACGTTTGACTCGACAACGGTTGATATCGATGAGGACAGCACGAAGACGTTTCTCCTGGTCCAGGCCTTCTGCAGCCTCACGTTCTTTGTTAAAGCAGATGTCGATACGTCCGTGTTTGCCTTTACTCCGAGCGCCACTTATCGGCTCACGCCAACCGCTACCGGAACGGCGCTCTCCGCCGCGAGTGACCTTGTCTACGATCTGGCGGTTAAGAGTACATTTCCCATCGGTCAGAATAATGGTGCCGATGATCCAATCGGCCTTGTCTTCGATGCCGGAGACTACTTGCAACACATTTCAACTGACGGGTTTACCGAAATCTCTCAGGGGAATTTCGTTTATCTCGAGCAGGATAGTGTGTTTGCCTGGCCCGATACGAGCCTCTTTGTCGATCGCAACCAACTCACGTTCAATTTCGATACGTCGGGGTACGCTATCGAATGGGAAGATCGGACATTCGGCGTTGAGTGGTTGGGCCTGAAGACGATCAGCTCAAATGATCGAAAGACGACGGCACCCGATACCTCGGGTTGCTTTGTCGCTGACTCGGCCAATGGTGGTCTGACCTACAGTGTGGTTGAACAGGAGGTTGCCGTGGCTCGGTTCTATCTGAGTTCGTCAGTCTCGTGGGATGGTTATGCCTGTGGTTATCGGGGGCAGGTCTACATGCAGGCGAATTTTAATGTCAACGATTTCGAGGTCACCTTCACCGCCAATTCGAATCGAACGTTAGCGCTTGTCGATTTGGCAGCGGGTCTCACGGCGACGACCATCAACGCCTACACGGTAAAGCTCTCTGCCAATGGCTCCTGGTCAGGTTACTCGGGCTCGATCAGCTCCAATGATCCTGTTCAGCTTTGCCGGTTTGCGCCGGGACCGGGCAGTGCGTGCGGTATTGGCGTCAACAACTACTCGATCACCATAACGCCGAGTGCGGGTGAGGTAATCAATGATGCCAACAGCTCGAAAGAACTGATCGACTACGACGGCCAGAGCCTCACGGTCTCATGCTTCAGCCAGGGCTGCATCGGCTTAAGCCCCAACGTTGAGACCGAAGCGGAGCTGCCGATTACATTCGACGTGGGGAACAACTACCCCAATCCGTTCAACCCGACGACGACAATCAACTTCACCGTACCGACTGCGACCGAGTGGTCCGTGACGATCTACAACGTCACCGGTCAGATCGTTTCAACCTTCTCCGGAATGACTGCCGCAGCGGGTCCGGTCGAGGTCATTTGGGATGCCTCGGATGTCGCATCCGGTGTCTATCTCTACCGAGTCACCGCCGGTGAAAACACCGCCACGAAGAAGATGATGCTGCTCAAGTAATCCCCCTCCTGTATGTTGCCATAACGGTGTCATCGCGCAGCCGATCCCGATTGGGATCGGCTGCTTTTTAGTGATTCCGGACTCCGAGACCGAACTTCCATTGCCTCCGCCGCGGTATCCTTCTACCTTGGCCGCAATTTCCGGGGGCACCAAGCCGCAGTCCGTCCGCCAAGAGTGGCGTTCGGAAGTCGCGCGCGACCCTCGGCGTGAGACTTTCGGAGGACGGCACCGCGCAGCCATGACCACGACAACCGACAGCCGGTTCTTGCTTGAGCATCTTCACGACTATTTCCCCCTATCGCTGCCGCTTCACGAACTTGCTTGGCGGCAGTACGAACTGAAGCCGCTGCTAACGTCGGATGACCGACGCTTCACCAATCTCGTTCACCATTTACGGATCGTTGCTCTCCACTTCAACGAGCAGGAGTTTCGGCGAACCGGACAACCAAGCCATATCCCCCCCGGTGACCTCGTCACGGCCGCGGTGTTGACCGATATCTTCCGCTGGGTTCTCCACTGCTACGCGCATCTCGAACAGGCGCATGTTTTCGATCGTGCCCATGATCAGGTCGCCCTCCGGATCCGCGATGCTGGCGGCGTGGAGCGGACCAAGCGGCGTACAATCACCCATTACCCGCCGCTTCCGATGCTTCGTGACGGACTCACGTTGGATGCGTGGATCGCGGCCCCGGCCCCTGCGCTCAGCAATCGCGAACTCGCTATTGGTGAGATCGTTCTTCTTGCGCTTGCGCATGAGAATCGTGCGTTTCGCCCCTTCCGACGACTGTTTGATGACACCGAGCTTACGGTTCGCACGTCCCTGCGTACCTATCAGCGCGAATGTGACACCGTCCTCGCCAACGAACCGCCGTTTTCGCGCAGCGGTCTACCGATTCTCGAGACTCTCCGGCTACCCCTGCGGGCGGCACCAGATTCACTCGACGGTCAGTTGGAATATGTCCGCCGCGAGTGGGGTGCGTGGTTGCCGTCGGAGCTGATGGAGATGCTTCTCCATGCCCGCGATGTTCGTGAGGAGGAGCGCCGGCTGCGCGGGATGGGGGATGGTCCACCACCCGTCTTGCGATTCGGGTACGCATCGATCTATGACGACTACGCCGAGCCGGAAGCGTTCTCACAGGATCGTGACTGGATGTCGAATGTCGTGATTATTGCGAAGTCGACATTGGTGTGGCTCGATCAACTCGCTAAGCGCTATCGGCGACCAATTGAGCGGCTCGACCAGATTCCCGATGAGGAGCTCGACCGACTCGCCCGCTGGGGCTTTTCCGGGCTCTGGCTCATCGGTTTATGGGAGCGGTCGGCGGCATCGGCAGAGATCAAACGGATGACTGGCAATCCCGAAGCAGCCTCGTCAGCGTACTCACTCTACGACTATGAGATCGCGCATGAGTTGGGCGGTTATGACGCTTTCGCGAACCTCCGCGATCGGGCCTGGCAGCGGGGCATTCGACTCGCCTCCGATATGGTCCCCAATCATGTTGGTGTTCACTCTCGCTGGGTGATTGAACACCCTGACTGGTTTGTTCAGCTCTCCCAGCCACCATTCCCGTGGTACTCCTACACCGGTGTGAACCTTGCCCACGACGATCGCGTGGTCGTGCAGATTGAGGACGGCTACTGGGACCGGCGCGACGCTGCGGTCGTGTTTAAGCGAATCGACACGCACACGGGCGACACACGCTACATTTATCACGGGAACGACGGTACGTCGATGCCGTGGAACGACACCGCACAGCTGAATTTTCTCATCCCCGAGGTACGCGAGGCGGTGATCCAGACGATCCTTCATGTTGCACGGCAGTTCCCCATTATCCGTTTCGATGCTGCCATGACCCTTGCCAAGCGCCACTTCCAACGACTGTGGTTTCCGATTCCGGGGGACGGTGGTGCCATTCCGACGCGTGCGGAACACGGCCTGTCGCGTCCTGAGTTCGACGCTGTCTTTCCCCTTGAGTTCTGGCGTGAGGTCGTCGATCGGGTAGCGGTCGAATGTCCCGATACGCTCCTGCTTGCGGAAGCGTTCTGGTTGATGGAGGGGTACTTCGTTCGCACGCTCGGAATGCATCGCGTCTACAACTCTGCCTTCATGAACATGCTCAAAATGGAGGAGAATCAGAAATACCGCGAGACGGTCAAGAATGTCCTCGAGTTCTCACCGGAAGTCTTGAAGCGATTTGTGAATTTCATGTCAAATCCGGATGAACGAACCGCGATTGATCAGTTTGGTGACGGCGACAAGTACTTCGGCGTCGCCATGATGATGGTCACCATGCCCGGCTTACCAATGTGGGGACACGGCCAGATCGAGGGGTTCACTGAGAAGTATGGGATGGAGTACCGTCGCGCCTATCACGACGAGCAGCCCAACGATGGTCTGGTCCGACGACATGAGCACGAGATCTTTCCCCTCATGCGGCGGCGTCATCTGTTTAGTGGGGCGGAACTCTTTGCCCTCTATGACTACATCACGCCCGATGGCCACGTTGACGAAGATGTGCATGCCTATACGAACCGAGCCGGAGAGGAACGGGCGATTGTTGTCTTCAATAACAAATTCAAGGAGACGCGGGGTTGGATCAAGATGTCGACTCCGATCAACATCGGTCCGGCCGACTCACCACAACTGATTACCCGTTCGCTCTCCGAAGCACTGGCGTTACGCTCGGACGATCGCGTGTGGTATACATTCCGAGACCGGAAGTCAGGTGTCGAGTACCTTCGTTCGGGTTCCGAGCTCGCTAACAGCGGCCTCTACACGGAACTCCATGCGTATCAGTACTACGTCTTCACTGACTGGCACGAACGGTACGATAGCGACGGTAGTCTGGAGGAACTCGCGGCTGAATTGGGCGGTGGGGGTGTCGATTCGGTCGAGCGACTGCTGGCCGAGCGTCGTCATGCGCCGGTTATGGCGCCGTTTGCCACGTTGTTGGAGCCGATGCTTATCCGTGACCTCAGCGGAGCGAACCACGCTACTGCGGAGGGGATCTGGCGAGAACGAGTCCTCGACTGGCTACACGCGGCCGGAGAGTTCGCCGATCGTCCAGGTGAGGTATCCGTTGCCGGTAAGGCAGTTGTGACCGCCTGGGAACGACTGATTGCGCTCGACCCCACACACGAGACGGAGACCCTGGAGCCAGTACTACTCCCACCCCTGGCTACCTATCTGGCCGCCCGGGCGATTGGTGGTCTGTTCGCCAAACCCGGATCGGCGGCAGGCGATCAAGCTGCTGCCGAACGTTATGACCAGTGGTTACTTGGCCTCGTTGCAGAACGCCAATTTGTTCACTGGGAAGGACACGAACAGTTTGCCGCACGCTATGCCTGGTCGGTAGCGATCCTTCTGCGTCATCCCGGTCTGCTTGCCTATCGGAGTCGAAGCGGCCTTAGGGAAAGTCTCGTCTCGTTCTTCGGTGACTGGACCGTCCGGCAATTCCTGGCCGTGAATTCCTGGCAGGGAGACGATTGGTTCAATAAGGAACAGTTCGAATGGATCATCCGTCTTATCGCCGAACGGGAGCGGGCCGAGGTTGGACTCGCGACTAAGTCGGGCCGAACGCGTCTCATCAAACGGCAGCAGACGGCGACGGAGTTGATTGCGCTCGCCGCCGAGCACTCGTACCAGGTCGCTGGCTTCCTGGATGCCGTGGCTCCAGTGACGACTGCCAAGCCGAAGCCGCGCGCACGAAAGACAGCAGCGAAGAAACGTCAGTCTCAGCCCAAGCGCCGTTCCTGAGCGTAATGGGGGTACCGGAATCGAGCGATGAGTCGCGCAATCAACGTGACGAGGTTCCACCGATCTATCGAACGGTCCGGCGCATCATTGTCGTCGTTATCGGTGGCACGATTATCGCCATTGGCGTCGTCCTTTTCGTTCTCCCCGGACCGGGTCTGCCTGTTCTTCTGCTCGGCCTCGGTATTCTGGCCCTTGAATTCTACTGGGCGAAACGATGGCTGGTAAAGACCCGACGCATGGCTCGAAAGACCGGTCTCTTTCGCAAGAAGCGTCGGTCATCGTCACCTGAATCCGGCGACTCCTGAATCGAAACGCTTGTCCCCGCATATAAGTATTTCGAAATCGTCACAACCCGTCTAACACGAGCTGTTGTCGACACGACAAGGAACCGTGGGAGTACGCAATGTATCGCCTCACTCGCACCACAGCACATTTCGTTGCCCTTTTGATGGTGGCTTCGCTGCCCTCCTTGGGACAGACCATTGATAGTCCGCAGGACCGTCCGTTAACGTCCCTTCGCGACTTCAACAACGCCCTGGTCGATATCGTCGATCAGGTCCGGCCGGCCGTTGTAACGGTATCGACCCAACGACTTGTTACCGCGCGACCATCCCCCTTTGGCGGCGATCGGTTTTTCAATTTCTTTTTCCCCGATCAGGGCCGGCAAGAGGCCGAGCCCCGTCAGTTTGCCCAACGCGGGCTGGGTTCAGGAGTGATCGTGGATGCCAACGGCCTCGTTATCACCAATAATCATGTGATTGCCGATGCCGATTCAATCTATGTGCAGTTGTCAGATGATCGTAGTTTTCTCGCTGACGTCGTTGGTACCGATCCGGCTACCGACATTGCCGTTCTCCGCATCGCGGGGGAGAACCTTCCACATGTCGACTTTGGAGATTCTGACGACCTCCGTGTGGGAGAGATGGTCATGGCGATCGGTTCGCCCCTGACCGCCAACTTCGCATCGTCGGTAACAATGGGCATCGTCTCGGCCTTGGGTCGCACGGGTGTGCGTCTCAATATCGACTACCAAGACTTCATTCAAACCGATGCGGCCATCAACCCTGGAAACTCGGGGGGACCGCTGATCAATCTCGATGGTCGCATCGTGGGTATCAACACCGCGATTGCCAGCCGCTCCGGTGGCAATCAGGGGATCGGCTTTGCCATTCCCGCCAACATGGTAGGCTCGGTTGTGAATTCTCTGGTTGAGACCGGGCGTGTGATTCGCGGTTGGCTCGGCGTCACGATTCAGGATGTCGATGACAATATGGCCGCAGCGCTTGGACTGAATCAGATGCAGGGTGCTCTGGTCGGCGACGTGCTGAATAACTCGCCTGCCGCACGTGCAGGACTGGCAGCCGGAGATGTGATCGTTGCTATTGATGGACGATCAATCGAGTCCTCCGAGGCGTTGCGCAGTCAGGTTGCGGCAATTGCGCCAGGAACGAAGATAGCCATGACTGTCCTGCGTGATGGCCAGGAGATGCAGAAGCGTGTCCTTCTCGGCGAACGACCCACTAACGATGCACTCGCCCGCTCTCCGGAAGCTCCCGATCGGCCCGATGAGGAGAAGCTTGGATTCACTGCCGTCGATTTGACTCCTGCAATCGCTCGCGAGTTCAACCTGAATCCCGAGCAGACCGGTGTCGTCGTCACGGCGTTGCAACCCGGGCGAACCGCCGCGACGGCGGGCTTGCGCCAGGGTGATATTGTGCGAGCCGTGAACCGTCGTCGAGTCACCTCGGTGGAGGATTTTCTACAGGTTTTAGGCGCCGTTCCAACGGGCGAATCGGTGCTGCTGAGAGCCTCCCGTGCCGGGACCGGGTTTTTCGCCGCCTTTCGTATGCCGTAGAGATATATCGGTGGTCAGAAAGACGGAATCGATCGTTCTCATCCGTGCTGCCGATGCTTGCGGTGACAGGAGTCGAGGCGTAACCTTTGCGGAAGCCTTGACTACCTGCCTGCCTTGGTGAACCGCCCCGCTACGGAGTCCGCTATCATTTCCAAGCTTCCAACGGCTGTTGTCATCTTTCTTCTTCTGGTTATCCTGACGGGCTCGGCTCACGGTATGGCGGCGTTAGATGCTGTCGCTCGGGTTCTTGATGCCGATACCGAATCGCCAATCGTTGGCGCAACGGTCCGCCTGTCAGCAACGACCGGACGCATTGCCGACGCTGACGGGTACTTTCTCATCGCCTCGTCACCTCGGCTTACGCCTCTGACAATTTCGGCTGTCGGCTACGTATCACTCGACACATCGGTTCACATCAACACGGGCGATACGCTGCTTTTCCGGCTCAGCCGAACCGCTCTCGAAGGTGATGTGGTTTCGGTCACTGCCTCTCGATTTGCCGAAACGGTCTTCCAGTCCGTCCTGGCAACCGAGGTGACGTCGGACGTTGAAGTCAGCGAACGAGTCGCTGCTGTTACGGCCGACGTGTTGCGGGAAGAACCGGGCATTCAGGTACAACAGACGACTGCTGCTCACGGCACCCCGATAATCCGCGGACTGATCGGCCGCTATGTGTTGCTCCTCTATGACGGGATACGACTCAACCGACCTACTTTTCGATTTGGTGGCAACCAGTATCTCAGTACCGTCGAGCCCGAATTCATTTCATCAATCGACGTGGTGCGGGGTCCCGCATCGGTGCTGTATGGTTCCGATGCCCTCGGTGGCACCGTTAATCTCGTTCCGTCCTTGTTGCTACCCGCAACGCGACCAACCCTCGATGTGTCGCTCGTTAACCGACTCCGCTCGGCAGATCGCGGGGTCGGTGGCTTTGCGGAAATGACCTACCGAGGTCGTCAGGCAGCCGTTCAGATCGGCATCGGTGGTCAGCAAACGGGAGACTTGCGCGCTGCCGAGCCGACAGGTGTTCAGTCTCCGACAGGTTGGTCTGAGGGGTCGTTGTCAGCTCGTGCGGCTCTCTTCGTTTCACCCGAACTGACGTTTACAGGAGATCTGCTGGCCGTTCGGCAGGACCGGGTACCACGTTACGATCGGATCATCGACGGCAGTTTCGAGGAATTCACCTACGATCCACAGGACCGTGACCTGATCGCTCTCACCGCCGAACTGCGTGAGCCATCCTCGTGGCTGAGTGGCGTTCGGGCGACCGTCGCCTACCAAAGCGAGCGCGAGGGGCGGCGCCGTCTGCGAACCGGTCAGACGATCGGTGATGAATCTCGCGATGAGACAACAACCTGGGGTGGATTCGTGCAATTGGACGTACCCATCCATGATCGCCATCGGTTGATCGTTGGCGGCGAGTACTACGACGATCGTCTGGATGCCGAATCGTTCCGCCTCGATTCGAACCGCACCCCGCGGGCGACAACCATTCCCAACGGTGCTGAGCAACAGGCACTCGGTCTGTTTCTGAATGATCGCTGGACGGTAACGTCGCGTCTCTCATTTGATCTTGGCATCCGATTCTCTCGATATCGGATAGTTGCGACACTTGATTCAACATTCGGGCGTTTCGACGATGCGTTTACCGCGATCACCGGGTCGATCCGCGCGCGATGGCATCTTGATCACTCCCATAATCTAATTGCCGGAATCAGTCAGGGTTTCCGAGCTCCTAACTGGAACGATGCTCTCGTCCTCGACTTCTCCAGCAGTGGATTCGATGTTCCCTCACCGGGCATTGCCGAGGAACGATCGGTTAGTTACGAAGTCGGATGGCGGCATCGGACATCCTCTCGTCGAGCCTCTTTGTTCGTGTACTACACGCGCTTGAGCGACCTCATTGATCGACGGCCAGCGACGCTAAATGGGCTACCGTTTCTCGACGAAAACGGCAACGGCGTACGGGATCTGGGCGAGGTTGCCGTCTTTGCTAAACGCAATGTCGGATCGGGGGAGATCTGGGGCGTGGAGTTCGATGGTCAGGTGGCGTTGGCACCCCACCTGACGATTGCCGGTAACGTGACCTACACGTACGGACGAAACATCACAGCCAGCGAGCCGTTGAGCCGAATTCCACCCCTGATGGGCCTGGCGCGGGTGAGGTATTCGCTCTCATCAGACACATGGCTCGAACTCTTCACGCGGGCAGCCGCTGATCAGACGCGACTGTCGGCCCGCGATGTAGAGGACTCTCGTATCCCGACAGGTGGGACACCCGGCTGGATTACGTGGAATCTCCGGGGACGACTGTCCCGCGATGCCTGGGCGGTGACTGTAACGTTGGAGAATCTCACCGACGCGTCCGTACGAGAGCACGGATCGGGTGTCCTGAGCTCTGGGCGGGGCGTGGCTCTGACCACCTCGTTTCACTTGTAAGGCCGGTGACTTCCACTCGACAGATGCGGACCTGGCCCCTACGTTGTCGGGCCTGTACAAACGATTACCACACACTGAGGAGTTAACGATGATGCGAACAGTTGCCGTGCTGGCAGTATCCGGCGCGATGGTAACGATGATCGCTTGTTCACAAGGGGAGACGACGTCAGAGGAGACGACAACCATGACCCAGGAACAGGCCGCGATAAACATTCCGTCGTTACAGGACCAGCTCGATGAGATGCGAGCGAATTGGTCACAACGGGCCGACGAGGAGACGAAAACGGCCTTTGACGAAGGTGTTCGCTTGGTCGGTGCGACGGGAGTGCTTGGCACGGCCAAGAATGTTGGTGATGCCGCGCCCGATTTCACTTTAGCCAATGCCATGGGTGATCAGATAGCGCTTTCGACTCTGCTTTCCGAAGGTCCGGTCGTTCTGACCTGGTATCGCGGTGGATGGTGTCCCTACTGCAATCTCCAGCTCCGCTCAATGCAGGAGGTTCTGCCCGAGCTGCATGCTGCCGGCGCGCAGTTCGTGGCGCTTTCACCGGAGTTGCCGGATAGCACGATGTCGACCAAGGAGAAGTCGATGCTCGAGTACCAGGTTCTGTCCGACATCGGCAACGCTGTAGGTAAGCAGTACGGTATCGTGTACGAACTTCCAGAGATCGTGAAGACGCGCTTCCAGGGCCGCCTCGACATCCCCGGCTATAATGGTGATGAATCGTGGGAACTGCCGCTGGCCGCTACCTATGTGATCGATACCGACGGAGCGATTACGTATGCGTTTGTCGATGAAGATTATCGGAAACGCGCGGAGCCGTCGACAATCGTCGCCGAAGTCAAAAAGCTTGCTGAAAAGAAACAGTCGTAGTCATAACGCACGGACGAAACGTATCTCGGCGGTCGGAAGCTCAGCTACCGGCCGCCGTTTCATTTAGCGATAGCGAGCTCGGAAGCGACCGTCGAGCGTGTACTGTGCACCTAATGAGTTCTCGAAGACGGCATCGATGGTCAGGTACAAGTCCGACGAGCGGAGCGAATCGATTGCCAAAGTTCCTGACACCGGAAAATAGAGTTTCGCCTCGGCGGGTATGTCGTATAGGCCGAGGACCTGTATGACGCTGGTTTCCGACGTTAACGTTTGGACTACTGGCTCGAGTTCGGTGGGGAGCTGACAGAAGAGATTCAGCCGCAGCGACTCATCAACAAAGAACTCGGTGATGATACTGTCGTTGACCATGCGCCCTCGGGTGAGAATCGATACAACCAGGACATTGGCGGTTCCCGGACGATACTTGGCGGCCTCTCGGGGGGTCAGTTCGGTGTTCGTGACCAGTTGCGTTCCTTGAATCTCTACCGTCCGTCGCCCTTCGGGATCGGTCAGGGCGAGACGAAGGATCGATTTGCCGGTGCACGCGCCAAGGAGCACGCTCACGAACAGGAGAGCGGCGAGACTTCCGTACCTCACGAACCGGTGCTCGCATAGGCAACGTTGTGGAGCGGAAGCTCCACGAGGCGATATCGTTTCCGCGGTGTCGCCCCCATCTCGACCAGAGCCCGACGCATCAAGGCGTTCGTCTCCAGAACCCACGACATCTCTGCCTGCTGATACCCCCGTTCGATTGCTTTGTCAACTGTCTCAACATAAAGCAGCGTGTCGATGCCTCGCTTCTGATACTCAGGTATGACGCCGAATGTCACCATTCGAATGCGATCAACCTTGTTGCGCACTTTCGTATGCCACAGCAACTGCGCCAGGCCAAACGGGAAGAGTCGCCCGTTGAGATGTACGAGCGCCTGATTGATGTCGGGTAATGCCATCGAGAAGGCAACCGGCTCATCATCAACTAAGGCGATGAACACCAGATCGGGGTCGACAATCTGTTTGAACTGACTCGCCATATAGGTGATCTGGGCATCGTCGAGCGGAACGAACCCCCAGTTCTCCGCCCAGGCCCGATTGTAGACATCCTTGATCTGGCCGACATCGGCATTGAATTGTTTCATGTTCAACGGACGGATCGTCACCCGGTTCCGTTTACGCAGGCGATCGACGATCGGTTGAAAGCGCGATATCCGCAGCTCCTCTTTGGTCACCTGATACGCGAGCCAGTCCATGACCTTTGTAAACCCAAACCGCTCGGCCAGCTCGATCTGGTAGGGATGGGTCCAGGTCATCATGATCGTTGGTGGTTGTTCAAATCCTTCGATCAGGAATCCGCCCTCATGATTGGTGGAGAAGTTGAGCGGCCCCCGCATCGACTCCATCCCCTCCTTCTTGAGCGTAATCATCGCCACTTTGAGCAACCGTTGGGCAACCTCATAGTCATTTTCGGTATCGAAGAATCCGAAGAATCCCGTCTTGTCCATATGGAACTCGTTGTGCTGATAGTTCAGGCACGTCGCGATGCGACCAACGATCTTGCCCCCGCGCCGAGCGAGAAAGAGGCGGACCTTAGCCGTCCGGAAGAATGGATTCTTTTCGGGATCAAAGAACTCAAAGCGCTCCACCAGCAGATGTTGCACGTACTGCGGAACGTCGGCATAGAGCGAGAGGGGATAGGTAATGAACTGGCGACGAAGACTCTGAGAGTCCGCCTCGACGACTTCAATGTCGTTCATGTCGGTCAGGCAATCAGGCCCTTTTCCCGACCGACGCTGGCCAGGACTTCGATGACGCGATCAATGTGGGCATCGGTCATTGTCGCGGTATATGAGGTGCGAATCATCGCCTGTCCGGGTGGGACGGCCGGGGAGATGACCGGATTGGTAAAGACGCCCTCATCGAACAGGCGTTTCCAGAACGCAAAGCAATCGAGATCCTCACCAACGACTATCGGTACGATCGGCGTGGCCGAATGACCGGTATTGAATCCAAGATCGCGATATTCCTTCTGCACTCGCTCGGCGTTCTTCCAGAGGTTCAGACGACGCTCCGGTTCGGCCTCTATGATATCGAGCGCTGCGATTACGGCAGCTGCCGACGACGGCGTAATTGACGCGGAGAATATGAGTGCACGTGCGTGGTGCTGGATGTAGTTGATGATCTGGGCATCGCCTACAACGAAGCCGCCCAGGGCCGCGAATGACTTAGAGAATGTCCCCGTCGTCAGATCAACCTGGTCGATAACTCCGAAATGCTCCGCGGTACCCGCACCGGTATCTCCCAGAACACCGATCGAGTGGGCATCGTCGACCATCAGCCGAGCTCCGTACCGCTCACACAGCGTGACGACACTGGGAAGGTCAATGATGTCTCCTTCCATCGAGAAGACCCCATCAACGGCCACGAGAATGCCGCCCTTGCCGTTGTTCGCCCGGATGTTTCGCAGCACCCGCTCGAGATCGTCCATATCGTTATGAGCAAACTTGTAAACTTTGCCGTACGACAGTCGGCAACCGTCAACGATGCAGGCGTGGACTTGGCGGTCGATGACGATCGCGTCGTTCTTGCCAACGAGCGATGAAATTACGCCCAGATTAGTCTGGAAACCGGTGGAGAAGACGAGTGCCTTCTCCTTGCCCATGAATTTGGCGAGTCGCTCTTCGAGCTCAAGGTGGAGATCCAGTGTGCCGTTGAGGAATCGGGAACCGGTGCAGCCGGAGCCATACTTGCGCGCGGCCTCGGCCGAGGCCTCTTTGACGCGCGGATCATTGACAAGTCCGAGGTAATTGTTAGAGCCGACCATCACACATTCGTGACCATCGACCATTACCGTATCGCCGGGTGCCGACTGGATGGGGTGAAAATAGGGGTAAATCCCCATCGCTTTCACCTCATCGGCGGTCGAGAAGGCAAGGGCGCGATCGAACAGGTCGCCGCGGACGGCCTCTGTCAACTGTTCTTCAGCTTTCACCGGGTTGGCTCCTTCTGTCCACATCCGCCGGTCACCCGGTACCAGCGGACGCTCCACTCAGGCTAGACTGGGGGGAAGGAAACGCTTCCGCCGCCGGTATGTCAAGAAGTTCAACCGGTTAGGCGAATCGCTTGGGTCCGGGTCGCCCCCCACTCTGAGTTGTCCCCTCTGCCAATGCCACTCCGTATCAGGCAGACTTCCGAAAATCAGCCATGAATCTAACCAATTGCTCAATACCCGCAGTCGGCATCGCATTGTAGGCCGAGATCCGAATACCACCCACCGATCGATGTCCCTTCAGTCCGGCAAAGCCAGCAGCTTTGGCCTCGGTAATCAGACGACTTTCAAGTTCCTCAGACGGAAGACGCAGTGTGATGTTCATCCAGCTGCGCGAGTCCGGACGCACCGTACCCCGGAAGAAATCTGAGTCGCTGTCGATCAGGTCGTAGACCAGCTGCTGCTTGCGCTGATTGATCGCTTCAATCCAGCTGAGCCCGCCATGCTCCTTCAACCACTCCATCACCAGCTTGATGATGTAGACCGCGAAGACAGGAGGAGTATTGTACAGTGACTTCTTGTTCGTGTGCGTTCGGTAATCGAACATTGTCGGGAGACCTTCTTTGGCCGTTGCAAGGAAGTCATCCCGGATAATCACCATCGTTGCACCAGCCGGCCCGATGTTCTTCTGGGCGCCAGCGTAAATGAGTGAGAAATCGGAAAACGGATGACGTCGGGACATGAAGTCTGAGGACATATCGGCGACCAACGGGACTGTTGGTTTCGGAAGTGACTGCCACTGAGTGCCAAAGATCGTGTTGTTGGTCGTCAAATGGAGATATGCTGCGTCCGACGGAACCGTGAAGTCACCTGGCTGAGGGATGAACGTGTAGTCGCTCTCCTTTGAGGAAGCGACGACTTCGACCGACCCGAAGTGCTTGGCCTCTTTGATCGCTTTGGCTGACCAGGATCCGGTATCGACATACGCCGCAATCTTTCCCTCGGGAAGGAAACTCATGGGCACGTGTGCAAACTGAGTCGAGGCGCCACCTCCGACGAAGATGACATGAAAGCGATCATCGAGTCCGAGGAGTTCGCGAGTTAGCGCAATCGCTTCTTCGTTGATTGCATCGTACTCTTTAGAGCGGTGCGACGACTCGATAATCGACATGCCGCTGCCGCGATAATCGAGAAATTCGTTCTTCGCGATCTCCAGGACTTCCAGAGGGAGCGTCGCCGGCCCGGGCGAGAAGTTAAAGACGCGATGACGGTTCGTGTCCGTCGTTGGACCATCGGTAAGAGTCGACTCACTTGCCATCACGGTACTCCTTAATGATGTTTTCGATGATCTCGCCGATCCGAAGCATGTTTTCGCGGGTCGAGGCACCAAGATGTGGTAGGCACACGGTGTGGGGTGCACTCAGGATCGGCGAGCCGTTCGGGGGCTCCTGATGCCAGACGTCGGTGCCGTAGCCGCCTAGCTTGCCGGACTGCAGGGCCGCGGCGACATCTTCCTCGACAACCAGACCGCCCCGGCCGGTGTTGATGATGATCGCACCATCTTTCATGCGGGCAATCGAATCACTATTGATGATCCCCCGTGTACTGTCCACCAACGGCATGTTGAGACTCAGGAAGTCGGAGTCACGCAGGACAGAGTCGAGGTCGGAACGAATCTCAGCAAAGTCCGAGAAACGGGTCGCCGGATGCCAGGCGAGGCAATGCATACGAAAAGCGCGGGCCCGCAGGGCAAGCGCGCTACCGATCCGACCCATGCCGAGAATACCGAGGGTCTTACCCCACAGCTCCTGGCGTTTCAGCTCTTTCTTCAGCCACTTTCCCTCGCGCATTGAGGCGTCGGCCTGGGTAATGCTGTTGGCGACAGCGATCATGAGTGCGAAGGCGAGTTCGGCAACGGCCGTGGTCGATGCCTCAGCCGTGTTAAGGGCGGTAATCCCGCGCTCACGGCAGTACTCAAGATCGATATTGTCCATCCCCACACCACCCCGGACAACCAGCTTCAGTTTCGGAGCGGAGTCGATGTACTCACGGGTGACTTTCGTCTTGCTGCGAACGAGAACGACCTCGGCGTCGGCCAACCGACCCTTGTCATCGGTCACATCCCCGAAAGGGGTGAGTTTGGTCGGTAGTGTCTTGTCAAACGCATCGGATATCAGAATGACCATGGTGGGGTTTCTCTCACTGACTATCGAGCCGGTGGACGACCAGCCCGCTTTTGAGCTTCGGTTCAAACCACGTCGACTTTGGCGGCATGACCGCGCCGGAGTCGGCGACCCGGAGGAGTTGTTCGATTCGTGTAGCAGCGAGTGAAAACGCGAGTGCGAATTCACCCGATTCGACCAGGCGGACCAATTCCCGAGTGCCGCGAATACCTCCGACGAATTCGATGCGCGAATCCGTCCGGGGGTTCTCGATACCTAGCCGGGGAGCAATCAGGTTGTCGCCCAGAATAGCGGCATCTATCGAGCGGACCGGATCGTCGTCGGGAAAACTCCCGGCGCGAGCGCTCAAACGATACCAACGCCCTTCTGCATACATATCGAAAGCGGCGTGGGGGGGGGGGGTCCCATCGTGATCGCTCAGCACTTCAACCTCGAACTTCGAGCCCACACCCTCTAGCAGTGCGGCCACGGACAGCCCGTTCATGTCTCGTAGAACACGGTTGTACGGCAGAATCGCAAGTTCGCTGGCCGGGAAGATGCCGTTGAGGAAAAAACGCTCGGGAGCATCGGCTGGAAGATCTGGATTCGTTTCCCGGGCTCGACGGCAGACTTCCGACGCCGCTTCGGACCGATGGTGTCCATCGGCAATGTAAAGCGCGTCCAGTTTCGCAAAGGCCGTAATCATGGCGTCGATCGCTTCGGGGTCACGAACAACCCAGAATTCTTGTCGCACATTGTCATCGGCCGACACGAAGTCGAGCAGCGGCGTTTCCGCCGTTAACTGGGCCAGGAGGTGTTCGATTTCCGCATGGGGATGGAATGTCGTCAGTACCGATGAAGCCTGAGCCTGGCAGCCGATGATATGATTCGCCCGATCGTTGACCTTCACCGGACGTGTGTGTTCGTGCTTTTTAATGATGCCCCGATCGTACTCATCAACCGAGGCTAACGCGAGGAGTCCGGTTTGCGATCGCCCGTTCATCGTCTGACGAATCGGATACAGGCACGGAGAATCGTCCTGGATCATCGCACCGCCTTCGATCAGCCGCGCGAGTTCGGTCCGCCCTCGTTCATAGACAGCGGCCGAATAGGGATCGATATCCTCGGGGAAGCCGATCTCCGGTTTATCGACATGCAGAAATGAGTACGTGTTGCCGGCCGCCATTGAACGAGCCTCGGCGGTCGACAGGGTGTCGTAGGGGGGACACGCAACGCGAGTGACGAATTCGGGAGCGGCCCGCACTCCCCGGAACGCTCGGATGACAGCCACAGCACCTCCTTACCGAGTTAATCTGGCAGTAACTCGGTCTGATCACCGAACGCCCGCAAGCTCATATCGGGGTGCCTTCGGGGCAACCGATTTCTTGGTCGGGCATACGAAAACGGGCCGGCTGCACATGGCTTCCGGCCCGTTAATCCCTACGTGAACGGAGACTACGAGAGATGTTTCGACACAAGCTTCGTCATGTCGAACATTGATACCTGCTTCTTGCCACCGAAGATCGGAGACAGCTTCTCGTCCGCATTGATCATGCGCCGATTCTTGGCATCCTGAAGCCCGTGCTTCTTGATGTATTGCCAGAGCTTCTTAGTCACTTCGGTCCGTGGAAGCGGCTTGTTGCCAACGACCGCGCCCAAGGCCGGCGAGACAGTCATCGCCTTCATGAAGGCAGCGTTTGGTTTACGCTTTGACTTCTTCTTGGCGACTTTCTTCCGCGTTGCCTTCTTGGCTGTTTTCTTCTTCGCAACCTTACGGGTCGTTTTCTTGGTCGCTTTCTTCCGCGTTACCTTTTTCGCCGTTTTCTTGCGAGCGGTCTTTTTCTTGGCGACCTTGCGAGTGGTCTTCTTGGTGGCTTTCTTACGAGTCACCTTTTTGGCCGTCTTCTTCTTCGCGACTTTGCGCGTTGTCTTCTTAGTGGACTTGCGCGTCGTCTTTTTGCGAGTGGCCGCCTTCTTGGTTGTCTTCCGGGCGGTTTTCTTTTTTGCCGCCTTTCGGGCTGTCTTCTTGCGCGCTACTGCCATCTGTTACTCCTCCAGCATCGGCAATGGTTTCGCTGAGCTTCCCTGTATTCCATCGGTCAGTTTCGCCATCAGGAGACACCCCTCCTCGGGCGATTGAGAAAAAAGAGGGGGCGTTTAAAACCTATCGCAACAAAAAAGACGTTGCTGCAGGCCGGACTGTGGGAACGTCCTGATCTTCTCGTCAGTGGGGAATTCGACGTTTTACGTCAGCTGGGAATCAGCTCAATGACCGGTGCCTCCTGAGGGCAACCGAGCCGGAAGGGGAACCAGTGGCCGGCCCCGCAGGAGGTGTACAGCCGCGAAGTCGACTTGGCATACTCGCCCCACAGGTAGCGGTCGGGGAAGCGGCGTTCAAAGATTGACCGCCCCATGAACCCGATTTGTCCCCCGTGAGTGTGGCCGGCCAGCGTCACGTCGATTGCCTCGGTCGCCGCTACGTCAAACGCGTCTGGGCGGTGCGAAAGCAGAATGACTGTATCGTCGGCTCGACGTTCCCGGGTTGCCTCCCTGATCGTCGTTTCGAAGAAGGAACTTTGCAGGTCACGCATGCGCACGGGGTCGTCAATGCCGGCGATCAAGACCGGTGAGTCGTTGATGGTTACCCGGACGCTTTCGTTTACCAACAAGGGGACGGGTGAGCGATCGTAGATCTGCCGGACACGGCGCACGCCTCGGAAGTATTCATGATTCCCAAGGGTCGCGTAGGTTCCGTAGGGTGGCTTCAACTCACTGAGGAGTTGCAACCCATCGCTGAGCTGATCCAGGTCATCCGCAACGTCCCCGGTGACACAGACCAAATCCGGTCGATAGTCGGCTGCCTGCTCCAGGAGCGGTTCAATGTCGGCCACCGTGACGTAGTGACGGAGATGCAGGTCGGACACGTGCAGGATTCGCAAGCCAGTGAGAGTCGGGGGAAGATTCGGTACGGCAAGTTCCCGACGGTAGACCGTGATGCCGGCCAACGCCTGAGCTTTGCCGCCAAGCGCCAGGCCGATCGTGGTCATCGGAACCGCTGCCGCCGCGTACTTAAGTAATCGTCGTCGGGCCATGTTCGGTTTCTCCTCGGCGGTTTCGTCGGTCGTTGAGCGGTTGAATAGTCTTTGTAGCCCCCAGTCGATGCCGTGAATCAATCCGGAGATCGGCAACGCGATCAACGTAGCGATCTGCAGAACGCCCACGGTCGCGGTGATCCACATGCCGGTTAGCTCCCACGCCGTCCAGGGCACACCTGGCCACCAGAGGATCAGGGCGCCCAAGCCGATGAGGGTGACGGCCCAGACGGCAACGCGGAGCCACCGGTGTCGCCACCACGCGGGAGCGAAAAGGCGGAAGAGCAGTGCAAGCGCTAGCCCCTGTGCGGCAACAAACAGGCCGGAGAAGAGCGCTGGTGACCACCGGCCGAAAACAAACATCTGCAACGCCACGAAGATGGCCGCGGCGAGGACAACGAGAAAGCTGATCGAGGGGCGGGGTATACTCATGCCATAATCGGTTCCGGGTTCCAATACCCAACCGACGTGTATAGACGGTACAACCGGGAAGCGGAATCGTTCGTTTCACCAATCGTTGCGATAGACTCCGTTTACCCGCTCAAGGGTCTTCGAGCACCGAGTGGCGTCAGAATGGGTCGTGTGACGAAGACTCCGCCACAAGAATTTCATCGTCATTCGACTCCTAACGTGAAGCTTACCGGCTCGATATGGTCACCTCATCGGACACCGTTCTCATCTGCCTTATCGCGTTTTGGCGAAACGAAAGCGATTGTCCCAAATGGGTACAGGGACGGTCGGAGTCGCGAGAAAGTTGAACAGAAACGGCCGCCCGTAAACCGGGCGGCCATGCTTGAGACGATAGCGGCGACTCGGCTAGAATCCGTAGATCGCGCCAAACTTCGTGTTGAGCGAATCGATGAGCGGTTGCGGCGAGAGTTCCTTGCCGGTCACGCGTTGCGCCAATTCGGTTGCCCGATAGCGGCGACCATGGACATGGATGTTTTCCCGTAACCAGGTCAGAAGGTGTTCGAAGTTGCCGTGGGCAAATCCGGCCTTGAGGTTAGGTAGGTCGGCTTCCGCTTTGGCGAAGAACTGAGCCGCGTACAGATTACCGAGAGAGTACGTCGGGAAGTACCCGATCAAACCGGCCGACCAGTGGACATCCTGAAGTACCCCCTGCCGATCGTTATCGACCGGAATACCGAGGTACTCCTCGAAACGCTTGCGCCACTCGCCGGCGAGATCTTTGGTCGCGATCTCATCCCGCATCATGGCCCGTTCCAGCTCGAAGCGAAGCAGGATATGCAGGTTGTAGGTGGCTTCATCAGCCTCCACCCGGATGTACGACGGGCGTACGTCATTGATCGCGGCGTAGAAGTCGTCGAGAGCGACATCCGAGAGGGCATCGCGGAAGATCCCCTGCGCCATCGGGAAGAAGTACGTCCAGAACTCTTTCGAGCGTCCGACCTGATTCTCCCACATCCGCGACTGTGATTCATGGATGCCGAGCGAAACTGACTCGCCCATGGGGGTACCGAAGTGGTCTTCTTTCTTGATACCCATTTCGTAGAGGGCATGTCCCGCCTCGTGCATCGTGCCGAATAGGGCATCGTTGAGGCGGTTCGGATTGTAGCGGGTCGTGATCCGTGTATCGCCGATCCCAAATCCGGAACAGAACGGATGTGTGGTGATGTCGAGGCGGCCGGCGGAGAAGTCGAACCCGATCGCCCGACAGACCATCTCACCGAAGACGCGCTGTTTCTCAACATCGAACGCCTGCTCTACGATCTTGGTATTGGGCTTGCGCGGGGCATCCTTGATCTTGCCGAGTAGTGTGACGAGCTCCTTGCGCAAGACCGTAAAGACCTCGGCGACCTCTTCAGTCTTGGCTCCTGGTTCGTACTGGTCGAGGAGAGCGTTGTACCGTTCCCCCTCCCAGCCGTAGGCATCGGCCATCTGCTTGGTCAAGCCGATCACGGTTTCCAGGTTGGGCAGGAACGACTGAAAGTCATCCTTCTTGCGGGCTTCGACCCACACCCCTTGGGCGATCGTTGTTTCACGCGTTATCTCTTCGACAAGTGACTTCGGCAGCTTGGTTGCGAGGTCGTATTCCCGGCGCCATTCCCGAAGATTGACCGCTTCGACCGATTCCGGTTGATCCTGAAAGCCGTCCGATTCGGCCGTGGCGAGGAGTTCGCCAAACTGTGGGGAGGTGAACTTCTCATGGCGTAGCCCGGCCAGATAGCCAAGCTGCTCAGCGCGGAACTGAGAGCCGCGCCGCGGCATATAGGTGCGCTCGTCCCATCCGAGCAGGCCGGAGCAGGAATCGATAATGGCCACTTCGCGGGCGTGTTGTTTCAGTGATTCATATGCTTCATGTGCTGTCATGACAGAGCTCTCCTCGTGTGCGACGCCACCGCTGATAGCGTGGCGAAAAGCGTTGCGTCATTGTGAGACAAGTATACATGGCGATATTTCTGGGGTCAATTGGGGGGCCTGCACATCAGCGTTAGGTAGTTGTCGGTAGGGGACTTATCCGTTAGGGTGCGACCGCAAAGTCTGCGTGCGCAGTTTCAACGACGCAATTTCCGCGTTTTTTCCGTTGACTCAGCGTCGGCTACCTGCTTACCTCGGGCGTTCGCTAGGGAGGAGCGATCCCACGAGGGACGAGGAAACAACACGACAATCGAATCGGAACTGTAGACAGGCGATCGACGGCCTCTGTGCCGTTTGGTTGTAATCACAAACTGTCTGGAGGCATTGCGGGAAGGCTGCGATGTCACAGGCTGTCGCGTGTCTGGCTGCCCGACACGGGAGGAGGAGAATCAGTATGCGAAGAGTCGTTACAGTACTAGCAGCAGCAATGTTGCTGATTCCGTCGGTAAGTTTTGCGGTAGACCAGCCGCGTCACGCAGACGTGGCACCTGTACCTGACAACATTCCGGATTTCTTTGGGTATGTGCCGGGCGAGATTATCGTCGTTTTCAAGGAATCCCCGGATGAATCGCGGGCGCGTCGGGATGCTAACGGCGCATTGGCGATCGGCGTCGAGTCGCTGGATGAGCTCGCTCGTCAGTACCGGGTTTCGGAGCTGGAGCAATTGTTTGTGGGGGCGCGACCCAAGGTTCTGGAAGGACGACCGTACGATCTGTCCCGTCACTACCGCGTTCGGTTCGACAACGGTGATGCGGTCGAAGATGTCGTTGCTGCCTATCAAGCCGATCCGAATGTCGCCTCGGCCGAGCCGATCGGTATTCACCGGCTCTATGCAACCCCCAACGACGGATTCTATGCCCAGCAGTGGCATCTGAATCGCGCTGATGATAACGACATCGACGCTCCCGAAGCTTGGGATACCGAAACCGGATCGTCCACGATCACGGTGGCTATCCTCGATAGTGGTGTGCGTTACTACCACAAGGACCTGGGGGGGGTGAATGCCTCGTCGACCAATCCGACCGCGGCCGACGGAAACATGTGGATTAACCTCGCCGAAAAGAACGGTACCCCCGGCATCGATGACGATGGCAACGGCTTTGTCGATGACTGGGTTGGTTGGGACTTCGTCAACGGCGCTTCCCAGTGTTGGAGTGGCGAAGACTGTAATGGCCAAGACAATGATCCGCGCGACTTCAACGGTCACGGAACGCATTGCGCGGGTAATGTTGGAGCAATCAATAATAACGGTTACGCGACTGCATCACCCTCGGGCGGCTATGGCAACGGTACGCTTCAGGCAACCGCCAATGGCGTGAAGGTCATGGCGTGCCGAATTGGTTGGTCGGGTAGCTTTTTTGGTCAAGAGGTTGGCTATGTCCGGATGGACTTCATTGCGCAGGCTCTTTACTACGCCGCCGATAACGGTGCTCAGATCGCATCGTGCAGCTGGGGCTCCTCCAATAGCGGTGGCCTCGCTGCTGCCCTGAACTATTTCCTCGCTAGCGGTGGACTGATTTTCAAGGCTGCCGGAAATGATGGTAGTCAAACTGCTGACTACATGGGCAATCGTACTGACATCATCAATGTCGCGGCAACCGACACCACCGATAACAAGGCCGATTTCTCAACCTACGGAACCTGGATTGACATTAGTGCTCCGGGTACTGGAATCCTCAGTTCTTATCACGTTCATCAAGACCCGGCTGGCGACTATGTGTCGACACTCGACGGTACCTCGATGGCGACTCCATTGGCTGCTTCAGTCGCGGCCTTGATCTGGTCACAGAATCCCGGATGGAGTGCAACCCAGGTCCGCGATCATCTGTTTGCCACCGCCGACAACATTGACGCTTCTCTATCCGCTCAATACATCGGTCGTATGGGGGCTGGTCGCATCAACGCCGCGGCCGCCGTGGCCGGTGGTGGTAGCAGCAATCCGCCGGTGGCCGACTTCACAGGATCGCCGACATCGGGCACCGCTCCGCTTGCCGTCTCATTCAGCGACCAGTCGACCAACAGCCCAACCTCGTGGTCGTGGACGTTCGGGGATGGCGGTTCGTCGAGCGCCCAGAATCCGTCGCACACGTACAGCGCTCCCGGCACGTATTCGGTTTCGCTGACCGTAACCAATGCCGACGGATCTGATACCGAAACCAAGACGAATTACATTACCGTAAACCCGGCTTGTACTGCACCAGTTGCGAACTTCAGTGGCAACCCCACTTCTGGCACCGCACCACTGGCAGTTAGTTTCACTGATCTGTCCTCTAACGCCAGCTCGTGGAGCTGGGACTTTGGCGATGGGGGCAGTTCATCAGCCGCCAATCCGTCTCATACTTATGCGAGTGCCGGGACCTACACCGTGTCGCTTACCGTAACCAACGCCTGTGGCAGCGATAGCGAAACGAAGACCGGATACGTCACTGTAACGTCAGGTGGCGGCACTGGTGAGGTCACCCTCACGTTCGATGACTTTGAGGGTGGTTTCGGAAACTACGTCGATGGCGGCAATGATTGCCGCCGGTACACCGGTGGTACGTACGCCTGGAGCGGGCGTGCGGCGATTAACATTCAGGACAACTCAGGCGTGGCGTCGTCGTTCTATCACGCTACCGGTTATGATGTTTCCGCCTACACGTATCAGCAGGTCGAGTTTTACTTCATCGCGATCAGTATGGAGAACCGTGAAGACTTCTTCGTTGAGTACTACAACGGCTCGTCGTGGGTACTGCTCGCCTCATTCGTGCGTGGTGTCGATTTCCAGAACGGAACGTTCTATAACGGAGTGGTAAGTTGGAATTCCAGTCAAGTTGCGTTCCCGACGAACGCGCAGCTTCGATTCCGGTGTGATGCCAGTGGCAATCGAGACGATGTCCTGATCGACGACGTTACGTGGAAGGCATCCGATGCACCGATTACAACGACCAGCGGTGCCACACCGACCGATGTAATCGTCAGTGTTGCCGAGTTTGAAAGCGACGAAGTCGCCGATGATTTCACGCTCGATCAGAACTTCCCGAATCCGTTTAACCCGTCGACAACGATCGCGTATAGCCTCGCCGAACCGGCGGATGTTCGCCTTGATATTTTCAATGTTCTCGGCCAGCGTGTTGCCACGCTAGTGAATGCGCATCAGTCGGCCGGTGCGTATGAGGCGGTTTGGGATGCACGAGCTCAAGCCTCGGGAGTCTATCTCTACCGTCTGACAGTCGGAGACGAAATCGAGACACGTCGCATGCTGCTGCTCAAGTAGTCACTACTCAGTTATCTTGATCTTCTGTACGGAGGGCTGCCTGTTGGCGACCCTCCGTTTTTGTTCCTGAGTTTCGCCGGTGCCCTCCCTTGCGCCGTTCTCGCCATTCCTGCTATATTGTGGCACGGGGATGGACGGCCGAGTGCGTTTCTGTCGCGGCGGCCAGGAGCAAAGCTATGTTGCGTCTTTTCGTCGTTGTGAGCGTTTTGGCAACCGTTCTCCCTGTCGCCGCGGTTCCGGACTGGGCGAAAGAGGTCATTGCCCAGCCTGTTCCGGAAACTGATTTCGCGGCTTCGTCGGTCACCCTCTTCTATCACGTCGATCTTGAAGTCCGTAAGAATGGAGAGTGCATTCGGCGTGAACGTCGCGTTGAGTTGGGGCTGCGCCACTATGTTTCGTTGACCAATTGGCTCTACGGTCACCAGTACACTCGGCTCAAGAAAGCCAAGGCCTGGCTTCTTGATGGTGATCACGAAGTGCAGGATCGCATGGATAAAGATGATGTCATCGTGATCGGCGATTGGTATGACGGTGACTACGTCTATACCGATGATCAGGACATAATCTTGGGGTGGCCATCTCTCGATTCGGGTTCCATCGGCGTATTCGAGAGCGAGATGGTCATTCGTCCGCCCTGGTCAGCCTGCTACCAGGCGGTGACGATCCACGTACAGGAACCGATTCTTCGTGCCTACGTCACTGTCGATCTGCCGAACGAATGGGGGCTCAGTTATCACTACTCCGGAAGCGCCACCGATCCGGTTCGGGATCCCGCCGAAAACTCCTGGCGGTGGACATTTGGCCCGTTGTCGTTCGTTCCCGACGAGCCGATGATGCCGGATTGGTTGACCGTGATGAGCGTTCTACAGATTCAGGCACACGACCTACAGTCACGCCGGGCCGAACTCCGACAGAGCAGTTGGGAGGCTGTCTCTGACTGGGTTACGTCTATCCATAATCCTCCGGCCGACCCGACCACCGAGGTTACCGGAATCTTCTCCGGCACGGGGCTCGACAACTGGCGCGACAAGTTGCAGTACTTCCAGAAGTCGATTCGTTACACCTCTCTCTCGATCGGCGAAGGACGATTCATCCCCCGTTCAGCCAGCGAGACCCTCCGGGCTCGCTTTGGTGACTGCAAGGATAAGGCCGCATTGGCGCGCGCTGTGCTAACCTACAGCGGCGTGCCGTCGGCATCCGTCCTGACCGCGGTATTGGACCCGTTTGTCGATTCGTTCGCAACGCCCTTTCAATTCAATCACTGCATCGTGGGCGTGCCGGCCTCAACTCTCCATCCCACCGACTACTCTCCGGCAGCACGGGTCGGCGATTGGGTGCTCTATGATCCAACCGATGAATCGACGCCGTTCGGTGAGTTACCGCCAATACTCAGAGGTGCGCCAGTACTTGTCATCGATTCGTCGACCACCGAACCGCAGTGGATAACCGAACCGACCACCGCAGACTATGGCAGCAATCAGACGATCACGATTACGGTCAACGAACGTGGAGACGTCCAAGTCGATGGTACTAAGCAGTTATCAACTCTCACCAGTCGACTGCAGCGCTACTTTCTTCACTCGATCGGTCCTGATCTCTACCGTGATTCGGCGCTCGTATCCTGGACTGAGCAGGGTTGGTCCATGACGGAATTCGTCATCGATTCGTCAGGTTCGGAGTGGACGATTACGTTCGCCGGGTTCAATGATCGCTTCGCACGCGAGATGGATGGGTATCTCGTCCTGCCGTCACTTCCGCAGCTCCTGGTCCCGTTCGACCACTTGCCCGACGGCCCGCGGCATCACGCCATCGATTTGACCGTTCCGCGAGAAAGTACCCGTGAAATTGAATGGCGTCTTCCCGAGGGGTGGCGGCTTTCGGATGAGTATCCGGAGTTTAGTTACGAGTCAGATATTGGGTTACTGTTCAGTCAGTTGCACTCAACCGATCAGGGTGTGCGCCTCTCGATTCAGCATCGGGTCGAGGGGGGAGTTTGGCCGAAAGAGTGGTATGAGGAAGTCCAGCAACTCGGTCGGGTCATTGACCGGGTAAACCGCCTGCGACTGCTGCTCGAACAGGAGGAGACGTGATGCGATTCCTGGCGATTGTCATCGCGAGTCTTGTTGTTATCGCCACATCAAGTATGAGTCAGGTACGAGACTACGACTGGCCCGATATCCCGTCCTGGGTGTGGGAATTGTCGACCGTCGATTCGCTGGCCGACTATGACCTTGTTTATGTCGAATGGGAGATGGTGGAGGACCATCGCGAGCTCACCCGGCGGGACAAAGTAACTCGTAGCTATCGCTACCGATGGCGTGTGCTTGGAGAGCAGGGTCGAGAGATCGCCGATCATGTCATCTCTCGATCATCTCGTAGCATGAAAGTAAAGCAGATATCCGGTCGGGTTGTTCGTCCCAACGGTGCCGTCGTCGAATTGACGCGTGACGATCTACGGGAACGGGAGACTCTTGCGTTCGGCGACGAGAAGATAACCGAGACCTACGTCGTCTTTCCGGGGGTCGAATCGGATTGTGTGATCGATCTCTTTTGGAAAATGGAATCAGAGGCACCGTTGCGGACGATAGAGTTCCAGGCGGACTATCCGATTCTTTCTGCCCGTGTCGTTTGGCATCCGGATCTTCCCAATTTATCGCGGGCCGATGAGCGTCGCCGATATTTCAACCTCGGCCCCCGTGAGAGCAGCCGCGTTCCTCACTACTACCTCTCCGGTTTCGGGGAGATACCATTCGACGTACAGGAGATTCAGAAGGACGGTTTTCTCGAAACACTCGTGTTTACCGCCGACCAGCTGCCGGCCGCAAGCCCGATCGATTACTGGATACCGGAATCCGAGCAGGTAGCTCGGCTCTATGTTTACTACACGCGAACCCAATCTCCCCACGAGTATTGGAGTGCCTACTCGAAGAATGTCCACGACGTTCGACATCGCATGTTGGAGCGGGCTCCCTCGCTTAACCTCTTGGTCGAAAGTCGATGGGATCGGAGTTGGCCAGCACGCGAACTGGCGGTGGCCGTCAACACATGGGTCCGAGATTCAATCGCGATCATCAGTGACTCGTATGTCGATGGCGAGATGTCCATTCACGTTCCCACCCCCCTTCGTCTGGAGTACATCGTTTCCATGCGTCGGGCGTACGAAAGCGATCTCACCGAGGTCATCTGGGCGCTCCTGCAGACGTTGGGTGTCGATGCGCGGTTGGTGTATGCCGCGAATCGTGAACGCCGTGTCGTGCATCGACCTCTCAAGCTTCTTCAGTTTACGGACTTTCTCCTGGCAATTCCGGAGCCTGGTCCGACTTCGGAAACCGAAGAGTTTTTCTTCTTTGGTCCCTACTACCCAGAGTATGTCGAAGGACAACTCCCCTGGTTTCTTGAGAACACGAGTGTGCTGATCGGGGGCGAACCGGATCGTCCGTTCCGACCGACAGGCTACTCGCCCTCAGACATGAATCGCTCCTCGACCCGGATTGCCATCCAGATTGATTCGGCATCCACTACGGGTTCGCTCTCCTACAC
The DNA here is from genome assembly GCA_028289585.1 of Candidatus Zixiibacteriota bacterium. Lineage (GTDB taxonomy): Bacteria > Zixibacteria > MSB-5A5 > GN15 > FEB-12 > JANQPI01. Next base: position 120,283 of record JANQPI010000010.1, read on the forward strand.
CATGACCGGACACCCGTCCTGGATTTGGCGTATGCCGCCAACGGGGATGCGCGACGAAGATATTGCTCAGATGGCAGCCGAGGCGTTCGATTCTCTTTGGCTAGCCCTTTCCTTTGATTCGTTGTCGTTTTCCAATCTAAGCGATGCCAGTCGACCGATCGTTTTCGATGCTCGAGTTGCGTTTTCAGAAGATCCGATTTCGGAGATTGGCGGGCGGCGCTTTATTGATCCCGCTACCTATCTGCGAAACTGGGAGAATCCCTTTGGCCCCAAACGGACAAAACCCGTCATTTATCCGGGGACATTCTTGTCGGTCGATACTGTCGTTTTGGTACTCTCTCCCGATCTTGCGATTGATGCCGAGGAGATCGATACTTCGTTTACTAATGCGGTCGGCGCCTTTTCTCTTCATCTATGGGAGCAGCACGATACGCTCCGGCTCGCGCGAACCGTCGAACTTTCCGTCCCGGTGATTGACACGTCGGCATACGGAGACCTGCGTGAGCTCTTCGCGGCGCCATTGGCTTTTACCAGTCTGCCGCTCTCCGTTGTGGCTAGCGAGAGAGCGCCGTAAGGAATAGGTGATCGCAGCGTGAGGGCGTGGTGCCACTCCCCGTTGGAGGGGTCACTGTGAAGCCAAACTGTTTGTTTCGTTTGTTCGCGGTTGTCGTTTGCACAACTGTCGTTCCAACGGCAGTCGCCGATGACAGGGCAATTGCGTGGAAGCCAATTCCTGACTCCATCTGGAAGATGTCAAGTGATTCACAGTTTGCAGGTCAAGCGGCAGTCTGTGTCAATCATGACATCACGATTGATCATCGCAAACTAGCCGACGACAAAGTCCGACACACGGTCTGGAAACGCTACCGTGTCCTCAGCGACGCCGGACGGGCGATAGCAGACCAGCGCATCGGCTACGCCCTCGGTGGGGCAAAGGTCAGGAGCCTGGCCGGTCGCGTTGTTTATCCTGATGGTCGCGAAGTTGCTGTCGGGCTGGACGATACCCAGACTCGGGAACGGTCGATCCCTGGAGGGGATGACTTGTTAGAGACTTTTCTTGTCATGCCGGGCGTTTCTAATGACTGTGTGGTCGATCTGTGGTGGGAAACCGAGCCCGAAGCTCCGATCTTTGGCTGGCGACTACAGCAGGATGTGACGATCCTTTCTACAACCGTCACCTGGTATCCGATGCTTGTGTTACCCGAGTTGGGCTCAGACTTCTTTGAAAACCTCCGAATACTCGGGGAGGCCGATCAGAATTCCCCCCAGTACGTTGCTTTCAATCTGAATTCCACCGCATTTGACGTGAATGCGATCCCAGCTCGCCGCGACTTAGAGGCCTATCGCTTCGATTTCGGCGTCATGCCACCGTTAACCGTGCTGCCGTTCTCCCTGCCGCCGAACGCCCAGGGGACACAACTCCATATCTATTATGCGACCAGTGATGATTACCATGTCTATTGGGCGTCACTGTCGGCGCAGCTTCCCGAGACAGTTTCAGACTTTCTCGACAACAAGAAGAAACTTAAGGCCTTCGCGGAGTCACGATGGGACGCGGAGAGCGATCCACGGGAGCTCGCCAAAGCCATCACGATATGGCTTAGAGATTCGCTGGCGGCGTTTGAGTTGATGACACCGGGGGAGCAAAGGAACGTGAAGGCGAAGAATCTCCGCAAGGCGACCCGCATCCTCGATCGACGCATCGCGCTGGAGCAAAATCTGCCGGTGCTTGCCTATGGTCTGCTGAGAGCGCTTGGCGTTGACGTTCGTCTTGCGAAGGCGCTATCGCGAGGCCACGGGTTGTTCATCGAGAAAGCCAAATACTGGCAGTTTGATCGCACGCTTCTTGCACTCCCGACCGGTCCCGCCGCTAATCCGACGGCCTCGCTGTTCTTCTTTGACCCCGGGTGTCGCGTCTGTCCCTTCGGGCAGCTGCCGTGGACGTATGAGAATGTGAGCGCGCTGATCAGCGAGGAAGCGCAGGTCATTCCGGTCGATGACGGGTCTGAGATTGGCCTAACATTCACGCGTATCGATAACGAGCCGATCCGCTCAACGGGTTACTCGTCAGCCAGGGAGAACGCCGTTCGGATTACGTCGAATCTGGTCCTGAGTGGCGACGGCTCCGCCCGCGGTACGTTCGAGTATCAACTCAACGGCCAGAACGGATCGTTTAGCCGCGCTGTGTATGCAGGCGTGTCGGAACCTCAGATCGCCGAATTCCTCGTTACCCGGTTCGACACGATATGGCCGGGTGTCGATGTCTCCGAGCCGACGATCACCAATCTCACGTCTCCAGAGCAGCCACTGACGGTGAGTGGTAACGTGGAGACTCGCGACCCGCTGCTGAGCGATATTGCCGGACGCGAGGTGATTGATCCGTCACCGTTATTGCGACCTTGGTCGAATCCGTTCGTCCTGCCGGACCGTTCGGAGCCAGTCATCTATCCCTTTGCGTTCGAACAGTTTGAGACCGCGGTGGTGACCCTCGACGCTGACCACGAGTTCGAAATGATCCAGCTCGATACGTCGGTCGTGACGGCTGTGGGCAGTTTTCATCTGCGGATCGCCGCTGGAGGATCAACACTGACGCTTCAACGAAAGATAACACTCTCGTTGCCGGTGATTCCGGCAGAGTACTACCAAGATCTGCAGGCGATTTTTGCCCATCCACTGTACTTTGCCCAGATGGCGATCCCGGTTCAACGCATCAATCCCTCTCAGTAGCTGATTGGTCGTTACTTGCGCTGTGGTCCGAGGGGCTCTATGCTGAAACAGGGGAGGAAAGCAGACTGATCGAGGTGATCATGGCACATTCACATTCGGAAGCGGCCGACGCGCTGCTCGACAAGGAGTTCAAGGTCCTCGACCATGGTTTCGTCCGCTTGGTCGATTATATGGGTTCGGACAGCTCGATTGTGCAGGCGGCCCGGGTCAGCTACGGTTCGGGGACGAAGAAAGTCCGCGAGGATCGACAGCTGATTCGCTATCTTCTGCGTCATCGACACACGACACCGTTTGAGATGGTGGAGTTTAAATTCCACGTCAAACTGCCCATTTTCGTTGCCCGCCAATGGATTAGGCATCGTTCCGCCAGTGTGAACGAGTATTCGGCACGGTATTCGGTGATGGAGGATGAGTTCTACCTCCCTGATCCGGACCAGATTCGAAAGCAATCAAAGGCGAATCGCCAGGGATCGTCAGCCGAAATGGTAGATCAGGATGTCACCGATCAGCTGCGCGCAGCGTTGACGCGGACCAATGATCAGACCTACACGCTGTACAAGGACTGGATTGATGGTGGGATCGCCCGCGAGCTCGCCCGGATCAATCTGCCAATCGCCCTGTACACCCAGTGGTACTGGAAGATCGATCTGCATAACTTGATGCACTTCTTGCGGTTACGCATGGATCACCACGCTCAGTACGAGATTCGCGTCTACGCCGAGGTGATGGCGCAGATGGTCGAAGCGGTCTGTCCGGTCGCCTGGGAAGCGTTTTGCGACTATGTGCGCGATGGGGTGCACTTTTCCGGTCCCGAATTGGCCATCCTGCGCGATCGCATCGCGGATATCGATCTCTCTGTTGAGGAACTCGTTGAACGCGGGCTATCTAAGGGGGAAGCCCGGGAATTCCGGGATAAACTGGCCGCGCTGCGCACCTCAGAACGGCTGACATCCTAGGTCTTTAAGTCCTCGTTCGGACCCTCTTCGGCCTTGACAGACTCGGCCTCGTGGTACATACTACTAAGGTATGGGTGGGAAAGTTTTGCCCATACGGGACGAATCTTAGGTGGTCTCGCGGGAGAGTGCATAGACGGTTGCTCAATCACATCACACAGTAGTGCATTAGCTGTAAGTGTCTGTAGCCGAATCGGCTACAGGTAACCTCGTGTGTTTCTCCCGCAGTACCTCCTGAGACTTTCAGTACAACCGGCTGCCGGCCGTAATACAGGTATGTTTACCATGGGTAACCGATCAGGAACGGGGTGGACTTCGATCACGGGTCGTCTGCTTGCAGGCGTACTCATCCTCTGTGGATCACTGGCACCGCTGAGTGCCCAAAGCCGTATCGACGGTGGCATCTCCGATCGTGGATTTGACCCAGCCTTTATCGATTCGCTGCAGAATGAGATGGCGCAGCAGAGCGAGAGCTCGCTGCAACAGCTGCTCGACTCGCTCGGCTATTCGATCAATGTCGCGACCGACGAACTTTCGTGGGAAACGTTCTGCGTTGTCCTCGATTCGGTGAACTGGGCGACGATCATCATTGAAGCGGCCCAGTCAGCGAGCTATGCCACCTCCGGTTACTATCGGGCCGGAAAGCGGCATCGACGCTACCAGTTGTTCGGGCCATCAGACGGTCCCGGAGATTCGGTGTCGTTTGATGTTTCCAAGGCTCGTGACACGATCATTGGCTTCTACATGTTCCCCAACATTGGTCAGAACAATGACCGATGGTATACGGAAAACCAGTACAACAACGATGGCTACGACCACGCCAAAGTCTTTCCGACCGGCCAACCGCACGAGTACATCATCTGCTGGGAAGACGTGTACGGCGGAGGAGACCAGGATCACCAGGATCTCGTTTTCCGTGTTACCTTCTACAACGATCCCCCGGAGGTTGAGCTACCCGAAGATTACTCAGTGATCTACACGCCGGGGATGTCGATCGAGGTACCCGTAACGGCAACCGATGCCAATTGCTTGGGCGATTCGATTACGCTAACCCTCATCGACGTGCCCGCTGGCTTGGCTCCAGGTCGATTCACTACACCGACTTCCGCGGCATTTTCGTTTGGTCCGGTTGACGGTGTCGGTCTGATCGACACCAGCTTCTCATTCTCGCCGCCGGGCGGTGGCGATTACACGTTTGTCGCCGAAGCGAACGATCCGTTCAATGGCTCCGACACCGACACGATCACAATTACCGTTCTCCAATCGACGGTCCCGATCGTCGAACTCGGCAACGATACGACAATCTTCGCGTGCGATCCGTTCGAACTGTGTGTGCCGGTGACGATCACTGATCCGGATTGCGACGTTGCAACGGTCATCTCCGATCCCCCGGGATTTGGCGGCTCGACCGCTGGCTTTGATCAGATTGAGCGTATTGTCTCGCTGGGTGGTACGGTGACCCAGATTGGCGGCGGTAACCCGGGTGGGATACTTCTGCAATCGAGTGATTTTGTGGCTCCGACAAACTCTCAGTCAGGCGTCGCGGTCACACTCCCCAATTTCGTCTTCGCTGACACGATCATCGCAGGTGGCTCGTTCCCCGTTAACCTCAGTAACAACGGTGCTCTGAATCTCCTCGGTGCTCCAACTGACATTACGTTCACGACCCCGGGCGCCGGCGGACCCGATGGTGGTTCCGGCGACGGTTCGATTGACTTCAGTAATGGCCAGTCGACCGAAGTTGGTTTCACCCAGATCATTACATCTTGCTACGGTGCCCCGGTCGATTTCTATATGTTCACCAACACCGGTGGCGGCGGTACCGTCGAGTTGACGTTCAAATTCAACGGTTCTCCCGTCTGGACCGTTACCGAACCACTCACGGGTGGCTCGGCGGGAACTGGATTTGGTGGGCTGACCGTCGACCTTCCCGATGGCATTAGCTTCAATAGCGTTGAGGTTGAGTGTGTCGGGCATGCGATCGAGGTTGATGCGTTCGCAGCGCGTGTCGGACAGTCGCCGTCGACTGAAGACCTCTGTATCCAGATCGATACATCCGGCACCTATGAGATCATCGTCAGTGTCACCGACTCAAGCGGCAACACGGCTGCCGACACGCAGTATGTCTTTGCTACGATCAACACGGCGCCGACCGTCGACCTTGGTCCGGATCAGAATCTCTTTGTTTGCGCACTCGGCGAGATCTGCCTGCCAGTCGTCACCTCTGACCCCGACAACAATATCACTTCGGTCAGCTTGATCTCAGGACCCGGTACCATTACCAGTAACCAGCTGTGCTACACGCCAACGTTGGCCGGGCAGACGTCGTTCGTCGTGCAGGTCACGGACTCCTGTGGCGCCACCGACCTCGATACAGTCACCGTTACTGTCGGACTCAATGCGCCGCCGGTCGCGACGATGCCCAGTCCCCAGACCGTGTTCCAGTGTGCGGTGGAAGAGATTTGCCAACAGCTGATGGCTACCGACCCGAACGGTGGTCCACTGGTCTGGTCGCTCAACGCAGGTGTCGGCAGCGTAACCCCCAGTGGACTGTTCTGCTTTACGCCAACCACCAGTGGCACGTACAACGCCAGTGTAACCGTCACCGACTCCTGTGGGGCGGCCGATACGATCACGGTTTCCTACACGATTGAACTCAATCAGCCGCCGGTTGCCGACGATCCGACGACGCCGGTTATGCTGACCTTAGCGATGCCGGACTCAGTCTGCTTTACCTTCACGGCAACGGACACGACTGCGACCCCGATCAGCTGGGCGCAGTTGCTGGGTGACGGCACGGTCGCGGCTAACGGTGAGTGGTGTTTCTTTGCCCCCATCGACGGGACGTATCAAACAACGGTTGTTGTCACCGACAGTTGTGGTGCCGCCGATACAACGACGTTGACGTACATCATCGATATCAACGATCCGCCGGACCTCGTTATCGGCGATGGTGGCGGGGATACGGCAATTGCTCTGTGTGACCCAACCGAACTTTGCTTCCCGTACACAGTGTCCGATCCGCAGGGCGGAGGACTGACCGAAGTCCTGCTGTCCGGTTTCGGAGCGATCGATACGGCGGCCAATGAAGTTTGCTTCACGCCGACGACCGACGGTGCATACGATTTCATCATTCAGGTCACCGATAGCATTGGTGCCTCCGTAACCGATACGTTTACGGTCACGATTACCTTTGGTGATGAGGCGATGATAGTCTGTCCGGGAGGGCCGATCGACATCTTCCTCTGTGCGACCGATACGATCTGTCAAGAGCTGGTGATCTCACCGGCCGCCGCTACCGTTTCCACGAGTTTCGGCACGATCCTCGGTGATTCGCTCTGCTTCGTGGCCGATACGTCGGGCACGTATGTGATCGACGTAATCGCGTCGGCTGAGTGCGGAGATGATACCTGCCAGTACGTTTTCGATGTCGAGATTGGCTCGGCAGCTCAGATTTCTTGCCCGACACCGGCTCCGCTCTTCCTCTGCTCCGCCGACACCGTTGCTATTCCGGTTGGCGTAAACGGTACCGGCGTTAGCGTCTCGGTGTCACCAGTCGGTTCGTTCGGTGCCGGTATGGTCAAATTCCTCGCCGACACTGCCGGTACGTATGAACTTACCATCATCGCGACCTCGGCGTGCGGTGTCGATACCTGCGTAATCACCCAGGTTGTCGAGATCAACAGCGCCCCGGTTGCCAATGCGATGGCCGCAATCGATACCTTCCTTTGCACCAGCAGCTCTGTGTGCACGCAGCTGACCGCCACCGACCCGGATGGTGGTTCCCTGACGTGGAGCCGACTCTCCGGCGACGGTACTGTCTCAGCATCCGGTGAGTGGTGTGTATCGGTGACCGTGAGCGGTGAATACTCGGTCACAGCGGTTGTTACCGATAGCTGTGGCGCGGCCGATACGGTACTCGTCACGCTGAACGGCACGGTGAATAGTGCCCCGACGGTTGTGGCGGCGAACGACACCACGATCTTCCAGTGCAGCGCTGTCCAGCATTGCTTCGGCGTTGCTGTTTCCGATGCCGATAACAACCTCGCCTCAAGCCTTCTCACAACCGGACCGGGTATCTTCGATATCAACACCGGTCTGGTCTGCTTCCTGCCGGATACCGCGGGAACGTATACCTTTATCATCGAGGCAACCGACTCGTGTGGTGCTATCGACGCCGACACCACACTGATAACGATTGAGCGGAATTCCGCTCCGACGGTCACCGCCGGTCCCGATCAGACACTCTTCCAGTGCACACCGACTGAAGTTTGCTGGCCCGCGTCGGCTACCGATGCCGACGGCAATCTCGCCACGGTAACACTGATCTCCGGTCCGGGGACGTTTGACGGATCCCAAATCTGTTTCACGCCGACCGGAACGCTTGCCTACGAGTTCGTCCTTGAGGCTACTGATTCATGTGGTGCGACCGCTACCGATACGGTGGTCATCGATATCACGATCAATACGGCGCCGGTCGCCACGGCCGCTGCCGACACGAGTGTCTTCCTCTGCTCGGCCGGTCCGATCTCCATTGCGGCCGGTTGCAGCGATGTTGACGGCAATCTCGCGACCTGCGAGCTGATTTCCGGAGCCGGGACGTTCGACGGTTCGCTGATTACGTTCACGCCAGCCGCTCCGGGTGTCTACAGCTTCGTTATTCGCGCTACCGACGCCTGTGGCGCGATGGACCTCGATACGGTCACCGCGACGGTCGCTTTCAATAGCGCGCCGATTTGCTCCGTGCCGAATGACACAATGATCGTTCAGTGCTCGGTCGCTCAGGTCTGTCTGCCAGTTTCCGCCACCGACGTCGACGGCAACCTGGTCGGCGGGGCGTCGATCATCTCCGGACCGGGTACGATCGTCGGCTCCGACTGGTGTTACACACCGGTCGCCTCGCAGTCGGTGAGCGTCACGATCCAATTCACCGACGCCTGTGGCGCGGTTTGCAGCGAATCGTTTGTCGTCGACTTCGTTGTTAATAACCCACCGTCGATCGCCTTCGATCGCAATTCACTCGATACGCTGTTGTGCGCTTCGGCCGAACTCTGCTTCGGCTATACCGTTGGTGATCCCAATGACCCGCGGCCGCGTACGGTGAGTCTGCTCTCCGGTCCGGGGACGCTGGACACAACCGCCCAGACAGTTTGCTTTACCCCAACCGTTACCGGCACGTCGGTCTTCGTTATCGAGGTTGTCGATGAGTGCGGCGTGACCGACGTCGATACGCTGACAGTCGATATCACCCTGAACAGTGCTCCGATCGCCGATGCCGGTCCGGATCTAACGTTGTTCCTCTGTGCTAATCAAGAACTTACCTGGACCGCCGGATGCAGCGATGTCGACGGTAACCTTGACACCTGTCTCTTTGATGGTGCCGGGACGTTCGACGGTACGACTGTCACATTTACCCCCAACGGTACGGGCAGCTATCCGTTCATCATCACGGCGATTGACGAGTGCGGTGCTATCGACGTTGATACCGCCTGGGTGAACATCACACTCAACACGGCTCCAACACTTTCGTTTGGCGCGGACTCGTCAGTCTTCCAGTGCACGCTCGATGAGATCTGCGTGCCCTACACGACCTCCGATCCGGATGGCGGTACGCTTATTGAAGCGATCGTTACCGGATTCGGAACACTTGATGCCGGCACCAACACGATCTGCTTCACGCCGACCGGACCGGGTAGTTACGAGATCATTGCGTCGGTAACCGATTCGTGCGGCGCGGTCGGCGTCGATACGATCGTTGTAACCGTTACCGTTGGCGACCCGGTGGTAATCACCTGCCCAACCGGACCGGTGATGGCATCCCTGTGCAGTCCCGATTCGGTTTGCCAGGCGCTGCCGATTTCACCGGCGGGAGCTACTGTCACCGTTTCTCAGGGCACATATACCAATGGCACCCTGTGCATCTTTGCCGACACGAGTGGAACCTACCTCGTGGAGGTGATCGCCAGCGACGCCTGCGGCGCAGATACCTGCCTCGTCGAATTCCAGGTCGATATCGGCTCGGCTGCGACGGTGAACTGCCCGTCACCCAGCACGGTCTTCCTCTGCGCGGCCGATCAGGTCTGTGTTCCGGTTGGGGTCATGGGAACGGGAGCGGCCGTTTCGGTTTCGCCGATTGGCAGCTATGCCAACGGTCAGGTTTGCTTCCCAGCCGACACTGCCGGTAACTATCTGCTCACGGTGATCGCGTCGACGTCGTGCGGATCCGACACCTGCCAGGTCGACGTTACCGTCGACTTCAACGCGCCTCCGGTTGCGGTCGACCCGCCCGCCACGATCGATACGTTCCTCTGTGTGGCCGATCAGATCTGCTACCAGTTTGCCGCCAATGATGGTGATGCCGGCCCGCTGACCTGGAACCGACTCTCCGGCGATGGCGCCGTTTCGCCGTCGGGTGAGTGGTGCTTCACGGCGTCTGGAACCGGCAGTTTCTCCGTAACTGCGGTTGTTGCTGATACGTGTGGAGCTGCGGATACCGTCAGCTTGACTTACAATGTCATTCTGAATTCCCCACCAACGATCGATGTCGATCCGGTTGTCGCGATTGCTATCTGTGACACGAGCGAGGTCTGCGTACCGGTTGTTTCCAGCGATCCGGATGCTGCCGACTCGATTCTCTCCGGTTCGGTTGTGCTCGTTTCAGCGCTCCCGGCTGCGAATCTGAACATCGACCTGGCCGCCGGCCAGTTCTGTTTTACTCCGGGAGTGAGCGGAAACTACCGCTTCGCCGTAACCGCAACCGATAGCTGTGGGCTCACCGCGACTGATTCGATCACGGTTGCCGTGACGTTGAACGACGCGCCGATCGTCTCGCTTGCCGACGATACGACGCTCTTCCTCTGCAGCCCGACCGAACTCTGCTTCCCGGCGACCTGTGCCGACCCGAATGCCAATCTCGCGACGTGCGAGTTGCTGGCCGGTGCCGGGGTACTGGCAAACGATCAGATCTGTTTCACTGCCGACACCGCCGGTGTCTACACGATCATCGTGCAGGCAACCGACAGTTGCGGCGCGTCTGATACCGACACGCTGGTGATAACCGTGGAACTGAACAGCCCGCCGGTCTGTGAGCTGCCCAATGATACTGCCTACTTCCAGTGCACAGCCACCGAGGTGACTTTGCCAGTTGGCGCCACCGACGTTGACGGTAACTTCGACCGGTGCGAACTCGTCACCGGTCCGGGTCAGATCGTGAACGGCATCTGGAGCTATACACCGACAATGGATCAGACCGCTACGGTCACCGTACTCTGTCTCGATTCGTGCGGTGCTAGCTGCACCGACAGTTTCACCGTGGTCTTCGATCTCAATGATCCCCCGGTCGTCGACGCCGGTGTCGATACCTCGTTCTTCCTGTGCGGTGCAGGCGTTGTCTGCTGGGATGCGTCGGCTTCCGATCCGAATGGCAATCTGGCGACGGTCGAAGTCGTTGAGCCGGCTAACGCCGAATTCAGTAACGGTGAAATCTGCCTGACCTACAATCCGACCGCAGCGGTCGGTGCCGACGGTGCGCAGCAGATGATCGATGAAACGTTCATTGTCATTCTCGAAGCGACCGATTCGTGCGGTTTGGTGGCCCGAGATACGACCGTTGTTACGATCGATCAGAATACCGCACCGACGATCGACGGGCCGACCAGCTACACCGTCTACCTTGAGCAGGTGGGTGAGGTCTGCATCGCCGTGCCGATCAACGACGAGGACGACAACCTGACAACCGTTACGGTTTCGCCGCTCGGTGTCTACAACATGAGCACCAGCGAGGTTTGCTTCACGCCGGATTCGACCGGAACGTACTGTCTGACCATCGAGGCAACCGACGCCTGTGGAGCCACGGTTTCGGTGGAGATCTGCGTTACTGTCCAGATTGACGAGTGTATTCTGGTAGAGATCGAGGACGTCAGAAACGCGCTTCAGGGTCAGACTGTGGAAGTCGACATCCAGTATTCGGGCTCGTCGCGCTCGATGGGTGGCTTCGATTTCCTCATTCGCTACGATAACTCGGCGTTGTCGCTCTTGAATGCTGCTGAAGGTGAACTCTTTACCGACTGCGGTTGGGAGTACTTCGAGTATCGAACCGGAGCCAACGGTAACTGCACCGGCGGTTGCCCGGATGGTGTCGTCCGCGTCATTGGTATCGCCGACATCAACAACGGTGCGAACCACCCTGGCTGTTACCTCGAATCAGCGGTCGGAACGCTCGCATCGCTCCAATTCCTGGTTTCGAACAACCGAGCGCTTGAGTGTCAGTACGCTCCGATTGAGTTCATCTGGTACGACTGCGGAGACAACTCTGTTTCATCGCGCGTTGGTGACACCCTCTGGGTCTCTCGTGACGTCTTCAACCGCAACGGTGTCGTGGTCACCAATCTCGTCGGCGCTCTGCCGAATACAACCGGTGTTCCGGAAGTCTGTCTGGTTGGTGACAAGAAAACGCCGCAGCGGTGTGTCGACTTCACGCACGGCGGTGTCGACATCATCTGCGCTGACTCGATTGACGACCGCGGCGACCTGAACGTTAACGGCCTCGCCTACGAAATCGCCGATGCCGTTATGTTCGTCCGCTACTTCCTGACCGGAATTTCAGCCTTCAACGATCATGTCGAGGCCTCCATCGCTGCTTCCGATGTGAACGCCGACGGTAATCCGCTCACGGTTGGTGACTTGGTCTTTATGATCCGTACGATTGTCGGCGACGAACTCCCGCTGCCGAAGGTGAATCCCGACGCGATCTTCGAGACCGTCTTTACGCGGGCTGCCGATACCCTGATGATCTCCGAAACATCAGCCCCGGTCGGTGGCCTGTTCATTCTCGTCGAAGGAGCCGTCGAACCGGAGGTCATTGGCCAGTCGGTCGGTATGCAGGTTGAGTATCACGTTGAGAACGATGAAACGCGGATCGTCATGTATGACATCGAGGGGGACCTCTTCCTCAATGAAGGACCGATTGTCGTCTTAAACGGCGGCCAGGTCCGGTCGATCGAGGTTGGCTCCTACGCGGGTGGAGTTCTTAGCGCGCGTATTGAGAACCTGCCCACGACCTATAGTCTTGAGCAGAACTATCCGAATCCGTTCAACCCGACGACGACGATCAGCTTCTCCCTGCCTTATGCGGGCGAGTGGCAGATTGAGATCTACAACATTCTCGGTCAGCTGGTTGAGGAGTTTGGCGATGAGGCAGAGGCGGGGAATCATACTGTTGAGTGGGATGCCGGACGGTACGCCTCTGGGGTGTACTTCTACCGTCTGCAGGCTGGCTCATTTAGCGCCACCAAGAAGATGGTGCTCCTGAAGTAACCGGGGGAAGAGCGCCACTTCGGAAAGCGTAAGCCCGTCGTCTTGACCAGGGACGACGGGCTTTGCTGTGTTTGGTCCGCCGGACTGATGTTCAGTGGCTACTCTTTGGCGCGAATATCAACGACCGTTGCACCCCACCCGCCGCCGCTACCGTCCTCATGGCGAAAGCTCACGACATCGGGATGTTTCGACAGAATGCCCCTCACGATATCCCGTTGAACACCCTTCCCTTTCCCATGGACAATACGAAGCTCGGTAATCCCGCGCTCGCGACACGCCCAGATGTACTCTTCCACAACGACCTTGGTCTCGTTTGGTCGAAAGAGATGCAGATCCAAGGTACCGTCGACCTCCCACTCGATCGGCTCGTCGTCCTGCTCAAACGATTCGGATTCGTCACTCACATTATCGCTCCTGGTATCGCAAGAACCCTACGCGGATGAACTCATTCGCATGTCACTCACTTGTGATCAACCTCGCTTGATTGGCCAGATTGCGCGCTGTATTCTGTGGGCACGCGAATGTTTTTTTGGCGTAAAGGAGTGATACTGCCATGACAACTGCAACTCAAGCTCCGCCAGCACCGACCTGGGATCTCGAATCGATCTTTCCGGGAGGCTGTGCCTCGTCCGAATACCGCGCCTATCGTGAACAGGTAAAAGACGATCTGGCGGCCCTGAAGACTGACCTTGACAATCTCCCCAAGACGATCGACCGGGAAACCGTAGCCGCCTGGAAAGCGTTCGCCCTGAAACTCTCCGATGTCAGTGAACGGGTGGAGTTGGTGGCATCGTTTGCCACCTGTCAAGCATCGGCGGATGTCGACGATACCACCGCCGCGTCGGCCGTAGCGGATGCCGACGGTCTCGATGCGGAAGAGTCGAAACTGATGGCCGGACTTGATGCGATGGCAGCCGAACAGTCCGACGAGGCGTGGCTGTTGTTTGTCGGAGATCCGGAGATTGAGCCGTTTCGATTCCTTCTCGATAAGAACCGTATGCTGGCCCGGGCAAAGATGCCGCGGGCTCAGGAAGAGTTGGCGCTCGATCTTGGTGTGGACGGTTATCAGGGCTGGAATCGCGTCTACGACAAGATGTCCGGCGATCTGCGCGCCGACTTTGCTGACAACGGGCAGTCGCGGACGTTTTCGCTCGGTCAGCTCTCGACCAAACTGGCGGATCCGGATCGCGGCGTCCGTAAGCAGGCATTCGATGCCATCGAATCCGCTTGGGAGTCTCGCGCCGGTTTAGCGGCGATGACGCTCAATTCGCTCGCTGGATTCCGACTTGCGTTGTATCGGAATCGTGGTTGGGATGACCCCCGGTTTGAGGCGCTGCAGTTTGCTCGACTACAGCCGGAATCACTGGATAGTATGTGGCGGGTCATAAATACCCACAAAAGCAAGCTCGCCGACTTCATCAACGCCAAGAAGCGACTACTCAGCATCGATGACTACAGCTGGTGGGATGAATGGGCACCGGTCGGTGCGTCGAGCCGAAGCTGGCCCTACGATGAGGCGGCTGACTTCATCGTCGAACAGACCCGCACGTTCTCACCCGATCTGTCGCAGTTCTGTCGGATGGCGATTGATCGTCGCTGGATCGAAGCCGAAGACCGACCAGGCAAACGAGGCGGCGGTTACTGCACCGGTCTTGGTCCAAAAAAGGAGTCGCGGATTTTTATGACGTACGCCAATACGTACGAAAATCTGCTAACCCTGGCGCACGAGTTGGGTCACGCCTATCACAGCTGGTTGCTCAACGATCAACCCTATTTCGCCACGTGGTATCCGATGACGTTGGCGGAAACGGCTTCGATCTTTACTGAATCGCTCGTGACCGATGCTGCCCTGACGGTCGTCGAGAATCCGGCGGAGCGACTGTTTCTGCTCGATCAAAAGATTCAGCAGGCGTATACGATGTTCTGCAATCTTCAGTGCCGTTATATCTTCGAGCAGAACTTCTATAACGAACGAGCGACTGGCATGGTCCCGCGTGAGCGGCTCGACGAGCTCATGGTGGCCGCCCAACGCGAGGCGTATGGTGACCTGCTCGACGCCAATGGCCACCACAAACTCTTCTGGTGCTCAAAGCTTCATTTCCATCTCGCCGATGCGCCGTTCTACAACTATCCGTATGTCTTTGGCTACCTCTTTGCGGGTGGTGTCTACGCGCGCGCCAAGGCCGAAGGTTCTTCGTTTGCCCCCAAGTATGCGGCGCTCTTGGCGGATACCGGTCGCATGTCTTCGGAAGAAGTTGCGGCGAAGCATCTCGACGTCGATCTGACGGGCGAGACGTTCTGGACCGCATCGGTTACTGAGGCGCTGTCGGATATCGACGATTTTGTTAATCTAGCCCGCGAAGTCGGCTGATTTCGTGAGTTTTTCGGTCTGAAACGCCGCCCGGGCTAGTTGCCCGGGCGGCGTTCGTCTGTCCGTGAATCGGGATGAAACCTGCAACACGGGCTCTCGTATATCCGTCTGTAGTGTGAACGGTAGCTTGTACCCCCGAATCATGGAGTCCCCTCGCGGATGATTAAAAAAGCTTTCCTCGGGCTGATTGTGGTTGGCCTCATTGCCGCCGCTATCTTCTTCATCGTTGACGACAGTTCCGCCGGCAAGGAAGAGGGCCCGAAGACCTTCCCCGTCGAGCGGGCGACCATTGTTGACAAGGCGCTCGCCGTGGGTCGAATCGACCCGGAACGAGAAATCGCTGTCAAATCCAAGATCTCGGGGTTGGTCCGGGAAATCTATGTCGAAGTGGGAGACCGCGTCGCTATCGGCGATCCGCTCTTTGATGTTGCTCCTGATCCGACACCGGTGGAATATGCCGATGCTCGCCGTCAGGTCGAACTGGCCCAAGTCGCGTACGACAACAATCTCTCCGACTATAATCGTCAGCAGACACTGTTAGAGCGCGGACTCATCTCAAATCAGGAATTCGAGAATACCAAGCGGGCACACGATGAGGCTGAACTGCGCCTGAAGATTGCTCGCGAGAAGCTCGACCTGCTCGAAACCGGATCGATTTCAATGGCGGATCGCGAAGTCTCAAACATCATTCGCAGCACTGTCGCCGGCACCGTTCTGGCAATCGAAGTGGAAGAAGGTGATCCGGTTGTTCCCCTGACTTCATTTCAGGCCGGTACTGAACTGATGACGATCGCGCAGATGGATGAACTGATCTTCGTTGGTAATGTCGACGAAATCGACGTTGGCAAACTCTCCGCCGGTATGGACGCACAGATTGAAATTGGCGCCCTCCCGGATAGCAAGATCGACGGCCAACTGACGCGCATCTCACCAAAGGCTCATACTGAACAAGGCTCCACGCTCTTCGAGGTCGAGGTTACACTCGACGATGTTGAGGGAGAATTCCTGCGCGCCGGTTACTCGGCCAACGCCGAAATCTATATCACGCGTCGCGATTCGGTCATCTCTGTTCCGGAACGTCTGATTTCAATCACCGACTCGCTCACTACCGTTGAGGTCAAAGACTCTCTGACTGACGAAGTCACTGTTCGCGAGATCACCACCGGTTTGTCTGATGGGATCAATATTGAGGTGACCTCGGGGCTGGACCTCGGTGAATTGATCGTCGAACGTCCACCGCGCGAGATCTCCGGTCGCTAGACCGCAGCGATAGCGACCACTATGAGACCCTGGCACTACCTGCGGCAATTCTTTATCGATCTCAGCCGCCAGAAGCTCCGAACGGCCATGACGACCTTTGGAATCTTTTGGGGTACTTGCTCGATTGTTCTTCTCTTTGCCTTTGGCCAGGGACTTCGCGAAAAGCAAATTCAATCGCAGCGGGGTATGGGCGAGAATATTCTCGTTATCTGGCCGGGCGTGACGTCGCTGGAGTACAAAGGCCTGCCCAAAGGCCGCCGTATTCGCATGACTGAAGATGACGTCAAGTCGATCAGGCAGCAGGCACAGTTGATTCAACGCGTTTCTCCCGAATACATTCGCTGGGGTATCCCTGTTAAGCGCGGCCGGAACCTTAACAATCGTCGGGTTCATGGTGTTTGGCCGGAATACGGGGAAATGCGCAACATCATTCCTGTCATGGGTTCGCGGTTTATCAACCAGGCCGACATTGATGAACAACGGCGCGTCTGTGTCATTGGCGATCGTTTGGCCAAGGATCTCTTTCCGCGCGGCGGCGGTCCCATTGGCGAAACGCTTCTGATTCAAGGGGTACCGTTTGTGATTGTTGGCGTTATGAAGGAGAAACGCCAGGATTCCAGCTATTCCGGTCGAGATGCGTGGAAGATTTGGATCCCGTCATCGACGTATCGCACGATGTGGACGCAGCCGTATCCGAATAACGTTGTCGCTCAGATTGTTCCAACGGCAACCGGCGACCAGGGAGAGTCGGAGATCAACAGTATTCTCGCCCGTAAGTACCGCTTCGATCCCGATGACCCTCGCACGCTGGGCGTCTGGGATACTACTCGCAATGTGGCGTTTATGAAGAACCTTTTCGATGCGTTCCAGGGATTTCTTGTCGGTATCGGCATTCTCACCCTGATAACGGGAGCCATTGGCGTCTCTAACATCATGTACGTCGTGTTGGAAGAGCGCACAAAGGAGATCGGTATCAAGATGGCCCTGGGAGCTCGTCGCAGCTACGTGATAACGCAGTTCCTATCGGAAACGATGTTGCTCACGCTGGTTGGCGGCTTTCTTGGTTTTCTTTTTGCCGCCCTCATCATTCGTATCTTTCCGACGTTCGGACTTGAGGAGTTCGTTGGTATACCGCGCGTGAACCTCTTCATCGGTGTAATGATTACCGTGCTCCTCGGCATTGTCGCTCTCGGTGCCGGTATTTTCCCGGCTCTCCGTGCGTCTCGGCTCCAACCTGTGCAGGCCCTCAAACTATTCTAGCCCATGCAACTATCGACACTGTACAACATCTTCGTTCGCGACTTTCGCAAGCAGTCACTGCGTATTGGGCTGACGATCGTTGCTCTCGCCTGGGGAACGCTGTCGATCATGCTACTCCTCGGCTTTGGCGAGGGCATGCACCAACAGATGTCGGAGAACCAGGCCGGTATCGGGACCGGGATCTCAGTCATCTGGGGCGGCAATACATCGATGCCCTACAAAGGTCTGGGGCGGGGTAGGAAGATCTGGTTCCACGCCGGCGACGGTGAGTATCTCAAGCAATTGATCCCGGAACTGGAAGCGGTCGGTGAGGAGTATCACCGGTGGGGTGTCCGCGTCCGCTGGGCTGACAAAGTCATGACCCAGCATATAAATGGCGTCGAACCCGTGTACGAGGATATCCGAAACATCGTTCCGCGGGTCGGTGGACGCATGGTGAACGAAATCGATATCGAGCTGAAACGTCGGGTTGCGTTTATCGGCTGGGAGACTGCTCGGGACATCTTTGGTGATGTCGATCCCGTTGGCGAGACGATCTATCTGCAGGACTTACCGTTCACCGTCATCGGTGTTCTTGTCGAAAAGAACCAATGGAATAGTTACTCCGGTCAGGATCAATCGACGATATTCATCCCGACGACAACCTTCGTCGCCGTGTTTGGTGATCCGTATCTTGACAATATGGTCTTCAAGCCACGCGATCTCGACCAGATGGACATGGTCAAAGAGCGTGTTACCGAGGCTCTGGCTGCTCGCTACAAGTTTCACCCCGATGATGAGTCTGCGTTGTCGATTTGGGACATCGCCGAGAGCATGCGTGAATTCAACGCCATGCTGATCGGCATCAAGATCTTCCTGGGTATTATCGGTGGGTTGACACTCTTGATCGCCTCGGTCGGCGTTGCCAACATCATGTACGTATCGATCAAGGAACGCACGCGCGAAATTGGTATCAAGATGGCCGTTGGTGCCCGGAAGTCCTATATTCTGATTCAGTTCCTCATTGAGGCCCTACTCATTACGGCAACCGGTGGCTTCATCGGGATGATGCTTGCCTATGTCGCCACTGAGACGTTCCAGCGGGTCGATATTCAGGCCGATTGGGTCGAATGGCTCGGGAAACCGACCATCAGCGCGGATATCGGTATCATCGTTGTCGCGATCCTCGGTGTCATGGGATTGATTGCCGGATTCTTCCCGGCACTGCGGGCAGCGTCGGTCTCACCGGTCGAATCGCTTCGCTACGAATAACTCAAGGTTAAGGACCAGAACATGAGCGCACACATGATCGACATTGTCAATTTGGTGAAACGGTATCAGACCGGAACCGTCTCATTTGAAGCGCTCAAGGGAGTCGACGTTCAGATCGACCGTGGGGAGTTAGTGTCGATCGTTGGTCCGTCCGGATCTGGTAAGTCGACAATGATGAATATCATCGGCTGTCTTGACATCCCGACATCCGGGAAATACACGCTCGACGATCAGGATGTGACGAAACTGACGCCCAATCAGCTCGCCGATATTCGTAATCGGAAGATCGGATTCGTTTTTCAGGCGTTCAATCTGCTACCGTATGCCACAGCCTTCGAGAACGTTGAGGTACCGCTTCTCTTCGCTCGGGTGGGCGGACGCAAGCGGAAGCAGCGCATCCTGGATCTGCTCGATCGGGTTGGTCTCGCCGACAAGGTGAATAACAAGCCGACGGAGATGTCCGGCGGGGAAATGCAGCGCGTCGCCATCGCCCGAGCCCTGGCCAACGAACCGGAGGTCATCCTTGCCGATGAGCCAACCGGGAATCTCGATTCGTCATCCGGCGGCGGGATTGTCGAGCTGTTTCACGAATTGTGGCGTGAAGGGAAGACGATCGTGGTGATTACCCATGATTCAGCGCTCGCTGCCCAAACCGAGCGGATTATCCACATCCGCGACGGACTCATTGAAAAGGTAACCCACGGAAACCAGCAGGGCCGCCGCGCCGCTCACGTCGCCTGACCGCAGCAAATTCTGCGCTCGCGGGAACTACTTCCGGCCGATATACTTACAACAGTAGTCGGACAGGGATCGCTACGCGTCCCGACCGGCAAGTAGGCTGGAATGAAACAACGAATCTCACTGCTCATTATCCTGACCGCACTGGTCACTATCTCAACGTCGGCTGCTGACTTTCGTAAAGAGGTGGGCGGCATTGAGGTGATTGCCGATGGTGCGCCTTTGGCGATTCCGTTCTATGGCGGTGTCAACATCCCCAAGCCCCGGCTGCTGGATTACGATGGTGATGGGCTTCTCGATCTCTTCATTGTCGATCAGGACGGTCGTCTCGCTTACCTCCGGAATGTTGGCAGCCCCACGCAGCCGACTTGGGACCCGGTCAGCTGGCGGTTCGCCGATCTCGACGTCGGTACCTGGGCGATCCTCGCCGACATTGATGCCGACGGTGACTTCGACCTGTTCTGCGATTCGCGCTCATCCGGGGCAGCTTTTTATCGCAATGAATCGATCGGGCAGACTCTTGATTTTCGGCTGGAAGACACCGCTTTCGGTGGCTTCAACACCGAGTTCAACAATACGCCGGCATTTGTCGACCTCGACGGTGACAATGACCTCGACTTCTTCTATGGTAATACGGGCGGCTTCCTTGAGTTCTACCGAAACGATGGCGACAGCGCCACGCCAAGTTTCTCGTTTATCACCGGCTTCTATGACTCTGTCTACGCGTTCCCTGGTGGTCTTGGTGGCCCCGCTCCGGGCCTCGCAACCGGTGTCGAGCACGGCTTTAGCAACATCAGTTTTGCCGACATCGATGCCGATCGCGACCTCGACCTCTTCTGGGGAGATCTGTTCAACTTCTCTCTCTATTTCTTCCCGAATCTGGGCGACACGACTGAGTCAGCGCTTCAACTGCAGTCGGAATCCTATATGCCGTCGCCAACTCAGGGGTTTAACCATGCGACGTTTGGCGATCTCGACGGCGACAATGACCTCGATCTCTTGATCGGTGTGGCTGTCGCCGCCGATATCAACGCGTTACGCCGGTACATTAATATCGGAGACTCGACGTTTGCTGAGTTTGAGGAGATCGATCTCAACCTTCTCGACCAGATCGATCTCGGTTCTTCGGCAGTTCCAACGGCCGGTGACATTGATGGCGACGGCGACCACGATATTCTGATTGGTGCCATGAATGGTCAGTTGACGTTCATGGAGAACACCGGGTCACCTGTGACGCCGCAGTTTGTACTGGGCGATGGAACGTGGCAGGGAATTTCACCCGGGAGCAACGCAGCTCCGGTCTGGATCGATCTGGACCACGACAACGATCTCGATCTGATTGTCGGCTATGTCTCCGGACGCATCGCATGGTATCGCAACGACGGTACGCCACGGAATCCGGTGATGACCGAGGTCACGACGTCACTGGCGGACATCAAAGTCGACCAGCTTGCCCTTCCGCAACTGGCCGATCTCAATGGAGACGGCCTTGTCGATCTGCTGGTTGGTGAGTTCGACTTCAACGGCCTGGCCAATCTGCGTCTGTACGCCAATACCGGCGATAGTGCGAATCCCGTGTTTTCCGAGATCACTCGGTCGTTGCTGCCAATTGACACAAGACGTCAAACCGTACCGTCGCTTACCGACTGGGACAACGATGGCCGAATCGATCTGATACTGGGCACCGACCAGCCGGGTTTGATGCTGTACCGCAATGTTGCTGATTCAGGCAACTGGCCTGATTCAACGACACTGCTTCCGCAGCCCGACACGATTGCGGCCTTTGATGACGGTCGGCAGTTGACCGTTCTTATGCTCGATATCGATGACGATGGCGATCGCGATCTATTGGTTGGTGAACAGGAAGGTGGACTGAATTTCCATCGCGCTCTCGGTACCTGCTGTGTTGGAACGGTCGGGAACGTTGATGCCGACTCTACCGGTACCGTCGATCTTGCTGATCTGACGCGCCTGATCGATCACCTGTTCATCAGCTTCGTCCCGCTGGCATGCGCTCCGGAGGCCAATGTCACCATCATTGAACCCGGCCGCGACCGGGTCGGACTCGATGATCTCTCCGGGCTCATCGATCATCTGTTCATCACCTTCGCGCCTCTGGCTACCTGCCCCGACTAAGACGATCACCGCTTGGTCGACTGACCGTTAGTCTGTAGCTTCCCCGCAAACCAAGGAGGTCGCCGTGTATCGGTGGTATCGCGTCGGATTTCACTCCCTCGTTCTTACGTTCCTCGTCTCGATCTCAGGAGCTGCGCAATCGCTGACTGATCTCTCCGCCTCATTTGAGAATCTCGTTCGAACAGTAACGCCGGCGGTTGTTCAGATTGAGGTCTCTGGTGTCGCTCCCGTTGAACCGGTTGGTAACGTCGCGGCACGTCAGGTTGCGTCCGGATCAGGCGTTATCGTCGACCCGGGGGGCTACATCGTTACCAATGCCCACGTGATCGAAGGAGCGCAACGGATTGAAGTCATTCTGTCGCGACCATCGAATGACGGACAGTTCCGATCAATCATTCGGCCTATGGGTGAACGTCTCCCGGCGCGCTTGGTGGGCCTTGATCGTGAAACCGACCTCGCTGTTCTCCAGATTCGCCGCTCCGGCCTACCGTCACTCCAACTTGCTGATTCCGATGAGCTGCGTCAGGGTGAATTAGTCATAGCCATCGGCTCCCCCCTTGGTTTGGCCAATTCCGTTACCCTTGGGGTAGTGAGCTCAACGGCTCGTCAATTGCGTCCCGACGCGCCGATGGTTTACATCCAGACCGATGCCTCGGTGAATCCGGGCAACTCCGGCGGTCCGCTGCTCGATGCCTCCGGCAACGTGGTCGGTATCAACACGTTTATTCTGAGCCAGTCGGGAGGGAACGAGGGAATCAGCTTCGCGATACCCGCGAACATCGTCGCCGCCGTGTGGCCGCAGATCAAGGCAACCGGCCGGGTGCAACGAGGTGTTATTGGCGTCAACGCGCAAACGATCACACCGGACCTCGCCGGTGGTCTCGGCCTGGATCGTAACTGGGGGGTTATCCTTGGGGACGTCTTTCCGAATTCACCTGCCCGCGATGCCGGGCTGCTTCCCGGTGACATCATTCTCGCACTCAACGGCAAGCCGATGGAGAACGGACGCCAATTTGATGTGAATATCTATCAGCTCCGAATCGGTGATACGGCCACACTTTCCGTGCGTCGAAACGGGAGTGATAGCGAAGTTCGCGTTCCGGTTGTGGAACGGCCGGGTGATCCCGGTCGGTTTGCCGATCTCGTGCGGCCGGAACGTAATCTCATTGCCATACTGGGTGTTTATGCGATCGACTTGACGGATGATCTCATTCAGCGACTCGGATCGCCCCGTCGCCAGTCCGGTGTCCTGATTGCTGCTCTCACTGCCGATCGAGGCCTCGCGCCAACGGGGCTGTTGCCGGGAGACATCATTTATGAACTCAATGGGCGTATGGTTGCGGGGACTGCATCCCTTCGCTCGGCCCTTGAGCGTCAGGCGCGTGGAGAACCACTCGTTTTTCACATCGAGCGGGCTGGGCGTCTTCGGTTTGTGGCGATGCGAATGGGAAGCTGACGGTTCGGAGCGACGGACTAGTCGAGGCGCTCCGACTTATGCCGATGACGGATAATCGCACCCTCGGTCATGTAGATGACGTCTTCGGCGATATTCGTTGTGTGATCACCGATGCGCTCCAGGTGACGCGAAAACGCTAGCGAATTGATAAGCACCTCGGCCTTGGCGGGACTCGTAAGAACGGCCTCCTGAACCAGACGATACGTCTCCTTGTGGAGCTGATCAATTTCATCGTCCGCTGCAAGCACGCGTCGAGCCTGGTCGGCGTCGAAATTGACCAGGGCGTCGAGCGCATCACGCAGCATCGACTGCGCGACATCAGCCATACGACCAAGATCATACGGCAATGGCATCGGCTCAAGATTCGCCATATGCAGGAATCGCTCGGCGAGATTGACAGCAAGATCGCCGATCCGCTCGAGGTCGGAGTTGATCTTCAGTACTGCGACGATAAAGCGCAGATCGATCGCCACCGGCTGATGAAGTGCGAGGATTTTCAGGCAATCCTCTTCAACCTCCACTTCCATATCGTCAACGTCGCGATCGTAACTCACGACATCCTCAGCCAGTTTTGGATCGCGCTTAAGAATGGCTCGTACCGAGCGACCGAGGTTTTCCTCAACCATCGCTCCAACCGTCAGGACCTCTTTCTTGAGGCGATCCATCTCTCGTTGAAAGTACAGCGCCATGTCGAAACTCCCGGACTAGCGGGTGTGTCAGTTCGTTCCCTAGCCGAATCGGCCGGTAATGTAGTCCTCGGTCCGCTTCTCCTGCGGATTAGTAAATATCTGCGTTGTTTCTCCGGCTTCAACCATTTTCCCCTCGTAGAAGAAAGCGGTCTTGTCCGACACGCGCCCGGCCTGCTGCATGTTGTGGGTAACGATGATGATTGTGTAGCTCCCCTTAAGTTCAGCAATCAGGTCCTCAATCTTGGTCGTGGATATCGGATCGAGCGCTGAGGCCGGTTCGTCCATGAGCAACACTTCCGGTCGGACCGCCAGGGCGCGGGCGATACAGAGCCGCTGCTGCTGTCCCCCCGACAACATGTACGCGGAGTGACTCAGCTTGTCCTTAACCTCGTCCCAGAGAAACGCCTTCTTGAGCGTGTCCTCAACGGCATGGGTGATTATCTGGCGATCTTTGATGCCGTTGACTCTCAGGCCGTAGGCGACATTGTCGAAAATCGACTTCGGGAACGGATTGGACTTCTGGAAAACCATGCCGACCCGCGTACGAAGCTGCGAAACGTCGCCGAACCCATTGTAGATATCGCGATCGTCTAGACGCACCGTTCCCGTCATTCGCGTGCCGGGAATCGTTTCATTCATTCGATTCAGGCACCGAAGAAACGTGGACTTACCGCACCCGGAAGGTCCGATCAGCGCCGTCACCTTCCCCTTACCCATCGACAGCGTAACATCACGCAGAGCGTGATTGTCTCCATACCAGAAATCAACCGTCTCCGCGGTAATCTTGATATGCGTCGAGGTGCGCGGCGGTGCGGATGGGGGCGTGGTCATATCTGTCATGAATTGCTACCGTAATCGAGGTTAATCGGCAACTCGTCGCGATCGCATTCGCGATCGAATAAAGATCGCCGTGAAATTCAACAGGAACGTCAGCACAAGTAACGTCAGAACCGTTCCGTACAGAATTGGTTTCGTTTTGTCAATGTCCGGAGCCTGAGTCGCCAGAATGTATACATGGTACCCCAGCTCCATGAACTGATGATTCAATTGTGTGGGCAGATAGGGCAGGTAGTACGCGGCCCCGGTAAACAGAATCGGTGCGACTTCGCCAGCGCCGCGGCTGACCGCCAGAATTCCACCGGTCAGAATCCCCGGCAATGCCTGTGGGATGATAATCCGGAGGATCGTCTGTAACTTCGTTGCTCCAAGCGCATAACTTGCCTCGCGGAGCTCCCGTGGGATAGCCCTCAGGGCCTCCTCGGTTGAGACGATGACAACCGGCAGGGTGAGCAACGCCAGCGTGAGAGAGGCCCAGATAATCGCTGGCTGACCCCAGTACGGGCGGTCGTCAGCGATAACAAAGACGCTATCGAGAAAGCCCCCAACAAAGGAGATGAAGAACCCCAGTCCGAAGAGACCGAAGACGATCGACGGCACTCCCGCGAGGTTGTTGATCGAGATCCGAATCGCACGGGTGATCATCGAATCAGGTCGTGTGTACTCGTGCAGGTAGATTGCGGTGAGTACACCAATCGGCACAACCGCAATGACCATCAGGAAGACGAGTGCTACCGTACCGAAGATCGCCGGGAAGATTCCTCCCTCTTCGAGACCGTGAGCTGGCGACTGAGAAATGAACTCCCAACTGATGACACCGATACCACCCAGGAAGATATTGCCCAGAATAACGGCGAGAATAGCGGCGATGAGCAGGACCGAAAGCAGCGTCAGTGATTTGGGGATGATGCCCTGCGACTTCTTGCGGTCACCGATATTGTTGAGGACCTGATTGATCTGCTCGGTGGCCAGGACCGTTGTGCCGTTGCCCATCAGGTCACCTTCCCCTGAATCCGTTCCTTGATCCGGCGGAGAATGAGATCGCCGCCCAGATTAATGATGAACGTGAAGATGAAGAGTAGTGTCCCAATGAAGAACAGAACGTTGTAGTGTGTCGAGCCGACCACGACCTCACCCATCTCCGATGCAATGGTGGCCGACATCGTTCGTATCGAATCAAAGAGACTGGCTGTCGTAAGCGGCGCATTTCCGGACGCCATCAGCACGATCATTGTTTCACCGATGGCTCGCCCAAAGCCAAGGACCACACCGGCAGCAATGCCCGGTAGTGCGGCCGGCAACACCATGGTCATCGATACCTGCCATTTATTGGCACCAACGGCAAGGGCCGCCTGCCGCAGTGATTGCGGGATCGACGTCATCGCGTCCTCGGCTACGGTGAAGACGATTGGGATTACGGCAAGGCCGAGCGCGACTCCCGCGACGAACGCGTTGAGCCGGTACGTGAAGCCGAAGACTTCTCGGAAGACCGTCGCCATCACGATGAGCGCGAAGAATCCGAGGACCACCGACGGGATGCCGGCAAGGATTTCAATGATCGGCTTTATGAACTCACGCCATCGCTTTGATGCGAATTCCGAGGAATAAATCGCAGCGCCAACGGCAAGGGGTACGGCAAAGAGCATTGCAATGACGGCCGCCTTAATCGATCCAAGGACGAGGGGCATGAGCGAAAACTTCGGCTGCCGCGAATTGGGAGCCCACGACCAGAGCGGATCGCGCCCCTCGCGAAACTCCTGCTTAAACACCATTTTATCGAGCGAAGCGGTCTCCTGGACCGCTTCGGACGTGAAGATCGGAATGGCTTCTTTGAAGATGAAGACGAAGATCAGAAAGATACCGATCAGGGCCGTGAAAGCACTGACACGAATGATTCCCGAACCGATTCCCTCAAAGAGTTTCGATTTCGGTTTGAACGGGAGCGTACCCTGATTCGAATCTGTCATCGCCAGTAACCGACATCAGTCGGTAATTAGGTTCGCCTGTGCGTCTTCCGGGTGAAGCGGGACGTAGTCCGTTTCGCGAGCGATCGTCTGACCTTCCTCCGAGAGAACCCAATTGACAAGTTCTTTGATCATCCCGTTCGGCTTGCCATTCGTGTACCAGAAAAGCGGCCGGGAAATTGGGTACGTTCCCTCCGAGATCGATTCGAACGTCGGGTCGACTGGCTCATCGTCGGCTGTGTACGCCACCATCAGATGACGAATCGATTCACCGTATGCGATCCCTCCGTAGCCAATGCCATTCGGGTCTTGTGAGACCGCATTGACGACCGCAGCGGTGCCGGGGAGTGACTGAGTTCGCGGATCGAAATCTTCGTCGTCGAGCACTTTCTCGCGGAAGTACATGAACGTTCCGGAGTTGTTCTCGCGGCTGTAGAGAATGATCGGCTCATCCGGGCCACCGATTTCCGACCAGTTGGTGATGTAACCGGTATAGATGTCACGCAAATCGGTCAGTGTGATCGTCTCGATGGGATTCGAGTTGTGGACAAAGACCGCGATGCCATCGAGCGCCACGGCGACCTCGAAGACGTCAATGCCACGCTCCTTGGCAAGCTCGTACTCTTCCTCATGAAAGGGGCGAGAGGCCTCGCAGATGTCAGTTGTGCCGTTGAGTAGCGAGGCGATACCGCGACCGGAGCCGCCTCCGGAGACTTGAATAATAACGTCATCATGCCGCTTCATGAACTCCTCGGCCCATCGTTGACCGAGCCGAACCAGAGTATCCGAGCCGGTGATCGTGATCCTAACCGGTGTATCACTCTGAAGGGTCGTGGCGGCGAAAATGGTGACAAGCGCGAGAACAGCAAGTCGCTTGAACATCCGAAACTCCTTACTTGTGGTGGGATTGGGAGGTGGTCATATGTTTCTCGTAGTGATACACCTGCCGGTTCTTCCGCACCCATGCGAAAGTGCTGTGCGACAACGGGTCCCCCAACCGGAAATTTGTTAGGAATCCGTTAGCGGAGGTTACGACGCCTGTCGGCGAACCGCCAGAGGAAGTCGAATCGAAAATGAAGTGCCGACCTCGGGGCCGCTTTCCACGGTAACCGCACCGCGGTGCGCCAGGGCGATATGCTTCACAATCGCGAGTCCCAGTCCGGTACCACCCGATTCCCGGCTGCGTCCCTTGTCGACCCGGTAAAAGCGCTCGAAGATACGTTCCCGATGCTCTTCGGGGATTCCGGGTCCGCGGTCCGAGACCGAAATCGTTAGAAAATGCCCATCGCGACGGCTCGTGATGCGAACGATGGAATCCTCGGGTCCGTACTTGATCGCATTGTCGATTAGATTGACCAGCGCCTGCTGAAGCAGCGAGGGGTTCATGGGTATGGTCGTCTGTTCGTCGTCAAAATCGCATTCCAGGACCACGTTGCGCTCCGCCGCCATATCAGCCCGTTCGCGTACCGCACCGCGACAGACTTCGGCGACCGAACCGGGACTGAGGTCGATTTGTGCGCGCTCGACTCGCTGTTCGATACGAGACAGGGACAGCAAATCCTCAATAATGGCGTTAAGCCGATCGACTTGCCGGGCGATGACCCCCAGGAATCGTCGCTGATCCTCCGGCGAGTCAATCCCGCCGTCGATGATCGTTTCCAGGTAGCCTTTGACCGACGTTAAGGGGGTCCGCAACTCGTGCGATACGTTAGCAACGAATTCGCGACGAACGTTTTCCAGTCGCCGGATTCGGGTCACGTCATTAAAGACCAATACCACACCCAGGGGTTTGCTCTCGGAATCCAGAAGTGGCGATCCGTGGGCCTGCAAAAAGATCTCTTCCCGACGCGGCGTCGTCATCACGATCTCCTCCTCGACAGGTCCTGTCGAACCACGCGTCTTTTCCAGAAGCCGCAGGAGCTGGCTGTTTCGTACCACCTCGTGGATCGGTCGTCCGAGAGCCTGTTCGGGACGAACGTTGAGGAGCGTTCCGGCAGTACGGTTGAGATTGATTAGCCGGTCTCCGCCATCAACCGCGACGACGCCTTCGATCATCGAGGCAAGGATCGCTTCCTGTTCGTTGCGTTGCTGAGTGACAATCCGAATCCGATCGGCCAGCTCCGCGGACATGAAGTTAATCGCTTCGGCCAACGAACCGATCTCCTCAGAATCGGCCACCGGAAGCCGGTAGGTGAGATCACCTTTGGCAACGAGCGCTGCCCCCTGGCGAATCAACTCAAGGGGGCGGGCCAGCCGACGGGCCACATAGAGTGATACGAGCGATACAAGCAGAATCATTCCAACCGAACCAAGGCCGAGCTGCCAATAGACCTGACTCATCGATTGTTCGATAGCGGTGGTTTCGACTCCCGCTCGAATAACACCGATCAATCCCTGATCATCGCCAATGGGCAGTGCACAATAGATCATGCGTTTGCCGACGATTGGGTCGCGCCGACTCTCGACGCCAACAGCGCCACCGAGGGCGGTGATGATTTCCGGCATATCGGCGAGTCGCGGTAGTTCGCTCGGCGCGCCGCCCGAGAAGCCGACCGGCCGTCCTGAGCGGGTCATGATGACAATCTGATAGCCGGTCAATTCGCCGACTACCGCAGCCAGTGAATCTGCGGTTGGGGGGTCGATCGTGCGGCTTTCGTCGGTCAATAACTCGCGCAGCACGGCGGCTTGTCGTTCGAGTCCGATTGCGGCCTGGCGTTCGAGCACCCGTTCGACCGACCCGGCTGCAAAGAGACCGACCACCAACAGCGAAACGAGGGCGATGATCAGATAGGTTGGGTAGAGCTGCCAGACAAGGCGAGGGCGAGCCATGGGCTAGTCCCGAAAGCGGTAACCGACTCCCCGGACGGTTTCGATACGACTTCCTGCCGGGCCGAGTTTCTTCCGCAGACCGACGACCTGAACGTCGACCGAACGATCGGTCACGACCGCATCTGATCCCCGGACGGCATTGACAATCTGATAGCGGGTAAAGACCCAGCCCGGACGGCGAGCCAGGGTGTGGAGCAGCCGAAACTCGGTATTGGTCAGCTGCACCTCCTCGCCATTGACCCGCACTTCGCGCCGCCCCGGATCAATCTGCAAATCGCTAAAGACCAGGACCCTGTCGTCGGAATCACCATTCTCGTGATTTCGGCGCAGCACCGCCTTGACACGAGCGAGGAGAACGCGCGGGGAGAACGGTTTGGTGACGTAATCGTCGGCACCCAATTCAAGTCCGGCGACGATGTCCGATTCCTCCTCGCGGGCGGAAACGATGATCACCGGAATAGCGCTGGTCGCTGTGTTACGTTGGAGGGAACGGCAGATATCAAGACCGCTCAGGCCCGGGAGCATGAGATCGAGGACGATCAGATCAGGGGCGACCGAATTGATCTGCTCCAGCGCCGACTCTCCGTCGCTGGCAATATCTACCCGATAGCCGTCCCGCTCCAGATGATGCCGGACCAGCTCGCGAATATCAGCTTCGTCTTCAACGACCAGGATTCGTTCTTGACTCATGCGTCGGGAGAAATATCACAACCTGCCCAGCGGCAAGAAGCCCCCCCGAACGCAATCTGTCAATCGTCAAAATCGGTCGTACCCTTTAGGACTATGACGGAGAATGGGCGAGAATGAACTGGATTATAGTCGGATTACGGTTGTTCGCGGAACCGGTAGCCGACACCGCGAACGGTCTCGATGTATCGACCGAATTCACCGAGTTTGCGACGAAGACCGACGATATGGACATCGACCGATCGATCGGTCACGACGATATCGTCGCCGCGAACCCCCGAAACGATCTGGTAGCGGGTGAACACCCATCCCGGCGACCGAGCTAGGAAATGCAGGATCCGAAATTCGGTAAGTGAGAGATCAACAGTTTCGCCGTTGGCCTTCACTTCAAATCGGCCAGGGTGGATCTCCAACTTGTGGACGGTGAGCGGAGGGGTGTCATGGACCGGCTCACCATTGCGACGTCTCAGCATGGCCCGGATTTTAGCCGCCAGGACTTTGGGTGAGAACGGCTTATTGACGTAATCATCTGCCCCAATTTCCAGCCCGGTAACCATGTCGACTTCTTCGGTTCGCGCGGTCACCATGATTACCGGGATCGCGTTGGTGGACGTATCCTGTTTGAGGAGGCGACAGACTTCCAAGCCGTCCATGCCGGGCAGCATCAGGTCGAGAAGGATCAGTCGGGGCGGTTGCGATCGGGCTGCGGTGAGTCCCTCCTCACCCGTGCGGCAGAGGCGGACCTGATAGCCCTCCTTGAGTAGATTAAACCGAATCAGTTCCTGAATATCCGGTTCATCCTCAATGACCAGAATCGCTTCGTTGCCCGCGCTCACGAGACCTCCGCATCACAGCCGTTTGCGGCAAGGCTCGGCTTTCCTTGTTAGCCGACGGTGAGTATTACCTTAGAACGCCGTTAGTCATTGAAGATCAGGATGGTCCGATATCGTCCGCAATCATCCGGTCTCGAATCCACGGACACCAATGTCCAATTTGCACAACTTATTCAGAATCTAAAAGGGCACTAATATTTCCCAAACAAATCTCAACGACTCTCGCCGCGTTGAACAGGTTTGTCGACGGGCGGGTTCTGCCTCTCGCCAAACGGACATAAGGATTTGGAAGGTTTTGGAGGAGTCTAGGTCGCTATGATCGACTTTCGTAATGGTCGCAATGTCGTTGCATTCGGCCCATCTCGGGTTTGTAAGCTCCGCGCACTGAATTTCATCGCGGGGCTTTTTGTCTGTCTGGGGGCAATGTTGGCCGCACCGGTAGCGGCGCAGCAATCAGTAGGTCGGGTCATTGGAACGGTCGTCGAAGAGGAGAGTGGGCAGCCGCTTATCGGCGCAACCGTGATGATTGTTGGCACGCAGCTTGGAGCGCGGGCTGACCTCGATGGAAAGTTTACGATCCGCAACGTGCCGCCGGGAACGTACACGCTGCGGGTATCAGCGATCGGTTATGCGCCGGTCGAGATCACCGAGGTGATTGTTGAGGCGTCGGGCGAGAAGAAACTCGATGTCTCGATGACGATTGAGGCGGTGCAGGGCGAGACGATTACTGTCACTGCGTCGGCAATTCGCAACAGTGAGGCCGCGCAGCTCAAGGATCGTCAGGAAGCAGCCGACGTCCGCGACGCTATCTCGTCGGAAACGATGGAACGCCAAGGTGCTGGCGATGCTGCTGAGGCGGCGTCGAAAGCGGTCGGTGTATCGGTCGTTGAGGGTAAGGAAGTTGTCGTGCGTGGTCTTGGTGACCGCTATGGCAACGTCACGCTCAATAGCGCGCTCTTGCCGACCCCCGACCCGGAAAAGCAGGCGGTCCCGCTCGACCTGATCCCGGCCGGCATGCTCGATAATGTTGTTATCACAAAGACGTTTACTCCCGACAAGCCGGGCAATTTTGCCGGTGGCTCGGTCGACCTGCAGACAAAAGACTTTCCGGACAAGCGCTCGCTTTCGGTTTCGGTAGGTAGTGGCTACAACGATCGCACGACCGGTACCGAAGGATTCTTCACGTTTGAGCGTGGTATTTCGACCTCTCCGCCGATTTGGAACGAACCATTTGCACGAGAGTTTGGGACACAAACGCCGGGGTTCACGACCGATTCAGCGGTCGCACAGCAAGTGTCGAACGTGTCGACTGCCTTTCCCGACCATTTCCGTCGGAACAGCAAGGATGGTCGCCTGCCGGGATCGTTCAGTGCCTCCTACGGCGACAATCTGTTGATTGCGGATCGCCGGTTAGGTTTCAATGTCGCCTATCGGACAAGCCGTTCGGCGTCGTTCTATGATGATGGCCAGATCAACTCATGGCTGGCCCGGTCGCAGGCCGATTCGATGGAAGCGCGGGCCCAGTACAACGATACCCGGGCGGTTGATGAGAATTTCTACAGCTTCCTCGGCAACGCCGCGGTTGAGGTGACGCCTAACAACCGCTTCACGTTCTCGTATGTCTGGAACAAATCGGAGGAGTGGGAAGGCCGACGAGTTTACGGCGTTGCCCCGGGTCCGGTCTTTGATGATCTCAGTCGCACCGACGGCTTCCTTGATAACAACGTGCTGGCCTACACCGAACGGTCACTACAGGCGATCCAGTTCGGAGGAAAGCATGTCCTGCACGAGAAGTCGCGATTCCGCGTCGATTGGCGTTATAGTCGTTCGAAGGCGGAGCAAGACGAACCGGATCACCAGTTCTTCAGCTTCGAACAGTACTTCCCGAGTGATGAAGATCCGGAACCGACGCCGTTTGGGATCACGACCGCCAACACGGCTCCGCCGGAACGTTTCTTCCGCTTCACTGAGGAGGAAAACCGGGAGTTTGGTGCCGATGTCGCAATGAACGTCAGCCGTCGCATTCTCTTAAAGACGGGTTACCTGGAGGTGCGCAAAGACCGCGACGTTGAGCAGGATTCCTACGTCTATTCAACAAACTCGCTCGGAGCGTTCGCCCAGACTGGTCAATTCGAGGATTTCTTCGCGCCGATTGGTGCGATTACCCAAAGCGGAAACTTCCTGTTCATCAATCGCCGTCTGTCGCGCGTAACGACACCCCGCGACGAATACACAGGCACTCAGGATGTCACCGCCGGCTACGCGATGGGTGATATTCGTGTTACCGACTGGCTTCGGTTGGTTGGTGGGGCTCGGTACGAAGAAACGGAAATGACTGCCGAGAATGGTTTCGAGCCCGACTCCAATGGGTACCTGGGTGGATCGTTCGTTTCGTACGACTGGCTGCCGGCAATTGCGATTACTGTCTCGCCGTCGACGACGGTGAATATTCGCGCGGCGTACGCGCAGACATTGGCGCGTCCGACCATTCGTGAGTTTGCACCGTTTGGCTCGGAGGAGTTTGGCAACTCAGAACGTCTGTTCATCGGTAATCCGGATCTCAAGCGGACGCTTATTCGCAACCACGATGTTCGTCTTGAGTGGTTCCCGCGTCCCGGGGAAGTCCTCGCGGTGTCGGCCTTCCACAAGAGATTGGAAGATCCAATCGTGTTGACCATCCGCGGTGCCGCGGCCGAGCAGAGATTCCCACTTAATGTCGATGAGGGATCCGTCTTTGGTGCTGAGTTTGAGATTCGCAAACGTCTTGACCAAGTTTCGAATACGCTGCGAAACTTCGAATTCGGAGCCAACCTTACGCTGACCACGTCGGAAATTGATCTGGATCCGGGGCGAGCCACCGATCTCGGAGTCGAGAGTTCGGATCGCCCCATGTTCGGTCAGTCAGATTACATTGTTAATGTTTCGTTAGGCTTCAATCCTCCGACGACCGGGACGTCGCTGAACCTCTCATACAATGTCTTTGGTGAACGGCTCGATGCCGTTGGTACCGGTGTTTCTCCTGACATTTATGAGCAGCCGCGTAACCTGCTGGATTTCAATGCCTCCCAGCGTCTTCCGGGTGGTCTGAAGTTTAAGTTCGCGATTTCAAATATGCTCGATGAGCGCAACGAGTTCGCGCAGGAATGGCGTGGCGTAGATTATATCGATCGGCTCTATGGATCGGGCCGTTCGTTTAGCGTGGGACTTGGTTGGTCACTGTAATACTGGCTTAACAGTGACGGTATAGATAGAGCGCATGGGCGGGGGTGGTTGACACCAAACCACTCCCGTCCGAAATGACGAGACCCCGGTCTCACCCCCGTACTTAGTGCGTGGTGGGAAATCGCGAGAGCCACACAGCGACGACCACTGCCTTAGTAATAGTTCCAATCCTTTAGAGACGACTGGACACCTGTGCACAGAGGAGATGACGAGAGAGGTACGATCCACTGGAGTCACTACCGATCACAAACGGTAGCAACCGTATGTGTAAACAACTTGGAGGTAATCCTAGAATGCTTCGCAAATTAATGGCTTTGCTGTTGGTGCTCGCGCCGGCTGCCGCTTTTGGTCAGTTGACCGAAGTGGGTAAGTCGACCGTTGTCATTACCAATGCCGACATTAGCGGTACGACCTACTGGTCGAATGACAACATTTACGAGCTCGATGGCTTCGTGTATGTTGAGGATGGCGAAGTCCTCATCATTGAGGCCGGGACTATCGTAAAAGGTAATCCTGGTCAGGGTGCTGGCGCTACGGCGCTGATCGTTGCTCGCGGCGGAAAGATTTACGCCCAGGGCACACCCGAGCTCCCGATTATTTTCACGTCGGTGTCTGACAACCTCGACAACCCGAACGACATCCCGAACCCGCCGGCCGGCGACGGTATTGGTAAGGGTCTCTGGGGTGGCGTTATCCTGCTCGGTCGCGCGTCCATGAACGATCCGCAGGATTCGAATTTCATCGAAGGTCTTCCGGCCGGTGATGCCCGTAACGCTTACGGTGGCGGCGCCGCTGGTGATGACGATGAGGACAACTCAGGCGTTATGAAGTACGTTTCGATCCGCTATGCCGGTTCGAACATTGGTGCCAACAACGAGATCAATGGTCTTACCATGGGTGGCGTTGGTCGCGGTACCGTCATCAGCCACATTGAAGTCTTCGCCAACTTGGACGACGGCTACGAGTGGTTTGGCGGCACGGTCCTCTGCAAGTATCTGGTCGCCGCGTACGGCGGTGATGATGGCATGGACTATGACGAAGGCTGGCGGGGTGCCGTCCAGTATGCGTTCGTCGTTGCTGACACCGGTTCCGAAGGTTCGGAGCGTGGCGGTGAGCACGATGGTGGTGGTCAGCGCTCGGGCGTCGATGACGACGTTGCTCCGTTCGCGACCCCGAACTTCGCCAACGCGACCTACATTGGTGGTGGCGCTGACCAGGCGAAGTCGGGCCAGGCGGTTGAGCTGCGCGACAACGCTGGCGTTGCCTACTTCAACTCGCTCTTCGTGAACTGGTCCGCTCAGGGCATCCGCGTCGAAGACGTTGCGGACTCGTTGACCAGTGACTCGCGTGAGCGTCTTTCGGTTGGTGACCTCGTCGTCAGCCACAGCTCGTTCTTCGGTAATACCGGTGGTACGAACTCGCAGACCTGGGTCGCCGACTCGGTCTTCGGTATCGCCGCGCTGAACAACGATTCGACCGACCCGGGCATCACGGGCATCGACTTTGCCCCGACCGGTGGTCTCGATCCACGTCCGACCACCGCGACCGCTTCGACCGGTGATCCGACGACGTTCGATCCGCCGGCGAACCCGGGCCTCAACGCCGTCTGGGCTGGTTTCTTTGATGCTGCCGCCTACCGCGGTGCGTTCGATCCGGCGGGCGACCTTTGGACCGATCACTGGACCAATCTGTCCTACCTCGGCTTCACTCCGACTCCGCCGGCCAAGGCCGACTGCCAGACTGCCGAAGCCGGCAAGCCGGTTGAGGTTGTCACCAATGCCGACATTACCGGCACGACCTGGTTCTCCTGCGATACCGTCTACAACCTCGATGGTTTCGTTTACGTTGAAGATGGCGAAGTCCTGATCATTGAGCCGGGTACGGTCATTAAGGGTAACCCGGGTCAGGGTGCCGGCGCCACAGCGCTGGTCGTTGCCCGCGGTGGTCAGGTTTACGCCACTGGTACCCTCGAGCGTCCGATCATCTTCACGGCGATCACGGATAACGTCGACAATCCGGCCGACGTTCCGCTTCCGCCAGCCGGTGACGGTCTGGGTAAGGGCCTCTGGGGTGGTGTCATCCTCCTTGGTCGCGCCTCGATCAACGATCCGCAGGATTCAAACTTCATCGAAGGTCTCCCGTCTGGTGACTTCCGCAACGCCTATGGCGGCGGTAACGCTGGCAACGATGATGACGACAACTCGGGTGTTGTGAAGAGTGTCTCGATCCGCCACGCCGGTTCGAACATTGGTGCCAACAACGAGATCAACGGTCTCACCCTCGGTGGTGTCGGCCGCGCCACGACCATCGAGTACGTCGAAGTCTTCGCCAACCTGGACGATGGCTTTGAGTGGTTTGGTGGCACCGCGTTCACCAAGTACCTGATCGCTGCCTTCGGTGGTGATGATGCATTTGACTATGACGAAGGCTGGCGTGGTGCTGGTCAGTTCTGGTTCTGCATCGTTGACACCGGCGCTGAAGGTTCTGAGCGCGGTGGTGAGCACGATGGTGGTGGTCAGCGCTCGGGCGTCGATGATGACGTTGCTCCGTTCGCGACCCCGAACATCTCGAACGCGACCTATGTTGGTGGCGGCGTTGACCAGGCGAAGTCCGGTCAGGCGATTGAGCTCCGTGACAACGCGGGTGGCCAGTACGCCAACTCGATCTTCACCAACTTCCCGGCTCAGGGTGTCCGCATTGAGGACGTCGCTGATCCGCTGACCGGCGACTCGCGTGAGCGTCTTTCGGTTGGTGATCTTTCGTTCAAGCACAACATTTTCTGGGATAACCAGAGTGGTGAATTCCGTGGCGATCAGCCGTGGGTCCGGGACTCTGTCTTTGGTATCCGCGATCACGGTAACAAGATCTGTGATCCGTTTATCGGTGGCATCGACTTTGCCCCGAATGCTCTGCTCGATCCGCGTCCGTTCCCGGGCGGCCCGGCCGATGGTGGCTGGATCGATCCGGCGACGTACGATCCGCCGGCCAACCCGGGTCTCCAGGCGACCTGGGCGACCTTCTTCCACACCGTCGATTACAAGGGCGCGTTCGATCCGAACACCCCGATCCTCGAGTCGTGGGCGAAGTTCTCGTTCATTTCCTGCGGCGGCTTCCTCGGTGACAACCCGCAGCCGCCGGTTGCCTGCACCGATTGTGCCCTGACGACCGACGATGGTAAGCCGGTTGAGCCGCTGACCAACGCCGACATCGGTTCCTACACCCGCCTGTCGAAAGACACTGTCTACAATCTCTCCGGCTTCGTTTATGTCGAAGACGGTGAGTACCTCGATATCGAAGAGGGAACAATCATTAAGGGTAACCCGGGCCAGGGTGCTGGCGCGACCGCTCTTATCGTTGCCCGCGGTGGTTTCATTGAAGCTGTCGGTACCGAGTGTGAGCCGATCGTCATGACGGCGATTACGGACGACGTTGACGATGCCGCCGACGTGCCGCTTCCGCCGGCCGGCGACGGTCTGGGCAAAGGTCTCTGGGGTGGATTCATCCTCCTTGGTGAGGCCGCGATCAACGATCCGCAGGACTCGAACTTCATCGAAGGTCTCCCGTCTGGTGACTTCCGCAACGCCTATGGCGGCGGTATCGCTGGTGACAACGATGACGACAATTCCGGTACCATCAAGTATGTTTCGATCCGCCACGCCGGTTCGAACATTGGTGCCAACAACGAGATCAACGGTCTCACCATGGGTGGTGTCGGCCGTGGTACGATCATCGAGAACATCGAAGTCTTTGCCAACCTGGACGATGGCTACGAGTGGTTCGGTGGTACTGCCTTCACTAAGAATCTCGTAGCCGCCTTCGGTGGCGACGATGCCTTTGATTACGACGAAGGTTGGCGCGGTGCCGGTCAGTTCTGGTTCTGCATCGTTGACACCGGCGCTGAAGGTTCTGAGCGCGGTGGTGAGCACGATGGTGGTGGTCAGCGTTCCGGTGTTGACGATGACGTCGCTCCGTTTGCTACGCCGAACATCTCCAACGCCACCTACATCGGCGACAACGACCAGGCCAAGGCCGGTCAGGCGGTTGAGCTTCGCGACAACGCTGGTGGCGCCTACTGGAACTCGATCTTTGCAAACTTCCCGGCTCAGGGCCTCCGCATCGAAGATGTTGGTGATTCGCTCACCAGTGACTCGCGCGAGCGTCTTTCGGTTGGTGATCTCTACTTTGAGAACAACTCGTTCTTCGGCAATGCCGGTGGCACGAACTCGCAGGCCTACGTCGCTGACTCGGTCTTCGCTATCGCTGCCCGTGCGAACGACTCCACCGACCAGATGCTGGGTCTGATCTCGTTCGAGCCGGATGGTCAGAACGATCCGCGTCCGGAAATTGCTGGTCCGGCAGATGGTTCCTGGAACGATCCGTCTGGCTTCAATCCGCCGGCCAACCCGGGCCTCCAGGCGACCTGGGCCACGTTCTTCGCGACCGTGACCTACAAGGGCGCCTTTGACCCGGCGGTTTCGATGGATGATGCCTGGACGGCCAACTGGACGTTCGTCGACTGCGGTGGTTACCTCGGTGACGCCCGCGGCACGATGGGCTGCTGTGTTGGCACGACCGGTGACGTGAACTGCGATGGCTCGGTTGGTCTGCCTGACCTGTCGACGCTGATCGACCACCTGTTCATTACGTTCAGCCCGCTCTGCTGCGTTGGTGAAGGTGATGTCAATGCTGATGGTTCTGTTGGTCTGCCCGATCTCTCGACGCTGATCGACAACCTCTTCATTACGTTCTCGCCGCTCCCGCCGTGTCTGTAAGCCTCAAATCAGTCTTGGAGACGGGCTGGTAACAGCTCCTTCCAACCTGTTCAACGCGGCCGGCTACCTTCGGGTAGCCGGCCACTTTGTTGTTCGGCCGGATTGCCAAGCGAACGATTGTGGCGTACGTTTCTGAACGAGACCCATGAGCCCGCTGTCGAAAGGACCAGCCGATGACGCTGCCGTCAATTGATCAGAGTGCCGAGCGCCTTGGTAAGCAGCTTGAGGGGATGGAGCGGGAGCTAACTGATACCGATCAGGAGCGCTACCGTCGTGCGACATCCATTCGGCTAACCGACGATCAATTGGCCAAGCTGACCGACCCCCCTCAGACTTTCCCGCAGCAGAAGGCGATTCTCGGTATTCACTGGCATCCCGAGTTTGTGCCGATCGAGACCTGTCTGGTCCGCATTGATCGCACGTTTCCGAATCATGAGCGAGCGCTGATCATCCCAACACAGCACAACGTTGTGAATGAAATCGATGGTTATGCCGGCGTGGAAATTGATTGTTATGCACCGGAGTTTAATCGCAAGGTACAGTTCCTGGCGCACTTCCGGTCCGAGACGATTCGCAATGCCGATGTCTTTCACAAGATGCTTGAGCACACGTATCGCTACCGCCAGAGCCAACTCTTTGAATACATCGACTCGATCCTCGATTCCCGCTTCGATGACCGAGTGGCGCTTGCTGCCCGCGAGACTGGTGTTTCACCCGAGGTTGTCACGTTCGTTCGCCATCATGTCGACAAAATCAAGCGCTTGATTGAGGCGAATCACGATGAGACGCCTCCTGAGATGCTCCGGAACAAGCTGCTTCGCAACTACTTCGACCTTTTGCGCGAAAACTACGACGACGCCTCCATCAATCTCTCGCAGTCGTTTCTGAAGGCGATGAAGGAGATCGTAAAGGCTCGTTTCGAGCTGGCCTACTTCTATACCGCTCGTGAGTTCATTGAGGAGATTCGTTCTCTCGGCGGCGGAATCATTGTGCCTCATCCCGAACAGTTCTGGCCGGTCTTGCTATGTGATTGGGATGTCGATGGCTACGAGGTCTGGAATCCCCAGTCTCAGGAGTTCACTGAATTCCTCGTCGAGGTCGTGAGTCGACAGAACAAACAGGGACGCCCGTCCCATCGCCGTCTGTTGGTAACGATGGGCGATGACTGCCACATGGGAGAGAAGGTCAAGGAAACGCACCTTCAAGACTTTGAAAAAGCTCGGCGAGAGGTCGGTGTCCAGCCAGCCTGGGATCACCTTTCGATTCGCAAGACTCTCCTCGCCGCTAACTTTGACCGGCTCACCGTAATTGAGGAGTATGCTGCCCGCCTTGGCGAGTAGGAGGAGAACGACCATGGCTAGTCAGAAATCCGATTTTCGCCACGAATCACTACAAGATCGACAGACGATCGTCCGCTACCTCAACGCCCTCTCCGAGGGAATTGCCTCGGGCCGTCTGGTCTTGGGCACTCGCGAAGAGGAAATCGTTCTTGAGCCAGAAGGATTATTGAAACTCGATGTGAAGGCTCGTCAGAAGAGCGATGAAGCGAAAGTTACCTTCAAGATCAGTTGGAAGTCCAACGGACACGGTGACAGCCCGATCAAAGGGCCGCTCTCCATCAGCTCCGAAAAGGCGGACTAACTAACCACCTATGCGCCAATTGCTATCGGTCGAGGGGTTGGAAGATAACTTCCGATTCCTCGTCATGGAGGTCTCCAAGCAGCTCGCCGAAACCGAACGTCGACTTGCCGAGCCGTCGGAAGTATCGATCGACGCGGTTATCAGCCGCGATGATTTCATCGACAATCTCAAGGCCACGATTGAGACCAAGGCATACGCTTCGATCCGGGATCTGGATAACGACGATCAACAGACGATCAATCGGATCCGGGCTGTCAATACGATCACCAGCAATCTCGAGCGCCTTGCCGACTTCGCTGTCAATATCGTCTCCCAGACCGAATACCTGCGCGATCCCGCATTCATTCGGCGCTACGACTACCCTGCATACTTCCGCGTTATTGGCGACGCTGTTGATTTGATCGAGCCAGCCCTGCTCGATCTCAATATTGCCCAGGCGCTCAAGATCTGTCGGACCGAGTTCCGCCTGGACAACATGTACAAGCACAGCTTCGACCATATTCTTGCAGAGCTGCGCACCGGTCGGGATACCGAAAACCTGGTCACGTCGCTCTTCATCATCCGCTATTTCGAGCGCATGGGCGATGCTCTCCTCAATATCGGTGAGGCGATTATCTCTGCGGCCCTTGGTGAGAAGCTCAAGATTGACCAGTACGAGGCTCTCGAAGAGTCGCTGGAGGCGGCTGATCTCGGATCGGATATGAGTGACATGACGCTCGATGCGATTTGGGAAACGAAGTCCGGTTGTCGCATCGGGCGTCTGCGCGACCATTCCGGGATGTCTCGAACGGGGCGCGGCGTAATCTTCAAAGATGGTCGTGCGGCCAAGCTGCGTGCCGAGAAGGAAAGCATCGACCGGTGGAACGCACTTATCCCGGGACTGACGCCGCGCGTCCTCGACTTTCATGAACGTGGTGCCGATGCTACCATCCTCCTGGAAAACCTACCCGCGCGGACGTTTCAGGAGTATCTGCTCGATCGTGATTCGAATCTCTTCGAAACGGCATTCGAGACGTTGCTCTCAACCCTTGGTTCGATTTGGAACGATACGCGGAGCGACGAGCCATCGGCGGCCCGGTTTGTCCGTCAGTTGCAACGTCGCATTGAGGATGTCTATAAGGTTCATCCAGAATTCCAACGTCGGGAATCTTCGATTGGTTCGCT
The DNA here is from genome assembly GCA_028289585.1 of Candidatus Zixiibacteriota bacterium. GTDB lineage: Bacteria > Zixibacteria > MSB-5A5 > GN15 > FEB-12 > JANQPI01. The sequence continues at coordinate 162,388 of JANQPI010000010.1, forward strand.
GGAGTCGCCATCGTTTGACGCGATGTTAGAACGCGCGGCCGCTCTCGATGATCAGCTCGTATCGCCATTCAGTGTGCTGGTCCATGGGGACTTCAATATCGACAACGTGATGTACGATGCCGAGAAGCAGCAAATCTACCTGATCGATCTGCATCGATCCCGTCAGTTCGACTACTGTCAGGATATCTCCGTCTTTCTCGTTTCCATCTTTCGGCAACCGATCTTCGAGCCCGAGTTGCGGCGCCGAATCAACGGTGTGGCACTTCGCTTTCTGGAGTGGTCACGTGAATTTGCAGTGACGAATAAAGACACGTCGTTTGAGGCACGTCTTACTGTCGGATTGGTTCGATCCATGATGACCTCGACACGATTCCAGCTTCATTACAAGTTTGCGAATGCCATGTATTTGCGCGCGGTTTTCTTGCTTGAGAAGCTGATTGCGCGCGAGTCACGTGACTGGGCAACGTTCCGGTTGCCCGACGATGTTCTGATTTACTAGAAACAGGGGCCTATGAGTTCGCGTTCAGATGTTCGTGTTGGAGTTATCGGTTTGCCCGGAGGGAAGTCGTCGGAGGCACTGGCCGATGCTGTGGCGAATCTTACCGGGGAACGTCTGCTCATTGATATCAGTGAAGTCGCCGTCGACTTCGCCCAGGGGACAGCCTCTTGGGGAGATGTCGCCCTCAACGAACTTGATGCCGTTGTGGTGAAGAAGGTCGGTCCTCATTACTCTCCCGATCTGCTCGATCGGTTAGAGCTCCTGCGTTGGCTGGAGGGGCGTGATGTTCGTGTCTTTTCACCGCCGCGGGGTATGCAGATGGCTCTCGATCGGTTGAGTGGGACCGTTACGCTGCAGAACGGCGGGATTCCGATGCCCGATACCGTTGTTACGGAGTCGGTCGACGCCGCGGTGGCGACGGTTGAACGCTTTGGCGAAGCGATTTTCAAACCGTTCTATTCGACCAAGGCCCGTGGGATGCAGCTCCTGACGCCCGGACCTGAACTGCGTGATCGGATTATTGCCTTTCAGACGTCCGGCAACCCACTGATGTATATCCAGCGTAAGGTCGAGGTTCCTGGTCGTGACCTCGGCGTTGTCTTCCTGGGGGGGGAGTATGTCGGTACCTACGCCCGTGTCCAGCAGGGGGAATCGTGGAATACGACGATCCACGACGGCGGCAAATACGAATGTTTTCAGCCATCGGAACAAGTCATCGAACTTGCCCATTCTGCTCAAGCGTTATTCGGATTGACGTTCACATCTGTCGATGTTGTCGAAACAGACACCGGACCGCTGGTCTTTGAAGTCTCAGCATTTGGAGGATTTTCCGGTCTCACCTCGTGTGGTATCGATGCCGCTGCGCGATACGCTGATTATGTCATTAAACAGGTGTCGTCATGACCGGCGTGTGCGAGCTGACTCTGGCCGACGTGACGGCATCGTATTCACTCGCTGTGGCCGAGCCATCGTTACATCTTGACTTCGCGGGCTGTCACGTTGCTGTCCAATCACCCGAAACTGATATCATTCAGCACCTTACAGAGTACTACCGACCGTTTGTCGCGGCCTCAGAGACCAAACCCGATGTTGTCGTTCACGTCTTAGAACAGCCGTCGCCGGTCTTCGATCTTTCGTTTACGACCAAACCTCCCGATCGAGGGAAGACGAAGATTAAAGAAGAGTATGTCGATCTTGTTGACGGCCGAATCGTCCGCAAGCGTCTGACAGGTTTGGTCTTGATTTTCGGCAACGATCTCAATCTTTGTGTCGGTCCGGCGCGTGCGAACCTCAACCAAGTTGTTAACTTCATCAATCATCGCCACATCCAGTGGCAGCTGGATGCCGAGGGATTACTCGCTCACGCGGCAGGCGTTCGAATCAATGAGACCGGGTTAGCTATGGCCGGAATGTCCGGCGCCGGAAAATCGACGCTGGCGTTGAAGTTGCTCACCCGAGGTGCTGATTTCGTTTCGAATGATCGTCTCATCCTCAGGCGTCGAGATAACGTGTTGATGATGGGGGGCGTTGCGAAGTATCCGCGCATCAATCCGGGAACGATTCTCGGCAATCAGTTCTTGTCGCCGTTGCTTACGGAGGCTGATCGAGTTCGTTACGAGTCGTTGGATGACGATGACTTATGGGAGCTTGAGGAAAAATACGATGTGCCCGTTTCCAAACTCTTTGGTGCAGACCGACTTCTTCTCGAAGCACCCGTATCCGCTATCGTGTTGCTGCGATGGCAACGTGGAGCGGGTGAGCTGAGCATTCGTCGGACGACTGCTATCGAAGTTCCTGAGGTAATCGAACCACTGATGAAAGAGCGCGGGCTGTTCTATCTTATCCCCGGTCAGTATGGTCCCGCCCCCCTTGTTGCCGCCAACGAGTATGTGCGGCTGTTGGGTCCGACACCGTTAATTCTTCTTGAGGGTGGCGTCGCATTTGACGAAGCGGCCGAACGACTGTATTCTTACTGCCACGGAGGGGTCGACATTCAGTCGCTCTGATTGCATGCCTGAAAACCAATCGCACGTTGTCAGGATCACGCGACCCGTTACGATTCCAGATCGCAAGCGGTTGTCGCGCTATCAGCAGGTGCCGGACCTCGGTCCGCGCATCCTCTTTTTCTCCGGTGGTAACGCACTGCGTGAGACCTGCCGCCAGCTGATTCGCTATACGTTCAACACGATTCATCTGGTCACTCCGTTTGACTCGGGGGGGAGCTCAGCGAAGCTGCGGGAAGCGTTTGCCATGCTGTCGGTCGGCGATTTGCGCAATCGACTAATGGCCTTGGCCGATCCGGGTGTGTTGGGCAACCAGGATATCTACCATCTTTTCGCGCATCGTTTCCCAGACGATGAATCACCGGTTGATCTTCTACTCGAGTTAGAACGGATGATTGCTGGCGAACATCGTTTAGTGGCCGTAGTCGCTGACCCCATGCGGAAAGTCATTCGCAATCATCTGCGCTTCTTCCGAGAGGCAATGCCGGAAACGTTCGATCTGCGGGGAGCATCAATTGGCAACCTGATTCTCACTGGCGGGTACTTGAACAATGATCGCTCGGTGGAAACCGTGAGCTTCATGTTTTCCCGGCTCGTTGAAGTGCGTGGCTTGGTTCGACCAACGATCAATGCTGACGCGCATTTAGCGGTTACCCTTGCCGACGGAAGCGAAATCGTGGGGCAGCATCTGATCACCGGCAAAAATGGAATCGGTCAGATCACGAAGCCGATTCGATCAGTTCGTCTCGTTTCCGATCTCGATGAGCCCCAGGTGACGACGCTGACGGCGAGTCCGAGTATTCGCGAACAGATCGACGACGCGGAAATGATTGTGTATCCGATCGGCTCGTTCTATTCAAGTCTGATTTCGAATCTCCTGATTGGTGGCATCGGTCAGTCGGTAGCGGGCAATCCCGCACCCAAACTGTTTATTCCGAATACCGGCGTCGATCCCGAAATGCTCGGGCTGTCGGTTGCCGAGGCAGTCGAGCAATTGCTGGTTTTTCTGCAGCGTGACCAGTCCACCGTGATTCCGAATGATCGGTTGCTGAATTATGTCCTGGTCGACAGCCGTAACGGGTCTTATCCGACCGGACTCGATCTCGATGCGATCGCCCAGATGAACGTGGAAGTTGTTGATACGTCATTAGTTTCGTCCGAATCCGCACCTCGGCTTGACCCCGCATTGCTCGCCCAGGCGCTCGTTTCCCTCGCCTAGGTCTCTTGACAGGGGAACGCGAGTAATACACATTGTGGAAAAGTCTGGAAAGGAAGGGCATCATGTCCAAAAATGAGCTGAGTCTCAAAGGGACGGTCGATCTTGAACGGGCGATCGGGTACCTTGAAGACCTCATCGCCTCGCTGAAAGCTGGGACGGTGCATATTCAGCAAGGGGATAAGGGGCTGACGATTCATCCTCGCGATGTCGTCGATCTGGAAGTCGAAGTGGAACAGAAAAAGGCCAAGGAGAAATTCACGCTCGAGCTGGCCTGGCGCAATGGTGTCACAACTCCTACCGAGAACGATCTCGTTATTACTTCGGAAGCTCCCGAGGAACCGGTTTCGGAAGAGGATGAGGCTGAGATGGACGCCGAAGTGGGTGAATTGGCAGAAGCCAAAGAGTAAGCGGTCCAGCAACAGAGTTTACTAAGCCGGCATCACCGTATTTGATGTCGGTTTTTTTTTGGAGGAACGGGCGCAGTGAAACGGATGTCTCGCGGGATTGGTGTCATCGTTGCAGCGATCGTCGTTGGATCGTGCGGTCAAACGCAACAAACAGATCAACCGAAAGTCATTATCTCACTCGTCGTCGATCAACTGCGGCCCGACTTCCTCACTCGATTCTATGATCACTTTGCTCCCGACGGTGGTCTTCGTCGACTCGTTGACCACGGGAGTGTTTTCCTTAACGCTTACCACGCTCATGCCGTAACGGCAACTGCGCTTGGGCATGCTTCGGTTGCCACCGGAGCCCATCCGCGTACCCATGGAATTACCGGAAACTCATTCTGGTATGCTCCCGCGGTTGAGTTTCGCTATGCGGCCGGCGATCCGGCTCATCCGGTCATTGGCTATCCGGCGGCACAGCCGATCTCGCCTGCCAACCTCCAGGTGACTGCACTCAGTGATTGGATGAAGGATGCTGATCCGACCAGTCTTGCCTATGCGGTGGCAATCAAAGATCGCGCCGCATCCATGTCAGCAGGGCAGCGCCCCGACGGAGCCTACTGGTACATCGGTGGTACCGGTGAGTTTGCGACGTCAACCTACTATGAGGCCGCCCTCCCAGACTGGCTTGACCGGTTCAATACCTCGCAGATCTCCGGTCTGTGGCGTGACTCCGTCTGGTCGAAAATTGGCTCTCCAGAGGCGTACGGTGATTGTCGTGCGGATTCGTTTGTCTATGAAAACGATGGCATCCATGTCACGTTTCCCCACACCGAGCATATGAATGCCGATACCGGTCGGACAGCCTACAGCCGACTGATTCGGGTATCGCCATTTGGCGACATGCTGACGCTAACGCTCGCTGAGTCTCTTCTGGTGAATACCGAGCTGGGGCAGGACAAGGTGGCCGACTATCTGTCGGTCTGTCTGTCGAGTGCCGACTACACCGGTCATGCCTATGGCCCTTACAGCCATGAGATTGCCGACTATTACCTGCGGCTCGATATCCGTCTCGGTCAGTTCTTCTCGTTCCTCGATGAACGCTTTGGGGAGGACGGGTGGTGGCTTGTTCTTAGCTCGGATCACGGTGTCTTGCCACTTCCGGAGGAGCTCGCCGCACGTGGGGAATCGGGGGTGCGCATCTCAAGTGACTCGTCTGCACAGGAGATCATGAGCGTTTTGGATACGATCGATTTTGGTCCGGACGGCGGCCGGTGGGTTCCCTATACGTTCGCCGGCTCTGCTGGAATCGCCCTCGACCGCGATTCCCTGGCCGCCGCCGGGATCGCACCCGATAGGGTCCGGTCGCGCTATGCGGCGGCGATTCGCTCGCTCCCGTATGTGGCCGACGTGTTCACGGTCGACGAACTTCGCGATCGCTCCGCCGCGGATCGACCGTTGGGTGAGCTCTTTGTGAACAACTATTACCCGGACCGCACAGCCGACCTGATCATTGCCTGGCAGCCGGGTGTTCTTGTTACCTCTTGGCGGCAGGGCACCAACCACGGCTCACCACACCGATACGATACCGATATACCGATTGTCTTCTACGGCTCCGCCTTTCCGGCCGAGCGGAGAAGCGACCGAATTCGATCGGTCGATATTGCACCAACCCTGGCCGGTCTGCTGGGCATTGATCTGCCCGAGTCGGTAGACGGAGTAGCTGTTGGCTTCGAAACCGCACCGTAATGAACCCCTGAAGCTTGACATCGCAGCACCCGCGGCCGACTTTCACAGGCACTCAATGAATCGGTTAACCCTATCAGGATCATAGTGATGAAACGGATTGCCACGGCCCTTGGCGTCGCTCTCATGGCGCTGGCTACCATCCAGTGCGGCGGGGGCGGAGATACTGCCACCGAAGCCGATACGATTAAAATTGGTGCATACCTCTCACTGACCGGACTGACCGCAACGTTCGGTGTCTCGACCCGTCACGGGGTTGAGATGGCGGTCGATGAAATCAACGCCGCGGGCGGTATCAACGGCCGGACGATTGAAATCTACTTCGAGGATACGCAGTCTAAGCCGGAGGAGGCACCGTCGGCAGTCAACAAGCTGATTGCTGCTCACAATGTGTCCGCAATCATCGGCGAAATCGCCTCCTCGCGAACCCTGGCTGCCGCACCAATCGCTCAGGCGAGTGGGGTACCGATGGTCACACCGGGATCGACCAATCCCCAGGTGACCGAAGTCGGCGACTACATCTTCCGTGTTTGTTACATCGATCCGTTCCAGGGGGAAGTCCTTGCGAAGTTCATTGCCAACTCACTCGGAGCCACCCGAGTGGCCGTACTTCGTGATGTTAAGAACGACTACTCGGTCGGACTTGCCCAGTACTTCACGGAGACATTCGAGTCGCTCGGTGGCGAGATTGTTGCCAACCAGGCGTATTCGGAGGGGGATGCCGACTTCAAGGCACAGCTGACGGCAATTCGGGGGACCGATCCCGAGGTCATCTTCGTTCCCGGGTACTACACTGAATCGGCACTCATCGTGAAGCAGGCGAGGGAATTGAATCTCAACATGCCGATCGTTGGTGGTGACGGTTGGGATAGCTCCAAGCTTCTCGAGATCGGCGGCGATGCGATGGAAAACACCTACTTCACCAATCACTACGCCGCTGATGACACCACTGCGGTCGTTCAGCAGTTCGTAGCGCGCTATGCCGAACGCTTCGACCAAAGTACACCGGACGCCATGGCGGTTCTGGGCTACGATGCCGCGAAGATCCTATTCGATGCTATCCGTCGGGCGGGATCCGACGATCGCACGGCGATCCGCGATGCGCTCGCCCAGACGCGTGATTTTCCCGGGGTAGCCGGTGTGACCACGATCGACGAAAATCGTAACGCCAAGAAGTCAGCCGTCATTATCCAGGTCAAAGATGGTGCTCTGCGCTACTACGAGACCGTTAATCCCGATTGAGATATCGGTAGTCAGATAACAGACATTGTCGGCTTGTCCGAACGGTACGGTCATCCGCATTTCCGGATGACCGTTATCGTGTTGTTCGGAAGTGAACGCTGAATGGGTGAGTTTCTTCAGCAGTTGATGAACGGCCTGTCCCTCGGCTCGATCTATGCGCTGATTGCGCTCGGTTACACGATGGTCTACGGTATCCTGCGTTTCATCAACTTTGCCCATGGCGAGGTATTTATGGTGGGTGCCTTCGTCGGACTCTGGAGTGCACCCGCGATTGCCGATTTCTTCGGCGGGAATCTTTTCATCGCCGGCCCGGTTGTCATCCTGCTTGCGATGGTCGTCTGTTCGATCCTTGGTGTCTTGAATGAGCGCATAGCATATCGACCTCTCCGGGGCAAACCGACGATCATCGTGCTGATTACCGCTATCGGCGTTTCGCTCTTCTACCAGAATTTTTTCCAGTCGGTCGTTGGTCCAGAACCGCGGCGTTTCCCTGATCTTATTCCTCAGACACGAGTTTTGGAGACCGATTATCTCATCGTTGGATCGACACCGCTGGTCGTCATCGGTACTGCCTTCGGCTTGATGTGGCTTTTACGCTTCGTTGTGCTGCATACAAAGGTCGGTACCGCCATGCGCGCACTTTCGTTCAACCTGCAGGCGGCTCGCCTGATGGGAATCAACGTTGATCGCGTTGTCGCCTTTACGTTTGTTCTGGGCTCGGCCCTCGCGGCTGCTGCGGCCATCCTGTTCGCGTCGATCTACCCGTCGGTACATCCGTTGATGGGACTCTTTCCAGGACTCAAGGCGTTTGTCGCTGCGGTTCTGGGAGGCATCGGAAACTTGCCGGGTGCTGCCCTGGGTGGGCTGATCATTGGAGTCACTGAAACTCTCGTCACCGGCTACGTATCGGCCACCTATCGTGATGCGGTCGCGTTTACGATTCTCATTCTGATCCTGCTCTTCCGTCCGACCGGACTGCTCGGATCAACGGCTACGGAAAAGGTCTGATGCTGCGTAAGTACTGGAAAGCCGCGACCCTGCTTGGTGTCGTCCTCGTCAGCCTCCTCATCAGTCAGGTTGAGGGCTCGTTTAACCAGTACATCTTCCAAATTGTTATCTATGCCGGCATCAATATCATCCTGGCCGTATCGCTCAACCTGATCAATGGTCACACCGGGCAGTTTTCGCTGGGTCACGCCGGATTCATGGCGATCGGGGCCTATACCGCGGCTGTGCTGACACGCGACGTGGTTGGCAGCTGGGGGATGTGGATCGGCTTTCCGGTCGCGCTCATTGGGGGCGGTCTTATGGCAGCGGTTGCCGGTGTGGTTGTCGGTATACCGTCGCTCCGCCTGCGCGGCGACTATCTGGCTATTGTCACGCTCGGTTTCGGAGAAATTATCCGGGTGATCATTCAGAATCTCGACTTTGTCGGAGGCGCCCGTGGTTTTGCCGCCATACCGAAGCTGACTGACTTTTTCTGGGTCTTTGCCATTGTCGGACTTGTGATGTGGTCGCTTTCAAATCTCGTGAAGTCGACCTACGGCAAAGGCTTCTTAGCGGTCCGCGACGACGAGATCGCAGCCGAAGCGATGGGAATCAATACGACGCGCTACAAAGTGACGGCGTTCGTTACCGGCGCTTTCTTTGCCGGTCTCGCCGGAGGTCTCTACGCGCACTATGTGACATACATCACGCCGACACAGTTCAGTTTCATCCTCTCGATCGAACATGTGATGATGGTCATTGTGGGGGGGATGGGCAGCAACGTCGGTGTTGCCTTCGCGGCTGTTCTGCTGACTGTCCTCAAAGAACTGCTGAAGCTTGTTCCCGATCTCCTCTGGTTTCTGCCTGAGTGGCTTCTGCGCATTCTCGAAAACCGCATGCTGCTCTTCTCAATTCTCTTGGTCGTGATCATGATCCTTCGCCCGCAAGGTCTGTTCGGTGAAGGGGACTGGGTGCGACGCTGGTGGCGCAAGCTGACCGGCCGGGGTCGAAAGGCGGAGGCAACCGCCTGAGATGGACGATCTTCTTACTGTCGATAAGCTCACCATGCGATTCGGTGGTCTCACCGCTGTCGATTCACTCTCATTCTCCGTTCCTGCCGACGGACTGCATGGGCTGATCGGTCCAAATGGAGCCGGCAAGACAACAGTCTTCAACATGATCACTGGAGTCTATGCGCCAACCGCGGGGGATATTCGGTTCAACGGATCATCGGTCGTCGGCAAGAAGCCATTCCAGATCTGCCAGACCGCCATTGCTCGGACGTTCCAGAATATCCGGCTCTGCCCAACTCTCACCGTCTTTGAGAACATCCAGATCGCTCAGGTGAAGAACCTCGATTATGGTTTTTTCACTGCCACAACCCACGCCGGGCGGTTCCGCCGTGATGAGGAGCGGGTCGCCGCCGAGACGTTTGAGATTCTCGATCTCTTCAATCTCCGTCGGGTGGCACACGAGAAGGCGACGCAACTCGCGTATGGTGATCAGCGTCGCGTCGAGATCGTCCGCGCCCTGGCGACAAAACCCAAGCTGCTCCTGCTCGACGAGCCAGCAGCGGGGATGAACCCGGTTGAGAAGCAGGAGCTCATGGAGCTGATCAAAGAGGTCAAAGAACGGTTCAACGTCGCCATTCTGTTGATTGAACATGACATGAAGGTCGTTATGGGTATCTGTGAGCACATCGTTGTGCTCGATCACGGTGCGAAGATTGCCGCCGGTCCTCCGGCCGCGATTCAGGCCGACCCGGCTGTTATTGAGGCGTATCTCGGGGAGGCAACGCACTAGTGCTCATTCTGTCCGACCTCGTTGTTGCCTACGGCGCGATCAAGGCGCTCCGCGGGATCTCTGTCAAAGTTCCCGAACAGCAGATCGTCACACTCATTGGTGCCAACGGAGCGGGCAAGACAACGACCCTGCGTACCATTTCGGGTCTTGAGTCGGCACAAAGTGGGCTGATCGAATTCGATGACATTGATATTACGAGCTATAAGCCGCATCAGATTGTCGCTGCCGGTATCAGTCAGTCGCCGGAAGGTCGGATGATCTTCGCCAATCTGAGTGTGCGGGAGAACCTTGCCATGGGCGCCTATCTCCGGCGCGATAAGGAGAAGATCAAGCAGGACCGTGAGTACGTATTCCACATCTTTCCCCGCCTGCACGAACGCATGAAACAACAGGGTGGGACCCTGTCCGGCGGCGAACAGCAGATGCTGGCGATCGGCCGGGCGTTGATGGCCCGACCGCGACTGCTCCTCCTCGACGAACCATCACTCGGCATTGCCCCCAAACTCGTTCAGCTGATCTTTGAGAAGATTCAGGAGATCAATCGAGAGCTCGGTATGACGATCTTGCTCGTTGAACAGAACGCTCACCTTGCTCTCAAGGTTGCCCACTACGCCTATGTCCTCGAGACGGGAGAGATCACTCTCGAAGGTCCAGCGGCCGAGATTGAACAGAACGAGGACGTTCGCAAGGCCTACCTCGGCGAGTGAGCTCGATCGAGCTGGTCATTTTTGATTGCGACGGCGTGCTTGTCGATTCCGAACCGATTGCCAATGAGGTGTTACGCGACGCTCTCCACGAGCTCGGGTGGTCTCTCACCATTCAGGAGACACAGCGTCGGTTCATCGGGCGATCGATGACCGCTGTTGTTCATGACATCGAGCAGTACGTTGGTCGTCGTCTTCCCGAATCATGGCTGGCCGAGCTGGAGTCGGTCACATTCGAGCGATTCCGCCAGGAGTTGCATCCTATCGAGGGCGTGGCCGGGGCGCTTGATCGGATCGCCTGCCGCACCTGCGTCGCATCATCGGGATCACACGCCAAGATGCGGGTTACCCTCAGTAAGACCGGGTTATGGGATCACTTCGTGGGTCGGATCTTTTCGGCTGACGACGTGAAACGAGGAAAACCAGCGCCCGATCTCTTTCAGTTGGCCGCGTCGGTGATGCAAGCCGATCCCTCACGCACCGTCGTGGTTGAAGACTCCGCGCCGGGGGTAGAGGCTGCGGTGGCTGCCGGAATGAGACCGATCGGTTTCTGTCAACGCGGGCAGGACGACGATCTCGAGTCGCGGGGAGCCCGGATTGTTAACCGCATGACCGAGCTCCCCGGAGTCATCGCTACTATTTGACGAGCGAGAACCGATCGTGCTGTGCAAGCGTGACGCCGTACGCACAGACGAGGAGATAGACCAGGTTCCGGGCAACCGTTTCGGAATTCCCCTGGATTGCCATGCCGACGGTCAGGACGATCATCAGCAGTCCCGTCGCCACCAGAGATTCCCGATACTTGATCCCGAGGACGAGCGTGATCCCGAGGACCAGCTCCGCAATGGGGATGATGTAGCCAAGGGGCACTACGGCGAAGCTTGGCAACCAGGTATCGGCGAATCCGCCGGTGAGTCGATCTACGATACCCGGGTAAGCCATCATCTTATTGATGCCATAGATGAGAAAGATGCCGCCCATGCCGAAGCGGATAAGCAGCGATGCGAACGTTTCGTTAGTCATCAAGTCTTCTCCAGTTGAGGTGCCAATCGTCGATCACCGATGATGACTCAGATACACATCACGGCGCGCGTCGATTCGGAAAACCGAAGATTCCCACTGGCGCGGCGGGAGGCAACTCTATACTTACACCGCTATCAGCACACAACTAAGGAGGTGGTGCATAAATGGACTTCATGGCCTCGCTTCCTGACTGGGCAATCCCCCTGGGGATCTTCGCTGCTCGTATCTGTGATGTTTCCCTCGGTACGCTACGGATCATCCTTGTCGCTCGCGGACAACGCACAACGGCTACGTTCGTTGGTTTCCTCGAAATCCTGATCTGGCTGGCTGCAATCAGCCAGGTGCTGCAGAACATTACCGAGTGGCAGAACTTTTTTGCGTATGCTGCTGGCTTTGCGGTTGGCACGTACGTGGGGATGACAATCGAACGCGCGCTTGCGATCGGACACTATATGGTTCGAATTATCATTCCGGAGGAAGCCGAGGATCTCGTGATGTACCTCATCTCGGCCGATTACAAGATCACGTATTTCGGTGCTGAGGGCGCGCTCGGACCGAAGAAGATCATCTACACCCAGGTCCCTCGGAAGGGTGTTAAACACCTCATTGAACTCGTTCGCAACTATGCGCCCAAGGCATTCTATACGGTCGAAGATGTGCAGATTGCGAAAGATCCGGTGCGGCCACGTCCGCTAATGCCGCGATTCGACTTTTCGCGTTTGGCTAATCTCTTCCGGGTGCGGAAGTAATGGCCTCAGATAGCCGGAAGGTTGGCGAACCATTCACGAGCTGTGGCCACATCCCCCTCGGTCAACTGATGTCCGGTTGACTGCCAGGTAAGGGTAACGGAAGCCCCCGTCGCCTGAAGAATCGCAGTCAGACGTTCCGGGTTATCGGGGGGCATCGTCTGATCGAAGCGGCCAGCTGACACCAGGGCATGACTGCTCGGACGAGTCGGCATCGGTTCGGGCTGTAGAGAAATCATGGCGCGAAAGAGTAGCAGGCTCCGGACTGGACTCGGCTCGCTGAGGAACATGCCGACCGCTGCGTTGGCACCGTTGGAGTATCCTCCCGCTATAATGTTGGCGAGGGAGAAGCCATAGGCTTCCGATGCCTCCCGAACGAAATCATTGAGGCGTTCGGCCTGTCGGGCGAGGTCATCGAGATCGAGTTTCCCCTCCCCGTACCGCTTAAAGAAGCGTTGGAAGCCGTTTTCATTAACCTGGCCGAGTGGACTCAGAATGGCTGCTTTGGGGGCAAGCTGTTGTCCGAGTGTTACCAGCTGGTGCTGATTGCCACCGGTACTATGAAGGAGCACCAGGATTGGTGTGGTGTCGTCGATCTCTGCCGGCGGGGCGAAGACATGCTCAAACGAAAGCGATGCCATCACGAATACCGGGGCAGCTGTAGCTTCGGCAGCACGGCTTCAATTTCGCTTCGCCTCGCTTCGTACTGAGGTGGCAGCTGAAGCGATTGGCCGAGCTCCTCGACCGGTTCGTCGATGGCAAAGCCGGGCGGGTCGGTGGCGAGTTCGAACAACACACCGCCGGGCTCTCGGAAGTACACGGAATGGAAGTACTGACGGTCGATCTGGGGGGTGATATTAACTCCCGCGCTGGCAAGGCGCTCGCGCAGCGCCGCTTCGTGCGCATCATCACGACACCGCCAGGCCACATGGTGAACGGTGCCGGACCCCATTCGGTGCGGATGCGTGTCTGGTGTACAGACGATATCTGCGAACGCTCCGTGTTCCTGTCCTGCGGCGCGATAGCGAAAACGATTCCCTCTCTCGGCCACCGGTTCAAAGCCGAGCTGAGTCACCATCGTCCCGGCGGTACGCTCGTATCCCTCAACTGCGAGCGACACCGCATGCATGCCCCGAATCGCCATTCCGGCAGCCAGCGGACCGTCGGACCAGCCCGGGCGCTCATCATCACCGATCCCCACGAGTTGGAGCTGAAGGCCATCCGGATCCCGGAAGCTCAGTAACGGTTCGCCAAACGCTGATTCTTCCTGCGTGTAGAGCAGTGAATGGTTGCCAAGGTGGGCTGACCATTGCTCCAGCGATGTGGCCGGTACGGAGAGGGCAAGGCTATTGATTTCTCCGGTGCCGCGTGTGCCCCGGGGCATTGCAGGCCAGGGGAAGAATGTCAGAATTGTACCCGGCCGGCCGAGTCCGTCGCCGTAATAGAGATGATACGTTGAGGGATCATCGAAATTGACAGTGATCTTAACGAGTCGCAGTCCGAGGATGGTGGTGTAGAAGTCGACGTTAGTTTGCGGATCCCCCGCGATTATCGTGATATGGTGTAATCCACCCACAGGGTCGGCCATTTGTTACTCCTTCTCGGCGCCGGAACGCTTTGTCAACATATCGACGTCGCCAGTGGTTAGCAACTACCCGGCAATCCACCGTGCGAACTGATAGTAGAGAGGAATGCCGAAGATGATGTTGAACGGAAACGTGATGGCGAGCGAACCGGTAAGATAGAGCGTTGGATTGGCGCGGGGCAGAGACACGCGAACCGCGGCCGGGGCTGCGATATAGGAAGCGGAAGCGGTGAGCGTGGCCAGTACGGCGGTTCCGCCAACCGACATACCACTCAAGTGTCCGGCGATCGCACCAAGGAATCCATGGATCACCGGTATCACGATCGCGAAACCAATCAGTGCGATGCCGACGCGTTTCAAGTCGGAGAGTCGTTGTCCGGCCAAGACGCCCATCTCGATTAAGAAGAAGGCCAAAACACCTTGGAACGGGTCGACAAAGAACGGAGCAACGCGCTCGAGGCCCTCCGTACCGGAGACTAATCCGATAAGCAAACCTCCGAACAGCAGGAGGATCGACTTCAGTGAAAGGACCTCGCCCAAGACACGCGACCACTCGCGACGCTTCCGATGTGACCGCATCTGTACCACCATAAGGGCGAGAACAATCGCCGGAATCTCAAGGATGGCAACGAGGGCCGGCAGGTAACCCTCGGTTGGTTCGCCAATTTCGCTTAACCAGGTCAGACTTGCCATGAACGTGACTGCTGAAACCGATCCGTAGTGGGCGGCTAATGCCGACGCGTTGGTACGATCGAAGCGTAGTAAGCGATTGGCGGCGAGGAAGGCCAAGAGGGGGGTGATGACACCCAAAATCAGTGTCGCCAGACCTGGTCGCCAGACCTCCGCGAACGGCGTCACCGATAGCGCCGCGCCTCCCTTGAGGCCGATCGCGAACATCAGGTAAATTGAGAGGCCAACGTATAGGGCTTCGGGGATTTTCAGGTCGGATTTGATGATAATCGCGAGCAGGCCGAGAAAGAACGCCAGAACCATCGGCGACAAGAGATTACTGACAAGAAGATCAGTCATGACACAGGCCTTCCAACGCTAGTCCGGCCGGACGAGCGAGCCCGTAAACGAGCTGTGGGCGAGGTTGTCGAGCGTTGTCGACAACGGCCGTGTGGAATAACCTAGTTCGCGATGGGCACGCGTGATGGAGTAGACATAGTCATACCGCAGCAGCTTAAGGAGTTCCGGGTAGAAGCGGATGACCGAGCGATTGAAGAGCTGTCCCCAGAGGAGGGAAAGATTGGCGCTCATGCGCATCAATGTCGGATGGGGTGTGATCAGATGTGGCATTTTGCCCGCCAGGCGACAGACGATCAGGATCAACTCCTGTAGCGTGACGTTGTCGCCACACAGCAAATAGCGAGAACCCGGTTGCCCACGTTCCGCCGCCGCCAGGATGCCTTCGGCCAGGTCACGCACATCAACGAGGTTGAGCCAATTGCGAAACTGCGGAAAAACGAATCGATCAACCAGCTTCCG
Organism: Candidatus Zixiibacteriota bacterium; assembly: GCA_028289585.1. Lineage (GTDB taxonomy): Bacteria > Zixibacteria > MSB-5A5 > GN15 > FEB-12 > JANQPI01. The sequence continues at coordinate 177,822 of JANQPI010000010.1, forward strand.
CATCCGCTCCAAGTCCGTGCCGTCTCGCGTCGGAGCGAGCACCAGGCTGGGATTGACGATGACCAGCTCCGGTCCGCCTGTGGCGGCTTCGCGCAGAAGCTCAATCTCGGCTGCCCGCTTACTCTGGAGATACGGAATACGGACCTGGTCAAGATTGTAATCTGCATCTTCACTCAGGGCCGGTGGCTCTTTCTCCAGGGATCCGCGGCCCGATCGTGGCACCGCTCCGACGGCGGTTGCAATCGACACATGCACGAATCGCTTCACCTTCGCATCACGAGCCCGACGGTAAAGATCGACCGCGGCAAACGTGTTGATACCTGTGAACTGGGTAGTCTTGCCGCGTTGCCAATTGACCCAACCAACGGTGTGAAGAACCGTATCGATGCCGTCGCACAGTGAGGCTATCTCGGTCGGCATGCGCAGATCAACAACGCGGGTTTCCAGATTGAGAGGGTCGAGCCGGCGTCGATCGGAGGTCTTGCGTATCTGAACGATCGGTCGGATATCCCGCTGCAGGAGTGCCGCAACGAGCTGTTCGCCAACGTTACCGCTCGCTCCTGTGATCAGTATCGAGCCCAGACGGTGCGTAATGGGGTTCATAGCGCTTCCAATGCTTCCAGAAGCGCATCAACGTCGCTGTCATCGTTGTACAGATGAAATGACAGGCGAATCGATCCCTCACGCAGCGAACAGGTGATCTTGCGCGACATCAGGGCCTCATAGCGTTCAGCGACGCGATCGCAGGTGAGTGTCAGGATCGAGGAACGATGGTGATGGTCACGATCCGAGGTTATGCGATAGACCGACGAATCGTCGACCCAGCGGATGACCCGATCGATCAGTCGATAGGTATGGTCACGAATCGATGACACGCCTAACGAGAGGAAGAATTCGGACGCGGCGTACATACCGAGAAGATTCATTGCCACATAGTAGCCGAGGTCATAGCGGGCGGCGCCATCAAAAAACGGCCGTTCGTAATGAAAGAGGTCGTCGAACCGCATCTTCCAGTCCACCGATAACCACGACATGAACGGTTGAGTCAAATCGGCTTTAACGCGGTCGGCCAGATAGAAGAAGCCACAGCCCTGCGGCGCCAGCAGCCATTTCTGGCAGCCTGTCGTCAGGATGTCAATGTCGAGTCGGTTGACATCGAGCGGTTCCATGCCGAGCCCCTGGATCGCGTCGACGACGAAGTAGAGATTGTGCTCCCGGCAGAATGATCCCGCACGTTCGAGATCGATTCGGTGTCCGTTAAAGAACTGAACCCACGACACCGCCAACATTCGGGTACGAGGTGTCACGTATCGCTCAAGGTCATCGAGAGCAAACCGATTCTCCCGATGCGGCACGAAAACGAGTTTGGCGCCGCGCGCCTCTGCCGCGGCGCGCATCGTATAGATGATGGCGGGAAACTCCCGGTCGGATACCAAGATCTCGTCCCCGGCGCGAAGCGGTAGACCGAAGGCGGCTACGTTTAGTCCCTGGCTAGCATTCTGACCAAGACCGATCTGATCTGAGCGGGACCCAATCAGACGGGCGTAGCGCTCTCGCAACAAGTCACGCACGGCGAACACGCTGTGGGCATCATCCTCCTCAACCGACAGTCGACTCTTGATGTATCCCTCAACTGCCGTGGCAACGGGCTGTGACATGGGACCGGTCGATGCAGCATTAAAGTACCGGATGCGGCCGACGTGCGGAAACATCGATCGCGCGGCTGCGAAATCATGAATCTGCGGCAGGGGCGGTAGCGACAAGCTCATAGCGTGTAGAGATAGCTGATAATGGCCAAGGAGCCGGTCAGTTTAACGAGGTGGGTGAATGCCATCCACAACACGACTGAAAGCGGTACACGGATCCGTGTCGACAGGCTCATGGCGACCGGAACAGCGCCGAGCAGAGCCGCAAAGAGCGCTGCCGCAACGCCGGCGCGAATGCCCGAGAATGGCAGCACGAGATAGAAGAACGTGTAGCCGACTGACGGAATAACCACGAAGAAAAGTGATTCCATCATTAGTTGCATCACCACGGCACCACGTGAGTCTTCACGTAAATCGGAGGGAACGGATGCGAAGATGCGCAGGCGACGAGCCAGTAGTTCGAGCAGCCAGGTACTCACGACCAGCCAGACGAAGGTCGCGCCCAGGCACCACAGGAGGAGCGTCATCGAGAAAATCATAGCCAGTCGTTGTCCCGGTACCAGGCTACCGTATCCCGGGCTCCCTCAGGAAACGGTATGGCCGAATGCCAACCAACCTCCGACGCGATGCGGTCGGTCGATACCTCCCACGAGGCGAGTAACTCGCCCGCTTTCTCTCTTGTCAGCATTGGCGCAATCCCGATGAGGCGACACGTTCCCTCCGAAATCGCGGCCACCAGCCGAAAGAGAAATCCGGGAAGTGGTAGGGGAAGAGCACGATAACCGGTAGCGGTCACGATGTGACTAAGGAGTTCACGCATCTCGTACGCTCGCTGTTCGGCAAGGAAGTAGAGCCCGCCTGAAGTATTGTCGCTTTCCGTCACAGCTACAATCCCGCGGCAGAGATCATCGACGTGGATGAGCTGTATCTTTCGTGATTGATCGCCGATTTGCGGCCGCAGACGTCGCGCGATTGTCTTGAAAATCGTCAGGATCTCCTTGTCGCCGGGGCCATAGACCGCTGGGGGACGAACCACGGCGACCGGCAGGCGATCGGTATACGACAAGGCAACACGTTCGCCCGCGAGTTTCGATTCGCCATACACGGTAATTGGGGTTGGCTCATCCCGCTCGGTGATCGGTCGACCATTGGGCGAGGGACCGGCGACAGCCAAAGATGATATGTGGGTGATGCGTCGAACCGACGGATTGTGTGCCAGAATAGCTTCAAAGAGATTGCTCACACCGACTTCGTTGACCTCGAAGAACGTGTCCCGTTGCCGGGCCTTGGTCAGGCCAGCATTGTGAACGATGTAGTCAACATCCCTTACTTGGGCCGGAAGGGTTTCGGGTCGCGTGATATCGCCGCGTCGAATTTCGAGCGATAAACCCTCCAGCAATGTCAAATCCGCGGTTACCCGGACACCGGCCACGACTTGGTAGCCGGAGGCAAGGAAGGCGCGGGCTAGTCGGGAGCCAATGAACCCATTCGCACCCGTGATCAGGACTCGTGGCTGAGGTTGCGACACGGGCGGGAAGGTAGCCGGTTGAGACGGCTCTCACAAGCCGCTATCTTGCGTCGATGCTTACCTTTGGGTATCGCCTGGTGACCGACGCCGACGGCCGGATCGAATACCGCCAGCGAGATGAAAAGAAGAAACAGTTCCATCTCGCTGTCTATGTTGACGCGCCGGATGGAGAGCTCAATACGATTCGCATGGTGGAGTATCACCTTCACGAGACGTTCAGTGAGCCGGTTCGGCACAACGATCACCGCGAAACCCGATTCGAGGAGCGATTCTGGACCTGGGGGATCTTTGATATCATCGCTGTCGTGCTTCGTACCGATGGGTCGACCGATCGCTATCGCTTCCGGCTCGACTATTCGTTACCGCCCGATTATGGCCTGAACTACGTTCGTCGGCCGTTTGACTGAGGTACCTATCGGTCTTGCCTCAGCGTGCGGTATGGCGTATAGTTTCGGTCACTTGAGATCCGTTGGGGGTGGCGAACCTTTCCGCCTGAGATCATACCCTCACGACCTGATCCGGTTAGCACCGGCGTAGGGAAACGGGCCCACGGCAGCACTGCTGCCTGTCGACCTCAATTGTGATGCTCCGCCACTGGCGTCCAGCATCCACCCTCCGTGCTTCAGGACGGAATCTCGCAACGCACTTTCGATCGTCGTGAGACTCGGCGATCAGCAAGCGAGGTTATTGTCATGTTGCGACGAGTTTTACTCCCGCACCGCGGGCGGCTAGGCGCTGCCCTCCTTTCATCCCTGATTCTGGCGATCTCCCTCGCCGCCGCGCCACGGTCCGGCGTTGTCCTCGGCGAGAATGGAGTGCCGATTCCGGCGGTTTCAGTCGTTACCGACCGGGATGGGTACGGTACCCAGACTGACTCGCTCGGACGCTGGCAATTGGAGCTTGATACGTCAATTCTCCGCCTAACGTTCAGCGCGATCGGCTGGCAGCCTCGTCAACTGCGTGTCACCGAGCTGACCGACACCATTGTTCTGCAACGGTCGGTCTACGAGGTGGGCGGAATAACCGTTCGGGGGGAGCGAGCCGAACGGGGTCGGACCCCGGTGACCCACACGAATCTCACACGCGAGGAGATCGTGGCGAGTCACAGTGTGGGAGACGTTCCATTGGTTTTGAATCAGACACCGAATGTCTATGTCTGGTCTGATGCTGGCGGCAATCTGGGCTACACCTACGCACAGATTCGGGGCTTCGACGACAAGCGACTGGCGACCTATCTGAACGGAGTACCGCTCAACGACCCGGAGGATCAGTACAGCTACTGGGTGGACATCCCGGATGTTCTGGCTAACACTCAGGATATCCAGGTACAGCGCGGCGTCGGCAACTCTCTGTACGGTGACGCGTCATTCGGTGGCTCGATCAATGTCGTTACGTCGGCGCTTGGTTTGCAGCGAGGAGCTGCGCTTGAGGCTGGCTTTGGTCGGTATCTCGACGACGGAACAGTGGGCGAATCCTACCGTCAATCAGTAGAATACCGTTCTGGGCTGATCGACGGTCGCTGGTCGTTCTACGGACGGTTCTCCAACCAGCGTTCCGACGGTTACCGTCGTCAGAGCTGGGCTCGCGCCACCGCTTACTATCTGACCGCAGCCCGCATTGATCCGAACATGGTAACGGAGTTTCACGTCTTTGGGGGGCCAATGAAACTTCATTTGTCGTTCTTTGGCATTAGTCGGGATCAGATTGCGATCGATCGTCGCTTCAATCCACTGACCTATGCCGGTGAAACCGATAACTTTTCTCAGCCCCACTATCATCTGCACAATCGCTGGACACCGACCGAGCGGGTGACGGTCTCAAATACGCTCTACTATATTCGCGGCCGCGGTCATTTCGATCAGCGACAGTTGCTGGTCGATTATAGTGATTACAATTTTACCACCGGGGAGACATCAGCCGACTCCGGTTCACTCGTACAGCGACGCGCCGTTGCGAAATATCAGCTCGGGTGGAATCCCCGGCTCGATATCGTTCATGATCGCGGTCGTCACTCGATCGGCGGATCATTTTACTATTTCGAATCGGATCATGAGGGCAAGGTCGTTTGGGCTTCGAACCTCAATGAGGGAGTAGCGCCCAATCGTCAGTACTACGGCTACTTCGGTAGGAAGCGTGTTGCATCGATCTTTGCGCAGGAGGAGTTTCGCCCAACTGATCGGTTAACGCTTCTGGGTACGCTGCAGCTGAGATATCAGGATTACCGTTTTAATCAGGAGGTGATTGGGGCATTCCCGGGTTATCGCTTCCAACTCGATTGGACGTTCCTGTCACCCCGTTTGGGAGCAACGTATCGGCTGACCGCACCCGATCAACCCCTCCGTGCCTCGATCTATGCAAACGCAGCGATTGCGTCGCGTGCCCCCACCGATCTGTCGGTGTATCCTGCGTTCGACCCGAGCGCACGGCCGTCGCTGCAAATTATTGACACTGCAAGCGACGGCCTGCCGATCTTTGGCGATCCAACGTTTTCCGCCGAACGAGTCTATAACATCGAATTAGGTGCCGACATTGTGGCTCGAACGTGGCAGGTAGGCCTCAACGTCTATCGTATGGATTTTACCGATGAGATCGTTCCGCAGGGAGGAATTGATCCCAACTCCGGTCAGTTGCTGACCGCGAACGCTGATGATTCCTATCGAATGGGTGTCGAGCTTCAGGGACAGGTCGTCGCCGGATCTCGCCTTCGGTTGTCGGGGAATCTGTCGTTGAATCGTTACCGTATCGAGCGATTCGTGGTCGATGACACCACCGAGCTGAGCGACCAGATCGGGCCGAACTTCCCGTCGCTCATTGGCAATGGTGAGGTGACGTACACGCTTGCGCCGCTGTCGATCACCGGGCGGCTCCGAACCATTGGCAAGCGGTACATCGATATCGCCAACACCGAGTCCTTTGTCATTGACCCCTATACTGTTGTTGGTGTGCAGGCGTCGGTGACGTTGCCCAACGTCCTGTCCCTCGGGGACGTGGTCGTGACTGGCCGGATCGACAATCTGTTCGACGAAGAGTATGAGTTGTCTGGCTATACGTTCGCTTTTGGCGGAGAGACATTCGCTGAATACTTCGTCGCCGCGAAGCGATCGTTCTATCTGTCGGCTCGCGTGGAGTTGTTTTAGTCCGTGGCCGGCATCGACACAGTCATCGTCGGTGCCTACGCGGCAGTTATCCTGGGCATCGGTATCTGGGGGCGACTGCGAACCGGTACCAATGCTGAGGATCTGATTGTCGGGGGGCGTCGTCTGACGCTCCCCGCATTTGTCGCGTCTCTGGTCGCTACCTGGTATGGTGGCATTCTTGGCGTTGGTGAATTCGGCTATCTGTATGGCATCTCGCAATGGCTGGTCTTCGGCCTACCGTACTACGTCGCCGCACTGCTGTTTGCGTGGCTGATTGCTCGCCGAGCACGGGCATTGCCGATTCTTACCGTTCCCGATCTGCTCGGGAGGTCGTTTGGACCCCGGAGTGCGTTCGTCGGCGCACTGTTTATCTTCGTCATCGCTTTACCGGCCGCCTATGTGCTCATCCTGGGAACACTGGGAGAAGTCATCTTTGGCTGGCCCTTCTGGCTCGGTGCGGTGGTCGGTTCGGTGCTGGCGATCGTCTACGTCTACCTCGGCGGCTTTGCCGCCGTCGTTCGAACCGATTACCTGCAGGTCACTCTTATGTTCGGCGGGTTTGGGCTTCTGGTTGGCTGGCTCGTATTCACTCAACTCGATCTTGGATCGATGCTCGCCGCATTACCTGACACACATCTCTCCCCAATGGGAGGGAACTCGCCTTGGTATATCGCGTCGTGGTATGTCATCGCTTTGGCGACGCTGGTGGATCCATCATTCTATCAGCGGGTCTTTGCGGCCCGGACGAGTCGCACCGCCAACCGCGGACTCATTGCTTCAGTCGGTGCATGGGTGGTCTTCGATTTTCTCACCACAACCGCAGCATTCTACGCCCGGGTCCTGCTTCCGGATCTGGGCGATCCGGTGGCCGCGTTTCCGGAGCTGGCGGCGATGGTTTTGCCAGTTGGTATCCTTGGTCTTTTTTGGCTCGCACTAATCACGACCGCACAGTCGTCGGCCGATTCGTACTTCTTCATCGCGGCCTCGACCTTCAGCCGTGATATCGTCGGACGCTGGCGCCCCCTCAGCGACAGTCAGCTGATCGCGGTTACCCGACTTGGCCTGATCGTCGTCGGCATCCTGGTCGCGATACTCATCTGGTTGATCCCCTCAGTGGTGGCCCTCTGGTATACGATTGGGTCGATCGCTACGCCGGCACTTCTGATTCCGATCGTGCTGGCGCTCTCCGGTCGATCCGCAAGTGATCGCAACATGGTTGCCGGTATTCTCATTCCCGCTGCGGTTTCACTTGTCACCTTCATCGGCAACGCTCTCACCTGGTGGTCACTGGAACCGATCTGGCCTGGAATGCTAGCATCGCTTGCCTGGTTTGGGCTCCAGTGGCGACGATTGCCTCGCGTCGGCTGATTGCGTATATACGCTCTCTATGAGCCAGCAGTACATTTCTCGCGAGGGTCGGCAGAGGCTCGAAGCCGAATTGCATACCCTGAAGTTCACCGAACGTCCCAAGATCGTCGCGGAGATCAAGCGCACCCGGGAACTTGGTGACCTGTCGGAGAATGCCGAATACCACGCCGCTAAGGAGGCGCAACGGCATCTGGAACGCAAGATATCCGAACTCGAACAGAAGATCGCTCGTTCCCAAGTGATCGATACGTCGCAAATTCCCTCGGACAAGGTCTACCTGTTCGCCACCGTTGTGGTTCGTGATACCGACGACGGTGAGGAGATCACGTACAAAGTCGTCCCGGCTGATGAGGCCGACGTTGACAACGACATCATCTCCGTTGCCTCACCAATCGGTAAGGGTCTGCTCGGCAAGTCTGTTGGTGAGATCGCGGAGATTCCAATCCCGGCCGGGATCCTTCGCTACGAGATTATCGATATCAGTCGTGATGACTGAATCGGCTTCTGGAAACAAGTTCAAAGGAGATCGTGACGAACATGGCCGATAGCACCACGTCCGCTCGACGAGAGACGAAGTTCTGGCTCGACGACATCACCTATGCCACTGGTAATACACCGATGGTCAAACTGCGCCGGATGACCGAGGCCAGGGGCATCACCTGCACGGTCTTGGTGAAGCCGGAGTACATGAACCCGACGGGATCGGTGAAAGATCGCATGGTTGTGTATCTTCTTCAGCAGGCGGAGCGGAACGGAGAGCTCAAGCTGGGTGGCACGATCGTGGAGGCAACCTCGGGCAATACGGGGGCAGCTGTTGCCATGTTCGCAGCTGCCCACGGATACAAGGCGATCCTTTCGATTCCTGACAAAATGTCGCAAGAGAAGGTCGACGCGATGCGCGCCTTTGGTGCGGAAGTGCACATCTGCCCCACTGCTGTACCGGCCGAATCACCGGAGTCATACTATGAGACGGGCAAGCGGTTGGCACGTGAGACGAAGGACAGCTACTGGGTTGGCCAGTATTTCAATCTGGATAATATCGAGGCCCATTACAGCCTGACCGGTCCGGAAATCTGGAATCAGTGTGGTGGACAAATCGACTGCTTCGTTGGTGGTATCGGTACCGGCGGCACGGTTTCGGGAACGGCTCGCTATCTGAAAGAGCAGAAACCTGGCGTTGAAGTAGTCGCCGCTGATCCGATCGGCTCGGTCTATTACCAGTATCACAAAGATCAGACGATGATCGAGCCAAACACGTACTATGTCGAGGGTATCGGCGAGGACATGCTTTGCCCCACGATCGACTTCTCGGTCATCGACAAGGTCATTCAGGTGACCGACGAAGAATGCTTTCTGTATGGCCGTGAACTGACTCGGACCGAGGGGATTTTTGGTGGCGGGTCGGCCGGAGCGGCGGTGTGTGCCGCGCTCAAACATGCCAAGACGCTCGAAAGTGATAAGACGATGATTGTCATTCTTCCTGATGGTGGCGCCAAATACATCAGCAAGATGTTCAATGACGACTGGATGCGGGAAAAAGGTTTCCTCAAGTAAGGGAGCAGCGATGTCGGACCATCTTAAAGACAAACAGTTCGCGACCCGTGCAGTTCAGGCGGGACAGGTGCCCGAAGACGGCACACGATCGGTAACGACGGCAATCTACCCGTCGTCGACATATCGAGTCGCGTATCCGGGCGATGAATCGGGGTATGTCTATTCCCGGTGGTCCAACCCGACCCGCAAGGCGCTTGAGCGAGGCATTGCGCTTCTTGAGGGGGGGAGCCACGGCTTCGCCTTCTCATCGGGTCTGGCAGCGCTCTCGGCGGTTCTACATCTCCTGAAGCCGGGAGACCATGTAGTGGCCGTGAATGACCTGTATGGTGGCACGCATCGTCAGTTCGAGCAGCAGATGACGACCTGGGGGCTTTCGTTTAGCTATGTTGATGGCTCCGCGTCATCGTTCGAAGACGCGATTACACCGGCCACGCGTCTCTTCTGGATCGAAACGCCGACCAATCCGTTGCTGAAGCTTGTGGATATACCGGCCGCCGTGTCGATTGCCAAGGGACGTGACATTCTGGTTGCGGTTGACAACACGTTTGCTACTCCGTTTGTGCAGCAGCCGTTGACACTAGGCGCCGATATTTGTCATCACTCTGTCTCTAAATATCTGGCTGGTCACGCCGACGTCATCGCCGGCGCACTGGTGGTCAACGATGAGGCTCTGGCTGAGAAGCTGTACTTTCAACAGTATGCGATCGGTGCTCAATTAGGACCGTTCGAAAGCTGGCTGGTGTTGCGGGGAATGAAGACACTGCATGTACGCATGGAACGCCATGCCGAAAACGCGCGCGCCGTTGCCGACTGGTTGGCTGATCAGTCGATGGTGCGCCGTGTCTTTTATCCGGGTCTGACCGGAGAAACTCTGCCGAATGACATGCACTCTGGGGGCGGGATGGTCTCATTCGAGCTCGATGCCGATTTCGAGCGGGTTTCAGCATTCTGCACGGCGACAGAAGTCTTCATGCTTGCCGAGTCACTCGGTGGCGTCGAGTCCCTGATCAATCATCCGGCTGCGATGACCCATGCATCGATCCCGAAAGCGGTTCGCGAAGCGAATGGTATCTCTGACCAGTTGATTCGTTTGTCCGTGGGGATCGAGTCGGTTGATGATCAACTGTCCGACTTGAAGGCTGCGCTCGCGGCGGTTGCCGGCAGCGTTCGAACGACCGATCAGTAAGTTCCGCTAGCTAATCAGCGGCGTATTCGGGTACTCGGGGTTCTCTGAGAGCGCGGTGATATCCGGTACTAAAAGCGGTTCAGGGGCTGCGAATCCCTGACCGTACATGCATCCTGCCGCCAGCCCAAACATGCGTGCCATCGCCGTCAACTGCTCGATGTAGTTTTTGCTTTTCTGTGGATTCCGAAACTGTGACTCATGCGCTGAGAGGGCGGCAATCCATCGATCAAACTGTGCGGTGATGTCGACGACGAAATCGGGCTTCACTTTGGGCGGGAGGAAGTAGAAGAAATAGCGACCGACACGATGGAGTTCCCCCGGAACGTCGGCTTTTTTTAGCCCCGCGAGCATCCCCCCGTTAATGGCGAGCAGTCCGGCGGCGACATGGTCGGGATGTGACTGCCGACGGCCCATCGCCACATGAGGATAGGGGCAAAGAACGATGCGGGGTCTTGTCTGGCGAATCAGAGCAGCGATCTCCTGGCGACGTTCAGCGGTATCGGCGAGTCGGGTATCGCCCCAATCGAGGTGAGCAATCAGGTCGGCACCCAGCAAATCTGTGGCGCGTCGGACTTCAGCCTCGCGGATCTCTGCGGTTCCGCCGGTCCCCATTTCCCCGCGGGTGAGAATGGCAAGGGCGACCCGATGACCGGCGTCGGTCAGCTTGATGATGACACCGCCCGCACCAACCTCGACATCGTCAGGGTGTGCGCCGATTGCCAGTACGTCATACGGTCGGGGTGAGTCCATTGGTTATCCGTCTACTTGCGCCTGTTAAAAATCCGGAGGTGAGATATCCACCTCCGGATCGTTGGAGTCAATCGTCGTTGCTGTCAGCCAATCAGTTGGCGGCTGCGAAGCGATCTGAATGGAACTTCAGCATCCGTCGCAGAATGTCGTACGTGTACTGCTGGTTGTCCGCCGGATTACCTTCGTAGCCGGTGTACCGGAAGACTTGCGGCTGGACGCTGTACGGAGCGCCCTGCAGCGTGGCGAGCCACGACTGCGTCATCTGGTGGTACTCGAGCGGTGCCTCAATCGTCGTCGCAAAGTACATTCCCACGCCGTCAAAGACGCCGGGACCGGCAGCTGTTGCCAGCGTATCGAGGTTGTTCTGCATCCACAGCGACCAAATCGGTCCGTATGCTGTGCCGTTAACATCGAACGGGAGATGGACGTCAGCGGTAAACGACGCCTCACTCGGAGCGTCTACCACGATCCGCTCGTACACGCGCGGCACAAGCGTTGTGGAATCCGTGATCGATTGGACATTACGAAGGAGCGAGAATCGGTTACCGGTCGGAATACCACTGCCGACCGTCTCGATCGAGTCAACAAGGGTCGCGGCTGTGTCGCTCGGCGAGAACGTCAGGGCTCCACCAAAGATCAGGCTCGTAATCGCCTGGGTCGAGTTGGTATCGAACTGGCGGATTTGGGTGCGGCCAGCAGCTGCCTGAAGATCGACAAACGGTTGGAACAGATCGATCAGACCTCGACCACCCGGAGCGGTCGGATTGGCACCGTCAAAATCGAGCGGACCGTCGGTAACCGAGATCGCACTGTAGCGACCCGGATTCTGAATAATCGCTCGGAAAGCACCGTAGGCACCCATGCCGAATCCGGCGATGCCAGTATTTTCGGGGCCGGACTTGATTGACGGAAACTTGTTACGCAGGTAGGCGAGCAACTCGTCGCCCAGCGCTTGGTCGTAAAAACCTCCGTAAATCGAGTTGCCGTAGAAGAATCCGCCGAAGAGCTCATCGTTGCCGATGCAGACAATTGCCATCGGTTCGATTTCGCCCTTCTCGATCATATCCTCGGCCATTTCAAAGAGGCCGTTCTCGAAGAAGAAATCGGCTCCTCCAAACGACGGAGCTACGAGGACGAGAAGCGGTACGGGTTCAGAACTTCCGATCGGCGGTGGCGTCGACGGCTTTGGCAGATAAGCCGTCATCAAGAGCAAACCGTTCGGATTCAGTGGCTGATAGTAGAATCCGGGAAAATCGAAAACGTGTCGGGTCGCAGCCGTGGGGAAATACCCGTGGTTCTGATCAAACGTCGAGAGCGGCCGATTGGTCCCGCGGTCACTACACCCGGCGACAATTGCAATCAGGGCAACGACGAAGCCGACACTCAAGACGGGGATAAGCTTGCGCATAATGAAACGTCGTCTCCTTACCTAGAAGCGATAGACAACCGACAGCGTCGTTTCGTACTGCTGCGGCTGATAACGGCCCGGGAAGCTATCTATGATGCCGTCGTTGTTCACGTCCTGAAGTTCGGTCACAGTAATCTCGTCGTAATCGATGTATTGAAACGCGGCACCGATTTCCCAATTGTCGCGTAGCGTCAGAAGAACGCCACCGTGGAGACCGAGCTCGTCTCCCGAGTACGAGAACTGTGGTGAAAAACCGATATTCTCGCGAGCCGGGCTTTGTGCGTACGAAACGCCACCCAGGAGCGCAAGATCACTGCTCCAGGTGTAGCGGGCGCCGAACGCAACCTCACCAGCATTCTCCCATTCTGTCGCATTGGCCAGATCGGAGAGGAAAAACGTGTTAACTGTCGGGTCATCGTTTCGCCGATTCAGATCGTCGATCGCATCCGGATCAAAGTCGGAATAGGTGAATGCGAGTCCCTCGAACGATGACCAGAGTGTGTATCGGGCATCGGCGGATATCAGGAGTTTGTCTTCGATCAGTTCATAGGCCACGCCAATTCCGAATGATGCCGGAAGGTCCAGCTCGGTTTCGAATGACGCCGGTAACGTAACCGGTGTCCCGGCTGTGAAGAGGAATTCCGGGGTGCCGGGCTGGAAGTCTCGATTAAGCTCCTCATTTTGTGGCATGACAAAGCGGAGTTCGGCATCACCGTCGATAGTGATTGATGACGGCAGACTAAACGTTACGCCGATCGAGGCACGTTCATTCGGCTTGAACATGAGTCCACCGGTGATCCCGAAACCCCAGCCGTACCCCTCATGATAGGAGAACTGCGGAATCAGATCGCGCGGTCGATCGCCAACCGGAGAGCTAACCGGTGTTGGACGGAGATCCAAATCACCAAAGTGGAGATCACCACGCAGCAACTGGAGACCAACGCCAATCGAGAGTCGATCCGGCTCCAGTTCCTTGGCGACCGTTAGCTGAAAGGCGACAACATCCAGGTTGTTGAAGAACTGGTTGTTCGGAATCTGAGACAGGGAGTCAGGCGTGTCCTCAAGTCGGAACCGCGTGTACTCCTCAAGCGGTGAGAACAAACGCCACGAATCGTTGTGGTCAAAGGTCTGATAGACGGAGAGTCCCCAAACTGATTCACCGAGAATGGGGAGGAGGACCGCAAATCCGGCCGATGGATTCCAGCGTATCGCATGCTGATTATAGATTGTTTGGTCATTAAAGACTCCGGTTTCACGGAACGGAGTACCAAACGCATCTCGATAATAGTAGCGCGGCTCGACCTCGTGGCGATTATGGAAAAGACCGTGGGTCCCTCCCAGTTGATCGGACCGGAAAAAGCCGTAACCAGCCGGGTTGTAATATGCGGCTGACCAATCATTGGCGATCGCCCGAAAAGCGCCCCCCATTCCCTGAGCGGCCGTCCCAATCCCGGAAATCTCAAAGCCGGTCGACCAAGCCGACGCAGCCAGAAGAACGGGCAGAGCGACTCCGATCAGAGCCCGTTGCACAATTCTCATTGACTTACTCCATTGACACTGGATGTCATTCGCGAATAGACCCAACTTCCTCAACCAACGTGCTTTGGAACGGCCACAGCCGGTGGAGGCCGCCCTCCGGCAACAACTTACCCGGAGAAAGGACGTCACACCTCCCGATTCCGTCCAAAACAGAGACCGAACGTACACCCCCCCCGGACCAAAGTCAAGTCTCGCCCCGACCGCTTTTGTCGGCGTAACCTCCCACACAACAACCACCTGCGTGCCAGCTCCGAACGTTCGGGGAGAGGGAAGTTCCTTCCGCCTTGATCGGTGCAACAATTCCGCCGGGATGCTGCCGCCATCCCCGTTCGGGCTCGGCTGAATGCTGTCAAACGCCCCTCCGACAATCGGTTAGCCCACCAAGCGCGAGCCTGGCATCCGGCTTGTAATGATTCTGCCCCGGGTAACAGCATGTTGACACGTGACACTCCAGGGAAGGTGTGATCATGAAGAAGCTAGGATGGCTTCTCCTCTTATTTGTCATCGTCCTCGTCTCTCTCAATTGGTTCCGTAATGCCTATGCGCAGGACCTGGGGAGTTTGACCGAGGAACAGAAACGTGAACTTTTTGAGCGCTATCGCGATCGACTGACGTTGCCGGAGACGGCACCGACCCCGGGCTCACCGACCGGTGCTGTTATCGATTCGGCTCCCTCACCGCGGAGACCGGTCCCGGTTTTAGATTCGCAGCCTGCCTATGCGGCGAAACGGGCTGTCGACAGTGGTGCGGTGCTTCCGGATTTCTCGGAGTTACGGCCATTCGGACTCGACCTCTTTGTTGGGTCCGACGAGATCGTGCCGCCGGATGATCTGGCCGCTACGCCGGATTACCAGCTTGGTCCTGGTGACCGGGTCCTTATCCATGTCTGGGGACGCGTCGAAACCGATTACAACCTGACCGTCGATCGATCGGGCGTGGTGGTTTTGCCGCGGGTGGGAGAAATCGCTGCCGCCGGACTGACCCTCGATGAGTTCAAGGCGATCGTGACCCGCCGTTTGGCATCGCACAATTCAGACTTCCAGATTAGCGTGTCGCTCGCGGGAATCCGTACCCTCCGGGTCTTTGTGACCGGTGAGGTCATGCGGCCCGGCGCCTACACGGTGAGTTCGCTGACGTCGTGTTTCAATCTGCTCTATCTGGCCGGTGGTCCGAATGAGCGGGGTTCGCTGCGGCGCGTGCAGCTCGTTCGTCGAGGCACGACGATCGCCGAAATCGATCTCTACGCCTTTCTTCTGTCGGGACAGAACGATGGCGATATTCGTCTCCAGCCGGGGGATGTGTTGCTGGTCCCAGTCACTGGTCCCCGCGTTGCCATTCGCGGCCAAATCCGCCGACCGGCCATCTATGAACTCAAAGCCGGCGAAACGGCTGGCCAATTCATTCGTCTGGCGGGGGGGACCCCGGCCGACGCTCATCTCAGTCGTGTAACCGTCGAACGCATCGCCGAGCGAGGCGCATGGGAGATTGTCGACCTTGATCTCACGCCAGGGGTCGGACGCGATAAAGATCATGCGCTGCTCGACGGTGACCGGTTGACGATTCGTTCGGTTTTTCGTGCCCGCAACAATCAGGTCACGATTGCCGGTCAGGTCAAACATCCGGGCGCGTATCAGCGAAGCGATTCGACTCGTCTCCTCGATCTCATCGCCGCTGCCGAACTTCAGCCGTATGATGTTCACTTCGACCGCGCTAACCTTTTCCGTCGTCACACCGACTGGCGGACCGAGGTCATACCGATCGACCTGACTCGATTACTATTGGGGGATTCGTCCGCAAACATTCACCTGGTGGAGCGGGATTCGCTTCATATCTACTCGGTCTCCGATGTCACTCGCGAGCGATTTGTAACCGTGGGTGGTGAGGTAAAACGTCCCGGTATCTACCCTCTCTACGACAGCATGTCGGTGGCCGACCTGATTTTCCTGGCCGGCTCCTACACGCGGGCGGCATCGCGTCTCCGGGCGGAATTGGCGCGCACGGATGCATCTGGCGAGGTGACACTCCGCTATGTGTCGCTTATTGACAGTGCAGCGGAACGCCTCATTCTCCGCGAAGATGATCGTGTCTACATTCGCCAAATCCCGCAATGGCGGCTCCATCGAACCGTGAGCGTTGAAGGAGAGGTGAATTTCCCCGGTGAGTATGTCCTCGCCGGCGACCGTGAAACGTTTCTCGACCTTATTGCCCGGGCCGGTGGCTTTGCTCCCCAGGCGTTTCCGGCCGGAACGGTCTTCGAGCGAGTTTCGGTGGAGGATAATCTCCGGCGGATGGGGGTTTCGTCACTGCTAACCAAATCAACCCCCGTGCAAATTGACACAACCGGACAGCTTGTCTCACAACGATATTTCGATTTTGAAACCGCGTCGGTGAACCGAATCGTCATTGATGTCGAGCAGATCCTGGCGACGAATGGCGAGCGGGGGAATATCGTGCTTGAACCAGGCGATCGCATCTTTGTCCCCTCGGTGCCCTCGGGCATCTCGGTTCTCGGAGCGGTGGCTTCAAATGGTACGATCCAGTATCGGGAGTCCCGCTCGGTAAAAGACTACATTGAGCAAGCGGGTAACTTCGCGCCATCGGCGGACAAGAAGGGAACCAACCTGATTAAGGCGAACGGTACCGTCTTCTCTGGTAGGGGTACGCTCGGGCGTACCGTCAATGTTGGAGATGTGATTGTGGTCCCCACCAAAATCAAGTCACCTTCGAACTGGCTGAAGACGGTCGGAGCGATCACGGGAGTGACCGCCTCGATCCTGACGTCGATCATCCTTATCGATCGCCTGTAACTACCGTGGTCTGATTTCGATCGGACCGTGCCGCCAACAAATTCCCAACTCTCACCTTCCTTACCCGGCCCGGCCGTCTCCTCGCGAGGCGGCCGGAGCTTTTTTTACGAACCGGAAATTGCTTCCCCTCGGTGTGGAGCAATTGGGATGTGCGGTGCCTCTGGGCGCACGTGACGACGTGTGATTGTTTCCTGTAACTACCTTTCGCAGAGTGCTTTAGGGATTGGTGTCGGGTCCTGTGCGGGATTGGCATACGGCTTGTAAAGACCTCGGCCAGGGAACTTATGACGAACAGTCAAGGGGGTTTCGGCTCATGGACGAGCCTGCCAACGACATTCGCGCCCGGTACGAGCGCTGCACACTTGGACTCGCCGCAACGCTGACAACCACAGCCGACTCGCTGCTCATTGCCTCTGACTGGCGAGACCTCGTGGAGACACTCTTCCACCAGGCGACGGGTCATCACGGTTCAATCATCGCTGCGGGTCCGTTATCGGCCGACGTGGCTTTAGCCGCTGACCGGGCTGAAGTTCCGGTCATCGCAGTTATTGGGCCATCACCGTTTACAATCGACACCGACTCTCTTCTCGCCGCTATCGAGTCGCCGCGTGACATGCTGTATGTGGAGCAGCCCCACACGATTACCGGTGCCGCTCTCTCGACGCGCGAACTCCGACAGCTTCTGCTGGCCGTGCCGGAAGGGCTGGTGATTGTCGATGAGCAGTTCGGAGAGTACTGCCCGATATCGGCACTCCCGTTGCTTGAAGAGTTCGACAACCTGGTTGTTCTTCGCTCGATTGCCAGCCCGCTCGGCGTTTCGACCGGCGGTGCCGGCTACCTGGTTACGGATCGCGATCGCATTGCGGCACTATCCCGCAATCTGTCGCTCCCGGCGCGCACAACACTTCGATTCGTTGAGTCGGCCACCGGGGAACAAGACATGACGGCCGCACATGCTCGATTTGTCCACGACGAAATGCATCGGCTGGCAGCAGCGCTTCTTTCGCTGGGTGTACCCTGCCGACTCAGCCCCACCGACTTTCTGTTGATTCAGGTCAACGATGCCGACCAGTGTCTGGCGCGTTTGTCGCCCTCCCGCAACCGCACTACACGCGCTTCCGATCACGAGAGTCTCACCGGGTATCTCCGGTACCCAATCCAGAATCAGGCGGTGAACAATCGCTTCGTTTGCGCCGTCGAACGGCTGCCCGAGGCGATACGAATTCCGCATGTGCCGGACATGCGATCGGCGTCGCTGGTCCGCGCGAATGAGACCTGCGATTCCTTCATTCCGATAGTGACCCCCGAATCGGTCCTGGAAGCCCCCGTAACGGCGAGTCGTGTGCCGGCGGCGTTTGCGGATAGTGACCGATAGCGGATGGCCGGGCGGAGGAACCTGATTAAATGAATCCACTGACGACTGCGCCGCCGCAACGACCGGCCTCATCTGGGTCGGAGACGCGCGACTCCTGGCGGGCCTTCACCGGACCCCGCCGACCGGAGTTCACGGCACCCGATCTTCACGAGACGACCACCAGCCGTGCGGTCCATGTCGAGCTCATCAATTTTCTCACCTCCCGTACGGTCCGGACGATGACTGCCTGGGGGTTAGCTGTTTTGCTGACGCCGGTCGCACTGACGCCCGCGTTAGTGGTTACGGCGATGATCCTGACTGGCCGCTGGCTGATCGATCTTGTTGAGCCAACTGGTATACATGGAGCCGCGGTGCGGCCCCATTGGCGACGGGAACTGGACTTCACTGTCGCTCTCCTCGCCCTGTTCTATGTTGTCCCCATACCGGTGGCAACCCCGAGTGTTCTTCTCTTCCTGGCAACCAACCTTATCCTGCAGGAAACGTGGCACCGCATTCCGGCACGAACACATCAGCAGAGCCGGCGAATGATCGATGCCGTTCCGGTTCATACGACACATGTTGTCATTGTTGGGACCGGTGACAATGCTCGAGCGATTGCGGACTCGATCCTCGATGAACCGACGACTGCCACCAGCGTTATTGGCTTTCTTGATTTTCAGGATCGCGGTCTCTGGCGCTATCGTGACATCCCCTTAATCGGTCAGCCGACCGACCTGGAGGAGATCGTTCGTCTGGGGCAGGTCGACGCTGTCTTTTTTGCGATGGATGCGGCTGATTTTGGCCGAGCACGCCCTGTTCTTGCCCAGGCCGAGGCGATGGGTGTACCCGTGATTGCGTTGCCGGAACTCTACCAACCGCAGGTGGCTCGAACCCTTCCTGCCTTCATGTCCGGTCTGGCTGGTTTCCAGTACCACACGGCATCGGTCAATCGCATCGCTCTGTTCCTGAAGCTCGCACTCGACAAGCTTGGTGCGGCCTTCGGACTCATTCTGCTCGCTCCGGTATTCGCTGCCGTGGCAGCCGCCATCAAACTCGACTCGCGGGGACCGGTGTTCTTTCGCCAGGTTCGGGTTGGTTTAAATGGGCGGCCGTTTCGGATGCTGAAATTTCGTTCGATGTATACCGATGCCGAAGAGCGCCGCAAACAGCTCCTTGACCAAAACGAACATTCCGGTCCGGTGTTTAAGATGGCCAACGATCCGCGAATTACACCTATCGGACGAATCATTCGCAAATTTTCACTCGATGAATTGCCACAACTTGTCAATATCTTAAGTGGTCAAATGTCGTTGGTTGGTCCACGGCCACCCCTGCCGCGCGAAGTTATCGAATACGAGCCGTGGCAGCGCCGGAAGTTATCCGTCAAGCCCGGCTTAACGTGTCTCTGGCAGGTCAATGGTCGCAATACGATCGATTTTGAAGACTGGATGCGGCTCGATCTGGAATACATCGACAACTGGTCCTTACTGCTCGATGTGAAGCTGATCGTGCGAACGATCCCCGCCGTCATCAAAGGAACGGGAGTGTAGTCGGATGCTGAGACCGTTCGCTATTCTTGCTATCGTCGCCGGCAGCCTGACCTCAGTCGCTGCTGAAACGTCGCGCTCCGCTCCCCTAGGTACGGAACTTTCCACATGGCTGTATCGCCAGGCGAACCGTGATCTCGCACGCGACACGATGCTGTCGCTTCGGGACTGGTCACTAGGCCCTATCGGTATCGCTAAGCTGTCGTCGACAGCTGGTTATGATCGTTGGTCGACGCTCAATCGTTCGCGGTTGTGGGTAGCCGGAGGAGTGGCTGCGTTTACCGAGGCTCGCGATGATCGCCGTGTGATCTCTCGTGAACTCCTCGGTGGCGAAGTCGGTGGCGAACCGTTCCGCGGAGTCTCGTTCTATGTGCGCGCGGCGCTCGACGAACGGCGCGCCGCGGATCCGCTCTACGACGGTAAGAAATGGCGCGGACTTGCCGGTGATGTTGATGCCGCGGTTGTCCGCTATCGGGCAACGGGTCTCCATGCTGCTGTGGGGCGCTTCGCCGAGTACTGGGGTGACCCACAATCGATGATTTTCGCCGGATCGCAACCGCTTGACGGTATCGCCTATCGACTGACGTGGGGCCGTTTTACTCTGAGCTACCGCTTGGCACGGTTGGATGGTGACGAGTCAGCGGACTCGACCGGAATGACGATTAACCGGTATGTGGCGGCGCATCGTCTCGACTGGTCTCTGTCTCCCGATGTAACGATCGGATTCACGGAAGCGGTCGTTTTTGGCGGTGCTGGCCGTCAGATTGAGCTCTACTACCTTAATCCAATTCTGCCGTATCATGCGGCCCAGTTGAATGAGGACGTTAACGACAACACGCTCCTGGCGATCGACGTTAGTGCACGACCGTTTAGCGGCATCCATCTCTTCACGCAACTGTTGATCGATGATTTCCAAATCGATTCCGAAAGCGCGGGTGATCGGGAGCCGGCTCAGTATGGTTTTGTGGGTCGAGTTCTTTGGGCCGAGGTACTGCCGCGTATTGATATTGAAGCGCGGTACACCCGGGTCACTAATTGGACGTTCAATCAGATCGAAGCTCGCAACCGTTACGTCTCCGACGGCAATCCATTGGGGAGTGCCCTCGGCAATGACTACGATGAGGTTAGGGGACGCATCGGGCGATGGCTTTCGTCGGATCTCGTCCTGGATGCCGCGGTCAGCTACCGACGGCAAGGAGCGGGGCGCGTTGACGCTCCGTGGACGGCCCCCTGGCTCGACCCGGATCTGACTGACTACTCCGAACCGTTCCCGACGGGGGTGGTTGAAACAACGTTACGCTCTACAATCGGTATAACCGGTTGGCCCACACCGTGGCTCTTCATTGCTGCCGAGGGAGGTATCGAACGGGTTCGAAATCGAAACAACGAGCCCGTATCGTCGATCTCCGACCTGGTGGCCAATCTGTCAGTTCAACTTCGCTTAGAGCGGCTTATCGACATCGACTGAGCAGCGCAAACCATCAGAAGTAGCGGAAGCGGATCAGAATAGTATCGATCGCTTGATCCTTCAAAAGATCCTGCTGACAGTCGAGGAAGTAGTCGTACAGATTGTTGTTGAGCGGATAATTCCCCGTCGCCTCAGACATTCCTCCGGTTCGCAAGTGTCCACCGTACACTATCCGACCCCGAATGTAAGTTGTCGCAAGCTCATTGTAGAGTGATTCGGTCTGTTGAATAGGGCCCGTGGTTGTCTTTCGATTCGTTTCGATTCGGCGATAATCAATGAGCGTGTCACCATCTTCCGCCTTGAATTTCTTCTCCCATACTCGAATGCCGGTTTTTGTCTTTTCGCTGTCAAGATTGTCCGGATCCTGAGTGCTATAGATCTCATAGGTGAAGATCAACAACCCGCGTCCGTTACCCTCGTTGAGTCGGGTAAGGTCGTAGGAACTGATGCACTCCGACGTGTAATCGGGATACTTGAGGAAGTGCTTCGTGGCACCTTTCGGTGGCGTCAGTGTTACTCGATACACACAACCCGTTACCATCGCCACAACCACACTCAGCATTACGAGTGTGAACCACTTCCCGGCATGACCACGCATTTAACAACCCCTTTCCCGTCTGAATCAACCCGTCATATGACGCTATTCGTAAAATACTCGATCTGGTCTTCGCGGCGCAAGTTGCTCCGCCGACTTGCGCGGTCTTTACCGATCGCTATACTCTCGAGTAATGTATGTAAGCCTCAGGCGAATCGGTCGTACGGCCGCCATCGCCGCCGGAACCCTGCTCGTTACGTTCCTCATCACCACGGATGGGATTATGGCCGATACGCTGAAGACCAATCGCCTCATCGATGAAAACTCGCCCTACCTACTTTCGCACGCGCACAACCCGGTCGATTGGTATCCGTGGGGAGAGGAAGCCCTGACTCGAGCCCGCCTGGAGGACAAGCCAATCTTTCTTTCGATTGGCTATGCGGCCTGCCATTGGTGTCACGTTATGGAGCGGGAATCGTTCGAAGATGATTCGATCGCCGAGTTGATGAATCGGCATTTTATTAATATCAAAGTCGACCGCGAGCAGCGCCCCGATCTTGATCATATCTATATGAGTTTTACGACAGCGATGACGGGGCAGGGAGGGTGGCCGATGTCGGTTTTCCTGACTCCCGAATTGAAGCCGTTTTTTGCCGGGACGTACTTCCCACCGACCGATCGCTACGGCCGGCCCGGGTTCACGAAGATCCTCACGACGCTCGGTGAAGCGTATCGGGATCAAAAAGATCAGCTGCTTTCGTCCTCGCGCGAGATCTTCGACAAAGTGACCGAGGCGTTTGAAGCTTCGGCAGCACCTTCACTGCTCACTGGTCAACTCATCACCACGGCCGCCGATCAGCTGTTGCGATCGACGGATCCGGTCCACGGTGGCATTGGGACCGCACCGAAGTTTCCGCATCCGATTGAACTACAGTTTTTCTTTCGCCAGTATCGTGCGACAGGTGACCTGCGCTTCAAGGAAGCCGCCGAAAAGGCGCTGCTGGGCATGGCGCGGGGTGGCATATACGACCATCTCGGTGGCGGTTTTGCGCGTTATTCAGTCGATGCTCAGTGGCTTGTTCCCCACTTCGAGAAGATGCTCTACGATAACGCCCTCCTTGCCGAAAGCTACGCCGCAGCTTGGCAGGTAACCGGCGATGAGCGGTATCGCACGGTTGTATGCGAAACTCTCGACTGGTTGCTTCGGGAAATGCGCGACTCAACCGGCGGCTTCTATTCAGCGATCGATGCCGATTCCGAAGGGGAAGAGGGTAAGTTCTACGTCTGGTCACTGGAGGAAGTTGAGACGGTGTTGGGCGATGACGCCGAGGCCTTCGTCCGCTACTACAACGTTTCGGCTTCCGGTAACTGGGAAGGGCATAACATCCTCCATCTGACCGATGGATCGGACCGCTTCCTCGCCGACCACTCCGACATCTCAGGTCGCCTCCCCGAACTTCGCGAACGGCTGCGACTGCACCGCGAGTCACGGGTGCGTCCCCTCACAGATGACAAGATCCTTACCTCGTGGAACGGCCTGGCCATTTCAGGGCTGTGTGCGGGGTATCAGGTGACGGGCGAACGCCGGTATCTTGACGCCGCGGTCGATGCTGCGACATTTATCGAGACAACGCTGATCCGCAATGGCAGCCTGACGCATTCGTTTCGATTGGGACGACACTCCGAAGGTGAGTTCCTTGAGGACTATGCCTATCTATTGCGCGGACTTCTGGCGCTCTACCAGGCCGATATTGACGCCGACAACCATCGGTGGTTACGCCTGGCCCAGCGATTGGCGTCCAGGGGGGTCGAACTGTTTATGGGAGAAAATGGAGATCTTTTTCTGCGCGAAGACTCCCTACCCGACCTGATCGTCCGTCCCCGCGATGAAACTGACTCCGCAGTACCGGCACCGGGATCGCTGTTCCTCGATGCACTCATGCGTCTTGGCCGACTGACCGGAGAGGATTCGTTCGCGGCTGCTGCCGAACGTGGTCTCCGTGCGATCTCCGGGAAGTTATCGCGTTATCCGGCCTCGATGACATCAGCGCTTCTCGCTCTCGACTACTGGCTCAACGACAAGATCGAGATTGTAGTCGTCGGCCGTGGCGACGACCGCGACCAGATGTTGACCGAAATTCGATCGCGCTATCTGCCGACAGCCATTCTTGCTGTGCATCCGACCGGAGCAACCCCGTTGCCGATCTTCACTGGCCGGGAGCAGACCAATGGTGTTCGCGTGTATGTCTGCCGTAACTCAACCTGCCGTCTACCCGCATCAACGGTCGAAGAGTTGGTCGAGCAGCTCCAGAGCCTGTGACGCGTCGAATCTGCTTGGCGCGTCCCTTGGCGGTGTATTACTTCACTATGTTGGAACGGGAGTGAGCCAGATGTTAACCGTGACCATGCAATGGGATGGCGGAATTCGATTTACCGGTCAATCCGCCTTTGGGCACACGATCGTTACCGATACGTCGTCAGCGGCCGGAGGCACTGAGGCCGGATTCAAACCGACAGAATTACTGCTGTACGGTATCGCCGCATGTACCGGTGTGGATGTCGTACGTATCCTCGAAAAGCAACGGCAGGAGCTAACGGCACTTGAGATTTCAGTCGTCGGTCAGCAGGGGGATGATTACCCGAGGCCATTTCACACGATTGAAGTGACCTATACTGCCCGGGGACGTAATCTTAATCCAGACAAAGTCGCTCGCGCGATTGCTCTCTCTGAGGAGAAGTACTGTTCGGTTTCGCTGACCGTTAAACATGAAACGGAGTTGAAAACTTCGTTTCGCGTAATTGAAGAAACATAGGTACAAAGGGTGTCGAGGAGAACTGACATGAGTACAAAAGCAACGACAGATCTGGCGATCCATAGTGAATCGACAAAGTCGGTTGCCGATGTCTGTACCGCCATTGAGGCGAAAGCCGGGGATCATGGATTCCGCGTTCTTCATACGCACGACGTCCAGGCGACTCTGGCGGAAAAAGGGTTTAAGCGATCGGAGTTGCGCATCGTTGAAATCTGCAGTGCCCCCTTCGCTCATCAAGCATTGTCGATGGACGTGTCTGTCTCACTGTTCATGCCGTGTCGCTACACGGTCTATGCGGAAGGTGGCCGTACGCATGTAATGCTGGCCCGGCCGTCGGTAATGGGACAGATGATCCCCCATCCGGAGCTGGAACAAATGGTCTCAGGTGTGGAGAAGACGTTAACGACGATCATGGAGCAGGCTGTTTAAGTGACTCGCCGGTTTCTCCTTGCTGCAGTCCTGATAACCCTAGCCGGATTGACGGGTTGGGGCGGCTGCAGTAAGCAGCCACTTGAGGGTCACACGGTCAATTGGCTGCCGTGGGATTCAATCCAGCCATTCTTTCCGACGTATGAGCGCCCAATCTTTCTCTATATTTCGCAGGCGCGGTGTCCCCATTGCGATTCGATGGAGATTATCTTCAATCGGCCGGAGATCGCTTGGTATCTGAACGAGCACTTTGCGTCCACCGAGATTAATGTCGATGCTGATATGCCCGTCCAGATCATGGATACCACACTCCCTTATCGGGCGTTCTGGCAGTACTTTGGTTTGAAGGGGGTCCCGGCGTATTACTTCTTCGATACGACGGGTAATCCGATCGGCATTTTGCAGGGCCAGACGCAGGTACGGGAGTTTAAACAGCTGTTGACCTATGTCTCGGCTCGTCACTTTGGACGAATTCCCTGGACCGAGTGGGCGAAGACCGAAGAGGCACAGGTCGATACGCTTATCGGTTTCTGGTAGGATTCTGACAGAAGAATACGCCTCGTTCCGAGCGAGGGGAGAGCGCGGATGTCGTGAAGCATTCCCACGCGTGGCGGACACGCCAGCCGGCGGCCGTCACCGCAGATCGTATCTCCCCAACGCGATAGGCGTATTGAACATGGCGTTCGTCACGTCGCCGCCAGGATCGTCCCCGACGCTCAAACAGAGCCATATCAATCGTCCCGCGTCGCTGTCGTGGTTCGTAGTGACCGCGCCAGACAGTCATAATGTTGTCGACTTCGCGCGACCAGTGCAGACCGTCCCAGTAGTCGCGATAGACCGGCAGCAGATTCATGTCAAAAACGAGCCAGCTGCCGGGTGCCACCCGTTTCCTTGCTTCGGACAATGTCCGGCCAATGCTGCCGAGGTTCGGCAGATAGTTGAGCGAATCAAACATTGCCGTCACCAAGTCAAACGGTTTTAGCAGTTCTCGCTTGGGGAGTGTTATGAGCGGTAGCGTCGATCGATAGACTGGCATCCCGACCGCCGACAGTTTCGCACGTGCCAGTTTGAGCATCGTCGGTGAGCGATCGACTCCGCAGCCAGTCAGTCCGTGTTCGGCAAACGCGGTTAGTGCGGTCCCCGATCCGCAGCAGAGATCGAGAACGCGACGAGGTGTGACTCCACGCCGACGGAGTTGGCGCATGAGGTACGGTACCATGCGAGCCGCGAAGCGGTCGCCACCCAGCGTATCGTAGTGTTGCGCAAAGGCGGTGTATTCTCGTCGAGGGTTAGTCATATGGCTTTTAAGTTGCCACTGCCGCACCTGGTAACAAGATTTTTCTCACGATCATGAATAGGGGATCGGCTTGTGGCGTATCTCTTACGGAACCCAGGTGTGCAACCCCCAAAGGATGCTGTGCAACAATGCCGTTGATGTTCTGGATATGGCTGGCTGCGATGGTGATCTTTTTGATCTTCGAGATCATTTCACCGTCGTTTTTCTTCGCCCTCTTTGCCGTCGGTGGACTGGTGAGTGGGATCTTCGCCATCTTTTATCCCGATGAACATCTCTGGCAGGTCGCAATCTTTATTGGTGTCGCTCTGGCCCTGTCACCGTTTTCACGGATGTTGGCCAAGCGAATAACCCGCGAGGAACCGGTCAAGGCAAACGTGGATCGTCTTGTCGGTCTTACTGGTCGTGTCGTTCGGACGATCGATCCCGATACCGGAGGCCGCGTTGCTATCGAGGGTGAAGAGTGGGCTGCGATTGCCGACACCCCGCTTGCGGTCGATGCCCGAATCCAGGTTGTTTCGGTCCTCGGGACAAGACTGAGAGTCGAGGCTGCTGTGTCCGATGATGAGTTGCCGCCACAGCGTTAAGGAGTCGTATCATGATAGATTTTAACCCCGCCATCATCTTCCTTGTCGTCGCGGTTGTCCTCTCGTTCATCTTCCTGTTCTCTTCGATTCGAATCATCCGACCTTTCGAACGAGGACTCGTGGAGCGATTGGGGAAGTATCAACGGACGATCGACCCCGGTCTCAATCTGATCATCCCGTTCTTCGATACCGTGCTCAAAGTCGATATGCGGGAGGTTGTCATCGATGTCCCGGCTCAGTTGGTAATCACTCGTGACAACGTCAATGTTGAAGTCGATGGTATCATCTATGCACAGGTAACGGATCCCTTCCGGTCTCGCTACGAGATCAACAACTACATCCTGGCTGCCACTAAGCTGGCGCAGACCAATCTGCGTAACGTGATCGGTGAAATGGACCTTGATCAGTGCCTGTCATCGCGTGACGACATCAATCTGCAGCTTCGTGATGTGATGGATCGAGCCACCGACAAGTGGGGGGTGAAAGTCAATCGCATTGAGCTACAGCGTATTGACCCGCCGATGGACATCACGGAGGCAATGTCGCGGCAGATGAAAGCCGAACGTGATAAGCGGGCGACGATCCTCGATGCCGAGGCGATTCGTCAGGCGCAGATCACGAAGGCCGAGGGATCGCGCCAGGCTCAGATTCTTGAGGCCGAGGGGACGGCCGAAGCAGTCCGCCTGCAGGCCGACGCCGAGAAGTATCGTCAGATCGCCGTCGCTGCCGGTGAAGCCCAGGCGGTGACCGAAGTCTTCAACGCCATTCACGAAGCGAAGCCCGATGAGAAGGTCATTACACTGAAGTATCTGGAGATGCTGCCAGCACTGGCCGACAATCCGGCCAACAAGCTGTTCGTGCCGTACGAAGCATCGGGCGTTATCAGCTCGCTTGCCACCCTCGTGGAAGGGATCAAGTCGACCGAATCGAAGGCGGCGACCGCACCCACGGGGAACTAAGTTGTCGTCGCTCAGCGCGGTGGATTGACACCACCGCTTGCGGCGGCTACTCTCCGATATGTCGCAATCATCGAAAATCATTCGACGCCCGGCTGCGGCCGGGCGTTTTTATCCGGCTAATCCCGTCGAGTTGGCCCGCACGATCGCGGGACTGTTCGCCGACGCACCGAAACCCTCGCTGAGTGACCGTCCCCTCGGGCTCATTATACCCCATGCTGGGGTCGCCTATGCCGGTCCACTCTATGCGGGAGCGTTCAAAACGATCGAGGGTGAAGCGTATGACACGGTTGTCATTCTCGCGCCGGCTCAAACAGCCTTCTTCTCAGGGGCGTCGGTGTTCGATGGGGATGCCTACGAAACCCCCCTGGGCACTATTGACCTTGATACCGAGACGATCGATGCAATCGTCGGACTTTCGCCATCGCTGTACCGGTCAGCCAACGGGCACGCTACGGGATCGACGCGTGGTGAACATTCCATCGAACTCGTGCTCCCTTGGTTGCAGATCGCCCTTGGCTCGTTCACGCTCGTACCGATTGTCTTTGGCGATACGGAGGCGGAGATAGGGTTGGCCGTGGGCGAAGCGTTGGCCGCTCAACTGTCACGTCGTAATGCGCTGGTCGTTTGTGCGACACACCTGACACAATTCAAAGCGGAGCGGGAGGTCCGCCAGGCCGATTCGGAGCTGCGGACAGTTCTTGACGGCATGGATCAGAACCGGCTCGTGGAGTTTTTCGAGAAAGGTGGCGAGGCGACCTGTCCGGGGGGGCTCGTCGCGCTGACACTTCTCGCGCGCCGTTTAAGCGGCGACCAGCTAACGGTTATTGACTACACCACGTCGGCGGCGATGACCGGTGAATTCGACGAGGCGGTCGGTTATCTCACCGCAGCGGTACCGGCAGGACACCGGGCGCGCATTACTCCGTCGGCATCCCATCTGGCCGAACAGCGAGTTAAATCGATCGCCGAACTCACCGCCGACGACCGGAGCTCCCTGGCTCACATCGCCCACGAGGCAATCGAGGCTCGGCTGAATGGCTCCAACTACGCAGCTCCGACGTCGACCCGTCTTGACACCGAGTTTGGGGTTTTCGTCCGACTCAGTGTCAACGGTGCCACCCGCGAACCGTATGGACTTCTGCGCCCTCATCAGCCATTGCCGCAGGCGGTTGCGGAAATCGCTCAACACGCCGCCTTCGAGCATCCGTCGGCGGATCCGATTACGCGCTCGGCGTGGCCTCGAACCGAGATCGAAGTCTCGGTGGTCTCCCGGTTAACTCATTTCGATTGGCGTAAGCAGGCCCTTCGCATCGGCCAAGACGGTATCATGATACGCCATGATGTCCATCAGGCCTTGCTGTTGCCCCAGGAAATCGTGGCCGCCGGTTGGAATCCGCAGGAAACGCTGGAAAAGCTTTCGCTCCGGGCGGGACTACCTAAGCTGGGTTATCAAAGTCGGTATGCTGATCTCTTTACCTTGTCGACGGTCGTCTGCTAGGCAAAGCTACTTGATGAGCATCATTTTGCGTGTGGCCCGTTCCCCATTAACCGTGAGCCGATAGAAGTAGACCCCACTCGCAACAGCATTGCCTTCACCGTTCCGACCATCCCATTCGACCGCGTGCGTTCCCGCCGGGAATCGACCGGTCACCAGGGTTCGTACTTGTCGCCCGAGAATATCGAAGATCTCCACTGTTGCGAGTCCACGCTCGCTCAGTACGAAGCTGATCGTCGTCGACGGATTGAACGGGTTGGGGAAATTCTGGTCGAGTCGGAATGTTTCGGGTAGAGCTGTGTTTGGTGGCTCCGGCTCGTTGGCATTAGTCGGAACGTCCGTCAGCTCGAACACCCACAATCCGGACTGACGATCCGAGGCGATTATCTTACCTGATGCGAAAAACGGGTAGACCGTCCACACGCCGTTGAAACCGAAGTCATTGGGCAGGTAGGTATCGAAGGCGGTCAGTTCGTACGGCTGCTCCGGATTCGTCATGTCCCAGACACGGACGCCTTCGGTGTAGTGCGCAAGATAGAGGAAATTGTCTTTCAGGTAACAGTTATGAGCGACCGCATTGGAGTCGACAATGATCTCGCTGACGAGCTCGGCGTTGTTGATGTCGCTGACATCGAAGACACGGGTCCACGTGCCGCTACCGATCTCATCGCCAACAATCAGGTACTGCATGTCGGTCGTGAACTGACCGTTGTGAGCTCCCGACCCCGGATAGTTAAAGCCTCCGAGAATGACTGGATTGGCAATGTCGGAGATGTCAACGAATTCAATCCCGTTACCAAAGATCCCAAAGCCAACCAGCGTGTCGTTCTTGATCTCGGTATCGTGGTAGTACCACGATCCAACCGAGCTGATCAATACCGGATTCGACGGAATGGAAATGTCGTAGATGTCGACGCCCGATCGACCGGTCCCGTTGAGAAAGAGATAGTTCTCGTAAATGTTATGTGTGTGGGCGCCAACCGGTATTGTCGTCGCAAGCGACGGGTTTGCCGGATCAGCAAGATCGTAGACGTGAATGGGACCGCCGTTTTCGTTGCAGAGAAAAGCGAACGTCTGATAGATTTTGACCTCTTGCAGGTTGGTTGCCGGAAGTGTTGAAACGAACTCGGCTGAATCGGTGATATCAATAACCTTGGCGCCGTCGAAGGGGACACAGATTATTGCGTATTCTCGACCGGTCGACGAGTCTGTGTAGCCCCAGATCCCGTTGTATAGTCCGGCGCCGTCCCAGCGATCCAGCAGGCGAAGTGTGAGCCCAAATTCGTTGGGTGTCAGGCTGAGGGGGAGTGTGCGGTTAATGATCACCCCCGTCTGCCAGGCAACGACCCGAAAGACCACCGGCTCGCGATTAGTCAGACCATCGATGAACGACGATCGTGTGGTCGCTCCGGTGGAATCGACCCGCTCCCACGTGCCCGGTGCGGTTTCACGTTCGACTTCATACCAGTCGACGTCGTCGAGGGCCGAGGTGGTGGACCACTCAATAACGGCTCCGCCATCGGTACCGTATCCTGTCAAACGCATTTCGATCGGCAGGATATTGATTGTCACCGGATCGCTTGCGAACGGCAGTTGACCACCGACCCGGCGAGGCCAGTAGACGTACATGACATCAAGACTCGAGGCGTCAGCCCGGAATCGTTGACCCAGGTACGACGTCCCCAACGAATCGTAACTGGAGCGCATGATCAAAATGATCTCACGGTTGCCGATTCCGGCGTCACTTGGATCCCACAACCGGTTGGGCGTGGCGATCCGGTCATCCTCCATGAAGCAGATATTGAGGCGACGTGGATTGTCCGGATCGGAGTAATCCCACGCGGAACCAGGAAAGACCCCGACCGAGTCGGCAGTTCGGAACGTGCGATAGTCGATGCGACCCGCGAGAGTGGTATCCGATGCAGAAATCCGCAGGATGACGGGTACATGCTGCTCATCGGTCACTGAAGAACCGTAGAAGTTCCGTCCGATACCGATCGATTGGTCGTCGAACGCATCTCCTCCGGCAATCGGGTTTTCCAGTCCCCAGTCTACGCCCGTGAGCCATCGGATGTCACCGTTCCAGACAGCGTCGACCTGAACAGTCGAGGGTTGCGCCTGCACGGCAACTGCGATAGCGATCAGGCCGGTCAGCCAGAAAAGAGCGCGTTTCATCGTTCGGTTCCTTCCACTCCTCACAGTATACCGACTGATTACTCAGTCACAACCATCGTCCCTAAGGTGACGCGTGGTAGGTCCTGACTGCTTAGTCCGCCATTGACTTGGCCGAGACGATCGGTACTCTCTCGCTATGGTCTCCGTCATCATTGGATTGGGCAATGTTGGCCCCGAGTATGTTGGCACCCGGCACAATGTCGGTTTCGACGTGATCAAGTTGGCCGCCAAGCGCCGTCAGCTCAGCGGATCAGCATCCGGGAACAGTTTCGTGTCTGTACTCGATCATGCCTATGACGACCCAACGGTCTATGCCCTGCCCACGACCCTAATGAACCGTTCGGGACAGGCCGTGGTCGAAGTCTTGGAGCGATATGGTCGGTCGCTCGACGATGTTCTGGTCGTGACGGATGATTTCAATCTCCCGCTGGGACGTCTCCGCTTGCGTCAGCGGGGGTCCGACGGAGGTCACAATGGCTTGGCTGATATCATTGAGACGCTCGGTACCGACGAATTCGCCCGCCTACGGGTCGGCATTGGTGAGCCACCGAATCGGGACGCAATCGTTCCGTATGTCCTCGGGCGATTCACACCGGCCGAAACGGGAATCGTGAGCCGGGCGATTGACACCGCCGCCGATGCATGTATATTGGCGCCCCAACAAGAGATAGCTGTGCTCATGGCACACACCAACCGTCCCCCTGCTTCCGCTGCCGACGCCGAGCCGGAAGCCGATTGATTGAAAGGCCGAAGGGAGACTCTTCATGCGTCAGTACGAGACGTGCTTTGCGCTCAACGCGCAAGCTGATGACGCCGCCATTGACCGTCAGGTCAACGCGGTCACCGATATCATCAAGAAACATGGTGGCCAGATCGTGGTCGAAGACCGCATCGGGACCAAACGCTTTGCCTATCCGGTTCGCGGTCAGGCGCAGGGGTATTATGCCTCGGTGATCTTTTCTGCGGAGACTCCGGTCCTGAAAGATCTTGATCGCCATTACCGGCTCGAGGACTCGGTGCTTCGTCACCTCACGATTAGTTACGAAGGTGACCCGGAGAAGGTGAAAGAGCAGCAGAAGTCGTACCACTCGGCTCTGGATGATCGTGAGCGTCGCCGCAAAGAACGGGAGCGTCGCCAGCGCGATGAGCGGCACGGTCGGGGCGGTTATGATCGCGATCGTCGTTCGCATGATCGGGACCGGGGCGATGAGCGCCCGCCTCGAACGGAGTCGACTCCCGCGCCGGCAGCCGATGAGAATCCGGCGCCGGCAGCCGACGTTGCGGAGAAGCCTGCGGAAACGACGGAGACATCCCAGGAGTAGGTTCCCGGACAGCCCCGTGATGAAATCAGATGTCAGGAACGGCCGAGGGCACAGTCTCTCGGCCGTTGTGTTATGATAAGCATGTCATCCGCTACAATGCAGCAGGCCATTGGTGGTTTGCGTCCCAAGCCAGGCGTTCATCTCTGGCTGCTACCGGTGGCCGCTGTCGGTGTCGCCCTGGCTCGATTCTGGCCGCACACTGATCTTGGGAATCTTGCGTTCCTCGCCCAGGGCTTCGGGTTCTTCGCAACCTCGTATCTCTTCTTCGCGGTGCTTCATCTGACGTTCGTACGTCGCTCGATCTGGGTCGTAGGCTGGCTGGCCATCGGTCTCCTGATCTCACTGGCGCTGTCGGCCGGAGGTGGCGATCTCGTTGGCGCGATTATGTCATGGCTAATGGTTACTGCGATTGGCTTGGGCATCCCGCGTTTGCACGCGCAAGGATGGTCACGCGATCGAAGCTACATCGTCGGAATGGGAATCGTCGCAGTCGCTACCCTTGCCTGGTTGGCACCGCACCTTTCGGGGGTCACGGTAGCCATGACGGCGGGGCTCCGCGAGGTATTGAGTAATGCCGAACCGACATTCCGGGGATTGGGCTACGAGGCAGAGCGGGCCGAGCAAATGGCCCACCAAATTGCCAAGGCCGGAGAAATGGCGATTAGATTAGTCCCTATTTCTATGATCCTGTTTCTCGGAACGCTCTACAGTCTGGGGGTGTGGTGGTTCTTTGATCGCCACCGTCGGAGTGATGCGGAACCGCCGATGTTCGTGGCGTTCCTCTTCTGGCAGATGCCGTTCGCTGCCCTCTACGCTGTGATTCCACTTATTTTGGTGCGGTTCTTCCTGCCCGATCCGGCTGCGCTGGTCGCTGACAATGTTCTTGCGGGGCTCGCGTTTTATTACATTCTGACCGGCCTCTCGCTGCTGGAATTCTTGTTTCGCCACTTCAAGATCCCATGGTATGTCCGGTTGTCGGCGTTCGTGCTGCTGTTGATCTCAGGCCTGGTCGGTCTGCTCGTCGCGCTGCTTCTGGGCCTCGTCGACTCGTTTGCTGGCTGGCGTGGGCGGCTCCTGGCCCGTTCTTGACAACGACCCCGAAAACCGGTACCCATGCCAGGTTGAACATCACTAGCAGAGAGAGTTGAATGAAAGTCATTCTGAAAGAGGATGTGGCCGATCTGGGTGTTGCCGGCGAAACCGTGGAGGTTCGCGACGGCTACGGCCGGAATTTCCTCATTCCGCGTCGTCTCGCGGTTCCAGCCACGAAGTCTAATCTGAAATCGGTCGCTTCAATCCGCAAAGAGCAGGAAGTTCGGTCCCGCAAGCGTCTTCGCGCGGCGGAAACAGTTAAAGCACGTTTGGAAGAGTTGTCGCTCAACATCGAAGTCAACGTCGGTGAGGAAGAGCGACTGTTTGGATCGGTAACCAACGGCGACATCGCTGAGAAGCTCGCGGCCGAGGGGATTGAGATCGATCGTCGCTCGGTTATCCTGGACGAGCCGATCAAGCAGCTTGGCGTCTACACCGTTCCCGTGAAGATCGAAAAAGAGGTTACCGCTGATCTGAAAGTCTGGGTGATCAAGAAGGCCTGAGTCTTCGCTCTATGCGTCTTTTGGAAGTTACGCTCGATCGCTTGGCGATCGATATCGAGGCACGGACGCCGGTCGTTATTCTCGCTCCCGCCGGACTGGATAAGGTGCTGCCGATCTGGATCGGCCACGCTGAGGCAATGGCGATCGCGATGGAACTCCAGGGAATCAAACACTCCCGACCTCTTACCCACGACCTGCTGCAACGTATCATCGCCCTTCTCGATGCCGAGGTGGAACGAGTCGAAATCACTGAGCTCAAAGAGGCCACATTCTTCGCGGTGATCCACCTGGTCGTCAATGGCCAAGTTCGCACGATCGATGCCCGTCCCTCCGACTCGATAGCCCTGGCGCTCAAGACCGGCGCCCAAATCTTTGTGAACGAAGAACTCTTTGATCAGGCTCAGTTGAGCCCTGAGTCAGGCGAAACGCCTGACGAATCCGATGCCGGCCCGCCACCTCTGCCGACGGATCGAGAAGAATTGCGCAAGCGACTCTCCGACATGGGCCCCGAAGACTTCGGCAAGTTTTCACTGTAGCCTGAACACATGACGTTACGATCTATCCTTCTGCTGGTCGCTGTCGCCAGCGCGCTTCCCGTTGGGGCGGTTGACCTCGTCGGCGAACCAGCCAACGTGCGAGCCCTGTTTGCCCGCGGCGAGCGGTTGTTGGAAACGAATCAGGTTGACGAAGCGCGTCTCGTTTTCGACTCCCTTGTTACTTTCCATGCTGACTCTCCCAATCGCGACCTCTGGCTAACCAATCGAGGACGAGCCGAACTACGAGCGACCCGGTTTTCCGAGGCGATTGCCAGCTTTTCGTTGGCGTTGTCAACCACCAGTTCGTCTCGTTTACGGTCGGAACTTCACTTTCATCGTGGCAACGCGCGCTACGCGATGGGGTATGCACGAGCGGCAATGTCTGATTTTGTCGTTTCCTGGCGTGACAGCCGTCGTCGCGAACTCACCGAACTTGCGCTCGACGCAGTAGTCGCCGTTCTTGATTCCCTTCCCAGGGTAGCTCTGCCGATCGGACCACTTCTTGGCTTGAGCCAACAGCAGCGTTGTACTCTCGTTGAGGTTGTTGGTGATCGTTTGGTCCAACGGGGACAGGGCGATATCGCTATGGGCCTCGCGGTTGGGTGCTCGAAACCGCTCTCGTTGCCGCTCTCTCGTTTTCCGGATTCGGTGCGTTTGGCGGTCTTCCTGCCGTTTTCAGGCCCACTAGCCGATTTCGGTGACCAGCTGTGGCGCGGAGTGTTACTCGCCGTTGAACTGTATGAGGCGGAGACCGGGCGCTCTTTAGATGTTGCACTCTTTGATACGCAGGCCGACCCGGTGACCGCCGCCCGGATCGCTAAAGAGATTAGTGATCGGGATTTCGATGCCGCGATTGGTCCGTTGACCTCGGATGCCGCCATTGCGGTGGCTGGCGTCCTCACCGATCGCCCCGAGACACCGTTCTTGTTGCCGGCGGCATCGGAAGGTGGGCTTACTGCTCTCGGTCCTTCGGTCTTCCAGCTTGTTCCCAATCTCGAGTTGCAGGCTGCCGCGATGGCCACGCACGCTGTATCGGTATTGGGTTGCGACTCTGCGGTTGTCCTGACCGCTACCGAGCCGCTGCTCATCCGCCAGGCCGAGGCGTTTGCTGCGCGGTTTCGGTCCCTTGGTGGGACAGTGGTCATGCAACGCTACTATCGCTCCCGAGATCGCGACTTTGGCCCTTATCTTCAGGATATCAAGGCGACACTCAACGGTTGGGTGAGCGTCGATGACGGCGTCTATTTGAATGCCGTCGGTGATACATTGGATGCCCAGACCATTCCGGCCACCGTCGACTGCTTGTATCTTCCCGGTGCGGGTGCCCAGCTGCGATTGCTGTTGCCGCAGATCGAGTTCTACAACATTTCTGGTTGGCGTCTGGGCAATGATGCCTTTGGCGACGATGCTATTCTGAACCTGGCTGATAACGTGACCTCCCGCGTTATCTTTCCGTCGGCGCTCTCCGCCAATGAGGTCGGCGGTGCGTACGGTCGGTTGGCGACAATGTACGGAATTCGCTACGATGGACCGGTTTCCCGATTAACAGGACTCGGCTATGATGCGGTCTCACTACTCGCGGCAGTCCTGAACGAGGGTGTCGATAACTCAGCCGAACTCGTTATTCGTCTGAATTCCGTGGCGGGTTTCGAAGGCACGCACGGCACGATTTCATTCAATGCCATGCGCGAGAATCGGGAGATTCCTTTGTATAAGATCGCGAACAAACAACAAGAGCGGATTGGGCTGAGCGGATTGACTCCGAGTCGAGAGACGCCACCGTCCGTCTCCGAGGAGAATTGAGTATGTCCGATGCTGCCGATCGTCCGGCAATTAAAATGGTAGTCGACGGAGAGGTGCGCGACGTATCGTTTGAAGAATTGGCCCTCTCCAATAACCTTGCTCAGGAAGCCCTGGTTCGGCTCCTCATCAGCAAGGGCGTCTTCGAACCGAAGGAGCTGATGGAGATGATGGAGACCGTTCGCTCGGAACGCTATCGTACCGGAGATCCACCCGACACCGCCTGAATGCGTCATGAGTGACGAGCGCTCCCAAACTCTTTCCGAAGTGTCGCCAACCCTTCTTCGTTGGCGAGTCCATCCGCTCGCTCGCAAGCCGATCGTCTCGGCTGCGGTCATCCTCCTGTTGATCGCCACGGCCGTGTTGATCGTCGTCGCTACCGGTTCTCCCGCCTTCGCTACTCTCGGAACGGTCTTGTTCTTCGTGTCACTCGGTCGCTTCTGGTTTCCTACGACCTACACGCTGACCGAGGCAGGTCTTGAGATCAGAACCCTTGCGCAAACAGTATCTAAGCCGTGGTCCGGTTACCGGTCGTATTGGCCTGACAAGAATGGTGTGTTACTCTCTCCGTTTGCGCGGCAATCGCGATTGGAGAACTTCCGTGGTCAGTATGTTATGTTCGAACAGAATCGTGATGCGGTAATGACGATTATTCAGAATCGTATCGATGCTGTTGTTGCTGCCGAACTCGCCGACGCCCAGACGCCGCCGGAGTCCTGATGTCGTTCTGGAAAACAGGTGAGGCCCCGCCTCCGCCCGGTGACCCGACTCCGGAGGACGAAGAACGCGTTCTGGAAAAGCTGGCGACGAAGACAGTTGAGCGGGGAATGACTGTCCCGGCGATTCTGTTTCTGGAGTCAATCAAACCGCTGAACTTCATCGGTTCCCAGGCGATGGTCTTCTTCGAGCCAGTTATTCAGACGGTCTTCAATTTCCGCGATTACGAAACGCTCCGCGTCGCGTTGGAAAAGCGGGATACCGTCGAGAAGCTCATCACGAAGATTGAGGCCCAGGATGCGGTTGCCTATCGCCGTGAGAAGGCGATCCGTAAGTACCGCAATGAGCAGAAGAAGACTTGGAAGTGGTATCAGCGCTATCTTGGACTATTCACGCCACGGGTAGAATACCCCGACTGGGTCGTGAATCCCCCGCATCTGCACCCCGACGAACAGTTGAAGATGAAAACGGAATCGGTTGAGGAGACGATGAAGCGCCTCAACCGTGATGACCCGAAGCCCTAGTCGCGCCTGTTATTCCGACGACTTCTCAGGCATCATGGCGTCGATCTCCTGCAAACGAAAGAGGTCGATCGCCAGCTTCAGCGAGTCTGCGTACGGTGACTCAAGCGACTGCAACAACTCATACGTGGCGAAGGCATCGGCATACCGGTCGGTTGCGAGAAACAGTTCCCCCCGATATTCGAGAGCGGGTTCGTAGAGTGAGTCAATCGCCAACGCAGCATTATAGGCAGCTAATGCTGACTCAAAGTCACCAAGTTTGCGATAGCTGAAACCGAGATAGTTGTGTGCTTCGATCAGGCTCGGATCGTGCTTGATCGCCTTCTTGAAATCCTTAACCGCGTCTTCAAACTGATCCCGTGCCTTGGCATCAGACGTTGCCCGATAGTTGTAGGCGAAGAGGGAATCGGACGCTGCTGCGTAGCTATTCGCTTTCTCAACATGAGCCAATCCTTTGTCGTACGCCTCGATCGCCTGGGCTCGTTTGTCGTCCTCTTTCGATTCCGCTTTCGGCTCGCTGCTACCGCCGGCTGCCAGAGCAACGGTCGGAGACAGAAGAAGCACTATCGCACATAGGGTATAAGCTACTTTGCGCATGGTCATGACTCTAGATATCCAGGTTTCGAACGTACTTCGCGTTTTTCTGAATGAACTCACGCCGTGGGGCAATCTCGTTCCCCATGAGGATGGAGAAGACATGATCCGCTTCGGCTGCATCTTCCAGTGTTACCTGAAGCAACGTGCGCGTTTCCGGATCCATCGTCGTCCGCCATAACTGCTCCGGATTCATTTCACCGAGACCTTTGTAACGCTGAATACTGACATTCTTCTCCGGCATCGACTTGAGAATTCGGTCTCGTTCCTCTTCGGAAAATGCGTACTGCTCATTCTTGCCGTGAGCTACCTTGAATAGCGGCGGCTGGGCGATGTAGAGGTAGCCCAATTCGACGAGCGGACGCATGTAGCGGAAGAAGAAGGTGAGGATCAGCGTACGGATGTGGGCGCCGTCGATATCCGCGTCGGTCATAACGATGATCTTGTGATATCGCGCTTTGACCTGATCGAATTCCTCTTTGATGCCCGTACCTAACGCGGTGATCAGCGCTCGGACCTCAGTGTTGCCGAGGATCTTATCGATCCGTGCTTTCTCAACGTTAAGAATCTTGCCACGGAGTGGAAGAATCGCCTGATAACGCCGATCGCGACCCTGCTTGGCCGAACCGCCGGCCGAGTCTCCCTCGACGATGAAGAGTTCCGATGCCTCGGGGTCGGTCGACGAACAGTCAGCGAGTTTGCCTGGGAGCGCGGCGGAGTCGAGTGCAGTTTTGCGACGCGTTAGCTCCTTTGCCTTGCGAGCCGCTTCGCGAGCCGTGGCCGCCATGACCATCTTCTCGACGATCTTCTTGGCAACCGGTGGGTTTTCCTCGAAATATTCACCGAGTGCTTCGTTGGTAATCGATTCAACGATGCCTCGCACTTCCGAGTTACCAAGTTTGGTCTTGGTCTGTCCCTCGAACTGCGGATCAATGACTTTCACGGAGACAACGGCGACCAGTCCTTCCCGCAGATCGTCGCCGATGAACGAGACGTTGTCTTTCTTATTCTTAAGCAGCTTGTACTTTGTGGCGTAGGTGTTCACGGTACGCGTGAGCGCGGTGCGAAAACCGGTCAGGTGCGTGCCACCCTCGATCGTGTTGATGTTGTTGACGTACGAATGGACTGACTCAGCGTAACCGTCGTTGTACGAGATGGCAATCTCGACGTCAACGTCGTCACGGTGCTTGCTGAAGTGGACGGGCTTGCGAATAACCGGCGACTTGTTCTCTTGCAGATAGTCGACCATCGCGGCGAGACCGCCCTTGAAATGGAACGTTCCTTCCTTATCGGGCTCCCGATGATCGATGATTTTCAGGGTGAGGCCCGAGTTCAAAAACGCAAGCTCGCGAAGTCGACCGGCCAGAATGTCGAACTTATACTCGATTTTCTTGAAGATTGTATCGTCGGCGAGAAAACGTGTTTTGGTACCGGTCTTTTTGCTCTTGCCGCCTTTGCGCACTGGACCTCGCGCAACGCCGCGGTCATATTCCTGGATCCACGTAAACCCGTCACGCGAAACCTCGACCTCGCACCATTCTGACAGTGCGTTGACGACCGAAACGCCGACACCGTGAAGTCCGCCCGAGACTTTGTACGTGTCATGGCTGAACTTACCGCCGGCATGAAGTGTCGTCATGACGAGTTCCAATGCCGAGACTTTCTCTTCCGGATGCTCCGCAACCGGGATACCGCGCCCGTTGTCGGTGATCGTAATCGAGTTATCGGTGCCGATCTCAACCACGATCTGGTCGGCATAGCCCGCCAACGCTTCATCAACCGAGTTATCGACAACTTCGTAAACGAGATGGTGAAGGCCTCGCTGACCGATGTCGCCGATGTACATCGCCGGACGATGCCGTACGGCAGCCAGCCCCTTGAGTACAGTAATCGAATCGGCTTCGTACCCGCCGTTCGATCCGTTCCCGTTAGTCGGCGGCAGATCGTCGGCTTTGGTGCGACTCGCTTTCTTCTTTTTCGGCGTCACTTCAGCGTTGGTGGCCATGCGGTGCTTTCCTCTTTCGTGTCGATATCAGCCGCAGTTCCCTGACGGCTCCTCCGGAGGGGTGATTCTTGATACTGATCATCAACTCATCGAGTTGAAGTTGTAGATTCTGGCGAAGCGATGGCGAGCTGACCGCTACGTAGATGACCCCATCCTGGTAGCGATGAGCCGGAGCCTCACGAGCCAATTCGGAGCCGAGAATCTTGTCCCACTCGTACACGATCCGCCAGCCATGGTAGCTCTCAGTGAGCCCCAGAGCGCCAAAAACCGAGTCGAGAATCGAATTCACTTGTCGTGGATGGGCCTTCGCCGGTCGGTGCACGTACCCCTCAGAAACGGTGATTTATTCAACCCTCAAGAATACCAAATGCGGGTCGTTGGGGCAAGTAAAATTATCCGCGTAAATCGTTGTGTGATAAGAGATTGCACCGCCTTGTTGAGGCGTTGTCAGCGACGCGCAATATCCCCTGAACCGTTGATCGAATGGCGATGTTGATCGGGGCGGCCGCGGTAGACAATATCGCCGGAACCGTTGACCGTTCCTTCAAATCGCTCGGTCGCGAAGCAGATGATATCACCCGAACCGTTGAGCGTTGCGATGACGGTGGCTGCGCGAAAATCGCTGGCATCGACATCACCCGAGCCGTCGAGGGCGATCTCCAGAAACGCTGCGTTGCCTTCCACCGTGACGTCTCCCGACCCCTGCAGATCGATCAGAAACTCGTCATCGGCGACATCGATCAGATACGCATCCCCCGCACCTTCCAGCGCGAGGCCCTCGAGCATGGGAACGGTGATATCGATACGAATCGGACCACGAGTCCGGAAGGAGCCTTCGGTCTCGATGAAAAGATCACCTCGGCGTACCTCGGTCACAATGTGATCGTGGAGGTTATCGTCAACTGTTACGGAAAGTGACCACCCCTCAGCGCGGGTCACATACAGTTCCACCGGGGCATCCGTGGTGATCCAGACGAATGAATCGATCTCGCGGACCTCGGTCGTCATCGTTCCGGAGCCGCGCTCGGGTCGTCCACCCTTGCTGGTATTGACGCGAATGTCGGCGTGAGCCACCGCGACGATCGTTAGTAGCAGCAGGCCAGCCGCGATTCTCGTTCCTGTCATGTCACTCCTCCACGGGATGTGGTGCGCTCTCGTCGTAGTCGTGTGTACGAACACGCTCGCCGAGAGTTGCGGCGCTATTTGACCGTGATGTTGTCGAGGTAGAAGGTGAGTTCGGGGGTGTCAGGAAGCTTGAACCACTGAATTGACCGCATACGGTGAGGTTGCATACGGCGAGTCGTCGGCGCATCGAAAATCGGTTCGATCGGGAGAGCGAAATGTTGGACGCCCGGGTAGATCGTGAACTCGGTGTTGTATCGATCCGGATACGAATAGTCATGCATGCGGTCGTGGGCCCGAAAGTGGAGCTGGAACGGTTCCACCGCATCGGAATAGATAGTGAACAGCAGGGAGTCGTAGTCCCGCCAGTCGGGATAGACCTCGCGGATGTAGATACTCGGATCGTCATCGAACATGTAGTCAAGATCGACTCGGAGTACACGGCGACCGGTTGCGCTGTCAAAGCCATTTGGGGGCGGGACCTGCGAAATAGTCGCCTGCGAGGGGAAGAAGAAGGGACGATCCCAGGGATCCTCAAAATCGGCCACGAGAGGCCACTGATCGTTTCGATGGTATTCAGCAATCGCCCAGTAAACCGCCGGTAACAGCGGTACCACGGCGAGGATCAACGCAACTGCGGCCAGTCCGGTGCGGTGGCGCCGGAGTCGTTCTCGAACTGGTGGCGACCAGCGGGAATCGAACAGCGCTGCGGCTGTCAGGAAGGCGATAACCCCCATCAGATCACGGAGGACATCGATCGGATCAGCATCGCGACCACTGCCGATTTGAGACACCTCGATGCCGATCCCCAACAGTGTTGTGACCAGCAGAGCAATGCCGTATTGCATGTTGATGCTGAGCCGATTGCCGGCGAGGCGCAGAGCTCCCAGGACGACGAGCGCCATAACACCAAAGAGGGGGGTGTGCCCACCGTCGTAGAGCGCCCGCCAGAAGAAGGTGTTGTCCGGTTTCGGGAGCGACGTTTGAACCCACAGGAGCAGGGGGACGCCCACGAGCAGGAGGATCAGACCGATGATGAAGGATAGTCGTTTCATAGGTGCCGGAACCGTGGCAAAGTCAGCACGGTCCGGCGTGGCGGCAACAACAAGCTCAGGATCAGCCTTTGATGACGAGGAAAAGTGAACAGGCCGCGACCGTCACGGGTAGCGCCGCGGCAAAGGCGATGTCGGTAAGGATCGTGACGAGGAAGGCAAGGATCAACGCCGGAGCGACCAGAAACTTGATCATCGCGAAGCTG
Organism: Candidatus Zixiibacteriota bacterium; assembly: GCA_028289585.1. GTDB lineage: Bacteria > Zixibacteria > MSB-5A5 > GN15 > FEB-12 > JANQPI01. The sequence goes on from JANQPI010000010.1 coordinate 220,871, forward strand.
AGCTTAAACAGTCGGGCGGCTACGAAGATGACCACTGCAGCGAGGGCCGCATAGGTAGCGACCAACCCACCCCAACCGAATTGATCACGAATAGCGTCCTCGCCGCCCGCGATCAGATCGAGAACTGAGGCCACTGCCACCTTGACCGTTTCCCAATACGGGGCAAGCGCCTCCCAAAGACTTATCTCAAGCACCCTGGGCTTCCTCCAGCGGCTCGATTGTCAGCGAGGATTCGCCGACCCGGCACAAGCCGATCATCCGTTGCGTCAGGAAATTCTGGGTTGTAATCCAGCGGTGGGAGACCTCCATGATCTCCTGCTGATCGATCTCCGAAATCCAGTCGAGCACTACCTGATCGTACTCGCGGTCATCGAGCACCACATCATCCATCGTCAGCACAAACTTAACACGCATACCGTCCACCTCATGAAACACGTCTCCTGAGGGGACAGAGGGCAACCCTGATGCCGCTTGCCGAAGTTGTTTTAATTTATTGTCTAACAGCGAGTTACGATCTATTTGTGCGTGGGTTCATCGACGACGGTGGCGGTTCGGAATAGGCTTGTTAGGGGCACCTATGGGCGACTTCCCATAGGCTGGATACGCCAGAAGAAGAGGAGCCGTGGTCGCTACCACGACTCCTTCTGTTTCGATGTATTGATTTGCCGGTAGCAACGATTTGGCGGCATTTGCGCCGTCGCTCGCCGCGATTCATCCGCGGTACCCGACAACGTACCGCCGTTCAGCTTGGCCAATTCGTCACTGATTCGTCCTTACCGTGACGAGCAGCCTAGGTTCCATAACCCTCTTCCTCCCTGGTTTGGTGTTATGCAGTCGGCGCTGAGTGTACGGCGGCGGTTGAGTAGAGTGGTGATCCGGCATCGGTGAGATGATGCCCGGTGGTGTGTTGGGCCGGGAAACGGACCACCACCTTGCTATTCGTAAGCTAATCCGTCGTGTTCAGGTGTCAATGACTATTTCTAAGACGTTGTCAGACAGTCCGTTAGAACTGATATCCGACTTCGATATACCACCGTTTGCTACCGTCTCGGGCCCGGCCCCAACCGCCAATCGCGGGTCCCAATGGGGAATCGAGCCCAAGGAACGCTCCCCAACCGGTGCGGAAGTTGTCGGGCTTGATTTCCTCTGACTGCGAGTACACATCCCCCCAGTCGAAGCGACCGATCAGGCGAAGTCCGAACGGACCGTCGAGACGCAGACGCTGACTAAGAACCAGAAGTTTGTCTCCGGCCAATTGATGTGTTCGGTAGCCGGCGAAAGAGTGCAGGCCACCCAGATAGAATTGCTCGGTTGGCGGCAGTCCCGAACGGGAGAGTCCAATCGCGGTTGACGGTAGCCAGTAGACGGATGGGGCGATCCGGAGCGCTGCCTCTGCGGTTGCCTGCCAGCGTGTGAATTCGACGTCACCGCCGACTACTCGGCCGGTCAAATCGACAACGGAATTGATGCGAACACCCGACCGCGGAAAGGGAATGCGATCAAAGTTGTCGAGCGAAAGGCGAAAATAGAGCGTCGAAAGGTTGAAGATTCCGGTTCCGTTGGGCGGTTCCGTGTCAAACTCGACCCGTTCAAAGCGCAATCCGCCCCCCAATGTGCCTAGTCGTGACAGTTGCTGTCCAAGATAGAATTCGGCCCCCCACCGGGATTCGTTTCGTTCCGCGGTTTCAGCATTATCGGCTGCGAAGACTCGTCGTTCGAGTCGATCGTAATAGCCGCGCAGGCGGGCGGTGAAATACGTGAAGAAGATGCGATCAAGATTGAGGCTGCCTCCGAAGTACAATCGGTCCGGTCCAACTCGAGCCGTCCCTCCACCCTGCAGACCGATGCCGAAGAGATTGTCGTCGAGGAGTTCCAGAAACTCTTCCGAAGCGAACTCATCATGCCAGTGCCAACCCAGGCGAACTTGCGTGGCAGGTTTTTCGTCGACGCCAATGGTTAGGACCGCACCTGAGTCCGCGGGTGCTAGTTCGGCCGTCACCCGTGTGAAGAGCCCGGTCGCAAAGAGATTGGTGATCCCATCGCGAATAGAGGAGGAGCGGTAGACTTCACCGACGGTAATCGGGAGATACGACCGAATCAACCAGTCGCGTGCGCGCTGATTACCGGTGACATCAATACGGGCAATTCTCCCCTCATCGACGGTCGCTTGAACAGTTCCAGTTGTTGAGTCGTACCGAACACGTTTTATGACGGCGAGATCGTAGCCGGCTCGACGGTAGCCGGCAGAGATTTCGTCAAGACACGCTCGCACGCTACTCGCTGACGGGAAGTGGCGGTCGATATCACAGGCTAGTTGCGGTTGCACCTCAGCGAGAACGCCGTTCGCCGAGAGGGACAGGCGATAGCCGTCAGCAGGAGCGGCGGTACTATCGATCGATACCTGTATCTGACAGGCATCTGTCGTTGCCCCGGTGACACGAGCGCTGGCCTGTCGCCAGTTGGCGTCCTCGGCGCGTTCAGTGAGGTAGCGATGCAGGGTGCCTGACGGTAACGCTACTGTCGATGGCCCCACCTCGCTCTCAACACAGACGTGACCACTGTCAGCTGCTTGTCGCTGACGGAGGGCTTCGCGAATTCGCGGCACGGCCGCTTGGCCGGCCGCATAACCGATGGCAATGAGTTCCTTCCGCTCCGTAAACGATGATGCCGTGTACGCTCCCAGGTCCGGTGCAATGACTACGTCGGCCTGCGCCAGTTGCTCGGCGAGCCGATCGGCGGACATGATCGTCGTAACCTGGCCGGCAACGTCAACGGGAGTCACGATCTCCGCTTTACTTGAAAGGGGTGAAGTGACATCAACAGCGACGACAGCAGCTTGTGGTGTGGCGAGCGTACGCGCAAGTGTGACGGGAATCGGCATCACTATTCCACCGTCCATCAGTACCTGGCCGTCCCGCTCTACGCCGGTGAACGCCAGGGGGAAGGCCATTGTCGCACGCATGGCGTCGACCAGTGAACCGCTGTCGAAGACGATGGCCTGACCTGAAACGATATCAGTGGCGACCGTACGAAACGGGATCGTGAGTCGATCAAAATCACCCTGAGCACGATAGACGGCCTCATTGGTGAGTGCGGTGAAGAGTGTGGTGATTTCCTGCGCATCGGAAAGCGCGGTCGGGATGACCGGTCGCCAGTTGTCGAAGCGTAGTGCGATTAAGTGTCGTTCAGCGTCACTCCGTCGTGTCGCCAGCATACTGCGGCGCTCCGGCGCGTTGGCGAAAAGTCGGGAGAGATCGAGACTTGTGATCAGTGAGTCGATCTCATCGACGGTATAGCCGCACGCGTATAGCCCGCCAATAATCCCGCCGATCGATGTCCCCGCGATACCGGTCACGGTGATCTGCGCCTCTTCGAGGGCTCGAAGCAAGCCGACGATCGCGATACCGCGCGCCCCGCCACCGGACAGAGCTAGCGTAATCGGGTAGTCTGCGGTATCGGCTTGAGATGGTCCCGCGAGCGCATCGTAGGATGCTACGACCTCCTCCGCCACGACGGTCGGTACGTGCAGCGTGCCGAGGACGAGCATGAGGACGATGAGCAATCGGGTTTTCGCTTGCCTGCTCACCTGCCGATCCGGTTCCTTTTCGAAGTCATGATCTTCCGAGCTCAAGAAACCCGGCCGCTAACGCAGAACGAGTTAAAAACGTGGCGGGAGCTTGGCCGTCGCCGGGTGCGTCGTTCGGAACAGGCGTTTCTGGCCGAGGGGGTCCGCCTGATCGATGAGTCGTTGCGGGCGGACGTCCAGCCCGAGATCGTCCTGTATCAGAATGAGCTTGCCGCAGCGGCCCAGGATCTAGTTGCTCAGTTAATGTCGCAGGGGGTGCCGACCCGCTGTATTCCTCAGCGACAATTGGAGCGCATTGCAGATACCGAAACAAGTCAAGGGCTCCTGGCACGCTACCGAATGCATACCGTTTCGCCGGCCGAACTTTTTACCCCCCGTGCTCGTACGGTCGTACTGATAGACAGTGTGATCGATCCCGGCAATCTTGGCACGCTGATCCGCTCAGCTATCGCCTTCGGTGTTTCCGACATTGCTATTGCCGGCGATGGTGCCGCCGATCCGTTTGGTCCCAAAGTCGTCCGAGCAACGTCGGGGGCGCTGTTTCGGAGCCGCATCGCCATCGACGAACGGGAGGAGATCCGCAACGCGGCTCGCACGGCCGGTTACATCGTTGTTGTGGCTGATCTCGACGGTTTCGAAACGTGGCCGGAACCCGATCCGGAGCATATGCTGCTGATCATTGGGGGGGAGACGGCCGGAGTGAATCGGTACTGGCGACAGAGTGCCGATCACATCATCGCGGTTCGACAAACCGATCGGATCGATTCGCTGAACGCCGCGATTGCGGGGTCCATTCTGATGCATGGAAGGTTCGTTCGTGGATAAACGCTCGTTATGTTTTCTTCTCACATTCTGCGTTGCCGTTAGCACGGCTCACACGCAGGATTTGGTGGAGCGAGAATCTGGTGTCTGGGTCAGTGATTCACTCGGTATAGAACTGAATCGGCTCAGCAAGAATCGAATGATCATTCGTGCGGCAGAAAGCTTGGGCGGCAAGCTTGAGATCATTACCGGCGATCAGGAGAATGTGCAGCTGGCATATCGCAAGGTCGCCCGCACAGCATCACGCCGTACGGCATTCGACTATATTGATCTTATCACCGTCAATCTGACAACAACCGGAGCGGGGAGCAGGCTGGAACTGCGAGCGCCCAATCCTCCTCCCTGGGATCGAGAAACGGAATCCGGTCAGATTGAGGCGATTCTGCGTGTCCCTGTTGACATCGAGGTCGAAGTCCAGGCGACCTATTTCGACATCGAGGCACGTGGACCGTTCCGATCGGTCAGTGTACCGGCATCGCTCGGACGACTGAGCGTCTCGCGCGTCAGTCAGAAACTGGAGTTATCGACCGCCAACCGGAGAGTCGAAATCCGTGATATCATTGGTGAAATCCGCGTGTCGACATCGAACGCTTCGCTGATTGCCGAAACCGTTCGCGCTGTCGGGGCGCAGGCAAGTTTTCGCAATGAAGCGGGTGAGATTCGGCTCGAGGATGTCGAAGGTTCCCTGAACGTTCGCAATGCGTTTGCGCGGACGGCCATCTATGACTACCGGGCGACCGATGTGACAACGCTGATTCGCAATTCATCGGGACCTATAGAGTTAAACGTCCTCGAATTCTCGGGGGGACAACTCGTTCTGTCGAATCGTCACGAGGACATTGATATTCTGCTACCTGATAATGTTTCTGCCTATCTCTCCCTGGCCGTAGATACCGACGGTCGTATTGAAACGAGCGGATTGCGACTCCAGCCTGACCTTATTCAGCGAGACCGTCTATCGGCGATTGCCGGTGAAGGAACCGCGGACGTCGATGCGTCGATTCGCGGTACCGGCAACATATTTGTCCGGGGAACTCGAAAGGATCTCGATTAATGCGAATTCGCTACTTGATCGCACTGGTGCTGATCGTGCCCGGCTGCCTGGCTCAGGAGATAGCTGATCGGCTACTTATCCCCGATGGTATCTTCTACTACCGGCCGGCGGCGACGGTATCCGGAGCCGAGGCTACCTGGGTCAATCCGGCCGCTCTGCATCGCTATCCGAATGGCATCGTCCAGGTGATGGGTGATTTTGCCGACGGTTCAACACTGGAGAGCTACGGTGTGGCGATTACCGGCGATCGTGTTGGTCTAGCCTATCGCTATGTTGATCTGCCGGCGACGGAATCGATTCGGGAGTTCGTGTTTGCCGGTGGCTCAGGCTTTGGTCCGCAGATCGCGGTGGGTGGGTCCTATCGATGGTTTCGGAATGGTCCACCTGAACTGCGTCGTCAGCACCTCTGGAATGCCGCTCTCCTCGCTCCCATTGGTCAGACGTTTCAGTTCGCATCGGTCTTCTCCAATCTGAATCGGGCCGACCGGGCTGGTGATGAGACCGAAGTTGAAATGCGCTATTCGCTCGGGTACCGTCCTCTCCGTGGACAGCAATTGACACTCGCGGCGGATATGTTCCTGTCGACGGGGAACAAGCTCTCCGAGGCGGATTTCGTCTATTATGCGGAAGCGAATCCGTCGCGGGGCATCTACCTCAATGGAACGGTCGACAACGATGGTAACTGGCAGGCGGGTGTTCGCGTTAATCTGTTACGTTACTTCGTTGGTGGTCAGAGCCAGTTTGCTGATGGCGATCATCGTCGGACGACGGCATATGTCGGGTTCTCGGCGCTTCGGCAGCCGTCGGTTATTCCCGAGTCACCGCAGCGAATCCTGGCGCGCTTTGGAGGCTTTGGCGAAAACCCAACCCGTTATCTCTTCGGCCCTCGTCCGGTCGGCTATCTGCGCAATCTTATCACGCTCGATCGGGCGGTGCATGACCCCGGTGTATCCGAAGTCCTGCTTGTCATAAGTTCGACTCCAGGCGTGGCGCAAGCCCAGGAGCTGCGACGGGCAATCAGCGATGCCCGGTCTCATGGCAAGCACGTGACGGTCTATCTCAAGCGGGCGAACGATCTGACATACTACGTAGCCGCCGCGGCCAACCGCATCATCATGCCGCCGGTCTCACGACTCGACCTCAACGGATTGGCTGTCGATCTGACCTACTACGCCGGGGTGTTGGCGAAGGTCGGTGTTTCCCTTGATTTGGTTCGGATTGCCGAATACAAGACGGCTCCGGAACGGTACACGCGCACCGGCCCGACCCCGGAAGCCTCGGCACAGATGAACCGGCTGCTCGATAACTGGTTTGACATGTTGACCGACGGTATCGCGTCGGGTCGTTCTCTGTCACCGGACTCGGTGCGGGCGCTTATCGACATCGGACCCTTCACTTCGATTGACGCGGTGTCAGTGGGATTAATCGATACGTTGATGTATGCCGACGTGCTGACTCGGGGTGGCTATCATTCCGGTGGCGGCTTTGTTTCTCTGTCGCGCTATCGAGCGGACACCCTAGTGAATACCAGTTGGCGTTTCCGACCACGCCTCGCGGTCGTCGTTGCCGAAGGGGAGATTGCCCAGGGAGCCAGTCAACCACTGTTCGGACCGCGGGGTCAGGTCAGCCCTGGATTGATGGCTCGCGGCTTCGGCCAGGCGGAGGGTGATCCATATGCGCGTGGGATTATCTTTAGAATCAACTCACCAGGCGGGGGAGCGTTTGCCGGCGAAGGAATTCATCGGACCGTTGATCGTTCCGGGAGTCGCCGACCGCTCACCGTATCGATTGGCAATACCGCCGCATCGGGAGGGATGTACATCGCAACCCCTGCTGCCACCTGGATCTCGTCGTCCGGCTCGTCGACGGGATCGATTGGCATTTACGGCGGGAAAGCAGACTTCTCGGGTCTGTACGAAAAACTCGATGTCGGCACGGCGCTTTACACGCGAGGCCGTCTCTCGGCGATGATGTCGACAGCCCGTCCGTTTACTGATGAGGAACGCGAGAAGTATCGAGACCAACTACGCGCGTTTTACGATCACTTTGTCGACCTCGTCGCCACGAGTCGTGACCTGTCCGTCGACTCTATTGACGCTATCGGTCGAGGGCAGGTCTGGACTGGCCGGGAAGCTCTGGCAATTGGTCTGGTAGATGACACTACCGGTTGGCAGGGGGCGGTCGCGGCGGCGGCCGAATCGGCAGGACTAACGGGGCGCGACTTCGACATTGCTGTGTATCCGACAAAACGGTCGCTTCTGCCTTTACCAGCGTTTTCCATCCTCGACGTTGCTACCGGTTGGTTGCGCGGCAGCTCACAGGAAGCACCCGTGCCCGCAGATCCTCTGACCCGCTTTCTGGATTCAGACGGGGAGCTGATGCTGATGCGCATGCCGTTTGATATCCACCTTCACTGACACTTACAGAAACGCCCCCTCACCAGTCATGGCGAGAGGGCGTTTGCGTCATCCTATGTGATCAGCACTTAGAACGTTACACTGATGTCGTCCTCGACGTAGCCGGTGGCCGCTTCGTCGGCATACCCGACGTAGTCCTGCTGCCAGCCGACGCGCTGGAACACGCGCACCAGCGGCGTGGCCGGAGGATGGTTGGCCGGATCGTCGAGATCGGTGTCGTACGACCAGTTTCGGTTCGGCGGGCTGTAGTAACTGCCGCTCCAGTTGCCGGTCGCCTGTTCGGCATTCCACAGATTGACCGCAGAGCCACTCCAGTTGAAGTTAACACCACTCCAGACCTCGAGGAACCGTGGCAGGTTCTCGAAGCCGCCGTTGTAGTTGGAGTGCGTCGTTTCGACATTGCCGGTAAGGTACGACGCGTTAACGGTCGTTTCATCGGCCGGGCGATTCGACTTGTTCTGGTTCGACTGGGTGTCATCCCACGCCGACGACAGGAACGTTACCGCATCGGCCATCAGCGCTGCCGCTTTCTTATCGACCGAATTGTAGTCACCTACCGTGTACAGTGGATTCTGCGAGACGACCGTCAGGTCACCGCCGAGTTCTTCGCCGTTGGTCAGCCGCAGGGCGGGGAATTCGCCGGCTGAGGCATCGTCGGCGAAGTAGAGAACGCCGTTATCGGGGGCAAGACCGAGGTCATACATCTGTCGAACGTTCAGATTGGTCGTTTCGACGTCTGTTCCCTCACGCTGGTCGGTGAATTGGTTCGGAACGTAGTCGATAACACCGTTGGCAACCCAGGTCGCGGTGACATCGATCCAGACCGACCCGACCTGCTGTTCAACCGTACCGTTAATGATTCTGACCGACGCTTTGCGTTCGTACGATTCGGGATTGGCACCGCCGTTGTAACGTTCGATGATGTCATGCGGATCACCGGAGGCAGCGAGCGGAAGGTTCAGCTCGCTCTGTCCGTGAGCGCCATCCTGGACGCGGCCATCCCAGCGATTGATCGACTCTTCGTACCAATTAGAATCGTTGTGATCGAGCCAGTTACCACCCGAATTCATGTTCACGTAGTTGCCCGAGCCGTCCTTGATAAGAACGTCACCGCTAGCGACCGATCCCGGACCTTTTCGTCCGTGGAGAATCTCGCCCGAGGCGGTGACAAACGACTCCATCCGCAGCGAGTTGCCGGCCTGCAGCCAGAGGTTACCATTGGAATGGACCCGTCCCACCAGGTTCATGTCCGGTCCCGGGGCAATTTCAAGATCGTTGCCGTAGAAGACTGCAAACTGGAAGATCGGAATGGTTGCGACCTCAAAGTTCTGCGAGACCTTCACCGTGGCATGATCAAGGGTGTTGATCGATGCTGCCGTAACCGTATACGATTTCACCTGAGCGTTGAGTCCCGCTAGCGTACCCTGGCTGAGCGCCCGCTGCTGCGGAGCGCCATCATCCGTCACACGCCACGCTACGATCGATCCGTTGAGCGAATCAATTCCCGATGGCATGACCGACGGCGGCGCGTTGGTCGAGTCCCAGTGGTTCTGGAGATTTGCCGTGGCAGCCTCGAGGCCGGCCTCGGCGGCGTAGAACGACCGCATCTCCTGGAGTTGGTTGCCCGCAATGGTCATTTCGTCATCCGATGTCGACAGTGCCGCGATCCCGAGGAGCGTCAGCATGCCGACCATGATGAGCGCAATGATGGCGGCCACACCGCGTTCGTTGTTGAGTGTTGCTCGTGTCATAGTCTGCCTGCCTTTGCCAACAGCCGTGAGCTCCGCTCTACGACTGAATGATATTCCTGACATTCACCGACGATTCGTATGTCCGCAGCCGGTAGAACGCGCTGTCGGTGGTATAATCCGGATTGGCCGATCGAGCGGTCACGGTAATTAGAACCTCGACGACGTCCTCGACCAGCGGCGGAACGTCAACGATCAGGCCATTGGAGAGGCGATACTGGAACTGCAAATCCGAAATGTTCTCGGCGTATTTCACCGGTGCCTGACCGGGCATCTCGACCATCAAGGCCGGTGATGCGGTATCGGTCACGTTGTCGATATAGAACTTCACCTGGTACATCTTGAGGACGATGGCATCGGCGCCATAGGGCCGCGACAGCGGATGCGCGCCGTGCTGCAGCAACTGGGCTCCGGTTTGGACGTTGGAGAGCTCAAACCACTCGCCACCACCCGAATCGGGTTCGAAGATGTAAATCCAGTCGCCGGCGTCGAAACAATCAACCGCCGTTGCGCACTGGATGTCCGACACCACCGAAGCCATATCGACCGAGAGGTATGAGTCGCAATCCTCAGTCTGATACATGATGGTGATCGTGTCCGGATTAGTGTTGGCGGCGATGATCGGATCCATCTGCACCGCGACACCGTAGCCGGCCATCCGAATCTGTTTGGTGAGTTCGTCGATCGCCGCGCGCGCCGATTGTTGCACGGTGCGTACATCGTCCTGCACCATGTAGTTTTGATGCTGGGTGATGTAGGCGCGCAGAATCGCCGTCGTTACAACGCCCATGATGGCGAGGGCAATCAACACCTCCAGGAGGGAGAAGCCTGCGTTGCCGCGTCGGTGGTGGGTCTGTTTCGCTTTCATATCGTTACATCCTCAGATGACTGATTATCCGTTGAACGCTTCCGTTGTGATACGTTAGGTGGTATCAACACGGACATATGTTGTCATGATGTCGGAGATCGTATCTCCGTTGATGTCGGTGTACACGGCTTGGACGTCGATCCGCCGCAGGAACGAACCCTGCGAGGCAACACGCCAGTTGCGTACAACCTCGCCGACCGTGTCGGTACCGCCGGTCAGGGCCATGGTGCCGCGCAGTTCCTCGATCTTGTCCTGCATCAACTGAACTGACCGCGTCGTCTTGTTCGACCAGTCGTTTGCGTCCAGGGCGATCATCGCCATGTTCATGAGGAGCAGCAGTGAGATCGTGAGGATCAGCATTGAGACAAGTACTTCCAGCAGCGTGACGCCGCGTTCTGTAGCGATTTTACTCAGTCGCATGGGTCGGACCTTTCTCATTTGACCGGGTCTCATGCAGCCGCCATGCCAGTCGCTACCCAGATTCGTTTGTGTCCGATAAGTTGTTGTTGGATAGTGAGTTGAGCTGGCGACGGCGATGCGGGTGGCGACGCGTCGTCAGGCTCTGAGAGAACGTTCGACCCACAGCGTATTGGGGTGTGCCCATACTCGTTCGTGACCAGATCGACCGCCGAAACCGGCTTTACCCTCACCCGACGACGCGGTAGTATGGCTGCCTCGAAGCGAATAAAGGAGCCCGAGGCGTGAACGCATCAGAACTGTTTGTCAAAGCTCTCGAGAACGAGGGCGTGAGGTATATCTTCGGTGTCCCCGGCGAGGAAAACATCGACTTCCTTGAGGCGGTACGTAAGTCCGACCAGTTGGAATTCGTGCTAACCCGACATGAACAGGGAGCGGGGTTCATGGCCGATGTGCACGGTCGGTTAACTGGAAAGGCGGCTGTGTGTCTCGCCACGATCGGTCCTGGTGCTACCAACCTCATGACACCAGTTGCCGATGCGTATCTTGATCGCGCTCCGCTGGTAGCCCTGACCGGTCAGGCTGAACTCTCCCGGATGCACAAAGAATCGCATCAGTACATCGATGTCGTAAAGATGTTCGAGCCGGTCACGAAGTGGAATACGCAGATAACAAGTCCGGAGATGCTCGCCGAGGCGGTGCGCAAGGCATTCAAAGTTGCCGAGGCTGAGAAGCCGGGTTCGACTCACTTGGAGTTACCGGAGGATGTTGCGCAGTCCCCGGCGACGTCTGAGCGATTGTTCGAGGTCAACCGCGTGCGCCGTCCTACCGGTGACCACAAAGCGGTCACGATGGCAATAGATCTCCTGGCCAAAGCAAAGCGCCCGCTGGTCATTGCCGGCAACGGGGCAATTCGCAAACGAGCGACCGCTCAGCTCCGTCGTTTTCTCGATCTGACCGGAATCCCGTGTTGCAATACGTTTATGGGTAAAGGGGCAGCGGGGATTCGCTATGCCCACAATCTTTACACGATTGGTCTGCAGTCCCGGGATCACGTGACGTGTGCGATTGAAGAAGCGGACCTCATCGTCACCGTCGGCTATGACATCGTGGAGTACGCGCCGAAGTTCTGGAATCCGGACGGGAGCAAGACAGTCGTACATCTCGATTTTCTCGAAGCCGAGGTCGACCAGTACTACAACCCGGCCGTCGAGGTCGTCGGTGATCTTGCGGGTACCCTTTGGGAGATCAACGAACGGATCGGGGATCTGCCTGAGACTGACCGCGGATCGTGGGCGTTGAAACACCGCGAACGGATTCTCGCGGATATTCACGAGCATGATGACTCTACGGCCTACCCGTTCAAACCGCAGAAGATACTCCACGAAATCCGGTCAGTGCTCGACGCCGAGGATATCCTCATCTCCGACGTCGGGGCGCACAAGATGTGGATAGCTCGGATGTATCTGGTCTATCACCCGAACACCTGCCTTATCTCGAATGGCTTTGCCACGATGGGCATCGCCGTTCCGGGGGGTATCGCCGCGAAACTGATCTATCCGGAGCGTAAGGTCATGACGATCTCCGGGGACGGTGGCTTTATGATGAACGCCCAGGAACTGGAAACAGCCGTTCGCCTTGGGACCAACACGGTCAATCTGATCTGGACGGATGGAACGTTTGGCCTGATTGAGTGGCACCAACAGAAGAAGTTCGGTCAGGCGTTTGGAACGCGTTTCAGCAACCCGGACTGGATCGAGTTTGCTCGGTCCCACGGCGCGGTTGGACTCAAGGTTGAGCCCGGGCAATCGCTGCGCGAGACACTCCGCGAAGCGTTTACCTATGACAAACCGGTTGTCATCGATTGTCCGGTTGACTACTCAGAGAATATCAAACTGACCGAACGTCTCGGACAGCTCGTCTGTCCCATCTAAGCGGCGTTACGAGAACGGGAGTGCCAGATGGCGAAATCATATAAGATGTATCTCGGGGGGGAGTGGCTGAACTCCTCGCATAAGCTGAAGGTCTTCAACCCGTACGACAATAAACAGATCGGCACGGTAGCAGCGGCGACGGCCGATGACTACACGAACGCGATTGCCGCTGCCGAGCGAGCGTTCACCGAGACTAAACGTCTACCGTCGCATGTCCGGTCAGCAGTCTGTCAGCAGATTTCCGACGGATTGCGCGCCAAGCATAAACAGTTCACCACGATGATGGCGATGGAACTCGGCAAGGCCTGGAACGACTGTGCGGTCGAAGTCGACCGCGGGATTGAGACGTTCCAGGTAGCGGCCGAAGAGGCAAAACGTATCGGCGGCGAGATGCTCGATCTCGATTGGACGCCACGCGGCGACGACCGAATCGGCCTGATTCGTCGTGTGCCGGTTGGTGTCATATCTGGTATAACCCCGTATAACTTTCCGCTCAATCTCGTGGCGCACAAAATTGCTCCCGCTATTGCCTCCGGGAACACAATCGTCATTAAGCCGGCATCAAAGACACCGCTTATCGCGTTGATGCTCGCCGAACTCATCGACAAGACCGATCTCCCCAAAGGCGCGGTTTCGGTTCTCCCCGGTTCGTCGAAGGAAGCGTATCCACTGATGGAGGACCCGCGCGTCAAAGTCGTCTCGTTCACCGGCTCCGACGTCGTTGGCTTCAAGATTCAGGAGATGGCACCCCGCAAGAAAGTCGTCCTGGAACTCGGCGGCAACGCATCGGTCATCGTTGCTGACGACGCCGATCTTGACTATGCGTCGACACAGGTCGTACGCGGTGCCTACGGTTCGGCCGGACAATCATGTATCTCGGTGCAGCGTATCTTTGTTCACACCAAGGTACTGAACAAGTTCGTTCCGATGCTCAAGAAGAAGACCGAGGCGCTTAAGGTCGGTGATCCGATGGATGAAAAGACCGATGTCGGCACGTTGGTCGACGAAGAGTCGCTCGCCAAAGCATGTGCGATTGTTGATGAAGCGGTCGACGGTGGTGGGAAGATTCTGACCGGATACAAAAAGAAGGGTCTGCAACTTTCTCCAACGCTGGTCAGCGGAGCAAAGCCGAAGATGGATATCCATCAAGTCGAAGCGTTCGCACCAATTGCCGTTGTCGAGAAGTACACAAGCTTCACGCAGGTCGTCAAACAGATCAACAACTCGCGGTTTGGATTGCAAGCGGGTCTGTTTACGAATCGCATGGATGACATCATGCATGCGTTTCGCGAGCTGGAGCAGGGCGGTATCATCGTCAACGATGTCCCCACGTTCCGGGCCGACCATATGCCGTATGGAGGCGTCAAGGACTCTGGTGTTGGCCGCGAGGGTATCCGCTGGGCGATTGAGGATATGACCGAGGTCAAACTGCTCGCGCTTCGGACGAGAACGGGGGCTTAGCCAATGGCGGCACTTCTGTATGGCATCGAAGCCGATCTCGATTCGGCGGAGTTTGTCGACGTCCTCAATCGGTCCGGACTGGGGGTGCGTCGTCCCGTCGACGATCTCCCGCGGGTTGCCAAGATGATCCAGAATGCCAACCTTATTGTCACCGCTCGGGATCACGGGAAACTGATTGGTGTGGCGCGATCGGTAACCGATTTTGCCTATTGCTGCTACCTGTCGGATCTGGCGGTTGCCGAATCACACCAAGGGCTGGGCGTGGGTAAAGAGTTGATCAACCGGACGCACGATGTGGCGGGTCGGGATGCGACACTCATTCTGCTCGAAGCACCAATCGCCAAGGGGTACTACGAGCATATCGGGTTCACGCATGCGGATAACTGCTTCATCATTCCCGGAACGCTGCGGTAAGGAGAGACTATGGCGAAGCGAAACGGGCCGCTCTTTGGCGCCCACGAATCGATAGCCGGGGGGGTATTTAACGCCATCGAGCGGGGCCAACGGGCAACCTGTGACACGATCCAGATGTTCAACAAGTCGAACTCACAGTGGCGGGCCAAGAAGCTTGAGACGAAGGAGCTCGACAAGTTCTTTGCGGCAATTGAGGCGACCGGTGTCACCGTCAGCACGTCACACACGAGCTACCTGATTAACATCGCCTCGCCCAAGCCGGATCTGGAGGAGAAGTCATGGGAGGCGCTCAAACTCGAAATGGAGCGCTGCAACCTGCTCAAGATTCCGAATCTGGTCATGCACCCGGGATCGCATACGGGTGACGGTGAGGAAAAGGGACTCACCCGTATCGCTGAAAATCTCAACCGCCTGTTCGATGCGCTCACCGACAACAGATGCTGTCTCCTGCTTGAATGCACCGCCGGTCAGGGTTCCAATCTCGGCTATACGTTCGAGCAGATCGGCTGGCTCATCGATCGAGTCGAGGCGAAAGAGCAGATTGGCTGCTGTCTCGATACCTGCCACGTTTTCGCGGCCGGGTACCCGTTATCTGACCCGAAAGAGTACAAGGCAACGATGAAGCAGTTCGACGACTCGATTGGCATCGACTACCTGAAGATCATTCACATGAATGACAGCAAGAAGGAGTTTGGCAGTCGTCGTGACCGTCACGAACACATCGGTGAGGGATTCATTGGCATCGAGGCGTTTCGAAATATCGTTAACGATAAGCGACTTCAGGAGATTCCGATGATCCTCGAGACGCCCAAAGATGAGGATACTCTGGCCGAGGATGTCGAAAACCTGAAGCGACTTCGATCTTTGGTCGCCTGAACCCGCGACAACTCTTGCCTCGGTTTGTCCGGGCGCCTAGTATGGCGGCACAATGCCCCTACGGAGGTCACCGTGTCGGACTGTCGTTATCTGCTGTTACATTGCGTCGATCATCGGATCCAGGAACCGATCCACGACTGGTTGGTCGCTGAGCACCACACCGGCGACACCGATATCATCTCAATCGTCGGATCCTGTCTCCATCGTGAAGAGGCGCTGGAGAACATTCGCTTCGCAGTCAAAGCCCACCATATCAGTCATGTTGTCCTGACTCAGCATCTCGACTGCGGTGCTTATGGCGGACATACCGCCTTTGACTCACCGGCCGAAGAACGAGAGACGTTGATCTGTGATATGGCGGAATTGAAGGAGGAGCTGCTGGCGTCGGTCTCCGGTATCGAGGTCCTGACTCTGCTGCTCAAGGACTCCGCCGATGGCTGGCAGATTGAGCCGATCGCCAGCCCCACGGTTGAACCGTAAGCAATTCGCATCGCCTCCCATTCCTCCCTTGATTCGGTCCCATCAGAGACCTAAGCTGCACCCCCTATGCGACTCGGAATCATTGGAGCGCCGCAGAGCGGCAAGACGACCATTTTCAACGCCGCTGCCGGACAGCAGGAAGCAGTGGGCGATTTTTCTCAGGCTGTCCGTCGGGCGGTGATCAAGGTCCCGGATGATCGTCTGGGAGCCTTGGCCGAAATCTTTCAACCGAAAAAGATCACGCCTGCGGAGATCGAATTTGTCGATGCCCCCGGTCTGTCCGGTTCGTCGTCGGGCGGGGCTCAGGAGTTCTCGCCAGAGTTGCGGCAGATGGATGCGTTTATTGCCGTGATCAACGCCTTTACCGAGGATGCGTCGCCGCGAACGGCCATTGATAATCTCGTTGCAGAGATGATCATCCTCGATCAAGCGCTGTTGGAATCGAACATCGATAAGCGGGAGCGCAAAGCGAACCTAACCGGCGACAAGTCCGAACAGCAGGAACTCGATTTGTTGCGGCGCTGTTTGCAGCATCTTGAAGCAGAACGGCCGGTTATTGAGTTGGAGCTTGCTCCCAACGAAGAAAAAGCACTCCGGGGCTACCAGCTTCTGTCTCAAAAGCCACTCCTGTTTGTCCTCAACATCGGTGAAAACGATCTCGGTCGAGTGGCCGCACTCTCCGACGAGTTCGGTGATGTCGTGGTGCCGGGCCAACGTGACCTTGTTGCGGTCTGCGGCAAGATCGAGATGGAACTGATGGCTCTCGAGGATGAGGAGCGAACAGCGTTCATGACGGATCTGGGGATTACCGCCCCGGCTACGGAGTTGGTGATTCAGAAGTCCTACGCGCTTTTGGGATTCATCTCGTTTCTTACTGCCGGTGATCCCGAGGTCCGGGCCTGGACCATTCGTGAAGGAACACGAGCACAGGATGCCGCGGCCACGATTCACTCGGACATTGCGCGCGGGTTCATTCGGGCCGAGGTTGTCTCGTTTGCCGATCAGATCGAACATCGCACGTCGGCAAACCTCAAGGCAGCCGGCAAAATGCGACTGGAAGGAAAAGAGTACATTGTTGCCGATGGTGACGTTATCCTGTTTCGATTCAATGTCTGAAAATCAACGCTGTCGCCTGTTGTCGGCGATGACGCGATACGAGAGGCAGTCGTAGCACTATGGCGAAGACGAAGAAGGCCTCAGCCTCCACCGAATCCGTACCAGTTCTGCCCCTCAAAGGCACCCTGGTGTTTCCATCTCTCGTGGTGCCGCTCATGGTTCAGCAGCCGGAGCAGGCACGCATGGTCGATTCTGTTCTGACCGCCGGCGGACGCCTCGGTCTGTTTCTGCAGCGTGATCCCGAGGAAGATGACCCTGGACCGGATGACCTGCACACCATTGGCACCGCCGGGTCGATTCTGAAGATGCTCCGGTTCCCCGACGGTACCGTTCGCTTTCTCATTCAAGGTTTGACGCGGATTCACGCCCGGCAGTTTGCTCGCGACGGTGATCACATTGTCGCCGAGATCGTGGAACTCGAGGAGAAGTCCGGTACTTCCCTGAAACTACAGGCGCTCCAACGAAATCTCCTTGAGCAAATCAAGCAGCTCGTCGAGCTGGCTCCGTATCTCAACGAGGAATTCCATGTTTCCGCGATTAATCAAGAGACACCGTCCAAACTGACTGACTTCGTGGCGTCGCATCTCAACGTGCCCAATTCGTTCAAGCAGGAGCTGATCGAAGAGCCGAATGTCCTCAAGCGGATTGAGCGTCTGTTCCAGGTGGTCAATCGCGAAATCGAGGTCCTTGAGCTCTCCCAGAAGATTCAATCGCAGGCCGCCAACGAACTCGGTAAGTCGCAACGTGACTATATCCTTCGCGAGCAGTTGAAGGCGATCAAGCGAGAGCTTGGCGAGGCTGATGATCAGCGGGAAATTGACGAGTTTCGGGAGAAGATTGAAAGCGCCGGGATGCCCGAGACGGCCGCGACTGCCGCTCGTAAGGAGCTGGAACGCTTCGCGTTCATGAATCCGTCGTCAGCCGAGTACACGGTCTCCCGTACCTATCTCGACTGGCTTGTCTCACTGCCGTGGACCTCCGGTACCACCGACCGGCTTGATCTTCGCAAAGCGAAGTCGGTACTCGATGATGATCACT
The DNA here is from genome assembly GCA_028289585.1 of Candidatus Zixiibacteriota bacterium. Classification (GTDB taxonomy): domain Bacteria; phylum Zixibacteria; class MSB-5A5; order GN15; family FEB-12; genus JANQPI01. The sequence goes on from JANQPI010000010.1 coordinate 239,102, forward strand.
ATGATCTGGACAAAGTGAAAGAACGCATCCTCGAGTATCTGGCCGTTCGTAAACTGAAAAAAGATGTCAAAGGACCGATCCTTTGTTTCCTTGGCCCTCCCGGCGTTGGGAAGACGTCTCTCGGCAAGTCAATCGCCCGGGCAATGGGACGAGAATTCGCCCGCATCTCACTCGGTGGGATGCGTGACGAAGCGGAGATCCGTGGACACCGCCGGACCTACATCGGCGCGCTGCCCGGTCGCATTATTCAAGCGGTAAAACGCTGCGGATCGAACAACCCGATTATCGTTCTCGACGAAATCGATAAGCTCGGCACAGATTTCCGCGGTGATCCGGCATCGGCTCTCCTGGAAGTGCTCGATCCGGAGCAGAATGACTCCTTTTCGGACCACTATCTCGACGTACCGTTTGATCTGTCCCGTGTGATGTTTATCACCACGGCCAACTGGGCCGAACCGATACCACCGGTTCTCCGTGATCGGATGGAGCTGATTCGCATCCCGGGATACACCGATGTCGACAAGCTGGCCATTGCGCGGAAACATCTGATTCCCAAGCAGCTGGACAATCACGGTATCGCGGATGAGCAATTGACGATAACCGACAGTGCCGTTAAAGTGCTCATCGAGGGGTACACCCGAGAGGCCGGATTGCGCAATCTGGAGCGGGAAATCGCCTCGGTCACTCGCAAGATTGCCCGCCGTATCGCAACCGGACGCAAGAATCAGCACGTTACGGTTTCAGATAAGGATATCGCCAAGCTGCTGGGACCGGCACGCTTTACTCGAGAGGTATTGACCCGCGAGGGGCGTCTCGGTGTCGTTCCCGGCCTCGCTTACACGCAGGTCGGCGGGGAACTGTTGTTTGTCGAGGCGACAGCGGTGCCAGGCAAACCGAATTTGATCCTGACCGGGCAGCTTGGCGATGTGATGAAAGAATCGGCCCAGGCCGCGTTGTCGTTTGTGCGATCCCACACCGCTGAATTTGGTCTGTCTCCCGAAGTCTTCGATCGATCCGAAGTGCATATCCACGTTCCCTCAGGGGCTGTTCCAAAGGACGGACCATCCGCCGGTATCACGATGGCGGTCGCGTTAGCGTCACTCTTCACCGAACGCCCGGTTCAGTCCTGTCTTGCAATGACCGGTGAAATCACTCTCCGGGGTGAGCTTCTGCCGATTGGCGGATTGAAAGAGAAACTCCTCGCCGCTGCTCGGGCGGGGGTGACGCGGGTCATCCTGCCTCAGGAAAATAAGAAGGACACGGTGGATGTCCCGAAAGAGATCAAGAGCCAGCTCAGTTTGAAGTTCTTTGGAGAGGTGTTGCCCGCGGTCAAATACGCGCTCGCCGAAACGCGATCAGGCCGCGCGAATAACCGCCGACCGGCGGCCAAACGACGCCGTAGCTGATCATATGTTGGTGGTAACGTCCGAGGAGATGCGGGCGCTCGACCGCTATGCGATCGACATCGCGCGAATTCCTTCTCTTGATCTCATGGAGAACGCCGGCCGGGGGGTGGCCGAGCGCATCATTGCCGACTACGGACCGATCGCAGGAAAGCGGGTCGCCTGTTTCGCCGGATCTGGAAACAATGGCGGCGACGGATTCGTCATTTCCCGACATTTGCAACACGCCGGTGCAACCGTCGTTTGCTGGTATCTCGCTCCTCGGGCCAATCTCTCGCCTGATGCCGCAACTAACTACGATCTGCTACAGCGGACCCATGTTACCGTTCGACCAGTTATCAGTGATGCTGACATCTTGCGGATCGAAGGTGAGTTCGATATCGCTATCGACGCCATCCTCGGGACCGGTTCGCAGGGCCCGCCTCGGGGGCTGGCTGCGGAGATGGTTACCGCAATCAACAGGCTTTCGGTACCTGTCGTTGCATGTGATGCACCGACAGGCATCGACGTTGACAATGGCATTGCCTATGACCCTCATGTCCGGGCAGACAAGACGTATGCGCTGGCTTTGCCGAAACCCGGTCTGTTTGCTGGTAGCGTCCGCGATGCGATTGGACCGATCGAGATCGTCCCAATCGGTCTGACGAGTGAAGTTCTTGGACAGAATCAGGCGCGTCGGTTTGTGACAACGGCGACCGAAGCTACCACTCTTCTGCCCCAACGATCGGCCGCAGGACACAAAGGTACATTCGGAAAACTGCTCATTCTCGCCGGATCGACCGGATTGACCGGGGCATCGGTTCTGGCGGCCGGCGGTGCCCTTCGCTCGGGAGCTGGATTGGTGACGGTCGCAACGGCTGAATCGGTTCAACCCGTGATTGCGACCAAGCTACTCGAGGGGATGCCGTACGCACTGCCAGAGGTTCGCAAGCGGGGAGTCATCGCGCTGCGGGCGCTCGGAGAGGTCCGACAGTTACTGCACGACCGGGATGGTCTGGTGGTTGGTCCGGGGCTGGGCCGACACTACGAAACCCAGGAACTGATTCGGCGGACAGTGAGCGCACTCGACAAACCGGCGGTTATCGACGCCGATGGTCTCTACCCGTTTCGAGACAACCTTGACTACCTGACCGACTGTCTGGCGCCCTTAGTGCTCACACCTCACGATGGCGAGTTGGAGCGTCTCTATGACCGTCCCGTTCCGACCGAGATGCTCTCCCGATTGGAACTCGTCCGGGAGGCCGCTACGCATCTCGGTGTGACTCTCGTTCTTAAGGGGGCGCCGACAATCGTTGGTGCGTCAGATGGAAGTCTCTGGATCAATCCAACCGGAAACGATGGCCTTGCGACTGGCGGTACCGGCGATGTGCTCGCGGGAATGATCGGTACGTTTCTTGTTCAGGGGCTCGCACCGGCCGACGCCGCCCGTCTCGGTGTATATGCGCATGGTCTGGCCGGAGATTTTGCGGCGGAAGACTTCACGCGAAGGGGGATGGTTGCATCGGATGTGGTTGCGGCACTGCCCGATGTCTGGCGTTCACTCGAAACCGCCGCGGTGGCTCGAAACAGATAAGGAGGCAACGATGACGATTGCGGTGATCGGAACGGGTATGGTCGGGGGGACACTGGGAACACGCTGGGCACAGGCAGGGCACACGGTTCTCTTTGGTGTTCGCAATCCGGAATCCGATAAGGTCAGAGAAGTCGTCGCGGGGGCCGGGAGTAATGCCCGTGCAGTAACAGTGGCCGATGCCGCCCGCCTGGCCGAAACAGTTGTCCTCGCGACACCGTGGTCGGCGACCCGCGATGCCGTTACCACCTGCGGTGATCTGGACGGCAAGATTCTGGTCGATTGCACGAATCCGTTGAAGCCTAAACTCGAAGGGCTTGAACTCGGAACCACAACGTCGGGGGCTGAGGTGGTGGCTGATTGGGCATCCGGAGCGCGAGTTGTTAAGGCGTTTAACACGACTGGGTTCGGCAATATGGCGAATCCCATCTACGACGGTCGGGCGACGATGATGCCGATCTGCGGTGATGATACCGATGCTAAGGGTAAGGTGCTTGAGCTGGCCCGCGATCTTGGTTTCGATGTGATTGATGCGGGACCGCTAACCGCTGCCCGGTATCTGGAGCCGGTGGCGATGTTCTGGATTCACCTGGCTTATGCGGCTGGGATGGGGCGCGACTTCGCTTTGCGCATCGAACGGCGATAGCGTCTATCGCCCGTTCGTCTGAATGGCCTGACCTAGTTCCGGCCGTGACATTTTTTGTATTTCTTACCCGATCCACAGGGACAAGGGTCGTTCGCACCGATCTTCGGTTGTTGACGACGAACCGTCTGTGCCTGTGTTCCCGCTTGCGAGGCCTGGGCCATTGGACTTGCCCCCCCACCGGCACTCGCAACCGCCGTCGCGGCTGCGGCCTGTTCTCCCGACGCAATTCCCATGTTGGTGGCGTCGTCGTGCCGTGTGACCATTGCGCCCCGTCCCGATAGCTGTTCTCGCTCCGGTACGTTGACCTGGAGCTTGTATACCAGCGAGACGATTTCGCGATCGATGTCGGCCATCAGTTTCTGGAAGAGACCGAACGCTTCTTTCTTGTAGATATCGATCGGTTTTCCGAGCTGCTGGTGATAAGCGCGGAGGTTGATACCGGTCCGCAATTCGTCCATATCGGCGAGATGATCTCGCCATCTCCGGTCAATTGTCGAAAGGACTGCGTACTTCTCCAGCTGACGCATGATTTCGTCGCCATACGCTGATTCTTTCTGACCGTAGAACGTCATGATCGCCTTGGTGATGCGCTCTTTCATGGCCTCCCGGGTCAGGGAGGTGAGTTCGATGCCAGCCATGTCCATGTTGTACAGGAAGACATTACGCAGATCGTTCTGCAGGGCATCGATCGGCCAATTCTCGGGGTATTCCTCGCCGCAGTGCTCGTCGAGCATCTGCTCGACCTGCTCGTCGATTAGTTCGACGATTTCGTCACGGAGCGATTCCTTGTCGAGGGCGTCACCGCGACGCTCGTAGATCCACTTCCGCTGCACGTTCATGACGTCATCGTACTCAAGCGTTCGCTTGCGGATCGAGAAGTTCTGAATCTCGACCTTCTCCTGTGCCCGCTCAATCGACTTGGTCACCATCTTATGCGTAATCACTTCACCGTCTTCGAGGCCCAGCTTGTCGAGCAATCCGCCCATTCGGTCGGAGATGAACAGGCGCATCAGGTCGTCTTCGAGTGACACAAAGAAAATCGACGAACCAGGATCACCCTGGCGGCCGGCGCGACCTCGTAGCTGACGGTCAATGCGGCGGGATTCGTGTCGTTCCGTTCCGATGATGTGCAATCCGCCGGCGTCGATGACACCCGGACCGAGTTTAATATCGGTGCCACGACCGGCCATGTTAGTGGCGATCGTCACGGCTCCAGGAAGTCCGGCGTTGGCGACGATTTCAGCTTCCCGTTGGTGCTGCTTGGCATTGAGAACGTTGTGATTGAGTTTCACACGCTTGAGCATTCGGGAAATCGTCTCGGACGTCTCCACCGAGGTTGTGCCGACAAGGACCGGACGACCGGCATTATGCTGCTCGACAATTTCCTCGATAATCGCGTTGTACTTCTCGCGGCGGGTCCGGTAAACCTGGTCCTCGAAATCATCGCGGACGCACGGCTTGTTGGTCGGGATGACCATGACGTCGAGTTTGTAGATTTCAAACAGCTCTTCCGATTCCGTCTCGGCGGTACCGGTCATGCCGGCCAGCTTGTCGTACATGCGGAAGTAGTTCTGGAGCGTGATTGTGGCGAGCGTTTGCGATTCGGCTTCGATCTTGACGCCTTCCTTTGCCTCAATCGCTTGATGCAGACCGTCGGAGTACCGTCGGCCAGAGAGTATACGACCGGTAAACTCGTCAACGATCTGAACTTTCCCCTCCTGCACGACATACTCGACGTCTTTTTCATAGAGCGAGTAGGCGCGCAGCAGCTGGTTCATGGCGTGGACCTTCTCCGACCGCTCCGCGTGCATTTTATAGGCTTCGTCGGTGCGCTGGCGACGGTCATCCTCGGAGAGAGTCGTATCCCCTTCGATCTCGGATAGCATTGTCGAGAGATCGGGAATCTCGAACATCTTCTGGTCGCCCGGGTTGAGCTGCTCGGTGCCGAGATCGGTCAAGGCGATCGTGTGTTCGCGTTCGTCGATATAGAAGTACAGTCGTTCGTCGACCTCATGCAGCTTCTTGTCTCGCATGTACGCTGATTCGACGCTGCTGACGATCTTCTGGACACCCGGTTCCTTGAGAAACTTGAGGAGCCGTTTATTCTTTGGCCCGCCGCGATTGGCAGAGAGGAGGACCGTGCCGAGTTCGAAGGTGTCGGGCTTCTCTTCCTTGAAGATCTTCTCTGCTTGAGCGACCATGTCGTTGACAAGAAGCGTCTGTTTCCGAACGAGCGCCTCAATCGTCGACTTCATCTCGCGGTAGCGATCGTTCGTACTGGCCTCGACCTGTCCCGATATAATCAGCGGGGTACGGGCTTCATCGATCAGAATGGAGTCGACTTCATCGATGATCGCATAGTGATGCTTCCGTTGGACACGATCGTCGGCGCGCTGCGCCATGTTGTCACGCAGATAGTCGAAACCGAACTCGTTGGCGGTACCAAAGGTGATGTCCTGAGCGTACTGTTCCCGACGTTCGGTGTTGCCCATTTGGTTTTGGAGGACGCCAACGGTCAGTCCCAGCCATTCGTACAGAGCGCCCATCCACTGGCTGTCGCGCATGGCGAGGTAGTCGTTGACGGTAACGACATGGACACCTTTGCCCTCAAGCGCGTTGAGATAGGTGGGGAGAGTGGCCACGAGCGTTTTACCCTCGCCCGTGGCCATTTCCGAGATCTTGCCTTCATGAAGTGACATCCCGCCGATCAGCTGGACGTCGAAGTGGACCATTTGCCATTCAATCGCCTGATTGACGACCGACCAGGTCTGGCCAACATGGCGGCGGGCTGCCTCTTTGACGACGGCAAACGCCTCCGGAAGAATATCATCGAGCGTCTCACCGTTGGCGAGGCGCTCGCGAAACTCGGGCGTTTTCGCCTTCAGCTGCTCGTCGGTCAGCCCTTCGAGGGTCGTGAAATGCGCATTGATTTCGTCAACAATCGGCTGCATGCGCTTGACTTCGCGATCATGCTTGGTGCCAAAAAGCTTCGTGATAAAATTCATCGAAACGGTATTCCTGGGTTAACCGGCTGCGGTGTAAGCAAAAGTAGGGAATTCAACGACCCCCGGCAACGTTCCTTATACCGGGCACGGTGGGCAGGAGTTGCCGGCAACTGACCCAGGCACGGGGAAACAGATTGTCGCTCAACGCATTAAGCAAGCGCTGAACTCTCCCCGCTACTGATCGGAATTCCCAGTGGCGGGCTCAGGGTGTCGACGGAGCGTAGGGGAGGCGGATCCCCCGTGACTCTCCGGCGGCCGGTATTGTTTCAATCCACGTTAGCTTGGTGCCGTCAAATGTATGAATCAGGAAAGAGCGGGCGCCGGCACGCGTGTTTCGTGGCGCCAGGCCATCTAGGATGACCAGCTCGGGGACACCGTCGGCCGTGCGATCCTCAGTGAAAAACGTATGGCTCCCGATCCAGCTGCGGGCCCCCCATTGCCACCGGAAGTAGTCGAACTGTCCCTGTTGACAGGTGAGCACGTTGTACGTCACCGCCTCGGTGGTTGCAAACGTCGGATGGATGCGCGCAATGACAACCTCCGGGGAGCCGTCGCCGTCAAGATCTGTGACGTCGGCAATCTGGCTGGAGAACCCATCGCCTCTCAGCCCTTGCAGAAATCGGGGGACTTCCGGATTCACGGAATCGAGCACAATCAGTTGCTCCAGATTGTCACAGGACATGATAGCCAGGAGGCGCGTCGTACCGCCCATGGTTACGAAACGATAGTCGGTCAGCGTCGGCGTTAGGTTATAGCGGTCTTTGCAGAGCTGCAAATTGATCTCTGGAACCTTGGTGATAAGATAGGCTTCGAGTCGCTCGGGGTCCTCATAGAGAGGACCGCCTCGCATGATAAACCAGACCAGGAGGCCGGCCACAGCGACCATTCCGACGATTAGTGCCAACAGACGGCCCATATACCATCATCTCCACATGCTACGGGAATCTGCTTCGATCGATGGACTCCCGTTTGTTACCGGGCGGGAATATATGTACGTTCTCGCCCGTGAGCGAGTCTCTTAACGGTATTGTCGTCGCCTCAAGCGGCCGTCTGTTCCGCGTCCAATCTGACGACGGTCGGGTGTGGCGTTGTGAAATGCGGAAGCGAATCAAGGACGAAGCCGAGAGTGAAACCCCGGTGGCGGTCGGTGACGATGTCGCTCTCACCGTGACTCATGACGATTTCGCCGTGATCGAGTCAGTAGCTCCGCGTCGAAGCGCCTTTTTCAGACCAACCGTCGGTCGCGAGGATATTAAGCAGGTGATCGCCGCCAACCTCGATCGTCTGGCGATCGTCGCGTCCGTCGTCTCACCACCGCTGAAGACCGGGCTGATCGATCGTTTTCTGGTTGCGGCTGATCTGGGAGCACTCGACCCGGTTATCATCATCAATAAGGTCGATTTAGCGACCACGGAGCCGCTCCATTCGATTCTGGATACGTACGAGTCACTCGGTTTCTCGACGGTGGCAACATCGATCATCTCCGGAAGTGGGCTCGATGAGTTGCGACAGGAGCTGGCCGGACATCGAACGCTGTTTGTCGGACATTCCGGCGTCGGCAAGTCGAGTCTTCTCAACCGTCTGCTCGGTCTGACGATCAAGACGCGAGAGGTTTCGGACTGGTCGAATCGAGGTAAGCACACGACAACAACGATTGAGATGTATGCGATTCCCTCGGGCGGCCATCTTGTGGACTCGCCCGGGCTCAAGGTTTTGGGGCTATGGGACCTTGAGGCTGCCGATCTAGAGTTTCACTATCCGGAATTTACTGATCCCCGTTCCCAGTGTCGATTTCAGCCCTGCAGCCACATTCATGAGCCAAAGTGTGGCGTCAAGGCTGCGGTTGCCGACGGAAAGATCGCCGATTGGCGATACGACGGCTACGTTCAGATTTACCGTAGCCTAAGTGATTCGGACGTCGGTGCCGATCCTCCGAACAGGTCTCACCGTGGCCGCTAACCCCAGTTTGAAAGCCAGACGATCAATGAGCCGTTTTTACCTCGCCTTAGGTTTGCACAATCACCAGCCGGTGGGAAACTTCGATCACGTTTTCGCAGCTGCCCATCACGATGCCTATCGACCCTTCATCGAACTGGTTACCGAATACCCCAAGATTCGCTTCTCCCTCCATCAATCAGGGATTCTCTGGGAATGGCAGCGACGACACGATGAAAGCTACCTTGCCGCTGTCAAACGGCTGGTCGATCGTGGACAAGTTGAACTCCTAACGGGGGGGTTCTACGAACCAATCCTGACCGCGGTGCCGGAACGGGATGCCTGCACGCAGATCCGGAAGTTAACTGACTATTTACGACATCATTTTGAAGCTTCGCCCCGTGGTCTGTGGTTAACCGAACGAATCTGGGAGCCGCATCTGCCGCGTCTGCTCGCGGATTCGGGAGTCGGCTTCTTGCCCATTGACGACACCCACTTCCTCTACGCCGGCATGGAACCGAGAGAGTTGTTTGGACCGTTCGTCACCGAGGACGCGGGGTCAGCCGTCCGTCTGCTACCGATCCAGAAGCGGCTGCGGTACCTGATTCCGTTTGGTGATGTTCACGAGGTTATCGATCAGTTGCGACGCTGGGCTGAGGAACATCCTGGCGGCGTTGCCGTCTACGCCGATGATGGTGAGAAGTTTGGGGTGTGGCCAAACACGAATCAGCATGTCTATGGGGACCGTTGGCTGCGGCGCTTTTTCGAAGCCCTGGTGGCGAATGAGGATTGGCTGAGTGTCATCCCGCTGGGTGAGGCTGCGGCCCGTCCGGCCGCTGGACGAGCGTATCTCCCCACCGCTTCGTATGCCGAAATGCTGCATTGGGCCCTGCCGACCACCGCCGGCGAACAGTATGAGGCGTTTGAACACTGGTTGCAGGCAAATGATCACTGGGACGACTATGGGCGTTTCGTCCGGGGCGGTCACTGGCGCGGATTCCTGGCTAAGTATCCCGAATCGAACTGGATGCATAAGCGCATGCTCGCGTTGTCCCAACGACTCGATCGTTTGTCGACCTCCAAGGTCACCCATCCGGACCTCTCCGCTGCGTACGAAGCACTCTTCGCCGCCCAGTGTAATTGTCCATACTGGCACGGTGTGTTTGGTGGACTTTATCTGCCGCACATCCGCGAAGCGATCATGTCGTCGCTGGTTACCGGCGAGAAGCTTGCTCGCTCGCTTGAGCAGGCATCAGGAACAACGACAATTGTGACTGACCTTGACTGTGATGGGACCGACGAGATTCGCATCGAGAGTAATGAGCTCTCTGCTGTCGTTGCCCCCAGCACTGGTGGAAGTCTCGTCTTTCTCTCCCACAGCGATCCACCGTTTGAGTTCGCCGACACGCTGTCGCGACGCCGGGAAGGGTATCACGCCAAGCTGCGTAATGCCTCGGATACGGATACTGGTACCGCGTCTATCCATGATCGTGTGGTAACCAAGGAATCGGGACTCGATGCCTACCTGGTGGATGATACGTATCTTCGCCGATCCGCACTCGACCATCTGCTTGCAGCGGAAGCAACTCCTGATTCGTTCCTGCGTGGAACACTTGACGGAGTGCGCACGCTTGCCCACCAACGCTTCGAGCTTTTCGAGTCGGGAGACGGCGGAGCCGTTGTGCGAGGTCGCTGCAGTGACCCCGGCCTTTCGGACGCAACCCTCACCAAGCGATATCGGGTCGTGAATTCCGAACCATCTCTGACCATCGATTTTGAACTGGTAACCGCAGCACCGTTTGAAAATGAGCATCGCATCGCCACCGAGTTCAATTTTTCGCTGCAGGCGGGTCATGCCGACGACCGGTATGTCGAGGTCAACGGCGACCGCCCGGATCACTCCTGGCTCGATGGAGAGGCCGTGCATGCTGATGTGGACTCAGTAGCATTGATCGATGATTGGCGCAAACTGGCGCTCGGGATGGTTTTCGATGGTCCGGTCGAACTGTGGCGCCAGCCGCTGTTCACCGTCTCAAGCTCAGAGGCCGGGTTTGAGCGGGTCTATCAGGGTACCACGTTACTGTTAGTCCGAGCGATTCCGGCAGGCACTACCCGGATTGCCTGGAGAGTTGAGCTTACGACCGGTCGACCCGATGCAGTGCGCACGCGACTTGTGGTTCCAGCAGCCGCTCGCCGGTAGTTTGTGCCGGGGATTGAACCTCATTATCATCGAACTATGATCGACGAGGTCGCGCGTATCATAACCGAGGCACGTCTGGGCATGGCGCTTACCGGGGCCGGTATCTCTGCCGAGTCAGGGGTTCCGACCTTTCGCGGCAAAGATGGCCTTTGGAATAAGTTCGACCCCCAGCAGCTGGCCAGCATGGCCGCGTTCCTCGCCAGCCCGGAACTCGTTTGGGAGTGGTACGAGTGGCGCCGCGGCCTCATTCGTGATGTGACTGCCAATCCGGGTCACGTCGCCTTAACCCGCTTTCCCGATTTCTTCAATCGGTTCACTCTTGTGACACAGAATGTCGATGGCCTTCACCAGCGTGCGGGTTCTCCCCAGGTGATGGAGTTGCACGGCAACATCATGAGAAACAAATGTGTGGATACGGACAGGCCGTTTGTGGTCGACGATGACTTTCAGTTTGATCCGAAAGAACCGCCACGTCACCCGGATACCGGTGGTTTGATTCGCCCTGATGTGGTCTGGTTTGGTGAAATGCTGCCCGAGAACACCATTTCCCGGGCCTTTGAACTCGCCGAGAGCTGCGAGGTGTTCTTTTCGATTGGCACATCGGCGCTCGTGCAACCGGCGGCGTCGATACCGATGGTTGCCAAACAGCATGGCGCGATTCTCATCGAAGTGAACCCCGAACCATCGGAACTAGCGCAAATTGCCGACTTTGTTCTCGCCGAGCCAGCCGGTGTTGCTCTCCCCAAAATCGTAAATGCGGTGGCATCGTCAGCCAACTCGGGAGTAGAAGAGGTATGAAACGTCTCTCGATCTCACGGGTCTTGCTGATCGCAGCACTCTGTTGTCTCGGGCTGACTGAAATCGGCTGCGGACCGTACTTCAATCTCTTCTTCAATGCTCGCAAGTCGTTCAACGAAGCCGAAGGGCAGCGCAAGCGGAGTCCGAATCAGCGGACCGGTGGGCGTCAACAGTACGAAATCGCGATTGATAAGGCGCAGCGGGTTGTAGAGGATCACCCCAACTCGAAGTATTACGATGATGCGCTGTACATCCTCGGTGTATCGTACTTTTTCACCGACCGGTATTCGGCGGCCGACCGGCGTCTTCGCGAACTACTCGCTAACTTCCCCGAATCGGAGTATGTGCCCGAAGCTCGGTTCTACCTGGCCAAGGCAAAACTGGAATTGGGGGATACCGAGGAAGCCAACAGTCTCTTTGCAGAAATCCTAAACGATTCGGAAAGCCGCACTGATCGGGCCGCTGCCGCAATTGCGCTCGGGTACTATCACCAGGACGAGCGTAACTTCTCAACCGCGCGCGGGTACTTCCAGGCCGTGCGCGATTCTCTGGGGTCCGCTGAGCAGAAGCGCGAAGCCCAGCTTGCCATTGCCGACGGCTATCGTGATGCCTTTGACTACAACGAGGCGCTGGGAGCCTATCTTCAGGTCTTGGGGCTCGATCCAACTACCCGCGAGGAGTACATTGCGCTCTTCAATGCGGCCGATGCCGCCTATCGAGTTTTACGTGTCGACGATGGGCAGGCATATCTGAAACAGTTGATCGACGATGAACGGTACTTCGACTCGCTGTCCACGCTGCGCCTCAAACTCGGGGAAGGCTACGAGATCGATCAGGATATGATTCGTGCTGAGGAAACCTACTCTCAGCTAGCGACCACAACGACGAATGTGAACCTTCAGGCCGAAGCTTGGTACCGGATGGGGTTGATTGCCCAGTTTGACTTCGATGATCTCGAGCAGGCCGAAGAATACTACGATAAGGCCGTAGCGGCGTCGCGAGGGTCGGAGGCTGGCCGGGAAGCGCTCAAATTGGCCACCGATATCGGCAAGATTGAACAGTATCGATTGATCGAACTGGATACGGGTGCGACTCGCGAACAGATTGATCGCGTCACCAACAATCAATTCCTTCTCGCCGAGCTCTACTGGTTTGGGCTGGATAACGAGGATACGGCCATCATCGAGATGCGCTATCTGGTCGATTCCCTCCCGGTGGGTACGGTCACTCCGCAAGCGATCGTTGCCCTCGCGGACATGGTTCGGGAACATGAATCGGATACGGCGACTGCCGACTCGTTACTGCGTCGAGTGGTTCGTGAGTTTCCGCGCGATGATGTGGTTGCCGATGCACTCGAGCAGCTGGGATTGAAAGATACCCCTTCCGATACCGGATATGGTGCGTGGTATCAACGGCAGGCCGAACGATGGCTGATCGATACCGACGAACCGGATTCGGCACGCTGGTATTACCAGAAGATGGCTGAGCTATTTCCCGAGACCGAATACGCCGCTGTTGGGGAGTTGGGTCTGATTTGGGTCGAAGACCAGTTCAACCATCCAGGTGACTCGACGATTCTGTTCGCCTACCAGGCCTGGCTGGACTCCAACAGCAATGCGACCATGGCTCGTGATGTCCGAAGTCTGTTGCTCGGCAGCGGTTTTCGTTCTCAGACACCGACTCGCGAAGATCTCGTCGAGGCAAGCGAAGACGCGAGTATCGTGGGTGAATTCGATGATCCGACGTTCGGTGAGATTGATGACACCGGTATTATTGACTACGGACAGCAATTCGCTGCTTTGTTCATCTCACCTGACGGTGACACTATCGTACAGTATGATGAAGAGCCAACGCAGATCGACCGTGAATTTGAGTTTCCTGTTGAAGCGGTGTCGATCCGGCAGGACGATTTTCAGCTCTGGTTCCAGATCAAGCTTGATTTCACGGCGCGGGTTGTCGAGACTCGTCTACTAGTGCCGACCGAGAGTGATGCTCTAAATGCGCGGGCAACGGAGACGGTTGCGTCGATGACGTTTGACCCGATTATCGCACAGCAGCAGGCGAGTTTCTACGACGTTCCCGAATCGCCCAGTGGTGGCCGGTGGTTTGTGTATCAGTACATTATTGTGAAGCCGGAACAGTATCGATGAGCAAGATCATCTCCCAGGCATCTGCCCTGGTGCAGGCCCGGGATTTGAAGAACGATTACTTCTCGTTTACTCTCGCCCCGTTCGCCAAAGCCGCCTCCTGTCGCCCCGGACAGTTTATCCATTTGGAGCTGCCCCATACCGAACTATGGTTTCGCCGAGCGATGTCGGTTGCCTCGGTCGATCCTTCGGCGAAATCAGTGGAGTTCATCTTTAAGGTGTTTGGACGGGGCACACGTCTGCTTGCGGGCCTGCGTAAGGGGGCCGAGATTGGGATTCTGGGTCCGCTAGGGAAGCCGTTCACGCGTCCGAAGAAGTCCGAGACGGTGGTCATGATTGGAGGAGGCGTTGGCTTTCCGCCCTTGATGTATTTTGCCGAAGACCTAGTGAGGCGTGGCTACGATCCGCAGCGAATTCACTTCTTCTATGGCGGTCGCAGCAAAACGGACCTGGTCGAACGAACCCGGATCAAGGGGTTGGGTATCCGTTTTCATCCGGTTACGGATGATGGGTCTCTCGGTCAGCGCGGCCTCGTGACCGCCATTGCCGGCGATTGGCTCAAAGCTGAAGGGGGGAGCAGGCCGCGTCTTTATGCCTGTGGACCCGAGCCGATGCTCGCTGCCGTCGACGCTATGGGGCAGGAGCGAGATATTCCCGGCGAGCTTTCGCTGGAGGCACCAATGCCGTGTGGCGTCGGTATCTGTCTTGCCTGTGTCGTGCCACTCGTTAGAGGTGGGTACGCGCGCGTCTGTGCCGACGGTCCGGTTTTCCCCATCGGTGAGGTGCAATGGTGACACCCAACCTGTCCATCACCCTCGCTGGGTGCCACTTAGCGAATCCGATCATGACGGCCTCCGGATGCTGTGGCTACGGAGAAGAGCTGGCTGAGATCTTTCCGATTAGCAAACTCGGCGCCCTTGTGACCAAAACGATCACTCCGGAAGTCCGTCCGGGGCACCCACCGCCGCGAACCGCGGAAACTCATGGTGGCATGATCAACGCAATCGGTCTAGCAAACGTTGGGATCGATCGGTTTATCTCCGAAAAGCTGCCGTGGTTATCCCAGCAGAAAACAGCAGTTGTGGTCAATGTAGGTGGCAAGACTGTCGATGATTACGTCGCGGTCAGTGAGGCACTCGCACCTTATGATTCTGTAGCTATGATCGAACTAAATTTCGGTTGCCCGAATGTGAATGAGGGGGGACTGGAGTTTGGTGCAAATGGCGCCATGGCAGCCCGGACGGTGGCAGCGGTCAAGCGTGTCTTTCCACGCCCGGTGATTGTGAAGCTGACGCCTAACGTAACGTCGATCTCAGACATCGCGGTCGCAGTTGAAGATGCCGGAGCCGATGTGGTGTCGGTCATAAACTCTCTCGTTGGTATGACGGTCGATGTCTCTTCCTGGAAGCCCACCGTCACGTTCAACCGCGGTGGCTTGACCGGTCCGGCGATACTCCCGATTGCTGTCGCAATGGTCGATGCATGTTATCAACGAGTTTCGATTCCGATCATTGGCATCGGTGGCATCGCATCGGCAATGGATGTTGTTCAGTTCATGCTGGTTGGAGCGTCGGCCGTCCAGGTGGGCACGTCATTGTTTGTTCACCCCGACGGTCCGGTACGCATCCTGAAGGATCTGACCGCTTATCTCAAATCCCGGAAGCTTGCCTCGGTAACCGAGTTGATCGGAAAGGTAGAGAAGTACTAGATGCTCCCGCTTGAGAAGCTGCTTGCGATGCAGGAGAAGAATCGCACGGTTATCTGTCTCGGTCTTGATCTGGATCCGCGTCGCATGCCGGCCGATTATGGTAAAACGACCAAAGGGATGTTCGAGTTTGCACATCGGATTATCGACGCGACGGTTGATCTTGTGTGCGCCTACAAACCTAACCTCGCTTTTTTCGAGCGCCTTGGTGCCGAGGGAATCTCCCTGCTCAAACTCCTTCGGGAACGTATTCCGCCGGAGATTCCGGTGATTATGGATGCGAAACGTGGTGATATCGGCAACACGGCGTCGCACTACGCGCACTTCCTCTTCGATGTCCTCGATGGCGACTGGGTAACCCTGTCACCTTATCTCGGCTATGATGCCCTGCGACCGTTCCTCGAACGCAAGGACAAGGGTTCGTTTATCCTCTGTTTGACGTCGAATCCCGGCAGTAAGGATTTCCAGACACTCAATGTCGACGGTCGACCGCTCTACCTGGTCGTTGCTGACAAAGTGAACTACTGGAACAAAGAGCAGAACTGCGGGCTTGTGGTTGGGGCAACGCACCCCGATGAACTCGCCACCGTTCGCAAAGTCGCTCCGTCACTTCCGTTACTCATTCCTGGAGTGGGTGCGCAGGGGGGTACCCTAGAGGAAGTTTTACCGACCGGAACGGTTGATTTTACCCAGCCCGTGGTGGTGAACGTCTCGAGGTCGGTTCTCTATGCCTCCAGTGAAAAGGACTTTGCGCAGCGTGCTCGTGTCGAGCTCTCGCGTCTGGCCAATATCTACCGCGAGATGAGGGGGGATATGAGTTCTGACGAGGACCACACGACCAACGAATCCAAGGTTGTCGTCGGTGAAAGCGTAGCAGAGGCACCGGAGAACGAGCCGGCCGACCCCGATGAATCGACACCGCCTTCTGAGTCGCCGTAGTCGTTCATGCTGTTTGCGCCGGAGTCTCTCGCCGCACTCTCCCGGCCATTGGTGATCGCGCATCGCGGCGCCTCTCTTGAACAACCGGAAAACACCGCTGCTGCTATTGAGCGAGCTGTTGAGCTCGGTGCCGATGCTGTTGAGGTTGATCTCCGTCGTACAGCCGACGGAGCGCTGATTATCCATCATGATCCCGCCATTCGCCGTCGCGGACCACTCCTTCGCCGACAGTCTCTGGACGACGCTCGAGCCATGGCTGCCGCTGTCGGACGTCCGCTGCTGACGCTCGATGAACTGCTGTCGCTCATTGACGGACGCGTTGGTCTTGATCTCGAATTGAAAGAATCAGGGTACGAGCGGGAGGTGGTGACGGCCTGTTCACGATTCGGCCTCCGAGACCAACTGCTGATTACGTCGTTTCTGGATTCTGCCCTCATCGGCGTGAAACGGTGGGACGCGTCCCTTCGCACCGGTCTCCTGATCGCCGTAACGCCCGCTACGCGCCTCCGCGACCAACGTCGACCGGTACGGCTTCTCAACCGGCTACACCGTACGCAGGCCGACGTTATCCTGCCGCACTACTCGCTTCTCCGTCTGGGGATCGGCCGATGGCGACGGTATCATCGTCCGCTTATCGTTTGGACTGTGAACCGAGCCCGCACGATGGCTCGTCTAGCGCCGCACGTTACTGGATTGATCTCCGATGATCCCGATCTTGCCCGGGTCGTTACTGCTTCACGTATACAATCAGAAGTGAACGAGCTTTTGTGATCGTGACGAGCTCACGAAGTGAGTGATAACGTTACCGGCGGTGGGGTGGTTTGAGCAGCCAGCGGGGGCGCTCGTACTCGTACTGAAGCAGCGAATAGAGATAGCGATCGTGGAGTTCACCGGCGTGGAAATGGTGACGCCGAAGGACACCATCGCGGCGAAACCCGAAGCGCTCAACTAACCCGATCGCCGGCTGATTAAACGAGGCGATCTCGCCGTAGACTTTCAAAAGGCTCCGCTCGTCGAAGAGATACGAGATCAGCAGGTGGAGCGCCTCGCTGCCGAACCCCTTGCGCACGAATTCCGGATCGATCAGGAGGCGCAGCTCGGCGGCGGAAATCATCGGGTTGTAGTCGAAATAGCGAATGCGGCCGATCGGCGTCGGATTGTCTTTCCGGGCAACCACGAATTCTTCATGCTCGGTTGATCGTCCGGCCTTCTTGAACGATTCGGCCGCCTCCGCGGCAGTGTGGATCGCTCGCGGACGGTTATCGAGCAGCGTTGGGTCCTGAACGAGAAACCAGTGTTCGGTCTGTTGGATGTCTTCAGCGGTGGCCGGTCGCAGGTACGTCTTCTTGCCGACCAGCGACGGTACCGTCATCAGCGTAGCCATAACGATCTCCCTTTCAATCCTGAAGAGAGCAGGTTGTGGCAGATCGATCAAGTTTCAACTCGCGCGGTTCGCACGCGCCATGTTACGTAAGGGCATGCGCGCAACGCTCCAACTGATCGTCGTGTTGGTCCTGATCTATCTCATTCCGGCCGCGATCCTGCACCTGATCTACGGCGACTCCTACGGCTGGCTCGCCGGAGCTGATCGCTGGCGTCCCGACGGAGCCGGGGGATGGGTAGCAACGGGATCACCCACCGAGCCAATGCCGACCTCCGAGTCGGTTGTCATTCCCCCGTTGATCGAATACCTGCCGGTGATGCTGCCAGGTCTCGTGCTGGGTGTCTATCTGCTTTGGCCGCGGAAGGAACGTTCGGAGGCGGCGTGATGCACTGGCGCCCAATCTGCGGGGATTCTATACTGCGATGATGCTGAGCCAGTTATCCGACGAATCGATCCATGCCCACATGGGGCGAGCCCTGGAACAAGCACAGATGGCATTCGAACGCAACGAGGTCCCGATTGGGGCGATTGTCGTGCACGAACATCGGGTGTTGGGGCGCGGTCACAATCTGACCGAGGCGCTGCACGACGCCGGAGCGCATGCCGAGATGATTGCGATGTCGGCCGCGTACAAACAGTACGAGGACTGGCGTCTGGAAGGGGCGTGGCTCTTTTCGACGATTGAGCCGTGCATCATGTGTGCGTCAGCAGCCGTACTGTCACGTATCGACACGATCGTCTACGGCGCGCCCGATCCGAAATTTGGGGGGTGTGAGTCTCTCTTTGAGATTCCGACCGATAGCCGTTTAAATCATCGTTGCAAAGTCATAGGTGGGGTGCGGGCCGACGAGGCCGCCAAACTGATGCAGTCGTTCTTCCGTCAGTTACGGGACAGGGGACAGGAGGTGCATTGATGGACCAGATGAACGTGCAGGATCCGTTTGCTGAGCCGAAAGTGCCGATTGCGGTGACGTTGATTGCGATCGCTATGTTTGTCGTGGCACCAATTGCCTATGCTTTCGTTGCATACACGGTACTTAGTCATGGCGAAACGATTCCCCCGCCGGAGCTTCTGTGGCCTTGGGGGTTGCCCGTGATAGCAGCCATCTCAGTCATGGTGGGAGTCTGGATTCTGCCGCGATTCCTCTCGCGCGAAAGAACGACCGAGGGATTTCTAGCGGTGTTCGTCGTTCGTGCCGCCATGATCGAAGCTGCGTTTGTCTACGGACTGGCGCTCTGCTTCATGACCCAGGATCCCCAGTACTACATCTACTTTGTACCGATCGCAGCGGCTGGAATCCCGTTTATCTGGCCAACGACATCGAGGATGAAAGCGTTCCTTGAGGGGAAACCGTAACCGATGGCGACTCTCGGACCGAAACGTCGCAATGAAGAGGTCGATCTCGGTCGCCTCATGATGCGCCCGCTTTATTTCGGGATGGGGACGAACGTCTTTCTACCGATGGGTGTGCTACTCATCTGTTTCTTCGCGGCCCAGGCGGGGGATGGTGGTGGCAATATCGGCGGATTCATCGATTCTCGTCCCCCGGCCAACCCGATCTGGTATCTGTTTGGGGCCGCCGCGGTCATTCAGGCGATTGCCGCTATCGTCATGCGCAACAGAGCGTTACGCGAGCCGATGACGGTTCGTAAGGAGACGTTCGTGCGGGATCTGATGGCCGGCGTCAATCGCGCCTACCGCCGCTCGTTTATGATCAATGCGCTTACGACGCTCTGGATTGGAGCGTACTACCTGATCTCGGGTGACCTTCGGTTCACGATGGTGCTGGCGCTGATTGTGTTTGTCGCGTTTCAGATTCTGCGGCCACGCTGGCGGGGGATTGAGAATGTGGTCGATCGGCAGGAGGAGCTGGTGGAGTCGGGCAAATTTGCGTCCGGTCGGCTGGGGTTGTCGGAGTAGACTTTACAGGGGGGGAGAATCGGGTATACTGGTCGCTCGGCTCGCGGCGCTGTCGCGGGATCTGTCAGGAGAGGTGGCAGAGTGGCTGAATGCGGCGGTCTCGAAAACCGTTAACCGTTCACGCGGTTCGGGGGTTCGAATCCCCCCCTCTCCGAATTATCGCTCCTCTATCACATCTCGTTGTTGTGCGACAACGATTTATTGCCGGTCGCGGGCTAGTTCCTTACCTTCTTCTAAAGGATTTCTAAAGTTCGTGCGGCTGGATAGAGGAAGCCGATGGCAAGTATTCAGGTCAAAAAGACCAAGACAGGAAAGCCCATTCACTACGTCGTGGTGCTGCGTGGCGGCAAGCTCAAGTGGCTTCGTGCGGGAACGAAGACGGCGGCACAGACGCTCAAAAGAGAAATAGAGGCACTTGATAGCGAGCAGCAGCGAGAGCGGCTTGGCCTCGTGGATGAGCAGAGGCGAATCGACGACTGCTTTTCCGAGTATCTCGAGTATGTGACGCTGCGCACAGCAGCAAGCACGGTGCAACGGTATCGCGGCGTACTTAACACCTTCATGAGTTTTCTGACGATCTACTGGCCTCGCGTCTCCATGATCCACGAGGTGACGCTGCGACACGTCGAAGACTACCAGCGGCGACGGCTTACATCGCTTGATCTGAAACGTGCGGCCGATGGTGGGCGATCTGGTACGCATACCTCAAAACGCCTACCAAAGCCGCAGACCGTGAACTATGAAGTCTCGGTCTTGCGTTCGGTTTTCGTGTGGGGGCACCAGCGCGGGTATCTTTCTCGGATCCCGACGAAGGGCGTGGCTGCGCTCAAGCCAAAGGGGCGCCGATCTTCTCGTGTCCTATCTCCGGAAGAGTGTCACGCGCTCCTGACGGCAGGACAGGCATTAGCCAAAAAGAGCGACGCTATGAAGATGCGCTATCATGCGATCGTCTTTTTCCTCAACACCGGGTTGCGTTCGGGTGAATTGTGCCATTTGACGTGGAATGATGTCGATTGTGAGCAGGGTCTCATTCATGTCCAGGAGAAAGAGGACTGGGAGCCCAAGTCGTACGCGCGCTCGTTTTTCATGAACGAAAGCGCCCTCGCCGTTCTGCGTAGTATCCCGCAACGATATCGCTACATCTTTACGAAGCAAGACGGAGAGCGATTCTCTACAGACGACATGCGCCAAGCTGTCATCCGGTTCGCAAAAGAGGCCGGCATTGAAGGTCTCTCCCGGACGCATGACTTACGCCACACGTACAACAGTCTGATGCAGATGAATGGTGTCGATGTCGGGACGATGGGCAAGATTCTTGGACATCAAGACTACGAAACGACGATGATTTATACCCACCAATTGCAGGAGCATTTGAAGCGGTCTGCTCGAAAAGTCGAGTTTCCTGGCTAGGGCAGTAACCGAAGTGGACGAATGTCAGGTGTGTCGGTATGGCATCTGGAGAGCCAAGACTGTATGCGCTGTGGATCAAAGCGCACTTGTCGACCGAGTTTAAGAAACGGGATACGTCGCGTCTTCACCCAATAGCGTACCACACTGACTTTTACTTGCAAATGCGTCGCTACGTCGTTTGCGGTCCAGAGCGGCTTTGGGGGTGTTTCCGACATCGCGCTACAGATAATCCCCGGCAAGCTCGACCCTAACCGGTAGGGTGGTGCTCCTGAGGTGTGGTTCGAGGAGGGCTTGGAGGCGAGAGCGTGCTTTGCTGTTCGTCACCAGAAACACAAGTGCCGTGAGTTGCTGGGCCTCGGAGTTCTTATTGAGATTGGTGAGCTCTTTCTCAAAGGGCTCTGAGATGGCGATTTCAATCGCTTTGCGTTCCGTTTCCTTTCTGAGCAGCAGATCAACCGCTTTGCCGTTTCGGAGCTGCCCTTCTATCGTTACCGCATAGCCTTGGCGACGGAAGTGCTCTGCGACGCGGTACTGCAAGAACCGATGGAGATAGCCCCCTTTCCCCTTCGTCGGCCTTCGTTCGATGCCGAGGAGATTGTAGACGGCCGGCAGCGGTTCCCAAATGACGGTCTTCGTCCTTCCCCGTTGTAGCCTGCTTTCGCCGATGAATTCGTCGCGCAGCGCTTGCTTCTTGAGCGCCGTTTGCTTGGAACCTGACGTGATCCCTGCCTTCGCCATGAGCTCGCCTTGCGTTAGGAATGGGTCGCGGAGGCTCAGCCAGAGCCGTAGGAGGTTGTGGAGGTCCTGGCCCGGTTGCGGCGTTCGGCGAGAATCGTCACGCTCGGCTTTGCGCGGTGCCGTCGTCACGGTGGTTGCCTTGCCCTTTGTCGCTGGGAGGGGCTTCTCCTCTACGATGTTCGAGCGTGCGTACACGTCGCTGAGCATGGCCTGTTGGTGATTCCAGAAGTCTTGCGTTGGTGAAAGCGATTTGTCCGGCGGGGTAATGGCCACGAGAAACGGTTCGGTATACGGCCCACTCATGCGCACAATGGCCTCGCCAGGGGCCAAGTGAAAGAGCGTATCTGCCTGTTCGGTCGTGAGTCCCATCGCTTCTTTCATGACGCGTATGTCCGTTCCCGAGCCGAGACGAAAGCAGACTTTGAGATGGCTGGAGTTCAGTACCGCCGGAGTGAGGGTCGAGGGTGTCTGACACGCCAGAATGATACCGAGATGCAAAGAACGCGATTGATCGATGATTTGCGTGATAAGTGACGCAGCCGAGCGGTAGGGATTTCCCTCCTTGGCGCTGGCCGCGATTCTATGCTGCGCTTCGTCGATAACATAGAGCTTCAGCATGCGTCGTTTGGCGGCATCGAAGTTTCGAGTGTAGAAGTCACGGAGTAAAAGCGATTCGACGAACCATGATTCGCCCTGAGCCATCAGACGACCCCGGGTGGACAGTAGGAGGTGTCGGTGCGTCAGGACCTCATACATGTCCGAGGAACGAACACACATCGTATCGAAGGCTTCGCGCATGAGATGGAGACGGCTCGTTGCTGTATCTCTAACGGCCAAGTCCTTTGTTCCGTAGCGCGCCGGTTCGCTCATAATGGAGGACAGCGTTGACGCAACGGCAGGCTCGTTTTGGCTATGCAAATGACGAAGGAGAAGCGACTCCGCACCGGGCAGAAAGCGAAAGGTCTCACTCATGTGAGACACGATGACTTGATACCAGAGGCGCCTAGAGATGCCGTGAGGAGGCTCGAAAGGATTGAAGCGCCAATCCGTCACGGGAAGATAGAGCATCGTCGGGTTATGCACGCAGAGATCAACGAATTCGTCCGCCTTGGGATCGATGAGCCAGATCACGGCCGTCGTTTTCGCGGCAAGTTCTTGAACGAGGCGTTGTAAGAACACCGTTTTACCGAACCCGGAGCTACCGGCGATTACCGCGTGCTGTCTCAAAGATGACACCGGCAGCGTGAACGGCAATCCGGACTGTTGAACGGTACCGAGGGTGAGTTCCCCGGTGCCGATCGCGGCATCCATTGGAGGTGTGAAGGGCGAAGGTTCCAGCCACGCGGCCGGGACGCGCGTGAGAACGTGCGCACAGATCCGCTGGAACAGGAGCGGATTCGGCTGCACGGACAGGCTCGCAAGACCGCGAAGTATCCACGCCTCCGCGATATTGGCCCTCAGCACGTACTCGCGTAAGAGCTCAAGATGGTCTGCCGTGATGGTCATGGACACTGGTTGTCTATCCCAAGATCAGGAAGAGTGCTATGATGAAAGCAAGAGCGAGAAACAGTCGCGCACCTATATCGTGGCGACGGTTTCTCGCGGCTTCTATCGGGCAGACAAACGTATCTGCGATTATGGGGACGCAGAGGTCACAGTGTACTCGGCTGCATTTCGGGCATGTGAAGAGTCGGTGAGCTCTGTCATGACAGATTATATGACCAGCGGAGCACACACCGGCGACCTGATCGACGCCGGTGATGACATGACCGCAATCGATCCGGAACGCATGCTGCTCGCTCACTACCGTCGGCAAACCGGTGTCGTCGACGACGACCCGTTGCATTTCCCCGGACATTTCAGCGATAGGACCCGAGCGGTCTCGCAGCACCAGCAGTTTGGCTTGTGAGCTCAGGGTACCCGCCGCAGCGTGTTGAGCGAGCTCGTTGACCAGCCGCTGTCGATCCTGAGGAGAAAGCGAAGACGGCGCGTTCATAAGTAGCCTCTGTCGTCGTCAAGAAGGAAGAAAGATTGACTACGACGCTCTGTGGAGTTCGGCAGGTAGGGCAGCAAGGATGAAGATGGACGGGGACTGATTGAGGCCAGAAGCGGTCTTGAGTGGTCTGGGAGCAGGTTCTTAGTATACAGGTTGTCAAGCGCGGTACTCACATCCCAAGCGCTTCCGTCAATCGCGAGCTCTCGCTTCCATTGGTGGATCGTACCGTTGGGATCGATGCGGGTATACGTGTCAGTAAAGGTGAGTTTCATGGGGATTCTCCTGTTCGAGTTAGTGAATAGCGGGTTCTAGTCGGCAATCGTCTACGAGTGTGATGAGATCAGCGGGAAGATCGTCAACGTATATGGTTAGTCCGGAGTACAGACCGGCGTCGATGGCGCTGAGCGCGCACGAGCGGAGCAGCTCAGCGATTTCCGGCGTGTTATTCGGAAGCAAGAAGCTAAGCGTGTTGCGTCTGATGGCACCTTGAGCCGTGGCACCATAAATCGTGCTTTCTTGCGGCCTTTCATGTGGACGTAGCTCGACGTGAGCCGCAATGTGTTCTTTCATTTCCGACAATGCTCTCATGGCTCGAAAGAAGTCTGGAGGAGTATGTGGAGAGTCGATCCTGATCTCGACGAGTATAGCGTCTATGATGTTCATATTGGTCTCCGCATCTAACGGTTAGCAGCCGTGAGTTTGAGATTCTCAACTTCGTTACACGCCATTTAATACGCCTGAAGGTCCGATATCACACGCGAGAAATGACGATATATGACGGTATTAACGCGAGGTGTTCGCGAGAAAACGCGGCGAATCTGCGAGATTCCGCGACGGCGGAAACTGGCAAAAGCTAAAACCAAAAGGCTTATAAAGGGTGTTGAGATAGATGGTTATGGTAAAGGGCTACCTAGACGGTCATACGCGAGAATGTGCGTGGATTGAGGGCTATCTGCCATCAATGGAACGACTCAAGGCACATCAAGAACGTCACGGTCGTCTTAATCCACGATCAGAGGTTCCGCTAAGACGACGCTTCTTTGGAGAGTTAGATGTATTTCTGGAAGAACGGGTCAAACCGTTGCAGAGCTACGCACGTAGCAAGGATGACGAGGAAGCCCTGGATATGCACGTGTACATGGCGCGGCCGATGAGCGCTGTAAATATCACAAAGGGCATTATTGATCCAAGAGAAGGCCTCGTGTTGTCGGAGGTAGGACGAAACTACGGTATCGTAATGGCGGTGATGCGGCATGAACTTGGGGAGTATTGCAGACACGTCTTTTGGGATGCGGTCGAGTCGATGGGCTTTCAGAATCGAGAAGTCAATGATCCTACAGCTGAGCGAAGAATTGCGGATTATCTAGGTACTGTCAGTCAGAAAGTCATTGATCAATATATCGCGCCGATTGAAGCTGTTCACGACGCACTGGAGAACCTGAGTCTGTATCATAGGTAGTAGCTACTAGCATCGAATACTATGAATCCGATTTTTCCTGGAATCTAAGTATCGTGTCTTCTCGGATATAGATCCCTTTTCCAGACCTGAGTTCGATGCAAGTACTCGTATCTACTCCCGCATCTCTGGCTTGCTTGGCAAACTCGCGAATCAGTCTATTGAGTTTGTCTCGCGGTGGTTTATCAAGCTTCTGGTCACTGGTCATCTTTGGTTCGTCATCGTATATCATGCCGTAAAGCTCCTCATTCGATGTGACAGCGTTTGATTCACAGTGAACAAGAGCACAGGCTAGTTTGAAGGTCATGCGCGAAGTCTGGACAAGCTTCCCGCATACAAAGCACTTCTCAGAGCGTTCATCGACCATTATTGCATTCGGAGCCTCAGACTGTTCAGTTGACGCGTTACATAGTGGATTTTCTGTTGTCTCATGTGTACTGCTTGTGCCTGCTTTGCGATTCAAGTACGAAATCAGAGAAGGAAAGATACTATCGACAAACGCCTGGACATGTAGACTACTGGGATCGCCAGGTGTCATTGGGCGAACGAGAACATTGTACTCATATTGATTGTTGTTCGCCCATTGGACAATGCTTGGGAGAGAAACTCGGCGAGCCTGATCATCGAAATACCCAAGGATATCGTTGATGAAACGAAGGATACTGTAACACAGAAGTGTTTTCTCCAAACCGAATCTACTAACACATAGGAGAACACTGGATTGGGCAACGTGTGTGAGTAGTTCGTCATGGATGTGAAGTGTGCCGGTGTCAAAGGAAAATGCCTTATGGCATCTGACACGGTCAAGCATGTGAGGCAATAGCTTGGCTATATCAGGATAATGACGGTGGAAGAAACGTTGCAGTGTATCTTCCAACCGTGGCGTAGCATTGATTGCTGTTGTCAGGTATTGAAAGTTGTAAGAACACAACGGGCTGCATTGCGCAGTTCTGAATAAGGCCATCGGCCCTGGTCTTAAATCATCTGAGGCAAAATCATGAATAGCGAGATTGGCGTCCTCGAGAAACGCTGCTATGTCACTATACTCAAGACTGCTTGACAAATAGTCGCTCTCAGTAGCTATGGCTGCAAGAGCAGTTTTACATGAATGCTCTAGGAGGCTGCGTGCGTCACCAGTAATGCCAACAATTGACCATCGCCAGATCTTGTCGGCAGTCCGCTTGAGGCGTATACATTCACTTGCTTGGTAGGGATAGCCTTTACGGTGAGTAGCAGGAGTATGGTTAGACAGCCAACCGAAGAAATTGAACAGAATGAACTCAGTTATGGCATACATATCGAGGAACATCGAATGCAGGCTTTTAGAAACATCAGGTGCCACGTACGACTCCCGAGAAATTGGTAGTACTACAGTGCCGTCTGAATGAAGTAGTCAAGTGCGGTTGATGCAAGGCAAATGACAGGAACTGGACGAGTTGATAGTCTGCGACACCTAGTGTCTATCACCTGCAAGAGTCAGTCAGGGCGGTTCTCTGCGTGAGGATGTCTTGCGCACCCTTTCAAGATAGGCCGAGAGGCCCGCAAGCGGACCGGAATAGACCTTTCGAAACGGTGTGCGGTAGCGCTGAAAGTGGGGGAGTGAAAGCTCGGTCATCCAATAGACGATGATGCGATCAGACCTAGAGAGGCCGTACTCCCGTTCCAGAATCGTTGGTATTGATGGATAGGGGTGTTTGAAGGACGTGACGTACTGAGGTTTCCTGAGATTGAGGTGCGATTTCGGGACGAAATGTGCGGCTCTGTAGACGGGCACAAGTTTATGTATGATGAGGACCATGGGAGCGTGCGTTGTGCGGTTGAGGTTACCCTTAGGGAACGAAGAGGCGTCGATTGCCGGCTGGTGGAAGCTGGCAAGACTTCTGTGATGTGGTATTAGGCGGGAGCAAAGCGTAGGTGAACGGATTCGGGGAATCGTGATGAAAACTTGCCGATCGCTTCGCCGACACCAAGAAGATCAATCATGGCGGCTTGCGTCTTGGGTAGATACATCGCCTCTGCCATCGTTGCGATGTCTTTGCCGCTGCCAAGATGAAAGCAGAGCTTCGTTGCGGTGTTTGCGAGAATCGAGTTCGAGAGTTTGCTGGGTTCTTGGTCAATCACGATAACGCCTTGTCCGAACTCCCGAATAAGTCTCAATGACGTCTCCATGATACTTTCGCTACCTTGCACAGCTTCTTTGGCCCGCGAGAGCACCGCGTGTGCTTCCTCTAAGACGATAACGTGGCGTAAGACATCCGATTTGCCCTGCAGCGCTCGGTACTGATAGATCCAGAGAAGGAGTGCTTCAATAAAGAAGACACGCTCAATCGTTGCGAGTCGGTCGAGTTCAAAGATGACTGGCCTTTTGAGCAGCGTGGGAAGCGATGAGGGAAAGCGATCATTCATGAGATCAGCAATCGTCGGCGAAGTGGTGAGGATAGAAAGGACTCGTTTGACGGAAGCCATCCAGAGCATCTCGCGCCCTTTGACGTACTCCTGGCGAAGAAGCTTCTCGACATCGAAGAAATTCGGAAAGACGCGATTACCATCATAGACGCGAAAGCGTTGGTAGAGTGCATGTATGGCCTGGCGAAAGAAGTATTCTTGGCCGAAACTCACGAAATACACGTGTTGTATCACGTCGATAAGGAGCGCGAGCCAGTAGCGCGCCGGTAAGCCTGGCGGTGGTATGAGCGGATTAAACGTGAAGGGACAGTCGGGCTCACCAATCCGGTAGGTAACAAGCGTGTCCGCCGGTACATGATTCTGGAGTCGGTGGTAACTGCGTTTCCAGTCAAAGACAAGAAAAGGTATCTGATAGTGTGCGAGCTGCCTGAGAAGCCCGATCGTCGCCGTGGTTTTCCCGGTTCCGGTCATGCCAACGATCAAGAGATGGCGCTGCAGTTCGCTGGGATGCAGTCCGCATACAGCAAACGTTCTATCAGGATAGCGAACGCGCGCGAGCGGTAGCGTACCGGAGAGTTTATCCGGTGACGGGGGAGGGAGCCGTATAGCAGGAGCGAAGTTGACGTTTCCGAGACGATCAGCAAGCAGGGCAAGGAGCTGTTCAAGACGCCAAGCTGCGTCTTTATCGGGGGCACTATGGAGCAGCCACCAGAGGGCATGGCTACGGTCTCCGAGCAATGGAGCGAGCTTTCTCAACAGATCATTCGTATCGATGGTCATGCTTCACACGGGGGAGAGGGGAAAGGGACGGCACGAGTTGTGCTTTTGCTGCCTCATGGAGTCGTTCACGGTGGAGGATGAGGAGTTTATCGGTGAGCTCGGTATGGACGCTTTCTGCAGCGAGCGCTTCTTGATGCATGAGCCGCTCCAGATCGTTACGCGTCGCTTCCAGGCGTCCGAATACGTCCGGAACAAGCATACGGCGGTAGGTGCCCGACAAGCCCAGGCGGTCTTCGATGTTAGATTTTCGTGTCGCAAGGATACTGAGGCGTTCGTCGCGCAGTAATCGTCGTCGTGCGCGTGCCAGCTCTAATGCAGCTATCCTGTCATCAAGTGATCGCAACGGTTGGAGGACGTGGGAAGCGAGGATTGCCGCTACGTCGAGCGTCGGACGATGGCTGTTCGTCACGGGGGTGTCTCGGTGTTATGAAAGGGGAGGTGCTCACGAAGGTCATGGAGCGTTGCGACGACTTTCACTCCCTTTGGCGTAAGAGCGAGCTCTTTCACGCGCCCTCGGGGAAGGATCTGTAAGAGTTCAAGCGTAATCAGCCGCTGAATGACGGCGCGCAGGTGAGTGCGTGATCCCTTCACCTGCCGAATCAAGCGTTCAGCGTAGCGGGCATGCGGTGGGCTGCGATGCACGGCTAAAAGAATCACTTGCCAGCGTGGAGGACGACTACTCATGGGCATCGGGCGCTTGATCGAAGAGGTCCGGTTCGCGACCAATCGGACGTAGTTTATCGAGGTGAGAGTTCCACAGGTTGGCGTACTGCCAGTTGTGCGAGCCGTTGGGTGTCGAAAGATCCGTCTCGTGATACAGCGCATCCGCATGAAGAAGGTAGGCCGACATATCGTGGATGGCACTGTTGACGTAGGCGATACGGAGTGCCCGCAAATCGATGTCTACACCAAAGAACACACCATTGGGTGCTCTCTCATGTGCTGCGAGGAGGAGTCGTCCGGTGCCGACGCACGGATCATAAATTGTTACCCGATCATTCGTCTTGGGAATCAGCATGGTAGCAAGCAGGCTGGCGACGTCAGGAGGTGTTAACACGAGGCCATTACGTTTGGCGGTCGCTGATGCAATCACGTGTTCCCTGTAGAGTTCACCGAGATGGTCATATCGATCAGTGGAGAGGGTCTTTACGTCAAAGTCCGTATCGAGGGAGCGCGTGAAGCGCTCGTGACTGACGAACCACTCGAGGTCTTCGCGCACCTGCATCATGAGGCTGGGCCGATAGGTTATGCCCAAAAACGTGATGAAGCGGTCCCAGGCGGTAAGGTGATCCGAACGATGCTCCTCTCTGAAGCGATCGTACATTGCATGTAACAGAGCTCGAACGTTGGCATCCATAGGGAAGAGGTGGATGAGGAACGAACAAGCACGCTCCCGGACATTACTTGTCGGAAGGTCGTGGCGGAGACAGACGGTGCTCTAGGACCGTGACACGGCGCTTGAGTGCATGGACTTCGCGGGTGGCCGCCTGCACATCAGCTTCGATCTCGTACAAGCGCTCTTGCAGCAGCAGGGCATCGAGTCGTGTTGTGGATCCCTCATCGTTGGTCATGACAAGGGATACCGACAGATACTTTTAAAGTTTGTTCCTATTTTGGAATAGTTACGAACTCCGAGATGCTAAGGCAGCTTCGCTCCAAAGAAGGCATGGACGGTAACACCAACGTAGAGTCCGCTCGCCGTTACCGACTCGAAGAACTCGTCAGCGTCAACGGAGAGCGTCGAGTATTCGATGACGCCTCCAATGCCGATGTTGGCCTCGGTGAGCCACATGATGCCGCCTTCGAGATAGAATCCCGTGCCTGTCAGTTCGGTCGTGATGTCAATGGGAACGGGCTGTGGTCCTGCGAAGACCGTGCCTTGTTGGTTCTCTGTGATTTCGGCGAGCATGAGTCCGGCACCAAAGTAGGGAAGAAAGCGTGACGTCGGTGAGAGCGCACGCATAACGTGGTAGCGCGCTCCGAGAGAGATGGTCTGCTGGATCCACGTCAGTTCGATATCGGACGACGACAAATCGCCCGTCAGGAGCGGTGTACCGCTCTTTTGCCAGCGCCGGAAGCGGGCCATGCCGTAGATACCTGACTTAGCGGAACCAAGACCGACCTCGCCGCCGTAGGAAATGGCGGTGCTTGATCCATAAAACTCCGAGAAGCCAATGCCGCCGGGCGACTCGTACGCGATCGTATTCCCGCCAACGCTTGCCGAGGCAAAGAAGCTTGGTCCGGAAGGAGACTTCATCCCCGCAGCAGCAGACGGGAGCAGTGAAGAACCAATGAAGAGCATGAAGACGATAAACTGAGCGCAACGTAGGTGAGTCATGACAATCCTCCTGTCAGTGGATGGCTACGTGTGTTGTGATTGTCCGATGGAAGTGCAGGAAAGAGTTGGTCGAGCGCTTGACGTGCTTCGGCCTCTACGATGCCTGCATAGATTTGTGTCGTTTTGATGGAGGCGTGACCGAGTTGTACCTGGAGAAAGCGGTAGTTGTTGCCCGTCACGCAAAGCAGCTGCGTTGCATACGTGTGACGCAGTGAATGGATGTGATACCGGCTCGGCAGCTGCGCAGTATGAATGAGTCTGCGGAATGCCTTTTGTAGCGCTCGCTTTGTGATAGGAAGGCCGTCGCAGCGTGTGAGGACATGATCCCGAGGCGTTTGTGGTAAGCCGAGCTGCGCCTTTGCACTGGCGTACTGTTGAATAGCAGCGCGTAGTCCCCTTCCGATCCACACGTTTCGAGGCTTGTTGCCTTTTCCAAGCACCCACAGCGATGAGCGGCCATTATCGAGGTAGAGTTTGTCGTGCGTGAGTGTACGCATCTCATCGACGCGTAGACCTGCCTGCAGCCCCAGTTCGACCATGCACCAGTTACGCACCTTATTGAAGGCGCCGGATGCGATACCCGCGTCGCGCTCCCGAGTCGTGAGCGCACGTAATCGGGCGACCTCAACGTCCTTGAGGAACTTGGACTCATCGACCATCCAGATTCGCGCGGGCGGCTTTGGTGCTGGCTTTGTTGGTTCGCGAAACATCCGCTGGGTGAACCGCTTTGGGAGTCGCATGACTCGTCTAAGCGGAGCGAATTTATATAGTTTTCGACGACAAATGACAGTCGCTTTGCGAACGTAAGCTATTGACTTACAGCATGTTGGCAGCGTCGCTGCGAGAGGTAGACGTTATCTCGAATTCTCAGAGGCAGGGGTTATGAGATGTGAGTGTCGATGGCAAGGTTGGGCTGGTGCAAGGCGGGCAATTGGGGTATTCTTAGGGCAAGGAGTTCACCTTTCGGATGAAAGGTGAACTCCCACATTCTTAACACGCTTCGTATTGTGAATTACCTACAACTCCACATGTGAGGGGAAGAGAAGAACAGCGACGTTGGTGTCGATGCTGGAACGGACCAGAAGCGATTTCAGGTAAGTTGTTCTTCAGTAACAGTATCGGAAAATCAATTGTTAGTAGTCACGGTAACATTGTGTCATGCTGTGGTTTGCTTACATGGCTCTGTCCCAAGTCTCAACGGTCATGGAATGCTGCAAGCGCCGGTTATCTACAAGTCACTTGAAGGCTCGATGTGCTTGGCGTACTTTCTAGGATTGCTTCAACTTCACTTAGATGTGGGTGAAGGCCGAGGTATACAGAGTTCTGGTCCTTCTTGACGTGTGGGTGAGGTGTGTGCAGTGCTGTACCTTAAAAAGTTTAAGCTACGGAATATCCGTTGTTTTCCTGAATTGACAATCGAACCAACAGCATCCCGACGGTCAATTCTAATTACGGGCGACAACGGCAACGGAAAATCGACTCTCCTTAAGAGTTTGGCAATGGGCTTGTGTGATCCAACGAGCGCAGGCGCACTGCACAGAGAGCTTCCGGGTGAATTGGTAAGACACGGTGAAGACGAAGGCCAGATTTCTGTATCGCTTGCGGATCGTCAGGGTAGACGATATGAAATTGAGACAACGTTCGAGCAAGCAGGTGCAACAGAGAGGATAGTTCCGAAGAGACGTCGCTCACCTAGGATTGATCCTTTTGAGAAGGTATTCGTCAGTGGATATGGTGCTGGATTACGAACGGATGCGTCGTCCGACTTCGAATATTACCTACCTATAGATGCGGTCTATCCTCTGTTTAACTATTCAACGACTTTGCAAAACCCAGAGTTAATTGTTCGGAGGTACCTCGCTCCAACGACGCTAGCAAAGTCTTCTCGTTCTCAAAGATCGAATGGTTCTCGCGAAGAGCGCCTAGCAATCCTCTTCGACTTCATTGAGGATGTCTTGGGATTTAGTTCAGAACAAGCTCTAGAACTTACGCCGAGAGGTATCTTCATAAAGCGTGGGGATGATCTTGCAAGTCTCGGATCGCAGGGTGATGGTCATCAATCAGTGATTACTTGGTTGCTCGACCTGATAGGCTGGTGGCTGCTCTTCCTGCAGCACAAAGAAAAGCAACCAACCGTTGATAGTTTCGAAAGCATAGCAGGCATTGTTATTTTTGATGAGATTGAACAACACTTACACCCCAAGTGGCAACTCAGTATTATTGGCAAGCTCGTAGAAAGACTGCCCAACGTGCAGTTTATAATGACAACACATTCACCACTCGTGCTCTCGGGTGGTGCCGAATATTGCGACATCTATAGACTTACCGGCGTAGGAGAAGGTGCCGAGTTGCAGTACAATGAGGGTGTTGGCTGGCTTGCTGAGGACGTATATACAGAAATAATGGACCTGAAGAGTTCTCGACCTCATTTCATTAGAGAACTAGAGAAGGAATATGAGGCGTTGATCAGGAGAAAGCATCTTGAGGGCCCGTTGTCGCTCAAGGATAAGAATAGAATCGCTGCTATTCGTAGGACTTTCGCTGAGAAACTACCCGGGACTGATCCACTGAATCTTGTTGCAGAATTGCGTGCGCTAAACAACTTGGACTCGCCACCAGAGAAATGAAGAGAGTAAATCGACCAGCTAAGCCGGCATATCTGGCTAGAAATGAAGCTAGGCTACTTGAGCGGCTGAATGAACTGTGCGAAGAGCGTAACGGACACGGTAGTGATTTAGAGAAGAAGATTAAGCGTGCCGAACAGAAGTACAATCATAGAAGCGTTAAGGAAGCTCTGAACACGATGTATCGTGAGCTCTGTTGCTATTGCGAGTGTACTGCCAGTACCGACGGATTTTCAGCGATAGAACATAGAAAGCCAAGAAGAGACTTCCCGGAGCTCACTTTCGATTGGCAGAATCTGCATCTTTCCTGTACTCCTTGCAATGGTGCAAAGGCGGACCAATGGAATGAAAAACACCCGATTTTGGATGCAGCAGCGGACAAGGTTGACGATCACTTAACCTATGATGATGATGACTATACGATTCTCGTACCGAGGAATAGGTCAATGCGTGGCGATACGACTATCGTGCATGCCAAGCTCAACAGGCCTCGCCTCAAGGCTGCGCGACGCGAGATTGCCCATGAGTTCCTCAATACTCTGACGAAGATCCGCAAATTGTCTGGCGATCCAAAGGTGCGTGCAAAGGTAGAGAAGATCGACGAAATGGTAGCAGGTCCATTAGGCTCTCTAGTTAGCTATCTGCGCGATGTACACCTCAGTGATGAAGTTCTACCTAGCTGAGACGGTTATCTCAAAGATACGGGACAACGGAGCACTAAACACGCCATCCGTTGTATTCGACGAGCGAGTACTCTCCCAAACATACGCGATCATGGATCCGATTCGTCGACGTTCGAGCGTGACTCTGCTCTATCCACTGAAAGCCAACAGCCTCGAAACTGTCTTGTATCGAATACGTGACTACGTTGATGGATTTGCGGTGAGTTCGCTTTTTGAAGCAAAACTAGCGCGCAGTGTCTTTGGGCCTCATGGGAGACTTCATTTCACATCGCCGTGGCTTTCTGCCAACGATGCTGAAGAGTTGGCAAGTTTGTGTGAGTACGTTAGCTTTAACTCAATGAGGCAGTTGGAGCAGTACGGTCAGCTGTTTTCTTGCAATAGCCAAATTGGCTTGCGTGTCAATACACAATTATCATTGGTCGGAGACGTTCGCTACGATCCGGCCGCCGTTCCTTCAAAACTTGGTGTGCCGCTCGATGATGTTGCATACGTGTTGAAACTGGATCAGTCGCTGTTGGAATCGGTAGCGGGCGTGCTCGTGCACGCGAACTGTGAAGCAACGGGATTTGATGATCTGACAAGGGTGATTGATACGTTAGCAGAACGAGTTCCTACACTGCTGAAGCAAATCAGTTGGATCAACCTTGGAGGAGGTTATCTCTTCGATGAAACAACTAACTGGGAACCGTTTGCATCAGCAGTCGAGCGGCTCCAGAAGGACTTTTGTCTAGAAGTAATCTTCGAACCAGGAAAAGGCGTCATTGGAGAGGCGGGGTCTATTTTGACTACGGTAGTAGATCTTTTTCAGAGCGGTGGAGAGGACATCGCAGTTCTTGACACTACAGTGAATCACATGCCGGAGGTCTTTGAGTATCAGTATCGACCTAGTGTTGCTGAGGAGGTTGAAGAAGGGCAGTATACGTATCGTCTTTACGGATGTACCTGTCTGGCCGGAGACTATTTTGGCGCCTACCGCTTTGCGAGCCCATTGACCGTCGGAACAAGGCTTTGCTTCGAGGATATGGGCGCCTATACGCTCGTCAAAGCTCATATGTTTAATGGAATCAACCTCCCAACGATCTACACCATAGACGCTAAGGGAAACCTCTCCAAGAGCCGAGAATTTAAATACGAAGACTTCCTCGCAAGGAATACTGGTTAACAGGCATGGTCCTCTACGAAAAACACATTGAGATCACTACACCGAGGAAGGGCTCAACACTTGAGAGCATTAAGGACGCGATACTTCGTCAATTGGGTAATGAAGAAGTTCCGCTCCGTTTTGTTGTAACAAAGTCGAACGATTCTACTTGGGAGTGCGAGGTTGGCGTACTAACCGAGCGTGACGACTACGCGAAAGAGTTGCAATCGGATCATATCTTTGTTGTCAATAGACGCTCACGTGAGACGACGACTAGCTTCAACACGGCCCTGATCATCCCTACGGGCGTCGATGCTGCCATTGGCGGTCATGCCGGAGATGCAGGTCCCGTTGCACGGCTACTGGCTAGTAGCTCAGATACGCTCATTACGCATCCGAATGTGGTAAATGCTTCCGACATCAATGAACTTCCTGAAAACGGCCTGTATGTGGAAGGCAGTGTCTTAACACGACTGCTCATGGGAACCGTTGGGCTTCAACCAGTCCGAGCAAATCGAGTCTTGGTCGTCTTAGACAAGCATCAAGATGCTTTCTTCTATGAGGCAGCAATCAATTCGATCTCTGCCGCTCGTGCGAGCATGGGATTGACGTGCCCAGGCGTCGTTCTCATGGACAAACCGATCTCCATGAAGTCTCTCTACTCGCCGTCCGGGCGCGCAGTCGGTAGCATCACCCACTTCGAGCGACTTAGTGATGTACTGGAATCATATCGCGGACAGTATGACGCCGTTGCCCTCTCGTCAGTGATTGGGGTCCCCCCTGAGTGTCACGAGCAGTATTTCAAAACAGAGATGATCAATCCGTGGGGGGGAGTTGAAGCGATGCTCACGCATGCAGTATCGAGTCTTTACGATATCCCGTCTGCGCACTCGCCGATGCTCGAAGAACGAGAGATTCTCAATCTTGACGTCGGCGTCGTTGATCCACGAAAAGCTGCAGAGGCCGTGTCGACGACGTTTCTTCATTGCATCCTTCGTGGCCTCGCAAAGAGTCCGCGTATTGTTGCACAACCAGCGATGCAGCAGCAGAATGACGTGCTGAGCGCACGTGACGTATCGTGTTTGGTTATCCCGGATGGGTGTCTAGGACTACCGGTGCTAGCCGCTCTCGAACAGGGTATCCCAGTGATCGCAGTGAGAGAAAACACCAATCGGATGCAGAACGCACTCACAGACCTATCCTGGGCTCCAGGACAACTGCATATAGTCGAAAGCTACTTGGAAGCAGTTGGGGTAATGCAATCACTCAAGGCTGGTATTGCCATCGATAGTGTACGCCGACCGATGGAACAGACGCAGATTCTTGATCAATCACAAGATGCGACTTCTATAGCTGGTGATCGGCCACTTAAGTCGAATGCGCCAGCAGCTAATCGACAGCGTGAGACTGGTACCTGATTCAACGTCAGTATCTCATCTTCTTGTAGCTCAAAACAGCACTATGCGGTAAATCGTTTCTCTAGCAATTGACTGCCGCATGGCAATGGCGTTACACTTGTATTTCGGTGTGGCACTGGGCTAAGTCCCTGAAGGGAGGAGATGTATTGTGACTAAAACGGTGCCTGTCTGGTTATGGATGCTGACAATGTTACTTACAGCAGCTATGGGGGCGGCTGGAACAATTGTAGCAGCCAAGATTAGTCAAAGCGACGAGTCGGCACGTGAGCAACACAATAGTTGGG
Source organism: Candidatus Zixiibacteriota bacterium (assembly GCA_028289585.1). Classification (GTDB taxonomy): domain Bacteria; phylum Zixibacteria; class MSB-5A5; order GN15; family FEB-12; genus JANQPI01. The sequence goes on from JANQPI010000010.1 coordinate 276,029, forward strand.
AATCGATACTCAACTCTATCGAGCTACCGATCTTCGTATTGAGCAGATCGTCTCAAAAGGTGACATTTGCAAACGACTTTACATCGCAGGCATTTGGTATCTTGAATAATCAATTACTGACACTCTCGATAACGGATGTAATTGATTCGGGAGCCGCATTTATCATAGATAGTACCCATCGAGAGGCTGCCAAAGTCGTCTATCACACCGCATGGACGACATTCAATAGTTACCCTACAAAACCAGTCCATACTGTCCCAATCATAGTGCGCTACAAGAATGGAATGCAAGGACCTGCTAGGGTCCTTGGCTTTCCGATTTTTGATATTGCTAGCAACAAGGATCGTTCAGATCCGGATGAACTCCTCGTTATAATTCTGGTGGATGATAAGGGCGAGATCGGCGCTTCTACACAGATGAAGAACTGACATGCGTACAGGTAGCATATCCAGCAGAGTGCATGGCATATCAGTAGTTAGACGGATGCGCTCAGGAAGGCTTGCAACTCTGCGATATTGACAGCTACGAGAGCCAACAATCCGCCAATACTTACTGCTGATATCAGTAGCGTCACAGCAAGGGCGTAGCGATTACATAGGCTTCTGCCCTCACGCCAGCAGTACAAGAGAATTGCTATTCCAACACACGATAAGAATGGTGCCGTGCCATAATATAGGACAGCCACATGCTAGCTAAGCCTATCGTAATAGTCAGCCATTGAAGTTATCGCCCCCAGAGATGATTCCAGCTGAAGAATGCTGATATCAAACTGAGTGTACATAACATAAACGACATCGTAGGCACACGTCACCAAAACCGTAAAGACTATGGTGAAGATAAGTCTGAAGACAGTCAGCTGTTGTGTCTCGTTCTGCTTAAACGCAAACAGAACCCCCCAACCGGTCAGCGCAAGGGTAAGAATTCCAAGCATAAGTGTCTCAAGCGCGCTTGAGCGAGCGTGCCACGTCTTGAGTAACTCTAACGCAATCTCAGTATCGTTCATTGCTGTCTATCGCTGGGGTGGCAGATTGTGCTCCTCTACTTATGCTCTCGAATACCATTTCCAACTGTCGACATGCTCCGTTAGGTCGTGAGTCTGTAATCTTGACGACACCTGCATATTGCAGTTGTCGTGGCTTTTCTTTCTCCGCGGGCTTAATGGCGGTTAGGGCAATGAATGCTACACGTTGATCGACAATCAACATCGCTGGACACGATGGAATCGGAGAACATACAGAGAACTGCACCTGAATGCTAGGACTGCTCTTGAGCTCGGAGAGCAGGTGCAGTCTTTTCCAATGTTCATATGTAGAGTTTCCTGGTTCATGGATGAACTCAGCCTCAATTTCGGGAGACCCAACATATTCGTTATCGATCGGAATAATGCGTCGATATAGAAACGTCGGCATATCCGTGCGACGCTGATGCAACATCCGTTTGATCAGCAGTTCTATCTCGGTTAAGTAATCGGGGCGCCCACCAGGTTGATCCAGTTCTGGCTCTTGAGGGAAATAGTGATTGAACACAGCAATGCTCTTTGTTGCCTTGCTGCAGACGTCGGCGATCTCGTCGTAGGCGCGTCCTGTTTGATCTGGATCGAAAACGATGGTAGCAGAGTCGGCTTGATGCTCTTCGGCAGGTTGCGCTGTGGCGATGGAGTCTGGCAAAGGTGTGTCGCTCGCTATCAAACGAGAGACAATAAGGGTAGTGTTATTGTCGCGTTCTTGGCTCTCTGCAACGATAAGAAAGTGTTGCCGGCCAGTTCGTGTTCCGCTTCGAAACGATCCTTCGTCGTAGTCGAGTACTGTCGATCCTACGAAGTACTTCCCACGACCATCAAGAAAGGCTCGTTCAATCGCAGATTGACGCTGGTTGAATGCCTCTCGTTGATCAACCGCTACTGCTCGTTTGCATGCATGGTAGAAGTCACCAAAACTCTTGCCGATAAACTTACTCGCCTGAATCTGGAAAAGTGCCTCAAATTCACTATTTATGGACTCGACAACAAGCGTGTCTCCCTGGATGGTGGTTGTCCAAGTAGGAATAGGGCTTGCTGACAAAACGTCTTGATACGAAGTGCGAATTGAGGCACTGTTAGCGATAGCAGAGCGGCGAAAGAGAGTAGCAGCTACTACTGCAAATGCGATAAGGAAAACACCTGTTACTGCGTGAAGCAGCGGTCTAGTGCTCGCATTGTCGAAAGCTCTGTACGTGACATCTTCGGAATCTCGACGCGCTGCAAGCCGTTGCTTGGCTACAACTAGGACAGATATGAGTTCCTTCTGAGTGCTACTCAGACTGTGTTCTCTGATGAGATCACTGACCCGTCCTACAGAGGATTCAGTTGCCGGGACAACAAATCCAATCATCGATCCTGCGAAAAGCTGACCAACATAGCCAAGTGTAGTATCTTTTAAGAGCTCGAACAGTCGCGTCGGTTCCTCAAAGATATCATGCTCATACCATGAATGATTACGATGCTCCACTTGCTCTATCAGATCTATAACGCGAAGAGTATCGTCCGTGAGAATCGCTAGCTTGAGCTCGCAGACTTCTTGAAGATCCGCAACGAGATGGTATTGACTTGATATAGTCTCGATGAGTGCGGCAAACGATTTCTTGTAAGAGTCATATTGAGGATTAAGATGTAAACCAAGGTTACCTGCCAGCTCAACGATATTGAGTGCAGCAACAGCATCACGAGAATCACCCGCCACCTTGAGCAGGCGTGCGATGTTATCGAGTGTAGGCTGTGTCGCCAGCTCATCGGTCACGTCGATTCCAATCGCATGTGCTAGCTCATAGGATAAGAACTGCTCCGAGAAAGCGGAGAGATTCTGTGTTGTGATAGCTTCTTTGTACGTTGCCTTGTTTTCTTCGGATCGGTGTGCGACAGAGTGATTTCTGAAATCACACGATGCAGATTGATAGCTGTTAGGTTGGTATGCCAAATTCCACAGCGGTATAAGAGTAAAAAGCAAGATAGCAAGAAGTAGCAGTCGCTGGCGATCGGCCTTCGCTGACGGAGGACGTATGATACGCAAATCTACACCGAAACCCAAGAACAGCATAATAAAGGCCGTTAAGAGTCCCAAGATGGTAATAACATACGTAATGGTTTGAGACTCAAGGTGGCGTAGGAAGCTTACAAGGTCCGCATCCATGATTAACATCCTCCCAAGCTCGGCTGAAATCAAGACGTAATAAGTTGTCTTTGTATCTGCAGTCGAACACACTAATCCAAGTATGTTGGAAGTCAAGATTCAGGATAATGACAGACTCGTCAACCTCGATGAGGCAAGTAGAGTCACTCATACGTGCTTAAGATTGATAGAGCAGAAGTCTCTGGCGACTCACAGTCGGTGCACAAAAAAGAGGCCCCTTTCGGGGCCATACGTAACCTGTTGAAACGCTTCCACGCTTCGTGTGCTTCTTTGAGAAAAGATAATACTCGTTCAATACAATATACGCACGCGTGAGCGTAACGCAAATCACATTTGACGCTGCTACGCCATCCTTGGCGTCGTGGGGAAAACCCCTATATACCCATACAGAGGTTCATGCCCGTAGTGTTGCAAGCCTTCTAGTCGAACCCGTCTCAGAGGAGTCCGACGTGCAAGGCAAAAACGCTCGTACAGACGCAGCTTCCTGATCAAGCACTGATGCTCGTGCCCGCACTTCAATCTGGGTAGAAGGTGACAAGCATCTGAGATCCTGACACGTCGCCGGTCCCTACGCCCTTAAGTGCAAACTGATAGTTTCCTGCAGACGAGATCGGGAATCGCCAGAGAATCGATCCGGGGGTCCAGACGAACTCTGGGTCGTTTTGTGGATCCACGCCAGAGCGAGTCCTCTCTGACTCCGCGTTGGAATTGAGTTCCTCAATATAGACATCCGCCCAGGCACCGGAGGTAGGAGCAGAGATTTCGACCGTGTACGAGGCTTGAACGACTGCTACTCCTGTTGTCATTACGTCTACACTTATGGTAGTCAGAGTGGGACTATTGACTTGCACCGGTGCCGTCTTACTATTGTACCATGTTTGAATCCGGCTTTGCGATGCTGCGGCAAATGCTGACGCTGCTACGCGATGTCGCGGGATTAGCTCCCCATCGGATTCGACCTCGACACCGACAAAGAGCATCGTGTCAGCGTATACGGAGTCGGGGATCGGCGTCATGGTTGAGTCACCTAAGTAAACGGCGAAGAGTCCATCGACTACTGAAACCATGACCGGACCAGATGTCCAAATGGCGACCCCTCCCGCTGCGGCTCGGTAGAAACGAAACTCGATTGTCCTGCTACCATCAACAGCCGTCCCAAGGCTATCGAGCAATCGACCTTGGTAACTTAGAGTTCGCGCCTGCTGCGCATCAGAAGCCGTTGATAGCGACATGATCACCAGTAGACAAACAGTGGTCCATCGCGCTGCTTTCATGAGAGTCCTCCCCGCGTAAGAAGCGTGTTCTGAGATTGGGCCATTGTCTCGCGCGGCCCTCCCTCTTTGTCGTAACGTCATGCAAGGTTCATCTCAGAATCGAATCTGTCAAGATGATTGCCGGTTGGCATCGTCTCTGGAGCAGGTGGTTTGGCAGCCCAAAGTACTGCGTGGACAGTTAGAAGGTTTGTGAATCTACCCAGTCTAAGAGCGCAGCATCTACTCAAGTGAAACGCACCGTGGCTGCATGTACGAGCGACTTGAACGTGAGTGACCCTTCATTAGTCTTCAGTCTCCTAAAGAATACGATTGGCTCGATCGAGGGACCCGCGACCGAAACACTTAAATAGTTGAACGTCTTTGATTTTGTGCATTCGACCTGATTACAGGTCTTCATGGCCTCTTGGTCACGACAGATACCTTTCTCGCCCGGCTGGGGCGTTTAACGTTTCTGTCACACCTTAGGGGCAAAGATTAAATCGTAGGTAAGCCTCTCTTTACCGTCGACATGACGCTCGCAGCTACACAGATTCACCCACCCGGACACATCGATATTCACAAACGTAGTCGACACCTTTCGCGGGCGTTGCACCGTTTAGAGACCGAATACTACCCTGATCTCCTCGATGACAACCGACGACTGATCCTCACCTTCATTCGCGACTGTCGGCTTGGAAAGACCGTCATCGGCAAGAGCAAACGCCGTATCGGCGACGCGCGATGCCTTAAATACATCCATATCCTTCGCCAGCTCTCCGGCTGGTTCGCAAAGCCCTTTACGAGTGTCACTCAGGACGACATGGAAGCTTTCGTTGAGCGTTTGGAATCGGGGAGAATTCTGAGTTACAAGGGCATCGCGTTCAGTGAAGCGACCAAAGCCGACATCAAAAAGACGATCAAGAAGTTCTGGAAGTGGAAAGACGGCAACAATCGCCAGTACCCGCCACTCGTCGAGTGGATCGAGACGATTGAGCCCGTCAAAGCGATTCCTGCATTAACGAAAGACCAGATTGAGTGTCTCATTGAGTACACCGCCGATCCGCGTAACAAGGCCCTCATCCGCGTGCTCTTTGACTCGGGAGCCCGTATCGAAGAACTCCTCAATGTGCGGCTTGGCGACGACCATCTGACCTTTCGAGACGATCTTGATTGCTATCAGATCCGCCTCGAGTTCAGCAAGACGCTCCCAAGAACGATTTCTTTGCCGCTTTCGACCAAAGAACTGCGCCGATGGTTGGAGCGACATCCGGAGAAGGGCAACAGTGAGGCACAGCTGTTTCCCCTCAGCTACGGAAACACGCGCACGATCCTCCATCGTATCGGCAAACGAGCACTTGGACGATCCGTCAATCCGCATCTCTTTCGCCACAGCTCGGCAACCTACTACGCGAATCTCCTGAATCGCTATCAGCTGTGCTATCGCTACGGCTGGGCGATGTCCAGCGACATGGTGGACCGCTATCTGGACCGAGCGGGTGTGCTTGAAGAACGAACGAGCGAGATCGTTCGTAGAGACGAAGCACAGCGGGAGAGCAGCAGCACAGAAGCGCTCCAGGAAGAGCTGACCTTGCTTCGGGAGGCACATCGAGAACTGACGCGTGAACTCACCGAACTCAAGGCAGGAAAGAATCCCTCCCCGATGAGCTTTGGCGCGTCCGGGCCAAGCAGGACAGGAGGGCTTCGCAGGGAATGGATGTGATTTTGGCTTTACGGCTGGGAAGACCGTGGGACAAGCGGATCATGGGTAGGCGGTAGATGCACCTGCTCTGCGACAGGAAGAGGGCGGGCGTAGAGCCCGTTGGCTAAAGCGTTACTCGGCCTGTAGGCCGAAGATGGGATGCCCCGGCGCTACGCGCCGGGTATGTGGGGGTATGGGTTGGCGTGTGAAGGAGTAGTCAGTGAAAGGCAGGAATTGCCTTAACAGGAGCGGGAAATGGAACTGGAAACCGATGGCGCTGATAGGGTCTTCGGAGCCTATGGCTGACACGTTGACAATTTGCGGCACTATCCCTATCATTCTTTGGTAGCAGATATCAAGGCGAATTGTTGTGTCCTTGGTGCAAGAGCTCAAGGGAGGCCTGATTTGAGCGTCCGTCATGTACTTGGCTGCACTTCCCTCGTTTTGGTTCTAACATTGTCGCCTACCAGCGCTTTGGCTGGATCTGCCGAAGACTCACTTATCAGCTCTACTATTCCCGGGTTCTTTTTCGTCGATACAACGGGTGGGGACAGTCGTATATGCGTGATTATCAAGACCAACGGTGACCTCTCCCAACTGTCGTCAATCGGGATTGATGTGACCTATGCTCGGCATGGGATCGTGAATGAGTTTTTGACTGTGGCGCAGATTGAGCAGGTCGACACGATGGCGACGGTGGAAATGTACACCTATTGCAGCGGCCCCGGGTTAGGCCCCGAAACTGCGCTGGACAAAGCGAGAGAAGACATTGGTGTTCCGCAAGTGGAGCAAGACCCCAGACTCGGATTCACTGGCAAAGGAATCATCATCGGTATTGTTGATGAAGGGATAGACCCTTACCATCCGGATTTTCTGGATAGTCTTGGACGAACACGAGTCCTCTGGTACTTAAATCTTCGCCATCCCTCAGGGCCGACGATTCCTCAGTTGGGCTATGGTAGTGAGTGGGATTCATCGGACATAAATCCTGGAGTCACGAATCCTGGTGCCCAGGTTCCGCATTACAATTTCGGAGACCACGGCACTGGTGTTGCAGGTACAGCGTCTGCTGGAGTATGAATTTTGGGGCCGCTTGAGCAGGCTTCGGCAACTATCTCAATAAAAGCATTTTCCTCGATTTGGTGCCAAACGGCGTGCTTAGCCGGTAGAGATATACTCCGCTGGCAACGTCAGCCCCTGTCTTGTCTCGACCGTCCCAGTCGATCGTATGTGTGCCAGCGGGATAGGTGTAATCCGTCAACGTGGTCACATATCTTCCGAGCGCATTGAAAACCTCAAGTCTTACAGACGTACGCTCACTCAGCCAAAAGTGAATCTGAGTCTCCGGGTTAAATGGATTAGGATAGTTCTGTCCAAGTGTAAAAAACAGCGGGAGGATGCCATTGACCGGATCGTCTCCTATGGACGTTGGTGAGGCTCGAAACACTTCGACTTGCTGCTCGATCTCGCTGACAATGAAGAGATGCGTTCGATTAGCGCTCAACCATCCTCCCAGTGGATAGCTCCAGACTTCTTGCCACGTAGCCAAGTTGACAGCGATGGTTCTATCGATTGTGCTGAATACGACATGGTTTCCGACAATGATAGGAGGATAAGCAATCCAGTTGGAGTCTGGACCGCGATCATGATCGAAAACACGTAGTCGCTCGCCGGTAATCAGGTTGACTTCATTCAGGAGACCGCTATCAGCGATGTATAGCAGACCATCGTGAATCGCTCCTGGATTAGGTGCTTCACTGCGCCGCTGACTCGCGTGGAACATTCCTCGCTGATACCAAAGTAGGCGCCGGGCGTGAATGTCAACCGTACCAAGAAACCAGCCGTGACTCATGACGAAAACATCTCTAACAGAGTCCACTACAGTACCATTCCATGAGCCATCGCCTTCCGTGAAGAAGACCGAGTCGCTGAACTGCAACAGATCGCCGGTGGACTGGCTCCGCGGGCTCTCTACACTCTCGCTCGATGTTGAAGGCGTACCACACGGTGCTTGATCAAAGGTACAAGTAACGGCGCCGAAGAGACTAGTGTCGTTCGGATCCGCGAATCGGCTGAACTCGATTGCCCAAGTACACGAACTTGAGTCTATGTGAACCAGCTTCGCATAATCGTCACCGGGTACTATGATCCAGTCCTCCCAGCGCCCCGTTGTCCACTCATCACCACCATCCGCAACCGAACCGCGGCAAAGTCGTTCTCCTGTGATTGGATCAAACGTTGATCTTCCCGGCCGAGTCGAATAGCCTCCGTTGACCGTGAGCATCCCTCGATAGATTGTTGGAGAGAGCATAGCATTGCTGGAGTTAAAGGAGTAGGCGGTCGAGAAATTCACTCCACCGGTCCAGTAATCAAATGCCGTGAGATACTCAAAGCCGTTTTCGAGCTCAAGGATCACATAGACTTGATTTCCGTCTGTTGACGCTCCCGTGATTGCGCCAATAAAGTATATATACTGTTGGAAGGACCAAGCAGTGTCACCGGTGGACAGGTCTAGAGCAACTAGGTGGGCGTAGTCGTCCGTCGTGTCTTCCTGGTCTCGATAGAACCAGGATAGAAACACCCGATCTCCGTAGCTTATAACCTGATTGCTGTGAAAGGCCATTGGGAATACCGAAGTGTGCTGCATCTCATACGACCACGCATGGTCTGGAGGAAAGTCGACCAGGGAGTTAGGCTGGGACTGCGTATGCTGAGCGTTACCACCAAATTGATTCCAATCTAGATGGCCAGATCCCTGGGACAACTGAGCCCACAATGGATTCACTAACTGTAGCGCAATGAACAGCATGATAGAGATTCTGGAGCCGAACCGCTCAGTCGGCAAATTGCTGGTCAGTCGCCCAAAGATCTTTCTCATACAATAGAATAGAAGATCGGGGTGGACTTTGTCAAATCTCTTGAGCGAGGCTAGAGTCGTAGCACTCACACATCAAAACGGAACCACGTCGCTGTCAGGACCGCGATTCTTCCAATAGAACTTCCATGTATCGCCCTGCACCGATCCCTCAAAATCCTCCGCCTCCTCTGCTAGCACTGTGTTTGCAAAGGCCTCCCTCAGATGCAGGGTGACCCGAGGCCGCTTCTCAGCCGAGAAGTGCTCTGACCAGTCAACATTCTCACCAAAAGGTACATACGACCATTGGCTAAGTGAATAGAGCGATATCGAGTCTCCTTCGAACATCACCGAGTCGTATTGGGCCAGTTCTTCCCTCCATATGCGTCGGCGTGGCTGACCCGGATCGAACCGCACTGAGTCAAGTTGGAAATACATCTCCCGCCACTTCAGAAATCCAAGATGTGACCCCACGCGACTGTCATCCCTCGAATACTCGCGGAACACAATCGAAAGCTGAGGTCTGTACTCACCACGGCCAGCGTACACTTCATCAAGCCAATAGACCCAGATTTGCAGAAATACGCCAGATTCCTTGTCATTTAACTCTAGAATCCCGGTGCCATTTCCTTCACCCTTTTCCAGCCTCACAAGTGGCGCAAAGTGATAGACTGAACAAGGGCAGCCGGACAAGAGGAGAGAGCTCACAACAACAGCAAAGAGACCTAGTGTCCGTAGCCCTCCTAGTCTGCTGATTCCAGAGCAGGAGGCAAACGATCTCCCATTCAATCGACTTCCGAACACTTTAGTGACTCTATCACGCATTAGTCCATCAACCGGGACAGCTGTTAGTAGACGGCGCGATCATGCTAGTAGAACGATCTAAGCCAGGATTGTGAATGTGAGTCCAAGGGAACGAGACTTTTTCGATGGCTATCATTGACGGATGGACCATAGGTGGTTGATGCCCATCTTGATCCGGGTACAACGATTCTGTGAAACTCACGAGCCATATAGGAAGCCTCCCATTCGTACTTTCCTGGGGTATTGTACGAGTCTGCCCCAAACTGGTTACCTATTTGCTCTTCTGCGAGCTTGCCACCAGCATAGCCGAATCCGTCAACTTCTAACTGGTAAAAATGGAAAATCTCCTCAATGTCGATTGTCTCATCCCAATCTGTCGAGCCGCCTGTGACTAGAATATTGGAGCCAAGTCCGGCGAAGCCACGGGGCATCCCGGGTACAAGGCCTAGTAATCCAAACTTCATCAGGCGAAGGGTCGGCTCGGCATCCGTATCTAACGACACTTTGGAGTAATCTATGGCTGCCTGTTGAACCCGATTGGGGCTCATTATCGGACCAAGCACTGCCGTGGTCGCTATACCACGCGATGCACCAGCAGCAAGCCCGGCGGAGAACGAACGATCTATGCCAGCAAAGATGTCTCGCCCCGCCATCGCATTGCTCGTCACATGAGTGAGTCCTCCATGAGCGGCGCCAAGGAAACCTGAATAGGCAATGTCATCTACTGTGTTCCGAAAGGTGCTACCAGAGCGTGCGTCCAAGCTAGGAAGCTCAGAAAGTGCTGTCGAAGCAATGAGTGATGAACCAAATCCCCGAAGTGTGGGCTCTTGGCCCTGAATCTCTAAGGCTGCTGCATACGATGCTCCCTCGGATATCACTCTATAACCGATATTGTTCGCCACTCCGGCTATGTTTCCTGCGACACTCAAGGTCGCTCCAATTGCACCAGAGGCAGCACTCAACTTCATGGACTCCCACATGCTGTCCCATCTAAAGCTACCACCGGCCATAAGAGCATATGTGGCTCCTGAAGTCAATCCTCCAATCAGTGCTCCTAGTGCTGGGCCAAGGAGGAAGTGAAAGAACTCGCCGTCTGGGTCGGTTCCGATGATCGGGTTATTGTCGCCGTAAGCGAATCCTGATGCGAATTGACCTGCCTTGTCGATGCTGGTGAACTGTCCGAGCTGAGCGTCATAGTATCTACCTCCAAAATAGAGATAGTCGTGGGCGCCGTTGTCGTCTCGCTCCTGTCCAGTGAAGGTGTAGTTGCTAGGATAACTCGAGACTTGAACTGAAGTAGCGGTCGCACCAAATGGGTATAAGTGCAGTTGCCCCGATACGTAGTAGCTTGTATCAAACGGTGTTGTGCGGGGCGTTCCATAGAGCTGTACTCGCGGCGTACCGAGGTAATCAAAGAGAGAATAGAAGAGCAGTGAATCGTCATTATTGTAGTAAGTGGCGACCTTGCCGATTGGACCGTTGACAAAGAACTCCCTTACCATCCCAGGTGCTGTGAAGGTTGCGAGTAGTTCTCCACGATCGTACAGGTAATAGACATTTGCATAGGTTTCTTTGGGGCACTGTTGTCCCCCCCCCGGTCCCTGGCCTGCCATGGGAGGGGGGAAGATTATAGTGTCGGGCTCACAGTCGTCCATGTAGTGATAGTAGTACTTCTTATGGATTCGCTTTCTGGTTTGATCGTAGACAAACTCCAGCGAATCATAAACGCTACTGTCAAGCTGTGATATAGCGGTTACGTGAGTTAGCATGTTTCGGTAATCATATCTCATCGAATAGATATCATTAGCCAGGTCGGATACCATATTACCAAGCGTATCGTAGTAGATTGAATCGACACCCATTCCGGTTATCCAGCGTAATCGTGAAGACCCTGGGGACGTGTCATAATGATAATCCACTAATTGCGCTGGAGACCCGTGGTTCGTGGACGTGCGTTGACCCAATTGGTTATAGGAGTACTCGCGAGTGTCTGCGCTTGATGACGTGTTTACTGCTTTTTCTAGCCATCCGCGTCCATTGTCGTACTGATACGTGTAGTGGAAACTCGTCGTTGAGCCGCTGCTCGGAGTATTTGTGCGAGTACATATGATCCATGGAGCTCCATTGAAATTCCCATTGGAAATTGTAGTATCGTAGTAGGTGAACTCCTGGGCGAAGTGGTCGTAGGCATCGCCGTATGTCTTTGTCGGATCACTAGCAACGCCATTGATGCTGTTGATGCCAAGCAGCGCACCCGCAGCGTCGTAGTCGTAGTTCACAATCTGGAGGGTGTCGTTGAATCGCCAGACGATGTTTTCCATGACTCCGAGACGGTTTTCAAGGATTCGTCCTCTTTCATTGTAATCGAACTCGGCGTAATGGAGTTTGTGTAATGAAAGACCGCCTTGCTTTATGACTCGTAGGTTGCCAGCAAGATCATAGTCGTACTCGATGTGTCGAATACCAACATCGCTACTGGCAGTTGGCCTAAAGGTTAGTCGCCTTAAACTGCCATCGTGATCATATACGTGTGTAACACTCGTGACGATCCCAGCACTGTGGGGCAGTCGAGTGGATACGATATCCGAATCGCCTTGAATGAAGTATTCAAAGTTTTGATAGTAGAGTTGATTTCCACTCTCTACGCGTACCAGTTTTCCAGGCTCGAAAAGAGTATCGGATCCATCTGTCCAGAAGTCAAAGTGCCAACGATACTTGATATCTGGGTTTCTTGGACCGTCCGGAAAGTCCAGGAGGCTTGCAGTCGTGCCGTTGAAATAAACGTCTGCAGAGTCCATCACTCCTTCTTCAAGCTTCCTGCCAGCGCTGTCATACTTGAAGTAGACGAAGCTATTCTCACCTCGGCGTTGGTCGTTCTGCATGAATCGTAGTTTACCGAAATCATCATAGATCATGCGGATGGTACCGTAGTCGACCTTCCATGTGGAGTCTACAAGGCCAAGGTCGTTGGTGAACGTCGCGCGAAGCGGAATGTACGTGCTGCCGGTGTCCATGAACACTGTATCAGTTCTTGTCATCGGCCGGTTCAATTGTCGAATGATCGACGAGTCGATTCCTGAACCATCATCGAAGTACGATGTCATCCTGGTTTCAGTTCCCCGAACGTGACTGGCCACACTGGTGTGATTACTGTCTTCGTCAAACGAATGAACGACCAGGAATGTATCCGATCCGTCTATCCATTGATCATAGGATAGTCGTCGTGCATACGCTCCACTGATGTCGAACTCAGGTAGAGGCTTGCTCGAAGCGATGAGCCGCCGTTTGCTTCCGGTCTCATAATCTGATTCGGCATATGCACGATTGCCGGCATTTGGCGCTATTGATCCATCATAATAAAGATCTACTTCCAGACGAGCGGTCGCTGAATCATCGAAGGAGAGAAGTGTTGTATCCCCAAAGTGATCGATGTACGGCAGATAGGAGCGAGTAACCTGCCCAGTAGCATTTGAGTTCGATAAGCCTGTTACCAGAACGGCGGTACTTGAACTTTCACCTGCCAATAGCGTACGGTTCTGAAGTGTTCGCCCACTGCCGTCGAAGAATGTGGCACGTTTGCTTACGCCATCAGTTCGTAAAGTGGAAGTCAAAGTGTAGTTTGGATCAGTTCTATCGTAAACACCGGAATTCTCTATTCGCGAACTATAGTACTCGTAGGTACTGATGGTATCGTTGTTCCAACGAAATGTTCCCGTCAGACGTCCGAGGCCATCATATTCCCTGCGAGTGGGTGTCCCACTTGTGCCTGAGGATGAAACCAGGCGACCGTACTTATCGACCATGTACGTTTCTACGGATGCGTCGATTGGCATAAGTATGAAATCATCGAAATTGGCTGTGTCCGAGATTCCGTTGGCAAGCCATATCTGGACTTGAAACGCATCAGCTGTATCGAGTTCCTTAAGTGGCAGATAGAACTTGTACTGTGTCCATTCGCTTGATCCAGGTACGGTCTTGGAGAAGGACGCAATAGTGCTGCCGGTATGTCCGCCGTGAACAGCGTACCAATCAATGACAAGATCGACTGAAGACTTTGCCCAGAATGAAAGGGAGTAGTCTCTGTCGAAGTAGGTCGAGTCGAACGCCCATGTCTGGAAGGCGCCTTTGAGTCCCGTTCCAGATGCCGAACAGCCTACAGATTTCTCTCCCGTAAAAGCCACAGCGTCGTCTGTGAAGGAATTGTAGGGTCCAGCATGGTAACCTATTACGCTATCCCAGCTAATCCAGTCCTGATGTACCCAATCTTCACCACGCCATCCATCGTCAACATTGAACCAACTTGCCAAGTTGAAGCGTACGCCTGTGAATGCAGCGGCGACATGCTCCGCGGTTGACCGGCTCCCGTACTGAACGAACGTATGCTGATTGGACGGGGAAACGGTCTCAATCGGTTGTCCCGCTTCATCTCGCCGCACGACTCTTGTTAGAGCAACTGAGTCGGCTCTATTCTGCAGGTCGGTCCAGGTGTAAGATTCGTCGATCTGATATCGGTTGAGGTACGTGTAGCCGACAAAGTTGGTTACGAGAGTATCGTTACTCGTTGTATCGACGATCATGGACAATGAGGAGTCGGCGTGTGAACCGATATAACCATCCGACCAGGACTTATAGTAGGTGTTTAAGATCGACACTCTACCCTGCCCCAGGTCAGTCTGAGAACTAATGGAACGCATCTGATCGTCGTACTGATGGTCGACTACGGTTACGACACCGTCTACTTGGGTGAGTTGACGGGCGATTGTCGGATGATAGAGTGTTTTGCCCATGCCACTCTGCATCGTAAGAATGGTGTGCTGGGTCTCGGAGTAGTCGAACGGATGTCCCGCTGTATCCGTGGATGCTGAATCGTATGCGAAGTATGAAGATCCATCGAGCAGGTATCCGCCATTTACTATCCCGTTGAACAAACTGGAGTCGACGAGGTTTGGCAGGTTGAGTCCACTGCTCGCAAACTGAGCGGCATCAATGTCATTGTAGAATCGGATGACTCTCCAGGATTCAGGGTCATTTCCCTCATAGTGGACACTTGATACGGCGACTTCAGCGCAGCGAGGTGTAGTAGTCGAGCTATTGAAGATTACTCCCCGGTAGTCAAAGATGACGCAAAGTGGCACGGAGGTCGTATCGCCGTCGGTATACAGGTGTACTGATTGCACAACCGGGATGTTTGTTATCTGAGAACCGTATAGTTGTTGGTGCCAGCGCTGGAATTTATGCGGAAACGCGTCCTCCGGGATGATCATTGCTCGTCCATTGCACGTACTTACGTGTGTACGATTTGCACGTTCATAGAACAGGGGTTCTACGTCTAGTGTATCCCACTTTTGAGCGAGAGAGTTGTAGACAAAAATGTATCTCTGTGCGTAATCGAGAGTGGAATCGCTTGGGTTTGGGCATACCTTCCCGTGCACTGCAATCAGGTTCTTCGTTGCAGATATCGATGGTACCTTCTTTTCAATGATGCTGGTACCCCAATGGCGATAGTCATAGATCAGAAAATCTAACAGCGTATCCTGCGCACTCCAGTTCCAAGTCCCACTATTGCGAGTGACAAACAGCCTGCTTTCATTGGTATGGTTAAAGTCCGCGTACCAGGCAGCCAAACACTGTCTCGTTCCCGCTGCCGTCCAGAGCGCCTCATGATCCAAAGCTATCATCAAGGTGTGAAAAGCCAGTGAATCGTGATCTTGCAGGTATGCGCGCATGTTTCGCTGGTAACAGGCGGTTCCAAGAACGCAAACTCCAAATGCCTCTGCCGATATCGGAAACGTAGTGGGCGCCTGATAGACCGGACCACACATTGTTCCGGAAAAGGCGCGGTGAGCCGTGTGCCAGGTTGAACTACCATTCGCTGGCCGCATACGGATCTGAAAAGCCATACCCGTGTGAGCGACGTAACCAGGAAAGAGCGGGGCGAGAGCGTTGGGGAAGTTCACACTCCAGTGATGCTGGCCAGCGTCAAAGAGTCCCGTCTCGTGATTGTAGTCAGCGATGTGTGTATTTTCACTTCCATCCACACGAATCGTTACGTCTGTGAGTTGCAGGATGTCGTTGTTTGATGCATCGTTGTTGAAGTGTGCTTGTTTCGTGAATGTGGCAGTAGATCTGTCAAAGCTCCACCACCTGTAGAAATGCTTATTCTGTGAGATGTCACGGCCTTGCAGGCAATGAACCGTGGTACCGAATTGCAACTCGTCAAACTCAGCGGAGAACGTCGCTGTGGTATCATGTACTGTAAACTCCATCCATGACGAGTCCGTTCTATGAAACGCGTAGACGATATGCAGTACATCGTCTTTATCCTTGTCTACTACAACGATACAGTCCCGCGAAGAATAGAGGTGGAGCACTTCTCCAAGAGGGTTCCATGGAAGTTCCAGCTTGGGTTCATCTTCCCATAAACCACCATTGTACGTTTTGATGAAGATGGCATTCGAATCGCGTTGATAAAAAGCGACCCAATCGGATCCAGCAGTGATAGATGAGTCTAGTGGGTCAATGCCATACGCCGAAAGATCACGTACATCCCAGAATCCGTTCCATGACCAGAGATACGCTACATCCATCGTATCAAACAGAATTGTATCAACGTACGACCCAACAGCGATACCAACGTCGCGGCTGAAAGCACAGTTTGGTCGCGAGTTTTGAGTGTAGTTGGGGCCTGGCGTTTCGTCCAGTTGATGATTCAGGCTTAGCAGTACATCCGAGCCATCAATGTAACCGTACTTCAGCCGTTTTACCGCTCCTGCAGGATATGTGATGGATGCGATAGCACCGTAATACGTGAATGAAGTGTCTTCTTCGTATGCAAATTTGTATGGAGCAAGGCTGTCGCTCACGTCTAAACCCGATGCACTCAAACGCTCCAGCCGCAGCTTCTTAAGTTGCGAGGAATAAGTAGAGTTGTGGTATCCGTAGGCGAATCTATGTCGCCCAATAATGTTGCTTGCTCTCAGGACGTTGATTGAGTCCAACTTCTTCAGAGCCTGATCCTCAAATCCGGTACCATTGTGCTCGGTTACCGTGTCTTCTCTAGAAGAGTAGTAGAATACTGCCGAGTGACCCGTGCTGGTAGTTATTGACTTTGGATACACGAATTGTGTGTAGTGATTGCTGGTATCAGTACTTTGCAATGGCAGGGTCGAGAGATCCTGTTCGTAAGTGTATAATGTAGTACACCTCACCGTATGTAGAGGCGTCTGCCACGACAGATACCAGGTCGTGGGAACGACAATATCATAACCGTCAGTCGAATTGGATCGCCAACCGATGCCTATTGCATCGTTCCATGCCAGTGTCTTGCCAACGCTGTTTGAGTTCGTTGTATCCGAATCGCCCAGCCTCAAGTGATAGGTGCCTTCAAGAATCAGATCCCATCCGACCACTAGTTGAGTGTCATAGACTGCTACGATTTCTCGTAGAAAGGACATCGGATTGCTCGCTAACCGGTAGCACCGCTTTCCAGAGGCATCAACGGAGTCTAACACGAGAGGATCGCCACTTCCTCCCGTGATGAACGTATAGGTGTCATCCCAGCGAGATGCTGTCATGTTGTGATCGGAAGCGATGAGCGTGACGGGATACGAGAATCCAACTCCAACTGGTGAGGCTTGAATATCTCGATTCTCGGCTCTGACGATGTGAGAAACCGCTCCGGAGTACGCTAATGAGAAATCAACGATACCCTGTGATTTCGTTGGGAGAGAGAACAGCGGAAACTGTTCGCTGTGCTGGCCATTGCCGGCTGTGACGCTGCCGGACAGATGGACTGCGGATATCTCTCCAATGGGTGATTCGGGACTTGGCTGACCAGAATATGACATTTCCTGTGCTGGAGAGGTCATGTGTATCAATAGCAGGCCTGCAGTAGCGAATGCGACGGCGAAGCTACGAGACGGAGTAAGTGGTGTTACCTGCATACTAACCTTCCTAATGCTCTAGTCGAAAACCTGACACTACTGAAAGAACGTTGATAACAGTATCAGCGGGCAATGCCTGCTCGTGATTTTTTTCTCAAACTCCTCTAAGTGCTTAGCCTGCTTGCAGATGTGATTGTCGAAAACCGTGTTAGAAGTGTGTAGTGGAAGTAGGTCAGGACAAAAATGCTAGCCTACTAATGTGTAACTCATCGAGGAACTGGGACTTGTATAGGGAGTCGTGATCCTTCGAAGTCATCGCACAGTTACTTTGTCCCTGTGCGTGCAAGCCAACCATCAGACGGCAGTCAGGAGAAGTGCTGAGTTGGGACCAGAGTTGGTTCTCAGTTCTCTCCTCTTGAATGTAGCAGAACAACAATGACTGAGAACCAGATGATCGAGGTGAAGACTCCGGGTGTGGCATGCAGATTTCTGCACGTTCTGGTGTCGTAGAGCGATTCATTACATGAAGCAAGAGATCGTCACTTTGAGGTCAGGTATAGGCAACAACCATCAGACATTGACGACCAGCAAACAGCATTCACTAATGGTGATTCAGTTGCTGAAAGTCAGAGTAAACAGAGGGCTGTATAAGGCAACCAAGAGGACACCTACCGTCAGGCCCATCACAATGAGAATCAACGGTTCGAGCAGCGTCGTGAGTAGTTTTGTGTTGTGCTCAATATCCCGCAGAAGTGATTGTCGCGCTTGACTAAATGCGGCAGCGAGTTCTCCTGTCTCTTCGCCAACGTGAACTAAACGAGGTAGAAGATCGACAACAACGCCTGAATGCGATAAAACCTTGGAGTAGCTTTGACCTTCGACAATAGGTTGAATGATGTTGGACAAGCGCTGCGCTGCGTAGCGTACACCACAAACTTTTGGCGCGATTGCTAGTGAGGCAGTCAGTTCAAGACCGCCACTCAAGAGATCGCTCATTGCTGTCGCGTAACGTGCAGAAACTGATGTCTTCAGCGCCTTGCCGATGACAGGAACATTGAAGACAAATTTCCCTAGAGTTATTCCCACGATGGGAAGTCGCCCAAGAATTGCGACCACGAAGGCCAGCAACAGCGCACCGATGCCAAAAGCCAGCCAATGCTCTGTTATCCAACTACTTATCTCGATGAAGCTCTGGGTCAACGGCGGTAGCTCGATGCCCATATTTGAATACAGTTCGTGAAACGAGGGAATGACAAAGACCATCAAGATGGCAATGACGATTATCGCGGCAATGCACACCACAAGCGGATAGGCAATGGCCTTCTTGATTTCCTGCCGAAGTGTTTCTCGAGCTTCAATCGCAGTCGCGAGTTGAGAAAAGGTCTCTCCGATTTGTCCGCTCTGTTCGCCTACGCGAGCCATGGCAACATAGCCCTCATCGAAAACGCTCGGGTACAGTGACAGCGCATCTGATAGTGACTGCCCTTGCTCAACAGAGTGTCTGACTTCTTGCCAAACCGATTTCCAGGTACCCTGCTTTGATTGCTCTTCGATGAAGGAGAGTGAATCTATAAGGCTGACGCGGCTTAATAAGAGATCCGAGAGATGACGAGTTGAGCGCGACAAATGTCGTCTAGCTAACTGGCCGAGCCACCACGACTTCCATGGAGCGGGTGAAGCGGTGAAGCGATCGAGTTGAATACCTTCTCGCAGCAACCGTGATCCGAGTTCGATCGGGTCTTTGGCTGACATCGAGCCGCCGACTATTTTCCCGCTCTGGGACGTGCCTTGATAACGGAAAACTGTCACCGGCTACTATCCACAGTACTGCAATATCGTTATATTTCAGGTGCATGGGCAAGTCGTTCGCTGCAAAAACTAGATAGCAACAGTTTGGGCAGAAGACGATGGATTCGGAACATCGGGAGATGCGACTGAAAGCTGGCATAGATCACATGGATCCAGACGAGAAAGCGGGATTCCAAATGAACGGTCAAGACCCTAGTGCCAATGTTGACTGGTCGGACCTCTCATTCCGGTTGTCTCGTCGTCATGAGCCTGATCTCGTAAGCGACACGCCAACCAATTCCGTGCCTCGTGGCGAAAGCTCGGCCCGAGGGCAGGTTTCAACTCAACCTTCTTCTCAAATTGTGGTGGCCGTCGACAGGGTCTTCTCGCACGCCTTGGAGTGTAACGCATCTGATATTCATATTGAATCGGCATCAGAGAATATCCGATTGCGTTTTCGAATTGATGGACGCCTGCACGATATCAAGCTGTGGCCCAAGGCTTGGCATGGTGAGTTGTTCTCCAGGCTGCGTATTCTGGCCGGGCTAGATATCGCCGAGCAGCGACGGCCCCAGGACGGTCGCATTACACTCGGTGCTGCCAATCCGGTTGATATACGAGTTTCAATCATTCCCAGTCAACATGGTACGAAAGCCGTCCTGCGCATTCTTGATGCTTCGAGAACTCAACTCTCTTTGAGTGATGTTGGTTTGGAGGACTATCAAGAGAGTCAACTGACGACTCACCTGTTGCAGCCGAATGGATTGATTCTCGTAACCGGACCGACAGGATCAGGAAAGACAA
Source organism: Candidatus Zixiibacteriota bacterium (assembly GCA_028289585.1). Classification (GTDB taxonomy): domain Bacteria; phylum Zixibacteria; class MSB-5A5; order GN15; family FEB-12; genus JANQPI01. The sequence goes on from JANQPI010000010.1 coordinate 296,278, forward strand.
CAACACTTTACGCGGCTCTACGTCACCTGCGTTCGAACGATATCAACATTTCAACTGCTGAAGATCCAATTGAGTATCGATTAGAGGGAATAACCCAAACTCAGGTCCGGCCGGATTTGGGAGTCGGGTTTGCGTCTTTGCTCCGATCATTGCTTCGACAGGATCCCGATATCATTCTGGTTGGTGAGATTCGCGACGCCGAAACGCTGGGAATGGCACTCCGAGCTTCGATGACCGGTCATTTGGTTCTCTCGACATTGCATACAAACTCTGCGCCGGCCAGCATTGCGCGTCTTCTCGACATGGGAGCCGAACCATATCTTCTTGCGGGGGCACTACGTCTAGTAGTAGCTCAACGTCTCGTGCGTAAGATATGTCCGATTTGTAAGGGTTCTGGATGTGATCCATGCCTACGGACCGGTTATTCCGGTCGCAAGGGCGTATTTGAGTTGCTGCAGACGTCTCGACGTATCGCACGCTCAATCACAGCAAAGGCAAGCGAAGATGATATACGACTGGCTGCCAAGGAAGAAGGAATGCAGACCATTTCTGAACATGCGGAGCTTCTCGTTCAGCGCAATATCACAACTACAGAAGAAGTAAGACGTGTTCTTGGTGATGTGGCTGATAAGAAGTAGGCAAAGCCTTAGATTTGGGGGACAGCGTTTTACGGTTTTTGCGATAGCGATTTGCGCTCTCTGTGTTCCCTTCACCCAGGCACAATCGAGTCGCTTACCTGATTATCAGTTCTTTGCGCAAGTATCAGAGCATTCACAGTTACCACGCATACTTGTAGACACGACTATTCGTGTACCTCGCTTAGAAGCGAGCGGGACGGCGACGAGGGACGTTCTTGCTGCATTGGGTCGCACGTACGGAATCAGCCTCGTCGTCGATCAATCCGTGAGCGGCATACTGAATCTTCGCATTGACTCCGTTCGGCTGAATGACCTGTTCTTGTTCATCGCCAAGGAACAGGAGCTCGTATGGGAGAAAACGGGAGAACTGCTCAAAGTCTCAAAGGCCCCGCCACCGGAACCTGAACCAGGACTGCTTAGCATATCTCGTAGTGCTGACCGATATAGTATCGAAGCGCAGGGCGTCGAACTGGCACGGCTCGTAGACTCGTTAATGGATGTATCGAATCTGACGGTAGTCATTAATGCCGATCGCAACGTGCTCATTGATGGTCGCGTTGTAAGCTTAACCCTTTTGGATGCGCTTCAGGCGCTCTTGTCTCCAGCAAACCTTGATGTCGCTACTCAAGGAGAAGTTCTGGTCATAGAACGAAAGAGCGATGAATCAGGTGCAGGAACGGGGACGCGGCTACAGTTGGCCTGCGCTGACGGAATCCTCAGTTTTCAAGCAACAAACGTCTCTCTTCAGCAAGTCATTCAACGACTATCGCAAGCCTGCGACGTAGGCATCACGACACAGGGTCAGCTGGACGGTACGGTCAATGCAACGATGAGCAACGTTACCGTTGAAGAAGCGCTTGTACTCATACTAACTGGTACTTCGTATACCTACCAACGAGTCGGTGACGTGCTAATCGTTGGTTCTATCGAAAACCGAGACCTGCAAGCTTCGCGGATGCTGGAGTTTGACTACCTTATTGCTGAACGAGTTGAACCGATCATTCCGGCAGTTTTGAGGGATCGCGTCTCCATCAAGACGATTAAGGAGCAAAATGCTCTTCTGGTAACCGGACCACAGACGGCAATCACCCAGCTGGAGCTCTTCATTCAGGAAATCGATATCCCGGTTGCTCAGGTGCTGTTTGAAGTTCTGGTCGTCGATTACAACACTACCGATCGATCAACGTTTAGACTATTCGCGAACAACTTTGGAGGAGATTCAGTATCCGCCAATGAAGAGTACTTTCCCAACGTCGATGTCAACTGGACAGGCAGTCAGCTCAATCGGGAACTTGCATCACTGTCTGACAGACTCAGCATAGCTACGCTGGGACCACTTCCGGACAATTTCTTTCTCAGATTGCAAGCGATGGTTCAAGAGGGCATCGCGAACATTCGCTCGCAGCCGCAAATCGCCTCATTGAATGGTCACGTCGCGAGCATCATAATAGGAACTACCCAGTATTTCCTGCTGGAAGACGCAACGACATTTCCAGGTGACCAGCCCACTACGAGGACGTCACAGCGATTCGTTACGATTGAAGCAGACATGAAACTTGAGATTACTCCCTTTGTCAATCGGAGTGGAGATCTCGTTGTTGAGGTAATGCCAGAATTCAATACTCCCGTTGGAGAGTTCACGAGTGAGATCCCTCCTACGATCAACCGGCGACAGTTGTCGAGTACCGTGCGGCTCAGAGATGGGGAGACCATTGTTCTAGGAGGACTTGTCGAAACAAACGTTGTTCGTACAATCGACAAGTTTCCTATACTCGGCTCGTTACCGCTGATTGGTAGCCTCTTTCAGAACCGATCGACAGTTGAACAACGAAGTGACTTAATGATCTACGTCACGCCTCGCGTCTATTTTGGTAGTGAAGCAGCGATTGATCGTGATTCGCTGCTCAGCATTGATCCGTAGGATCGCATGGTAGGGACGGTCGTAACATCGATTTCCTCTTCGTTGAGAAGATGGCTCGACTGGCTTTGGCCATCGCGATTTGCGCTACTTCTCCTCAACCGACATCTCATACTGCTGCAACAAAGACTGTTTCGTGTGCCTGAAGTGGTCATCAACGAATGCTTTGAGGATGACAGCAATCTGGATGCTGAGCTGAAGCAAATTGGTGAGCGATTGCGCATGGCACTGTGCAGTGTCGATGTGGCGGTATGGTCCGCTGACTGTTTCGGGATGATGCGAACCATGTCCGGTAGTGATGACGATGGACATTCGCTACTTGACTCACTGAAGTCGGATGTGATCTACCGCCAGGATCGAGTCCGTATCGGTCGTGATTCCTGGCTCATGGCTGCCCAGGGAATGCTGGCGAGCGATCACGAAGTGGTTGTCGATCGATTGCGAAGGGCAGATATCCCTACGGCGTCCGTCACCGTCATCCCTCTTTGGCTGGCAACAATGACAAAGTCCTCAGTCTCTGCCGGAGACGTGCATACGTGGAGACTTTCTAATCGTCAGTGGGTAATCGTTGGCACGAATCAACAAGGACAATGGCTTACGTTAAGCTTATGGGGAAACGACGAAGCTGACCTTCAACTGCAACACTGCCACATTATTGAGCAATTGGGTGATGTTGCGTCGGCACATTTTCACGATGACTTGAATTTCGATGCAAAGAGTGAAGCAGCGCGGGATAGTATTGCTAACTTGCGTTTACTGCCCATGCCGCGTCTTCTATCCTTTGGTGCCCAATGGGAGGCGCTGCATCGAGCGCTCGCTCTCATCGCTACGGGTGTGCGACTGGCAAGTATCGTGCTCCTTCTCGTCGCTGGACTGGCTGTAACTGGTGCTGGTGCCTTTCGCTTGGTTTCGCCTGCTAATGATTCGAAAGTCAAGGAGTATAGCACGCTGGCACAGAGCCGGGCGCAACTGCAAAGCGAGTTATCCCGAGTTAACCATGACAGGGGAAGGGCAAGTGTTTCAGTGGAGGGCATCAAGCAGCCAGCTTCACTCTTCTCCGCACTGTGCCAGGAGCGCGTTGCAGGAGTGCTCCTCGAAGAAGCGACCTTACAAGCAACAACCGGTGATTCAATAGAGATGCGAATTGTTGGCTGGTCGCGCACTGAGTCCGCCGTCTTTCAATTCCGATCACGTTCGAATGCTTGGCTGGAATCTGACCTTTTGTCATTGGAATCAATGCGCAAGGCGTATAGGTTCAATGGTCAAGCTGGCGATTCTCTGTTTCGCTTCACGCTGAGAGGTGCCTATGACTCACCTTAGACGGTACGGGGCGGGAACCATAGTGCTACTCCTCTTGCTTGCTGTGAGCATCTGGATGGCACAAACGGCAGTGGATCAACTGGTTCACGATGTCGGTGAGTACTCGTATCGCGTGCAGATCGAACGCGAATTGCCTTTTCTGATACAGCAAACCAGTAGCCTGCAAGAAGCGAAACATTCGCTAGAAAATGCACCAGGTGGGAATGTTGTCAGAAATCATCGAAAATTCGATCTCGATTCCCTGAGGACCATTGCCCAGGCTTCTCAAGCACAGGTGGTTCGCATAAGTCAGTCGGACAGGAATGTGGCTGGTGTGCCCGAGCTAGGTTGGCGCACAGTGACTATTCAAGGAAGAGTTAGCCAGGTGCTCAGTGCGCTCAACAGTATTGAACAGGTGAATCATCGCGGAATCCGACGTGCGGTGCTTTCATCGGTTGATCAGAATCGCAACCTAGTGCAGTTAGAACTTCAATTACGCTTTGCCGATGGCGAGAACCCATGACCTTTCGTTGGGGAATGGATCGATGACTGCAACGGTGAAGCGTTGGATCCTGGGTGGACTCATCGTCGTCTTAGCATTTGTCTGGTGGGATTCATTATCTCCAATGTTTCACAATTCTTCGGGAACGTCATCGAATGAAAGATTGAGAGAAGATCGAGATCTTGAAGGTGTAGACTCGCCTATTCAAAGAGCGATCACAGTTATACCAGCCGTTTCCTATCGTTCGCCAAAAGTAAACCCGTTTGCTTGGCCCCGATCGACGCGTGTAACCGACATCAACCGAGTTGAAAGAGAAGAGGTCAGTCCTCAACCGATCAGCGAGACCGTGTCCCTATTGGGGATCGTCGACCGAGCCGGTTCTAGTCACGCTGTTGTTGCCATTGCAGATTCTACAGCGATTCTTCAAGTTGGAGATTCGCTATTGGGCTGGCACCTTCATGGTGTTGGTGATGATTTCAGTGTATGGCGATGGCGACAGGCAAGAGATACTGTCTATCTTCGCGGAGCATCACGTGACTAGTCCCAAGCAAGCTAAAGGTGCCGTGCTCGTGGGAGTGCTGGTGTTGATTCTCGTGATATCGCTCCTGACTCTGTTCGCAATGCGGGATGCGGTCAGATACGCACGTAACACCGACACGCTACTTTTTGAGAAGATTGCTGATGATGCCGCATTTGCTACACTACAGCGTGCTATCCTCGATGTTAGCATGACTGAGAGAAATGAAGATACGGTGTTTAGTTGGGAAAGCGGGGCATCATCCACCGTTGATATCAGACCCTATGGACCGCTAGCACTAGCAACGATACGCGCCTCGTACCAGGGCGTATCGAGGACATGGAGAGCATCCATAGGTTCGCGAATGTCGACTTGGCGTGAGTCGGCACTCATAGCCCGTGATGAGCAGTTACCCTTAACTCTGGCGGGAAACACGCAAGTCATCGGCGACATCGTCTGTGGTGCTCTAGGCGTAGCAAGTGGACGATTGGAAGGACGAAGTCCGGGAAGTCGGTCCCATACTGGGGATACGATTATTCAGTCCGGTATCGACCTTAGTGATCCCGACGATGATGCTCTGGTGAGGTATCAGCGGTGGATAGACCACTTACGAGCGGTGCCCACGGCATCCCATTATGGTTCACTGAGACTTGGACCCAGCGATTCACTTCGGCTCTCCAATCACACGGCAGTCTTTATTGAAGAACACCTCATTCTTGATGGTTGTCAGCTGATTGCGGATGCACGTAGTAGTATCATCGTCGCAGGGCAATCGATTGAATTACGAGCCGGTAGTGAGTTGGCACAAGGCAGTGAACTGATTGCCCCTTATATTGTTGTGCGGTCGGGTGCCATCATAAGCAATGTGCTGCTGTTCGCTGCTGACTCTCTCATTATTGACGCTCAAGACGTATCAGGAGTCTTCGCCTCTACTGGTGTGCTACGATTCGAAGAACAGTCATCGATGCTCTGGCCATCTATTGTTACCGCAAATCTCTCTCGCCACGATTCGATTGCAGCCGAGTTGGGTGTACACGTTAGGAGTGGGGCACGTCTGTCTGGATCAATCGTCGTTGGAGGAGTTGACAGCACCACGCTATCTCCAGTGTTGCGTATCGACTCCTTAGCCGAAGTCTCTGGTGTTATCATCTCCGAAGGTAGTTGCGAGCTACGGGGCAGTGTTATTGGGATCGTAGAGGTTGAGAGGCTATGGCTTACACGCGGACCATCGACGTACGTCAATTGGCTTGCCGACGCTACGATTGATCGACATAGCCTGAAGCGAATGCCAGCCTTACCTCTGATGGATGCTGGTAATCAGAGGCGATCAGTCGAATCGATTGATAACGATGCAGATATCAGACGGGGTGCTGTGCATCGTATCTTTGAAATTGAGAGCCAATAATGCCAATCAGTTTTCGTGATGAGAAGGGTGCTTCACTTGTCGAAGTGTTGGTCGCGGTAGCATTGCTCGGTGTCGGCTTCACTCTTGTCTTATCTCTTGCTCAATCCGGTGTCCTTGGCTTTGAACGAAGTAAACACATTGAATCGTTTAGTCTGGCTGATTCCTTGCTTGTCGAAGCTGAGGAATCTCTGGGAACCGTAGCGTCAAGTGAACACATCGTTGGGGACTGGCAAGTCAGTCAAATCGTTGAACGACGAATATCTGAATCGAGTATGACCATTACTATCCGGATCCGACACGACTCCGAATCGACTAGTGAACGACCCGACGATTGGCTTTGGATTCGTGAAAGAGAGTATGCGTACACGATTGAATGAAAGAGGAATGTCGATAATCGAAGCACTTGTCGGCATTCTGCTTGGCGCGGTCGTGTTACTTGCGGCGACCAATGCCTACCTCTTTGTAAGCGATTGGTTAGCTGAGCGTCGAGCAGAGCGCATATTGCTCTTCGAGGCCGTGTATGTGGAGTCACTTATCAGAGACGATTTGCAAATTGCTCTTCAACTCGAAGTCGATTCGCTAAACGTAGTCGCCTGGCAATCACAACGTGACTCGTTTACTCTACGCTGGTTGGATTCGACTATTCTTGTAGATGGTGTACCGATTCTACCAGCGTCTGTGAGTTGCGTTGCGTTGATGGCAACTATCAGCGATACAGGAGTACACCAAGCTACTCTGCCGTATACTCGCGCTGTAGAGCATAGTTCCCCCAGAAAGACATCAATTCAGTTTCAGCTGCGACACGAAAGCGGCATCATGAGAGAACATTCATTTGTGGTAAGGTGTTGGGATGAACTTCTGGAAACGAGCCGCTAAAAGGCTCACGCGTCCAGTACGAAGTCAGCGAGGATTCTCGCTGCTTGAGTTATTGATTGTGCTGGTGATTCTTGGGATTCTCGTGGGACTTGCCATTCCTCGCTATATGGCGAGCACGGTCAAGGCAAAACAGGCAGAAGCCCAGCAGCTTCTGCAGCAAATCTATCTTCTGCAACGTACCTACTATCAGCGAAATGATGGCTACTGGATTCCTGATCCTGGAGCCTTAGCGAGCGCCGATAACCCCTATGCATTTGACACCCTGGGTTTTGAAGTGATGAGTTCTGCTCGCTACCGTTATCAGATTACCGGTACGATTGATGCTTTTCGGGCTACTGCTACTGCTGATCGACTAGACGATGATCCGTCGATAGATCAATGGGAGATTGATCAGACGGGTAATCTCCGTGTGATTGTTGATGACGCTATTTCTCGTTGACGGAGAGCTCATGGCCTGAGATTGATGGAGGTTCTCGAGGTGGGGCTGCGTATAACCGCTTTCTAAAGAATTTCTAAAATCGAACTTCCTCGAAGCGCTTCAAACTGCTCTGACCTTCCTCTAACTTCCACGAACTTACCTCTTGCAATTCATGGGGTTACACGCAAATTACTCGCCGACAAGGGCTTGAAGGGAGAGGCCCAATCGAATCCCCCCCTCTCCGAATCAATATGCTTCCCATCTCCCGTCATCAATTCTCCTCCAGCGTCGTGTAGTTTAGCTCTGGCGAGCAGGCTGCGCGGAATAAAGAACACGATAAGCGCCACTATCGACGCGACACGCGCCCACCTGCGACCGCCGCCTTGTTGTCGGTGAGCATCTAAGGCTCAAGGTTTGGTGCGCAACTCTACCTGATACAACACTGTGCCGGCCGGCGATTAGTCAACAACGAGCCGGAAACCCTCACCATGGATAGCCACGATCGAAACGTTTGGATCGGCCTGCAGATACTTTCGCAATTTGCTGATATAGACATCCATCGAGCGACTTGCGAAATAGCTGTCGTCGCGCCAGACCTCGCGCAGCGCGACCTCGCGGCGGAGCACACGATTGCGATAGCGGCAGAGGATCTCGAGCAGTGCTGCCTCTTTCGGCGAGAGTTTTCGCTCTTCAGTGTCGCTCTTGAGGGTGTGACGGCGGTAGTCGAACTGAAACTTACCAATGGTAATTGGCCCCTCGCCCACAGGATCGGTCTTGTTGGTTCGCCTCAGCACAGCCTCAATCCGAGCGAGGAGCTCCTCGACTGAAAACGGCTTGGTCATATAGTCGTCGCACCCGGCGCGAAATCCCTCGAGTTTGTCCTGCTGCAGTGACTTGGCTGTCAGAAAGATTATCGGCATCTCGGGATCGACCTGCCGAATCTCACGAACAAGGGTGATACCGTCTTTCTTGGGCAGCATGATGTCAATCAGGCAGAGAGAGTAGTCACCATCAGTGAAATTGTTCGCGGCCTCGGCACCATCGGCGGCGTGTGTCACAGTATAGCCCGCGGCGATCAGGTGGTCGCGAACGATGAACGCGAGGTTCGGGTCATCCTCGACCAACAGCAGATGAGTGCTCATATACCCGCCTGTGCCCGCGGGCCAGCTAGCGGAAGGACGACTTCTACCGTTGTCCCCTCACTCGGGCTCGATTCGATTCGCACGCCACCGCCGTGTGCCTCAACAACGAGCTTCACGAAGCTGAGGCCGACACCGAACCCTTTGACATCGTGCCGATTTCCTGATTCCACGCGATAGTATTTCTTGAAGACGTGCGTCAAGTGATCACGAGGAATCCCGATACCGTTGTCCGATACACGAATAACGATCGTCTGATTCGATGAACTCGTCGACACGTTCACATGGGGACGTTCACTGGCGTACTTAATCGCATTGTCGATCAGGTTGGACAGAACGGCCTCGAGTTGTACTCGATCACCAATGATTTCAGAGACAGTGGCCCGGCAGTCAGTCGACAACGAACCCTCGGTCGCCTGAATGCGAACCGCGAACGACTGGGACAGTGTACTGATCATCTCGTGGACATCAACGGTTGTAAGATCAAGTTCGTAGTTCCCCTCTTCGAGGCGCGCCAGTTGCAGGATACGCTCAGTGTGCGTTCGAAGGCGTTGTGTTTCGGAGTTGATGATGCTGTGGAGCTGCTCGCGTCGTTCCGGCGAGTCCGCAACTCCTGTGCGTTGCAATGCTTCCATCGTGAGCCCGATTGTTGCCAGGGGAGTCTTGAACTCATGCGTCAGATTGGTAATGAAGCCGACTGTCAAGTCGCCAACTTTGACCTGCTCACTATAGGCACGAATTGTCGACATAAACGTCATGACCATGATGCCTGAGAACAAGAGCGATAAGGCAAGCAGCGGCAATAGTTCCATTCCGATGTGACGCCATTCACCGGGAAATGCGAGCAACAACTCTAGATTCCCTGCAATTGCCAGCAACGGCAGAAGTCGCCCTCGATGAGCGGACGCCGATAGCAACGCTTCGCTACCCGTAGTCGCATACACGTACCCGCTGTCGGCCGGAGCCTTCAACGCCCATGCCGACTCAAGGCGAATCCCCTGTTCGTCTAACGCCTCGGCGACGATTGCATCGAGATCAGTAGAGTCGACGATTTCGGTCGGCGACAACGGCTTGCCAATCAGAAAGCGGGCCATCGTACGATTGAAGAGTTGGGCATGGCGTTCTCTTGTGAGGGGGAGCGAGCCAGCGGTCGTGCCTTGAACGGTATCACTGTGAAACAGATAGACATTAGAATCCCGGACCAGGGAGACGATCGCCCCCTCCCATTGTGCAGTCAGGCTGTCAAGAAACTCAGGCGGCAGACTGCCGGTAACCGTTGTATCAAAAAGCAGTTCCTGACCGAGCTTGCCGCCGTCAAAGACGACAACCGTCACCTGCACCGAGTCATCATCGGCAATCTTCTCACCAAGCCATGCGTACGTTTCATGACGAGTTTCGCGCTTTGCAGAACCCAGCGTGTCGGTGGCTTCAACATCGAGACGGACAGTCATCGTGCCGACCGGTCGCTGGCCCCCACGCTCAATTACTACAGAGTCAGCAGAACGCAGAAAGACATCGGTAGCGATGTGCGTGTCGAAGTGGTTGCCCACAGCGGCGATGGCATTCTGTACGTTCTGTGCGAACGAAGCTTTCGTTTCTCGATATGCCGCTGTTAGCAGCCAAGCCTGCACTGCCAGCAGACCGACAATGGCGATTGACATCGCTGCAGCCGGACGAGCAAGTGAGATTCGTTTGCGAGTCATCACCTGTGTATACGTCCAGGCACACCTATCAGCAACTCCATTAACAACCGTTAACAAACTACAACAGAGCTTAACAGACCACGCGCGTCGGCGTCTCGTAGACTAGAGCACACTCGAATAGCAGGGCCGTCAGATACGCCCGAACAACGCAAGGAGTAGCTCTATATGAAAATCCTCTCCCGCGTGCTTCTCAGCTCGATAGTGCTCATCGCGCCGCAGGTATCCGCAGATGATGGCGACAGTCCGGAGTCCGGGTCGCAAGCTATGCAGCACAGCTTCACCATTAAGGGAGACGGCGACTTCGTGCTCGTGCCGGGAATAATGGCACTCGTCAATTTTGAGGATGACAACCTGATCGTCAGTTTTGCTCCCGATCTTCCGGAACGCGACGACTTCCCCGCCGTCGACATCAAACCCGGTGACCAGATAATGATGTGTAATGGTCGGCGAGTCAGCTCGCTCGATATGCTTCGAGAACGCCTCGACGCAATCGCTGTCGGCGATACGATAAAGCTCGGCATACGTCGAGATCAGGAACTGATGATCGTGAGCTTCCCAAAAGTTGAGCGGAGCGAAACGGATGGCGGCATGCGCGTCATGGCAGTGCCGACACCAGGTGATAACAGCCCTTTGGAGTTGAGCCAGGATATCGATTTGATACCAATTCTCGAACTCGGCATCGTTGCCTCAATGAAGGACGAATCGGTCGTCGTATTCCAACTCCTCCCGGAGAACTTGAGACCTGCCAACCTTGCTATCAAGTCAGGAGATCGACTAGTGGCGGCGGGTGGAGAGAAGCTAACGGATATCTCTCAGCTTCAAGAACTATGTTCAACACTCGGTGCTGGCGCCAATCTTGGCATGACGATCGATCGTGATGGTACGTCAATCGAAACGACCGTTACCCTGGTATCCACCGTAGGCAAACCGCGAATCAAGATGGGTGTGAGCGGCGAGTAACGATGATCACGCGAGCACTTTACTGCAGTCTGATCCTGAGCATTCTCGCAGCGACGTTGGCCGTAGCCGTGGCCGCGCAGACGGCACCCTTCAACGAGCGAGATGATCGCTATCGACTCCTTGGCCTTAAACGCGCCAAACAAGCATACGACATCGCCAAGGCAGACTACGCGCGTTTCGAGGAACTCTACAATCGCGATCTGATTCCTCGACAGGAGCTGGAGCAAGCATCGGCGCGACTTGCTGATGCAGAAGTGAACTACCAGCAATCGATGCTTGCGGTGATGTTCGAGGATCACTACGTGACAGTCACACAGGCGGTGAAAGTACAGTCAGACGAGCAGAATCGAATGGTACGCCTAACAGTGGCGAATGCGTCTGGTGGCAGTGCCGAGTATGCCCAACTGCTACAAAATGAGGATGAACTGTTTCGGGCGCTGCGTCCTGAAATCGTCAACAACGTGTACGTCTCGATCCTCAATGATGAAAATGCTATCGTTGGCATTCCGTACGAGGCAAAGATTCCGGAATTGCATTTCGGGGAACCGGTGGAGATCGAGTTCGCACTCCTGCAGGATCTCGACGCCGTGACTGTCTACATTGTTTACGGCGATGGATCGGCGCGCACGATGAAGATCTTCTTACAGAAAGACCAGTCGGTTGACCGCGTGATCCTTGAATCGGTGCAGTTCTCTCAAGAGATCGATCTGGGTAATCGCACACGCTACGGTCTCTCACTTGAACTCTTCAGTTCGACAACGAATCAATTCGCACTTCAGGTCCTAAACTTACCGGATCAGATCAGCCGGACGTTTCGCGGCGCTGGGGGTGACGCTCGCCTGAGTCAGGTGAAGTTCACGGAGAGCAGTCGCACTAAGACGGCTGACCTTGAGGTAACGCTCCCGGACCGACCCACGGATGAAGTCCAGATGGATGTGCCTCTACCGTTTTTCGTCGTCGCGGTACCAAGAGATCGACGAGAAGAGTTTCAGGATCGTGCCCGGGACTGGACAGAGGAAGAGCTCGTTGCGGCTCAGGTCGGCTATGTGCGACTTGAACTCATACCGAAGGGTCGCGGCGAGTTGCGCCTGCGCGCACCTCAGCTGTATGCCCAGGCGCTGCCGGATGAGTCCGTTGTCATTGCGTTCGATATCATCAACGAGGGGAGCCGGCGCCTCGACAACATAGAGGTCGCTACCGATCTTCCCCCCGGGTGGCAACGTGATCTCTCACCTGAAATTGTCCGAAGCCTCGACATTGGTGAAGAGCGTAGACTCGAACTGACACTGATACCCCCGCCAGGTATTGCCACAGGCAAGTATGAGGTCCGGCTTCGCCCCTCGGCGCTGTCCGATAATCAACCCGTATTGTCGGAGGATAAATCGATCACGGTAGATATCCTGGCCCAGGCGAATCTCCTGGGAACCTCACTCATCGTAGTGCTGCTCCTCGGGCTCGTGTCTGGAATCGTCTTCTTCGGCATGCGTCTCGCGCGACGGTAAACATGCGAAACCATAGGAAGAAATCATGAGCGATGTAAAATTGGAAGCAATCAACCTATCAAAGCGGTATGACGAAGACACCCTGGCCCTGGACAATGTATCGTTTCAGGTACGAACGGGTGAGCTCTTTTGCATGCTGGGCGGCAATGGCGCCGGCAAGACGACAACGATCAACATCTTCCTCAACTTCATTGAACCAACATCCGGCGAGGCACAGATCTGTGGCATCTCTACCCATACCGACCCGCTGTCGGCGAAAGCGCATGTCGCCTACGTCGCCGAGAATGTCATGCTCTATGCCAATTTTACCGCCGTTCAAAATCTGGAGTTCTTCGTGCGCCTGGGCGGTCGGACAGATGTAACCCGCGGAGAGTGCCGAGAAGCTCTGCTTCGTGTCGGTCTGCACGAGGCTTTTCATAACAAGAGGCTCAAGGACTTTTCAAAGGGAATGCGTCAGAAGTGCGGCATCGCGATTGCCATATTAAAGAACGCAAGCACCATTATCCTCGATGAGCCGACGTCTGGCCTCGATCCGCAGGCGGGACATGAGTTTAGTCAACTGGTTCGGTCTCTCCGCGATGAGGGGAAGGCGATCCTGATGTCGACTCATGACATTTTTCGCGCCCGTGAGATTGCCGATACGATCGCGATCATGAACCATGGGAAACTGGTTATGATGCAGCCGGCAGCCGAACTGGCTTCGGCGAATCTCGAACAGCTCTATCTGGAACACATTCTTGGTTCTCAGCAGCCGACGCTGGAGGGGGCTGCGTGATGTTCTGGACTATCGTAGCCAAAGAGATTCGTCATCAGCTCTACTCGGCGACATTTGCCTATTCGTTCGCAGCGGTAGCGGTATTGATAGTTCTGACATTTGCTCTGGCCGCAGGTAACTTCCATGACAGCCAATCTCGATACGAAGCAGCCCTCGCAGAGAATCTGAAGCGCTACGAGGGAATGACCGACTGGTATCGAGTTCGCGAAGCAAGCATCATGTTGCCTCCGCAACCGCTGGCACTTCTGGTGTCGGGAGTCAGCAATGACATTGGACGTAAGATCGATGTCACGCCTGGTGGTGCACCCGTCGCCTACGGCAGCCGCTATGGCGACGAACCGATCTTTGCGGTCTTTCAAACGCTTGACCTACTGTTCATCTTCCTCGTCGTCTTCTCCCTCTTCGCCGTCCTGCTGGGCTACAATTCAATTTGCGGAGAACGCGAACAGGGCACACTGAAACTCGCCCTGTCAGGGACCGTGACACGGTCGACCTTGCTTATGGGCAAAGCTACCGGAGCGCTGCTTGCGTTGGGGTCGGCATTGACCATCGCACTCCTCGTTGGCATTCTTCTCTTTCCTCTCTTGCGTGTACCGCTTTCCGGCACTGACTGGATACGTGCCGCGGTAATCTGCCTGATAGGATTGCTCTTCTTCGCTGTCTGGCTGATTCTTTCGATAGGCGTATCGGCCGTCGTGCGTCGACCTTCATCGTCGTTCCTCGTACTACTTATCATCTGGATCGTTTCGCTCCTCGTCATTCCGCGAGTCGCGGTCGTTGCCTCGAACTACCTGAGCGATGTACCATCGGTCGATGAGGTTGATTCACGCATGGCCAGCTATCGGCGTGATGTCAATCTCGAACAGCGCGATGCCCTGGCATCGTATCAGGGTCCATCGACCGAGTTGACGGAGGATCCGATGGCTGGCGTTATGCACTTTCAGGAATACATGGATTCGATAAATCAGATTGCAACGCAACGTACACAAGAGCAATGGGCTCGATTGACCGAGGAGCGCGATAATGCATCACGCGAACGAGAGATGCTCGCCCTCACACTCAGCCGTATTTCTCCCGCGGCGTGCCTTACACTGGCCGCATCCCATGTGGCCGGGACAGAACTTTCGCTCAAGCATCGATTTCATGAACAGGCAGATGCATATGAGGACATCTTCTCGTCCTTCCTGACCGAGAAGACTGGAATGACCATGGGTGGTGGAATGATGTTCATCATCGCCACCGATGATGACCAACAGGTAGAAGAGCTGATCGATCCATCGGAGATTCCTGAGTTTTCCTTTCAGTCCCCACAGCTCGCTGAGTCGATGACGACCGCTGGAATAGACATCGGGCTCTTGGGTATGTTTGGTTTACTCTTCATCCTGGGTGGTGTCGTCGCCTTCCGCAACTACGATGTGCGATAGGTAGGTTGTGTAATGCTAGGACTACTCTTGACCAAGGAACTGCGCTCAATTCTGCTGTCGCAGAAAGTTATCGGCACGCTCACGATTATTGCGTTGCTGATGATTCTGTCGACGATACTGGGTGTCGCCGAGTACCGCTTCGCACACCAGCAGTATGTCCGGGCGACAACGCTCGCCGAGGAAAAACTTTCCGAGCGGACAAACTGGCATATGGCAAGCCTCGACATCCACCGGGAACCCGACCCCCTGCAGATTCTGATCGCCGGAACGCATTACGATCAAGGACGGTTCTCTCCCATCAACCAGCAGCAGGCGGTAGAGTTGCGACAGAGTCCGTATTCCGATGACCCGCTCTTCTCGCTCTTCCGCATGGTCGATTTCGCGTTTGTCGTGACGATAGTGATCTCACTTTTTGCACTGTTGTTCACGTTCGATGCCGTGAGCGGCGAGCGTGAATCCGGTACCCTGAAGCTGATGATGTCCAACGCGATCGCTCGACGCACACTCGTTCTGGCAAAGGGGCTGGGAGCATGGCTGGGACTTGTCCTGCCACTCGGCGTGCCGATCTTGATTTCGATGCTCATTATCGTGCTTTCAGGCGTCACGTTGACGACCGGAGATTGGACCCGTATCGCGATGGTCATCGGTGTCGGTCTGTTGACAACGACAGTCTTTGTGATGCTTGGCCTGTTCTTCTCGTCAGTCACACGATCAAGTCAGACCTCGTTCCTTCTTTCCCTCATCTCATGGATCGCATTCGTGCTCATTCTTCCTAAGCTGGCGATCGTTTCAGCCGGACAGATTCAGCCGGTCGCCTCAGCAGCCGAAATTGCCGCGACGCGCAATACTTACTCTGAGGACATGTGGAATTCGTTCTACCGCAGCCTCGAGGATAGATTCGATTTCGGTGACGAGGGGCTTAGCGATGAGGAACGCGACACGCGGCTGTGGGAGCGTATGGAGGAGCAAAACGCTTTACGCGACAGCATTCGTACGGAAATCGAGTCGTTTGATCGGACACTACGCGAGCGGTGGCGTAATGAACAACGTCAGCAACAAACGCTCGCCTTCGCGCTTGCGAAAGTCTCTCCGGTGGGGCTCTTCCAGCTTGCAACACAGCGTCTGTCGGGTACGGATGTTGATGTCAAATCCCGACAAGAACAGGCGATGACTGCCTATCGCGAGGACTTCCTGGATTTCGCCCAACAGAAAGTCGCAGAGGATCCCCAGGCGGGGACGGTGTCAATTTCGATTTCAACAGAGAGCGGGACATCGATCCGCGGTGATCGGGATCGGACGCGCATTGATGTCAGTGAGATGCCCCGGTATCAACAACCAGAGGTTGGGACAGGTGCTCAGATCGCCAGCGTGCTGCCTGACATTGGCATCCTCGGGCTTATGGTTCTACTGCTGGCCGGGATGACCGTTGCCGGGATTCACCGCTACGACGTTCGTTAGCTAGATGCACAGGATATCGCCATGAAACAAGCCGACCCCGAAGTGAGTCGGCTTGCTAGCATGTAAGTCTTATGCGGCCTGGCCGCTATAAACTCAGGTCCGTGTGTCGTGCTATCGTCACTCTGTTTCTCATCCATCAACTCTCCTCCATCGCCGTGTAGTCCAGTTCGGAGCCGAGCAGGCTGTGCGGAATCAAAAAGATGATAAGCGTCACGAGCGACGCTGCCACCACCCACCAGCGACCGTTCTTTCCGTGCAGGCGCCAGGCCGCTACCAGCCAGAAAATCCAGGCGACTGCCGTCTTGTTGTCGGTGAGATCAGTACCGAACGGCCAGCCGGTCCAGTACGCGTCAAACGCGAACTTCTGCACGATCGGGCCGAGAATCATGCCACCGAGTGTCAGCAATCCGATCGTCCAGTAGGTCAAGGGGCGAAGCGACGGCTTGCCAACGGCTGCTTCCAGTCCCGTCCGACTCGACAGGAGCATGGCGAAGAACATGAAGAAGATGTGGGGGATGAGCACGTACGCAGGAACGGGTCCGCGAAATCGCATGATCACCGGTGTTTCGGTGAGCATTTGTGGCTCCAGGTTCGGCGAGTGCACCTCAATTTGATACATCACCTTGCCGGCCGCCGGTTGACGGGGAATGACACTAATCAGCGAATCTCCCGATCGCTGCATGGGGATTCGTGACCAATCGTCGTGACTGCGGTAGCGCTTGAATATCAGGTCACCGCTGATCTCTAAGTTGGGGGCAGCCAGAACCAGTCGGTAGTCGTCTACTGTCTCGTGGCTGGTCAGAAGGGTGAAGTCGATTTCGGAGCCGGCTAACTCGGCCGTGCCGCTGATCGGGTACGATGGTCCGGTAGTCCGCTGGTAGATGGCAAAGCCGAGAGTGATGATTACCGCTAAGATCCAGAGAGTTATCGAACGCGTCATTTGCCTATGCCCTCACAGTGAAACGAGAACATAGATTTTAGGCCTCGGTTAGCCAACTCCAATCGGTCGGACGGCCTCGTGGGCGGCTGGTTTTGGAGTGTAGTGACCCACCCCGGAAGGTGGGTCACCGCAGTTTCTGAGTCCGGACTACCTAGAAATGTCCAGATTACTTGAGACCGTACTCCTTGTCGTTGCCGCTCTGAGCGGAGACCAACTGCCGCACTAGTGACTTCAGCTCCTCGATCTGAGCCTGTTGCTCTTTCATCGCCTCAACCAGTATCGGCGCAAGACGGGAGTAGTCGACGGACTTGTATCCTTCGCTGTCGGTCTTGACCACCTCCGGATAGAGAGACTCGACCTCCTGGGCAATGAAGCCGAGGTGTGTCCGGTCGTCGAAACTCCGCCCGTTCTGTTCGTCCTGTTTCCATGTGTACGAGACACCCCGAAGGTTCATTAGATTGGCAAGAGCATCACTCAGTTGATGCACGTTGTCTTTGAATCGGGCATCGGAACAGGCGCTGATCGTTCCGGTGTAGCAGATGTCACCATCGACATTAAGAGCGATCGACTCATCCAGCGCTGTGCCAATACTCACAGTCGACTCTGCATAGATGTTGCCGGCTGAGTCTATCGATGCCACCGTATCACCAACCTGATCGATCACTTCCAGACCTGCGTGATGAATCCTGGTGCCACCATTCGGATCGAAGGTACCTGTCCCACTCAAGTCCGCGTTGGAGTTCAGCTCGATTTCACCAGGGCTGATGTACGTATCATCGCGATAGTCCGTAGCGGCGACGTCGAAGTGAACGCGAACGCGAATGAAACGGAAGTTGTCAAGTCCTCCGTCAATCATCACCGTCGTGTCCCCCAGTGTATCGATCACAACCATGCCGTCGTTGCGAATACTCATCTTCTTGTTGAGCGATCCGAAACCTACCAGCGAAATTTTGTCACCCTTCTTCTGGCCGCCATTGATGAACAGAGTAGTATCACCGAGCGAATCGAGCATCGCCATGACCGGTCCAGCGTCGGAAACTTCGGTCCGGACAAGACCTTTGAACTCAGGATCTGCGATGTCATCGACTGATGTCCATTTACCGATTGACGTGCCTCGACGGATTCTGACCTCACCGTCCTCGAGCACCGTCATGGAGTCACCCACTGAGTCAGCCAGCGAGATGAATCCTCCGGCCTCGTATGACCCGATCTCTACAACTCGCGTGGTGTCAAAGCCCCCATTCTTGATGTTATCAAAGCTCATCCGCCCCGGCGGTACGACCTCCGTACGAATGAGCGGTTCACCCGGCGGCAGTCCGGCTACCAATTCGGTAATGACACCGTTGCCGAATGGATTCAGATCACTCCAGGCGCGAATGACTCCGGAGCTATCACGGCCGGTGAAGGAGATCCCCGCAGGCTCGATCTTTGTAATAACCACCTGCGCGGCGCCGCTGCCGTTGTCATCTTTGACTCCGCTGAGGGTAATCGTTGTGTCGCCAAGTGAATCGGTAAGAAACAGCTGATTGGGTGCTGATAGAACATCACCGCGTAGCGAGGTTGAAACGGCTGAGAGTGGCGACGAGGTGAGTCGTACTCGCGGTGTCAGCGGTAGGTCGGCATTGACTTGAATCTCCAGCCAGAGTGAGTCCGGCCGGATACCGATCACCGAGAAGTCCAATGGCGTGGATTGACCCAGGATGACGCTGTACAGGCCGTCGTCGACCGTCACCAGATTGACTTCTTCCCACAGTACGCCGCCCCCGACTGCTACATCGTAGAGCCTGAAGGTAAGGTCAACGGGACCGTTTACAGGTGATCCCCCGGAATCAAGAAGCCTGCCCTGATGAGTCATCGTCATCGGTACAGCGGCAGCATCGATGGCAATCAGAGACAATACGACGCACGTGAGGGCTTTGAGAAAACGCATGAGTCTACTCCCAGTCTGTGGATTCGGAATGTTGGCTAATCCGACAAACTACCCAATGTGGGTGGTTTTGTCTACGAACATTCCTATGGGCTGCGCGAGGGGTGTCATGCTCGTGCGCGTATGGTTAACTGTAGCAGATGGTTATGGGCGGCGCTGTTTGAGGTGGACGCCGATTTGCTCGTTGCGTAGGGGTCAGATGAGAATTCGCAAAAAGCTCTATTGGTCGACTTTCATGGTCATCCTAACCGTGCGTAGCCGGTATCCACCGACAATATGGGTCACCCGTGACCAATATAGCTAGCTTCTCCGACTAGAGTACGTATCCACGCGCAAGATTCCGGCCTGCCGAATGCTGCGCTACGTGTTGCCCCTCGGCTCCGCTTGGGGTGACTGGGGATACACAGCTCACCCTTCCTGACAGTGTGTGCGGCAGTCGCTCTCGGGTCGACGCATCCTCGTTAGCACACGGTAGCTTCTAGCAGCTTTGTCGTCGTGACAGAATGTAGCGCCGCGGTCCGTTATCCGACCAATTGGCCCGGGGGTTGCTCCCTTAACCGTGGACAGCTGTCACCGAGTGCATTTAGTCGACTGACAGACAACGACTTATCCGTGCCGCTCCGGTGATGTACAGACAGGGAGTCTGCAATCTCTCGCACATGCTAGCTGGGAGTGTCGAACGCATGGTACGAACACTGAAACTGATTCTTCTCCTCACCGGTCTGGCGGCGATTTCGGCCCCGGCCGACGATATTCTCATCCCCGGCTTCCCGCTCGGGGTTGGGCGGTCGGTCGATGCCTCGATCTTTGAACCATACCTGCCCGCTCTGCAAGCGGTTGCAGATACGCTCAAGGAAAATCGCAACGCCTACGCGATCGTCTCGGGGAGTGCCGATGGAAACCGCTTCTCAGCGCAGCACGACGCCAAGAACCCGACTCTCGCCCTCGGACGTGCCCACGCACTACGTGATCTGATGGTCACCCGATTCGAGGTCAACCCCCGTCAGTTGGTCGTTCAGACTGTCGAGCCGGAGGGTAAGGGTGACTCGTTACGTTCGGCCGGCATTCGAGTCGTCTTTGAGGAAGACCCGATTGACATCCGGATCGCCTCGCTTGAGCAGTGGATCGAGCAGCATATCAACGAACATCCCTCCCTCGTACCCCAGCCGATGGAACCGCTCCCGCCCGAGACAACGATTGTCATTGAGCGGTCGTCGTCACCGCTCGCCGATTTCGGTGTCAAGCTCGGGATAGGGGCATCGACGACGCCGTTCGGCAGTCTCCCGGTGGCGACCGGAGGCGTGACCTGGAAACGGATCGTCTTTGTCGAAGCTCAATTCGGCCACAGTATCTGGCTCGACGGGTTCGAGCTACGGGGTGTTACTTTCAGCACTCGTCAACGGCTGGCCAGTGCGTATCTTGCTGTCTATCCGTGGGAGACGATTCCGGTCGGTTTTGTCGGTGGCTGGAAACGGGCCGAGACAATGGACTGGGATTCATTCCGGTACCTTCGTATCTCCGAGGGGCCAATGATTGGTGTCCGTGTCGAGCCACTGCACTGGTTGTCGATAACCGGCACCTATACGCCAGCGAAACAACGAACCGCGACGTTCGCGTCATCTGAAAATGAATTCGGACAGCTCGCACTGTCGATTTCAGTCATCCAGATTTGGGGAGGTGACCGATGAACCGGTTACACTCGGCGCTCATTCTTTTGCTGCTCTTTGTCGGTGTTTTCTTCGGACCTACTAACTGTTCGAGTCCGCTCGATTCGAATGAGGATCCCGACGGACCGGGGGGGCCGTTCGGCGGTGAGGGGAATCAGACCGACACGATCATTGTGACCGACACGCTCATCACTGTCGACACGATTATCCTGGGCGATACGAACCTGGTCGTCGATACAGTGATTATTGTCGATACGGTTTTCACCGGAGATACGCTGTTCGTCTTCGACACGGTCTTCCAGACCGATACCCTCGAGACGGTCGATACGATCTTCACCGGTGATACGCTGTTCGTCTTCGATACGGTCTTTCAGACCGATACATTAGCCACGGTCGACACGCTGTTGCTGTTTGACACGCTCTTCTCAGTTGATACGATCGTGCTGACCGACTCGATCTTTTTCGACACGCTAACCCTGGTTGATACGCTCTTCCGAGATACGTTAGTCATCGTCGATACGATCATCTCCGGCGATACGGTCTTCCAGACCGATACGCTTGTCGTTGTCGATTCGCTCTTCTTTGACACGCTGTTCGTCGTTGATACGGTCTTCGATGGCGATACCGTTTTTATACCCGACACCGTTATCGTACTTGATTCGATCTTCTTTGATACGCTCTTCCAGATCGATACGCTGTTCACTGGCGATACGATCTTCGTTGTCGACACTCTGTTCGGCGACACATTGTTCATCACCGATACGGTTGAGATACCGGTCTTCGACACGATCGCGATTGTCGATACGTTGCTGAAGACAGATACGATCAAGATCAAGGTCGTACGTTTCGATACGATCTTCGTGGTCGATACGGTCGAGGTGCCGTGTGATGACGATGACGATGATGACGATGATGACGACGACAGCAACACGCATTAGCGTGCGACTATAACGCTACGATTCGATCAGAATAGTTCTGTGGCAAAGCCGACCCCTTTTGGGGTCGGCTTTCTTGATTGCCCATATCTCGCCGCCCTGCGCACCGTTCAACAACATACCCTCTCGGGTAGTTGCTCTTCAATCGCTTACAAGTAGAGCACAGTCTGCGGCCAACAAGGCACGACTAGCAGCCGTTGGCCGTAAGGATCTCATCCAGTTTGGCTACCGACCGGTGGATGTCCTCTTCTGTTGTCTTCCAGTTGCAAAGACTCAGCCGCAGAGCGACGTCCCCCCGCCAATTGGTGTTGCTTGTCCAGAATACTGCGCATGTGTCAATCGCTTCCTGTATCTGATCCCGGCGTTCCGGATTCAGTTTGACCAACACCTGATTCAGCACGACGTCATTGAGAATTGTGTGGCCGCGGTCGCTCAGTTGATCGGCGAACAGTTTGGCCAGCCGACAACAATTCTCAACTAACTCGATGACACCCTTTCGACCGAGAGATCGCAGTGCCGCGTAGACCGCAATCGAACGGGCGCGCCGAGAGAGCTGTGGTGCCAGGAATGACATGATATGTTTCTGCCGGTCGTCCATCAGGTACGACGCCGAGGTGGAGAACGTCCGAAACAGTGTCTCTGGGTCGCGCACAAAGGCAACACCGCTGTCGTACGGGACATTCAGCCACTTATGCGCATCGACCGCCCATGAGTCGGCGAGGTGATGTCCGTGCAGGAGGTGCTGATACTTTGGTGAGACAGAGGCCCAGAGGCCGAAGGCGCCATCGACATGCACCCAGCTGGTGGCTCGACGAATCCGGCCGCAAATCTCGGCGATCGGATCTATGCTGCCGCTGTCGACATTACCAACCTGCACACAGTAAATCGCCGGGCCGTCAACTACCGGTACCTCGTCGGCGATCATCGCACCGTTGTCGTCTGTTGGTACTCTGATGACGTCACCACGACCCAGACCGAGCATCGCCAGGGACTTGCCGACAGAGCTGTGCGCCTGATCGGAAACGACCAGCGTTAACCGCGGTGCCCCCCAAATACCGTGTTCCTCGACATCCCACCCGAGCTTCTCCAGCAGGTGGTGTCGGGCAGCGGCGAGACAGGCAAAGCTTGCCATCGTCGCCCCGGTAACGAACACGCCCCGCGACGATTGCGGCAGTCCGATGAGTTCGCGAATCCAATTGACCGCGACCAACTCCAACTCGATGCCAAGCGGCGAGATGACCGGTGCGTAGTTGCATTGATCCCAGGTCGATGTCAGCCAGTCGGCTGCCAGCGCGGCCGGGAGGGTTCCACCGACGACAAAGCCAAAGAAGCGCGGACCGGCGCTGGCGACGGCTACTTTCGAACCAATTCGGTCGAGCTCGTCGATTACCTCCTCCGCTGGCATTCCCTCATCAGGGAAGGGGCCGTCGAAGTCGAGTACCTTGACCCGGAGATCCTCTGTTGGGAGGACTGGCATGTCATCAAGTTGTTCCAGGTAGTCAGACGCGCGGTTGGCGGTGTCGGTCAGGAGAGTGCGAACGCTTTCTTTCACTAACATGTGAACCCCGTATGTGATAGCAGCCTTCGTAGAAAAAATAGTCGGGGTTTAAATGGGAAGCAAGAGGGGCGGAGGAATTGACTGGCTTTATCGTGACTGCGGTAGCACCTAAGTCACCCTGAGCGTAGTCGAGGGGGAATATGTTCAGAAACTCTCGGGCGTGGCAGGCTCTTGTCCTGCCCGTCTTTCTGCCCTGACGGGTGGCCCGGCCAAGGCCATTCCGCCGCGAACGAAGAACCATGGAGTGAATTGTCGTCAAGGCTGAGTCGGGTAATCAAGCTCCGGTCCGCCTCGTCGATACGGTAGCGTGCGGCTTTGACGTTCCAACTCGTCTGACCACTCACCTCTCTTGCTGCGTTTTGATGCCCAAAGCTCGTCATCGAATGGCTCAAAATACCTGGCCAGATAGTCGACTGCTTGTTCAAGGGCGTTCACGCCGAAGTACTCAGCAATTATGTACACCCGATCGGCATCAACGCGAATGTTCGAGTGACAGTTGAGTCCATGAATGTCTAGATCGCCAACATACCTGCGTTGTACTTTGGGTGACTCAAGAAGCATCGAAGACTCTTCATCTATTGCCAGCCAGTCGATAATAAAAAAACTTGTCGATCAAGCTAGGAAGAGCTGGGTAGATGGGCGTGCTGTCATGCCCTGGAGCCCTGGAGCCCTGGAGCCCTGAAGATCGTGGAACTCCATGAAGGCTCGACCTTGAAGTCCGAAAAGAAACTTCTAAGTTTATCATCTCCAAAGTCCTTGAAGGTAGCAATAGTAGGATACGTTGAGCAGAAGACGTAATCACCCGGCAGTAGACTAGCCCCGACGAGGCCACGGATGAAGTCGACCTCAAACGCTAGTGCTGTGATTCCAAAGAAGTCGACCTGGACTGTGTCAATACCCAATGAACTGATTACAGTTGGGGATATCGGTTCTAGCTTTCGATATTCCAACATTCTGGTATTCGGTACTTGAATCCGCATCCATTCTAAGGTTCGGTTTTCGGCCATCTGCTTTGCTCCTCAATTGACGACAGTCGAGGTGCGCGTCACGGTCAAAGTTTCTCATCGTGTCCCCACTCGACTACGCTCGGGGTGACTTTGGACTCTCGTGCGCGGCAGGTGTTCCTTCGGCAAGTTCAGGACAAGCCCCGCCTGCCCGGTCCAACATTAAGCATCGGTCATGAACTGCCAATTCCTGACGGCTATATAGCTGTTTGCCAATCGTACTCGCAAGGGAGCGCTGCCAGTGTCCGGCCCAACGCGGGGCGTGTTGAATCTTGACGATCAGGCTCGCCCGTTCTACCCAAGATAAAGAATCCGGGCACCGGGTGCCTGCGTGAGATGTAACGATCGGAGTAGCTGACTAATGGATCTCGACAAGCTGCGCACGACCCTCGACGCCATCGACGCCGATATTGTCGGACTGCTCAACCGTCGCATGGAACTCGCGGTCCGCGCCCGCAACCTGAAGACGGCGATACTCGCGTCCGACCGCGAGCAGTCGGTACTGTCGCAGGCGCGGCAGAATTCGATCGGTCTGCTCGTGCCGGAGTTCACCGAAAGTCTCTACAAGACGATCATGGAGGAATCACGGCGATTGCAGGCGCTTGACTTGCAATTGGTGGGGTTTCAGGGGGAACACGGCGCGCACTCCGAACGGGCATCGATGCAGCTGCACGAGACGGCGATTCCGATTCCGCACACCGATTTCTCCGATGTCTTCGACGGGGTAGCATCGGGCGTATTGAGTCTCGGTGTCGTGCCGCTTGAGAACTCGTTGGGGGGGACGGTTGCGACGGTCGAGGAGCTCGTGATGGAGCGCGATCTGCATATCACGTCCGAACTTTATCTGCCAGTCCAACACTGTCTGCTGACGTTGCCTGGCCAGGCACTCGAAGACATCCGTATCGTCTATTCGCACCCGCAGGCGTTGTCGCAGGCGCGACGGTGGTTGGACAAACACGAAATCGAATCGCAGCCGTATTACGACACCGCCGGTGCGGCGCTGATGCTCCGTCGCGAACGACCGACCGCGGCTGGTGTTCTCGCCGGTGAGCTGTGCGCCGATCTCTATCAGCTCGATATCATCGCACGGGAGATTGCCGATTCACCGGTCAATGTGACACGGTTTGTGACAATCAGTCGCGAGCCGACGGCCAACGGCAGCAAGTGCTCAATCGTCTTCTATCTCGATAACAAGCCCGGCTCGCTGTCGCGCTGTCTGGAGATTCTGTCCGGGGCCAGAATTAACCTGACGCGGATAGCGTCACGCCCCGCTCCGGGCGAGCCGGATGCGGTCGCATTTCTGTGCGATCTTCAGGGGTCACCCGACCAGGATCACGTATCCCAAGCGTTTGCCGATCTGCAGCAACATGCGAGCTACTTTCGCCTCCTCGGCTGCTATCCGGAGTCCGATCCACGACCGGACAGGTCAGCATGAGCTTTTATGACTTTGTCGCGCGCGCGGCTCGTCTTGAATCCGACGGTGCCGATCTGATCCGCCTCGATATCGGCGCAACGCAACTCCCCACGCCCCGGGCAGCAATCGAACGTGCCACCCAATTCGTTGCTCAACAGAAGGCTGAGTACGTCTCCGCATTGGGGACCGATTCGTTTCGCGAGGTGATTGCCCGACGAGAGGACGTGTCGCCTGATCAGGTTGTCGTCGGTCCGGGGTCGAAATACCTTCTGTATGCGATTGCCAAGGCACTGTTGCGTACCGGGGACCGCGTGATCATCCCAACGCCCGCCTGGCCGGCGTATGCGATGATTTGCGACGAGCTCGGGGCGGAGGCCGTGATGGTCCCTGCTGAGATTGACAATAATTGGCACCCAGGATCATTGCCGTTCGACGATGCCGAGCTGCTTATCCTCTGTAATCCGCACAATCCGACGTCGATTGTGTATGCCGAATCGCGGGTTCGCGACTGGATAGAAGTGGCCACCGAGCGCAAAATCCCGATCCTTCTCGATGAAGCGTATCGGGGGCTTGCGTTTTCACCGATCGAGACGTTTCCCGACACGATTCGTGTCCGCTCGTTTTCGAAAGAGTTCTCAATGGAGGGATGGCGGCTGGCATACGCGGTTGTCCCGGTATCATTGACCGCACGACTGAGTCGATTCATCTCGGCCACCGTGACGTGCGTCTCACCAATCATGCAGGAGGCTGGGGAGAGTGTGCTTGCCGACGATGAGCTGATACTGACCTCGTTCCGGGCGCAATGGCGGCAACGCGCTGACCATGCAATCGCCGAACTCCGCGCCGCCGGGTTCCGTTTTGCCGAACCGGGGGCAGCGATGTATCTCTTTGCGACTCATGACGGCATCACCGACTCAGTCGCATACAGCGAGCGGGCGTTGGATGCCGGCGTTGCCGTGTCGGCCGGCCAGTACTTCGCGGGTTACAATCGGTTTGTGCGGATGTCGCTCAATCGCGACGCCGATACGCTGACAGAAGCGGTACGGCGGATGACGGTGGTCCTGGGTTGACGTGCTGTGCTGATCAATCGATGCCGTAGCACAACCGACGAGCCACTCGTCCCGCCCAATTCATCAATCCTGCCTTGGCGATTGTTGCTGTCAATGGACCGAACTTGCGATAAGCGAGATTGAAGAGCAGAAAGGGCACACGACGGCTGTCGTGGGGCATCCGCTTCCAAATGTTGGGCCAGGAATAGAACTGATCATACATCCAGCGGTATCCGTTTTCGAGTTCCGCAGGCGACATCTGTGCTGGGTGAAAGACCGCGTGAGCAGTGTTGTAATGATCCGTGTTGGTATCAAAGATGCGCCCCTCGGCTGCCAGACTGGCGTGGAGTTTCGTTCCGGGATAGGGTGTCAGGATGTGAGTCGTCATCGTCTCGATCTTGTTACTCACAAGCCAGTCGAGCGTATCGGCAAACACCGAAGGGCCGTCATCATCGAAGCCAAACGCAAGTGATGCGTTGACCATGATACCGCGATCATGGAGGCGACGAATCGTCGTCTCGTATTCGTTGACATTGTTTTGACGTTTCTTAACCGCTCGTAGTGACGGTTCGTTGACTGACTCGAAACCGATAAACAACGACCGGCACCCCGAGTCGGCAAATGCGTCAAGCAGACTCTCATGAGCGCCGATGTTTGCTGAAACGGCACCGTGCCAAACAATATCCCGAGTTGCAAGCGTACGAGCGAGGTGATATGCCCAACCGATATCTCCGATCAGATTATCATCGATGAACATCACTTGACGAGAGGGCATCGCGTCAATCTCCGCGAGAATGTGATTGAGCGGTCGTTGTCGATAGATGTTGTGTACGTACTCGCACGAGTTGTAGCAGAACGCACATCGAAAGACACAGCCTCGGGTAGCGGTCAACACGTTTGTGTAGAGATACCGCGATCGATCGATATCGTTCCACTGTGGTATCGGTTGCAACGAAAGATCAGTTGGCGTTGTGGCGAAATACGTTTGTGCCA
Organism: Candidatus Zixiibacteriota bacterium; assembly: GCA_028289585.1. Taxonomy (GTDB): domain Bacteria; phylum Zixibacteria; class MSB-5A5; order GN15; family FEB-12; genus JANQPI01. Next base: position 324,299 of record JANQPI010000010.1, read on the forward strand.
GGCCGCCGTTGGCGGCATCGGCAAGAATTGATTCCCAGAGCATCTCTGCTTCGCCGATGCAAATCGAATCTGCGTAGTGACTCGCTTCATCAGGACAAGCAGACGCATGAATGCCACCGAGGATGACAGGGACGCCCCGACGTCGATACTCGGCAGCAATAGCGTATGCCCGCTTCGCTGTATCTATGTTGACCGTTATGCCGACAAGGTCTGGCGTATCGGTATGGGCGACACGTTCGACGTTTTCATCAGCGATAACCACATCGTGGTCATTGGGTGTCAGCGCTGCCAGCGTGAGGAGACCTAGCGACGGCGACATCGCCCGCTTGTACTCGGTGTCCATTGGTCGGAGGGACATCCGAGGGGAGATAAGTTTTACCTGCACACAACCTCATGGCGGTTCTCCCGACCTATCGACCAGTTGTACCATCTGTGTTGCATCCGGTTCCGCGGGCAATGAGATAATCCGATCTCTGTCACTGCCTGTCGACCGCTATTTCTTCCGCGTGTAGATTACCTCGACCATTGTGAACGGATCGGCGCCGTAGATCGCCTCGGCACCCTTCATGATGACTTCAAACTTCCAGGTATCATCGTCGATGAACGTCAACGTCATGTCGTACACCTGGGTGAAGCCAACGATAGGATCCTCGTCAGTACCGGAAACGGTGATCGTTTCGGTCGCCTCATCGTATTCGCCACTCGCCGCTACTGAATACGTCCCCCAGCTATCGAAACCGACGTAGGAATACGTTTCGTGTCGGCGATCGAAGCCCATGATGAACAGCCCTTCACCGTCCATCATCGAACCTTCGGTCACAAACGTCCCCTCGATGAATCGTCCGCCGAGAATGGTGTCGATCGATGCCGAACCACCAATGATCATGGGTGAGCCGTCGGCATTCATCCACATCTTGACGTCCGTCGACCATTCACCCACGAGTTGTGTGAGTCGTTCGTGCTCAGGGCCGGGCTGGCCGAGCTCCATCATTTTAGCCATCATCTCTTGTTGTTCCTGCGGACTTGGCTTTTCCTGAGCGATGGCGGTCGTAGCTGCGAGAATCAGAATGGTAACGCCGTACGTATACCGGTACAGTGAGCGGAGCATGGGTTTCCCTCCTCGTGTCATTGCGATTGGTTCTGTCACCGATGCATCTGGTTTAATTACGATTGAAACAGACTGCCGCTCGATAGTATACTACCTGATATTGTCGATAGCCAAAGGTGATTCTTCCCATGATCGTTGAACAGATTTTCGAACCGAAACTCTCACAATACACCTATCTGATCGGATCTGGTGCGACCGGAGAGGCAATCATTGTCGATCCGATGCGGGATATCGATCGCTATCTGACACTTGCCGAGGCTAAAGGTCTGCGGATCGTAGCGGCCGCGGAAACTCACATTCACGCCGACTACGTAACCGGGTTGCGAGAGTTCGCCGAGTCCGGAATACTCGTCTATGCGTCGGCCGAGGGGGGAAGCGAGTGGCAGTATGAGTGGTTACGTTCATCAACGTATGATTATCAGTTACTGACCGACCAAGACAGCTTCGCTGTCGGAGATATTCACTTCGAGGTCCGTCACACGCCGGGGCACACTTCCGAGCACTTGATCTATCTGGTCACCGACCTGAGTCGGGACGAAGACAAGCCGCTTGCTATCGTGAGTGGAGACTTTCTCTTCGTTGGCGATGTCGGCCGCCCGGATCTTCTCGAGAGTGCGGTCGGTCAGCTTGGTACAATGGCCGAACAGGCTCGAGTCTTGTACGATTCGATTGACTTGTTGCGACACCTTCCCGCCGACCTTGTCGTCTGGCCCGGACATGGTGCCGGTTCGGCGTGTGGTAAAGCGCTCGGAGCGGTGCCGATGTCGAGTCTCGGCTATGAGCTGGCAACCAATCCATCGGTTGCGGCGGCGAGCGATGCCGAGCGGTTTGTCAGTTACATCACTGCCGATCAACCGGAGCCGCCGCCCTACTTTGCCCGTTGCAAAGAGCTGAATCGTAAAGGACCGCCGGTGCTCAACGGACTCCCGATCGTCTCGTCGGTGCTTACCGATGAGATAGCGACGCTCGTCGCCGACGAATCCGTGCAGCTTATCGATACGCGTGATTGGGAGACATTCATCTCTGGCCACCTGCCGCGGTCGCTCTTCATTCCAACAACGAGTGCGATCTCCACGCTACTTGGTTCCTACGTTGACCCCACTCGGCGCGCGGTGTTGATTGCTCATGCCGACGACGTTGAGGATTTCGCCCGTCATGGCGTACGTGTTGGAGTTGACGGTATCGATGGCGTGATTTATCCGGATCAATTTGAAGCCTATGTCCAGGCGGGTGGTACGTTGGCAACGCTACCCGAACAGCATATACTCGATGTCGAACTCGCGTCACTGACGCATGATGATACCTTGGTAGACGTTCGTCGCAGTGCGGAGCTACGCGAAACGGGTACGCTGGCAGGCTCGATCAACATCTCTCATTCCCAGGTTGCCAGCCGCAGCGATGAATTACCCGACGGCAAGCACCTCATCGTCTATTGCCGAACAGGGAATCGCTCGCGGTATGCTGCTGCTTTGATGGCTAGTCGGGGGTGGCGGGTGACGAATCTCGGAGGTGGGATCGTCGACTGGATTGATCGGAATCTTCCGGTTGAATCTCGCTAGGTCGGTAACGCATCTCGTTCACTACGGCGATTTCGGTCCTTTGATTCCACGTTTTATTGTCCACTTCACAATCTAGGCGCTATTGCCGGAATGTGGCGATTCATGTATACTGTCGCCATCCAGCGTTGGTACGTGATTTTTAAGCGGATTGTGGGAGGACGCGAAAATGGACCAAAACAGCCACGCTACTCAAGACGAAACGCAATACAGAGACTACTATCAGAGCCTCAGCTATCCGATGTCGATCTACGAGATAGCTCGCATCTTTGCACCTGGCGGGCACGTTGTCGATGGCAAGTATGACGATATCGAGGACTATCGTACAAATCAGCAGAAGCAGTGGCCGGAGCTGGATACAGAATTCTATTTCCACTGGCCGCCCAACCTGTTCGCACTGACAAGCAAGTTCTTTGAGGCTACCGGAGCCTACGGACTTGCCGCAACAAATCATTGGCTGGATGGGGAGAATTTCAGAGAGTGGGAGAAGAAAGTCGATTTCCTGGCTAAGCGATGGCGGTCACTCCTTGTCGACAATCTGAACGAGGAAGCGCTTGAGATTATCCTGCCGATGATCCCGCGTGCAAATTTCCGTCTGCCGACCAGCTGCCGCGAGGGAGCAGATCAAGGTCCTCCGGATCGTGCTCAATTACTTGACTCCAAACTCGAGAATCTCGATGAGCTGTGGGAAACGTGGACTGGTTCAAAGCGAAAGCAGGCTAGAAACTGGACGTTATTTTTCGAATGGGCAAGGCTGCGAGCTGAGTTTGTAGAACGTACGAAGCAGTTTAACATCCTTTCGCGGGCTCGGACTTATGCTGGCAGTGAGGGAGCAGAGTCGAAAGACAAGCCGTACTTCAAAGAGCTTTGCGACGACTGGAAGCTCGTTCATGACAACATAGAAACGCCCAGGACAGCCAATTGTCTCGATATCTGGCGCACTGACAAAGATGGTCTTAGGCTCTTCAAGGCTCTTTGGACAATTCATTCCCTTGCCGACAAAGCGTGCGTAGGCTGGGGGATTCGTTCGTATCTAACGGATGATGAGCAAGAATGGACACCGGACAAGCAGGAAAAAAAGCGCCGCTTCGACCGGCTAGTTACGCGACTTCTTGAAAAATCTGGCAATCTGTCGTTTATCTCAAATGATCGAGGGCGTGTCCTGCCCAAGCGCCACACTCCAGAAGTAGGAGCAACGCTGCGCTCCTCTTCTACCTACTTGTCTTATCATTCGTCATCCACCGACGTCAGGTGGATTACCAAAGCGGCAGGAATTGTCAAGAATCGATCAGGCCACAGACCATCGGGACGGGCTGCAGTATCTGCTGCACCGCACGACAGAATCATTGATGAACATGTGAATATCCTACTCTTACCTTGGCCCAAGAAGATTTCTGCACGGGACTTCTGGACGTCATCTCAGAGCGAAGCGGAAGTTGGAGGGGCACGAGATCGGGTCTTTTGTTACAGACCAAGGCAAGACGACCCTCTCTCAGAAACGGGCTATCTCGTGAAGGACTTGAAGCGCGTTCTTGGCGCGGCCAAAAAAGAGGTAGAAGAAGTTGATCTTGTCGTGCTACCTGAGTGTGCAATTGATGAGGGGCTCTTTGCGAACCGCCAATTCCTTGATGTACTAACGAAATCCAAGATCAAAGCGGTGATTGCGGGTACGTATGGTTGGAAGGGAGATGAAGACAGTGGCATCGGTAAGAACCAGCTCTGCTTTGCCTTCCGGGAAGAGGACGATGACGGGCGTCTGAAAGATGAGCTTTCTATCGAGTGGTACCATAAGCAACATCGCTGGAAGCTGGATAAATGGCAGATCGTTAGCTATGACCTGGGGAGTAGGCTTCATCCTAGCGCGAATCACTGGGAACACATCGAGCTAGGTCGAAGAGAGGCGATGTTCATCAATCTTGGTCAGGAAATCACAATCTGCCCAATCATCTGTGAAGACTTGGCTCGACAGGAATCGTTGGCTGAACTCATTCGCTCCGTTGGTCCGTCCTTGGTAGTGACCCTATTGATGGATGGTCCTCAACGACAAGACAGGTGGTCTGCCCGTTACGCCCAGTTCTTCTCAGATGATCCCGGCTGCGCCACACTCACGTTGACCTCCCGTGGGCTCTTCGATCGCTGGAACAACAACCGGCCTAGTACGTGGCAATCGAACAAGATCGCCCTTTGGTGCGAACGTGGTGGCCGACCGCAAGAGATTCCTTTGGAAGCAGATTCAGAGGCCGTCGTGCTTTGCTTGGCCCCGGAGCTCGTGGAGTCGTCCACGATCGACGGTCGATCAGATCAGATCACTACCTGTTCACTGACCTATGGGGGAGTGATCCAGGTGCCGGCGGTGAAGTAACCTTCAACCGTAAGAGCATGCGGCCGGGACCGCTATAAATGCACAGCGGCGGGCCTCGGCCCGCCGCTGTGACGTTCAAACGATGAAGTGACGCTTAGCTCGCAGCGGCTTCCTTATTGCGAACGCCAGCCAGCTCCTGTAGCAGCCGCCAGTTTTTCAGGCGATCGTCGGCGGATGATTGCAGGATCTCCGACGGGTTGCCGTCTTTGTCAAACTGCTTCTCAAAGCGACCCTCCTGCCGAGCAAACCAGACGAAATCCTGAAGCTCACCCGTGCGACTATCGGAATGCCAGTCGGTCTTAGGTGACGGATTCCCACTGAGATCAAGCCGCTCCGCAAACGTTTCACCGCGGCGCGGATCGTAGGTGTATACCGGAAACGCTCGTGACGCGACCGCCGCCAATCCGTGGGTGAATGACTCGTGATCGGCGATCTGGTGCTCCGGTGTACAGGACGAATACGTGATGATGACCGACGGCCCCGGGTACTCTAGGGCAGCCAGGACCGCTTTGAAGAAATGATGGTACTGTGCGGGCGTAACCGCCGCGACATAGACATCCGGATGATTCATCGCCAGAAGGCCGAGCTCCTTGCGGCGATCCGCTTTCCCGGCGGACCGCTTACCGTGCATCGTCATCTTGGCGTTTTGGCTGAGGTACGTTGCCGTCGACGCCTGACCACCGGTGTTGGAGTAGACCTGGGTGTCGAGAACGAGGACATTGATATCCATGCCGGAAGTCAGCATGCGCGACAGCGACTGGAAGCCGATATCGAACATGGCGCCGTCGCCACCAAAGACCCAGAGCTTGCTCTCGTCGTGGCCTGTCTGATCCATGCGCATGCGGACACCCATCGCCGTGGCGGCCGCGTTCTCGAACAGGGAGTTCGTCCACGGCACGTCGAAGATGTTGTACGGATAGGTCGAGCTGTAAACTGTATTGCAACCGGTGGCCGCAACGATTGCCATATCCTTACCATACTTGATGGACGTTGCGGTGAGCGCCATGTTGATAGCGGCGACCTCGCCACAGCCGGCACACGAACCTGAGCCACCCTCGGACACCCAGCACGATTCGCGCATGTACTGGTCGGTAATGCGTTTCTCGTTGATGTACTCTTCCGGAGTCGGGGGGAGCATCTCTTTAACGAACTCAAGTCCTCGAGCGTACTCCTCCATCTGTTCGGGCTCTTTCTTCCGCATGTGGAGCGCGTTGTGCGATCCGCAGACATCGACACAGACACCACAGCCTTTGCACCGATCGGGGTCGACCCAGATCGAGAAGTAGGCCGGGACCTCGCCCTTTTTCTCAAACGAGTTCCAGAGCTTACGGGTCTTGATGAAGTGTTTGCGGAGATCTTCGCGAACCTCCGGATCATCGATCTTGGCAAGAGCCGTCTCCAGCTGTTCTTCGGTTACCCCTCGGGTACGGATCGCGACGTCAGGGCAGAGAATCACGCACTCCATACAGGCGACACACGCTTCATAGTGCACGTCCGGGATATCCGGGCTGATGAAGGCGAAGCTTCGTAGGCTAGCGGTTTGGGGTGGTATCAGCGATCGCGCCGAACGAGCGTCAGCAGGAACGCCATGTTCTCCCTGCCCCGCGTTGTATTTCTCAACGATATCCTTGTCGAAGCCGTGGAGATCGCGGGACTCCTCGTCGTAGCGCGTGAGATCGTCACGGGAATTGTCAGTCGACATTTTGCACTTCCTTTATCGTCGGCGGTGCTACCTCAAGAACCTCGAGGTACCCGCGGCGGATACACGTCATGTTATCAGCAACCGCTTGTTCACCGCGCTTGCCGAAGTACTTACGAATGATTGTTTCCATCGATTCGAACAATTTCTCCTGATCGAGTCCCTTATTCGCTGCGAGCGGCGTGGCGCGAAGGAAGACCCCCAGGAGGACAATGCCCTGCATCCGGCTCTCAAGGTCCGGTGTGCTCGCGACCTGCTGGGCGATGGCATTAGCGTCGAGGCCGAAGACCTGATACTCATTTTCACTGATCTGTCGCTGAGCCGACTTGGGTAGCGATGCCCAGATTTCGTCGGGGGATGCCTGCGCGGTCTGGATGAAGATCGAACCGCCGCGGGCGAGACCCTCAAGACAGTTGCCGCGATGCAGCGCGTTCGGGTCGTTGATCGCGATGAAGTCGACGTCGTACAGTTCCTGGTGCGTCTCAATGTGGTGGTCAGCTGCGGCCAAGAAGTACATCGTCGGCATGCCCTTCTTCTCGGCTCCGTACTTCGGGTAGGCTTGCACCGAAAGTCCGAACAGCTCTGAGCAGACCGAGGCGATAATCTTGTTCGTGGTGATTGAGCCGTACCCACCGATCGAGTACCCGCGCATCGCGAAGTATCCGTCACCGCCAATCGACAGTTCGGGTTCGTCGGTAGCAATCGCGTCCGGGTGGTCAATGCCGATGCAATAGCGAATGGTGCCGTCGGCGCCACGCTTCAAATTCTCGACAATTGCCTGGAAGTCGCGGACACGAACATCGAATCCGCCAAGTCCGGCCGCGCCGTGCTGGATGATCGGCATCCGCTTGATCCGCGGATAGTCTGGATGACCCCAGTACGCGTCGGCAAAGGCCGCTTTTACGTCACGGGCCAACGGGTTTTCTGGTGCACTCGCTTCGTCGAGCCGTTCGATGACCGACACAACCTCGACGTCTTTCAGCGCTTCGACCATTTCGGGACCCGGGAACGGACGATAGGAGGAGATTGCGACGACACCGACTTTTTCGCCAGTGGTCGCTTGAATGCGACGCGCCGTTGCGCGGGCCGTTTCCATATAGGAACCGAGGCCTACGATGGCATAGCGAGCGCCCTCCATCTGATCTGACAGAAGGAAACCGTAGTCTCGGCCGGTGAGTTCGCGGAACTGATCGAAGGCAGACTGCAGGTTCGTTTTGATCTGACGATAGTACTCGCGCTGGGCGATCTTACCACGCATGTACGAGTCCTGATTCTGCACGACTCCACTCATGAGTGGGTGCTCGGGATCGATCAGGTTAATCACGCCTTCATGCGGCGGGCGGAGAAACTCTTTGATCATTTCGGGTTCGAGACGGCGAACGTCCTCGACCGTATGGGTGGTCAGAAATCCATCCTGAACGTTGAAGAACGGAGTGTAGGAGGCCTCGGCGACCTGACGTGAAATCAGTGCGAAGTCCTGGGCTTCCTGAGCGTTCCGCGCGAAGAGAACCCCCCATCCGGTATCGGCAACGGCCATGATGTCATCGTGACCGGCGTGAACGTTTAGGGAGTGCACCGTAAGAGCGCGTGCACCGATATGGAAGACGACCGGAAGTCGCTTGCCGGCGATTGTGTAGAGGACCTCGTTCATGAGCATGAGACCCTGGCCCGAAGTGAAGTTCGTGACCCGTCCACCCGAAGCTGCGTACCCCTCGCAAACCGACGCGGCCGAGTGTTCACTCTCGGGCTCGAGGAAAACGAGTTGTTCTCCCCAGAGATTCTTTTTGCCGTCGGCGACGGCGGCCTGAAAGCCTGCTCCCATTCCACTGGAGGGAGTTATGGGATAACTTGATGCTCCCGAGCAGGCGTGGATCTCTACCCAAACCACCGCCTCGGAACCATCCATCGTGGCTAACTGACCGGGATATTTCGGTTCTGACATAGCGCCCCTTCACCGGGATCGGATGATGATTGTCACTCGATCCAGAGTTATACGTCTGATAGCAAATCTGGCCCCACCCTGCATATCGGCATGAACCTCGCAAGGCTTTGGTTTTGTCACCTTACCCGACAAAAAGGTAGGTGAATTGTTGGCGTTGGCAAGCAAATTGGTTGTCGCTATTAGACAGCTTCTGAACAGATCGTTGACGACATTTCCGACCGGAAATCTGAGAAATCATAGCGAATTGGTGAGAATTTGATTATATCGAATTGCGCTTGCCGATTGTCTCAGTTCTGAGGGTTCTCCGGAAGGCACTTCGGCGCTTCCCGGAGAGCTGTTTTCAAGCAAGCTGGTGGGTGATGGACCAGCGAGGAGGCTCAGATGGCGTTCATAATTGTTGATGATTGCAATCTCTGCGACAAATGCGTAGACCCCTGTCCTAATGATGCGATCACCGAAGGTGATGATATTTACATCATCGATCCGGAGAAGTGCACCGAGTGCGTTGGGTTTTTCGACGTTCCCCAGTGCGCCGATGTCTGTCCGGTTGATGCGTGTATTACCGACGAGGATCGAGTCGAGTCGGAAGCCGACCTGCTGGAACGCGCCCGTGCGCTCCACCCGGGGAAGGAGATTCCGGACGACGCGCCGTCACACTTTAGAGCATAGGGGCTAACCATCATGGGCGTTTCGGACGATCGCAAACCGATCTCGCTCGAACCGTCCCCAGCATCCACATCTCCGTCGGATCATCCGACCGAGCTCGATGTCACAACCATCCGATTTGCGGGTGATTCCGGTGACGGTATGCAACTGCTGGGAACTCGTTTCGCCAATACGTCTGCCATTCATGGTGAAGACGTAATCACTCTCGCCGAGTATCCATCCGAAATTCGCGCGCCCGCTGGTACCCTGGCGGGCGTCTCCGGCTTCCAGATGAGTATCGGTCCTCAGGATGTCTTCACGTCGGGTGACGTAGTCGACGTTCTGGTTGCGATGAATCCGGCGGCCCTCAAGGCGAACGACAACCTCGTTCGTGAGGGTGGCATCATCATTGCCAACGCCGATTCCTTTATCCCGAAGAATCTGGAGAAGGCCGGGTACGACCGCAATCCCCTGGAGACCGACGAGCTCGCCGCGTACCAATTGTTCCCGGTCGAGATCTCACGTCTCACCGCAACGGCATTGCAGGAGTTTGATGTTCCACGGGCGCAGGTCGAGCGATCCAAGAACTTCTTTGCACTCGGCCTGATCAGCTGGCTCTTCAATATGCCGCTCGACAACTCGTTGACCTGGATCCGCCAAAAGTTCGCCGGTGACGAGGGAGTCATTCTCGCCAACTCACAGGCGCTTGACGCCGGCTCCAAGTACGGCGAAAGTAACGAACTCTTTAAAACAAATTACGTCATTAAGAAGCCGGAGAAGAGTCGTCAGCCTGGGACGTATCGCTATCTGAGCGGAAACAGCGCCGTTGCGCTTGGTCTGATCACCGCGTCACAGCTTGCCGGACTACACCTGTTTCTCGGTAGTTATCCGATTACCCCGGCCAGTGAGATCTTGCACGAACTGAGTCGCCACAAAGAGTTTCCGATAACCACGTTCCAGGCGGAAGACGAAATTGCGGCCATTGGCGCCGCCCTCGGTGCATCGTTCGCGGGTTCGCTGGCGACGACCACGACCTCGGGACCGGGCATGGCGCTCAAGACGGAGTTTATCGGACTTGCCGTCTCGGCCGAACTTCCGCTTGTGATTGTAAACGTTATGCGGGGTGGGCCGTCGACCGGCATGCCGACCAAGATGGAGCAAGCCGATCTGTATCAGGCATTGTGGTCGCGTCCGGGAGAGGCACCGCTCGTTGTGCTCGCGGCTAAGTCGCCCAAGGATTGTTTCCACACCGCAGTCGAAGCAGCGCGCCTTGCGCTGCTGTACATGACGCCGGTCATCATGCTGAGCGACGGCTACATCGCCAACGGCTCAGAGCCGTGGCGAATTCCTGAGATCGATGAGTTGCCGCCAATCGATGTGCAGCATCATAGCGATGCGTCGACGTTCCAGCCGTATGCCCGCGATCCCGAGCGACTCGCGCGTCCGTGGGCACCGCCGGGATCACCGGGTATGGAACATCGTGTCGGCGGCCTGGAGAAGCAGGACGGTTCTGGGCAGATCGATCAGGATCCGGAGAACCACCAGCGGATGACCTACCTGCGGGCCGAGAAGATTCGGCGTGTGGCCCAGGAAATCCCACCGCTGGAGATCGAGGGGGATGAATCGGCAGAGTTGCTCATCATTGGCTGGGGAAGCTCCTATGGTGCCATTGCCCGTGCCGTGATGCATCAGAACAAGCTCGGGCATCCGGTGGCCGCCGTGCATCTCCGTCATCTCAATCCGTTCCCGTCAAACCTCGAAGAAATCCTTAAGCGGTTTCCGCGTCGGGTGGTCGTTGAGAATAACGACGGACAGCTCTGGACCAAGATTCGGGCCGAGTACCTGCTTGATGCCGAACGGTTGAATAAGATCAAAGGAACGCCGTTTAAGATTCGTGAGATAGAGGATAAGATCGAAGCAATGTTGGCAGGTGGGGCATGACGGAAACACTGCAACGAAAAGACTATCTGAGCGGCCAGGAGCCCCGTTGGTGCGTGGGGTGCGGCGATTACGGGGTGCTCAAAGGATTCACCGCCGCGCTGGCCCAGCTTGAACTCCCCCGAGAAAACATCGTCATCGTGTCGGGCATCGGCTGCTCATCCCGTTTTCCTCATTACTGCTCCACGTATGGTTTCCATGGCATTCACGGCCGCGCACCAGCGATTGCGACCGGGGTGAAACTGGCTCGACCAGAGCTTTCGGTCTGGGTGGTGACAGGTGACGGCGATGGACTATCGATTGGGGGTAATCACTTCCTCCATTTGATGCGCCGCAATCCGAACATCAATGTTATTCTGCTCAACAACCGAATCTATGGTCTGACCAAGGGGCAGATTTCACCAACCTCGCCGACCGGCGCGAAGACAAAGTCGACGCCATTCGGTTCGGTCGATCGTCCGGTTAATCCGATCCAGTTAGCGATCGCGTGCGGGGCGACCTTTGCCGCCCGGATACCGGACACCGACAACAAGATGATTACCGAAGTCCTCAAGGCCGCGCACAACCACAAAGGTGTGTCGTTTGTTGAGGTCTTGCAGTCGTGTGAGATTTTCAACAATCAGGCCTGGACCAAGGTGAACAAGAAGAGTGAGCGTGCTGAGCATACGATTCTGCTTCAGCATGGTGAACCGCTCATTTGGGGCAACAATCGGGACAAGGGTTTTCGTTTCAACGGCTTCGATCTTGAGGCCGTGAATCTCGATGATCCGTCTGTCGACGAAAACGATCTCGTGCGTCACGACGCTCATGCGAGCGACCCGACGCTCGCACTGAAGCTGGCGATTCTCGATTTTGGTGTCTCCCCCTACCCATTGGGTATCTTCCGACAGGTCGAGGAACCGGTCTATGAGGAAGCGGTGTGGACACTCGATCGCACCATTCACTCCGTTCAGGGAGCGAGCACGATCCACGATCTGCTCCGGGCCGGCGAGACGTGGACCGTCGAGTCCGGAAGCGAAAAGCAGGCGATTCCCTGAGGCCATAAGGACAAACGTTTGTGGATTGGTTTCTGATCTTTGTCTTCACGTTGACCGCTGTCGGTCTTGTGGGCGGCGGATTGCTCGTGTCGCGCCTTGTTGCACCCCACAATCCGGGGGGGAAGAAGAACCAACCCTACGAGTGTGGCGAGGAGACAGTTGGGCATAACTGGGTCCACTTCAATGTCGGGTACTACCTGATTGCACTCCTCTTTCTCGTCTTTGAAGTCGAAGCGGCCTTTCTGTTTCCCTGGGCAGTAATCTTTCGCGAGGTCGGTTGGGTTGGCTTGATTGAGGTCGGCATTTTTGTCGGTGTTCTGGTTATGGCGCTTGTTTACGCCTGGAAAAAGGGAATCCTGGAATGGGTGTAGAGAAGTCTGCGGACCAAGCGCTCGGCGGGAATTACCTGCTTACACGGGTGGATCAGGTTCTCAACATGGCCCGCGCCAATTCCCTCTGGCCGCTGACCTTCGGCACGAGCTGCTGTGCGATTGAAATGATGATGGCCACTGGCGCGCCACGACACGACATTGCTCGCTTCGGCGCCGAGGTGGCTCGACCGTCGCCCCGCCAGGCCGACTTGCTGATTATTGCCGGGACGATCGTCAAACGAATGGCGCCACGATTGCGGACACTCTATGAACAGATGGCCGAACCGCGATATGTGATTGCGACCGGTGCCTGCACGATCTCCGGGGGACCGTTTATCTACAACTCCTACACGACCCTGCGCGGCGTGGAGGATGTGCTTCCGGTTGACGTCTTTGTCCCGGGTTGCCCTCCGCGTCCGGAAGGACTGTTCTACGGACTTCTCACCCTCCAGCGGATGATCAAGAGCGGAGAGACACTCCGCCAACCCGGTGTCCGTCGTAAACCTGTGATGTCTGCGCTACCGCCCGGTATTTCTATGGATGATATTCGGTCGGAGATGGAATCTCTTTTGGAGGCTGACTCGGAAGTCGATGTCGAAGCGCGCCGTCGGCAACTCGGTTGGCCCTCGAGTACCAACACATGACCGACGCCGACGTACCGTCACCCGACGAACCAGCGGAACCAACGCCGCGCAATCCGCTCATCGAAGCGCTGATCGCATCTTCCTATGGCGTTACGGACGACCCGCTAAGTGGCAGCAACCCGGGTGTTCGAGTTCCTGTCGAAAATCTCTACGATCTTTTAGCGCATCTTCGCAGTGAACCATCACTCGCATTTAACTGCTTGCTCTCGCACACGGCGGTCGATCGACCAGCCGATGGCACGATCGAGCTTCTGTATGTTCTGCAGTCGCTCTCGACCGGGCAACGGCTGCTGGTAACCTGCCCCGTCAACCGAGATAACGCGAGCGCACCGACTGTTTGTGGTCTCTGGCCGATCGCCGAATGGCAGGAACGGGAAGTGTTCGATCTGTTCGGTGTCACCTACGAGAAACACCCGGATCTCCGCCGAGTCTTCCTTGATGATGACTGGCGCGGCTACCCACTGCGGAAAGACTATCAGGACGACTTCATGCTGACCCCGGACGAGCCGAAGCAATGACCGCTCCGATTCGTACGCTCGACGATCGTATTCGGCCGTCGGATACGCCCGACTCACCGCTCGACACGCAAGAGTACTTCATCAACATGGGTCCGCAGCATCCGGCGACCCATGGCGTGTTGCGGCTCATGCTGAAACTCGACGGTGAGACGATTCGTGAAGTTATCCCGGTGCTCGGGTATATTCATCGCGGCATTGAAAAGATGGGCGAGGCGATGACCTATCGTCAGTTTGTCCACCTGACCGATCGCATTGACTATCTTTCGGCGCTCGTCAACAATTGGGTTGTCGCTCGGGGGGTGGAGGTTGCGACCGGAACCGAAACGAACGATCGCATCGAATATATTCGAACGATCTTCGCCGAAATCGAACGTATCCAGTCGCATATGCTCTGGTGGGGTGTTCTTGGAATGGACCTCGGAGCGTTTACGCCGTTTCTCTATGGTTTCCGCGATCGGGAGACGCTGACCGATATCTTTGAGGAGACGATTGGTTGTCGGCTGACGATGAACTACATCCAGCCGGGTGGCGTCATGCACGATTTGCATCCCAATTTCGTCAAGCGCACCAAAGCAGCCCTCGCGTACTCCAAGAGCAAACTTCACGAATACGAGGAGCTCCTGAGTGGCAACGTCATCCTGCAGGAGCGCACGCGTGACGTTGGTATACTGAGTGCCGAAGATGCCGTTGCTCTGGGGGTAACCGGACCGCCGCTTCGTGCGAGTGGTGTTGCCTATGATCTTCGTAAGGTCGAACCGTACGGGGTATATGATCGTGTCGATTTCCGTACGGCGGTCGGCTCCGTTGGCGATTGCTGGGACCGCTACTGGGTGCGTGTAGAGGAGATGCGGCAATCGATCCACATCGTAGAACAGCTTATCGACAATATCCCCGAAGGGAAGACAATGCTGATGAAACCAGCCAAAAAGATTGTCATTCCCGAGGGTGTGTATTACAACCAGATGGAAACCGCTCGAGGAATTCTGGGGATGGTGCTGGTATCCGACGGTACGTCTGACAAGCCGTATCGTATCCACCTGCGGAGCCCCAATTTCAATAACCTCTGGGCCCTGGATGCGATGTCCCGAGGTGGGCGGCTTGGCGATCTGGTTGCGAATGTGTCATCACTTGACCTGGTGGTACCGGATATCGATCGCTAGGAAGGTAAGGTTGGGGTTGGGGAAACGGTGAGTGCTGCGATAGTACTCCTGACACTGGCGGAACGAGCCGCCGCCAGTCTTGAAGTCGGCATTTGGGGAACGGCTGCCTGGCTGGCAGTGGCAATTGTCGCTGCGATTGGCAGCATGTCGCTCCTCGGTATGGCGTTGGTCCTGATCGAGCGTAAGGTCGCGGCTCGCTTTCAGTCGCGGCTCGGGCCAATGCGCGTCGGACCTCATGGTCTGTTTCAAACCGTTGCTGACTCAATCAAGCTGCTGATCAAAGAGGATATTATTCCTGAGCAGGCCGATCGGATCCTCTTTTTCCTCGCGCCAACGTTCAGTCTCATCGCCACGCTTCTGGCTCTGGTCATTGTCCCGGTTAGCCCAACGCTGCATCTGGTCGACCTCAATATCGGTGTGGTCTTTTTCGCTGCGGTGTCCGGCTTTGGGGTTTTGGGCATTCTGCTGGGTGGGTGGAGCTCTAACAACAAGTGGTCGTTGCTCGGTGCGATGCGGGCTGGCGCTCAGTTCATTTCCTACGAACTGTCTCTCACGCTTTGTCTGATTGTCGCCGTTCTGTTTGCCGGATCGTTGCAGTTGAGTGAGGTCGTAGCGTCGCAGGCCGACGGCTGGTGGATTTGGCGTGGGCACGTCGTGACGATTGTTGCGTTCGTCGTCTTCATCATTGCCTCAACCGCTGAACTCAATCGCCCGCCGTTTGACCTCCCCGAAGCGGAAAGTGAGCTGACCGGCGGTTTCCACACGGAATTCTCGGGGCTGCGTTTCGCCTTCTTCTTCCTCGCCGAATTCATCAACATGTTTGTCGCGTCAGCATTGGCGGCGACCCTTTTCCTGGGTGGTTGGATGCCGTTTCAGGTTGGCGGCTGGGATACCTTCAATTCGGTGATGGCGATTATCCCCGGACCGATCTGGTTCGCAGGCAAGGTTGCCGTGATCATCTTCATTTCAATGTGGGTACGCTGGACGTTTCCGCGGTTGCGCGTTGACCAGCTCATGCGGCTGGAATGGAAGTTTCTGCTTCCGATCGGGATCGCCAATGTCCTGATCGCTGCGGTGATTATCCTATCCGGACTCTACTTCTTTCCGGTGGGGAACTGAGCCATGAATGTCTTTGGCAGCGGACCGGGAATTGAGCGGCGGGTTAACGTTGCGAACAACGACGTTGATGTCATTGTCGCTCCCCGCGGTTCCTCCCGCCCCCCCGGTATCATCTCCTGGTTTCGGAGCGTAGCGATTGCGATACGATCGCTGTTAACAGGTATGCGGGTTACGGCTGGCTATCTGTTCGGGCGGGACAAGGTTGTAACGCAGCAGTATCCAGAAAATCGGGAAACGCTCGAAATGAACGAGCGCTTCCGCGGCCGTCTCAAACTGACGCACGACGATAATGGCTACATGAACTGCAATGGTTGCAAGTTCTGTGAGATTGCCTGCCCCAACCAAAGCATCATCATTAAGGACCGGCGGAATCCCGTTAACGACAAGTCAGAGCTCGACCAGTTCATCTGGCGTCTTGATACGTGCACGTTCTGCAATGCCTGCATTCAGGTTTGTCCGCACGATGCACTGGAATGGGGACAGGATTTCGAAGGTGCGGTCTACGACCGACGGCTCCTTGTCTACACGCTCAATTCGTATGCAGGCCCCCAGGCGAGGCTCATTGAGCGCGCGATCAAAAAGGACGAGCAGCCCGAAGAGCTCAAAGCGACGATTGAACCGCGCAGCCGGTACGGTACGGGTGTGCCGCTGGCCGGCGACGAACTGCCGGGCGTGCCCGCTCTTGGCGGTGAGGATAAGGAGAGTACGTGACCACTGCTGACTGGACCGTCACACTCATCTTCTATCTCCTGGGCGGTATCGCGCTGATTGCATCGATAGTCGCGGTGGCATCCAAGCGAATTCTTCGTGCTGCTGTCGGTCTTGCCGTTACTCTCGCCTGTACGGCCGGATTCTATGTTCTGCTTGGTTACGACTTTCTCGCCGGTGTGCAGCTCCTTGTGTATGTCGGCGGTATTGTCGTTCTCATTGTCTACGCCATCATGCTGACCAGTTCGATGGAGTATTTCGAGACTCGTTCGCCTACCCAGCGTCGAATCATTGGCGCTATTGTGGCGGCCATCTTTCTGGTCGTTACGGTGGCCGCGTTTCGCGCTTCCGAATTCACGGTCACGGCGATGACCGTTCCACCATCGGACATCGCGGCTGGCGTGGGGCGGCTCTTACTTGACCAATCGGGAGCGGGGTATCTCCTGCCCTTCGAAGTGATATCGCTTCTCTTGCTGGCATCGGTTCTGGGGGGCGTCGTTATCGCTCGGTCGCCCAAAGCGGCCGCTGCCGACGCATCACCCGACATCCATGCACCGCACGGCACACAAGTTGAGGAGACATCGTGAGCCTCGTTCCCGGTCTCGAACACTGGTTCATACTCTCCACGCTTTTCTTTGCGATTGGACTCTACGGCGTGCTGTCGCGACGCAGTGCGGTGGGTGTGCTGATCGGTGTTGAGTTGATGCTCAACTCGACGGCCCTCAACTTCGTGATCTTCAATCGGTATCTGGCCACACCGTTCCTTGACGGTGCGGTCATGATGATTTTTGTCATTGCCGTTGCCGCTGCTGAGGCGGTACTGGCCATGGCAATCTTTGTCCAGATTTTCCGGAGTCGACATTCGGTCGATATCTCAACGATGACAGAGATGCGGTACTAGCCTGATGGATGCCGGATTCGCATACGCCTGGCTCGTGCCGGCTCTACCCCTTCTCTCATTCGCTATTGTCGGCCTCTTCATTGCCCCCCGGTCTCGGCAGGCGGCCGGTCTGGTTGCCACGGCATCGGTTCTGGCGGCGACGGTGATCGCGGTGATCATCGCCGCCCAATACTATGTCGCATTTCCCTCGGGCGGGGATGCGATCATCGCCTGGTCGTTTGCGTGGCTGGAGTACGCACCCGGCCTGACCGCCACGATTGGCGTGCTACTCGACCCTATCTCTGTGCTGCTACTTGTCGTCGTGACCGTCGTCAGTTTGCTTGTGCACATCTATTCGCTCGGCTACATGGCCGATGATCCGGGGAGCGGACGGTACTTCACGTTTCTGAACCTGTTCACGTTTAGCATGCTCGGTCTGGTTGTTGCTCCCAATATTCTGCAGATGTTCATCTGCTGGGAACTCGTTGGTGTCAGTTCGTTTCTCCTGATTGGTTACTACTATCAAAAGCCCAGTGCGGTCGCGGCGTCAAAGAAAGCTTTCATCGTTACGCGTTTTGCCGATGTGTTTTTCCTGATCGGTATTCTGCTACTCGGCTACCAGGGATTCCAGGTCGCAGCGACAGTCGGCGTTCCCGATGGCATGCAGGTCTTCGACTTCCTCTTTTTGACAGCACCAAGTACGGTCGGAGCGTTGGGAGACGCGAGTCTGCTCACGATCGCGATGGTTCTGGTCTTCATTGGGGCGGCCGGGAAGAGTGCGATGTTTCCACTTCACATCTGGTTGCCGGATGCGATGGAGGGACCAACGCCCGTATCAGCCTTGATCCACGCGGCGACAATGGTCGTTGCCGGTATCTACCTTGTAGCGCGACTCTTTCCGGCGTTTGCCGGTTCAGCCGATGCGTTGTCGGTTGCGATGATCGTTGGTGCCTTCACCTGCCTTTTTGCCGCCGTGATTGCCTGCACACAGAATGATATCAAGCGCGTACTCGCATTTTCCACGTTGAGTCAACTGGGGTACATGATGTTCGCCCTTGGTGTGGCGACACTCGCCTCGCCGCTTGGGTATGCGGCTTCTTTGTTCCACCTGTTCACCCACGCGTTTTTCAAAGCTCTGCTCTTCCTCGGAGCGGGAGCGGTGATTCATGCCGTTCATTCAAACTCGATCTGGGAGATGGGCGGCTTGGCTCGCCGCATGCCGGTAACCCACGTTACATTCCTGATTGCGACGCTGGCGATCGCCGGCCTGCCACCACTTGCCGGATTCTTCTCGAAAGATCTGATTCTCGCGGCCGCGCTCGTCAATCATCATCCGGTTGTGTTCGCCGTTGGATTGCTCGTGGCGGCGTTAACGGCGTTTTATATGGGACGCATCTACATCGTCGCGTTCCTCGGCAAGGCGCGTAGCGACAGTGCGGAGAAAGCGCATGAGGCATCGCCCGTCATGCTCGCGCCGTTACTCATCCTCGCCGTGCTCTCTCTTGGTGCAGGATTCATCCCGGTTACGGAGTTCGTCGGGCTACCCTCGGACAGCGGGCACGACCACCATGGCCCGGCGTGGCTACCATATGTTGCCACAGCGGCGGGGCTGGCCGGACTTCTGATTGCCTGGGTGATCTATCGACGGCCAACGGAGGGTGAGGCCGAGGCAACTGGGTGGCGCGTCGTGCTCCAGCGCCAGTTCTACTCCAATGAGGTATACCTCTTCGTTACGAAGCGCATCATCTTTCCGTTCGTTTCCGCGCCGATCGCCTGGTTTGACCGACATGTGGTTGACGGTGCGGTTAATCTGACTGGAAATCTAACGCGCTGGTCCGGCATCGTCTTAAGTCGCCTCCAGACCGGTCAGCTGCAGACGTACGCCACCTGGTTCGTTGGCGGGGTTGTTGTAATCGGGCTACTGTTCTGGTGGTGGGTGCGCTGATGGGTGGTCCGGTTACCTGGCTGGTCATTCTTCCGCTGATCACAGCGCTGGCTATTCTCGCTGTGTCGTCGAACCGCACGCATGTCTTTCGTTGGGTTGCGCTGGTTGGAACAGGGCTGCATCTGTTGCTCACCGGGTTTGTCACCTGGCAGTACTGGGTGCAGGCTTCTCGGGATGGTGCCACAACCGGTGATGGGCTCTTTACCAAGCTTTATCTGGTCGAGCGCGTTCCGTGGTTTGAGTCGTTGGGCATCCAGTATTTGGTGGGTGTCGATGGCGTTTCGGTCGCCATGATCATTTTGACGTCGATCGTCATCTTCTGTGGTGTTCTCGTCAGCTGGCATGTGGTAGAACGAGCGAAAGAATTCTTTGCTCTGCTCTTAATCCTCGTGACCGGTGTTTTCGGCGTCTTCGTGTCGTTCGACCTCTTTCTCTTCTTCATCTTCTATGAACTGGCAGTACTACCGATGTACCTGCTGATCGGGATCTGGGGAACGGGACCAAAAGAGTATTCGGCGATGAAGCTGACGATCATGCTGATGGCATCGTCGGCGTTGATTCTGGTCGGAATTCTTGCGCTTCATCACGGTGCCCCGGTGCCGACATTCGATCTGACACAACTCGCTCAGCATAGCTATCCGCTCGCGTTCCAGTCATGGGTGTTTCCAGTCATCTTCATCGGTTTTGGTGTGATCGGGGCGCTTTATCCGTTCCATACCTGGTCACCCGACGGACATGCTTCGGCGCCGACCGCGGTTTCGATGCTCCATGCCGGTGTCCTGATGAAGCTGGGTGGATACGGAGCTTTGCGCGTAGGAATCTATCTGCTCCCCGAGGGCGCTAAAGAGTGGGCGCTCGTCTTCATGATCCTGACAACGATCAATATCCTTTACGGAGCACTGGCCGCTATTCGACAGAAAGATTTGAAGTACTTCACCGCCTACTCCTCAGTCAGCCATTGTGGCTTTGTTCTGTTCGGGCTTGTTGCGCTTAACTCGATCGGCATTCAGGGCGCGGTTATCCAGATGTTCTCGCACGGGATCATGACCGCATTGTTCTTTGCCCTGATCGGCATGGTGTATGGCCGCACGCACACTCGAATGATTCCCGAAATGGGCGGACTTGGTGTCCGGATTCCCTGGCTGGCGGCTTGCTTCTACATTGGCGGGCTCGCCTCCCTTGGATTGCCCGGCCTGTTTGGATTTGTCGCGGAGTCGCATGTCTTTTTAGGTGGATTCTTCGGCAATCCCTGGATCGATACCACACTGACGCGCACGCTGACCATTATTGCGACGTTATCAATTGTGGTTACAGCAGTCTATGTTCTGCGGGGTCTCGGCACGGTCTTTCAGGGACCACTCGATGAAGCTCGGTTCGGTCATCTGACCGACGCGACCCTCACCGAACGTCTCGGTTCCGGAATCCTGGTCGCGGTGCTGGCGATCGGCGGGCTCGTGCCGTTCCTGTTTCTCGATTTGATTAGTCCATCCTTAGTGCCATTCGTCGAACGACTGGGTGATGCGCTAATCCGGCTGGGAGTGTTGTGATGTACTACCTCCCAGAATTGGTCATCGTCGCAGCGGGATTCTTCGTCCTCATTTCCGATCTCTTCATGCCAAAACACCACCGGAAGTATCTGCCGCCATTGTCATTGGGGGCGGCGGCGATCGCGATTGGTCTGCTGCTGGCCAATGTGAACGTAGCTGCCGAGTACCTTGGCGGACGGTTTGTCATCTCACCGTTGACGACCTGGTTCAAGATTATCTTCCTGCTGGGCGGAGCATTTACCGTTCTCCTGACCTGGAATTCGAAACGGTTCGAGCGTATCACCGCGCCGGGAGAGTTCTTCTCGATTCTGCTGTTCACCCAGGTCGGAATGATGTGTCTGATATCGTCAACTGACCTTGCCTCTCTCTACATATCGCTCGAACTCTCAACGATTCCGCTCTTTGCCTTAGCCGCCTGGAAGCGGGGCGACAAGTACTCCGGTGAAGCCGGAATCAAGTACGTTCTGTATGGTGCTTTGGCCTCCGCGCTGCTGCTGTACGGCTTCGGCCTGCTCTACGCGAGTTCGGGGTCACTCGACTTGCGCGTGGTCGGTGATACATTCACGGCGACGCCGCTTGCGTGGATCGCGCTCGCGTTGGTGATCTCCGGTGTTGGTTTCAAGCTAACACTCACGCCGTTCCATTTCTGGGCGGCGGATGTCTATCAGGGGGCACCAACGCCGGTGACGGCCTATCTGTCGGTTGCGTCGAAGGCTGCCGGATTGGCGTTCATGTTCCAGATCTTCTTCGGCATGTTTGGAGCGCAGCTTGCCGAGTGGCAGTGGCTGATAGCCGCGTTGGCGACGGCGTCCATGACAGTCGGTAACCTGATCGCTATCATTCAACGAAACATCAAACGCTTCATGGCGTTCAGCTCGATCTCACAGGCTGGCTATCTGATCATGGGCTTCATCGGACCATACCCCGAGGGCGCCCCGGCGATGCTCTTCTACATGTTGATCTTCGCATTCACCAATATGGCTGTCTTTGGTGTCATCATGTGGTATGACGATGAAACTGGTCGTACCGACATCAACGACTACCACGGTCTGTCAAAGACTAACCCGGTGCTCGCGTTGGTAATGTTGCTGGCGCTTTTTTCGTTAGCAGGCGTACCACCGATGGCCGGATTTGTGGGGAAATTTTTCCTATTCAGTATCGCGGCGAAAGCTGGTATGCACTGGCTTGTCGCAGTAGCAGCGATCAACTCGACGATTTCACTCTTCTACTACCTGCGCATTGTGCGCGCGATGTATATCGAGACGCCGACCGAGGGACAGAGGCGTCTGCCGGTTTCTCCGGTCATGCAGACAACGCTGGCGGTAACAACCGCCGGCGTCATCTTCCTTGGCGTGATTCCGCTTTTCTACAACCTGATCGAACGCCACCTGACCGACTGGCTACGCTGGTTCGCCGGTTGGTAGCGCTGAGGTAAGCTGAAGGCGACTATCAACCATCCGTCTGTTCTTCCGCCACTGACTTCAACTTGTCATTTGCAAAGATAGCGATATCGACCCGACGGTTCTGCTGGCGCCCACTCGCGGTGCTATTGTCAGCCACCGGCTGGTCGGGGCCGTACCCCGTAACGCGGAAGCGCTCGGCAGTTACACCCGCCTGTTCCATCAGCGTGGAGACGGAGCGTGCGCGCCGAAGCGACAGGGCGAGATTGAAGTCATACGGACCAGTCGAGTCGGTGTGACCCTCGATCAGAATGTCGGTGTCGGGATACTTGATGAGGATCGCCGCCAGATCGCCAATGTTCTCCCGTCCAGCCGGTTGGAGTTGGTCCTCATTGACGTCGAAGAGCAGGCCCGATTCAAACGTGATCTTGATCCCCTCGCCAATACGTTCGATCTGTGCACCCTCGAGGTCGCGGCGCATTTCATCCACCTGCCGGTCCATATAGTTGCCGATGTAGGCACCGGCTGCACCGCCGACGACCGCGCCAATAATCGCGCCCACCGCCGTGTTGCCCGCCGCATCCCCAATGACTGCGCCTGCGGCACCACCGGCTGCCGCACCAATAACGGCTCCGGTCTCGGTGCGCCGCCATTTTCCGCACGACGTGACACTGGTTGCGGCGATCGCGATCACTAAGAGAAAGATGAGATTACGCATGATAGCTGTCTCCTGAAAATCTCGCGTATGCTGGTTGGTGGGTCTCCCGAGGCCCTAAGATAGGGCCAGAGCCGGGGGGAGCGTCAAGCAGACTCTCGCGGCACTGTGATTTCTGTTTGGCATCCGGGCTGAGAGGCGTACGTTGGCGACTGATAACTTCCTGCCGGACAAACTGTTTGCATGAATGATCGAATCATCGGGGACTATCGCATCCTGCGTAAAATGGGCGCGGGCGGCATGGCGGCAGCCTATCTGGCCGAACATGTCGAACTCTCCAATCTGCGTGTCGTGCTCAAGGTCCTGCACAATCCCGATCCGGCCCTCTCCCAGCGATTCAAACGCGAGGCGAACATCCTTGCCCTGCTCCATCAGTGTCCGCACATCTGCCGCTTCAATCATGTGCTCTATCCGGACGATCACGAGATGGTCATCGTCATGGAGTACATCGACGGCGTCACACTCGATGCCCTGATCGAGCAAGAACGTGAGATTCCTCTTGCCCGGAGTCTCCGCATCATCCGCGAAACACTTATTGCTGTCGAGTATGCACACGAGCGTGGTGTTTTTCATCGCGATATCAAACCCGGCAACATCATGGTTGATCAGGATGGCATTACCAAAGTGATCGACTTCGGCATCGCCCGCGGCACGACCGATATGTCGTTGACCGCTACGCATGCGATGACCGGAACCCCACTTTACATGGCACCCGAGCAATTCAAACCGGGAGCCGATGTCGACTATGCCCGCTGTGATCTTTACGCCGTCGCCTCGACGCTCTACACGCTCATCTGTCGGCGCGAGCCGTTTTCCGGCGGCGATGTTGTCGAGATCCTGATGGCGAAGAAGGAAGGTCGGTTCGAGGAGCCATCACGGCTTCTGACATCGCTTCCTCGATCTCTTGACGAAATCATTGCCACCGGTTTGCATCCCGATCCCACCGAACGATTTGCCAACGCTACCGCGATGCGCGAGGCAGTTGAGGCGGTATACACTGAGACGACTGGTCGGACAATGCCCCCCGTTGGCGATAACCAGGGGTGGACCGATGCGGCCGATCCGAAACTACCGTTCCCCGATCTCGATCGTCCCGTCGTCAGGCCGAAGCGTGGATTGCGGATTCCGCTCTTTCTTGGGTTCGTGCTGGCAGTTGCGCTGCTCGGGGTCGGCTGGTGGTTTATGTTCGGACCCGGAGCGCCACCACCGGTTGAGCCAGAAGCTGTTGTGGCCGTACCACTGATCGTGCCGGATCGCATCGAGCCCTTCGACACGGTGGTTGCTGAAGCGTCACTACCGGTGTCGTTTGCCTGGACCGACGCCGCCGATAGTGGCGTAACGTATCAATTCAGTCTCGCTAGAGCACCGTCGATGCGCACTCCCGATACTGTGATCACGCAGGCGACGACGACTTTGTCTTTGCTGATCCCTCCTGGCGATCGGTACTGGCAGGTGCAAGCGATGTCGTCGAGCGATACGATCACGTCGGCTATCTTCCGATTGGTCCGTGCCGAGCCGGCCGCACCGGTTGAGGAGCCAATCGCGGTACCAGGAACGTTGCGCGTTGTTGCCGAAGAACCCGTGACTCTCTATCTCGATGAGCAATTGCTTGCAACCAACGTAACCGAGTTCGAGCAGGCGCTTGATGCCGGACAGTACGAACTCCGCTACGTGCCACGTGATGATCCGGCTCAAACGTCGGCGGAGATGATAACGATCCGAGCGGGGAGGAGTACCCGCAGCCGTGCACCGGAACTGCGCCCTCCGGCCATTCCCGACGTCCTGGTCCGCCGTCTCGATTCCATCGCCACCGATCTTACGAACCTACTCGCCGGACCGACCAGCCGCAGCTTTCTGGATTCGGAGAAGAAATCGGTAGACGACCTGATCGGATCGGCGGCTCGCTTACGCGAAGAAGGACAGGGGGATGAAGCGTTGGCTGAGTACCGGCAGGCGCTTGATCTCTTTGACGAAACCGCCGCGGCGGTCGCGCGCGATAGTGTCGCCGCTACCGATCCGGTCCGGCAGTACTGGGGCTTTCTCGGGAGCGGCAATATTGATCGCATGAATGCCCTCTATCCTGATGACTCGGCGCAATGGTCAGTCTTTGCGCGGACGGCGGAGGAAATGACCGTGACATCAACAATTCGTGAGGCAGCTGTTGACCGGCAGACAGGTCGGGCTGCAGTTGAGGTTGATGTGCTCATTGCCTTCAGCATCCGGCGGGAACGTCAACAAAACGACCTCGCCTACCGGTTCGATCTGCTTCGGAGTGACGGAGCCTGGGTAATCGATCGAATCGAGCCGCAACAGTAGCGAACACACGACGACCGACCGAACGGCCGGACAAGGAGAATAGCATGCGACCATTGAGAACGATAATTGGGATCGGGGCAATAGCTGTCGGTTTGGGGGTAACCGCACCCGCTAATGGCCTGTCCATTCGGGATGAAATCGGACAGGTCTTCCTCGACCTGCTAAATCCGAATGGAAACGCAACCGCGTCGCGAGGCAGATTTATCCCCGACGACGGTACCGCTACTGCGGGAATCGCGGCGAGCCTCACGAACCTCGTGGCGATCAACGCTGCGTCGTTCCCGTTGACCTCATCGTCGGCAGTCACCACGTTTGATTTCTCAACCGGCGTTCCGGTGCCAGTGCTCACGTCCGCTGGTCCGATCTTCTCCGACCGGGCCGAAACGATCGGCAAGAAGCGGTTTGCTATCGGTACGAATCTGTCGTTCTTCTCGCTCTCGGAGATTCGCGGCATCTCGACCGAAGACATTGAGATCGCCTTCCAGAATAATGGTGATACGGAAAACGACGGTACGTTCGGCAACGACTCGTGGGAACATGATTACATTGATGTCGATCTGGAACTCGATGTCTCCGCGATCGTCTTCGGAGTCTATGGCACGTATGGCGTTAGTGACCGTCTTGACGTTGGCTTTGGTATTCCGCTGGTAAGCCTGTCGGTAACCGCTCAGGCGACCGGAAACATCGTCAGTCGTTCCGGCAACTACAGCTATGATGGTGGCGAGCTCGTCAGCCAATCACAACAGATCGAACGGTCATCGTTCGGTGTCGGTGACCTCGCTATGCGCTTCAAATATGCGTTTAACTCGTGGAATGGAACCGATATCGCTCTACTCGGCGAACTCCGCCTCCCGACTGGTGATGAGGAAAACTTTCTGGGGGCCGGCTCGGCCAGCTATGGTCTGGCGTTGGTTGCGTCACGCGTTTACGGCGACTGGGTCCCTCATGTTAACTTAGGCTATACCGTGCGGGCATCCGAGCTTGATCGGGATGAAGTAAACATCAATATCGGCTACGATTTCCAGATTTCGCCCACCGTAACTCTGGTTTCCGATTGGATCGGTGACTTCGAAGTTGGGGGTGAAGCTGATGACATCATTCTCCCCGGTGTCACTGAAGTTGATAATGCCGGATCGGGTTTCCCGACACCGACTGTTTTCCGCGGAACCAATATCCCGGAGCAGACCGGCGATAACATTACGAGTGCGTCCTTCGGTATGAAATGGGCGCCGACGCAGCGGTCGTTGTTCACGTTCAACTTATTGCTGCCGACGAACGACGGCGGGTTACGCTCGCCGGTCGTGCCGACATTCGGCTTCGAGTGGACATTCTAGACATTCTCGGCCATCGCAACGATCACCAGCGCCCCTGTCGAATCGGCAGGGGCGCTGTGACATACGCACATCTGGCGATTTCTCCCGTTGTGCTCAGGTCCCGTTTGCTATTCACCGGGGCTTGCGTTTGCATGGCAGACTACTATGCTAGGTGCTGGAATGCCAGTATGTGGGCCGATTTCGGTATCCTAACCAAATCGGTAAACGTTTACCCTCTCCGACCGATGGTTACGTTATGAGATTTGATATCAAAGACTGCACTCTGATTACCCGTATGGGCGGTGTCGACCCTGCAATCTCTGCCCGTGAGCTGCGCGAACGACTGGCAATCTGCCCCAATGAATGTCTCTTCCACCACCTTTGCGAGACAGTTGTTCGACCGACGTTCGATGATCCCGAATTCCCGAATGACTTTGCGGCGTGGTCGGCCCGATCCCTGCGCGATCGAGTGCTGGCCGAGAAGCTGGGCGTGGTCAATCCGTATCACTACGATTCATTGGAGCAGGTTCGGGAGGTGATGATCGAGATATTGGATGATCGACTCCATGATATGCCGTTCATCCCGACCGTACCGCAGGGCGAGGAGTTCACCTTCATGCAGGCCGTCACCGTCGTCTTCGACACGGGAGTCGGTCTTGAAAACGTCAATGACTTTGTACAGATGCTCCCGCGTATGTCAAACGGCTCGATCTACTATCATTTCATCGAAGCACGCCGACGTACCGTTGCGCACATTGACGACTTCTCCGCCTGGCTGGTTGAACTGCCGGAGGAGACCGCATCCCTTCGCGAAGCCCTTCACCATGTCGATTTCTACTACTTGTCGATTGCCGAGGTGCGCGAGCGGCTTGTCGCAGCGGTAGAAAAGGCTGTCATCTCTCGGGTGCTCTCATGATCAACCGGTTACTCAGTTACGAATCGATCGTTGGTGCTCCCGCTATCAGCCAGATCCGTCAGCTCGCCGCACCCCTTGAAGGTGCCTCGGTCGTCCATGTGAATTCCACGCGCGTTGGCGGTGGTGTGGCTGAGATTCTCGCCTGGTTGGTGCCGATGATGCAGGAGCTCGGTCTCGATGTCGATTGGGAAGTCGTTACCGGCAACGCTGCCTTTTTTGACGTTACGAAGACGTTTCACAATGGTCTCCAGGGTAAACCGGTGCCACTTCCGTCGTCGATGATTCAGGCATACGAAGAGGTCAGCGATGCCAATGCCGAGCGTCTACGCGACAAACTCGAGGCCGCCGACTTTGTCATTATTCACGATCCGCAGCCGGCCCGTCTGTTGAAACTCTGTCCCAATCGCAAGGGGATGTGGGTCTGGCGATGTCATATCGACGCCTCCCATCCCAACCGTCGGATCTGGAACTATCTCCGTCAACAGGTTGAGGGCTATAACGCGTCGATCTTCTCGATGCCCAGCTTTGCCAAGTCGCTGCCGCATCCGCAGTTCATTATTGCACCATCGATTGACCCGCTGTCCGACAAGAATCGGGATCTTGAGGATACGTTCATCTCACAGACACTCGAACGTCACGGAATCCCTAACGATGCCCCGCTGATTACGCAGGTGTCTCGATTCGATCGCTTCAAAGATCCGATTGGTGTCATTGAGGGGTTTAAGCTGCTTAACAGCTCCACCGATGCCCACTTAGTGCTTGCCGGTGGTGGTGCCACTGATGACCCCGAAGGGCAGGCGGTGTACGACGAGGTCATTGAGGCTGCCGATGCCGATCCGCGCATTCATGTGTTACTCCTACCTGGAGATGCGCATCGGGAGATCAACGCGTTACAGCGAGCGTCGGTTGTGGTCGTGCAGAAATCGCTTCAGGAGGGCTTCGGCCTGACTGTAACCGAAGCGATGTGGAAGGGCAAACCGGTGATCGGTGGCAACGCCGGCGGTATTCGGTTGCAGGTCTACAATCACTACACGGGTTTTCTGGTCGAATCACCGCAGGGGATGGCATTGCGTATTCGTGAGTTGTTACGTCACCCGCGAAAACGCAGTCGCATGGGCGCGACCGCCAAGCAGCTGGTGACCGAGAACTTCCTGCTCGTCAGGCATCTCCGCGAGTATCTCACGTTGATGCTCGGTGTTCGGTCGGGACTTGCGAATCACCTGGTGGCCCAGTAAGCTGTTAGCGTCGTGTCGACGCCCCCGTACCAGCTAAATACCGAATGGCTCCGCCGCCAACTGGATCCGTTTCCCGCACGAAAGCTACTGCTCGATTTCGACGGTACATTGGCGCCATTCGCGGTCGACCGCATGTCGGTCAACATCTACCCCGACGTCTTACCGGTTCTGGAACGTCTGAATAATAATCCCCGCACCCGACCGACAATCATCTCCGGTCGCACGATTGCCGATCTCGAACGACTTATTCCTCTGACACCCCTCCCCGAGCTGTGGGGAAGCCACGGTTTGGAGCGGCGTCATGCCGACGGATCTCGCGCCGATCGACCTCTGACCTCGGCATTTCTGACCGGATTTCATGAAATCGCACAATGGGCAGGTACCGCGCTCCCCGCGGAGGCGGTCGAGCACAAGGCGACCGGAATCGCCTTTCACTGGCGTGGACGCGAAGCAGTCGAAGCCGCCGCGATGAGAGAGAGGATCGACACCGAATGGTCACACCACCTTGAGGCATTTGATATGGTCTGCCACGAATTCGATGGCGGCGTTGAGTTGAGGTTCGAAAAAGGGACCAAAGCGGATGCGGTGCGGGTGATTCGTGACGAATCCGGCCCGGAGGTGCTTCTGGCCTATCTCGGAGATGATTGGACCGATGAGGATGCTTTTGCGGCCCTCAATCCACCGTCGCTGGCGGTTCTGGTCCGCCCTGAACGTCGCCCAACCGCGGCTCAACTTTGGTTGAAACCGCCTGAGGAACTCGCGACCTTTCTCACAATTTGGGGCGAATTCGGGGACGTATGACACACTACGACAAAATCATTCTGGTTTCCAACCGACTCCCGGTGCACATTGAGCCGACCGGTGATGAATCGTGGGAGGTTCTGCCTGCCTCCGGCGGACTCGTAACCGCATTGTCGCCTCTGATGAAACGCCGTCACGGTACCTGGATTGGCTGGGCCGGCTGTGCGGATCATGTCCCGGCGGATCGGCTACTCGCTGATTTCTCTCGTGACCATGACTATGAAGTGCGAGCGGTTCCTCTGCGGGAGGCACAGATTCAGAAATACTATCGAGGTTTTTCAAACCAATCAATTTGGCCACTCTTCCACGACATGCTCGGCTATGCTTCGTTTGACACGGCCAACTGGGAGCAGTACGTAGACGTCAATTCCGTTTTCGCCGAAACGGTTCGGGAGCAGCTCTGGGGTAACTCATTCGTCTGGATTCATGACTATCAGCTTCTGCTGGTTGGACGAGCACTCCGCGACCGAGGGGTCGATCAGACGCTCAATTTCTTTCTCCACATACCGTTTCCGTCCCGCGATCTTTTCGCTCGCATGCCCTGGAAGGTTGACTTGCTGGAAGCGATGCTTGCGTACGACCACATTGGCTTTCAGACCCAGAAAGACCTCGCAAACTTCATCCAGTGCGTCAAAGTGTTCGTTCCCGAGGTGACCGTTCGCGGGCGAGCTGGTCGGGGCATTGCGCGCTTTGGTGGACGTGAAGTACGGCTCGGCGAGTATCCGATCTCAATCGATTTTGATGAATTCAATCAGGGGGCCACACAACCCGGGGCGGCCGAGGCGGCCTGGTACATTCGAGAAAATATGAAGGCGCCTTTCCTGATGCTCGGGCTTGATCGGCTCGATTACACCAAGGGTATTCCCGACCGGTTCCTCGCATTAGAGCGGGCCCTGGAAAAGTATCCCGATCTTCAGGAGAAAATCTCTCTTGTTCAGGTCGTTGTTCCGAGCCGGCTCAACGTTCCGGAGTACGCAGGTTTGAAGGAAGAACTCGACGCCCTGGCGGGACGAATCAATGGTCGCTTTTCGCGCCATGGCTGGCTACCAATCTACTACGTCTTCAATTCACTCGACCGAACGCAGCTCCTGGGACATTATCGGGCCTGCGATGTCGCGCTGATCACCCCTCTCCGTGATGGTATGAATCTGGTTGCGAAAGAGTACGTCGCGTCATCAGTCGATGGTCAAGGCGTGCTCATTCTGTCAGAATTTGCGGGTGCCGCTCAGCAACTTCACCGCGGTGGATTGCTCGTCAATCCCTACGATCGTGAGGCGACTGCCGATGCGATCTATCAGGCCTACACGATGGAACCCGAGGAGAAGCGTCGCCGTATGCGTCGCTTGCGGGCCGAAGTCCGCCGGAATAACGTCCATAAATGGGTCGGTCGCTTCCTCTCTGAGCAGGTTTCCGAAGCGGCCACGACGTCGGTTTCTTAACTCGTCATTATCCCGCTTGCCTGCCGACTGCTTCCACTGCATGTATGCGATCTCGACATAACCGGAAGGGGGCGTTCGTTTGAAGATTGTCACTGATCCTGCCGAAGCCGTCAACACCGGTACGCTGCCGCCTCGCTCGGTCGTGTACATGGCGGGCAACGCCGGCACGCCCCAGCGGCTCATCGACCAAATCGTTGATGATGACACCATTAGACATATTGCGATCTATGTCGTTCTCCCGCTAGGTGACGCTGCCGTGCGACTCTACAGTGAGTCGGTCTGCAAACGCGTTACACATCGGGTTATCTTCAATAGCTACGCTACGCGCGAGGCGGTGAACCAGGGGTGGGCGAAGTACCACCCGATGCACTTATCGGAGATCCCTCGGTACATTCGGGAGGGTAACGGTATCGATGTTGCCCTGCTGAGCGTCGCCGGCCCCGATGCCGGCGGAAACTACTCACTCGGCACGACTGTCGAAGGCGTGCGAGCGGCTATTCGCTCGGCGCGTGCCAAGGGCGGCAAGGTAATCGCCGAGCGCAATCAACAGATGCCGTTTGTCCTCGGTACAACGGTGCCGGAGAGCGAGATCGACATTTTATTGGAGACCGACTATGCACTTCCGACATCTCCGGTTCGCCCTCCGGACAGTACCGCTCGTCGGATCGGCGACATGATTGCCGGAATGTTTATCTCCGATGGTGGTTCGGGCAGTCCCGGGTCCACACTGCAGTACGGGATTGGCGAGGTTCCCGAGGCTGTGACCGACGCGATCTTGGCACGAGGCTACCGGAACCTCGGGATCCATACCGAGCTGTTTGCCGGGGCAATGCGTCGACTTGCCGAGGCCGGTGCGGTTACGAACTTTTGGCGTAAGAACATGTCGTTTTCTACGTCGGCGATTTTCCTGGCCGAAGATCAGGCCGGATATCGCTGGTTCGACTTCAATAGTTCGATTCAGTCACGGGGCTGTGACTACACCAACTCGGTCTACACCATAGCCGAGCAGCCACGAATGGTGGCAATCAACTCGGCGATTGGCGTCGATCTCTCCGGCAACGTTTGGGCTGACTCGCTTGATGCTCGCAAAATCTATAGCGGGGTTGGTGGCCAAGCCGATTTCATTCGGGGCGCGCAATACTCCGATGGTGGTCTTGCGATCATCGCACTCCGCTCACGGACGCGCGACGGCCGACCCAAAATTGTCGATCGTTGTCCGGCTGGCATTACGACGACGGCGATCCCTGCCGATCAGGTCGTCATCGTCACTGAACATGGGGTCTTTGATCCGCGTCGACTATCTCAGGGGGAAAAGGCGGTTGGGATTGCCCATCTCGCGCATCCTGATGACCGCGATGAACTGCTCCGAATCGTTCATGACGATCCCGCGTTTCACAACGTTGACCTGACGTTGTATAAGGGAGTACCCGGTTTCACGCCCTACGAACGGGCCGGTGAACGCGGGTAAGGAAGCGCGATGATCTTCGACTCACGGTTGCCAGGGAACGTAAGTTAGGTTGCCGAGGTTGGAACGGTTATGAAAGACTATCTCAGCATTCTTATTGTCGGAACGGTGCTCGGTGCCTCGTGGCTCGGGCTCTCCGGCTGCGGCTCGTCGACTGCCGACGACCGGACCGACGCGATCTCTGCGGTCGAACTCGACGAACGCTGGTCCGGGATCACGGCCGATAGAAAGGATCCAGACATGACGAAGAAAGTCGTGAAGTCCGACGCCGAATGGCGGGCGGAGTTAACTCCTGAGCAGTACCATATTCTTCGCGAGGGAGGCACCGAGCGTGCCTTTACTGGCGCCTTGTATCAGAACAAAGACACCGGAACGTACCTCTGTGCCGCCTGCGGTCAGGAGCTCTTTGCTTCAGATCACAAATACGAATCGGGCAGCGGGTGGCCGAGCTTCTATCAGCCGGCCAACGGTCGTGGTATCGACGAGAAAGTCGATCGGTCGTTTGGGATGCACCGCACTGAGGTCACCTGCAGTCGCTGTGATTCGCATCTCGGTCATGTCTTCGATGATGGTCCTCAGCCGACCGGGCAGCGCTACTGCATAAACTCCGCAGCGTTGTCGTTCCGCGAAGCAGGGGAGGAATCGAAAACGGATCCGGCTGCCGAGGATTCAGCCGACAACCCGTCTTAAGCCAAGCGATTCGTACCTAGAATGGGGTTGTTATGACCCCATACTCGATCAGCATGCCTATGACAAGAATCACAGTGAGGACGGCCATGCCGGCAATGCGCCAGCGCGCACCGCGGGGAGTCGGCCGACTCATGCCCTGATCCTGCCCAGCACGAACGTCGAGCCAGACCCGTGTGTAGCTGTAGAGCGAGAGTGCGATGAGTCCCAATGAGATCGGCATCAAGAGCTGGATACCGAAGCGGAAGTCGATCACATAGCAGAAGAGTACTCCGGCGATAAATCCGAATGCGTATTTTCCGGCTAGATTGGCCGGCAGTGTGACCGGTCGATCTTTGACCACCAGGCCGGCAGCGATCAGAATCACCAGATCACGACCAATGACGACCACGACAAACCACCATGGCAGATCGCGATAGATGAGCAATCCGATCACGATGACACCGGCGAAGACTTTGTCGGCAATCGGATCGAGTGCGACTCCAAGCCGTGTCACCTGATTAAGTTTGCGGGCTAACCAGCCGTCGAGCCAATCGCTGATGGCGGCGACCAGGAAGAGTACGATTGCTAACCAGATGCCTTTGGGCGGGGGGAGGGTGAGGGTCCAAACGACAACTGGAGCCAACACCAGTCGAAGAAGTGACAGCACATTCGCCGGGTAGAACAGCTCGCGCCCGAGGCTTGGCATAACAAGCGGCAAGGTGCGCTCGCTCGGTATATCGACAAAGGCAAAAATTGGACAAAAGAAAGCGCGGGCAGTACTGATTGCCACAGGGATCGCAATCAGAGACTGCCCGCGTCAGGTCTGAGTGGCACGAGTGGCCACAACACCATTACGGAAAGCTGAAAAAGAGCAACGAGTTGAGTATATTGCTCCTCAACGCCTCCGTCAAGTTCGACAATATTGTTGCGACACAATGACTTACATGGATCAATCGGTGTAACGATCTGCCCGGTAAGCAGTTAAAAGATAAAGGTATTGGGTCAAAAAGTGACGTGCGAATGCCACTTTTTGCCACCAAATAATCTGGTTGAGGCTGCCAATTTGGCAGGCTCTTATGGTTCGCCGCCCGCGACAACAGGCTAGACCGACTGCCGAATCCGACCGCCGACGATTTATCAGAAAATCGACACTCAGATCATTTTGGCCCACACCTCCCCCGCCTATATTCGGTCTCCACACACGGAGGATCGAACAGAATGCCCACCGCGAAACGTGCCGCCCCCCGCGCTCCCAAGCGCCTTGGCTTCAAGGATGTCAGCTACGCAATCAGCTACAAGCCGCGCAATGTGACCTGTTCCGACGACGTTCAGCCGTCGTGGGAAGTCATCGGCCAGGACCGCGCAATCGAAGCGATTCGTATCGGTCTGTCGGTGCCGCAACCGGGATACAATATTTTCGTCACCGGCATGTCAGGTACCGGGCGCACCACGACAATTCGAAATCTGCTGGAGCGACTCGACCATGAGACCCCGCAGCTTCATGATGTCGCTTATGTCAATAACTTCAAGGATGTCGATCGGCCACGCTGTCTGATCTTTGCAGCTGGCGATGGTCGCCGCTTCAAGAAAGACATGGACTACCTGATTTCATCAATTCGTCAAGTCGTCCCGAAAATCTTTCTTTCTGAGGATTACAAAGATCGTCACACGCGGCTGGTCCGAGAGTTCGAAAGCCGACAGAAGAAGCTGATTGCGGAGTTTGAGGGGAACCTGACTGAGGCTGGCTTCGTGATGGTACAGATTCAATCCAACCTCGGGATACGAAATGAAATCCAACCGCTCGTCGACGGTGAGCCGGTTGCTCTCGATAAACTGGAAGGTCTGGTGAAGGAGGGGAAGTTTTCCGCACCGCAACTCGACGAGTTCCGTCGTGTCTGGGATTCGCTCCGGCGTGAGTTTGATACAACGACTGTCGAATCCAAGAAGCTCGGTGCCAAGTTGGAAGAGGCGATTGAGAAACTCAACCTTTCGATGGTCGCTCCCTTGGTCACCGACAAGATCAATCTCGTTCGCCGCCGCTATCCCGATGAGAAGACCGCTACCTATCTTGATGAAGTTGAGGAGGCATTGACCTCCGACCTTGATCGGTATCGTGAGGCCCAGGCCCAGGACAATCAGGATGAAAGCCCGGCCCTGCGTCGCCGTGAACCGTTCGAGGAGTTTTCCGTCAATCTTGTTCTCGACAATGCCGAGTCGACAGCGGTGCCAATTATCAGCGAGAAATCTCCGTCACACAAAAACCTCTTCGGCTCCCTCGAGCGTGTCGTCGACCGTCATGGTTACTGGCGAACTGACTTCACACGTATTCACGGTGGATCTCTCCTCCGAGCCGCGGGCGGTTTTCTGGTGATCAATGCTCTCGATCTCCTGACCGAGCCGGGGACATGGACACCGCTCAAGCGGGCATTGCGCAATGGTGAGATCGAAGTTCAAGCGTATGATCCGTTCTACATGATGGCGGGCTCGGGAATCAAACCCGAGCCGATTCCCCTCACCATGAAGGTTGTCTTGATCGGTGAGGCCCATGTCTATCGTCTCCTCTGGAACTATGACGAGGACTTCAAGAAGATCTTCAAAATCAAGTCGGAGTTTGACTCCACCATGCCCCTCAACAAGGCGTCAGTCGAGCAGTACTACCGCTACATTTGCCGGGTGGTGGAGGAGGAACAGTTACCGACGTTCGCTCTCTCCGGGATGCAGGCCGTGGCCGAATATGGTCGTCGGCTCTCCGGCGATCGAGACAAGCTCTCCGTGCGCTTCATGCAGGTTGCTGATATCGTTCGTGAGGCAGCCTTCTTTGCCCGTACTGATTCGCGCAAGCAGGTAACCCGAGATCATGTGGAGCGGGCGATAATCAGCAAGCGACGTCGGGTGAATATGGTCGAGGACAAGATTCAGGAGATGTTCGATGAGGATGTCCTGATGGTTGACACGACCGGTCATGTCGTCGGCCAAATCAACGGATTGTCCGTCTACAACCTCGGCGAATATTCGTTTGGGCGTCCGACCCGCATAACGGTGTCCACGTCGCTCGGTAAGGCTGGTATCATCAACATTGAGCGCGAAGCTGACCTGTCCGGGCCGATTCACAACAAAGGGGTCCAGGTCCTCAGCGGCTGGCTCCGGCAGATGTTTGCTCAGGACAAACCGTTGGTTCTCTCTGCTTCGATCGCCTTCGAACAGTCGTATTCGGGGGTCGACGGTGACTCGGCGTCGTCCACCGAGATCTTCGCTCTTCTCTCATCGTTGACCGGTATCCCCATTGATCAGGGGATCGCAGTAACCGGATCGGTCAATCAACACGGTCAGATTCAGCCGATCGGTGGTGTGAATGAGAAGGTCGAAGGGTTTTTCGACGTCTGCGAGGCCAAGGGCCTGACCGGCAAGCAAGGGGTGATCTTCCCGGTGCAAAACCAGCGTGACCTTCTCCTGCGCTCTGATGTCATCGAAGCAGTAAAGAAGAAGACATTTCATCTCTACCCGATTGAGACGGTCGAACAGGGAATCGAGATTCTGACTGGCGTTGGAGCGGGCAAACGGCTGGTATCGGGAGGATTTACCAAAGAGTCGGTTCTTGGTCTAGCCGATGACAAGCTTCGTGATATGGCGCTGAGTGTTCTGCGCTTTGGTCAACCCAGTCGTAATGGCGACAAGGACAAAGAGAAGGCAGAACCCAAGCCGAAGCGTAGTCCGGCTAAGAAACGCGCTCCGGCACGCAAGCGTCGCTGATAGCTCAGACAGGTTCTACGATACATGAAAACGCCCCGACCGAATGGCCGGGGCGTTGTTTGTCGCAAACAGATTTCTTGTCCTAGAAGTCGGCGCCGAGCGAGAAGTATGACGTTGGCCGATCGGTTACCGTGTTGAAGTCGGTGCCCCAGGCCAGATCCCAACGCAGCAGCGCGAGGCCAAAGAGGTTCATTCGCAGGCCGAAACCAAACCCGGAGCGAACATCGGCGAGCCGTGTACGCCCACCCTCGGACGTACCGAACTTGAAATCGTTGCCGAACCACGCCGCGCCGGCGTCCGCGAAGACCGCCCCGCGAATATTCGAGATGACGAGCGGGAGCGGGAAACGCATCGCAAGTACCTGAAGGACGGGGTAGCGGAACTCCCAATTCACGAGCGCATACCGGTCTCCCGAGATCTCGTAATAGGGAACGCCACGGAGCGGTGTAACGACATCGGCAAAATACAGATTCTCAACTTCGTAAACGGTCGGATCGAGATCACGTGAACCGATCCAGTTGGTCGTTCCTCCGAGGAAGTACTGTTTTGGTGTTGCACCAAACGACGCCGCGCCGGCGACCCGAAACGCCATCGAGTACGTCTTTGCGAAATGCCAGTAGCGGCGATAGTCGAGCTCGGCGGCATAGAATTCTACCTCACCGGGATTGAACGGTGACGCACCGGTTTCCAGGCTCAGTTTGTAACGCGTCCCGTTAACCGGTCCGGTCCACCCCCATAACACGTTGTCAAAGACATGAGAGAGTTCCAGCGAGGAGATCGCCGCAGATCGATTATCACGACGGCGGTCGGACGGCAGGAATCGCTCGTCATAGTACTGACGGTCGATAAACGACTGCGTGAAGTTAGCTTCCCACCGCCGGAACCGTGACGACGGTCGAGCGGCAAGGAATGAAACACCGTAGAAACGATCGCTGAACAGTAGATCGCGACGGATGTCCGGACGTGGTTCCAGATAGAAATTCTTGGTATGGAACGCACCCACACCCCAGTTGATGCGGCGGGTGCTGTTGATGTAGGTCGCCTGAATGAATGACTGGTCGATCGAGCTGACCAGATCAGCTCCAACCAGAATCGTGTGATCGCCCAGGTAATCGGAGAACAGAAAGAACGTCTGTCCCGACAGGCCGAAGAATGTGTTGTAGCCAAACCCTCCGCCGATGTAGTCAGCCGAGAAGCGAACTTTGTAGTCCTTAACGCGGTACTCTCCGCTCGGGAGGCGACCGGCGATCGAATCGAAACTGGCCGGCTCCTCCATTGGTGGCGTCACATTCTTATAGTTCTCACTCGGAACGACGCGGAGCATCGAGTCCAGTCCCGCTTGGGAAATATCCGACTCGTAAACGTATTCATCGTCGTAGATCGTACCGCCCGACTGACTCGAATCTGCGGCGGGTTCACCTTCATTGTCATCGGGAACAGATGCCACCGCCGGAGAGCCGTCGGTTGCCGTTCCCTCATCAGCCACAGCTGTCTGAACGTCTGGATTCTCATCGTCGGAGATCGTAGACGGCGGAACCGCGGTTTCCGGGGACGGTGCGGCGCGCGGGTTACGCATCGCAACCACGGTTGCAGTTGTGTCAACGGTGTCGTCGTCCGTCTTCAGCCGATCGTAATCGCCCTTCACATAACCCGTTGGTTCGAGCACGCCGGAATCTCCGGCCGGAACAAGCTCATCAAGAACGAAGATATCGAAGGCTCCACGATGGAACGCTGAGAAGACGATCTTCTCGCCATCGGGTGACCAGTTGTGGTGACGGATCCCGGTCAGGATATCGGTGACCGCGTACTGTTCACCGGTCTCAAGATAGCCGACGTAGATGTTGTCGATACCGTTCCGATTAGAGATGAACGCAATGCGTTTTCCATCCGGGGCGACGATCGGGTTGGTATTCTGGCCCGGTCCAAAGGACAGTGCCACCGGCCCGCCGTTGCCGAGTTCCTGCCGGAAGAGGTTGTACGAACCGTAGTCGAAGTCACCGGGCATGAAGGCACCGGCGTAGCTAACGTATGGCTGACCGTTAGCGTCAATCATCGGCGTTTCGGGATGCGGACGATCGGATGCGTAGACGATCTCCGATGAATTGGGCATCCAGCTTGGATCGACATCGTCGAAACGATCGAACGTCAGCCGCTCGACCGCATCGTTTTCGATATCATAGACATAGATATCACGCATGTGACCGGCGAGCGCCGAAAACGCGACCTTCTGTCCGTCGGGTGACCAGACCGGGTCAACGATGTGGTAAAAGTCGAACTTCTTGCGCTTAAAGATGTCACCACTTTTGGTGTCGACGAAGTAGAGTGCATCCCGCCCTTTCGTTTGCGCAACGAAGACGAGAGAGCGTCCGTCCGGTGAGAACGACGTTCCCGATACGAAGGAGCGAAGTGACTCGATGTCAGCCGAGCGAGAGGCACCAGCGAGTCGCTTGATCGTTTCGCCGGTTTGGGCGGAAACAAGAACGATCTCGGTATAATCGGAACGGTCGGTAAACAGAGCGATCTTGTCGCCGTCAGGATGCCAGACGGGCTTTTCGTTGAAGAACGAATTGTCCCGTCCTGAGCGAGTGAGCTGCTTGCCGAGCTCCGCTGGTTCTTTGCGCAGAGCAATCTCCGGCCAGTACCGGCGCTTCATCTCGCGTTCGAAGTCAGTCCAGAACTCCTCCATCGGCTCGCCGGTTGCTGCCTGGAAAGCGCGATCCATCGAGAGATGGATTTTGCCCTTCTGCAAAATCTCGCCGATCTTGCGTTCTCCGTAACGTTCGGCGATATGCTTAACCATCGCCTGCCCCTGCTTGTAGGCTAAGAAGCCGCCGATGAAACCAGGCGGGGCAAGGTAATCATTGATCGTTGCATCGCGCACGTACATGTCCGACCAGTAGTCCCAACCGTGGCGCGATGAGTATTCGGCATACCCCTCAGCGAACCAGAGGGGCATGTTGAAGAGGCGTTGTCTAGCAATGACCGACGCAAGTGATCCCCCGAAGAGGATGTCAAACGTGACCGCGTGCGTGAGCTCATGATGGAGAACATGACGCATGTCCTCATAGGAGCCGGTGAACGGAATGACAATTCGATTCTTGAACGCTTCGGTGAAGCCGCCCACACCATCGGGGAGCAATCCTTGCGTGATGTTCGTTTGCTGGAAATCGTTGTGCGAGTTGTAGACAAAAATCGGGACTCGCTTCTGCAGTTTCCAACCGAGTTCTCCTGAGATTTCGACATATGACGATTCCATGACCTCGGCGGTGAATTTCGCCATCGGGTACCCGTCATCGTAGAAGTAGATGTCGAAATGTCGGGATTGGATGTAGCTCCAATCGAAATCTCGATATTGAACTTTGTTTTTTCCGAAGAACGTTTCCTGAGCGGAAGCAGTCAGGAATCCCCCGCCGATACCCAGCAGTATTACGGCAATCAGTCGATTCATAGGTGTGGGCTCCCTTCTGCTCTGTTAAACGCCTGATATCGGGATTCGTTCAGCCGAAAGCGGCTTCCCTCGCTCAGACTGTGCAAAAAGCCTGCCGAATGCATGACAACCACGTCGTCGGTGGTTACTCGTTCTCCCGCTGAATGCTTGCACCAAGGCGGTTGAGCTTCTCCTCGATTCGGTAGTAGCCGCGATCGATATGGTACACGCGTAACAGTTCGGAATGACCGTGCGCGGCCAGACACCCCAGGAGAATACCAGCACCGGCTCGAATGTCCGGAGCCATGACCGAGGCTCCCTGAAGTTTCGTGACACCATTCACAATCGCCTCACCGGCGTTAACGGTGACATCGGCACCCAGCCGCCGTAGCTCCATCGTATGATTGAAGCGGTCGGGAAAAACCGTGTCGACGATGTACGAGGCACCGTCGGCGAGCGTCGATGCCGCCAGCGCACAGGCTTGCAGATCGGTGGGAAAACCAGGGTAGGGGAACGCCACGACCTTAACCGGTTTGAGGCGGCGGGGACCTTTGACCCGAAACGACGTCTTCTTCGCGGTCACCGTGCAGCCCATCTCTTCGAGTTTATGAATCACGACTGTCATCTGCTGCGTCGGGATCCCGGTGATCTCAACATCGCCACCGGTTAGCGCCGCGCCGAACGCATACGTCCCAGCCATAAGGCGATCGCCCGATACTGTGTGGTCAACCGCTTGGAGTCGGCGTACCGGTTCAATCGTGATTTGGGGGGTGCCCACGCCATAGAGTTTGGCCCCGGCGCGGGACAGGAAGGTGGCCACGTCGGTGATTTCCGGGTCGCACGCCGCATTGATCAGCACTGTCTTCCGCTTGGCGTGAATCGCCCCGAAGATCAGATTTTCGGTACCGGTATGAGAGGGGCGGTCGAAGTAGACCTCGCCGCCGAGCAACGGCTTTCCCGAGGCGATAACAAAACCATTTTTCTCGGAGATTTCCGCTCCAATCGCGGCGAACCCTTTGATGTGGTAGTCGACCGGACGGGCGCCGAGGGAACAGCCACCAGGAAGCGAGATTCGCGCCTCCCCGAGACGGGCGAGGAGAGGTCCGAGGACCAGAAACGATGCCCGCATCTTGCGCATCAGTTCATATGGCGCGGTTGGCTCGGTGACGTTGCGAGCATTGACGGTCATCACCATCCGCTTGTCGTCGTACGTCACCGCCGCTCCGAGATACTCGAGCATCTCGATGATCGTATAGATATCGCGCAGGGGGGGGACGTTGCGGATGATCGACTCGCCGTTCCTGATCAGTAGTGCTCCGGCGATGATCGGCAGGGCGGCGTTTTTAGAGCCCTCGACACGGACTTTCCCCTCAAGGCGGGTTGGGCCGGTAATAGCAAACTTATCCATATCCGCTAGGTACAGCAGTTCGCACAGTCATGCAGCTTCAAATTGAGACGGTATGTCGTGTTCGGCGGAGCGATTAGGCCAGCAGCGCGGGGCGGGTCGCTTCGGTTTCGAGCGACTCGCGGACGCGTCCGAAGAATTCCTCGGCCTCGCCGCAGCAGTAATCCTCATCGGTCCACGGCAGCCGCACGAAGCGCCCCCGCGACCAGACGAGCGTCAGCTCGGCGAAAACGCCATTGGCGAGATAGACCCGGTGATTGAACTCCCGGTGCGCGGCCATCACGAGATTGTCGGAGGTGAGGAGCCCCGGGTCGATGTTGACGGTGCGAAAGGTGTACTCGTTCACCTGGTCGCCGAGCTGCTTTTCGAGCTTATGGACGGTCGCCTTGATTGATGGCAGCTGGTCCCGCTCGACCAGCCGGTCGAAGGCGAAGAAACGCTTGGCGAGCCGGTCGCCCATCTCCTCCCGGTAGATCTCCGGGTGGTGGAGGGGGAGGTCGGTCGTCTCACAGATGATCCGGCCGAACTGTTTTTCGAGCAGATCGAGGGCGTGAGCGCAGGCGTCGATTGATGAGTGGACAACCGCGGTAATCAGCCGCGCCTTGGGTGGTTTGACAATCCGAGCCATACTCACCCGAATTATGTCAACATTCAGTCGTACGATTCAACAAGAAGGTTGTGGACAACGCGTTATCTTATCGGTGTGCTCAAGCCTTTGGCTACTACCCCCGCTTGATTGCGGAGCACTGGCTTGTAGTTACCAGGTCCGTGCTTTCCGAAAGCTCCGACAAATCTAGTTTCTGAAGAAGCCTTTTTGGTTCCGATTCTTCTCCGTCCAAAGTAGAGTCTTACTTCGTATCCTTCAGTTGATTTGTTCTTGGTGTTCACATCCACGACGATACTTTTTCCGCTCTTACGTGTCCCAACTATATACATGACAAACCTCCCACTTCACATAGAGTCATATCTTGAAGGACTACTCCTTTTCCGAACCGGCCAATTGACTAGCGAATTTACCTACCTGCCCAATCACCCACAGAAATGCTTCTGGCGACAGTGAGATACCAACAGCAAAACTGCCCATAAAATCCTGATCGATAACCTCTTCACCGCTGTCACCTCCGAGGTCGGTATGCTCCCAGAGTATCAAGCCTGTATTAAAGCGTACGTACCGGTTTAATCGCACACCCAAGCCGACATAGTATATCGAAGCATCTCCGATTATAGGAGACTCTGATCCAAGCTCAAGAAGCCCAATACCGGCAGCGATTGAGATGTACTGGAGAAACGATTTAGGAGAGCGCTTAGCGAAGATTGGTCCCAGGGTTGTGTGAACATTGATCAAGTTGCGCAGATCGGAAGCTCTGGTGGCAAGAATGAAGGAATTGTCGATACTCAGTAACTCAGGAATCTTGATAACACGTACATGCTTGGGATCAGTGCTAGCGGAAAGACTGAAGCGCTCATTGACAGAAATTGTTTGTACGAGTTCGCGAAAATCTTGAGTTTTCTCTATCCACGTCTTAATAGCATTGGCGCTCTTTACAAGATTTTCTACCTGAAGATTTTCCTCCGCGCCCTCTGGTAAATCGTCTCGGTTTGTGATGGAGAGAACTTTATTGGCCCAGTTCTTGAATTCTCCAAGCGCATCTTCGCTCTCAAGAATAGGGGTGATATCAACAATTTCTCTCCCAATCAGAGAAGTGTCGCTTCTGGTTTTTTGGGTCTGAGCTTGCAGGGCCATCAAGCTGCTTTGTTGCTCATCATCATCTTCATCGTATAGTGCTTGTGTGAAGTCACTAAGCATTTCATTCAACGCTTCTTCTGGTTGAGTCGCGACGAATTCGATCGCTCCGAAAAAGGCGCCGAAAGTAGTCCAGTCCCATCTTTCATAGCTATCGATGTATGCTCTACTCAGCGATTTGTCGCCGGAGAGCGTTACGCTATCAGCTATTGAGAAGTTTTTGCTCAGGTATGCTGCAAGGCGAGCTGATGAGAATCGGTCATTTCCATCATGATCATGTTCTGCGATCAAGAACTGATTGAGGTTTACGTTCATTCTTTCGACTAACTTGTTTTTACTCTCATCTGTCATTTCGCCTTCAAAGGTAAACGCAGCTTCAAAGCTGCTACCCGGTTCAAACTCGCCGATTGATAGAGACCAGAGTCTCGCAGACTCCTTGATACTTCGTTCATATTCCTTCTGTTCTGTGGACGTTACAATCGTCGCTGAAACTTTCGTGACTTCCATTTGAATCTTGCCGAAGTCCATCACCCGATCTCCGGTTACCGTGATCGGTTGGCGGGCTGGCAAACCTAATCCACCAACATCGTTGGAAAGAACGAGATAGTCGACAATGCCATCGTTGAGGTCAAAGCGAGGATACTTGGGCTTGGCCACGTACAGTCGTCTTTCCAAGACCGTAGTGGTACTGCTGTCGTTCTGTGTATAGTCGAGAGTGACTTCGACAAGACCACTTTCTCTAGCGACGAAAGATATCCTTTCGATC
Source organism: Candidatus Zixiibacteriota bacterium (assembly GCA_028289585.1). Classification (GTDB taxonomy): domain Bacteria; phylum Zixibacteria; class MSB-5A5; order GN15; family FEB-12; genus JANQPI01. The sequence goes on from JANQPI010000010.1 coordinate 368,839, forward strand.
CTGTCCGCAGTCGAGTGCTTGGTATACGGGATGTTCCACGAAACCGGCTTGTGATGTACTGTGATTCCCTTGACCGTTATCACCAGTTGATTTACCGTCACATCGTGATTCGGCGAAGAGTTGGAGAGCGAGATTGTGAGAATGACAGGTTCGCCTTCTACAGCGACCCCTGTGTGACCATCTCCTGGATCTATGCTGAGTAGACCTGTAAGAGAAGATTGAGCTGCTGGAGCACTAAAAAGTATTGCGAATGCTAGAAGCGCCCGTATAGCTGGGTGTCTCCTGTTGGTGCTTGGCTTTCGTTGAGATTTGTGTTGTGGAAATCGATTCTGTGCAAATGAATACACGATGGCAGGCCTCCCCTCCTGATATGAGAACGGTGGAATTGGTGTTCCCAGAGACTCTATTGTCTGTGATTAATCCTGTCAAGCCGAAACTAGCATTGCTCTGAAGAAGTGATGAGAAATGACAGAGAAGCTTCCCATGAAGGTTAAAGCTAAAACTGGTAACAAAATCTCATGTCAGGGTTGGCATCAGGAAGCTGCCCTCCGCATGCTCAATAATAACCTGGACCCTGATGTCGCCGAAAAACCGGACGAATTGATCGTCTATGGTGGCTCCGGGCGCGCCGCCCGGAACTGGGATGCTTACCGGGCGATTGTCAAATCACTCAAAAAGCTCAAAGACGACGAGACCCTGCTCATCCAATCGGGCAAGCCGGTTGGTGTCTTTCAGACCCACGAGTATTCGCCGCGCGTGCTGATCGCCAACTCGCATCTCGTTCCGCGCTGGGCAAACTGGGATTACTTCCGGGAGCTTGAAGCGGCCGGTCTTATGATGTACGGTCAGATGACCGCCGGCAGCTGGATCTATATCGGGACGCAGGGGATAATCCAGGGCACCTACGAGACATTCGCCGCCGCCGGCGATCAGCATTTCGGCGGTGACCTGAGTGGTCGGTGGATTCTGACCGGTGGCATGGGGGGCATGGGTGGTGCCCAGCCGCTGGCGGGCACGCTGAACAATGCGTCGGTCCTGTGTGTCGAGGTCGATCCGGAACGGATCGATCGGCGCGTCAGTATTGGCTACTGTGATTTTAAGACCGATTCGCTCAACGACGCCATCTCGATCATTGCCCGGGCGGTACAGAACAAAGATGCAATCTCCGTCGGTCTCGTCGGCAACTGTGCCGAGGTCTTTCCTGAACTCGTCCGGCGTGGCATCAAACCAGATATCGTCACCGACCAGACATCTGCCCACGATGAACTCAACGGCTACGTCCCGGCCGGCTTATCGCTCACTGAAGCCGCCGCTCTGCGCACCAAAGACCCATCGGCATACAAAGAGAGGTCGTACGCGTCGATGGTCGCCCACTGCCAGGCGATGATCGCTTTTCAAGAGGCCGGATCGATTGTCTTTGATTATGGCAATAATCTCCGCGGTCAGGCCGAGGTTGGGGGGCTGGCCAACGCGTTTGCCTTCCCCGGTTTCGTCCCGGCGTACATCCGGCCGTTGTTCTGTGAGGGGAAAGGGCCGTTCCGCTGGGTGGCGTTATCGGGTGATCCGAACGACATTGTCGTGACCGACGAGATCATTAAGAAGCATTTTGCCTACAATAAACCACTCGTCCGGTGGATCGAGAAAGCGGCGGAACGGGTACCGTTCCAGGGGCTGCCATCTCGTGTCTGCTGGCTCGGCTACGGTGAACGCGCCGAGTTTGGGGCGATCATCAATCGTTATGTGAAGTCAGGCAAGATCTCGGCACCCGTCGTCATTGGCCGTGATCACCTCGACTGCGGTTCGGTCGCCTCACCGAATCGCGAAACCGAGGGGATGAAAGATGGGTCGGATGCGATCGCCGATTGGCCGCTGCTCAACGCAATGCTGAATGTTGCTTCGGGAGCGTCGTGGGTCTCACTTCACCACGGCGGAGGTGTCGGCATCGGTTATTCGATCCACAGTGGGATGGTCTCGGTGGCCGACGGGACCACAAAGATGGCGCGTCGACTCGAACGAGTGCTTACCTGTGACCCCGGGATGGGGGTGATCCGTCATGCCGACGCCGGCTACGACGAAGCGATTCGCGTCGCTAAGAAGAAAAAAGTGGCCATCCCCATGACGCCCCGGAAGTCGTAAGATGCCGACCGCCAACGATCACATTAAAGCGACGCTGCTGGTTAAAAACATTGGCCAGTTGGTGACCATGGCCGGACCAATTCCACGCATCGGCGACGCAATGCGCGACCTGGCAATCATTGAGAACGGTGGTGTCGCCTGTGTCCGTAATGAAGTACTCGCGGTCGGGGAATCAGATGACATTGAGCGCTCGACGCCGCTAGCCCTTGGGGCAACGGTGATCGATGCCGCTGGCGGCGTTGTGACTCCCGGACTGATTGATCCCCACACGCATCCGGTCTTTGGCAAGACGCGTGAGGATGAGTTCGAGATGCGTATCTCCGGAAAGACGTACCAGGAGATCGCGGCGGCCGGCGGCGGGATTCGATCATCCGTTCGCGACCTGCGAGAACGGACCGCAGATGATCTTCGCGAGCGAACGTCACGGCGTCTCGATCGTCTGCTCGCTCACGGGGTCACGACGATTGAAGCGAAATCAGGCTACGGCCTGTCGACCGAGGCTGAGTTGAAGTCACTGGAGGTTATCCGGGAACTCAACGAGCAGCATGCAATCGACCTGGTTCCAACCTTCCTCGGCGCCCATGAGGTACCCGACGAGTACCGCGATAACAAAGATACATATGTCGACATTGTTATCAACGAGATGTTACCGCAGGTCATTGACAGGAAACTGGCGACGTTCTCCGATGTCTTCTGCGAGGAGAACGTGTTTACGATCGATCAGTCGCGCCGTATTCAGGCTGCCGCTCGAGATGCCGGACTCCGACTGCGCTTCCACGCCGATGAACTCGCCTCAACGGGAGGTGCAGAGCTGGCCGCCGAGTTGGGCGCCACGACCGCCGACCACCTGATTCATATTTCCGCATCGGGGATTAAGGCCCTGGCGGCCTCGGGAACCGTCGCGGTCATGCTGCCGGGGACGTCGTTCTCGTTGGGGTCAAAGAAATATGCCCCCGCTCGTCGGTTGATCGAAGCGGGGGCCACGGTTTCCCTTTCCACGGATTGCAATCCGGGGTCGTCCTTCTCGGAGTCGCTGCCTATGATCATCTCGTTGGCTGCCATCCACATGGGCCTGACCGCCGCCGAGTCACTGGCGTGCACAACGGTGAATGCCGCTGTCGCCGTTGGGCGGGAAACAACACATGGGCAGCTCGTTGCCGGTCGGGCCGCTGATCTTGTCGTTTGGGATATGGCCGATTACCGCGAACTACCGTATCACTATGGAGTCAACCTCGTACGACAGGTTATCAAGAATGGCAAAGTGGTGATCGGAGAAGTGAAATAGCAGCGGTCAGTGTCACCAGTCCTTCTCGAGTCCGAATCCTAGGTATCGGACTGCTGAGCCTCTGTGGATCCCTGTTCGTCGGCTGCCCCTACTCGTTTACGCCGGGCGGAGGGCAAACGATTGAGTCGCTGGCCATCGAACCGATTGCCAACCGTACCGATGAGCTGGGTGTTGCCGAGCAATTGACGACCCTGTTGACCGATGCTTTTATCGCCGATGGTTCAGTGGCAATTGTCGATCTCCAATCCGCTCAGGCAGTGTTGTCCGGTTCCTTGAATGCCTATGAACGGGCAGTGGAAACTTTTGATGCCAATGATCAGGTCGAGCAGTACAAGATCATCCTGCGACTAACAATTACGTTGGTCGATCAGTCGATCGATTCAACGCTGTGGGAACTCCCGACCGTGGTCGAGGGAGTCTACGACGCCGATACTGAGGCGGAAGAAGACGGATTGGTCGAAGCAGCTGATCGACTTGTGGAAACCGTACTCGCCAAAACGACTCGCGGGGGCTGGTAAGCGACCCGATTGAGCGGTTGACCGGGAAATGTGAAAGGGACTATCCTGCTCATGATGCGACATCATCTGCTCCGTATCCTGATCCTGGCGATCACCCTTGCGTCAATTGCCGTGCCCGCGACTTACGCAGTGAATGACCAAGTTGGTACGACCAGCTTCCCATTTCTTAAGCTCGACATTGGCTCTCGCCAGTCCGGATTGGGGGGAGCGTTTACCGGCTTATCCGACGACGTGGTGTCACTCTTCTATAACCCGGCTGGTATCGCCGGTCTGGAGAATCGCCAGTATATGGCGATGTACCACAACTACTTTGCCGACATCCAGGTCGGTGCGCTTGCCTATTCCCAGCGTCTCGGACAGCAGGCGGCCGGCGGCGTTTTTATTCAGTATCTGAATTATGGTGATCTCACCCAAACCGACCTTCAGGGCAATCGCCTCGGAGAGTTCTCGGGTGGCGATCTGATGCTCGGCTTTGCGTACGCCAGCCAGGTCAATCGCTATATTTCCTATGGGGCCGCAGCAAAGTTTCTCTACCAGTCGATTGATGAGTTCACGGCGACCGGGATCGCATTTGACATTGGTGTGCGATACGTTTCGGATCGAGAGCGCTCGTTCGCCGGGTTATCTGTCCAGCATATCGGCACGCAGCTCAGCTCTCTTGGAGATGAAACAGATCGGCTCCCGACGACCGTTCGTCTTGGTGGTGGTTTGCGCCCCCGTCAGATTCCGGTAATTGGTGTCGTCGATCTGATTTATCGTATCGATACCGGACCAGGAGTCGCAGCCGGGGTCGAATACTACGAATTGTCACCGCTGATCGTACGCGGGGGATGGAGTAGTTTCGGATCGAACAATCGGACCGAGGACTCCGACGATAGTTTCGCTGGTTTCGGGGTTGGAATTGGACTGAAGGTTCGCAAGAACCTCGAATTGAGTTATTCGTTCTCACCGGCCGCGGAGCTGGGCGAATCACACCGTATCACCTTTTCTGGAAGTTGGTAGCGATGAAGGCATTTGGACTGCTGATACTCATCACCATCGTGGTCGCCGGTTGTTCGGGAAGCGGCAGCCAGGGAGATCCGCGGGATACCGTGATTGCGATGTTCGGTGCCATGGAGCGAAACGATGAGGCCCTGCTCGTTCGGCTCCTTGATATTCCCGAATTGATGCGACAGACCGATGTCGATTATGCTCTCGGGGCGGGTGACGGTCGCACGTTTCGCTCGCCCACGGAGATCGTCGCCGACCTGACCGGTGATGGCCTGACGAAACAGCGTTGGTTTGCTCACCAACGAATCGTTGGTGCGACAGAGTTCACCGCGGAGGATCAGGCGACGGTGGAGGTGACGTTTATCGACGACAATCAACGCGCCTACCTGACCAAGTTCGGGCTCCAGATGAAGAATGATCGATGGCAGATCTACACGTTTCGATCGGCGGGTGCGGGAAGCTAACGTTTGGCGTCGCGGTGCTCCTCCTGGTAGCCTGCGGCCATGATACGATGAACCGCGATACCCAACCGATACCGACAATCACGGTCGCCGAGCTCTACCGGCAGCATGAGGCCGGGGAGTGCTTCTGTCTCCTGGATGTCCGCACCGACCCCGAGTACGATAACGCGCATCTTCCGTTCACGGACTTGCTGATTCCGTACGACGAGGTCCCGAATCACATTGATCAGCTTCCCGACGATACTTCGATGCCAATCTACTCGTTTTGTCGTTCCGGCCGCCGCAGTGGGATAGTTACGGAGTATCTTGTCGCTCGGGGCTACCGGCGGGCGCGAAACGTATCCGGCGGGATTATCGCATGGGTAGAAGCGGATTTACCGATCGAATCTGGACCGTTTGAGAAATAAGTGTTGCGTTAACAGAGTTTAGTGACTATTTTCACAATGTCGACGATACCCTGAGGAGGCCCTCTGGCCGAGGGGTGTCAGAAAAGGATCTGCCGCGACCCCATCTGGGTCCGGATTCTAACCCTCGCGAGACGGCGAGGGTTTTTATTTGGCTCCGATTTGCACGTTGCTGAGCGTTGCCACGTCTCTCCGACGGACCGGGATTTTCCGGTTGTGCGGGAGAAATCGCGTTTCTATATTCGCGGCTCGGTTGAAGGGGATAGTTAGAATGCGTAAGTCGCTCAAGAAGTTAGTACCACTGACCGGACTTCTATTGGTCGCCACGGCAACCATCATGTGGGGTTGTCGGGAAGACGTTTTTGTGGAACCGCCGCCGTCACTGATCGGTGAATACCAGGGAATCTATACGTTCCAGCTTCGTGACGGTCTGACAGTTGTCGAAAGCAAGGTCCAGGGAATCAACTGGGTCTTTACCACTTCGACCTATCGGATGCGCTGGGATACAACAGTCGTGCAGGCGGGCGTGTCGATCGAACGGCAATTCTGCGATGTCGATGGATTCTACGAGCTGGTTTCCGGTGTGGAACTGGAAGTCGATGATCCCAATGTCACCCAGGTCGTGTGCACCGAGGGAGACAATCCCAGCGGTTTCTTCACGCTTATCCAACAGGGTGATTCAGTGCGTCTCGTTCAGGAGTTGCTCAATGAGACAACGGGTATCACGACGGTTCGTCGCCTCGCCATCGTACCGATTCCGTAACTCGATGTTACCAGGCTTTTGTGACCCGGTCGGGGTTTCCGACCGGGTTTTTTTATGCCGCTGTCAATACTCTGACCGCGCTTGTCACACCTCGCAGCCATGCTGTCGCATCAGAATCCGTCAGTATGAAAGCGAGGAGCGATGCTCTCCAAAGTTATTTCGGCAGCCACGATTGGGGTCGACGCGTACCGGGTAGAGGTTGAAGCGGACATTCAACAGCAGTTACCGGCGTTTGTCACCGTTGGTCTGCCCGACGGAGCAGTGCGGGAATCGAAAGAACGGGTCACCGCTGCGATCAAGAACTCTGACTTCGTGTTCCCTTCGAAGAAGGTAACGATCAACCTTGCCCCAGCGGATATTCGCAAAGAAGGGTCGGCGTTTGATCTGCCGATTGCGATTGGCATTCTGTCGGCAACCGGTCAGATTCTTCGGGAGCGATGTGATGATTTTGTCCTGATCGGAGAGTTGTCGCTCGACGGGGCGTTGCGGCCGGTCCCGGGGGTGCTGCCGATGGCAATGCATTTCGCTCGTAACAGTTCGATTCGCGGTCTCATTGTACCGAAGGAGAATGCCCGCGAGGCAGCGATGGCTGACACTCTCGCTGTGTATCCGGTGGGATCATTGCAGGAGACCGTCACGTTTCTTGAGGACGAGTCAACCCTTTCGCCGCATCGCATCGATATCCGCGAGGTCTTTTCGGAGGCGGCCACCCATCAGATCGATTTCTCTGATGTTAAAGGGCAGGAAGCCGCCAAACGGGCGCTTGAGATTGCGGCTGCGGGAGGACACAACCTGATCATGATCGGTCCGCCCGGATCGGGAAAGACGATGCTTGCCCGACGGATGCCAACTATTCTCCCGGATATGACTGTAACCGAAGCGTTGGAGACAACCAAGATCCACTCGGTCGCGGGCCATCTTGCCGCTGATCGAGCGTTGGTCGCGACCCGTCCCTTTCGCTCGCCGCATCACACAATCAGCTATGCCGGACTCGTGGGCGGCGGGACGATTCCCAAGCCCGGCGAGGTGTCACTCGCCCACCATGGGGTACTCTTCCTCGATGAATTGCCGGAGTTTAAAAAGGACCTCCTGGAGATGCTTCGTCAACCGATGGAAGATAAGTCGGTGACCATTTCCCGAGCCATTACGACCGTGTCATATCCTGCAACGTTCATGTTGGTGGCATCGATGAATCCTTGCCCGTGTGGCTACCATGGTGACCTCAACAATACCTGTAGTTGCACGTCGGGTGAAATCCAACGCTACATGTCGAAGATTTCAGGACCGTTGCTGGATCGCATCGACATTCACGTCACCTGCCCGTCGGTTAAGTTCAAAGAACTTGCGTCTGATGCCGGAGGTGAGCCGAGCAGGAGTATTCGAGAACGCGTCAACACATCCCGAGAGCGGCAACTCGCGCGTTTCGCCGACGAACCGGGGATCTATTGCAATGCGCATATGGAACCTCGGGACATTCGATCGTTTTGTCGAATATCCGACAAGGCGCAATCACTTCTGGGTCACGCAATTAAGCAGCAGGGCTTGTCGGCCCGCGCTTATGACCGGATTCTGAAAGTTGCCCGGACGATCGCTGACTTAGCCGATGCACCCGATATCGACATCGGGCACGTTGCCGAGGCGGTGCACTATCGAACATTGGATCGTAATCTGTGGCTCTAAGGTGACAGGATCAGCTAGCCTCGGCGCTTACGTGTCGACAATTCCGTTTGCTTGAGCCCGGACAGCACCTAGCTTCCCGCCGTGGCCACGCTTTCACAACAGACTCGAACCGAAAAGCTGCTCCTCGAAGCAGCGCGGCTCTTCAACTCGACGCTCGACTACGAGGAGCTGATTGCATCGGTTTTGCGATTGGTGACAACTGCGGTCGATGCCGAGGCAGCGATGCTCTTTCGCATCGATCACTTTCGCACGGACATCAAAGTGCGTGCGTTGATCGACAATCCTGAAGGCATGGTCGTGTTTCACCACGATATTGGTCAGGATGTTGGCCGGTGGGGGAAACCCTTTCTTGAAGGCGGTGTTGTCGACGACTTGACCAGCGACCCCCGATTCGTGAAAGGTATTGCTGAAGAGATAGGCACCGAAATACGATCGATGCTTTCGGTCCCATTGATCGGTAAGGGGCACATGATCGGTGTCGTTCAGGCGTTCAATCATCGGCACGGGGTCTTCTCCAACGCCGACTTCGACATTCTTACCGGTTTGAACAATCAGATCGCGGTGGCGATCGACAACGCACATCTCTATCGCGAGGTGAAGCGGGAGGCGCTTGAAAAGGACCTCCTCTACACGATTGGCAAGAAGCTGGCCGGTAAACTCGATCTCAAGGAAGTTATGGACGAAATCCTTGTATCGCTTCGTCAAGTCGTGTCATTCAACTCGGGAGGTGTGTTTCTCCTTGATCCCGAACATGGTGAGGTGAACTCGCTCTATACGGTCGGCTACGAATCACGGCACCAGGATCGTCTTAAGCTGAAAATCGGACAGGGACTGGTTGGCCACGTTGCCAAGAGCGGGAAACCGGTCATTGTTCCGGATGTCAAAGCGGATCCTCGCTATGTTGAGGCGAATGAGCTGACGCAGAGCGAAATCGTGGTTCCGATCTGGCTCGATGCTCGACAGATTGGCGTTCTGACGCTGGAGTCTCATAATAAGAACGCTTACGATCATCGTTCACTATCGTTGATTTCGGCGTTTGCAACGCAGGCGGCGATTGCCATCGAGCGAGCCCGTCTGCACGAAGACACGCTGACGCGCCAGCGACTTGAATCTCAACTGGGCGTCGCCCGACAGATTCAGCAGACGTTTCTGCCGCGGGCCAAACCGGTTGTTGCCAATTACGATCTCGCCGGCAGCAATCGGTCGTCGGGAGAGGTGGGCGGCGACTATTACGACTTCATCCCTATTGTCGAAAGTCAAATGGGGATTGCGATCGGGGATGTCTCAGGCAAAGGCATGCCAGCGGCATTGATCATGGCGTCGTTTCGCGCGTCGTTGATCGCTGAGATTCGGAACAACTATGCAATTCGAACCATTTGTGCCAAGGTCAATAACTTGCTGCTCGAATCAATCGAGCCCGGCAATTATGTCACTGCCGTTTACGGCGTGCTCGACACGCGTAACCATATTTTCACCTACGCTAACTGCGGACATAACCTGCCGATACTGGTGCGGGCTGATGGTTCCGTGAGCCACCTGGAGGTGGGGGGAGCGGTCCTCGGTGTTACTCCGGAGGCGGAGTTTGCCGAGGAGGCACTCTTTCTGCAACCGGGTGATATGGTGTTTCTCTATACGGATGGGGTCACCGAAGTCTTCTCGGAGGATGGCACCGAATTCGGAATGGTGCGTTTGGAGCAACTCCTGATCGAGCATCGCTCGCGCTCTGCCGACCGTATTCGGGCCGAGGTCGAATCGGCCGTGCGCACGTTCGCCGGTGCCGACCATATGTTCGACGATCTCACGATGGTCGTCCTAAAACGATCCCGCTAGCCTCGACATCAATTGACAAGGACCACTTCGGGTCCGTTACTCCGCCGGTGAACGTGTTCCCATTTCTAACGGTTATCGGATTGTAATGGCCGAGACAAACGTACAGCCGGGTCAGAACGCGCCGGGTGTGGATCTCTCCCACATCCGGAACTTTTCCATTATTGCGCATATCGACCACGGGAAGTCGACCCTTGCCGATCGGCTGCTGCAGATCACCCGAACAATTTCTGATCGCAAGATGAAAGCCCAGGTGCTCGACTCGATGGACCTTGAGCAGGAGCGCGGCATTACGATCAAGGCGCATGCCATTCGGCTCGATTATCGGGCGAACGACGGTCGCGATTACCAGTTCAACCTCATCGATACACCCGGCCATGTCGATTTCACGTACGAAGTCTCCCGGTCCCTGGCGGCCTGCGAGGGGGCGATTCTGGTGGTCGATGCCGCTCAGGGGATCGAGGCGCAGACGTTGTCCAATCTCTACCTTGCCATCGACGCCGGTTTGGAGATCCTGCCTGTTGTCAACAAGATCGATCTCCCTGCAGCCGACCCGGAGCGCGTCAAACAGGAGATTGTCGATCTGATCGGCTGTTCGCCGGATGATGTCCTTCTGGTTTCCGCGAAGGCGGGGACCGGTGTTCCGGAACTACTTGAGGCAATCGTTCGGATTATTCCCCCGCCTCAGGGCGATCCTCATGCGCCGTTGCAGGCGATGGTCTTCGACTCGGTCTTCGATATCTATCGTGGCGCCAAGCCGTACGTGCGGCTCGTCAACGGAACGCTGCGCAAGGGAGACGCGATTCGATTCTTTTCGACCGACAAGAATCACGAAGTTGATGAGGTCGGCTATATGCGGCTCTCGCCAGTGGCGCAGGAGGAATTGTCGGCCGGTCAGGTTGGCTACATCTACGCTTCGATCAAGGAGGTTGCTGACACCCGGATCGGCGATACACTGACGACAGTCAAGAATTCGGCCGAAACGGCATTGCCGGGTTTTGTCAACGTTAAGCCGATGGTCTTCTCAGGAATCTACCCTGCGGTTGCCGAAGACTACGGCGAGTTGCGAGATGCGCTCGATAAACTCAAACTCAACGACTGGTCGCTCACGTTCGAGCCCGAAACATCAACCGCGCTTGGGTTTGGCTTCCGCGTCGGTTTTCTCGGGCTCCTTCACATGGAGATTATTACCGAACGGCTTGAACGGGAGTTTGGCCAGACGACAATCAACACCGTCCCGAACGTGGAATATCACGTCTATCTTGAGTCAGGCGATCTCATCGTGGTCGATAACCCGGCGAAGTTTCCGCAGGCGAACAAGATTGATCGAATCGAGGAGCCGTTTGTCAACGCGCAGATCATTGTGCCATCGGAATACATCGGGGCGGTGATGAAGCTCGCGACCGATCGACGTGGAGAATACAAAACGACCGAGTATTTGTCCGAAACGCGCTGCAATGTCCATTTCGATTTTCCTCTATCAGAGGTGATCTTCGATTTCTACGATCGCTTGAAATCGATCTCTCGAGGTTACGCGTCGTTTGATTACGGTATGCCGTTCTACCGCCGCTCGGACCTGGTGAAGCTTGACATTCTCGTCAATGGTGATCCACTCGATGCCCTCTCGACCATTATTCACCGAGAAAAGGCCTATCACTGGGGTCAAAATCTCAATACGAAGCTTCAGGGGCTGATTCCCCGCCAGATGTTCGAGGTCGTGCTGCAGGCCGCGATCGGCAATCGCATCATTTCTCGTGCCTCCATCAAGCCGCTCCGTAAGAATGTCACTGCCAAGTGCTACGGCGGGGACATCACTCGTAAGCGGAAACTGCTGGAGCGGCAGAAAGAGGGGAAAAAGCGCATGAAGCAGGTCGGCCGCGTCGAAATCCCCCAGGAAGCGTTTCTCGCGGCCCTCAAAATCGACTGATTTCGCCGGTCTTCGCGAATTCCGACTTCGCCCAATCCTCAAGGCAATCTCCTATCCGACCGATACTGTCCACGTATGGAACAAGACCTGCTCATCCGCGAACACAAGCAGATCGAGACGCAGAAGGCGACTCGTGATTTTCTCAAGCGTAAAACGGTCAAACCGCTCTGGCGGGAATACCTGGAAACCGCCCTCATCGCGCTGGTCGCGGCCGTGCTCTTGCGGGTCTTTGTCGTCTCCGCGTATCGGGTCAACTCCGGGTCGATGGAAGATTCTCTGCTGGTGGGTGACTATATCTTTGTCAACAAGCTCGCCTACGACTACGGCGGCGAGCCTCAGCACGGTGACATCGTCGTTTTCAAATATCCGAACAATCCTGATAAGGATTACATCAAGCGGATCATCGGCGTCGGTGGCGACCAGATCGAGATTTTCGACAAGGTGCTCTATGTCAACGGTGCCGTTGCTCAGATTCCACCTCACTCCAAGCATGTCGATCAGCGCGTGATTCCGGCCGATCTGTCGTTCCGCGATAACTTCGGTCCGGTCGTGGTTCCCGAGGGTGAAGTGTTTGTCATGGGCGATAACCGTGACGATTCGAAAGACTCGAGATTTTGGGGTACCGTGCCGTCCGACAACATCCGTGGCAAAGCTGTGCTTGTGTACTGGTCGTGGGAACCGCACCCCAACCCACCCGGCTGGGGCTTTCCGTGGGTGCTCGACGCGGTGCAGTGGATCGGCCATGGCGTCGTCCATACACCCAGCAATGTGCGCTGGGAACGTCTCCTCACTCCGATCGACTAGATCCCTTCACTCGCCATTACGTCGCTTCCCGCCGTCGGCAGGTCGGGCTATACTCACATCTGATGGATACGTCGTATCGCCAGCCTCGGGAGGAGTACCTCGCCGGCTCGGATCGAATGGGGATCGGACCGTTTGGGCTCTATCTTCACTTTCCCTTCTGTCCCTACAAGTGCACGTACTGCGACTTCTATAAGCTGATCTTCAATCAGCAGCGTCAGGCAGCGTTCTTTGATGCTCTCGCGGTCGAAACGGAGCTTGCCGCGACGGCCTACGCCGAAACGGGGCTGCGAATCGCCACGATCTTCGTTGGGGGTGGCACTCCCTCGATGCTCAACATTGATCGCTTTGCCGCCTGGCTTGAGCAGGTGAAGCAGCTGTTCACGGTCCCGGTAGGTCTTGAGTTCTCGTTTGAATGCAATCCGGACTCGGTCAGTGTAGACCTCTTTCAGGCGCTCAAAGATCTGGGGGTAACCCGTCCAACCGTTGGTATTCAGTCATTCCAGCCGGAGCTGCTGGCCCCGCTTGGCCGACCGCACCAACCAGCCGACTCTCAACGCGCGATCTATCTGGCCAATGCGATCGGTTTCTACTCGTTCGGCGTCGATCTGATCTTTGGGCTGCCCAATCAGACCACGGCTCAGCTGTCGGTCGATCTTGATCAACTTGTCGATTTGCGGCCGCCGCATATCTCGTACTACCAGCTGACGGTTGAGCCGGAGACACCGATGGAGCGCCATGTTGCCGAGGGGCGGTTTCGGCTCCCCGATGAATCGCTCTCGCTGGCGATGTATCAAGCGGGGGTCGAGCGGTTTCAAGAGGCGGGCTACACTCGCTACGAGGTGTCATCATTCTCGCTGACCGGGCACCAGTGCCGTCACAATCTCGGCTACTGGCGGGGACGGGACTATCTTGGCCTCGGTCCGTCGGCCCATTCGTTCATGCGGGGACGGCGCTACGCCAATGTGGCCGATCTCGACGCCTATATTGATGCCCTCACTAAGGGGAAACGCCCTCTCGCTGTCGACGAATCAGGCCATCTCGAACGGATGACCGAGGCGTTGATGCTCGGTCTGCGGACATCGCGGGGGATTCGCCGCGAGGAGTTCCAGCGCCGCTTCGGCTTGCCGGTCGACAGTCGGATTGACCTCGACCAGCAGGCGGTTCTGGTCGACGCCGGCTACCTGACCGTCAGCGACTCAGCGCTACGGCTTACCGACCTGGGCATGGCGATGGCCGATGAGGTTACCCGTCGACTCCTTCGCTGATTACGGACAGGCCGGTAACGGCTGGAACGTAATGAACAAGTGATCGACCAGCGCGGACCAGTCGGGCGAACCGTTAACCCAAGGCAGACGTTTTCTGACATTTTTGTGACCAGACAAAGTGATAGTCATGTACTAGACAGCTCGCTGTCGTCGTAGCTTATTACCGCGTATGGATTTATTCGGCGATCATCCCGACCAAGCCGACCCTGAGATCGGACGTGACGCTCCGCTCGGCGAGCGGATACGCCCACAAAATCTCGATGAGGTCGTTGGCCAGAAACACCTCCTCGCGCCCGGCCAGCCGCTGCGAGTCGCGATCGATGCTGACCGCGTCGGATCGATCGTCTTCTGGGGACCACCTGGAACTGGCAAAACGACTTTGGCGCGGTTAATCGCACGGAGTACCAAGGGGCGCTTTGTACCGTTCTCCGCGGTCACCTCGGGTATTAAGGAGGTGAAAGAGGTCCTGTCCAACTCCGCCAAGCATCGGACCCTGACTGGTCAACGTACGTACGTCTTCATCGATGAAATCCACCGTTTCAACAAAGCACAACAGGACGCCTTTCTGCCGTTTGTCGAATCGGGAGAGATCAGACTGATCGGTGCAACAACTGAAAACCCATCATTTGAGATTAATGGTGCCCTGCTCTCCCGCGTTCGTGTCTATACGCTCAATCGACTCGAAAGCGACGAACTCAGGCAGTTGATTCAACGGGCGGCTACCGATACTGAGCGCGGCGTTGCCCGTGATCTTGATGACAACGCGGTGTCGGCAGTTGTCGCGGCCGCTGACGGCGACGCGCGTCGCGCTCTGACGCTTCTCGAAGCCGCAGCGAACCATGTCGATGCAGAACACCCGATCTCCGCCGAGGATATCGCAACGGTGCACCAGCAAGGTCACCTTCTTTACGACAAAGCGGGGGAGGAGCACTTCAACCTGATCTCGGCACTCCACAAGACGATGCGCGGGGGTGATCCCGATGCTGCCCTGTACTATCTCGCGCGCATGCTCGCCGCCGGCGAGGATCCGCTCTGGGTGGCTCGTCGTCTGATTCGCCACGCGATCGAAGACGTTGGCCTGGCCGACACCAATGCGCTGACCGTCGCCCGAAACGCTCGCGAGACGTATCACCTGCTCGGGTCACCCGAGGGTGAGTTAGCCCTCGCCGCGGCGGTTGTCTACCTGGCGACCGCCCCTAAATCCAACGCGACTTACACCGCCTGGAAAGCGGCCGTGGTTCGAGTTCGGGAAACTGGATCTTTGCCGGTCCCACTCGGTTTGCGCAACGCGCCAACCGGGTTGATGAAAGGGCTCGGTTACGGAGCGGATTACGAGTATGCTCACGACGCCACCGACGCGATCACAGCCCAGGAGTACTTCCCCGACAAGTTACACGGGACGCGGCTCTATCACCCAACCGACCGTGGTGCCGAGCGGGAGATTTCCGAGTACCTGAAGCACTATCGGGAGCTTCGGAGTCGCCGCATGGCAGAAAGTCGCGAAAAATCGAACGAGCACTGAACATTGCCCCCGTCTCCGCGTGTAGGAGGAGTATGAAACGAACTAGCTTACTGATCCTCGCTGCCGTGGCGATTGGTCTCACCGGTTCGGTACGGGCCGCCTCGATCCTCATCCCGATGGACAACACGCAGACCGACCATCTCAAGGCGTACGGCGTCATCTACCAGGCGCTGGCCGATGGCTACCGCGGAGAATGGCTGCTCAATTATCGTGGCGGCTCGTTCCTGGTGGGTCAATCGACGGACATCGCCAATCTCTGTCTCGTTCGCGGCGTGACGTTTGAGCGAGTGACCTCCGCACAGGTCTCGGATATCTACGCCCGAATTGAAGTCGAAAACATGGAGCGTATCGAACTTGAGAAAGCGCCCCATATCGCGGTGTACACACCACCCAATGTCCAGCCGTGGGATGACGCCGTTACACTCGCTTTAACGTATGCCGAGATTCCCTACGATCAGATCTGGGACGAAGAGGTACTCGACGGGCGCCTTGAGGACTACGACTGGCTGCACTGCCATCATGAGGATTTCACCGGTCAGTACGGTAAATTCTATGCCGCCTTCCGGAACGAGCTTTGGTATCAGGCCGATGTCCGTACCAACGAGGAGATGGCTCGTCGGATGGGGTTTCGTAAAGTCTCCCAGATGAAGGGGGCTGTAGCGCGAACGATTCAGGAGTACGTCAGCCGCGGCGGCTTTTTCTTCACGATGTGTTCGGCCCCCGAGACGATCGATATTGCGCTCGCTGCTCAGGGAGTGGATATCGTGCCAGCCGAATTTGACGGTGATCCAATTGATCCGGTGGCCGATGCCAAACTCGATTTCTCGCAAACCTTTGCTTTCGAGAATTTTCGCATCGTCTACAATCCGCTCGTTTATCAGCGGTCGAACATCGATACCAACCGTGATCGTGTCGTTCGCTTCCCGAGTCTGGAGAGTGACTTCTTCTATCTTTTCGATTTCTCAGCCAAGCTCGATCCGGTTCCCACAATGCTGACCCAGTGCCATACCAACACGGTGAATGGCTTCATGGGGCAGGTGACGGGTTTCCGGAAGTCGTTGGTCAAAAAACATATCACCATCTTGGGTCAGCCGGACAATTATGACGAAGTTCGCTACCTGCACGGGAACTTTGGCCGCGGTACGTTTACGTTTTATGCCGGTCACGACCCCGAAGACTATCAGCACATGATCCACGATCCGCCGACCGACCTCGCGCTGCACCGGAATTCTCCTGGGTATCGACTCATTCTCAACAACGTGCTCTTTCCCGCGGCCAAGAAGAAGGAACGCAAGACCTGACCGGAGTTCGTCGCTGGTTTAAGGTGACAGCGGACCTGGTCCGGCGTACCTCTTCGCGATAATGAATCGGGAGTACCTCGCTATCGATTACGGCCGACGACGAATCGGCGTAGCCAAGTCTGATCCCCTGGGCATGGTTGCCTCGCCTCTTACGACGCTGACCGTTCGCTCACGGGCGGATGCGGTTGAGCAAATGCGCAAGCTGCTGGACGAATACAGCCCCAATGGCCTTGTGGTTGGTTATCCACGCCATGCCTCCGGCGAACCCGGAGAGATTGCTCACGAGGTCGACCGGTTCCTGCGCGAACTTCAGTACGCCGGAGATGTTTTTCGGGTGGATGAATCGTACAGCTCCCAGGAAGCCACCGCCATTGTCCATGCCCATGGGAAACGGGTCGGCGTTGATAAAGGACGGGTCGATCGCTTGGCCGCGGTGATTCTCCTCCAACGTTTTCTCGATGACCTGCCATCCGATGCGTGAGGTTGGATCCCTACTACTCTATGTTCTTGTCACCGCTATCCTGCTCACACTTGCCACGCTCCAATTCCTGTTCGATCTCGTCCTCGCAGGAGTTCGTCGTCTCATGAGTCTACCACGTGCAGTGACTATACCCTTGGCCCTGGCCGTGATTGTTCTGCTTGGCCTCGTGGCGGTAGCCGGATGGGGCTACTACGGTACACGGAATCTAGCGGGGGAAACAGTGACGATCATGATTGAGACCGGGACGCCTTTTTCTCGAGTCGCAGATGCTTTGGTCGAGCGTGGTGTTGTGAATTCTCGCCTGGCATTAGACGTTGCTGCTCGGCTGCGGAAGATTGATCGTCAGTTAACGGTGGGCCGTTACGATTTTGGGGGAGAGAATTCGGTCTATTCGGTGCTCAACCGTCTGGAGTCAGCCGATTTCTATACCGTCCGGATCACCGTATGGGAAGGATTGCCGATCTGGCGGACCGCCGGGTTGCTGGGCACGTCTCTGCGAGTCGATTCTGCCGACATCATGGCGGCTGCCAACGACTCAGGCCTCCTTGAGGAGTTACGCCTCCCGTACCTGGAGGGCTACCTCTATCCCGAAACGTACTACTTCCCCTGGCATATCGGTGCCAAGGATATCGTGCGGACGATGGTCGCTATGCATCGATCGGAGCTATCCGGTATCAATCTGTCGAATGCGCCCAATGGTCTGGCACCAGACGAGGTTATTACGATGGCATCGATTATTGAGGCCGAAGCATTTCTCGACGCGGAGAAACCGGTCATTGCGTCGGTCTATCATAACCGGCTGACTGAGGGGTGGAGGCTTGATGCCGACCCCACGGTTATCTACGGACTCGGTGGTCTCGACCGGCCACTCTACCGACGCGATATCAGAAAAGACGGTCCGTACAATACCTACCGACGCCGCGGGCTTCCACCTACGCCGATCAATTCACCCGGTAAGGCAGCAGTCCTCGCCGCGCTGCAGCCGGATACGACGGATTTCATGTTCTTTGTTGCCGATGGTACGGGTGGGCATCGATTCAGCCGCACCCTGGGAGATCACAATCGGGCCATTCGAGAAATCCGGCGACAGCGAACGACCGACGGATCCTAGTCGCTACTCAGCCGGGCTCAGATCGAGCTTTTTCATCTTCCGCCACAGCGTCGTCCGACCAATACCCAGATCGCGGGCGGTCTTCGTATAGTTCCACTCGTTCCTGGTGAGTGCTTTCAGAATCAGCGAGCGTTGCTCAGTATTGGTTCGGGCGTTCGCCGGTGATGGCGACGGTTCCACGGTCGCAAGTGCATCACTACCCGAAAAAAGATGTATCGGGCGAATCATGCCATCGGTGGTCAAGAGAGCAGCGCGGCGCAGCATCGATTCGAGTTCGCGGACATTGCCGACCCACTGATGCCGTTGCAGTTTTACGATAGCGTCCGGATCCAATGTCAACTCGGTACGACCGGTCTCCCGACATAGGCGTCGGATCAGATAATCCGCGAGAACGCCGATGTCTTCACTTCGCTCCGCAAGGGGTGGCAGGCTCAAGGTCACAATGCTGATCTGATGCCATAATGTCTCCAGGAACGTGCCGGCTCGCACCGCATCGGTGAGCGAACGCTGACTCGTAGCGATAAGTCTGACACGAGCGGAGCGGTCGCTGTTGGCACTCGACCGTCGGTAGGTCTGCTCCTGGGTTACGCGGATCAGTTGTGTCTGGGCGTTAATGGGAAGATTGCCGATTTCTTCGATGAGTAAGGTCCCACCGCTGGCTTCTTCAACCGCTCCTCGATGGAATCCGGATGCGGAATCAGTCTCACTCCCGAAGAGGGCTTGGTCGAGGTGCTCCGACGGCAACGCGGCGGCGTCGAAATGGACCAGACGTTGCTGCCGGTGTGCTGAATGCAGGTGGATCATTCGGGCCAACAGTTCCTTCCCGACCCCTGGTGGACCAGTGATCAGCACGGGGAGGTCGGTTGGCGCAATACTCGCCGCTTTCTCCTTAATCGTCCGTATCGCATCAGAGGTGCCGACCAGATTGTCAAAACCGAACGTCATTGCCAGTTGTCCGCGCAGTTGGTCGACCTCTTGTTGTCGGTGGAAGTGCGCAAGCGCTGTCTCCACCTGACGTCGGACATTGCGGGCTGAGGCAGTCACGACGATTAGTCCGTCGACAGTGATTCGTGTTTCGCTCTCCGCCGACTCGAGTTTCTCGATGTCCCCGGCGGGGACGTATTCCAGTACCGCCGCATTGCTCAATTGAGGACCGAGGGATTCGATGAGACTCTCGACGAGGTCACTGGCGACGAGAATGCCGACGAGGGAGTCGATGGTCTGGTGCGAGATGTCCGCGATCGATGAAATCGTCTCGACGTGGTATGCAGACGTTTCCAGCGCGCGGGAGAGCGCCGAGCGTTGCGCCTGATCAGTATCGAGAATGAGTAATCGAGTCGGTGCGGTATCGGACATGGATCTCCTCGATGCATCTCTTGACCATCCGGTTGCGAGGCTGCGTCACCTCGCCGATCGGGACTGGCAGTTATTTCGGATATCGGAGGATTCGCGAGCGGCTTTAGGGAGCGAACCTCTGGTTGACCGACAGTCGCCCAACGGCTATCCTCTGCCATGCCTGTTTCCCGCGACGAGGTTGCGCATGTCGCCCGTTTGGCCCGGCTGACATTGAACGATGACGAGACCGATAAGTTTACGTCACAGCTGTCGGTCATCCTCGACTACATCGATCAACTTCGAGAGGTCGATACCTCCTCGGTTCATGCCGCCAGCAGTGCCGGGGGTGGGGCAACGCCGTTGCGCGAGGATGTGGCGGGACTAACATTCGACCGGTCGGTCGCGCTTGGCAATGCTCCCGACACTGATGGCACGTTCTTCAGAGTGCCGAAGGTCATCGACGGATGAGTCTTCGTGCCGTGGCCGTCATCCCGGCTCGACTGGCAGCCCGGCGTTTCCCCGGCAAAGTACTCCACTCTCTTCACGATCAACCACTGCTGTGGCATGTTTGGTCGCAGCTGGTCAATTGCGGTTTTGATGATACTATCATCGCAACTCCGGACGCCGAGGTGGAGGCAGCAGCCACCGCATTTGGTGCTCATGTTCATCGTACCGACGATCACCATCCGACCGGATCCGACCGGGTGTGGGCCGCAGTTGAGTCGAGAGCTGCCGAACTCATCGTCAACGTTCAAGCCGATACGCTCGGTCTCGACAGTGCCACGATGCGAGAACTTCTGGAACGCATGGAGGATGACCCGAGCATTGATTGCGGGACGTTGGTTACGCCGATCACCGATACCGACGAGCTCGTCAATCCGCACTGTGTGAAAGCCGTTTTGGCTGCCGACAGTCGGGCTCTCTGGTTCTCTCGTGCGCTGATTCCGCATCTTCGCGGTGTGGACATGGCCGAGTGGGTTGATCAGCATCGGTTCTGGCGGCACATTGGCGTCTATGTCTACCGCTACGATTGTCTTCGGGCTTTCAGTGAGACCCCGCGGTCGTCGTTGGAAGTGGCTGAGTCGCTGGAACAGCTGCGACTGTTGGAGATGGGGTGCCGGGTCATTGCCGAGAAACACCCCGCGACGGCGGTTTCTATTGATCGCCCACAAGACGTGAACAAATTGACTCTCAGTCAGAGTAAGGGATAAGATCGACCCCTATGGCTACGCCTCGAACCAAGTACATCTTTGTCACCGGTGGTGTTGTTTCCTCGCTCGGAAAAGGGATCGCTGCTGCCTCGCTCGGCCTTTTGCTGAAACAGCGCGGGCTGACGGTTGAGAACATCAAACTTGACCCGTATCTCAATGTTGATCCCGGAACGATGAATCCGTTTCAGCACGGTGAAGTGTTCGTTCTTGACGATGGATCGGAGACCGATCTTGATCTGGGGCACTACGAACGATTTCTCGACCAATCGCAGCATCGCGGCAATAATGTCACAACTGGCCAGATCTACCACACGATCATCACTCGTGAACGGCGTGGTGACTACCTTGGGGCAACCGTTCAGGTGATCCCTCACGTAACCGAAGAGATTAAAAGCCGAGTACGCAAACTTGCCGAGGGACCGGATCGACCCGACGTGGTGATCGTCGAAATCGGCGGAACGGTCGGCGATATCGAGGGGCTGCCGTTCCTCGAAGCGATTCGTCAAATGGGACTCGAAGAGGGTGCCGAAAACGTCATGTACATCCACCTCGTGCTGGTTCCGTACATTGACGCTGCCGGAGAATACAAAACCAAACCGACGCAGCACTCCGTCAAGGAACTTCGGGAGATCGGGATCCAACCGCAGGTGCTGCTCTGCCGGGCGGCAAAACCGGTTACCGAGGGGATCCGCCAGAAGATCTCGCTCTTTTGCTCGGTGCCGACGCGGAATGTTATCACGGCCGAGGACGTTTCAACGATCTACGAAGTCCCCCTCAAGTTCCGTGACCAGCAGTTCGACGATATCGTCTGCGAGCACTTCGGCATTAGCACGGGTCAACCCGAACTGGCGGGGTGGACGCAACTGGTCGAACGCCTGAAATCGCCACGCCACCGGGTGCGAATAGCGATGGTCGGTAAGTATGTGAACCTTCGTGATGCCTACAAGTCGATCATTGAAGCGTTTCAGCATGCCGGCGCGGCTCATGACACCGAGGTGCACCCCGTCTGGATTTCATCTGAAGATATCAAAAAGCGGGGCCCCGAGCCGTTTCTTCGCGATGTTGATGGCCTCCTGATCCCCGGTGGCTTTGGCGAGCGGGGAGTCGCCGGCAAGATCGAGGCAATTCGCTATGTCCGCGAACGCAAGATACCGTTCTTTGGAATCTGTCTCGGAATGCAGTGTGCGGTCATCGAATTTGCTCGTAATGCGGCCGGCTTGGCCGACGCTCATTCGTTTGAATTCTATCGCGATCTTAAGCATCCAGTGATTCACCTGATGGCCGATCAGGAGGGGGTGACTGAATTGGGCGGTACGATGCGTTTGGGCCAGTATCCCTGTCTCCTGTCCGAAGGCTCTCGTGCCCATTGTGCGTATGGGGAGGACGAGGTCTTCGAGCGGCACCGGCATCGCTTTGAAGTCAATAATGCCTATCGTCAGCAACTAACTCAGGCGGGATTACAGTTGACCGGGCTCTCACCCGATGGACGATTGGTCGAGATCGTCGAGGTGGCCGATCATCCCTGGTTTGTGGGCGTCCAGTTCCACCCCGAATTGAAATCCCGACCGATGCGTCCTCACCCCCTGTTCCGTGATTTCGTAGCCGCAGCCCTTGAGTACCATTTGGCTGAGGCGGCACCCGAAGACGTGGCGACGGTTGGCGAACGTGACGACTGACATTTTCGCCGTTGACCTTACCATTGACTCCCCCCGTCACGGTTAACTATCCTCGACCGATGAAGACGTGGAGCGCGTTTGCCGCGCTGATCCTGATTACCGGGCTGACGACCGGTTTCGCTCAGGTCGCCATCGAGTCCGTTGCTCGCCCCATCCCTTTCTCGGAACCGATCGATCCGGATACCTATATCATTCGACCCGGCGAACGCCTCCGCCTGACACTTCTTGGAACACAGAGGCCCGTGCAGGAGATCGTTCTCGATGCGGAGGGGCGAATGGTTGATCCGGAAGTCGGTGTTATTCTCCTTGCCGGATTGTCGCTGAGTGAAGCCCGCGAGCAACTGGTAGCGGTACTCGCCGACAGCTATTCCGGGGAGGGGATCGCGATCGGCATCGCTGAACCACCACGCGTATCGGTGACAATTTCGGGCGAAGTTGAAACTCCCGGCAGCTATCGGTTGTGGGCGTCCCAGACGGTGGCCGAGGCTATCGACTCTGCAGGTGGATTCACTGCCAATGCCGATCAGCGCTGGGTTGCCGTTACCGGTGCGAGGGGCGTTGATACGATTGATCTCCTTACCTCCCAGCGATTAGAACGTCTGAACCGAAACACGTATGTTTATGAGGTCACCGCCATCACGGCGATGGCTCCGCGTCAAGTTGTCACGGTTGCCGGTGATGTGCGTTGGCCAGGTCGTTATTCAATCGGCGACCACGAGACGGTTAGTGACATTGTTAGGCTTGCCCGACCTCGCTCGGCCGGATTTCTCATTCAGCGGAATGGCGAGCCAGCAGATGGCTCAATGCAACTGGCAGCGTTCGATCGGCTGACCGTCGTTGCCGGCGATGCTGCCAGGGCGGGTATAACGATAGCCGGAGCCGTTGCGCAGCCCGGGTTGTATGATCGATCGGCCGCTACGCTCGGCGCTCTGCTTGCGCTTGCCGGAGGGATGACGAATGATGCCAATCGGGACCGCATTGTTGTCTGGCGTCCCGTCGATCATGTGTACGCCGGAGTGGACGAGCCCCCCCTCCGAATCCCGGTGCAGGTCGGAGAGAGCGGAGAGGACTTCGCACTCGTCGCGCAGGATTCGGTTGTTGTGCCGCGACTGCTTCCCGTCGCCGAAATCCGCGGTCTGATTGCTCAACCCGGCTGGTATCCCTGGCGTCCGGGAATGTCGATCGCAGAGCTGATTGCCTCCGGTGGCGGAGTGGCGTCGGTGTCAGAACCACGGTTATTGCATACCGATCGTTTGACCGGGGCGACACGGATCGTGTCAGCCAGTGCCATCATTGCCGATGGTGATCGCATTGACGTCATTGAGAGGACCGGTGAGTGACGAACGATCAGTCAACATACAACGATGGCAACCTGTTCGTGCTCCTGGAAGTATTGGCACGCTACCGGACGTTCATTCTGGGGATCGTTGGTCTAACGGCTGTGGTCTCTGTCATTGTCGCCTTTCTCCTGCCGAAATGGTACGAGGCCGAGACACTCCTGTTGCCGGTTGCTACCGATACCATGCCGATTGGGAAGTACGGAGAACTTTCGCGGATGACATCGTTTACGACCGGATTGGAATTGGCTCCGCTCGTAACGCCCGCCGATGTGCACGCTCGCATCTTGACTAGCAATGTCATTCGTGATCGAATCATTGATCAGTTTAATCTCTTCGAACGCTACGATGTCGACAAGTGGGCCGACGTGTACGAAGAGCTTGCGGGTAAAACAGATGTAACGGTGACCGAAGAAGGCTTACTGACCGTCGCCGTCGAAGATCGCTCTCCCGACACGGCGGCGCTGATGGCGAACGCGTTTGTTCTGGAACTCAATCGCGTTGCTCGATCGATCGTATCTGGCAAGGCCCGGGAGACTCGCGAGTTCATCGAGGAACGCGTCCGCGAGATTACGGCGGCATTGGACTCTTCACGAGCCGAACTGGAATCGTTCCAGTTAGAGAATCGCACGGTTGACTTCAGTGAGCAAACGAAGCTGGCAATTGATCAGGCGATAACCGCTAAGACATCGCTTGCGGAACTTGATCTGGAAATCGCCCAGGATCGGCGCGTGTATGGTCCTGATCATCCGGAGCTACAGACCAAGATGGAGCGCCGCCGCATTCTGCTGGAGCAGTTAGATCGACTGGAACACGGTTCCGACGATACGAGTTTCTTTGCGCTGCCGCTGGCGTCGGTACCCACGCTGAGGGGCCAATTCGAGTTTCTGGCCAGTCGCGTCGAAGTCAACCGCGGACTCCACGAGATTCTTCTCGAACAGTTAGAGCAGGCAAAGATCGCCGAGAACGAGCAATCGCCTACCGTGTCGGTCATTGATCCGGCAACCCCGCCCGACCAGCGATCACGGCCAAAACGTGCCATTCTGGTTTCCGTTGCAACCGGATTGGCCGCAGTCGTATCGATTCTTATCGCTCTTTTCCTCGGTTATGTTGATCGCATGCGGGCATCTGGTTCTGCCGATTACGTCCGTTTACAGACGTTTTTGGGAGCTTTCTTTGGCTGGGTTCCGGGACTGCGATCCGGTGGACGAGGCGAGGTCTGACAATGGCTGAGAAATCCGGCATCTCCGCAACAGCCACGATTGGCAGTGGAACAGTGATCGGCGATCACCCGAGTATTGGTGATCGGGTCGTCATTGGAGCCAACTGTGAGATTGGCGCGCACGTTATCATCCACGCTGACACCACCATTGGTGACGCCGTTCGTATCGACGATGGTACCGTCATTGGCAAGCGACCGATGCGCGCGGCCAATTCGGCGGTTACCAAGGACCACGATCTTTCCCCAGCGCATCTCGGTTCCCGGTGTATCATTGGAACCTCGACTGTCATCTATCGTGGTTGCACCCTGGGCGAGAAAGTTCTCGTTGCGGACCTTGCAACGGTGCGGGAGAACGTGACCGTCGGCGATTTCACGATTATTGGTCGCAATGTGGCAATCGAGAACGAATGCGCGATTGGGCGGTACGTTAAGTTAGAGACCAATGTGTATATCACAGCGTATTCAACGGTGGAAGACCGATGTTTCATCGCTCCCTGCGTTGCAACCTCGAACGACAACTTCGTTGGTCGTACGGAGGAGCGATTCCAACACTTCAAAGGAATCATCGCCCGCCGCGGAGCCCGCATTGGCGTGAACGCGACGATATTACCAGGCGTTGAGATCGGGGCCGATGCACTCGTTGCCGCTGGAGCACTGGTTACTAAAGATGTTCCCGCGGGTAAGATTGTTGCCGGTGTGCCGGCCAAGGTCTTTCGAGATGTTCCCGAGGAGCAGTTGCTCGTGAATCAAGGGTGGAAGGACGATTGATATGGCGATTCCGATTATTGACCTCGGTCGTCAGTACGCACAGCTGAAGACCGAACTCGACGCTGCCGTACTTGGTGTGTACGATCACGGGCGGTTCATCCTCGGTCCGGAAGTCGGTTGCTTAGAAGCCGGTATTGCTCAGCTCAGCGGGGTCGAATACGGCATCGGCGTCGCTTCGGGGACCGACGCTTTGCTCCTGGCCCTTCATGCGTGTGGCGTTGGCCCCGGTGATGAAGTGATCACCGCGAACTTCTCTTTTTTCGCATCAGCCGGTGTTGTTACGCGACTCGGCGCCCGTCCCGTCTTTGTCGACACCGAGGAAGACTCTTTCAATCTGGATCCGACTCTGCTGGAAGCAGCGATTACCGAAAAAACCAAAGCGATTGTACCGGTTCATCTTTTCGGCCAGCTCGCCGACATGGATCCGATCATGGAGATCGCCCGGCGGCACAACATCCGAGTTGTCGAGGATGCCGCGCAGTCGGTTGGAGCCGAGTATAAAGGGCGCCCGGCCGGGTCGATTGGCGACCTCGGTTGTTTCTCGTTCTTTCCAACTAAGAACCTGGGAGGTTCGGGGGACGGGGGTATGATTGTGACCGCCGACAAGGAGTTGTACGAGCTTTGCAAGATGCTCCGGACACATGGGGAGAAGCCGAAGTACTACCATCGCATCGTCGGTTACAATTCGCGACTCGATACCCTTCAGGCAGCTACGCTGCTGGTCAAACTACCGCACCTTCGGGAGTGGTCTGAGGCTCGTGTACGACATGCACAGCGATACGACCGTGAACTTGCCGATCTGCCGCATCTTACCGTCCCGAAAGTCATGCCGGGATCAACGTTCCATATCTACAACCAGTACACCCTCCGCTCGCGCAAACGTGAGGAGATCATTGCTGGACTTCGTGAGCGTGAGATCGGTGTCATGATCTACTACCCGGTGCCGTTTCACCAGCAGGAGTGCTTTGCGGATCTCGGGTATGCCGCCGACGCTTTTCCCGTGTCTACCGCACAGGCGGAGACGGTGTTCTCGATTCCGGTCTATCCGGAGTTGACCGATGACGAACAAGGTCAGGTGATCGCCGCTCTGCGCGAACTAGCCGCGTGAGCGCTTCTCAGACGGAGTTGCCTGCGACCTCCACCGCGGACGCGGGATCGGTCCGTGTCGTAATGCTCGGCGACGCCTCTCATCCGCAGGTTCGTCGGTGGCAGGCAGGGATGACAGCGCGGGGTTGGCCGACTCGTCTGATCTCGCTCGGCGGACAATCTGATTCGACAGCGATATCGTATCCGCGAAGTGGGAAGGCCGCCTACATTCGGTATTGGTTGCGCGTGCGCACTGAAATTGAACGGTGCAACCCGGCCGTCGTTCACGTTCAGTCCGTGTCCGGTTATGGCCTCTGGTCGCACGCGGCTGGACGCCGTCCTCGCATTCTTTCCGCCTGGGGATCCGATATCGATCGCTTCGGTCAATCCGTGATTGGTCGGGTGGTGGTGCAACGAGCTCTGAACCGAGCGGCGGTTGTGACCGCGACCAGTGCATATCTGGCCAAGCGGACAGGGCAGCTGCTCCCTCGGATTGCGAAGCACATTCAGGTCGTGCCGTTTGGTGTCGAACCAGCACTCTCCGTGGACCCGATGCCACCATCTCCACCGCTTCGCGTTCTGGCACTCAAGGGGGATAGAGAGATTAACGGTATCGATGTTCTGATTCGCGCCGCCGCCCAGGTTGTCGCCGACGGAACCGAGATACTGATTACATTAACACGTGCCGAACCACTCGCAGCGGCGCATCGCCGACTTGCACAGGAGCTTGGCATTGGGAGCCGGTTGACGATTCTGCCACGACAGCCGCATGAGCAGATTCCGGGTTTGTTGGCATCGCATCATCTGCTTGTGATGCCGTCGCGTCTGGAGTCGTTTGGTGTTGCGTCTCTCGAAGCGCAGGCGCACGGACGACCGGTCATCGCTACCGATATCGGCGGTTTGCCAGAGACGATCAACGCCGACCATACTGGTCTGGTCGTTCCGGCTGATGATAGTGATGCGCTAGCCAGGGTACTGCGCCAACTTGCAAATGACCGTCGCAAACTCGAGCAGCTCGGTGCCGCCGGACCAACTTGGGTTGCCGATAACTATGCATGGTCAACGTCGCTCGATCAGATGGTGCAGATTTACGAGCAGGTGATTGCCAATGCCTGATCGCCCGATCCCGCTCTATGACCTCGTTATTTCTCCGGCGGCCAAACGTCGCGTTCGCGATGTTTTGCAATCCGGCTGGATATCGTCCGGACCAGTCGTCGACGAACTCGAAACGACCTTGTCGATGTCGCTCGACCTGGCCCATGTCGCAGCAGTCAGTTCGGCCACAGCCGGTCTTGAGCTGGCTCTCCGCGCCTGTGGAATCGGCCGTGGTGATGAGGTCATCGCACCGGCGCTGACATTCGTCGCCACAGTCGAAGCGATCCGGCGGACAGGAGCGACTCCCGTCCTCGTCGATGTCAATCCGGATACCTGGACGATCTGTCCGGAGGAGGTGGGGCGGGCAGTTACTGATTCGACGCGAGCGATACTGTCCGTCGACTACGCCGGCATGCCTGCCGACTACAGCGAGTTGCGACGGTTAGCCCGGCAGCATCGGCTGCGGATCATTGCCGATGCGTCACACGCCATTGGCGCTTTGTGGAATGACAAGTCACTGGTTCATGCTGTCGACGTAGCGGTGTTCTCGCTTCATGCGACCAAAAACCTCACGGCCGGAGAGGGGGGGGTGGTGGCATCCCGCCAACCGCGACTGATCAACGCGGTTCGCATCCTTGCCCGTCACGGCATGACAACGACGGCGCATCAACGTCGTCGTGGAGCTGGGGCGTACGA
This sequence comes from Candidatus Zixiibacteriota bacterium, assembly GCA_028289585.1. Taxonomy (GTDB): domain Bacteria; phylum Zixibacteria; class MSB-5A5; order GN15; family FEB-12; genus JANQPI01. Next base: position 397,740 of record JANQPI010000010.1, read on the forward strand.
CATCCCTGAGGCGGGTCTCAAAGCGAATCTCAGCGACCTCTTGGCGGCTCTGGCGCTCGGTCAGCTGGAGCGTTTCTCAACTGACCAAAACAATCGTCGGCGTCTGGTCGAACGTTATCGTATGGGGCTTGCCGCGCAGGCGAGGCCGATCATCATGCAGGCGGCGACACCGCACGCGCTTTCCGGCGATCACCTGATGGTCGTGAGGCTTGTCGATGCCAGGCGCGCCCAACGCGATCGCGTGCGCGAGCGATTACGCGGGGAGGGGATAGAAACCGGACTGCACTATCGTCCGGTCCATACCTTTGGGGCCTATCGACCGCTGGCGCACGACCGTCTCCGGCATACCGCATTGCTGGCCGATCAGTTCATCACTTTGCCCCTCTATTCCGGTCTCAGTGGGCGAGCGGTTGACCGGGTTGTGGCATCGCTGGGACGTGCCTACGAGAGGTATTGTCCCGCCGGGCATCACAGGTCATCTTAGGTCTATGCCGACGAACGTTCCTCCCCAGTATGTTGAACTAGAGCAGCAGTACAAGGCTGAGCGGGATCTCCACGAGAAGCTTCGTATCGCGCAGGAGTTGTTGCGCATTATGCCGAAGCACAAGGGGACCGACCGACTCCAGGCCGACATGAAAACGCGGATTGCGAAACTCAGAAAAGAGATCGATTCGCAGGCGCGTTCGGGTGGGAAGTCCGGAGCCCACCAGTGGGATCATATTCCCCGCGAAGGGGCGGGTCAGATCATCTTGATTGGGCCGCCCAATAGTGGGAAGTCATCGCTGCTTGACGTTGGGACGAACGCCGAACCCGTCATAGCCGACTACCCCATGTCGACTCGGGAGCCACTGGCCGGAATGTGGCCGTTTGAGACCGTTCAGTTGCAGTTCATCGATACGCCACCGCTCGCACCCGACCATATCGAGGGGTATCTCTTCAACCTGATCCGTCAGGCCAACCTTGTAGCGCTGGTTGCCGATCTCGGCCAGCCAAACGGCGTTACGGAGCTGACGTGGATAGCCGAGCTCCTGGCAGAGAAGCGGATTCATTTGGTGACGACACCCAGCGACGACAACGCACTGCACCATCAGGTGCGAACGGTCATTATTGGTCACAAGTCTGATGAGCCATCGGCCGCTGACGTTTCACGTGCTCTGACGGTGACTTTTCCCGATCTGCCGATGATAACAACGTCGCTGCTCGACGATGCCTCAATTGAGGCGTTGCCGCGTTGGCTCTTTGAGCAGCTACGTGTGATTCGTGTGTACACCAAAGAGCCTGGGCATCCGGTCGAACTTGTTGATCCGGTCGTTTTACCGGTCGGAGGGACAGTTACCGATGCCGCCACTGCGATTCATCGTGACATCGCCGCCAACCTGCAGTATGCGCGGGCTTGGGGAGGCTCATTTCACGATGGTCAACGGGTGCAGCGTGACCAGGTACTGTCCGATGGTGACATTGTGGAGTTTCATGCCCGTTGAGTTGTTGACTTGACCCGCGACCACCGGTGTCGCCAATTCCGACTATGAGTGCCGCCACCTTCGAGCGCCGATTTCTTCGCGCGATCCTGAACGCTCCTGTTGGAGCGCTCTCACCCAAGCAGATCACGTTGGCAACGGTCGGTCTTACCGTTGGCTATCTGGTCTGGTGGAGCATCGGTTATGTGGCGTTGCTTGTCGATGGACAGCCGATTGGTCCCGCGTGGCGAGTCTTCGGCTGGTTACCCTACGCTCCGACTGTGCTCACCCATGGCTACGCCCAGCTTGTGTGGGGAATCGGTGTGGTGGCGGGAGTCATCTGTGTGATGACGGGGCAGACCGGCGTTGCTGTGGTTCAAGCTGAGCTGCTGCGAGGCAATCCGTTCTGCTCGCTACGGCAGGCTGGTCGTTTCGCGCTTGGTCGGTTTTGGGTCAATGCGGGGTTGGTTATCAGCTTGGGGCTGTTTCTCGCGGTGATGGCAGTAATCTATGCGCTCTTCGGTCTCCTCGTCCGCCTACCGTGGATAGGCGACTGGCTCTTTGCCCTGGTGCTCTTCCTGCCGCTGACGATCGTCGCGGTTCTTCTCCTGGCCGTTACCGGGATCACTGTGAAGGCGACACTGGTTGGGCCGGTCGTGATTGCCGCTGATCGTGACGGTTCGGTTTTTGCCGCGATCGTCGAGTCGTTTGCATCGGTTCTGCGGCGACCACTGCGCTGGGGAGTGACAACGATCTACCTGCTGCTCGCCGGTAAGCTCGCTGCTTATGTGTATGCGGTCGTTCTGTTGGTGGCGGTCTGGGGCATGAGTGAGGTGATGGGGATTGGCGATGGTGGGCGTGTGTCCTACCTCCTGTCAACGGCGCTGTCGGCAGTGCCGTCCGAGCACGTCATCGTCCGCTTCTGGTTGACTCCGCTTCCCGGTCTTCCGGGAGAGGTTCCGCTGGCTGCCGCCCCGGTGGTTGCGGCTAGTACCGTGACACCGGTGGTCGTCGTTGCTCTGGCGATCCTGTTTGGCTCGGTCGTCGGTTACGCGCTAAGCGTGGTCACGGTCGGACAGACATGGCTGATGGCAGCGATCACCAAAGACGCGATCGATCGGGATCTCAGTTCGGAACCGTCGTACTTCGCGTCAGAGGTCACTGGCAGTGGTTCTGACAATGACGCGGTAGAACGCGATGGTTAGCTCGATCCAGCGAGTCCGATCGATCCGAACGATGCAGCGGCTCGCTCGGGAAGCTGTCGCTCGGGGTCAGACGATCGGCCTGGTTCCGACGATGGGCTACTTGCACGAGGGGCATCTGTCGTTGGTTCGGCGACTTCGCAGCCACTGTGATCTTGTCGTCGTATCTCTATTTGTCAATCCAGCGCAATTCGGACCTCGTGAGGATCTCGCTCGGTATCCACGCGATGCCGCTGGGGATCGGAAGAAGATCGCGGCCGCGGGGGGCGATCTGGTTTTTATGCCATCGACCGAGACTGTCTATCCGAAGTCGTTCGAAACGTACGTTACGGTGGAACGGTTGACTACCGTGCTGGAGGGAGCGGCACGTCCGGACCACTTTCGTGGTGTCACGACGGTAGTTGCGATGCTGTACAATATTGTACGACCGGATCACGTGATTTTCGGGATGAAAGACTTCCAGCAGGCGGTCGTACTGAAGCGGATGACGGCGGACTTGCATTACCCGATTCGCTATCACATCGGGGCGACAGTGCGCGAGGCCGACGGCCTGGCGATGTCGTCGCGGAACAGCTACTTCACATCCGAGCAACGACTCGAGGCCGTGGCACTCTACCGCTCGCTGCAGACCGCCCGGGCGATGGCCGCCTCGGGGACTGTGCGTACGACCGCGATTGAACGTGAGATGCGCGCCGCGCTGCTGGCAACCTGTCCCACCGCCAAGATCGAGTATGTGGCATTCAATGATTTCACGACCCTTGAGCCGGTTCGTTCTCTACGCCCGAATGTGGTCGTTTCCCTGGCGGCTGTTGTTCACGGCGTGCGACTCATTGACAATCTCAAGCTCAGCTAGTCGATCGTGACTCAAGACCGCCACAACTCCTTCCCCGTGCTTGCCCCGGCAGTGAATGTTGCCGTGGTCCGCCGCGTACAGGGGAAATGGGAGGTTCTGTTGCTGAGGCGGTCCGCTCAGGAATCGCACGCCGGAAAATGGGGACTCGTCGCGGGCTCGCGGGAAGATGGAGAGTCGGCGGTGGAAACCGCCCGCCGGGAGGTCATCGAGGAGACCGGGTATACCCCCTCGCAACTCTTTGCCACCGAACAATTGATCCATTTCTACGACGTGGATTCCGATTCGATCTGGCTGTCACCGGTGTTTGTGGCGCTGGTGGAGGTTAACAGGGAACCCCGCCTCTCGTCGGAAAATGTTGACTGGCAATGGCTTAGCTTGGTCAGGGCGGTGTCGGTCGTGAGTTGGCGGTCGCTGGTGTCAGTCTTGCGGGAGTTGCACGACGATTTAATGGTGTATCCACCTGGCACGTGGACAGCCGTGGAACCCTGAGGCAGGCCTTGCGCTTATGGGTAAAGACGCTATCATGGCCGCGGAAATGAGCTCGTATGAGAATATCTGTCTGTAAATCGAAGATTCACCGGGCGACGGTGACCCAGGCTGACCTTAACTATGTTGGCTCCATTACGATTGACGCCGACCTGGTCAAAGCTGCCGACCTGATTGAGTACGAGAAGGTTCAGGTCATTAACATCAACACCGGTGCCCGCTTCGAGACGTATGTCATCGCCGGTGAGCCGGGATCCGGTGTGATTGGCCTCAACGGAGCCGCAGCTCGACTCGGACTCCCCGGGGACCTGGTCATCATTATCGCCTATGGCCAAATCGAGAAAGCTGAGGCGGCATCGTTTACACCGGCCCTGGTCTTCGTCGATGGCGACAATCGACCGCTTGATCACGATCCCCAGCCGGAGCGCGGCTCCACAGTCGTCCGCACATGAGCCCCCACCGGATGCCGGCGCAGAAGGCGGCCATAATCCTCGCTGCCGGCAAGGGGAAGCGGATGAAGTCCGACCTCCCCAAGGTGCTGCACCCGATCGGTGGGAAACCGATGATTGAGATGTTGCTCGATCGCCTCCAACCACTCGGCTTTACCAAGACCGTTGTCGTGATCGGGCATCAGGGGGAAGAGGTGCGGGACGCCCTCGCCGGCTATGCCGTCGAGTTCGCCTGGCAACGTGAGCAACTGGGTACCGGCCACGCCGTGATGATGGCTCGGGAAGCGTTGGAAGAATTCTCTGGACCGATACTTGTCGCTGCCGGTGATGTCCCGTTTCTCTCCATCGATTCGATGGCACGCCTGTTTGCCGCCCATGCTGAGGCTGAGGCGGCAGCGACCTGCCTTTCGGCGCATTTCGATGACCCGACCGGGTACGGACGGATTATTCGAGACGATACCGGGTCGCTGCTTCGGGCGATCGTTGAGCACAAGGATGCCTCTCCCGATATCCTGGAGATTTCCGAGATCAACTCGGGGACGTTTCTTTTCGATGCCGGTAAACTCTTCGCGACACTCGCTCAGTTGACGACCGATAACGCCCAGGGGGAATACTATCTCACTGACGTCGTCAAGATTCTTCACGAGTCGGGGGATAAAGTCGCGGTCGTGGCTGCCGAAAATCCGGATGAGGTGCGCGGGGTAAATTCTCCGGAGCAGCTGGTGGATTTGGCGCGACGACTGGGGTTGGACGCCTGATTTTTCTGAGCGAATTGCCGAGTCGGTGCGTATAGATACTACCGGGCTTTCTGGTTGACGCACACGACTTGAAACCGCTACTTACGAGAGTTCCTCATGAAACGACTACTTGCCTATATGCTTGCCGCGGCGCTGTTGCTGGGAGCCGCCAATACCCCTGTCCATGCTCAGTCGGCCGATGTTGAGGCGCTGAATGAGTTGCAGCGGGGATCAAGCTTGGGCGTGCAGCCGATGTCATCGCCGACCGGTTGGTTGGACCTCTCGCGGGCGACCTTTAGCCACAGTTACTCGCTGACCTATTTCAGCGGCGGCGGTACGTCGGGATCGCTCGGGTTGTGGACCTCGGCGATGCGCTATGAATTCTCGGACCATCTGCGTCTGACGTTGAACTTGGGTGTTTTGCACGACGGTGGTGCCATTTTTGGATCGGACTTCAGATCGGATCGGAACACGACGTTCTTGCCGGGTTTCCGACTCGAGTATCAACCTTCTGACAAGGTCTATATGTCGGTGTCGTTCCAGCGGTACGCTGGTGGTTACGGCCCGTACGGGTATCAGCCGTTTGGCTATCGGGATTGGCGGTATCCCGGTAACTACCGCTATTAGACGCGTAACAGTGTGGTGAGTGCCGGCAGGGAATGCCGGGGAGGATGTAGTTCGCGGCTTGATTAACGAACGCTGGTCAGCGTTGTCGCTGGCCGTTCGCAACCGATTTACCCACCTCGCCGACCGGTGGTTTTGGCCGGCGGCCCTCGTCCTCAGTATTATTGCTTCATCGTATCTTGCCTTTGTCGGTCTTCGTTTGGTCGATGCGGCAGAGGTTGAGCTGACGTTACCGTCCCATGTGGTTCGTCTCGAGGTGATCACCGCGGTCGAAAGTGACTCGCTCCGTGTGATTGCTGATCGTCTCGACGGACTCCGCGATGAGGTCGTTGATGTGGTGGTGGTCACACGAACGGTGCGTCCGGACAATCGGCCGGAGCAATCGTTTGTGATGTCGCGGACGGAGACAACCGCTGGGGCCGAACATGTGGCCATGCTTCTTGGCGTAGATCCGGAGCGGGTATTCTATCGAGAACGAGAGTATAATCGCGACCACGTCACGGCAACGTTGGTCGTGGGCGACGATTGGCGGTCGCTGCTCGCAGCGCTGCCGGGAGAGAGCAACAACTGACCGCAACGACAACGACTGAGATAACGGCCCGCGAAGTAGCAGTTCGTGCCGGCCAACTGGCCCTGACCAAAAAAGGGTACGATATCCACATTCTGAATATCACCGGGCTCTCGTCGGTTTCCGATTACCTCGTCCTGGTTTCCGGATCCGCCGATGTTCAGGTGAAAGCGATCGCCGCAGCTATTGAGGAGGGGTTACGCGATGAGGGGATCACACCATTATACCGAGAGGGTGTAAAAGAAGGGAATTGGGCACTGCTTGACTTTGTCGATGTCGTTGTCCATGTTTTCTACGAGCCGACGCGGCACTTTTACGCTCTCGAGAAGCTCTGGGCCGATGCGCCCGTTGAAGTCCTGACTGACGACAACTAGCTCGCCGGCTCCTGCCGCATCACAGACCGCAAACCGCCATGCTATGGATAATCCCGTGGAACTTGTTGAACTGAAATCAAAGACTATTGCCGAGCTTCTGAAAATTGCCGAAGACCTCGACATACCCGGCGTCTCTGGCCTTCGTAAGTCCGAGCTCATTTACAAGGTCATGGAGCAGCAATCGGCCAACAACAGCGCCATTCTCGCCGAAGGTGTCCTGGAGATTATGGAGGAGGGCTACGGCTTTCTCCGATCCCCTGATTACAATTACCTGCCCGGACCGGATGATATCTACGTCTCGCCGTCACAGATCAAACGATTCGATCTCCGCACCGGCGATACGATCTCGGGTCAGGTTCGCCAGCCCAAAGATAACGAACGATACTTCGCACTGCTCAAGATCGAGGCGATCAATTACGATTCGCCCGAGGTTGCCAAGCAGAAAACAACGTTTGACAATCTGACTCCGCTCTATCCGGATGTTCCCTTTACCCTCGAACTCACGGATAAGGAACTGACGACGCGAATCATCGACCTCATGTGCCCGATCGGCAAAGGGCAGCGTGCCCTGATTACCTCACCACCCAAGGCCGGAAAGACGATCATCCTTCAAAAGATTGCGCAGGCCATTACCGCCAATCACAAGGAAGTGCGCCTGATCGTGCTTCTCATTGACGAGCGTCCGGAAGAAGTCACGGATATGCGACGGTCGGTGCGGGGTGAGGTCGTTGCATCGACGTTCGATGAGCCGGCCGAACGACACGTGCAGGTGGCCAAGATGGTTCTGGAGAAGGCCAAGCGTCTCGTCGAACATGGTCATCATGTCGTGATTCTGCTCGACTCGATCACCCGGCTGGCGCGGGCGCACAACGCGGTTGTCCCACACTCTGGCAAGATTCTGTCTGGTGGTGTCGACTCCAACGCCCTGCACAAGCCCAAGCGGTTCTTTGGTGCCGCCCGCAATATCGAACGAGGCGGCTCACTGACGATTATCGCCACGGCGCTCATCGAAACCGGATCTCGCATGGACGAAGTTATCTTCGAGGAGTTCAAAGGGACCGGTAACATGGAGATGGTGCTCGATCGCCGGTTGGCTGACCGAAGGATTTTCCCCGCGATGGACATCAACCGTTCGTCGACTCGCAAGGAAGAGCTGTTGCAGAGTGCCGAGACACTCAACAAGGTCTGGATTTTGCGGAAGTTCCTGGCCGAGATGAATTCGATCGAGGCAATGGAGTTTCTTGGCGACCGGATGCGCAAGACCAAATCGAACGAGCAGTTCCTGCAGTCGATGAAAGACTGATCAGCGCGGTCGGACAAAGATCGCGCCGTGCGACCCAACGATCCACACGGCTGTCGACGTTAGCGCAATGTCGAACAGATTGGCCGACGTGGGCAGTGAGTAGCGGGCAAACGAGGCACCACCGTCTACCGACTCGAAGACGGTCCCGCCCGTCGCCGTAATCAGCGCGGTATCCCCTCCGACAAACTGAGTCGCGACAAAGTGCGCTTCAATTGACAGCTCAATCGGCTTCCAGGATTGTCCACCATCCACGGACCGCGCGGCCATCGCCGCGTTGCCAACCAGAATCCCCAACGAATCCGATAGAGCCAGGGCTCGTCCCGGCCGCTCCAGATTGTGTGGCTGGGTTGTCCACGTTGTGCCTCGATCGGTGCTTCGGAGGATTCCATTAAACGAGGGGATCAGGACAGTGCCATCGGTTAGTACCGTGATGTCCCCGAGGCCGGTGCCGGGATTGTTGACCCGTTGCCAATTCTGACCGGCGTCGGTTGTTCGGTAGACAATACCTCGAAATGGTGCCTGGGGATCGCGCGTCATTCCTACCACAATACCTGTATCTGCAGTCCAGAAGTGGATGCTGAGAAACCAGTAGGCCGTATCCGCATCCGCCGGTGAGCGGTCGTACCATGATGCCCCGCTATCGGTGGTGAGGAAGACCATGCCTTGGCGGCCGCAGACATATCCGACTTGGGCATTGAGGAAGCAGAGATCTTCCAACGGCGGTTGTGTCGAAACCGGATAGACTTTCCAGAAGCGACCGGTCGATGTTGTTACGAGCAGTTTTCCGGAGCTGGTAACGATGTAGCCGGTAGAATCGTTGGTGAAATCGACGCCGGTGAAGTGATTCGTGACCGGAGGCGTGACTGCCGACCAGGTTTGAGAAGACGCCGGCGCCGAGAACAGCGTTCCGGCGACCGCGATGGCCAGCGCAGTTTTAATTGAGAACCGATGCATAGCTCGTATACCGTTCATCTGTGCTAGAGTCTAGGTTTCCTACCGTAGATCGGCAAACTTTGTCGTTGTCTGTGTCCAAAATGCACCGCCGCGGTGGTGACTATGGATGCTAATGCCCTTGACCTGCATCAGGTTACCTATACTACCGACCGCGGCGACACCCTCTTCCGGAATCTTGATCTGACCCTCCGCCAAGGGGAATCACTGGTCATTGTAGGTGCGGCGGGCACCGGAAAGACACGCCTTCTCGATATCCTGATCGGCCGCACTTTCGCCGACAGCGGTTCCGTTGAGGTTCTCGGCGAGGAACTGCGGAAGCGTCGTTGGGGGGCGGTTCGACGTGTCCGCCGCCGGATTGGTGGCGTTGGTGGGCCATTTGACCTGATTCCGTCGTTTACGGTGGCTAAGAATCTATCAATTCCCATGATCCTCGCTGGCGAGAGTCGCAAAGTCCGCCATGAACGGCTCTTCACGACCCTTGCCGATATGTCACTCTTGAATCTGGCAAAGACCTATCCGTTTCAGTTAACGCGTGTAGAGCGGACGATGGTCCAGCTGGCACGGGCAACAATCGCCAATCAGCCGTTGGTGTTGATTGATGAACCGGCGGCGGGTGTTGATCCGGCTACCTACGAGCGGGTTTTCGGGTACCTGACGAAATTGATCCTGTCCGGGCGATCGTTACTCATCGTTTCTGCCGAGCCGCCGCAGCAAGACCTGCCGCACACCACCGTCAGATTCTTCCACGAGGGCACGCTGGTATGAGTAAGCTGACCCACGTCCTTGGCGAACTCGGCCGCAACGTTGTCCGCCATCCACTTGCCTCAGTCGCATCCCTTTTGTCGCTCGCGCTGCTCTTGTTACTGTTCGATCTCTTCTGGATAGCGGCTCAGACGAGTAATCGCTTCTACCAGGACTTGCTCAGTGAGGTGGAGATGGAACTGTTCGTCAGTGAGTCGCTTTCCGACTCCGCGGCAACTGGTATTCAGCGAGATCTGGAGATCTACCCTGAGATCGCATCGGTGCGTTATCTGTCGAAAGACGATGCCCGGCGTGAACTTGAATCTCTGGTCGGTGTCGATCTGTTGGTGGGCTACGATACGATCAATCCGTTACCGCGTTCGTATCTGCTCTCGTTTACGCCAGCCGTTCTCAGCACGCACGTTCTCGACTCGCTGCAGACGGCTCTCGTAACCGATGACCGGATTGATGCGGTCGAGTACGGACGAGAGTGGTTAGCGAAAGCAGAATCGACCCGCAATCTCATCCGCGACGTGGGCATCGGTCTGGGTGCTCTGATCCTCCTGGCAGCATTGATCAACGCTACTAACTCGCTGCGCCTCCTGGCGCGTACACGAGCCGAAGGAATCACGCAGATGTTGCTGCTCGGGTCCGGCCGACTCTTCGTCGCAGCGCCGTTTATTCTGGAAGGAATGCTGATTGGCGGCGTATCGGCAGCAGTCGGTTGGCTGGCAATACGGTTTGCCGCCTCCCGTGTCGATATCACTCAGGTGGAGATCATCATGCCGACGGTTGAGCAGATTGTCGGTTATTGCCTTGTGCTCGCGTTTCTGGGAGGCCTGGCCGGGTGGCTGGGTGTAAGCAAGTTCTTGAGGTACAGTCGATGACTCGAATACCACGCATCGCGATGTTCGTAGGAATCCTGGTCACAGCGCTCGGAATAACCGCTGACGCGGACGACATCGCCGACCAGAAATCGGAGTTGGAAGAGATTCGTGGTGAGGTGGTAACATCGCAGCAGCGTCTGGATTCATTGCAACAAGCTCAGTCGGATGTTCAGAAGGCGATCGCTAACTACGAGCAGAAGATGCAATCGGACAATAAGCTGATCCGGCGTCTCCGGCAGCAACTGCGCGAGTTGAATGCCGATATCTCAACGACCGAGGATGCGCTGGCCCAGCGAACGATTGACCTGGAACGTCAGCAACGCCGCTACCTCGGGTCGCTCCGGCAGTTCTATCTCTCAGCACGAACCCCGGCGGTGGAACTCCTCGTCTCACCAGCATCGGAGCTCCGACTCCATCGACAGAAACACTATCTCGCCGCGGTGGCCGGCATGAGTTCCGGTCAGATCGCGACGGCGGAAGAGTTACTTTCCCAAACCCGTGACCAACTTGAAGATCTCTCCGAGCAATCCGGAGTTGTCAGTCAACTCAAGCAGAAGCGGGAGACATCACTGACTCTCGGCCAGAGCCGCAAGGCACAAAAAGAGAAGCAGCTAACGCAAATTCGCCAGGTCAGCCGTGATGAGGCGGAGCGGATCATGATGCTGCAAACCGCAGCCGAGGAGATGACGTCGATTATCGCGCGACTCGAATCGGAGCGGCGAGCCCGCGATACCGATCGCCGATTGGTCAACTGGGGGACCGCGTTCGCCGAACTCAAAGGACATCTGCCGGCGCCGTTCCGCGGTCGTGTGACCGTTCCCTACGGCCCTGCCGTCGACCCCATCACCAACCTCCGATCATTCTCACCCGGGATCTCGATCAAAGGTCGGGCCGGCGACCCAATCCGCGCCGTTGCGGAGGGAATCGTTGTCTACTCCGGCAATTTGCGTGGCTACGGCGCCTTTGTTATCCTTCAGCACGAAGGGGATTATTACACGACCTACGCCGGTCTCAGTGGAGTTGCGGTCGAGCGGGATCAACGCGTGCTGGCCGAAGCACGGTTGGGATCGGCAGGGGACGACGGACTTGTGAAGTTTGAACTCCGGAATGGGCGAGAAACGCTCGATCCGGTCACGTGGATTCGATTTGACGCCTTTTGATCTGACCCGACTGCAGCCAGACGCGACCGCCTTGGTTCAACGCGCCGTTGCGCGCAATCGCCTCGGTAGCACCTACCTCGTCTATGGCGAACCCGGTACCGGTCACTGGCCGTTTTCCCTCTGGCTCGCCGCGCTTGTCAATGACGCCACAGCCGGCGAGGACGGTTTACCAGCCCCGAATGTCGAATCACCACGTATCCGCCAGATCCTCAATGCGAATTCAGAATTAGTCATGCCAATTGTGCCTATCGCCAAGCATACGTCGCTTGACGAAGCAGGGGAACTCATGGTGGCTGAGTTGGAACGCCGCCGCGCCGAGCCGTGGGCGCTGCCGGATTCGTCGGAGAGTGTTTCGGTGTCCATTGCTATGGCTCGCGAGGTTAAGCGACGACTGGCGATGACCGGTGATGCTGAGACTACGCGCGTGGCGATCTTCGACCAACTGGAACTGATGCGTCTACAGTCGGCTGATGCTCTGTTAAAACTGATCGAGGAACCTCCGCCGCGGACGCTGATTGTCCTCCTGACGCACAACGTCGACGCTCTGCTCCCCACGATTCGATCCCGTGCGCAGCGGATACGACTTCGCCCGATACCATCGGTGCGTGTGACCGAATATCTTGAGGCACGCGGTATCGATGCGACGGAAGCTCGTCTGGCTGCACGTCTGGCCGGAGGGTCAATTGGCCGAGCCCTTCGGTTTGCGACCGAGTCGGATAAGCTTCAGGAGCGGATCGATGCTTTTCAGGTGTATCGGGCGATCATGTCCGACTCAGCCCCGGCTGCCGTGGCTGCGGTAGAGGCACATGTTGACAGCAAAGATGTTGGCGCAGCTGCGCGATACTTGCAGTACTGGCAAACGTACCTCCATGATCAACTCCAACTGAGTGTGGGAGGCGATGAGGAGATTACCAACGTCGATCTGGTCGATCACCTGCGCCCCTTCGCGTCCGTTACCTACCCAGCCGAGTCATTGGCCGAGTTCGCGGGGCTCGTCAAGAACTGCCTTGCCGACCTGCGGCTGAATGTTCATATTCACGGCTCACTGACGCGATTGGCGCTTGAGGCTCACCGCGTCCTTCACCAAGCACCCGGCCGGGAGATCTGACGTAACAAGCGTGGCTGATCTGTTTCAGGTAGAATTCAAAGGTTCGCGTCGCGAAGTCTATCAGAATACGTACCATCATTCTCTCATGCCGAATGAGCTGGTTATGGTTCAGGCGGATCAGGGTGAAGACGCCGGGATGCTCGTTCGATCCGTTCCGGATTCATTTCTGGGCGGACGGAAGCCGCGCTCTATCCTGCGTCCGCTTACCCCCGAAGAACGGGATCAGATTTCGTCCCTTCGGGAGCAGGAGTTAGCCTGCAAGCGAGAGGTTGTCGCTCTGGTTCGTCGACACGGCTTAATCATGAAGATTGTCGATGTCGAATCGCAATTCGACGGCAGCAAAATGACATTTTATTTCACTGCTGATCATCGTGTTGACTTCCGGTCACTGGTCCGTGATCTGGCGAGCAAGTATCGCACGCGGATTGAGCTGCGCCAGATTGGCGTGCGCGATGAAGCCCGACGAATCGACGGCTACGGGATCTGTGGACGGCGGCAGTGTTGCAACGGACACATCGGCGACTTCAAACCGATCACGACTCAGCATGCGCGGGTTCAGGATCTCTCGCTCAACCCCAGCAAGATCTCAGGCAACTGTGGTCGGCTGCTCTGTTGTTTGCGCTATGAGGTCGACATGTATGCCGGCGTGAAACAACAATTCCCACCGATTGGATCGGTCGTCTATTCCACAGTCGGAAAGGGTGTCATCGAGCGCATCGATTACTTTCGTGAGGTCGCGCACATCAAAATTACCCGGCCCGATGACATTGTCTCAGTACCGGCAACGGCCGACCAGATCAAGGGCGTGGTTCACCTGGCGAAAGACCGTCTGAAAATGGTCGATCGTCAGCGTTTCACGGCGTTCCATGATCTCAGCAAGGAGGAACAGGACGAGCTCGAAGCTGTCGCGATGGGCATCCCCGAGGAGGCTCCGCCGGAGCCAATCGTCGAACCCGTTCCACCCGCTGAGTCGCAGCTGACAGCCAATCTGTTCACCGAGGTCGCGGACGACGCTGAGAGCCCTGATGAGCCCAACGAGGGTGAGGAGAAGTCGCCATCCGGCGAGTCCCGCCGCGATCCGAATGAAGGGGACAGGCCCCGACGCCGTCGCGGGGGGCGCCGTCGCGGCAACCGCCGTCGGGGATCACGGGGCGGATCGTCGCCGTCGTCATAGGATACGCAACGCAACAGCGCTATGGCTAAACCGATCTACATTACCACGCCGATCTATTACGTCAATGCCCAACCGCATATCGGGCACGCCTATACGACTATTGCGGCCGACCTGATGGCTCGTTGGCACAAACTTGCTGGTCGGGATGTCTTCTTTCTGACGGGTACTGACGAACACGGAAACAAGATCGCCGAGGCAGCTGCAGCTCAGAAGATCAGTCCTCAGGAACTCACTGATCGGGTCGCGATGCAGTTCGAGGCGGCTTGGCGCGCCCTCGATATCGATCATGACTATTTTATCCGGACGACCTCAGAACGACATGCCCAGGCCGTGCGAAAGATTCTTGATGCGATGCGTAACGCACGCACGCCGGATGGACAGGAAGTCATCTATTCGGGTTACTACGAGGGGCTCTATTGCACTGGCTGCGAGAAGTTCCTGACGGAGAAGGATCTTGTTGACGGTAAGTGTCCTGATCATGGGACAGTTCCGGAAGCGCTGAAAGAGAAGAACTACTTCTTCCGCCTCTCGGCGTATCTCCCACAGGTGAAGGAAGCGATTCTTTCGGGTCGTGTTCAAATCCTCCCTGAAGAGAAGCGGAATGAGGTGTTGGGGCTGATCGATCAGGAACTGACTGACTTCTCCCTATCTCGGGAACGGGTATCCTGGGGCATCCCCCTGTCGTTTGATCCGTCGCAGGTTGCCTACGTCTGGATCGATGCACTGTCTAATTACATCTCGGGCATCGGCTATGCCGACGACGAGACGCACTTCCGCAAGTGGTGGACCGACGGACACGTCATCCACCTTCTGGGTAAGGAGATTCTCAAGTTTCATTGCATCTGGTGGCCCGCCATGTTGCTCGCCGCGGGTGAGCGGATGCCCGATGAGATGTTTCTCCACGGTTGGTTTACAGTCGACGGCCAGAAGATGTCAAAGTCGCTAGGCAATGCGATCGATCCGCACGATATGGTTGGTCAGTTCGGTGCCGACGGAACTCGCTATTTATTGATGACCCAGTACCCGTTCGGCATCGACGGCGACATTCAGGCGTCGCGTTTTGTCACTCAATACAATGCCGACCTGGCCAATGATCTCGGTAATCTGGTATCGCGAGTGATTAAACTTCTCGCTGCAAATCTTGAAGGAGTAATTCCCGCCGTCGCGAAAGGCATTGACGGGCAGGCCGAACTTCAGGCTCAGGCGGTGAAGACTGCCGACAGTGCATACGAGCACATCATCGGTTACCGGCCGCAGGCAGCCATCGCTGAGGGTATTGCCTTGGTCCGTGCGACCAATCGATTCTTCAACGACACGACGCCGTGGAAGAGCGCTAAGGCGGGAGAGATGGAGCGTCTCGGCGGAATCCTTCGCGTCTGCCTTGAGGCATTACGCATCGTTTCGATCACTCTCTATCCGATTCTCCCGTCCAAGATGACCGCGCTGCGTACGATGCTCGGCTGTGATGACTCAACCTTAACCTTGGAGCATGCCCGCGCCTTCTGGGGATTGCAGGAGGGAACGGTGTTGACCGTGCCGGAGCCGCTTTTTCCTCGTTTGGAAACCAAGCGCAAAGCGGAAGAGGCGGCCCCGAAAGCGTCCCCGGAGTCATCCGAGTCCGACGGGCTGATTGATATCAGTCATTTCGGCAAGGTGCAGTTGCGGGTCGCGGAGGTCGTTGCGGCAGAGTCGGTACCGAAAGCAGACAAGTTGCTGCGCCTTCAGGTCGCCCTCGGCAGTGAACAGCGACAGATTGTCGCTGGAATCGCTCAGCACTACTCGCCCGACGATCTCATTGGCAAACGCGTCGTCATCGTTGCCAATCTCAAGCCTGCGACGATACGTGGAGTAGAATCGCATGGAATGTTGCTCGCTGCGAAAGCGGGCAAGAGACTGGTTGTAGTGACGGTCGATGGCGATCTCGATTCTGGTGCGTCTGTCTCCTGATGATCGACACTCACTGTCATCTTAACTTCGATACCTACCGGGGGCGTGAGGAAGCTGTACTTACGGCTGCGGCCGAGGCTGGCGTGCACACGGTCGTTGCAATTGGTATCGATCGCAAAACCTGTACTGAGGTCGTCGAACTCGCCGATCGCTTTGATTCGGTATATGCCACCGTCGGTGTTCATCCGCACGAAGCGGCGACGCTTGATGATTCACTCATGGCCGACCTGGAGCGTTGGAGTGAGTATGCCAAGGTTGTCGCGATTGGCGAGATCGGTCTCGATTATTATCGCGACCGATCGCCGCGCGACGTTCAGCGAATGGCGTTTGAGCGCCAGTTGGAACTTGCTGTGCGCCTGGGACTGCCCATCGTGATTCATATGCGAGAATCGTTCGATGATACGCTAGCGGTCGTCCGTGACTATGCCCCTCACCTGGCAGGGGGCGTGTTTCATTGCTTCCCGGGAACGCCAGATGATGCGGCGCGTGTCATCGAAATGGGCTTCGTGATTTCGGTGGGCGGTGTTGTCACCTACCGGAACGCACAAATGGCAGAGACGGCCCGGGAGATTCCCCTCGAGTACATCATGCTTGAAACCGACGCGCCATTCTTGACTCCCGTGCCGCATCGGGGCACGAGCAATGAACCGGCCTATGTGGCGCTCGTATGTCAGAAGGTGGCCGAGTTGCGCGGTAGTTCGCCAGCCGAGGTCGAACGTGTGACCGACGCGACAGCGCAGCGTTTGTTTCGCCTTCCCTCATATCCGCGGTGATGTTTCCAGCTCGTAAGCGGTTTGGGCAACACTGGCTGACCGACGATCGTGTTCTATCAGAAATCGTTAATATGCTTCGGCCTCCATACGGGGATTCGATCCTTGAAATCGGTCCGGGCCGCGGAGCCTTAACCGAACGGCTGGCGGGTGTCGGCGTTCCCATTGTGGCCGTCGAATTCGACACTGATCTCATCTCGTATCTACTGGAGCACTTCGGAGTTACCGGATCAGTCAGAATTGTGAACGCGGATATCTTGAGCTTCTCTCCGAGTGATGCCGATCTGGGGTCGTTTTCAGTCGTCGGCAATCTCCCCTACAACATAACGTCGCCAATTCTTGATCGACTTATCGCGTGGCGCCCCAATCTGGTTCAGGTTGTGATCATGGTGCAGGAGGAGATTGGGCGTCGCATAACCGGATCACCAGGGGGACGTGACTGGTCTCCGCTCGGCATTCTTATCCAGGAAGAATTTGATGTCTCTTATGCGTTCACTGTTCCTCCGGAGGCGTTCCAACCACCACCTCGTGTAAACTCAGCGATCGTTCGCATGACGGCACGCGAAGACGCGCTGCCGGTAGATTTCGACTTTGCAACTTTGGTGCGAACAGCGTTTCGTCAGCGACGTAAGACCCTACTAAACAACCTGGTCGGAATGCCGGGGTGGCCCACCACGGGCATTGTCGCCGAAGACTTGAATCGACTGGCATTGACCCGAGACATCCGCGCCGAACAGATGCCGACTGCAACATTTCGGGCGCTCTACGACTGCTGGCGCGATCGTCAGGAATCGGACGCCTGAGGGAAGTACCGAACGGAAACAATGAATCCGCAACTTATTGTCTCTCTTGATCCGGTGGGCGTGCTCCGCGAGCCGCGTCGTGGCCGACAACCCGATCCCAGTCAGGTGGCAGTCCTGGCCGAGGTGGGTGGTGCCGATGGTATCGCTGTCCAGATTCGCCGTGATAATCGCTTCATTCGGGAACGCGATCTCTATTTGCTTCGAGAAACGGTCAACAGTCGTCTCATTGTCGAAAGCCCACCACTCGATGAGGCTATCGCTCGCCTGATCGAGGTCAAACCGGCACAGGTGACGCTGGTTGCAGATGCCATTGCGACTGAGACGATAGTCACGCCGATCGACTTGGTGACCGGTGGAGCAGACTTCCGCGAAATGATTGGCCGGCTCCGAGCGGCCAACATAGCGGTCGGTTGTCTGCTCGACTCGGCTGCCGAGCAAGTACGAGCGGCGGCGAAAGCTGGTGCCGATGCGGTTCTCCTTGATGGTCACAAGTACGGAGAAGCTCGGTCGATGCGGGAGGCTCAAGACGAACTCGATCGTATTGATCAGGCCGCTCAGGTTGGTCGGAAGCAGAATGTCACTGTCGCGATCGGTCGCGGTTTGACCTATAACAACATTGGACCAATCATCGAGCTTGGGCTGATTGATGAGTACTCGATCGGTCACGCCATCGCCGCTCGGGCTTTGATGGTAGGGTACGAGCAGGCTGTTCGCGACATGCGTGCCCTCATTCGGGGCGGCGTTGGAGCGACGGCCAGCTAGCCGCATGCCCAATCCGAACGCCCGCCCGCACCGTGAGTTAGTCGTCCCCGACGATGTTTCTGGGGAACGGTTGGACCGGTGGTTGGCCTCGCTCGACGAACCCGACCTGACTCGATCACAGTGGAAGAAGGTACTCGACGCGGGTGATGTTACCTGCAAGGGAGAACCGGTTCCTGCCCGGTACTCAGTTAAGTCGGGCGACGTACTGATGGTCACACTCCCTGTGACGGAACCAATAGACATCATTCCTGAGGACGTTCCGCATCGCGTTGTCTACTCCGACGACGATCTCATTGTTGTCGACAAACCGGCGGGAGTGGTAACGCATCCGGCAATTGGCAATCGAACCGGAACGCTTGTGCATGGATTGCTCCATCGTTTTGGAGCGCTTGCCGAGAGTGGTGACCCAACCCGCCCCGGGCTTGTGCACCGCCTCGACAAAGAAACGACCGGATTGCTGGTCGTTGCCCGTTCCGCGCGGGCGCTTCGACCGCTTCAGCGAGCCATGGCGGCACGTGAGATCACCCGCATCTACCGTGCTCTTGTGTGGGGCCACATTAGCGATGATGAAGGTGAAATTGACCTGCCGATTGGCCGTTCTCGTCGCGATCCAACGCGGATGGCGGTTCGATCAGATGGTCGGCCGTCGGTGACGCGGTACGTACTGCACGAGCGCTTCCGTTTCTGCGATCTGTTGAATGTGAGTCTGCTCACTGGGCGCACACATCAGATTCGTGTTCATTGCGCACATCTTAATCATGCCGTGGTCGGCGATCCGGATTATGGCGGGCGAGAATCGCAGCTGCGCGGCGTTTTCGGACCGGATCGCCCGCTGGCCCGCGACATTCTCAAACTGCTTACGAGACAAGCACTCCACGCCGCCGAGCTACGCTTCCACCATCCCTTTTCCGGGGAAGCGCTCGCCTTTGAATCACCGCTTCCGTCGGACTTTGCCGCCGTGCTTGCCCAACTGATGGCATCCGGTCGGTAGTACGCTTTTGTTGCGGTGTCGCTGTCGGATGCGATATGTTGCCGCACCATGCCCAGCCGAATACGACAGCCTGAGATGATGGTCTGATGGACGTCTCACTTGCCATCCTCTTCATCGGGGTTCTGATCTTTTTGGCACATGTCTTCTCAGGCATTTTCCACCGCACCCAGATTCCTGACGTACTGCCACTCATCGGCATTGGGATCGTGATCGGACCACTTCTTGGTGTGGTCGGAACCGACGACTTCGGGGCGGTCGGCCCCATCTTCACCACCGTTGCACTCGTCCTGATTCTCTTCGAAGGTGGGTTAGAGTTGCGACTCGATCTGCTCCGCGCCTCGATGCGCGGAACAACGCTGATCGCGCTCCTCGGCTTCGCGGTTACTGTCGTTGCGGTCGCTGCTTTCGGTTACTATGCGATTGGTCTTGATGTCTTAACGGCGTTGATTCTTGGATCGATTCTGGGAGCGATTTCGCCTGCGGTCGTGTTGCCGTTGTCTCGAAAACTCGGGCTGATTGACGAAACCCGTGCGATCCTCTTTCTGGAATCGGCCGTCACCGACGTGCTTTGCATCGTGTTGACGCTAGGTCTGGTCGATGCTGCGTTAGTGGGGGATTTTGCGGTTGGCGGTCTCGTTGGAGATATCGTCGCTAAAGTTGTCTTTGCGATCCTCCTGGGCGGACTGGGTGCCGTGATCTGGTCGATCTTCCTCTCTCGAATTCGCACGATTGAGAACACCAATTTCATTACCCTGGCATCGGTATTTGTCGTTTTCGGACTGGTCGAGTGGATGCACTTTTCTGGGCCAATTGCCGCGCTCGTCTTTGGATTTACTCTGGGGAACGTCGAGCAGCTAGGTCTACCCGTTCTGGCGAAGTATCTTCCTCGAAAGCCGATCGGTCTGAATCGATTTGAGACGATGTTGCTGTCGGAAGTTGTCTTTTGGCTCAAGACGTTTTTCTTCGTGTACATCGGGCTATCGATTCTCTTCACGAATCAGACGTGGCTGCTCTATGCTCTCGCGATTTCAGCGATCATCTTTGTCGTGCGGTTGCCCATTGTCCGACTAGGCGCCGGGAGTGCAACACCCAAGTTCGATGCATCGATTATGGCGGTGATGGTGCCAAAAGGATTAGCGTCGGCGGTCATGGCAGCGGTTGTCCTTCAGGCGGAGTTGCCGTTTGCCGATCTGATTTTGTCTGTAACCAACTCGGTTATTCTGATCACGATTGTACTGACTGCCGGGCTTGCGTTTCTTATCTCCCGAACACCGATCGGGCAGGTGTACAAGCTGATGTTTACCGGATTTGGCCGACAATCGGCGGCCGAAGCCGCCGGTGCCGAATCGGATTCAGATACCGAGCCGGCCAGCCGCTAGGGGCATGCAGCCAGCGGCGTAAAGGTGATGAAGAGATGATCGACCAGGCTTGAAATGTCCGGCAACCCAACCTGACCGTTGGCATCGATATCGCTTTCGTCGGCACAACAGAGCGGCGTCAAAGAGATGAACAGGTGGTCGATGAGGGCTGATAGATCGGGCAGGCCTACCGCATCATCGCAGTTGACATCACCTA
The DNA here is from genome assembly GCA_028289585.1 of Candidatus Zixiibacteriota bacterium. Taxonomy (GTDB): domain Bacteria; phylum Zixibacteria; class MSB-5A5; order GN15; family FEB-12; genus JANQPI01. Next base: position 418,665 of record JANQPI010000010.1, read on the forward strand.
CCGACCCGACACAACAGCCGCACGTACTGCACCCCGGACGCAGATTTGCTGAGTACCAAGCGCAGGCACCCGCGAGAGCGGCCCGGAGATCGGTTGTCGTACCGTTCTTTACCGTCGCGTAAGCCTGATCAACGACGAGCGTGTCTCCCGTTGCTAGTGTGAATCCGGTAGTGAGTTCAGCAGGATCGGCTGTCCCAAACACCGTGGTGATATGCTGGAAGGCCGGCGTGGTATCGAAGGCGCGACTCAAGCCGGTTGCCGCAATATTGGTGAGCAGTGAATCGACATTCCCGTTACCAAACGCTCCGGTTTCGATCTCACCGAACGTGATCCGTGAATATTGTCCGATTTCCTGGTTGCTTACGCAGCTATCGGATTGAAACGCCTGGGACGAATACCAGCTGAGTACGGTCGATGCGGCGAGGCGAGACACTCGTGAAGGACAGCCCGGGTTGGGAAGCAGACTGTCAACTGCAGTAAGGTAGACGATATCTCCGGTCTGTCCGCCACGATTGAGTCTGCCATAGTTCGAGCTGTTCTCACCCACCCGTACCGAGAGGTGCCAGTCGACTATCTCGCCGATTAGGATGTTCGGTAGCGGCATGCCGGTGAGGTTGAAGTACCTTGTCCGCGAAACCACGAACTGGGCGGAATTGCTCGTCTGCCCGGTTGCATCGGGGGCGTACCATTCTCTCAGCATTCCGATAGTCGAGTCCTGATTGACAAAGATACCCGTGATGTATCCGTCATAGGTTTCGCCCGCGATCGATGCCGGAGAGCTTCCGGGAATACGATAAAACGTCGTCTCACCGGAGATCGACTGGTTGTACAGCGCGGTCGAGTAGCTCGGTGTTCCCGTGACGTTGGTAATGATGAACGGACCCGCATCGAGGACGTAGCGAACGGCTGTCGGGTCACAATCGGAAGCTACCGGTGCGTTCACGTAATCGAGATGCACACCGCCGGATGTCACGTTCCGAAGTCCGAATCCGCCAATTGACGAAACGAGCAGCTCGGTGTTGGCAGCAGTGATCGTATCGAATTCGATTTCGATGACCGTGTCGGCAATCACACTGCGAAACTCGATTGGCACTAACGAATCATTCTCGGAATTGTTGGGCAGCGTGAGCGTTCCGGTAAGATCGACAACCGTTCCCGGAGAGTTGATAATACCGCCGGGATTGACCTGGATGGTCAAGCTTCCGGTATTCAATCCCGGACGGTAATCGACCGTGAGTCCCGAGGGCTGATCCGTGCCGACAGCGTTCGCGGGGGTCAAGCCGGACGGCACGAAGACTGGTGGAGAAATCACCAGCGGCGTGTTTCCGATATTCAGAATCGAAATCGGAATGTCGATCTGTTCGCCATGCCGGACAAAGTCCGGAAGTTCGAAATTTGTCGGCGGTATCGATACGATCGGAGACAAGACCGGATCTACACAAGCCAAACGCACCCACCGCATCTCGTTGAGCGTCACCGGACCGCGGCCAAACTGACCTTCGCCGGGATAGAAGTCGAGAAGATACATGATGTGTAAGTTGTGAGAGCCGGTGTAACTGCCCGTCGGGTCAAGTTCTGCGGCAGCGGCGATCGGATCGGTAAAGTTAAGGCCGGTGATATCCTGCCCGTATCGGGACATGGTAGCCTTCTTCTCACTCAAACAAATGCCACCGAATCCAACTGAGTCGCAGCCGGGTGTGTACGTTTGCGACAGATTACGCGCCTGATCCCAAGCGAGCCCGTCGAGCGTTGTCGAGACCGACATCCAGAGCTCATGATTGGCGCGGAAGATGTCGTCATTGACTCCACTGGTATTCGAACCGGGTGGTAATCCTGAGGCGCAGTCGTCAAGGATGTTGGCTGGATCACTCGTGTTGCCACGATTGACAACCTCATGTGTTTGCGACCAGATCGCATACAAATTCCCGTCGCATTCGGAGATCGAGAAGAACGAGACATACAGCGCGTTTGTTCCGCCGAATCCGCAGACCGGGATGCTGAACTGCAGCCCCCAGTCTGCATCCACCACATAACTCTTAGTCATCGTCCCGGAACTCCAATGGTAGATCGATGCACTGAAGTCACTCGGCGGTTGAGAGGTACTATCATACACGCCCGGGGGATACCGAATGGCGTTCCACAGGAGATGAAACTGATCATCTGACGAATAAAGCGAATGGGTCTCAATGAATGGTGCTGCGTTGTCAATCGTGTTCGGCGACTGGCGGTCGTAGTTTGTTACGTTGAGTTTCGGCTCCCAGGTAACTCCGCCATCGAGCGACTCGATAAACCACACGTCCTGATCGGCGGGATTATCCTCGGCGAATCCCTCAGCGGTAGGTCTTAGCCAGGCGATGCCAACTTTGGCGGAAACCTGCGAAGCAGAGAGGGTTCCGCGATATCCCATCGTATCAATTGTCACCGGACCGCTCCAACACGCTGTATCGCCTCCGTTGTCGCCCCAGCTACCGCATCCGATGCTGCCATCGAGAACACGACGGAAGTACAGGCCGATCGTCTCAGATCCGCTCAAATTCGTGAAATGGTTGCTGAAGTTGGTGTGAGCCAGCACGTGGATGACGGTATCGTTGCCCACCACGTTGATGTCGATTTGGGGATGCTGCATTGTCGAGGCGATCGGGTCACCGAGTTCGTACTGCGACGGTGGAATTGACTGTCCTACCCCCCACGATGTACTGCCGTCACCATCCTGGAAATGCAGCTTGTTCTGAAAAAAAGCGGTTGCAGAGTTTCCAAACGGCGGGAGGTTATCTGAACCATACATCACAACCTGGCCATTGTTAGGATTGAATGCAGCATTCGGCCAGAGACCGATCGAGCCGGGTGGCTGCACATTGTGTCCCGATCCGGTACCTATACCCAGCGGCCAGATGCCGTTGGTCGCATCGTAGTAGTTGTACCAGTAACGCCCATCAGACGTTGCCGTTGTGGTTGTCTTGTTCGATGCCACGAAATGGATACGCGTGATCCCGTCGTTGCCGATGGTCCATTCGACCGAGCGGCCTTTCTGCGAATAGAACCAATCTTCGTAGGTGGGAAGTAGAGTTGCGCCGATCGACGCCGCACCGGTGCTCGCTTGAACTCGACCGAGTGGCCGGCCAATACTGGTTTCCGATTGACCGCTACCAAGGCGGGATTCGTCGATCGTGTGAATCGGTCGCAGGTTCCGAGTATCGTGATGCTGATTTGTGACTGTGAATTGCCGTGATTCTTTGGCCTGCTGAATCTCTGTGCGGGTCGAGGCATTGGCTGGTTCGGCCAATGCCAAAAAACCTACAGCTCCCCCCATGAGAAGATAGCTGAGTCGCATATCCATGCCCTTCTCGATGGCTGGCGGTGTTATCAAGAATAGTCAGATTGCGACAGTTCGTCAAGGGAGCGGTAGCCGGTTGGCTAAACGTTTGACTGACGATTGTTTAGGCGAAGTGCCGTACGACCTCGTCGTGTACGTGTCCATTGCTGGCGGCGATTGTTCGGATTTCACGCGTAACCGGTAAGCCATCGAGTGTCGTTACCCGACCTCCGGCCGCCTCAACAATGCACGTCAGGGCAGCGATATCCCAGATGCGAATCTCCGCCTCAATCACCGCTTCCATCCGGCCCGAGGCAACGAGGTGGTAGGCATAGGCATCGCCAATACCCCGGTCCCGGCGACAGGCCGTGGCTACCTTGAGCGCCGCCTCCCCGTAACTCAAAGCGGCAAACGCCGCCAGACCACCATTGGTGACCTGTCCATCGCATAGCTGGCGGACATCGGAGACGCGGATCGGCTGGTCGTTCCGCCACGCCCCAACGTCGCGAATCCCGGTGAGCAGTTCGTTCATCCCGGGACAATGCGATACACCAACCACGATGGTATCACCGCGCATGAGAGCGATTTCCGTGGCGAACAGCGGGATCTGGTGAATGAAATTCATCGTACCGTCGATCGGATCGATCACCCATACGAACTCGCGATCGCCGCGATCCTCGCCCCCCTCCTCGCCAAGAAAGCCGTGGTCGGGGAATGCAGTCGACAGCTCCTGGCGAATGAGCTCCTCGGCTTCCCGGTCGGCGACCGTCACAGGCGTCTTATCAGCTTTGGTCTCCACCGAGACGTTGGCGGCGTAGTAGCGCATGATCAATTCGCCGGAAACTCGGGCGGCTCGCACAGCGGCATCAAGGTACGGTTGATAGTTCATGACGAGAGTGTGTGGGGATTACCGATCACACGCAAGCGGCTGTTGTTGACGGTCGTTCGCGAAGCCGCTAGACTGCCCTCATGAATGATCATCGTGACCGGCTTTCCTATGCCGCCGCCGGAGTTGATATCGATGCCGGCGAACTGGCTGTCGATCGTATCCGCCGTGCTGCCCGGGAGACATTTACGCCCAATGTGCTCTCCGATATCGGAGCGTTCGGCGGGATGTACCGGCTCGACGCTGAGCGGCCGGGGGAGACCGTACTAGTCGCCTCGGCCGATGGTGTCGGGACGAAGCTGAAACTCGCCTTCATGACCGGTCGCCACGACACGGTCGGTGAAGATCTTGTCAATCACTGTGTGAACGATATCCTCGTTCAGGGTGCCCGACCGCTCTTCTTCCTCGACTACATAGCGACCGGCAAGCTCACGCCGCAGGTGGTTGCCGATCTTGTTACCGGTATGGCCCGTGGCTGTCGTCTGGCCGGGATGCCGCTCCTGGGAGGAGAAACCGCCGAGATGCCGGATTTCTACGCGCTTGGGGAGTACGATGTCGCCGGATTCATTGTCGGCCAGGTCGCCCGCGATCACATCGTTACTGGAGAGACGATTCAGGAGGGCGATGTCATTCTTGGTTTGGCCTCGTCGGGCCTCCATACCAACGGGTACTCACTGGCGCGTCGGATCGCCTTCGATGTCGCTAACTATTCGGCCGACGATACTCCGGATGGACTCGATCAGCCACTGGGTGACATCCTCTTGACGACCCACCGCTCGTATGCACCGGCACTCTTGCCAATACTCGGCAGCGGACTGATCCACGGTATGGCCCACATCACTGGCGGAGGGATTCCCGGCAATCTCAGTCGCATCATTCCCGACAATTTGGGCGCGACAATCGATACGACGACCTGGGTTGTGCCACCGATCTTTGAGTGGCTTGCCCGCACAGGCTCAGTCGACAGCAAGGAGATGTTCCGTGTCTTCAATATGGGCGTCGGATACATCTGCGTTGTGGCTGCACAGGAAGCCGAGCAGGTAGCGACACAGCTTCGGAATGCCGGGGAGACAGTCTGGACTATCGGAACGATTACCCCGAGTCAGCAGAAAGTTACACTCACCTGATATGATGGTCCTCTTGTGTATCCTGGATGGGTTCGGCCTTCGCGAACCAACGCCGGATAACGCTGTCGCCGCCGCTCATAAACCGGTCTTTGACAGCCTTATGGCTCGCTACCGTAATGGGACGCTCGATGGTTCCGGAGAGGCAGTGGGCTTGCCAGATGGTCAAATGGGGAATTCCGAGGTTGGTCATCTTAATCTCGGTGCCGGCCGGGTCATCTATCAGGATGTGACACGAATCGACAAGGCGATCCGTGAGGGGGAGTTCTTTACTAACTCTGCATTCCTTAATCTCATGGCCAACATTCGTGAGCAAGGTCGATCGCTTCACTTATTCGGACTCTGCTCTGACGGCAAAGTGCATTCGTCGCTTGATCACCTGTACGCACTCCTGAAGCTGGCAAAAAACCAGCGACTGGAGCACGTCTGGGTGCATGTCCACACCGACGGTCGCGATACGCCACCTGAGTCCGGCCAGGGGTATGTTGCTGAGATTGAGAAGCAACTGTCGTCAATCGGTATTGGCCGTATTGCCACCGTGGGTGGACGTTACTACGGAATGGATCGCGATAAGCGTTGGGAGCGAACAACGCGACACTATCGAGCGATGGTGTTTCGCGATGCACCGTTATTTCCGAACGCTAGCGAGGGAATCCGCACATCGTACGCCTCGGGTGTGACCGACGAGTTTATCGAACCGTTTTGTGTCCGGCAGAATGATGATACTGCGGCGCGGATTGTCGATGGTGATGGCGTTATCTGCTTCAACTTTCGAGCCGACCGTGTTCGGCAACCAAGTTACCTGTTACTCAAGCATGATATCGATGGTGTTAACATTGCCGATCAGCCGACCGTTTCGCTCGTTACGATGACACAGTACGCAACGAATCTCATCGGAGCTGTAGTCGCCTTTCCACCGCAGCACCATCAGAATATTCTGGGTGAAGTCCTCGCAGCTCACGGACGCAGGCAGTTGCGGACAGCCGAGACCGAAAAGTATCCCCATGTAACGTTCTTCTTCAACGGCGGAGTCGAGCAGCCATTCGATGGAGAGGAACGAATTCTGGTACCGTCGCCAAAGGTTGCGACATACGACCTGCAACCGGAGATGTCCTCGGTTGAGGTCACCGATCGAGCTGTCGCGGCGATCGACAGCGGCGCATATGATTTCGTGCTGCTTAACTATGCCAATCCGGATATGGTCGGGCATACGGGTGTTTTCGAGGCCGCAAAGTCGGCTATCGAGGCGGTTGATATTGGACTCGGCCGCCTACTGGCGGCCGTGGAGAGGCAGAACGGAGTCGCGATCGTCACGGCTGACCACGGGAATGCCGAGATGATGATCGACCCGAACACGGGGGGACCATGGACCGCGCATACGACAAACCTGGTCCCGTACGTGGTCGTTGATCCTCATGGTCACTTAGGGGATTCGGTATCGGTGCGGCCGGCGGGAATCCTTGCCGACGTTGCCCCCACGGTTCTGGATCTGCTCGGTCTTCCGCAACCTCCGGATATGACCGGCACGACGTTGCTGGTCCGCGCGTAGTTTGGCCGGAATCCTCACACGGGCCTGGAACGCAATCGTTCCACCCGATCCTGTTGTTAGATATCGACGCCTGGAACTTATCTTCTGGGGCGCGATCCTCTCCTTCACGCAATACCCGGGGTGGTTTGGTGCTGTCGCATGGGTTGCTCTCGCCCGACCGCTGGCTCTTCTTATGTCACTTTCCGGGCGAGCGGCGTTTACGAGCGGATATCTGTTCGCGTTCACCTATACTCTGGGTACGATCTATTGGGTTGCCCAGGTCACGCCGCCGGGAATGATCGCCGCGGTTGCCATCGTAGCGATCTACTACGCTCTGGCGTTCCGCATGATGAATCGTTTGTACCAGTGGAACCGGCTGCTTGGCCTGATCGCCATCCCGATCCTGTTCACCGGGGTTGAGCACTTTCGAACGCTGTCGCAATTTGCCTTTCCCTGGTCAGATCTCGGCTATACCCAGGTTGGTTTTCTTGCCGTTCTACAATGGGTATCACTGATCTCGGTCCACGGACTCACGTTGCTTATCGTCGCCGTCAACGTTCTCGTTTGGCAGGTTTTCCGTCGTGGCTGCCTTCCGGAGACGCGACTGACGTTCGGTCTGAGCGCCGGTGCGGTGGTTACCCTGCTCGTTGCCTTCGGCTGGGTCATGTTACCCCGATTCCCGGAGCCTGGCACGCAGCCAGTCGCGATGTTGCAGGGGAACGTTCCACTCGATATGAAGTGGGACGATGCCAACTTGATTTCGAATTTCGCTCGCTATGACTCCCTGGCACAACAAGCTGCCGACAGCACGCCGTTATTGATCGTCTGGCCCGAGACCGCCGTTCCGTGCTGGCCCGAATACCAAAGCGATTGCCTTGAATCGTTGCGAGAAATTGTCATAGCGACCGGGGCCGCTCATACCGTCGGTGGTCTATCAGGTTATCGAGAGGAGAGCGGAACCTGGCGATCGCACAACTCGGTCTTTCATCTTCAACCGAATGGACTGCTGGGGGGGCGACATGACAAGGTGAAGCTCGTCCCGTTTGCCGAGGCGGTTCCGTATGAAGACTATCTGCCGTTCCTTCGCCGCGATGCTCTCACCGGGTTCCTGACATTTATCGAAACCCACGACATCCAGTGGTGGTCAGATTATCGACCGGGTGACTCGATTGTTCTCTTCGATCTACCGGAAGCAACGTATGGCGTTCTCATCTGCTTCGAATCGGCGTTTCCCAATTTCGCTCGGGACATGGTTCGTCAAGGGTCCGATTTTCTTGTCGGAATCACCAATGACACCTGGTTCGAAGGGACGGTCGGAATGAGTATGCACACCCGAATCTTCATCACGCGCATCGTGGAGAATCGTATCTGGGGTGTCCGTGCGGCCAATTCGGGGGATACGTTTGTCGTCGATCCCTACGGCCGCATCCATAGCTCCTTGCCGCGGGATACGATCGCCGCGCTGATTGGTAAGATACGAATGCGCAAGGGCGAATCGCTCTTCGCATCAACCGGCGATGTCGCCGGGCAGGGGAGCCTGTTGCTTACGCTCCTTGCCGCGGGTATATTGGTCGGCCGATGGATCGCCGGTTCACGACACTCCTCGTCTTCCTCTGTCTAATCTGCTCGGGCACGGTTCTTCCGGCCGATGCGCAGATGATGGCTGATTGGGAGACCATCGCCTCGCAGCGCACGATCCGCATGTTGACCGCGACCCCTGACACCGTCTGGGCGGTAAGCTCCGGTGGTCTGGTGGCAATCAGCGATCCCGCCCAACCACCGACACTGTTTACCAACACCGATGGTCTCGGGGCTACCGACCTCTATGATTTCCTGATCGATGCCAATGGCGACCGGTGGGTCGCTGCAGGCGGGCGGCTCCTCCGGCAACGTAACGGACTTTGGACCGAGTATGCCTTTCGTGACACTGACAACGAGCGATTCGACGCATTGTCGTTGGCTGATGATGGCGAGTTTATCTGGGTTGGTTCGAGCCTGGGTCTGGTCCGATTCGCCAAAGAGATTGATGGTGGACAGATTCAGGCGGTCTATGATCAGTTTGGCGATCTCAATCCGAGCGTTGCCGTCAATGACGTCCAGTTGATACGCGATACGTTATGGCTGGGCACGGCAGACGGCCTTGCCTACGCACCGGCATCTAATCCGATCGCTCTTTTTGCTCCAACGACCTGGTCATCGATCTCGCGTCGGCAATTTACAGCTCTCGGTGCCGACACCATCCGCGCTATTGGCGTTACTGACAACGGTGTCTACCTCGGGCTTCCGTCGGGGTTATTCCAATATCTCCTCCGTGGCATCGATTCGATACTGACACCTGTGGCGGGACTTGGTGGAGGCGTGTTCACTGTTGTCGTTGCGGGAGACTCAGCCCTCGTTGGCTCTTCGACCGGACTATCGATTGTTCGTGGGACGACGGCGAACCCGCTTACGATTACGGGTCTCAACGGTGGTGTTCGTGCAGTGCTGGAGAGTGGTTCGCTGCTATGGCTGGCGACTACTGACGGTCAGCTCCTGTGGACGTTCAGTGGAACTACGACTGATTACCCGTGGCTCGGTCTTCCCAGCAATGATCTGACCGATGTCGCTCTTCTCGCCAATGGCGAGCTGCGTCCACTCGATCGCCTGGCGGGTGTCGCGCGTCCACAGGGAGAACCGAATCGTTGGGAGACGATCAGTTTCTTTCGATCTCAACAAACGAATCGATTACTTGCTACTGACGACAATCTGTTGTGGGTGGGAACGTTCGGAGCCGGTCTCATCCGTATCGACGGTACCACCGTGACACGGTATGACTCAACCGGAACGACCCTTCGTGGGAACACCGACGGTGGCCCGAACAACTTCGTGGTGATCTTCGACCTGGTTGCCGATAACCAGTTTCTCTACACTGCCTGCTATCGTTCGTTCAATAATCACGCGATAGCGTTCGTTAACCGCTCCGACATTGATAATCCTGCGAACTGGGACTCACTCGGGACAAACAGCGGTTTGGGGGACACGTTCATTAGGTCACTCGACGTCTTTGGACCGTTCCTTGCCGTGGGGACCGAGGCGAATGGTGTCTACATCTGCAATCTGGGTCCGGACCCGACCGATCCGTCGGACGATATTTGTCAACAATTGACAGTTGAAAACTCAGGGCTCATTTCCGATGAGGTACGCATTCTGCGCTTCGCCGAGTCGGGCGAGCTGTGGGTAGGCACGAATTTCGGTCTATCCCGAATTGATCCCACGATCGGCGAACGGTTCTTCTCGACAGTCACGCTGCCCACTGGCTTCGGACCGGATATCACTGACATTGACATCGATAGCCGCGGCAACCTCTGGCTCGGCTCGGTCAATGGCTTGCTGCGCTTCCATCAGGAGTCGGGGACCACTGATCTTTTTACCACCGAATCATCCCCGCTGGTTTCGGATGATATCCGAGGCGTGACACTCGACGCGCTGACAGGAGATCTCTACATAGCAACCGGGGCCGGCCTGTCGGTCCGCCGTGGTAATCTCGGTCCATTAACGACCAGTGGAGATTCACTAGTCGCTATTCCCAATCCGTACAACCCTCGCCGTGATCCACCACTCCAGTTCAATTTCGCAGGGAGTGGATCTCTCAGCATCTTTACCGTGGCGGGCGAACGGGTGTTCGGATCATCGACGTTGCAATGGGATGGGCGAAACGAAGCGGGACGTGACGTTGTATCGGGAGTTTACATCTTTGTTATAGAGAACGAAGATGGTGTCGTTGGTCGTGGCAAAGTGCTCCTCGTACGAGATTAATGGATCGTCAGTCACAGCCGCCTCAGCGAACGGAAGCGCCATTGGTCGAATCTCCTGGGTTCCTGTCACTTTGGAAACGCCTTGGGGGTGGAGTGATTAGCGTTCAGACAGACGGCCTCGTTGGGTCGCCGTTGACGGGTGTCAGGTTCGGAACGGGTCCGATCTCGCGGATCCAGATCGGTCCGGAAGGACTACCCGGTGATGCCGAAGAACGACGATCCTTCGAGGACCGCCGGCGGCTTATTGAGCAGCTTAAGAGCATGTCGGCCGCGCACGTTGTGTTGTCTGACCTCTCCGTGTGGCCAGTCGACGAACAGTGGAAGCAGCGCACAGTTGAGCAGCTTACCGTTACTCTTGATCGTTCCGATTGGGAGCCGTTCGACGCAACACTGCGCTCCGAATGGCGACGATCTGAACGAGAAGGGGTCACGTGCGAACGGATAACCGCAGACGAAAACGACGCTGAGTGGCTTTCCTGTATTGTGAAATGGGAACGTGCGGAACGCAAAAAGCGATATCCTATCGAACTGTGGCGAGGTCTGGGTGAGCTGTCCACGGTGGACGATCGCGTGCTTCTGACGGTAGCGCGTCATCGAGATGCTATCTGTGCTGTGCACATTTACCTATTGCTTACCGATCAATTGGCCCTGCACTGGCACGGTTGGATGGATCGTGGTGCCCGCGCCGTGAAACCAGTAGTAGCGCTCCATGTTTTCAGTAACCGATTGCTTCACCAGCGGGGTTGTACGCGCGTAAGTCTTGGTGCGTCTCCGGAATCTGCGGATGGTCTCAAATCGTTCAAGGCGAAATGGGCGGATGGTACTTTGACGCAGTACATCTATCGTCTTCGTCAAGGTCTGGGTCGACTGTGGGAGTAAGTCGCGGCCTCCGAGTCTTGGTTCTGGCCGACAGCCGGGCCTACCATACTGAACGCTACGTTGAGGCCATGGCCCGCCAAGAGTGTGAGGTCCATCTCGCCTCGCTGGAGCGTGGTGAAGTTAAGCACGTGCCGCTGCCACGCCGAGGTCCGATCCGCAGTCTGCATTACTCGTTGGCAGGTCTTGATGTCCGTCGTCTCGTTGCCGAGTTGGAACCCGATGTTGTCAATCCACACTTTGCGTCGGGGTATGGCTTCACTGCCGCACTCGGTCTGGTCGGAACCACGCCACCGATCTTTCTGCATCTGTGGGGATCGGACATCCTCGTCGTACCGGAAAAGTCACGTCTTCACCGACTCAAGACACAGCGTGCCCTAGCTCGGGCCGATGCTGTGACTGCCGATTCTCGTCATCTTTTCAACGCTGCCCGGCGGCTCTATCCATCGTTACGTGGGGAGATTATTCCCTGGGGGTTCGAACGCGAATTCTTGGATTTGCATAAGTCATCGTATGCGCTCACTGTGCCGCTTCGCCTCATCGTTCCCCGACGGCATGAACCGATCTATAACAATATGTTCCTGTTGCGTGCTCTGGCGACGTTGCTCAACGAGGGAGCGATTCGATTGACGGTACCCAACTTCGGAACCCTGCTTGAGGATTTTCGTCGCAACGCGGAATCGATGGGCGTCAACGATCATATCGCGTACTACGATCCGTTGCCGCGCGCGGAGTTCCTGCAGCTGATGGCTGAACACGACTGCTACCTCTCGTCAGCACGGTCCGATTCGTCCCCCGCATCGTTAATCGAAGCAATGGCCCTGGGTTTGGTTCCAATCACCGCGGATATCCCCGGTGTGAGGGAATGGATGACTGCCGAAACGGGTTTCGTATACGAACCGTACGTCGGCGACTCGTTACGGCAGGTAATTCGCCGCCTCCTGACACGAGCCGACGATCTCGCGCCGCTGCGCCGTCATAACCTGGAGCGCGTGCGACAGGAAGCGATATTCGAGGACAACATTGCGAGCATGATCGCGATCATGCAGTCACTGGTTACCGATCCATCGCGATGAATCGTGTCCTCTTGGTTACCTATTATTTTCCCCCATTGGGGATGGCCGGGATCAACCGTCCGCTTGCGCTTGCCAAATACCTTCCTCGCTATGGCTACTCGGTCGATGTTCTGACGGTCAAACCGGTTGCCTACTGGCACTTTGAACCGGAGCTACAGGCGGAGATTGAGGCCAATGCGATTCATCGGGCTGGTTCACGCGACCCTGCGCGTTGGCTGCGCTTGATCGGCCTGACGAAGCTCTCGATGCAACGGTACGGTAAACAACGACGTACACCGATGCCGGATTCGAAGTCGGGATGGTACCGTCCGGCGGTGCGTCTGGGCCAGCGTGTTATCGACCGCATTAATCCGGTGGCAATAATCTCGACCTCGCCACCGGTAACGGCGCATCGCATTGCCCGCGCGTTGTCGACGCAAAACCGACTTCTCTGGATTGCTGATTGGCGCGATCTCTGGGGTACACGATCAATTGACCAGACGTTTTCGAATGAACGTGACCGCAAGGCAGCGCTCGCCATTAAGCATGGAATCAACACTACGGCGAGTGCGCAGACGGCGATCAATCAGACGATTGCCTCCTACCACGGGCCAGCCACTACGGTCATCACGAATTCGTGGGATGATGATCTCGGCGCTCGGTGGCGTCCGCCATCACGAAACCAGCCCGTGCGAATTGGGCTCCTCGGCACACTGGTATCCCCGATGACCGTGGAGCCACTCTGGCGGATGTTGAGGACTATTCGTGATCAGTATCCGCAAGCATATGGTAACCTGCGGATCGATCAGGTTGGGAGTGATGCCGGAGGCCGTGCTCGCAATCAGGCGGAGCATTACGGAATCGCCGATGTCGTGGACTGGCACGGGCAACTGACGCGTGCTGCAACGATTGATCTTCTCAGTGAGACTCACGGAACGTATATCGGTGTCGAAGAACGTCATGGTGACGGATTTCTCACGGCTCGCACCTTCGATCTGATGGCGTCTGGGCGGCCACTCCTGCTTCATGCATCGGCAACGTCGGAACTCGCCCAACTGCTTGACCCGTTAGCGCGAACAACACGATTCGACAGTGAATCGGAGGCAGTTGCCGTCGATTGGTTGACCTCGCTCGCGGCACAGTCACCGACCATCGTTCCTTGTCCCGATGATGCACAGCCGTATGCCTCGTCGAAAATCGCCGGTACGTTTGCCGATATTCTTGATCGAATCGTCGACCCGACACCGTCGTTTGATTAGCGGATCAGAAGCATCTTATGATGCTTGCGTCCACTGATTGTTTCAAGGGTGGTGAAATAGATCCCGGTAGCAACAGGGCTTCCGCTCTCATCACGGCCGTCCCAATGGACATCATGATGACCTGCCGTCAAGCGCCGATCGACGAGAGTCCGTACTCGCTGACCAAGAAGATTGGTGACTACAAGTTCAACCGGCGTCGACCTATCGAGAGAGAACGAGATCGTTGTCGTCGGATTGAATGGATTGGGGTAGTTACCGATGAGCGCAAAAACTGTTGGCCGGGTGGCGTCGTTGTCGACGTCAGTTGCAATGTCGGGGCGGAAGCGAGCGTAGTGTGGAGCGAATTCATCGGTGGAAACAAGAATATCTAACTCGCCTCCAGGCTCGATCGATACGGGCAACGAGCCGCCAGCGGCCCCGATGACGAAGCTTTGGATTGGTTGATCCGCCGTCGCTATGGAAACCGTGAGTGAGCTCGACACTGTTGCGGATGACAATGGATTGATGTGAATTGTCGCATTCTCAACCGTCACCTGGATTGGTAGTGCCTGCGGTCGATCGGTCCAGACCGAAACAGAGGGATCTCCGAAGTAGTTCTGGCCATAGATCAGATCCCGGCTGGTCGCTACGACACCGTGTGACCGATACATTGCCTCGATTGCCGGTCGGCCTGGATGGGCGAAGAGCGAGTCGATACAGGCGCGTTGAAGATGCCATGAGAGCGAGACCCAGCCCCAGCGAGAGTAGCCCACCATACCGACAAGCTGACCGCGTCCAAGCATTCGCTCGGCGATCGACGGTCCGGCACTGCCGAAGTAGTCATCGAGTTCATAGCCGCCATTGTCGCAGGCCAGCGAATAGAGCCAGCCCGGTTGATCATCAGACCCAACGGAATCGACCGAGCCGTGTTCGTGGCTGACGGTGCCCGTGATCAGGTAGGACTTGGGCCATGCGTTGATGCCTGACGACCAGACAGTAAAGGCATCAGGACGACCGTGAGCCAGAACATGAAAGATTCCGGCAGCGAGGCGATGCCCCTGGGTCAACTGGCGGGCACTAAGGTTTGTCGGTTGCGGATCGGTGCCACTTGCCTGCTCAACGGTCAACGCGGTGTCCACTCGCCAAGCCGCGGGAAACGACTGCGCAATCAGGTCGTGTTGTCCATCGCCGGGCCCATCTCGCATCTGATCCGAGGCGAAGAAGACGGTCGACTGCAGATAGTCGAGGTCTGCGAGCGCGGCGCATTCATAGCGGCGTACCGCCTCCAGGTAACGAGTGACACTGGCGCTGTCGTCCGTGGGTAGACGTCCGACCAGTAGCTGCGGAGTCAGGATCGGTTGATCGTCGTACGGCTCTCCCCAGGAGCCATCATTGTCCGCATCCCACTCTCCAAACGGTGCTGCGTAGTAGAAATCGCCGGGGATGAGATCGACAGTGTCACCGACGACGATCCGGTTGGCGTGGCTGAGCAATCGAGTTGGTACTTCGTTTTGATCCCCGATCAAAAAAACGTATCGACCACCAGCGTGGACGTAGTCTCGCATCCGATGTTGCAGTCGTTCGGCATCATCACGGCCGGCATAGTCGGTAATCGCATCGTCGACCGTTTCGACCCTCACGGCAAAACCACCAAGCTCACGGTACCGGGCATAGGTCTTAGCGGCTTCTAACAAACGAGGCGAGGTCACGATGAGAACCTCTCGCGAGTCAGACGTGAACGGGGAGCTTAAGGCTGTTCCGGTTGCCCGCTGTCGTTCGAACTGCCGAAGGTCGACAGTGGTATCGCCAACCATGAAATCAACCCGTTCCACCAGCCGGAACCGGGATTCAATGACGACGACCGGGAAGAGTGACAGCCTGACGTCAAGGCTATCAGGGTGTTCGGCAAGAATATGCCAGCGCCACGGCTGGGTCGGTTGATCAGGCTGGATATGGTTGTAGCGATTTTCGGAAGATGTCGCGGTTGGCGGAGGCAGTGGGATGTCCGTCAGGGGAACGGTCCTGGCTCCGGCCTGGAGAGCATCGAACAGATCCCGCGACAGGCGCAGGTAGCGGTGGTCGACTGGTATCGCCCAGCCGTTTGCCTGTGGTGCGATCTCCAGATCGGCTAGCCGGATTTCCCGCCGCTGCTCGTCGATCGTCACGATCGAGGCATCAAAGTCGCCGATCGGTCGATTCTCCGCTGTCAAGGAGGCGGTCAGGCTGAGTATCAGCCAGAATCCGCCAACGTACGTTTTCACCATGTCTGTGACCCCGTTTCACGCCGTTCCAGCGGAGCTAGTGCAACCCGGTCGCCGGCCATGAACGATGGCCTAAATGATTGTTATTGAGTCGCTTAGAGGTTTAGTCGGGCTACGGGTGAGAGCCGGACTGTCGGGGCTGTCCATCGCGACAGGGGTGTGTCGGGCCTCGCTGGAAAGGGGAAAAACATTCCTTCGTATTCCGACCATCACTTCAGGTTAGCTCGTTTTCACATTTCATCTCTTGGTTCTTCCTTGTCTCGTAATCACTTACCGCGACGCTCAAGTCACGGCTCGAGAGCAAAAAACACTTGACCGGTTCGGCAAAAAATGTGATTGTCTGGCTAAAATTGGGTCAAAGCGGGGGCTATTGGGTCAGTTTGTGACTGGATTCGTTGGCCAATACCACACGGCAATCGACGATAGCGGACGATTGCAGATTCCGTCCAAACTCCGCCAAGTGGTGGGGGAGGACGGAAAAGCGCTGCTATCGGGGCAGGTTGTCGTGACGAAGGGATTAGAGGGATGTGTTTCCCTCTTTCCGGCGGCGGAGTGGAGCCAGCTTCAGGCACGATTCGATCAGTTGAATTTCACCCAGAAAGACTATCGCTACTTCGCGCGTCGGTTCTATGCGACCGCCGGATTAGCCACCCTCGATAAGGGGGGACGAATTGTTGTTCCCGCGCAATTGCTGGCGGAGGCACGGTTGGAGAAAGAGGTCCTGATTGTCGGTGTTAACCGGTCGATCGAGCTCTGGAATGAGCAACTCTTCTCGTACTACCTCCAGCAGTTCTCGGGCAACTACGAGGAAGTAGCCGAACGGCTGTTTTCGGGAGAAGGCAACGCCCATTCCTGAGTCGGGTCACCAGCCGGTCATGGTCGACAGGATCGTCGATCTCGTGCTGACTGACCCCACCGGGTGTTATCTCGATCTGACCGCGGGTGGTGGTGGCCACGGAGAGGCAATCGCCACTCGCCTGGTCGGGCGGGGTCGCCTGATCGCGCTGGACAAGGATTCCCACGCGGTCGAACGGGTTGCTACACGACTGGCACGTTTCGGCGAACGGGTCAGCGTGGTACAGGCTAGTTTTAGCCGGGTAGCAGAGATTGCCGAGCGCGAACAGATTACTCAGGTCACCGGGATTCTTCTCGATCTCGGTCTGTCGTCTGATCAGCTCGACACTCCGGAACGAGGATTCGCTTTTCGCGACGAGGGACCGCTGGATATGCGATTCGATTTGTCACAGGATGTGACAGCCGCTCAGGTGATCAACGGTTACGATCGTCACCGACTGATCGAAATCCTGCGCGACTTCGGCGAGGTCCCTCGAGCGATGTCGCTGGTTGACGCCTTTATTGCGGCTCGTCCGGTTACAACCACGGCTCACGTGGTCGGTATCGTTCGTCAGTCTACTCCCCCCCGGCAGCAGCAGAAGCGTCTTGCCCAGGTCTTCCAGGCTCTCCGCATCGCCGTCAATGACGAGATGGGCGAACTCGATCGGGTCCTGCCAGCCGCTACCGATCTGCTCGGAATAGGCGGACGGCTCGCGGTTCTTGCCTATCACTCCCTTGAGGATCGCCGCGTGAAGCAATTCATAAAGCGCGGTGGGTGGCCCGAGGGTACCGTCGATCAGCCGGCCCGTCTGTTGGCGCTCACCAAGAAGCCAATGGTGGCCGAGGCTGTCGAGGTTGCTCACAATCCACGTGCCCGCTCGGCCAAACTCCGGGTGGCGGAGCGGATCGCATGAGTAAATCGCATACGTCGGTCCGTCGCTTTACCGAGTCACTTGATCTTGCCGCGCCGCTCTGGCAGCGTCTTCGATCGCACCGCTACTTCTCGCTTGGGGTCATGGCCGTTGTCATCTTGCTGATGGCGTTTGTCCATATCTGGCAGCGAGTCACGGTCATCGAACTCGCGCAGGAGACGGGCTCACTGCGTGTTGAGCATGGGGAACTACGCGACCAGGCAAAGAAACTGGCTAGTGAGATTGCGTCGCTCTCGATGGGGACACGTATCGAGCGGTACGCGATTGATACCCTCGGTTTCGAAGCCATTTCTGCCGATCGACTGTTCACGCTGGTTGAGGATGAGGCAGTTGCACCTCATCCGACCGAGTGGGAGGTAATTGCGGAATCGTTTGAACGGGTCCTGGCGTTTCTGCCGGTGCGTGCCGATGCCAATGCTGTTACCAATCATCTCTCTCCCGTGATCCATGACACCGCCCAAACAATGGAGCACGGGCCATGACCGGGGCCCGTTTGGAAAAGCGGCGCCTGACCATCCTCTGCGGATTGATGGTGCTCTTCTTCGCTCTTGTTGTTGGACGACTGGTGCAACTGCAGATCACCCGCTCAAGTGAGCTCGCCGAGCGAGTTCGAATTCAATCAGAAGGCAATCACACACTCGCTGCGGAACGCGGCACGATCCTTGATAGGACCGGACGGGTCGTTGCTAAGTCGGTAACGGGGATGGCGTTAACTACCTACCCCCATTCGAATGAAGAAGTGACCACCGCTGGTATTTACCTCGACTCGCTCTTCGGCTATCGACGAGGCACGGCTGGCCGACGCTACGCCCTGGCGCCACGTCAGTTTACATACGTACGCCGTCGCATCGACGATCGGCTGGCGCGCCATATCGATTCCACGGCACCGCGCGGTATTCATCTTCGCAAGGAACCGACCCGCCAGTATCCCTATGGACTGGTCGGTCGTCAGATTCTCGGCTTCACCGACATCGATCACAACGGTCAATCGGGATTTGAGCTCGCTTTCGATTCTCTCCTCGCTGGCAAGGCCGGTCAGGCTGATGTACGACGCAACGGACACGCCCGAGCGTTTCGCGTAACGCAGGATGCGTTGATCAATCCGATTCCGGGACGGTCGTTGATGCTAACGCTCGATTGGCGGTTGCAGGAGATTGTCGAAGAAGAGCTTGCGGCGGCCGCAGCCGAGCACGGTGCCACGATCGCTATGGCTGCCTTTGTCGATGTCCGCAATGGTGATATCCTGGCGATGGCACACCATGACACGAATGAACGAAACCGTCATCGCCCCACCAAGCTTCGGGCGATTGCCGATCAGTACGAACCGGGTTCATCGGCTAAAGCGTTTGTCCTTGCCGCGCTCCTCGACGAACAGATCGCGAGACCGAGTGACTCGATCTTCTGCGAAGAAGGGCTCTGGCGTATTGAGGGAAGCAAACCGCTACGTGATGCCAAACCGCATGGCTGGCTATCGCTGCGCGAAGTCTTTGATAAATCGAGTAACATCGGGATTGCCAAGCTGACCGTCGCCCTGGGCGGAGAGAAACTCGACAATGCTTACCGGCGCTTCGGCTTGGGCGAGGAAACGAACTGTGGACTTCCGGGTGAGGCCGACGGGGTCGTGTCGAAACCAGGCCGGTGGACAGAACGCACGATTGCGTCCCGCGCTATGGGGCATGGTGTTTCCGCTACCGCTCTGCAGATGGCGTCAGCGTTTGCGGCGATCGCCAACGGCGGCACTCTCTATCGACCACGGTTGATTCGCGGCGAGGTCGACGAGCGATTCATTCTGACACGAACCGGGAAACCTGAACGATTGCGACGAGTCTTTGATCGCGACATCGTCGATACTCTGCATTCGATGTTGCGATCCGTGATTACAGATGGGACCGCGCAGAAAGCGCTCTCGGATCTGGTGTCGATAGCCGGGAAGACCGGAACCCCGCAGCTTATTGACGATAACGGACAGTATTCGAACAGTCGCTACGGCGCCTGCTTTGGCGGCTTCTTTCCCTACGATCAGCCGGTTGTTGCTGGCTACGTCTATCTTTCAACCTTTGATCACCTGACCGAGGCAGGGGTAACTGCGGCACCGCTCTTTCGCAGCATCGCCGAACGTTTCACGGTTGCGTGCCCCGATATGTTCTCGGTGCCCGAACGAACCTTGTTTGCACGAAGCGGCGGTTTGGTTGGGACTGTCACCACGCCCGATTTCAACGGTCATACGGTCCACATGGCCCGGGCGATGGCGGCATATCGGGGGATTCAGCTCTGCCTAAGCGCCGCCGAGGGGACGGTCGTTTGGCAGTATCCCCCGCCCGACCAGCCGCTGTTCGATTCTGCGATGGTTGTTGCCATTGTTGATCGCGGCGACCAAACGCATACGCTTCCCGATCTCTCCGGCCTCCCGCTTCATCTCGCATTGACGGTGCTTTCCGAACTGGGTCAGCCGTTTCGGGTGACTGGTCACGGAGTCGTGCGGTCACAGTCGCTTCGGGCTGGCGCGATCGTCGATTCCAACCAAACGCTTCACCTGGTGTGTAATCAGGTATGACGAGCACTCGTAACCTTCAAGAACTCCTGGCCGCCATCCCGGGGATCGAAATGGATACGATTGCTGATCTTCCCATATCAGCGATTGTTTATGACTCGCGGCGAGCTACACCTGATTCACTCTTTGTTGCGATCCCGGGTTTTGAACACGACGGGCTACGATATGCGGATGATGCGGTTCGCAACGGTGCTGTTGTTGTCGTTGGTGAGAACGCCACTTGGACAGGAGAGGCCAGCTATATTCAGGTGGCGGACGCGCGTCAGGCTCTGGCGGAGTTAGCGGCCGCCCTGCATGGTTATCCGCATCAGCGCCTTGCTGTGTGTGGTATTACTGGGACAAACGGAAAGACGACAACCGCGTGGATGATCCGCACCATCCTTCGGGCTGTCGGTCATCAGCCCGGATTGGTATCGTCCGTCGAGTACCACACCGGTACGACAAGCCACGGGGCGAGTCGGACGACACCGGAATCAGCAGACCTTCAGGCACTCCTGGCCGAAATGGTTGCCAACGGCTGTGACCATGTGGTCATGGAAGTGTCGTCGCACGGGCTCGTGTTGAAGCGCGTTGCCTCCCTTGAATTCGATGTTGCGGTCTTCACCAATCTCTCTCGCGATCATCTCGACTTCCACGGAACGATGGAAAACTACTTCGAAGCGAAGGCGTCGTTGCTTGAGAAGCTCGCTGGCCCTCAAGCGTATGCTGTCATTAATCTCGATACCGTTGAGTTTGCTCCCCTGTTTGATCGCCATAGTGGTGCGACCATCAGCTTCTCGTTCGACAACTCGGATGCCGACATCTTTGTCCAAAATCCTGTCTTCAAAGGGAATGCAACGACCGGTCAGCTCGTTACTCCGGCTGGTGTCTACGATCTGAAGCTGAGTCTGCCGGGCCGGTTCAATGTCATGAACGCACTCGCTGCGGTTGGGGCTTCGGTTGCGCTCGGCCTGGATATTGAACAGGTCGTTGCTGCACTTTCGTCGATCACACCGGTACCCGGTCGCTACAACGCTGTCGACTGTGGGCAACCGTTTGCGGTGATTATCGATTTCGCTCATACCCCCGATGGCCTGCTCCGACTTATCGAAACCGCTCGGGAGACAACAACGGAACGTGTTCTTGTCCTCTTTGGGTGTGGTGGCGACCGTGATCGTGGTAAACGATCCGAAATGGGACGTATCGCAACCGAGTATGCGGACCATGCTGTCGTAACGTCGGATAATCCCCGCCGCGAAGACCCGCAGGCGATCATTAACGATATCGAACCCGGTCTGGTACCCGGTAACTATGATCTGGTTATCGATCGAGCCGACGCCGTGCGATTTATTCTTTCCCAGGCGCAGCCGGGAGATACCGTTCTCCTCGCCGGTAAGGGAATTGAGGACTACCAGGAAATCGGCGCCGAGCGGCATCCCTATTCCGATCGCGCCGTTGCTACCACGGTTCTTGGTGAGCTGGGCTATCACGCTGCGGAGGTGACGACATGATGCAACTGTCGTATGCCGACGTTGCACGTTTGACTGGCGGTACGCTCTACAACTCACATCGTGCCTCTCAACAACTAGTCGGTGTCTCCATCGACAGCCGTTCGCTCGAGGCCGGAATGATGTTCTGTGCGATTGCGGGTGAGCAGCACGATGGTCACGATTTCATTCGTGCTGCTGTCGATCGCGGTGCTTCGGGTCTGATGGTAAGTCACCGCTATCCCGAACTGACTCAACTGAGTGGTGACCTACCCGTTATCGCGGTTAGCGATACCCACCGAGGACTGATCAAGTTGAGCTGTGCCTATCGGGATCGGGTAAACCCTGTCCGTATCGGTTTGACGGGTAGTAACGGCAAGACGACAACCAAGGAAATGGCGTACGCTCTGGCGCATTCGGTTGACCCAACCACCTACCGTTCGGCAGGCAACTGGAACAACCTGTACGGCATCCCTCTGGCTTGGTGTGCGATGCCGAACGGGACGACCACAGCGATCATGGAGATGGGCATCTCTCGTCCGGGTGAGATGGCGCAGCTTGCTCCGCTGGTCAAACCAGGCATTGCCGCTGTTCTCAACATCGGGCCAGCCCATCTTGAGCACCTTGGCAGTCTGGAAAACATCGCTCGCGAAAAGCTCCAGCTTATCTCGGCATCGGAACAGCCGCAGCTCTGGTTAAACGCTGACGATGACCTTCTCATTCGGATCGCCACGGAAAGCAGACTTGAATTCAAGACGTTCGGTCTCTCGCCTGCCGCGAACATAACGCCCGATCAAATTGTCTCCGCAGGCTTCGCGACGACGGTCACGATACGCGGACAGGTATTCAACCTGCCTATGGTGGGTGAGCATCAGGTTCGCAATCTTCTGGCTGCGTATGCCCTGGTCACATCGGCCGGCTTGTCGTTGGATACAATCGCTACCGAATCGATTTCATTTTCCACGACTTCGTTACGCGGAGAACGTATTGCCGTTAACGGTATGACCTTTGTCGTAGACTGTTACAATGCGAATCCAGCGTCGATGCGATCCGGTCTTACGACGTTTGCCAATTCGCCGACAACGGGTCGACGCGTAGCCATTGTTGGCGATATGCTCGAACTCGGTAATCGGGCAGAGCAGTTTCATCGAGAGATCGGTCAGTTGATTGCCGGTCTCGAAATTGACGTCGTCATAGTTGTCGGTTCGCTTGGTGCGACGATCGCGGATGAAGCTGAAGCGAGCGGCTTTGCTGTGGATTCGATCTATCGGTTTGCTTCGTCGTCAGAACTGAACGGCTCTATCAGCCAGCTGTTGCAAGCACAGGATACCGTGTATCTCAAGGCGTCGCGAGGGGTCGGTCTGGAAACCGTAATTCCGATTTCCCAACGTGAGCGGGAGGAGGTTGCCTAATGCTTTACCACCTCCTCGTGCCGTTGATCGAGGATATCTCTATCCTCAATCTCTTTCGCTATATTACCTTCCGCACCGCCGGTGCCGCTGCGACGGCGCTGTTAATCTGCATCATCTTTGGTCCGGTCTTCATCCGACTTTTGCGAAGACTGCAGATCGGAGAATCGATTCGTGTTGAAGGACCGGAGTCGCACCAGGCCAAGGCCGGGACACCAACGATGGGCGGTGTGATTATCTTGGCGGGAATCATTGTGCCCACTCTGCTCTGGGCTGATCTCACGAATTTCTATGTGCACATGGTTCTCATGGTCACTGCCTGGCTGGGTGCCCTTGGCTTCCTTGACGACTACCTCAAATCCGTACTTAAGAAGCGTGAGGGACTCGTTGCTCGAGGCAAACTCGTTGGTCAGATCGCACTCGGGCTCGTGTTCGCCTGGGCCCTGACATACATGGGACCCGGAGAGGTCTACGACGGGACCACGGCGATACCATTCTTCAAGAATTACGTGCTCAATCTGGGCCTGGTGTACATGCCATGGATCGTCGTCGTCTTGACAGCATCGTCTAACGCGGTGAACCTCACCGACGGTTTAGATGGTCTGGCGATCGGACTCTGCGGTCTCTGTTTTCTTGCCTTCGGCGGTCTCGTCTATGTGACGGGGCGACTCGACTATTCGCATTACCTACAGATTCAATATCTGCCCGGTGCAGGAGAACTTTCCATTTTCTGCGGAGCCGCGATTGGCTCCGCATTGGGTTTCCTGTGGTTCAATGCACCGCCGGCATCGGTGTTCATGGGTGACACCGGATCGCTGGCTCTTGGCGGAGCATTAGGTGCCATCGCGGTGCTGATTAAGAAGGAGTTGCTCCTCGTCGTTGTGGGCGGAGTGTTTGTCGTTACCGCCTTGTCGGTAATTATTCAGGTTCTGTCTTACCGCCTGCGTGGAGGAAAGCGGGTGTTCAAAATGGCTCCCCTGCATCACCATTTCGAACTCTCTGGCTGGGCGGAAACCAAAGTTGTTGTCCGCTACTGGATTATAGGAGCAATGTGCGCGCTCTTGACGCTCGCGACATTGAAGCTGCGATGACGAATTCTGAACGCATAGCCGGACGATCAATCGGTGTGCTCGGCATGGCTCGCTCAGGGTGTGCCGTGGCGCGCCTAGCCCGACAGCTGGGCGGTGAGCCGTTTGTCTCCGATGCTGCGTCAGCATCGTCATTGATCGAAGCGACGCGTGTTCTTGATCGTGATAGCATTCCGTATGAGACCGATGGGCATACCGACCGTGTTCTCGATGTCGACTATGTGGTCGCCTCGCCGGCCTTGCCGCCCCACGCTCCGATTATTCGAAATGCCCAGGAGCGCGGGTTACCAGTCTTCTCCGAGGTTGAATTCGCCTCGTGGGTCTGTCCGGCTCCAATTGTAGCGCTTACCGGTACCAATGGGAAAACGACCACGACAGCTTTATTGGGAGAGTTGTTGCTGTCTGCTGGCCACGATGCGCATGTCTGCGGCAACATTGGGTTACCGTTTTCTTCGGTCGTCAGCAAACTTCGCCACGACTCAATTGCCGTCGTGGAAGTCTCCAGTTTTCAGTTGCACTTCATCGCTGATTTTCGGCCGAACGCAGCTGCGATTCTTAATATCACGGACGACCATCGTGAATGGCACGGCGACTTTACCGCATATCGCGATGCGAAGTTTCGCATTGCCGAGAACATGACATCATCCGACCTGTTGGTACTGAATGGTGATGATCCGATCCTCAACGGGCCGGATCCCGTGACGAATGCCCAACGCACCTATTTTAGCACCACTAATGATAAGCGAGCGGATGCACGCATTGTCGATGATTCACTCGAAATCGTGCGAGATGGTGTTGCGAATCGTCTGCTTCCCGTGGCCGAGATGGCATTACGCGGAGTACACAACTGGTCGAATGCTGCGGCCGCCTGTCTGATCAGTTCTCATTTCAATGTCGAGTTCCAATCACAGGCAGCAACCTTGCGATCTTTTTCCGGCGTTCCTCATCGTCTGGAAGCGGTCGGACAGGTCGCCGGCGTGACGTTCATTAATGACTCTAAGGCGACGAATGTTGAATCCGCGGTGACGGCGCTTCGGGCGATGTCACAACCAACCGTTCTGATTGCGGGGGGGCGTGGCAAAGGCGCCTCCTACCAACCAATGGTCGATGTCGGACGAGAAGTCGTCACGCATGTTGTCCTGATTGGTGAGGCCCGCGAGGCGATGTTCGCCGAACTCGGACGTGCGTTCGCGGTTCAGTTTGCGGATTCACTCGACGCAGCCGTAGCGCTTGCCTTCTCACTTGCTAATCCGGGCAATGTGGTTCTGCTCTCTCCGGCGTGTGCGTCGTTCGATATGTTTGATAACTTTGAAGCCCGCGGTGATGCGTTCAAGCGGGCGGTAAACGGATTACATAATGGCCAGGAAGATCATCAGTCGCTTTCGCGCTAAGCGGACATTCGACGAGCCATTGCTGTTTGTCTATATCGGACTGCTGGCCTTTGGTCTTGTCATGATCTATTCGGCGTCGTCAGCGATCGCGGAAAACTCGTTTGGATCAAGCTGGCATTTCGTGCGCAACCAAGTGATGTGGTGCGCTCTCTCGATTGTGATCCTGGCCATCGTAGCACGAATCGATCTTGAGCGCCTTGCGCTCTGGGCAGTTCCCGCGGTTGTCGTTATGACCGTTCTGCTCGCCCTGGTTTTCCTGATGCCGGCACGAAACGATGCCCACCGCTGGCTGTTCATTGGTCCGTTTTCGATTCAGCCGTCGGAATTCTTCAAAGTGCTGGTCGTAATACTGGCCGCATTTCTCCTGGGAAATGCTAAACGTACCGCCACTAACTGGAAGCAGCTCGTCTGGCCGTTGGTGCCGATGGTCACTCCGGGAATCATTCTGATTCTTCTCGAACCAAACCTCGGTATGGTCCTGGTGATCGGTATGACGCTGCTCGGTATCATCTGGCTGAGTGGCGCCCGATGGAAACATCTCTTGATCGCCACCGTTCCACTCGTCCTCGTCGGTTCGATCGTTGTTTTTGGCATGGGTTACAAAGATGAGCGAGTCCTCAGTCATATTGAGGCGATTCAGGATCCGCTCAACGGGAGTTACCAGGTCAAGCAGGCGGCATTGACGCTTGGTGCCGGTGGGCTCTTCGGTGTGGGGCTTGGCGATGGCAGTCAGAAGCACTTCTTTCTTCCCTACCCACATACTGATTTCATTTTTGCCGCGAGTGGCGAGGAGATTGGTTTCGTCGGACTCGCGTTCGTACTCGCGGGATTCGTCACACTTCTCTACCGTGGCGTTCGCATAGCGCTGAGACAACGTGATCGATTCGGTTTTCTTATGGGGGCCGGGCTGACCTGGCTGCTCTTCATATCGATTGCGATTAATCTGGGGATGGTCGTCGCTCTTCTGCCAGTAGTCGGAATTGCTTTGCCGTTTGTGTCGTACGGCGGTTCGTCGATGCTGGCGTCATCGATAGTCGTTGGGTTACTCCTCAATCTCTCGCGTCGCGAGGCTGCTAAGTGAACACACCGTTGCGCATAGTCATAGCCGGCGGTGGCACCGGTGGTCATCTCACTCCTGCTCTGGCGCTCGCTGAAGCGTTTGTCGAGCGATTGGGACAGACCGGTGTGGATATTCGATTTGTCGGAACTCGACGCGGCATCGAGTATCGCCAGCGAGATCGTCTCGGTTGGCCATTGGAACTCGTACCTGTTCGCGGATTGGCACGTCGGTTCGCTCTCAGCAACCTGCTCGTACCGTTATACTTCCTGATTTCGCTGAATCGTGTGAAACGCCTTCTACGAACGTTTCAACCGGCGGCAGTCATCGGTACCGGTGGTTATGTGTCACTGCCTGTTCTGAAAGCGGCCCAGACGCTCGGTATCCCGAGCTTTATTCAGGAGCAGAATTCGTTCCCGGGTCTTTCAACACGAATCGGAGCACCGCGAGCACGCTGTGTCTATCTCGGATTCGACGCGGCGCGTTCGCATCTGGATGCGTCCGTTGAATCGAATGTCGTCGGCAATCCGGTTCGTGCCGAAATCGGGACCGTAAGCCGTGATGAAGGGCACACCGAATTCAAGCTCGACCCGAGTAAGACGACCCTGTTGGTCATTGGAGGTTCACAGGGGGCACGTGCGCTCAATCAGGCCGTTGCTCGGGGGCTGACCGATTTTCCGCCGGATCTTCAGATGATCTGGCAGACCGGTCGTCACAGTTTCGATCAGCTCCAGCGAGACTATCCATCACTACCGTCAGGCGTTCTGATGCTGCCATTTATTGACAAAATGGCTCATGCTTACGCTGCCGCCGATGTCGGTTTGGCTCGGGCGGGCGCCCTAACGCTTGCGGAACTCGAAGCCGCACGACTTCCCGCCCTGCTCGTTCCGTATCCGCATGCGGCAGGTGACCACCAACGTCATAACGCCGAGGCGGTTACAGCAACCGGCGGTGCTCGGGTGATTCGGGAGCCGAAGTTAGAGGAGCTATCGGTGCTTGCTGAAGCACATCGACTTGTTACCAGCGGTGAGGCAGATCAGATGCGCGCGGCATTGCGCGGTCGTCCGGCTGTCTCCGTCGCCCAGGTTATCGTCGATGACATCCTGGCGTCGATCAAGTACGCAACATCGGCAGCCGAGGAGGTGGTCCGTGGTGACTGACGCCGTGGCTCGCCAGCAACGTCAAACTTTCGAGCGGACGGGAAAGATGTTTGGACACATTCGACGCCTCCACTTCGTCGGTATCGGCGGCGCCGGGATGTCCGGTATTGCGGAGATTCTCGCCAATCTTGGCTTTGAGATCACTGGGTCCGATTCGACCCCGAGCGACATCACGCGATATCTCGCCGATCTCGGCATTACCGTCGCGGTCGGCCATTCCTCCGAAACGATCGATGCCGCCGAGGTGGTCGTGATCTCTTCAGCAATTGGTGACGACAATCCCGAGGTTATTGCGGCTCGTAACCGTGGAATTCCGGTCATCAAGCGGGCCGAGATGCTCGGTGAGCTGATGCGTCTCAAGTACTCGATCGGTGTCGCTGGTACGCATGGCAAGACAACGACAACGTCGATGATTGGACGGATCCTCCGATCCGCAGAATTGGAACCGACGCTCATCGTGGGAGGAATCGTCTCCGAGCTTGGGACGGGTGCCCGGCTGGGATCGGGGGACTACCTTGTGGCCGAAGCCGACGAGTATGACCGGTCGTTCCTGGCGATGTTTCCGACATTGGCGGTCGTTCTCAACATCGAGCCGGATCACTTAGACTGTTATCGTGATCTTGATGATCTCCGGAACGCGTTTCTTACCTACATCAATCGCGTGCCGTTTTTCGGTTCGGCGGTGATCAATGGCGACGACGAAAACGTTGCACAACTTCGCAATCAGATCGTGCGGCCGTTTACGACGTTCGGATTCACGCCGGGCGTTGACTACCGTGCTCTCGATATCGGCTACTCAGAGCACGGGTCAACATTCGCCGTGTTTCATCGCGACGAACTGCTCGGTTCGGTTTCGCTGGCCGTTCCCGGGCGATTCAATGTAGCTAACGCTCTGGCAGCAATCGCTACTGCCGGAGAACTGCGCATCCCGTTTGAAACCGTAGCGTCGTCGCTGCGCGAGTTCACCGGCGTCGGCCGACGCTTCGAATTGGTTGGTCGGGTCGGCGAGTCGTTGCTGTTTGACGATTATGGTCACCATCCTACGGAAATTGCCGCAACACTGACGGCGGCTCGCGACGGTTACGATCGACGCATCATTTGCATCTTTCAGCCGCACTTATACAGCCGCACGCGCGACTTCAAGCGCGCCTTCGCTCAGGCGCTGGCGATTGCTGACGAGGTGATTCTTACCGATATCTATCCGGCTCGAGAGGAGCCGATTCCCGGTGTGACGTCGGAGGCGATTGTGCGCGAAGCGGAATCGCTGGGGCATCAGCAATTCCGCGCCGTTGGACGCAAAGAACAGGCGATCCCGGCAGTCGTCTCGACTGCTCGGCCGGGTGATCTGATTATGATCATGGGGGCCGGTTCGATCACCCATATCCGTCACGACCTGCTTACCGCGCTTGCCGAGGAACTGTCATGACCGGACGTCGCCGATTGACCCTGTTGCTCGGCGGAGTCGTCGCGGTTGCGGCGGTGATCGCGGTTATCGTGGAGAGTACCGATGCTATCCACCTGCGTGAGGCAATGGTCGATGACATTGGGGTACTCCCACCTCAGGATGTATTCGAACAGTCGGGAGGTGCGCTCCCACTGTATCGGGTCCCAATCGGTTCGATTGCCGAGGAACTCCTGGCGAACGATAGAGTCTTCCGCGTTACGGTTCGTCGCGAATTGCCCAATCGTCTCGTGATCACTCGCAACGAGTTTGCTATCGCTGTTGCCGCCATTGACCGCGCAAGCGGTCTGCCCTTTGGCATGACGCTTGAGGGACGGGTTGTTCCCCTGCATGTGCCGTTGTCGTCGCTCACGTACCCGCTGTTCACGCGGGTCGACGTTGGACCTGTGTACGGGCGCTGCCGCGATTCTCGAGCTGTTCTGATGCTTCAGCAGTTGGTCGCACTGCATGCTCGTGAGGAGCGACTGGTGTCGCTCATCAGTGAACTCGATTTTGGTGATCCGGAGTTTGTGCGAGTGACGTTTGACGGGTTGCCGATCACGGTTGCGGTTGACGAACGCAGTTTTGCTCATCGGTGGCCTGACTTTATTCGGTTTGTTGATGCCTATCTCCCCGGGTCGGGGAGTTCGGGTGAATACGACCTTCGCTGGCCGGAACTCATTGTTCACCGTACCGACGAGGAACGTCGTGGTTGATCATCGCTTGATAGCGGCTCTGGACATCGGCACGACCGAGATCGTCTGCCTGGTCGGTGAGGTTGATCCCCGCGATGACCTGTACATCATCGGTGCCGGTGTCACGGAGGCAGAGGGCCTCCGTCGTGGTGTGGTTGTCGACATGGATGCCACGGTGGCGGCGATTCGGAAAGCGATCAGTCTGGCCGAGGAAAGCTCCGGAACGTCAATTGACTCAGTGACCGTCGGTATCTCGGGCGAGTTCATCCGATCTATTAACTCCCACGGTGTTGTTGCCGTGGCACGATCAGATCATGAGGTCACCGAGCATGACGTGCAAAAGGTGATCGAGGCCGCCCGCACGGTGGCGATCCCTGTTGATCGCGAGATTATCCATGTCGTCCCGCAGGTTTTTGCGGTTGATGATCAGCACGACATCCTCGATCCGATTGGAATGACGGGGGTGCGCCTTGAAGTCCATGCCCATCTTGTGACCGCAAGTCTGACGTCGGCTCGGAACATCTACCGGGCCCTCGACCGTGCGAACGTTAACGTGGATCACGTTATCTATGATATCGTCGGATTGGCGGAGGCTCTTCCATCTTCCGGGACATCCGAAGAGTCGGTTCTTGTTGATCTTGGTGGTGACCTCACCAATGTGTGTGTCGTGGTGGATGGTGCTATTCGCCATACTGCCGTGGTTCCCCTCGGGGCTCGAAGTGTCACCAACGATATGGCAATCGGACTCAAGACGACGGTCGATCAGGCGGAGGCGCTCAAGCGTACCCACGGGGCGGCCCTGACCTCGATTGTTAATGCGGATGAGATGATCACGGTCACGAGTGCCGCGCAGCGAACCGAACGCGAAATTTCACGTAACGTGCTCGCCGCAATTATTCAGCCGCGAATGGAAGAGATTTTGAGCCTTGTCGGACAGGAAATCGCCGGTGCCCTCCCCGATCGGACACTCTCTGGTGGTGTCGTCGTCTGCGGTGGTGGGGCGTTGCTTCCGGGAACCTGCGAGTTGATCGAACAGCTGTTTGGTCGCTCCGCGCGTATGGCGACGCTCGATTTTGTCGCCCACACGCCCGAGGAATTGGCTTCAGTACGCTATTTGACGCCGCACGCGCTGGTCGCGTACGGCTTTGCTCACGAGCCACCGGCGAGGGCCGGGAAGGGGGTCGGTTCGTTGCTGCGCCGATTTGAACAGTGGCTCGGAAACAAGTTGTAACAATGCGCCGGGATACGCCAAGGAGACTACCAGGATGAGTGAGAACAAACATCGTTTCACGTTTGCCGATGATTTCGTCGGCTACGCCAAGATTAAGGTTATCGGCGTCGGGGGCGCCGGTGGCAACGCCATCAATCGAATGATCGCATCGCAGTTGAAGGGTGTCGAATTCATTGCGATCAACACCGATGCCCAGGTTCTCGATACTAACCTGGCCGAGCGCCACATTCAGATTGGTCGGGAGACGACCGAAGGACTAGGCGCGGGAGCGCAACCGGAGGTTGGTCAGGCTGCGATGGAGGAGAGTCGCCAGGATGTCAAAGAGGCAATCGGTTCGCCTAATCTGGTCTTTATCACGGCCGGGATGGGCGGTGGCACCGGGACCGGTGCGGCTCCTGTCGTGGCTGAGATCGCCCGCGCCTCGGGTGCTCTGACCGTTGCTATTGTGACCAAGCCGTTCAAGTTCGAAGGCCGTCAGCGGATGGAACGAGCCGAGCGTGGCTTGGAAGAACTGAAAGCCAAAGTCGATACGCTGATCACCATTCCCAACGAACGACTGCTGGAGATTGTCGATAGGGGCACGACGCTGACACAGGCGTTCGCAACAGCCGACGAAGTCCTGCATCAGGCGACCAAGGGAATCTCAGATCTTATCACGACCCCGGGTCTCATCAACTGTGACTTTGCCGATGTGCGAACTGTCATGCAGGCAATGGGTGATGCCCTCATGGGGACCGGTCAGGCCGAGGGTGACCATCGTGCTGAAGAAGCAGCTCGGATGGCGATTTCGTCGCCGTTGCTTGAGAATGTCGAACTCACTGGTGCCTGCGGTGTGCTCATCAACGTTACCGGTGGTGAGGATATGACGCTGTTCGATGTCAACACAGCAACCTCACTGATCTATGAAGAGGCCGGAGCCGATGCGAACATCATCTTTGGCGCCGTTATTGATCCAGAGATGGGCGACCAGATGCGTGTGACCGTAATCGCCACCGGTCTCGGTGAGAAGAAAGCAGCTGAAAGCCGGAAGGCGAAAGCCGACGATGCTCGCGTCAAGCAGGCTACGCCGGGTGATCCTATTTCGCTGTTCCCCGATGAGCGACCGTACTCACCGACCAATGATGTTCCGGTCGTCCCAGAGCACCACGGGCGATCGGTTGCCGCGGATGAGGCGCCGTTCCCCGATGCCCACGCGCACGACGATAGCCATCTTGCGGCAGAGTCTTCGACGCCACCGGCCCATGGCCACACGAACGGCTCGAATGGTAATGGTCGCAGCACGCCGGGCCGCATGCCCACCTTCAGCGCTGAGGATCGTGAGATTCCGGCCTACATGAGACGCTTAGATGATTGGGGTAACTGAGTTACCCCTCTAGACATAGGGCGAGCCACCGCTCGCCCCTATTGGTCCCTCAACCGAGCCGCCGATCTATGCTACCCAGATCGGCGGTTTTTTTGTGGTAGCGTGCGATGGCTCTCAAGCCAGAGAAAGGGGGATTTCCCCTATCATTTCTGGAGGGCAAGGGAGCCTCAGAAGTCCGCCAAAGTCAACTAAGATCGTGTCACAACGTCGTTTACCGTCTTCGGGCGGATCGGAACGCAACTTGCAACACGTTGTCTGACAATAACATCGTAGCCGAAGGCCGTACCCATGGGACTCCGTATTGCAACCTCCTCGCCACTCCGCTCCACCGTTTCGCTCGGCCAATCACTGCGGCAGGTTAACCGTGTTCTGGGACAGCTGATTTCCGGTCATCGCTTGGGGCGAGCCGCCGACGGACCGGCCGACCTGATTCGTGCCGAACATCTGCGTGCCTCATGGGTCTCCCTACGACAAGAGCGAGCTAACTATGAGCAGCAGATTGGGCGATACACGACCGTTTCGGGTCAGATGGATGAGCTGGCTATTAGTCTGACGGAGTTGCGGTCACTGGCGGTTGGTGCCGCCAACAGTGGTGGGAACTCGGAGGCTGCTCAACGGGCGTATGCTGATGTGGCCAATCGCCTCATCGATCGCTATAACGAGACGATCAACAATTCGACCTACAACGGCCACCCGACCCTGAATGGTGCGGCCGGATCACTCGTCCAACTCCATCATCTCACCGATGTCAACCTCGATTCGCCCGAGGCAGCCAGCACTGCGATCGCTACCATCGATGCTGCGGCAGCCGAACTTTCCTCGGCGCGTGTCGACGTGGGAGCGGCCCAGCGCTACGATCTGGAAAGCCGACTCCGATCGTTGCAGATCACCGAACAGAATCTGATGGCAGCCGAGTCGACGCTACGCGACGTGGATTTCGGCGTCGCGTATTCTGAGTTCGTCTCGGGAATGCTTCGCGCTCGCCTTGACCTTGCCTTGAGGAGCCATCAGTGGCTCAGCGGTGCAAGTGTCCTTGAACTTCTTGATCGGCCCTAGCGGGCAATTGCGCCTACCGATACGGGCGGCTATACTGTCGCCCTATGCTGGACATCAAGCTCATCCGTGAGGCGACCGAACGCGTCAGTGCCGGTCTTGCCGCCAAGAATACGAACATCGACCTCTCAGTCATTATCTCGGCCGATGCCGAACGACGGCAACTGCTTGGTGAGGTGGAGCGACTGAAAGCTGAGCGCAATCGGGTCTCCGGTGAAATCGCCCGTAAAAAGAAAGCGAAAGAGGACGCGACCGCCGACATCGAAGCTATGCGAGCTGTCGGTGAGCGGATTGCTTCACTCGATGAGCAAGTTCGCAGCGTCGACACAACGTTGCATGCCGATATTGCTCGTCTCCCGAATCTACCTCATGAATCAGCTCCTGTTGGAGCCGATGCGACGGCCAACGTCGAGGTTCGCACCTGGGGAGAGATCCCGACGTATGATTTTGATGTGAAACCGCATTGGGAGATTGGAACCGAACTGGGGCTACTGGATCTGGAAGCGGCCGCGCGCGTATCCGGATCAGGATTCTATGTGTTGACTGGTGATGGTGCTCGGTTAGAGCGAGCTCTCGTCCACTACATGCTCGATATGCATACGGCCGATGGCTTCACGGAGGTCAAAGTACCGTACATCGTGACGACGGACACGATGTTCGGAACAGGTCAGTTACCGAAGCTGGCTGACGACATGTACCACACCGATGCGGATGACATGTGGCTCATTCCAACGGCCGAGGTGCCCGTTACGAATCTCCATCGGGATATGATCATCCCGGCCGATCAGCTACCCATCTACTACGTTGCTCACACTCCCTGTTTCCGCCGTGAGGCCGGTGCCGCTGGCGCTGACACACGGGGGATGATTCGGGTGCATCAATTTGACAAAGTAGAGTTGGTCAAGATTGTTTCACCCGATACGTCATATGACGAGCACGAATCACTAACCGCCCAGGCTGAGAAAGTACTCCAGGGACTCAATCTACCCTATCGCGTGCTCAATCTGGCGACAGGCGACCTATCGTTCGCGGCTGCCAAATGTTACGACTTGGAGTTATGGGCGCCGGGAGTCGGCCGCTGGCTGGAAATATCTTCCGTCTCAAACTTTGAGGACTTTCAGGCTCGTCGTATGAAGTGCCGCACGCGTGACACCGACAAGCGTGTTTATCATCCGCACACGCTCAACGGGTCGGGGCTTGCATTAGCGCGACTCATTCCGGCAATTCTGGAAGTTTATCAGAATGCCGACGGAACCGTTACCATTCCCGAGGTGCTCCGTCCCTGGTTCGGTGGCCGTACCCGACTCGGTGCATGACCGATCATCTTCCGGTCAATTCCCGGTCGGGAGTCTCCCGACTGTACATCGGCAAATCGACACTGCTCAAAGTGTTCCTGCTCGTCGGTATCGCTGCCGTGTCAGCCTTCTTCATCTGGTTCTCCTTTCGGCTGATCGATGAACTGGAAGAAAACACGCGGCAGCAGGTCGCGCGCTACGCAGCACTCTGGGAGTTTGCGATCAACCAATCGGGAGCCGGGGCCGAACTGCAGTTCATCTTCGACGAGATCATCGTCAAAGCCACGTTCCCGATCATCGTCCTTGACCGTGGCGGCCAGCCGGTACAGTGGCGAAACATCGACCGAATTACTCCCGATCAAACTGATGATCGCTCGCTTGAGTCGCTCCGACGGATGGCCGAGAAAATGCGCTCGTCGGGGCGCGTTTTTGAGATTGGGTATGCGGGGGAGACGATCAACTACCTTTGCTATGGTGACCCGGCGATTATTCGGCAGCTTGAGATCATGCCGTTCATCCAGATTGGCGTTGTCGTTGCCTTCCTGCTCGTCGGCTTAATCGGTTTCCACAATATCCGACGGTCCGAGGAGAGGTTGATCTGGGTCGGAATGGCCAAAGAGACAGCCCACCAGTTGGGTACACCGATCACGTCGCTGCTGGGCTGGCTGGAGCTTCTCGATCCCAACAATCGAGCCGAACTGACGACCGGTGAACAGGAAAACCTCCTGCGGGACACGCGCTCCAACATGGCGATTGATGTCCAGCGATTACAGCGGGTGGCAAATCGCTTCGGGCAAATCGGTTCCGTTCCTGATCTCAAGCCGGGTGATATCAACCAGCTCGTTGCCGAGTCGGTGGCCTACTACCAGCGTCGGCTGCCGTTTGAGGGAAAGGGGATTGATCTGCAGTCGGACCTTGGGAGCATTCCTGAAGTCAACGTGAATCCCGAGCTCTTCACTTGGGTTCTTGAAAACCTCATCAAGAATGCGTTACAGGCAGTTGATCCGAAATCAGGCCGTATCCAATTGGCAACGTCAATACATCCGGATCGCGCCATGGTGCGAATCACCGTCAGTGATGACGGTCAGGGGATACCCCCGGCGGCCGCGCGGAAGATTTTCCGGCCTGGATTTACGACGAAGACACGCGGATGGGGGTTGGGTCTGACGCTTGTACGACGCATTATTGAGGAGTATCACGGAGGCCGTATCACGCTCGTTCGCTCGCGGCCCGGGGATACCGTATTCGAGATCCTCTTACCGACGGCAACTACCAGTTAGGATCGCACCATGGCTACCACTACTGAAACGTATCGCATCCTCTGGGTCGATGATGAGATCGACGCCCTCACGTCGCACATCCGGTTTTTGGAACAGAAGGGCATGTCGGTTCTCGGCGTGATGTCGGGGGACGATGCTCTCGATGCTATCCAGCGCGAGGTTTTTGATCTTGTCTTGCTCGATGAAATGATGCCGGGGAAAGACGGTCTGACCACCCTTGAGGAGATGAAAGAACTCCAGCCGCACTTGCCGGTGGTGATGGTCACCAAGTCTGAAGAGGAGTCATTGATGGAGCAGGCGATCGGGCAGAAAATTGACGACTATGTCGTCAAGCCGGTCGTACCATCGCAGATCCTGTCGGTCATTAAGCGTCGTTTACAGTCGAAGAAGATTATTGGTTCGTCGTCAATGCAACGGTACGTGACCGAGCTCAATCGCTTCAATCAACGATTGTTCGGACCGGTTGAGATGGCCGATTGGTACGAGGCCGCGCGCCTGGTGGCCCAGTGGAACCTCGACCTTGATGACTCCAACGACGCCGGTCTGATCGAGACCCACGAAACGACGCAAAAGACCTGGAATGGTGAATTCACCAAGTTCGTTACCAGTCAGTATCCGAAATGGTTGTCCGGACGAAACCGTCCGGTCATGTCGCCCGATGTCGTAGCCGAATACGTCGTGCCACCCCTTAAACAGAAGAAGTCGGTTCTGTTTCTGGTCATCGACTGTATGCGCCTCGACCAATGGATGCTCATTGAACCACTCCTGGCTGAATTCTTCCAGATCGAACGGAGCTACTACTGCTCAATTTTGCCGACGGCAACGCCGTTTGCGCGCAACGCAATTTTTGCCGGTCTCTGGCCGGATGAAATCCACGATGCGTACCCGGACAACTATGCGGAGTTGAACGAGGGTTCACTCAATCGCATGGAAGATCGACTGCTGCAGGATAATCTCTCTCGGCACGGCGTTCGCCTCGATCGACCTGTGAAGTACGAGAAGATCTTTTCCAATCGTGAGGGGGACGAGCTCGCCAAGCGAATCGCTGATTATTACGAACAGCCAATGACGGCATTTGTCTTTAACTTTCTGGATATTCTTGCCCACGGTCGTTCGACCAATGTCATTCTTAAGGAGATTGCGGGGACCGATGCTGCGTTTCGGGCGCTGATGAAGACGTGGTTTACTCATTCGCCGCTCTTTCGCATTCTGAAGTCCTATGCCCAGCGTGATGTCACGGTTGTGGTTACGTCTGACCACGGGGCAATCCTGTGTCGCCGAGGAACCATGGCGCACGGTCGCAAGTCGACGTCGACGAACCTTCGCTACAAGTACGGCGATAATCTTAAAGGCGACAAAGACGATGCGATTCTGGTCAAGAAACCAGGAGCCTGGCGGCTGCCGATGTTCTCTCTGGCAACCACCTATCTTATCGCCAAGGAAGACTTCTATTTCGTCTACCCGAACAACTATAACGAAATGGTCCGGCAGTTTCAGAACTCGTTCCAGCATGGTGGCATTTCGCTCGAAGAGATGATCGTGCCAGTTGCGGTTCTGCGCGGGAAGTAAGCACGTGCGGATTCTGGAAGTCGTATCCCATAGCGAGACCGAAACCGAAGCGTTGGCCGCCAAGCTGGCGCGATCGTTTGTTTCCGGTGAGGTCGTTCTTTTGCGCGGTGACCTGGGGAGTGGTAAAACAACCTTCGTACGTGGGCTCGCTGCCGAACTCGGGTACGATCCGAACCGGGTGTCGTCCCCCAGCTACACGATTGTTAACGAGTACCGATCGGAACCGCCCGTCTATCACTTCGACCTCTATCGTATGAATGACCCGAGTGAGTTACATGAGATCGGCTGGGATGATTACCTGAGCCGCAACGGAATCCTGCTGGTTGAGTGGGGAGAACGAGCTGCTCCCAAGCTACCGTCGCAGTTTTATGTCATCGACTTTCGAATTCTCTCAGATTCGGAACGTCGAATCCAGATATCTCGCATGGAGAGTGAGTAATGTCCGGTTCGTTTAACAATCTCCTCGCGGTCGATACCGCCGAACGTCAGTTGAAGCTGGCTGTTTCTTTTGGTGGCGATCGGCTTGTGCAGGCTGTCGAACCGGTGATGAAGTCACACGGTCAGATCCTCCTGAAAAAGATTAGCGACTTGCTATCGAGTGCCAATGTGAGATTAGATCAGTTGGAGGCATTGATCGTTGGCATCGGGCCAGGCTCATTTACCGGGCTGCGAATCGGTGTCGCTGCGGTTAAGGGGATGGCTACTGCTCTCGATCTGCCGGTTATTGGCATCGATCGTTTTTCCCTGCTGGCCGCACGCCGGTCGCCAGATGATTCTCCGGTGGTAGCGTGGGAGCCGCATACGAGAGAGGAAGCAACGGTAGCGCGAATCGACGGTGACCTGATCGTTGACGGATCGATTCAACTGTTACCGCACACGCAACTGGAAACGTACCTGGCCGGTGCCGAATTGGTCGGACTCGCGTCCAATCCCGCTCCCATTGTCGAGGCTCTCGGAATAACCGTTCCCGTATCAACCGCCGACTTTGCTCCCGCCGAGTTCATTGCGCTCGGGCGCACCCAACTTCTGGCCGGTCACGTCGCTGACTTGGCCGCGCTGGAACCTCTGTATGTCGAAAAGTCTACCGCCGAACGTCGACTTGCTCGCAACTCATAAGTGGCCCGATGGTCTTGAGATTCGACCGTTTACCGCTGATGATCTCGCCACGATTGTGTCGCTGGAACAGGCGATCTTTTCCGATCCGTGGCCGTCATCGACCTTTGACGATCTCCTGACGGAGGAAGACTGGGGTGGCTATGTCGCTGTGCGAGCCGAGAGGATTGTCGGGTACACCTGCTATCTCATTGGCTTTGAGGAACTTCACCTGGCCAATTTGGCCGTGGTCCCGGACGAACGCCGGAAACATGTTGCCCACCGATTGACCGACCATATCTTGGCAACGGCTCGGGCATACGGTCTGCCGACCGTGCTGCTGGAGGTGCGTGACTCCAATCACGACGCGCGGGCATTCTACGAACGTCTCGGATTCACGGTGCTCTACCGGCGGCCACGGTATTACCACAGTCCGATGGAAGATGCGCTGGTAATGACGATCGCTGTTTCGTCTACCGACCCCGAGCTGGAAGGGTAGCAGATGGAGTGGTTCCGCAAGTCTAAGACGGGCCTCGACGCACAGCAGAAAGTCAATATTCCTGAGGGACTCTGGACAAAGTGTCCGTCGTGTGGCGAGATTGTCTATAGCAAGAAGATGGAGGACCTGTTATGGGTCTGTCCCAGTTGCAGCTACCATTTCCGCATTTCGAGTCGCAAGTACATTCAGATTATCCTCGACGACGGTCGCCTGGAAGAATTTGACGGCAACCTCTTCAGTGCCGACCCACTGAAATTCAAAGATTCGAAGAAGTACCCCGACCGCCTCAAGGCAGCTAATGCCAAGGCCGGCAATACAGAGGGCTTGATTGCTGGCCTGGGCGAGGTTAACGCAATTCCAGTTTCGTTTGCGATTATGGACTTCGCATTCATCGGGGGGTCAATGGGTTCGGTCGTTGGAGAAAAGGTAGCCCGTGCCATTGAACGTGCGATCGAGCGTCATCTGCCGCTGATCGTGGTCTCCTGTTCCGGAGGCGCCCGCATGCAGGAAGGGATCCTGTCCTTGATGCAGATGGCAAAGACCTCGGGGCTGTTGGCGCGTCTGGCACAACAAGGTCTGCCGTATATCTCGGTGCTTACCAATCCGACCACCGCCGGTGTTATGGCTTCGTATGCGTCGTTGGGAGATGTGATCATTGCCGAGCCGAAAGCCCTCCTTGGATTCGCCGGTCCGCGAGTTATTCGGCAGACAATCGGGCAGGATCTACCAGAAGGGTTTCAATCATCGGAATTCTTTCGCGAGAAGGGATTTCTCGACAAAGTGGTCGAACGAAAAGATCTGCGTTCCACGCTGACCCTGCTCCTGCAGTACATGACCGGACGATAACAACTGTCACCCCGCTCGTACGCCTCATATCGATCTGCCGAACGGTGGATTCTCTCCCGTGAATTCTTTGGCCTCAAACTGGGTCTGGACAATATCACGCAATTCCTGGACTCGATTAACCGGCCACAGGATCGCTACGCAACGATCCACATCGCGGGTACCAACGGGAAAGGATCGACAACCGCCATGCTGGCGCGTGTGCTTTCTGCTGCTGGCTATCGGTGCGGAATGTACACATCGCCGCACCTGGTAACACTTCGCGAACGCGTGCGTGTCGACGGACGTCCGATTCCGGAACGATCAGTGACCGCCTTTGTCAATCGTCATCGTTCCGAGATGGCTCGTCGGAAACTGTCATTTTTTGAAGTCATGACAGCGATGGCATTCGAGCACTTCTCCCGCCGTCAGGTCGACATCGCTGTGATCGAGGTCGGTTTGGGCGGGCGGCTCGACGCCACCAATGTACTGACACCCGAACTGACCATGACCACCGATATCAGTTACGATCATGTCGAGATACTCGGACCGACCCTGAAGCATATTGCTCGCGAGAAAGCCGGCATCATTAAACCTGGAGTACCTCACCTGATGGCTCCCCTGCCGAGCGAGGCAGCGTCGGTGGTTCGCGATACCGTTCGGCAGCGAAAGGCATCGCTTGTTGCTGTCACACCGAAGCAGTTATCGGTTGATCTCGTGGCCAACCGGGTCGGTTGGTCACCGAACGGCGTTCGTCCACAGACGTATCGCTCTTCACTGCTGGGGAAGCATCAGCTCAGAAACGCGGGTTTGGCGATCGCGGCACTTGAGACATTGCGAAGTCGGGGGTGGAAGATCCCCATGGCTTCGATTCGTGAGGGCCTGGCGTCAATCGACTGGCCCGGACGCTTCCAGATCATCGATCGACCCGAGGGGCCAATCGTTCTCGACGTAGGCCATAATCCGGGTGGATCGGCTGCCTTCGCCGAGACTTGGCGCCGTCGGTTCGGTTTGACACCAACTGGTCTGCTCATCCTCGGACTCGTCAAACGTAAAGATCACCAGCGCATTATCACATCGCTTGCCCCCTGTTTCCGGGAGGTGATACTAGCGCCAGCGGCGACTCGTCGCTCGTTATCGCCGGAAGAATTGCAGGGATATGGCGAGTGGGAGGAGACACCGGTGTCGACGGCGGGTTCGCTACGGACAGCCTGGCGACGGGCATCGCGCCGCCGGATTTCGGGTGAGCCGATCGCGGTAGTCGGTTCACACTACCTTGTCGGAGAGTGGCTCTCTCATCACCGTCGCTGGTAAGCCTCTAGTTGCGCCCTCGACCCGAATGACGTAGCGATACGTATGGCGGAGAACCCCCGGGAAAGTCGCGATGCCGCTCAGATCGCGTCGCTGGAAGAGGAACTAGCGAGCAAGGTCGAGCAGTTGTCGGTAGTCAATCGACAACTCAAGCGGAAGATCTTCGACCTCTATACCGTCTTTGAAATCAGCCGCAACATCAATGCTGTCCTCGACTCCGAGACGCTGCTCGAGAGTTTTGTCTTCACCTGCCTCGGCCAGGTTGCAGCCGGCAAAGGGGCGATCTGGCTTCGCGATGAACCGTCCGCAGACCACTTCGCACTGGTCCACGCTAAAGGATCCGGAACCTTACCACCACCGACCCACCGCTTTGCGATCGCACCGGCACTGGCCGATCATCTGACTCGACTCAATCGTCCGGTGCCGCTTGATGGCACCACTCAGCAGATGGCCGGTACGGCCGTGCAGGAAATCTTCCGCATGTTTCCTGGTGGTGTTCTCGTTCCGTTGATCTACAAGTCAAGGCTTACCGGTCTCTTCCTGTTAGGCGACAAACTGGCTGGTGACCATTTTACCGCGGATGATCTGGAGTTTCTCGCTGTCCTTGCCAACCAGATAGCGGTTGCTATTGAGAATGCACTCCTCTTCGAAAGCGAGACCCGGGCCGTCCGTCTGCTCCGGGAAACCCAACAGCAACTTGTGCAGACAGAAAAGCTTGCCGCGCTCGGCGATATGTCCGCGCGAGTCGCTCACGAGATTAACAATCCTCTCGGTATCATTAAGAACTATCTGCTGTTGATTCGCCGAGCCGCTGATGATGATGCCGCGATTGGCGACTACGCCTCAACCGTGGGGCAAGAGATTGATCGAATCGCCGGCATTGTCCGACAGCTTCTGGCGTTCCACCGTCCGCAGGCGACCCAGATGCTGCCGTTTGATCTCATTCCGGTGCTCGACTCAATTGTCGACCTGATGGCTCGCCCGTTGGCGGCGCAGCGGATCGAACTCAAGCGAGATTATACCGGTCCCGCTATCCTCAAAGGCGCTTCGGAACAACTCAAGCAGGTGTTCCTCAACATCATTATCAACGCTCGCGACGCCATGCCTCAGGGCGGCGAACTTCGCATCGGCTTGGAGCATCGTGGCGATGTGGTACGCGTGGCCTTCCACGATACAGGACCGGGTATACCCGCCGATATCATTCCTAAGATCTTCGAACCGTTCTTCACG
This sequence comes from Candidatus Zixiibacteriota bacterium, assembly GCA_028289585.1. GTDB lineage: Bacteria > Zixibacteria > MSB-5A5 > GN15 > FEB-12 > JANQPI01. Next base: position 461,509 of record JANQPI010000010.1, read on the forward strand.
ACCAAAGATCGAGACAAGGGGACCGGGTTGGGCCTGTCGGTTTGCTACGGTATCATCAAGAGTCACGGCGGAGCGATTGCATTTCGCAACACCGAGACGGGCGGCTGTTTTGACATCGACCTTCCCCTGACTCCGTCGGAGGAGTCATCCTGATGGCAGACCGGATCTTCGTTATTGATGACGAGCCCGGTATGTGCGAGTCGCTACAGCGATTGCTGGGTGACGAGGGCTTCTCGGTCGATGCGTTTCAGTCGTCTACGGAGGCGGTCAACCAGTTATCTGAGTCGCGAGTTGACCTGATCATTACCGATATCAAGATGCCGGACATGGACGGCCTCGAACTGCTGAAGCGGGTTAAGGACCATGATGATCTGATCCCTGTGATCATGATGACCGGTTACGGCTCACTCGACACGGCGATCGACGCGATCAAGTCGGGCGCTTATGATTATCTACTCAAGCCGGTCGAGTTTCCCCAACTGCAACTCGCGGTCGGACGTGCTCTTGAAAAGCGTAAAGGGGAGATTGCCCGTCAGAAGCTTCTTGAAGAACTCCGGTTGAATAACCTCATCCTCAAGCGACGGATTGGCGAACTCAACGCGTTGTATGAAGCCGGCAAGTCGATCGGCTCGTCGGTCAATCTCGATGACCTGCTCCGGCAGATACTCACGCTGGCAACGGCCGTCACCGAATCCGAGGTCGGATCGATCATGCTTCTCGATGAGCGCCGTGAGTATTTGCGAATCGCGGCGGCCATCGGTCTGGCTCCGGACATCGTCAGCGCGACCAAGCTGCCGATCGGTGAATCGATTGCCGGCTTTGTCGCTCAGTCGGGGGAACCACTCTTTGTCAAAGACGTTGAAGCCGACGCGCGGTTCGGTCGAATCAATCGAGAACGCTATAAGACGACATCGCTGCTTTGCACGCCGTTGACGATTAAGGGTGAGGTACTGGGTGTCATCAACATCGCCAATAAGGCGGGGGAGACGCCGTTCTCCGAGGATGACCTTCGCCTCCTCTCGACCTTCGCGTCGCAGGCCGCCGTTGCCGTCGACGATGCGTATCAGTTCGAGAAGTCGCGCCGACGGGTTCAGGAATTCGAGATCCTTCACGAACTCTCTGAGGAACTGCCGAATCTCGAGACGTTGGCCGATTTTCGCGAGGTACTTGTCGCCAAACTCCGACGGGTTTTCCCGATTGACTGGGCGATCTGGTTCACCTGGAATGTTCCGCTCTCCGGTTTGATTCCCGACGGTACTGTTGGTACCGAGATGCTACCATTGACCGAAAGTGGCAAAATCGACCTGGCCCACGGGGAGCTTGCTAATCTCGCGGTGACCGATATTGAACCGGCGACATTGCCACTCGACGATCCGATTCGATTGGCTGAAACGATTCGGGCGATACTCCAACCCCGGACGGACACCTATCCGGAAATCGGAGATGCGTTTCTCACGGTCCCGATTCGCCGCAACGGTGAACTGGCGCACCTCTTTGTTGCCTCAGCGGACCGCGAGCAGGGATACTCGACTGACGATATCGGTCTTGCCCGACTGGTTGTTTCTCAAGCTGCGCTCCTGTTTGAGAAGGAGAAAACCGTAACCAACGCGACACGGCTGATGACAATGGGCAACATGATTTCCGAGATTTCCCATGACCTTCGTAAGCCGCTCACCGCTATTTCGGGAGCGATCCAGGTCATTGAGCACAAATGGCCGCAGATTCTCGAAGAGTCCCGCTTGGTCAAGACAGCTGCCGATGAGATCAATCGGATGAACGAACTCGTGCGGGAACTGGTCGATTTTTCCAATCCGAACAAGTATGAAACGACCCGCATCGATCTTCGTGATCTCGTCTCGCGAGCGGCCGAACTTGTCGAATCGGACTTGACCAAGCACAAGATTCAGTACGAATCAGCGTTTACCCCGGCGCCCTGGGAGATCATGGTGAACAAAAACCAGGTGCTGGAGATGCTCCTGAATCTGTTCATGAACGCGATCGACGCGATGCCCGAGGGGGGGACGTTGCGTGTAACTGGGAAGATCGACCGGCCGCCGCATAAGGAAGCCGACTACCTCGCTCTGACGGTCGCTGATACCGGGGTCGGTATTCCTCGCGAGCAACTGGCTCGAATCTTCGATCGCTACTTCACCAACAAAGAGACCGGTACCGGACTCGGGCTCGTTGTCGTCGAGCGCGTCATTTCCGCCCACGGCGGAACCCTACATGTCGACTCCGTTGAGGGCGAGGGAACGTCGTTTTCGATCTTTTTCCCGCTCACGACCTAGACGTGCTGCAGGGTATTGCAGGTAAATCGCACTCTCTCTCGCAAAAGGCATTGATTTTCACCCCCACCTGCCGATACTCGTAGAAACGATTGACAGCAAGGAAGCTTCCGCATGCCGCGCATCAAGACCCGGGTTCTGATCATCGATGATGATCCCAAAGTCCACGAGTTACTCCAGGCAACTCTGCCTTCGTTTGAGTTCATCACGGCCCAGAACGGGATCGAGGGTATTCAGAAGGTAACGACTGATAAGCCGGAGCTCGTTCTCCTCGATATCAAGATGCCGGGTATGTCGGGACTTGAGGTTCTTGAAAAGCTCAACAAGCAGCCACAGCGACCCGAGGTCGTGATGATCTCCGGGCATGGTGACACCGACTACGTCGTGCAGTCGATTAAGCTCGGCGCAGCGGAGTTCATTACCAAGCCGTTCCAGGTAAAAGAGGTCGAGATCCACCTTAATAAGATCCTCGAAGGAGTACGGCTACGCTCGGAAAACCGCGAACTCAAGTCTGAGGTTGCCGCCCAAAAAGGCTTCACCGCCTTCGTTGGTGATTCCGCGCCCATGCAGCGGGTCAAGGCGATCATCGATCAGGTCGCCGATTCGGAACTCACGGTATTGATCCGAGGGGAATCAGGTACTGGGAAAGAGATTGTCGCGCGATCGCTGCACGAATTGTCACGCCGCCGCGAAAAACCGTTCGTCAAGGTCAACTGCGCCGCAATCCCCCGCGATCTGCTCGAAGCCGAATTATTCGGCTACGAAAAGGGTGCCTTTACCGGTGCACATAAGCAGAAGCAGGGTCGCTTTGAGGTTGCTGACAAGGGAACGATGTTCCTTGATGAAATCGGTGATATGCCCCTCGAGTTGCAGTCGAAACTACTCCAGGTTCTGGAACAGCAGGAGTTTGTTCGAGTCGGTGGTGTGAACAATATCTCTGTTGATGTCCGCATTATCTGTGCGACCAACCGCAATCTCGAAGCTGCGATCAAGGAGCAGCAGTTCCGAGATGATCTTTTCTACCGGCTCAACGAAATCACGCTTTTTCTGCCCCCGCTCCGCGATCGCAGTGAGGATATCCCGTTACTGGCCGCTCACTTTGCTGAGAAGTACGCGCGCCAATACGAAAAAGACGACAGCCCGCTCGACAAGCAGACGCTGGAACGGCTCATGCGTTTCCACTGGCCAGGTAATGTTCGTCAGCTGGAAAACATGATCAAGCAGGTCGTCGTTCGTGGCGACGAACAGATCGTCAATGAACTTATTAGTGCCGCCGCTGCCGGTCCCCGACCGACCGGAATCGCTTCTCTCGAGGATGACCCGAACGAGCCGCCGCTGGACAATACGTACTCGCTTAAGAAGCGGATTGCCCGCATGACCGCGAGGGAGGAACGGCGGGTCATTGCCGAGGTCCTTCAGAAAACGAACTGGAATCGGCGCAAAGCGGCTGATCTGCTGGAGATCTCCTACCGGTCGCTGCTCTACAAGATCAAAGACTACGACCTCAACGCGACGGAATAGCTTCTCCTGGCCTTGAAGCAATGTTGAGCAGTCTGTGCAGCGGTCTGCGCATTTTTGCGATAACCCTGCCAGATCGCAAAAACGTTCCCCTACGATGACGTACGTTGCATCCCAATCGATTGATTGAGAGTAAGAAAGAATAGCCGCTCGTGAACCAACTTACGGCAGGCTTTTCCGGTGACAACAGAATCGGATCCCGAATTACTGATTGGCCGGGTGATTGCTTTCCATCGGGGTGGACCGATGACCAACGACGTAGAAAAACTAACCGCCTCCCTGACGCCCCGGGCGCTGGATTTCGATGCCTGGTACCATCAGGTCGCGACCGAGCTATCTCGGGCCGAGCGGTATCGTGTCTTTGTCTCGCTGCTGGTTTTTGAGATTGGTCAGGGATCGTCGCGAACCGCCGTGAGTGATCAGGTGGCCGAGACATTACGACGCCAAACGCGAAATTGCGACTATCAGGCTCGCGTCAATAGCCGGGCGGTCGCGATCCTCATGCCCGAGACTTCGCGACAGGGAGCCGAGAGTGCGGCCCGCCGCTTGCTGGCCACGCTTGAACAATCGGGTCTGCCGATCGATTCCTCTGATGAAGCCGTAACACTGCGCATGGCGTCCTATCCGGATAGCGGCGGCACGCAGTCGCTTATCGATCTCCTCTCCGACCTCGCCTCACATCAGCGCAACTAGTCGCGCTCCGCTTCCGAACCGAACAGAACTGTTTCAAGCTTCCGGGCGATCGCATCACAATCGGCAATCGTCTGTACGGGAGCCTCGTAAGTACTGTCAAAAAAAGTCTTTATGCTGGAGTAAAACAGCGTATCGATCGTATGGGTTTCGGCCACTTTGCCGACGACCAGTGCCTGCCACGGATGAAGAATCGGTGTCATCGTCAGGCGATTGTGCCAGGCAAGGTAGGCCATTGCCTGGCTGCGGGCCGGCTTGGAAAGCACTTTGCCCAGGTCGTGATAGCTGCGAAGGTCAGCCAGTTCGGTCATGCCTCGAAGGTCGTCCGCCTCACTTCGCTCGGCAATCGAAATTACGCTTCCGTGGGAACAGCTGCAAGAGAGCGCCAGAGATACCAACTGGCATACGTACGATACGGACGCCAGGGATCGGCAACGCGTTCATAGGCTTCATACGGGCTGTCGGGCGGTAATCCGTACCACCGTTCGATAGCGCGTCGGATGCCGAGGTCGCCAACCGGGAAGACATCCGGGCGAACGAGCACAAACATCAGATACATCTGGGCCGACCACGGACCGAGCCCGCGGACAGCAATCAGTTGTTCGGCGATAACCTCGTCGTCGAGTTTCGGAATCTCCTTGAATCGCAGGCGACCATCGTCAACTGCCTGACAGAGGTCGCGGAGTGACGCTACTTTTGCCCGTGACAGGCCACACCCGCGCAGGGCGTCGTCGCTGAGGCTGCTAAGGTGTTCCGGGCAGACGTCGTTTGTGCACAGTGCCACAACCCGTGAAAAGATCGAGGCCGCCGCCTTGGTCGAGAGCTGCTGACCGCAGATGATGCGAGCGAGGGAGTCAAATTCTCCGGGGCGCGGTGTCAATTGACACTCACCAATCAGATTGATGATCGCATCAAGGACCGGATCGGCGTCACGAAGATGTCTTTCGGCGGCCTTCTTCGCTGAGGTCGACATTTACCAGCCCATGATCTGTTCGAGGTTCTTGTTCAGACGCTCAATGCGCTCCTCGAAGTCGTCCTTCTTCGAGCGCTCACGATCGATGACGTCCTTAGGTGCCCGCGCCAGAAAGTCCTGATTGGCAAGTTTTTTAGAAAGCCGCTCCAGATTGTTTCGTAGCTCGTTGAGGCTCTTTTGCAGCCGATTCTTCTCGGCTTCAATATCGATCAGGCCTTCCAGCGGGAGGAAAAGTTCGGCACCGCCGATGACAGCGGATGCCGAAAACGGCGGTTTCTTCACTTCGGTACCGACACGGAGTGTTTCTACTTTGGCCAGCGGACCAAAGTAGCTCTGATGATCGTTGAGCAACTGTCCAAGCGAGTTATCCGAAACCCGAATGTGAAGGTCGGCGCGTTTCCCCGGGGGAACGTTAAGCTCGGACCGCATCGCCCGAACGGCGGTGACCACCTCCTGAATTTGAACCAGCGATGCTTCCAGCGCGTCATCCTTGAGTGCCTCCTGGACATCGGGCCAGGGACCGAATGTCAGGGTCGAGTCGTTCGATCCTGTCAGCTGGTGGTGAATCTCCTCGGTAACGAACGGCACGAACGGGTGCAGCAGGCGCAGGATCTTGTCGAGCACATACGTTGCCACGGCCAACGAGCCCGGACGAATCTCCTGGCCAGCCTCCGGCTTAATCAGCTCGACATACCACGAGCAATAGTCATCCCAGACAAACGAATAGAGAGCTTTGGATGCTGCCGCGAGGCGGTACTCACGGAAGTAGCGATCGACATCCTCAATGGTTCGTGTCAGGCGTGAAAGGATCCAGCGATCGAAAATAACCAGGTCGTTGGTATCGAGCTTATCAAGGACCGGACGGTTACCATTCAGGCGCATCTGCACAAATCGTGACACCTGGTACAGCTTGTTAACGAAGTTCCGCCCGCCCTCAAACGTATTGCGGGATATCCACGGATCCTGACCGTCGGGAGTAGCGAGTGTCAGTGAGATGCGCAGGGCATCGGCGCCGTACTGGTCGACGATTTCCAATGGATCGATACCATTACCCAGCGACTTGGACATCTTTACGCCGTGGGCGTCGCGGACCGTTCCGTGAATGTAGACGTCCTCAAACGGGCAGTCGCCCATGAATTCGTAACCGGCCATCACCATGCGAGCAACCCAGAGAAAGATGATCTCCGACGCGGTAACAAGGACATGACCGGGATAGAAGGCACGCAGCTCATCGGTTTCCTCGGGCCACCCGAACGTACTAAAAGGCCACAGCCACGATGAGAACCAGGTATCGAGAACGTCGGGATCCTGCGTGAGCGTCTCTGGATCGTACCCGGGGCATTGTTCTGCCGTCGGTCGTTCGGCCGAAATGAACATCGTGCCGTCACTCGCATACCAAACCGGTATGCGGTGGCCCCACCAGAGCTGTCGGGAGATACACCAGTCGCGGATGTTTTCCATCCAATGGAGATACGTCTTCGACCAGAACTCCGGGTGAAAGCGCAGTTTGCCGGACTTAAGCGCTTCGACTGCTGGTTTCGCCAGCGGCTCCATCTTCACGAACCACTGTTCGGAGAGGTATGGTTCGATGACACTCTTACAGCGATAGCAGGTCTTCACCGCCAGGTCGTAGTCTTCAATGCTGACGAGGAAACCACGCTGTTTGAGTTCATTGACCAGTTGTTCGCGTGCTTCGTACCGATCGAGCCCCTTGAACTTACCGGCCTGTTCGTTCATCGTGCCATCGGTGTTCATGACGACCACTGAGGGAAGGTCATGACGTTTACCGACTTCGAAGTCGTTAGCGTCGTGCGCCGGGGTAATCTTCACGACCCCCGTTCCGAACTCAGGGTCAACGTAGGTGTCGGCAATGATCGGGAGCTCACGTTCAACGATTGGCAGAATGACCGATTTGCCAACGAACTTGGTGTACCGGCTGTCTTTGGGATTCACCGCCAGCGCTGTATCACCCAGCATCGTTTCTGGTCGCGTTGTTGCAACGGTCAAATATTCGTCGGATCCACGAATCTTGTAGCGTATGTGCCAGAGGTGCCCGGCCTTGTTTTCGGTCTCGACTTCGTCATCCGAGAGGGAGGTCCGATCAACAGGACACCAATTGACAATGCGCTTACCGCGGTAGATGAGACCCTTGTCGTAGAGGTGGCGGAAGACGCTTTCCACGGCCTTGGAGAGTCCGGGGTCCATCGTAAACCGCTCGCGTTCCCAGTCGAGAGAGCAGCCGATCCGTTTCAATTGATTCAGGATCTGATCTTTGTTGGCGTAAGCCCATTCGGTAATCCGTTCGAGAAACTTTTCCCTCCCGAGTTCACGACGATTGACTCCCTCCTTGAGAAGCTGCTTCTCAAACATGATCTGGGTCGCAATACCGGCGTGGTCCGATCCCGGGAGCCACTCCGCGTTGTGGCCAGCCATACGATGGCGCCGAATCAGTACGTCCTGAATGGTGTTGTTCAGGCCGTGGCCGAGATGAAGCACGGCTGTGACATTCGGGGGGGGGATGACAATCGTGTAGGCCGGGTTGGTCGAAGCCGGATCGGCCGCGAAGTAGTCGCGTTCGAGCCAGTGACGATAGAGTCGATCCTCGACCTCAGCCGGATCGTAGGCATGGCCTTTTTTTGTCTCTTCGGGAGCTTTGCTCATGAACCTCTCATTTCGTATATACGCCCGCCTAACGACCGCAAGTCGCTGAAAGTAGCGGCGGCGCCGGTCACTGTCAAGGCGAGGGCCCTGTCGGTGGTGGTCTCTCGCTCAGCAAGGGGAAAAATTAGTGACCGACCTCAAGACTCGCGCTCTCGACCCGTCACAGCCGGCAATCGAACGACTCCTCTTTGTCATGCGGATACTCCGATCTCCGGGAGGGTGTGCCTGGGATCGAGCGCAGACGCATGACTCGCTGATTCCCTACCTGATTGAGGAGGCATACGAAGCGATTGACGCGATCCATGCGGGTGACATCGCCGCCTTGCGTGAAGAGCTAGGCGATGTCCTTTGTCAGATTGTCTTTCACGCTCAGCTGGCGGATGAACGCAGCGAATTCGACTTTAGCGATGTTGCGGCTACGCTCGTCGACAAGCTGGTCGCACGTCATCCCCATGTGTTTGACACGGCCGCCGAACTCGACCCCCAGCAAGTACGCGATCAGTGGGAACGGTTGAAAGCGGAGGGACGCGGGGAAAACCCGCAACCTCGTTCGGTTCTCGACGGTCTACCTAAGAGTATGCCGGCTCTGACGATGGCATTTCGTATTGGGGAGAAGGCGGGCGGACTTGGGTTTGACTGGGCCGATGCTCCGGCCGTTGTCGCTAAGGTGCGCGAGGAATTGGACGAGATTGCGGGGGAACTTGCTCAGCCCGAGATGAGTACGAGTCAATCTCTGGAGATGGAGATTGGTGATCTCCTCTTTGCCGCGGCGTCGCTCGCTCGCAAGTCAGGGATCGATCCGGAGTCCGCGTTGAAACGGTCGCTTGAGAAGTTTCGGCAGCGGTTTCGATGGATTGAGAAAGAGGTGGCTAGCGAGTCACGTCGGTTGAGCGATCTTTCCGCCGCACAGTGGGATGTCCTCTGGGAACAGTCGAAAAGCGCGCCCGAGAACGCGTGATTTTTCACAATAGGGAGGGTGAGGAGGTCAAAAAAAGTCCGATTTCCGGCTGTAACCTACTGTGTGACAAGTGCTTGGCGGGCCGATGTGAGGCGTAGTTTTTTATTGCCCCGGACAGTAGGCAGGTATACGTTGCCATCCGGTTTAGGGGAGATAACCCCTTGCCCGGTAACGATGAAGCGTGGACATAGCGATAGATTATTGATTCAACATATGCGCCAGCTTGAGGGTTTAAGCGCGGTCGTACTGTGCGGTGCGAACGCAAAGGAGGGTTGCCTATGAGCCTGCCAACCGGGGTTTGAACCCCGACCGTCGTGGCACCATTCCACATTGATTAGACGTAGCCGTCGACGGACCCCTATGTATCAACACACCAAGAACGTGAACTAAGGAAGACCACGTTATGAAGAATTTGTTCAAGTTTACTCTCGCCGTAGCGGTCGTTGCAATGGTTGCGACGAGCGCCAATGCGACGAAGACCAGCACCCTGACGATGGGTGACAATAACAACATCCTGGTCGATGTTGCGAACATCTGGATTTTCCCGTCGCGTATTAACATGTATCCGAACCTCGCGATCGCTGAGATCGAGAGCGGATCGTTCTCGTACTCGCCGGGCTTCAACCGCGCTGCCGGTGGCTTCTCCGATGACGGCTATATCGGTGAGTTCGGTGTTCACTGGAAGTTCGGTGAAGAGAATCCGTGGGTGCTGGGTACGTACTTCTACACCTCCGATCTCTTCCTCGATTACGGTACCTCGATTCTGCCGACGTACTATCCGCCGAATCGGAACTTCTCCAGCGGTTTCACGCCGCTGCCGAACCAGCGCGTCACGCTGTTCTACGGTCGCCAGCTCGGTAACCTGTACTTCGGTGCGACGATCAATCACGCGCACTCGAGCGCTACGATCGAATCGCCGAACGACAACCGTGAGAACAAGCTGACGGTCTTCGAAATCGCCCTCGGTCTGACCGATCAGGCGATGACCTGGGATGTCGCCGCGGCTGTTCGCCTCACGCCATGGTCGCTCGTTGCCGCCGACGGCACCGACATCGTCGAGCCGGATGGTAACATCGCATTTGGTGTGACCGGTCGTTACTTCCTGTCGTTCGGCCCGCAGTGGACGCTTGTTCCGAACCTGACCGTTGCTCAGTCGACGCAGGGTGAGAAGGATCCGAACAACAACGATGCTGGTGTCAAGTACACCTGGCTCGATGTTATGCCGGCGGTTGGCTGGCACTGGACTCCGGCCACCAATGTCCTGGCGGTAATGAACTTTGGTGTTCACTACAACCAGGAAAAGAGAGAGGCCACGGCCAGTGACGGTACCACGACCGAGGACAAGACGACAACCTTCGCGCTGCCGTTCTTTAAGATGGGCTTTGAAGCCGACATCTTTAAGTGGCTCGACATTCGTCTCGGTGCGACCAGCTACTGGAACAGCGAGTCGAACGAAGACAACGACGGTGACAAGGTCAACTTCGCCTTCTCCGAGAACGAGACCTACCTCGGCTTTGGTCTGCACTTCGGCCGTCTCCACGCCGACCTGTACACCGATCCGGGCCTGTTCATCAACGGTTTCGATTTCATCACGGGTGAAGACACCGATGGCGGCATGAACGCCCGCGTTTCGGTTCTGTACGAGATGTTCTAAGCGCGACCTGTCGCGACTAGATCTGAATAGAGAAACGCCCCGGCTTCGGCCGGGGCGTTTTCGTGTTTACAATACCGCGCGAACTATTCACGCATGAAGTTGTCGAGTAACTGTCGGTTGAGGTCATCGAGCCGGTCGGCGTGTTCGTCAACTGCGGCAAGCAAATCCTCGCGCTTCACGCCGTGTGCCGAGAGCCCAAGTGGGTGCGCATCGGTCATGGCGGCAACGTCATCAGCCGTCAAGTCGAGATGGAACTGGATAGCTACCGCGCGCCCGCGTCGGAATGCCTGATTAGGGCAGCCATCAGCCTCCACCAATTGAGTCGCCCCAAACGGCAGTTTGAAGGTCTCCTCGTGCATCTGAAGAACCGGGAACTCCGGATCAATCCCTTCGAAGAGTGGATCGCTCTTGCCCGCTTCGGTCAGACGTGCGGTGTAGATACCGATTTCGGCTTCATGATGGGGCATTACCGCAGCCCCCAGAATCCGGGCCACTAACTGAGAGCCATAGCAGATACCCAGATATGGCATGTCCAAGCGGATCGCCTCGGCAGTCCATCGGTAGAGCTGTTTGGTCTGGTCAGCTTCTTGATAGCGTGAGACTGATTCGATCGTTCCTAGACAGATAGCGGCTTCGACCGCATGGTGGTCGGGGAGTCGTTCCCCCTCATACAGGCGAACGCGTCGGTAGGGAATCGATTGTTCGTCGAAGTAATCGGTAATCGCGGCACCTCGTTCAGGTGCCCAGTTCTGGATTACCAGGTACGGTTTCACGAGTCGATCAATTGCCTCACAAACTGTGGCAATGCGAACGCAGCCACATGCACCTCATCGTTATAGTAACGGGTACCAATCGATGATGCCATGGCTTTCCATCGCTCCCGATCGAAATCGCGCAGGGGATCGTGGGTCTTGGAGCAAAAGGCAAACGACCACAAGACCGACGGATAAATCGGCATCGAGCAGGTATACATTCGCACAAGCGGGAAGATCGTACGGAGGTTCGCGTACATGGGTCGAATCGCTGATGCGTGTAGAAACGGAGCTTCAGACTGGGCAACCAGGATACCGTCGTCATTCAGGCGATCGTAGACTAGCTGATGAAATGATTTCTGAAAAAGCTCAGCGGCCGGACCGATCGGGTCGGATAAATCGAGAATGATAATGTCGTATTTTGTCTCATTATCTTCGAGGTAGGCTTTGCCGTCCGAGAAGACGAGATTCGCCTTTGGCGATGACACTCCGGTCGCCAGATGAGGCAGATGCCGATTGGCGACCTCCACGACTTTGCGGTCGAGCTCACACATCGTTACGCGCTCTACCTCAGAATGCTTCACCGCCTCGGTCAGCGCACCGCAATCGCCGCCGCCAATAATCAGGACTTCTTTGGGCGATGGATGAGTGAACAGGGGAACGTGGGTGATCATCTCGTTGTAGGCATTTTGATCATGTTCGGCGACCATCAGTGAACCGTAGAGAACCAGGAGCTTTCCCCAGGTACGATTTTCGATAACGTCGATGCGTTGATAGTCCGACTCGGTGCTTTCGAGGACGCGATCGATCTTTAGCGAGTAGCCGCAGTTGCCGTCATGTAGCTCCCGGTACCAGTAATCCCATGACATCTCGAGGCCGTCGACAGCGACGCTGGCCGGACGTTCGGTCAGTGCTTTTCCTTCGGACATTCTAGTCATCTCCCTTCGGACTAATCGATGACACGATAGTCAGCGCGCTGCAGCGAATTGAATGAGGAGCCCGAAACCGATGCGTACGCACCCATTTTCGGAAAGATGAAGAGATCGCCGATTTCGTGATCGGGAATCATCAGACCGTCGTACATCACATCAAACGAATCGCAGGTCGGTCCGGCCAGGACCGAGAGATGACATTCTCCATCCCGTTCGGTTACGACCGGATACTGGCATTGATCGTACAGGACACCTGAGAATGTCGAATAGAGACCGTCATCGAGATAGTACCAACGCTTTCCGTCACGATCGGACCGGCCGATAACTGAGGTCACCAGCGTGACCGGCGAGGCTGCGATGTAGCGACCCGGCTCCGCAATAATCTGGATATCCGGGCGGATATGCCGATCCAGGGCTTCTGCTATCGGGCGGCAAAACGTGGCGATATCGGGTATGGGGGCGACATACGGCACCGGGAAGCCGCCGCCGATGTCGAGGATGCGAGGATCGAAGCCCTCACAGTCGAGATCGTAGATTAACCGTTGAGCGGCCGCAATCGCCTGAACATAGTTGTCGGCATAGCGGCACTGGGAGCCGATATGAAACGAGAACCCTGACACATTGTGTCCAAGTTCTCGCACCCGACGAGCGAGAGGTAGAACTTCATCAATGAGGCAGCCAAACTTTCGTTGCAGATTAACGACTGCCGTATGATTCACTGCGATCCGAAACCGAATCAGAATGTTCAGTGGAGTTTCGCTGTACCGGGCAAGCTTTTCTGCTTCGGAGCCGTTTTCGACGACAAACGTACGCACGCCGGCAGCCACCGCACCGTCGAATTCACGAGGCGACTTGATCGGATGCGTATGCAGTAGTTCATTCGGAGAAACGCCGACACCACGAACGGATTCGATTTCGCCGAGCGAGCAGACGTCGAATCGTCCGCCGGCCCGTTGGACCTCGGCGAGCAACGCGGGGTGGTCATTTGCCTTAACGGCATAGTACATCTTTGCGCGTGGTAGCGCGGCGCTGAGGTCCCGGTAGTTGCGATGCACCTCCGACCGGGAGAGAAGTAGCGTTGGGGTCGAGAGGCCGCGACGGTCCAGGTATTCGCTGATGATCGCCGGATCGGTCCCTCGGAACAGTTCGGTGCCAGCGTGCCGAGCATACGGCAGTGAATGTGTCATCGATGGTGCCCTCGGCCTAGGCGAGTGCCGGAGACGGCATCGGCTTGTGGTGGATTACCTCATCGAATTCCGATGGGATACCGCGTTTGACCTCGGTTATCTCCGCCGATGCCGAACCCAGTTCCTGTTGCAGGTAGTCAAAGGCGGCATACGGATCAACCGCCTCGCCACAGGTGAAGAGATCGAGCGCGGCGTAGCCGTATTCCGGCCAGGTGTGAATGGAGAGATGCGACTCGGCAATCACAACGATTCCGGAAACCCCCTGGGGATTGTAGCGATGGAAATTGCTGCTCACAATCGTGGCTCCCGCCTTCCGAACGGCTTCTTTCATCGCCCGTTCCAAATGGCGTTCGTCATTGAGTCGACTCATATCGCAGTCGGTTAACTCCACTATCAAGTGGCGGCCAAGTTGTTTCATCGATGTTGTCCTCCACCATACCGAGGTGTCACATTAGCGGTGGGGTGGTCACCCACAATAGCCGGGCGACCGAGTTACTCTCGTTACTGATGCGGCTCGTGCGATCGGATTCGAAATAGAAGCACTGCTTCGTTCGTACTCGTTCCTTCTTCTGATTCAGCCGCAATGTCACCGTTCCCTTGAGCACGTATCCAAATTGCTCACCCGGCCCGGGGGGGAGTTCATCAAGTGACTCACCCGGTTCGAGCTCCACGAGAATCGGATCCATCATGTTGTTGGTCGATCCCGGGATGAGCAGCTCAAAGCGACTCACTCCCTTGGAATCAACCTGAAGTCGATCGTCCTGACCAAATATGGCCCGGGCGTCGGCCTCATCGCTGAAGAACTCGCCCAGCGTAACGCCGAGCGCCTCGACGATGTCGGCCAGCGAATCGACCGAGATCGAGTATTGATCGTTTTCGAACTGGGAGATAAATCCCTTGGTCAGATTCGCTCGTGTGGCCAGCTCTTCCTGGGTCAGCTCAGCCGCCAGGCGAAGGGCTTTGATGCGAGGTCCGAGTCGAAGCTCCACGATCATCCTCTCAATCCTGAAGTTTAGTAAACTATAACCTCAGGTTTAGTAAAGGACGCCAATGTATAGGCAATGGCGACGATGTCAAGCGGGATTCAGGTACTGCCACAACTATTTTCCCGTTGACAGCACCGCCGCCTGCCGCCACTCTACCGCCGGTCGCTGAGACGCGGCCGGGGGCATGTGCGAAGCATTAACACAAACCAGAAGACTGTGCCGAACGCGACACAGGGAGGCAGAATGAAACGTATTATTGGCTGTTTGGCAGTAGCGCTCCTGCTCGTCAGCACGGCACGGGCCGAGGGCTTCTCGTTCGGTGTCGGCGCGTCGTTCGGGCCGACATTCCCGATTATCCAGGAGGACCAGGGGAGTGGAACCAGCTTCGGGCTGCACGCTCGTATTCCGCTGGTCAGCTTCATCACGCTCGAACCGAATATCGGCTTTGTCAGCTTCGGCGAGCCGGATGCGATCGACGGTGTGGACCTCGGTGTCACCGGATCGAGCATTACGCATTTCGGTGTCAACGGCATCCTCGGCAGCGTTGTCGGAAAACGCGGCGTCAGCCCGTTCCTCCACTGGGGCTTCGGCTCGTTCAAAGTGGAGAACGACGACACCGGCTATGAGGAGACCGAACTCGGCTGGCTGGGTGGCATCGGTGTTCTCATTGGATTCTCGCCGCAGATCGGTCTCGATATCCGTGGCAATGCAATCGTCGCTCCGCAGAGTGCCGGCTCTAAGAAGGCGGTCTCGGTGACCGGCGGACTAACCTACAACTTTGGCTCGTTTTAAAGGAGGCGCGATTATGAAGCTATCGAAACACCTCGCGCCCTTTGCGGCGGTAGCGATGTCGGCACTTCTGACGGCAGGATGTATCGTGTCGGGAACGGTCGTCATCCTGGAAGACATTTCCTTCTTCCTGACGACCCAGACTGGCGCGTACTACTACCCGGTCGATGTCACTGATGACGAAGATTGGGATGAGTACAAAGACAACATCGATTTCATCGACGATGTCTCATTTACCTGGACGATGAATAACCCGACCGGTACGAACATCGTCATGAATGCCTATGTCCGGCCCTTCAGTGATGATCCGGAAGGCTTTGATCCGACTCCGCCGGATCCGGACGATCTCATCCAGATTGTCAAGGATCTCCCGGTGCCGGCCGGCACGAAGTCGTACAGTGCCGCTGAAGGTCGGACCTATCTTGTTCCCGCTGGCATCGATGAGCTCAAGGAGATTCTGAAGACGGGTCAGTTTGACTACTTTGGTTACTCAACTGAGAATAACGGTGACACGATCACAGTTGAGGGGACAATCATTATCACGGTCTCCGGTTCCGAGTAATCGCCGTACCGAGACTGACTATCAATGGCCTACGAGCCGGCTGGAGATTACCTCCAGCCGGCTTTCTTCTTGTCCGGCGGGGCTTGCGCCGAGGGGCAAAAGACCTACTATGCGGGTTCTATCGACGTTACCAGAAAGGAGCTGCGAGGTGTCGCGTTACGATATCGTCTTGATTGGGTCAGGTCCGGGGGGCTACACCGCCGCTATTCGGGCTGCGATGAAAGGGGCCAAGGTCGCCTGTGTCGAGGGACGTGACCTCGGTGGCGTCTGCCTCAATCGAGGCTGCATACCGTCGAAAGCACTGATCGCAGCTGCCATCCAATACGACAAGATGAAGCGGGCCGACGAGCTCGGCCTGGTGGCTCACGGCGTCACCTATGACTGGACGAAGATGCTGGCGCGGAAGAACAAAGTCGTCAACACGATGACCTCCGGAGTCGGACAGCTCTTTAAATCCCACGGAGTCGAACATGTCGATGGCTGGGGGAAAGTGACCGGGCGTAACGAGGTGACGGTCTGGATGAATGATGGTTCCGAGCGGAAACTCGACGCTGAGAACATCATCGTCGCCACCGGTTCTCGGTCGCGAGCACTCCCCGCGTTTCCGATCGATGGAAAACGTATCCTGACTTCAGACCACCTGCTCGAGCTTGAGCACCTCCCCGAATCGATGCTCATTATCGGCGGGGGGGTCATTGGTTGTGAGTGGGCGAGCATGCTGTCGCTTCTGGACGTCAAGGTAACCGTCCTCGAGGTCGCGGATCAGCTCCTGCCGACGCAGGACAAGAGCACGGCGCAGATTCTAGAACGGGAGCTGAAGAAGCACGGTGTTAAGGTCCACACGAACGTGATGGTGAAAGAGCTTAAGCCGGGCGCCACTGGTGTGCAGGCGATTCTCGAGGATGGTAAGATAGTCGACGCGAACCAGGCCCTGTTGTCAGTTGGTCGCAGCTATAACACCGAAGACCTCGGGCTTGAGGATGTCGGCGTGAAGCTGAATAAGGACGGGTCGGTCAAGACCGGCTCGGATATGCGGACCAATATCAAGAACATCTACGCGATCGGTGATGTCCGCGGACAGATTCTGCTCGCCTACACCGCTACCCATGAAGGTATGATCGCGGTCGATAACTGCCTCGGCGCCAAGGAGCGCACTAACTATCTCGGCTGGCCGTCGGTCATCTTTACCCACCCGGAGATCGGTTCGGTCGGTATGCCCGAAAACGTAGCGGCTGAGGATCATGAAATCCTGGTTGGGAAATACCCGCTACGGGCGCTCGGTAAGGCCCACGCCGAAAATGAGATAGCCGGTGAGGTGAAGATCATCGGAGACAAGAAGACCGACAAGATACTCGGTGTTCACTGTATCGGTGCCCATGCCGCCGAGGTCGTCCATGTGGCGTCGGCTGCGGTGCGCAAGAAAATGACTGTCACCCAACTCGGCGAGAACATCTTCGCTCATCCGGTGATTTCCGAGGCGGTGATGGAGGCTGCCCACGATGTCCACGGCATGTCGGTTCATCTTGCAGCGAAACGACGCTAATCGTATCTGGATTTGACGATCACACGCCCGGCCGGGGATTTCGGCCGGGCGTTTCTTCTGCGCTGTGCGAATCATGCGCAGTTTTCGCGACCAAATCTGGCTAATTGGCCACAGAATCTGCGTTCGATGTCTTAGTGAGAGGTGGGGTGAGGGTTCACTCAGCTCGTCTAAACGTCCGTCTCGAAGAGAGTTACCGGGTTCGGTCGCATGCGGTCGGAGATGTTGGCACGGAGGTTGTAACTCTTATCACACGCAGTTACTAACTAAACGCAGTTTGGCGGTTTAGGGTATGTACGAGGTGGGGAGCGAGAAGCTCTCGGTGAGGGAGAGTTTCTTCCTCTTCCCCCTCGATTGATTTCGACATCTACACCGGTATTCCTCGTACCTGTTTGTTACCGTTGTGGCCCGGCGGCGTTTCCCCAGCGCTCCGGGCCGTTTTTGTGGGGTTGTTTGAGGGTCTTGACAGGGCGGGAAAATCGGCTAGGTTTGTAGGCTACGATTCTGGGATGGCGGTGTAGCTCAGCTGGTTAGAGCAGCGGAATCATAATCCGCGTGTCCGGGGTTCGAGTCCCTGCACCGCTACCATTTTCTAATCCATTGATTGACAACGCGTAAGCTGCGAACTAGATTGTCCTAGTGTTGACTTGTGGCCAGTTTGTGTCCACGGGAGGCAAGATGGGCTCGATCTATAAACGCCGCGATATCTACTACATCGACTTCCGCGTCAACGGCAAGCGGGTCAGGAAACGGGTTGGGAAGTCCAAACGGACTGCCGAACTCGCCCTCAAAGATGCCGAACTCAGGGTCGAACGAAAGCAATTCAATCTCGATGCACCCGACGGGCGGCTGGCCGACCTCTGGACCGCTTACCTTGAGTACTCAGCCGCACACCACCATCCGAACACCACCCTCCGTTACCGTCAGGTGATCGATAGTTTCCGTCGTTACCTGATTGCCAAACATCCTACGATCGACAGGCCGTCGCAGCTGACGCTGGGACACTTCGATTCCTTTAAGAAGTGGCGGCGGGAAGTCGATCCTCGGGACCTGGATATCGAGATCGACGGCCGTCCCGTTCCCAAGAACGCCCTTAGGGCGACACCTCGAACGATCAACTATGAGGTCAAGACCCTGCGCGCGGTCTTCCAGTTTGGCGTGACGCGATCTGTTTGTCGGTCGAATCCGACCGATGGCATTTCGATGATCAAGGTTCGCCAACCGGAGCCTCGTTTCCTCACGAAAGAGGAGTGCGCCAAGCTGATTCAGGAGATCGATCCCGAACTTAAGCCGATCGTTGTGACCTTCGTCCATACCGGGCTGCGTATGGCTGAGCTGGTAAACCTACAGTGGCAGGATGTAGACCTAAAGCGCAAGGTGTTGAAAGTGCGCGACAAGGAGAACTGGTCTACCAAGGCAGGGGAACGGGACATTCGACTGAATGAAACTATGCTCAAACTGTTTCGAAAACTGCGATCGGTTGGGGTGAGCGGCGAAGTCTACGTATTCAGACGGCCCGATGGCCAGCAATACACCCCAAAGCTTCGTCGCCGGTTTGCGGCAGAGACAAAGCGAATTGGGCTGGCGGGAGTGACGAGGCTGCACACTCTGCGTCACACCTTCGCAAGTCACCTGGTCATGGCCGGGGTAGATCTACCGACAGTGCAGAAGTTGATGGGGCACTCAAGCATCGAAACAACGATGATCTATGCTCACCTAGCTCCGGATCATCTTCAGGGCGCTGTCGACAAGCTCGAGTTCTGAGAACACCTATCTCCGGATTGAATGTATGGGTCAGTGTAGTTCGCCAAAAGATGGTGACTTAAGCTTACCCATTCGAGAATTCTTGCTGGCTATCTAACGCGTTTCTAAACACAAAACCCGCAAAAGTCATTGGTGATGTCGTTACCGATTGTATGCACAAGGGTAGATTGCAGGTCAGAATTTACATTGCATAGTGATTAGAGGTAGCAGCCAAAAGAGATCGGACTGTGAAAAATGACCACGTCTTCATTTAGAGATGCGGCTACTTACTCCACTCTATCGGATAAGAAGCATCTTTTTAGTTTCAGATCCGTCGTCAGTGGTTAGTCGATACAGATATACACCACTTGCTACGGTTTGTCCTGCTCCATCTGTTCCATCCCAAAAAACCTCGTGATTGCCTGCTGGGTAATATCGGTCCATAAGAATCTTAACGCGTTGTCCCAGGCTGTTGTAAATCGTCAACTTGACTGATGATCTCTTATTGATTGCGAATTCTATTCTGGTTTCAGGATTGAATGGATTGGGATAGTTCTGGCCAAGATTAAACGATTCTGAAAGCGTACCATCGGCACCCTCATCGGCGGATGTCGGCTGGCTCGAAAGGCAGAAAACGAATCCGCTGTATGTGGCGAGTATCACTTTGCCATGCGATACGATAATCATTCCACCAACAGGAAAGTCCCAGAGGACGTTTCCTGTTTCATTATCGAGCGCAAAGAGTCTGTCCGTGGAACTGACCAGTAAGTGGTCTGGCGTCAAGACGGGGTTGTTGCAGATGTCGTGTCCTTCAATCGTTTTCTCCCAAACTTGATCGCCTGACTGTAGATGCAGTTTCACTATCTTCTGGCTGTCTATGGCATACACGTAATCTGTGGAGACCGCAGGTTGTAGTCCGACACCGTTCAGGCACGTCGAGGTGTAAATTCCCTGGCGTTGCCACAACAATCTGGGCTCCGTAGTGAAGACTGAAATGTGTGAGGGGAGGAATCCAACGATGATGTTCTCTTCCTCGATTACTGCAGGAGCCGAGTTCGGCCTTGTGCTCAGGGCCTGTGGCACATTTTGGTTGCGAGCTTCCGAAGTTGCATCGATGAAGGTTTCAGACGTATCGAAGCACCAAGTAACCACTCCAGTCAGCTGATCTCGTGAGCAAAGGACTCCGAAGAGGTAGGTGATAACTTGATCGCTGGCGATCGAGGGTGCCCAACGCGTTACCTGACTAAAGCGAAAATCGAAAAGCGGTTGCCCAAAGGGTAGCCGGACGCCACACGTGCTTGAAAATCGTTCGCAGGGGAAGTAGGCAGCACTGTCTGTTAATGCTGCTCCAAGGTAGCGCTGATCCTGACTTGCGTACAGTGTCCGCGAATACTCTCTACCGTCGTCCAGGTCGACGAAGGCCAAGCGATCAGCACCGAATCCCGTAACCTGAACCACAGCTATGTCATGAAGCTCAGAGATCACCGGCAAATCGAGATTCGTGAACAAGTCACCAAAAGTTGTCCGCCATACCTCCGATCCTGACGACAAATCGAAAGCAACCATCTCATTTCTCAAACTAACGAGAACCAGATCATTGTTGGCTACCGGCCAGTTAACTGCGGTATCAAAGGGTCTGATAACCCAATCGATTTCAAGGGGTAGTGAAACAGAGGAAGTAGTCGAGAATGTGCGTTGCGGGTCACCACCGAACGCCGTCCAACTGCTCCCGGCGAATCCTGGTATTGCCATTATGAGTAGGAAGGCTGATCCGAACAGGCATCGTATCATTACTGCACTGGTGCGCCTTGATGAAACTCCATAGCCACTATTATAGGGACACATCGTCTACAATCCGATAGCAATGCGGAGCAGACGAGAACTCTGCTTGTTTGCTCTGCGCGCTACTCCAGATAACCTTCATCGCGCATCATTGTAACAGAAAGCTGATTACGACGAAGAATCACTGTGTAGAGTGAGGAATGATTCTTGGACGTGACTGCTCCCAATCTGGTCTATCCGGATTCAATTCCCAATGCTCACTCGTGTTCAAGGCAAGGACGAAAGTGTCGATTATGTGCATGACTAGCTCGTCATCGATTCTCACATTCGCGTACGTGATCTCCAATGAATCGAGGTTTCGCAGCCGAAACTGCACATCTTCAAAATGAAGTATGGAAGCGATATTCACCCAATGCTTTTCTTGAGTCTGCCGAAGAGATCTTTCCGCTCTAAGTACATACCAACCTCTTCGCCAAAGACCACCATCAGTGCCCGATCCGTCGCTGTGACGGCAGACTATGTAATAGTCGTCAGTCTCAAACTGCTCTCTGATCGTACCGCCTTCGTCTGGGTGAATGCACCCGTTTACGGCCGCAACAGCGATTAGCACAATAACCATCGAAACTTGTGTCTTTGTCATTTGCTCAACCGTCTAGCCACTTCACCGAATCGACGGATCGTCTTCGAATAGTCTCAGGGCTCCGTGAATAATCGCCTTCTGATCTCGGGGGTCCTCCAGTTCAAGTTGCATTAACTCGTTCACCCAGGCTCCCAGTCTGAGTATGAAAATGCCTATACCTACGGTGTTATGACCGAAGTCGCCGAAGTGTATGTTTCCAATGTCATCAAAACGATACGCCTTGCCGTTCAATACTTTGAAATAGGATCCTCTATCTCCTGACTGCGCAAAGACCGAATTCGTGCGCGCCTTGAGATCGAGCAGCATGTTATCGTCTACAGCCTTCCTAAACTCGCCTAATCTAGTTTGCTCAGGTGTTAACGAGATATCAATGGCCGGTTTCATGACTTCTTCAAAGTACGCATCCGAGTTCGCTCTTTCAAGGTAGTACGCATATGTTACGTCATAGATTTTGTTACCATCTCTGTATACTGTAAGTAAGGAGATCGACTCGCCCGTAATGCCGTCGTAAAGCTCTTCTGTATAGAACGTGCCTTGTGGTCTCCTGAGGCTCTTAGCAAACCAATGGGAATAGAAGATATCATCGCCTTCTACGTTTCCATAGTAGCCTTCCCTATATGCATTGCGAAGCCAGCCGAGGTATCTATCTGCCGTGCCAATCCAGTGACGGACTGCATGGCCAAACCCATCAAAAAGGGTTGCACCTAGGGTCTCGCGGATATCACTACCCTGGCCGGGTATTCTTAGGGTAAGTCCGCTCTCGACGATTGAACGACCCAAGCCACGCAATAAATGTGAATAAGACAAGTTATGTAGTTCGAATTCGAAAAGGTCGGCCGTTTGCTCAGTTACATTAGTGTTTGCCAATGGGTTGAATAGGACATCAAGTCCTAAGTTTCTGCCTACGAATTGCGACAGACCGGTTCTGGCGATGTGGTTAATGGCGGCATTGCGGGCGTTCCCACCTTGACGATTTAATTCATGCAAGTCCATTGCCATAGAGACGCTTCCATAGATTGCACCAAAGCCTGGGTTTATTAGTCCCAGTATTGCCCCTATACCGAATTTTCCATCCGGATCAACTACGGACATGGGGCTGTTGCCCGCATACATGTATCCATTCGCGAATTGTTGGAGATCATCGGTGCTAGTGAAGCTCCCGTGCTCGGGATCGTACAGTCGGCTCTCAAAGTTCAAGTAGTCAAAGTCACCGTCGCTATCTGCCTCGTGGCCTGTATAGGTGAAGCGTGGAGAGATGGTTCCCCAGCTAGCATCTAGTTTTCCGTATGGGGCATATTCTGCGCTAAACGTGACCTGAACTGGCGCGTTGGTGGTGAATCCCTTTACCAGCGCTCTTGTAGATCCTAAGTAGTCATTGAGGAAGAAGTGCAGCTGTTCATCGTCGTTCTGCTTGTAAACGGCGATTGGAGCGGTTGGCCCCGGCACATAGAGTTCGATGACATTGTCGCTTTCGTCAAATGTTCCCAGTAATACTCCCTCGTCATACCAGTAGTGGACTTCAACGGTGTTGGACTTGATGCATGGCGTACCCCCACCTCCGGCACCCATAGTGATAGGGTCGAGTGGTGGTGGGATAATGATCGTATCGGGATCGCAGGTCGTGAGGTAGTAGTAGGTGTATGACTTGCGTAGCCGTGAGCCTGTTTCGTCGTAGTACAAGTTAACGACGTTGGGTCCTGGAGCTCCCGAAAGATCAGGACCAACTTTGGCTGTAGTCGTCAGATTTCTGAAGTCATATGTGAGTTCGTATATGCCGTTGGATGAATCGGCTGCAAGGGTGCCATCGTTGTAGTAGAGCCGTTCCTCGCCAGCGGCCATATCGCTATGCCTCAGGAGCTTGCTCGATCCAGGAGTGATTGAGTCGTACGCATAGTACAGTGTATCTTCAGACGGTGTTCCAGCTTCACGGATCAGCGCTGTGCGTTGGCCTAGCGCATTGTAGAGGTAGGCGCGATTCAAGCTGGCATTGCTGTCGCTGTGGGCGTGTGTCAGCCAACCTCGATCGTCATAATCGAAGCTGTATCCGCTCCAGGAGCGTCCGGATGCTGTTGAGTATCGGGTCTGGAAGGCCGTGACCAAGTTGGTTTTCTGGTTTTCCGAGTCACCGTATTGCGTCTGACTGGCGTAGTGGTCATTGTCGTTGAGTGAGTCGGCTCCTCCCATGCGAGTTGCGACGACGTCTGCCATGTCGTTAACATTTTGTAGACGGCCATGGATGTCGTAGGCGTAGTCCATGCGCTGAACCCAGCCTTCGTGAGTGGTCGGTGGAAGACCCCACTCGGTTACTTTGTAGTAGCCTAGTAATTGCTGATCGATCTGTCCAAGAGCATTGAAGCGGTACGCGGCATATCCTCTTGGCTCCAGCGGATTGTAAGCCGGTGCGATTGACGTGACTCGTCCATATTCATCGAAATCATAGGCGACTCGCCGTTGTCCTGTCGTATCGAATGCCCGCGGGCGAATGATACGTTCCTGCAACTGACCGTCCGAGTTGTAGATCTTGACAACCTGCTTAGGTGTTCCTATGGCTTGGGGCAGTTTGGTTGTGACGCGCACCGAGTCTTTCAGACCAAAGTACTCGTAGTTCTTGTAGTACCCCTGATCGTTGTTGTCTACTCTTACTAGCCGCTCCGATGAGGCAAGAGTATCGGTTCCATCGATGTAGTAGTCGTAGTGCCATCTATACAACGTTTTGATGGTGTCGGTTGATTGAGGGAACTGAGGATCGAATGCGTTTGATCGAGTGAATAGCAGTGTATCATAGACGATTCCCTGTTCGATGAGACGCTGTCTATTGTCGTATTTGTTGTATACAAAGCTGTTCGAGTCCCACTGTATCTGATCAGCAGAGAAGCGTTGTAGCCCGGATTCGTTGACAGCGTATCTCGTTATACCGCGATCGATTTGCCATACGCTGTCGATTGTCCCTTCGTTATCGCGGTACGTATGCCGGACCTTGATGGGGACAACCAATGTGTCAGAGGGAAGGGTATCAACGAGGGTACTGTCCTGATTCGTGTATCGATCTGTGAATGATGTGAATATGGTGGAGTCGTTGCTACCACCTTGCCTCTCGTAGTTGACGACATTCTGTTCTATGTCGCCTCTTTGGCTTTTGACTGCGGTTGTGATAGAGCCATCTAATAGGTTACGTGTTATTTTTAGCACTGAGTCTTGCTCGATCATACCGATGGCGTACTCGTACGTTGTCGTCCGTGATGAGCCGATCTTGAAGGTCGAGTCTGGTCGTGACTCCTCGATGGCAAGCCCTAGAGCTGTAGAATCGTATTTAATCTCCTTAAAGGGATAATCGTGAGCGTTCGGTGCGTGAATTCCATTGTAGAAATCGTTGGCCTCATTTTCTACTAGGCCTTGGAGTGTATAGTCCTCCAATGCACTACTTCCGCTCACGTCAACGTAGGGCAGATAGGCTTTCGTTGGGCGGCCTATCGCATCAATGAGGGCAACGTCTGAAACTCGAGTAACGAAGGAGTCTGCTACTCTGTGTATCTCTCTTCGTTGAATCGTTCTGTTCCGGTAGTCGGTGAATACTGCTGCAACTGTGGAGTCGCCGCCTGCTGTATAGGTTGTTATGACCTTGCGGTTTGGCGAGAGTGAGTCGTAGACCTGAGCGTTTTCTCGAGAGAATCTCAGTGTCTTTCTCGTAAGTGGCGATTGGTCATAGTTGAGTGTAAGCGTGTCAAATCCGAATGCATCTAACGCTCGTGAGATGGTTAGCCCGTTAGGGTTGATTTCCGCTATTGGAAGATAGGTACTGTGATCATACCACTTGAGTGACACACTTGAACGCACTGGGGCCACGAGAACGTCACCAAGCACAGCTTTTGCTTGAGCTCTATTGAGAAGTCCGATTGTGATATGCAAAGAATCAAAGGTCGAATTCCTGAGATCGAAGGGGTGCTCTACTACTTGCCAGCCGTCACTGATCTGCAACGAGATCAGGAGGGAGTCAAGGAATACAGGGCTGACTAAGGTATCACTTGTCGCAGAGATCTTGAGTATCAGGGTGTCATGATTGTTGACCGCATGATAGCTTGTGCGAACACGCATCAGCTTGTCCGCTAGGCTGTCTGCTGCGAAGCTTCTACCGATGCCAAGTGTCGTTTGTGAAGAGCTGGCATCATCGGCAAGAACGTAAGCATAGTGTCCCGCAAGAGGTTTGCCGCTAGTTATGGGGACGTTAGGGTGCTCTTCGCGTGTGCCTGTTGGACTAAGATTCTTCCATCCATCGAAGGTAACCCAGGAATAGCCAGTCGAATCAGTTACGTACTCGGCTCCGAACACCGACACGTTGTTAGGATGGGCGCTTTCGATGTACGCAACCGGTAGACTAAGATCTGGCGTCAACTTGATTCCGTTGGTATCAGCTTGGACGTTGCTTGACGAAATTCTGCCACCCTCGATCCACCAGAGTTGATTACCAAGGCTATCGTATCCATAGGTTGAATCACCTTCGTCTACTGCAGTAGTTACTCTGTGAGTGTTTGGAAGTGCAGTAGTCGTCCGGGACCAGGTCTTTAGTCGACATCCTACGTAGGAATTGTCTGGGCAAAAGCCCATTCCTGGGGAGCAATAGTCATCTCCTGTATAGAGATTAATGGTGATGGTGTCTGCTTGCTTCACGGGTGCAAAACCTTGAAGCATCCACTCGTTGCCAGTGAGGATCGGTACGCTATCTAGATTAGTTGGACTCCAGTCCCGATTCCATAACGTATTGAGGCCATGGAGCACATCGACACGTTTTCCGTTAATCGAAACGGACGCAGATTCTCTGTGAGTATTGTTTGTGTCGACATAGAGTGTGTACTCGATGAACTGCACTGTTGAGTCAAGGATGATGTCATGTTGTGCGATCTTGCCAACGACTAAGCCATCGATGATATAGTCTGTTGAGTCGACAGACCAGCCAAACGTACCTGGGAGGAGCGAATCGAGATTCATAGACATCGCGCTCCACTGAGTAAAGCTGCCAATGCCGTCTGCGTAACTGCGTCTTGTAATCTGCTCGCGAACTGGTCTGGATCCTGATCCGGAACGAACTAGTGTAGAACGACTCAGCTCGGGTGACATTGCCGCGATTCCTGGGACAGGGACGAAGTAGAGGGAGTCGATGAGACGGTCTGTGTTGTCGATTACTCTCTCTTCGGCTCTCTGATGACCGAGGTGATCGTAGCTGAATCGGGTGCGAGACTCGGTGTCATGAGAAATGACGATCGTGGAATCAAGAAATGCCGTTCGATAAGGCAGGGGTCTCAGGCGATTGTCGTCTAGATGATAGAACGATTCGGCTTCATATAGCGTGCCGAAAATGCTTGGTACTGTTTGCTGTACTTCTTCTCGAAACTGAATGCCATCGAGTAGGTACATGTCTCTGGAGAGCCCGAGTGCAGTGGTCGTGTCTGTGTAGTCTGGGAGTCTGATGCCGGTTGGGGCGGTCGGTTCTGATGCACTCAAGTCATTATAAAATCTGTGGGTGGTCCAGTGGGTAAGTGGTGTCATGGCAGATTGCGTTGAGGATATGGCTACTTTGGCGAATCGGTTTCCGGACGAGCCTTCGTTGAATATTCCGCCCACGTACTTCATTTCGACAAATGAGCTATCCGGATCAGTTGGGTAGCCCTTGCTTGTCATTCGCTTTAGGACCGGAAAGCCTGATGGCATGTTGATTGAGGAGCCGATGAACTGAAAGGCTTTGAGTCGCGACATTCGCCATGGAATGACCGCTCGATCTCCAAAGATGCGGGGCCTGCTCCCTGGTCCTGGGATGTAATTGTATTCGTACGGGAGGTATGGAAAGACATTGTCGATTGGCGGTACTTCGCTGGAGACATCAAGCGTATCCCAGTTGTCGTTATGGTACCTTAGGAACAGACTCTTTCCAAGGCTACTGCTGATCGCTGTAACGACGAAAAGGAGATCTCTACCAATGTTGACACCATCGTGCCACAAGAGATCGTCCTTGATGAGCGTGTCTGCAGATGACCACCCACCTCCTTCGGTGCGTCTATGAGCAACTAAGTGGTCTCCCGCAAGGGCTATAGCTAGTATCTGGTCAGTTAGTCTAACTTTTGATACGTGACCTTCGAAGGCGGGGCTTCTCATCTGGTCGAAGCTGAAGATGGTGTCTACACGAATTCCGGAGCCTTGAGTAGTGATGATCTGGCCTGAGTAGGGTGCCGTGTCTACTGGAAATCCATGGGACCAGCCACTGAGAAAGATGCTGTTACGAGAAGCTGCGTGGATTTCAAAGTCATTCCAAAAATCAAAGGGTACGGGTCTATATATGTGGCTGTGCCACATGCCGTTGGATTGCCATACGTACTCGATCGTCTTGTCAGGTGTCTTGCCAATGAAGCCATATCCTATTGCTCTGGTATCTTCCCAGTGACCAAAGAGTGATGGCATTGTATCGATTTCAGTGCGAAGGAATGATCCGAGTCCGTCGTGATTTGGTTCGATGATAATGTTCCCGTCGAGCACGACTGCTCCGTTGGTTATGGCGCTGAGGGGCATGTCTTGTTCCGACCGAACTCCTGCCGAGAAGGATTCCAGATATAGAGTGTCCTTTATCGGATCGTAACAGCCAACGAGAGTTTCAATTCTGGGATCATAGTCGATGATCAATGGGGGAACAGCTGTGTCCTGATCACGGTATTGAATTGCAAAGGTATTGCCTGCAGTAACTACCATCTGGACAGCGTTGATTCTACTTTTGCTTTCGTCTTCGATGTTGAACCAAAAGTCAGTCCAGGCTCGTGAAACTGGATCGCGTCTTAGGACCATTGCAGAAAACAGCTTTGTAGAGTCATAGTAGCCGACGCCAGATCCATCTACATGATACCCGTTGCGGCCGTGCCTCAGTGCTAGTAGGCTGTTTTCGGCGAGGGGGAACAACGAGTACTGTCTGTAGAGACCTTCTTGCCCACCGTGCTGGTTTCCTTCGCCGAAGTCGTTACTTGGGTTATACCTGTGGGGCTTCCACTGCCCGCCGTCTCGATTCAGCACTAATAGGTAGTCTTCGTTTTCTTCGTTAATGAAGCAGGTGACGAAGTCTGTCCCGGCAAAGACTGAGCGATCGTCTGATTCATGTCGTTCCAATGACATGACTGTGATGTAGTTGGTTTCGAATACCTGCCAGAAGCCGTTCCAGCTGCCTACCACGATTCGCGATGAGTCGTTGCCTAAGTAGTGTTTGCCGATGAATG
Organism: Candidatus Zixiibacteriota bacterium; assembly: GCA_028289585.1. Taxonomy (GTDB): domain Bacteria; phylum Zixibacteria; class MSB-5A5; order GN15; family FEB-12; genus JANQPI01. The sequence continues at coordinate 490,408 of JANQPI010000010.1, forward strand.
TATTTTTGGAGATTGAGCGTTCTATGAAGTTATAGTTGTTGCTGGCAAGCGTGTCTCCGTAGGAAAGAGCGAATGCATTAGAGTCAAAATTGGTCTGCCCGTAGGTGAGGTATGTTTGGTGTCCCATGGATTCTGTTATTGAACTGAGGGCTCCGAACCATTCTTTGGTGCTGTCATTGTGATACTGGAGGATAAGAGAAGGTAGTGTTGATACCTGATCGGATCCGAAAGTTAGAATGCTGTCCAGGATGAGTTTGCCAACAGTTGATACGCTGGCACCGGCTCGTAGATATGAGTAAAAGAATCGTTTGTGAGAAATCGTATCTCCTGCGGGGTTAATCTGACACGCTCTGGCTAGTCGCTTGGTCGAGTAGCTATTGATGTGTTCTGGCCCCCAGTAGTCCATGTAGTCGTCTCTGTCTTCGTAGGAGAATTGTATTGAGGAGCCAGTTGAGGAAGTTACACTCTTCAAGTAAAGTGCGCGTGAGTAGTAGTTTGAGAGATATGAAGCTGAATCTTGATTCAGGCACACTGAGTCCGGTTCGTGTAGGTAGTGGTATTCAATGAAGTTGTGTCCTGTTGCATCTTGGTGTTTACGGAATAGCCAGGCGGACGCTACGAGTGTATCGGTAGGTTGGGTTGGAGTTCTCAGGAATTGGCCATCTTTGTAAGTGAATAGAGTAGCGTTCTTGGTCTGTTTTGTTAGTGTGGAGTCGCCGAACTGCCTTGTGCTACCATCTCCTGATTCTACCAACCAGTAGACGATTTCGGGTAGGGCTAAGTTGGTTGAGTACACTGGGGAAGCTGTGATGGTTGGATTTAGCAGGCTTCGATAGAGTAAGCTGTCAACTTTGTAGAGCGGGTGGACACTTCCGCTCATGGTGAGCGTGTAGGTATCATCCAGGAGTGTTGATGTGCCTTGTGTAAGAGAGTGAATTGCGTCGATGCCCATCGCAAATCCGAGTCCAAAGGGCGAGGCTTGGGCGTCTCGATTCTGGGAACCGACATTCCGGTAGATGCTACTTTCGTAGGTTAGGTTGGTAGCTGCTATTAGCGCGTTGCTAGCTGTCAGTTTGTAAAGCGGTATGTTGTGGGTGAATTGGCCTGAGTACTTGTTGAGGCTTGTGAGGTCGAATGACGTTTGTTGGTCATCTATCGACGTAGCCTGCGAGTTAGCGTGATCTGATAGGAATAGTAGAAGAGTCCAAGTTATGAAGAGAGTCCGAGCAAGCACGCAACTAGCAGTATACACTGAGAACATTGCTATCCTCCTAGTATATCACTTCGCCAAGCCTACGGTAGGCAAAGACGTGGCTATAGGGTAGTTGCTGTCAGCCTTGCTTTGTTAGTAGTCGAGCGAAGTATCTCCTTCTTATTCACTGCTATCTAAAGATAATAAACACTGTGGTGCTTGGTTCTGGCAAGGGTAGGGTCGTTTTTTTGTGACGGTTTTTTGCATCCTACTGCGGATGTGTCAGTTGCCCTGGTCTTTGCTGTCGATCTTGAAGTATTGGGTAAGGCACGTCTTTGATGATCTAGGTTCTGCTGTCGATAAATGCTTTCATGCTAGCTGCTTATGGCGATGCGATAGCCGCGCCCGACCAAGGGTGACAACAAGTTTTCCTGTTTCTTCACCGACGTGGACTAAGCGAGGCAGAGGATCGACAGCAACGCCTAACGTGATAACACCTTGGCTTTCGAAGTGATGAGTTCTGCTTACTACCCTTATCAGATTATCGGTATGATTGATGCCTTCCGAGCCACTGCTACAGCTGATCGACTAGACGATGATCCGTCGATCGATCAATGGGAAATTGATCAGACCGGAAGCCTACGTGTGATCGTAGACGACGCCATCGCTCGTTGACGGATAGTTCATGGCCTGAGATTGATGAGGGTTCTCAAGGAGGACCGACGAGGAACCGCTTTCTAAAGATTTTCTGAAATCGAACTTCCTCGAAGCGCCTCAAGCTGCTCCCAGCTTCCCCTAACTTCCACGAACATACTCCTTGCGATTCATGGAGTTATGCGTAAAATACTGGCCATGAAGTGGCCTTTAGCGGTTCGGAGGGTACATTGCACTCTCCGTAAAATTGGCCGGTTTCCCCTGGAACGTTATCTGGTCCTGGCACTGATTCACTTCAGGCTGCATTTCCCACCACCCAGTTCCGAAACGCGTCTCGTAGAGCCCGGTTTCCTCTCACCGCGTGTGGCCCTCTTGCTGCGCCCAGTCTGAGCAAGCCCGGAGTAGACGAGCAGCTCAGATGTCAATAGTCGGTATCTCCTCCTCGGATTGCCGTTTCCGGTCCAGCCAGGAGAGAACTTCTTCCTCGTGAAAGCGGACCAGGCTCCCGACTTTCACATGCGGTATCTGTTTCAGGTGTGTCCACGAGTAGATCGTTGCCTTCTTCACCTTAAGGAGCGCAGCAACCTCATCTGGCGTTAGCAGTTTGGTCATCCCTGACCTCCAAGTGTGTTGTTATCGCTATCTATCAATCTTTTCAGCTTTTCAACCTCTTCAGTCGAAAACGACGTGTCTTGATTCGGACGGGGGTCTTGGTCCTCTCGCAACCGCTGGAGGATCTCCTTTTGAGTGTAAGGGGAGACATCTCCGTAGTTGGTAAGCGTTGTCATCATATGCTCGTGACCAAGGTTTTGACTCCAGGTCTTCAGCGCCTGGATGTCATTCCTGCAGACTTCATAGGCCAGATTCACCAGCATGTCCCGGAAGCGGTGCGGAGTAGTTGGCTTCAGGTCGGCGGCCACGAAAGCCTCACGAACTATCCTTCGTACCGAAGAGGCTTCCTTCCATGGCGCTTCAGCAACACCGTCTGCATGAAACCCCTTGCCCGAGCCAGTGTTGATTCGTGTAGAGGGGAGGAGAGGAGCCTCTGGGCCCCAACACTTCTGCGTCCTGAGATAGTTGACCCAGTCACGAACCTCGGTCAGAATCTGAACGCCGACGGGGAAGAACCACGTTGTGATGTTCTTCCCCATTTTGGTCGCTACGTTGCAGCCCGTCTGGTCTATCCGACTATCCGCAAGGTCAACATGCCCAAGTCGGAGGGTTACGAGGGCACCATCACGAATGCCGGTTGCGGCGAGCAGCGCGATGACGGCCCGGTCTCGGCGCTCAACCTCGTTTGTGGCGGGCATGAAGCGCAGGACTTTCTGCACCTGTTCAAGCGTCGGAGCCTCTTTGTACCGGCGACCAGTCAACGACCGCACCTCACTTCGAGATGGGTTCAGGTAGTCGATTGTCGAGATTGGATAGCTCTTGTAACCGACCTCGCGAACCAACCAGCGATAGAACCCCTGGATGTTTCGCAGGTGTCGAATGCCAGATGACTTGGATATCGCATACCCCACCGAGTCAGGAGCCACCCCGAGCAATCTGTCTCTGAGCTGAATCGCCAGGGACGTGTTGAGCTTTCGATAGTCGCGACCATTGAGAAAGCAGTCCAGCACGGTGAGCGATGCCTCATGCTGGCGACGCGTCGCCTCGGACTTTTGACCTGCCTTGGTCAAGTAGACCGAGTACTTGTGCTTCATTCGCACGTTCCTTGAGGTCGTTTTGTACTTCACGTCATACCCTCTCTATCTGCGCATTCGTGACTTGGTGCGCTGATCCATCTAATCTCTTAGGGCGTGTCGCGGTTGCTTCCAGTTCGGCGAGCTTAAACGGAGCCTTCGAGGCGGCCACAAACTGGCAGACCGTGCGACCGCACTGTGTGCAATTGGCTTTGATCGTCGGGTTGAAGGACTCGGTATCAACCAGCCGAGAAGTGCCCGCAAGGATCTTTTGGGGCTTTCTGCAGGACGGGCACCAGACCTCACCGGGTTGGCAGGGACGCTTGGAGTCTCTCGCCCTGGACCGCAGGAACTGCTTGAGGTCCGCGCCTGTAATCAGGTGCGGCTTCTGGTCAGTCTGAACCGGCAACCCTTCGGAGCACCACCGGCGCACAGTGCAGGACTGGACCCCAAGGACCCTAGCGACCTCGGCTACCTCATAGGTCCGATGCTTGCGTACGCGGCGATATCTCTTGCGCCATCCCTGGCGTTTTCCTTTGGGACGCGTCTCGGCGCGGTTCTGTCCGTTTTGCTGTTTCATGACGGACAAGATAGGACGGTGTGATGGAGCAAAAGGGGGTCAGTAGATAGGAGAATTGGCGGCCAAACTGGAAGTTTCGCGGCCTAAATGGCGTGTATCACCTCAATCATCGTTGGAATCGTCGAAATCCAGGTCAGGCCATTTGTGGCGCAGCTTCACCAGACCCCGTCTCGAGCCGGCAACAATCAGCGCATCGTATCTTGAAGTATCAGGCCTGAATTTCCGCTTCAGGCTGTTGTCAGTTCCCTGCCCATACACTTCTTCGACAATCGTTCCAGCCGACGCCTCCAAGACCCCATTTGCCTGCTGTATATGCAGAAACTCGATGACCCGACCCTGCTGGCGCGTTAGCGAGATGTGCCGACCGTCGGGGAGTGAAATCGACATGTAGTCCGGGTCGTACATGATTCCCTTCCTACTCTTCGCCGTGGGATTGGCCGATGCTGGCGAGGCTTCAGGCCATTTATCTGTGAGCGCCCACTTCGCGACGACATCTGAGTCAAGTCCGATCTCTCTCACGCTCTCTCGCCACTTCTCCGACGGCATGACCGCGCAAGGGTCAGTGCACACCCAGTTTTCTTTGGCCCAATCTGTATAGGCCTGTTCATCGGCGAACTTCAAGAATGGCCCGATCTTTGACTCGACTACCCCAATCAACCGTAGCTTAAGAACGCCATAGACCATGTTTGGCAAGCCCGACAATCTGGACCTCCAGGTGTCAGTAAGGCGTCTGACATTTAGGCAACCGACGGGTATCTGTTGATGTCGCCAAATGAAGTTTCTTCGCATGTACGGAAACTGGATGCCCAGACCATAGCTTGGAGATTTCGGGTCTGTTGATTCCTGTATCAGGTTGCCACTGTGTATGTTAAAGATGTGGTCGTCGCATGGAAATCTGTCCTCGCCTCTTTCTGTCTCAGATGGCCAATCCCAAACACCCAGATAGAGTTGAGTCGGCTTCGGCTGCAGCACTGCCTGCCAGACCACGTCCGATCCCTGCTCTGGGCTTAGGAACGGTAACCTCGCCATCGTGATCCTTCCATCGTCTTCCGCATTGATGAGAGCCCGTGAAACTATGCTCCCATACGACCCAAGCAGCGGCGTCAGAGTCACGGCTGTTGTTAGCCACAGCGCGGCTACCGCTTCCATGGTGATGTTCGGAAATCTCGGGTTCTTATCTCTCAGGCGGTTTAGAGCAAGGTCTATCAGGATTGGCAGCTGTGGGTAGGAGTCGCCTTGCCTTAGGTTTGGTGCTGGAATGTAGACCCGCTCGCAACCAACCTCGCACGAGCCCTCCCACAACCTGATAGCAGCATCGCTTCCGAGAGCGATGCTGAAGTCCTCTCGGTAGGGAAGGTCGTAGTGTTTGCAGAGTGCTCGTATGGCACCAGACGCATACCCTCGGTGACCCGCCACCTCGATCGCATGCTGATATCGGATAGCTCGTTCAATCCGTTCGCAGTTTGCCCCGAAGGTTGACCACTCCGAGGCCAAAAGCAGGAATCTGATACTGTCCAATCTCTCTTGGTCCGCCGACATATCTCCTCTCGCAGTCTAGCTGTTGACTAATCTTTGCACTGACTCGTTATTTCCCTAGCGCCAAAAGTGGCCTCAACAGTCCGGGCGGCGCAACTAGATGATCTCAATCCCGGAAGCGAGAAGGCCAATGTCCACTCACCCTAGATGGTTCACCCTTTCGGCTGGGGTGATGTTTGCAGACCGGTAAAGCCTTGGGGCTCAGTGAAGTGGAGCGGGAAATGGCTGGCTGAAGAAGCTGGTCGCCGCCGATTGGGCGTTGGATATCGCGATTCTCAAGGATGTCGCTTCGCGAAACTGTCCAGCGCGGCGCTCCAGATTGACCCTCCAGCTAGTGTAGGGCGAGGAGCGGGCGTACGCAGTCAGGCCCTGAACCATGCCCCACACAGTGGTGACGTCGTTGCCCTCGGCGATGCCATACTTGGGGCAGACTTCCTTTACCGCAATACCGGCGTCCGCCCCCTTCAAGATACCGACAATCTGTGTCTCACTGAACCGTGACCGTTTCATAGAGTCCTCCTAGCTTCAATGTGCCAAGAAGCTCTACTTCCTAACAGTCTACTCCTTCGGGAAGCTTACGGACGTACTATCGAATGCGAAAGGAGTATGGCGGCCTACGAACTGACCAGACTCACTTGCTCCGTAAATCAGTGCGGGAGAGTGGCAACGTGAAAGTGCTGGCAGTCGACTAGGCGTTGGATACCATGATCTCCAAGGAGATCGGCTCGGGAACTGACCAGCCCGGCGAAGCGACGTTAGACGAGCGCGCACGTCTGCTGCCAGTTGGCTAACTCGAAACGCCGAGTCTGTCGGGTCTAGTCCTATCCTCGTTGGAACCAACGTTGTCAGTCAGTGACCTCGGTGCTGGAGCAACGTCTGATCCGCCGACTTTCTCAGCTGGCGCGATAGTACAGTCCGCTCGATGAAAACCGTACCACTCGAGACTGCCTATTGCTAAACTTAGTGAGCCAGCCGGAATGGGGGCGTTTTGTAGGCAGAAGAACGAGAGTCCTTCCGCCAGCAGCCGGGAGTCTCTGCCTACTGAGCAGCGGTGAGACTACTGAGTCTCTCAGAGGCGAATAGAAGCATCCTTCGAGGGGAATCGGTAACACATATGAGCAACGACCTGACATTCATGACCAATGAAGAAGACCGGAAGCTGCTGAATCGCTTTCAGACGCTGATCAAAGATACGCGGCGTTTTGATGTATTGGTTGGCTACTTTTTTACGAGCGGATTTCACGCGCTGTACAAGTCACTTGAAAAGACCGAGAGGATCCGCATTCTGATCGGTATTGGCACCGGAAAATCGACCGTAGACCTCATCAATGACGCCAAACAGGGATCTTCGCCGTTCTCTCACTCAGAGGCCAAAGAGCAGTTCGGAGAAGCCGTCGCGACCGAGCTAGCGAATTCGGACGATAAGCGAGAGATTGAGGAGGGAGTCCATAAGTTTCTGGAGTGGCTTCGGTCTGGCAAACTAGAAATCCGAGCATATCCAACCGAGAACATCCATGCCAAGGTCTACCTGATGACGTTCATCGAAGGTGACCGTGATGTTGGCCGAGTCATTACCGGTTCAAGTAACTTCACGCAATCGGGCCTTGTCGATAACTTGGAATTCAACGTGGAGCTCAAAGATCGCAATGACTACGACTATGCCAAGGAACAGTTTGAGAAGCTTTGGGCTGACTCGGTTGCGGTCAAAGACAAGTACATTAGCACAATTCAGGATCGAACCTGGCTAAGCGACACTATCACGCCGTACCAACTGTATCTCAAGTTCCTATACGAGTACTTCAAAGATGACATCAGCATTCAGGAAGACGTGTTCCTTCGGTATGTTCCCACCGAATTCAAACGTCTAGAGTACCAGGAACAAGCCGTACTAAATGCGAAGAAGATCCTCGATGAATATGGCGGGACCTTCATTTCAGACGTTGTTGGATTGGGCAAAACCTACATGGCCGCCATGCTCGCCAGTCAACTGGAAGGGCGATGTCTGGTGCTGGCCCCACCGGTTCTGCTCGAAAAAGACAACCCCGGCTCATGGCCGAATGTATTCTCAGATTTCCGTGTGAGCGCCGACTTCGAGTCCCTCGGAAAACTCGACACGCTAATCAAGCGAGGTACTGAGAAGTACAAGAACATCATTATTGATGAGGCCCACCGATTTCGGACCGAGACCAATATCACTTACGAGAAGTTGGCGCAGGTATGCAGGGGGAAACGGGTCGTTCTGGTGACTGCTACGCCATTCAACAACTCCCCGAAGGACATTCTCAGTCAAATTAAGCTGTTCCAGAAATCCAAGAGGAGCACGATCCCGGGCACTCCTGACCTTGAGCGTTTTTTTGGACAGCTTGAGAATCGCCTCAAAGGACTCGATAGGCAGAAAGACCAAAGCAAGTTCATTCAGGTGACCAAGGAGAACGCAAGAGAGATACGAGACAAAGTACTCAAGTATTTGATGGTCCGCCGCACACGAAAGGAAATCGAAGATCACTTCCCAGATGATCTGAAGAAACAGGGACTCAAGTTTCCAGAAGTAGTGAATCCCGAACCAGCCTATTACGAATTGAATGATGACGAAGACAGAGTCTTCAATGAAACCGTAAAGATGATTGCCCAGAAGTTCAAGTATGCTCGGTATACACCGCTGCTGTACTACACTGGCGAGGTTGAGCAGCCGGACCAATTGGCGCAGCGGAACATGGGCCGCTTCATGAAGATTCTTCTCGTGAAGCGGTTGGAGAGCAGCTTCTTTGCCTTCCGAAACACGATCAATCGCTTCATTGCCTCGTATGAGCTGTTTCTTGACCAGTTCGACAGAGGCTCTGTCTATGTCAGCAAGGAGTATTCAGCCAAGATATTCGAGCTTCTGGCAAATGGCGATGAAGATCGCGTTGTCTACCTGATCGAACAGGGTAAGGCTGAGAAATATGATGCCAAGGACTTCAAGAAGAAATTCCGACAAGACCTTGAGCACGACCTCAATCTCCTCAAGCGAATTCGTTCCTTGTGGCAGGGCATCACGCGCGATCCTAAACTGCTGAAGTTTGTGGATATGCTCAAGGGCCGAGAGGTTCTCAAAGAGAGCAAACTGATTGTCTTTACCGAGTCCAAAGAGACCGCCGATTATCTGACGACAAATCTGAAGAAACTACTCGGCGATTCCGTCCTTGACTATACCGGGTCGTCCAGTGCGAATGTCCGGGAGAAGGTAACTGAGAACTTCGATGCACGAGCGCGCTTCCCAAAGGACGACTACCGCATCCTGGTTGCCACCGAGGTACTCTCAGAAGGTGTAAACCTCCACCGGGCCAATGTCGTCATCAACTACGATATCCCCTGGAATCCAACGCGGCTTATGCAGCGGGTCGGACGCATCAATCGAGTCGATACGAGCTTCGACAAGATATACACTTTCAACTTCTTCCCAACCCAACAATCCAACGATCAGATTAAGCTTAAGGAAGCCGCCGAGGCGAAAATTCATGCTTTCATCACGCTGTTGGGATCGGATGCTCGACTCCTGACGGAAGGCGAAGCGGTGGAGCACCATGAACTGTTTGATCGATTGATCTCCAAGAAGACGATTACAGGCGAGGACGGAGAAGAGGAGAGCGCACTCAAGTATCTCCAATTGATTCGAGATATAAGGGACAAAAACCCCGACCTCTTTGAACAGATCAAGCGTCTTCCAAAGAAAGCCAGGACAGCCCGCAAAGAGCCGGGACTAAATGACCGCCTGCTAACATACTTCCGAAAAGGCAAACTCCAGAAGTTCTTCTTTGCCGGCATTGGTGACTCAGAGGAACTCGATTTTCTTGCCGCCGCCGCTTTGCTGGAGACAACGGCCCAAACACGACGGGAGAAGCTCGGCCCTCAATTTTATCAATTGCTCGACAAGAATAAAGAGGCCTTTCTGTATGCTACAACCGAGGACATACCCGAAGCCAAGCTCAAAGGTGGCAGAGATACTGCCACTCAATTGCTTAAAATCCTTCGGGCCATCCGGGATTACCGACAGTTTACTGAGGAGCAAGAAGAGTATATTCGCAAGGTCATGAGACAGTTGCAGGAGGGCGGGTTGCCGAAACAGACTACCAAGTCCGCTCTTAAAGAGATGAATGCGGTGGTTAAGCAGGGGGTCAATCCGCTGAAGATGCTGGCCGTCCTTCAGAAGAACATCCCTTCCGAGTTTCTGGAAGGACATCTTGCCGAATCAGCGGCCAAAGTCGGAGGTCCACGAGAGGTAATCTTATCTGAATATCTAGTGGGGGAATAGTATGCAGCGCGAAGCCGCCAAAAAGCTCATCCGAGATACCTTTGAACAGCCGTTCAACAAGGACCAGTTCGCCGTTTTTGCCAAAAACCTGCTAAACCACATGGAATCGGCTCCTTTCCCTCGACCCCGCACGGGTCAAATGATATTTGAGGACTTCCGGTCGCACATTGCGTCGTTTGACCGAATTGGCAAGTACACTGACTCCGATGGTAACAAACTCGATGTCTTGGTTGTCAATTTGAGCAAGACTTCTTCAGTGGACCGGGCGCGGGCTACTCAAAGGAAATTCGTCGCAAAGTATCTCAAAGAGAGTCAGGGGGCACAACTCAAGGACGCTGCGTTGGTCGCCTTTGTCTCTCCGAACGAAGAGGACTGGCGCTTTTCGTTCGTGAAGATGGACTACAAGATCGAGACCACCGACAAGGGACGTGTGAAGGTCAAGGAAGAGTTCACTCCTGCCCGGCGATACTCATTCCTGGTTGGTCAGAATGAGAACAGCCACACGGCGCAAAGTCAACTTCTGCCTATTCTGGAAGACACTGACCACGATCCGACCATCAAGTCCATCGAAGAGCGGTTCAGCATTGAGAAGGTCACTAAGGAATTCTTTGAGCAATATCGGGAGCTCTATCACAAGGTCAAGGACGCGCTCGACAAGCTGGTGTCAAAGGACAAGGAGATTCGGGCAGACTTTGAGTCCAAAGGTGTAGATACCGTAGATTTCGCAAAGAAACTCCTCGGACAGATCGTCTTTCTCTACTTCTTACAGAAAAAAGGCTGGTTTGGGGTCAAGCGCAAGGCTGCCTGGGGTACCGGTTCAAAGGGCTTTCTGCGAGAGCTATTCCGAAGTAAGCACGGCACGTACACGAATTTCTTCGATGATATACTTGAACCTCTGTTCTACAACACGCTGGCGGTAGAGCGCCCGGAGAACTATGCCGACCGCTTTGATTGTAAGATCCCATTTCTTAATGGCGGTCTCTTTGACCCTCTGAACAACTACGATTGGGTCAATACCGACATCCTGCTTCCGAATGACCTGTTTTCCAATGAGGAGAAGACCAGGCAGGGTGATACTGGTACCGGCATCCTCGACGTATTCGACCGATACAACTTCACAGTCAAGGAAGACGAGCCGCTCGAAAAGGAAGTCGCAGTCGACCCAGAGATGCTCGGAAAGGTGTTCGAGAATCTACTGGAGGTCAAAGACCGCAAGTCCAAGGGTACCTACTATACGCCTCGTGAGATCGTCCACTACATGTGTCAAGAGAGCCTGATCGACTATCTGGCAACCGAGCTTGATGGTTCAGTCCCGCGCGAGGATATCGAGACTTTAATCAAGTTCGGCGAAACGGCTCAGGAGAATGACACCCTTGTAAGTGAAAGAGGCGAAGAGCGGGGTCGCTACAAATACAAACTACCCGAATCCATCCGTGACCAAGCCCAACCAATCGATGATAAGCTGGCCAACATCAAGGTCTGCGATCCTGCCGTCGGTTCCGGGGCATTTCTTGTAGGCATGATGTCCGAAATCGTTCGGACGCGCGTGGTGCTAACCCAGTTTCTGGGCAATGGCGACAGGTCTACTTACGACCTCAAGCGTCACGCTATCCAGAATTCCCTCTACGGTGTTGATATTGATCTCGGCGCGGTTGAAATCGCCAAGCTCCGACTCTGGCTTTCGCTGATCGTTGATGAGTACAACTACCGAAATATAAAACCGCTTCCAAACCTCGACTATAAGATTGTATGTGGAGATTCCCTAATGGGATTGGGGAATGACCTCTTCAACGAACCCCTATTCAGAAAGCTTGAAGAGTCGAAGCAGCAACTAGTGGAGGAAAGAAGCCCATCCCGTCGACGCCAACTGCGATCAGAGATTTCCAGTGCCGTTTCCAAACTTCTGTCAGACAAGGTGCCATTTGATTTTCGTGTTATGTTCTCAGAAGTGTTCTTTTCCAATCGAGGATTTGACATATCGATTGGAAATCCACCGTACGGTTTGATTAACAAGCGGCAGAATCAGCAACTCGGTCATGTCACAGACCCTTCTGTACTAAAGCGGCTAAAGGCCGATCCTCTCTATAAGCCTGCGCTTGGGGGCATGATCAATGTCTTCAGATTATTTATCGCAAAAAGTTTTGACATACTAAAGAAAAACGGCGTGTTTTGCGAAATCTTCCCGCTTGCCTTTATCGCGGACGTCAGCGCAGCAAACCTCCGCAAATTCTGTCTCTTTGAAAATAAGATTCTAGCTATTGAGGCTTTTCCTGAGCGCGATAATGAGCGCAAGCGAGTTTTTGCGCACGCCAAGATGTCTGTATGCATTCTTTTGGCTGAGAAATCGTCCGTGGGCACCAAGGAGTTCGCCTTACGTATCAATGGCGATAAGTTTGTTGAAGAGAGTATTGAACCGACACGAATAGACCGCGAGGCACTCCTAAAATGCGAGCCCGCACATGCGACCATACCACTTGCTACCCAGGATCGCTTCGACCTCTTAGTGAAATTGTTTTCTGGATCAAGACGACTAAGCGAATTGGCTCATTGCTATACTGGGGAGGTAGATCTGACGATTCACAAGAAGTACCTTAGTGATGATCCATCAGATAAGATACTAGTGAAGGGAGCTGCCATTGGTCGATTTGTACTGCGACAATCGATGTCACAGGGTGAGGTGAAGTATCTCAAGGAAAGACCCTTTCTACAGGCTGTTAGCGGCCCCAAGTCTTCACATCACTAGTGCTACAGGGGATCACCGGCGTAAATGAGGCTGTTAGATTGAAAGCCACTATCATTGGCCCGAATATCTATTGCGCGAATTCAGCAAACTATATCACAATTAGGTCTAAAACAATCGATATCCATTATCTCCTTGGACTGCTGAACTGCAAATTGCTCAATTTCGTGTTCGCGAGCTTTAGTACCAATAGCAATGTAAATGGATATGAGGTCGATAACCTGCCTCTGAGGTTGAGTGATAACTCGCCGATTTTAGCAATTGTGGAACGCATACTTGCGATTACAGGGCAATCCGATTATCAGCACAACCTTCAAGACAAGAGAGTTGCCGCCCTTGAGCGTCAACTAGATAATGCTGTCTATGTACTGTATGGTCTGACCGAGGAGGAGATTGCTATCGTTGAAGATCCAATTCCTGAACGAGCATTGAAATGAATCAGAATGACAATGATCAGACTCAACGGTACATATTCGCCTTGGGGCATCGTGCCAATAAGAGCATTTTTGCCATGCCTAAGGCAGACTATGAGACTTTCAAGTTGGCTGGCCTCAATTCAGGCGCGACTCTTTGTTTTCAACAACCGCCAGCTCAACTTGCCAGAGTCAGTGCGGAGGCAACGGTAGTTGGAGTAGAACTCTCCACGGACGAAAACGATGCTAAATCGCTCGATGTCGTGCGCATGGATAGTAGCGATGCCCCACAGATCTTCAACAGGGACCGGTACCTGGTCTATGAGTCGCCATGCCTGGCAACCGCATTCCCCGCCGTTCTATCACAGAACGGTATTGAAAACACACCGGAACTAAGAGAGCAACTTGACAAACATGTGTTGGTGATTGGTCCTTATAAGAACATACCGGATCATCACACAAGTCAGGTGACGGCCACCTTAATACGCATGTCGCAAGAGCCACTTGAGCCCCCAGGATGAGAATATGGCAATCTCACTCAATGACAAATTCGATTCGGCAGAACGCCACCGTGCGGTAGTCGAGCACGGGCAGGGCTTGTTGGTCGTCGAGGCAGGACCCGGAACAGGAAAAACGTACAGCCTGCTCCGCAAGATAGAAAGCCTGATCGTAATCGGCGTCGACCCGACAGAGATCTATTACATCACTTTCGTGAACAGCATTGTAGATGCGTTCAAAGATGACATTCGCAAGCCAACAGAAGACGGCGGCCTGGGAGCCGACCCCGATGATCTCGGGATTCACATTTCGACCCTTCATAGCCTTGCATTCAAGATTGTCAAAGTGTATTCCACTGAACTAGGATTGCCGGAGCACTTAGAAGTTATCGATCTTTCACCTAAACCACAGAGTCTTCTATCTCAGGTCTTTGTTGGTGATCTGTTCGCATATGCGAAAGCTCGGAATCTCGTTTCTAACAAGAAGTCATTTGATAAGCTACTGAAAGCACTGACAGAGTCCTGGAGACTTCATCGCCCTATACCCACCGATTGTGAGTTCCTTGCAGACGCAACCGACACATTGTGTAATACTTATGAGGTGTGTCCTTGGGACAAGTTGGTCCTCCATGCGATACGGGCGGTTGAAGAGAACGGCTTGCCGACGTGGCTTCAAGGAGCACAGCATTTCCTCATCGACGAATATCAAGACTTCAACCCTTCCGAACAGCGCTTGATTGAACTGATTACCGAGCCATCAGATTCTATCATTATTGTTGGTGATCCGGACCAGAGCATCTACAGCGGTCGTTCCGCCTCACCAGAAGGCATACTAAATCTATTGGAAAGACCCGATGCCTGGACGGTAAGTTTCGTGTATTGCCGTCGCTGTCCGAGGAAGGTCGTGGAAGCAGCCAACAACCTTCTGAGATTCATGGATGAAGACGGATATCCGCAAAGGGAGTTGCAGGCATTCAAAGATGATGACGGTGACTTCAATATCCAGTCATTCAAGAGTTGCAAGGCTGAGATTGAAGCTATCGCCGAGGCTTTGCAATCGATGGATGAATCTGAGTACAAGAACGTGATCCTGCTGCTACCAAAGAGAAATGTCGCTGAATACTATGCCAGGAAACTTAGTGAAGTCGGTGTCACCTGCACAATCAAGTCCGCTGATACCAGCGCGGAATTGCGAGAGGCGATACTCAGACTTATAGTGCTACACGATCAGCCATTTATCTGCCGAATCCTGCTGTCACACTTTCCGAACATTGAGAGAAAGTTTCGTGAACAAGTCCTGGTTGACCTTGCTGCCAATGGAACGTCGCTTATCGACGCATTGACCCGAGCAGCTGAGGACCACAGGTGGCAGAAGAGGTTAAAGGATACGTTAACAGACTTCAGATCAGTGCACAATGCACTCACTTCTGATGATGTACAGTCAATCACGACTGCGCTGGACAGTCTGAAAACAAAGGTAAGCGAGAACTTAGTAATCTGTCTTCTCAATAGTGACCCGAAAGATTCTGTGCGTAATCGAGTTGAATCGTGCGTCGACGCAACTTCAGATGAAGATGAAGATGAAGATTCGGACGACACCACTACCGCAGTGCAAGTGATGACAATGCACGGTTCAAAGGGGTTATCTAAAGAGCTTGTGATCATCCCGGCATTTGATGAGAAGCTATTGCCAGGAGGCAATTCGGGAGAGCGACTTCAGGAAGTGCACCGCTTAGTCTATGTGGCAGTCACACGGGTCAAGAGCCACTTACTTGTAACTTTTCCGAAAACAAGGGCTAAGGGGGATCCTCTGAATTATCCACCGAGACCGCAGCTGTCAAGCTACGCCCAGATTTTGACCGGGCTCTCTGGAACCCCGGGAAAGTGATATCTCCCACGGGAAGTTTGCAGACGCGACTTGTTGTAGTCTCCTTCTCACACAACAGGTTCGGCGCTGGCCTCGCCCAACTACTAGAACTGAGCGGGATTGTGACCAATTTGTGACCAAGCGTTATCGAAAGAGACCTAACCTCCTGAAAGTCCACGCATCCTCATTAAATACCTAAACTGCAGGTGTTCAGTGGATTACCAGTATGATTCGCCCTAAGCTAAGGGGCCGCTGCGTCATGGCTGAGTGAATCCGGGGTTCGAGTCCCTGCACCGCTACCATTTTTCATTCAACCTAATGACTGCCCCAATTCAGCTGCTGCAAGCGATTAATTAAACTCAATCGCCACACTCATTTGATAGGTCTGTCGAGTCTTACCCGACCCTAGTCAGCTACATAGAAACGGTTTCCGATAGTTACTGGGAAAGACCACGGCAATCGGCAAACAGATCAGTTAATTAATTCTTAACAAACGCGCTAAGTGCTGAGTGGCGTTGCATGACGCTGAAAAAGGACACGTTCCTCCGCATCGGAATTTAACCGCCCAATGCCAAACCATCTGGAGGTACGAATTGAGACGTATTTTCATGTATTGTGGGATGCAGATGCTACTCGTGTTTGTGATCGCTTATTCATCACCCGCTAGCCAGTTTGCCAACTTCGATGCGATCGAAACTGGCAACCCTACTCCGAGGGTAACTTTACCTAGCCGGGTGCCTCAGTATTGGCGATCTGCTACAAGTCCCACGCCAGTATTCTCTGCCAGCAAGAATCATGTCGTTCGGATTTTACCGAACGTGTCTTTGGTCTTTGATGATTTAGAAGTCAGTTTGGAAGTCATTGATCTAAACTCGGACGGCTATGATGACCTAGTATCGAGTATAGACATTGTCAACGCCATAGACATGATGATCAACGATGGACTCGGAAATCTGGGTAACCCTACATCGTTCTCTATCGATGGTAGTGCGGTATCGCTTTCTTCGGGCTTCCTTAACGCTGATGGTAACTTAGATGTAGTCACGGCGAACGGTGACTCGGGGACAGTGTCAGTTCTCCTTGGCGATGGTATCGGTGGGTTTTCGTCTGTCTCGACGTTCTCGGCTCAAATCAGTGGAAGCACGGTCATTCGTAAGCCACGAGGATGTGCTGTTGGGGACGTTAACAACGATGGATGGGCTGACGTTGTTGCGAGTGATGGAGAAGACGCCATTCTTGTGTTCCTGGGAAACGGCACCGGCAACCTCGGAAGTCCGACCGAATTTAGCGTTGGAGCCGGTGGCATAAAGACTACCGCAGTCGCCATCGGTCAGTTCAACTTTGATTCGAACCTCGATGTATGCGTGACCGCTGCAGCTGTAGACAGCGTGTTCGTGGTACTCGGCATCGGCAATGGCACTTTTGGAGCTAGTACAGGTCACTTCACTGTGAACAATCCTACTTCACTTCAAGTCTCAGATCTCAACGGAGATGGCGTCTCCGATGTCTTAGTGAGTAGCTCGTATGACGAAGGATCATCAGGTACCACTCAGTATCTTCAGGGCCAGGGCAATGGCACCTTGTTCCCTAGGTCTGGGAGTGGTCCTAGTAGTTCCGCTACGTTTGTTGACGTGAACGATGATGGGAATCTCGACGCTCTGACCAACAGCACCGGACAGTACGCTTTGAGTACGATTCCAGGAACGGGATCATCATTAGATGTTTCAAGCCGAGCCTCCACTCGATCTTCGTTGCCGCAAAAGAGAGTGGGCGCGGGATTGTTCAATGCTGATAGTAGAGAAGATATATTCGCACTGGGTTTCGACGCGGATGTGAATGAAGTAGCTCTTGTTGTCTCGATCTACGAGAATCAGTCAGAGGATTCATTGCTGTCGTTTTTCTGGGGTACCAGCATGATCGGAGGAATTTTGAACAGTGAGCCTCTTAGTGACGATCTTGATGGAGACGGTAACGAAGACGTGATTCTGGTAGCTAGTTCAACTAGTGGTAGTGGCGCCGATATCGTTGTTGTCAGCGGCTTGGGCGACGGCACATTCAGTACGCCTACACGATACGTGATTGGCGAGATAGTCGGAGACGTTAGGCTAGATGATTTAAATTCTGACGGATTGACTGACTTCGTAGTTGTGACGTTGAGTGATTTTCAGGTCTGGACACAGGATACGCTTGGGTCGTTTGCCGAAGTTTTTTCACTGCCTCTTCCCGCCACGTCGACTCCACCAAGCTTGCTCGTTGAGGACATCGGTGGTAGCCCCGATACGGATATCATCGTGTGGCTTGGAGCGCCCTCGTTTGATGTCCTGACCTTCTTCGGTATAGGAAATGCGCTGTTCGTTCCGTCGGGTACCGTACCTCTTTCATGGCCAAATAGTTACCCGCATGCGATTGATCTGGACGGTGATGGTGACAGCGACCTGATCTGTAGTCAGTTTTCTGCGGGTCTGGATTCTACAAATGTCCTTATTCTCGAAAATGATGGAACGGGTTCATTTTCACTTTCAGGTTCACCTCTTCCTATCATGGCTCGAGGTTATGTTAGCGTTGATCTCGATATGGACACCTTACCAGATCTAGCGATATGCGATGAATTGGGGAATAGGGTTCTTCTTTATCGGGGGATTGGTACCGCGTCTTTCTCATTCGAGGATCAAGTAGGTATTCACTACTCTTCACAAGGCCTTATGTACTGCGACGTAACTGAGGACGGATATGAAGACCTGATAGTTGGTGCAATTAGCGGGTCCACGGTTTCCATCCTTCCAGGTCAGGCGGGAGGAGGCTTCGATTTGGATGGGGTTGTTGGATACGGAGCCGGTACTTCCGGTATTGGCAATAATTATCTCTCCTTCGCACTTGCAGACGTCAATAACGACGGCACTCTAGATCTGGTAGGACCAGGTGGTCCGGGTCTCGTTGCTGTATCCTTGAATCGAGTCCCGAATGGCAGTTGCTGTGCGGGGGTGACGGGAGACGTGAACTGTGATGGCAGCGTCGGTCTGCCCGACCTGTCGACACTGATCGATCATCTCTTCATCACGTTTACTGAACTCTGCTGCAGCGATGAGGCGGATGTGAATGCTGACGGATCAGTTGGCTTGCCGGACCTCTCAACGCTCATCGACCATCTCTTTGTTACCTTTACACTATTGCCCAGTTGTCTGTGAGGTAAGAAGCAATACGCGTTAACACACGAAATCGGGGTGCCAATCGGCACCCCGATTCTTCGATAGGCGGTGTTGATCAGTCCCGCTTACGCTGCTGTGGCATCCGTGTCGGTGACAACATTCACTCGTCTAGGGGGCAGATCAGGCGGCAGAATCGCCAGCGAGCAGTTGTGGGAGACTGGTGAAATGTGGGTCGAGCGCCTTCTCCTGGTCGGTCGGACCGTGAGGAAGCGTAACGGCCTGATCGAGGAGTGAGCGGGCTTTGTCGAAATCGCGTAACCAGATATACGCCCGCGCAACGACTGCCAGCGCATCTCCCAAGAGTTCGACGGCTTCAAGTTTGGCGAGTTCGGTGCGAGCGGCTTCCGCCCGGCCCGCAGCCGCGAGGACCATCGCCTGGTTAGCCAGAACTTCGGGAATAGAGGGGTCAGCAAGTGCTCCCAGGTTATCGACGGCTGTCTGGAAAGATTGTTCGGCGATCTCTCGCTTACCGGCAAAGAGGGCGACAAGTCCGAGGAAATAGTGAGCGACAAAGGGGAAGAAGTCGTCTTCCAGGGAGCGACTGAACGACCGCTTGGCATCATCGAGATTGCCGGTCGCAAGGTGTAGGTAACCAGCATCCAGCCAGCAGTTCGGATCACCTTCATATTTACCGGCTAGCGCGTAACTTTTCAGGGCAAGCTCGGCGACGCCTAGTTTCTGATAGACGGTCCCCAGGTAATAGTGCGCGCGACCGGAATCTGGCACCAGTTCCAGTGTGCGTTCAATCGTTGCCATCGCCGATGGAAACTTGCGCTCGGCAATGTAGCTGACCGCAAGGGCCAGCATCGATTCGACATCGGTCGGTGCCAATTCCAGTGCCCGTTGGGCATGACCGATCGCGGCGTCCATGTCTCCCTGGAAGTGTTTTAACCAGGCGAGGGATCGATAGCCCGCGGCGTAGGTTGGGTCGATCGCGATGGCCTGTTGAAACTGCTCTTCGGCACCAGTAAGGTCACCATCAAACATTGCGCACCGCCCCTTCGAGCGGTACGCGGCAGCCAATCTCGGATTGAGCTGTAGTGCGAGATCGGCTTTGTTACGCGCCGCAGCGATTCGATCGGGCGTGCGATCGTAATGCGACATGTACAGAGTGGCGTAAAGGTCGGCAAGACCAGACAGCGCCAACGCGTAGTCCGGCTCTACCGACAACGCCTTTTCAAACAACCGTTCCGCTTTCTCGAGATCCTCGGGGCGGTTCGTTTGGTAATAGCTCAGCCCCTGGAGGTAGTAGTCGTACGCGGTAATGTCCGGCTTCCGATCCTCCGATGCGGGTTTCAGTTGCACCCCGATCTCTTCGGCAAGGACATTCGATGCTTCCGAAGCAACTGCATTGAGAAGCCCAAAGATGTCATCTTCACGAGCGTCCCGTCGGATGGTCAGCAGCAATCGTTCCCCTTTATCAGCATAAACGAACATCCGTACTGCCAGGCGGTCGCTGAGCCGTGAAAGTGATCCGTGGAGTACGTAGTCGGTACGATAGCGCGAAAATGCCTCTCGGATATCGCGAGGATGATCGGCTGCCGATTGTGCGGAAACCGCCATCCCGGTTAGCTGTGAGATCTCCGCGATAAGATCGTCGGTTACACCCTCACAGTAGTAGTCCCAGTTCGAATCGCCCGAGAGATTGCGAAGATCAACAACGGTAGCTGTAGGCAGGCGACGTTTAACCTCCGGCGTTGCGACCGCCGGCTCCGCAGTCACACTGCGAGGCATGAGGGCTTCGATCAGCTCGGTCATCGAGCCAAACCGTGATTCGGGGGCTTTCGACAACCCGCGGAGAATTGGATCATCGAGCCATTCCGGGAGCTCGCGATTGACATGAGTTGGCGGGACCGGTTGTTCGTGGAGAATCGAATACATCACCGATGCCGGGTAATCACCGGCAAACGGCCGCATCCCGGTCAGCAGTTCATAAGCGATGACACTAAAGGCAAATTGATCGGAAAGCGGCGATGCACCCGTACCATCGAGTTGCTCCGGGGCGAGGTAAAAGAGGGTCCCCTCGATACGGCCCTGCATGCCCAGGGAGTCGGGCTGGGCAAATTTGGCGAGCCCAAAATCAAGAATGCGTGGCGACCCGGACGGATTGACGAGAATGTTTTCCGGCTTGAGATCGCCGTGGACAGCATCAGCGGCGTGAGCAGCCGCGATACCGGCCGCGGCTTCACGCAGCAAACGTAGCTGATCGTCCAATGCGTGTTCGTAGCCGAAGTCGACAATCGGTTGGCCATCGATAAACTCCATGGCGATAACCGATTGCCCGTTGTGTTCCAGTAGATCCCAGATCCGAATGACGTAGGGGGAATCAATACGGGCTGCGTGACGGGCTTCATCGGCCAGCATCGTGCGGAACTCAGCGTTGGTGGCGCGATCCTTCTTGAGCAGTTTGAGGGCAACAATGCGGTCGAGGCGGGGATCGTGGGCGCGATAGACCTCACCCATCGCCCCTTCACCGACGAGTTCTTCGACTCGGTAGGGTCCGACCTCGGTGCCAGATTGCCATGTTGCTCTGAGTTTGTCGGCACTCATTTGTGAACTGCTCGCTTGATTCCCCGTCCCGGTCGGGACGACTTATTCCCATCGGAAGGTGCTGGACGCGCCGCTTCAACCAATCTACAATATAGACCAGCCATGTCGACCAAGCCAGATCGTTCCCAGTTCGAACTTGACCGGCTGCGCCGTTCTGTCTCGGAGCTTTCGGCCCTCAACGAGATCGCCGCTGCCGTTACCGCTCAGCAATCCCTGGAAGCGGTTGCAAAAGTTGTCGTTGACCACGCCGTGCGACGATTAAATGCCGAGGAGGGAGCGGTCTTTCTCTCCGATACAGGTGAGCAGAGCGATATGGTTCACACACTCGTTCGAGATATCGGCAGCGGTCAACAGCTGCGTCAGTTTCGTCTCCATACATCACTCGTTGGGTGGATGGAAAAGAACAAGACGATCCTCTCGTTAGACACCGAGACTGCCCGCGAAAGATTTCCCGGCCTAAACTTAGAACAGCTCGGGATTCGATCACTGGTTGCAGCGCCCCTGATCGGTCGGAAGAAACTCGTCGGTGTCATCGCCGCCTTCAACAAACAACGGGCCGATTCGTTTACCAACGATGATCGTCGTTTCATCGGTATTATCGGTGCCCAGATGGCACCGGTTATCGAGAATGCTGCCTTGCGCGAACAGGAGCGGCAGTACGAGCTGGTTGAGGCCGAAATGCAGCAGGCCCGGCAGATTCAGGATCAGTACTTAGTCCCACCCGATGTCAATCGCAGCGACTGTACTGTCGCCGCGGTTAGCTACCCGGCTCGATCTGTGGGGGGAGACCTGTACCTGGCGACGGAATTGCCTGACAATTCGGTGTTGCTTGTTGTCGGTGATGTCTCCGGCAAAGGGGTTCCCGCAGCGCTGCTGGGAGCGCAGATGGTGGCGACCCTTCGTACGGTCCTGGCAACCTCAAGCGGCGAACTTGATCTTGGACGTCTTGTTTCCGTGGTCAACGACCAGTTGATCATGGCGACACGGCCGGAGCAGTTTGTTACGGCAGCTTTCGCCCACTACCAGCCCGAAACGAATACGGTTGATGTCATCAATGCCGGACATCCAGTTCCTCACATCGTGGGTGTGGCGGGTGAACACCGACAGGTCGAGCCGACCTGTCTGCTCCTGGGCGTAATGCCGCTGGCCGGTCTCACACCTGAGCGACAGCCGCTCAACCCGGGAGATACGATCGTTCTTTACTCTGACGGCGTAACTGAGGCGGAGAACAATCGCGGAGAGATGTTCGATGAGACAATGCTGGCTACCTCTGTCCGTGCCCACGCTCCGACCGTTTCTGAAGCGGCCGATTTTGCCCGGGTGCTTGAAGAAGAGTTGCGGACGTTTATGGGGGATGAGCCGGCCGCCGATGACATCACGATTGCGACGTTGCGGCGTCAATAGGAGTTCAATTCGGTATGACTACGTTTGATCAGAACGCATTCGATTCGTTTGTCGACGAACAGGGGGTGTACGGGTTCTTCGACGAAGCGGTGACGCTCAAATCGGGTCGACAATCACACTTTTATGCCAACTGGCGAACGGTTGTTGAAGATGCATGGCTGACCCACCGACTCGCCGATTTTGTACTCGCGTTCATCAATGAACGATTGCCGTCGACGGATACCATCTACGGTGTTCCCGAGGGAGCGACCAAGCTCGGTGTTATCTGTCAGTATACCCTCGCCCAGCGGGCCTCAACGTTTGGAGCTGGTAGTCATGTCCTGGCCATGGGAAGGGCGAAGCCGAAGGAACACGGTGCTCCCCGAGATCGCTACTTCGTTGGGACGCCTCGTGGCCGTACGGTTGTCCTTGAGGATGTTACCACGACGGGTGGTTCATCGCTAACCACGATCAAGTTTCTTCAGGAGGCCGGGGTCAATGTCGTCGGTCTTGTGTCACTCACGTCTCGCATGGAGAAGCGCGACGATGGTCGCTCGGTTGCCGAGGCCGCATCCGCTTTGGGCGTGCCGTTTCACGCCATGTCGAGCGCCTTAGTACATTTGCCGCGGCTGTATGCCAAAGTACACCCCGGAGAAACTGTCGCCCGAGCTATTGAATCGGAGTTTGCAACCTACGGTGTCGAACCCCTGACGCTGGTTTCTTAATCGTCCGTTGGCCCGGTGTACTCGCACCGCGTGGTCGCCGTTTCCATTATCGTTATCTTGGTCAGATCGGGCAGGCGAGGTTTGATGCGCTGCCATAGCCATTCGGCAATCAGCTCGGTCGTCGAGTAACGGAGATCCTCAACATCATTGAGATGACTGTGGTCGAGCTGATCGATGATCGGCTGTACGCTTCGCTTGATATCGGCGTAGTCGATCAGAAAACCGGTTGCCGGATTGACGTCACCAGTCAGTGTTACTTCGACCTGGTAGCTATGACCATGCAGATTATGACACGGATGATCGACCGGCAGGTGGTCAAGACGATGTGATGCCTCGAAGCGGAATTGTTTTGTCAGCGTAACACGCATTGTCTATCGCTTTCGTTCATTATCCCAGAGGAGAATGTGAAGTCGGGGGGAAACGTTCCAACCGCGTTTTCTAGCGATTTCAGTCACCCACGGTAGGCGTTGCATCTGTCGGTTGCGAGTTGTTCCCTCGGGCATCAGCCAGATTCGGTCAGCGGGCAACAAAGGCACATACCACCGTTCTATCTCGTCGATATCTTGCTCGTTCTGGACTACAAATTTGAAGTCGGCGCGATCGGTAGCAACCAATGCCGCGATCGCATCACGATTCAGATTCGTCGTCATCGACATGCCGTTGTTACTGAGTTTTGGAGAACAGTTCCACCACGAGACGAGTTCTCTGAGTTCATCGGAAGGTCCGAAGAGCCCATTTGTTTCTATTTCAAAGAACGTGAATTCAGACCCACGAAGCTGATGGATCAGCTCCGGTAGTTGCTTGCGGTGAAGCATCGGTTCGCCACCAGTGAGCACAACGTGAGTTCGGCTCCGATGGTCCTGGTCGATTATGTCTGAGGCGAACCGGGCAATCCGATCAAATGACTGCCATTGCTCGGTCTCAAATGACGACGGTTCCCAGGTAAACTTCGTGTCACACCAGGCACAGCCGAGATTGCAGTATGCGAACCGTATGAAGATAGCCGGGTGCCCCAGCCATCGGCCCTCTCCCTGAAGTGAGGCGAAGTACTCGTTGACCGGCAGTTGGTTCGCGCGTACTGTCGGCAATGGCATCACATGCGGCATCATGGGCGTACCTTCGGTGGTGTAACGTACCGAGTTGGATCGGTGATGTTAGCATCGGTGAATCCACGGGCTCGGAGCTGACAGGCATCGCATCCGCCACAGGCCAACCCTGCTTCCGAAGGATCATAACAGGAGAGGGTGTTGGCAAAGTCGACACCGAGGTCGCGACCCAAAGTCACTATCTCTCGCTTGGAGAGAGCGATAAGTGGTGCCTCTACAGTGAGAGTCTGACCGGTCACGCCGAGTCGCGTTCCCAGTCGGGCGGTTTCTGCAAACGCCGCGATGAATTCCGGTCGGCAATCGGGATAACCAGAATAGTCGACCGCGTTGGCACCGATGAGCACATGATTGGATCCGCGAGCTTCAGCCCAGGCAACGGCGAGGGAGAGAAAAACAAGGTTGCGGGCCGGAACATAGGTGACCGGAATGTCATTGGATGCCGGTTGGGATTCGATGCTGCGATGCTTCGGAACCTCCACATCATCAGTCAACGCAGAGCCACCAAACCGAGATAGATCGATCTCAATCTCGCGGTGCGTTTCTAGACCAAGTTGCCGTGCGACTCGCCGGGCCGCGCCGAGTTCGACCTGGTGACGTTGCCCGTAGTGGACGGTCAGGGCTGCCACCTCCCATCCCTGGCGCAGGGCCCAGGCCGCGGTTACTGCCGAATCCATACCGCCCGATAGGAGGCAGACCGCCGAGGGAGTCGCTGATTGTTTGGTGATGCCCATCAAGCCGCGAATATAGCCGGGACCGGGCAGAGGCGCCAGCCGTAGCGCCTCATTGTTGCTGCCGCCGGTCCGGCCGCGTATACTGGCCGCCATGACGAAATCAAGTTACGATGATCGACAGGAGACGATTCGGGACTGGGCCACGCCGGAGATCGAGACGTTCAGTAATGTCTATCCCGATCGGGAGTTTGAGGTTACGATGACGATCCCCGAGTTTACCTGCGTCTGCCCCAAGACCGGACTTCCGGACTTCGCCGAACTCGAACTCACGTATGTTCCCAATGAGCGGTGTCTCGAACTTAAAAGTTTCAAGGAGTACCTCCTCGCCTATCGAGACCGGGGGATCTTCCATGAGAACGTGGTGAACAAGGTGCTCGACGATATCGTCGCTGCCGCGGCACCGCGACAGGCCGAGCTCATCGGCACCTTCAACCCTCGAGGGGGCATCCAAACCACCGTGAGTCGCACGTATAACGCTGAGACTGATAACCGGGCAGATTGAGCGCTAAGCACGCCGCTATGACGACATCTAATACGGAAACTCGAAAGTTGGTCGGGACCGATGGTTCCCGCTACTACACGTTTGACTTGTCCGACGGTACCCATGTGGTCGGTCGTCGAACTGATTGCGAGGTCTGCATCACCGACCGAACCGTCTCGAGACGCCATGCTGAGATCACTGTCTCGGGTGACGCGATTACCGTTGTGGATTTGGGTAGCCATAACGGGACGAGCGTTAACGGTAAGCCGGCCCAATCGCCTCTGAACGTTGATATCGGCGATGTTGTGACATTTGGGCAGGCCGAGTTTCGTGTCGCGGGTGCGGGAGATGCCGTCGAGCCACCGTCAACTCGCCAGGAGATTGCCAGCTTCACCGATGTCGACCTTGAAAAATCGGTGGTGATGTCTGTCAGTGATTTCCAGCAACCGTTGTCGACACGTGTCACGGCGATGCCGGAGCTGCTGCCGACGTTATCCGAGATGGCACGTATGCTCGTGCTTCCCGAACCGCAAGAGGTCATGCTGGAACGTTCTCTTACGCTCGTTGCTCGGATGATACCGGCTGAGCGGCTCGCGGTCCTTATCAAATCGGGTGACAGCGTTCATCCCGTTGCTACGCTCTTGCCGGGTGATAAAGACCCCGGAGGGTTTCAGCTTTCGAGCACGATTGTGAACGAGATTCTGAACAACAAGAGCGCAGTGCTTATGGGTGATCCGGCCGACGACCAGCGCTTTGCCGAACAGAAATCGATCATTCAGCTCGAACTGAAGTCAGCGATGGCGGCCCCTCTTCTCGATGAAGGTGAGGTTCTGGGCATCCTGTATGTCGATTCGACCAATCCGGTGCATCTCTACAACGAGGATCATCTGCGGCTTCTGGCAACATTCGGCAACATTATCGCGTCTCGGATGGTCAACTTTGCATTACTAGAGGAGCGGCAGGAAAACGAGCTGATGCAGCGCGAACTTGCTCGGGCGGCGTCGATTCAGCGCAATCTCCTCGTTGCGGAACCGCCGTCAGTCCAGGGCTACTCGGTCTTTGCCTATCAGGAACCATGCCTGACGGTGGGTGGCGATTTGTATGACTACGCGATTCTTCCGGACGGAAGGCTGTTCTTCTTGGTCGGCGACGTTTCCGGAAAAGGGATGGGCGCGGCGATCTTAATGTCGAATATCCTCGCTTCCTTCCGCATACTCGAGGGGACGGGCGAGGAGGTTTCATTGCTCGAGGCAGTGTCCCAGGTGTCGAAGCAACTCTGGCGGTTCTCGGCTCCGAGTGATTTTGCAACCCTCTTTGTAGGTGTCCTCAATACGAGGACCCACTCGCTTAAGTTCGTCAATGCCGGGCACAATGCACCGCTGTTGTTAAGGGCGGATGGTCAGCAGGAATGGCTGCAGCCATCAGGCACCATGATCGGTGCGTTTGACATGATGGCTTGGGAGGAAAGCAGGACCGAGTTGCAACCGAACGATCTGCTTGTCGTTTATAGCGATGGAGTAACGGAGGCGGAGCACGATGACGAGCAGTACGGCGAGGAACGAATGACCAAGGTCGTGGCTGCCCATCCCGAACGATCGGCTGAGGCGCATGCTCGAGGGATGATTACTGATATTCTGGACTTTGTCGGTGATTCGCCCCGATCGGATGATATCACCATGCTGCTGGTGAAACGCGAGGATTAGCTATGTTTACGCCGGGCCAGATGATTGACCATTTTCGTATTGAGCGTAAACTCGGTGAAGGTGGCATGGGAGAGGTGTATCTTGCCACCGATACGCGCCTTGATCGCAGCGTCGCCATTAAGACGCTCATCCCGGAACAGTTCGATCAACCCGAACAGCTTGACCGGTTCGCCCGCGAGGCACAGACCGCCGGAAAGATTAATCACCCCAACGTAATGTCTATATTCGATATCGGCGAGGCGACCGATGATCGGGGCGATATCAAGTACATCGTCATGGAATATGTACCGGGCGATTCACTTTCGAGTCATCTGTCTGAGGGAGCTATTGACCTCGCGGAGCAACTCCGGCTCGGTGAGAAGATCGCCTCCGGACTCGCTGCCGCCCACAAGTTGGGGATCGTTCACCGCGACATCAAACCGGATAACATTCTCCTTGATGATCACGGGGAGCCGAAGATCCTCGACTTTGGATTGGCCAAACCAACTGTCGGTATGCAGTTCGACGGTGAAGATGGAGCCACCCAGTCGGTCTCGGCTGAGCTGACCAAAGTCGGCAAAATTCTCGGGACCGTCTCGTATATGTCTCCCGAACAGGTCCGAGGCGAGCCGGTTGATACCCGCTCGGATATCTTCTCATTCGGTATCTTGCTCTATCGCATGGTCGCGGGAGAATTGCCCTTTAGCTCGCCAACCCAGGTTTCGACACTCGCGAAGATTCTTGAATCAATTCCTGAGCCACCATCAGCG
This sequence comes from Candidatus Zixiibacteriota bacterium, assembly GCA_028289585.1. Taxonomy (GTDB): domain Bacteria; phylum Zixibacteria; class MSB-5A5; order GN15; family FEB-12; genus JANQPI01. The sequence goes on from JANQPI010000010.1 coordinate 518,497, forward strand.
CGTAACGTTGATGTCCCGCCCGAATTGGAACGAATCATTGACAAGTGTCTCCAAAAAGATCCCGACGATCGCTATCAGGATACGCGTGACTTGGTCGTTGACCTCCGCAATCTGCGTCGACAGTTCGACTCTGGTGTGAGTCGGTCGATTTCTATCACCGGTCCGGTAGCCGTTCAGCAGCCGAAGAAGAAAAGCTTTTGGCAGAATCTGACCTGGAAGCAGGTGGTGCTCCTGATCTTTGTGACGCCGTTCGCGTTCGGACTGGCAGTCGTTCTGTTTGGTATCATCGCCGGGTTGGTTACTTCGTGGGGGGAGGACGAAGCCAGCACCGAAGAACTGGAGATTACCGGTGACGCACTGGCTATTCTAACGTTCGCCAATCGCAGCCAGGACACAACGTACAACTGGCTGGAAACCGGATTGCCTGAAATCCTGCTGACCGATCTGGCGCAATCGACCGATCTGCGTCTTGTCTCCGGCGACCGTGTGCGTGGCCTGCTCCGCTCTGAAGGTAATAGTCGACCGAGTCCCGAAGATCTAATCAGAGCATCGGCCGCATTGGGTGCGGACAAAGTGTTATCCGGGTCACTCTATTCAGTGGGCGGGGTCCTGCGCATCGATGCACGACTTCAAGACCTGCGCACTGATCGGATCGTGGTGAGCGAAGACGTCTCGGGAGCCGACGCCTTTTCTTTGGTCGATACACTGTCACAGCGAATCGCCCTGTCACTCGACAGTGGAGCTGTCGCTGCCAGTGGTTCGGTGAGCGAGTTCGCCGGTTCTCCCCAGGCGTATCGTTTCTATGTGGCCGGACTTGAACTGTTCGCTGACGAGGACTACGAGGCGGCGATTGAGCAGTTTGAACTGGCTCTCGAGGTCGACTCGACGTTCGCACTCCCTTATCTGCGCATTGGGATGTGCCACCTGTTCTCCGGTCGAACAACACAGGCGCGGCCCTTCTTCGCGCGTGCCGAAGAGTTGGGCGAACGGCTGCCGGTGCGCGATCGGAAACTGACCGAGGTTTACGCTGATCTCTGGCTACGCCAGGAATTTGGCGATGGCTTCCGAAAAATGGAACAGCTGGTCCGAGATCGCAGTGATGATCCCGAGATTCGCAGCGTCTTTGGCATCCTGCTCTGGGGATTCGAAACTGATACAGTGAGGGCGTTCGCCCAATTCGATTCCGCACTGGCGATTGACCCGACGTTCCAGCTAGCCCTTCAGCAATACGCCCAGATCTATGAAACGCTTGATCTGTATGATGAGGCGGAACGGTACATTGAGCGCATGCGTCGGTTCCATCCCGATGCCCCCGGTGCTTATCGAGCCCTGCTGAGTATTTACCGATCTCAGGATGATTTTCCGAACGCGATCGCCACGGCTCTCGAGGCCCGCCGCCAGTTCGCTGACAAGCCGTGGCCAATTCGTAGTCTCTACGGCATCGCTGTCGAGGTCCGCGATTTCGAAATGGCTCAAGCGTATACCGATACGTTGCTGTCACTGCACGGCGACGATTTCTTCGAACTTGCTCGTGCCCATCGTGCGCAGGCGACGATAGCGCTGTGGGAGGGGCGATTCCGTGATGCGATTACCGCTCGGACAGAGTCACTCGAAGCATCTCTGGAAACTGGTGACACGAACCTCGTGCTCCAGGATATGCAGGCGCTTCAGGGACTCTATTACACGTTTGAGTTCCCTGATTCCGCCATCTTCTGGGCTGAGAGAGCGTACGAATGGTCTGACGTTTTTAACCGTCTCAACTTTCCGCTTGTGATGGCCGAACTCCAGCCGGAAACGGCGACGACACTGCGTCCGCTGATGGTCCAAAACACCAACGACTTCCGTAATCGTCTTCCCGATAACCTCCGCCCGATGGCCGATCTCCTGCTGGACATTTTCGATGCGAATATCGCTACGGACACAAATCGAATTATGTCGCTGCTTGACTCGTTCATTGTCATCCAGCCAAACACGCAGCCGACCACGGGGAATCACCGCCTGCTTGGTCAGATGGCCGTGGAAACGGGTGACTATGCGCGCGGATTGGAACTCCTGCTGCCGTTTGTTGAGGGCGAAGGGCGAACATCGAGTGGGCTTCAGTATCCGCTCCTGTGTTACTTCGTCGGTCGCAGTTATGAGGGGGTAGACGATATTACGTCAGCCATTCGCTACTATGAACGGATGCTAAACTACTGGTCAGATCCACAGATCGAGTTTACGCGGATTACCGACGCGCGAGAACGATTGGCACGACTGCGGAGCTAGGCTGATGATGTCGGGGATTTCTTTCCCGACTTCGAAAATCCGATTCCCTGGATCGATTGGCTCGGCTACACTGCCGGGATGAATCCGTCCGCCATGCTTTCCGGAGATGATCGTCAGGCGCTGCTGCTTGTTAGTGCTGGAGCGGTGACGATTTCCTTTTCCCCGGTCTTCGTGAAAGCGATTGGACCCGATGTTCTTGGTCCTTCGACCATTGCCTTCTGGCGACAGGCGCTCGGAACGCTCGCGTTATGCGCGATTGCTCTTCTGACAGGACGGTCACTTCGTCTACCGCCACGAGCGCTTGCGATCGCCGCATTGGCCGGAGTCTTCTTTGCGGCCGATCTCTATTGCTGGCATCGATCGATTCTTCTTACCGGGGCGGGCATGGCAACGATCCTCGGTAATACCCAGGTCTTCGCGTCTGCGTTGCTCAGTTATCTCATCTGGCGTGAAACCCTCACCCTGCGATTCTTTCTGGCCGCGTTCGGAGGGTTGATTTCCGTTGCCTTGCTGGTCGGTCTCTTTTCCGACAGTATCACGTTTACGCGAGACTATCTCCTCGGCATTGCTTTCGGCTTAGGAACCGGTCTTGCCTACGCCGCGTACATTGTGACAGTTAAACAGGCGGGGCGACAGCAGGAACGACCTGATCTGGTCGTCTTCATGGCGTATGCGTCGGGGGCTACTGCGCTGATTCTTTTCCCCCTATCGATTCTTGAACCAACTCCGGTGCTCCCCAGTGACGCGTTCAGCTGGCTGATGCTGCTCGGGTTAGGCGTGCTTGTTCAGGCCTTTGGTTGGTGGGCGATTGCGACATCGCTTCCTCGCATTGAAACGCATCGAGCCTCGTTACTACTGCTCTTGCAGCCAGCACTGGCAACAGTGTGGGGGTGGCTGCTCTTCAACGAAGCACTGGACCTGCTTCAGGTCCTCGGGGCTGCTGGTACCCTCGTGGCAATCTACATCGGTTCAGTACGCCATGAAAAACGGGCCGTCGTTAACGACAGCCCGTCATGATTGCGATACAAACTTAGCGTTAGTCGATCAGGACCTGTTCAAGCCGTTCGGCGATGTAATCGATGTGGCTCTCATCAAGGACGAGTGGCGGAGAGATACGGATTGTATGTCCGTAACTGTCATTAGCCAGCATGCCGAGATCGAGAAGCTGGCGACAGTACTGCATGGCGTTGCCATTCTTAACCTCGATCCCAATGAACAGTCCGCGGCCGCGAACTTCTTTCACATGCGGGGATCGCTCGGCGATGTCATCGATCTTTGCTTTGAGGATCGCGCCCATCTCACGAGATCGTTCGGGCAGGTTTTCGTCCAGCGTTACGTCGATAGCAGTACAGGCGGCCACGGCACCGAGCGGATAGCCACCGTAGGTCGAACCGTCGCGCCCCGGCTGGAACACGAGGTCCATGATTTCAGAGTTGCAGACGAACGCCGATACCGGTACGACCCCTCCCGAGAGGGCTTTGCCCAGTGTGATGCCATCGGGAATGACGTTCTCGTGCTCGAAACAGAACAGCTTGCCGGTGCGGCCCATGCCAACCTGAATTTCATCGAAGAGCAACAGCAGGTCATGTTTGTCGCACAACTCGCGGAGACCCTTGAGGAAACCTTCGGGCGGGCCGTACATACCGCCTTCACCCTGCATCGGTTCTACCCAGATACCACAGGTGTTCTCGTTGATCTCAGCCTCGGTCGCTTCCAGGTCCCCGAACGGTACCTCAACGAAGCCGGGAGTAAGCGGGCCGAAGCCCTCTTTGTACTTTCGTGATGTGGAGTACGAGATCGTGGTGATCATGCGACCGTGGAAATTGTTCCGGAAGACAATGATCTCCTGCTTGCCGTCCTCGATACCTTTGTGCATCCAGCCGTAGTAGCGAGCTGCTTTGACGGCCGTTTCGCACGATTCCACGCCACCGTTCTTGGGAAGCACTTTGTTTCCGTGTTGACCAAAGCGTGGTCCCAGCTGCGGAACGAGCGAACCGAGCTTCTGGAGAAACTTCGCCAATGGGTCGGTGTACACGACATTCGAGATGACCGAGCCGTAGTTCCCTTGCAGTGCCCCGACAACGGCAGCAACAATGCGAGGGTGATGATGACCTTGGTTGGCAGCGGAATAGGCGGCCAGGCAGTCGAGGTACTGACGGCCACGTTCATCGGTCAGCCAAACACCCTCTGCCTTGCGTACGACCATATGTTGTCGTTCATAATGGTGCGCTCCAAACTCGCGCTCCATGTGAAAGACATCATGGTCGGAGAGAGAGGAGAAGCCGACTGACGTTGGTGTCACTTCGGTATTGATCGAGTACATATCGCACCTCACCTTTCTCGTCAAACTGCACGAAGCAGGACGGGCGTAATTAGGATCAAATAAGTATAACTACTCTTTCGGCAAATTCAAGGATAATCCGAACAAATATCTGAAAATTATTAGTTTTGCTGAATATTATCCCCTTAGGAATTCGAATCAGAGACTATTGAACGGACGAATGATCGATTTCCCGAATAATTTCCTGCCCGGAGATCTGGCGCGATCGGCAGCCATCGACAGCGGTTTTGACCTCGTTGGCCTGACCGAAGCGGTCTGGCTGGAGCGAGATCACGCCCGCTACGCCTCGTGGCTGGAGGCAGGGTTTCATGGAGAAATGACCTATCTGGCGCGTGACCCCGATCGCCGCGCCAATCCACGACGCTCTCTCCCAGATGCGGCGAGCGTCGTTATGGTAGGTCTAAACTACTATCAGGATAGTACTTATGAAGAAAGACCCGGTGCCGGTCGGGTTGCTCGCTATGCTCGTGGCCGTGACTATCACAAGGTAATCGATCGACGCCTGCGATCACTCGCCGAGCAACTCGCGGCTGTGAGCCGTAGCGCCGGTCGGCCCGAGCCGGAGCAACGATGGTTTGTTGACTACGGTCCGTTGCTCGAACGCTCGTTTGCGGTTCGCGCCGGCCTCGGCTACATCGGGAAGAACGGCATGCTGATCAACGGTCGGATCGGATCATACTTTTTCCTGGCGGCTCTGCTCACAACCGAGCGGTTCTCGCTTGAAGATCAGCCGCGAGAAGATCACGGTCGTTGCGGTAATTGTCGCCGTTGCCTGGATGCCTGTCCGACGGGAGCAATTGTCCGAGAAGGCGTAGTCGATGCTCGGCGATGCATTTCCTACCTCACGATCGAACGACCGACCGAGATTTCGACCGAACTTGGCGAGCGCATGGGGGACCTCATCTTCGGTTGCGATGTCTGCCAGGAAGTCTGCCCGCACAACCACAAGGCGATTCCGACAACGGTTCCCGACTTCTTGTCCGATCGTGGTGTCGGAGAATACTTGAACATCAACGAGGTGCTGCGATGGGATAGCCGAGAAGCGTATCTCGCGCGGGTTGCCGGGACACCACTCACTCGGTCGCGCCGAGAGAATCTGCAGCGCAACGCTCGCATGGTCCGTGACAATATCGCGGCCGGGCGTCGACATCCGACGCCGCGGTACCGGTTCCCGTAAGCGGCAATTCGACCGCTTGCGCCCGCGCCCAATAGACCACACTCTTCGTTCATGGCATCTGTTGCGCCGTCAGTACTCGCTGCCGACTTCACACAATTGGGAGATGAGATAGCATCGATCAACGCGCTCGGTATCGAGCTGCTTCATCTCGATATCATGGATGGTCACTTCGTTCCCAACATCTCGTTCGGACCGGGAATCGTCGGACATATTGACCGATTGACGGACGCCTTTCTTGATGTCCACCTGATGCTGAGTGAACCGGAGCGGTATTACGAGGCGTTTGCCCGGGCCGGAGCCGACTCACTCACTATCCATATTGAAGTTCACCCCGATCCGCGACCGCAATGGCCGCAGATTCGGCAACATGGATGCCGGTGTGGACTCTCCTTGAATCCTTCAACGCCCGTGGACGACATTGTCCCGTTTCTTGACGATGTTGATTTCGTCTTGGTGATGTCGGTTGAACCGGGATTTGGTGGGCAATCGTTTCTCCCTGTCGCGCTCGATAAGATCCGAGAGGTCCGTCAAGTGATCGCGGAACGTGGTTTGTCTGCTCAGATCCAAGTCGACGGTGGTGTGAGTCTCGAGAACGCAGGTGCCTGTATTGAGGCTGGTGCGGATATACTGATTATGGGTACGCAGTTCTTTCGCGCCAGAGAGCGTAAAACGCTCCTCGAGCAGATTGATCAACTCGCGAGTGCACGGGAAGGATAGGGGATAGGCTATGTCGAGTTCGTTGTTCATCGCACCAGGACGCATCGCCGGAGCATACACCGATGCCCTCAATCGGGCGGTCGCTCGGGACGTCGCTCCGCGAATCATGTCACGTGATGCGAGTGTCTTCACACGAAAGGCAACATTGCGTGATCTGATTTCGAATCGTCTGGGGTGGACTGATTCGGCAGCAACGATGATGCGTCGGATTGGGGATATCGAACGGTTCGGCGAGGAAGTCGTTGCCGACGGTCTTGATACCATCGTGCTGTGTGGAATGGGGGGATCGTCCTTGGCACCCGAGATGTTTTCTCGGATCTGGCAGGGGCGCGACGGAATCAGCGCCTTTCATGTCCTTGATACGACTGATCCTCATGCGATTAAACGCATCCGTCGTCGCATTGACTTGAAAAAGACTCTGATCATCGTCGCTTCGAAGTCGGGCGGAACGATCGAGACACGATCGCAGGAAGCGTATTTTCTTGAGGAGATGCGACTCGCCGGGATGTCCGATATCGGACGTCACTTTGTCGCCATCACCGACTCCGGCTCGGAACTACAACGTTTTGCTCGCCGCAATGGGTATCGCAAGGTCTGGCTGAATCCAGCCGATATCGGGGGGCGCTATTCTGCCTTGTCCTTTTTTGGGTTGGTTCCGGCCTGGTTGGCTGGAGTCGACATTCGGGCACTCGTAACGTCTGCTGTCGAGATGCAGGAATCGCTGGTTGAACGTGCCGACGAAAGCAATCCCGGCTTGGTGCTGGGAACGTTGATGGCAATTGCGGCACGACTGGGTCGCAACAAACTGTCGTTTCTTGCTGATACCAGCATGGCCCCGTTTGTGCCGTGGATCGAGCAGCTGGTCGCGGAGTCGACGGGTAAGGACGGCGTTGGGGTGGTTCCTATTGATGCCGAGCCATCGGTTTCAGCGAACGAGTACGGTAGCGATCGACTGTGTGTCTTGCTCCAGGGATCGAGCCGACGGCAACCAGCTCAGGATGCGATGGCCACGGACCTGACAAAAGCAAAGGTACCTTTTGTGCGAATCACGCTCGACTCTATTGCTGACCTCGGCGGACAGATGCTCCTGTGGGAGTTAGCAACAGCTGTTGCGGGTTGGCATATGGAGATCAATCCGTTCGATGAACCCAACGTCACGGAAAGCAAGAATAACACGAAAGAACTCCTTGATCAGTTTCGGACAACCGGTGAGTTGCCGATGCCGCTACCAGTTGCTACCTACGGCAAACTGACACTTTTGGAAACCTCTGGTATCGGGCGTGTTGCCAGTACCGAAACACGTTCGCTCCGTAATTTGCTGGCCAAGGCAGTTGGCAAACGAAAGCCGCCACGCTACGTAAGCATTCTTAACTATGTGACGACAGACAGCCGAACGGAAAAGGCACTCACTACCTTCCGACTGAAACTCCGAAAGAAAACAGGGGTGGCGACGTTACGGGGATACGGGCCACGATTCCTGCACTCGATTGGTCAGTTGTACAAGGGTGGACCTCAAACAGGTGTGTTTATCGTGATTATCCGTCGGAAATACGCACGCCTGGCAATCCCCGATCGGCTCTTCGATTTTGGTCAACTCATCACTGCACAGGCCTTGGGTGATGTGCGGGCCTTGACGTCGCGCCAGCTACCGGTGCTGGTCTTGGCTGTCGATGGTCACCCCGCCGACGGCATCGACCAACTGACGCGAGCGCTGTAACCACGACGATCCACCGGACAGGAAGGACAACGACCATGAGCTTTGCACCGGAACGCGGGTTCACCGAGCCTCACCTTAATGATGAACTCCGTAGTGAGCTGGAGCAGGCTGCTCGTCAGTCCCGCAGTGATATCCTGCACATGACGACGGTCGCCGGCTCGGGGCATCCGGGTGGATCGATGTCGATGCTGGAAATCTATCTGACGCTTTATCGGCTGGCAAAGGTGGATCCCACCAACCCCTATCGTGATGATCGCGACCGTATCATCGTCTCCAACGGCCATGCTTCTCCGGGGGCATATGCGGCACTGGCAGCGGTCGGTTTCTTCGACATCGAGCCGTGTTTGCATGGCTTTCGTCAGGCTGGCTCACCCTTTGAGGGGCATGTGGAGCGTTCGGTGCCCGGTATCGAGTGGGACACTGGCAATCTGGGTCAGGGTCTCTCGGTCGGTGTCGGCAAAGCGCTCTACGGTCGCCTCTCCGGTCAGTCATTTCACACGTGGGTGCTGATGGGAGACGGCGAGCAGCAGAAAGGGCAGATAGTCGAATCTCGGCACACAGCGGTGAAATACAACCTGCATCGACTGACGGTGTTCATTGACCTCAACCGACGCCAAATCTCCGGGACGATCGATGACGTCATGGCGCATGCGATCGGTGATGAGTGGCAGTCCTCCGGATGGCAGGTTGAAACGATTGACGGTCACGATCTGAATGCGCTGTACGAGGCCTGCCATCGAGCCGTTGCGAATACCGATGCCCCGATGTGCTACCTGCTGGATACAGTGATGGGGAAGGGCGTATCGTTCATGGAGCATAAGCACCAGTATCATGGTGCTGCCCTCAATGATGAACAGCTGGGCGATGCTCTCGTGGAATTGGGCGGCCTGCCTAATCGCACGACCGAACTTCGTGCGAAACGAAAACTCGGTCCACCGAGCAAGTTTTCGACGTCACACGCTCCGTTTCCACGATTGAACCCCGGCAGTGCAACATCGTATGACGTGACCGCAAAACTCGACAATCGTTCTGCATGGGGAAACGCGTTACTGAGCGTCGCCGAAACAAATGTGAAGCCCGACGGTCCCGCCTTCGCTGTTTTCGATTGCGACCTCGCCGGATCGGTGAAAACCGCAGAGTTTGCAAAGAAGTATCCCGAGCATTTCTTCCAGTGCGGTGTTGCCGAGCATTCGACCGCCGTTACCGCCGGAGCATTATCGGCGGAGTCGGCACTCGCAATCTGGGCCGACTTCGGCATGTTTGGGGTCGCTGAGGTGTATAATCAGCAACGCCTGAACGACATCAATCACAGTAATCTCAAACTCTTCTGTACTCATACCGGAGTGAATGTTGGTGAAGACGGGAAGACCCATCAGTCGATTGACTTTTTCGCGCTGTTGAATTCAACGTTCGGTTGGCGCGTTATCACTCCCGCTGATCCGAATCAGACCGATCGCATCGTGCGGTATGTGCTCACGCATCCGGGAAACTATGCCGTGATGATGGGTCGGGCGAAGATCCCGATGATCGCCGCAGAGGATGGCTCAGCCTATTTTGGCGATGGTTACACCTATCGGTACGGGCGGATGGAATTTGTGCGTCCGCGTGGAGAGGTCGCCCTCGTTTCTGCAGGCAACATGGCGCCTTACGCCCAGTCGGCCTGGGAGCAAATGGGTGAGCATCGCGATCACGTCGCGCTGGTGGTGATCAGTGATTGGTCAGATGTGCACGCCGAAGATATTCACCGACTCGGGACGTTTCGTCATTTGGTCACGCTGGAAGACCACAACGTCAAGACCGGACTGGGCATGCACCTTACCGCCGTGCTTCAGGATCATCAGTTCGCGACTCCCGTTACGCGTCTTGGTGTAAAAGAATACGCGAGCTCCGGCACACCCGACGATCTCTATCGTCTCCTTGGACTTGATCCGGATTCCGTGGCTCGTCGCTTGACCGAAATTTGTGCTACAATCGAGGTGCCGGCATGACCCTCGGTTTCGTTGGTCTCGGCAAAATGGGCTTCAATATGGTTACGCGTCTGACGCGGGGTGGTCATGCGGTCGTGGCGACTGATACCAACGTCGAGACCGTTCAACGAATTGCCGACGTGGGAGCAACTGGTGTTGCTTCGATCGAAGACGTGATTGCGCGACTCGACCCTCCTCGCATTGTCTGGCTGATGGTACCGGCGGGAGACATCACCGAGCATGTCCTTACTGGTGTTGTTGAGATATTGTCACCAGGCGACATCGTTATCGACGGTGGTAACAGCAACTTCCACGATACTAAACGGCGAGCTGAGATGTTGGCAGACAAGCAACTGCACTTCATCGATGCCGGAACGTCGGGCGGTCTGTGGGGACTCGACAACGGTTACTGCCTCATGGTTGGCGGCACTGATGAAGCCGTTTCCGTGGTCGAACCGATCATGGCGACGCTTGCCCCACCGGAAGGGTACCGTCATGTCGGTCCCAGTGGTGCCGGTCACTACACCAAGATGATTCATAACGGGATCGAATATGGCATGATGCAGGCCTACGCCGAAGGTTTTGAGATCATGCAAGCATCGGAATACGATCTCGACCTCGCGGCGATTGCCGATCTTTGGCAACACGGATCGGTGGTTCGTTCGTGGTTGCTTGAACTCGCCGCTGATGCCTTCTACGACGACCCCAATTTGGAAGCGATAAAGGGATACGTCAGCGACTCCGGAGAAGGGCGGTGGACGGTTATCGAAGCAATTGATCGCGATGTGCCGGCGGTCTCACTCGCGTATGCCCTGTTGCATCGATTCCGCTCGCGCCAGGACGATTCATTCTCGGCTAAAGTACTCGCCGCCTTGCGCAATCAATTCGGGGGACACGCGGTCAAGAAGGCCGAGTCGTGACCGAAAACGCATCGTCGATCGATGTCGTCAATCCGTTTGCCTCGCGGTTCATGCGAACCCGACGCGCTGGCCCCTTCGCAATCGTCATTTTTGGAGCCACCGGCGATCTCACTGCCCGAAAACTCGTCCCAGCGTTGTTCAATCTCTATCTGGACGGGTTTTTACCGGAGCCATTTTCGATTGTCGGTTTCGCTCGCCGTGACTGGACATCTGAATCATTCCGGAACGCGATGAGCAAGGCGCTCGACGAGTTCTCTCGGCAGGGATCTCCCGACGAGGCGACGAAATCCAAGTTCCTTAGTCACCTTAAGTATGTTCGTGGCGAGTTTGATCAACCGGAAGGTTTCGAACGGCTAGCGGCGACCGTTCGCAAGAACGCGATCGATCAGCAACGGCCACTCAATCTGCTCTTCTACTTGGCAACGCCGCCGTCGGCCTTCGAAACGATCACACGCAATCTCAACAGTGTGAATTTGGTCTCCCGTCAGGCCGACGACGACAACTGGACCCGCGTGATCGTGGAAAAACCATTCGGTCACAGCCTCGAATCAACGTGGCAGTTGAACGGAACACTACACGCCGCCTTTCGTGAAGAGCAGGTTTATCGCATCGATCATTATCTGGGCAAGGAGACCGTTCAAAACATTCTCGTCTTCCGCCTCGGTAACTCGATCTTTGAACCGCTCTGGAATCGACGCTATATCGATTCCATCCAGATTACTGTTGCCGAGTCGATCGGTATTGGTAATCGAGCCGGTTACTTCGACACCGCGGGTATGCTTCGGGACATGGTGCAATCGCACATGATGCAGGTGTTCACGCTCATTGCGATGGAGCCTCCGGCAGCGTTCGATCCGGTCGCCATTCGCGATGAAAAGGCAAAGGTCTTGCGAGCTGTAAGACTGCCCGACGCAGAGCAACTTGGTGATCACGTCGTCCGTGCTCAATACACCTCTGGGCTGGTCGGGGGAGAGGAAGCACCGGCGTACCTTCAAGAGCCCGACGTACCATCGGAATCAGAGACAGAATCGTACGTTGCGTTGCGACTCGCGGTCGATAACTGGCGCTGGTCTGGTGTTCCGTTTTACCTGCGTACGGGCAAGCGATTACCTAAGCGCGTGACCGATGTCGCGATTGTGTTCAAGACACCGCCGCATTACATCTTTGATCAATCCGGGTGTAGTGATCTGGCGCCGAACGTCCTGCGACTCCGGATCCAACCTCACGAGGGAATCTCGTTGTCGCTCGGCGCTAAGGTGCCCGGCCAGGCGGTTGAAATAACCCCAGTTCGTATGGAGTTTGACTACGACACGTCGTTCGGCCAGTCGTCACCGGAAGCGTATGAGCGTCTTATCCTCGATGCCATTACCGGTGACGCGACACTCTTTGCTCGAGCTGATGAAGTCGAACAGGCCTGGCGACTCATTGATCACATCCGCCGCCACTGGCATACGCTACCGCTCGAGCAGTATGCGGCCGGATCGTGGGGCCCCAACGGCGCTGAAGCACTTGTTGCCCGCGAGGACCGTCAGTGGGTGCGGCTCTGAGCGTGTCGGAAACTCTGGGCTCACAAATCAGCGAAGAAGTCCTACCGCTTTCAGCCGAAAAGATCGGTGGGGCTATCGCTACAATCTGGCAAGATACTCACGACACTTTCGGGGCTGGCCAGTCGGTCGCCCGCGTCTGCTTGAATAACCTGATCGTTGTTACCGACGACGAAAACCATAGCAGTGCTGATGAGCTGACACGTGACCTCGCTCGCCGGCAACCATCGCGAATCTTCCTCGTTTGTGTATCTGATCGCGCCGAGAAGTCGGGGGTCTGGGTTCAGACCGCATGTCATGTCGGTTCCTCTCCCAACGCTCTGGTCTGCTACGAGGTTATCGCCATCACCGTGCGGCCAGCTGATGTCAATGCGGTGGCGAGTCTGATTCGATCGTTGTTGGTAGATTCAGTGCCGGTCATTGGTGTCGACTTCCGTCGCATTATGACCGCTTTCAGTCTCGATCGGGCATTGATTGAGATGACTGATCGGTTATTTGTCAACGCTGATGCAATTCCAGCGGCGGTTACCGCGATCGACTTCCTTCCCCTTCGCTGGTATGCGACACTCCCCATGCGGGAGGCGATAGCGAGAGCAATGGATCTTCGCCTCAATCGCAACTACCCCGATATGCCGATCGCTATCACCGTATCGCATGATCCTCCCGAGGAGGAGACGGCGGCTTTGCTGGTCGGCTGGATGGTGAGTCGACTGCGGCAGCACGAGTGGACAATCCACTCGCGACAACCGCTCGTCTTACGCCATCAGGCTGGTCGGACAATAACGTTCAATCTGGTTGATCGTGGAACGACCGGGGAACCACCGGTACGCCTCCAGTTTACGGATAGAGAGCAGATTACGATTGCTGGCAATTGGTTAACACAGAAGCGATCACCGATGTTGACCGTCGAGTTAGGGGATCAGAAAGAGCAGGTGAAATCGAATGACTATCCCCTTGCGGCGTACATCCTAGCGGGAACGAAAGACGCCAGTGAGTTCGACGATTACCGTGCTGCGATGGCGTGTCTCGTTGATCTTGAGCTGATTCACGGCGATTACCGCAGGAAGAAAGGATAAGGACCCGATGCTTGTAGTTACTACTCCTCATCTGGAAGGGCAGAAAATTCGTACCTATCACGGGATGGTTACCGGTACGGCAATTCTCGGTGCGAATATCTTTAAGGATATCTTTGCTGGCATCCGCGACATCGTTGGCGGTCGCTCCGCTGCCTATGAACGTGAACTGGTGAAGGCAAAGGATATCGCTGTGCAAGAGATGATCGACGAAGCGCGTCAACGGGGAGCCAATTGTGTTCTCAGCGTTGATCTCGATTTCGAGACGATTACTGGCGGCGGTGGCAGCATGCTCATGGTCTCGGCATCGGGTACTGCAGCCGAAGCGATCCCCGCATAGGGAACATGAGGTTACTATCGGTCACCATCGCATAGCCCTGTTCTCCAGTGCCGGTGAACTTGCCCGGAAAGCCGCTGATTACTTACTCATGCGAATCGCATCCAAAGAAGCAACGGGCGGGAGTCGATTCTCGTTGGCGTTGTCAGGAGGTTCCACGCCGGCGGCGCTCTATACCGCCCTTACCGAGCGAAGCGATGCTGTTTCTATCGTCCAGGAGCGGGTTCTCTTCTTTTGGTCGGATGAGCGGCCAGTCGGTCCCGAGCATCCGGAATCGAACTTTGGTTTGGCCTACCGCCGACTGTTGCAGCCGCTGGGGGTGAGCGAGCAGAACTGGCATCGACCGCATGGAGAGGCCGCCGATCTGGATCGCGCCGCTGATGACTACAGCAACGAAATCCAGGTACACGTGTCCGAGCGTGACAACGGCTGGCCAACGTTGGACATGATACTTCTCGGGCTGGGAACCGATGGTCACACGGCCTCGCTCTTTCCGGGAACATCGTTTCTGTCCACGGGGAGTCAGTTAGTATGGGCACCAGACGTTCCCTCCCTCGGAGCTAAGCGGTTAACGTTTTCGCTCCCTCTTATCAATGCCGCGCGCGAAATCATAATTATGGTCACAGGCGACGAAAAAGCTGACGCTGTCCGGGCAACGTTGTTTCCTGGTAAGACCGATCCGGTCCCGGCAGCATCTCTTGATGCGCGTCTGACGACTTGGTTGATTGACCGTCCCGCTGCACGCTATATTCCAGTGGACGATGAACGAGTGGAGCCATGGCAACCAACATAGCAGGGTATGTCTCGGCCGGACGAGTTGAGCTGGCTGTTTGCCGGCAGGCCAGCGGAAAGATTTCGCTATCCCATCAGCGCCGGTTATCGACACGAGACTGGCCGAACTTCGAGCAGCTCTTACAGTCGTATCTCAAGTCACTTCCGAGCCCGTTCCACTCGGCCTGCTTCGGAGTTGCCGGACCCGTTCTTGGCGATACCGTATCGCCAACCAATCTCTCGTGGACATTGACCGGCTCCGGAATTCGCGAACGTTTTGCCTTCGAGCGTGTGACCTTGGTTAACGATCTCGTGGCTACGGCGCGTGGCGTCTTAACACTTTCCGACGATCGGATCTACCAGGTTAACCAGGGAGAGTCTCATCCCGACGGAAATCTGGGACTGGTGGCGGCTGGCGCCGGCCTCGGGGCCGCTCTGCTCGTCCAGGATCCCGACGGCGATTATGTGCCGTACGCTTCGGAGGCGGGACATGGCGACTTCGCGCCTGGCAACCAGCGAGAGGTCGAGTTGTGGGAGTACATCTATGGTGAACAGGGGCGAGTTGAAGTCGAAGACGTTCTTTCCCAGCGCGGACTCGTTTCGATTTACGCGTGGCTTACCGAAAGTCGGAGTTTGACTACGCCCGACTGGTTTGCGGACGGACCAGACGGAGCTGAGCAGATTATGGAGCGGGCCCTGACGGGTACCGACGAGGTTGCCGTTGAAACGGTTGAGATCTGGTTGGACTGTCTGTCGTCGTTTGTTTCCGACTTTGCGCTAAACGGTATGACCGTTGGTGGGTTGTTCATCGGGGGCGTCATCGTTCCGGGACTGCTTACGGCTCTCAATGCTGCCTCCTTCATGGATCGATTCACTAAGCCCGGGAAACTGACTCACCTGTTAGAACGAATGCCGGTTGGCATCGTGATCGAGGAACGTACCCCTCTGCTCGGCGCGGCGATTCTGGCCACTAACGGCGAATTCTAAGCGATGGCAGACGCGGTGCTTGTCTGTGCCGGAACGCTTACCCCGGCTACGGTCGAACGGTTTCGCCCGTTACTGACTGATGCCTACACCGTGGCGGTTGACGGTGGGTATGAGCTGTTTCGTGCTCTCAAGTTGGCGCCAAACCTCCTGATCGGTGATCTTGATTCGTTCACCGGTGATCTGTCGGAGCTCCCACCCTCGACCGAGGTCGTAACCTTTCCTTCTGACAAGGACGCTACTGACCTGGCGCTTGCACTGCACCATTGTGACCAAAACGATTTGCGACGTATCCGAGTTCTTATGCCCGACCTCGGCGATCTCGATCATCTGCTTGGCAGCCTGCTTCTCTTAGCGGCGTTTGGCAAACAGGGGTCTCCGGGTCAGCGGGAGATACAGATTCACACGTCGGAACAGATCGTTGAGTGGTGTTGGGATGGGGAGCGGACAATTACGGATCGAGCTGGGGTGCGTCTCTCCGTTATCCCGCTGTCTGAAAAGATTCGACTTACTACTCGCGGAACAGACTACGATGTCACCGACTGCGAGCTGGTCCGCGGCGAGACCCGGGGACTGCGCAATCGTCTTCGCAATGATACGGCAAGTGTGAAAGTTGTAGGCGAGGCGTTCATCGTTTTCGGGGAAATGCCGATTACCGAGACAGGGTGAGGCGGTTGACAGCCGCACGTATGCCCCTATATTCAGGAGTTCAGGGGTAGGGTTCTTGCCTCCCCGGTACTGGGAGATCGTTCAATGGTAGGACACACGGCTCTGGACCGTGGAATCGGGGTTCGAGTCCCTGTCTCCCAGCCATTTTTAAGTCCCTCATTGACAATCTTTTAGCTTCTCGGTGTTCTTCGTCTGCGAGCACTGCGGCCGCTTTGTGGCCGGTTGGAGTCGCTCTAACGACAATCTGCAAGCGCGGCAACAGCTATTCCGTTGACTTCTATTTTGAGGGAAAGCGCCGCCGTTTAGCTGTCGGAAAGTCCAAGAAGGTTGCCGAGAGACTCCTCAAGAAGATCGAAGTGGATATCTCGGAAGGCCGTTTCAAGCTGTCGTCGAGCGAATCCTCAATCGACGCGATCTTCGAGGCTTACCTGGCACACTCTCGGGCGAACAACGCACCGTCCACGTATCAACGCTATCGAGTCTCACTGGAGCACTTCCAGCGGTTCATCGCCGCTGAGTTCCCAACCGTGGATAGGCCGTCAAGGGTGACGCCAGTAGTGCTAGACCGTTACAAAGTGTGGCGCCAGGAGGTTGATCCGCGGACCCTGAGTTTGGAAGGTACGTCCGCTAAGCCAACTGCCATAAACGCTCGCAGTGTTGGGCCTGGGACTGTAAACGCGGAGCTCAAGTTACTTCGCATGGTGTTCAAGTTCGCGATTGAACGTGGACTCGCATCTGGCAATCCATTGGATGGTATCCGCTACCTAAAGGTGTTGAAGAAGTCGGAGCCACGATTTCTCTCGAAGAGTGAGTGTCGAGCTCTCCTCGATGCCGCTGACGACCACATGAGACCGATTGTGTTCACCCTTTTGAATACGGGTCTTCGACTTGGTGAGTTGATACATCTCGAGTGGGCCGATCTCGTCTATCGAGGCGAAGTGATTAAGAAGGGTTCGCCCACCACACTCTATCTGTCAGATTCGGCAGCAATTCGGCATACCGCTTCGTTTATCTATATGGATACTGACAGTATTCCGGCTGATAGTCTGGAGTTGTTTGTTCGCGTCTCGCGACTACGTGAGGATGGGGATTATGTTCAGGCGAATGCTGAGCAGAGCTTTGGGCCGCGCATCATTGGCACGCAAGCATCCGCAAGCATTAGTTACTGCCTAGCATATGACTTGTATACAGGAGACTCCATCCGATTCATCGCCTCTTCAGAGTACGACGCTTTCAGCGACTCGTATTACTGGTTCGTTGATACGACCTTTCAACCGCATAACGTAAGCTCTGGCTCTTTCACTTTTGATAATGTCTATAACAACGATAGAGCAAGATACTTGCGTCTTGACGAACATGCATTCATGCCTCTCTCGCTCACGAGAGATGACACGGTAAGATGGTTGGTACGATTCTCCGGAGTACACCCAGCGACTGGTCTCTTGGATTCAACTGAGATTGAGATACAAGTTACACAAGCACCAAGGATCGGAAATGGTGGCAACAATCTTGATTACCTATTCACATCGTGGGGAGATGCGTATGGGTTACCTCCCCAGCTATTGAAAGCCATCGCGAAGAAGGAAAATGACAATTTCGCAACGAACACCTTCCGATATGAGGATGGGTTGGATGAGCAGACTCTTCAAGACCCTGGTGTGGCTATTGCCAATGGATTTAGAAGAGCATATCTGTTGGCTGATTCCGCACGAACAGGTTCTCCGAAAGGACTATTGTTGACGAGCGAACTGGTGGACCAGGGCGACAGCGTTGCGGCACTGGATATTGATCCGTACTCACTGCTTAGAAACAACTCCCTTCAACTTGTTGATGTACAGGACTTGGATGAAAACGCCAGGATTGATATCCAAGAGTTGAAGTCCCTGAATCCGGGCAAATTCGCAAACATTGGCCCGGGAGAGTTTACCGCTCAGGTCATTTTGACTTCATCATACGGCCTCATGCAGCCCTTGCAACTGTCTTTGCAAGACTTCGTGAATTTCAAGTTCCGTAATCCTCAGACCTTGCTTACCGATGTGAACACGAATGTTGCCTGGTCATCCAAAATGCTTCGCTTCATAGATGCTGGGTTCGTCGATGATCCCGCTGTGAACGGTAAGGTGTTTGAAGACTATGTATATGAGATCGCGTACAAGTACAATGGAGGCCCCGGTGCAACGCTGATTCAGAGTGGCCCTGCTCATGAATATGCTCTCACTGTCCTCTCATATATTCGAGATGACGGATTCTGGCCTGGAGAATGAAGAAACGGAGTCTCCGCATGCGCTTACACGTGCTAGTAGTAACGTTGCTGTTTAATTCGGCAGTTGTCGGTTCGTCGGTTGCCGGCGCTGATGTTGTAGTCGAGGATTTGGCGGACGAAAGTGATCAGGTCTTTGAGTCGTTCGCTACGGATTCTGTTCATGAAGCTTGTGCTGACTTGATCGATATAGAGCTCGGAATGGAGACTCAACATCCTAATCCTGACGGAGAGCCTAGTTACATTACGTACGAACCCTGGCTCAAGGACAGCCTAACGGTACGAGTTGGATCTGACTCAATCCTGGTTGTTGTCGTTGGCTGTCCACGAGGTATCCATGCGAATGTCGTGTTGCTGAGCCGCACGAGTGCTGGGGACCTTCTTCTAGTAGATCGAATCGATTTCCGTCTTCCGGGCATGCGGGCAAGGATCGTGGATAGTACGCTTGACTTGAACGGCGATGAGAATCCAGAAATCCAGGTGTACATGGACGGTGGCAATCGCACAGCTCACTGTTCGTTCTTCAGCGTATCGCTTGCTCAACTGACACCGATTCTACTGGATGGAGAGTATTCACATTTCGGATTCGGAGGCGACATTGGGATCGTGACTGTTCCATATGATGCTACTCTGGGTTACGGACAGATCAAGCAGGTAGATTTTGCCGCGTCATATGGGCAGACTGCAGAGATTGCTACGATCTACAGAGTAGTACAGAACCGAGCCACGAGAACTGATGGCGACATCGAGTAACCGTAGGAGTAGGATTCTAAAGAATCTCTAAAATCGAGCTTCCTCGTAGCGCTTCCAACTGCACTGAACTTCCTTTAAACTCCACGAGCTTGCTCCTTGCAATTCACGGAGTTATGTATAACTCTATCTGTGGTAGGAGAATGGGGGCATCATATCCTTGCCCCTCTCTGATTCAGTTGTTCATGAAGAACAGAGTTGCTGCGGAATAGTGTCTAGATATTCACAGGAGGAGGATACCGCATGGCTTACGTCAAAAACGGCGATCGTTGCGCAGATTGCAGCAAGTGCAAAGTATGGTCCACGGACCCAAAGAAAGCCACATGTCAACTCTATCGCGAAGAAGGTTTTCACCCCGATCGCCCGATTCCTACCAAGTGCAATAACAAAGTGACCCGCCGTTACTGATGCTTACAATATCTTGAGCATAGACGGGCGTTATGCTGAATTGTTGCGACTTCTTAACTGTAGTTGGCCTCTATTAACTAGTAGCTGCAACTGCGATCCCGTTGACGTCGACTAACAAATCGAATCTGACCACTGCATAATCCAAGGGGATGGCCATGGGAAGCAAGATCGCCATCGATCCTAGCAACATTTTGATCAGCATTTATGATATGGTTTCGTACGCCGAACACTTTTCAGAAGAAGAATGTAACATCATTGAAAATACGTTCAGGTCAATGGCCAGATACCAGGATCCGGAGCTTTCTATGACGTATTTTCACAATTTCCTTCTTGAAGAACATTTCGAGTTGTTGACGTGCCCGAATTGCCATGAAACCTGTCTCTTCAAATGGCTTGCCCTTGGTTATCACAAACATTCGGTCTGCGGGTACAAATGGATGGAGACGCCATGGAGGACCCTGTGGGAAAACATCAAGCGCTTGTTTGGGCCGACAAAGTTTGAAGTCAAGGGCATTACAGCTTTGTCGTTATTGGCTCTTCCTTTGCAGTTTATTGTGTATTTCGTGAGAGAAAGATCGAAAGCCCGTGGCGAGATTCGTGGTACTGACCAGCTACACAATCACCTGAAGCAAACGAATCAGATTGTCGATATCGGAGCTGGCGCTTCACTCACGCTTGTGATGATCCACCCCGGTACTTTTATGATGGGTGGAGAAGAACAGAGGCCAGATGAACAGCTTCCCGCACATCGAGTTTCCTTCGATCGAGGGTTCTGGCTTGGAAAGTATCCAGTGACTCAAACTCAGTATAGAGCTGTGACGGGATTATGCCCTTCGAAACACGAAGGTGACGATCACCCGGTGGAGAACTTGAGCTGGGAGGAAGCCCAAGCTTTCCTAGACGCCCTGAACAAACTCGAGGACACATCAGGCGGTGAGTTCCGATTTCCCACTGAAGCTGAATGGGAGTACGCTTGCAGGGCAGGCAACACTGGACGTTACTGCTTCGGGAACGACGAATCAGCATTGTGCGATTATGCTTGGTTCGGTGAAGGTATCAGAGATGGAAGAACTCATCCAGTCGGCAAGCAAAAGCCAAACGTATGGGGTCTTCACGATATGCATGGTAATGTGGGGGAATGGTGTGCTGACGAATGGCACGATAATTACGTGGGGGCTCCGTGCAACGGCAGCGCGCGTCAGGACGGTGATGGTGATCGCATAGTCCGTGGCGGGCATTTCCTTAGCTCAGCAGAGAGCTGCCGAAGTGCGGCTCGCGATGGTAGAGAGCCAAATGGACAGTTTGAGTTTGTGGGGTTTAGAATTGCGCGTACAACAAACAACTAGATGCGCCATTAATCTCGTCGGCAGAATGCGACACTACTTTGTGTGTCTCCGAGCTCCGATTGCTAAAAACCACGGAATGGAATAGAGTGCATCATTCACTCTGTTGTGGGTGTTTTCTGCTCGGTAGAAGATGGTCTCATGTGACCATTTTGTGACCGGTAGAGGTCCAAATAGAACAAACTAGATGAGATTTCTACAAAGCTTAGAGAAGATGTAACTCGCTGCCGTAGAGTCGTTTGTAGCCATAAGGCGTTGTCTGGTAAGGGTCTATGGAAATTCCCCGGAGCGAAATCGGGGTTCGAATCCCTGTCTCCCAGCCATAATCACTACCGATTTCAAATCCCGTATCGCTGCTTGGCTAAATGAGCCTCAGATCCGTTGATTCGATTTTCAGCTTTTTCATTCCCGTGGTTTGTGCGTCAAGAGACTAGCTTGACGAATAGCGCCTCAAAGTGCAGATTGTCAGAGTCAAAAAAGCAGCGGGAAGCCGATGGACGAACTTCCCGCTGATAATCCTCCCCCAGAGGGTTATTGCTTTGGAGTCTTCCTGCTGAATAATACGGCTGGACAATGACATTCAACGCCACCAATATGAAAGAAATGAAAAAATATGTCGATAGATTTTGATGGAGAACGAGCGTACCGATCGCCCAACCAAGTTTGGGTCATATCGGATTACCCAGTGGCACGGTGAGGGTCCGTTAGCCCTTGTTGGGACCGCTCAGCGCGATGGTAACGTATTCTTACTCAAGGCGTTACATGAGCAGGCTGCGGGCCTAAGAAAGACGTTTTGGGACCAATCGGAGAGGCTCCAGAGCCGCTTGGATCGCCAGTACCATTGCATCTACCGCCAGACCACATCAATTTCCGGCTTCGCCATTCACGTTTATCCCTGGCTCAACCCTCGTAAGTGGCGCCCCCTTAGCGAGTGGTTGACAGGTTCGCAAGCAACCGAGGCGTTTGCTCAGGCTTGCCTGGCGATAGACCTGATTCATATCTGCGGTCTTGTTCATCGAGATCTGCGGATCGATCATATTCTCCTACACCGCCGCGGCCGTAGCTTTGCTGTGCGGATCATCGACTTTGACTTCCTCGTCGCCGCCGGTCCAGCAGATCGTCAGACGCTGGCCGGAGCTCGGCATTTTCTGCCGCCGGAAGCAGTAACCGCAACCGAGTTTGAGCCTTCCTACGATCTCTACACGTTTGCGAAATCAGTACAGGCGTTGGCGCTCGACCTGCCCGAGTCGACCGCAGCGATCATACGGGATTGTGCCCGGGAATCGTCATTGGAGCGACCTCAGTCGATGTGGCATGCTCTTCACCGGCACGGTGGTATTGACGAAACGCGATCTCGACATCATCTGGAGCGCACGACGTTGGCCCTGGCCCGAACCCAGATCCGATTTCCGGAAATGCAGCGGTCTGAATCTGATCCGCTGGCTGCCCAGTTGGTATTTCCAACGGCAACAGCTCGCGATGTTGTGGCCGATTGGGTAGCCGCTCGGCCGGCGGTGCGCTACCGTTCGCTGCGGCGAGTTCTCCCCGAAGTACACATCAAGCGGAGCAGCTTTGCTTTAGCAGTCGTGATTCCTGCGCACGTCCTGGGTCAACTATTGGCGCGATCAGATTCTTCATCTGACAAAATGCGGCAAATCATTGCCAGTCTGAGTGAGCGATCTGACGGTGACACGTCGAACCTCCTCGCCGATGCCGGCTGGCAGCTGCGTCTTGGTTATCTCAATGAGGGAGAGCGAACGCTAACCGCAATCGCGGAATCCGAAGACCACCCGGTGTCTCGACGGCTTCATTGCTGGCAACGTGCGGTAACGATTTCACTTCTACGCTTTAACATTGCTGCGGCCCGTGCCTATCTGGTGAGCGGGCAGACGTTGGCAAACTCAGCTGAGGATACATCGTATCGCCTAGAGTTCCGGCGTCTGGCGGTTTGGGTCGGCGGGTTAATGGCGAGTCCGGAACGAGCCATCGATACGTTGCGTCGGTTGTTGCGCGAAGCTCGCGCCGAGGGGGACTCCATACTACAGGCGCGTTTACATCACGATCTTGGTGTGGCACACGGCCAGCTTGATCGTCATCGCTCAGCCAGTCGGCACTTAGCTCGTGCTCATGCCCTTGCTGTCGAAATCCGACAGAGTGACTGGTCACCGTTCGGCATTCTTTCCTCAATCGTTCGGTTGGCGTACCAGCGCGGAGATTGCGAACTTGCCGACCGCGTGTTGATGTCTGCACGAAGTGAGAGTGAGCTTCCGGAGGATGAGCTTCGACGGGGTATGCTCGGTACCTATGAGTCCGCTGTTGCTGCCGATTCCGGAGACTATCAACGGGCCCTCGACGCGAGCGAGCGATGTCGAGCCAGTTCCGGGCTTGAGACGGCAACCGTTGCTGAACTGATTACGTTGAATAACGATCTGGAGTTGGCCAAGATCCGCCGTCAATCGGACCTGGCGCGTTTCTATATGACAATGGCCTTGCGACAACTGCAACTCGACGATGGCGCTGCGATGCGGCCACTTGTGATTCTCAATGCGGCTGAATTGCTGGTGTCGGTCGACGATAGCGATGGAGCGATCGAACTGCTGGAGTCACTTTCTGATGATGGGTTGTCGCCTGCGTTCCGACTCCGCAAACGATTGATTCATGTATTGGCGAGTGCCAGCACATCGGTCAGTGCCGACCATGTTCGCGAATTCATCACAATCTACCGCGAAGCACGCCAGCATGCACACTATCGTCTTATGGCGAGATCGGCGTTCTGGTTGTTGGCTTTGGCTCCGCAGCAGGCTCGAACTGAGATTAGCTTCTCGGATATCGAGAGCATAAGCAGATCCGGAGTGCTTGGAGCCGCCGTACAGGCGCTCATGGCGGCGGAACCCCGGGTCGGCGTTGCCGCCGTGCGCAAGCTTCGCAAGTCACCTTACCCACTCCACGAAATCGTGCTTCTCGATAAGGTTGCACACTGGTGTCGCGATAGTGAACAGCTGATTCTCTCTCGCAAGTATCACTCGCTAGCCCGGCAATCGGCGAACCGGTGGTCAGCTTCAGGAATTCCTACCTTTGGACTGTTAACGGAGGGCAAAGATGATGAGTCGCCGATTGAGGCAAGGCTGTCGCTAACGCTTCTTCGTGGTGTTCGGCGAATCATGGATTCAGAGAACAATGAAGAGGCGGTACTGCGCGGCCTTCTTCAGCTTGCTCTTTCGGTCAGTGGTGCTGAACGCGTGGCATTGTTTAGCGTCAACACCGACAACGTCCTCTCATTGCGTCTATCGCTGAACCTGCTTGATCCCGACAGTATTGGTGAAGATCTTGTGAGTTCGGGCACGGCCCATTACGCCCTGCGCGATGATCGTGAACTGCTCATCGATAATGCCCAAGCTGATCCTCGCACCGCCTCGCTCACCAGTGTCCTGACCGAAAACATTCAATCGATTCTGTGCCTGCCAATCACCGTCCAGCGGCAGCGTCGGCATGTCTTGTACCTTGATCATCACGATCTACCAAAGCGATTCGACGAACCCGATATCGAACGGGTCAGGGAGCTCGCCCATATGGCCGGCTCGTTGCTATCGCGAAGCCACGTCCTGCCGCCCGAGGAGCCTTCACGCGACTTCGATGCTACAGGCATTATCACACGAAATGCTGACCTCCAGGAGCAATTACGCCTGCTCACCAAGATTGCTCCCACCAACCATACGGTGCTTGTCGTTGGCGAGTCGGGAACCGGTAAAGAGTTGTTTGCCCGGTTCATCCACGAACACTCAGAACGGGCTGATCGCGACCTGATTGTTATCAATTGTGCAACGCTTACCGAGTCGTTGGCGGATGCCGAACTTTTCGGGATCCGCAAGAACGTTGCATCCGGAGTAGACGCTCGTCCGGGGGCATTCGAGGTTGCATCCGGAAGCACACTTTTCCTCGATGAGATTGGTGACATGCCGACCGTACTGTTGCCGAAGCTCCTTCGGGTCTTGGAAGAGAAGACGGTCCGGCCGATTGGTTCGCACCTGGAGATTCCGGTTGATACGCGCATTATTGCCGCGACCAACCGTTCTCTTCATGAACTGCAGCAGGGTAAGGATTTCCGCGGTGACGTTTTTTATCGACTCACCGATCACATCGTTAAGCTCTTTCCCCTGCGCGAACGAGTCGAGGATATCCCGGTGTTAGCCGAATACTTCCTGCGTAAGGCGACCGGTGATGAGTCGCGAAAGTTCGCGAGCGACGCGCTCGATCGGTTGGTGACCCATCCTTGGCCGGGGAATGTACGTGAGCTCAAGTCGGTAGTCCGACGAGCCGTCCTGTTTTCTGGCAGTCAAATCATCCATGCGGTTGATCTTAAGTTCTCCGACGATGAGACGACAGGGGGGAGTAGTGCCCAGATTCAACACATGACCGATGACCAACGACGAGCTTTTCTGACCAAACGCCTTATCGCGCTGCGCGGTAACGTTGCTGAACTCGCACGAGAGATTGATTACCCGTATTCGCGACTGCGTCGAATGCTCATCCGATTGGAGATTCCTTACCGAAGGTTTTAACGATTTTTGCAATTGTGTTAGGACTGTAAAAAGGGAAGAGGCGTACAGTGACAACTCAGTCGGCGAGTTGAGGAAGAACATGGCTGTCATATCTGTCATTCTGCGCATCACGGATCGAAAACTCCGTGTTGGCAGCGAGTTGTTGCGAGACATAGTGTTATGTGATTTTACGGACTTGTTCTCAGGTGGCACGGAA
Source organism: Candidatus Zixiibacteriota bacterium (assembly GCA_028289585.1). Classification (GTDB taxonomy): domain Bacteria; phylum Zixibacteria; class MSB-5A5; order GN15; family FEB-12; genus JANQPI01. The sequence goes on from JANQPI010000010.1 coordinate 544,495, forward strand.
ATTGACCGTGTGAACTCCGTTGCGTCCACGTCGACGACTACAGGAGGTCACACAAATGACAAAGGCAACATGGTACCGTACAACCCTCGCTTCGTTGTTCCTTTCCGGGGCACTGTTGCTGCCGACTTCGTCTTACGGTGAAGGTGGTGGCCCGCCGCTTCCCCCCCCGCCCGGAGACACGTCCGGAAACGGAGCCGTTGCGCTCACGAACCAAGGAACGATTACCGATTCAGCTATGGATGAAACGGATGATGGGGGCATGCTTCTCTCGCTCATCCGTATGTGGCTTATGATCAACGTTCGGTAGGAGATCTGATGAACAGTACGCGAAGTGTGATCGACAACGTTCTCCGGATCATCAACTTGCTTCAGTTTCGCTCGTTCGTGAAACTGGACGACATTGTCGATGCCTGCGGCATACACCCGCGTACGGCGTATCGGTATCTCAATAGCCTGAGTGAAGCCAACCTTGCGATCGAGTACGATCGCAAGGTTGGTGGCTATCGACTCGCGAGTCAAACGCGGTATCGCTTCGACGGCATGGCCTATACCGATGCCCTGGTGCTCGACAGTCTCCTCTCCCAATGGACCGCCGGGGCCGATTCAGAACGAGATCGCGATTTGCTTGAGATCATTGGCCGGGTGCGCACCTGCCTTCCGGGGCACGAGTCGACCGAGACCGCGACGAAAGCAGAAACGAACATTGATCAGGTCTCACCGGCTCGCTTGTCGACGCTCATGCAGCTTGTCCTCGTCTCTCTCATGGAGCAAGCCGCGCGGATCGAGTATCTGCACGAAGGCCAAATCGTTTCGATCCGTCTGGCACGACCGCGGCTACAGATCCGGGGACGCTGCGAACTTGTTGATGCCGCCGCCGTCGAAGATGCCGGTATCGCAGTCGGAGATATCATCAGCTGTCAGGCGGTCGCACCAGATGCTGCGGATCGTCGACCGGTTACCGCGAAGAGTGTTCGGGAGGCGCTGACGTTCCTCATTGCGTGCGAGAAACGCCCGATTGATCGCCGACCAACACCCGTGCGGTAGAAGACGGTTATCCAGCAAAAAAAAGGCCCCGGCACCAGATTGGTGCCGGGGTTAACACTGGTCACTCTCGGGGGAGGATAAGAGTCTCCAGCGCCCACAAGCTACCGTTCTGAAGGTATTAAGTCAAGCCGATAAGCGAGACCGAACACGTCTGGCGGTCGTAAGTCTTCTGACACTGCATCGACTACCGTGAAACCGCGTATAACTGGCTGAAGCTGAAAAGGTAGGGTCTTGCGATGCTTAAGAACTCCATAATCCGTATTTGCATCGTCCTCTTTGGAGCCGCCACCATCCTTACCGGCGGACGGTTGTTGGAAGCTCTCGAAGACACCAACGCTGACGCCAAGGCGACCGACGGACCAACCGCGGCGGATTTCGCGACGGCGTTGGATAACCCGGACTGGGAGCGAGCGACTTTTGCTGGTGGGTGCTTCTGGGGCATCGAAGCAACGTTTCGGAACACTGCGGGGGTCAAGGCAACACGCGTTGGGTACATCGGCGGCAGTGTTGACAATCCGACTTATCAACAGGTCTGCTACACCAATACGGGACACGCTGAGGCCGTAGATATCGTGTTTGATCCCGCCCAGGTGTCGTTTCGTGATCTTCTTCACGTCTTCTGGGAGGCTCATGACCCGACGCAGGTCAATCGCCAGGGACCGGATATCGGCGATCAATACCGCACTGCGATCTTTGTCCATTCTGACAGCCAGATGAGCGCCGCCGAAGCGTCGAAGCAGGCGCTCGATTCTTCCGGCGTTCACACACGACCGATCGCAACGATCATCGAGCATGCGCCTACCTTCTGGCCCGCCGAGGAGTATCACCAGCAGTACTTGGAAAAGCGAGGGCTCTCGTCCTGTGGGATCAAGTAGCGTTCTCGGCAATCCCGCGAGTGGCTGAAACCTTCCGACCAATTCCCGCGTAGACCGAGCGAGAGCTTTGGCAATCGATACGATTGCCCATCGTGTGGGAGTGGTGTTTGCCTGTACTTTCGAGAGCGCTGAAGCGCTGCCTGCCAGCTATACTCTTGGTCCTGTCTGTTTCCGGGGCCATGGCTTTTGAACCGACTTTTCAACCGCGTGTAACCGCCATCCGAATCGCCGAGTCGATCGAGATCGATGGTGTCCTCGATGAGCCAGGTTGGCGACAGGCCGGTTTGGCCAGCGGCTTCTCCGAAACTGATCCCGGTGATCAGATCGCGCCGGCGGTACGCTCGCAGGCACTGGTGATGTACGATGCGACCAATCTCTACATCGCACTCATTGCCTATGATGATCCGACATCAATTCGAGCCGGTCTCCACACTCGCGACAATATCTGGTCCGATGATTATTTCGGCGTCATGATCGATCCGAACGGGGACCAATCATTTGGGTATGGTCTCTTTGTTAACCCATTTGGGCTTCAGGGAGACGAATCGTACCAGAACGGTGGCGGCTCTGATGGCTCGTACGATGTCATCTTCTTTTCCGATGGCATGATCACCGATTCTGGCTACCAGGTTGAACTCGCTATCCCGTTTGCCTCCCTTCGCTTTCCCGAAGGTCAGCAGGACTGGCGGATCAACTTCTGGCGCGATCGTAAACGCGACAACCGCTATCGCTACACATGGGCTGCTCAGGATCGGGATGAGGGCTGCTTTATGTGTCAGTGGGGACATCTTGATGGTATCGAAGGGATTGAGCGTTCCTCGAACATCGAAATCCTGCCGACCTTTGTCGCCTCGCAGGCGGGTCTGCTGACCGATATCACCGATACGTCGGAAGTATTCGACAACGACGACCCCGAAGCCGACGTCTCGATGAACATCAAGTATGGTTTGTCGAACAACGCCGGAGCGGAACTAACTTACAATCCGGACTTTTCTCAGGTTGAATCCGATGCCGGACGAATCGATGTCAATACTACCTTCGGTCTCTTTTTCCCGGAGCGTCGACCGTTCTTCCAGGAAGGCTCGGATCTCTTCAACACCTGGATCAGCCAGGTGTACACGCGAACAATCAATGATCCGCAATTCGCCGGAAAACTGAGCGGGACATTCGGAGATGCGTCGGTGAACATCCTCGCCGCATTCGACGAAAACAGTACGTTCCTGATTCCCGGTCCGGAACGGAGCTACACGGCACAGTCAGACGAAGCGTTGGTCGGTATCGCCCGCTATCGTCAGCAACTGGCCAATCAGGTCTACATTGGCTGGACGTTTACCGCCCGCTCAACGCGTGACTTTTCGCTTGAGGGGATGCCGAACCAGATGCAGGGCGGACTCGGAGCGACCTATTCGTTTGATTCCCGGGTACGCCTCACCAAGAACTGGCAAGTCGAGTTTCAGGCCGTTGGCAGCTATATCGAAGAACCACAGACGCTGTCCGAGATCACGGTGACGACCGATTCCGGCGATGTGCTCGACACGATCGGTCTGGTCGGCACCAGTGATCGATTCGATAATGGCCGGTACAGTGTTGAGTTCGACGGTGAGTCGTTCTCCGGGCATTCGGTCTATGCCTCCCTTGAGCGATCGGGGCGCATCTGGAATTTCGATATCGACTATCGAGAGACATCGCCGACGTTCCGCGCCGAAAACGGCTTTGTAACAAGTAATGATTCTCGACTGGTCTCAATGTGGACGGGTCTCAATTTCCGACCCAATGGTGCGCTGATCAAACAGATCGAGCCCTCGGTTAGCACGGGTCGCGTGTGGGATTTCGATTCGTTTCTCGATGCCAACCCACTTCGCTTTCGGGGTGGTTCTAAGGACGAGTGGCTACGACCGTCGTTGTTTGTTCGCTTCAGTGGACAGACATCGTTTTTCGTGCAATATCTTAACAGCCGCGAACGATTTGGTGTCAACGGTGAGGTCTTTCCGGGGATCAGCCGCCTCTATTCCGAGCTCAGCCGCAACTTCTCTCGGACCTTCGAGATGTTCGTCTATACAACGTTTGGAAACACAATCTGGCGTGACCGCTCAGAGCCAGAGCTTGCGCGGTTCTGGGAAGGGGGCGCAGGCATCACCTTTCGACCCACGAGTCGACTGGTTGTAAACCCACGATTGGATTACGTTCGGTTGAGCCGACGACCCTCGGTTGCCGAGGCGCTGGGCACCGAACGCATCGAACTCGCCGAAACCTACATTCTCCGCACCCGCACGACCTACCAATTCTCGCGGGAGTGGGGCGCCCGGTTGATCGTGCAATGGAATGAGAATAACAACCGGGTCAATGTTGAGCCGCTCCTGACCTGGCAGCTCAATCCACTGACGGTCTTTTATCTGGGCGCGAACTGGTCACTGCGAGACTACGATGTTGCGCTGGCATCCGCGCCGAGCCAGGAGCGAACACGCTTTGCGCGCTCGTCTCAGCAGCTGTATCTGAAGTTCCAGTACCTGTTTCGCGTCTAGTAACGGTCGGTTGCTCAATTGACTTAGCCGGCGAATCCGGATAGATTGTGACGAGAATCACAAGAGCCGGAGGCGATCGCATGGCTGCACACGAGTTAACACTGGGGGTAGTGGGAAGCTCGACCAAAGAGAACGAGAAACGACTCCCGATTCATCCCGACCATCTCAATCGTATTCCGGCAGCGCTATCCGATCGCATTTGGTTTGAGCGTGATTACGGAAGCAACTTTGCGGTACCTGATAGCCAGTTTGCAGCCCATTCGGCGGGTATTAAGTCGCGCGATGAGTTGTTCGCTACCTGCGATATCATTCTACTGCCCAAGCCGACCGACCAGGACTTTGCCTCGTTTCGTGATGGTCAGATTCTCTGGGGCTGGCCGCATTGTGTCCAGGGAACGCCGATTACGCAGCTCGGCATCGACAAGCGACTGACCTATATCGCCTGGGAGGAGATGCATCATTGGAACGACGACGGTACCTACACTGGCCATGTCTTTGCTCGGAATAATGAGATGGCAGGCTACTGCTCGGCCGTCCACGCCCTTGAACTCAGTGGTCGGTGTGGTCACTACGGGCGTCCTGAGGAAGTCGTTGTCCTCGGCTGTGGCGCCACCGGGCAGGGAGCGATTCGAGCGTTGGCTGGTCTGGGGTACACCGACCTGACGGTGTTCAATCGCTACGGCCACGGGCGTCCCCACGGCTTGGCCGATCAGTATCACCACCTCTATAGTCTCATCGAAGACGGTCGGGCGATGACGGTCACCGAGGAGGGGGAGCATCAACCGATGATCGAGGTGATTGCCCGGGCAGATATCATCGTTAATGCGATCCTCCAAAATCCGAACGAGCCGTACATGTTTGTGACCGAGAATGAGATCGGTCGGCTGAAACGGGGTGCCTTGATTGTCGACGTCAGTTGCGATCTTGGTATGGGCTTCCCCTTCGCCCGACCCACATCATTCGAAGAGCCAGCATTTTCGGTTGGAGACGGAGTCACCTATTACGCGGTCGATCACTCGCCGTCATTGATGTACCGCTCGGCGAGCTGGGAGATTTCGGAGTCGCTCCTGCCGTTTCTTACCGATGTTCTGGCGGGACCGGATGCCTGGCACCGGAACCCGACCATCAAACGATCCCTGGAGATCATTGATGGCGTGATCCAGAATCCGGCAATCCTGCGTTTTCAGGACCGAACCGAAGCGTATCCTCATCCCGTCGCCTCCTAGCAATACGCCGGTTGCATTGTCGCGTTCACGGCGGTATCCTTGCGCGCTATGACAGATAGCTCTCGCTCTCTCGCGCAACCATCTAACCCGTTGCCCGAGATTACCATCGACGAACTGCCTCAACTGCTGCGCGAGTCGTGCGCGCGAGCTGGCTGGGACTCGCTCATGGACGTGCAGCAGCGGGCTATTCCGTATCTCCTCGATCGTCGCGATCTGATGATTCAGTCCAAGACGGGGTCGGGGAAGACAGGTGCCTTTCTCCTGCCAATCATGGAACGTATCAATCCGAACCACCGTACCTGTCAGAGTCTCATCCTGGTCCCGACTCGAGAGTTGGCTCAGCAGGTCACCCGCGAGGCGGAGATGCTGTCGGAGGGTTCTGGAATAGCCGTAGCGTCGGTGTATGGTGGTGTGAAGTACGGTCCCCAGCTGCGGGCATTGGAGCGTGGTTCCCAAATAGTCGTCGGTACACCGGGTCGCGTTCTCGATCATCTGCTGCGAGGCTCACTGTCGCTAAACGACATCGAGGTGCTCGTCTTTGACGAAGCCGATCGCATGCTCTCCATGGGTTTCTACCCGGACATGAAAGAGGTGCAGCGCTACCTGCCCGAAAAGAATCGGTACAACGCCTACCTCTTTAGTGCGACCTTCCCCGCCCATGTGCTCCGCCTCGCTCAACAGTTCCTTACCGATCCAGAGTTGCTTTCCCTCTCTCGGGATCAGGTTCACGTCGCCGAAGTCGAGCATGTCTTCTGCCTTGTCCCGGGAATGGATAAAGATCGTACGCTGGTTCGTCTGCTGGAGATCGACAATCCACCCAATGCCGTTATCTTCTGCAACACCAAGGCGACCGTTAGTTTCGTTACGGTCGTATTGCAACGGTTCGGATTTGATGCCGATGAGTTGTCGGCTGACCTCTCGCAGTCGAAGCGGGAGCACGTCCTGCAACGGATTAAAGCGGGCAGTTTGCGCTATCTGGTGGCCACCGATCTGGCGGGCCGCGGGATCGATATCCCCGAGCTCTCACACGTTATTCAGTACGAAGTCCCCGAAGACCCGGAGCAGTACATCCATCGATCCGGTCGCACCGGACGGGCTGGATTGTCGGGCCAGGCGATAACGTTGGTCAATGGCCGCGAGATTATGGATCTGCAGCGGATTGCGAAGCGCTACAGCATTCCACTCATCGAGCGATCTGCGCCGACCGAGAGCGACGTGGCTGCAGTTGTCAGTCAACGCTTAACTGTCCAGCTGGAAGCTCGCCTTCGTCAGTATGATCGCGTGCAACGAGAACGGATCGAGCGATTCGTACCGTTGGCTCAGTCCCTCGGCCAAAATGAGGACGAAGCGGCACTCGTCGCGATGCTTCTCGAAGATGCCTATCTCGGCAATCTACAGCGACACGACACACCGTCGGAGTCCGAGTTCTCCCCAGATGAGCCGGAGACTGATACGGATATCGGAGGAGCCAACGATGGGCGCGGTAGTGGGAGACGTCGCCGACGACGCGGAGGTCGGACCGGATCCACTCGGCGGTCGCGCTAAGCGGTGCTCTGGCTGTTCTTGGCGATCGCCTCTAGTTCCGCGATTGCTCTTGTTTTCAAAGTCTCGGAATCCCGAAATGCGAATCGATTCGTTGTCACGGCGGTTAACTACATCGTTGCCACGACCGTAGCTCTCGGCCTTTGGCTAACGGCAACCGATGCTCCCGGAAGTCCGTCATGGCAGCCCGGCTGGCAAGAGCTGGTGAGTGTGTGGTCCGGGTCGCAACCGACCTGGTCGAGTAGTGTGATTTGGGCGATGCTTACCGGGGGAGGAGCAGGAGTTCTCTTTTTCCTTGGCTTCATCTATTACCAGGTATCGGTTCGGAAGAATGGTGTCGGATTGGCGGGAGCGTTTGCCAAGCTCGGGATCTTCGTTCCGGTTCTCCTGTCTTTCGCCGTTTGGCAAGAGGCACCGACACTCGGTCAATGGATTGGTATCGGCATGGGGCTATTGGCCGTTCTGCTTATTGCCTGGCCAACTCCCGATGCTCGTCGCCGGCGCTTCATCCCGGTACTCATTTTGCTCTCACTGTTCGGCGGATTGTCAGAGTTTTCAAACAAGGTGTTCGAATCCCAGGCGGTGGTTGATGCAGCGCCGATTTTTCTCGCAGTCACGTTTACAGTGGCAGGTCTGCTGGCGATCGTAACAGCCATTTCTCGCGCGGCCCGGTGGCAGCGTTCGGACATTTTGCTGGGGGTAGCGGTAGGCATCCCCAATCTGTTCTCGTCGTACTTCCTGATTCAAGCTCTTGAGCGCTTACCGGCGACGGTCTCATTCGCCGCCTTCGGTGCTGGAACGATACTCCTTGTAAACCTCGCCGGAGTTCTCATCTGGCGGGAACGGCTGCACCGTCGCGAGTGGGCGGCAGTTATTGCTAGTGCTGCCGCGGTAGTCGTTGTCAACTGGTGAAAGTGGGCACGAGTTTTTGTTACGTTTTTCACAAGATTTACTTGGAAAACAGGATATATAAGCCTATATTAGCCGTGAACTCGGGTTATTATGCCTTGAGTTGGGCGGCCTGTGGGCATGTGTAAACAGACCCCGGCGTGCGACGCTCGGGAGACGCCGCCGCAGATGACAAGCCTCCGGACGAATTAACCCCCCCGGAGGCTTTGCCATGTTTGGCAATCGGTGAACATCGTCCGCCTCGTCGCGGTTACCCCATCATGAAAGAATTCGCCCCGGTGATTGATTCCTCGGCCCCTATCCGCCAGGTGCCCCGACTGCTCGTCAATTTCCTCGGCTATGATGCCGTTTGGCTCGCTGCGGTTGGTGGAGCTGCTGCCGGTTGGTGGTTTGCCGGACCTATCGCCGCGAGCGCTTTTCTTGTCCTTCACGCACTGATCTTTCGCCCGGCGCTCTGGGAGTGGCAGTTCATCGGAGCGGCCGCACTTCTTGGCACCGGTATCGATTCGATGCTGTTGGCCATGGGACTGGTTGATTATCGCTACGGATCCCCATTTGGGCTACCGATTGCCCCGCTGTGGATCACTGCGTTGTGGGCCGGCTTCGCCGCGACACTGCACCATTCGCTAAAGGTGCTCGCATCTCGACCGTGGTTGGCCATGGTCCTTGGTGCGATTGCTGGACCGCTGTCCTACTTCGTGGCAGACGCGATTGGGGCAGTGACGTTGCCACGTGCTCCGAGTACGACGATCGTTGCTCTGGCGATCGTGTGGGCGGTGACGATGCCGATTGTGTATGCGTTCGGAATCTGGTTACGTCGTCGAAACGGAGGGAGCGTATGATTTTGCCGTTCGATTGGCAAACATGGATAGCAGCAGCTCCATTTGTCTTCGGTGGCTTAACCCTCCTGTGGGCTGTCAGTGCTGCAATCAAGAACGCGAGCATCATCGATATCGCCTGGGGACCTGGCTTTCTCGTCTGCGCAATCGTGTACGCGACATTCAGTCACCCCCTTTCGATGTGGGGTTGGCTGACAGTCGCCCTGGTTGCTATCTGGGCGATTCGTCTCGCTCTCCACATCGGAATTCGTAACCACGGCAAGGGAGAGGATCCTCGCTACGCGAAATGGCGGCATGACGGTGGTCCGGGCTGGGTGCTACGATCGCTGGTGACCGTCTTCTGGTTGCAAGGCGTCTTGATGTGGGTAATCTCGGTACCGTTCGTGGCCACAGCCGCTGCCACGCAACTGGTTTATCCGTGGTTAGCGGTTGTCGGATTGGTCGTGTGGCTCGTTGGATTTCTTTTCGAGGCCGTGGCCGACTGGCAATTGACACGTTTCAAAGCTGATCCAGAAAACAAGGGTAAGCTCTTCACCGGTGGTCTCTGGCAGTTCAGTCGGCACCCGAACTACTTCGGAGAATGTGTGCTCTGGTGGGGCTATTTCCTCATTGCCGTTTCGACCGGCGCCTGGTGGGCGCTCATTGCGCCGGTGGTGATGACATTCCTCCTGCTCAAAGTCTCAGGCGTGACGCTGCTTGAGCAGTCGCAGCGAGTGAAACCGGGGTATGAGCGGTACGTGCGGGAAACCAACGCCTTTCTACCGTGGTTTCGAAAGGCATGAAGCGATGGCTGCAAACACCACGTTCACTCATTGCCTTTCTGCCCCTGCCACTCGTGGTCGGAATCTATTTCAGTATGCCTGAGCCTGCCCCGCTACCAACGGTCGACTTCGTAGACCTGAACCGCTTCGCAGGCGACTGGTATGTTATTGCCAACATTCCAACGTTCGTTGAGCGTGGCACCAAGAACGGCATTGAGCGATATGAAGTCCGTGATGATGGCGACATCGATATCATCTTCACCTTCAACTCCATTGCCTCTGGTAAGTCAAAGCGCCTCACGGCGCGAGGTTTTGTCACGAATCGCGAGACCAATGCCGAGTGGCGGGTCCAGTTCTTTTGGCCGATTCGCTTTCCGTACTACGTGATCGATCTTGCACCGGACTACTCGTACACCGTCGTCGGCGTTCCGGGGAGAAGCTACGTGTGGATCATGGCACGTCAGCCAACGCTCGACGATGCCGTTTACGTGCGCATTGTTGGCGATCTCGATCGACTCGGCTTCGACATCGGCAAGTTGGAGCGACAGCACCACGACATCCTGGCCGACTCGTGACTGCATCATCTGACCAACGCATTGCCATTATCGGAGCCGGAATCGCCGGACTCGCAGCCGCCTACGCTCTCGATCGTCACCATAAGCTGACGATCTATGAGGCCGGTGAGCACATTGGCGGGCATGTGCACACCCACATGATCGACGATGCTGAGGGGGCAATCGCTGTCGATTCCGGATTTATCGTCTGCAATGATCGGAACTATCCGAACTTTTTTCGGATGCTTGATGACCTGGGTGTCGCTCGTCAGCCGACGACGATGTCGTTTGCCGTAAGTGACCAGCGAACCGGGCTCGAATACAATGGCAGTGGACTTAATCGGTTGTTTGCCCAGCGCCGTAATCTCATCTCGCCCCGTTTCTATGGAATGCTGGCCGATGTGCTTCGGTTTCATCGCACTGCCGAAACGGCCGCGGAGCAAGCCTCAGAAGGTCTGACGCTCGGAGACTATCTTAGTAGCGAACGGTTTGGAGAACCGTTTATCGAACAGTACATCATTCCAATGGGGGCTGCGGTCTGGTCATCCGTGCCCGATCAAATTCTTGCTTTTCCACTCAGATTCTTCGTCCGGTTCTTTGCCAACCACGGCATGATGCAACTGGGCAATCGACCGAACTGGTTCACTATCGCTGGCGGCTCACAAACCTACGTTGAAGCTCTCGTTCGTCGGTTGCGCGCGACGCTGCACGTATCCTGCCCGGTACTGGGTGTTTCGCGCGATGATTCATCAGTTACCGTAACATCAGCGGCTGGGGTTGCACAATTCGATCACGTCATCTTTGCCTGTCACACCGATCAGGCGTTGCACCTGCTGCAGGATCCGTCGCCCGAAGAACGTGACATTCTGGGTGCCATTCCGTATCAGTCCAATGAGATGGTACTGCATACCGATGAGCACATGCTTCCTGCCCGACAGCGGGCATGGGGAGCGTGGAACTACACGATTCCCGAGGCATCTCAAGAATCTATCGCTGTAACCTACAACATGAACATGTTGCAACGGTTGCCGAGTTCTGCCACGTACTGCGTATCGCTGAACGCTAACGGGGCAATCAACGAGGCATTGGTGAAGGCCCGCGCGACCTATGCTCATCCGGTTTTTTCGACAGCGGCGGTACGTGCGCAACAACGGTGGTCAGAAATCAGTGGCTGTCGACGAACCCACTACTGTGGCGCTTATTGGCGCTATGGTTTTCACGAGGATGGGATGTGGTCCGGTCTGCGCGTTGCGCGGTCACTGGGCGAGGAGGTCACACTCCTCTGATGGACCTTGCCTCACGCCTTTACGTCGGCACCGTGACCCATCACCGGTTCAAGCCGCGGGAGCACCGGTTCGTTTATTCTCTGTTTTGGGCCTATCTCGACTTGAGTGAACTGGAGCGCCTCCCGTGCCCCTGGTGGTTTCGCCTGAACCGTCCGGCTCCCGTTTCGTGGTATCGCTCGGACTATTTCGGCGACCCGAACATCCCCCTCGATACCGCTATCCGGCAGCTCGTCGAACAGCAAACAGGACAATCCCCAACCGGTCCCGTGAGAATGTTAGCTCACCTGCGCTACTTCGGTTACTGCTACAATCCGGTGACGTTCTACTACTGTTTCGAACCCGATGGCAAGACGCTCCACTCGGTTGTCAGCGAAATCACCAACACCCCGTGGCATGAACGTTTTCAATATGTATTGCCGATTGCCGATGCGATGTCGAGTGAGCCCTGGAAATGGGAAATGCCAAAGCGGTTTCATGTTTCTCCATTCATGACGATGGATTTCGATTATGATTGGCAGTTCGGATATCCTGGAGATGATCTCACGGTTGGCATGATCAATCGTCGGGATGGTGACACCTGGTTCGGCGCGGGACTCGATTTATCGGCCCGGCCGTTCACATCGCGCGAACTTCTGCGCCTCCTCATGCGTTTCCCTTTCATGACCGGCAAAGTTGTAACCGCTATCTACTGGAATGCCCTACGCCTTTGGCTCAAGCGCATCCCGTTCGTACCCCATCCGAAGCGAGCGGCCGAGGTCTCATCATGAGAGGTACCGACGTTGCATCGGCATCTGAGCGTCTGGCTGCTCCTGTTGAGAATCGCTCGACCGCATCCGCCCGTCGCGTCTTGACAGACATTCTCGATTGTCTCGAAGGTGGGGGAATTCGTCTTCGTGATTCGGGCGAATCCCGGATTTTTGGCGACGCCAATGGTCCGACGATTACGATAACCATTCGGGAAAAGTCGTTTTACAACCGGGTCGTGTTCGGCGGTACGATTGGTGCTGCTGAGGCATACGCACTCGGCTGGTGGGAATGTGATGATCTCCCGGAATTGATCCGGCTCTTGGCACACAATCGGCCGAAACTTCGCAAACTCGACTGGGGTTTCGGATTGGTTCGACGACTGGTTGACCTCGGCTGGCACTACCTTCGTCCAAACTCCCGGCGAGGCAGCCGTCTCAACATTGCAGCTCATTATGACCTCAGTAACGATTTCTATCGATTGTGGCTCGATGATTCGATGACGTATTCGGCCGGTATCTATGAATCGGATGACACGCCCCTGACCGACGCCCAGCGCCGCAAGCTAGACCAGATGTGTCGGCTTGTTGGTCTCACCGGCAGTGACCATCTGCTCGAAATTGGTACCGGCTGGGGATCACTGGCAATGCATGCCGCCCGCGAATATGGCTGTCGGGTTACGACAACGACGATTTCACAGAATCAGTTCGACGAAGCGCGACGTCGCGTTCAACAGGCTCATCTCAACGATCGCATCACCGTTTTGCAGAGCGACTACCGCGATCTCAGTGGTCAATACGATAAGTTAATCTCGGTCGAGATGATTGAAGCGATCGGACACCGGCAAGTTCCCAGGTTTGTTGATGCGTGTCAGTCTTTGGTTCGTCCAGGGGGACGGGTGGCTATTCAGGCGATCACGATGAATGAGGGAACGTATCGTGCTTATCGCCACTCGGTCGACTTCATCAAGCGCTACATCTTTCCGGGTTCGTGTCTGATTTCGTTAGATCGGCTTCGCAACCTGGTTGCCAGGCAGACCAATTTCGTTGAGGTTGCTTGTCATGATTTGACGTCTGACTATGCGCGAACCTTAGCCGATTGGCGGCAGCGGTTTCACTATGCCATTGATGATGTTCGGCAGCTGGGGTTCGGTGATACCTTCACCCGAATGTGGGACTTCTATCTGGCGTATTGCGAGGGTGGGTTCCGTGCCCGCTACATCGGTGATATTCAAATCGCCTGGCAGTGTCCCGAATGATCGCCCTTCTCTATGAAGCGATCGATCGCGGACTCGTTCCGGAGTTTCTCGTTCGTTTTGGTATCCGTCGCCTTCTTGCAGGGCGCCTGAAGCGCGAGCAGCTCGCGAGTTCCGAGGCTCAGGAAGCCCGATTGAGAGAACACCTCGAAGCGATGCGGCACTCACCGATCGCCCCCGTTCCGGAGAAAGCGAACCAACAGCACTATGAGGTGCCGCCACGGTTTTTTGAACTCGTGCTAGGTCCTCACCTGAAGTACTCGTCCGGTTACTGGCCGCCGGGTGTGACGACGTTAGACGAATCTGAAGCGATGATGCTCCAGTTGACCTGCGAGCGTGCCCGTATTCAGGACGGTCAGGAAATTCTCGAACTTGGATGTGGGTGGGGTGCCCTGACGCTCTGGATGGCAGAACGCTACCCCAACGCCACGATCACCGCTGTTTCGAATTCGAGAGACCAGCGGAAGTTCATCGAGGAGCGTGCGTCTGAGCGCAAGCTTACAAACGTCACGATCATTACTGCGGATATGAACGACTTCGTGCCTCCGGCCGGATCACGCTTTGATCGGATCATTTCGCTCGAAATGTTTGAGCACATGCGCAACTACGAAATGCTGCTGGAGCGAATAGCGGCTTGGGCGAAACCGGAGGGTGAACTGTTCATCCATATCTTCTGCCACCGCGAATTTCTTTATCCGTTTGTGGATGAGGGGGCAACCGATTGGATGGCCCGACACTTCTTTACCGGAGGTCTGATGCCCTCGTTCTCGGTCTTCGCATCGTTCGATCAGCACTGGGCCGTAACCCACCAGTGGCGCGTGTCGGGCGTTCATTATGCCCGCACGTTCGCGGGGTGGATCGCCCGGATGGACCGGCATCGTGATGACATTATCGCGCTTTTTGAGGACGTTTACGGCCCTGGGGCCGGACGTCGTTGGTTTCACCGATGGCGAGTGTTCTTCCTTGCCTGTCTAGAACTCTTCGCCTACCGTGACGGCACCGAATGGTGGGTCGGCCATTATCGATTCGCCCTTCAACCGACCCCAACTCAGGAGCCCGCATGGCAATCGTCGCCTTCGTAATTGGACACTGGTTCGTTTCGCTCTTTTTCCACTCGGTTTTCCTGCATCGCTACGCCTCACACCGTCAGTTCACGATGTCACCGCTGACCGAGAGAATTTTTTTCATTCTGACATGGATTGTACAGGGTTCTTCGTTCTTGCACCCCAAAGCGTATGCGATCATGCACCGGCTACATCATACGCATTCGGACTCCGACCTCGATCCCCATTCTCCGCATCATCATGGCTCAGTGCTCAGCATGATGCGCGATACGTACATGCTCTATCGCGGACTGTCGAAAGACTTTATCAAGGGAAAGGGGGATGCCTTTGAGGAAGCCGTACCGTCGTGGCCGGCTCTGGAGAAGTTCGCTGATCTCACTCCTGTGCGTATCGGCTGGATTGTCGTCTATGCAGCTATCTATGCGCTGTTGGTAACGTCCTGGTGGGGTTGGTTGCTTTTTCCGATCACCGTTGTCATGGGGCCGCTTCAGGGAGCGCTGGTCAACTGGTGCGGTCACAAGTATGGCTATGTGAACTTCCGGGAGACTGCCGACGGCTCACGCAATACGCTCCCGTTTGACCTGCTGGGTATGGGAGAGTTGTTCCAGAATAATCATCACCGCTATCCGCGGCGTGCCAATTTCGCGGTTCGGCGGTTTGAGTTCGATCCGACCTTCCCGATCCTCCGATTGATGAACTGGCTCAAGATTATTCAGTTTCGACCGCATGCGGTCAGTGTGACCAAAGCGCCCAAGCCTACGGAGTCACAAGCCGCCTAGGGGCCGTCCGTAATCCCATAAATCGTGCCATAGAACCCGAGTGCGGGAAAGCGGTTAAGACCGCCGTAGCTGGGGAGGTAGATGGCATTGAGTTCAAATCTCCCGAATCGAATACCCACCGTTGGCGCGGGCACCAGCGTAATGCTATCGTAGTTCACCCAGCGGCTGCGGTAGATTCCCAAAAGTAGACCCACTTCGACCGGACCCGGTAGCTTGTAGCGCAGACCAAGGGCGAGATAACGTGCCGTCTCCTCGAACGAGTCCTCGTAGACCGCAGCTTCCACAAAGAGACGATAGGTCTTGGCCGATTCGAACGCATATCGCACACCAATCCCTGGATTGAGCTCGTTGAAGGGGATACCGCGGGCGTCGGTACGATCGATGTGTCGTGAGAACCCATAGAAGTTTATTCCCCAGTCAGCGGCGGAAGCCGAACCGACTGCACCGACCAGTATGGCTATGACGAGGCATCGGTAGGTCATGGGCGGGATCACGAGCGGGCTAGCGCATCCGTGTATCTAGAGTACGCGTGACTCCGCGGAATGTGCAATCCGATTTTTCCTTTGTGTGTTGACCGGATTCCGGCGCCTTCGACGCATTCCGGGCAGAGAAACGACAATTAATGCTCTCGAAGGAAACATCTGATGCGCCACTCTGTTCACTCTGTTCTCACGCTTCTCGTCATTCTCATTCTCGCTGGGTCGGCCTCAGCGGCAGGTTCGGCTCGATTTGGTTTAGGGGGTAACCTGGGTTGGGCGACCATGTGGGGAAACGAAGCCGGCGACACCGGGAATCGCGGCAGCTATTCTGCCGAAGCCTTTCTGCTGGTTCCCCTCTCCGATCAGGTTTCGCTGCGTACGGGAGCGGGCTACGGTATTCGTGGATCGTTTCAGTACTTTCCGTTGCTTGATGCCGACGTCGACCTGCAGCTCACCTATCTTGACATTCCGGCTCTGCTCCAGATCGACTTTCCGTCATCGGCGGGCTCTGTGAGTCCCTTCCTCTTCTTTGGTTCGGTGCTGTCGCTCAATCTTGGTGCAACGGCGACGGTAACGCCGTATACCGGGAACAGTGGCCCGGTTGATGTCGACGTTGCCAATGTGAAGTCGAATGACCTGTCGCTGCTGGGTGGCTTTGGTCTCGCCTTCGGCCGGGGGGAAACGCAGTTCTTTGTCGATGCCCGGTATCAGCTGGGGTTGGGTCCGATTTTCGACAACATATCGGAACAGGATGTCGTCACGGCGATCAATGCCCAGGAACTTCCGTTTGGCTGGGCTAACAGCGACGGGAGTGTCACCGGCTTTGAGTGGAACAACGCCGTTCTCTCATTTACTGCCGGACTGAGGTTCTAGATTGATAGCGGTAGTCGCAGAGTGAACTGCGACCCTCGACCTTCCTCCGACGCTACGGTAATCTGACCACCGTGGCGTCGAGCAATTTGCTGTGATGTGAATAGTCCCAGACCGGCCTTGACGCGTTCCCCGGTCCGGGAGAATTGCGGTTGAAAGAGTTCACCGAGCTGCTCAGCAGAAATCCCTTTCCCGGTATCCGCAACCATCACGAAGGCCGAACGATCAGCACTCCATGTCTTCATTCGAATCGTTCCGTGATCGCCAATAGCAGCAGCCGCGTTGGTTAAGAGGTGCATCATCACGGAGTTAATGTCGCCGCCGTGACACGGGACGCGGGGGAGATCACCGAATTCTCGTACAATCGTGATGCCGGTCCCGAAATGCGGTTCAAGCACGTCAAGGGTAGCGGCCGCTCCCTCGTTGATATCGACCATCTGACGTTCCGCCGAGTCAAGGCGGATAAATGTCTTCAGCGACGTAACGAGGTGTGAGAGACGCTCAGTGGCGTCGCGGACGACGGCGATGTTCTCATTAAGAATCGGGCCGACACTGCCCCGGCGATCCGGGTCGCTCAAACGTTGACTCGCGCGATCAAGTACATCTGAGGATGCCTTGATCGCACCTACCGGGTTGTTGATTTCGTGAACGAAACCGGCGATCAGATCACCCAGCGCTGCCATCTTTTCGCTCTGTACCAACTGAGCCTGGGTCGCTTGAAGTTCTGCCAGAAGCTGGGTCAGACGATCGTTGGTTGATTTCAGCTCGATATTCCGCAGGCGTTCAATCTCGGCCTGCTGCTCGGCTTTGGCGACTTCATAGCCCGTTTGAAGATTGCGCAGCCGCGCATTCATCTGGTCGGAGAAGACAGCATCTTTGAACTGTTGATACTTCCGAAGATGGGTCAACGCCTCGGTCGGCTGTTCCATCGCTTCGAACGCCTGGGCGAGTCCCTCGTGGGCCTGATAAAGACGGATCCGCAATGAACTCGTCTCGGCAATTGCCAGGGCGGCGCGGAATGGCTCCAGAGCGTCCTCGTACCGACCGAGATGGAGCAAGGCACGGCCGCGGGAAAGCTGCGATGTCGTCTCCGCGGAACGGAAACCGTGCTTTTGTCGCATGGCCAACGACTCGTCGAAGTGCGTGAGTGCCGCCTCAAAATCGCCGCGAGCTTCGGCAACCCGTCCGAGATCGTGAATGGCTCGTGAAATGCCCAGGAGATTGCCATTCTTGCTAAAGAGGCGATGGGCCTCACTCGCTCCTGCCTCCGCGGCATCGAGTTTCCCCTCGTCCAGATCGACCAGAGATAACCCCACGGTCGCTCGGGCCAGGCCAATAGCGTGGTCAACCCGACGAAACAGATCAATTGACCGCTCAAAGTGTTCCCGCGCCTGGACGAGATCGCCGAGATCATAAAAGCCGGTCCCGATGCCGTAGAGCGCCCAGCCGACAAAGCCCGTTTCCCCCTTCTGTTCCAGCACCCGCAAGGCGGTAAGCGCCGATTCGAGAGCCAGATCAAGATTGCCGAGGCTGGAGTAAACGCCAGCCAAACCGCTGAGAATGCGTGCCCGGCCAAAGATATCGCCGATCTCCTCGGCGATCTTCAGCGCTCCCCGGAGGAGGTCAAGGGCACCTTCGAAGTTACTGCGGACATATTCGGAAAAGCCAAGATAGGCCCGGGCATGTGCCTCGGCCTGTCGGTCGCCGAGCTGCTGAGCGATCGAGAGTGCCTCATCGGCCAGGCGGTACCAATCATGGGGATCGGCAGAGGTCAGGCGCTCAAGGCGGTCGAGCAGCTCCTGCAACCGCCTGCGGGCAAGCTCGGGGGGCATTTCGGTACTGTGCGTTGACGGCATACTTGATTGTTCAGGCATTTCTCAGCGTTGGTCTCCTGTCAGAGCATACCCTTTCGCCCCGCAACCAGCAAGACGTGCGCTGTTCGCGAACATTTCTCACCACTCACGAACCGTCATGGGGCCAAGGAGCCATTCCTCTCGTCATTACGGGCAGCCGCCGTAAATCGGCCGGATGCCCGGCATTCGGCACACCGTCAAGCGATGGAGGTTGTGAGCATGCGAGCATTACCAATCTCGATAGTTGTCTTCAGTCTTGGGGTGGCCCAGGCGGAAACGACATTCGATCGAGTCACTGACCCGGGCAACCCTGTGGTATCGAGCCCAATCGTCAATAGCTACACCGGAGCCTTCTGGATCGATTACAACCAGGATGGATGGCTCGATCTTGCCGCCGCGGGAGATAACGGCGTTCTGATCTTCCGAAATGACAGCTCCAATGGCTTCGTGATACCACCGGGCAATGCGCTCGGTCTCGATACGGTCTTCTACCGAGGACTGACATGGGGAGACTATGACAATGATGGTGACCCCGACCTTTTTCTCGCTGGCGAGCAGGGGTGGCTCTATCGCAATGACGGTAACGACGTGTTTACTCCGATCGTTTCGGGCGACTTCGGTACGATCGAGGCCGGTGGGTGGACGCCCACCTGGTTCGACTACGACAACGACGGAGATCTCGATCTGTATGTAGGACTCCCTGCCGGATTTATGGCCTACGCCGGTTCTCGCCCCAGTCGATTCTATGTCAACAGTGGCGCTCCGGACTACCAGCTTACCCGTCTCGATACCGGCATTGTCTCGTCATTTGGGGCGCCGTTCACGTCGGTCACCGCATCCGATTGGGATGACGACGGTGACATGGATCTGTCAGTTGGCTCGGGACCGGCCAATGGCACCCTACGGCCAGACTATCTCTTCATCAATCAACTCACGGAGTCCGGTGGCCCCGGCTTTGAGCGACTGTTTGGTCCACCGATTGCGAGTGAGAATGCTGATGGCCAGGTCTTCAACTGGATCGACTTCGACAATGATGGCGACCTCGATTGTCAGCGAACGAATTGGGCAAACGGATTGTCGTCAGTGGCCCAAGCCAACGACTTCTACCGGAACGACAACGGAACGTACGTCAAGATTACGACAGGGGATATTGCCACAGACAATGGGGTATCATTGAGTGGATTGTGGGCCGATCTCGATAATGACGGCGATCTTGACAACATTATCTGCAATCAGCAAGGGCCTAATCGCTACTACGATAACAACGGTGACGGTACGTTCACTAAGATCACCACGGGTACACTCGTGACCGAGTTCTTGAACCATACCGGCGCATCGGCTGGCGACTTCGATAACGATGGTGACCTTGATCTCTACCTCACCGGTATCAACGGTTCTCACCGACTCTTCGAGAACAAAGCTGATACCAATGGTAACAGCTGGCTGAAGCTCAAGCTGCAGGGAGCAGTGTCGAACGTCTCCGCGATCGGTGCCAAAGTGTTTCTGTGGGCCACCATCGGTGGCGATACCGTGCAGCAACGTCGTGAAATTCAGACACAAAACACGTTCCTGGGTGCAAACTCACTTCTTGTCCACTTTGGACTCGGTGGTGCAGCTACTGTCGATTCCCTCCGCATTCTCTGGCCCTCGGGCCTTCATTGGGATACGACCGATGTCGCCGTGAATCAGCTTCTTTTCGTCGAAGAGAATTGCATGGATTTAGATGGTGACAGTATCTGTGCCCAGTTTGACAATTGCCCCCTTACCGCCAATGCCGATCAAACAGATAGTGATGCCGATGGCGTCGGTGATGCCTGTTGCTGTATTGGTACGGTCGGGAATGTCGATGGAAGTAGTGGCGATGACTTGAACCTGGCCGATCTGTCATTTCTCATCTCGCACCTGTTCATTGGCTTTGAACCGCTGGGCTGTCCCGATGAAGCAAATGTGGACGTTTCGAGCGACGGTGTGATCGCTCTACCGGACTTGTCCACGCTGATCGATCACCTCTTCATCAGTTTTACGCCACTCCCCGATTGTCCTTAAACGGAGAGTTGGAAATCGTCTGTTGTGAGCCGATACTCATGGCAGCGGTCTTTGGGCGGCAGATGCCTCGAAGACGACGTATCAGGAGGGTGGGGCTATGCTAGCCAGTGCGACAACGGCGTTGCTTCGCCGTCAGTTTCCCAACGGGCGAATCCGCTTTGCCGTACTGGGGTCGTTCTGGACGGCGGTTGCGGTCGTTTCAGCAGTCCACTGGGAACTCTTCTACATCCTGTTCAACCCGTATCAGTGGTGGCAATTGCTCATCGCCAAACTGGGGATCTGGTATGTGTGGGGGCTATTGACACCCCTGATTCTCCATCTGGCGCACCGCTTCCCGGTACGGCGCCCGCATCGTCTTCGCTCCCTGGCTTTCCTGAGCGCCGCGGGACTCGGAATCGTCGGTATCTACCTGCTGTTCTACACCGTTTGGGTGTTCTTTATCGTCCAGTTCATTCTCCCCAACCAAACGATTGATGGAATGCTAAGCTACGTCATCAGTATGCACTCGACGTGGTACGTTCTCGCATTCATTTCGACAATCGCCATCGAGCATGTTGTCGCGTTTCAGAAGCGTTTGAGTGATCGCGAGCAGGAACTTGCACAAATGGAGTTGCAACTCGTTAAAGGTCGCCTGGCCTTGCTGACTGATCGATTGCATCCTCATTTTCTCTTCAACGCCCTCAATACCGTTGGCTCGCTTGTGCTGGATCGGAAACCGACTGACGCGTATGACGTGGTGGTCCACCTCTCTCACCTGCTTCGGTCCTCTCTCGATCTTGCCGCTCGCCCGACGATCTCTCTGGCCGAGGAACTGGAGATGATTGATGCCTACGTGGCGATCGTGACGGCCCGCTTTGGTGATCGCGTGAACTTTGTCCATCAGATTGAGCCAGGTGTCCACGATCTCCTGGTGCCCAGCCTCATCTTGCAGCCGCTCTACGAGAACGCGGTCAAGCATGGGATTGGTGAACTTCCGGAGGGAGGGACGATTACCCTTAGCGCTCACCGCACAGACGACGACCTTCACATCACGATCACCAACCCCGCTCGTCCGTCATCCGAAACGACAACTCACGGCACTGGCCTGACCCTCGTCCGCGAGCGTCTTGCCGTGCTCTATGGCAACGGTCGTACTCTCACCACGCGGCGCCCCTCACCGCGTGAATTTGTGGTCGAGCTACGTATCCCGATTCGCGGAAGGCCGAGCACCGACACTGACCAGGAGGAACGGGAGCGTGACCGAACTCAGGCTATTGATCGTCGATGACGAGGCGCCGGCGAGACAGCTGTTGCGGCAGCTACTCGCCGGCGAGACCGGGGTACGGGTGGTGGGCGAGGCGGCCAGCGGTCGGGAGGCGATCCGCGAAATTGGTCAACTCAAGCCGGATGTTGTCTTACTTGATGTCCAGATGCCCGACGGTGATGGGCTCTCAGTTGTCTCGACGTGTCGCCGTGCCCCCATTGCCTGGATCTTCATCACGGCCTTCGAGAGCTATGCCGTTACCGCCTTTGAGGTGGCGGCGGCCGACTACGTGGTCAAACCGGTGGCAGCATCTCGGCTCCGGACCGCACTCGAACGAGTCCGACAGCATCGGCAGCAGCTACCAGCTGCGACCTGGAAAGCATATCTGGAGGAAGCTGTCGATCCGATGCTTGCGGTTCGCGCGGAGCGGCTCATTATCTCCGAGCGCCAGCGAGTAGTGGTCGTACCGGTATCCGATATTCTTTATTTGGAGACCAGCGACCATTATGTCGCTGTTCATACGGCTCACCGCCAACATCTCGTCTCGGAGTCGCTTGTTTCTCTCCTCGACCGTCTCGGGGCCGATCGTTTCGCTCGGATTCATCGACGATTCGCCGTGGCGATCGATCGCGTTGAGCAGGTTGTCAGGTCGACGACGGGGAGTTTCTCCGTTCAACTTGCGGGTAACGTCCAGCTCCCCATCGCCCGCCAGCGACGATCGATCGTTGCGCAGCTTCTCGCCCGGATGGGTGATCGTTCCGATCCTGCCTTGTGAATTGACAGAGAATCCGCCGGTATTCTATACTCCTGCCACCGCTCAGACCGCTCCTCAGACGGTTTGTGACCGGTTTGCTGCCCCCCTCTCGCGTAACTGGCAGCACAAGATCGCAATCAATCACTTCGGAGGATGCCGTGGGACAACCCGCAGCACGACAGGGAGACCAAACCGCTCATGGAGGAACTATCACCGTGGGCTGTATGACCGTTCTGATAGGAGGGCAACCTGCTGCCAGAATAGGTGATCTCCATACCTGTCCAATGCAGACTCCGGGAACGCCGCCGATTCCGCATGTTGGTGGACCAATCACCGGTCCGGGCGTTGCGACCGTACTGATTGGTGGTATGCCCGCCGCCGTGGTCGGTGATATGTGTGTGTGTACCGGTCCCCCCGACTCCATTGTCGCCGGAGAGATGACCGTACTGATCGGGGCTGGCGGCGGAGGAGGCGGCGGTGCCGCTGGCTCGGCCAGCGCAACTGAAGGCGATGCGGACGTGGGCGAGGGAACCGAAATCGGCGAGGCGCTTCACATGGTTGCGAACTTCACCGACCGAGCTGGCAATCCCGTCGTTGGACCCCGCTTTGAACTGACTAACCCCGATGGTAACTCGGAATCGGGAACGCTGTCCGGAACGATCGACCGCACCACAACAACCGACGGTGACTACGAGATTGATCTGCGGGATATCGTCTCAGCACGCTGGTCGATGATGACAGCCCAACGTGACGATGACATCCAGTTACAGATTCAGACGATGGGCATCGAAGATGGTACCGCTGTTCGCATCGAGGTTTATGTGCGAGATATTCGGGTCCCTGATCGGGTTGTCGAAACAATCTCGGACCGATCGATCTCCGGAGATTCACTTGATGTCGCCTGGCATCCCCAGTGGCCGGAAGAGGGTGATGACTCAGGCACCGAGGATACGGAGTATCCGACTTATAGCGATCCACTCTACTATTTCGCCGTCACGATTGGTGACCTCAACGCACGTTCGGGATTGCTGCGTTTCCGTGATACGATCGAAATCGATCTGAGCGACGATAATGGTGATCCCCTGGCGGACACACCGATCGTGATTCGGCTCTCGAACGGTGAGATTCGTCGAGCGACAACCGATAACAACGGTCATCATCAGGAAGAGATGTGTCCGGTTGGGGGGTGGTCGGTTGAGGTCGATTCTCCAGCGACGCTCGACGAGGACGATAGCGACACGCAAACCTCGGGGAGCGACTGATGCGCGGCTATGATCTGACCCACCGACTGACCCGTGGTCGTCGTCAACGTGAGTTCGTTGCCGGTGATCCGCATCAGATTTCAGTGGAGCTTCGGTCAAACTCCGGAATGGTTAAACTAGCCAATAGGGAATACACCGTCCGCATCTCTCGGACCCGCATCGAGTCGGGTACGACCGACGATGATGGTCTATTGACGATCGAAAACGTACCTGCCGGGGAATATGAGTTTGATATCGACGGTCACCCGACGGGGCACCGACTCGTATCGACCCCCGTTGGCGAAGAACCGACGCCGCTGCGCCTGACCGGTTTTTATCTCGGTGAGGTAACTCCGGCCGAAGCGGATGACGGCGATGATGATGCCTACGATCCGGAGGAGAACATCATTACCGTCTGTGGTGATCTGCATCTTGACGTCGATTTCCGCGTTGCCGAGCAACTGAATGCCGACGATGCTGATAACGACGATCAGTTAGATGCCGAACAAACGGACGGCGATCAAGAAGACGACGATAGTGACAGCGAATCAAGCGGTGATCAACCGCCCGGAACGCCTCAGGTGCCGTCAAACACCCCTCCCAGTACACCGTCGGGGCCGTTCGGATGAGTCGCTTTCGCGTGACATTCCGTCCGGGCATCGTCGCCGACCCAGCAACACCGCTGGTGATCCGCTTTGCCGCGCCGCGTCAGGCGACCGATGTGCAGGTGTCAATCGTCGAGCTGGATTCGTGGAATTATACCCGGAGAATGCGACTTGCTGAGGATGGCGGCGGCTTCAATCTCGTCGGCATCTTCCGCGGCGATATCGCAGATAGACAATTTAACGTAACCGAGGCGCCATCGACGGACAATCCGAACGACTGGCCGACTGTCACGATCAAGTTTCACGGATCGGATACCGAGTATCAGCTTCCGATCCCCGAGGGAGATCTGACAGCCGAGGGATGCGAGCTGGAACTCGGACTGGTCGTCACCGGTCAGGTCGGTCGCCGAACTGCAACGTTTACGTCGCGGTCACCGGTCTTTGTTCGACATCCCGATGCGGTCGTCGACAATCGTCCGGTGCTGACGATTCTTAGCTCGCGCGATGGTTACCACCGGGCAGCGCGAGGCTACTGGCGTCGACGGGCCGATCAGGTCGTTCGGCTCTCCTCGGCCCAGGCGATGCTCGAATATTTGACCGAGCAGACCGAACTTCCCGGCGAGGGGAAATGGGGACAGATCAATATCGTCTGTCACGGCAACGAGTACGCGTGGTTCGTGCCGTTGATGTCCGGGCGCGGACAGCCGCGTCAAACGTATCATACCGATATCGACGACGCTCTCAATGGCGAAACGCCTCGACTTAACGCTCTCGATGTCGATACCGTTGACGATCAGACCAGCATCGTCTTACGCGGCTGCAATCTGGGCCGAAATCAGAACCTTCTGAACATGATTCGGGAGCTGTTTGGCGGTGAGGCGACCGTCTATGCTCCCCGCTTTCTGCAATACTATGCGTTTCGCAATGGCGGTCGGCGAACGACCGAGGCATTCCAGCAGGATTGCTTCGCCTACGTTTCCGGTCGGCGACCACCGTCGACAAGCCATGCAGCGATGAATCTCCAGGCTCGCTACGAAAATGATTTCGACTACACGGTTGAGGAGTGGGAAGAGATCTACTCCAATCGCTCCTGGCGGCGGGGGCGGGTCCTGCGCATGACCAACACGTTGGTTTACGGTGACGAAAGACCAACCGGGACCCGTGACGACTGGGCATACGAATTGGAAGAGTCGTGGACCCCGAGTGATCAGAACTTCCAGCAGGACCATTACTGGGTAGACTGGGGACGGGCCCGACGAATGCACACCCGTCGTCACGGCTGGGTCCTGACGCAAACTGGTTCTATCTATCGCTACGGTGTTCGTCGTCCGTGGCGCGATGCCGATGGCAATTCCATTGTCCCCAATATCACCAATCCGGACCACTACGGCCGGTCACCAGAATGGTAAGGAACGAACATCATGCCTAATCTTGACCCACCGCTTCCGAAAGGATGGCGCAATCAGACGGTGTTCACCTTCATGGGGCCGAATGTCGACTCCGTACCGCATATCGTCACCGTGATTCGTGACACCTCCGGGCGCAAACTTACCCTCGATGAGTTTTCCAACGAGCACGTTGCTCTGTTACGGGCTGGTCAGCCGAACATGTCGGTTGCTCGAGAGCGCCGTGTGGCCGCAGCCAAAGATCTGGTCACACGCGAATTGCTGGTTGGCGAGAGTGGACAAGGTCCCGCCAACCGACCGTATCGACTCCTACGATTCGCCATTGTCGACCGGGTTGGCTATGTCTTTTCCTGTCAAGTGACGCGGCGATCACTCAAGCTCGTTGGTCGAGATATCGATTCGCTTATCGACTCGGTGCTCGTGGATATTGTCGAGGAGAGCGAGGAATGAGCCAGCATACGGTCGGGGCTGACGAAGAAGCGACGATCGAATTGACGCCGTCGATTATCTCTTGCTATCCGATGTCAGCAATGGCGCCAGCGGAGAGCGAGATCGAATGTCAGGTACTCACGGCGATGGTCGGACAGGGTGCGCGGATTCGTGTGACCGGAAAGATAAACGGCTCGCGCTGTTCTACGGTCAACGGTCGTATTTACGGCAACCTCTTCTCGGCCCAGATCGCGATCCCCGAAGATGTCGAG
The DNA here is from genome assembly GCA_028289585.1 of Candidatus Zixiibacteriota bacterium. Taxonomy (GTDB): domain Bacteria; phylum Zixibacteria; class MSB-5A5; order GN15; family FEB-12; genus JANQPI01. Next base: position 571,093 of record JANQPI010000010.1, read on the forward strand.
TTCGGCGATGAGTTCACATTTGATGTCGAACTTCCCGGAAACGATTGCGATGATGAATCCACACCCATCCCATGTACGCCAGCTGTAACGGTATCGAACCGTCGATGGAGTCAGGAGACGGCGCGGCGCGGTGACCTCCTCACGTTGACCGGTGACGTTGCGGGGCTACGCACGGGCATGGATGTCGAAATCGTCATCTACGAGTACGATACTGACGAACTCCATGACGAGTTGATCGCATTGCCGGCACGTATTGACGACGGTTCGTTCGAAGTCTCCTGGGAATTTGACTACGTTGAGGAAACGGACCGAATTCACACCGAGGAGCAGCTCTCCGAGGCCGGACGCAACTACTCACCTCCGGAGTTCTTCTTTGCGGTCCGGGTGGGCGGTGTCGAATTCGGCTCCGAACAACCGGAGCCGCGTCTGGAGTTCCAGGACTGGATCGAACTCGCCCTGCGCGACGGAGCGAACCTCCCGATTCCGGGACAGGCGTACCGGATTACAACGGCTGATGGTAACGTGATCGAGGGAGAACTCGATGACCAGGGCCTGGCTGTCGTCGAGGATATCCCACCCGGTCCCTACGGTGTCGAGTATCCCGACCTCATCGATGAAGTCGAGTTCGATGAGGAGCCAGACGAAGAGAGCAGTGAATCATCGACCGACGAACAGTCCAATGATCAATCAGAGGATGAAGCACCGCCGGCGGAGGAAGACGACCTTGATCTTGACGATGAGGATGAGGCCGAAGCCGAGGATGTAAGCGACGATGACGAGGAGGATGAGGATGACGATTCCGAGTTTCCCCTTGATGAGTTACCTCTCGACGATCTCCCCACCGGCGATCTACCGTCAGGCAGTCCGCCGCAAAACCCGCTCGGCTAATCGATAGGAACGTCTTGTGTGTCAGGTAGATAATCAAAGTCAGGTAACAGGAGCGACAGGACTCGCTCGGTACCACCGGGCGAGCGATCGGATCGCCGTCGATTTCAAACGTTTCAACTACGTCTTTCGGTCAAATCTCGGCCGTGACTTGGATGACAACTGGGTCAGCTGGTTGGCCAATCCTCTCGGCCAGGCGAGCGACTTTGGTTTTATCCGATCGCATCATGGCGATTACCTGCGTGATCTCTTTTCGGTGAGTCGTGACTCGGGAATTCCCCGGTCGTTTCGAGCCAAGACGTCGAACGTGGACAGTCGGTGCATCGTGCTTTATTCGCAGAATACTGACAAACTGATCATGATTGATTACGTCACCTCGCGAAGCTGGCATTTGTGGGAATTTGATCTGACGCGATCGAATTGGCAGCAGCCGGTGATCGACGTTCAGGGATCCGATACGCTCGTCGGAATTCGTCGGAGCGATCTGCGCGATTGCAAGGGCATTGCTTTGCCAGCGATGGTTACCGCGGACAACGCGTTCGATCTCTTTACGGCCAACGGTCGTCTGCGCAGTGCCTCAGAGATCAGCGGCGTTCTCGTTATCCCGGGCAGCGGAGAGGCTGAGGCACGACTCTATGTCTTCGACCCGGCTCATATCATCGAGCACACCATTCGTGTGATTCGGTATTGTAATCGCCACTTGCGAGTCATCGATCCCCGGCAGCCATTTTCTCGATCTGGTCGTGGGCGTCGCCGCCTGTCGTCGTGGGAGCGCGACGCGCGAACACGCGGTATTCTCGCGACACTTTCCAAGCAGATTGTTGACTCGAAGAGCAGCCTCCGGTCACATATCAACCAGAGTCAGTTGAATAGTGAGTTTCAGACGTGGGGGAATGTCAGCTACCGACGGTCGTTGTTCTTTGATAACATCACAAATTTTATTCGCCATCCGATTATGCAGGCGGTCAAAGAGAATCTGATGCACCACGAGGAGGGCTTTCGTCCTGGCGGCATCGCGTGGCTCGATATCATCGCGCCACTGGCCGAGATCGCCGGGGAGCATCCGGTGTTGGCTGAGTACTTCGCCGCCGAAACAGAGGAGGAATCTGCGGATTCCTCGTTTGCTGCGTTCGCACGCGATGCCCTCGCGACCGGATCAGCATCGGAATCGGCGTGGGTGGGATACTGGAAGCGTTTCCTCAACGGATCGAAATTCGCCAAACTAGCCGCCGGGCTGGCTGCGATTCGTTCGTACCAGTTGACGCTCCAGTACACCAATCAGGAGATCTCCTGGTCGTCGCTGGGCAGTCAGATCAATGATGAACGGACGCGACTACGCCGATACGTGGGTTCCCTCAATCGAGTCGAGAACGCCCGCACTTACATTGGCAACATCCAGCGGGCATTCACGTACGCGAGTCGAGCGAACAAAGTCTATGCGATTCTGCGGGGGGACATCTCCCGCAGCAGCTTCACACTTGCTCTCGAAGGCCTGTCGAGCATTGCGACCAGCTATGGACTAAAAACGACAGCGTCGCGAATCACGGTGATCAAGCAGATCGTGGATCTCGTTCCAAACATCCAACATCTCGGTGAGCGGATCGAATGTGACGACTACAACGCCGCCTTTGGCTACGGTCTTGTGGTCGCCGGCTCAGTTGCACAGATCTATGTCACCTATACGCTGGCTGGTGCCTCCGCGGGGCCGTGGGGGGCGATTATCGGTATTGTGATCGCGACCGGTTCGGTGATTGTAATCTTCGCCACCGACTCAGAATATGACACGTTCTTTCAACATTCCAAGTGGCGTCGGTCACAGGGTGCCCTGTCGAGTGGACAGCCGCCATGGGCTGCCCGGGCCTTCAATCGCTGGGACAATGAGAGTTTTGGCGACGACTATCAGCTCGACTCTCTGCTAAACATCATGCACCGATTCACGGTCCATCATAACTACGACCCTTACACCCACGTTATCGTGATCCGTATCAAGACGAAGTTCCTTCCCGAAAGTGCCACGTTCCAGTTCAAAGGGGAGTTTCAGGCCGGGTCGGGACCGGCTCGTCGAGCGGAGATCAACGTTCGCTATCCTGGTCGCAGTGGGCAGCGCCGGCGTCCCTTCCGCTACACAGCTCAGCGAGGCTGCCCGATTCGTGGAGGGCACAGTCGGGTGACTGTCGAGAGCGGCCAGCATGTCGTTCAGATCAACATCTCGGTCGACCGCAACTTTACCTCCGCCAACGGATACCTGCGTTGTCTCCCCTTCGGACACGAGGAGTTCACCGTTCCGCATGACAACAAAGCGTTCCGGCTGGAGAGTCTTGAGCATGACAATATCGTTGTAAACCGCTGGCGAGACTACGAATTCACTGAGAGTGAGTGGGGCTCGATGCCTGGCTGGTAGTCCGGTAAGTCGGGAAAAGGCTTGACTCATGAGCACTTACAGAAATAGCTTCGCCCCATCGGGTCGCATCGGCGGGATTCACCGCCGCCCCTTTGGGACAACGGGAGTGGAGTAACGAATCAAGGCATGGATATTGCCAATTTCTCATCTGACGCACGCGCCGTAATCAAGAATGCCCGCGAGGTTACCCTCGCCTTCCGTCACCCGGAAATCGAAGTCGAGCACCTGCTCATTGCTGCCGTGCGCGCCGATTCACCGGGTCTTGAGACGATGCTCAACCAGCTTGGCAAATCGGCGGCGATGTTTGAAGGGCTTGCCGAAACGTACCTCAAGGAGCAGTCGTCGAAAAAAGCTGCTCGCGATTCGGTGGGGATGTCGCCATCGGCGACCAACACGCTCTCCGATGCTGTCCAGGTCAAGGGTGAGCTGATGGATGCCCTGGTCGAACCGGAACATATCGTTATTGCGATCTTCGATCCGAAATCGAATCTCGCCCCGTACCTGCGGGAGAAACTCGATGTTACGCGCGAGGACTTCTTCCGGGCGATAGCTGAGAGCAAATCGGTAGAGGAGATCACCGCCGCCCACACCGCATCTGGCTCATCCGGTGCTAGCGCCGATTCGGCACCTCAGTCGGTATCCGGTACGCTCAAGTACTGTGAGGATATCACAAATCAGGCTCAGGCCGGCCAGTTTGATCCCGTTCTCGGTCGGGATCAGGAGATCCAGGAACTCATTCAGATTCTCCTGCGCCGTCGCAAAAACTCCCCGGTACTCGTCGGTGGAGCTGGCGTGGGGAAGACCGCGATTGTCGAGGGATTCGCTCAGGCCGTTATCGAGGATAAGGTTCCGCAATCGCTCCGTGGGGTGAAAGTCATGGGGCTCGATATGGGGAGTCTCGTTGCCGGCGCGAAGTACAAAGGCGAGTTCGAGGAACGGTTCAAGAATCTCGTGTCGGAGGTTGTCAAATCGGCTGGCCGGATCGTGCTCTTCATCGACGAAATCCACATGCTGTGCGGAGCCGGCAACTCGGGTGGCGGGATGGATGCGGCCAACCTGCTCAAACCGGCGTTGGCCCGGGGCACCATTCGGGTGATTGGGGCGACAACCGAAGAAGAGTACACGAAGTATCTCGAAGCTGACAAGGCACTCGATCGTCGTTTTGAGAAAGTGAAAGTGGCGGCACCGCCGTTCGACGATGCGGTGCGCATCATTCGCGGTGTCATTCCGAAGTATGAAGAGCATCACGGCGTTAATTATTCCGACGATGCTGTTGTCGCGGCCGTTCGCATGGCCACGCGTTACCTGGCCGAGCGAAATCTTCCCGATATTGCTCTCGATATTGTCGATGAGGCTGCTTCGGAATACGCGGTCCGTTCAGAATTCGGTCGGGAGAAGGTCACAGAGGTGGAGTCCAAGGTCGCTGATCTCAGTTCTCTTCTGTCGTCGGTAAGCAGCGATACACCATCGCCGGAGCTCGTCGCGGCGTGGGAAGACTACCAGACAACCTACGAACGTCTCAATGCTCTCTGGGGGCACCGTATCGACGCCGCGGATTCGGGGGAGGCATCATGAGTGACCTGACTGTCGGCCAGATGAAGGCGACCCTGGAGAAGCAGCGTCAGCGCATTGATCAATTGAAGCAGGTGGTCGATCAGCTCGATCAACGGATTGATACGTCCGATATTGCGGCGGTTATCGCCCGCCGGACCGGAATCCCCATTGCCAAAATGATGACTGCCGAAAAGGATCGGCTCCTCAAGATGGAGGACTGGCTCTCGGCTCGTATCGTGGGGCAGAAGAAAGCGATCAGCGCGATCTCCAATGCCGTCCGTAAATCGCGGGCAGGCCTCAAACCGCGCAACCGTCCGGTCGGATCGTTTCTCTTCCTGGGGCCTACGGGTACGGGTAAGACGTATCTTCCCAAGCTTCTCGCGGAATTCCTCTTCGACGACAAGAATGCGATGGTTCGGATGGATATGTCCGAATTCATGGAGACACATTCGGTTGCGAAGCTGATCGGGGCGCCGCCGGGGTACGTGGGCCATGAGGCCGGTGGAATTCTCACCAATGCGGTCAAGAGCAAACCGTTTTCGGTGGTGTTGTTCGACGAGGTCGAGAAGGCGCATCCGGATGTCTTTAACATCTTGCTGCAACTCCTCGATGACGGTCGATTGACCGACGGTAAATCGCGGACGATCGATTTTTCCAACACGATCGTCGTCATGACCTCGAACTATGCGGCGGATAAGATCCTTGAGGCTGCCCGCGAAGAGCGTGAGGTCGACATGGACGAGGTCCGTCAGTTTCTCTTCACCAAGTTTCGCCCTGAACTCTTGAACCGATTAAACGATATCATCGTGTATCATCCGTTCACTGCCGAGCAGGTCGAGGTGATTGCTGGTCATGAGTTCAAGGCGGTCAATGACCTGCTTGCCGAACAGAACATTACCGCGGAGTTGAGTGATACCGCGCGTAAACGGCTTGCCACCGATGGCTATGTTCCCGATCTGGGCGCGCGGCCGATGCAGCGCACGATTGAGCAGGATATTATCAATAAGCTGTCAGTCGATATCATCACGGGTACGGTCCGACCGGGATCGCACGTGATCGTCGACCACGACGGCACGCAATATACGTTTACAACAACCACCCGCGAGTAACGAACGCGAGGAGTTAGCTATGGCTAAGTTCATTCTGGGGGCCACCGAACGGGTCAAGAAAGATGACTCGATTCCCGTCGAGTTGCTGCCCTCCAACAAGACCCTCTACTGCGCGAAGCTGAACAACAGCGACGATGAGGAAGTCGAACCCGTCAAGTGCACCAACATGAAAGAGGTCTTCGAGAAGTTCCAACCATCGGTCGAGGCAGAACTAGACTCGCCCGATGGTGAACAGATCAATGTCGACTTCCAGATGCGCGCGATGAAGGACTTCACTTCAAAAGAGCTGATCAATCAGTCGGAGTTTCTGCAGTCGACGTATTACGGCCGCGAGATGCTCAATGACTTGGAGCAGCAACTCAAGAAGAACAAGTCGTTACTGAAGACGCTCGATGATGGTGAGAAGAAGGAAGCACTTCTTCGAATCATGCGTCACTACATCGATCTGCTGAGTGAATAACACGGACTGAGGAGTATGACAATGTCTGATGAAGAAAGACAAGAAGCCCAACCGCAGGCTGCTGAAGCAACGCCCTCGGTTGATGCGACCCCCGATGTCGCCGGAGCTCCGCTGTCCGATGATGACTTTGCGGACCTTCTCTCCGATCAATTTGGAGACTACAAGAAGCTCGCCGCACTGCTGCCGAAGTTCAAGACGGCTGATGGTGATCAGGTTCACGGTATCGATTGGCTCGATCCCAAGAAGGACTTTCAACGTAAGGAGTTCCTGACCAAAGAACAGTTTGCCGATCAGCGTCGTCTGCTCAAGCAGCGGTTGGCGCTATGGGTTGATACGCTTGCCTCCGGTAAGTCGGCAGATGACATGCGCAAGGACCTCGCTGAAAAGTCGGCCGCTCTTGAGAAGAATCTCAAGAAGAACATGCGCAAGGTGCATCGCACGACCCGCGAACTGGAGACGACGTATCGCGGAATCGACAAGTTCTTCGCGAACGCTCAGAACGAGCCGGATGAGAAGATCGATGCGTGGTTTGCCAACGCCTCGGGAGAGGAGCTTTCCAACCCCGATGACAAAGAGAAGTTTGAGCAGCTGGCTAAGTCGGTTGCTGATCTCTACCGCGAGTGGTCGATTAAGGAGTGTTTCTCGATGGCCGTCGTCCCGGGCTGGTTAGGATCGGTCGAGAATATCGATACGTTCTCCCGTCAGCTTGGGCTGTCCAACAAGATCCACGTCATGACCGACCTGCCGAATTTTGAGTCGGTTGACGAGGTCATGGACATGCTCGATGATCCGAACTACGCCAATCTGGCCGGGATCGACGACTACAAGCAGTATGCGTCAGTCTTCGCCAACTATGTCCTGGCCCGTTCGGCGAACGAGTATGAGGACGAGGATTGCTGGGTACCACCGTCGGCGGTCGTGGCCGGAAAGATGTACCAGGGCGACACTGGTGTCGGCATGCAACAGCCGATGGCCGGATTCAAGCACGGTAAGATCAACGACGCGAAGTACCTTCGTTTCCGGGCTAACCAGCCGGATGCGTCGAAGATCAATGAGAAGGGCGTCAATCCTCTCGTCAATTTCGAGGGATCGGCGGTTGCCATGGGGGCCGCAACGCTTTCCAAGAAGGAGACGTTCAACGTCTACTCGATTCGGCGGACCTATGACTACGTCTACAAGACGCTCCGCAACTACCTCAACAAGCAGACGTTCTCGGTAATCGATCAGAAGTTCATCGACTCGATGCGCAAGGATATTGATACCTTCATGAAGGCGATCTCCGGAGGCGACAACATCCTCCAGGATTACAAAGTCGAGATTTTTGCCGACGAGGAGATGCGGAAAAATCAGGAGATCGACATCAAGGTCTCGCTGAACCCGAAATATCCGGCCCGGACGTTCAATATCGAGTTCGTCGCCTGGAATGAGGACGGCCAAACGGGGGTCAAGGATAAGTAGCTAAAAAGGGGGGATCCCCGTGACCTGATTCCCCGCCTTCCTGCGCGTTACAGGGCAGAGGCAAATGAAACTGAGACTAACCGTATAGGTAAGGAGAACAGGAACCATGGCACGTCGCCCAACACTTAAAATCGACGGTGTTACCTACACCAACGTTTACGAGGTCAGCTACGAGCTCTACACCGAGCGTGATGACACCGGCCGACCGTCAGACCGCGCCCACGCCGGCGTGATCAAAGTTGTCCGTGAGTCGGATGACAATGTCGACATCGCCCGCTGGGCAATGGATTCGGCGCAGACGAACTGGAAGGATGGCGAGGTCCTCTTCCGGAAGCCGGATGACGCGGACATGAAGACGCTACGCTGGTCGCAGGGCTTCATTACTCGCTACGAAGAGCGCGTCCCGCACATTCGCAACGAGCCCGATGCTCAGGTCTACGAGTACTTCGAGATCTCCTGTCAGCGTCTCGAAGTCGGTGACGCCGAAATCGACAACCGCTGGACCGAATAACACCTAGCTTTGAGGCGGCCGGGGAGACCAACCTTCCCGGCCGTAGTGTAACCATGACGCAAGAAGCCACCACCGAAGCCCCGGGTCTTCCCGTTGCCACGCGAATCGTCATCGACGGAAATGAATGGTCGAACACGATCGCCGAACTGCGACTTCGCCAGAAGATTAACGAGGGACATCACGAACTCAAGGTAGTCATTCAGCAGGTTGCAGATGTCGACCGTGAGGGCGACTTCATCGATGGTGACGTCTTCGCACCGTTGATTGGCAAGTCACTTTCCCTATCTGTGGCTGAAGATGCCAGCATGCTCGACTCAAGCGATGCTCTAAGTTGGCTCGGCTTCATCTCGCGGACGGACTTTTCGCATTCGCGGGGTGGTGGCATGAATGTCGTGGTTACCGCACATTCGCCGACCTACAAGTTGGATCGCAGTCGTCGTCTTCGGACGTTCGAAGAAGTGACCGATGCTGATGTCATGGGGCAGGTCTGTCGTGAGCATGGGATCCAAGCGAACATTCCAACAACGTCGACGACGCATCCACTGGTCCTCCAGTATAACGAAACTGACTGGGAGTTCCTGTTGCGCCTGGCGTCAAACAACGGATTCGTGGTCGCCTATGATGGCGAACGGCTCCGAATCGGTCCGGTGGCAGATGCTCCCGAGATTACGCTCGATTGGAACGGCGCCGAGGTAAGCAAATTTTCGCTCAATCTCCAGGCACACCCGCATAAGGTCAATGTTGCCGGATGGGAACCGTGGAATGCCGAGCCGTTGTTCGCCGATGAACAGTTTCGCGGGGCACCAGAACCGCTGATAGACCATGCTTTGCAGGGAACCAGTCGCGCTTACGACGGCGATCAGTACATCGATACCTCGTTCGACAGCCGTCAATTGGAAGAAACGGTCACTCGGGATCTTGCCAGTTATCGTGCCGCAGCGCGCGCTCGGTTTGCGTTTGGCGCATTGACGACAGTGTCACCGAAGGCGATCGCCGATGTTCGCATTCGTCTGAACAACATGGGCGACTACTCCGGTGTTTATCATGTCTGGGACTGTCAGCATCAAATTGTGGCCAACAGTTATCAGAACGTCGCACAGGTCGTACCTGCCTCGATTGCGGCACCGATTCCGAAAGAACGAAAGGCGAAACCGCCGGCATCGATGGTTGCGCAAGTTGTAGACATCCAGGATCCCGAAAACAGATATCGAATCAAGGTGCTGACGGCCGAGGGGTGGATTACAGACTGGCTGCCAGTCGCCACGCTCGACGCCGGCGAGGGGGCGGGCAGCAAAGTCGGGTTTCTTCCCAATACGCATGATGAGGTTGTGATCACCTTTCAGCACAACGATCCAGAGAAACCGGTTGCCGTCGGGAGCCTGTTTCAGACAACGCATCAGCTCCCCGAAGAATCGGGAGCTGGTGATTCCCTGGTACTCGTCGCTGATGGTGAATCCGCCTCGCGTCGCCGATTCATTCGTAGTTCATCTGGCCATACGATTCTGCTTGATGACACCGCCGAAGAGGAGAAGATCATCATCTCGACGTCCGGAGGTGAGAGCAAGATCGTTATGACCTGTGGTGAGGATGGCCTCTCAATCACGACCGAGGAGCAACTATTCCTCTCCGGCAAGACGATTACACTTGAGGCAGAAGAGTCTATTACACTCCAGGCTGGTAGCGACGGTGTTACGGTCGAGGGAGGTACCATCGAGCTGACGGCAACCGAGGGCGACCTCAAGGGCGAGGGGGCGAATCTCGACCTAAAAGGTCAGACCGCTGCCAAGATCGAGGGTGGCGCGACCGCCGATCTCAAATCGGGTGGGCAGACGAAGGTCGAAGGCGGCGTGGTGATGATCAATTAGCGCATGGACTATTTGAGCTTGCCGATGCGCCTTGTCCAGGGTCACTTCGAGCGCGTCAGCTTCTCCGAATCTTTGACCCAATCTATCGGTTTGTTGCTTTCCACCCGTCTGGGTGGATTGCTCTACCGGCCCGACTACGGCTGTGCCGTTTGGGACAAGAGTTTCTCCGATCTCCACGCCGCTAACAAAGCTGAGATTCGAGCCGCCCTTCGTGATGCGATCAATCAGCACGAAAAGCGGCTCTACAATGTCTCTGTCAGTTTTGAGCCGGCCCCCGATGGGGGAGGACGTGCCCTTGGTATCGAGGTGACTGTCCGTGGCGATTACAAAGAAAATGGTGTCGAGCAACAGTTCGATGCTGTCTATCGCTTAGGGTAAAGGAGCTCGCGATGGCCGACGTCGGATCATCGTTTCATTCACGCTCTCAGGATGAGATCTTTCGCGGTCTCTATCGGCAGTTGCGTCGTCACCTGCCGGACATCCCGGAGTCACCTGATCGAATTGACCCAATGTTACGCGTGCTGATGCACGTCTTCGCCGGTCAACTGCATACAATCGAGGATCACGTTGAGGGGCTGTGGGATGACGTTTCCCGTGCGGTGCAGGAGACGATCTGTCCGGAAGTCAGTCGTTGGCCGATCCCAGCCGCGACCGTGATGCGAGCAGAACTGAATGACCCGATTGTGGACATCGACAGCGATACCGTTTGGTCCTATCGTGAGGAACGTTCGTCCGGCCGTAACTTTTTGTTTGCTGCTACAGCGCCCCAGCGTCTGGCCCGAATCGAGATTGCGGAAGCACACCTGGTTTGTGGCGACCGCGTCGTTCGAAGCACGGTCGATCAAACACTTGCGGCGGAAGCCGACGGTCCGCTCCAGCTCTATGTTGGTCTGACCTACGACGGACCCCCGTCAGCGCTGGCGGGTACCCATCTCTACCTCAAGGCCGCAAACGAGGCAACTGAGTTGTTGCGGTGGGGGCGGTGGATCACATCGCGTGAGGGGCGCTTCGTTGGTACGTCCGGCTTCATCCCCGGTGCGCTTTCAGCTGTTGCCACCTTGATGGGCATCTCCGAGGATCAGGATTTGGGTGGCCTGCGTACGATCGATGAGCTCTATGCCGACGTTGTTCGTCCTTTCGTCGTGTGGCCGGAGCATGCGACGCGCGATTGGCGCCCGGAGAGTATGCCGGCGGCAATCTCCCGCCCATTGCGACGGGCAAGACTTCAGACCAAAGAAGAGGAACGATTCTGGGTCGCCATCGACTTACCCGAAGCGGCAACGATTGCCAGTGTCTGGCCGGTGGGCGAATGGTTTGGGGGAGCGACCCTGGCGATCAATCGGACCGCCCTCTCATTGCTGAAACATACCGGGGGAAGTCGTATTGTCGACGTCACTTTGCCCGAGCCGTATGAGACGATCTTCGCGGTTGATCGGGTGGTTGATGCTTTCGGTAACGAGTATCGTCTCCGTCAGGCTGTCAGTGATGCGGCGGCCGCGTATGTGTACGTTGGCCGCGAACACGACGGTCGTCTGCGCATCTGGCTCGAGATTCCCGAGTCGGTTGATGGCGTCCCCGATACGGTGTCGGTCTATTACAGTACGACCACCGGCGCGGCGGCTAATGCCATCGATGCTGGACAGATCGTTCAACCGTACGCGCCGCATCCCGGCATTGCCTCGGCTGTAAATGTGGTTGCTACGAGCGGTGGTATCCCTGCGCGTACGCGCGATCAGGTGACCCATGAGGTTGCTCAGCGGTTGCGAATGCGCGACCGGGCTCTGAGCCAAACCGACATCGAGCAGTGGGCTCGCGGCTTCGATCCGAGAATTCTCAACGTTGTGGCGCGCTCGGCCGTTTTGCGGCGACCCCGCGGACTCGCTCGTGGTGTCCAGGTGACCCTCACGGTCAATGGCGAGCTCTTCACCGGGGACACGGAATTGGATGTACTACGGCATCGTGTGCATCGCTTTCTGAACGCTCGGGCAACGATCAACACGCCGTTTGAGGTGACCGTTGAGCGCAACTGATCCTGCGGTCATGCCACAGCTGGTGCGACAGCACCATCCTCTGACTCTGGCCACGGCCTTAGGCCTTCTCATCCGCGCCGGCGTCGACCTTCGCACGGTGCACCTACGAGCTGTCGGAACCTACCGCAACTACCGGGGGGAGATCTATGCTCAGACCCCTGATCCGGGGACTCCGCTCAGCAGTCAATCCGAGATCGCTCTCGACGTTGGGGTGTCGTCGGCTGTCGACAAGCTGCCCTACCAGATTTTCTATGGGTTGATCGGACTCACCTCACGATCTGATGCCTGGGAGCAGCACGCGCGGGCGCTGTTTGCTCCGTTTGATGCCAGTCAGATTCGGGCAGAGTTTGCCCGCGATTTTCTCCCGGTTGTCTACGGATTTGGTTCGCTATCTTCCGGACAAATCGACCGGTGGCTGACTCTGTTTAATTTTGCCGAAATCGATCCCCAGGCCGACCGCAAGGCACTGCAGCAATGGCTCGGCTGGCTGCCACAGATGCTCCATCTCGCCGGCCAGGCCGATGGTCTTGCCCTCATTCTGGGAAGCCTCTTCGCTTGCCAGGTGATGGTTGAGGAGAATGTTCCGGTCGACCATGTCGTTCCGGACAGACTGCGTACCACGCTTGGGCGAACGAGCCATCGGCTCGGTGTTGACGCCGTCCTGGGAAAAACTTTCACCGAGTGTGATTCCGGTTGCCGTATCCTGATGGTGGTGGCGAATGAGGAGGGTGTGCGAAAGCTGCTTCCCGGACAGCCCCGGCGCCGTCGCCTGGAACAGCTGACTGACGCTCTACTGCCGGCCGGTGTGACCGCCGAAATCGTCGTCGAGCAGGCGACGTCGTCATCCCAACTCGGCAGTTCGGCACGCGTTGGCTCCGGAATTCGTCTGGGTGCGTCCACATCCTTGACACGCTCCGGTGCGAAACCTACCATGTCGAGCTCAAGTATATGAGTGACTTACGTTTATATTCAGTTAACTGGCGCGACGGTATGCTCTTGGGCGAAACCCACTTACGGCATACGGAGGCGTATCTTGAAACCCTCAGCCGGCAATTCGGAATGCCGCTTGGGGACCATTGGGGACTGCTCCCTCAACCGGGCACGAATGAGCCGTCCCTCCGCCTTGAAGTCGGCACCGTAACTGGGCGACTGACCGTAACGCTGCGTCGGTGCCGGGCGATTACCTCCCTCGGCCATCTCATTGCGATCGACGACACGCACGACGCACCACTTGTCGCTGACTACGATCTTGGTGACGAAGAGTCGGTGCCGATCTGGTTGGCGATCGATCCCCGTCGAAAAGCGGAGGTCGGCGAACCCAATCCCGACGAAGAACTCCCGCGGAAGCCGTATCAGACCCCGGTCTATGATCTACTGATCGGTGATGACCCCGGGCGACCGAGTGGTGAACTGATCCCGTTAGGGCGGGTGACCTTGGGAGCCGACGGTGCGCAGCTCTCGGCTGTGGACATTCCACCCGCGGTGACGTTGTCGGCTGAGGCCAATCTCTCGCAGATTGCCACTGACCTTCGCAACCGGGTCGACAATCTGCTGTCATTGGCGCTGCGAGCCTACAGTGCGGTTACTCAGGCCGGCGCTCTCTCGAACGAATCGACGGCCCTGCAGTCGGACTTCCGGGAGACGATAGCGCAGATTGCCTACCACCTGTCGGCTACGATTGACCAGATCATTGTCGGCCGTAACGCTGTCCACCCAATGACACTTGTCGTTACTTGCAAATCACTCTTCCGGGTCTTCTCATCGCTCTTTTCACTGCGGCCCGGTCTGCGCGATTACCTTAACGAACGCGTCTTCACCAAGGAATTGGGAAGTGATATTGGTCGCTTTCAGTCCGAGATCGACTCATTTCTCCTTGGCGAGTACGACCATACTCGTCTGGGTGAGCAGATTACGACGATTCGGTCGATTCTCGGTTCTCTGCGGGCCGTTATGGGACACGTCGCCCAGGTCAAGCGTGAGCAGCTCGGTGAACAGGCGGTCGCTACGGATACGCTGACCTATAGTGGTCGTACATATCGACAACTGTCGTATGCGAATGTGTCGGTTGAGCAGGTCGGTGATTTAACCTATCTCATGCTTACGATCGCTCAGCCGTTGCCGATATCCGACATGGTCGTACTCATGGGCAAAGAGCTTTTCTCGGGCGGAGCATGGTCATCCATGCAGGTTCGCCTGGGACTCAACGATGCTCGTGGGTTGGGAGAAACCGATCCGGTGACCGTTGATCAGGTTGCTTTTGGCAACAAAGTCGCCCTGCGTCCCGAGGACATGCTCAAAGTCGCTTCGGTCAATCAGGTGACGTTGATCTTCCGTGGCGCCGGGGACACGTCCGCCCTCAATCGAATGACTAAGAACGATCTGATCGCGTACTCGATGTAGTCAGATGGAAATATCGGGCTACATCGACGATCTCTTCCGGTACCTGGAGGCGTTTGAGACAAACACCACCCAGTTCGAAACGGAGGCGTTCCTCCAGACTTACAATGGCATCATCGCTGTCTTTGGCGCCCTGCGCGAGCAGCGGGATCGAGCGGTTGAGGTTGATCAGGCGCTGCTCGAAAAGATGAAACTGGCTCCACTGACAACTTCGGATCTGCGGCAAACAACAGTACAGGTCCTGGTGTCATTTTTTGAGGCAGAAGTCGATGTCGACGGTCGATCGGATCGGTCGTACAGCTACTGTCGCGGTGTTCGCCCAGTGAAACAGGACGTCCCGTTCATTGTCAATCATCTCGTCCCCGGATTGTTCCGTACCGGTGCCCTGCAGAACAACACGCGCCTTAATCATTTTCTCTTGGATGAGATGGCGCGGTTCATGTCGAAATTTGGCAAGCCGGTCGATTCCGCCATGACACCCGAAACGTGGCAGCAGTTGTCCGATCCGCTCAAGGTTTTCGAACTTGCTCGTCGCCGACGTGACCTCGGTGATGACCTTATCCATGATCGGACATCGCTCGAGTTTCACCTCAATCGTGTGAATCTGATCAATCGCCTTGCCGAACGATCGAAGCTGATCGATGGCTATCTCTCCTCCTGGGGTTATGTTCAGCGAGAGACGTTCTGGTCAAAGCTTTCCAAGTCGCTGGGCGCGGTATTCGGCAAACTCCGCGGTACATTTTCGTCTTCAACGCATTTTCGACTCACCATGACGCAGCGGCGGCCGGCGATACTCATTTATCTCGTTGTCATGATTCTCGCGGTCGCATTTGCGATTTGGGTTCCCGGCTATTGGTCGAACCACACCGAGCAGCGCTTGGAGGAATTCCGCAGTGAGAGCGGACTTGCTCCCCTCGACGGAGGTGAGACGCCATGAACCTGATGGGGTGGTTTGGGAAGGCCAAGTCGAAGCGAAAGAAGAAATCCAAGGGACCGGCTGCAGCCGGTCCATCGTGGCCGGCTGGCACGCGTATCGGTATCTACGGTCACGCCAACTGCGGCAAATCTGTTTTTCTGACGGTGCTCAACGAGGAATCGAAAGTTTCTCGCGACATCCAGTTATCCGTTACCGACAATCGCACATCGAATGAATTGCTCAAGAATTATCGCGCGATTTGGGGGTTAGGGACGGCTCAAGGTGCGGGAACGATGGTTGATCTTCGCGGAGAACGAGCTTTCCCGGAGCCGACCCAGCCGCTTGTCCCATACGTGCTCAATGCGATCCTTGATCGCAAAGAGAAAGAGACGGTTGTCACGCTCGACTATCCGGGTTCGGCCGTAGATATCTCAAGTACCCACCAGGAGCGTGAGACGGTACGTGACTTCATGGCGTCGTCTGACGGCTTGCTCTTTTTCTATGACCCCAAAGTCCTCGGTGCCGAGCTCGTTTCTCAAGCGCACGTATCATCGTTCGTAACAATGCTCGAACAGTTGGCACCGCTCAGCAAGCGAGTCCCTGTACCGGTAGCACTCGTCATCACTAAGGCGGATACGCTTGATGGCTTTACCGGCGATGCTCAGTCGGTGCTCATCCGTGAAACGCACGAGCATATCTTTTCCGAAGACTTTGAGACGTTTCTCGATTTCGTTCTGTCTGACAATCAGATTCAGGCGAACACGGCGTGGGCAGCTACTGTGCGCACGGTTCTCCTGCGGCTGAAAGACTTTTTACACGTCGTCCTTGGCCGCACGCTCGATTTTCAGATCTTCTTTGTCTCCTCGACCGGTAATCAACCTATGAAGATAGGTGAAGAGGTCGGTCGCTCTCTCTACCAGCCGCCTGACCGCATGGCACCAGTCGGTATCCGGGCACCGTGGTATTGGTTACTTAAGGCGGTCGTTCGTAATCGATCGATAGCCCGATGGCGGCGAGCAACCAAGTGGGTCGCCGCGGCATCACTGATCTTCGCACTCGTCTATTCGTTGCCGTTTGCCTACCACTTTGGCTGGCTCTTGCCACGCGCCACCAACGTTGAAGCCAGTGTCAAAGAGACGTTTGGCGGGAATATGTTCAACCTGCCGGCCGATCAGCGAGCCAAGGTCCGGTCGGCGTACCGTCGCTACGCCGGAAGTTTCCCGGTTGAGGCACTCTTCCCATCGTATCAGAAGACCGCCGAGCAGATCGAACTTCGCTATCGTCAAGCGTCACTCGACGAGGCACTGGCCCAACTCGACCAGGTCATCGAACGCTTTATCGGAATTGTCATCGACACCTCGATCTGGCCTAAGCCAGTGCCGGGTGATACGCTGCTTGCCGAGGGCGCATCGACCGTGGCGTTTACCAAAGTCAGCGATGATATCGCCATGCTCCGCGAGCTTGCTCCGGATACGTCCCAGCTGGCGCGCCGAGCCGATCGAATGCGGTGGTATTACGACCGTTTCCGGCAGACGCTCTTCAGCCCGGGGGATACCGCTATCTGGCAGCAGATGAAAGATCAGGTAGCGCAGGAGAACCAGTTACGTACCGATGACTTGTCGCGATCGGAGAAGAACCTGGGTGAGGCCATTCTTGCCCAACAGGTCAAGAAGTCACGTCGAGTTATCGCGCAGCAGACCTCGGTCGACATTCAGCCGATCTTCGATGAAATCAACTCGATCACCGATCCGGAATACCGATTAACCACCGCGGTGACCAGGTTGCGGGAGGCGCGGGGACGGTTGGCTGCGGACCCAAACAACCCGGCGATTGGCAAGATCGATCGCTACATTCAGGATGCGAAGTACTTCGATCGCAGCCGCGACTACGAATTCAAGGTCGGCTCGATTCCAGCCGGCCATCATTTGCACCTGATGATCGCCGGTCGTGGCCGAGACGGAACCTGGCGACGGGGTCAACAGATTCGCCCTGGGTTTACGTACACGTTCAAGTGGAAAGCCGGCGATGAGATTCATCTCGCGCTCGATCCTGACACGGGGGAGGAGACCTGGGGAGAGCGCTCGGAGATGACCGCGGTCCTTCGCGACAAATATGCATTGTTCGATCTGACGCGTGCCGTTAGCTTTTCACCAACTCATTCGGTAACGATTACGCTCGAAAACGACCCGACCGAGCGATTACCGCGCATTCAATAGCCGCGCGGTCTATGACGGAGAAAGGATTCACCTCGATGCTCTCCTCACGTGTTCGCTTCCTGCTGGTGCTGACATTCGGCCTGATCGCCGCGACCTCGGCAACCGCGCAGATTCAGGTTCCGGCCGGTACCGAGTTTCGGGTAACCCTCGTTGAGCCAGTTAACTCCAAGCATGTGGTTGCCGGAGACACGGTTGCCATCCGTCTCCTCGACAGTATTTCCGTGGGAGGTATTGGCTTAGTCGCCGCCGGGGCGACCGGTACCGCAATCGTCGATGAGGCCAAGCGAGCTGGCAAGCCGGGCAAGAGCGGGATGGTATCGATTTCCCTGCATGCTATCGATGTCGAGTTCTATAACGCTCTCGATGACAAGATGATAATGATCGAAGCAGTCGATTCGCTTGCCGACAAAGGGAGCAATAAGACAATCCTGTCGATTCTCCTGGGATTCGGCCTGTTCATCAAAGGGGGGGAGGGTGTCTTGCTTTCCGGTCAGCCGATCGCAGCACGCACAACCGAGAACGTGATTCTTCTTCCCAGAGAAGAGTAGTGCTCTCCGCATAGTATATACGGACATGAAAACGGCCCGGCAGTTTGCCGGGCCGTTCTTTGTTGACGTGGCAATCGCTCTCTAGCGTCCGTCGCTGGTATCGATCGGGAAGAATACCTCAATCAGTCCAAAGTCAGTTCTGAGGCTATCGGAGTCAATTGACGTCGACTGTCCCGTGGTGTCGGGCCGCGACATGAAGATCGAATTCGGCGGATCAAGGATGAGTGAGTCGGTGGTTCCCGACGGACCAAACGCTCGCCCATAGATTGTTACGATATCACTCCTGCCGCCGAGCGGCACGAGGCCGAACGGTGCTTGGGTATTTTTGCCGATGTTGATCCCAACGAAGCTTCCCTCGTTGAAGTTATCAGCGAACACATCCGGACCCAGTTGCGGTGAGACCACAATCGAATCGACATCGAAGAACGTGTTGCGATTGGCAATCGTGTTGATGTTCAGATCGAAGCCCAGGAAATAGATGCTGTCGATGCTCGTGTTGATGAGCTCCATCGTGATCGCGACGGTAGCACCGCCAATCACCCGCTGGAAGGAGGGATTCGGGCGCAGCAGTGACTGAACGGGACGTAGCATGATATCGAGATCGAGCGGCACGCCCGAGGCAACATTGGCGACAGCTGACCCGATCAGGACGAGTGTTGATTCGGGTGGGGCATCACCACCAAACAAATCCAATTGCCAGCCCCGAACCGTGAAGCGGCGATCGAGACCCTCGGGGATTACCGCGCGGAAGACCCACGCGCCCTCTTCGATAAAGACCGAGTCAGTGCGGCTGGTATCGAAGTCGAGTGTGGTGACATAAATCGGTTCCTCAAGATCTCGTGCGGTAACGGTCAGTGTATAGTAGTTAACCAACCCTGCGGCGAGCTGTGCCTCCGGGCCCATTCGCATCGAGATCCCCTCGGCTGGCTCGTCGACCAGCGGCGATGATGTGCAGCCGATCGCCAAGGCCAGGAGCGGCGTCAGTAGAGCGAGTCGTAACCATCGATTGGTTGTCATAAAGTTACCCCCAATCCGAAGCGGATCTGAAATCCGGACAGGTCGAGATTTCCGTCGTCGGCATCGCCGGTGTAATATGTCAGACCGAGATGGTAGCCAATGCTGCTCGCTGCCGGCTGGTAGCCGAGGTCGCCGCCGATGCCAACGATCGATGCGCCGTTACTCGATAGGATTTCGAGTTCCTCAACGTCGTTGGCACTGATCGAACGGTAGCTTAAGGACGGTGCCAGTGACCATCCCTCGCTGAGTGCAAAGCTAACCGACCCTCCGATTGAGAATTCGCTGCCGTAGAGTTGGAGTGCGATGACATCAATGATGGTTGCGCTATCGGTAGCCGTTGTGTCGATATCGAAGAGTTCGTTGTCGCCTCGGCTGATGTATCGAATGTAGCCTGAGGCACCCATCCCCTCGTCGGCCACCCGAGCAAAGCTCAGTGAGACATCAACCTGGGGTGACTGCTTGAAGATGTCTTCGTCATTTGCCTGATCGGTCGTCGAGGCCGTGTAGCCGAGCGAACCGGTCCAGAGCCAGTCTCCGGTCGGCAGATCGGCGGTTCCGACTAACTGAATGACGTCGCCGGGATTGTAGTCGTCGTCGTTTTCGTATGGCGTGTAGCTCCCGGTCAGCAGGTAGAGCGCGGTTGCCCCGAGTCGCATCGATCCCGCCTGCGTAGCACCACCGATCATTAGCGAGAGACCAAGACCTTCACCCAGCCGTCGCCGGGGATAGGTCAGGTAGTCCTGCGACAGCACTTCCATGATTGGTAGCCCCTCGTCAGTCGACAGGGAGGTCTTACCCGTCGGCACACGCAGCCCGAGCGACAGCAGGACGCGATCATCAGCCAACGACCGATTAAGCTGAATCCGCGCGTCACCAAGGCCGTTCAGGGCAACGTCACGACTACCGTCGTTCAGGGAGTGGCTCAGGTGATCAACGAAGAAGAGCGCCTCCAGGTTATCCTGTAGCGGAATGAAACCGCTGACGGGCAATTGAAACTGGGTGAGCGACGAATCGCCGAAATCCCAACTCGTAAAGACCGGGGCAATCGACCAACTGGTCGGCTGGCCGAACACGATTTGAGCGGACGCCGGTCGGACGAGCAGGATGATGGTTGCGACAAGCGCGAGGAGGAGAGTCAGTATCTTGCGCATCTACTCCACCTTTGCTCGCACGGTTACGGTTTGCGTGCCGCGTGTCGTCGGCCGCCGCTCAGCAGGGTTGGGCAGATTCACGCCGCCCGGGATGATCGGATTGCGCCGCGACAGTTGGAAGAGCTGGTTGTCGAGACCGCTGCCGGGTGAGATACTCGCAGAAGCTGTCGCCAGGACCGTCTCTTGGAACGATCCCAGCGTTGGCTCAACACCACCGGCGGCCGCGACCTCGCTGGAACGCGCGGCGTTATCGGCGATCGTGAAATTCCGGTCGAGCGTAGCCGCCTCGCGGAAGCTTGCCTGAGCATCGGAGAAGCGATTGAGCGCCCGCTGTTCAAGGCCCCGGGAATAGGCGAGGAAGGCGAGAAAGTTCTCGGTCGGCACCTCGCTGATCGCGTTGCGTTCGTCGGCCGTGAGTTCGATTCCCAGTTCATCGATGATGCCGAATACGAGTGCTTTCTGCAGCGTGAAGAACTGCTGCGTGCTCCCCTCGGCTGCTTCGGTCGGTTCACTGGAATCGTCTCGCACGTCGACAATCGTTGAATTGATTCGGAGCCGACGGTCCCCCAGATCGGTCATCGCACCGGTGACTATCCGCGAGGAACCGACAAGTCGACCGACTCGCGGTGCCGAGGCCGACTGCACGAGGTCGGTTGACGCCAATTCGAGCTCGTTCAAGAGCGTTTCGATCTTCAGGCGATCGACGACGGTCAATGACTGGACCTTGGCCAGATCGATTGCTGTCAGTTCCGCCAAACCATAGCTGAGCGGCTGGAGTTCATCAGGTAGTGCCGTGACATCGAACGGCATCACTGCGATCGATTGTTCAGGCAACGAGGCCGCGTCGAGAGCGGTTTCCTGCTCGATAGCAGTGGCCGCTTCGCGGGCTATGCGTTCATAGACCAGATTATCGAGTCGTGCTCGTACGAGGTCGGCGGTGCGGCCACCATCGCGGAGCGCTAACGACTGTCCGTAGGCATTGATGGCATCATCGGAACGATCCATGCGCTCAAACGTCATCCCGAGGTAAAGATACGCTTCCGGATCCGGCTTGATCGTATTCGCCTGATTGAGGGCATCAATTGCCATGTCGAATTGATTGTTCAGGTAGAACGCCAGGCCCAATCCGCGCCAGGCGTTGCGGTCCTCTGGTTTCTCACCGAGGTGCTCGTAGTAGGCAGCAATCGCTGCCTGATAGTCGCCGGCCTCGATGAAATCCCCAGGGTTGTCCGCGTAAACTGAGGCTGCGAGTCCGCATAGCAGACCCACAGCCAATCGCAGTGCTCGCATACCCCTCCTTAGCCGACCAGTGGCCGGTAGATATCCATCTTACGCTTCGCTTCGGTAAACTTCGGGTCGAGCTCGTACGCTTGCTTGAATGCCTCGTATGCGGCTCGATAATCGTAATTCCGTTGGTACTCAAGTCCCTGTGAGTAGAGAGTCGCGGCATCGAGCGATGCCGAGGTGCCCTCGTTGAGCAGCTTCTTGAAGTCGGAGCCAAGGGCAAGGTTGAGTTGCTTGGCGAGATCGTCGACCAACTCCTTCTGCATGCGCAGATACTTCGGTTTTCCTTCGCGCTCGGCAGTGGCAACGATCTCAGAAGTTTCAACGTCGACCGTTCGGACAAGAAACTTCGCTTCGTCATCGTCCATCTGAGTGATCGAACCGAAGACCATGTATTGAGCACCCAGAAGTTTGCCGACTTTGGCCGCGGTGGCGGCATCGACCGCTCCGGCCTTCGTGAGCTCTAATTCCTGGAGCAGGAAGTCGATTTTGTCGCGCTCAATGACGGTGAGGCTGGAGGCCTTGCGAAAATCATGGGCAAAAAACTCCGCCAGTCCATGTGACAGCAGCCCGAGCTTTTCCTGATACTCGCCGATCGAATAGTTGTCGAACGGCAGTACCGCGATCGTCGTTACGCCCTCACCTTCGTCACCACACATGAGGGCGTTCGCCTGATTGGCCAGGTAATACCAGCGATCACGAAGCTGCTGCGGCCACAGTTCGCGAGGCAGGTGAATCACGCACGGACCGACCTGAGAGATCTTCTCCAGATAGCCGAGGGAGCGAGTCATGTATTCTTCGCCCAGAGCGTAGGTGAGTAGTGACAGAATCTCGTAGGCTGCCACCGAGTCACGTCGATTCAGGTCATCGCGGTCAAGAATACCCTCAGCGACCGTTATCCCATCTTCGAAATTCAACTCATTGTAATGCTGTAGGGCCAGCGTTAGCTGTTCCCCCACACCCGGTGCAGACTGCGCTGCCGCCGACAGGGTTAACCCGCCGACTAACACGAGTCCAACGAGAACGTGTTTGGTCATCGTATCTCTCTCCTTATCCACAGTTCTGTTGTCACCAGATACGCGAATATACCGGCCCCAAACCGGTCATGCTACCCGCTAATTCGACGGTTCCGTGAAGTTGAACTCGAGGTCGGTTCGCTCTCCGGCGGGGAGCGTGGCCTGTCTCGACCGTTCGATCGGGCCGGAATCCGTGACCAGTACCACCCGAACGAGGTAATCGCCCGGATCGACTCGGAAGCGGGCATTCGTCGCCCGATCCTGCTTGATACCATTCAGGTAGACATCGGCGCCCACCGGAATCGTCCTGATCCGCAAATCTGCCGGTGCGGTTGTGACCGGCGCAGTGTCTTGGGTTTCTGGACGCTCCACGGGTGGTGGAACGGGCGGGTCCGGAGTTATTACCTCCGACGTTTCTGCAGGTGTAGCTACCGCAGCATCGTCGGAGCGGTCCGTCGACTGCCCGTTGGGGGTGGTCGAGAATGTGTACTCGCGGTACAGGGATTCACCACCTCCCAAAAGGATTGTATCGACCGTTGTCTCTCCGGTGAGCGTGTCGGTGAGTCGAAGGACCTGCTGCCCCGTATCCAGGACGAGAGAGAACGCACTTTGATGACCGATTGCGGTACCATTGATTTCCAGATCAATTGCACGATCGACGGCAACGGAGAGTTGACCCTGAACGACCGCGGGAGTCGGGTCGGGTTCAACCGGAGTCGGATCGGAGGGCGCCCCGGTCGTAAACCACCAGATCAATGCGACGACCGTTATGATACCGCCACCACCGAGACCCAGCCACTTCCACGGCCGACCTGGCCTGCCGGATGCTGATGATGCGCCTCCAGCAGGGGATTGGGGTTTCACCGTCGCCACGGTTGCGGCTTCCGGATCACTCGGTCCGGCAATGCTTGGAGCCGGAGTAATACCTTGGCTTAGGTCTCCGGTCGGCAGACCCAATCTTTCCAATTGGGAAGCCATCTCCGCCGCCGAGGCGAACCGATCGGCGGGATCGCGTGCCATTGCGGTCTGGATTATCGCTACAAGATTGCGGGGGATTGATGATTCGATATCCCGGGGATTCGGCGGATCCTGCGTCATTTTCAGGTCGCGAAGCAGGAACTCGTTGTCCGCTTCGAAGGGCAGTTTGCCCGTTGTGAGATAGTAGAGCATCGTGCCGACAGCGTAGATGTCAGCCCGGGCATAATCGGTTGTCTCGGTCGGCGTAAATTGCTCGGGTGCCATGTACGCTGGTGTCCCGGCCGCGGTTCCCGCGCGGGTCAGGTTGGGATCGGTCTGGCTTTTAGCAATACCGAAATCGATGATCTTCACCCGACCCTTGACGTCAATCATGACATTGGACGGCTTGATGTCGCGGTGAGAAATCCCCTGGGCGTGGGCGAAGCTGAGGGTCGTCAGTGTCTGGTGGCAGATTGTGACCGCATCCCGCACCGGTAGCTTCCCCAATTCCGCTACTTTGTGTGAGACATCAACGCCGTCGATGTACTCCATCGCAATGACGAAAGCACCGTCATGGTTGAAAAAGTGCTTAATCTGGCAGATGCCGGGGTGCCCATCGAGCAAGGCGAGTTTGTCTGCTTCCTGCCGGAAGCGTTCGACCAGCCTCTCGTCGGTAAGGACTTTGAGAATGACACGCAGGTTGGGGATTTCGTGGTGGACAGCAAGGTAGACCTGGCCCATTCCGCCGGCTCCGATACGGCGAATGATCCGGTATGCCCCAATCATCTCCTCACTCATCGGCGCGAACATACCGGCAGGCCACACGACCGGCAATTAGAATCCCGCCATCTAGTGGTTGACCAAAAAACGACGTGACCCTGATCTTGCCGGCGATACGGTCGAAATGTTGGCCAAGGGGCTCCCGATCAAAGGGTATTTGCACAGGTCACTACTTGATACCTATGAATGGTGAGAGGGCTACCGGGCACGCTTTGGGTTGATCGAAGTGGGTCGCCAGAACGAGTTCCGACGCCACCGTAAACCGAGCTGGGACTTCTACCGATCTTATCATCAGGGGGCACCGCACTTACAAGAAACTAACGGAAGCCTAACGGACCAGACATTTTGTCCGGCCAGCTTGGCGGCGCCTGAGAAACGACGATGCCGGAAATCAGTTGGATTGACATTGTACTGCTGACGATTGTCGCGGCCGGGTTACTCTACTCGGCGGCGTCGCTCGTCGTCTTCGGCCGCTCCCGTCGGCGTCAGCCCGCGCAGTTGTTGACCGCATCGCACCTTCCGCCCGTCTCGGTGCTCAAACCCCTCAAGGGGATCGATGAACAGCTTGAGGCGAATCTCAGATCGTTCTTCGAGATTCGCTACCCGGTCTTCGAACTTGTCTTCTGTGTTAATGATCTCGACGATCCGGCGATCGAGCTTGTCCGACGTTTGCAGGCCGAATATCCAACCGTTCCTTCGTCGCTGGTCGTCGACACGTATCGCTGCGGACTCAATCCGAAGGTCAGCAACCTTATCAACGCCTATCCGACCGCAAAACATGATCTCGTCATGATCGCCGACAGCAACATCGCGGTCCGCTCCGATTACCTGCATCGGCTGGTGAGCGAACGCGAGCTTTCGAACGCCGGCCTGGTCGTGGCGACAATTCGCGGTAGCGGCGAGGAGTCCTTCGGCGCGCTGCTTGAGAACCTGCATATCAATGCGTTCGTTGCGCCGCAGGTGGAAGCTGTGCGGCACTTCTTTGGGCGTACGCTGGCGATCGGAAAATCATTTCTTTTTTCTCGTGATACGATGGAACGCATTGGCGGATTGCGCGCGTATCGCAATCTCCTCGCGGAGGATCATCAAATGGCGGTTGCCATCAAGAAACTGGGACGGCCGATACATCTTTCCGCGTACCAAATTGACAATGTGAATCGTCAGATCTCGATTCGACAATTTCTGTCACGACACCTCCGCTGGGCGATGCTTCGCCGCTGGACGAACTTCAGTGACTATCTGCTTGAGATCTTCTCCTTTACGATTATCTATGCGCTCACGCTGGCAGTGCTGCGGCTCGATCTTTTTGGTGTTGCGGTCGTCGCGATCACATGGATCGTCCGCGCCCTCCTTGATACGATTGCTCTCCGCCAGATCGGAGCATCGCAATCGGCAGCCACAACGCTCGTTACGCCGATCAAGGAAATGATCCTCTTCGTTGTCTGGTGGATTCCACTCTTTCGTCGCACCGTTTTCTGGCGAGGGCACCGTTTCATAATCGGCCCTCGAACTGTACTGAAGCCGGTTGCGACAGCGGACTCCCGCACCCATGGCGAGGAAGCTGTCCGCCACGAACGGGGTTGGCGATCGTTCGGCCGCCGTTTGCGGACCCGTTTGTCGACTCGCTCCTCGCTGTCCGCCTCCTAACTTTTTGGTTGGCAGCGTCCCGGCCTCGGTAGCATCCTAGGACCATGGGTGGAAGCCTCTGGCGCCACCCGATCCATCACCACACCATTTGGGAGGTAGAGCGATGCGCAGTCTGGGAATCGCCTTGTTGGTGACTCTGATTTCCCTCGGTTGCTCGGGCGGTAAGCAGGTCACGCGTTTGGATACGAACACCGTAACCGATCTTTCGGGGCGCTGGAATGACACCGACTCTCGGCTCGTCGCTGAGGAGATGATCGCTGACGCCCTAACGCGTCCGTGGCTTGCTGAGTGGTCAAGTGGGTCAGAGAGTCGTCCCGTGGTGACCGTCGGTACGATTCGCAACCTTACCACTGAACATATTGCTCTCGAGACGTTCATCGCCGACTTCGAGCGAGAACTCATCAACAGTAATCAGGTCCGGTTTGTCGCAGCGAAGGCCTGGCGCGATGAGATTCGTCAGGAGCGGCAGGAACAACAGGAGTTCGCAACCCCTGAGACCGCCGCTCGCCTGCGTGCAGAAACTGGGGCCGACTTCATGCTGCAGGGCGCGATTAAGTCAATTACCGATCAAGAGGAGGGGCGCTCCGTCATCTTCTACCAGACCGATCTGGAATTGATCAATATTGAGACGATGGAGAAAGTCTGGATCGGCACCAAGAAGATCAAGAAGGGTGTCTCTCAGGGTCGCACCAGCTGGTGAGCTGACGACTAATGACAAGACTGTTTGCAGGCAGCCCTACCCATCGAGGAGCAGGGTTGCTGTTCGCTACTCTTCTCCTGATCCCTCTGCTGTTACCGGGGTGTGGGTCGCTGGCGACCCGTCGTTCGTTCTACAAGCCAATCTCTGCCGAAGTCGAGCGGGGCAATTTCCTGGCTGCTGCCGGTCAATTGCAGGAAGCGAAAAACCGGGGCAAATTTGGCCAGAAGGACCGTTTCCTCTATTTCCTCGATGCTGGCCTGCTCTATCACTATGCCGGTGAATACGATTCGAGCCAGATCAAGCTGCAGCTGGCTGAGCAGGCTGCGGAAGAAAACTTTACCCGCTCGATCCGCCGTGCCGCGGCCTCGCTCATTCTCAACGACAATGCGCTCGCCTATCCGGGTGAGGACTACGAAGTCCTCTATACCAATCTGATCAACGCTCTAAATTATTTGGAGCGGGGAGATTTCGACGGTGCGTTTGTGGAGATTCGCCGCGCTGATCTAAAGATTGAATTGCTAAATCAGAAGTACCGCGACGCCGCGGCCGAAATGAACCGAGCTTCCCGTGACGATACGAGCGGTGTTTCGATCCCGTATGAGACTGAAGATGTTCGCTTCGCGAATTCCGCCTTTGCGCGGTGGTTGGGGATGCACATCTACGCAGCCGAGGGGAAATGGGACAATGCCCGCATTGACCGCGACAAGTTCATCGAAGCGTTTGCCGGGCAACCGAATATTTACCCGTTTCCGATGCCCGATGCTGACTATCGTCCCGAGCATTCATCCACGACGGTCGTGCCGGTCGTAACCATGGTTGGCTTGGCCCCAATCAAAGAGGCCCTGGAACTCCGAGTTCGAACCGATGCCCAACTCGATCTGGTTCAGGTCTTGGTGCGTGACAGTGAATCGGGATTCATCGACTATGGACAGATTCCGATGCCGATTGGTGACGACTACTACTTTGACTTCGCTATTCCCAAGCTTGCGGATCGACCGTCGCGCATCGCCGATGTCGTCGTCTTGGTCGATAGTGTTCCACGCGACACGCTGCAGCTGATTGAAGACATCGGAACGGTGGCGAGGGAGACGTTTCGTGCCAAGCGTGGTTTGATCTATCTGCGTTCCGTCGCCCGCGCTGTTGTTAAAGGGTTGGCTGCTCATGAACTCAAGGAAGAGGTGGGGAAGGACGGTGGTTTGGGCGGATGGTTGGCCAAAGCGGCCGTTGATGTCGTAACAGACATCTCCGAGTCAGCGGATCTGCGATCATCGCAGTACCTTCCGGGTCGCATCTTTGTTGGACAGTTAGAACTTGCCGACGGAGCGCACACGATCACGCTTGAGTATCGAAACGCTCAGGGACTGGTGGTCCAACGGGAAACGCTTGAAGGGTTTGACATTGGTCGCACCAAACTCCCGCTCGTTCGTGGCATTTGCCCGCTTTAGCGTCCGCGCAGAGCGGTGATAATCTTCAGTCGACTCGCCTGCCACGCCGGGAGAAAGCCACCAACAAACCCCATTACGACGGCGAAGATCAGCGCGGCAATGACAATCCCCGGTGAAATGGCAAAGGTAAATGCGACTTCGGCGAAGGTGTCGAAGTTTGTCGTCTGAACCTCCAGGAATTGCAGCCCGTTGGCGGCCAGGACACCAAGCAGTCCACCGACGACTGCAATCGTCAGCGATTCAACCAGAAATGCTGAGAGGATCGCTCCCCGCTTGAACCCGAGAGCTCGGAGTGTCCCGATTTCTCGAGTCCGGTTAGCCACCGATCCGTACATTGTGATCATGGCACCGACGATCGCGCCGAGGGAGAAGACGACGGAGATGACGCCGCCGAGGACTGAGATGAATCCGGTGAACGACGAGGATTGCTGTCGCCAGTACTCTTTCTCCCGGTAGACGTCGACCTCCAGACGCGGATCCCCTTCCAGCCGGTTTTGCATCGCTGTGAAGTCGGCATCGGCAGTCATGCGGAAGAGAACTGAAGAGTAAATCAGGCGCTGAAAAGCCTGGCCAAACTGATTTCCATCCCCCCAGATCTCCGATTCCAGTCCAGTACCATTGCCGGAGAAGACACCGACGATCGTCCAATCGCGCCGCGCGAAGCGGAGACTTTCGCCAAGTTGGGCGCCCACGAATGAGCCGGCGATCTTTTCGCCGACGACGATTTCCGATGTCCCGAACGTTGGCCAGCGACCGTCGACAAGTTCCACGTTAGGACGAAGGTCGAGAGAGCGGTCGTCGAGGCCTCGGATCGTAACATTTGCCTCTGTGCCAGTCCTCTTCTTTGGCAGCGAGATGAGCACAAGGAGTTCGCCGGCAACGAGCGGTCGTCCCTGATCGTCACGGGCAACTGCGGGATCGGTGGCGACGACATCGGATGCCTGACGAAACAGGATTGATGAGATTTCGGTTGTTGCCGCCTTGCGAACGACCATCGCGTTACCGTCGGTACCGGTGTCGACAAGCGTCTCTCTAAGACCAAGCTGAAGCATCAACACCGCGCAGAAAACGAAGACGACCAGCGCGATACCTCCGAGCGTAAGAGTAGCCGTGAGTTTGCGGGCAAAGGCATTCTTGATCGAGTAGCCGAAAAGAAGTGTCATAGTTAGTCGATGATCCTCAGTCCGTCGACGATTGACGTCCGCAACGCTTTGATGATCGGAAACACCGATGCCAGGATGCCAACCAACAGAGCCGCGGCAAAGCCGAGGATCAGGGTAATCGGCTCAAGCGGAAACGCCGGCAGGAACACGGAGAGGGCAGCCCGCATCCCCGGTATGACCAGCCACGAGAGGCCCAGCCCCAGAAGCCCTCCCAAAACCGCGATGACCACCGATTCGCCAAGGATCAGTCCAACGATGTGTGGTCCCCGAAAACCAAGTGTCTTCATTACCGCGTATTCGTTGATGCGTTCGCGAGCCGTCATCGCCATCGTATTGCCAAGCACCAGCAGGATGATGCCGATCACCATGATCGATATGACCTGTAGCCCTTGGATGATTTGTCCGGAGAACTCTACGAATCCAAGCGTAAACGCCTCTTCAGTTTCGGTCTTCGTTTCGGCCAGAGAATTGACAAAGAGAGCGTCGATTGTTTCGGATATCTCTGCCGCACGGGCTGGGTCGTCGATCCGCACGACAAACGTACCAACGCTCCCGTCACGGCCCGGTAAAGTCTGGCGCATGACTTCATCGATGTAGTCAAAATGGAAGAACATCGTCCCCTCGTCCGTGTTCTCCTTTGCACCGGTATAGATTCCGCGCAGGACAAACTCGAAGGTGCCCGGATAGATGTCTCCCTGCAGCGTAATGATATCACCGATCTCCCAACCAAATCTATCCGCTAGTTGGATACCGGCGATCGCCGAGTTTTTATCTCGCAGGAATGCCTCGCGTTGCTCCTCCGGAATCGGATACTCCGGATAGATCGCCAAATAGCTTTCCGCGTCTACGGCAAATCGCGGGAAGAAGTTCTTCGGATCGATATAGACGCCGCCAAACCAGCTCGCATGAGAAACGGCATTGACGCCCTCTATTTCCAGGATCTTGTCGCCATAACTGATGGGGAGTTCAAATGTCAGCGAGATCGCGTTGCGCACAATGAGGCGATCGGGGGCGGCAGTTTCTGCCGAAGCGTACCAGGCAATGATAGCAGTACGGATCACACAGAAGGCCATCACCGCAATCGCCATCCCTAAAATTGTCAGAGATGTGCGCAGGCGATGACGGACCGTGTTCCGACTGATAAGCTTCAATACTTTCACCGCATTGCCTCGCGCTCTGCCAGCTCACCTTTGTCAAGGTGTTGCACGAGATGTGCGCTTTCCGCCGCTCGGGGATCGTGCGTAACCATGATAATTGTCTTCTGGTACTCAGTGTTCAATTGTACCAAGAGCGACATGACATCCTCTGCCGACTGCTTGTCGAGGTCCCCGGTTGGTTCGTCAGCTAGAATGAGGTCCGGATCGGTTGCAATGGCCCGTGCAATTGCCACGCGTTGTTCCTGGCCGCCCGAAAGCTGATTGGGGTAGTGGTCCATGCGATCGCTAAGGCCAACGACGCCCAAAGCTGTTTCAACCTGACGGCGACGCTCGGACTTGGAAAGTCGCGTGAGGAGCAGTGGCAATTCAACGTTCTCAAACGCATTGAGCACCGGCATGAGGTTGTAGAACTGGAAGACAAAGCCGATGTTGCGCGAGCGCCAATTCGCCATCTGTCGATCTGAGAGTTTGGCGATATCCTGCTGGTCGACCATGATCGTTCCGGCCGACGGTCGATCGATGCCCGCGATGAGATTCAGCAGCGTGGTTTTTCCCGATCCGGATGGTCCCATCAGCCCCAGGAATTCGCCCCGAGCGATATCGAGATTGATATCTCGCAACACTGGTATCTCAAGACGATCGCGATAGTACGATTTGAAGACATTCTGAACGCGAACAAGTGGTTCTGCCATCGGCGCCAACTCCTGATTACCCGTACTTAACGGGAAGCGTCTACTTTTTGACCGGAGGTCATCTTCCCCGGCGGATCGAGAACCACGCGATCGCCTCGCTGCAGCCCTGCGAGAATCTCTACGTTGTCGTCGAAGTCCCGGCCGATCGTAACGTCGACAAGCGTGACGACTTCGCCCTCGATGCGAAACACGACCTGTCGTCCGTCCCGTCGCGTAATCGCTCCCTGGTCAACAACGAGGGCCTGGCGAGGAGCTACCTCCGTCGGCGCATCGATGAAGAAGTTGACACGTGCCGACATCTCGGGAAGGACCCGATCATCTTTGTCGACGAAAGCAATCTTCGTTTGTACGGTAGCTCGCGCACGATCAGCGGTGGGTACGATTTTCTTCACGAAACCCTGATAGCGAACGTCGGGATAGGCGTCGAGGATGATCTCGCAGCGTTGGCCAACCGCAACTTTCACGAAGTTCGCCTCGGCGACATCAGCCTCAACCTCCAATGAGTTCATGTCGGCCAGCGTTACGACAGATCCCTTGGAATTCGCCGATGAGGCGAACGGTGCGACGATTTCGCCGACATCCGCGTTCTTCGTCAACACGGTTCCCGTGAACGGTGCTCTAATTACGGTGTTTTCGAGTTCGACTTCGGCGGCTCGAATCGATGCCCGGGCACGGTCGATTCCGGTCAAGGCACCCAGATAGCGGGCTTCGGCCCCCTCAACGATATCTTCCGTTACCGCACCGGACTCAAGGAGCGTTCGATCCCGACGATAGGCCCGGCCGGCATCGAGCGTATCAACTTCGGCCCCAGCCAGTTCAGCCCGCGCGAAATCGAGTTGGGCGAGCACATCCTCATTGTCGAGCCGGGCGATGACGGCATTGGCATTGACCGTATCTCCCTCCTCATAACCGAGCCAGACAAGGCGACCGGTGCCCTTCGAAGCAACTTCGGCTGATCGTTGGGCAACGACATACCCGGTGGCGACGAGTTCGGCGGCCGCATCGCTACCGCCGATCATGCGAACGGTCGTTACGTCAACTTTCGTTGCTGGCGTTAGCCGGGGCATGATCCAGAAGTAGGCGCTGACAAGCACGGCTACGACAACGATGCCGACAATCCACTTCCAGGCTCCGGAACGGGGGCGATCATCGAATTTCTGGGAACGATCGATACGGAGTGATGAAATATCGGGCTTGTCAGACACGCCTGCACATCCTCATCGGCATGACAACCTACGGTTTTCACCGGAGAAACAGCTCTTCCGAGACAACCGTTCCGCAATATGGATGTGGTTAAGTTTGGGGCAAGCCCAAAGGTCGACTAGGTTCTACCTACCATATGCCGAGCTGGTCTTTGGCCAGGTCCGACGCCATCTCTTTCGGATCCCACGGTGGATCCCAGACGAGGACAACTTCCACCGCCGTTACGGCTTCGATATCCTCAACAGCCCGATGGGTCATCTGAATCAGCATCTCACCATACGGACAGGCCGGCGTGGTGAGGGTCATCTTGACCTTGACTTCATTGTTATCATTAATCTCGGCGTCGTAGACGAGTCCAAGATCGACAATACCAATTCGGATTTCGGGGTCCTGGATTGGTCGAAGGGCGTCGAAGACCTCACGCTTGGTGACGGTGGCGCCTGATCCCGGCGAATCCGACGAGTCATTGTTGTTCTGCATGGCACCCATCAGTCCGGGCGCTTTCGGTTCGTCAGTCATTCGTTACCCCACTCCGAAGTAGGTCCGCATATCAACCAGAGCCGCAACCAGCCGGTCGATATCTGATTCATCGTTGTACACGTAGATTGAGGCCCGGGCGGTGGCGACTTTCTGCATCTGTCGCAGGAGCGGCTGAGCGCAATGGTGACCGGCCCGAATGGCGATTCCCTTAGCGTCGAGATACGCACCGATATCAGCCGGGTGAATGTCAGGGTCGGTGAAGGAGAAGACACCACCGCGGTGCTCGGCATCAGCCGGTCCTTGCAGCTCCAGTCCAGGGACTTCCTGCAGTTTGCGAAGCGCGTAGCGTGTCAGCTCCCGCTCGTGAAGTCGCACAGCATCCATCCCAAGGTGCTCCAGATAGCTGAGGGCAGCGTCGAAAGCCACAACATCAGCGATGTTGGGTGTGCCCGCCTCGAAACGATTGGGCGACGATTCGTACGTCACGCGGTCGAAGCGCACTTCCTGAATCATGGAGCCGCCATACTGGTACGGCGGCATTGCATCAAGGATCTCACGTTGCCCAACCAAGACGCCAACGCCTGTTGGTCCGAGCATCTTGTGGGCGGAGAAGACGTAAAAGTCGGCATCGAGCGCACTCAGGTCGACCGGAAAGTGAGGGACCGATTGAGCCCCGTCGATAACCACGATCGCGCCAACGTCGTGCGCTCGATCGATCAGCGGTTGCAGGTCGACGATTGTTCCCAGCACGTTGGACATGTGTGAGACCGCAACAATACGCGTGCGATCAGTGATAATGTCGTCAATCCGGCTCAAATCAAGATGACCGCAGACCGTAATTGGAATCCGGCGTAGCTCAGCACCAGTCGAATCCGCGAGGTGAAACCAGGGCACGAAGTTGGCGTGATGTTCCATTTCGGTAACCACGACGTTATCGCCGGCCCTGACCTGCTCCACACCATAGGAACTCGCAATCAGGTTGATTGCCTCGGTTGTTCCTTTGGTGAACACGACTCGTTCCCGATCGATGTCGCCGAGGAATCGAGCGACATGGGAACGAGTCGCTTCGTATCGTTCGGTCGCCTGCTCTGCAAGCGCGTGGACACCGCGATGGATGTTTGCGTTGTACTTTCGATAATAATCGATCAACGCGTTAATCACGGTCCGCGGCTTCTGTGACGTCGCGGCGTTATCGAGGTAGATCAGCGGTTTGTCGTTGATCTTTTGATCAAGGATCGGGAAATCGGCCCGGATCGCCTCAACATCCAGTCCCAACGCATTCTCGCCAACACGGATTGCCCGACCGGTAGAGACATCACCCATGATGTTACTCCTCAATCCTGACCAGGATATCATCACCGTCGACACGCACGTCATAGCGGTCGATCGGAACGATCGCCGGTGGGTGCGCTACTGCGCCGGTGGCGAGGTCAAACCGTGCGCCGTGTCGCGCGCACATGATCAGACTGTCACCGCGGATGCGTCCGTCCTCGATGGGAGCGCCATCGTGTGAACACTCATTCGCCACGGCAAAGTAGCCCGCAGGCGCATGGGCGACCACGAAACGGACGTGGTTGATTTCGAACGCCTTAATGGTACCGACCGGAATCTCATCGGTGCCGGCAACCCGAACGAAGTCAGCCACTAGATATCTCCCAGTCGCGATTCGACGATGGCAGCAACGCGCTCGCGTGCATCCGACGGGATTTTATCGAACGTTGACGCCACAAACCCGGATACGATCATGCGTGTCGCAACATCGGTAGGAATACCGCGGCAGGTCAGATAAAACAGCATGAGCGGGTCGATTGGACCAACCGTGGCACCGTGCGAACAGGAAACGTCCTCGTTAAGGATTTCCAGCTCCGGAATCGTCTCGGCGCGCGTTCCCGGATTAAGCAGCAGATTGCGATTCTCCTGGTAGGCCTCACAATTCTTTGCCTTCTGGTCGATTCGGATCAGGCCAGTATAGGCTGAGAGCGCGCGATCCTTCAAGGCAACGCGATAGTCGATATTCGAATACGTGTCACCGACCGTGTGATGGTGCAACGTGTGGTTGTCGAAGTGTTGATAGTTACCACCGAAGAGCAGGCCGGCCATCTCCGAGTTCGCTCCCCGCCCGTTCAGATTCACGCCGAAGTTCTGCTTCGTCGTTGCACCTCCAAAAGCGAGCGGGACGGTGACCATCGATGCATCGTTGGCGATTTGTGCTCGATGCGTCAAGTAGGCGTTCATGCCCCGACCGTGGCGCTGCAAACTGATATAGCGAGTCCGCGACCCGGCTCCGCCGAATACCTCGACGACACCATTGCTGTAGCTGGGTGTGTCGCCAGCTTCGTCAGCACCGCCGCCGTATTCGTCGATAACTGTCGCTTCAGCGTTGGCGCCGACAATGACCAGCAAGCGAGGGAACTGGCGTGACCCATTGGTTCCTGCCTCACGAAGCAGGTGAATCGGTCGGGTCAGGACTGCGTTGTCGGGAACGTAAACGAACACCCCATCCTGCCACAAAGCGCCGTTCATCGCCTCGAACTTGCCAAACGCCGTGTTGACCAACGCGTAGAGGTAGCGTTCAGCCAGTTCCCGGTGACTATCGAGCGCGGCCGTGAGCGAGCCGGCGACGAGACCGGCGGCCGAAGCATCGGCAGACAGGTCCGATGTGATCGTCTGGCCCTGATTGTCGATAACCAACGCATCAAGATGCCCGTCGTCGAAGTGCTGCTTCTCGACCCGAGCGACATCCGCAAACGTCGATTCAACGCTAGTTGTGGTGGCTTCAGCCGAATCGATGACGAACGTCCGCGGATCGGTGTACCGCCACAGGTGCAGGCCGCGTTGTGGCAATGGGAGATCATTGTACGAGGTAAGTGAGCCGGCTCGTTTGGCTTGTAGCCATTCCGGTCCGGTCAGTTGCGAGGGAGAAAGCTTGGGAGTTTCCATTAGCCGATCGATCCCTCCATTTCGAGCTCAATGAGGCGATTCAGCTCGACCGCGTATTCCATCGGCAGCTCTTTCGTAAATGGCTCCATGAAGCCATTGACGATAAGGAGTCGGGCCTCGTCCTCATTCAGGCCGCGTGACGTCAGGTAGAAGAGTTGTTCTTCTGCAACCTTGGAAACCCGTGCTTCGTGTTCGATAGCGACCTGATCGTTGTCAATCTCCATCGTCGGGTAGGTGTCGGAACGGGCGTCCGTGCCAATCAGGAGTGCATCGCACTCGACCGACACCTTGCTCGCTTCAGCGTTCTTATGGATCTTCACCAAACCTCGGTACGATGCACGACCGTTGTCTTTTGAAATCGACTTCGACGTGATGCGCGACGAGGTTCTTGGTGCCGCATGAATCACCTTGGCACCGGCATCCTGGTGCTGATCGACTCCCGCAAACGCAACGGAGAGAATCTCACCCTTGGCGCCTTCACCCACTAACTGAATGCACGGGTACTTCATTGTCAGTCGCGAGCCGATATTCCCATCGACCCATTCGACTGTCGCGCCGCGGTGTGCGGTTGCTCGTTTGGTGACCAGATTGTAGATATTCCGGGCCCAGTTCTGAATCGTCGTGTAGCGAATGTATGCATCATCGAGCGCGATCAACTCTACGACTGCGGAGTGCAGCGAGTTTGTGGAATAGACCGGAGCGGTGCAGCCTTCGATGTAATGGACACGCGAGCCTTTGTCGGCGATAATTAGTGTTCGTTCAAACTGCCCCATATTCTCAGCATTGATGCGGAAATATGCCTGCAAGGGGATTTCGACATCGACACCAGGGGGGACGTAGATGAACGAGCCGCCTGACCAGACTGAGGTGTTGAGCGCCGCAAATTTATTATCGTTGGACGGAATGACTGTTCCGAAGTATTTCTCAACGATATCCGGACGTTCGCGTAACCCGGAATCCATATCGAGGAAGACGACACCTTTTTCTTCGAGGTCTTTACGCATCGAGTGATACACGACCTCTGATTCATATTGCGCACTGACACCGCCCAGGAACTCTCGCTCAGCTTGCGGGATGCCCAGCTTGTCGAACGTCTGCTTGATATACTCGGGAACATCGTCCCATGATTCCGATTGTCCGGTGGGCTTCAGGTAGTAGTAGATGTTCTCGTAGTTGATCTCTTCGAGCAGATCCACGTTGCCCCACTTGGGAGTCGGCTTTTCGTAGAAGATATCCAGTGCCTCGTGGC
The DNA here is from genome assembly GCA_028289585.1 of Candidatus Zixiibacteriota bacterium. GTDB lineage: Bacteria > Zixibacteria > MSB-5A5 > GN15 > FEB-12 > JANQPI01. Next base: position 608,324 of record JANQPI010000010.1, read on the forward strand.
GGCGATCAGCCATCCAACGCGGCTCCTTCTTCTTCTGTGAGATCATCTCTACAACTTCGTGAGAAAGTCCCTTGGCGCCCTGGTCGAAGTAATCGACGGGATCGTGAAAGCCATACTTGGTCGCATAATCCTCATTCAGGCGCGACAGATCTTCTTTCTGTTTAGTGACAGCATCAGACATATTAATTCGCTCCTGCCATCTCGGCGACTTCCGCTTCGATCCACTCGTACCCCTGTTCTTCCAGCTTCACGGCCAGTTCCTTGCCGCCCGACTTGACGAGGCGACCATCCATCATGACGTGGACGAAATCTGGCTGAACGTAGTTGAGCAGGCGCTGATAGTGCGTAACCAGCAGAACGCCGTTATCCTGACCAGAGAAGCGGTTGATCCCTTCTGCAACGGTCTTGAGCGCATCGATATCGAGACCCGAATCGGTCTCGTCGAGGATCGCCATCCGAGGACCGAGAACCGCCATCTGGAGAATCTCCAGGCGCTTCTTCTCGCCACCCGAGAAGCCGTCGTTGACGTAGCGAGTCGCAAAGTCATGCTTGATGCCCAACGCGTCCATCTCACCCTTGACCAGTGAGCGGAAGTCAGACATGTCAGCATCCGGACCTCGATGGGCCTGAAGCGCAGCGCGGAGGAAGTTGGCAACCGTTACCCCGGGGATCGCGAGGGGGTACTGGAAGGCCAGGAAGAGGCCGGTCCGCGAACGTTCGTCAGCCTCCATCTCGGTTAGATCGGCTCCGTTGAGGGTCACCGTACCCGATGTGATTTCGTAAGCCGGGTGGCCCATCAGACCGTGGGACAACGACGACTTACCCGATCCGTTCGGACCCATGATAGCGTGAATCTCGCCGGGATTGACGGTCAGCGACGCTCCCCGGACGACTTCTTTACCTTCGACTTCGACATGAACGTCGGAAAATGAAAACAACCCATTAGCCATGGGGTAGACTCTCCCGTCTGCAGCAAATGCGTGATTAGTTCTGTGTACCTGTGGCAACCGTTACGATGCGTCGAAGTTCCCCGAGGGGTTTTCCGCGGAATCGCGAGAGCCCATTGGTCCTTCGTAAAGCATCGGGCCGGACGACTTGCGTCGTGCAAAGTCGACCGCTTTGCGGTTGATCATGTCTTCCAGGCTGGTTTCCGTCAAGAAGTCCTGAACGTGATCAGCCAGTCCTTGGAAGACATGGTAGATTGAGCAGTTTCCGAGATGGACGCAGGTGTCCCGTTGGCCTGCGAAGCGGTTGCAATGGTTCGGGTCGACCAGCGGGCCGCCAAGAACAGTCAGAACGTCGTACAGACTGATCTCGTCGGGGGAGCGGGCAATCGTAAAACCACCGGCTCGGCCGCGAGAAGCAACGACCAATCCGCCTTTGCGTAAAAGGGCCAGAAGTTTAGATGCGTACGGCACTGAAATCGCCTCTCGCTCAGCGACTTCGGCAATCGACATCTGACGATCGACCCCCAGTCGGGCCAGATTCAGTAAGCAACGGAGTCCGTACTCTTCCAGAGCTGTAATACGCATCATCGACCTACTTCCACCTTGAGAGGTCACTCATACTCTACGCCGCAATAATACTTATACCCTACAAAGGAGTAAAGTATTTTTGAGGGGCGCAGGGCCGGCATCGGCCTTCCCATTGTTGACGACAAAATACATCCTCTATACCCCTCCCGTCAAGATACTTGTGAACAGTTTCACGAGATTGGCGTGTCGAGATGATTCGTCAGGTCGTTGTCCAGCAGCGACTTGTGGTCCCGGGGCCTTTTTGGGTGCGGGTAAGCTAGAAAAAAGACGATCGCTACCATACCCATTTCCATACGCGTTACTACAAATCCATCCGCCAACACCACCGGGCTGCTTGGCAAGCTGTTGCGCCGGTCATTGAACCCGCCTATACTCGCGCAGAGGGGTGGAAACCGGTCGTGGAAACGCTCGTGGTACAAAGGGTTATGCAATGATTTACGGCGTCATTATGGCAGGTGGACGAGGTGAGCGGTTCTGGCCACTCTCTCGAATCAGTCGCCCCAAACAGTTTCTGCAACTAACGTCCAACAAGACGATGCTTGAGGAAACGATCGATCGCGTCGGTCCCGTTATCTCGCACGATCACATCCGAATCGTGACCGGTCAGTCGATGACCGACCTGATCCTGACTGATCAGACCAGCCTGAGTAGTGAGCACATTCTGACCGAGCCGTTCGGTCGCAATACGGCGCTGGCAATCGGTCTGGCCGCCATCCACCTCGACGTTGTGGATGAGCATGCGGTGATGGTTGTGCTGTCGGCCGATCACTTAGTACGTCCGCAGGAGAAGCTGCTGCAGATTTTAGCCGACGGGGCTGCGCTGGCCAGTCGTGAGGATAAGCTGATTACGATTGGAATTGTTCCGACCCGTCCCGAGACCGGTTACGGGTACATCCGAGTTGGCGAGGAGTTTGAGACGGTCGGTGATTCGAAGACCTATGAGGTCGCTGCGTTTGTGGAGAAGCCGAAAGTCGCCGTCGCACAGGAATATTACTACAGCCGTCGCTACCTGTGGAATTCGGGGATGTTTATCTGGTCAGTTAAGTCGATCCTGAAAGCGATCCAGACCTGCCAGCCGGAGATGTATGATCAGCTGATGCGGTATCGCGAGGCCATTGGTACCGCCGATGAACTGACTGCACGAAAGCAGTTGTATGACGACGCGATCTCAATATCGATTGACTACGCGGTTCTCGAGAAGGCCGAAAACGTACTAACGATCAAAGCCGACATCGTGTGGGATGATATCGGGTCGTGGAATTCGTTAGAGCGGTACAAAGATCGTGATTCCGAAAACAACGTGCTCATCGGCGACAGTGTTGTCCTCGATACCTATGAAACGACGGTCTATAACGATGAGGAGGGGTTGGTCGCACTCCTTGGCGTGTCAGACCTGGTGGTCGTCCGCTCAGGTGACATCACCCTCGTGGCTCACAAGACAAAGACCGGGGAGATCAAGAAGCTCCTCGCCCGGTTGCAAGGCGATGATGCCAAAAAGAAGTTTCTCTAACTACCTGCTCCTTGTCCTTCTGAGTGTGGGGATTGGTGTCGGGTGTTCGCCCCGGAACTCTGGTCCCTCGGCTATCGAACCCGAAACGACGGTGCGCGTAGACTCGCTTGATCGCCGAGGTTTCGACGCTCTCGATGACCCGGTCGATCGCCTGATCGCGCCGGCGGTACTACCTGTGGTGGCGAAGCCCGTTGACCCCTTCGTATCAGCCGACAGCACCGTCGAGGTTGATACGGCATCGGCAACCGGACCACGGCAGATCTGGCGAATTCAGATCGAATCGAGTGATCGCTACAGCCGTATGCAACGGATTGAACGAATTGCCCGGGAGATTTTTGATCAGCCGGTGCGAATCGACTACGAAACGCCGAATTTCAAAGTTCGCGTTGGTGGGTTCGCTGCGCGTCGGGATGCCGATGCGTATCGTTCCCGCGCCATCGCTGCCGGATTTCCGAATGCGATTGTCGTACCGGTTACGGTGGGATTGCAGAAACTGGCACCGCGCTACGGCGATACACTTTCGGTCGATCCGTTGCATGAAACGGAGCTTGGAGAACGCGAATGAACACGATCTCAAGCCGTCTGATGACCGTCGATCCGGATAATCCGGACAGCTTAGCGATCGCCGATGCGGCCGCGTTGCTCCTGGCTGGTCAGCTCGTCGTCGCTCCAACCGAAACGCGCTACGGCCTCCTGGCCGATGCGGCCTCCCCGGCGGCACTTGAGCGCTTAGTTGGTGCCAAGGGTCGCCCTGCCAATGCCCCAACGGCCGTCTTCCTGCCATCTTGGTCAACGGTCAATCGTATCGCTCAGCCGACTCAGGAGGCGACTGCTCTGGCTGAGGCCTTTCTGCCCGGTCCACTGACCGTCATTGTGACCGCACGGCAGCCCGAGGCCTGGGATCAATCGATTGTCCGCAACGGTAAGATTGGCGTACGCATTTCTCCAGCCCCGGTCATTCGTGATATTCTGGCGCGGGTCGATCGGCCGCTCACCGCAACCTCGGCGAACACCAGCGGGGCGGGTGAGCACGATACGATTCATCAGGTACAGGCCGATCTTGGAGAGACGGTCGCTCTTTATCTTGATAGTGGGGTTCGTCGCGGCGTCGTGTCGACCGTGGTTGATGCGACCCAATCTCCAGTCCGGATTCTCCGGGAGGGGGCGCTGTCGGCGGCCGAAATCGGCCGTGTCGTATCATGGCAGCAAGATGACTGAGCCGTTTACCATACTCTTTGTCTGCACGGGAAACACCTGTCGCTCACCGATGGCTGAGGGGGCACTGCGTGTGCTCCTTGAACGTGAGCGTCCGGGTGAGACACGAGTGATGTCAGCGGGAACGGGGACTGCCGACGGGTATCCGGCGACAGAATTCGCGGTGGAGGCGGCTCGGATGTGGAAGGCCGATATCAGTGGACATTCCTCTCAGTTGCTCACTCCCGAACTGATTGCTGAATCCGACCTGATTCTGACAATGACACAGCACCACCGTGATCGCGTTCTGCAACTTGATCCCGCCGCCGCCGATCGGACGTTCCTGCTGAAGCAATTCCCTGATGATTCACCGGTTGGCGAACCGGTCGATGACCCAATCGGGCAGCCGCTTACCATCTACAATCAGGTTTTTCTTGAAATTGGGGAATATCTCGGAAAGAATCTATCGGAGTTCTTGTATCGGATTGACGAGCGAAAGACGTAACCCGTGGTGAAAGCGACCCGAAAAGTGTTAATGCGAATTGCGCTGGTCATAGCGGTTACTCCCGTAGTTTATCTGGTAACCGATAGTGGGGGAGACGCCGAACCGATCCGTGGTGCGGAGACGGTCTCTCAATTCGATTTCGAGACGCGCTTTGTCGATAATACCGCCTTTGGCGTTGGGGAATTGCTCACCTTCGATGTAAACTACGGGTTCATTAATGCCGGGACAGCAACACTGTCAGTTACCAACCTGATCGATTGGCGAGGCCGTCCCGCATATCTTCTGGAGTCACGGGCACAGTCAAATGACTTCTTCTCAAGCTTCTTCCGGGTCGATGATCGCATTGAGTCGGTGATGGATGCCGAGGGGATGTTCAGTTGGCGGTTTGAAAAGAGTCTGCGGGAGGGGGGGTACTCCAGCGATCGTGAGTACGAGTTCAATCAGCGTGACTTCTCGGTCGACTACAAAGATTCCACGTACCTGCTTGAGCCCTTTACCCAAGACATTCTCTCGGCATTCTATTTCGTGCGGACACAGGACCTTGAGCCCGGCCGATCGGTCTTCGTTGATGCATTTCTCGATGGTCGAAAAGCGACGATCGAAGTCCTGGTCCATCGCCGCGAGCGGATTACCGTGAAAGCCGGTGCCTTCGATTGCCTTGTCGTTGAACCGGTCAATGCGACCGGAGGGATGTTTCGCAACGAGGGGAAACTTACGATCTGGCTGACCGACGATCGCCTGAAGATGCCGGTGTTAATGAAGTCGCGGGTTCTTGTCGGCTCTATCTCCGCCGAGTTGACTGACTATCAGCTAGGCGAACTCGTCGACCTCTAGCGATCTCTTCCCCCCGAAAGGCAGTTGCCTTTCCTCTCCAGACCTGTTACTTCCCGACAGATAAACACAGGCGAGCATCGATCGCCGCATATGTGAACCCGATATCGGGAGGGGACCAGCGAGCCGATGGCCAAACTTGTTGAGTGCGTACCAAACTTTTCGGAGGGGCGCCGCCCCGAAGTTATCGATCAAATCTGTGCGGCAATCTCATCGGTCGACGGGGTAACTGTCCTCGATCGAGAAATGGACCCCGATCACAACCGAGCCGTCGTAACGTTCGTATGCCACCCGAGCCTGGCTGTCGAAGCCGCTTTCCGTGGCTACCAAACGGCAGCCGAACTCATCGACATGACGACCCATTCCGGCGAGCACCCCCGCATGGGTGCCTGTGATGTCTGCCCGTTTATTCCGATTTCCGAGGTGAGTGACGACGATGCAGTAGAACTCGCCAATCAACTTGGTAAGCGGGTTGGTGAGGAGCTCCGAATCCCCGTCTACCTTTACGAAACAGCCGCCAGCCGGCCCGGTCGCAAGAATCTGGCCAAGGTACGGCGCGGTGAATACGAAGGGATTCGTGACAGCATCGCTACCGATCCCGACCGAGCACCCGACTACGGCCCAACGGAAATGAATCTCAAGTCGGGGGCGACCGCGATCGGTGTTCGCTTCCCCCTCGTAGCCTACAATGTCTATCTCAGTACCAATCAGAAGTGGATTGCCGACCGTATCGCCGATGCCGTGCGCTCGCTCAAGGGAGGCTATCGGTTCGTCAAGGCGCTGGGCTTCATGATCCACGAACGCGATCAGGTGCAAATCTCGATGAATCTGGTCAACTACCAGAAGACGCCAATTTTCCGAGTTCTGGAGACGATTCGCTCCGAGGCCGCGCGCTACGGTGTCGCGGTTACGTCAACCGAGGTCGTTGGTCTCGTGCCGCTTGAAGCCCTCGTCGATGTCGCCGATTTCTACCTCCAGCTCGAGGGGTTCTCAAAAGATCAGGTGCTTGAGCAAAAGTTGATGGAGGCGGGTGGTTCGGCAAGTGGACCGGCCGAGTCATTCTACGACGACGTTGCATCGTCATCACCAGCGCCGGGTGGGGGTTCGGTCGCGGCAGCGGCCGGAGCACTCGCCGCAGCGCTGACTGCAATGGTCTGCCGCCTTACCGTCGGGAAGAAGCAGTATGCATCGGTAAAGGATGAACTGAGCTCTGTTCGAGACACCGCCGACACACTCCGCACAGAACTGGAGCGACTCATCGTCACCGATTCCGAGGCGTTTAACGATGTCATGGCCGCGTTTAAGCTTCCGAAGTCGACCGACGACGAAGCCGCAGCGCGCGACACTGCTATAGAAGCCGCGACAAAGAAAGCGGCTGAGGTGCCGTTAAGCGTCATGGAACATGCCGTAACCGTACTTGAACTTGCCCAGGTGGTTGCTGCGAAGGGGAACCCCAACTCGGTATCGGATGCCGGCGTCGCCGGCCTCATGGGGCGAGCGGCACTGGAGGGCGCGGGCTACAATGTCCGCATCAATATCGCCGATCTGACCGACGAGGCGTATAAATCCGGACTGCGGTCGAAAGTGCAATCCCTGCGCGAACGCGGGGGAGTCCTCGCGGATACGATCGCATCGCTCGTCGACGAAAAGCTTGGCTCGTAGGTGTATATCGACCTCCACATGCACACGACTGCGTCCGATGGTATTCACCCACCGGAGAAGATCGTGTCGTATGTGCGTAGCCGTCAGAATCTGGCAGCCTTTGCGATAACCGACCACGATACGATTAACGGCTACTTGGCAGCTCGGACAATGCTCACGGATTCCGATCCCGAGCTGATCTCAGGAGTTGAACTGTCGGTTCGAATTGGCGACGACGATATGCACATGCTGGCGTACCTGTTTGATGCTGACGATACCGATTTCCTTGCGTCGCTGACTGAATTCCAGGAGCGACGCAATGAACGTGGCCGCGAGATGATCAATCGACTGAATGCGCTTGGTTTCACGATCAGTTTCGATGACGTTCTCCAGCGGGCCGGACAGGCGGTCATCGGTCGGCCACATGTTGCCGATGTGCTGATCGAGGCCGGAATCGTGCGAACGACCGAGGAGGCGTTCGCAAAATACCTGAGGATCGGTGCTCCCGCTTACGTTCCCAAGACGACGTGGTCGCCGCAGGAGGCGATCGACGTTGTGCATGCAGCCGGTGGCCTCGCGGTAATGGCTCATCCGTCGATTGGCGAAATGTATCGACATCTCAAGACAGTTGCCGAACTCGGACTCGACGGAGTTGAGGTGTTTCACTATCGCAACCCGGCGGACAAACGCGAATTGCTGCTGGAGCTGGCGCGCGAACACCAACTGCTTGTGACGGGCGGTTCAGACTTCCATGGCCGTTCACCATCGGAGAGTCCTATCGGTGGCCAAAACGTTCCCTATGCGTGTCTTGAGGCGATGAAGGAACGTGCCGAACGATATCAAACGAGGTCGTCATGATCATTCGTCTTTTTGCATCAGGCCTGATCTGGATGTCATCTGTTGTCTCTGCCGCTGCGACGTTGGCAGAACTTCCCTTAACCGAGTCGCAACAGATTGAGATCATCGAAGATTTTCTCTATGCCAAAGGGATGCGCACCGCACCGTCGACGACCGCCGCCGCCGACCTCGGTCAGTTCGGCGGAGCGATTGCCGATCCGCTGTGGCGACCGGTCAAATGTGGCAATGGTCCGGTCAACACGTTCAAGCTCTATTTCGATCAGTTGGATGCCCGGCTACTCAATCGCTATGGGATAACGTCGGCTGTCCTGGATCGACCGCAACTTCCCAATTCAGTCCTGTCACCATCGGAACGATTTCGCATCCATTACGCGACGACCGGCGACTCGGCCGTTTTTCAAGCGACAGTCGATGCCAACGGTAATCAGGTGCCGGATTTTGTCGATGCAACGGCGCTCATTGCGGACTCCGTATTCACTTTCTTCATCGACAGCCTCGGCTATCCGATTCCCCCCACAGACGAATTTTATCCGTCGGGGGGAGATGCCGCCTACGACGTTTATCTTGTTGATCTTGGCACTGGTTTCTTTGGCCTTGCCTACCAGGATTCGATTCTCGACTTCCGCCCCGATTCAGTCCTCTCAACGACCTACGTCGAATTGGATAACGACTACCAGGGCATCCCTGCCTACCGCGATCGGCCTCTCGACGCTGTCCGCGTGACGCTGGCGCACGAGCTGTTTCACTTGGTGCAATTCGGCATCGATGCCACCGAGTATGATCTGCAGCCGCAGCCGAACCCGGTTCGTCGCTACTGGATGGAGATGTCGGCGGTGTGGATGGAAGAACTGTTGTACGACGACATCAATGATTACTACAGCTATCTGCCCACATTCTTTAGCTTTCCGCGGGCGTCACTCCAACGGTTCAGCTCGTTTGCCGATCCCCGTCCCTACGGTGCGGCTATCTTTGTGCTCTATTTGGAAGCACTGTACGGTCGGGATATCGTCCGCGAAATCTGGTTTCGGGCCCGCGACCTTGGGGCGTTCGGACAGTTCTTTCTCGCACTCGATCAGGTTGTCGATTCGGCGTCGGGAGGCACGGAGGACCTGGCCTCAACTCTGGATACCTGGCACACTTGGAACCTCTTTACCGGAGATCGCTGGTTCCTCGCGCCTCCGGGATACGGTTACGAAGAACGAATCAACTACCCGGGATGGTCAGATGACGACATCGCCATCCGGGATACGTTTACCTTCGTTCAGGTCAACAACGCGGACAATGGTATTGGTCGACCCGAATACAACGGCGCCGCATACTATCGGTGGGACAACCTCAACGCGATGCCGGACCCGCCAGGCGATCGCGATACCCTGTTCGATTACTTCTATACGCTCCAGCGACCTCCTGCCCAGCAGTATGTCACGAAGGTTTTAATCCCGTGTGATCCGTTGGCTCCGGTCGAGATTATCCCGGGTCCGCGAACGGTAACCGCACCGTCGGACATTCAGTCATTTGCCGATACCGTTATCAATCCGCAGCAGTACAGTTCGGTCTGGTTGATTCCGAGCATTTCGACAACCAATATCTCCCTCTTTTACCTCCTTGGCTCCGCGTTCTTCAGCTACGGCATTCGCGATACGTCCGGAGCTGTTCCGTCGGAACCCTGTGGAGCGGTGCCCCCCACCACTGACATCGAGCCGTTGCTCCCGTTTCCCAATCCGATTAATGTTGCCGCTGGCGATCCTGAGGCCGCGACTTTTCGATTTCAGATTTCGGCAACCGCTGACGGGGTACCATTGCTCGGCGAAGCCCGGGCGGTCATCGACATTTTTACGGCCACCGGTGACCGTGTGACGACGTTGGAGAGCACAGCGGATCCGGTTTCGATCGGCCCCGAACTCGCTGCGTTTGAGGTTGTGTGGGATCTCACTAATGAGTCGGGCCGGGCGGTTGCCTCCGGTGTGTACTACTGCATGGCGCGGCTGTTCTCCGTTGCCGATGAGCTCTTAGCCGAAAGCGATGCGAAGATTGCCATTATCCGATGAGAGCGCGTCTTCAGCGTCTGGTTCGGATTGCGTTGTTCGCGGCACTGATTTACGTTCTTTCGCTGGCATCCGCCACCTTGCCGGGCATTACACCCGCTTACTTCATCGCCTGGCTCGCCGGTTTTCTCTGGGGATCGCTAGCTGGATTCACGACCGGTGCACTTGGTATGGCTCTATGGACGTTTCTCAATCCCTATGGACCGGCGTTGCCACCGGTCGCCCTTGCCCAGATCATCGGTATGGGCGGATGCGGCTTGGTCGGGACCATTTCGAGGATGTGGCTGCGCGATCAGCATCCACCGATTGCACAGGCGGGGGGGATGGGCCTTACAGCACTACTTGCATCGGTAGTCTTTTTCGTTCCGGTCGTCGTCGTCGATGCCTGGTTTCACCAACCGTTCTGGCCGCGAATCGTCGCGGGCTCGACGTTTACGCTGATTCCCACCGGCGCCAACGTGATTCTCTTCGTCCTACTTTTGCCCGTCGTCTGGCGCGTTCGGCGTTTCGAATCGCAGCGGGAGCCATCCTCTTCCTAGGCGTCAACGGACCGGCGCTTGGTCAGGAGAGTAACCCGGCCGACACGACCGAACCGCCGATGACCGCTGCGGATTCCATCCGAGCCCAGTTCCAAAATCGCGTTGAGGAACAGCAGACGGCTCGTCGTCCCGTACGACCGAAGTCACTCAATGTCACTGATAGTATCCGAACCTATTTCTTGCCTCCCGACGAATCGTATCGATCGGTCGTTGAGCAGGCGATGTTCCGATCGACAGCTGACTACCTGACCGGCCATCAGGGTTTTTTTGTGCAGAACTGGCAGGAGTCCCCCATGCGGGTCACCGCAGCCCCGTACGGCTTGCAGGGAAATCGGCTGGGCGTGTCGATCGATCGGCAGAACTATACACCGTGGGAACATCTGATCGAGCCGGACGGCATGATCGATCTGTTCGACGTACCAGTTGCCCCTGACTATGACCGTTATGTCGTTCCCGCTGGTCTGGCGGCCCTGTTCTCTACTCAGCCCGTAGTCGCCTCAATTGTCACGACGACTCGGGAGCCCGATTCAACAGAGCCCGTATCAGCGTTCATTGTCGATCAGGGAAACTATGGCTATGGCCTGACTCGCGGTCGTCTCCATCAGCGCTGGCGCGGCGGTCGAGAGTATTCGCTGTCGATCGGCTATCACACGTCCGACGGTTTTCTCGTCGCTGCGAACCACGATAGCTATGCGTACACGGGGCGCTGGTTCGAGCCGATAGGTTCACAGTGGGGCGTAGCCATCTCGGGACACCTGACCGACAACGATGGCCCCTTGCGTCTGCGCCCGGACATCGGTGGTGCGGTCATTGAACGCAACCGGTTCAATCGCTCTCTGGAAATCGCCCTGTATCGTGACGACAGTTCATTTGCCGGTAACTGGAGTCTCGCGTATCGCTACCGCAAGCAGCAGTCTCACCTCAATCTGTTGCCGTTTCGGGGACGCTACGATCGCCTCGGGCATGGGATCAGTCTTCGACGTGAGCAGCTTCGTGGTTCCTGGCTGCTGGCTGCCGAGATCACTGGTGACTGGGAACGGTACAGCGAATCGTCTCGCCAGTACGAACGTCTCTCGGGCGAGGTAATGGTTCGGGCAACGCACGCGACCATATCACCGCTCGGCCTTCAAATAGGGGTGCGATCCGTCGAAGGTTGGTTACTGCTTCCGCAGGCGGCAATCAGCTGGCGGCATACGACGGGTTCCTGGCGGTGGCTGCTGACAGCTCGTTATGCCGAACGCGTCCCGTCGTTAGAAGAACTCAATCTGGAGCGTAACGAACTCGGGTTGTATTCCGGCGTCGACTACGTTGAACTTGGCAATTCACAGTTGAAACCGGAACGGCAGGCAATCGCCTCCCTTGACGTGCGACTCGGCCGTCCGGAGCGATCGCTGGAAGTGATGATTGCAGGTGGGCAGATCTTCGACGGGATCGATTGGGTTGCTGGCGATTCGTCGGGGGTATCTCGATTCCAGCCAACCAACGGCGATATTCAGTTTCTTTCGATCACGGGCCGGCATCGCTGGCAGCTGGGTCAACTCTTGGCCTGGCATCTGGGAGGGTCACTCAGTTTTATCGATTACGAGGCGATTGACGATCGACCATACACGCCGGAACGAAACGGCTTCGCGGGCCTCGAACTCATCGTCGCCTGGCCGCAGAAGCGCATCACGTTTACGGGGTATGGGGAGCTTCGCTTTGTGGGTCCCTACGAAGGCTATTCCGGACGACTTCTTGGCAACGAGATTGTTGCGAATGCCAAAGCGGAACTGCGTTATGGTTCGTTCCGCTTCCACTTTGTCGCGGAGAATGCGTTCAGCAACTTCTTTGAGGCGCGGGAATTCTTCCCCCACAGCGGTGTTTACAACTACTTCGGGTTTGTCTGGAACTTCTTCGACTGACGGGCAGCGCTTGACCCCGTGCGCTCTGCACCCTTCCTTGTACCATGTCTCTGCCCATGACACGCACCGAAGCCTACGAGTTGGTGCTCGACAAAATAGGTACCGGCAATCTTCTTAAACACATTCTCTCTGTCGAAGCCGGTATGCGTGCCGTCGCCACGCATCTTAATGCTGATATCGATTATTGGGGGATGGTCGGGTTACTCCATGACCTCGACTATCATGCGACAGCAGATGACGAATCACGACATACCTACGTGGCTCGAGAATGGTTAGTGGACCGCGGCTTCGACGATGGGTTCTGGCACGCTATTCACGCTCACCCGGGTCACGTTGACTGCCAGTCCCCGCTTGACTGGGCTCTCTTTGCGGTCGATCCCACGACCGGCTTCCTCACCGCCGCGGCCCTGCTTCACCCATCCCGAGCGCTCGATGGACCCGATCAGACGTTCCTGCTCAAACGCTTCAAGGATAAGCGGTTTGCCCGGGGAGCGACGCGCGCGAACATCGCTGCATGCAGTGAATTGGGTCTCGAATTACCCGCATTTCTGATGCTCGTGCAGTCGGGAATGCTGACCATCCGTGACCAGCTCCAACTCTAAGTCGATGGGCGCTCCTCGTATCTGGCGCCGCGACGTTGTTAGTTGGTCGCTGTACGACTTCGCGAACACAATCTACTCGATGAATATCGTATCGCTCTATTTGAAGCGGTACATCGTCGAAGATCTGGGCATGGCTGATGCCTGGTTTGATATTCCGTTCGCGATTTCGATGGCGCTGAGTGCCATCCTCGCACCAGCACTTGGGCTACTTTCCGATTACGGGACACGGAAAAAGCTCTTTCTCTTTCTGTTTACGCTAACGTGTTGTCTGGCCACAGGTCTTCTCCAGCCGGCCGGTGCGGTAGGTCTCCTGGCTCTGGCCGCAATCTTTATCATCGCCAATTTTGCCTACGAAGCCGGACAACCGTTTTACAACGCGCTGTTGTATTCCGTTGCCGAAGGGCGATCGGCGCGTTATGTGTCAGGAATTGGCGTTGCTCTGGGCTACGTTGGCTCGGTCCTCGGTATGATTCTGGTCATGCCGTTTGTGGATGGGTCACTCTTCTTTGTCGATTTGCCGGGAATGGACGGATGGGGTAAGACCGCGGCGTTTGTACCAACAGCTGCATTGTTTCTACTCTTTGCGATTCCGACGTTTCTGTTCGTCCGCGAACGAACTGGTCTGCCCGGTCGACCAACCCTGCGCGAGGCGTACGTCCGGGTTGGCCGTGACGTTGCCGATGCCCGGAAGTATCCAGGCGTCGTACGGTTTCTCGTTGCCAACCTGTTCTTTCAGGATACCGTCAACACTGTCATCCTGAACATTGGCATCTACTGCTCACTCGTCCTCGGATTCTCCAACGAAAAGATCAACCTGTTTCTGATCATCTCAACGCTGACCGCTGTCGCCGGCTCCTGGGTTATCGGGAAGATCGCTCAGCGCTGGTCCCTCAAGAAACTCATGACTGCGATTGCCTGGGGTTGGATCATCGCTCTCCTCGCGATACTGGTCGTTCGCGTTGAGTGGGGAATATGGATTATTGGCTCGGCCGTGGGCATCTTTTTGGGCGGGCTGTGGACGGTCAGTCGTCCGATGCTGGCCGAATTGGTGCCCGATGAGGAACTGGGAAAGTTCTTCGGGTTGTTCGGATTCGTGGGGCGCGCGTCAGCGATCATCGGTCCGCTTATATGGACCGGCACCGTGGCCCTCTTTGCTCCCGGTACACCGATGGGGAACGGACTTGCCGGGCTTCTGGGTATTCCCGAAGCGGCGATGGCAACAACGCGCTATCAGGTAGCAGTCGGTGTTCTGGCAGTGATCATGGCAATCGGCTTGCTCATCTTCCGAAACGTTCCCGACCCAGGGCGGTTGCGTCATGCCTCGTAAGCTTCCCCAGATCGATGGCTGGTATGTGGCGACGGGTTGTATTCACATGCATACGACGGCCAGCGATGGTTCGGCAACGCTCGACGAACTCGCTGCCTACGCCAACGAGACCGGGCTCGACTTCGTCTTTGTCACCGACCATATGACGCTCAAGCACCGTGACGATAAGCGACACGGCTGGTACCAGAATACGCTCGTGATCGTCGGGTACGAGCACAACGACCCCGCCGATACTCACCACTTTTTAGTGTTCAAGTCTCCAGGAGTGTACGATTCCCAACTCACACCGGCGGAGTACGTGGCGGCAGCGGCCCGCGACGATGCGATAAGCATTATTGCTCATCCCGATGAGATCCGAGATCGAATGGAACAATATCCGCCCTATCCGTGGACCGATTGGTCGGTCGAAGGCTTTACCGGTATCGAGCTTTGGAATCAGATGTCTGAGTGGATGGAACGGCTCACTCCGACCAATCGTCTCTGGCGGATCTTCTCGCCCCGGAAGTCGATGTACGGACCGCCGGCGACGACACTCCGCCGGTGGGACGACCTCAATCGCGATCGCAAGATTGTTGGCGTCGGTTCGGTTGATGCTCACGCGTTTCCTGTCGCGATCGGACCACTGACCGTTCGCATCTTTCCATACAAAGTCCACTTTCGTTCGATTCGCTCCTATCTCTTGCTGTCCGAGACACTGCCCGTCGACGCGCACCAGGCCGAGCAACACTGTTTCGACGCGTTGCGCGAAGCTCGGCTATTCTTTGCCAACGTTCGCTGGGGGGATCCAATCGGCTTTTCATTCACCGTGGAGAACTCCGAACGCCGCGTGACAATCGGTGAGTCACTTGAGTCCGCAAACAGGGCGGTTGCCCGCGTAGCGGTGCCGCGCTCCGCGTCGATTCGACTCATTCACAACAGTCAGGTGATGAGCACTGCCCATGGCCATAAACTTGAAGCCGCCCTGTCCGAACCTGGGCTCTATCGTGTCGAAGCGTTTCGCCGCCGTCGCGGGTGGATCTACTCGAATCATATTCGGGTTGGATGCTGACGATGACCACCGATGCATCGCGGCTGATACTGATTGATGTTACGCTACCGTCACCGGTCGTTGCTCGCGGGAAGTTTGTTGTCATTGCCGGTCCAGGTGGTGACCTCCTCGCTCTGGCGCCCTTACAGACCTGCCGCTACCACGCCGAAATCGTTGCCAGGGTGGCGGACCGATTGGCTATGGCTGGCGACTGGTCCACCGGTCGCGAACTCTTTGAGTTGATCGAGCCGGGATGGACGATCGTGGGTGGGGGATGGTGGGACGCCGATCCGGCAGGGTTACTACGTTGGTACGGACACTCAACCGCGTATGGTGCGGTGGAGGCCGAGCAGCTCAACGTGTGGCTCTCTCACCCTGAGTTTCCCGACTCGCTGAGGCATACGGTTGACCTTCCGTAGCGAATCGGATGGCCCTGGCTAAGTGTAAGTCTGTCAAGCTATTCGAGCGCCGACTTGATCCGCTGCAGGGGAACTTCGCAGGGCCGATTACGGTTGACAGAGAGATGACAACGGTCTACCCTTGACGAAATTCGTTCGGGACCTCTCAGGCGACATGTACAATGTTTGACGAAATAGTTCCTATCCTCATTCTCCTGGTCGTAACGACCGGGTTGGCGGTCATTCTCAGCGGCGTTTCGCTGTTTCTGGGCCGGCGAACCAAGTTGGGTGATAAGAACATCCCGTACGAGTGTGGCATCCCGCCGAAAGGGTCGACCCGCGATCCGGTGCCGGTGAAGTTTTACATGGTGGCGATTTCGTTCATCCTGTTCGATCTCGAACTGATCTTCCTGGTGCCGTACGCGATGGTGGCTCGTGAGTTGGGGCTGTTCGGCTTTGTCGCCGTCCTCATCTTCGCCACCATCATTCTGGTTGGCTATTTCTATGAAATTGGCAAAGGGGCGCTCCGATGGGATTAGAAGAGAAGATTCCTGACTCCGTAATCATGACCTCGCTCGACAAGATGGTTAATTGGGCGCACAAGCGCTCGATGTGGCCACTCGGGTTTGGGTTGGCCTGTTGTGCCATCGAAATGATCTCTACGTTTTCGGCGCACTTTGACTTGGCGCGCTACGGGATGGAGGTCATGCGACCGTCACCCCGTCAGGCCGACCTGATGATTGTCGCCGGTCGTGTCTCCCGCAAGATGGCCCCCGTGGTGAAGCGTTTGTATGAGCAGATGCCAAATCCGAAATGGGTTATCTCGATGGGAGCCTGTGCGTCCTGTGGTGGCGTATTTAACAACTACGCACTCGTACAGGGCGTCGACCGGGTCATTCCTGTCGACATCTACGTGCCCGGTTGTCCACCGCGTCCGGAACAGCTCATGGACGGTGTCTTGAAGCTACATGCGAAGGTTGAGACGGAATCGCTTAAGGACAAGCGAGAGGAGTGGGGTACGAAGATTGCCTGATCGGTTCCTCTCAGGTGTCGAATCACTATTCTTCCCATAACGCCCCTTGTGAAAATGACCACAAACGCATCTCAGCACCGTGACCTTATTCATCGCTTTGTCACCGAGACATTCGGTCAGTACGTACTGTCGCATGATGACTTTCGCGGTGATCTCTCACTTTACATCAAAGCCGAAGGGCTCATCCCGATCTGCGAGGCTTTTCTTGAGGATGACAGCCTGCAGGTTCACTTCCTGGCAGACTTAACCGTTGTCGACTGGCTTGACACCGAACGGGGTGACGAGCACGGTCGATTTGAGGTCGTCTATAACCTCTGGTCGATGCGACACAACTACCGATTCTTTCTCAAAGTCTTTCTGCCCGACACCGAACCCCGGGTAGCCTCGCTGACAGATCTCTGGCAGGGGGCGAATTGGATGGAGCGCGAAGCGTATGACCTGTTTGGTATCGATTTCGTTGGCCATCCGAACCTTGAAAAGATTCTCACACCAGATGATTTAGACGGATTCCCGTTGCGGAAGGATTTCCCGCTCACCTACGAGGTGCCGCACTTTACGTGGAATAAGGACCAGCCGCCGGAGGTGATCCGATGACGACAGCGACGGCGGAAGCAAAAACGCTGACCATTAACATGGGGCCCCAGCACCCGTCGACCCATGGCGTACTCCGCGTCGAACTTGAGGTCGAGGGCGAAACGGTCGTTAAAGCGACGCCAATCATTGGTTACCTGCATACGGGTATCGAAAAGACGATGGAGTCGAAACTCTATTACAAGGCGGCTCCGTGTACTGACCGTATGGATTACCTCGCGCCGATGTCCAACAATCTCGGCTATGCTCTTGCGGTCGAGAAGCTGATGGACATCGATGTCCCTGACAAAGTCAAATGGGCGCGCGTCTGTCTCGCCGAACTGACACGTCTTAACTCGCACCTCGTTTGGCTTGGCACCCACGCTCTTGATTTGGGGGCGATGTCGATGGTGCTCTATGCGATGCGCGATCGTGAGTCAGTGGTGGATATCTACGAAGCGTGCGGTGGCCAGCGGATGATGACAACCTACATCCGTATCGGCGGATTGGCCGACGATTTACCGAAAGATTTCGACAAACGCGTTCGCAACACCTTGAAGCAGATTAAAGCCGGCATTGCCGACTACGAAACGCTGCTGAAGGAAAACCAGATCTTCATCAATCGCACCAAAGATGTTGCCGTCATATCGGCCGAGGATGCGATCAACTGGTCTCTCTCCGGGCCAATGCTGCGCGGCTCCGGAATCGCTCGCGACCTCCGCAAGGACGCCCCCTACTCCGGGTACGAGAATTTCGATTTCAAAGTCTGTATCGGGGAGAAGGGGGACGCCTACGACCGCTACCGGCTTCGCATCGAAGAGATGAACGAATCAATCAAGATTATTGAGCAGGCACTCGACGGCATGCCCGAGGGGCCATCCCGGGCCCATGTGCCGGGCGTGGTCTTGCCACCGAAACTTGATGTCCTCGAAAAAATGGAGTCGATGATCTTCCATTTCAAGATCATCACGCACGGTTTTGATGCTCCCGTTGGCGGTGTCTACCAGGGTATCGAATCCCCCAAGGGTGAGCTTGGCTTCTATATCGCGGGAGATGGTACCAACATGCCCCGACGCATCCGCGTTCGTCCCCCGTCGTTCATCAATCTGGCGTCACTACCAAAGCTCTGCGAAGGGCAGATGCTGTCGGATGTTGTCTGTGCGATCGGATCGATCGATATCGTGCTGGGGGAAGTCGACCGATGATTCTGACCGATGAATCCGTTAAGGCGATGAAGGAGGCGGTTGGTCGCTATCCCAAGAAGAAGTCGGCAATCCTACCGTGTCTCACGATTGCGCATCGCCAGATCGGCCATTTGAATGATGACATCTATCGGGAAATCGCTCGGGCGGTGAACATTCCGTATGTCGAGATCGCCGAGGCCGCGACATTCTACACGTTCTTTCCCAAGCAGCCGGTTGGCAAACACCATATTCAGGTGTGTCATAATATATCATGTGCTCTCGTCGGGGCTGATGGACTCTGTTCGTACCTCGAAGAGAAGCTGGGCATCAGGAAGGGAGAGACCACCCCGGATAAGGAGTTTTCGCTCGTTTCGGTCGAGTGTCTGGGCTCGTGTGCAACCGCGCCTATGATGCAGGTCGGTGACGATTTCTACGAAAACCTCAACCGAGCAAAGGTGGACGAGATCCTGAGCGAGTTGAAGGAAAAGACCTAGCCATGCACTACTCTCCTGTCATTACGAACGCCGATCAGGCGATTAAATCCGACAAGCTTCATCTCTTCCGCTATGTCGAGGACCCCAATCAAAAGCAGATCGACACCTACATGACTCATGGTGGCTACACGGCGTGGAAGAAAGTCCTGAACGACATGTCGCCCGAGGCAGTCACTGGCGAGGTCAAGGAGTCGGGGCTGCGGGGTCGCGGGGGAGCCGGTTTCCCCACCGGCGTGAAATGGGGATTCGTGCCGAAGGATTCGACCAAGCCGCGCTACTTGATCTGCAATGCCGACGAGTCCGAGCCGGGGACCTGCAAGGATCGTGTTCTCATGGAGCGGGATCCACACGGTATGATCGAGGGTATGGCGATCGCCAGTTTTGCGATTAAGTCCAATCTCATGTTCTGCTATATCCGCGGCGAGTTTGGCGAGTGCATCCGTGCAACTGAGGCAGCGATGCACGAGGCTTATGACAAGGGGATGCTCGGCAAGAATATCATGGGAACCGGATATGACCTCGACATGGTCATCCATACCGGGGGTGGTGCCTACATCTGCGGTGAAGAAACCGCGTTGCTCAACTCGTTAGAGGGGGAACGCGGCATGTCACGAGTCAAACCACCCTTCCCCGCGGTGGAGGGGCTCTACGCCTGTCCGACGATTGTGAACAACGTCGAAACGCTGGCCGCGGTGCCGTTTATCGTCAACAACGGTGCGGCCTGGTACAAGTCGATGGGGACCGAAAAGTCGGCCGGCACGAAGCTCTTCTCACTGACCGGTCATATCAATCGTCCCGGTAATTTCGAAGTTGAACTCGGCATGCCGCTCAAGGATATGATCTACTCGCCCGAGTTCGGAAACGGTATCCCCGACGGGAAGAAGCTGAAAGCCGTCATTCCCGGTGGCGCATCGACACCCTACCTGACACCAGAACAGGTTGAAACGGTCCTTCTCGACTACGAATCGATGGAAGAACATGGGTCGATGCTGGGCTCCGGTGCGATCATTGTTCTCAACGAGGACACGTGTATCATCTGGTCAATCTACAAGCTCATTCACTTCTTCCGGCACGAGTCGTGCGGAAAGTGTACGCCGTGTCGAGAGGGCACGGGATGGTTAGAGCAGATCATCAAGTCGATTCTCGATGGCAAGGGGAAGCCTGGCGATATCGAACGGATCGAAGATCTGTGCGAGAATATTTTGGGACGGACAATCTGCCCGCTCGGGGATGCTGCGGTTATGCCCATTCAGTCAGCCGTGAAGCACTTCCGAGGTGAGTGGGAATTTGCCATCGAGCATGGTCGTCCGATGGTGAAGACTGATTTCGCCTTTACCTAAGCAGGAACGATAGTGGCCAATGAATCGACGCTGGCGCTGCCAGCGGAACAAGTCGAAACGGTGACTCTGACGGTTAATGGTCGTCAGATTACCGCTCCCAAAGGGACCAATGTCCTGCAGGCGGCGCTCAATAACGGCATCAAAATTCCCTCGTTCTGCTGGCATCCGAAGCTGAAGTCAGTCGGCTCCTGCCGGATGTGCTACATTGAGGTGGAAGGCGTCCCCAAGCTGCTCGTCAGTTGTTGCACGCCAGTTGCCGAAGGAATGGTCGTCCACACTGAGTCGGATCTTGTCAGGCAGGGTCGCAAAGCTGTTATCGAATTCACGCTCATTAATCACCCGCTCGATTGTCCGACCTGCGACAAGGGTGGCGAGTGTGATTTGCAGGATCTGACGTTTGCTCACGGTTTTGACGATTCCCGCTTTGCCTTCCAGAAGTATCGGTTTGTTGAGGAGGGATCGTCGTCCAGCTTCGATGACCACCGGATTGGTCCTGAGATTATTCTCAACCGCAATCGATGCATTCTTTGCTACAAGTGCGTTCGCGCCAACAAAGAAGCCTTTGGTGAATATGACCTGGGTGTCTACGAACGGGGTAACATCGCTGAGATCAATGCTGCCCCCGGTGAGCAGGTCGATAATCCGTACTCGGGGAATCTTGTCGAAATCTGCCCCGTTGGTGCGCTCACGAATACCGACTGGCGCTACAAAATTCGCGTTTGGCTGACCCAACAGGACGACTCGGTCTCCATCTTTGAGTCTTCCGGGATCAATATTCGATTCTGGAAAGAGCGACAGAAGAACCACATTTACCGGGTCACCGCTCGTCCGAATGACGCCATCGATGACGGCTGGTTGGCCGATGTTACTCGATACGGGTACCAAATTGCAACGTCACCTCATCGCCTTAAGACACCACTGATTCGCAAAGATGGCAAACAGGTGGAGGCGTCGTGGGACGAGGCACTGGAGCTGATTGCCAAGCGATTCCGCTCCGTATGTGACTCTCAGGGTGCGGTGTGTGTGGGGGGCATTGTCGCCCCGTGGCAGGATAACGGCGCGTTGATGCGATTCAACGCACTGTTCCGCAAGCATCTCAAGTCAAACAATGTCGATTTTCGCACTGACTATAAGAACCTGCCGTCGACTCCGACGTCTGACTTCTCCCTGCTGGCCTCCCAGCCGTTTCGAATCGCTCAGATCGACAGCTCCGATGTTATCCTGACGTTTGGTTCCGATCTGCTCCGGGAGCATCGCAACGAGTACCTTCGCGCCCGCAAGGCGATGACGTTTAACGATGCCCAGGTAATCGTCGCCGGTCCCTACGCAACTAAACACGCTGACATTTCCTCCGCCGAATTAGTGTACGCACCGGGCAGCGAAGAGGCGGCGATTGGTGCGCTGGGCATGGCAGCGATCGAGCTTGGCGTAGCAACCGACACTGGTTTCAGTGAATCGTTCGGTAACCGATCTCTCGCTGATCTCTGTTCTGTCGCGGGGCTCGAAAGCGACGATGTCCGAGCCGCTGCCCGTACCCTGGCGACCGCCGAGCGACCCTCGGTCATCGTTGGCGAGCTGATTACGCGCTCGCCGGCGCGCGATGGAATCGCTAAGGCTCTGAACAATCTCGATCGCCTTCTTGGACTATCAACCAAGGGCCAGGTTGCGGCTCTCGCTGCCTATGCGAATTCGCGGGGTGCTGAGCGGCTTGGCCTCCTGCCGCAGCCAGCCGACGCTACCCGGGCGCAGCTCACCGCGTTGTTCGGTGGCCTGAGTGAGCACGACGGTCTCACTACCGATCAGATGCTCCAGGCCATGACACGGAACGAGTTCAACGCCTGCTTTGTTTTGGGCGCTGATCCTGTGCAAACATATCCCGATCGAAGTTTCGTCGAGGAAGCTCTCGGGAAGGTCGAATTTCTGGTTGTTGCCGACACGTTTGAAAGTGAAACGACCGAGGTTGCCGACGTCGTTCTTCCCCTGTCAACGTGGGCGGAGTCGACGGGTGATTTCGTGAATCTCGAGGGGACGGTGCAGACAGCACGTGAGACAATCCGGCCAATGCATCAATCCAAGCCGGCATCGGAAATCATCGATCGAATCGCGGCCCTCGTGACGGGCTCGGATGCCGATACGACCGTGGATATCGACGATGCGATACGAGCGTTGCTGGCCGTAGCCCCTGCGGCCTCATGGGCCGAGAAGTATCGCCCGGTCACGCTGCCTAACCCGGAAGCGAACGAGAGTAACGTTATTGCGTTGTACGTTGGCGATGACCCCCACCACCTGAGTCATCTCACACAACACGCCAGTTCCCTCATGAACTTCGTTGGTGAAGCATACGCCGAAATCTCATCCGATTTGGCGGCACGGCTTTCTGTCGGCTCCGGTGACACGGTGCGTTTGGAACACGGCAGTGCTAAGATTATCCTCGCTGTTCGCATCTCTGAGCATCTCGATAGCGACGTCGTCCTGGTGCCTCGCAACTTCGCCAGCGCCGCGGTGACCGGACTGCAATCGCGGTCAGCGCGGGTTGATCGCGTCAAGATTAGCCGAGTGGAGGGGTAGCGGAACGTGGAAGCGAGCGTTCTCGAAACGATTCTCATTGCCTCGGCCAAAGTTGCTGCTCTTATCGGGATCGTCCTGACGGCCTGTGCGTATTCAACGCTCCTCGAACGCAAGGTGGTGGCGTGGATGCAGAACCGCATGGGACCGATTACCGCCGGACCGTGGGGATTGCTGACACCGCTGGCCGACGGAATCAAGCTGGCGTTCAAGGAAGATCTCGTCCCCGACTCGGTCGAGCGGTGGACGTACTCGCTGGCACCGATCATTTCGTTCATTCCGGCCATCATGGCGTTCGCGGTGGTGCCGTTCTTTGGTGAGTACAATATCCTCGGATTCCAGATCGATGGTGTCATCTCCGACCTCAATATCGGCGTCCTCTGGATCTTTGCCGTTACCTCGGTCGCCGTGTATGGGATTGCCCTGGCAGGTTGGTCGTCCGGCTCCAAGTACTCGCTACTCGGAGGAATCCGATCGTCGGCACAGATGATCTCTTATGAAATCGCATATGGCCTGACAATCGTCGGTGTCGTCATGCTGGCCGGGACGTTGTCAATGCAGGAGATCGTCGCTCAGCAGGAGGGGATCCTCAGTTGGTTTGTTTTCAAGCAACCGCTGGGTTTCATTCTGTATATGATCTGCGGTATTGCTGAGACCAACCGCGCCCCCTTTGACCTACCGGAAGCAGAATCCGAACTGGCCGGTGGGTACCACACCGAGTATTCATCAATGCGCTTCTCGATGTTTTTTATCGGTGAGTATGCGGCGATGATTGCCGTGGCTGCTGTCGGCGTCACCCTCTTTCTGGGGGGCTGGCAGGGGCCATTTCTACCGGGCTTCTTCTGGTTTGGCATCAAGGTCTTCGCGTTGATGTTCTTCTATGTTTGGCTGCGGGCGACATTCCCGCGCTTCCGTTATGATCAACTGATGGCGTTTGGCTGGAAGGTACTCTTCCCGCTGGCGCTTCTGAATACCATTGTAACGGCATTGTTTGTCGTCATGGACTGGGATGTCTGGCCGTGGTAGGTGGGGTGAGCGGAAAGGGAATACCAATATACTCGTACGGGCTAGGTAACCTATGGTAGAGATTCTCAAAGCACTCGGTCGGGTTCTTCTGCGCATGCCGGCCGGCTTCGTTGTCACCATGCGCCAGATGTTCAAGAAGCCGGTGACACTTGACTACCCCAAGAAGAAGAAGCCAATGCAGGCGCGCTACAAAGGCCTGCATTACCTGGAGCGTTATGACGATGGTTCCGAGCGGTGTGTCTGCTGCGGATTGTGTGCGGCTGCCTGTCCAGCGGATGCGATCTACATGGAACCTGCGGAGAACGAAAAAGGTGAACGGTACGCCGAGATCTATGAGATCAATATGATCCGGTGTATCTTTTGCGGCTATTGTGAGGAAGCGTGTCCCGAAGAGGCGATCTTCCTCGGTCGTGAATACGAGTTTTCGAATGACAACAGGGACTCGTTCATCTACACTAAAGAGATGTTGCTGGTGCCGCATCCCCGTAAGGATAATCCGGTGAAGGATATTCTCAGGCGGGTGCGTCGACTGTATGGAGTGCAGACGGCTCGCTGATGAATCTTGATCTCGTTATTTTTGCGGTTTCGTCGGTGGTGGCGATCTTCAGCGCGATCATGGTCTTCGCCCAGCGAAATCCCATTGCATCGGTCCTCTATCTCATCCTCTCACTCCTTTCTCAGGCCGTGCTGTATGTGCAGTTAGGCGCTCTGTTCATGGGGGCCATTCTCATCATTGTCTACGCCGGTGCCATTATGGTGCTGTTTCTCTTCGTTATCATGTTGCTTAATCTTCGCGGTACCGAGGACCTCGGGTTACCATCCCATCCACTGAGTACGCCGACCAAGATCATCATCTCGACCCTCTTCGCCGTGCAGATTGTCCTCGTGGCAGGCCGCGCGGCCCTGCCGCCGGTGACTGCCGGCATGTTGGTTGAGCCTGATCCGACCTTTGGTTCGGTCACTGAAGTTGGTCGTCTGATGTTCACCGAATGGGTGTACCCCCTGCAACTCACCGGTATTCTGTTGCTCATCGCCGTTGTTGCCGCGGTTGTGCTCGCTCAAAAAGAGCGGAGCGAGGATGAGCCGGTGGTAACGATTGACCAAGCCGGCGGTCCTGCCGACCCACCAACGGAGAAAGTTGGATAAATGGATCCGGTCGCCTATGTCATGGTTGCCGTGGTGCTGTTCGCCATCGGCTCAGTCGGGGTGCTCATTTCTCGCAACATCATTATTCTCTTCATGTCTGTTGAACTCGCCTTGAACGCAGCGAATTTGGTCATCATGGCGTTTGCGAAAGCGCATGGTGTTACCGACGGTCATGTGATCGTCTTTTTCATGCTAACCGTGGCTGCCGCTGAGGCTGCTGTCGGGTTAGCGATGATCATCACCTTGTTCCGCAATCGTGGAACAATCAACATTGACCGCTTTAGCCTGCTGAAGTGGTAGGTCATGAGACGGGAGTGGGGTTCACGAAGCGAGTCGTAGGCTTATGAGCGATTTCCTCTATCTCATACCGCTGCTGCCGTTGATCGGCTTCGCTATCAATGCTCTCCTGCTCGGGCGAGTTCCGCGCGGCCTGACAGGCATTATCGCCTCAGCAACGGTCCTCGGATCATTTCTCCTTTCGCTTGTCGGCTTCATTGAATTGGCAGGTCTTCCGGTCGATCAGCGGCAGTTGACACAGACACTCTTCACGTGGATACCGCTGGGCGATTTTGATGCGACGATTGGCTTCCTGCTCGATCCGCTCTCGGCAATTATGGTGTTGGTGGTGACCGGCGTCGGGTTCCTGATCCACGTCTACTCGATCGGCTACATGAGCCACGATCCGGGGATCGGGCGATACTTTGCCTATCTGAATCTCTTTACGTTCTCAATGCTCACCCTGGTCTTGGCGGATAACTTCCTCCTGATGTTTGTCGGCTGGGAGGGCGTCGGACTCTGTTCGTATCTCTTGATCGGATTCTGGTTTCAGAAGAAGTCAGCGGCCGACGCAGGGAAGAAGGCGTTCATTGTTAACCGAATTGGTGACTTTGGCTTTCTTCTCGGCATGTTCATCATCTTCTGGCAGGTCGGGTCGCTGAACTTCCTTGAGGTCAACGAGCTGGCACCAATCGCCTTTGGCGGAAGCATCGGTCTCGTCACTGCCGCAACGCTACTGCTATTCGTCGGAGCGACCGGCAAGTCGGCGCAAATACCGCTCTATACGTGGCTGCCTGACGCTATGGAAGGACCCACTCCGGTATCCGCGTTGATTCACGCGGCGACAATGGTCACCGCCGGTGTCTACATGATTGCCCGGACAAACGTGCTGTTCATGATGTCTCCCGATACGCTTCTGGTCGTCGCCATCGTTGGTGCCGCGACGGCTTTCTTTGCCGCCACCATTGGTCTGGCCCAGAATGATATCAAGCGCGTGCTTGCGTATTCTACGGTCTCTCAGCTTGGCTACATGTTTTTAGCCTGCGGAGTTGCGGCGTTTACTGCCGGTATTTTCCATTTAATGACGCACGCGTTCTTCAAGGCGTTGCTCTTCCTTGGTGCCGGATCGGTCATTCATGCGATGTCCGAGGAGCAGGACATGCGCAATATGGGAGGGCTCAAGAAGTATCTTCCGATCACGTACATAACGATGCTCATCGCGACGCTCGCCATTGCCGGGATTCCTGGTCTGTCCGGCTTCTTCTCCAAAGATGAAATTCTCTTCTATTCCTTTACGAACCCTCAAGGGCACTGGCTCTTCTGGCTTGTTGGGGCGATTACTGCCGGTATCACCGCCTTCTATATGTTCCGATTGATCTATCTGACATTCCATGGCCGGGAGCGCATGGATGAGAAGACCAAAAGCCATCTGCACGAATCACCACGGGTGATGACCGTACCTCTTGTCATTCTCGCTGTGCTTTCTATCGTTGGTGGCTACGTTGGGTTGCCGTACGTCTTTCAGATTGGTTCGTTCACCAATCTCATTGCCGACTGGCTGAAGCCGGTGATGGCGCCGGGCCAGGCGCTGGCCGCTGAGGCGTTCGCGCCGACCGTACTCGCCGCCGAAGGCGGCCATTCAACGGCTCTTGAGTTGACGTTGATGGCAGCGTCGGTCGGCCTGGCGGTCATTGCGATTCTCGCGGCCCGGGCTCTGTACAAATCTGACCACGCGGCGGTGACTCGTCTCAAGGAACGGTTCGCGGGCGTCCACAAACTGCTGGAGAATAAGTATTGGGTCGATGAATTCTATGGCGCGACGATCGTCCGGCCGATAGTGGCCGGATCGGTTTTCCTCTGGAAGATCGTCGATGTTGTCATCATCGATGGCCTGATAAATGGCATGGCCGCCTTAACCGCCGGTGCTGCCGATACCTTGAAATTCACGCAGTCAGGTCGAGTGCGCACGTACGCGACCGGATTTGTCATAGGGGCAGTCCTCGTGATCGCCTACTTCGTCTATTTGCGCTAGGGAATGTGATCGAATGCCGGATCTATTGACACTCGTAACATTCCTCCCCCTGCTTGGCGCGGTGATTGTTGCTCTGCTGCCATCGGCGCAGCATGGTCTCATCAAGACTGTTTCGCTGGCCACCGCACTCCTGACCACAATCGTTTCGTTCATCCTGTACGCGCAGTTCGATCCGTTGGGCAACGGGATGCAGTTCGTGGTTAACATTCCCTGGGTCGAATCGATGGGGATCAACTACCACCTGGGGATCGACGGTATCTCGCTGCTGCTGATTGTCCTGACGACAATCCTGACCCCAATTGCGATTCTGTCGTCCTGGCATTCGATTACGACCGGTATCAAAGGCTACTTCGCCTCGATGCTGCTGCTCACGACCGGCATGATCGGTGTCTTTTGTGCGCTGGATCTGTTCCTGTTCTATATCTTCTGGGAAGTAATGCTCATCCCGATGTACTTCATCATCGGTATCTGGGGTGGGCAGCGCCGTGTCTACGCTGCGATCAAGTTCGTGCTCTTTACGATGTTTGGGTCACTGCTCATGCTGGTCGCGGTGATTTATGTCTACTTTGCGTACCAGGCTCAAACCGGGGACTTCACGTTCAATATTCTTCGCCTCAGCGAGATTGATCTTCCGCTGACTGCCCAATACTGGCTCTTCGGGGCGTTTGCACTAGCCTTCGCTGTCAAAGTTCCACTCTGGCCCTTGCATACGTGGTTGCCCGATGCTCACGTTCAGGCGCCGACTGCTGGATCGGTCATCCTGGCCGGTGTTCTGCTGAAGATGGGTACGTACGGATTCATCCGGCTCTGCATGCCGATGTTCCCCGAGGCAACACTTGCTTTCGCACCCTGGATTATCGGACTCTCTGTAATCGCGATCATCTACGGGGCGCTGGTGTCGATGGTCCAGAAAGATATCAAGTCGCTGGTCGCCTTCTCATCCGTCTCGCATATGGGCTTTGTCATGCTTGGCCTGTTCGTGATGAACGAGCAGGGGATGTCTGGGGCGGTACTGCAAATGATTAATCATGGCATCTCGACCGGAGCGCTGTTCCTGCTGGTGGGGATGATCTATGATCGGCGCCACACTCGTGAAATCGCCGAGTTTGGCGGGTTGGCCTCAGTCATGCCGGTTTTTGCCACGTTCTTCATGATCGCGACGCTCTCGTCGATCGGTCTACCGTTTACGAACGGGTTCGTTGGTGAGTTCACGATTCTGTTGGGTGCCTACAAAGCTAACGTGACCGTTGGTGTTCTCGCGACAACCGGTGTCATCTTAGCCGCTTGCTATATGCTCTGGATGTTCCAGCGTGTCGTGTGGGGGAAGGTAACTAATCCCGCCAATGCCAAGCTTACCGACCTTGGTTTGCGGGAGCGTATCATTCTCATTCCACTCGTCGTGCTTATCTTCTGGATTGGGATCTATCCGAAGCCGCTCTTCGATCGAATCGAGCCCGCGGTACAGGCGAACCTGCTTGTTTTGACCGAGCGCTTAGACGGTCCGGTCAATGCTCACCAGACACCTGCCAGTGTCGATTCGTTGGAGTTTGTAACTCAAGTCGATGAAGCAACAAAGGATGACAACTGATGCTCACCCTCTATGTCAAAGATGGCTGTCCGTACTGTGCGGCCGCCAAGAAGCATTATACCGAGGAGGGTCGAGAGTTCGTGGAGAAGAACGTTCACTCGACTCCCGGTGCCCTTGATGAGATGAAGAAGGTCTCCGGTGGTCGTATGGCGGTACCGGTTATTGTCGACGGTGACGAGGTCACCGTTGGCTTTGGGGGGTCATGAGGCGTCTAATCTGATGCGCGGCGGTCGTCGCGCACTTTGCTGACGTCACAGCGGATACATTAATGAATTATTCTGAACTGCTTGCCATCGACTTTCGTCTCATCGGTCCCGAGTTGGCTCTGGCCATCGCGACGTGTGTCATCATGCTGATCGCCAGCCGTCGCTGGGCGCGTATGGCTGCACCGCTGCTGGCGTTAGCTGGACTTGCGGTGTCGGGAGCGTTGGCGTTAACGCAATTGGCAACGCCGGCGACCGGGTTCGCCGATATGGTCACGAACGATGGCTTTGGCACGATCTTCAAGCTGATCTCGGTGGCGGT
Organism: Candidatus Zixiibacteriota bacterium; assembly: GCA_028289585.1. Taxonomy (GTDB): domain Bacteria; phylum Zixibacteria; class MSB-5A5; order GN15; family FEB-12; genus JANQPI01. Next base: position 638,016 of record JANQPI010000010.1, read on the forward strand.
GGCGATTGTCACGGTCTTCCTCGGCTATCGCTATTTCGTCGTTAAGCAGTTGGACAAACCGGAATACTATGCGCTGTTGCTGATCGCGACACTCGGAATGATGGTCATGGCGAACTCGTCCAACCTGATCGTCATTCTTATCGGCCTTGAGATTATGTCGGTGCCCTTGTATGCGCTTGCCGGTTTCAATCGCCGGTCATTGGAGTCGAATGAGTCGGGCATCAAGTACTTCCTGATCGGTGCGTTTGCTACCGGTTTCACGCTGATGGGTATCGCCTTCCTCTTTGGGGCGACTGCGTCAACCGATCTCCGGGATATCGTCAATCAGTTCAACGCCTACCGGGCCAATGCCGAGGCGTATCTACTGCTGGGAACGGCGCTGACGCTGGTTGGTTTTGCGTTCAAGATCGCCGCTGTGCCCTTCCATAGCTGGGTCCCCGACGTTTATCAGGGGGCTCCAACTCCGGTGACCGCGTTCTTCTCGGTCGGTCCCAAAGCGGCCGCGTTCGCGGCCCTGATTCGTATCTTTGACTTCGGTTTGGGAGAGATACCGGGCATCGAAGTCGCGTTTGGCATCCTTGCCATCTTGACGATGACCGTGGGGAATGTCCTAGCGATTCGTCAGGATAACATCAAGCGGATGCTGGCGTACTCGTCGATAGCCCACGCCGGATACATCCTGGTAGCTCTCGCTGCCGGAGGTCAACCGGCTATTTCGGCGGCCGTCTTCTATCTCATCGCCTATGCGGTATTCAATCTTGGTGCGTTTGCCGTTCTGACGGTGCTTGAAACGCGGTCCGGTAAGCGGTCCGATTACCGAGAATTTGCCGGTCTGTCGAAAGGGCACCCGTATCTGGCTGTGGCTCTCGCGCTTTTCATGTTTGCCCTGTCCGGCTTTCCGCCAACCGTTGGTTTCTTCGGCAAGTACTACATCTTCTCCGCGGTCGTGAACGAAGGCATCAGTGCGAACAACGGTTTTCTCATCGCTCTTGCCATCATTGGCGTGCTCAACTCGTTCATCTCTGTTTACTACTATCTGCGCGTAGTCAAAACGTCGTACTTCGATACTACCGACGGTGCTTACGATCGGGCTCAGGTATCGCCTGCGGTCACGTTTGTTGTGGCGCTGATGGCGGTGGGAACACTGGGGCTGGGAATCTTCCCGGAGCAGCTACTGTCGTTGACTCGCAGCGCCGTCTTCGTCTTTCTCTAGCCGAGACGCAATTTCTCGCCGTTGACTTTCGGTACCGGCATCGGATACTTGCCCGAGAAACAGCCGTGGCAGAATGTCGTTTCGGGCAGCGATTTCATCTTCAGCATCCGATCCAGGGAAAGATAGCGGAGGGAGTCGACACCAAGCTGTCGCTCGATCTCTTCGACTGACAGCGAACTCGCGATCAGCTCTTCCTTCGTCGGCATATCGACACCAAAGAAGCAGGGGGAGATAATCGGTGGAGAGGAGACGCGGAAATGAACCTCGGCCGCTCCGGCTTCGCGGATCATCTGCACAAGTTTCTTCGAGGTCGTTCCGCGTACGATTGAATCATCCACGACGACCACGCGCCGATCTTTGAGGACGCCTTTAACCGGATTGAACTTCACCCGGACATCGAGGTCGCGAATCTTCTGATGAGGATCGATAAACGTGCGTCCAACGTAGTGATTGCGGATCAGCCCGATTTCGAAGCGGAGGCCAGAGGCTTCGGCATATCCCAGTGTCGCCGTGTTGGCAGAGTCAGGAATACCAATGACAATGTCGGCATCGACCGGGTGTTCTTCCGCGAGCTGGCGACCCAGCCGTCGACGAATCTTGTCGACGTTCTCGCCAAAGACCATCGAATCCGGTCGGGCGAAGTAGATGTATTCGAAGATACAGGCGGCGGGTTTGACGCGCTTGCCGGGGAAGACCGACGTCATCGAGCCGTCGCGCTTCATTTCCAGAACCTCGCCCGGTTCAATATCGCGGACATACTTGGCGCCAATGATGTCGAATGCGCATGTCTCGGAGGCAACGATCAAGGCACCGCGAAACTCGCCCAGGGCGAGCGGACGGAAGCCGTGCGGATCACGGGCGGCGATAACCGAATCCTCGGTGAGCATGACAAGCGACGCCGCGCCTTTGACTTTCGAGAGCGCCTCGCAGACCCGTCCGAGCAACGTTTCTTTCTTAGACGTCGCGGCAAGGTGGAGGATAATTTCAGTGTCAGAAGTCGTCTGGAAAATCGATCCGCGGCCATCCAATTTGCGGCGCAACTCCAGGGCATTGGTCAGATTGCCATTGTGGCCAATCGCCAGGGTCGAAGCCCGATTGGTAATCAGGAACGGCTGGATGTTGATCAGCGACGATGCGCCGGTGGTGCTGTAGCGGGTATGGCCGATGGCCATATCGCCGGTAAGACGTTCCATCGTTGCCTGGGCATGGAACACGTCGGCGACCTGACCCATGCCGCGATGCATATTGATTCGACCGTTGTCCGAGGTGACGATTCCCGCCGATTCTTGCCCGCGATGCTGGAGGGAGTAGAGTCCCAAATAGGCCAGTTCTGCAGCCCGGGGATTGCCAACAATCCCGAAGACTCCGCACTGATCGTGTATCATATCTTCTAGCATCACCAAGCCCTGCTGGCAGGGAAGCGCCAAAACTAGGCCGCTTTTATACCTGTGTCAACGCGCCTTTTCGCTGGAGTTGTGCAGTTCCTTGCACTCCAATCCGCTTGAACTGTCGACAATAGCTGGTCGAACGGGGCTTCACCCCCTTACTTTCCGGGGTACACATCAACCAGCTGGGCTCGGACATTTTCCCGATTTGCGCAGCCGTTTTGCTCAAGACTAGCGACAGCTATGACTACCGACCGCGATCTACCGCTCGATCCCTTTGCTATCCTCTCCCGGCTGGCAATCGCCGCCTCCCGGGGCGATGAGCTCGTACCGACCGTTGAGCGTGCCCTTGAACAGGCAGCGTTACTTTCGGGGCTGACAGCAGCGGCAATCTACCTCTGGGACGACCAGCAGGAGGTCAACCTGGTCGCCGGCTGGGCCCGGGACAAAGCCTCCGGGCATCAGCGCGACGATCTTGAGCAGAAGCTCTTTCGTGGGCTACGGGATGACCACGATGTTCTGGCAGCCTACCTGCGAATCGGTGGCGAGACCCCGGCCGAGTCCTTCACGTTACCGCTCCGGCATCGCGACATCGTCTTTGGCGCTGTGATTGGGCTTCACCCAGATGACGGATCACTCGTGACTCAGGCTCGATTTCTCGAATCACTCGCGGCCACCGTTGCCCTCCACGTGGTCGCCGAACGGAAAGGCACCGACCAGCTCAGTGATCGAGATCGCGACAAGGAGCGCCTGGGCGCAATCATCGAAACTGCTGTAACGGTCAACCACGAGATTAACAACCCCCTCACCGCCATTCTGGGGAATGTCCAACTGCTCTTGCTGCGTGACGATGAGCTTCCCGAGGAGCTGAAGGGGAAGCTGAAGACAATTGAAGCATCGGCGCTCAAGATCAAAGACGTAACGCAGCGACTTCTTGAGTTGACCTCGGCTCGTTCGATTCACTATGCCGAGGGAACAACGATGATTGACCTCGGTGATCTTTCCACCGGCGGTACGTCGAATGAATCGGACGAGTCTGATGAGGGCCCAGCAACACCATAAAAAAAGAGGTGAGCACGATTGTGCTCACCCCACGTTTGCTTCGTGTATGACCGATTATGACTCGTGGATGTCGATGTACTTCATCACGAACGCGTCAAGGATTGCGGACAGATCGGTGATCGCTGTTTCATAGGTCGTCCAATCTTCAGCATCAGCCGCTGCTGAAACGATCTTTGCGCCACCGCGAATCTCCTCAAAGACAGCCAGAATCGCCTCTTCGTCCGCAGCTAGTTGCCACGGGATTGCCTCTTTGTTAAGCGCCGTGACTTTGGTCGCGAGTGTCTCCGCTGAACCGACCAATCCGGAAACGTTGGTTTTTGGCAGATGGTTCGCCTTGATGACGTTTACCGTAACAACGATACCCTCAATCGCCGGGAAATAGATTGGCAGCAGAGCCGCGGCGGTCCACTCAAACCAATCGTGGAGTTCCGGCATCAGGTCGTACACTTTCATAGAGTCACCAGCTTCGGCAGCTGCCGCATATGCATGCACTTTGCTCGCGAATTGCTCGCGCTTATGCAGGAAGAGGTCGTAACGATCGGTCGATTTGAACTCTGGGCGCATCTCCATGATCGGACCGAGTTTCTCCGCGAAGACCGGACCGGCGGCAATTAGCGCTGCATAGTCCTTTTCCGGCCACGCAATATGCCATGCCTCAGCCATCGTTACATGGAACGCCTCGAACTCAACGTGCCCCGCGTTGGCGGCGCGGTGAGCCGGGCAGCTTTCGCCTTCGTGATGTGGATCGGCGAATCCGGTGCTCGTAGTTAGCAGCAAGCCGCACAGCAGTAACAAACCCGTTTTCATCTCTGCTATCCTCGAAGTGTTAACTAAATGACGTTCGTTTCTTCGACCAGTTTGCCGGCTGTGAAGCGGTCCAGCGCCAGGTCGCTAATGTCTATTGTCAGATTCTGTTCGGTGATCAGTTCCATGGTCAATTGACCGGTTGCGGGTGCATGCATGAAGCCATGACCGGAATATCCGGTATTGTGCAGGAACCCCTTGATCTGCGGATCCCAGCCCAGAATCGCCTTGTGATCCGGCGTTGTCTCATACAGTCCGGCCCAGCTGCGGTTGACCGTCGCCTCCTCCAAACGCGGAATACGATCCAACCCCCGCATCAGGATTTCATCCGTATAGTCGGGATGGACCGAGATGTCGAACGATGCTTCGACAGAGGGATCAGCCCAGCCCAGCAGTAAGCCTTTCGACTCTCGGTGCGTATACAATCCCGACGCTACATCGACAACCATGGGGAAGGTCGGCTCCAGCCAGTCGAGTTCGCCGGTCGTCACGCACTGGCGGCGGTAGGGGAGAACAGGCACCTCAGCTCCGGCCATGCGTCCGATCTCTTTCGCCCAGGCTCCAGCGCAATTGACGACGACCGACGTCGAGATAGTGCCGCGATCAGTTTGAACACCCGTGATCTGACCATTCGTGACGGTCAACCCGGTCACCTCGGTTCCCGGTTCGAGATCGACACCTCGCTCGCGAGCGACATGTTCGTACCCCGAAAGATAGTGTGACGGATCAGCGACTCCGTCGGCCGGGCAGAAATTGCCGAACAGGATGTCGTCACGCTTCACCGACGGTGCCAGCTTGGCGATTTCGTCTTGTGTCAGCTGCTCAACAGGTAGACCCAGACTCCGTTGCAATTCGAAGTGCTGCTGAAATGTGTCACGATCGCGTTCGTTGCTCACCACGAAGAGGTAGCCACAGGCATCATAGCCATCGTCCCAACCCGTGTCGTCCGGAAATGAACGGAACAGCTGCTGGGCGAGCATCGAGATTTCAACGTTCGTCTTATTGGAGAATTGGGCTCGGATGCCACCGGCGGCTTTGGCTGTTGAGCCGGCTCCAAAGAAGCGATCTCGTTCGAGCAGCACCACCGTTCCGAAATCGGCCTTAGCCAGGTGATAGGCGACTGTCATCCCGATGATCCCGCCGCCAATGATGACACAGTCCGCCGTAGTGCGCATGCTCGCCTCCTCGCTCGTAAGCTACGATTGCCCGCTCGAAAGTCAAGGGAGAGACGCACTTACTCGGATCGGGACGGAGCTGATTTTAGCGGTTGCCGATGCTCCCTTCAGACCGTACCCAGTCTCCATGCCCAGTCGGAGAGTCAAGCTCCTCATCGCCCTGCGCCATGGGTTACGCGGATCCGATACGTATCTGCTGCTTGCGATGGCGGTTCTCGTCGGGACAATCACCGGCGTCGGGGCGATGCTGTTCCTTGAGCTCATCGAGCACGCCAACCACTTCTTCTTTCACCGCACCGACGAAGTTTTAGGTGAAACCTTTTCCGTGCTGGGGATCGGTGACCTCCCGATCTGGACGATCTTCATTCCGATGCTGGGCGGTCTTCTTGCCGGTCCCATTATCTACGGCTTCGCCAAGGAGGCGAAGGGGCATGGTGTCCCGGAAGTCATGAACGCCGTCGCCCGCCTTGGCGGCATCATCCGTCCCCGGGTCGCCGTTGCCAAATCAGCGGCCTCGGCACTCTGTATCGGATCCGGTGGTTCGGCTGGTACCGAGGGGCCAATCGTCCAGATTGGAGCCGCGCTCGGTTCGACGATCGGACAGGTATTTCGGATGCCTGCCGATCGCGTCAAAATCCTCGTCGGTTGTGGTGCGGCAGCCGGTATTTCGGCCGTGTTCAACGCCCCGATCGCCGGCGTGATCTTCTCGCTGGAGGTTATTCTCGGCGACTTCAACATCAAGACGTTCTCTCCGGTCATCATCGCCTCGGTCATGGCATCCGTCGTTTCGCGCTCGCTGTTGGGCGACCATCCGGCGTTCGACGTTCCGGACTACGCGCTCGTTTCGGCTTGGGAAGTGCCCCTCTATGCCGTGCTTGGCATTGTCTGTGGGGCCGTCGCGGTCGGCTTTATCCGTTCGCTCGATTTCGCAGAGAGTCGATTCGACGGTTGGAACAAGATGCCAAACTGGCTCAAGCCGGCCATCGGTGGCCTGCTGCTCGGAGCGCTCGGCCTGGCCTTCCCTCAGGTTCTCGGTTCGGGGTATGAGACGATCAGTTCGGCGCTTTTCGGACACATCGAATGGACGATCATGCTCGCGCTCATCGGAGCCAAGATTCTTGCGACCTGCCTTACCCTTGGTTCCGGCAACAGTGGTGGAATCTTTGCACCCTCGCTCTACATGGGCGCAGTTGCCGGAGGTGCTTTCGGGGTCCTGGTCAATACTCTCTTCCCCGGTGTTACCGCATCCCCCGGTGCCTATGCGCTGGTCGGAATGGCGGGCCTGGTGGCCGGGACAACGCACGCACCGATCACGGCGATTCTGATGATCTTCGAGATGACATCCGATTACTCGATCATGTTACCATTGATGGTGTCAGTGGTTTTCGCAACGCTCATTGCGCGCCGGCTTTTTCCTCATACGATTTATACCGTTAAGCTCATTAAGCGTGGTATCGACATTCGCCATGGTCGCGATATTAATATCCTACGCAACCATCGTGTGCGCGAGTTGATGGACCGTAACTATCAATCAATATCCGCAGGTACCACCTTGGCCGAGATTCTGCAGCTGATCGCCACGACCAACGAATCGTATTTCCTTGTCACCGACGGTGACCAGCGGCTGCGTGGCGTGATCTCACTGCAGGATATTCGCAAAGTGCTCGCCGATCAGGAAACACTGTCGCATCTCGTCGTCGCACAGGATCTGGTCATTCCCGGGGCAGTCGTCCTGACTCCGGATCAAACGCTTGAAGATGCTCAGGAAGTCGTCGCATCGCGCGGCTTTGGCTTGGTGCCTGTTGTCGACAGTCCGTCGGAGCATCGTCTTCTGGGTGTCTTACGCCGCGATCGACTGGTGGAGTACTACAACCGCGAGCTTCTTGATGCGATCAAGGAGTAAATCGATCGCCAATTCTCTCGTGGCGTAATCACGGTATCGACACTATTTTCCCAACGTGGGAGTTCCGCTTAGTGCCCGACCTGACTTGGTTACGTCTCGTGTTAGCAACGACGACGGTGACGTCTATGTCGTTGTCAAGGAGCCGGTGACAGGTCGTATCATCCGTCTCCGTGAGCCAGAGTTCTGGTTACTGACCGCTGCGGATAGCACTAAGACCGCCTCAATGCTCGCGAGCGAGTTTGCTGAACGGTGGGTGAGTCGTCTCAGCGCCGATGAAGTTACCGGGTTCTTTGCTCAACTCGGAGCGCACGGATTTCTGACTCGACCGCCGACCGAGCAAGAGCGGGCTCGTTTGGCCAGCGATGAAAGCGCCCACACCCTTCTGGGACGATTGCTCTTCGTTAAGCTTCGTGCTTTTAATCCCGGACGTTTCCTCGACCGTCTCGCATCGATCTATCGACCATTTCATTCCGGGCTTGGCTTCATGCTGTTTGGCATAATCGCCGCCCTGGGAGTCATTGGCTTGATCGCCAACTTCGCGGTCTTTGCTGTTTCCCCTACCGAATTGTGGACTTCCGGTTCGATTCTCCTTCTCATTCCCGCCGTCTTTGTCGTCGTTGGGCTGCACGAGTTCGCACATGCTGTCGTGTGTCGTTACTATGGTGGCGAAGTGCGAGAGATCGGGTTTCTCCTGCTTTATTTCCAGCCCTGCTTCTACTGCGATATCTCCGATGCGTGGTTGTTTCCTCGGAAACGACAACGTCTCGCTGTGACCTGGGCGGGACCATTCATGCAGTTCTTGGTCATGGCGGCTGCCCTGGGGGTATGGCGAGTGACCGAGCCCGGTGTAGTGATTAATGAATTCGCTCGCATGGTCGTGCTGGTAGCGTGGGTCAACTTTCTGTTTAACTTCAACCCGTTGATCAAGCTCGATGGCTACTATCTGCTCGTTGACCTCGTCGACATTCCCAACCTGCGTCAACGCGCCTTTACCTATCTTCGTGGAATCTACCGTTACTATATCGTCGGTGACGACACGCCACCGCCAACGGTCACACCCCGAGAACAGCGGGTCTTTCTGATTTATGGATTTCTGGCGGGTCTGTTCTCGACAGCAATCATCGGTCTCATTCTGTGGCTGGCGGCATCGCTGGTAATTGGTGCCTGGGGCGGCGTGGGTTTAGTCTTGTTTGCCGGATTACTCGCGGCTATGCTCCGAAAACGACCGCCCCGTGAGGATCGCTCCGCAATGAACGATTCGGCTCCAACGCCGCCCCGAGGAACACGTCGCTTCTGGCGCCGCATCAGCTACGGCATCGTCGCCGTTGTTGTCTTTGTCGTTGGTGTTGCCGTGCCATTTCCAGACCGCGTATCGGGTGCCGTTACGGTCGTCCCGTTACTGACCTTCGATCTATCATTGAACGAATTTGGTCTCTTGGAGCAATCGCTTCGACAGCGCGGGCAGGAACCGGTTGTGCAAACCTCGTACTTGCAAATGACGTCGAGTGATGTTGCCGCGCTTCGTCTCTCACCCCAGGTCATGGATGGCGATCGCGTCACTGCCGGGGATACGATCGCGATTCTTTCGTCGAATCAGGTGACCCAAGAGTTGTCGGTTGTGGCCGCCGAACTGGAGCGATTGGAAAGCGAACGAGATCTGTTGATGGCACCGCCGAAACCGGAAGCCGTTGCCGAAGCATCGGCGGAAGTCGATGCCGCTCAGGCGCAACTCGATCAGTTGGTGCAGGAGCAAGAGCGAATCTCACAGCTGGCCGAGCGAAATCTGATTGCAGTCGAAGAGCGAGAGCAAGTCGACTCACGTGTCGCCGTGGCCCGGGCAGATCTGGCTAATCGCCAATCCGCTCTCGATCTCCTGATCGCGCCACCTCGCGACGAAGAGCTCGATGTCATCTCTCGGCAAGTCGACATCCAGAACGCACGCAAGGCGTTCCTTCTCGACCAACAGGCAGCCCAAATAGTCAGCACCCCAATCTCCGGTACAGCCATCGTACAGCCGGTCAACGGACGGTTCATGCGAATCGTTGCTCAGAATCAGGTCGAGATCATTGTGCCCGTTTCTGACTTTGATCTACCGCGTGTCAGTAGTGGTCAGGTCGTGAAGGTGAAGGTGCGAGCATGGCCGGATCGCGTGTTCTCCGGTGCCGTTGTACGGTTACCGGAAGCTGCTGATTCGACACTGGGGCCGCGCACGTATGCTGTGTCAGTCGTGGTTGATAATGCTGATCGACTGCTTCGAGATGGCATGTCGGGATTCGCCAAAATCGAAACCGGTCGAACCGCATTGCTCCCCCAGCTGTGGCGGTATCTGCAATCGGTTGTGCGAGTGGAATTTTGGTCCTGGTGGTAGGGGTCGCCAAGGAATTCTTTGCCGTATTCGTGCCTCCCCGGAAATAAATTCCTCTAAGTGTGACAGGTGTCGTCGTTATATCACACGGCACTCATCGGCGGGTGCTTGACAGAATTCACTGTCACACACTACATTAGACAGAACGACGCGGATAGATGTGAGTTGGCTTCGGGGGCGACCGGTCTAACTGGGGTATGCTTCTTTAGCCAGGCCGTCACGTCACTTCACACTAGCCCGTCAGGTGCGTGCACCGATGTGATAACAAAGTGCCCTTTGTTTCGCGAAGGGATCACCGTTAGTGGTAAAGGAGGTGACTCATGACGGATTACAAGTTGACCGTTGAGGTCCTTGAAAGCCGTACCGCGCCCCTGGGTCTGAGCCTGGGTGGTCAGTGGGGTTTCGGCCGCTAATCGATTCGTCTCCACGAACACGGTGGAAAAGGCGGACCCTTGGGTCCGCCTTCCTTTTTGGTATACCTGCTCGCTACTGATTTATCGTGTCGCTAAGCGATCGGCCAGTGCTTTCATCATCTGACCGAGATGGACGACATCTCGTCGTGTCGTAAACGCTTTGCCACGATCACGATCGGTCGTCTGCTCAAGAATCGTACGAACTGCACCCAACGCCGACTGGCAGTAACGAAACGCTGCTTCGTAGTCGCCACTTGCTTCGGCGATCTGTGCCAGCAGCACTTCTGCCGAAACGGTATCTGGTGCCAGGCAACGCGGTTGTGCCCAGCGATAGGCTGCCTGGGCCCAGTCTTCTGCGTTGGTAAACTCACCGGCGGCGAAACAGCGGCGCCCGATAGTGACAGCGATCCGCCCCCGCTCAATTCGCTCGGGCAACTCGTTGACACTTTGAGGTAGCTTTCGTAGTGACGCAGCGTCATCGAACGACCACAGCAGGTCCGCTACTAGCAATGCCTCTCGAGGAAGATGGTCTTCGTCCAGGCACGCACTCAGGTCGGTATGATAAGTCGCGACGCCTTCGAGTCGGCCGAGGATCAGCAGGGCGTGGATTTCCGCCGAGCGATTGGATTGTTCCCGAGCGAGATGCAGCGCATCGCGGGCTGCCAGGCGGGCGTCTTCCACCTGACCAAGAAACTCCTGCCAGGCAGCTTGTTCGAGTGCAAAATTGAGCTGTGTTATCGGGTCGTCCAGTTGTATGAGAAGTTCGCGGACGTTGTCGAGAGCATCTGCTGTTTTGTCGAGTTCCCCGCACGAGCGAGCGAGGTTCGCTCGATGCAGAAGGAAGATGGCACGGTGAGGGTTGTCGCTCAGCTGTTCGGCCAGAGCCAATCCGTCGCCAATCAGTTCTGCTGCCACCCTCGTGCGACCTGCGACGATCGTCAGTCCGGTCAGGTTTTCGAGGTTGATCAGGACCTCTTTCTGATTGCCTATCCGTTGGTTTATTCGGAGCGACTCGGAGAGATCATCAGCTGCCGCGGCATAGTCACCCAGACGTTGATGAACGAAGCCGATGTTGTTGAGCGTACGAGCGATCTCACCGGCATCACCGAGCGAGCGTTTCTTGTCCAGCGATGCCCGGAAGAGGGCCAGGGCCCGTTCGAAGCGACCGAGCATTGTGTAGGCCGAAGCGATGTTGTTGAGGGTCGACGCTACTTCTGGGTCGGCGTTCGCTGCGCGCTGGATGCGCAGGGCTTGCCGGTACTCGCGGAGCGCGGTGGCAAAGTCAGAGATCAGCCAGCAGAGATTTCCGAGGTTGTTATGGACACGGGATAACTCCAGCGTTTCTCCGAGTTCCGTGTACACAGCTGCGGCAGCCGAGAGAGCGTCGCGGCCAGCCCGGTAGTCCTGGCGCAGTCGATAGAGATCGCCGAGTGCTTTGTAGACGTCGCCAAGTAAGCGGTCGCGCGGTCGTCCGGTCTCTTCGTATTTCGCAACGATCTCTTCACATGCTGCGATTGCCTGAGCGATGTCGCCCATCTCTTTCCATAGTCGGGCCTTACGATAGGTTAGGGGGAGAGTAGCCCCAATCTGATCGTTGAATGTCAGATATCGACAGCAATCGTCCAGATACCGTATCGCACCCGCGGAATCACCTGACTCGCCAGTAGCTACCGCCGTCGATTCGGCCAACGCGATGATCGCATCGATGTCGCCAGCTTGGAGTGCCAGCCTGCCACGGCGAGTGACACAATCGGCATCGGTACTCCTCTGTAGAAGCTCTCGTGACAGATGCCGCATCGTTGCTGGTTTTGTGAGGGCGCGAAGGTGCGCTGCCAGAGGGTTCGGCGGAGTCGGTTCGGCAGCCTGTTGCAGGAGTTGTCGACGTTCAGCCCATCGCGTCTGCCCATAGCTCGAAAGCCACTGTCGACGCAGCACCGTCGGCCGAATCCAAGCTTTCGGTTTCGTCCATTGGCCTCCGTCGAGCTGCATCTGACCGCGCCGCCATGTCTCGCTGATAATCAGTCGTGCCTGATGCGTATCAGACTCACTCCAGAAGGCGAGGTCGCCGGCGTCCGGTGCTATGCACTGCTGCCAATCATCGCAGCTGCTTCCACTTGAAACGACATGCTTGGGCTGGATCGCCCGGTTAACTGGATACGGCGATCCAAGCTCGGCCAGTCGTTCCAGAACAATTGCGACCGATTGGGGCCGACGCTCAGGATCGACCGCGAGTAACTGGTCGATCAGCGCCGATAGTCCGACAGGTAGGTCCCGTCGAACATCATCAAGGGCATCTCGTTCGCCAGCGGCAACCCGAGCTGCGACGCGGGTAGGGTCACTGTCTTCGGCGAGGTAGGGGTGACGTCCGGTCAGTAACTCCCAGAACGATACCCCAAGGGCAAACAGCTCGGTTTGGATCGATGACGGGCCACCGGCCACCAGTTCCGGAGCGAGGTAGCCCACGGTGCCGATACCGAGGCGAGTGGATTCATCGTCGCTAACCTGGCGGCCAAGCGAAAAATCAGAAAGACGAACCCAACTGAGCTCACCGGTGGTCAAGCGGGTAGTGTCGACGGGGAGAAAGACATTGTGGGGCTTGATGTCACCATGGATGAGTCCGACAATCTCGCACCAGTAGAGGCCGGTGGCGAACGCTGAGAAGATAGCGAGCGCATCGCCGATCGCCTCGATACGGCCGACCTGATCGAGCGATGATCCGGCGCAGTAACTGAGCGCCAGCCAATCAGCATCGATATGCATCTGCTCAATCCCGACAATACCCGGCCAGCGATAGCCGCTAACCAGCGTTGCTTCTCGTCGCGCTAACTGTCGGAAGAGTTTGCGATCTTCCGGAGAGGAATCCGCAAGGGGAGATTTGATTGCGTAGCGACGGCCAGTTGGGTCACTGGCCAGAAAGACCGTTGCCGTGCCACCCTCGCCGAGGGTCGAGTGGAGCCTCCAGCCGGGCGGTAGCGACGGGCCGATCACGGCTCGTCGGGCGAGTCGATGCCAGTATGGAAGCGGGGGAGAGTCAGCGTAAACGTTGTTCCCTCTCCAAGCGTCGACTCGGCGGTTAGTTTGCCCCCGTGTTGGTCAACGATCTTCTGGCAGTTGTAAAGCCCCAGACCATGCCCACCCTTTTTTGTAGAGAAGTGCAGGGTGAAGATCTTGGCGAGCGTCTCTTTCGACATACCAACGCCATTGTCAGTCACGGCGACGGAAATCTCATCGGCTTCGGAATCGTAGTCAGCCCGAATACCGATCTCGCGAGCGAACTCGGTGTCTTCGCCATTCTCGCTCTCGTGGACTGCTCGTTCTTCGATTGCGTCGGCTGCGTTGTTGAGCAGATTCATCAGCACCTGTTGAACCTGGCCGACATCGATTTCCAAGCTGGGAAGGTCGTTCGCCATATCGATCGAAAACTGGATCAGCTTTAGTCGGGGCTGTATCCGGAGTGAAAACAGAAGATCGTCGATCAGCCGGCGGAGGTCGTAGGCAATGTATTCCGGTTCGGGATTCGAGAAGTCCATGAGGCTGTCGACAAAACGTTTCACTTTGAAGACGTGATCGACAATCGCCGAGGTGTTGTGTTTCGCTTTGTCGAATTTGCTTCGATCGACGTTGAGGCTCAGCAACTCGGCATTGTTCGCGATGATTGACAGGTAATTGTTAAGCTCATGTGCGACGGTGGCGGCCATCTCACCTCGAGCGACAAGTTTTTCGGAAAGAATCACGTACTGTTCCATCGTCACCTTTTCGGTGACATCCTCCAGCGCCATGATCAAACCGGAGGAACCATCTGATAAGCGATCGGTCGGTGCGATCTTGATCGACAGGACTTTTTCAAGATAGCCAGTATTGTGGTAGTGTCGCGGATGTGTATGTGGCTCCTGAGTGGTGACCACGGTCGCCAGCATCTGTTGCCAGCGGGAACGTTCACTTTCCGGAATCAAATCAAGCAGCGAAGTTGGTGAAAGATCCTGATGGAGCAGTCGGATCTTCTCCCGGTCAAGGTCAAGGATCTCAAGTGCGATCGCGTTGATCGAGGCGATGCGCGTGTCGTTGTCCATCACAACGATACCCGTCGGCGAGTTCGCAACGACCGATTGATGGTACGACTTCAGCCGTTCGGTCTGTTCAAATGTCCGGGCGTTGTTCAGCGCAATTGCCACGAGCTGCGCATAGAGCTCAAAGAGGTACAGGTCGGATTTGAGGAAGACTTTTCCCCGATCGGACGAGTCGAGATAGATCACCCCGATCACGGTACCCTTCAGCATGACCGGCACACACATGATTGAGCGAAGGTTGAGCTCGACGACGGACTTTGCGGCCGAGAAGCGGTTGTCTGACTGAGCATCGGAGGTGAATACCGACCGCCCGGTCGCCGCAACCTGCGAGGTAATCGATGACGAGATGCGGAAGTCCTCTTCCATCATCTCCTCGCGACAGAGGTTGTACGCCGAACGCACCTGCAGCTCACCGTTGTCGTCGAGCAACATTACCAGGCCTCGCTGGGCTTTCATCAACCCAATCGCGTTGCGCATTACGCGGTCGAGTACGGCATCAACATCGAGTGACGAATTCAGCGTCAGCGAAACATCAAGTAGCGCTTCCAGGTCTTCGGCTCGGCGCTGGGACTCCTGAGTCGCGTCGGTTGACAGTCGCGGATCATGATCGAGTAGCTTATCGTGATTGTCGATGATCTCCTTCAGAAGATCCTCTGAGAGATGTTCATTCACCATGACCAACGTGCCTTGCTCTTGCGCTGTGGCATCGGCACCGCCTGCGTATTGTCGAGGTCAAATGGGCGCCGCTTGCCGGTTGCTGGGGCTATCGATTGTATCGGCAGCGACTTAGGGGAGCTTGAGACTAGACCTGTCGTTGACCGCCTACCAGCGGTGGCTGAGACGAACGAGGAAGCGGAGATCGGTATCGTCGGTGGAGTCGAGACGGCGCCCGGCGGTCAATCGAATCGTCGGGCCGAGGTAGATCGAAACAGCGGCCGATTGGCGGACTTCCTGTCCCTCAAAGCTCGTCGAGCCCTCAGCAGCAACCGTTCCAAGGTCGTAGCGGAGACCTAGGGCCAACCCGAATCGGGTCAGCTGGAGGCGCCCTTCAGCTCCACCCAGCCAGAAGGCATTGCCACGATACTCTTTGAAGCGATATCCGGGCAGAGAGCCCAGACCACCCAGAGTGAACTGTCGGAATGCGGGCAGGTCGCCATCGCTTGAGCCCACCAGTCCGCGGGCAATGACCGCCAATCGATCAGAAATCGGCTGGTAACGCCGAACGTGGAGGCGCCAGCGTGTGTAATCG
Source organism: Candidatus Zixiibacteriota bacterium (assembly GCA_028289585.1). Classification (GTDB taxonomy): domain Bacteria; phylum Zixibacteria; class MSB-5A5; order GN15; family FEB-12; genus JANQPI01. Next base: position 653,652 of record JANQPI010000010.1, read on the forward strand.
AGCGTTCCGCCGACCGCATGGTCGAAACGGATCGATGCCACCCAGGCGGCTTGTAGAAAGAGCAATCCGGGAAGGCGTTCATCCCATGTCAGGTCGACGGTTACCTCGTCGAGTTCCGTTGAATCGATCCCCTGGGCCACGATGTCTCGTTGCTCGTCGGGAAGGTCCGAGAAGTTGGCGCGAAAGTCTTTATTCGCCCCGAAGAGCGACCACAGGTTGCGGCCGGCCGGGCGCCAGGTGAGATCATCCCGCCGATACGAGACACGGAGGTGGAACGGAATGAGTCGGCCAGCTCCGTGCCAGAATGCATACGCATACCATCCATCGACTTCGTACCAATCTTTGAAGTCTTCGGCGACGAGGATCGAGAACAGTGTGTTTTCCCACGCCGGCAGCAGCCAATCATCGTCCGAGTGCAGTTCGCGTCGATAGCCTCCCCCAATTCCGAGCCAACCGCCACGGCGGATGACCGTTTGCTCGACTCGGAATCGCAGTCTCGGTTGCTCGCTGTGGAACGCGTAGGCGCCGGCGATCTCCAGTCGGGGAAGAACCGTATCTGGATCAGCCACATCGACAGCCAATCCGACTCGCGCCCCATCGACGCGATCGTATCCGACAATCGGCTGCCAGGTTACCCATCCGGTCGATTGGCGAAAACGCTCGCGCAGATTGGGCTGCCGCAGATCACCGGCCACTGCCGATCCGTACACTCGCGAATTCGAGGCCAGGGTCACGGTCCCGGTTACGCTCACGACTGAGCCTCGCACCACGGCGCTGTCTCCGATGGCGATATCGCCGAACAGACAGACGACGTTCTTGTTCACCTCGCCATCGATAGTCACCGGACCGGTAATGGCGATCACGTTGCCGCGGACAAAATCACCGACGGGGATTGCGCCGGGCGTTTCCCTGAGAATGCGATTACCTTTACGGCGCTGCACAGTCGGGCTGTCGATGTCATCCCTCGTGAGCAGTGCCAGTGTTGCATCGCTATCTGAAGTGATGACTTCGATATCGCTTAGCATAGACCAGGGGAAGAATTCTGACCCCCAGGTGATTCCGTCGTCAGAGAAGCGAACCTCGGTCCCTACCGTAGCGCTGCCGTTGGTACTCGCAATCGAATCGTACGGGAGTTGGATGCTGCGATTGTCCGGTAGCGTGAGGGCCAGCGAATGTGGTCCAAGACGGAGAGTCAGGTAAACGAACTCACTGCGAACCGGTTGATACGGCTCATAATCAGACTGGGCCCCGGCAGGTTCAGCCAGGGAGAACAGTGCGACCAGAGCGGCCCAGCGCATACAGCGACCCATGGGCGCGATCTTAGTCAACGATCTCGGTAGCGCCTACTATAATCCGCGATCGCTTGGCGATGCGACACAAAGGCGATCTGCTCGGGAAGGCTGTCGAACGACCAATACTGGACATCAAGAGCATCATCGGCAGCCTCAAGCGTACCGTCCACTGGCTCCCCTCGATACAGAAGCAGGACAGCGTTATTGCGTGGATCATCCGTCCCAGCATACACCTCAAAGAAATCGATAATGCGCACGGTGAGCCCGGTCTCCTCGCGTACCTCCCGAACAGCAGTTTCGGCTGGATGCTCCGACCACTCCATGAACCCTGCCGGCAGGCACCACCAGCCGACTTTGGGTGGATGTGCTCGTTTGACCAGCAGAATCTGGTCATCGATGACAACTATCACTCCCGCTGCGGGCACCGGATTGTGATAGTGAATGAATCCGCATGACGCGTCCGGGCAGACCAATCGTTCCGTGCCGTCGATAGTCTGTTGCTGGAGTTCATGACGCGACCAGGGACAAAACTGGTAGCCGCCGAAGTTGTTCTTGCGGGCGGTTAGGAGATCAGCGTCAAAGTTCGCGTGGCGGTCATCCATGATGCCCTACCTACCCGGTTGCGACAGACATTGTTCCGTCGGCGCAGCGCTTCAGTGCGATTACGGTTGTGTCATCCTGGGGGGGAGACGACGAATCGTGTTTCTTCACATCGGCCAGAACCGCCGCCAGAATTGACTTGGGATCGCGATCACGGAGCGTGATCAGCATGTCGGCCAACCGCTGCTCGCCGAATTCCTCGCCCGCACTGTTCATCGCCTCCGACAATCCATCGGTGAAGAAGAAAATGAGATCGTCCTCAGTCAGTGCCACCTCAGCTTCGGTGTACTGCATCCCGCCGAAGGCACCGATGATGGGGCCACCCTGTTCCAGCCATTCGACCCGACCATCACGGCGTACCACAATCGGGTAGTTGTGCCCGGCGTTGGCGTAATGAAACTGGCCGCCTGCGGGATCGAATTCTCCGTAGAACAGCGTGACGTACTTCTCGCTCGACGTTGATTCATTGATCTGCTGATTCATGTTACACAGAATTCGGCTGATCGGATTGCCGTTGTTGACCTCCGCTCGCAGAATCGCCTGGATCTGTGCGATAAGGAGAGCCGCCGGCATGCCTTTCCCCGACGCATCGGCAATAACAATTCCCAGCCGATTCCGAGAGGGGACCGGGATGAAGTCATAGAAGTCACCCCCTACAGTGCGAGACGGGGCAGAGAAAGCTGAGATCGACAGCGTTGGCCAGTCGGGTGGACGTCGTGGCAAGAGGTCCAGCTGAATCTGCCGCGCCATCGAGATCTCTTCCTGTAACCGAAGTCGTTCGAGTGACTCCGCATACAGACGAGCGTTGGTCAAGGCCGTGACCATCTGATTTGCTAAGACACCAAGCAGGTTGATGTCCTCGGCAGAGTAGGTATAGCCCGCTGCCTTTCCGGTCAGGGCAAGACATCCAAGGAGATGTTTGGAGTCTTTGAGCGGCAGAATCAGTTTCACACGTCGCTCGTTGAAAAAGTCAGCCAGCGAGGAATCCCGTCCGTAGGCGGTGAGTGTCGCATACGGGGTCGGTTGATCGAGAAGATTGATGGCGCGAAGCATCAGGTCGGAACGATCCAGTACCCGGCGACGAGGAACCCCATCCCCCGGCAGTACGGCATACTCCGAAACAGTATCGTCAAAGAGCACGAAATAGACGTCTTCGACGAGAAGCGATGTCTTGAGTGTTTCTTCAATCGTTTCCCGCAGCGCCCGAGGATCGAACTGTGTGATGATCTGTCGCGAGAACCGTTCGATAATGCTGCGATGGTCCGAGCGTGTACGCATGAACAGCAACTGAATGATATTGTCAATCCATGAGTTGATCGGCTGAAAGAGCAACAGCAGGATAACAAGAAGGACCCAGCCAAGAACCTGTGCCCCTTGACCGATAAGCGGTACCAGCCAATCGGTGAGCCGCATACCGATTGCCAGATAGAGCCCAACCAGAACCGCAGACGTGATCGTGAAGATGAGCGACTGGCGAAAGACGAGCTGTACATCCAGAAACTGGTGACGGAAGAGCGCATAGCCGACAAAGCCAACCATGCCGGCAAGGCCGATGAACCAGAGAACGTTGACACCGACGGTCGCCAGCGAGGCGTCCCACACCAGTTCGAGTGCCCAGGCGCCGAAATAGCCGATTAGGCCAAGTCTGATTCCCCAGATGACGAGCTGTGTCTGTCGCTTGACCAGCGGATTGGAAATGAATCGATAGCCTGCTTCAAGGTAATACATTGCTGTCGCCGCATAGAGGGCGTTGATCGCCGTGAAAATCGGGATATGGTTCTCGGCGATCCAATTGAAAAGGAGCAGGAGCTGAGTAAGCAGTTGTACGAGAGGCGAAAGGATGATCGAAAGGAACCCCTCATTGGCGACTGCTGCTGTCAAGAAGGCAAGGAACGGACTGACATCGGTGAACAGTACCACCACGACCACGTGAATGAGGGCCGGGAAGTAGACAAACGTACGCATCGCCGGATAACGGAAATGGCGCAACCGATCGACAGGGAAGAGCCACGAAAAGACCAGAAGAAGCGGGAAGAAGAACTCCCAGACGACAGCCAACCGTGTCAGGAGATCGTCCCCAGTCAATGGAGTTGTACCGGTGAGCACTGTCAGGCCAGCCAGGCCTAGCGAGAGTGGCGCCAACCCGGCAGCGATAAACATCGCGCCGGCGACTCGATTGAGTCGATTCCCCAGGTTGTCGCGTGCAACCGTAATTCCGAGAAAGAGAAGGAATCCTCCCGCCAGGAATTCGATGACAACGATGAGAAGGTTGACGTCCATTGCGGCAGATAGGCCCTAGAAGGACTTGGAGATGCTGATCGTTGTGCCCCGTTCGCTGGCCGAGATGTCTACGTCGTCCATCAAAGCCCGAACGATGAAGATGCCTCGACCGACCTCTTTGAGCAGGTTTTCGTCAGCGACGGGATCGTCGATCTGTTCTTCGGTGAAGCCGGTACCTTGATCGGAAACGGCAATCGTTACCTGTCCCGGCTCCGACGATATTTCGACAGTTACGACTTTCTCGGGTGAGGATTTGTTGCCGTGGAGGATAGCGTTATTGACCAGTTCCGAGACGGAGATGGCGATGTCGGCTCGAATTGATTCACCGACGGTCAACTCCCTGAGTTGCCCGTCGAGAAACGAGTCTACATCGGCAAGATACTCCTGGTCGGAGGGGATGGTAATGCGATTACCATTGATAATCGGTTTCTGCATGATGCTTCGGTCTCCCAGACAGTATCTGGCGTTTGGTGTTGGGAGCTTACCGGAAGCTCTGGATAGCGTCTTCGATTGAGTCGTAGGCGTCGAAAACCGTGACCAGCTTCGTGATGGTCAGCAGCGACTGGATTTTGTCGGTAACGTTGGCAAGCTTGAGCTCACCGCCCGAATTTTTAAGCGTCGTATAACCAGAAATGAGGATGCCGAGCCCGGTTGAGTTCATCCAATCGACCTGGCTCAAATCGACAATCACCTGCTTCTTGTCGTGCTCTATGTATTCGTAGAGTTTGTCGTGGAGCAGACTCGCATCCGGACCACCCATGATCTTCCCTTTGGGTTCAAGGATCACTACTCCATCCTGCTCGCGATCTGATAGTTTCATGCTGTCGGGACCTCCGATCTGACTGACCATACGAGCGGTATCCGGCATCGGTTTCGCCATAGCGTACCGCGTAGGGACGTATCTTCTTGTCGTTGATACGAATCAGCCCGCGCTGGACAGTCAGGTCAAGCGCTTTTCCCGGACCGTTTGACAGACCCTCGGTTGCCGACCTATACTCGCCTGCCCAATGCGCCGTCTATCTGCATATTCAGCCATCATCTTTCTGGCGGTAACGTTCGGAGTCGCCTGTTCTCAACGGTCGGTCGAATCTGACGCGGCGGCGGGCTATCTCCTGCCCGACTCGGTTGTTACGGATTGGCTCAGCACGTCGTTCGAAACGACGAGAATCGTCTATCCGCCCGGTCATCTGAAGGCCGCTACTATGCCCGATTTTGCCCAGCGGTTCGCCGCTGCCCGCCGTCTCAGTAGCGACCGACTCGGTCTCGAGCCGATCGACGATACGATGATCGTTTTTCTTCTGACCGGGCCCGGTCAATCACAGGAGCTGTTGGCGACGTTCTACCCATTTGCCCGTACCGAGGCCGTCTACTTCTGGCAGCCGAGTTTCATCGGTCCACCGGTCATCGATTGGCTTCTGGCAAAGCATGATCTGTCGCAATCCGATCATGCCTGGATCCGGCATGGAATCCGCGCCTGGCTGGATTGGTCAGGGCAGAACTACCACGAAGCTGTCGAGCGTTTTGCGGCTGCCGATTCGCTTCTCTCCTTGGTGCAACTCGACGCGGATACCGCCGTCGATAGCGACCGAGAGCGGTATCAATCCGCTCACGCCGCTTCGTTTGTCGAATGGATGGTGGGTGCTTTTGGTGCTCCCGCCGTGTTTACCGTGTATCAAAGCAAAGAGCCGTTCGCTCAGACATTCCTGGCCACCACCGGCATTGGGCTGGTCCGGGCCGAAGCTGCCTGGGCGACATTTCGACAGGCAGTCGTGGCCAGCCAGGGCGTGCCTGACGCCACCCCACAGGAGTAACTCGCTACATGGCTAGTCGCCGGACCATCGCAGGACTTTTACCCCTTATCGTTGCCATCCTTGCCGTCTCAACGCTCACCGCTTGTCAGTCGTCGGGCTCCGGTCCGGCCGACGAGGTGTCGCGTCGCGCTGCCCCTTACAACCTCAACGTCGAAACTGACTATGGCGAATTGACGGCGAGCTGGCAGGTCCGCGACCAGCACCTCTATGCCGGGTACAACATCTACATCCTGCCCTTGGGTACATCGACCCCCGAGCCGTTCAATACCAGTATCTATCCGGGCGATGCGGATAAAGACGATACCGTCATCTTCGAAACGGGCGATGTCGAGACCGGCATCCGGTACGAGGTCTATGTTCGGATCGTGTATAGCGATCAGTCCGAGTCGATTCCGAGCGAAATTGACACCGTCACGGTTGCCGCGCGCGGAGAAGTGATACTGCCGATTCGGAATCAAGCTCCCAACGACGGTTACTCATTTGTTGAAGATCGCGCGGTTCGTGCTCGCGATGATGCGAACGATCTCTATTACTTCAGCCGCGACGGGCAGGACTATCTCTGCTCGCCAACGCGGCTTGATGGGTTCCTCCGGAACTCGCAACTCTATCTGCTTGGCCAACTACCGTCACTCGATGCGGCGGCTCAAGCCCTTGCCGACCTTGACAACGCGGGCGGTGCTGACCGGATCGCGGTGTCAACGGGCGACTGGGTGGCTGCCCGGCTCCACGACGGTACCTCCTGCCTTCTGCGGGTCGAAGAGTTCCGTGGCGACGGTACGGAACGGACCGTTCGGCTTCGTTTTGTGCACTCCGGAGTGGCTGGCCCCGTGCTTCTGTAGCGACCCGCTGACCCACACAGCAACCGTGGGATGTGGTCGGGGTGGAGGCTATTCTGACGCCATCGCCGGACCAAATTGTCAAATAGTGTCATGATCGTCTTAGGTCGCTGATTGCTGCTTTGCAAACCGTTTCCGATCACGTTTCGCCAGGCCTAGACGCTAGCTGTGTGTTGGGAAAGGGGTGCCTTGACGCCGTGCGGTGACCGCTGCATACTGGCCCTTTCTTGGGCCGGCCCGAATCCCCGGTCCTGTAACACGCCCCCGCTGGACGGGGCAGGAGAACATGCATCATGGCAGAATCGAATCGAATCACGGTCGCACGGGGCGACGGCATCGGCCCGGAAATTATGGATGCGACCCTGCATATCCTTGAGGCCGCTCAGGCCGATTTGGCGATTGATGAAATCACGATCGGCGAGGAGATGTTTCTCAAGGGCTTTACCTCCGGAATTGAACCCTCGGCGTGGGATGTTATCCGGCGGAACAAGGTCTTTCTCAAGGCCCCGATAACCACCCCTCAGGGAGGCGGATACAAGTCGCTCAACGTGACTGTCCGCAAGACTCTTGGCCTCTTCGCCAATGTCCGTCCGTGTGTTTCGTATCATCCGTATGTCGCAACCAAGCATCCCGTTATGGATGTGGTCATCATCCGTGAAAACGAGGAAGACACCTACGCCGGTATCGAGCACCGTCAGACCGACGAGGTCTACCAGTGCCTCAAGCTGATTTCGCGCCCGGGTTGTGAGCGAATCGTTCGTTACGCTTTCGACTACGCTGTTCAGAATGAACGCAAGAAGGTCACGTGTTTCTCGAAGGACAATATCATGAAACTGACCGACGGTCTGTTTCACAAAGTCTTCGACGAGATCGCCAAGGAGTACCCACAGATCGAAAGCGAACACTGGATCGTCGATATCGGCGCGGCCAAACTGGCCGATAGCCCGGAGCAGTTCGATGTCGTCGTCATGGAGAATCTCTACGGTGATATTCTCTCCGACGTCGCCGCACAGATCGCCGGTTCGGTTGGTCTGGCCGGATCCGGAAATATTGGCGACGGACTGGCAATGTTTGAAGCGATCCATGGTTCGGCACCGCGTCGCGCTGGACAGAATATGGCCAATCCGTCGGGTCTCTTCCTGGGTGCCGTAATGATGTTGGTCTATCTGGGTCAGGCCGAAGCAGCGGCGCGCGCTCATAACGCGTGGAAGAAGACGATCGAAGATGGGATCCATACCTATGACATCTACACCGACGCCCATTCGAAAGAAAAAGTCGGGACACGCGAGTTTGCCGCCGCGGTCGCCGCGCGCATGGGCGAGCTGCCGGCCCGTCTGCCCGCAGTAAGCTACAAAGCTGCCGACGGCAGCCGCACCGCCTACCAGTTGACACGTACCCGGCAGAAGAAAGAGCTGGTCGGCGTAGATATGTTCGTCCATCGACCGGGGATCAGCCCCGATGATCTTGGTGCCCAACTGTCGGCTCTCAACACCGACGGACTGAAGCTGACGATGATTTCCAATCGGGGTACCAAAGTCTGGCCCGATGGGTTGCCGGAAACGTTCTGTACTGACCACTGGCGATGCCGCTTCAAATCCCAAAACGGTTCGATGGCCAATGCCGATGTTGTGGCGCTTCTGGATCGTGCGAATTCAGCCGGGGTCGACTTCATCAAGACCGAACACCTCTATACGTTCGATGGTGAAGAAGGATTCCAGCGCGGGCAGGGCGAGTAAGTGAGCTTCGACGTCCTAAGGCGGCCACAAGGTGACACCCGCGAGCCAATCGTGGGTGTCATCATGGGGAGTGAGTCTGATTGGCCGACGCTTGAGCGGACCTCGGACGAACTGGTGCGACTGGGTATCCCACACGAGTGTCGCGTCATCTCGGCGCACCGGACCCCCGATCTAATGGCCGACTACGCCAAAGGGGCCGCGGATCGCGGTCTCCGAGTTATCATCGCGGGGGCGGGAGGTGCGGCTCACCTTCCCGGGATGGTCGCGTCCCACACTTGGCTGCCGGTGATCGGTGTCCCGGTACAGTCGAAAGCGTTATCGGGACTCGACTCGTTGCTTTCGATTGTGCAGATGCCCGCCGGAGTGCCGGTCGCCACCGTCGCTATCGGCGGGAGCGGAGCCACCAACGCCGGGCTCCTTGCAGCCCAGATCGTTGCTCTCACTGATGTTGATGTCGCGAAACGATTGGTCGCGCACAAAGAGGAACTCATCCGCAAAGTTGGCGAGATGAAGCTCAAATGAGCGAGACGATTCTTCCCGGTGCTACGATCGGTATCCTTGGATCGGGACAGCTCGGGCGGATGGCCGCACTGGAAGCCCGCAAGATGGGCTACCGGGTGCACACGTTTTCTCCGGATCGTGATTCGCCGACCGGTCAGGTCGCGGATTGCGAGGTAGCTGCCGCCTACGATGATCTCGATGCGGTCGAGTCGTTCGCTCGAGATGTCGACGTTGTGACCTTCGAGTTCGAAAACGTCCATTCCGCGACTGCCGATGCGGCGGCACGTCATGCTCCGGTGCGACCGGACGGTACCATTCTTCATGTCACCCAGAACCGACTACGCGAAAAGGCGTGGCTACGTGAGCGCGGTATTCCTGTCGCTCCCTTTGCTGCGATTCATGACGCTGACGAACTTGCCAGGCAGTTAACTGTCATTGGTCGACCCGCGGTGTTGAAGACAGCAGCGTGGGGATATGACGGTAAAGGGCAACAGAAGCTTGACAGTGACACCGATCCAACGACAGCATGGGCAGCGATGGACACCGATGAGGCGATCCTCGAATCGTGGATTCCGTATTCCCTTGAGGTGTCAACGATAGCGGCCCGTGGTCTCGACGGTACCATTGCCCATTTCGGTGTCATTGAGAATTATCATCGTAATCATATCCTCGATCTTTCCATAGCGCCAGCTCGCGTAACCGGGCGAGTCGTCGATCGTGCCATGGAGATCACGGAGGCGATCCTTACCGGGTTCGGATATGTCGGGACAATCGGCGTTGAGTTCTTCGTCACCGGAAATGATGATCTTCTGGTCAACGAAATCGCGCCCCGTCCTCACAACTCTGGGCATCTGACATTCGATGCCTGCCCCACGTCACAGTTCGGACAGCAGATCCGTGCGATCTGCGGCCTGCCCTTGGGAGATACGTCGGTCCTCCGGCCGATTGCCATGGTCAATCTGCTGGGTGATCTCTGGTCTAACAATCGCACGCCGAACTGGAGCGCGGCACTGGGCATTGCACCCACCGTCCACCTGCACCTCTACGGCAAAGCTGAGCCTCGCCCCGGGAGGAAGATGGGACATCTCACGGCACTGGCGGAGTCGACTGGACAGGCCGAGAAGCAGGTGATCGCCGCCCGTAAGGCACTCCGCCCGGACCTGAATCAGCGATAGCAGACGAGAACGCGAAAGGTACGACGAGCGATGAGTGAAAAGGCCGCCCGAATCCCGCTGACCGATTATCAGGAATATCCGCCGGATGAAATGCTGGCTCGCGCTGAGTCATTCTATGCCGAGTTACGCCGCCGCCGCACTGTCCGAGAATTCTCCGATCGACCTGTTGACCAACGCATAATCGAGTACGCGCTCCTTGCCGCTGGAACCGCTCCGAACGGGGCCAACATGCAGCCGTGGCAGTTTGTCGTGGTCAGCGACCCGGAACGCAAACGCCGCTTGCGAGAGCGAGGTGAGGAGATCGAGAAGGACTTCTATGAGCGTCGCATTTCCGATGAATGGCGGTCGGCTTTAGCTCCGCTCGGAACCGATGCCCACAAACCGTACCTGGAGACCGCACCCTATCTAATTGCAATCTTCGAAAAGCGCGCTACGATTCTCAGTGACGGCGAGAAGAAGCGCAATTACTACACCCCCGAATCGGTTGGGATCGCGACCGGAATGTTGATCACCGCTTTGCATCACGCCGGTCTGGTTACGCTTACGCATACGCCGTCGCCGATGGGCTGGCTCAACGAGGTGCTGGAGCGACCGAAGAATGAACGCGCGTATCTGCTGCTGATCACCGGCTACCCGGCTCCTGACGTGACCGTCCCCGCCATCACGAAGAAACCGCTCGACGAGATCGCTCTGTTTATCTGATCGTTCGCTATCTGGCCACGCTAGCGCACCCAGCGAGGGGAGATATCCAGCGGTTGGAAGGTCAGAAAGAGATGGTCGATCAGCCGCGAAAGATCCGGGAGTCCGATATCTCCGTTTCCGTCTACCGCAACGTTGGCCCGCCATACTGGTTGGGGGAGTGGCGTAAAGCTCACAAACAGAAAATCGATGAGGCGACTGAGGTCGGCTAGGTCGACACTCCAGTCACCATTGACATCTCCCGCGAGCCAATTGAGATCAGCCTGCAGGGGACCATCTCCCAGGACAAACGTTGCCGATGCGCCGGTGGAATCGATGATCTGTCCGGTATCGGCGAACGACAGCGCCAGCGCACCGGGCGAGTCGAGTAGGCCAACGCCAATCTGGCTCGTTGCCAGGACGAGAGGGCTAGCGGCATCACGGATTACGGTCAGGTCTGATGCATTGTAGACGAAGACGTTGCCCGGTCCCGAAAATCCTCCGCCGGCAACGTACGCGATGTCGTCCTGGTCGATGACAATCTGGCCGGGTGAGCCGCCAAGGACAACTGAATCAACGACTCCTCCGGCCGCGGGGTCGATGACATAAACAGCACCAAAGACCGTCGCAAAGTCACCGGTGCAGACTACATGAAGCCGGCCTTGGCTGTCCCACGCCATGAACTGCGGATTCAAGCCAACGGGTATAGCCCCAATTCGGCTCTGGGTAACACGATCGTAAATGGCAACCTCGCCCGGATCGTATTGGAAGGTTGAGAAATCGAAACCGGTCATCGCAACGAATACGGTATCTCGCCAGACGGCCAGCGCTTGGGGGGACTTGCCAATCGAATCGGTCCGCACCACCGAATCTTTTTTCAGGTCCACCGTGGCGATGCTGTTGTCGACGAGCAACGAAACATAGGCCAGCGAGTCGTTAGCGAGATCGATCCAGTACGGATTGCTAAATGGCGGAAAGTCGATGAACCCGATCGTTGAATCGCCAAGGAGATCTAGAACCTGCAGCTCGTTCGTGCTTGAGTTCACGACATACCCGCACTCACCCCAAATGAGGATCTGATTCGGCGCCGAGCCAACGTCTGATCCAAGACTGATCGTATTGTTCGAGACCGTAAGGGTGGTCAACTCGACGGTTGAGATCGTTTCGCCCAATGAGTTAACAACGTAGCTAATCGGCTGACCAAAAGCAGTTGCGGTGAACAGGGCGAGGGAGAAGAGAAGAGTTGCGACTTTCATGTAAGCCTCCTCACGGCAAGGGGATTCACTGACGAGGTACTATCGTGAGCGCGATGCCGACCGACCATTGCCGGGGTGGCATCGGATGATGAGCTGTTAAAACGTAAGCGGCATCGCGGAGATTTGCGACGTCGTATAGAATTTCCCATCTCGTCACCCCCCAGGACATTCGCAGACCGACGGAAAGATCATCGAGTCGATATGCCGCGTACGACTTGGTATTGTTTGCCAGTGCGAATCGTTGGTCGACCCACATTGATGACCAGCGGACAAAGACAGATTCAATATCCACGGTTGCGGTCATGCGCTGCGAATGTCGGGGAACAAAAATCACCCGTTGGCCGAACGTGGTTGGTCCGGGGGTTCGATTGATTGCATCGATTCGATTGTGGTAATAGGCGATCGACCAGCGATTGCGCTGATCCCGTATCTCCAGTGTTTCCGTCCAGCCGGTGTGTTGGGAACGAGCAAGATTGACTGGAGTCCAAACACCGGTCGGTCCCCGAGGCTCCCAGACAATCAGATCAGTATAGTTCGCATGCCAGTAGCCAAGAGTTGCCGAAGTAGAAATGCCCAGGAAATCATACGACGACTCAAATGTCAGCTCACTTTGTTCCACACGCTCGGGCCGAAGATCGGGGTTGCCCGCTGCTCGCGCGTCGCCGCCCCAGAAGAGGGCATGAAGGGTTGGCAGGCGTACTGATTTGCCGTATCCCCCGCGAAATCCTGCTTTCCAACGACTCCCCGTTGACAAGAAAGCGTGAACGGATGGCGTCAGATGCCGAGTTCGAGACGTGTTGGTCTGATCACCGCGGCTGGCTATTTCATCCCAGCGACTGCGAATTGTCAGTCCGACCTGCAACGGGAGATTGGCAACGTTCTGCTCATCGCTGAATGTCAGTTCACCACCTAAGCCAAACTGGTGTCGAGACGATTCCCCTAACCACGTTGACGGCGGATTGACTTCGTCGCGATGATCAAGTGATGACCAGTTACCATCGGCTAAAAGCACAAGTGACAGCTGGCGTGTTTCAATCGACGTTCTCGTGGCGACGGACACAACCTCAGACTCGTACGACGAGGCGTAATCGAAGGCTGCCGGAATGTCAATCGTATCGGTGTATTGCTGCCGAGATTGACGAATACCGACACGAACCTCGGTGGCGACTAACGAACGCCACTGTCGCTGCCACTCGCCGTTGGCCGACACCTGCCTGTCTGAACCGGTTGCCGTCAGTGTCGGTTGAGGTGCCTCGCCCGGCAGACCGAACGTCGATCGGCGTTGCCACACCGACAGTCGCAACGAGCCCAGTGACGTTTCTGGGCTCTGGGCTGATAGATGCAACGATTCGCTCGACCGCCCGTTGTTTGCCCGCACGCCAACGAACGCATCTGGCTGCGGATCGATCTGATATCGAAAGGCAAAGTCACCGTTCGTCTCCTGCCGACTCCACGTACCGTCGAACGACCAGGACGATAGCGAGAGACCGGTGATCGTCACACGGCGATCCTGGGTCTTTTCCTGACCGCTCCGTGAGCGCGTGGTAATTTCTTTTGGTGTCCATGAGTCGGCAGCATCGTGACTGCGACGGGTGATGATATGAACTGCCCCAGATGCAGCATCGGGTCCGTATCGAGCTCCCGCGCCAGCGGTCTCTATTTCTATCCGTTCGACCGACTCGATATCGAGCGACGATAGGTCGGCGGCACCTGTCGTAAGATTGTTGACCGGCTGACCATCGATCAGAACCAGTACCTGATCGCTGCGTGAGCCTCGTAGCGAAATGGTTGTTCCCTGACTGCTCTCCGTAGTTGTGAGCAACGGATCCTGATCCAGCAATTCGCCTACTGTCCGGGCGTGACTCCGTTGAATCTCTTCTCGAGTAATGACAGTTCCGGTCGGAGATACGAAGGATTGTGAAGCAGTCGCAGTAATCGTATCGGACAGGTTGATACGACGGAGAATAGTTATCCGCAGAGTGAGCGGTCGGTCAGGTCCACAGGCAAGCTTGGACACTAATGCAGGCTCATAACCGGGATGGTCGACCGTGAGGTCATAGGTGCCGGCGGGCAGGAGCCTGAAAGCAAAGGAGCCGGTTTCCGAAGTCCGCACCAACCAGTTTGTGCCAGCCAGCGATACCGTGGCACCCGCCACCGGCGTACCATCTGCCGCAACAACAGTTCCGCGCAGTGAAACATCCGGCTGCTGGGCTGCTGCCGATAAGCTTGATACTGCAAGCAGTACCGCAAACAGTACGGCTTGGCGTGCTGGGAAAGGACAGCATTTGGTGGCGGCTGCTCGCCGCATAGACCCGCCTCCGTCCACCCGCGCGGACGATTCAGCAGTCGTTTCGCCTGGCAGGTCTCCTGGCTTCGGCATCAGGCCCGACGGGCGCCTTCCCGGTTGTAGCAACCAGTGGCGTCATGCCCGGTCAGTAGCCGTTACAGTAGCGGGGCTGCGACGGATTCTCACCGTCTTCCCTATTATCCGGTCAGATGACCGGCACCAAACGTTCGTCAAAAGTATAGTGGATTCCCGGCTCCGCTGTCAACCTTGCGACCAGGTGGAAACGCAAGCGCCGTTCACGTGGTGTGAACGGCGCCGCGCAGGGAGACCCAACATCAGTGAGTTGTTGGGTGGCATATGCTTAACTTCGTCATCGACCGGCCAACGCACCCTCAAGACGGTCGGCACGGATGATCATATCATAGAGCTCATCGGCCTGCTCAGCCAGAGGGCCGTAGCGCAGCGGTTCCAGATGAGGGAGCAGATCAGCCGGTCGATACGTCTTGGCCCAGTATGAATCGCGCAGGAGCTCACCCAGCTCGGCGGCAACAACAGCGAGTCGCAAATTGTCATCGCCATAGCGGAATGCCGTGCGAAGGTCGCCCCATTCGATTCTTGCGCTAATCTCATGGACGTGGCCAATCCGATTGCCTTCATGGTAGCGGATATTGACACGGCCCAGATCTCGGCCTTTGGCCCGTTGGTGCACCGTGATCTCGTAGAGAGCCGTGACCTGGTGGCCGGCACCGATTTCACCGCCGTCAACGCGATCATTGCGGAACTGATGGTCGGCCACGGAACGATTCTCGTAGCCAAGCAACCGGTAGCGAGAAACCACACGGGGATCAAACTCCACCTGGATCTTCACGTCGCGTGCGATCGTCTGAAGCGTCCCGACGACCTTGTCGATGAACTGGCGGCGAGCCTCCTGGTGATTGTTGATATACGCGTAGCTCCCGTCACCATCATTTGCTAGCCGTTCCAGCAGTACGTCATTGTAGTTTCCCATGCCAACGCCGAACGTCGAGAGCGTGACTCCCCGTTTGGCGAACGACTTGATCTTGGCTGTCAGGCTCTCCGGGCCGGTTGTGCCGACATTGGCGACACCGTCGGAGAAGAGAATGACCTTCGTGTTTCGACCGCGGCGAGCCATGTCGTTGGCGACCTCAAAGCCCAGGAGCAGCCCGGCTTCAGCGTTGGTCGAACCGCCCGGTACCAGGCTATTGACTGCGCGTTGGATCGCACGGCCACGCTTGGCATTCGTCGGATTCAAGCGGACGTCGGCGTAGGTGTTGTAGGCAACGATTGCCAGACGGTCGCGCCGCGTCAGTTGCTGAGCCAGAAGCTCGATCGATCGCGAGACAAGACCAATGCGGTTCCCGTGACGCATCGACCCGGAGACATCGACCACCAGTACCAGATTGACAGGTTCCCGTTCCCGGCGATCGATCTCCACTCCCTGGAGGCCAATGGCAAGGGTGTAGGTCCGGCGTTCGTTGAAGAGAGACGGAGTTCCCTCGACAATCACCGAAAAGGCGTTGTCATCGGGTTGAGGGTAATCGAATTCAAAATGGTTGATGAACTCCTCCGTTCGGATTGCATCGGCCGGAGGGACCACTCCACGTTCGAGGTAACTTTTAGCGAGTGTGAACGATGCGTCGTCAACGTCGACCGCGAACGTCGACTTGTTGTCGTAGCGCGGATCGACGAACGGGTTGAAACCGTAGTGGCGGAAGTACATCGCGTCGAAACTACCATAGTACCAGTCTGCATGCGGACGGCGGTGGAAACTGTCTTTGTCGTCATCATCGATGTCGTCCTCCCACTGCGGACGGATGCGCTTTGTCTCGCGTCCTGATTCACCGGCTGCTTTCGGTCCAGTCGGTTGTGTCTTCTTCTTTTTCCGGTCGAAGTTTGAGAGAATCTCAGCACCGATTCGGCCGAAGTCGATCGGCGCGGGACTGTAGTCACTAGGTGCTGATGTCGCTCCGCTTTCGGAATCGCCGCGCGTCGCCTGCTTCGTGGCAGAGTCAGTTGAGAGCGCAGATCCCGCCTTCTGTTTTCGCGTGCCTTCGACCGTAACAACGTCTTTAGCGCTTCTTGAATCGACAGCCAAACGGATGTCCTGCGTCGTTGCTCGGTGAGCAGTGACGAGAATGCTCGAAATCACTTTCGTTCGGTGCTTCAGCGCCGTTACACGAAGTGTGTATGTACCTGGAGGTACATTGTAGATGGTGTACACTCCCTCGTGATCGGTTACGGCTCCGAAGGCTGTTCCCATTACCACGACAGATGCCCCTTCAAGAGCGACGCCAGCCGTATCGGTTATCTTGCCTTGAATTGTTCCCGTGCGTTCCTGAGCGACGACAGTAGTCGTCATCAGTACCAGCGCTGCTGCGAGAGTCATGAGATACCGTCTCAACATAACCCACCTCCAGATGAGCAATCGTTTGATGTTCGTCTGGGTGCATTACCCCACAGCCGGAAGACTCTTCCCGGTGATATCGATCTTTTTTTGAGGAAGGAGGGGGCTACCTCGTGGCGATTGCCGCGATCATGTTCTTATCGGAGAGGACGGGCGACAGTTGACTCCCGTTTCGCGGTATCTGGCAGTAATCAGAACAGGCCTACTTCAGAGCGTCGATACGTGCCGCCAGAATGAAATCGTTCATGTGCAGGCCACCAATGAAATGGGTCCAGATCATGAAATCGACCTTGTTATAGTGAACACCGAAATCTGGGTGATGCTCGGCTACTTCTGCGATCTCTTCGACCTGCCGCAGGAACGCCATGGCGGCGCGAAAATCCTTGAACACGAAGCGCTTCTGTAAGGTATCCATCGACGAACCGTCGGATGTATGCGTAGCCACTACCCAGCCGTCGAGCTGTTCCAGCAGTGGTTGCTGCTCGTCGGGTGTAAGGGGGGCGGTTCCGGATGCAGGCGGCGTTATCGTCTGGTCTTTGAGTGAGGGCATGGATCAACCTTGGCTCGGTGAACGGTTGTGCGGTTTTGACGTTACGATAAAGAGAAACGGGTAGGGGAACCAGTTCTACCGGATCTGGTTGACGCCGATCCCGTAATCCATACCATTATGGGTACAGATAACCTGTCTGCTTGATGCGCAGTGAAGGAGAATACGATGGCTCAAGCTCTTTACGATCGCGATATGGTTCGCTTCATGTGGGAAGAACTCGAAGCGGTTGGGGTATCCCCGTTAACAACCGTGGACGAGGTAGATAAGGCGATTTCTTCGACCGAGGGCGTCACTTTGGTTGTGACCAACTCGGTGTGTGGATGTGCTGCTGGTAATGCCCGTCCGGGCATCGCAATCGCTTTGCAGAACAAGGTGATCCCGGATACGCTCACGACCGTCTTTGCCGGCGTCGATATGGATGCTGTTGCTCGCGCCCGTGAGCTCATGCCGGAGATCCAGCCGACCTCACCGTCGGTGGCGCTCTTCAAAGACGGTCAGCCGATTTTTAATCTACCCCGCCATGAAATCGAGGGGTCCACTGCTGAGGAGGTCGCCTCCAAGCTCGTCGCGGCTTTTAACGCTCACTGCACCAAAGCTGGACCGTCGGTGCCGCGTGAAAAAGTGGTCGAACTTTTTGCCTCCGGCCCCGATCCGCGCTGTGGGTCTGATTTCAAAGTCTGATCGAACCAGGTAGTATCGTTACGTCAACGGCCTCGCGATCCCGCGGGGCCGTTCTGTTATCCGGCTGTGGGTCGAGGTTGAAAGTCTGATCCGGACGGATACTGGTACACCTTCAAGTCGAACGAGGGGAGAATCGCCAGAAGATGATCAAAGATATCGGCCTGAATTGACTCGTAGTTTGCCCAGGCCTGATCTTTGGAGAAGACATAGATTTCGATCGGAAGCCCTTCGGCGGTTGGTTTCAGTTGCCGAACGAGAAACGTCATCTTCTGATGGACCATTGGATGCGCCTTAAGATAGGCCACACAATAGGCACGAAACGTGCCAATATTGGTGATTCGACGACCGTTGATCAGTTCACTGTCATCGACATTGTGGTCCCGGTTCCATTGTTCGACAAGCGCGACGCGCTCGCTTAGGTAGGGTGTAAGAAGCTGATACTTCTGCCACCGTGTGATTTCGTCAGACGTGGCAAACCGAATCGTCGACTGATCAATATGAATAGCTCGTTTGATACGGCGACCGCCGGATGCTTCCATGCCGCGCCAGTTTTTGAAGGAATCCGAGAAGAGTGAGTATGTCGGTACAGTCGTCAGCGTCTTATCCCAGTTCTGAACGGTCACCGTATGCAGTGAGATATCTACGACATCACCGTCGGCACCATAGCGAGGCACCTCGATCCAGTCACCGAGGCGGACCATGTCGTTGGCTGAAATCTGAACCGACGCGACGAGCGAGAGAATCGTATCCCGAAACACCAGTAGCAGCACCGCCGTTGCTGCACCCAATCCCGCTAATAGTGACCAGGGATCTCGTTCCAGAAGAATCCCGATCGCCACAATCGCGACACCGATAACAATCAGAATTTTAGCGACCTGGATGTAGCCCTTGATCGGGCGATTCTTGTGAATATCGAGCTTCTGATAGATATCCGTGGCGGCGTCGAGGAAGGCGAAGACGGCGTACATGCCAGCGACGAGCATATAGACAATCGACGCATTGACAATCAATGCCTCGACGGTCGGAAAGAGCGGAGCGGTCAGCTGGAAGACGACCGCCGGAGCAAGGTGAGAAAGTCGGACGAACACTTTCCGTTCGACCAAAACGTCATCCCAATCGGTCGCTGTCCGTCTCACCAAACGAACCACCGTTGCGACAATGATCCGTTTGGCAATCCAATTGACGAAAATGGCGAGTGCGATAACACAAATAGCCAGTGCCACCGCCACTATCCACGGCGCTAACTCGTCAGAGACGCCTCGGTCAGCAAGCCACGAGATAAGCTGTTCGCGAATCATGTCGGTAGACTATCGGACGGGTCGGGTTCGGGCAAGTGTAACGAGAGCGTCGACTCGTCGATCCATCGCCATTGCTCGCTGGTACCAATCAAAGCGAGAAATCGATGCCTCAAGAGGATCGGCCAGCTGCGACCGCAGTTCACTCAGCCGTCCCGGAGTGAGCCAATCAGTCAGACGCGCGACGAGGCCGGGTTGAGAGCCATCGTAGAAGCATGTGGACAATGAGGGGCATGCGATACGATCGATTACCTCGGGATATGCCAGCCGATCGGGGAGAAGCGGCAAAGCTCCACTATCTACCGCTTCCGCAATCGCGATCCCGAAGAACTCATGGTGGGCTGTCGATACGACGATGTCGACACCGGCCAGTGCGAACAAGTATTCCTCGCGCGATTTCCGATAGCCCCATATCTCAATCTGATCGGAGAGCTTCTCCCGAGCTACCGCAAACACGTCCGGAGTGCGTTCAAATCGTTCACCAAGAACAACCAGTTGGGGGCGGATACCGCGCTGCCGCAGATCGATTAGCCCTCCAAAAAACATTTCCGGGTTTTTGTCCGCCTCCCAGCGGCCGACCCAGGCGATCCGTGGATTGCCGGTTGGGTCGCGTCGTAATGCGGTCGAGCGCTCGATTCCGGGTGACTCAACAGCCATTCGGGACCGTGCCTCATTCCAGGCATTTGTTGGGGCGAAGTCAGGCATGCGGTCCAGCAGCGTCTCCGCCGCCAGGCAGAATTCATCGCGATGAAAACCGGAATTGAACCAGATTGCATCGGCGCTCAGGCAACTGACGATTTCCGACCATCCGTACTGGAGATCCCGCTCTGCGCCCGGCGGCAGCGGGTATGTCAGCTGGTTTTCATGAAAGTAGACGACGATCGGCAGTTGGCGAAGCTCGTTGGGCAACAGACCACGAAGTTCATGGACCGGAACCATCGATGACAGCCACAAGCAGTCGAACGGATCATCGGTCAGTTGAGAAACACGCTCGGCAAACGTCCACGGTCCGTGGCGCATACGCCACTTCCAGTGGTGAGCCGGAAGATGCAGCACGGTGAATCGATGCCGGGAATGGCTCTGCCAGCCCTCGATGAAGGACCGATGGGAACCTCCCCAGTACGGTTCCAGCGCCAGAATGTGCATTCCGAAAGCTGCGGTCCCGGAAAGAGTCGGTCAATCGCTATCCTGGCGCGGGAAGGAGACCGCTTGCGGGTGGATCGCAAGACGCCCTTGTCCACTCCCGTCTAAGGGGGGACGGTTGGTCAGTTCGTAGCCAAGCATCGCAACGGCGCAGTGATTAAGTGCGTCGAAAATGTCAGCGTACGTCACAGTCTGCGCCCAGATTATCTGCCATGCCCGCAGTGATTCCAGAAACGCGCCGGCGTAGGCCTCTTCGATCCGCTGCGAGAGCATCCGGTGGGCATCCTGCCAGTCGACATGACAGCAAAGGGTGTAGACCCCGCGGCTCGATGGGGCCAGCGATTCGATGAAGGAGACAACATATCGGTTTTGATGCGTGAAGAGCCGAACGGCAAGACGGGCGCGCCGACCGGAGTTGATTTCGATTTCGCCTGGATCTCCCGGCCAGATACGAATTGAATCGCTCCAGTCGATATCCCCGGCTGATGCCGGCAGGACGAGCGAGCCCAGCCATTCCAGGAGGGTCTGACGGACGCGTTCGACATCCATCAGCGGCTGATTGGCCGCTGTCTGCCACTCGATCGGTTCTGCCGGACGGTTCATAAGCGATTCCTGTCTCAATCGACCCTAGACAAAGAATCGGCCGATAACGGGATGCAACTGAGGCCGAAAATTGACCAGCCAACAACCGGGGACGCTGTTACTCCCCAAGCATCCGTGTAATCAGGGTCTGGGACGCGTTGCCGACGTCTACGGAGACCGGCTCCTGCTGTTCCAGCATCGGCTCGGTTCCCGATGTATCGAGCGTCCAGGAGAAGATCGGCTGCAAGCCCTGGGGCGGTGTTGTCTCCAGTTCGCCAAACCGCAGATCGGCAAATCGGCGCTGGCCGTCGACATCAAACTCCACGAGCCAGTCTTTTGAAAACCAGCGTAGTGTGCTGATTGCTCGAGAATCGGCAAAGGTGGTTATCTGACGGTACCCTTTGTTGATAGTCTTCCAATCCAATATCCGATCGGAGTCGAGGAGCGAGTAATACGCGACATGCAATCGATCTCCGTCTTCGACCGTGATCCGCCATAACAGCGTGTTGAAGATCGTGGGGCTATGCATGATTCGTGAGTAATCGATTTGCTGTCGCTCCAAATCCGCCGTCGACACCTCATGTACATGCCACTTCACGCCGAGTGACCAGATCAAATACAGGCTCGAGAGTGTTATCCCGCTCATGTTGAGCCAGAAACGCCGAGCGTTCGTTCGTCGCAGCCACAGTGCCCCAACGACGCCAACCAGGAGCGGGATTGTATACAACGGATCAATGATTGCCACCGAGTTCCAGGCGTAGCCATAATTTGTCAGTGGCATGAGGAGTTGTGTCCCATAGACCGTGAACGTATCGAGGAGCATGTGCGTAACGAGGCAGAGCATAACAGCAAGTGTCCACCGGTTGAACGTTGCCCGACCCCGGTGCAGGCGATTGAAGCCGAACGCGAGAAGCGGGCTGACAGCCGCCGCAACCAAGAGGCTGTGTGACCAGCCGCGATGCCAGGTCAACTGCGTCACCTGATCGATCAGAGGATTGACGACCACATCAAGGTCGGGCAGCGTGCCGAGAACAACGCCCCAGACGATTGCTCGATTTCCTATCTGACGACCGAGAACCGCTTCACCGACGGCTGCCCCAAGTGCAGCCTGACTAATAGAATCCATGCGCCATCAAACTTTCGATGGTTCGAGCTTGTTCCGCGCTTTTACTCGTGATGCCAATCCCACAGCCAAAACAATGAGCAGAATACCCACGAGACCAAGCGGTGGTATCGATTCGTTGAATAACAACCAACCGAAGAGTATCGCGAAGATCACGCCAAAGTAGTTTACGATTGCGACTCGTGACGCCGCTTCAGCCTGGTAGCCCATCGTCATGAAGATCTGGGCGATCGTGACAGATACTCCGATAGCGATCAGGATCACGAATTCGGTCCAGGTTGGTGTTACCCAATTGAAGATTGTGTAGACGCCAATGGTCGGCACCGTCACCAGCGGGAAATAGAAGACGACCACCAGCGGATCGTCGGTGTCCTTCAACATCCGCACAAAGTTATAGGCAAAGCCGGATCCCAATGCGGCGGCCAGACCCAGTGATACCTCCAGCAAGGTTACTGACGGATCGAATCCCTTGATTAACACCACGCCCGCGAAGGCGATAACAAAGAAGAGCCAGACGACCGGTCGGGGCGATTCACGGACAAGCCAGATCGCGAGAATCGCCGTGAAGATGGGCGACATGTATTGCAGTGTGACAGCGGTGGCGAGGGGCATCTCGCCAACGGTCCAGAAGTAGATCGTCAGAGCAACAGTACCCGCGATACCGCGAAGCAGAAGAATGGGTTTGTTGTTACCCCATGGGGAAATCCGCTTCCGGTAGAGCATTACCCAGACCACGATGAGCGATACCAGCGCTCGAAAGAAGACGATTTCGTGAGCCGGGATGCGGTCCAACCATTTGACCCCGACATTCATCAAGGCGAAGAAGACCGTCGCGAGAAACATGTAGCGAACGCCGGGGGAGATCAGCTCCCCGAGTTGATACCGACTGCCGGAGTTCACCCGATCAGTATCCGCGTTCGACGTCGACTTGCGTTGTCACTGTCTCACCCGATGCCAGACGATTGAGCAGATCGGCCAGCTCGTTCGTCCACCGATCCAGGGTGTCGGAGGCATTCCCTCCAAGGTGGGGAGAAAGCACGCATGATGGGAGCGTGTGGAAGGGATAGGTCGAAGGAAACGTCGATTGCCGTTCCGGTTCAGTCTTCGGGTAGCGATACCAGACATCGATTCCGGCGCGAAGGCGACCCGACTCCAGTTCGGTGTAGAGTGCCTTCTCATCGATAATCGGTCCACGAGCAACGTTGACAATGATCGCACCGTCGGGCAACTCAGCCAGTCGTTCGGCCGTCAGCAGGCCACGAGTTTCGGGGGTCATAGGAGCTGCGACTACGATAACGTCAGTTCTGCTGAGGTGCTCGTCCAGATAGCGGCTTGAAACAAGACCGACGTCCCCATCGGAAATCTCTGTCGCCGTCCGCCGGACCGCTGTGACTCGCATATTCATCCCGACCAAGCTGCGTGCGACACGACGCCCGATGGCACCGTACCCGATCACCAGCGCCAACTTACCATCGAGCGTGGTGAGTTTGTCGTCACCATACCGAATTTGCCAGTCGCCAGCTCGCAACGAACGATCAACTTCGGGAAGTCGTTTAGCGGCGGCCAGGAGCAGGGCGATCGCCATTTCGGCAGTCGCCGCTGCATTGTAGTGGATGTTGTAGACGGTCAGCTGAGGTCGTTCGAGAAGCAACTCCCGCGTACGTTGGGGGAGCCCGGCCCACGGGATCACCACGGCCCGAAGCTGCTTCGCGGCGTCAAGCTGCTCGGCGGTCGGGACACCAGCGACAAGAATCTCGGTGTCCGAAGCCGGCAATTGCTCGGCCGCGACGGTCAGATCGACAACCGGATCGAGCCGCTTCCGCAGAAGCGACGCCTCCGCCTCATCGAGTGAGTCGAGCAGATGTACACGGGTTGCCATCGGAGCCCGAGTATACGGCGAAGCTCAGTCTCCGCCAACCGTCCCATACAAAGTGCTGTAAATGCTGGAGAAGTGTGGTTACGCCGCGTGCTAACTGGACAGCGTAATCAGCGAAACGACTCCCCCGGTTGGGTCTTTGATGATGCAGAACCGTCCAACACCCGGAATGTCGGTTGGCGGATGAATCTGCTCGCCACCGTGTCCGGAGACTGATTCCCAGCAGGTGTCGACATTGTCCACAGCGATGTAGGCCATCCAGTGTGATGGCATCGGACCCATCTCCTCGGTGATCTGCATAACGCCGCCAGCCTGTTTGTCGCCCGCCTTCGCCATGTGGTAGGTCGCGCCGTTCGGCATCGGCATCGACTCGTAAGTCCAGCCGATCAGGTTGCTGTAAAACGCCTTCGCCTTCTCGGCATCGTTCGACATGCATTCGTTCCAGCAAAATGTACCGTGTTCGTTAGCCATTGTATCCCTCTCCTGAGTAACGTGTCAGCTTCGTTGATACTGCGAATTCGTGAGTGCTAGAATTGTGATACGTCAGAGAGGCGGCTGAGGTTGGGCCATTTCTCGATCAAACTCCGGTTGCAGGACCATCCAGAGTGCCCAGATCCCAAGAGCCGTTCCGAGCGGAAAGCCAAACAGGGAGAGGACCGACGCGATGATCGTCCAGAGCTTCGCCCACGGCTTCCGCCGCAACAGGCCAATGCCGGCTAACAGACTTGGAATCGCCGAGATAAAAGCAAGGATCGCGACGAATGTCCCCACAGCGGTCAGAATACCAACCGCGATTCCGGCATCCGGATCTTCACCGGCAACCGCGACGATACCGCCGGTAAAAATGAAGATAAAAAGGACGATGATGCCGCTGAGGAATCCCAGCCCGCCGAGAATAGCGTAAATTAGTCCGACCGCTTTGATATGTCCCTGCACGATAACCCTCCAGCTACAGTCGTGCTAAGATGCCAAGCGGACCGGGGAGGGTCAAGCACCTAGGTTTTGATCGAGAACGGTGTGAAGTTGGTTTCCCGGTCATAGTAGTCTTCGTTTTCGGTCCGCTTCAGCCAGCCGACAATCGCATACGTTCCCGGCGTCGCAAGCGTCTCCCACAGCACTTTCAGGGCGTAATTCCCCAGCATGACCGAGATGACCTGCTCGTTGGTCCAGATCCCCCAGAAGGCGACCGGGTAGAAGATCAACGAATCGACGCCGGTCCCGACGATCGTGGAGCCGATCGTCCGTGTCCACAGGAACCGACCCTTGGTCCAGATCTTCATTTTCGCCATGACGTACGAGTTAACGAATTCGCCGACCCAGTAGGCGAGCATCGACGCGACTACGATTCGCCAGGTCGCGCCAAAGACGAATTCCATCGCCTCCTGCCCAACCCAGCTCTCGGCAGGGGGAAGGGCCAAGACGACCCAGGTCATGGCGGTGGCGAAGATCAGGGTGCCGAAACCGGCCCAGACGACCCGACGCGTGCGGGCGTAGCCGTAGACCTCGGTCAGGATGTCACCAAAGAGATAGCTGATCGGGAAGAAGAGGATACCCGCGCCGAACGATGTCACGCCGATCCACGGGATATCGACCTGCCAGATTTTGATCGCTCCGACGAGGTTACTGACGAGGAGAACGGCGACAAAGATCGCCATGATGAAGTCGTAGTACTTGTACCGTCGACCGGTGAGGGACGCGGACGAAAATGGATTCGTCATACCGGGCGAAACAATCGGGTCAGGCGATTGATCCCGCAAGCGAGAATGTCTCTCGAACAGAACCGGCTCTTGGGAGGAGGGTTCTCAAGAAGCAGGCAAAGCCTGCACCCCCGGGAGGATTCGAACCTCCGACCTACGGATTAGAAGTCCGTTGCTCTATCCAGCTGAGCTACGGGGGCGTCTCGTGAAACTAATACGTTTACAGGATCACCCGTCGAATCGTTGCTATCAACTGGTTTTCTGGGAGGGGAAGAATCGCTCACAAAGAACAACGCGGCCGGATTACTCCGGCCGCGTCGCCTGATTCGTTCCGGTTATCCTCTGGCACGTAGTGGATAGCCGGACAAATCGTTGCGTTCAAGTCAGCAAGCTGTCCTGAACCTAGCCCCCCTTTGGATCTAGCTCCCGAAAAGTCGAAAGCCCCATTGGGGTCGCCCCCTATTTCTGAGACTGTGTCAGCGCCGAACAGGTGAGACCGTCTCCGGTGGGTGCGGGGCTACGGTGTCCACAATTGACCGGCATTACGAGGGGGCCGGGCAATTTCCGCAGCGCGGTCGCTAGTATGCGGAAAATGTTAGAAATTTGTCGAGGGGAAAAAAGGGGTACCCATTGTCAATGTTGGCTACCCCTGTTCTGGTCTGTCGAATCAGATTTCTTAGACAGGCCGCGGTGGCTTGTCCAAAATAACCGGTCCGGTGTCATACTGCCGCAGCGCTGTCAGTAGACTCACCTTGGTATTGGCGATGTTTAAGCGACGCCGAACCGACTTCCGCTGTTTCTTGATCGTGTCTTCAGAGACATTCAGAATCGATGCCATCTCCTTCGACGACAATCCTTTCTTGATCATCTCACAGATCGTCAGCTCTCGCGGCGAAAGATCCGGATGGGCATGACGAAGATTGCCAATGAACGGCGAGGTGAGATCCGCCGCGAGGGAGTGTACCCATCGCAGCACTTCGGCATCCTCGGAAGCCAATCGCTTCTCAAGGCGCGTCAGGACCGGCGCGAGCAGCGTCTCCAGATTCACCCGCATGTTGTCCGCCAGCTGCCGCTTGGCGAGCTCAAGATGCCCCAGCATTTCGTCGATCGCCTGCGTCTTGCGTTCCAGGGCAGCGGTAGTCGCACGGAGACGGCGGTCGTAGTCTTCCAGGCGGTCGGTCAGCACCGCGAGCTCGGAGCGGTCAGTTACGACGACCAGTAGCCAGCCCGGATAATAGGCTAGTCGAGCCGCACTCAGATCGATTTGTCCGTCTATCTCGCCGATATGCGCCAGTCGGGTAGTAGTCGTCAGCGATTCGATACTGCCTGCCGCTAAAGCGGCGAATCGATTCTGCAGTTCAGCCCACTCGGCGTCGGCAATCAACGTGGCGAACCGCCCCCCGAGCAGGTTCGGAGCCGTTTGTGCGACCAGACGTTCCAGAGGAGCATTGGTCGCAAGGATCGTAGAGTCGATAGCGACCACCGCGGTTGGCAGCGGCGATGCCGCCAGTAGCGACGCCAATTCCGGGGCGATGGCCAAGCCTCGGGAACCGCTGGTTGTGCCCCGGTCATCCGTTCGATGTCCATTCGTGCGACCGTTCTCTGTATGGCCGTTACCATCCGAGTGGATCGCCACTCGTCCGTTTTCTCCGTTCGCCTGCCAACAGCCGATCATTACCCCGCCATGGGGGCCATCAACCGGCCACGTCTCCAGCAGCAGTGTGCGGCTATCACCATTGGTGCCGAGCAGAACACGGATCGTGCCGGAGCGCCGTTCGGCTACCAGGCGAGAAACCGGACCGGCCTGGTCGCCCAGAATGTCGCGCAGGAGAAGCGGTGCGCCGTTGGTCGAACGATTGAACCCCAACAGATCTCGGGCGAGTTCGGAGATGTAGACGACCTCGCCTCGTGCCGTGGCGAGGAGAAAACTCTCCGGCGGTCCCGTTGCCGATTGTTGCTGGGGGGTGAATGACGTCTGTGACGTGTCGTCGTCTGAGTCAGCGAACCGTGCCATCTCGCGTACCCCTTAACCTCGCGTCCCGAATCCACATGTGTGGCTACGTTCTGAGAGTATGTCGCATTTCTGTCGAAGTCCAGCGAAAAGTTAGACAATATCAGGCCGAATTGTCTAAAATGAAGTCAGGGAGTTACTTATCGATTTGTTAGGAAAGCTCGACAAGCGCGGTTGTCAGGTACTCCGACTCAGGGAAGCCGGGTGCAACCGGATGGTCAACCGGCTGGCCAAGTTCGACAATAGTCCGTGCAGTTCCCCCTGCCTGAACGGCTGCACGCGACAACGTCTGTCGGAATAAACTCCGGCTAAATGCCTGTGAGCAGCTCGATACGGCCAGAATCCCATTGGGAGACAGAAGACGCAGAACAGCCCGAAACAGCCAGTGGTACGCCTTGGCTCCTTCCGACAGGTGACGGCGATTCTTCACCAGCGCGGGAGGATCCAGAAGGACGAGGTCGTACGTCTCGTGAGATTCGCCAAGCCACTGAAAGACATCACCTTCGACCAGCTCGACGCGGTCTGACCAGCGTTTGGTCAAATCGGTCTCGGCTTTTTCCAGTGCCGGCCGTGACGAATCGACCAACGTCATGTGGGCCGCGCCGCCCGTTAACGATGCCTGTGATAGCGAGCCGGAGTTACTAAACAGGTCGAGTCCCCGCCGCCCGCTGCTGATCCTGCGAAGGGTCGCTCGGAGGTCACGCTGATCCAGGTAGTATCCAGTCTTCTGACCGCTGAGCACCGCCGCCGATGCTGGTTCTCCGTCCTCCTGGAATGGGACAGCGTCGTTCACGGAACCAACGACTACCTCACAGCGGTTGGGAAGATGCTCTGCGCGCCGGCTTGGATTGTCCGACCGCTCGACAATGGCGGTCACCAGCGGCAACTGCTGGACGGCCGCGACAATTGCATCGCGCCAGCGTTCCATCCCGGCGGTGGTCAGCTGAATGACACACGCCTCTCCGTATCTATCAATGACCAGTCCAGGGAGCCCGTCGGACTCTCCGAAGACAATCCGATATCCTGTCGTGGGCGTTTCTGGGCCAAGACCGAGGTAGCGACGACGTCGATCGGCCGTAGCGATTTGGTGGGTAAGCCAATCGTCATTCGGCTGCGATTCGTTGCGGGTAAGCAGTCGAACAGAGATGGAACCGGATGTCGACCAATGCCCCCAGCCAAGCGGCGCGCCACCTGCTGAAACAAGACGGACGAGATCGCCGTTGGTTGGGCGTTCTTCGGACGGCTGGATTGCGCCGGTGAACAGCCACGGATGACCAGCGAGGATCGATCGTTCGCGCTGTGCTTTGATTCTTACGACGGGAGCAGACACCAGCTCAGTCTCGCAGGGGGTCGAAAATGGTCGGGGTGAGAGGATTCGAACCTCCGACATCCTGCTCCCAAAGCAGGCGCGCTACCACTGCGCCACACCCCGTAATGTCAGCATAAACGGGCGTGCCACCAAATTGGTCAAGCTCAAGTCGTTCCCCTTGCTCCCCGAGCAGAGACGCATAGTTTGTCAGCCATGTCGTCAGTGTTACCATCATTGATCGGATTCGATCTCGCCTCGCTCACCGACCTTCTCCGCGAACGAGGAGAGCCTGCCTATCGGGCGCGCCAGCTCTATGCGTGGCTCTACAAGCGTGGAGTGGAATCATTCGACGAGATGACCGATTTCAGCAAAGCACTGCGGGCCTGGCTTACGTCGTCATATTCGACCGCGCTGCTACCCGTCGATCAGCATGCCCGATCAGCCGACGGCACTGAGAAGTGGCTGTTTCGTCTGCCCGACGGTCACCCGGTGGAGACGGTTCTCATCCCTGATGGCGATCGCCAAACGGTCTGTGTCTCCTCTCAGGCCGGGTGTGCCCTGGCCTGCCGATTCTGCGCAACCGGTACGATGGGGCTCTTGCGCAATCTTACGGTCGGTGAGATTCTCGCCCAATTGGTCCACATTCGCCGTCTCTACGGACCCGACGCCTTCACGAACATCGTCTTTATGGGGATGGGTGAACCCCTGCATAACTTTGATAATCTCGTGGCCTCCCTGCGGATCATTACCGATCCGGAAGCAATGGCGATCGGTAAACGTCGTGTGACCGTTTCAACGTCGGGGGTAACCCCCAAGATTCGCAAGCTGGCCGATTCGGGTGTGAATGTCCGGTTTGCGCTTTCCCTTCATGCGGCAACCCAGGAAAAGCGGGAGACGATCATGCCGATCGCACGAACGTTCGGACTACCCAATCTGATGGAGGCGGTGCACTACTATGCGCGAACCTCAGGGGATCGTGTCTTGCTGGAATACATCGTTTTCGATGGCTTTAACGATACGGCGAGTGATGCCGACGCCTTGGTCGGTCTTATCCACGGGCTTCCCTGCAAGATCAATCTCCTCCCATATAATCCCGTTCCCGGGTTGGACTTCAAACGACCGAGCGACGATCGCGTTGACTGGTTCGCGCGGCAACTGGCTCCACGAACACCCGCGGTAACCGTACGCCGGAGTCGTGGTCGGGATATCGATGCTGCCTGTGGGCAACTCGCCGCTCGAGACTTGGCGCCAAACCGATCTCGGCTTTCGGTGTAACAACGAATCAGATGACCACTTTGAAAAAGAGGTAGATACTCGATGCTACGACAGCGCATCCGCTTATTCATGCTTCTGGCGTTGATAGTCTCAGCTCCGCTGGTGGCCAACGATGCGAATGATCTGCAGATCTCTTTTCTCGAAATGCCTCAGCCGCGCTGGGGTGACCAGCGGATCTCGTTTACTGTGACGAACCCCGGCAGTTGGATCCGGTACGTGGTGGTTGAAACGCAGGTCGTATTCACTCATGGCGGCCCGCAGCGAACGCAACGGCAGAACTATCTGCTCCTGCCGGACGAAGAAAAGGATGTCATCTCGGTGGTATCAATGCCGGCAACCTACGGTACCGCCGCCGTCAGCGTCACACTTTACGACGTTATTGACACCCTGGACTACATTGCACCATCGATGCAGATTTTCTCGGAAACAGATACGATTGATTTCCAGCCGTCGGCTGCGGCCCGGGCGATGCTCGATCAGCCGCTGCTCTTCCCGAGCCGCGTTGCCAAGGGACCACTCTATGATACCGACATCGCGCGGATAATCGTCCGATTGCTTGCCGAAGATAAGTCGGTGAGTGACATTGCGGCTCTTCTCGACACCGAGGAGCGCATCGTCGACGATGTCGTGAGGATGCTGGTACGCCACGGACAGGCTGTTCGGGAAACGGCAGGTCGATTTTCTGTGACGTTTCCGGTCGTGCCGGCGGAGCTCGCCATTGCCGGCTTCGAGTTTGCTGAACGGTATGGTGATTCGCTGGTCGCGGCCATTCTGGCTGATTGGGAACAGTTCCCAGCTTATCGGGACTCACTGATTGCGGCCGGATCTCTTTCCGCTGACCGGAACGACTTTCTCGGCGGCGGAGCCGCCCTGCACCGTAGCTTCCCGCTCATTGGTGCCCTGCTTCTGTGGAGCCATCTGGGACATCGTTTTGTCGTCGACGGGCGGGATCTTGACATGTATCCGATGTCAGATCCTTGCCATGCCGAAGCCCGGCAGTTCATGTACGGTGTTGTCGGTGACTCCAACGTGGTTAGTAATATCTTCTATTATCTAACGGGCGTTGGCGGCCAGCACGAGATCTACTACAAGACAACCGAAATGGCGATGAACTGCCCCGACGAGCTTGTCCCCGGGCAGCGACTGCCTCGCGGCCGCGGGTGGCGCGTGGGCGAGGATGAATCGGTGACGATCGTTCTTATGGATCCCGGTCTGGTTGGTCCCGCGCTGGAACGACTGGGAACTCAGGCGCGGCCGTTGGTCGATAGACTCGCATCGGCTGTTACGCCGGTGCTGGCGGACCACAACGTCACCGATTTGTCGACCGCGTTGCGGTTCTGGCTGTGGGGATTGATCGCCGAGCGCGTCACCGATCAGCTCATCACTCGGGAGGTCCTTCCGAGCGACGAAGATGTTGCTTACAAACTTGTCTCCCGGGGAGGGAATTAGTGATGGCGTTTCCCACTGGTCTCCGTCGTATCGTCTGTGGCTGTATTCTGCTCGTCGTAGGGTGTCAAGCTCCACCGGAAGATGTCGATGTTCCGGATCACGATCCTGGCCCGATCATCAAGGCCCAGCTGAATGCCCTCAGTGAGGCGTTACGTACTGATTCGGATTCTGCCCTGCGTCCGCTGATTTCGGCGGAGGGAGCACGCTTTGGTGTCGCCGATTCGTTGTCGCGCCTGATTGCCGACACGTTGATTAG
Source organism: Candidatus Zixiibacteriota bacterium (assembly GCA_028289585.1). Lineage (GTDB taxonomy): Bacteria > Zixibacteria > MSB-5A5 > GN15 > FEB-12 > JANQPI01. The sequence continues at coordinate 685,776 of JANQPI010000010.1, forward strand.
CTTCGATCACTTCGGCGATTGTGAGTTTGTCTATACCGATGAATTCGCTCGATTCGATTGCTTTGTCGTTGGTCCGACCGACACTGGCTCAACGCTGATTACTTTGACTCTGAGGATGCAACCCGACTCGTCGTGGCTCCTTGACCGGGTGGAAACGGGGGTGCGGCCCCTAACGCGGCCCGACGACGGCATCAACATCGACTCTCTCGTCGAGGCTGAGCTGCAGCCGCCGACGGGCGACTAACCATCATCGCGACTCATCACGAACAAATGAAAACGGCCCGCTCTCATTCGAGGGCGGGCCGCTTGGTTATGCGGATTTGGTATCGGATTACAGCTCTGCCTTCTCCGGGCTAGCTCCCTCCGAAATAGCGGTCGAATAGCGGCCATCGGTGGTGAGCAGTTCGACTGCTTCAAGGACCGCTTTGTCCTGCTTGAGAATCAGCTGTTCGTACATGCCTGCCTGCCCCGCGACCGCGGTGACGACTTCGCGCTTGATGGCCCGCTTGATGTAGTCCATCGACGCCAGGAAGTCGGCGTCTTTTTCCTTCGCGATCACCGTTTCCAGCTTGTCGAGCGCCGGCTGGAAGAGATCACGCTTGTTCTCTTCGTCGATCGTTGCGGCCATATCTTCCATGGCAATTTCCAGCGCCGATTTGTAGGAGAACTCGCGCTCACTGAGAAAGGCTCGGAAGTCGTCGATGATCTCGTCGGTAACCTCAAAGCGAGTCGGGTCGAGCTGCGGATTGTCTGCGACATGACGAACCGCGAAATCGAAGAACATCGACTGACGCTCGAGATTGATCTCAATCACTTTCCACGACTCCGGGTCGAGGCGAAGATCGGGAACGATACCGCCGCCACCGTAGACAACCCGGCCGTTATTGGTACGAAAGATCTCACGATCTTCAATCGAGATCGAATCGACCTCGCTCAGTTCTGCTTCAAGGGAAACGTCTTTGCTCTGACGATCCTCGCGTTGAATGCAGCGCCCCGACGGAACATAGTATTTGGCCGTTGTCAGCTTGAGCCGGATCGAGCCATCGTTGGTGATCGGGAAAATCTTCTGCACCAGACCCTTTCCGTAGGTCGTCTGTCCCATGATGATGCCCCGGTCCCAATCCTGTACGGCCCCCGCGACAATCTCTGATGCTGATGCTGTGCCGCCGTCGACCAGGATCACCAACGGCTTTTCGGGGAAGAGGGCAGGCTGCTTCGACCGGAAAAATTCTTCTGAGCCGGGATCCTTGCCCTGCGTGTAGACAATTGTGCGGCCGCTATCGAGGAACAGGTCGGCGACCTCATTCGCCTGATCAAGCAGCCCACCGCCATTGGAGCGAAGGTCAAAGATCAAGGCCGAAACCGAATCCTGATGATTGAGTTCGTTAATCGCCTCGCGCAATTCGTGCGACGTCTCCTCCGCGAAGCGGGAGAGGCGGACATACCCAATGTCGGTACCTGGTACCACGCCGGAGTAGTTCACCGACTTCAGTTCGATGACCGCGCGTTCGACTTCAAAATCGATTGGCTTTTTGATCCCCTCACGCCGAATCGTTAAGTTGATTGATGTCCCCGCCGGTCCTCGCATTAGTTTTGATGCCTCCGAAGATGTCATGCCTTCGGTTGAGATCGTGTCGATCCTGATAATCTTGTCACCGGCGCGCAGACCTTTTCGTTGAGCTGGGGTGCCTTCGATCGGGGCGATGATGCGAATAAAATTGTCGCGTGAGTCAATCTGCATACCGAGTCCGGAATACTTGCCCGAAGTTGCTTCCATCAGTTGCTGGTACGATTCCTGAGGCATGACCACTGAGAAGCGGTCGAGATCGGAGAGCATCCCCTTGATTCCGGCTTCAACGAGATCAGCGGGGTCAATCTCTTCCATGTAGTTATCACGGATCTTGAGTGCCGCTTCGTGCAGCTTGCGAACGTTCTTAAAGAACTGGTCGGCGGTGCGCTGCGCCGGCTGTTGCTGGCTCGGCTCGGAGACATCGATGCGAATGGTGTCGGCCCAGAGGACATTTGAGTCGGCCGCCTCAGCCTGCCGCGCGTCGCCGGGCGAAACTTGCCACAGAACGGCGATCGCGAAGATGGTAAGACCAAAAAGCTGCAGAGTGTAGCGCAACATAGTTCCTCCGGATTGCAGAAAATCAGACCGACACAGCCGACTTCGGCATGCTGGGGGTGAAGCAAACAGCTGATCGCGGGATGCGTCAACCGCCTTTCTGCTCTTACTACCCCTGGCGATGGCCGGGAGTTTCCCGGTTTTTCGGCCTTAAGCCGATTCTCAGCGGTGGCCGTCGAGCGTTAATGTCGCAACCTCAAGGCCAAATTAGCCGTCTGTTCACATTATGCACCGTTGGTCGCGCCTCAGTCGAACCCCTTTCTTCGCCATCTGTCTGAGTCTGCTGCTCCCCGGAGCAGGGCACATTTGGTGGCGAGAAGTCGCTTTTGGAATCTTTATCTTCCTGATCACGATTCTCGCGGCTGCGGTTGCCTTCGTGAATCTTCTGATCCCGTTGCCGCTGGCCGCTCAGATTCCGTTACTCGGCCTCCCGCTCATCTTCTACCTCGCCAGCTTCATTGATTTGCATCGGACGATCCGTCGCAAGCGGGGGACAACGAGCCCAATACCCCGCTATCTTGCGATTTCCATGCTTCTTGGAGCGGTCGTGTATCAGCTTGTCGCGCCAACTGCTCCCGGCGCATTCCTTATTGCCAACCGCCCGGTCTGGTACCGCCAGAGTGACAATTCCGCCTTTCCGCTCGCTCGGACGGGGGATTGGATAAGCGCCCAGCCAGTCGCCTATTCGGCCCGGGTCAATTTCCTGCCACAGCGAATCTGGTATGCATTGCCGCAACGGGGGGAGTGGGTGACGATTGGATCGTCGGAGCGGCGAACCGTTCTGGTGGTCGCCCGCCCGGGGGAACGCGTCGGCGTTCGTGATGGTCTGCTGATCGCCGACGGTCAAATCGTCCAGGGGTGGCTACCCACCGGGGTTGGCTTGACCGGTGACTGGGATTTGCGCGATGTCGGAGCTGGCTCTATACTCGTAGCTACGCTCAGTACGGCTCAGATTCGTCAACTCATCGAAGTTCCCTTGGAGGAGGTCGTCGGTCGCGCCGACCCTTTGTTGTGACACAGATCGCTCAACTGTTGTTTGATCTCGATGGAACGCTGATCGATTCATCGGACGGTGTCGTCGCGGCAATCAACGGTTCACTGGCTGATCATGGTGTCGCGCCTCGTCCCGCGAACGAACTCGCTCCGTACATTGGCTACCCGCTCAAGGATGTTTACCGCAACTACGTCGACGCGTCGTTTGAATCCCTGTACACGTCGTTCCGTCGTCACGCCGAAACGACTGTCGTTGCGGCCGCACAGCCGCTACCGGGAGCTGACGAGGCATTGCGTGAGGTTGTTGCTCGTGGCTGGCCGATTGCCCTGGTAACCACCAAGTCACGCGAGCACGTTGATGGGATCCTCCATAAACTGGGTTGGAATGTGATGTTCCAGGCGACGGTAACGAGTGATGATGTTGCCGATGTAAAACCGCATCCGGAGGCGCTTGCGTCGGCAGCCAAGCAGTTGCCGTCCGACGTGGTTGCGACGGCGATGATTGGTGATACGGTGAATGACATTATGCCGGCACAGGCCTTGGGTATGACAACGATAGCGGTGGCGTCTCCGTACGGGCGTCACGAGCGCGTGAAAGCCCTGCATCCGGATTACTGGATAAACGAGATTTCCGATCTCATTGGCATCCTGCCATACCGACGGGAGGTAACACCATGACAACGCCTTTAGCTGTTCGTGAACTCCGCACCGATTGGGGCCGTCTGGGACTGATCGCCACGGATACCCATCTGCAATTCATTGACTTTTTGGCTCCGCGCACTCCGGAGAAATGGTGGCTATCGCATACGGACAGTGATGTGCAACGGCCGAAGCGTCATCCCATCCTCGACCAAACGGAGCGTGAGTTGACGGATTACTTTGCCGGACGGCGAACCGACTTCTCCGTCCCTCTGGAGCTTAAGGTTACGCCGTTCCAGCAGGAAGTCCTCGAGCGAGTGCGAGCGATTCCCTATGGCGAGACACGCTCGTACAGCGAGATTGCCGCGCAGGTCAAACGGCCGAAGGCTGCCCGAGCTGTGGGTACCGCCAACGCCCGGAATCCTATTCCTCTCATCGTTCCCTGTCATCGTGTCGTGGGTGCCAATGGCCTGGGTGGCTACGGCGGTGGACTTGACCTGAAGGTCCGACTGCTCGACTTTGAGCAGGAACAGCTCGGGTAACAACCGACATCGACAAGGTGGTCAACGATGGATCCGCGTGTTGTCAAGCTTGCTCAACTCCTGGTGAACTACTGTCTGGAGCTGAAAGAGGGGCAAATTCTCCGTATTCAGGCCGAGACGGTCAGCTATCCACTCATTCGGGCCGTTTTCGAAGAAGCCATCAACGTTGGCGCGCAGCCGTACGTTGCAACATCGTTTCCCGATCTCGAAGAGTACCTGCTGCGCCACGGTTCGGAAACGCAGCTTGGTTGGTTGTCGCCAATCACCAAGACAGAGATTTCATCAGTCGACGCCTGGCTTGTCATCTGGGGTTCGCACAACACGCGCTACCTCTCCGGCGTTGATGCTAAGCGGCAAGCGGTCAAGCAGCATGCCCGCGGACCCATCGTCAAAAAGCTGTTCAAGCGAATAGCCGACGGTGACATGCGCTGGGTAGGGACGCAGTTCCCTACGCTTGCCGATGCTCAAGAAGCAGAGATGTCGTTGCGCGACTACGAAGACTTCGTCTTTCGTGCCGGTCACATCCATACTCGCAACCCAGTTGACCGCTGGATGAAAATGAAAGAGGAGCAGGAGCGGCTGGTTGCGCAACTCGATCGCCTCGATCAGATCCATGTTCGATCCGACCGTGTCGATCTCAAACTGCGCGTTGGTGGTCGTCACTGGATCTCTTGCCACGGAACACAGAACTTCCCCGACGGCGAGATCTTCACCGGACCGATCGAAAATGCGACCGAAGGAAGCGTCCGATTTTCCTATCCGGCGGTTTATCATGGCCGCGCGGTTAATGATGTCGAGCTGACTTTTAAGAAGGGGCGCGTCGTATCGGCGACCGCCAGTCAGAATGAAACGTTCTTAACCGAGATGTTGGGGATGGATCCGGGAGCCTCCCGGTTGGGTGAGTTCGCGATCGGTACGAACTACGAGATCAAGCGCTTCACGCGAAACACGCTCTTCGATGAGAAGATCGGTGGCACGTTTCACATGGCGGTCGGTGCTTCGTTCCCCGAGTCGGGAGGCAGAAACAAATCTGCCCTGCACTGGGACATGGTCTGCGATCTTACCGCCGGCGAAATCGAAGCCGACGGTAAGACGATCTATCGGAACGGCAAGTTCGTCATCTGAGTCGCTGATCGATCTCTGTTACGGCTCCGGAATTGGCGTAAACGTGATAAACAGATAGTCGATCAGCCGATTGATATCGGTCAGGTTGATGGCGTAGTCAGCATTGACATCTCCGGACTGCAGCGTAATCGGTTCCGGACCGTCGAGGAACAGGAACGAGATCAGCGCCGAGAGATCAGGTAACCCCCGACTGCCAGAGTAGTCGACATCTCCCCTAAGGATCGCATACGTTGCGGCGGGAGGAGCGTCGACAACCGGAACGTATTCCAGGACCGGTGATTGTAGCTCAACATCGAAAAAGACAACGCGTTCCGGCGTGACTGTCCACGTATCCTGACCAAAGCTGCGACTATCGGTGCGACCATACACACGAAACGCTTCACCACTTCCCGGTGGAAGGGTAACGGCTGCGTTCCCCGAGCTAACGTATGGTGCGAAGCGTCCGGTTGGCTTGTCTTCGAACAACATCGTAAACGTTCCAAAACCATCGAGCCGTTCGCCGATCACAACCGAGTCGACCGCCACCGGCCAGGTTGATTGACTCTCAACCGAAAAGGGAAGTGTGACGGCCATCAGTGGTTGTGAATTCGTCAGTTGAATCGATGATACAAACGGCTGTCCGGCGAAGACCGAGTCGGTAACAACCGAAACTGTATCGCCAAGGACAACGATCTCCTGACCCAGACTCGTACTGATCGTCCCCGAAGGTGTCGTCACCGTGAGTGATACCGTGTACTGACCAGCTGTTTGATAGCTATGAGTGGGAGCCGGCGCCGTTGATTGGTTCCCGTCCCCAAAATCCCAGAGCCATGCTGTCGGCGCAAGCTGAGTTGTCGTCGCAAAGCTCACCGCCATCGGCGCGTTTCCGATCGTCGTGTCGACGGTAATTGTACCCAGGTAGTCATGCGCAGCCATCGCATCGATGAGCCCGTAGCCGTACGTATTGTCCGGCGTTGAAGCACGGTCGGCGGTTGTCCGAAGAGCATCCATGATCACTGCCGGCGACGCATCGGGAAATGCTTGGCGCAACAGTGTTACGACGCCGGAAACGAGCGGGGTCGAAAGCGACGTTCCCGAAGCTTGCGTGTAGCCCCCGGACGACGATGCCGCGAAAGTGTTAACGCCTCGAGCCACGACATCCGGCTTGATGCGACCATCGAACGTTGGACCCCGCGACGAAGACGTCGCAATGTTACCGCTTGCTGAAACTGAACCGATCGACAGCATGTCGAATCCATCCGCAGGGGCCGTCAGAGTGCCCGGCGACGGACCACTGTTGCCCATCGAATTCAAGGCAATGATTCCCAGAGATGCGGCGGTGTTGACTGCTAGTGTAATGACCGCGGTTTGTCCGTCCATGTCGGCGTAGGTGTACCAGTCGGAGTAACCGAGCGAGGTTGTGGCGACATCTGCACCCAAGGAGTCGGCAAACTCAAGGGCCGCGACCCAGTTATCCTCCTCGACCGGAGTTTCTGTCGCATAATCTTCTGTTTTGCACAGAATGATGTTCGCCTCGTACGCCGGCCCAAACATTGTGCCGGGAGCGTTCCCGGCCGCTACCGACCAGATCAGGGTTCCATGATTCCATTGACTGGGGTGATCGCCTGGCTCTTGAGAGGTGTTACCATCACCGCGCACAAAATCCCACTCTGCTATAACTCGTCCGGCGGCGTAGGCGGGGGAGAAGGCCGCATGAGACGTTCGAAAGCCGGAATCCATAATAGCCAGCGTGACACCCTTACCGGTGCGACCGGCTTCATGTACCGCGGGGACATTGATTTGCTGCAACTGTGCAAGTGACGATCCATAGCTGAGCGCGGTGGCATCAGTTGCCGCCGGCGGTGCCTCTCGCGTCAGTTCCATCAGATCCGGTTCGGGGGTCGCAAACCCCGCGATCGGTGTGATCTTCGCGACGTAGGGGAGAGCGGCGATCGCGGTCAGGGTAGCCGGATCGACGACGAATGAGGCGGCATTGAGCCAGCGTGATGTCTGCCGATGCTCGGCTCCCAGGGAACTGACAGCGTTGACATAATCGTGAGCGACGGGGAGATCGGCAAACGTGGCTGTCGCGATTCCGAGGCGCTCGCGCCTCGCGCGCGTCCGATCACTCAGCGGTACCGCTGCGGCCGAAAGGGATGACGAACGGCTCACTGCCCCTTTATCTGTGAAGAACACCCACACCCGCTGTTGGTTGCCATCCCGCTCGTTCAAGAAGGCACTCGCCGTGGCGGTGATTGGCGTTTCCGACTTTTCGCGAATTGCCTGATCGCGACCAATCGAGGAATCGGCAGCCTCAACAGTCAGCGATATGGCGAGCAGAGCACTGGCGGTGAGAAGCGGGGTACGACGGAGGCAAAACATGGGTGACTCCTGACGAAGCGGCGGGCGTTGTATCAAGCGGAGGCATGCAGAAAATGCGCCAATTTTTCCGATCTGTCAAACACAGGTGGTCACCGTGACGCGTGGGTTCCTCCAGGTATGGGACGCTGCCCATAGGTTACGCCTTCCTCGCACCCGAGAACGATCCTCGTTTTGATCGTAAACATCCCTAGGACAACGTGTTACGGGAAGAGTTGGTAGTCCTGGCCAAGTTGGCACCACACCTGCACTGCCATTGACCAAACGCAGACCCAAGGCGACAAGGAATCAGGACATGCGCGCACTTCAGCGGCTTACCCGGCAGACCGGCGTCACCCTCATGGAGTTGATGATAACTGCTGTTATCATTGGCATCGTCGCGGCGATGGCTGTTCCCCGCTTCTCCACGGCCCATGATCGGATGACAATCCGATCGACGAATCAGAATATCAAGTCGGCGATTCAGACAGCTCGATCGATGGCGATCGCTGAGAAGGCGATGTTCGGCGTCCATTTCGATAACAACAATATGATCGTGACAGTCTTCGAGAATGCAGCGGATTCCGCCGGATTCAGCTTCGACAATGGTGATCCCGTTGTCCGCGCCGATACCCTCCACTCGATGTTCACGATGTGCAAGAGTGACTGCTCCAACGACGTCATCGTCTTTTTCCCCAACGGCTCATGCGGCTTTTCCGGCGGGGGCAATATCTATACCTATGCCGCCAATGACGCGACAATCGGTATCGCCGCCCTGACCGTGACGCCGGCCACCGGCCATATCGAGATGTCGACCTCGTATTATTAGCTCGCCAGTGGGGCGAATCTCGGCCTTCCGATAACTATCAACGCCGTTTCCGATCCGGAGCGGCGTTTTTCATTCCTCCCCCATCCAACGGCAATCTCCGCTTAAGGTCTGACGGGGAATCTCCGATAACCCAAGTAACAGTAGCCCGAATTCTCGGCTGCCCGCCTTCGTCGAATCCCGGTAACCGACCGGCGATGAACGGGCAACGAGAGAACGCCAGAGGGCAGAAAGTCGAGAGTCTCGATGTTTGGTGGACGACAGAAAAGCGCCGTAGGTCTGGATATCGGTGCCAATTCAATCAAGCTGGTGAAGCTCGATCATGACAAAGATGGTTTCTCCATCTCCGCGATCGGGATTCGCGAACTACCGCCGGATGCGATCGTCGCCGATGAGATTCGTGACCGCGAAGCGGTGATCTTCAATATTCAATCGCTGATCGATCAGACCGACCCGAAGATCAAGGATGTTGTCGTTTCGATTTCCGGTCACTCGGTGATTACCGACAAGTTTACCATCGATCGCAAGTCCGGCCCCGAGGCGGAGCAGGCGATTCTCTTCGAGACAGAGCAGCGCGCACCGTTCGATGTCGATGACGTCACGCTCGATTATCACATTATAAAGTCCGACGAAGAGATCAATAAGATGGACGTCTTGCTGGTTGCCGCTCGCCGCGAATACCTCCAGATGTTCCTTGAGCTCATCGAAGATTGTGGACTTCGTCCGGTCGTCGTCGACGACGATGCGTTCGCCGTTCTCAACAGCTACGTCGGTAACTATGAAATCGACGCGTCCAAAGTAACGGCTCTTGTCAACATTGGTCATGATGTCTGTAACATCACGTATCTCGCCGACGGACTCTTTGTCGCTACCCGCGATGTCTCCGCTGGAACGCGCGAAATCTTCAACGCTGTCCAGCGTGAATTCCGCCTCAATCCGGAGTTGACGGCCAAGGCGTTGAAAGGTGAGATGGGTGACTCCATTGACCAGGATATGCTTAAGGCGACCATCATCTCGGCGACCGAGGAACTCGTTTCCGGTGTCGAGCTCGCCTTCAGTTACTTCAAGTCTCAGACCAAGATTGATGCGGTTGACTGGGTCGTCTTGTCCGGTGGTGGTGCACTGATCCCGTATCTTCCCGAATTCCTCCAGTCAAAGCTCAACGTTCCTCTCGAGATCGCTAATCCGCTCCGCAATATCGACTACGACCCGGAGCTGTTCCAATACCTGCAACCGGAAAAGATCGCCCCACTGCTGACTGTCGCGGTTGGCCTGGCGATGCGGAAGACGAGGTAAGCGGCCATGACCATGATAGAGATAAATCTTCTTCCCAAAGGCTATCTCAAGAGCGGGAAGGGATTCAACTTCGGCAAGGCGGGGATGTATGTTGCTGCCGGTGTCGCTGCGGTCGTTATTGCTCTCGCCGGAATCACCTTCTATCAGTTCAATCAACTCGCCGAGCTTAATCAGAATATCGAGACGGCTGAAAAGCGTGCTCTGCAACTTCGTCAGGATATCAACCTGGTTAACAACCTGACTGATGTCAAAGCGAAGATCGAGCAGCGGATGCGTGCTGTCGAACGTCTTGATCGCTACCGCACCGCCTGGGTGCGTGTCCTTGAAGACGTCGCCGGTAATGTCCCGGAATTCGTCTGGCTCGCGAAGTTTTCCGATGTCCCGAACGCTCCGACGGCATCGGTAGATGCCGCTGGTGCTGAGGTTGATACGACGAGTCAGTCATCGGATGAAATGGAAGCGGTTCGCAATGTCGAGATCGAAGGGTATACCTTCACGCTCAACGCGCTCGCTGCCTTCATGATCAAGATGATGCGTTCGGATTACTTCAATAACGTCGAACTTACCTCGACGGCGATCAAAGAGTTTCGCAACGAGGAGCAGGCCTACCAGTTCATCATTAACTGTGACCTGCTCTATATGTCTGATGAAGAACTACAGCAGCTCGCCGACGGTACTGCGTCCGCCGGGGATGCTCCTCAGCACGCGCAGTTAAACTAGCGCAGGAGTTACGAGATGGATTTGCGTGATTCCAAAACCCAGAAGATTATCATCGCGGCGCTCGCGTTCTTCATCGTCGTCTACTTCTGGTACTCACGTGTGTTCACGGTCTACGCCGATGAAATCACCCAGAAGAACCAGACGTTTGAGCGGATTACGACTAACCTGCGCAACGTTGAGATGAAAGCCAAGTCGCTGGACGCCCTCAAGGTCGAGTACACCGATCTTCTGGGGCGCTATGAAGAGATCGAAGCGCTGCTTCCCGAAGTGAAGCAGATCCCGTCGATCCTCGTTCAGCTACACACGGCATCATCGTTGACCGGCACCCGCATCGTGAAAGTGCAACCGCTGCCGGTAGCGAGTGATCAATTTTACAATGAAGCGGCTTTTGAGATCGAAATGACCGGAGGCTATCACAGTTTCGGCCGTTTCATCTCGTACGTCGCCAACTTCCCCTTCATTGCGAACGTCAATGATGTCAAAATCGAGGCGACCAAGGTGATCATCACCGAGGAAGATCTGAAGGAGGAAGAGAAAGAGGGGAATACCCAGGAAGTCGGCCGCACCCGGGCAACCGTCAAGGCCACCTTTACCCTCTCCACCTACTTTGTAAAAGAGAATGAGCGTCTGGCAGAAGTGACGTTCGAATGAAGGTGATATAACGATGAAACGCATCCTTCTCACCCTGTTCACGGTTATGCTCATGGCGTCCAGCGCGGCGGCGATTGGCGTGACCGAGATCACTTTGCGTCACAGCAACGATCAGACGATTGCGACGATCGTCGCCGACGATGCCGTTCGCTTTACGCATCAGACGGTCGAGTCGAAAGACGGCAAGCCGGAACGCTTGCTCGTTGATCTTATCGGTGCTGTTCATGAGCTACAGCAAAAGACGTTCGGTGACCTCCCGCACTGTGCGGTTGAGAAGATCCGCACCAGTCAGTTTGCCGTGAATCCGGAGCCGGTTGTCCGCATTGTCTTCGACATGCGCCAAGCACCGGTCTACACCGTGTCACCGAGCAACAATCAGGTCGTTGTAACGATCGAGGACGAAAACGCCCAGCTCTTTGCCAGTTGGTCGAGTTCGCAGTCGCAGCCGGCACCGAAGCCTGCTGTGAAACCGACGGCCAAACCGGCTTCGACGACGTCAGCCGCTCCGGTCACGCCCAAAGCGGACCCGAAGCCGACCACTGCTTCACTCGAGAAAGCGCGTCAGGAGAGCCTCGTTCCCGCCGCACCGCTGCCGGAGCCGCAGTCAACGGCATCGGCCTGGACCCAAGCGATGAACAAGGCGAACGCCGCGGCCGGGAATCCGACTCCGGTCAAGCTGTCTGATCCCGACAAAGATAAGCCGCTGCCCGCGGTTTCGAAGCCGCAGTCAAAACCGGCTTCGCCGGTCGTGACCAAGCCCGCTCCGGTCGTCAATCCGCCGGCGCCGCCGCTCCCGGCTCAGCCGCGCGTGAACCGTCCGGACACCGCCATCGAACCGGTTTCCGCCGAGGCGCTGACACCGGCCGCTCCCCAGGCTGTTATGGGTGATGAGTTTATCGGTCCCCAGGCTCCGACTCTACCGGTTGCGCCACCTGTCGTTGCGTCGACGACCCCCGTGGTACCGCCGCGTCCGACGGCTGCGGCCGCTTCCCAGACAAAATCGCAGCCGGTTCCGGTAGTCGTCGAGAAACCGGCCGAACCAAAAAAGAAATCTACATCGCGTTTCCGTCGTGATGCTGCGTCGCTGAAGCTGAAAGGTACGATGGTTGCCGAGTTCCCCAAACGACTCGTGATCAAGTACTCTGCCTCCCGCCGCAAAGATCCGTTCGCGACATTGATCGACGCGACCAAGGCGTTCAATTCGCCGATGGAACAGAAGGTTCCCAATGTTGAGGGCTTGACGCTCGTCGGTATCCTCGAGTCGACTGACCTTGAGGAAAATCGCGCCCTTCTCGAGGACAAGGATGGCTATAGCTACATCCTGAAGTCCGGTGACAAAGTTCGGAATGGCTACGTGCTCCGTGTTGACCGTGAGAAGATCTACTTCCAGATCTTCGAATACGGTTGGAGCCGCACGCTTGCCCTACAGATTGAAGAGCAATTCTAACGAAAGGTTGGAAACGGAAGATGAAACGGTCGCTTACATCGCTAACTACTCGAGCCCTCGGGCTGGTCGCCCTCGGTCTCGTCGTCGGTTCGCTGACGGTGCATGCCCAGCAAGAGGTGCGCGATCCGTCCCAACCGATCAACAATGTCCAATTCCAGGGCGCTGAGATTCGGTCAGTCCTGACCTTTCTCGCCGACTATGGTGGCGTCAACGTTGTCGTCGACCCTCAGGTCGAGGGGCTCGTTACCATCCGCCTGACCTCCGTTCTGTGGCGCGATGCCATGGAGATCATCGGCTCGACCTATGATCTGGCTATTGTCGATGAATCCGCCGGCTATATTCGGGTACTTCCCGCCGAGAAGTATCGCGAAGAACTGACCGAGCAGCGCAAGCACGACGTTGAGCAGCAGGCGCTGGTCCCGCTCGAAACGCAGATCGTGAAGATCAAGAACTCGACCTCTGACGACATCGTCAAGGCCGTTGAGTCACTGCTGTCCGATCGTGGCAAAGCGACATCTGACACGCGCTCGAACTCAATCATTCTGCAGGAAGTTCCGACGAACATTCCGACCGTTCTCGAGTTCGTCTCGCAGTTGGATAAGCCGGCGCGTCAGATTAAGATTTCGGCTCAGCTCCTTGAGGTCAGTTCGAATGCGCTCGAAGAGCTTGGGATCGATTGGTCTGCCCGCGGCACTTACACGTCTGATGGCGGCAACCAGTTCATTCAAGAGGGTGGTGTGTCTGCCAATGACGTTTCGAATCCGGCCGGTACCTATACTGTCACCGCGTTGATGAATGGCTGGACGGCTGATGCTATTGTCGCTGCCGTTGTCTCCAACGGTAAGGGCAAGATCATCGCCCATCCCGAGGTCACCACGATCGAGAACAAGGAAGCCCGCATTCAGATGGGGCAGAAGGTTCCTGTCCGCCAGTTTGACGAAGCGGGCAATGTCGTGACGAAATTCGAAGAGGTCGGTACGATCCTCATCGTGTCACCGCATATCACCGCTGAAAATCAGATTCTCATGTACATGAAGCCGGAACGGTCGACGTACGAGTTCGATCCGAACGGCGTCATTATCAACACCAGCAATGCTGAGACCAACGTGATCGTTAACAACGGTCAGACGGCGGTTATCGGTGGTCTGACCACGCAGGACGAGACCCGGACCGAGTCGGGAGTCCCGATTCTCAAGGATATCCCGTTGCTGGGCAACCTCTTCAAGTTCTCTCGGACGCGTTCGGAAAGCCGTGACCTGGTGATCTTCGTGACGCCGGAAATCGTCGACACCGAACTCGCCGATATGACTCCGGAGATCATTCCGGAACAACCGTAACCTCGGCTTCCGAGTCGATCTTCACGAAATCGATCGCCGCCCCCTTTTCTCTGGAAAAGGGGGCGGTTTGCGTCTAAGCCACTCCGGAAATCTGCCGATACCTCAGACTAGAACCAGAATCCGGCCCCGCCGCAACGGGGTGAACAAGGAGAAGCTATGTCGACGAACATGTCTCGACTGACGCGTATTGCCGGAGCAGTCGTGCTGAGTGGCGTCCTGATTGCTACGATTGGCTGCAGCTCCAAGAATTCTACCGACAGCGGCGGCAACCCGACGCCGACTGATGACATCGTCCTCAACTTCAATCCGCCCGTCCAGGTCGTGAACCAGGACATCGTGGTTACCGCGACTGTTACGTCCGGTGGCGCGCCGGCGGCTAATGTCGATGTTGTCTTCACCGCAACGCCGGTCGGTGTCGGTACCTTCACTGAAGATACCGTTACGACTGATTCAGACGGTCAGGCGGTCACCGTGTTCCACGGTAACACTGTTGGGGCGGCGACAATTAGTGCCAACGCCTCCGCGGTTGGCCTGAGCAAGAACGGATCAACCAGCTTCACGGCGACCGACCAGGGTGGCGGCAATGCCAATATCAGCATTACCCGTCCGACCGGACTCGTTCTGGCCAACGGTCGCGATACCACGCAACTGACGATCATCGTAACTGACCAGAACGGTAACCCGGCCCCCGACAACACGCAGATCGTCGTCGTTGCCGGTGAGCGGTTCATCGATATGGACGGAAACGGTGTCTATGACCCGACCGATTCGCTGATCGGTGACAACAACGGTAATGGCGAGTGGGACGCGATCGGTCAGGTTGATGTTAACCATTTCGTCTCCGGTGGTAATGGCTCCGTGACGGTCGAATACGTCTCCGGTACCGAAGCTACGACCGTTTGGGTCAAAGCAACCGCTGCCGGTTTTGGGCTCAACGCGGCCGACGATTACTCATTCAATCTCTCGCCGAACGCGACGCTGACGTCGATCTACATCTCGTCAGATTCAGTTAGTCTATCCGTCCAGGGTACCGGTGGTATCGAAACCGGACTGATCCGCGCGACCGGCCTTGATGAGTTTGGCAACACTGTCCCCGCCGGTATTCCGCTCGACTTCATTATCGTCGACGGTCCGGGTGGTGGCGAGCGGCTCGAGTCGGTTGGCGCGGGTCCGTATACCGCGGTAACCAACTCCAATGGTGTTGCGACCTGTCCGATCAGTTCTGGTACGGTTTCGGGTACGGTAAAAATCCGTGTCTCCGGTGCCGGTGCGGTTCAGTCGCAGAACACGTACATCCTGATCGCCGCCGGTCCTCCGGCGAATATCGTTGTCGGTGCGGAGGAGTGTAATGTCCGGTACTGGGATGTGGTCAATGGCCGCAACCCGGTCGTAGCTGTCGTTTCTGACATTTACAACAATCCGGTCAATGATTCGACCGTCGTTTACTTCACCACCGATGAAGGTCAAGTCATGTCCCACATGGCGCGTACCATGGGTGGCGATGGCGTTGCCGAATCCGAGTGGATCTCCGGCGAGCAGTTCCCGGGTACCGCCGACGGTAACGTGTTGATCATTGCCGAAACCGACGGCGGCAACGTCATCGATACCGGTAACTTCTATAACTCATTCCTGACCGATACGCTGATCTGCTCTGGTGTTCCGACGAACATCATGGCGGATGGCGAATTCAAATACTACGTCAACGTTACCGGCCTCGATTTCCAGAATCATCCGGTGATCGATGGTATCACCTATCGCGGCGAGGCAACCTGGCTGGCCGTTACCGGTGGTACCATGGGTGACGGTTGTTACGGTTCGTGGGATCGTTCCAGCGTGACATCGGTTACGCTCAAAGTCGACTATTCCACAACCGGCGGTGTCGACGATGGTATCGGCGCGGTTGATATTATCCGCTTCTGGAGTGCCGAAGGTGCTATCTCAGTCTTCCCGTGCACGCTGCGGACCGCCGAGGCCTACCGCGGGTCGTCGTCGATCAATGGCCCGAGCAATGCCGGCCCCGGCGATGTGCTCGACTTCTCCGTTACGATTGCCGACCGTTTCGGTAACCCGCTCGGCGATCATACGCTTAACATGACCGCCACCGGCGGCTCGGTCGCCGGCGCGACTCAGGAAACGAATGCCTACGGCGAAGCCAGCGGCTTCCGCTGGACTGCCCCGGCCGGCCTCGGTGACTACACGATCTCAGTGGCCGATACCGATCCGCGAGGTGCGGGTATCGTCCTCACTCTTACGGTAACTGTCGAGTAATCGACCGAACCACGAGTACCGACAAGCGCCGGCAGCAGAGCTGCCG
>JANQPI010000020.1 GCA_028289585.1 Candidatus Zixiibacteriota bacterium
CGTCGCGCAGTTCGCTTCCTTCGATTCGGCCAACTTCACCTTTAGTGTGACTGGCATCGAGGAAGGTCATGCCGACTTCACAATCGGTATCTTCCATGACGATCACGCCGATTACCTCTCCCCTGACATGGAAATCCACGTCGAGGAGGAGCATGCTGAGGCTGAAGGTCTCCGTATTGTCGACGCCATGGGTGACACCCTCGTCTGGGTCGATGGCCTGACTGTTACCGGTGAGATCGAAGTCTCCCATGAGGACACGACCGATCTACTCACGGTCTGGTTCCTGACCGCGACCGACTCCCTCTTCCAGCCGGATGAGCCAATGGAGTTCCCGATGGTTGGTAGTATTCTTGATGTCCTAACGGCTGATTTCGCCTCGTTCGATTCAACGGGCTACACGTTCTCCGTCGTTGGTGTCGAGGAAGGCATCACATCCACGACGATTGGCATCTTCCATGACGATCACGTTGACTACCTGAGTCCGGCGATTGAGATTCATGTTGAAGAGCATGCTGAGGCCGAAGGTCTCCGCATTGTCGACGCCATGGGTGACACCCTCGTCTGGGTCGATGGTCTGACGGTCACCGGTGAGATCGAGGTTGAACACGAAGAGACGACTGACCTCCTGACCGTCTGGTTCAAGTCGGCGACTGGCTCACTCTTCCAGCCGGATGATCCGTCCGAATTCTGGATGGTCGGTACGATCGCCGATACGACTGTGGCGAAGTTTGCTTCCTTCGATTCGACTAACTACACGTTCTCAGTTGTTGGTGTCGAAGAAGGGCAAGCCGACTTCACGATCGCAATCTTCCATGACAACCATGCCGACTACACCTCTCCTGGCATGGAGACTCACGTCGAGGAAGAGCATGCTGAGGCCGAAGGTCTCCGTATTGTTGACGCCATGGGTGACACCCTCGTCTGGGTCGATGGTCTGACCGTCACCGGTGAGATCGAAGTTGATCACGAAGAAACGACCGACCTCCTGACCGTCTGGTTCGTCACCGCGACCGATTCGCTCTTCCAGCCGGATGATCCGGCCGCGTACTGGATGATCGGTACGATCGCCGATACGACCGTCGCGCAGTTCGCTTCCTTCGATTCGGCCAACTACACCTTTAGTGTCCTCGGCGTCGAAGAAGGCCACGCTGACTTCACGCTCGGTATCTTCCATGATGACCATGCCGACTACACCTCTCCGAACATGGAAATTCACGTTGAGGAAGAGCATGCCGAGGCCGAAGGTCTCCGTCTGGTCCACGCAGGCGACACGCTCGTTTACGTCAACGGCCTGACGATTACCGGTAGCGTTGACGTTGGCCCGGGCCAGACACTTTCTGGAATCGAGGTTTGGTTCGTGAGCCCAACCGACTCGCTCTTCCGGCCGGGTGAGCCGGATGAGTTCTGGATGATCGGTGCCTCAAACGACACGACCACCGCGACGCTCAGCGCACTCGACTCGGCATTGTACACGATCGATGTTACCGGCGTCGCGGCTGGTAATGGCGACATTTGGCTGGGCATCTTCCATAATGACCATGCCGATTACACGTCGCCGGCCATCCCGGTCGCTGTGTCCGCTGACTGCTGTGTTGGTAGCCGCGGCGACTTCAACTGTGATGGCAACGTCGGACTGCCCGACCTTTCGAGAATGATCGACTATCTGTTGATCTCGTTTGCGCCCCTCTGTTGTGAGACTGCTGCAGATCTGAATGACGATGGTGGCATTGGGCTTCCGGATCTGTCGTTGTTGATCGACCACCTCTTCATCACGTTCACACCGCTCATTCCTTGTAATTGAGCGTAGCTGATTGAGGTAAGTGACAAACATGTCTTCAACACGCTTTCACAGCGTTCTCTTCAGCACGGTGGTCGGGATTTTAATCCCGGCCACCATCTTTCTCGCCAGCTGCTCAACGGAGAACCCGGTGAGTCCGGAGACCGACTGTACTCATGTTGATGGTGAGGGACTCCTCGTGGCGTCGTCCGGTGGGACGGTCATGGCGAGCCAGTGGTTACTCAATGTCGATGGCGGGCTGACAACTATCGCTGGCGAGGAATCCGATCGACTGACCGTTCGGTTCCTCGATCCCGACAGCAATGCGGCACTGTTCGTCGACAACTGCACCGACCACTCGCTCCGCTGGACTGGATTGGATACCTCGATTGCGCGGATCGAGTTGTGGCCGGGCGGCGGCAAGTACGATGTGACTGTGCGGGGTGTTGCCCCGGGCTCCACGTCGGTACGTTTCCTCGCCTGGCACGCCGGTGACCACGCTGATTTCACCTCGCAACCAATTTCGATTGTTGTCGAAGGTGGTCTGGGAACCGATACAGCGAACGGACTACGCATTGTTGATGGCACCGAGACACTTGTCGAGGTCTGGGGCGATGCGGCGACCGGAGTCGTGAGCGACTCGCTGCGTCTTGCTCCCAACGTTACGACATCCCGACTTCAGGTCGTTTGGCTGAATAGCGATTCGTTACCGATCGTTCAGCCGTTGAGTTCGCTATCGGCGAGTATCGCGGATCCGACAGTTGCCCAGGTCGTCGACGTGTCAACCACGGGGCTACAGCTCGCCGGGGTTAACCCGGGAGTAACGACCCTTTCGCTGCTGTTGGGCACCTACCCAGCACCACTGATTCCAATCGCTGTTCGCGAACCGGTAGCGAGTGGTGTTGTCGTCTACGATGACGGACTTCCCGTCACGACTGTCTGGCAGGGCGCCGCCGATAACGCGATGACGCTGCCCGATGGCTGGACCAACTATGGTCTGAGTATTGAATTTCTTGGTGCCGATTCGTTGCCGCTGCCATCCTTGTCCGGCTACACTGTTGACGTTGCACCGAGTAATAGCTCGCAACTGATAGTGTCACCAGACGGAGACACCTGGACAATTACCGCCCGACAGATGGGCACAACAGATATTCTCGTCCGTCTCCTCGATGGTTCGACCGAGGTATTCACAGCGACCGTCCCGGTCGACGTTGCTGCTCACCAGCCGTGGCCGTCGCCAGTCGCGTCGGTTGGCCGCAACGACAACATGATGGCGAGCTGGAACTATGATCCCGTCCGTGCTCCGAATGAGGCGATCGGGACAATCGTCGCCGAAATGGGAACAACGCTGAGCAACCTGACTGTCATCTGGCACGATTCGATCGACGTAGCTCTTGGCCTTGGTCTCGACACACTCCAGCCGCTTGACTCTCGCTACCAGGCATCGTGGGAGTTGTCTAACCCCAGCCTGGCGAGTCTTGATTCCGTGGACAAATGGACACGGGACCTTGTTCCGCTGCAAACCGGGAACGGTACGTTGACGGTCCGACTTCAGTTTGACGGCAGCGACGAAATTGTTGCCGGCCCCTTCCGACTGATCGTTCGTGACACCCATCTGCCAGGCAGTGATACCGCGAGCGGAATTATCACCTATTCCGGCGCGTGGATGGCGGTTGTTAACGGCGATTCACTTCTGACTGACGGCACGTATTGCGCGAAGACGCTGAATGGCGGATTCGCCAGTAGCGCGGTGCCACTCCGCCCCGGGGTGCTGTCGGCCCTGTACAAGTACTGGCTTCCGAACCCGAGTGATAGTTGTGTGCGCGACGATTCTTGGTCGACAAATCGCTATGAACTTATCTTCGATTTCACAGACCCTGGAATCGCCAATACGCTCTATCACCCAATTCACTGGGGCGAGCGACAGATCTTCCATCTGCTCGGACTGAACCCTGGTACGACGTCGGTGAAGATTCACTTCGTTGATAAGCAGTTGAATGTGGTTACGTTCACTACACCGCTTATCCCGGTCGAAGTGATTCCGTGAGGAGAAACTCACTGATTCGTATTCGTTCGTTACTGTTCGGAATACTCTTGCTGGCGTCAGCTACGGTCTCAACCGTAGCGGCGCCAGATCTTATGGTCCGAGTGATTGATGCCCGCACGGGCAATCCAATTGTCCAGGCTTCTGTGGCAGTCATTGGAACGTCAGCGGGCGGTATGAGCGACACCATGGGTGTTGTGATCCTGTCGCACGATCAGTTCCCCTATCGCGTGCAGATTTCACACGTTGCGTATCAGACTGCCACCATGACGATCGAGTCGTGGGAGGACACGGTCGTTGAACTCGTCCCCCGCTATCGGGAACTGGGCACGATTCAGGTGATCGGTGAGGCGGATGTAGTCAACGACGTCACCGATCGCTCGGTGCTGCTCGACGAGGAGTCACTCGTCCGCGCCTTGGCCCCCACGATCGCACAATCACTCGCCAACGAACCGGGCGTTCGGCAACGGAGCATGGGTCCCGCACCGGCCCGACCCGTGCTTCGCGGTTTGGATGGCCACCGCTTGCCGGTGTTGGCCGATGGCCAAGCGACGGGTGATCTGTCGGCAACGTCGTCGGACCACGCAGTCGCTATTGAACCGCTCACGGCCGAAAAGATTGAAGTCGTCCGCGGGCCGGCCAGCCTGTTGTTCGGCAGTGCGACCCTTGGCGGAGCGGTCAACGTCCGCACCACTGCCCTTCCGCAACCAACCGAGCAGCCCCTCGCGGGTGCGATGACCGTGAGCAGTAACAGCGGGACGAACGGACTCGCCGGACATGGTGACCTGACCGTAAGTACCGGACCGCTGGCGGTTCGTGTAACCGGTTATGATCGCTCGAACGACGACTTGCGCGGGCCCGACTCGACTCTGCCTAATTCGTGGATGCGGTCCGACGGTTGGTCGCTCGCGGGAGCGTTGACACAAAATGCCCTCAATCTGACGGGTGGCTACGCTGCGTATACCAGCAGCTACGCAATCCCCGGCGGTTTCCTGGGCGGCCACGAAAACGGCGTCCGGATCAATCTCTGGCGAAAGTCGTGGCAGGGAGAACTCGACTGGCGGACGAGTAACGAGTTACTTAGCCGTGTACGAGTGCGTCTATCTCAGCATCGCTTCTTCCAGCGGGAAGATGAAAGCTCGGGCGTGTGTGGCGTCTCGTTCGGGACGGTGACGTATAACGGCAGCGCTATGGCCGATGTGAATGTCATCGGCTCGCGACCATTGGTCGCCGGGCTGCTCGTTCAATACCGCGATTACGCTCAGGGGTGTTTGGCGTTTTCGCCGCCGACCGAAGAGATCGGCATCGCTGGCGTTCTCTTGCAGCGGTTTAATCTCTCGCCTCGTCTGATGGCGACAGCTGCGGGTCGTGTCGACTGGTTTGATGTCGACGTCAACCCCATTGACCGCACCCGCAACAAAGCTGGCGATCTTGTCGATCGGCAGTTCTCGGGTTTTTCCGGCGGTCTCGAATTGCGCTGGCGGTTGACCTCGGCGGTGACACTCGAATCCGAGCTGATGCGCGCCTGGCGTGCGCCCGCAACGGAGGAGCTCTTCTCCGATGGCCCCCATCTGGCCGCATACTCGTACGAAGTCGGTAACAGCACGCTCAGCGCTGAAGCCGGATGGGGCATTGATTTTGGCACAACGATCACGACTGGTCCGGCGACGTTTCGTGCGAACGGCTTCTACAACCGGTATGACCGGTATCTCTTCCCAAGCAATACAGGTGAGGTCGAAGTCGGACCCGGATCAGGCGGATTCCTTCCCCGGTATCAGTACATTGAACGCCCGACCGAATTTGTAGGCGGTGAACTTTCGGCGACCGCTCGTTTTGGTCGGTGGGTGATGGCATCAGATGTTAGCCTGACTCAGGGTACGCTGACCGATAGCCGCGAACCGCTACCGTTCATCTCTCCGGTGAGCGGACAGATTGAGTTCGGATATCATCGTAAGCGCTGGCAGGTCGATACTCGGACACGGTGGGCGTCGAGCCAAACGCGCACTGGTGCTTTCGAGTCCGCAACGGCGGGATATGCCGTTGTCGATCTCTCGGCCGCTATCTCGACCGAGCTACTGCACCGTGACATGATCATCAGTGTGGAGGTTCGGAATCTCTTTGATGCGGAGTATCGTGATCATCTGTCACGCATTCGTTCGGTCTTCCCGGAGCCGGGACGGAGCGCCGGCGCCACGATCCGCTACCAGCTCTAGGCGGCTTTACCGCGCCCTCTTCTCATCCGATTGGATTAACCACTCGACGGCCTGGTTGAAAGCGAGTCCGCAGTTTGCCCCGCGGCGACAAGTCCCTCAAGCATTCGACTCTGGACCTTGTGTATGCCAATGTATTGATATTCCCAAATGAGATAGCCGTCGTGGACAAGACGCATTGAAGGCAGGCCACCACACTCAAAGAAGTTAGATGCACGGCCGTTGTCTTTATAGGTAGGGAACGGGAACCTGTTCTCGGCAAGGTACTTTGGAACAGCATCCATTGATGCCGTTCCCGTTATCCGTGTGACCGCGACGATCTCCAGACCTTCAGAGTTGTAATTCGGATAGATGTTGCGAAGGCGCTTCAAGGCGATATGGGACCATGGACACCATGTTTCAAACCAGATGAAGAGCTGAGCCGGCAACCTATCAAAATCATCGTCACCCTGGAACGTGTAGACGAATCCGATATCCTCAGGGATAGCCCGATATCCATAGAGTGCCTTGGCCGAATCGAGGTCGCCCTTGGTTATGTACAGCATTGCCATCATGCTCCGGGATCGTCTAGAAGTAAAACTATGCTCACCATGGGTATCCAGGGATCGATCATAGGCATTGCGAATGAGTGGTGCAGCTTCATCGATTCGTCCGATGTCGAGGAGCACCCAGGCAAGGTTGAGTTGCTTGACAATAGTCTCCGCAGAATCGGCTCCAAGAACTCGTTGATACGTCTCAAATGCGTCCAACGCATACGAGTGGGCATCATCAATGCGTCGACGCGTACTGATCGCTGCTGCAACGCTACTCTTGGCATCGGCTATCTCAAGCTCATTCGAACCATCGCTACGCTTCTGAATGGCATCGAGGATTGCCTTCTCATTCTCAATCAGGTCATTTGTAGCTCCGAGCATTTGATAAGCGTAGGACAGTTCTTCCCGAGCCGCGATTGTCTCATCGGCTAGTTCGCCCAGGCTCTTAGTGCGGAGGCGCACAGCTGCTTCGTGTTCCCGGCGCCCTAACTCGGCTGCGCCGATCGACTTGTACGCGTGACCAATCGCCAGACGTAGATCCGCCTCACCCTCAGGATTGTCGGGAAACGATCCGTCGAGTCTCTCGGTCGTCTGATTCAACATCTCAAGAACCGAGATCGTATCGCCGCATCCCCACGGAATGACCTCGGTATAGACGCTCGTTAGAAAGTCGTGACTCTCTTGAATCTGAGCGAGTGATTTCCGCGTCTCGGCTGCCGACTGCTTGGCACGAAAGAAGAACACCGCAAAGGCAATGGCGACAACCATCAGACTGAGCATCCCAACTCCGGCGATCACGGACACTCCGCGCGACTTTGGTCCTTCGTCGGAGTTGTTAGCAGACGTAGCAATCCACGATAATTCGTCGGTCAGATCGCGCGCCGTCTGCCAGCGTTTGTCGGGCTCTTTATCAAGACACTTGTGAATGAGCCGATCAAGTGACGGCGGCGAGGTCGGTGTCGCGGCTGTTATCGGCTCCGGAATCTCTTTCATGATCGAGCCGATGAGGCTCGCCTTGCTTGTTCCCGTGAATGGCCGAGCACCGGTCATCATCTCGTAAAGACACGCCCCCATGGCGAAAATGTCGCTCCGCTCGTCAGCCTCACGACCTTCTAGTTGCTCAGGTGACATGTATTGCAGCGTCCCAACGATCTGACCACGGCTAGTGACCGGTGTTGACGCGGTGTCATCATGCATGCCGGTTACCGTTTCGGCCGCAAACTTAGCTAACCCAAAGTCGAGGAGTTTGGCACCGGATTCCGTCAGGTAGACGTTACTTGGTTTGAGGTCGCGATGGATTAGGCCACGACGGTGCGCGGAGGCAAGTGCCTCGCCAATCTGCTGACCAATCGTAAGTGCCTCCGCAAGGCCCATCTTGCCTCGACGAAGTCGAGCCTCAAGCGTTTCTCCCTCGAGGAACTCAAGGACGAGGTAGTCGATGCCGTCCGTTTGCCCAATGTCATGCAATGTGCAGATGTTGGGGTGATTGAGACTGGAAAGCGTCTTCGCTTCCCGCTCAAATCGTGCTCGCATCCCCTCCTGGAGCGACGCATGGGAGGGCATGATCTTGATTGCCACGGTGCGGTTGAGACGAGTATCGGTCGCACGATAGACCTCGCCCATACCACCGCTCCCAGCGGGGGCTTCGATCACATAGGGGCCTAGCTGCTGACCTGCAGACAGATGCATCTGTTCTCCCTATCAACAATGTCTCGTTAGATGGCAACGAGGCCTAGTGATTGGCCAATGTGCCGAATGTGCCGTTCGAAGTTCTTCCAAACGGGCACTTCAAGGTACATGATCTGACATCAATACGTAAGACCAAAGAATCGGTTGGAAGATTCGTTCCCTCCCGCCGGTGGCATGGGGCGATGGGAATGCCATCGGTGCCACGACAACTCATCGCCTCCCAATAGTTTAGCGAAACGAAACGGTTGCCCCTAAGGCGACCGCCCGAGGCCAACTCGAATCCGCTTGACAACATATCGAGGTCGGATTCTCTCTACGATGCATGCACTTGGGTGACTACCACCGGATGACCGCGCTAAGAATCTCAGCGTGAGCCGGACGCCCAAAATCGAACGGGAGACGCCAGAACATGTCGAATGAGCACTTAGTCGTTACCATCGTCGGTGGGGGCGCCAGCGCCCACGTGATTATCCCTTTGCTTTCCCATGCCGGTCACACGGTGCAGCTGCTCACACGCCGCCCCGAGGAGTGGTCGAACGAGATCGAGCTCCAACAACAGTCGATCGACGAAGAGGTTGAACGCACGGTTACCGGCAAACTGAGTCTGGCAACCGATGATCCCGCTCAGGCGATTCCGCAGAGCGATGCGGTTATTCTCTGCATGCCGGTCTGTAGTTATCGCTCCGCGCTGCGGCGTATCGCGCCGCACCTACGGCGAGACCGCGAGGTAGCCGTCGGTACGATCTACGGCCAGGCGGGATTCAACTGGATGACCGGCGAGATCGAAAAGGAGCAATCACTCGACAACATCACAACATTCGCAGTCGGCCTTATTCCCTGGATTTGTCGGGTGCGCGAGTATGGCAAGCTCGGTGTCACCTATGGGTGCAAAGTCGTGAACCTGGCTGCGGTCTCCCCTCGTGATCGGTTCGCCGACCTGAACACCAGGCTACTTGGCGCCATCTGCGAAAAGTGGTTCGATAAGGGCGCGTTTATTCAGGCCGACAGCTTCCTGTCGCTTACCCTCTCGGTCGATAACCAACTGATCCACCCCTCCCGCTGCTACGGTCTGTACAAGCGCTACGGCGGCAGATGGACGACTCGCGAAGAGATTCCATACTTCTATCGCGACTTCGACGATCTCTCTGCCGACCTGATGCGTGATCTCGACGCTGACTACGACAAAGTGCGCAACGGCATTCGGTCCCGCTTCCCGAACCGCGAGTTTCCCCACATGCTCGACTACCTCGGGTCCGAACGACTCTCGTATCAGAGCACGAATACCGATATTCGCGAATCGTTTACGACGTCGAAAACGCTTGGCGCGATCAAGCCACCAACCAAGCAGATTGAGAGTGGCGAGTTCGTGATCGACACCGATCATCGGTTCTTTACCGACGATGTCTCCTACGGTGTCTGTATTGCCAAGTGGATGGCACAGGAGATGAATCTGACGGTTCCGACGATCGACGCGATCATCGAGTGGGTCCAGGATATCCGCGGTGAGACATACCTTGTCGACGGCGTGTTGCAGGTCGAGAACGAAAGTCTGGCTGGCGATTTGCGTTCGGGAATTCCTCCGGTCTACGGGATACGGACGCTTGAGGGAGTCGTCGACTGAGTCGGTTGCTGCCAACCCCGACTACACCCGTAGCAGCAGCACGAGAATGGCCACACCGGTCACGATGGCAACAATCGACCGGATAACGTTCCATCGGTTCCAGGTCGATTCAAAGCGAAGTCGAAGCTCACTCAGTTCATCAATCGACAAGGTGTCAAGATCTCGTCGCTGCAATTCGTTATTCAGCGGCACGTTGATGCGCACCGTTGGAACCATGACCCCAAACAGATAAAGAACTCCGACTGCAATAAGTACGACGCGCTCCATTCCGTTAAGGGCAAACAGACCTAGCCCGACCGCAAGAAGGAGCAGACCAATCGACCCAAGCCACACGAACATGAAAACCGGGTGGTTGTTCTGAATCACTCGGTCCATCACTTTGAAAGCGTGGAGGAAGCCGCGATCGTCCATCGAGGCTATCCCCGGCATTACAACGATAGCAAACGTTAGCACGATTCCCGCTACAAGAAGTACCAACACCCCTGACGACAACAACGCGAATTCAAACAGATCCATTATTCGCTTTCTCCATCAGACAGCTCTGATTTGTGTCACACGAAGCAGCATCCAGAGACACAGCCCGCCAACCGCTAGCTCAATACCGGTCGAAGCAATCAAGCTCATTGCCGGCATACCATCGAGAGCGAAACTCGCCACCCGTGCCAACCCGTAGGACAGAAAAACTAAGGCTGAAAGGCCGAGTGCCTGGCGGCGAAGCACCGGCCGAAACGCGGCAAGTATGATCACAATTCCGCAGGCCAGTAGCAGTCCGCCACTGGCCCTGATTTCAGACAGCAGACTCGGTTCATTGCTAAGGATCGTTCCGTTGGATTCATAAAATCCGTGTGGAAAGAACAGGATTCCCACACCGATCACCAGAAGAATGAGTCCCGAGATGGCCAACAACGCCGTCGTCGTTTTTCCCGTCATCACCCCACATCCTTCCAGCTGCCAGTACGAACCGCATCGCGCGCGTAGTCAGCAAAGTCCTTCGGCGGGCGCCCAAGGGCACGCTGGACGCCGTCGGTAACGTACGCATTGCGTCCGTCGAGCACGGTGGCAAAGAGATAGTCCATCAGCCAGACGACGTCTTTTGGTACCTGCGCTTCAGCCAGCCCATCTAGGAAATCGGCATGGGGGACATCAACATACTCGATCTCACTGCCGATCGCATTGGACAGATCACTTGCGATATCTGCAAACGACATCAGGCGCGGTCCGGTTACTTCGTAGACTTCTGCCTCATGACCCAATTCCGTAAGAGCCGCGACAACGACCGCAGCGATATCGTCGACGTCGATCCACGGCTCCTGTCGCTCCCCACCCGGGAGCGTAATGCGGCGCGACACGACCATGTCGGCAAACGCCCCCTCGGAGAAGTTCTGGTTGAACCAGCCGGCTCGGACAACTGTCCACGTCAGGCCGCTCGACATGACTATCTGCTCGCATGCCTGAGCCTCAGTTTCGCCGCGACCAGAGATAAGCACCAACCGCTGAACGCCGTGCGATTTGGCACGCTCAACGAACGCCTGAATGCTATCGGTCGCGCCGGGTACGGCTAGATCCGGCGCATAGTTCACATAGACATCGGTTACGCCGTCAAGACAGGCGTCCCACGTCTGTTCCCGATTCCACTCAAACGGAGGATTGGCACTCCGCGAGCCTAGACGTGTCGCAATACCCTTCTCTCGGAGGGAGGCGGCAACTCGCCGACCGGTTTTACCGGTCGCTCCGAGGACGAGCACGAGCTGGTTGCTCGATCCGCTGGCATCGCTACCATAAGACTTAGACATTGTTGTTTCCTCTCATCAGTTAGTTAGATGTGGATCGCAGGTCCGCGATTCGCCGTGAAGATAGGGTTCGATCGGGTGGATTTCTTGACGCTAGCCGCCAGAGTTCTTACCGTTCGCGTCAGATTCAGCACCTGTACAGACGTCGTCCACCATCGTAAGCAACGTCATCGTCGACATCGTCCAAACCGATAGCTGTCAATGGGCCAAATCACATCGCTCTTTGTTCATAAGGTCGTGAATGTCGCAACAGCGGCGAATCCGGAAGACACAACCCGGCGACACGATCTGTTTACCTCAGTTGGCATCGATCCCGAAGCTCCGGTAGATCCCAAAATCAGGGTTCTTGATTCCGACTACTATAATTTGTGCGAGCGGGTCGCGCGTGAAGATGACGATGGCGTGACGCTTCCGTTGCGCGTCGGTTCGTCGATGCGCTGTGATGATTATGGAGCCTTTGGCCTGGCGTGGAAGACGGCGATTGACCTGCGACGTTCATATGAACGGGCGGTGCGTTACGGACTGGTGCTCACCAGTGTATCGGCCTACGAAGTCCGAAATGAGGATGATAAGCACTTCATTCTACTCCACCGCGAAGGTGAACGCCGGTTGGGGATGCGCCTGTCAAACGAGCAGAGCATTGTTGCAGTTACTCAGATTAGTCGGGAAGTCAGCCAGCAGGACTTCAATCCGGAAGTGGTCTACTTCAAGCATAACATTCCTGGCGATCTCTCATCCCACGAGGAGTTTTTCGGCTGCCCGGTGATCTGCAATGCCGATCGCGACGCCATTCAGGTGTCATCGAAATCACTAGCTGCTCCCAACAAGCTTGCCGATTCGGCGATCTCTCAGTTCTTTGACGCTCATCTGGATCAGGAGATAACGGAATTCGCCAGCGATATTGATATGACGTTGCGGATGAGAACTGACATTGCGCAATCACTTAGTGACGGTGTTCCGACGCTGACTGAGATCGCCAACCGGTTCTCTATGAGTGCGCGGACGTTGCAACGACGCTTAGCCGATCAAGGATTGACCTTCCAAATGCTCGTCGATGAATCTCGACGCGATCTGGCGAAACGACTACTGACACGAACCGACTATACGCTAAGCGAAATCGCCTTCCTGACCGGCTTCTCGGAACAGAGCGCGTTCAATCGCGCGTTCAAACGATGGGCGGGTTCGTCACCCCGTTCGTTCCGGCTTCAAGCCCGACCGTAGTTTTCTCAACGCTAATCGAGAGAAAGTCAGCGCGACGACAAGGTGTGTTAGTTTCCGGCTGTGACCTGTCGTTCGGACATTGGCTCCTGATAGCTCCACCCTTTGGGCAGACGGACACCAAAGAATAGAGAGTAAAGGACCGGAACAACGCCAAGCGTCAGGAGTGTCGCGAACGCCAGGCCGAAGATCATGGCGACGGCCATTGGCCAGAACATCGGTGAGTCACCCCACCACAAGGGAAAGAGTCCGGCAATCGTTGATCCGTTTGAAAGGTAGATTGGACGCAATCGCTGGAGGCAGGCCTGCACGATCGCGGTCGGTCCGTCGAAGCCGTTCTCATCCTGCTCAACTTTGATTCGATCAAGAAGGACGATGGCATTGTTGATCACAACGCCGGCAAGGGCAATAACGCCGAGCAGCGTCATGAAGCCCATGTACAGATCGGAAACAAGCAGCCCGATTGTTACCCCAATCATGCCGAGAGGAATCGTGAGGAGAATAATGAGCGGTTTGCGGAACGAATTGAACTGCCAGACAAGCAGCAGAACGATTGCAAAGAGTGCGAACGGCAACTTCGCCCCAATCGATTCCTGAGCCTCGACCGACGATTCGATCTCGCCACCGTACTCCCACAAGTAACCGATTGGCCAATCAACCATCTCCGATTCCAACCATGGCGTCAGCCAGGCGTTCACATCGGTAGGTACAACGCCTTCAGCGACGTCTGCGGAGATCGTGATCGTTTTCAGACGATCTCGTCGAATCATCTCCGATGGCTGCCAGACAAGTTCGACATCGGCAACCTGCTTGAGTGGCACATTGCGGCCAGTCGCCTGAGCGTACACGTTCATGCTCTCGATCTTACCGACGTCAGTACGATCAGCAGCAACCGATCGGAGAACGACGGGAATAACCTTGTCACCTTCGCGATACTCGGTAGTCGTGATGCCCGAGAGGACTGTCTGCAACGAAACCGCTATATCCTGGTTGGATACACCAGCCCGCTTCGCGCGCGCCTCGTCGATATTCACCACCAGCTTCTTTGTCTGCGCTCCCCAGTCGTTTCGGATGTTTCGAGTTCCCGGATGCTCGGCGAGGCGGGCTTCGAGCTTCGCTGCGATCTCATAGAGTCGCTCAAGGTCCTTGCCGGAGAGTCGGACCTGGATGGGGGCCGCAACGGGAGGTCCGAGCGCCAGTGGCTTGATATCGGGTGTAACGCCGGGATGGTTCCGAGCAACCCACTGTTCAAGATGTGCCACCACCGAATCGGCGTACGGACGAGAAGACGTCGTCGCAATCAGAATAACGTATTTCCGATCGGGGCGGCCGGGATTGTAGGTCAGAACGAAGCGTGGGGCACTTGTACCCACAAATGTTCCCCAGTGAGTGACTCCTTCCCGTACTTCGCTGCGTGATAACGAATCACGAATAAACGCATCGACCTCCGCCGCAAAACGATCGGTATAGTCGAGTTTGGTTCCCGGTGCGAGGTCAAACTCGGCAGTAATGATCGGGACTTCGGATGGCGGGAAAAAAGCGCTGGGGACAAACCCCAACCCCCACATCGCACCGAAAAAGACGAGCAGTGTAGTGGCAATCGTAACGAGTCGCCGGCGCAGCATAAACGTCAGAATACGCGCATAGGTGCGATACGTTCTCCCACCAAACTGCTTGGTAGTCGTTGCTGGCTTCACCTTGATCAGGAGGACACACAGCATTGGTGTCACCGTCAACGACAGGATCCATGATGAGAGCAGAGCAATAGAGACAACCTGGAAGAGCGGAGCGGTATACTCCCCGGTGTTCGATTCGGCAAGATAGATCGGTAAGAAGGCGGCAATCGTTGTTAACGAGCCGGTCAGGAGAGGAATCGCCAGCTCCCGAGCCGACGCTACAGCAGCCTCAACCCGGTCCATCCCGGATTGGATACGGACCAGAATGTACTCCGCCATGACGATGGCATTGTCGACGAGAAGTCCGAGTGCGATGATAAGAGCGGCCAGCGAGATCTGATTGATCCCGATGCCAAAGAATGCCATCAAGGCAAGCGACATCGCGATGCACGCGGGGATAAATGCAGACACGATCAATCCCGTGCGGATCCCCAGTGCGATCAGGATCATGATCATGACGATGCCAACCGCCTGACCAAGCGACGAAGTGAAGTTGCGCACCTTCTTGTTCACAACATCGGGTTGGAATGTCAGAAAATCGAGATCAATGCCGATCGGATACTGCTGTTGCAACCGCGCTACCGCTGCCCGCACCTGTTCACCGAGATTGATAATGTTGCCCCCCTCCCGTAGCGAGATGCCGAGGGCAAGTGCCCGCTGTCCATTGTAGCGTAAGAGTTCGCTGGGGGGATCGACGTAGCCGCGGGTGACAGTGGCAATATCGGATAAGTAAACAAGATCACTGCTGCCGGGGAGAGAAATGACTGTCTGTCGAAGATCGTCAACCGACTCAAAATTGCCCGAAGGCTCAAGAACAATACGCTCCCGTAACGTTTCAACAGCGCCGCCAGGATTAATGATGTTGCGGGCTTCCAGAAGCTGCCGCAGCTGCATTGTCGAAATGCCGAGTTCGGCAAGCCGGGCATTATTGTACTCAACAAAGATACGTTCTTCCTGGGCTCCGTTGATCTCTACCTTGGCCGCATCGGGGAGCCGGAGGAGATCGTCGCGAACATCATCGGCAACATCGCGAAGCTCCGCGTAGCTCAGACCGTCACCGGTAATTGTGACAATGATGCCGAACACATCACCAAATTCATCATTGACAGTCGGGCCGATGATGCCCTCAGGCAAGTCGGGTGCAACTCGTTCGACCTTGCGTCGAAGATTGTCCCAGATTGGTCGCATCTCTTTGTAGCTCTGGTCGACATTAACGAAGATCAGAGATACGCCAGTCGCCGATTGAGACGTTACGAAATCAAGTTCGGGTATTTCCTGAATGGCCTTCTCAAGCTTATCCGTGACCAACAACTCAACACGTTCGGGAGAAGCACCAGGGAAAAGCGTTTGCACAGTGGCGGTACGGATGATAAAACCCGGATCTTCCGCACGCGGCAGCGAGAAGTACGCCATAACGCCCGCGGCAAAAACCACGAACAGTAAGGCGAACGTCAGACGGTTCTGCGATATGGCAAATCGAGTGATGCTCATTGACTGGCTGATCCGCCCGGGCTGAATCGCACCCGTTGGCTATCCACCAGTCGGTGGACCCCGACAGTAACCAGATAGTCGCCGTCGATCAGTCCCCGACGGACTTCGAGCCCATCACTACGCAACTCACCAATGCTCACAGGCCGTCGAACAACGACGCCGACATTGTCCGCCGAATCGAACGGCATCACGACGAACACAAACCGGCCAGAGCGATCCTGACCGACCGCGTGGGCCGGCACAAGAAAACTACCACTGCTTTCCTGTTGAGCAAACGTGAACGCTACCTCGGCGGCCATTCCAGGACGGATGTCACTCACGGTATTGGTCAGCTGTACGGTTGCTGGAAACGTTGTCGCCATACCGCTACTCGCGACCGCTACCTCGATCACCCGTGCTGTAAACTCTCGATCGCCAAGGGCGTCGAACGTTACCGTGGCCGGATCACCCTCGCGAATCCCCCCAATGAGTGCCTCAGGAACCGCGATATCAACTTCGATGGCATCGCCTGACGTAAGGACCGCAATCGGCTCCCCCGCTCGCGTGTTTTCGTTTACCTCTGCAGGTACGGCGGTAATCGCACCCGCGACCGGCGCTCGCAACGAGCAGTAGGTTACCTGAAGCTCAGCGATCTCTAATCGCTTGTCGGCAGCGGCGAGCTGGGCGCTGGCTGATTCAGATGCAGCGCGTGCCGCATCGAGATCTTGCTTAGATGCGTTGCGCGTTTCATAGAGTCCGCGAACGCGCTCATAGTCGGCGTTTGCTCGCCGTTGCTGAGCCTCGGCCTGCGACAACGCGGCGGCCGCCTCCTGGACAACGAGTTGCAGGTTTTGCGGATCGAGCGTGGCAATCAATTGATTGGCAGCTACGGTATCACCACGAGCAACCTTGATATCGGAGATCGTGCCGCCGACCTTGAAACTCAACTCGGCCTGCATCGATGCCTCAGCGACACCAACAAACGTGCGAGTACGTTCACCACCCGATTGAAAGACTTGTTCAAACTGTACCGGTCGTAACACCGCGGGCGCATCGACCTCATCGGAGCCGCAGCCTGCAAAAGTAACGGTCAGAACGAAAACTCCGATCGCCCCGATAAGGGAACTACCGTGTCTGCAAATAGCTACGGTGCGGTTGGTGTATCTTTCCCACAACCCTGTCACGCTTACTCCATTTCTTAGTCGCTGCCTTCGGTGTCAGCAAAGGCATCGAGCCGATCGAGAAGTCGGTCCTGAGATTCTGGTGATTCCAGTCGATAGAACCATCCGAGAGCCCGTTGGACCGAGACCATATCAAGCAGGAAATCGTAAACGGCATTGGCAGCAGCCTCATCGGCAATGCGAGCTGCATTTTGTGCATCAATAAGGTCGACGATCGTCGCCGCCCCGCGCGAATACGCATCGGCAACGAGCGCATACGAATCATCGGCCGCCTGAGCTGCCAGCTGCGACTGCCGAATACCGGCATACGAAGCTCCTGCGAGGTGCATTGCAGATCGGACACGCTCAGCGACTCGTTCGCTCGTCGCCTGATGAGTCAATTCGAGACGTGTTGCTTCATGACGAAGCCGTGCGCGGGAGGCGAGACGTTCACCACCATTGAACAGCGGCAATGTCGCCTGAAGTCCGATTTGCCAATTGTTGTCGTCGGGAGTAGAGATCTCAGTGCCGGGGGGCAGAAGTCCTTCCAATCCACCGGAACCTCCGGCGCTGTTTGCACCCGACCGATCGATCACACGGCTGAATTCGACATTGAGACCGACCTGCGGCAGCCAGAATGATCGTCCCACCGACGACCGCTGACGCTCCTGAACCTGAATCGCAGACGTCAGCGCAACGAGCTCGGGTGCACGCTGTCGTGCTTCGTTGTCGAGAAATGCTCGGAGACGCCGAAAGCGATCCGGATTGTCGAGATACGGAAGGAAGCGCTCGTTGCCGATCAGGAGCTCCGGATCTGAAAGGTCGAATTCAATCGGCAGGAACGACTGTTCGACGGGGCGGTTAAGAATTCGATTGAGAGCAATTTCGGCAACATTGCGTACGGCGTTCGCCTCAATCGCCTCGCGCCGATCCGTTGCCAATTCCGATTCCCAACGCAGAACTTCGGCCGCGCGAGCCGTTCCCAAAGCTTCCCGTACGCGGGCAAGATCAAGGTTAGCTCGCGTTCGCGCCACGTTACCGCGAGCGATTCGTTCCACCGTTCTCGCTCGCAGCAAACCCAGGTATGCGCTTGCTGCCTCAGCAATGAGATCCAGCTCAACAGTCCGTTCATCAGCTACGGCGATAGCCCGCTGCAATCGCGCAATATCGAGTGATGCGTAGATCGGTTCGGCGAAGATGACCTGGTTCAAATTGACGGACCCAAGAGTCGTCTGCTCGGCCTGGGTCGATCCGAATGCCGTCGCACGATCCTCATCAATCCAGACAGACTGCGCCGATACCGACAGCTGTGGCCATAGTGAGCTTCGTACTTCGTCAACCGAGCGCGATCGGGCATCGCGATTGGCCCGCGCAACTTTCAAATCGAGATTGGTAGACAGCGCCTCTCGAAGAACATCGGTGTACGACACTACACGCGAGATTTCGGTCCGCTGTTGGTTGATCAGTTCGGCGTCGGTTAGGATAGCCCACGACGGAAACACGCCTAATGATCGAGCGGTCTCCATATTGATCAGGAGTTCTTCATCAAACGCAATCGCCACCGGAATCTGGGCGGCATCGTCGCCAAGAAGGATCCGTTGAATGACAATAGCGGTACGTCGAGCAATTAGCTGCAAATACCCCTTCGCGGCATAGCCCGCAAGCACGCCGCGAGGAACATCAATATCGGCGAGAACGGAGAAACTTGGTAGCTGCTGAGCGATGAGCGAATCAATGAGGTTAGCGAAGTCATCATCTGATAACTGTAAGAGCGGCGCCAGGTAAACGGCGTCAACATCGTCGGGGATTTGACTCAGCGCCTCCCGGTAGTTCGCCGCGACAGGCACAACGGACAGTTGGACCGATTGCTCGGCCAGTTCGGCACGCATCCGGGTTTCCAGTCCCGGAATTGCCTGAAGAAACGCCTCGTTGCCAATGAGACAGAGATGTGAGAACGGCACAATTTCAGCCAGCCGCTTGATTTCCTCAGGCAGGCGCCAGGGAGAGGCGACATACACCAGATTCGATCGTCCAGATCGGCCATCTGCATACGGCACACTCTGCATTACCGGGTCGATCACAAACGGTGCGACGATCGGTTTCGGAGGGGATTCGATAAGCGCTGCGACCTGCGATGCAATCACACCCAAGGTGATCACCAAATCCACGTCGGGATCAGCAAGCTGCGATGCAACCGCACTTCGTATTGACGATGAATCCCAGGAACCCGTGCGACGCTTGGACTCCGGGAAGCGGGCGTCGAACTCGGTTCCCAGCAGATCACGGATTTCTGTTTCGAATAGCGTGCGGACAGAATCGTTGAGGAACCACTCACCGTCGATAACAAAACCGATCGTGATGTCGGAAGATCCGGCGTCTTGTGAATGAACAGCAGGGGCCAGTGTCAACACCAGCGTGATAAGGCTAACGAATAGTCGTTGGACCTGTCGTCCCGTCATCGTGATGGCTGATCTCCTTCCCGCTGCCCCCGAACTGCCGCCCCTTCGCAACGGCGAGAGGTTAGGCGATGGGTACGAACAAGTCAACAGAGCAGGTCTCTTGATAGATGAGACGGGCTTCTTCCGTGTGTTAAGAAGAACGTGGCCATGTATCAGCCGATAGGCGACAGCGCAAGCACTTGATCGTGGAACGGAGTAGAATAGCAGGCAGGCTCCCGTTCCGGACGCTGTCAGCACTAAAAGACTGTAATGCGAACTCTTGCAGCAACTTAGACGTCACCTACCGGGCCTAACAGGAGGGACGGGAGACCGCTTTTGACAAATCGAGTAAATCAGTTATCGTCTGTCAGCAAATCGCTGATACCCGTTCGCACAAGAGCGCGTGTCCAGAACACCAACGTATAGAGATCATCGCATGCGTACTGCTTCTCCCTCTGTTGCTGGCTTATTGGGTCTGCTCATGATTCTTCCACTCCTCGGCCAAGCCCAGACCCCAGATCCCACTCCAGACTACGAGGTCATTCCGCTCTACACAAATGACACTTCAATTGTCGGCAGTGGCTTTCGATCCGAGCAGGGACCGCGTCTAAACAATCTGAATCAGGTGATGATTCGTTATCCCAACCCTACGAATACGGACGACGATTCCCTTCGCATTGTCATCATTTCGGGAGATTCGTCGTGGCAGCCGGTCATC
The DNA here is from genome assembly GCA_028289585.1 of Candidatus Zixiibacteriota bacterium. Classification (GTDB taxonomy): domain Bacteria; phylum Zixibacteria; class MSB-5A5; order GN15; family FEB-12; genus JANQPI01. Next base: position 20,345 of record JANQPI010000020.1, read on the forward strand.
AACTTCGCACCAGGCGTTGACAAAGAGTTCGGCATTCAGTTTGGACTTGGATTCAATGATTCCGGTCAGGTAACTGGGTGGCAGACCTGGGCAGACAGCGCGTTCAATACATTCTATGAGGCATTCGTCGCCGATCGAAACGGGTATACGGTCCTATCCCATCCTGATCCGACATTCTTTGTCGAGACATATGACATCAACAACAACGGCGATGTTGTTGGCCGCGCAACACTGACACAAGATGAGTTCTTCAATTCCACAGGTGGTCTCGTCGTCTGGGAGAGTGGTGGTCGAACATCGTACACGCAGGCGCGAGCTTTTATCATTGACACAGCGGGTGCATTTTATCGCACGATCGATGTCGATCGCGTAAGTGACTGGGATGAATTGCTGATCAACAACGCCGGGCAGGTCGCCGGCAACATGTATGTGCGACCCGACCCGAATTTCGGCTTTGGCCAAGACCGCGGCTTTACTCTGAATATCGATCCATTCACCATTCCGTCGCAGATTCCCCTCTTCCCCGAAGCGGGCGTGCACTACGCAGTTGACCTGTCAAACAACGGCCTCGTTGTCGGCCGTGGCTTCTACGATGTCGATACGTCGGCCGGTATCAATCTGGAGAGCCAGGCGTTTATCTATGACGGCGACTCGATCCGCAACATCCATCCCGCTGATAACTTCTTCAATAGCAACTCGGGTGCATATGCAGTCAACGCTCGCGGTGAGGCACTACTGTTTGGTAATGAAACATATATCTACACGATAGCATCAGACACGACGAGGGCTCTTCGGGATCTGAATCTGATCTGGGAGAATGATACGACATATCTCGATCAATTCGGTAATCCGCTTCAGCCGTTTATCAATACCGCGTTCGACATCAATGACAACGGTGTCATTCTGAGTTTCGTCAACAATCCACTCGATCCGATCAACTTCAACAACACGCTCTGTCTCCTGGTGCCGGTGCAGGATGCGATCGTCATCAACTCGACCGGTGACCTGCCGGATGAGAACCCCGGTGATGGTAAGTGTTCGACCGGGCAGACGATTGCGGGCGGCGACGATGAGTGCACGTGCCGGGCGGCAATCGAGGAGTCAAATGTGCGCGCCGGACTCGACATTCTTGAATTCAACATCCAGGGAACGAGCCTTGAGATTCCGATTACGGCGGCGAATCCTCTACCACCGATAACTGACAGTGTGGAATGGGATTGGGCCTCGCAGCCGGGAGATGAGATTCCGATCCTCGTCGGCCCGGGGCTGATCGAGCTCGCGCCCGGCCAATCACCGCCAACCGCCTCATCGGCGATGGCGAGTGCGAACGATCCGGTGGCGGCTCTGACGCTTAAGAAGTGGATGGACATCGAGAACGTGCGAATAGCGGGTTTCGACGGTCATGGCATTCTTGTCGACAGCTCTGAGTTCACGTTTATCAAAGGCGCCGAGCTATGGTCGATTCAGGGCAACGCGGTGTACGTTCGATCTGCTCGAGATGGTACGAGCGAGGATCAGGGATTTTTCCAGATCTCAGACAGTTGGATCGGCGTTGAACGCAAAGTTGCAGACCGAGCATCCTCATTCACCGGCAAAGTGAACATCGGCGGACACGGGGTATTCGTCGACTCAACATTTAACGGAAACGTCTCTTTCTCAGCACAGAACAACGTGATTGTTGGGACGACGCTCGATGGCATCCACGTCAACGGTGTTTCCTCAGACACGATCCCGATACGAGTAAACGGCTGCAAGATCGGTATCGTGGATGATGGTTCAAACGGAGTAACACCGCGACCTCAGGCCCCGATCAGTGGCCACGGCGTATTCCTTCGAAATGTCAGCGCTGTTATCGGCACTGCTGCATTCAACATGATTGGCACAACAGTGAAATCGGGAATCTACATCGAATCGGGAGATTCGCTTCTTATTGAGAACAACCAAATCGGGATGCCATTACCTGGCGACACGGTTGCTCCTGCGGTGGACGGCATCACAGCCGCCGGCAAAATCTCTGACCTGTATATCCGCGACAACACAGTTCGCCATTGTGGTCGGTTCGGGGTTGGTCTCGTTCGATCCGACACATTCGTCGGTTCGCAGGGGATCGATACGGTGTTTATCGGCGGAAATTCGATTGGTACAGATGGTATCCAGCAGTCTTTTAATGACAGCTGTGGAATCTACCTGGGATTAACAGCAGCGATTGTCTACGTCGGATCCAAGGAGGATGGAAATACGATTGTCGCCGGTCCCGGACAGAGCTGCTTGACAATCGACGGTGCCGGCCTTGTCACCGTGCGCGGAAATCGGATCGGTATACGAACTGATCTAGCCGCTCCACTTGGTCAACAGCTGGCCGGAATCACCTTCCGTGGCGGCGTGGCGACGTTGATCGGCAACCGACCGGGTGTTACAACCGATGAAGGCAACATCATTGGCGGATGTTTCTATGGTATTCTCTTGGAAGAGGACGAATTCAATAACGGTATTCGCATTATGGGTAACGCGATCGGCACGAGCCTCGATGGAACGCAGAACCTGGGCAACTGGATTGGAATCGAGGTACGAATCGATGAAGCGGACATCGGCGGATCGAAAGCCGATACGCTTGGCAATCTCTTCAAGTTCAACAGCGATCATGCGATCGTCATAAACGAGGCCAGCGAAACGGGCATCATCGGCAATACGTTCATACTTAATGGTGAGCCCACCCTCAATGTGCCCGGACAATCGGCAATTGAGATCAATGGCAGCGACAACTTCGTTGGTTCATTCTTCGACGCATCCGATTCCGGAAACAGCTTCATTGACAATCGCTCCACTGGCGTAACTGTCGTCGGCGGGGAAAACAACTTAATCGCCGGCAACATCTTCAAAGACAACCTCGGTATGGCGATCGACTTAAGCGCCGACGGTGTCACTGAGAACGACGGATCGGATGCGGATACCGGTCCGAATGGACTTCTCAACTATGCGATCATTGATTCCGTAGTGATTATTGATGATACGGCGACTCAAGTCTGGTTGAAGTATCAGGGGCTGCCCAATACAAGATTTGCTTACGACTTCTATCGATCTGTCACTCCAGACAGTACCACGTATGGTGAGGGCGAAGAACTTTACGACTTCGGAGAATTCACCACTAACAGCAACGGGTTCTATTTTCAGACATACACCTTTCCGGGAGCGGACCTCTTTGGTGATTCCGCCTTCCTCAGTGTGCTCGTCCACAACTACGAGGATCCCGGCGATATACGACCGACGGAGACATCTGAATTCTCCAAGGTCTGGCCGGCGAAGATCATCCGCCTTGTCGATGGCCGCAATGTGTTCCTGAACGAGATGGAGTTCAAAGTCGCGAAACCAAGCTACAACAGTGGCACGAGAGAGTTTGACCAGAACAAGGTAAAGGACCTTACCACCGATGTCTTCGCGCGGCTGCTCTTCTCCGATGTTCAGATGCCGGAGGGAGATTCGATCTCGGTTCGCAAGCGAATGGAACCGGCGATACGGGCGGAGATATCGAATCTGCGATTCGATGAGACCGGTAAGCCGCACTATGACACGATCGACAACAAGATCTACCAGACGATCGAGCTGACGCACTCGCTGTTCGATATTGACCTGTCGATCTCAACGGAGTGGGAGCCAGCTCCCGAGTACTACGTATCGCTTCAAGACTATGCTCGTGCGCTGTCGAACTTGCTCTTTGACGTAACCGACGGACAGGTCAAGCTGGATACGGTAAAAATCTATACTGATCGCGATATGTGGGAGGAAGCCGATGTTCACGTTCTGGCGACTAACAATGTCCGACCGTCAGTCATCGCCTTACGATATATCAGCGGCGGCCTGAGGGTCGTTGAATCGGTTAAGCTACCTCGGATGTATGCGGGTACGGTTGACTCAACGGTCGAGGCCTCAGTACAGCCGACATGGACCGTCAAGACACCTGACTTCTTGCAGCGAAGCCTGGGTCCGATTTTGACTCGCAAGTTCAAGCTCGCCAGAGAGCACACGTTTGGAGTCGCGTTCTTCGATGAGCGATGCAATCGGCTGAAGTTCTACGGTATTCTCGATCGTGAGACACCGGTCCGCAATGACCCTCGCGCTTCTGAACTCGCCAACGACGAAGATTACCGAATCGATGATTGCCGCAATACGTGGCACTACGTTCTCTACGATGAATCGCCTTGGCGAACGCTCGAGAGCCAACTCGAGAAGGTCTACAACGGTATCCAGACGACCGTGATTCGACCGGGCGAACGGACATTCTCCGGCGGCGAATTCCGGCTCGTCGGCCCCAATGACAATGGCGGCTTTCTCGGTGATCCGTTTGACGGCTCGACAATGGATATCGACGTCGGAAAGGACGTCGTTTTCCCGTTCCCGCCGTTGGCCAGCCGTCTGGAGCGTGACTTCTTGGTACGACTGTCCGACCCATCCAACCCCGGCGAGGTCCAGTCCGGCGTCGAGATCACACTGAAGAGCATTGGATATCCCGATCGGCTACAGGGAGTAACGTCCTCTGATTCTCGGATTCGGGTTCTCGGCGTACCAAACCTGAATGCGACTCTTCGAGCAGATAAGACTGGTCTCAAGTTTACCGAGTTACCGTCATCGAGCGGTGCTGCGTCGATAGCGGATACGCTTGTTACACGCGACTGGTTGTCGGGAGAACTGGAGATAAACGCCAGTAACTTCAATGAGGATAGCCTCGATTTACCGCTCGCCAGACTAACCCCGGAACTCCGTCAGCTCTTCCCGATGACGCTCTCGACTACCGATGCCGAGCTAACAGCGGAACCATCACGTACCCTGGCCATGACCCCGGCGTTTGAACAACGTGACGACAACGGGACCAACACCGCACTTTCACCAGCGCAGGCCGGTGACGATTACAGCGTTACCCTGACACTCAGTGCTGATTCGTCGCAAAGCGGCACGATCGTTCAAACGATTACGAACGACTCCGGTACATGGGCGGTTCCGGTTGACTATCAGATCGCGATACTTCCGCCGTCGGGTACGGCGGCCAGTTTAGAACTCGACGGAGCCTTGATGACTATCGATACGGGAACGTCAGTGGAGCGACTGCTGTTAGCCGCTACGGCGTTTCCGCCACCTGCGACGGACGAAGGGAACAAGACACTCGCTGGCAAGGCGTTCTCAATCGCGTCGTATCCGGCATCATCGCACAGCGCTGGTTCCTCGTTGCTTCTGCCGATCGACTCAGCCGACGTACCACTGACCGTCTCGCTCGCCGACGATCTCGACCGGGCCACCGTAGCGATTTGGGACGAGGGAGTGCAGGGCTGGCGACAGTTACCATCAATCGTCGACTCCGCCTTCATGACGGTGACCGCGTTGCTTGAGGGAGACGGTGTCTATGCCCTCGTCTTCGGTGATGTCGTGACCGATGTGGGTGATGATGACGGCGAGGGACTGCTGCCGAACACGTTCGCCCTGGATCAGAACTACCCGAACCCGTTCAACCCAACGACGACGATCTCATTTACGTTGCCGCAATCCGGCGATGCGACCCTGACCGTCTACAACCTCCTTGGGCAGCAGGTAGCAACCCTGGTGAGCGGGAAGCTTCCGGCTGGCGAACATACGGTAACGTGGAATGGTCAAGACGCGAAAGGAAACGCTGTTGCTTCCGGCGTATACTTCTACCGACTAGTCGCCGATGAAAACGTCCGGACGCGGAAGATGATGCTGGTCAAGTAGAGCAGGCGGAGGTCGGGAGATGCAACCGACTATCTCCACGCCGTCCGCCATGAAACAAACAGATCGTCACACGGTATCTAGTCGTCAACACACTGCGGACGCGAAATATTGAAGAACTCCGCTCGGAACGTGATGCTCACGGTGACGTACTCGAACTCAGGTGGTTCTGTCGGAGTTAGACGACTTATCACTCCGTTGACAGAACCTTGTACGAAGTCGGCAAACTCACCTTCCGGATACACGGTCCGCTCATACGCTTCGAGTACAAGGGTTGGCGCGACGACGGTTGTATCGAACATCGCCCAATCGGTCGAGTCATTGATGATCACGGCAAGGGCATCCAGAGGATACACCCCCGGCTCGGTGGCATCGTAGCAAACGAATGACACCCACGGAAGACCCTGATTGCTATCAGGCCACATATTGACCCACAGACCGCCCAGACTCTGAGCCGTAGCCCAACCACCGGAAAGATCAAGCGTCGCCGCACCCGATACGTCGGCTGTCCATGCACAGGCACACTGATTGACAGATACATACGAATACGCTCTGCGCGAGCCATTGACGACAGCTTCGATCGTCGCGGTTCCGACGGTGCTGTCGTTGGTAGGCGCACGATAGTTCGCAGTTGTACCTCCAGACTCACTCAATGTGCCAAAATCGGGAGGATCGAGTGACCAGCGGACCGAGTCGATCTCTCCGTTGAGAAGTGACACCACAAAGTCCTGGTTTTCACCGGGCTTGAGGCAGATAGACGGCGGATCGATAAACGCCTGACCTATCCCCGTGTAGGTGATGAATACCGAGTCGCCCCGAGCCTCTTGGCTGCCATTACGCAATCCACCTGTCGACGTACTGAATGCACTGACAACACCCGGCGGGTCCCACGGCGCCACCGGAGTCTTCACCTTGACCATCTCATCGGTGTACTCAAGAATCGAACCGTTGGAGTACGAGAAGATCATTCCTTTGTCTTCGGCATTTTCAACACGCACCGAGAATGTGATGTCTTCTAGTGTATCAGCCTCAGCCTGGAACGGATCGAGGAAGACCTCAATCTCCTTCGTTTCGATGAGCTGCGAGATGCCCGTCGACTGCTCCCCCATCGCCTCATTTGTTTCAATACGCAGATTCGCCTGTCCCAGTGCGGCCGGTTCGTAGGTTCGATTCGTTTCGTCAACTGTCGCGCTCCCCGAGAGGACGGTGACATCTGAGTACGCATCGTCGGCACAGTTGATGTTGGACCAGATATTGGCACAGATATCGATGATGCCGTCATTACCACCAAGCTGGTTAACCGCCTGGCCGGTTGCCATCCCCTTGGCCGCGCCACCCAGCGTCTGGTCGAGATTGTCGATGTACTCATCCATTGAGGGAGGACGTCCACCCGTTTGACCAAACGCTCCCCGCGCGCCAAGAGCATTGAGGACTGTTTCGACGATAAACTTGTCGAGTGAGTATCCTCGACTGGTGGCTGTCACATTGAACTCGGTCCACGTCCCCGGCTGAGTGAAGTCTTCGGGAAACGCTAACTCGGAGGGATTCCAGGTGGTCGCGTTGTCCTCAAATGCCGACGGATAGAGATTCAGACGTGCTTCGGCAATGGTCGCATCAATCCAGATACCAGTACCGACTACTGTCGATACGGTACCACCACCCGGCACGAGACTCAGGAGCAGGAGAGAGTTGGCAGCGATGTCTCCCTGGAGCTTTTCCCGGGCGCTTCGCTTGGCAACCTCGAGTTGCGTTTGCGTCCGCATCGCCTCGGCCAGTGAAGCACAGTCGGTAATGCCCAGATCTGGTGCGGAGATACAGATCTGACCGTTCGCGCTAACCAAGCCACCGACTCGCTGCATACGTTCGAGAGTCGGCAGTTGGGTCGGCGTTTCGATCGTATCGATTGCCGCCGTATAGTCAGTGAGGTAGTCGCGATAACCCATCCTGGCGACCAACCGGTCGAGGAGATCCATATCGGCAGTTGCCCCACTCAACGCTGGCGCAGTGCCATCAAGCTGACGCCTCAAGTTGTTTGGATTCCCAGGATTTGCAAGCGCATCGTAGCCAACGAAGGCTGGGAGGAGCGCCAACGGTACCTGTGTTGCCGGCAGCGCCGCTAACTCTCTTCGGCTCGTTCCCAAGAGGCGAAGTTGTTGATCAAAGAGCGTATCGAGGAGATCAGTCACGGCTGCAAACTCGCCCGGTGCGGGCGGTAATGAATCGATTGTCAGTGTGATCGGATTACTCAATACCGAGCTGTCATCGGTGAAGTATACCTCGACGGTGCCGCCATTGATGAGGTCGGCCGGATTGAATGGCATCATGAAGAATGTGCCAGTATCAGTCACAATGATCATGGTGAAGCCAGAGTCACTCGTAGCAGCAACGAAATCCGAGCGATGGCGACCGTCGCTCGGTGCTGGGCTTCCAACCGGTTTCACAACCCCATAGACATTTTCGTTGCCCGCAGGAAGTCCGCTGACCTCGATCCAGCCCGACGGCCCCGCTTGAGTAACAACCGGCGTTACAGTTACGGTGTCAACACCGGTACCGCCGCCGGGATCCGTGGGGCTGTCGTCGGATGAGCAGGCAATGAGAAGCAGCAAAGCAAGGGTGACTGCGCCAAGCCGGAAAAAAGTGGTCATAGCGTTTTCCTATGTAACGAGCGACGATGCGCTGGGCAATATAGACAGTTTTGGTAATGTTACAAGCGACTGAAGAGTCTGGCGGGTGGTCAGCCGATGGAACCAATCGGCCAGGACAAGCATTGCTCCCCCGGTTGGACGTTACTCGAGCTTTCGAGAAGCTCGTAACGTCCCCCCTGACAGCAGCTTAACTCATGTGTCGACGACTGCACGGTACCGACTGTCCATGTGGAGCGAGCACCTCAAGCCATTTTTCGTGGTCGTCGTGGAGGCCGGGCTCGGCGACAGCAGAATCCTGTGCGTTGAACTAGTTGGAAGCGATTCGCTCGCCACCGATTGCATCGATAATAATCGAGTACATGAATGCGATCTCATCGATAAAGGCGTATCGCCCGCTCGCACCACCATGACCGGCACCCATGTTGATCGAGAGGAGGATCTGGGCATCGTTGGTCACCGAATCGCGCGCCCGGGCAGTAAACTTGGCCGCCTCCCAGTACTGAACGCGCGGATCGTTCCATCCGGCCATTATCAGCATGTTCGGCATCGGACCAGCACCGAGGTTATCGTACGGCGAGTACGAAAGCATATACTCGAAGAACTTCTGCTCATTCGGATTGCCCCACTCGACATACTCAAGCTCGGTCAGCGGAATCGTCGCGTCGAGCATCGTATTCATCAGATCAACGAACGGGACATCAAGCGTCACAATGCCGAACAGGTCGGGCCGTTCGGCAGCCGCGTACCCGGTGACCAGTCCACCGGCCGATCCACCATAGGCGGAGACTTTCTCCGGCGAGGTGTAGCCCTCGGCAATCAGATGCTCGACACAGGCGAAGAAATCAGTAAATGTGTTTCGCTTGTTCATCAGTTTGCCGTTGAGATACCACTGCCGCCCCATGTCCGATCCGCCGCGAATGCCCGCACGGGCGACAAGCACACCGTAGTCCATTACAACCGTGCGGGATCGCGAGAACGAGGGCTCGGTCGGAATGCCGTAGGCACCGTAGCCAGAGATATGCAGGGGGTTGTTGCCGCGCGGATCGACATTTTTGTGGTAGGAAAGCGTAATTGGGATCCTGGAGCCGTCATCGGCGGTCGCCCAGAGCAATTCCAGACGGTAATTCGCCGGATCGTAGTTCGGTACCGGGTCCTGCTTCTTCAGGGTCATGTCACCGGTCGACATGTTGTAGTCGTAGATCGAACGCGGCGTAATCGGGTTCTCGTAGCTGAAACGCAGCAGGTCGGTGTTGTATTCAGCATTGTCTTCCAGCCCAAAGCGGTGGATCACATCCATCAGCTCGATCGGCTTCATCTCCAAACCGTCATACGACGAGATGAACGCGTTGGCAAAGCCACCTGTTCGGCCAGTGACAACGAGGTGATTGACGAAGCAGAGAATGTCGGTGTAGTAAATCTCCTTCGACTCGGCGATCAGTTCAGTCCAATTGGCACGCGATGGGTCAGACAGAGGCGCGGTAACAATGCGGAAGTTGATCGCGTTGTCGTTGGTTACGATGTAGAACGTACCGTTGTGGTGGTCAACCGAGTATTCAAGCCCGGCCTGCATCGGTTCGATGAGACGGAACTTGGCGTTCGGGTCATCGGCCGCTGCAAAGTAGACCTGGGACGCATCGTAGTTTCCGGCGCCGATAAAGATGATTTTGTCATCCCGGCTGCGTGACACACCGGACCAGATCTGGCCATCAGGTTCATGATAGACCATCTCCGCATCGGATTGGTCAGTGCCAAGCGTGTAGCGCCAGACCTTGTCAGGTCGCCGGGTCGAGTCGTACGTTTCGTAGTAGATCAGATCGTTCGTCGCAAAGAGCGCGTCGGAGACATTCTCGATCCGATCGCTGTATGTCTCACCGGTCGTCAGATTTTTAACATACGCGGTGTAGATTTCGCCACCACTCGTGTCGGCGGTATAGATCAGTCGCGTATGATCGGGCGAAAGAGAACGTCCGCCGAGCCGGTAGTATTCGTACCCTTCGGCAAGCTCGTTGATATCGAGAATGATCTCCTCATCGGCATCCATCGATCCGGCACGGCGGCAATAGAGCGGATACTCCTGGCCGGCGACATTGCGAGAGTAGTAGTAATAACCACCGTGGAAAACCGGGACCGATTCGTCGTCCTCTTTGAGCCGCGCGACCATCTGGTCGTAGAGGCTCGACTTGAGCCCTCCTAGCCGCTCGGTCTGTGCGGCGGTGTAGGCATTCTCCGCCTCGACATAGGCTCGTACGCCCGGGTTTTCTTTCTCACGCAGCCAGCGGTAGTCGTCGGGGAGCATCGCGCCAAACGGTAGCGTATCGACTGTTCGGACGGCCGTCGCCTCGGGCGGAGCGTCAACCCGCGGCGTGGTGGCACAGGCGAGGACAATGAGTGGCACAAAAAGAACGAAGCGAGTATCCAAACGCATGCTGGTATCCTCTAGTCGTTGTGGCGATCTGTGATTAGGTACGTGAGTATCGAAAAGCGGTTGCGCAATTGCAACCGCTCCAGATTGCTGTTCGCCGACGATCTTGATCAGCACCCGCTCGGGTGGCGGCTATCGAATTCGCCGGAGAAAATCTGCTCCCACGATTCGAAATCGAGGCAACCATTTGTGATCGCTACTGTCACCTCGTGATCCATGCCTGGCAGAATGGCCGAATCGACCCGGCGCCGAAAACTGGTCGTTCATGAAGGTCTGGTCGACGGTACCACACTGTTGTCGATGCATACCGAGCTCGAGAATGCCACCCGTAGGCAGAAGACAGCGCCTGACTGAAATCGGGACGGAGTCGGGAAGGTATAGCTTGGCAACAATTAGCTCCCCCGGTTGGACTCGAACCAACGACCCGCTGATTAACAGTCAGCTGCTCTACCAACTGAGCTACAGGGGAGTGTCACAAAAGGCAGATTCGTCGAAAATAACCCTCCCACCCAACCTGTCAACACGCTTTTTGGCGGCCCGCCCCGAGTCCCCTCAACCCGATCTTCGGCGAAACCTCACCCTCCAAAAATCCGTAAGGCGACTACATCGTGTACCATTAGCGAAGGAACGAGCTCTATGGGTAAGAGACAATTTTGGGGCGGGGGTCTGGTCGCACTCCTGGCTATTGGCCTGCTGGCGATCGACGCTCCGGCGAACCGCCATGGACATCGTGCCTGGCTGGGCGTCACAACTTCCACGATTGACCGGCATCTCGTCGATCGCCTCGACCTGACCGTCGATTACGGCGCGATTATCGACCGGATCGAGGAAACGTCGCCGGCCGAGGAGGCCGGTCTCCGGCGAGACGACATCATTATTGCGTTCAACGGAGCCAAAGTCTGGGATGCCCATGATCTGCAGGATATGGTCCGCGATTCAGATGTTGGCGATGAGGTCGACCTGACTTTTGTACGGGATGGTGACGAGCAGATGACCACGGTCCGTCTCGAACGCCAACCGCGTTCCGAACGAAATCAGCTGTTCCCTGAGTTCGATCTGGACCTGAGCGGGATTGGGAAGATCGATTTGCAGATGGACGAACTTCGGCGCCGAGAAATGGAATACGATCGGAACGCGCAGATCATCATTGATGAACTCGGCAATCGTGCTCATGTCGGTTGGATGAGAAGTGCCTCGGCCTATCTGGGCGTTCGGTTCGTTTCACTGACCCGGCAGCTCGGCGAGTACTTTGGCGTCGAGCGAGGAGCCGGCGTTCTGGTCACGGAGGTTGAACGAGGATCGCCGGCTGATGAGGCTGGAATCAAGGCCGGAGATGTGATCACCGGTATTGATGAGGAACGTATTCGCGACGGCGAAATCTTCGTTGAAGTTATGCGGGAGTACCGCGAGGACGACGAGATCACCCTGACAATCATACGGGACAAGCAGGAACTGACCCTTGAGGCAACCCTCGAAGAGGTTCGCTCGCGGAGTCGAGTTCGCTCGTTCGGCGCGATCGCCCCCTCCGCACCGGCCCTTGTTGAGGTCCCGTCACCGCCGGCAGTGCCGGCGGCCCCGGAGGTCCATCGCCTCATCGAGAGGGTCTCTCCTCCATCTGACTGAGCCTCAAAGAGAATTCCGTACCTGCACACGGCCCGCTCTTGAGCGGGCCGTTGCTTGTTGCTCTCGACTGGCCAATCCCGGTATACTCGGTCGTATGGCGTTGCTGATAGTCGAAGAATTCCTCAATGCTCGCCGCAACGAGCTCGAGTTGGCCGCTCTCACGGCCAGCAACACCGGCTTTCGTAAGGAGATCGAGGTCGCCGAAATCCACCGGCCAGGACTCGCACTCACCGGGTTTTTCGACCGCTTCCCGAACCGCCGACTCCAGATTCTTGGCGAAACCGAGGTCACCTACATGTCGACCCTGACCGATTCCCGGTTGGTCGATATCGCCGAGCGGCTCTTTGCGACCGGCATTCCGGTCGTTTTGATAGCGAAAGGGATCACGCCACCCCTTCCCTTTATCGAGGCCGCGCAGCGCGCCAACACTGCTGTACTTTCATCTCGATTGACGACAGCTGACCTGAGTAGCCGTCTCACCGCCTACCTTGATCACCGCTTTGCCCCGACGACCAACGTCCACGGCACGCTGGTTGATGTTTATGGTGTCGGACTGCTCTACACCGGTCGCTCCGGAATCGGTAAATCGGAGGTCGCGCTTGACCTGGTCGAACGCGGTCACCGGCTCGTAGCCGACGACGTGGTCAAGATCACTCGGGTTGCCCCGGATGTCCTGATGGGCTCCGGCTCGGAACTCCTTGGCCACCACATGGAGATCCGCGGCGTGGGCATCATCGATATCGAAGAGCTGTTCGGCATCCGCGCAATCCGTCTGCAAAAGCGTATCGAGGTTGAGGTCCACCTCGCCTATTGGGAGGAAACGCAGGACTACGAACGGCTGGGTCTCGACGATTCGTTGACAACGATTCTCGGCTGCAAGATCCCGATCCTAACCGTACCGATTTCCCCCGGCAAGAATATCACGGTCATTTCGGAAGTCATCGCGATGAACCATATGTTGAAGGTATATGGCGAAAATTCGGCCGTGGAATTCTCCAAGAAACTGTCCCAAAGGCTCACGCGACAGAACATGACCAAGGATTACCTCGAGGCCGACTTCGAGTAGAGATCACTTGGCCTCCCCCTATGATTCCGCTATGTTCTCGGCTTGCCGGGAGGGCCGCACTGCGGGAACCCGGCACTTTTCTGACCGTAGAACTGATCGACAATGATGGAGGTTACCCAGTCCCATGTCGGCTAAGATGACCGGACACGTTATCGCACTGCTTGCACTCTGCCTTGCGACAATCGGTTGCTCCGGACGCGAGAGTGATGTCATTGCTCGCGTAGGCAATTACGAAATTACCGCCCTGGAAATGGATGATATGCTCACGCGCGTCAGCTTCCCGGACGCGACGTTTGATGACGAACTCACATACAAGCGAGCCAAACTGGACACCATGATCAACCAGCGTCTGTTGATCCTGGGAGCATACGAACATGGGATTGACCGCGACCAGGAAATCGCTCGGGTCGTGCTGGCGAATCAGCAGCAGTTCCTGCTCGATGTGCTCTTCCTGCGAGAGATTGCCGACAAGGTGACCGTTACCGAATCGGAGATTCGCGAATTCTACGACAATCTCGAGTTTGTTCACCGCGCCTCACAGATCGTACTCAAGACGGAGGCCGATGCCCAAGCGATGGTTGATCGATTGATCGCCGGTGAGAACTTCGAGCAACTTGCCTACGAATACTCGATCGATCCAGCCGCCCGTCGTACCCGGGGTGACATTGGTTACTTCGAGTACGATGCCGCTATTCCGGCACTGGCAAGTGCGGTCGTGCAAATGGAAGTCGGAGAAATCTCTCCGCCGATCGAGACTCGACTTGGCTGGCATGTCGTCCGACTTGACGATCGCGAAGAGAACAGCAACCGCGGTGAATATGACAAGGTCAAACGGCAACTCTACCAACGCCTACAGAGCACCAAGATCGGTCAACGCACCGAAGAGTACTTCACGGAACTTCAGGGGCGGTATCAACTCACGGTCGACACCAATACGGTCAATTACCTTATGCACAAGCGCGCGCGGATCTATCCTCCGCAGGTGCTGGCAGGAATGTCCAAAGGCGATTTCGATCTTACACAACTCGATCGCAACGAACGTGAACTTCCACTTGTGACGTGGGGTGCGGGACAACTGACTGTTGGTTCTTACTTCGAGCGCATCGCCGACCATCCGGTTCGAGCCCGTCCGGACCTTGATGATTACGAAGCACTCGAGTCGTTTGCTTTTCAGATCGTACAGACTGACATCCTCGCCTATGAGGCATCGGTCGCAGGGTTACAGGATGACCCAATCTATACTCGTAAGCTGCGGTTGTTCCGCGAGCTTAATATGGCAGCGGTCATGCGTAACGACACGATTCCCGCGAGCCTGGATATGGTCATCCCTGACTCAATGGTTCGAGCCTACTATCAAGAGAACATCGAGCGGTTCACCGAACCCGCACGCATCCGCGTTTATGAAATCCATGTATCTGATGAGATGCTCGCGCGTCGACTTCGTCGCGAAATCAAATCGATTGAGCAATTCCGCGAGAAAGCGGTTGAATATACCGAACGTCCATCCTACCGGAACACCAATGGTGATCTTGGCTTCATCGAGCGTGAATGGCTCCCCGAGCTGTTTGATGCGGCCTGGAATACACCGAGCGGACAACTGATGGGACCGGTGGTCGTTGAGGGTAAGTACTCGATCTGCTGGGTGGGTGAACGTCAAGGACCGACAGTGATTGATTACCTCGATGTCAAACGGAACATAGTGCCGATGATGGTCGAAGAGAAGCGGCAGGAAGGTGTCGATATCTGGCTTCAGCAGCGCAAGCAGTCTACGGCGATTGAAGTATTCGATGACGCACTCGAACGCGCAATCCGCGAGCGCCGGGACAACATGATCGCATGAACATACGGATTCATAGCTTACAACTCGTAGCGGCAGGATTTGTCACCTGTGCTATCGCTGTACTATTGCCAGAGGACGGTAATGCCCAAACGCGCTCCGAGTCAGGCCGGGATGTTATCGACCGCATCGTCTGTGTCGTCGGACCGGATGTGATCACGGCTTCGGAACTGGCCGGACAAATGCAACTGGTAGCGCTCCAAACCGGCCGGCGACCGCGTACCGAGGCCGAAGTCATGGCCTTCCAGAACGAGATCCTCGAACAGATGATCGCGGATAAGCTCTTCCTGTTTGAAGCTCGCAAAGACACAACGATTGTGCTGCGGCCGGATGAGGTCGACCAGGCGCTCGATGACCAGCTGGCGAGCCTCTCCCAGCGCTACGGATCGAACGAGGCATTCGTCGAAGCACTGGCTGCCGAAGGCCTCACGCTGCGTGATCTTAGACGTCAGTACCGGGACGAAATCGAGAACCGCCTCCTGCGTCAACGCCTGATCCAAAACAAACTGTTCGATGTCGCCGTTTCACGGTTTGAGGTGGAGCGGTTCTACGACGTCTTCCAGGACTCCATTCCGGAGCAGCCGGAAGCACTGCGTCTCGCACATATCCTTCTTGAGGTTACTCCCGCACAGGTGGTCGAAGACTCCGTTCGGGAAGCCGCCGCAGGCCTGCGTGAACGCGTCTTGCAAGGCGCTGACTTCGCATCGCTCGCCGTGCAGTTTTCTCAGGGACCTTCGGCGCCCGGTGGTGGTGATCTCGGGTTTATTGCACGTGATGACGTCGTACCCGAGTTTGGACGAGCGGCTTTCAATTTGCAGCCGGGTGACATCTCCGGAGTCGTGCGCACACAATTCGGCTATCATATTATCAAGGCGGAGGATCGGCAGGGGGACCGCCTGCGCGTACGGCACATTTTACTGGAAGTCTTTCCATCGGCCGAGGACACCGCGCAAACGCTCTCACTTGCCGATTCTCTCCTGACTGAAGCGCGCGGCGATGGTGATTTTGGCGAACTCGCCAAAATCTTCAGCACGGACAATGAAACACGCGCGACCGGTGGAGAACTTGGTTGGTTTGCACTGAACGAACTCCCGGGGGAGTTTGCCGACTACCTCACCGGCTACACCGATCCGGGTGAGATTCGCGGACCGGTCCCCTCTCCGTTCGGGTACCATATCTTCAATCTCCTCGAGTACCAGCCGCCCAAGTCGCTGACGATCGCAGACGATTATGATCAGGTGCGCGAGTTGGCTCGACAGCAGAAGACCGGTCGGATTGTCGATGAGTTGATTGCGGAGCTGAAGTCTAAAACGTACATCGAGTACCGCCTCGAAGGCTAATGCGGCTCGACGATTTCCTATCCACGGTCGGAGTGATCAAGCGCCGCACAATCGCCAAGCAACTGGCCGACAGCGGCCTCATTGAGGTCAACGGCTCCCGTGCCAAACCAAGCTACCAGATCAAAGCGAACGACATTGTGAGTATCCGTGGTTCCAAACCTCAAGTCGTTGAGGTCCTTGATCTTCCCCGCGGATCAGTGCCCCGCGCCGAGCGCGAGCGCTTCATCCGTGAGATTCCCCGATAACCCCGGTTGAGACCATCCTGACCGCACTCTATATTGAGACGTGAACCTGTCTCGCCAACGACCGGTTTACAACTATATACAACACTGCATGCGGCTGATGACGCCGACCGAACCTAGCCCAACAGGAAATGCTACCCATGGCCGTTACGACCGATATCACCACTACCCGCCCCGCCACCATCGGTGAGCTCAAGGCATCCGGGTGGGCCAGTCGTCCCGTGAAGCTCGAAATGCGCGAAAATCTCATCCGGCGTATTCAGAGCGGCGAATCACTCTTCCCGGGCATTGTCGGGTTCGAGCAGACCGTTGTGCCGCAACTGGTCAATGCGATTCTCTCGCAACACCACTTCATTCTCCTCGGCCTTCGTGGCCAGGCTAAAACCCGAATCATCCGGCAACTGGTGACGCTTCTCGACGAGTGGCAACCAAGCCTCGACGATACCTATCTGAACGAGGATCCGCTCGCTCCGATCTCCCCTAAGGGAAAGAGACACGTTGCCGCAATGGCTGACGATACACCGATCGTGTGGCGCCACCGCTCGGAACGCTTTCACGAAAAGCTGGCGACACCCGACGTTTCGATTGCCGACCTGATCGGTGATATCGATCCGATCAAAGCCGCCCGCGAAAAACTCGATATCTCCAATGAAGATGTCATCCACTGGGGTATTATCCCCCGCACCAATCGCGGTATTTTTGCAATCAACGAACTGCCCGATTTGCAACCGCGTATCCAGGTCGGTCTGTTGAATATCCTTGAGGAATCAGACATTCAGGTTCGTGGCTTTCCGCTGCGGGTACCGATGGATATCTGCATGGTCTTCTCGGCCAATCCGGAAGACTACACCAACCGCGGCAATATCATCACACCGCTCAAAGATCGCATTGACTCGCAGATCATTACGCACTACCCGCGGACCCGGGACGAGGCGAAAGCGATCACGCAGCAGGAAATTCACAACAAATCTGAAGCACCCGTCGAACTGATGCGGGACATTATCGAAGAGGTATCGGTCCAGGCGCGCTCATCAGAGTTTGTCGATCAGAATTCAGGCGTTTCGGCGCGCATGTCGATTTCGGCGTATGAGAACTTCCTCTCCAACGTTGAACAGCGGAAAATCCGTCTCGGTGAACCGGACTACTACCCGCGTATCTGTGATGTTTACGCGATTGTTCCATCACTCACCGGTAAGATCGAGTTGGTGTATGAGGGCGAACAGGAAGGACCGATTCTCGTCGCCAGGACACTGATCGGCAAGGCGATCGACGCTATCTTCGCCGAACATTTCCCTGTTCCGCGCAAAGGCAAGCCCGACCCGGACAAACCGGAACAAGAGAATCCTTACGAGGCAGTGACTGACTTCTTCTCCGGAGGACGGCAGTTAACGATTAGCGACGAAATGTCTCATGACGATTACCGGCAAACACTTTACAGCCTTCCCGGATTGTCGGCGATTGTCGAGCGGTACTGGCCGACCGACGACGAACGGGAGCTACTATTGCGCATGGAATTGGTCCTCGAAGGACTCTTCCATAATAATGTGATCGCCCGTGCTGACGACGACATGGCCGTTACCTACGGCGATCTCTTCAGCGACATGCTCAAAGGAATGGGCGGCGAGTGAAGTTTACCTACTTCGAGTGGAATGAGGATATGGCCCAGCGCCTCAAGGCGCTGGCTGACCTCATGTCGATTTACAACTATCTCCTGATGCGCATGGATGGTGATGTCGAGGAGACGCTTCGCCTCATGGAACGGCTGCAGGCGCAGGGGATTCTCGACGAAAAGTACGACCTCGACGAGTTCAAGGAGCAGCTCAAGAAGCAGAACCTGATTCAGGAGGGGAAGTCGGGGCTCTCTCTCGCTCCCAAGGGTGAACGTTCGCTTCGTCAATCGGCATTCGACGCGATCTTCAACAAGCTGCGCGTTGGTGGTAAAGGTGACCACCGTGTTCCGCGCGAGGGCGGTACGTCCGAAGAGCCACTCCCCGAACGGCGACCGTACGAGTTTGGAGACAACCCTCGCCACATCGACTACACCGCGTCGATCTTCAACGCCATCCAGCGCGACGCCACGCTCGGATTCGATCTGACCGAACAGGACCTTGAAGTCTATGAGACGGAAAAGTCAACGTCGTGTGCGACGGTCCTGATGATCGACATCTCGCACTCGATGATTCTCTACGGCGAGGATCGGATCACGCCGGCCAAGCAGGTCGCGATGGCGTTCACTGAGTTGATTCTCACGCGCTTCCCCAAAGATCATCTCTCGGTGATCACGTTCGGCGATTGGGCGGAGGAGATACCAATCAAGCAGTTGCCGTATCTCGCCGTCGGACCGTATCACACGAATACCCAGGCTGGGCTGCGATTGGCGCGGCAGATTTTGCTGACCAAGAAGCATGTGAACAAACAGATCTTCATGATTACCGACGGGAAACCGTCGATGATCAACCGACCCAACGGGTCGATTTACAAAAACCCAGTCGGGCTCGATCCGCGCATTGTCAATCGGACGTTAGATGAGGCGGTCATCTGCCGTAAGAAGCGGATGCCGATTACGACGTTTATGGTGACCGATGATCCGTATCTCCAACAGTTCGTCGCGCGTTTGACCGAGTTGAACAAAGGGCGCGCGTATTTCTCTTCCGTCGACAATCTTGGCCAGTTTGTCTTGTGGGATTTCGTCTCGCATCGGAAGCGCAAAGGCAAAGGGCACGGATAACCCCCCGCTTCGTTTTTTCGTCATCCCCGCGTAGGCGGGGATCCAGGTTCGTCTTTACCGACGACTAAATATGAACTCAAGAACGGGCAGGTGAGGACACCTGCCGCGCACGGGAGCCGTCATCCCCGCGCAGGCGGGGATCCAGTCTTGTCTTCGCCGGTAACCGTCACTAGATTTAAAAGCGGGTAGACTGGTATATCTGCTGCAGTCGTGGGCGGAAGGTGTCCTCACCTGCCGCTTCTTTGCTAGGGAGCGATCATGAACGGCCAAGCTTACCTCGACGAAATGAAAGACCGCTATCAAAGCTACCAGTCAATGGCCGAGAAAACACTCACACAGCTGTCCGACGATGACTTCTTCCGGCAACCCACCCCACACGACAATAGCATCGCGATCACAGTCAAGCACCTCGCCGGTAACTCCCGCTCCCGCTGGCGTAACTTCCTGACTGAGGACGGCGAGAAACCGGACCGCAACCGCGACACGGAATTCGAGCTGAGCGAAAGCGATACGCGCGAATCGATCATGGCAGCGTGGAGGGCAAGCTGGGAGATTATCGAATCCGAACTCGGTGCCTTGACCGAGGCCGATCTCGATCGGACCGTGACGATCCGTGGCGAGCCACATCTCGTCGTACAAGCGCTGGGACGGAATCTGACGCATCTCGCGTATCACGTTGGCCAGATCGTCTGGCTCGCCCGGCATCTCCTCGGCGACAAGTGGCAGACGCTCTCGATCCCCAAGGGCTCATCGCAGGCACAAAATGACCGCTACGCCGACAAGTTCGGCGACTGGCAGAAGTCCAAGTAGCTGAAACATTCCCGCACCTCAGCCGTTTAACCGACTCCGGGCATGGGCTCGGCCTTGTGTAATCGGCTCTGTAAGCCGATATTACGGGTTACCGACCCACGATTGGGTCGACTGCTCTTTGACAACTGAGATGGCTAAGCCATCTCTCGCGCTCCGTTGTCCAACGGAGCCCCTAGTTTGCGTGCGCTCCGGCTGTGCCGGTGGGCGGCGGGCATCGCCCGCTTCACTGCCACGACAGAAGTCAGCTGTGCCGGTGGGCGGCAGGTGTCCTCACCTGCCCCAAGCCTACGTGAACGTCACGAGTGACGGGGGTGACCAGGTTTCGACGGGTGTAGTGGGAGGTTGCTGGCGTGCCGGGGATGTCTGGAGCCCCGTTACCAATCCGGGCACACTAGTAATTGGCAACAATTACGCCCTCGCGGCCTAACTAAGGTCCGCGCGCGAGCTGTTTTCGTAGTCTCTCCGGGACAGACCTCGCGCCATAAGAGAGACTCGGTCGGTGCGACGCCGTTAAGCGCCGCTTAAACAGTAACGGCTGGATCGTCGATAGGCCTGTTAGTCGGCTTGTCGACGGTCGAGATGAAGTAGACTAACTACGCACGTAGAGGGCAGCTCGCCGGTACATTCGGACGGGGGTTCGATTCCCCCCACCTCCACCAAATCTCATACCACCAGTGATCCTGGTGGATACAAATCATAAAGGGTGTCGGATGATTGTTCAGGGTGATATAGCTTCCGCTCGGGACTATTGGAAACGTGGTCAATAGGAGACCAACATGAACAAGGTGCTGCTGATTATCCTGGCCATCCTGCTGCCTCCGGTTGCGGTTCTGCTAAAAGATGGCGTTGGCAAGAGTCTCTTGATCTCTGTGCTGCTCACGATCTTCTTCTTTATACCCGGCGTCATCCACGCCCTCTGGGTCGTCACGAAGTAGACACACGCATACATCAGCTAGACGGGTCAACCGAACCGCTATGCAACGCATTCGGCCTCCATCAGTCCAGACCGAGTACAACTACTACATCCTGGCGTGATTACCGTTAGTCGGCTTGGCAGCGGTCGAGAACAAGTAGACTACGCACGTAGAGGATAACTCGTCGGTACATTCGGACGGGGGGGCGATTCCCCTCACCTCCACCAAATTTTGCTTCACTCGTCGCAAGCAGGAGATCCGACTGAACTGTCCTCTTGCCTTCAGATTACTTTCTGATACGCCGTAGCTAACAGCGTGCTTTTCGCGGGCGCTACTGTTTCCTAATGTATCATGGTGACAACGATACTTCATTCCGTTGAACCGAACACGCACCTGGACGATCACAGACGTCGACGAGAACCCAGGATCATCTGAAGGCTGTCTACATGAATTTGTTATCACTTGTCGATCTGAACAGAGGCCAGCTGGAGAGCATCTTTGATCTGGCAGACGAACTTTGCGAAAGAAAACAAACAGATCTGCTCAAAGATAAGTTGGTCGTGTTGATGTTTCCCAATTCAAGCGTACGAACGATCGTCAGTTTTAAAAGGGGCGTTCAACTTCTGGGTGGCGACACAATATCACTCACCACGGACGTCCTTGAGAGAAGAGAAGCACTTGTCGACCTGGCTGGCTACCTCGACAACTGGGTGGATATGGTAATAGTCAGGTATGGAGCCTTTGAGACTGTTAGGGAGTTATCCACGTACGCTGGTTTTCCTGTGGTGAACGCAATGACAGCAATGAATCATCCCTGTGAAATCATTGCTGATCTGTATTCGCTCAGGAAACTGCGCAGAGATTACACTGACCTGAAGTATGTTTTTGTAGGGCCCGAGAACAATGTATGCAACTCCTGGATAAACGCCGCCAGGCTGTTGCATCTGGATTTGACACAAGTTTGCCTTCCTGAATACAAAAGTCACCTGATCTCAGACGAAGACGATTCTGTAAAATTTGCCACTGACTTAAAAGAATCAATTGCTCAGGCTGATATCATTCTCATTGACTCACTTCCCGACGAATTGAGATGCAAACAGTACTATGACAAGTACCAGATCACTTCGGAACTGCTGGCCACGGCCAATGAGAACGCCTTGTTAAATCCCTGTCCACCATTCTATCGTGATGAAGAAATCTCAGCAGAGCTGATTGACTCCAGGTACTTCGTTGGATATGAGTTCAAGCACAATCTGCTATCCGTTCAGCAAGCGATTATGGCATTTTGTTTTCGTAACTAAGTGATTTATCGCCGTACCGGAGTGGCTTTGCAGGGACACTCGGTGCTAACAGCTTTGTACAGCGTGAAATCAATACGATTACGGCCATGCAGTATAGTGGCTGCAACATCCCAGCAAACATGTCGGTCGATTCATGATATGAGATTTTCTCTCTGAGCTGGTTTGGCCGGTGGGTAGCCATTCGTAGACAGGAGATGGACTGTCGCAGGAGTGTGATATGAATCGTATGGTTGCAACGACTTCAGTATTGTCTTTGGCATTCGCGTTCCTGGTTCTTGGTTCCGTATCGGCTCTAGGACAGAACGACGATGAGTATTGGTTCAAGAGAGTACTCGTAACGAACGACGATGGCATCAACGAGCCACGTATCTTGAAGCTGGGGATCGCATTCTCGGCTGTGGCGAAGACCTACATTGTTGCCTCAACCGAAGATCGAAGCGGATCTTCGAACTACACTATGTTGGGCAAGAGAACCCGATCGCTGTTTGTGACCAGAGAGTATGATTCTGATAGCTTGACAGCATACGCAGTCTCCGGATATCCAGCCGACTGTGTTGCTTTTGGTATCAAGGGCCTACTGAAAGAGACACCGCCAGACCTTGTAATCTCTGGAATAAACGGCGGTCCCAATCTCGGGACAGACGGCTGGTTTGTCTCCGGTACAATCGGCGCAGCCAGAACAGCAGCATTCTTCGGTATACCGGCAATCGCGGTTTCGGGACTGGACAGTGACGACAAGAACATGGTTGACGCTTTGACGGCGTGGGTCATAGAACTTGCCAAGACTCGAGTCGTTCAAGACTTGAAGCCGGGTGAGTACTTGAACGTCAATGTACCGCGGGTGAAGCCATCTGAGATTCGAGGAGTCAAGGTTGCGCGCCTCGCACCTTCGAACCACGAGATCAGCTTCGAGCGTGTGTTTCGTGAGTTGGATGATGATGGCATCGAGAGCGAAGAAGTGTGGCTGATCGAGAGGACGCCTACAACCACTATGGATCCAGCCGGCACCGATATCTCCGCATTTCATCAGAACTTTATCACAATTGTTCCGATGCGGATTGGTGAAAGCAAAGAGCAACCGGAAGAGCGTATTGGCCTGAACGACAACACGATTCCTGAGTGGAGACCGACTCGAAATCCCGACACTGAGCAATAGACCGATGCTGGGTCGGCGTTAAGCGAACGCTGTTTAGCCTCAACACAGCGAGGGTCCCTTTTAGCGCAACGCGAGTGTAGCGTTCGATTGACCCCACCTTCACCAACCATAAAAATTGATTGGCAATCATTATACACAATGGATTGTTACTGACGTTAACAGACATTTTCATGCATCGTACTGCCTGTCAAAGGTTTACAAAATTCTTGCAATCGACTCTTCCGTCCTTCATCAAGAGACACGTTTTCATATCAGCACCATGACCCAACAACAAACGGTAAAATCTGCAGGGTTACACACTCGCTGATTCGGTTAGTGACTTTGAGATTCAAACGATCAGGAGATCTTCCTACTCCCGCATGCGTGACTTCTCACTCACAGTCAAAGCGAAGTCAACGTCTTTGCTGGATAGTCGATCGCGCAATGAAAAACGGATTGGTTCATTTACGCAGAGGTTTGTATACTGCTCGTGTTAAAAGGACTGAACGATAGAACGCTGACCTAACATCGCCATCATTATCATGCGGGGGAAGAATCAATGACTCTTGAGATGGCCCTTTTACTCGTGGTCTTGGCACTAAGTGCTGGCATCTCATCAACGAAGTACCTACTCCAAAAAAATCCTAAACAAAAAAAGACATATCGGACTCTAACAGGTCTGATTCTACTGGCACTACTGGCAGCAGTGCTGCAGTCAGTAATCTTCAGCAGACTTCTCACAATCATTGAACTGCTTAAATACGTAAGCGATGGACTCCACAACTATCTGGGGATTTCAATCTGGATCAACAGGGCGGTGATTGTTGCAACGCTGATTCCTCTACTCATTGCAGCAAAACATACTTTCTCCTCGAACCGAACCAAGCGCACCGTTGGATACGGACTTATCGTAGGGTATATCTGCATCTATTTTACGCTCATGCATTTTGCGACAAAGGATCTACTGTTTACGCATGACAGCGGAGAAGCTCAGAAATGGGTATCGATAACCGCAGATGGTGAGGTCAGAGTGTACAACTCCCCCGGTTATGATGTATTCTCAGGAACCATTCTTAAAAAAATGACACCTGAATTGGCTCAACAAATAAGGTTCTTACAACAAAATGACATGACTGATTTTGATATCAGCAACGCCTACTTTCATCCTATCACGGGTGACACACTTAAGTGGTACTCCATTGATGATGGTGGCTCAATACTAATACATGATCATGCAGGATTCGACACCCAAACCGGCCAGCAGCTTAAATCGGTTACGCTTGATATTCTTGGACAACTCAAACAGCAGGAGAAGGCAAAACAAGTTCGTTTCGAAGTCGTACGTGACTCCCTTGCCAGAACACTGGCTGAGTCTGAAAAAGAGCAACAACTTCGACAATTGAGAAAAAGATACATAGTAGCAGGTAATTCTTGTGCAGAAACGGTATCGCGAATCGCACTATCGGTCGTAAACGAAGGCACCAATGCTCAGTGGATTGGTGTAGACCGCTTTACACAGGGAATTCTCATACAGAACCTGAAAAACGATGATTGTGATATCATTACCGATCTCTTTAAGAGACCATTCTTTGATGATGGAAAAATGGCGCAGCTAATCAGAGGCAATGGTGAAGTGCTATCGCAATTGAATTTAGAAAAAATTGCGGATGTTTTCGTAGCAATAGAAATTGAGAAAGCAATATCTGAGCCATCGCAACTTCAAGGGACAAAAACATGTCAGATAAAAATGAATGTCCATACCTTTGACCACAACGGAAGACAGATTTCTCACACAGTTTTGACCTGCTCTGGTCTCGGTTTTACTGAACTGAGTGCACATGAAAAAGCAGTGGAAAAGGCCGCATCACAGCTTAGGGACGTGCTGATCAAACACTGACTTGAGTTCATGATGAATGTCTTGGAAAGGTGAACGATCTTTGCGTCAGAGTCAAGATCGAGACAAGAGGGAAAACAAATGAAACACCGCATTGGCTCAGCGTTAAACGTACTACTGATACTACTCTTATTGCAAACATCTGCCAATTCTGAACCTCTTAGCAAAACTTCTAGTGATACAACGGTTGTGTCAACTGGTCAAATTCTTCAACAAACGGTTACAACTCTGGCAAGCGAAATACGCTCAAGCATTTCTGACAGAAAGTTTACACGCCTGGCAGTAATGCCCTTTACATCGTTACGTGGTGAAGAGAATGACCTCGGCCTCTATATCTCCGATAGGCTCACAAGTGAACTCAGCGTTAGTGGAGATAATCTACAGCTGGTTGAGCGATCTCAGATTAATCAGGCGTTATCGGAAATGCGATTAGGTGAAACGGGGCTTCTTAGTGAAGAGACAATACAGAAGACGGGGCAGGCTCTGGGAGCTGACGCTGTAATCATCGGTACGATTGTAGAGCTTGGCACTGAAGTTGATATCAATTTGAGAATGTTTTCTGTTTCTACGTTGAAAATCTTGGGAATGGCAAGTCAGCTGATCGAAAAAGACGAAGTTATCGAATCACTTCTTCAATTATCGATACCCCCAAGTGGCAACGTCATAGATTCTGAATCAACAAGTAACAACACAAACGCTGACAGCATCTTTTTCTACGAAGACTTCACGGGAATTGAAGAAGGATTAATCCCAGATCAATGGATCGGTGGAAGTACATTGGCAGTGAAGTCAAGTGACTTGAATAGAAGAACAAATGTGTTGGCAAATTTCAAGAAAGGTAATCACAATGTTACGGTTCCCGACATTCCGTTTCCGGACAATTGGCGATTTGACATAGAGTTCTTCTATACTACCGACAGATATTTCTTCAATCCTTTCGTGCTAAAAATAGGTGACGTAAAAGCGAGTTTCTATAGGCACCAATCTTTTTTAAATGATATCAATGCTCATAAACCTGCGCCGAAAGGCAATCAGATCAATCTGGTGTCAGTAGTGAAATCGGGATCTGTCATAAAGCTCTTTGTCAATACAGAGAGGATAAAGATGATTAGAATGGAGAGCTTTGAATCACCTACAGGTTTGAGCATATCCTACACGGGAGATTTCAGTGTCTTTCGTCTCAAAGGAACAAAGTTGCCATAGAGCAGAATTCTACACTGTTGAATAGTGTTCTTTCTTATCTTGATCAGATTACAGAGATGTGTGCAGTGATTGATGCTTATACAGTTACCATGGTTACTTGCTTCGCAGTCAGCGCGAGGACAATGATATGTTTGAAGAACTCCGCAAACTGGATGTGCGACCAGCACCTTTCTCTGTCTATACCGCACAACAGTTATGGGATGACGATCACATCTCTCGCCAGATGCTGGCGATGCACCTGGATCCCGACGTTGAACCAGCGTCGCGACGGTCAGCCTTCATCGATACCTCTGTCGAATGGATAGTTCGACACTTTGATGTCGGTCCGGGAACGCGAATCGCGGATTTCGGTTGTGGTCCCGGCCTGTACACGACGCCATTTGCCCAGCGAGGTGCCGAAGTTACTGGCATCGATTGGTCGCGACGGTCGATTGCCCATGCTCGCAAGACAGCTGAGCGGAGCAGATTGAAGATTGACTACACCCTCACCAATTACCTGACGTATGAGAGCGACAAGCGCTTCGATCTGGCTACGTTAATCTACTGTGACTACTGCGCCCTGAGCCCGACCCAGCGCCAGCACTTCCTGCACGTCATCCGGCAGCACCTTGCTCCCGGAGGGCGACTATTGTTTGACGTGTTCTCACAGACTGCGTTTGCCTCCCATCAGGAGACAGCAACATTCGGACTCAACTTCATGAACCACTTCTGGTCCAAGTATGAATACATCGGCTTCCAGCGCACGTGGCGCTACGAGGCCGAATCCGTTGCCCTCGATTTGTACGCAATCGTCACCGAGGAACAGGTTCGGCTTATCTACAACTGGCTGCAGTATTTTTCTCTCGAGAGCATTAGAAGCGAGTTAATGGAAAACGGCTTTACAGTCGTCGAACAGTTCGCCGACGTTACCGGACAAGACTATACTTCCGAAGCCACGGAGATTGCGATCGTGGCCGAGGCCAACTAGAAGAAATATAGGCGCTTTCTGAAGAAATGACTAACATGAAACTCGACGTATAGAGCGGCAGGATCAAAGTGAAGATAGTATCACTGGTTTTCTCTTACTTGCTCGTCCTCGGTGCAGTTGTGATGAGTGCATGGGGCATCTTGGGTTTTTTTGAGTACTTCACCGGCACAACTCTGCTCATCCCACTTCAGAATCCTGAGTTTCCGTCAGGAACTCAATTCCTGCATTGGCTCCTTATCACAGCAGCCGGCGTCACATTTCTAGCAGGGTACTTCTTGAGATGGAAACTTCTACCGTTCGCTATGCTCGTGATCTATGCGATGCTAGCTACTCTGTGTGCTGTCCAGACCTTTGATTTCATAACTGAAGGATGGGGTGTTGGTGACTTTGCACGTGAAGTCGCTTGGTACATCATTATCACAACCTACCTGTTCAAATCCCAACGTATGCGAGAACGGTTGAATAGGTGAGTCTCTAATGTCGATTACATTTGCCGGTGAAACCTCATCCACTGGCTTGCGATAGACGTGACCACAACTGGGGGCTCAGTACTTTCACTCTCGGCTATCTGAGATTGCTAAGCTTAAATCGCTCCGGATACTCCGTTGTGGATAACCAGATGTGCAGGTCGTTATCTGCACCCGGTAGATATGTCAGCACAAGATTCCGAAAGCGCTGATCTGACAGTCGATCGTAATCGAACAGTGCTCGCTCAAACGCAGCGTACGTGTCGGCGCCCATTTTCACCCGCAGGTAGTTGAACAAGAGTGAGGTGCGGTCGGTCAGAATAAATCTGTCCTTATACGTTCCGATCTCATCGAACCCGATTTGATCGAGACACTTCTCCGGTGGCAGTTTCCGTCCATATCGGTCAAGCCCAGTGGTGCGTTTTGAGAGGTATGATTCCTCCAGGGCGTCTAGTTTGCTCCGGAGCCACGCCTCTCCCAAAATGTCAGCAAGTACCAGGTCGTCAAAGTAACTGGGGAACCCCTCGATCACGAATGCTGCAAGCGGGTCGGAGTGATCTATCGGAACGTGCACATAAGAATGAGCTATCTCGTGAGCCAATGTGAACATCGAATAGGGATTGTGGCCAAACTCTCTCCACAGGCTGCTGGAGATCCCCGTAACGTTCGCCGAAGAGATGTCACCAAACTCTGGCATCTCCATGATGAACGCCTGCTGTGGGAGTCTGCCTCTTATGAGGCGTTCATCGCAGCGGTTGTGAAACGATTCAGCGAAGTCCCGTATCGCAGCGGCCCGGTCACGGGATGCTGAGTCCGGCAAATGGTAGACCGAAAGCCACCCCTCACTCAGGACCTCCCAACGCTGCGCCGTGCATTGGACAGCCATAATGTCGATACCATACGCTGACCAGATCGAAACCGCATGGCCGTTGACCAAGCGCTCCGTCTCCTTGGTTCCGACAAAAACGCATCGATAATCAGATGGCACACGCAAGCTTACGCGGGAGAAGTCTACGCGTTGAGAGGACGATCGGTCTTGTAGAAAAATGGGAAACCACAATGAGTATCCGTATGATCGTAAAAGAACACCATCAGAGTCGATGCGCATGTAGTCCGATGGCGATCGTGCCGCGGATCGGTTGAAGAGTCCGCTGTAGAATACGTCCATGGCCAAACTGTCATCAGTGCCAGCGTGTACGAACTCAATCTGGTTAGCTATCATCGAATAGCTGTAGTGGTAAAAGACCTTTCGCGTCGAAGCCTCAACTATCACACCTGATTGCTTAATCGAATCGACACTAATCTCTCCATGGAGATAGAATCGGATCGTATCGCCAACCGAAAGAGGTTCTGCAAACGTGACACGAGCCATTCCCGAGAGACGTCGTTGCTCCGGTTCGAACGTGATATCCAATTCGTAGTTAGTCGCCTTGGGTAACTGATTGGCGACCACGCCTGGCGAAACTAGTCCCGCACAGACAAAAAAGGCCACCAGCAGCGTCGGTGTCGTCACGAGCCTCACTCCAGTACTAACATGTCGTTCTTATCCGTAGTAGACGAACCGGACTTGGAGCGGGTTGCGGTTTTTTCGTGAACGGTAAAAGCTCGCGAATGATCGCTCTCGCACGGCAGTGGCGGTAATCAGATTTCGACAGGGACTGCTGGCTAACGCATGAGGAGCCAGATTGCAACTCCCCCCACCAAACCGCTAGCAAAGCCTAGCGACCACCCTTAGCTGTATACCAATCACGGACCGCCGCATGAATCTCCGACCAGCCGTCGACACGCTCGCCCGTGTCTTTCGTGTAGACGAAATTGTGATCTCCACCCTCCACGATCAGAAGATCAGCGTCCTTACCTATCGAGAGGAGGTGAGCGTAAGCCATCGTTGCCGTCTCGACGGCGACGACCGGATCGGCCTCGCCCTGTGCGATAAAAATGCTCGCTTCGGTGTTTGATAGTTGCTCGATCGTTGACGTCTGCAGGAACGTCGCCCAGCGACGGTAGGGGTGGCCGAAGAAAAGCTGTTCGCTGTTCTCGGAGTTGCGAAGGATCTCTTGCCACCGGTCCATAACGTACCCCTCCCGCTCACTCGAAACGTCAGAAACATGAGCGAAGAACGTGCCCCGATTAGCGAGCACAAGCAGGTCGTACAACTGGCTCGGCCCACCCCCGGCGAGTACCGCAACATGACTAATCATCGGGTAGTCGGCCGCGAGCTTAGCGGCAACAAGGCCGCCCTCGGAATGTCCGATGACTAACACACCGCTATCTTTGACCCCCGGCAGACTCAGTGCCGCGACGATCGCCGCATGAATCGCCTCACACCACCGCTCCAGCGTGTGCTCGTGTCGAAACTCTTGATAGTCCGAAGATGACAGCCCCGAGTCTCCCGGAGTCATCAGATAGTCGACGCCGGGTTTTTCGACGATCAGGATCCGGGCGGTTTGACGGAAGACGTCATTGACCGTACTGTGCCCATTGCTGCCAACTATCCGCTCACCTCGTCGTTGAAAATGAGAGTTTCCACCCGAGCCGTGGACATAGACAACCAGTGGCAGGACACGGTCATCGCTGCCCGTTTCGGATAGGTAGAATCGGATCGACCGACCAAGAGTATCGATTGTCGTGTAGGGAAGCCATGGCTGTCGAGCGATTGTCCCGACCGGACCGACCGGTTCATACGTTTGCTGGGCTGGAGCGGACTGCAGCATCAGAAGCGTTCCGGCAGCGACGATTAAGGATCTGATCAGCATGATATTCAGTACGGTTGTTCCTGCCGAAAGGATGCACGGGCACTCATAATTGCGGGCAGGTAACATGCTCGGAGAGGCGCACCAATGGAAGCGAGAGACTGTCTACCGATTAGCGGCAGTTGGGGCAGAGGCCGGTCACCTCGAAGCGATGCTCGAGATTCGTAAAGCCACGTTTTGCCAGCGACTTCGCAAGATCTGCAAACAGGCATTGGGACAGCGGTTCAACTTCCTGACAGTTCTTGCATTTGAAGAAATGTGCATGCTCGCATGAATCATCCGGACGCTCACTTCGCCACCCGTAGCGCGCCGCTTCACCGTAGAACTCACTCCGAGCGACGAGTCCGAGCCGCTCGAAAAGCGTGAGCGTACGATAGACCGAGGTCAGGTCACACGCGACGAGTTCTTGATTCTGAATCTGTTGATGGATCTCCTCGGGCGTGATCCAGAGGCTGTTATGAGCAATTAACGCACGCGCAACCGCCAGGCGCGACTTGGTCACCCGGTGATGATGCTCCGAGAGCGCCTTCTTGGCTCGCTCTAACTGTGACGGTTGTGAGCTAGGCTTCGTGGCCACAGACCTCCCCTTTCCGGAAGCAGGTGCATGATCTGAGGTTGAAGATGTGCGCCGTAATCAAGAGCAGACCACCCGTGATCGAGAGATACATTGGCGATAGGCCGAACAGACCGGCTTGGACATGGGCCTGTGAGGCACACCCCGGTCCAGACTCGCCAGTTACGAAGGCATCGACAATTGCCTCACCTCCGCACGCCGGTCCGCACCCCCCGGTAACAAATGCCTCGACATAGAACCCGTAGCCAAGGACCGCGATTCCGGCGATGCCGAGCACCAGCGGTAACACGGACTTGTGCATACGGTAGTGCCGCAGGATCGTCACCAGGAAAATGCTGACGACGAATACTAAGAGTACGCCATGCACCCAGGGTGACTGAAACTGCTCCCCCAAGGCGGGCAGAAACGCCAGCAAAATCGGTGTCGCCAGGCAGTGGACGGCACACAAAGCCGACAGAAAGATCCCCACATAGTCATACCGACCGCTACTCTGTACCTGTGTCGCTGCCATAGTCCTCCTTGTCAGGCAGGCAAGAATAGGGGCCGACAGCTCTTATTGCAAATAGTTTGCAATAAAATGTGAGACCGGCTAATGGAGTTGAACCATTAGCCCCGATGGCATGACCAGAAGCGTTCGTAATCGAAAGAATTGATTCCCGTTGCCAATAAGTAACGAAAACGTTACCGTTACTTACACGAGTACTGCTAAACCCCGGAGACTCCCATGTCCCGACCCCGACTGCTTCAACTCTTCCTGGTTGCCAACGCTCTCTTCTCGATGCTCAGTGGTATCGTCTTAATCGTCATGCCCGATCGAATCGCCACGCTGCTCGGACTGCCGTCATTCGGATTCTTCGCACCGATCGGTATTGGCCTCATAGGCTGGGCATTGGTGGTCGGCTGGCAGGCGATGGTCCAGCGAAAGCTGAGCCTCGCTGTTCTGCTGATTAGTTTTGGCGATTTCGCTTGGGTTATTGGGAGTGCGATTCTTCTGATCGGTTGGGGTGACGCGCTGTCGTCAACCGGGTCGGTCGTCATTAGCTCCATTGCTATCCTCGTCGGGCTCTTCGGTGCCGGTCAACTGCTTGGAATTCGCGAGTACCACCGCGAGGTCGATCCAACCCTGGAAACATCCTGGCGACATCAGGTATCGGTGGTTGTCGATGCATCGCCGAGCGTTCTCTGGTCTACGATACAAGATCTCAAGTCGATCGCGTCCTACTCGCCGGGTCTGGCCTCAAGCACGGTGGATCGACCGGTGCAGCCGGGAGCAGTTCGGACCTGCCATGACACTTCTGGTCGCATGTGGCAGGAAGAGTGCACGTCGATAACATCGTCAGATCGAGAACTGACGATGCGGTTCCGATCTGAACGAGACGATTGGCCGTTTCCGGTTAGCAAGATGGTCGGGGGATGGAACGTCGATGCGGTTGGCGACGGTTCGTGCGTGACCGTCTGGTGGTCGCTCGATCCTCAGCCATCATGGGCTGGGATTATCCTGGTGCCACTTCTCGCGGCCAGCCAGGACAGGGCCATCAAGGGCGTGATCTCGCGTATGGCAGGTGAGTCGACGAAAGCTCGTTCCATCCGTAGGAAACAACGGGCACGATTGGTGGCGTGGTGCTAGCTGTGAGTGAGTCAGCTACGAACGTCATCAGCGCATCGCAGACAAAACTAACCGATACGAAGCGGGCATTACTCGAAGCTGCGGCGATCGAATTCGCCGAACATGGCTACGACGGTGTGCGTATGGAGCACGTAGCCAAACGCGCCGGATACAACAAGTCACTCGTCTATCGTTACTTCAGTGACAAGCGTGGTCTCTTCACTGCGATGCTTCGTACGGTCTTTGAGAAGCGTGTGACTCTACTTAACAGCCTACCGGATTCGTTGGATGATTTGCTGGTCTATTGGACGCGGGCTCAACGGAGTGATCCGCACTTTCTCAGATTGATCGTTCGGGAAGCACTTCAGGACGACGGCAAAGCTCCGGTCGAAGCCGAGACAAGACGCGCCTACTACCAACAGCAGATCGAGATCCTCGATGACCTCCAAGCCAAAGAAGAGGTCGATCCGGATTTCGATCCACAGATGCTCTTCTTAGCTCTGCTGGCGATATCGGTAGTACCGACCATACTGCCCCAGATCACCCGTCTGGTGACCGGCCTAGACAGCACGAGCCAAAAATTCACCAAGGACTGGGAGGCGTTCCAACGGCTTCTGGCACACCGCTTGGCGCCATCGTGATGACGGTACCGCGCTGGATACGGTTCCTCAAGAAGATCGGCCTGCCCGACTAGCTGCAAGCATTCCGGGATGTAGGGAATGTCGTTTACCTCTCGTGGTAGCCGTCGGCGAAGTCTTCGCGGATTGACTCGGCATCCCATCCGGAGTCCCCTTGCTGGTCCTCGGAAAGGTCGGCCAGCATGACCTGTTCGAGATTGTCTATTCGCTGGCGCGCCGCGGAGAAGTACGCTTGGTCATCCCCCCAGCTTTCAGCCAGCACACGCATTGTGCGTTCGTCCCCTTGCAGAAACTTCTTGGCGGCACGATGAACCTGGTGGCCCCGCAACCCGAGAACGCATAGCAGATCACTTCCCGCACGCAATGCGGTATCAGCATTTTCGCGATAGACGTAGTCGACACCGGCTTTAACCAGATCGAACGCCTCGAACCAGCCATCGGCCCGGGCGAAGATCTTGAGATGCGGGAAATGTTTGCGTGCCAACTCAACCAACTCCATCGTCCGGCCTTCTCCACCGACGGCGATCACCAGCATCCTGGCCTCCGCAGCACCGGCGGCATGCAGGAGTTCGGACCGGCGGGCGTCGCCGTAATACGCCTTTAGTCCAAGGCGACGAAGAAAGTCGATATGCTCCGAGTTATTCTCGAGCACCGTTGGGCGGACACCATTGGCCCGCAGGAAGCGAACAACCGTGCCACCAAAATCGCCGAATCCGGCGACAATGACCGCACTCTGGTGATCAATCTGATCGGCTGCGCGGTTATCGGCCTCGCACGTACCAAAGCGCGGCTGGACCAGCCGTTCGTTGATGATCATGAGAATTGGTGTCAGCGCCATGCTGATTGCGGTGGCGGCAATGATTGGCGCGGCGACTTCGATTGTCATCACTCCCGCCTGTAGAGCAAACGACACGAGGACGAATGCAAACTCGCCACCCTGGGCCAGAGCGAAGGTGAACAAAAGATTCTGGTCGAGCTTCATGCCAAAGACGCGTCCGAGCAGAAACAGCACGAGCATTTTGACTGCAATGAGTCCTACAACAATCAGTGCAATGTTGATCGGTTCAGCTGCGATCAGTGCGAAGTCGATCGACGCACCGACGGCGATGAAGAATACGCCCAGGAGCAGGCCCTTGAAGGGATCGATATCGCTTTCCAACTCGTGGCGATATTCACTGTTAGCCAGAACAACACCAGCGACAAACGTACCAAGCGCCGGACTCAAGCCAACCTTAGTCATGAGAACAGCGATACCAATAACCAACATCAGCGCGGCAGCAGTGAACGCCTCCCGCATGCGCGAGGACGCAACGAAGCGAAAGAACGGGCGAGCTAACACCTGACCACCAACAATAACGATCGCGATCGCTCCCAGAACGGCCAGCGCCTCTGCCCATCCCGGCAGGGCAAGACTCTGGAGCCAGGTCTCACTGTGCGAGCCACCATCGGCGGCAACATTGCCGCCATGGAGAGCACCATCACGGACGGCGAGCAACGGAAAGAGCGCGAGCATCGGAATGACGGCGATATCCTGCATGAGCAAGACAGCAAATGAGGACTGCCCCCCCTCCGTCTTCATTAGCCCTTTCTCCCGCAGCGTCTGCAAAACGATCGCGGTAGACGATAGCGCGAGGGTCAGCCCGATTGCCAGAGCGGTTTGCCATGGTAGACCGACAATGAGTCCGATGCCGGCAATGACAACGGCCGATAGCACAACCTGGGCCCCACCCAAGCCGAGGACCGGAACACGCATCTCCCACAGCCGGCGAGGTTGTAGCTCCAGACCGACGAGAAAGAGCATCATGACGACACCAAACTCGGCGAAGTGCATGACATCCTCTCCCTCGGAACCAACTAAGCCGAGCACATACGGCCCAATCAGAATTCCGGCACCGAGGTACCCAAGTACAGATCCAAGACCAAGCCGCTTGGCCAGCGGAACAGCAATCGCCGCGGCGGCAAGATAGAGCAACGCTTGAATGAACAGTGATTCGCCGTGCATCTACCGGATCTCCCCTCTGATGACATCATTGAGATCTTGATTGATAAACGATCGGTCTCGAGCCGCTGCCTTTTCGAGGTCGACCTGATCGTCGCGAAGCGCGATCACCAGCCGGTGATAATCTGAGGTGTGAACAGCCAATACGTCGGTCGGAATGCGAAGAGTTGCATGAGCAACGAACGGAGCCAAGAATGTCATACCGCACAGGTGAGCTGTTTGCTCTATCGGAGCGAGAAGTTGACGAACCGTATGGCGGTTGTAACCATCGGGATGGTAGGCCGACTCTTTGCCTCCTGTTGACACAACCGAGAGCAGTGTCTTACCACGCAGAGCATTTCCGGTACTTCCGTATGCCCAACCATGCTCCAGGACGAGATCCTGCCACTCCTTGAGGATAGACGGGGTCGAGTACCAATAGAACGGATGCTGAAAAATCACGACATCGTGCGTCTCCAGCAACTCCTGCTCAGCTCGAACATCGATACAGAGATCAGGATATGCCTCGTACAGGTCGTGAAACGTTACGCCCGGAATTTGATCCAGGCCATCGATCAGCTTGCTGTTGACACGCGACTTTTGGAGGGCGGGGTGTGCGAACAACACCAGTACGGGGCGCCTTGGCTGATCGCTCGGTGACTGCATCTGATTCATATCTACGTTCTCTCTAGTGCGCTTCGTGTAAAATGGTGTCGGTCATAGGGCCTGTAATGCCGGCCTACGCGGGCGCGCGAAAACGATATGTACGGATCAGCTTCTTTTTGGCAAGACCGGTTTTTGACCCAGGCTAGACAAGGGACACATCGGCTCGGCTGTTGAACATTGATGATGACAAAAGTGCGGCAGCGAACTGCAGCGAGCAGAGCTGCTTTAGGCAAACATGGAAACGGGCGAGCAGAACTGCTCGCCCGTGCGAAACCTTAATTGGGTCGATTAGCCGACTAGGCCATCGCGTGGGCGGCCGGACGCTTCACGAGCTCGTGACCGCAGCAAATCAGCGCACAGTTCTCTTTCGTGCCGCAGCACTCGTCAACCGGCTCACCGGAATCCCGACACTCTTTGATAATCTTCAACTGCAGACCGCAGTCCGGGCATTCATACACGTCGTTCAGTAACAGGTCGTGACAATTCGACATCCTGGTCTCCTTCCTCAGTCGTGTAGCCCCTGACGTTAGAGGCACAATATACGTACTCTGGCCTGTATGCGAGTAGAAAAAAGAATGACGATACTCGTGCTGGCGAAGGCTGAGGCGAAACCGTATTTTATCGCTTAGGAGGGCAAATCATGGCCGATTCAAGTGATTGCGCCAGTTGTGGATTCCGAGCAAAGTACGATGCCAACCCGACGAGCGTGTTGGGACGATTCTGGCGGTGGCATGCAAACTGGTGCCCCGGATGGAAAGACTACATGCTGTCGCTTCCGGATGATGAGCGTCGCGACATAGCACACCGTTACGGGATGAAGAAGTTCGACGACCAGACTGAAGACCGCCGGTAAGATACCAACCCGCCAGTAGCGATCACCTCCCTTGGTCAGGTTCACGTCGAGAAAAACGAGAGAGAAGGCCGCGACACTCGCAATTGGCGATGTCGATCTCCTGCTCTGACTACCGGCCGCAAGATCCGTTCTCCTACAAGCTCGACGGGAAAACGTCGAGAGCAACTCGGTCAGTGTTTCATCCCGAAACGGCCTCAAGAAGTCACCAAAGAGCGACTCCTCAAGCTTGGGCGAGGAATCGGGTATAAGAAAACGGCAGGATGGTGCGTTTTTAGAAAGAGATAGCCCGCTCGTACAATTGGTACCTATCTACTCTGCATGAACGACATCCGACTGACCGATTCGATCCCGCCGATCGCAGAGGCTTACTCCTTGTTTGAAAGTACCGGATGGAACAAGACGTACCGGATTCCCCCCGACATTTTCGAGACAGCGATCGAGCAGAGTTGGAGGACAACGTTTGCGCACCGCGGCAGTAAGCTCGTTGGCATGGGACGCATTGTTTCTGACGGGGCATTGTATGCTGTCCTGTTCGACATAATCGTCGATCCCCATTGTCAGCGAGCCGGTGTCGGTTCTCAGATTGTGCGGCATCTCCTCAACCACTGCCACACTGCCGGCATACGGGACATCCTTCTGTTCAGCGCCAAGGGAACGGAAGACTACTACCGACGCTTCGGTTTTGTCCCACGACCGGCCGATGCACCGGGGATGATACTACGAGTGACAAGCGGAAACCGGGCTGTTTCGTCTCCCTCCTGACGGAACTCAGAGTTAACCGGGCAGCCAGGTGGTATCCATGGAAGTTGACTACCGTTCACAGGATCCCTTTCCCAGCAAACTCGATTGGGGACCGCCGGGCACACTGCGGGCAGCCCATCGCCGTGACATTATCGTCGTCGTTGACGTGCTTAGTTTTTCGACGACCACGATCCGGGCTACGTCACGCGGTGCGATTATCTACCCTTGTGCGAAATCTGATTCACCACAGCAGCTCGCCCACGAAGTGAAAGCCGAACTCGCCGTATCCCGTCGGGACTACCCAGAGAATGGTCGCTACTCCCTCTCTCCAACGTCGTTTGACAAGATTGCCCCGGGGACAAGAGTCGTACTTCCCTCGCTGAACGGCGCAACCTGTAGTCGATGTGCCGATGACGCCGCCGCCATACTTGTTGGAGCAATCACCAATGCGTCGGCAGTCGCCGATGAAGCGTTGAGACAACAGGAAGCAACCGGCCGTTCAGTCACCGTGATCGCCTGCGGTGAACGCGAGGAAGCACTCGGCACGAACGGCGACTTACGGATGGCAATTGAGGACTACCTGGGCGCCGGGGCGATTCTCACACACCTCGGCCCCGATAAATCACCTGAAGCACGATTATGTGAAACGGCCTATCAGAATTGTCGAACAGATCTTGCTGAACTCATCTGGGATTCGACGAGTGGCCGCGAGTTGCGGCAGCTTGGATACGGACGTGACGTCGAGATAGCCACGGCTCTCGATTCTGAAATCTCTGTCCCGCAAATGGTACGGGGAGCGTTTACGGCCAGGCTTGGGCAATAGCAGCGAACCAGCTACGGTTGCTCTGAACCGATCATCGACCAACAGATCCCCTTCGCACAGGCATCTGATGATTTCCGATTTGCCGCGGCGGTCGCCGGATTTGGCGTGATCCTTCGTGATACCGAGTTTCAAGGTGACGCTACGCTCGGAAATACAATAAATAATTATTGAAAAACACCGATTATACATTGACAAACGATAAATTTCTCATACTATCATCCTTACTGTAGAGACCGGGAGACTGCTCATGCAGCATGGCTCAACGCTGCTTCTCAAAATCGTCGTTTCTGTCATCGGACTGGCTGTCCTCGCCCTCTGCCTGCTCCTGCTCTGGGTAGCCACCGAGACTGTAAGTATCGATGACTATCTGACCGTACTGATCGGAATGTACACGGCCGCCCCCCCGTTCTTTTTCGCGGTCTATCAGACACTGCTGCTGCTGTCGCTGATCGATCGCGGCCAGGCATTCTCAGATCGTTCGGTTAGGGCGCTGAGAATGATTAAGTTCTGCGGACTGGTGATTGCCACAATCTATGCACTGACATTTCCTTTCATCATTCAGGTTGCGGAGCGGGATGATGCCCCAGGCGCCGTTGCTATCGGCGCGATCATCATCCTGGCGTCCGCGGCCATCGCAACGCTGGCGGCTGTCCTGGAGCGGTTGCTGCGCGAGGCATTGGCGATGAAGGCCGAGAACGAGCTAACGGTCTAGGCAGCCACAATGGCAATCATTGTTAACATTGATGTCATGCTGGCGAAGCGGAAGATGAGCGTTACCGAACTCGCAGAACGGGTCGGGATCACGATGGCTAACATATCAATTCTCAAGAACGGCAAGGCTCGAGCAATCCGCCTGTCGACTTTGGAAGCGATCTGTCGAGCGCTCGACTGTCAACCGGGGGATATTCTGGAATACGCGGAGGAGAAATCATGACATTACGCAAGACAAGTCTTGTCTGGATAGCGATGGGGACAACAGGACTCCTCTCCATCCCCCTACTCCTAATGGCCACGACCAACGCAGTTAACTGGAAAGTCGGTGACTTTCTGATAGGCGGAGCCATTCTGTTCTCTGCAGGTATCCTGTTTGACATCATGCTTCAGTCGATACGACGATTGAGTCACCGCATTGTTATCGGCCTGCTCATCGTCGCTGTGACTGCACTGATTTGGGCAGAACTGGCTGTCGGACTCATTGAGAATCTGCTTACGGGATCGCTTCGCTAATGAATCGTGAGAGATCATTACCTGAGGAAGGCGGGCAGTATGGCCCATAACCTGATAACTGATCGTCTGAAAGTGTCATTTCAGCTCTATGACGATCTCATCCAGTTTCTCCCGGAGGACTTCCTGACCCAACGACTGGGGGATTTGCCGTCGAATGAAATAGGTCATCAATTATGGTGTGTCGTTGGGGCCCGGGCGAGCTATCTCGATGCCCTTAAAGCAGGATCATGGCAAGGGTTCCGGTGTCCGTTGGCGGCCGACGATACCGGCGTGATCGATGCCGTTCAGCGGGCGCTGACATCGACCGCAGAAGATCTCGTCAGCTACTTAACCAGTAGCACAGGGTACCCGGAGAGTCTTGCGGTTGAGTTGCTCGAACATGAAGTACAGCACCATGGTCAGTTGATTCGGTATCTGTACGGTCTCAAACTAGGGGTGCCACGGTCCTGGAAACTGCGCTACAATCTCGATTAGGACTCTGTCGACGCTAACGTCGCGGCACCAGCTCAGTTGTTTGGTGTCACCTGGAACGTAAGATCGACACTCGCCCACGCCGTATCCGGGATATCCAGCACATCGGTCACCGCATTTGCTCTCAACTCCAAGTCGATGCCAAACTTTCCGACTTGGGATGGTGGTATGGCGACATTGGGAAATGACTGCTGAACGTCACCAGACCCAAGATCGAACGTGTCATCGAAAATGCGGACGATCAGTGATACCTCGGCAAAGCCAAGCGCTGACGATGACGTCTCAGACGTCATTGATACCGTGACGTTCACGCTCTGGGTGTTCGACGGGAACGCCAGCACTGTCCCTTCGCCAACGTTAGCAGACCCGACGGCGAGGGCCGGATTAAAGTAAAGCTCAGCCAATGCGACACCAGGGCCATTCGAAATGGCCTGAAGAAACACACCGCTTACCGTAATCTGGTATCCTGTAAACACAGCCGAATCAGCTTGTGGATCTCCAACGATCGATGGTATCGATTCGAAATCGCCGACCAGTGCCACCGAACGCAGGCCAACGTCAGCGACAAATGACGTGGAGTCGAACTCAAGTGCGTACTGAAAAGGCACGTTGAAGTTCTCGCCGAATCCGAAATCTTCGTCGGTGTCGAATCCGGGTCCCCCGAAACCGATTGGCGAGCCCTCAGCAAACCACGATCCCAAGGTCTCGTGATCGCCCGAGTAGATAGTACTCTCTTGTTCACCAACATTTGCGGTGATGGTGAACAAGTCGAACTCGAAGTCGAACCCGAGGAAATCATCGCACATACCGTCACGACGCACGACAAAGGTCACGACCTCTGGTGGCTGTAACCCGAGTTCGTTGAGGACTCCGGCTATGTCGATCGTATAGTCATCCTCAAGAAGAATGCCATTCGACGACATCAGCGTATCGATCGGCTGGCCATCGGCGCGAATAACAAGCCGATCCGGAAACGGTGGCGTGTCCCAGCAGCGAATCGCGCGAATCAGACCATTGAGAATGATCTGTCCGTCAGCATCCACATTGACGGAGATACTGTTGTCGACGCTGTAGTCGAGAATGTCCTGATCCAGGATGTGGCTTTCCGACGTGTCACCAGCTGCCGTTGTCACGACGACATCGAGACGCGAGGCACAGTACTGGAGGTCCCGCTGCAGGTCTTCGAGATCGAAGTCAAGAATCGTCGGAAGCTCGTCTCCGATCTTGTGGTCCATCAGCGCTCCCGCCATCGCAAGATCAGCGATATAGCCGTGCTCGCCATTGGGTCCGAAGCCGGCTCGGTACGCTTTGTCGCGGAACAGGTCCATAAGCGGAACGACGACCTCATTCAGGATCAACTCGACGGCGTCGGCCAACGCAAAGCTTCCAGCGAGGCTGGAGACTTCAAAGACTGCTTTCAGCTCGAGCCAGAGGTCATCCCACGTTTCGAACTGCAGAACAAACTCCGGGTCGCCAAAGTCGTCCAGCTTCTTCTGGATGTATGCCTCAAAGACCGGTGTGATGTCGGCTTCGAAGTCATCGGGCGATCCGCAATCAGCACCGAATTCGAACTTCAGTGCCTGTGCGGCAACAACGCGGTCAAGTTTCGCCTTCACCTCCGCCGCACCCGACGGTGGCGGGTCTTGTGACAGGTCGTCAAGGGCCAGGCCGTACTCCGCACAGGCCGCCGTCTGGATCGCTGCCTCGATCGCGGCAGCATCGGGAGCCTGCTCCGGGCAGTCGGTCGACAGGGTCGCAAACTCATTGAGGATCTGGGTCACGAGTTCCGCAATGTTTGCCCCACCCGATTGAACAAGTGCGATCTTCGCGTTAAGCGACTGAACCAGGTCGCTACAGTCAAGATTTCCCGCCGTCAGAATTCCCGCGTTCACTACCGCGGCCGCGCTGACCGGGCTGGCACCCGTAGCGAAGCCGAGGAAACTCGTCGACGCCGACAGCGTCCTGCTCCCGGGGTCATAGTCGCTGTCGAGTATGGTGCCATCGAGAGCCAGCACCGGCGTCGAACCGACCACGAGACCTGATGGGAGGGCCAGGGTGAGAGTCGCCGATTCGTTCAGAAACTGCGTCGGTGACAGCTGAAACCGGAGCAATTCGCTCGAATCGGCTGCGAGTTCACGTAGCTCGAATAGCAGGGAATCGACAATCGCGCCGGATGGTATCGTCAGGCGAAGCTGCGCCCCCGATGGTGTTGACAGGACAACCTCACCGCCTGTCCCGGAAATGACTGCCGATGCGGCTCTATCACCGCCGTTGTCGCTGCTTACCGGATCATCGCCGCAGGCGAATGCAATAAGGATAACCGCACTCAGTCCCAGGAGAAGAGACCGTGATCGAACCGATCTAACCATTCGTTTCTGATCTCACTTCGGATGTGGTAGTTTGTCGGGGTCGGCTCTATATAGTGCCGAAGTCAGATTTGGTCAATGCCAAGCAGCGACTCCGGGCGAGGGGAGTTGCCTAAGGAGACAGCTGTGTACACACCTGATTCGCTTTTCGACATGAACCGACGGACTCACGTTAGCTTCGCCAAGATCATCGACCACTGCCGCCAGCTGTCGCACGAGCAACTCATAACAGCGATTGATGGCTTTGGCTATCCAAGCGTCCAGCTGCAGCTTCACCACACAATTGCGGCGCAGAAATACTGGCTCGGAGTGATAGAGGGGCGGATGGACGTCGATGACGATCCGGCGACAGATGTCACAATCGATGACCTGTCAGGTTACCGATCCCAAGTTGCTGCTTCCGTTGATGCGTACCTGCAATCGGCATCCTCAGAGGAACTTG
This sequence comes from Candidatus Zixiibacteriota bacterium, assembly GCA_028289585.1. Lineage (GTDB taxonomy): Bacteria > Zixibacteria > MSB-5A5 > GN15 > FEB-12 > JANQPI01. The sequence goes on from JANQPI010000020.1 coordinate 63,810, forward strand.
TTTCCGAACGGCTAATGATCACCTGGGGTGGCCGCGAACGAGCGCTCACTCCGGTGCACCTTATTGTCCGCCCGCTGATGCATTACTTTCACCACCAGGGTCAAGTAGCCGCCATGTGTCGTATCCTCGGAATGCCGGTACCACCGGGCATGGACTACCCACTCGGGGCAGAACCTATCAGCTAGCTAATCTCTTCCTATGTCAGCTAGAGGGTACATTTCGGCACACGGATGTGCGTTGGCACAAATGCCATTTCGAATGAACAACGACAAATGGTCAATCAAGCCGTCGTCGGAGACGGCTAGACCGAGATATCCGGACGTACCATCGGCCAGATGAAAGACAATCGGCCGCATCGGCCACGGGGATTCCTCGATTGTCATTCCCAAGCTGTCGAGTTGGTGATATCCGACGATCGCTCCGCGCGCCTCGATTGCATTTGCCATAAAGGGCACGAGTGACTCAAGACCATCATTGTCTGCCTGGAGTCGCGGAGTCAGCAGCTGCATCATGGCCACCGGATCATTCTGCGCGAACGTTTCCACCAGCAAACCGATCACTCGTATCAGCTGTGAATCTGCGCTGAGCGGTATCGTCGCCTGGGTCAGCGGCTCACGGCTGACCGTTTGATTCCCTTGTTCATCTGATCCGTAGCGCATGGCGCGCGGTGATGCGTCCGGGATGATCTCACCACTCATGACCCTGCGAAGCCACGGTAAGACGTTTGATACCCGGGTATAGTACTCTTTCGAACCATAAACACAGATCGGCTCACCGTCGTTGAACGCCGAGACACCGGCGACAAACAGGCTGTCGTTCCTTTCCACAAAGGCAGGTCCGCCGCTGTCGCCGGGTCCACTGATTCCCTCAAGGTCTTCGCCATCGGGTGGTTCATCAAAGGTGTACACCAACCAGCCAGGATGGATCATATCAACACGATTGAGTGCGGCACGCATAACCCGGTCCTCCGGCCCCGGCCCGGTCACACCGGTACCCGTCTGTCCGTTGCCGACAAACGTCATGATTAGTCCGTCTTCATCAGACTCGGTATAGAGGTGTGCCGAAAGGATCCCGGACACGGAAGTGGATAATTTGAGCAGAGCGATATCTCGATGCGCATCTTGCCGCGCATAGTCCGGATGGATTACGATTGATTCAACGCCTACCTCTAGGTCTCCGAATCTCACGGCCAGCCCGCGAGCCGAGAGCCCGTCGACAACATGCGCCGCCGTAAGCACCCATTTCGGAGCGACAAGTGTGCCTATCGCTCCACCAACGGTTCCCACCATCGGATATGACTTGGCCAGATCTATGTACTGCTGATCGTCGCTGTCATGCCGTATGATGATCGCTTGGGCTGACGTTGTGAGCAGGCCCAGTGCCACTAATAGAAGTGCTGACATCCTCATGATACAAACCCTTAACTCTATCTCTGAAATCCGACAGTCGACGCTCATCAAAACCGAGCGCAGTGACCGACAGCATGTGCTGCCTATCTCATTAACCACTCTTGACCACACCTTGCACGTCATCGGTGTTCTCCGAAACTTGTACCAGGCACCACCGTACGTCATACTAGAAACGATACAGAACAAAACGATAGTCGTTTCGAGACTACGACTATCAACCACTCCGGAGACGTTAAAAGTTGTGAAAATGCTCGACTGCACGATCAAGCAACGCACGTGGATAGTCGCATCGCCAGAGAAAGTCTACGATACATTCACCAATGCTGCCGACTGGGACAGATTCTTCACCACCGGGATGAAACTTGATCCCTCGCCGGGAGGCATTTGCTCCTTCGCCTGGAAAGACTGGGGACCGGATAAGTACACGCTGCAGGTGCCGGGAACGGTGATCGAAGCTGAACGACCCAACTTGTTTGTCTTCAGTTGGGGTGAGGGAGAACTGACAACAACGATCACTGTGCGTTTCGAACCGGCTGACAACGGAACGACCGTTACGTTGACCGAGGATGGCTACCCAAACACGTCCAAAGGGCGGGCGGCGATTCTAGATTGTGCGTCCGGCTGGGGTGAGGCCTTAACGCTGCTCAAATTCTATATTGAGCACGGGATCGTGTATGACTCGGCGCTCCGACGGTCATAGCTCGCACAAAAACAAGATAGCACCAGTATTGATTTGATTGTTGACCGTCACTTTGCGACCGAGCGAATACCAACGTATACTGTCTGAGTGCGAAAACTAGCGGCGCGTCTTCAATCGGTATTCGACTCGCACACCCGGTCGATCTCGCTTCTCGTCCTCATTACTGTTATCTCGCGCATACCATTTCTGGGGGCCGGGTACGGGACTGACCCCGATGCTTGGCGCGTGGCGAATAACGCACTACTCATCGCCGAAACAGGAATCTACACTTGGTCGCGACCGCCCGGTCTCCCGGTCTTTGATCTTGTTTCGGCTCTGCTTTCAAGAGGCGGCCATTGGGCAATCAACAGCGTCTCCGCGGCGCTGAGTGGACTGGCGGTTCTGTTCTTCAGCCTTTCCCTGCGCCGCATAGGAATCGTTCACTATGTCTGGGCGGGGCTGGCTTTCGCGTTCGTTCCGGTTGTCTATATCGCAAGTACATCGGCTATCGACTATGTCTGGGCACTCGCATTCATCATGCTCAGCCTTTATTTTTGTCTCGGCGGGCGCCCGATCGTGGCCGGTCTGTTCCTGGGATTGGCGATCGGTTGCCGATTGACATCGGGGGCGATGCTCTTACCACTCCTGATCGTTCTGGCGACAACGATTCGCGACAATCCGAAACATCTCCAGTTCCTGTCCCTGGGCACCTTTGGTCTTTCCACGGCGATCGTCGCTGCGTTGACATTCATGCCCGTGATTCTGAACTACGGTCCCGGGTTCTTCACGTTCTATGAACTACCCTCTCCGTCATTAAGCTCTACTATCGAAAAACTCACATTTGGATCATGGGGAGTGATCGGCACCATGGCCGTTGTCGCGACAATCACCGCTACCGTCCTCTTTCCTCGATCATTTACCCAGAAAAGCGATAGTACTAACACAAAGCGGTTTGTTCGGCCCGCCGCGGTCGCGGTCGCTCTCTACCTCGTTGCCTTCCTACGTTTGCCGGCAGAGGCCGGGTATCTCATTCCGCTCATACCGTTTGTCCTTCTCCTTGTCGCTTTGTATGTGCGACGATGGGTGATGATCATTCTCGTTGTGGCTATTGTCGTCACACCCTTTGTGGATTTCCCCTGCCCAACGTGTATCGGTCGACCGGGCCCGGGGCGCCTGATCACTGACTACGAAAGTCGCAAGCAGAGCCTAGAGTACGTAGATGCTGTCCTAGCTGAAGCCGCACAGTTGTCGGGCAACAACGTTGTCGTTGCAGCATGGTGGGAACCCCATCTGCTGCGAATGCGACGCTCGTATCCTAACATGAATGTAGAGTACGTCTACTTCCTCGATTCTTCTCGGTTGATCCAATGGCAGGAGCGCGGCTACTCCGTGTTCTATCTTCCTACCATTGCTGACTATAACAGACAGCTTCATGATGTTGATCTACGAACTGTTGGCAACGAATTGATTGCGTCTGAGCCGTAGTGTCTCAGCAGACTGTCGCAAAACTGACCGGCCGTCTGCACTTCCTATTCTTGCGATCCTTTTGCCACTCACGCCTTTCTGAAGCTAACGATCTGCTATCTGGAAGTGCTCGGCTAACCAACTGAACGTTTGCTCTAATGAACTCAGCAACTCTCGCGCGCTACCACTTGCCACCGGCAAAGCCGCTCACGAAAGACTGCCGTTAGATTTAAAAGTTGTAGTTTCATAGACTTAAGTCTAGTTACGAATAACCGAAACAGCCTGCGAACATGATCAACGTAACCTTCGAGGACCACTGCAGGTGTCTCCAAGAACTTATTACTGGTCGATCGCCTGTTCTGTCGTACTGTATGAGCGCACAACATATTGGAGGCTTGGTATGGGTGAAGTGTTTGGCATCATCGGCTTTTCGATGGGCGGAATGGGACTGGTCGGCTTTGTCTTCGCATTAATCGCTCAGAACCGGGTCGCCCATCTTGAAAAGGTTCTCAAAGAGAAGGGTATCCTCGACACGAGCGACTTGAGCCAAGAGTCATGACCCTCAGCGCATCGCCCGCCGGAGAATCCGGCGTTAAGACAAGGGAAGCAGATTGGAATTCCTCGAGCGCGCAGTAGACATTTTCGTCCCCGGCATTCCGATGATCGTTGCCATCGTTGTCGGGATCATTCTCCTCGCTGTCATTCACCGTATTCTCAAACAGCGGCTGCGTACCAAATCGGATCGCAACATGCAGCGTCAGTTGGTCATGGCGATTCTGACGTTCGTCCTGCTCGTTATCATTGTCATCGTCTCACCGATCACCGACAATCAAAAGGGTCAGGTCCTCAGCCTGATCGGTATCATCCTCAGTGCCGCGATTGCGCTGTCGTCAACGACCCTCGTTGGCAATGCGATGGCTGGCCTCATGTTGCGCTCCATCAAAGGATTTCGCGCGGGTGACTTTGTCTCGGTTGGAGATCACTTCGGTCGGGTCTCTGAGCGCGGCCTGTTTCACGTTGAGGTGCAAACCGAATTCCGGGACCTGGTAACGTTACCCAATCTCTATCTGGTGACCAATCCGGTTAAGGTTGTCCGGACATCCGGAACGATCGTCTGGGCGGAGGTATCGCTCGGGTACGATATTTCTCGCTCGCGCATCCGCGATGCCCTCTATCGAGCGGCAACCGAATCCGAGCTTAAAGAGCCGTTCGTACATGTCGTGTCTCTGGGCGATTTCTCGGTCGTCTATCGTGTCTCGGGTTTGTTGGAAGACGTTAAGCAGTTGATCTCGGCGCGGTCTCGCCTGCGGGAGCGGATGTTGGACGCACTTCACGCCGACGGTATCGAGATCGTCTCACCGACATTCATGAGCACTCGAGCGTACCATCCATCCGACGATTTCATCCCAATGGCCACCCACCCTGAGTCAGGAACGTCCGGGGGTCCATCACCCGAAGCGATGCTCTTTGACAAAGCGGAGCAGGCGGAGACGATCGAAGAACTGCGCGAACGGGTGATTGCTGTTCAGGTGGAGATCAACGGCATTGAGAAGGCACTTAAGGCGGCTGACAATGAATCCGAACGGTCTCAGCTCGAGACCCGCCGTCATCGCTGGCAGCAGTTGCTCGATCGTCTTCATGCACGCATCGATAGCTCCGCCGACGATCAGACGTCCTGACGTCAACATCAGGTACTGTCGTTAACGCTTATCGTGTCTCGCTTTCCAACCTCGCGAGATAGGCAACCGCAGCAGCCTCGGCTCGGTCACGACGAGTGAGATTTGCCGGTCGCAGCTCTCGATACAAGTCGATCGCATGATGCAGCGCTGCGAGGCATGAGGCGGTACTGTGACTGGTAACTGTCGGCCGCAGACGTTCGGTGAGAGCTTGACTGCTCGACTCAATCTTTCGCACGCCCACGAGACGCTCATTGTACACCTCGTTCCAGAGCGGTACGAACAGATGCCGGCGCAGAAAGGCAAATGCGTCGATAACCTCAAACAACTCACCTCGTCCGATCTTGGCCACGATATAGTGCACCCACACCCAGAACCGATCTTCCAGCCACTGTGGGTCGGCTGATGATCGCTTTGTTGGTGAGCCTAGTTTTAAGCCCTCCGGTAAGCGCTCAACTCGGGACCAGATGATCTCGGCTGTGAGCTGGCGGTCAGTCACGTCATCTTCCGACACGAAGTGCAAATCAACGTGCATCAGAGGGTCATCGAAGAGACAGATGAGGATCTGTGGCTCACCCACATGTTCGCCGGAAAACGCGGCAAGCAGATCACCCGCTGTCTCGGCTATCGACCACCGGTCGGCCAGTATCTCTTCACGATGTGCATTGCCAACGATGACAACGAGATCAATGTCCGACCAGCAATCAAGCTCACCGGAAAGCAACGAGCCAGATACGGCCAGCGCGATGATCCGTTGATCAGCAGCGAGTCTCGTCGCAATCGCCGCAACACATGCTGCATGTGGCTCTGACCACCTATCGAAGGCCACCGAATCCAGTTTCATCAGTCTCTCACCTTGGTCTGATTCGTGTCTTCGAGAAGGATGATAACAGGCGCCGACGTGTGCAAAAAGAAAGGGCCGACAATATGTCGACCCGTCTTCTGTACTCTTCACAGCAGAGCACGGTGCTGAAAGAAGTGGGGATGTTTAGTGGCGATAGCGACCACGACCACCGCCTCCACCCGAGCGGGATTCGCGCGGCTTCGCTTCGTTCACCGTCAATGTGCGGCCATTCATCTCCTGCCCGTTGAGGCCGGCAATGGCAGCTTCACCCTCTGACTGCTCAGCCATCTCGACAAATGCGAAACCCCGAAAATCTCCAGTGTTGCGATCGGTGATGAAGTTGACCGAGGTAACCGCTCCGAAGCCTTCAAAAGCCTGCCGGACTTCGTCTTGAGATGCATTGTAGGCCAGGTTTCCAACGTAGATGTTCATACAACTACTCCGTAACTAGTCGCTGTAAATGGTTTCGGCGCTTGCCGTCACACACCTAGCGACAATTCAGTGACGCACCATTGCGTCGGTCGTTCGAGATTCAGCTGTTGCGGAGTGTTGCGGTAGACGACAATGCTTCGCTGCGGGCGTAGAAACTCAAATCGATGTTAACACTACAGAATATCGGCACTCCAGAGTGATTCCTAGAGCTATCTTGCCCGAATCGCATCATTTTCGGGCAAAAGTGACTATTCGCTAGCCTTTCTAGCCTATATTCGGACATCTGGAGCAGGGCTGTCACACACGGCAAATCGACAGGAGGATTAGCACTTGGCTATCGTACAGCAATCCATCGACATTTCCGTGTCACCAGAGCGGGTCTGGCACGTAATCACCGGAGACGAAACGTACCGTCAATGGACAGCCGTCTTTCACCCCGGTTCGTACGTCAAAACGACCTGGGAGGAGGGTGCTGATGCCCATTTCTTGACCCCCGAAGGTATGGGACTCGCCAGCACAATCGAAGTCTGCCGACCGCATGAGGCGATTACGTTTCGACACCGCTGCGCGATCGTCGATGGGAAAGAAGATCCCGATGGTGAAGAGTCGAAGAGTTGGCATGGTCTGACAGAATCATATCGCCTCGCATCGATTGACAGCGGCACGCGGTTGTCAATTGAGATGGAGACGACCGACGACTACAAGGTCTTCATGACCGATACGTGGGCGAAAGCGCTCGCCAAACTAAAGGAACTTGCCGAAAGCGAGTAGTCAATCGTCACGCAGCTCCCAGTCACGTTCGCAGACCGAATCAAACGGCTTCATGGGGATACCGGTCGCGACTGGCTGGCGCGATTTCCGGAACTCCTCAATGACGTCACTCGGCGTTGGGGTTTAACCCTTCACGCCCCATTCCCCGATCTCTCCTATAACTTCGTCACTCCGGCGACGCTGTGTGACGGGACGGCGGTTGTGCTCAAACTGGGCGTGCCCACCAACGATCTTCAAAACGAATTCAACGCTCTTCGCTATTTCGGCGATTCTAGCATGGTTCGTCTGCTCGATGCTCAACCCGATTGTGGCGCCTTACTGATGGAGCGAGTGAGCCCCGGAGCATCCCTCGTGAAGATCGATGAGCCGACCGCGACGATTACGTTCTGTAAGACTGTCGAGCGACTACGAAACGTGCAATCACCGTTCATTACTCTTCCGACAACCGCCGACTGGTTTGCGCGACTGTCCAGCTTCCGAAACGAATGTCAGGTAGGATCTCCGATTTCATCAGCGCTCCTGGACCAGGCGATAAACGTATCGTCAGAGTTGCTTCGAACGACGACACCCCAGGTTGTCTTGCACGGTGATTTGCATCACTACAACATTCTTCAAAATCAGAATGGCGATGGCGTTGCTATCGATCCAAAGGGAGTGGTCGGTGATCCTGTGTACGAAACCTGTGCCTGGCTACGTAATCCATACCCTTACTTCGTTCGACAAGCTGAGGCCCGGGAGATCACACGGAATCGCCTATCCGTGATTTCGGAACGTCTCGGATACGATCGACAGCGGGTCATTGCCTGGGCGTTTTGTCAGTGCGTACTGTCGGCTGTCTGGTCAATCGATGACAATGAGCCAGACTGGGAGTACGACGTTGCGGGGGCTGAGTTGTTCAATCAACTCTAGCCCCGTTACGAGCTACTCGACCGTTATCCGGAATGACTTGTGGTTATTGGTCTCCACGAACTCGTCTATCACGTCCTGAGGATCAACGACCACGGAAACATAATACGTACCTGCCGCGAGCGGTGGGATCGTGAAGTCCTGGGCGACGAATAATCGTCCGCCGTTGTTACCAGCCAAAGAGGCAAAGGTCGACGCTCGTAAGAGTACGCCCTGTGACAGGTTGGGTCGTGACGAGCTTCCCAACCACCACCAAACGGTAACGTTGCTGGCGTTATCGTTCCCAACATTGCGCACATTGAAATCGGCAACCGTTATCTCGTCCCCCGGTCGCACGCGATTGGGAACGACAATGAACGTGTCCTGCTCAATCGTAAGGTCGGGCTTGGGATCAGGGATGTCGAGCTGGTAGACAGTTGAATACTCAGAGTAGCCCGCGTCGTTCGACGCCCGCACACGCAGATAGTACCGTCCACTCAAGTTGCGATCACTGTATCTGATGATCGTGGAGTCAGACGGTACAAAGCGACAGCTGTTCTCAGTAAACTGCAGATTTCGAGAGATGCAGATTTGGAATTGCTGTTCGTTATCGGAGTTGTCCTGCCAGGATGCGTAGAATTCCCATCCGGTCAGTGGGTAGTAGGCGAAGTCCCTCGCAATGAGGCCCGACGGTGGGTCAGGAACCGCGGGGGGATCGACCGGGGTTATGTCGATCTGTCCGAGCACATGATTGTTGGTCTCGTCCATCTCATCGATTGTGGCTCCGGCGTCGACTTTCACACTAACAAGGTAACGGCCGCCTTCGGTCGAGACCGGAATCTCCACGCGATGAATCGTGATGTTCCACTGCTGACCGATGCGAAGCTGCGGCACCGTGTCAACCCGCAGAACCGGATCAGCAGCGTTGATGATCGTATCCCGAGACAGACGAACGGTCAGCAGGCACTCGCTGGCACTGCTATCGAGGCCATCATTGACGACCGCCCAGGGAAAGACGGTTGCCGTCTGGCCGGCTTCGATCTCGCCCATATCGGTAAAGCCAGGAGCATAAATACGAAGGTCGGGAGCTGCCGCCGGAGCGACCGAGAAGTTGGACGGTGATGAAGAGCCCACATCGTTAAAAGCCCGCACACTATACGTGTACTCAGCACCGGGAAGGACAGACGTGTCGCGATACGACTCGGTGTTGGCCGGCACGGTATCGCGTGCCGGCGCCATGGCTGCGAGCGGAGACGGTAAGCTTCCCGTTACCCGGGTAATCTCAAAACCGGCCTCATTGTCCGCATTATCCTGCCACGTCAATTCGATTAGTGTCGGCGACTGGCGATCGGTCACTAAGTTACTGGGAGACAACGGACTGGATGTCGATCCCGGGGTCGAATCTGGTCCGGTCGGCGAATCGCCACCACACGACACCAGGATCGCAACGGCAACTCCCCACAACGCCAACTTTGCTCCACACCGCTTTGATACAGACATTTTTACTCCTGTCTAGAGCCGCATTTTCCACCTACGTTTGACTCGGGGCCGAATTCTTACAGCTATCGGGTAAGTCTCAAGATGACCGTCAAAGCCTTGATCGGTGCATCCATGCGGACTACCGTCTCGTACCCAGGAGCAAACGTTGTCACGGTGAGGCAGCAAGAATGACCGAACACGTTCCCGGCGATGAACCGACACGCTCCCACATCGGGTTGACACCGTCGACCGCCGTCGATCAATTCCGAATTGAGCGGAAGGTCGGAGCTGGTGGAATGGGTGAGGTCTACCTGGCGGAAGACACGCAGCTCAATCGCCGCGTGGCGTTGAAATTCCTCAGTCCGCAACTCATGAGCGAATCGGATCATCGTCAGCGTTTCGAGCGAGAAGCGTTCGCTGCCGCACAACTCGACCATCCACACATCGTGGGCATCCACTCGATCGGGGAGTGGAACGGACGGCCGTATCTGGTCATGCCGTATGTTGATGGCCAAACGCTGAGCGCGGCAATCCAGAACGGCCCATTGCCTGTCGCCACAGCCGTAGCCTATGCCAGAGCGATTGCCGATGGACTGAAAGCCGCACACGGGGCGGGTATCGTTCACCGCGATGTCAAGCCCGGTAACATTCTGATCGATACCAGCGGTCGACCCCGCATTGTCGACTTTGGATTGGCTGCGGTGACCGAAGCTGATCAATTGACCCGCACCGGTTCGACCCTGGGAACGTTCAGCTACATGTCACCTGAACAGGTGGCCGGACAAACCATCGATGCCCGATCTGATCTCTTCTCCCTCGGTATCGTCCTCTACGAGATGCTTGCCGGAGAGAATCCTTTTCGTCGTGACAATGCTGCCGCCACGCTTCAAGCAGTCGCCGAGGCGAAACCAACGCCGCTTGATCAACAACAGCGAAACATCCCATCGGCGCTTGCTGCGGTTGTTACCCAGCTGCTTGCCAAAGATACATCGCGACGGTTCCAATCGGCCGACGAACTCATCGCCGCACTCGACAATGCTCAGCTTGCGGCGGCGCCTGCGGGTTCGCCGACGAAGAACCCCACAGCATGGATCGGTGTGGCAGCCGCGGTACTGTCGGTCGTAGCGGTGACCTGGTTTCTGGTTTCGAGATCTAATCAACCCCGCAATGAGGTGACCGATCAGCGAATGATGCTAGCGGTTCTACCGTTCGACAATCTCGGCGCGGCGTCGGAGGATTACTTCGCCGATGGGATGACCGAGGAGATCACGACTCGTCTGGCGCGTTTCGATGGTCTCGGTGTCATTTCCCGTACGTCGGCAATGCAGTACCGCGATGCTACGATGTCGCTTCCTGAGATAGCCGCCGAGCTCGGCGTCGAGTTTATTCTTGAGGGCTCCGTGCGCTGGGATAAGCGTGGGGATACCTCGTTCGTCCGTATCACCCCGCAGCTCATCCGCGTGTCAGATAACACACACCTCTGGACCGACACCTATGATCGTCCGCTGACATCAATCTTTGCGGTTCAAGGTGACATTGCCGGACAGATCGCTCAGGCACTCGATTTGAAACTGCTGAACAACCAAGCACCGACCGATACCGCGGCGCCGACGGACAATGCGCTCGCCTATGAGTACTTCCTGCGCGGCAATGCCTACATGAATCGTGCCGTGTTGACCGCCGAGGAGCCCCGTCGTGCGATCACAATGTACGAAAAGGCGATCGACGAAGACTCAGCGTACGCGGAGGCGTGGGCGCGCCTTGGGTCCGCGCACCTTGCCGTGTATCACTGGGGTGACGATCGCTCACCGTCTCGTCGCGATACCGCATTAGCGAAGATTCGCACAGCGTTGACCCTGGAGCCGAACAGCGTACAGGGGCAACTGGCGATGGCTTTGTATCACTATTGGGCGTGGCTTAACTTTGACAGTGCCTTCCACTACATGTCTCTGGCCGAGAACGGAATGCATGGCAACGCTGCCTGGTGGGAGTGGAACGCCGCCATGCTGCGCCGGAGCGGAGATTATGAAGGCGCTGTCAGATCGTACCGGGAGGCGATCCGCCTCGATCCGAAGCGTGCCGCCATCTACCAGGAGTACGGCATCACCCTCTGGAGGCTCCGCCGCTACGACGAGGCGATCGATGCCGTTCTGAGGTCGATCGAACTTGAACCCGATCAGAGTTATGGCCATGCTCTCGCAGCGCAGATCTACATGCGTTACCTGCACGACTTTGAATCCGCACGCGCAGTTCTTGAGTCGGCTCCGTACCAGTATGAGGAGAATGGCTGTTGGCGGGCGTGGGTAGATTTCTATGCCGTGCAGCGTAACTACGACTCGGCCTATCTGATCGTCGATAGCGTGCGAACGCTACGACCAAACTCCGAGGCATTTCCCTCGCGACACGAACTCACTCGCGCCAGCTTGCATATCGAAACCGGTAAACTTGATTCATTGAGGGTCTTTGCCGAAACGTACGTCGACAAGCTGGAAAAAGAGCTACAGCGGTTTTCGGAGAATTACGGGATCGCGGAGGGTCTCGCCTCTTGCTATGTCTGGCTCGGTGATTATGAGCGTGCTCTTACAATGATCGACTCCTCAGCAGCACTCATGCCGTGGTCGCGGGACGCGTTTTCGGGTCCCGATGGCATGCGCGAAAAGGCACAGCTACTGATGCACATGGGGAGCAAAGAGGAAGCGGTCGCGATTATCGATTCCCTCCTCCGTATCCCGTCAATCACCTCACTGCCCGAGCTGGAAATTAATCCAATCTGGGATAGTTTGCGCGGCCATCCCGATTTTGAGCAGCTCTGGGTTACGCACGCCGAACAGCTCTAGTTAGCCTCATGTCGTCACGCCCGCCTCAGTCTCTTCGCACTCTCCTGTCCGAGGGTGACCGTCGAACCGTGGGTCAGGTTTCGACGGTCGTTGACCTGGTGTTAGCCGACTGCAATCGACTCGCCGAGCTGATTCCCCTGATAACCGACCCGCAACCGGAGCTCGCCATGCGAGCTGCCGACGCTACCGGGAAGATTTCCCGCGATCACGCCGACTGGTTGCAACCGTATCGTCGAACGATCCTGCGCATCCCTGAGCAAACGTCGCAACCGGAACCATGCTGGCACTGGTGTCAAATCATCCCGCGGCTACAGCTAACGTCCCGACAGGTAACATCGATTGTCGACCGGATGGTTTCGTTTCTCGATTCACCGTCGAGTATCCTCAAGACGTTTGCTCTGCAAGGCTTGGTCGACATGTGTGACCACAACCCGAAACTCGTTCCACGAGTAAGAAAAATCGTCGCGGAGGCAGCGCGCACCGGTACCAAAGCGATGCAGGCCCGGGCGCGTAAACTGATCCAGCACTTGTAAGACTTCGAGACGAACTCTTCATGGTAGGAGCGGCTCGGAAAGCCGCCCCTGATTTCAATTCAGCTGTCGATTGTGAAAGGCTAAAACTGCGACGGCAACTCGTTCGCCGGGATCGGCTCGCACAACAGAATCTGCTTGCTTACCGTGTCCATGCTCGCCTCGGACCAGACCGATCCGCCCGGAGCATCGAGATTGACAAAGACATTCCGAATCGCAGTTCGCCAGTCGGTTGTAATAGGAATAACTCCAGTCGTGAAGTCGACTTTACTGCTGTCCGAATCCCAGGTCGAGATCGTCATCGTCCCACTCGCGTTGTACTCGGCCATCATCGGACTGTTGTGACAGTCGCAGCCGGGCGTCGCGTCGATGGTATGCGCATAGAACGGTGCAACGACGATATGTCCGGTCGTGTCGTCGTTAATCAACGTCATGAATGCTCCCAGGCGAATCAGGCCATCCCGCTTCACGAGGAACTTCCAGTTAGGTGCAGCCGGGTAGGCTTTCTTCATGTTGAGATCGATCTCGGTATCGAAGTGGCAATTGTAGCAGGTCGTCGTGTACTGGCTATGACATGCCGAGCACTCGAGGAGACCGGCGTGCGTTGTGTGCGCGGTTACCCCACTCAAATCGCCGTCATGACACCCAGCGTCGGTGCAGTACTTTCCGAAGCCATCATCCCACATCGAATTGGTCGGCGTCCCCGACCCATGCACCGCCTCCGCACCGTGGCAGGTTGCGCAGCTGACCGCCGCGTGGACGTCAGCTGACGGCATCGCGCCATCGGCCAACATCATTGTGTTTATCTCTTTCCTCTGACGACCATGACAGGCCAGACACGAGGAGTTCTCGGGCGAGAGAAACTCACCCAGATCATTCGTCTCATGACAGAGATTACAGTCAGCTGGTCCGGCGTGACAGTTCTGGCAGGAGAGCGCACCGTACGGCACCCCGGTCAGGGCTTCAAATCCACCCTGCGCTGCCGCATAGAAGTATTCCATGCCCGCTGTTGTAAAATGTTGTGACGTTGCCAGACGATCGGCCGCGCTTAACGGCACTTCCGGGCAGGAAGGACAATCATCGTCACTACACCCGATCATCTGGAAGGTGAATCCGAGGAGGATTGCTGTAACTAGTAGCAGTTTCCGTTTCATCGTGCTAGCCCTCACCACTTCCCGGAGCCAGACTCATCTGATCCCGCCCCGGACCTCAGGTCTGTATTACTGCTCGTGCCTCATCTTATGACACTTCCATGACAAAAGTCAACGTAAATGTGATTTCTTTCACAATATCGTTCGCGGTTAACCCTATCGACACCTCGGATTGATCTCTTTAACTTATTTACTATAAATACTTTATCATGTATCGATGGGTCGTTCCCTCCAGGAGAAATCGACAAAAGATATCGTTATTGTCGCTATTCGACAGTTGCTGCTTGTCCTCCCAGTTCCGCTTGGACCGAAGGTCGAGAAGTCGTTGTCAGCAACCAACCTGACAACTACCCTTGGCTCCACATCTCGTCCATAGTAGACCAATTCGCCACAGCGCTGGGGGTACGTTCGAGGAATGACTGAGACTGACCTAAGAATCAGCATCGTAACCGAACCGGACATGCTAGAAGTGTCCGACCTGCTCGAAAAGACAATCACGGCAGCCTTCGTCTACGAGGGAATCGCTGAGTCGAACGCGGTCGAACTCCGCCATGAGATTTCCGGTAAGATCGACGAGCTTAAGCGGTTTCTTCGCGAGCAACCGGCCGGAGAGCATTGGCTAGCGGCGCAGTCCGGTGACAAAATCGTTGGCGTTATTGCCTCTGGAGAGCCGACCGAGATTATCCAACGACACCTTCCCGATCTCGGCGACACGCCCGAGATCAAAAATGCGTACGTGCATCCCGACTATCAATCGCACGGTGTTGGGACACGACTGTTCATGGCGATGCTGCGTCGGCTGCGTGATTATCAGGTGGCTCAGTTTGTCCTCGATACCGGTTACTCGGCGGCGCAGAAATACTGGACACGACGTCTCGGACCACCGGAGATGTCACTTCAGGACTACTGGGGCCCGGGCTTTCCCCATGTCATCTGGCGCTGCTTAGTCACCGAAGCGATCGATCGCGCCACCTCCTAATCAAAAAAGAAACCGGCGGCCTGAAGCCGCCGGTTGCATAGCTACGTTTCGAGATGTCGACAGTGATTGCTACGCCAACTCGGGCTCGGCGACTTTCAGCATGCCGTCCATACCAAACGCCGTGTAGATCCCCGTCGTCGCGGCATCGGCGGCCTCATTGATCCGGTCGATATGCGGCTTCATACCGAGACCGTCGACCGTCGTCCGGAACGGGCGCTGTCCGCGCGGCGTTGCGATCAGATTCGCGATTGCATCGGCAACTTCCTGCGGTTGAGGCGCATCAGGCTTCTCGAAGACCTTGGCGAATTCGGTAAACGCCTGTTCCGGAGCATCAGCCATCGGGCCGTAACCAGCCGCGCGCGAGGTGTCGCTCGGCTTCATCAGGCGGGTGCCGAAGTCGGTGCCATAACCACCCGGTTCGACAATCAGTGAATCGATACCGAATCCAGAGAGTTCGACCCGGTAATTGTCGGCCATCGCCTCCAGGGCGTGTTTCGAGGCATTGTACGGCCCGTAGAACGGCAGCACAAAGCGACCGAGCAGACTGGAAACATGGATAAGCGTCCCCGCTTTCCGTTCCCGCATCGACGGCAGCACCGCGCGGTTCATTCGCTGAACGCCAAAGACGTTGATATTGAAGAGCTTCTGCCAGTCATCGACGGTGTACATCTCCTGCAGGCCCATATTGCCAACGCCGGCGTTGTTAATGAGAACGTCGAGGTTGCCGGCCTGCTGAAGCGCTGCGGCAACGCCGGTTTCGACCGACTGATCGTTGGTCACGTCGATCTCAACCACTTTAGCCCCAAGCCGCTGTAACTCGGCAGCCGCCTCCTTGTTGCGACCATCCTTGTCGCGCATCGTGCCGTAGACCGTATGGCCCGCCTTGACCAACGTCTCCGTGGTGAGGCGGCCGAAGCCGCTGTTGGCACCGGTGATAAGTACATTCTGGCTCATGCTTTCTCCTGTGTGTGGTCTGAAATGACTCAGCAATTCGTTTGATTTCGTGTGCGTGGATCATGATACCTTACAACGCAAGGCACGAATAGTTCGCCATCGATACACCAAGCCGGTAACACTTTTCCCGCCCGGTGTCGCAGAGGGGTCTGCTTATGCGTCTCAATAACGTTATGGTCCACGTTACCGATATCCCCCGCGCCCGAGACTTCTACCGGACCCTCGGACTTGAGCTGATTGTCGAATCTGATCATTACTGCCGATTCCTCAGTCCCGATGGCGATAGTACATTCTCAATTCACTTGGCCGACAGCGTTCCCGATTCACCGATCACGATCTATTTCGAGTGTGACGATGTCGACGCCACCCGACAGAATCTCATATCGGCCGGCCTTTCGGAAGGTGGCGAGACGCTCGCCGAACCCGTCGATCAGCCGTGGCTCTGGCGCGAAGTCCATCTTCGAGATCCCGATGGCAACCGCCTCTGCCTGTTTCACGCTGGTGAGAATCGTATCAACCCACCCTGGCGCATCAGAACCGACAGCTAAACCGAACCTCGGAGACGATCTATGCCGACCAAGAAGGCAACCAAGAAGACGACCACCAAGAAGACAGCCAAGAAAGCGACACGGAAGACTAAGCCTGCTAACAACAAAACGGTGGCCACTGCCCGGTCGGTCGACACCTTCATTGCCAGCGTTGACCACACTCAGCGACGAGCCGATGCCGAGGTTGTACTCGAGTTGATGAAGACGATTACCAAGGCGGAGCCTAAGCTGTGGGGACCGTCGATTGTCGGTTTTGGTACCACCCATCTCGTGTACGAATCGGGTCGTGAGATGGATTGGTTCTACACCGGCTTCTCACCCCGTAAGGCCTCACTGACGCTCTATATCATGGACGGCTTTGCCAATTATGAGGAGCTACTCGGGCAGCTCGGAAAACACAAGACGGGGAAAGGCTGTCTGTATATCAACAAGCTCGACGATGTCGACCTGTCGGTCCTCAAGAAGCTGATCACGCAGTCGGTTCGCCACATGAAGAAGAAATACGGCTAATCTCGCCTCGCGGGGAACTCGGGCCGGTCGATCGAGTACAAGCGGCTGACACCACCAGGAGAAGGGGACCACATGAGTCGCTTGCTGTCGATTGTACTCGCTGCGGGGTTGATTGCCATTGCCTGCCAATCCGAGCGAACTGCCGAAATCTCACCCAACATACCGATCGCGTTTTCCGACAACGACGGTACCGAACCGTACGACGTCTACGATTCGGTTCGTAACAGTCGGCCATATCTGGTGATGGCGTCGGGTGAACTGACGATTAACAATCGCTGTCCGGTGCGCGAAGTGAAGCTCAATAAACGCCTTCCGGCTCTCTATGTGAACGGCCGCCCGGTTGGCTTCTGCTGAACGCCATGCTGTAAGGTCTTCGTGCAAGACCCCGAGCTTTATCTCACCAAAATCGGCATCACCCTCCCCGGCTTCTTTGTGGCCGATATTCCGGCGGAGCTGAATCCGGACCATCGATCAATCGTGAACTTCGAGTCGTACTTCTTTTCCGATCGCGAAGCCAAGGCACGGTTTGACCAGAACATGATCGCTTACTGCGGACCACTGACTGACCCAGTGACCTTGCAACGATTTCGTCCGCACGCCAATTCGCCCCGCATGGTCTACAACGACCGCTTGTACCTGTTCAGTAGTGACTCTGCGAAGACGGTATTCGCAACGATGCCCGATATGTACTGGCTTCCGAATCTCGCCATGCTCCCCCGAGCTGATTCTACCGAGGCCGGCTAGCCGAAAAGCGCTTGGCAGGATCGATAGCATCGGCTACGATCGGGCCATGCGCACCAATGTCTACGGCAACCCGCTCCATCCCTGCTCGCTTAAGCCGCTGACCGGCTGGAGACGTAATGGCATGTGCGAGTCGTGTTCGGACGATCCAGGTCAGCACACGCTGTGTGCGGTTCTCACAACCGAGTTTCTTTCTTTTACCGCCTATCACGGCAACGATCTGACGACACCGATCCCGGAAATCGGCTTTCCCGGTCTCAACCCCGGTGACCGCTGGTGCCTGTGTGTTTCGCGATGGGTCGAAGCGTTCCGGGCGGGATGTGCCCCGCCGGTGGTCTTGGAGGCAACCGACGCATCGGTGCTCGCTGAGGTCGATCTCGATGTTCTGGAGCGGTTCGCGGCAACCGATTTCGACGCGTCATGATTCCATTCCAACCTTCGCTCATCTCCGGCAGTATAACAAGCGTCTACTGACACCAACCGCAGGAGGGACATCATGAATGTCGTACGCGCATTGTTGACTTCACTGGTTCTGGTCGCCATCGCAGCCGTTGCTCCAGCGACCGAAACCGATCGTCGATCGACGGCCAATCAGGCTAATCTCGGCCTCGAGAAACTATCCGAACGCGAACGCATCGAAGTCTATCGGCTCTTCGAGCGGAATACGGCCCGCGATCTCCTGACGGTGACGGCTCATCGTTACATGCATGACGAAGGCTGGCGCCACATCCAGGTCATTGACGGCTACAAGGCTGACTCACCCACCGAGGAAAGCGAAATCGTCATCCGTGACGGCTATAAGATTGTCGTTCTGCGGCCATTTAGCAGTATGGCCGAGCTTCCCCTACCGGGTTGGTACTGGGGACAGAACACGCTTTCGTCGTGGCGACTGCTCACAGCGGAGTGCGAAGAGCTCTCGTTCTCGGTCGCTGACCGCTAGAGCCATCACCGCAAGTGGCTGCAAAACAGCCACTTACATCTCCCCGCCCAAGCACGTGAAAACGTGACCGGTATATTCTCTGTCTCCCGCGTACCGGGCAGAGAATAACGACAACGTTTTCACACTTATGGATTGGGGATCATGTCCAAAACGCTCACGCTCATCGTTAGAAAGTCTGTCGGCTTCGCCGCACTCACCTGCCTGCTCACTCTCTTTGCGATCGGTTGCTCGGAATCGAACAATCCGATGGCACCCGCTCCCGCGCCAGAACCCGAGCCGGAGCCAATTAAAACACCGAAGTCGCTCATCGTGCGTTCGATTACGGTTGTCGATTACAAGAGCACCAAGTCGAACGGCAACACGTGGGATTGGGACCCCTTTAAGAAAGAGAATCGCCGGCCGGATATCTATGTCCAGCTCCAGCGTAGCGGACGGTTCCCGGTCTATGCCTCGAACACGGTCAACAATGCCAAGACCGATACCGACTATAAGTTCACCAAGCCGGCCTCCGTCCATGACGGCAAACTGCCGTACGAAGTTAAAGCCGGTCAGACGTGGAAGGTGTATGTAGTCGACGATGATTTCGGCGGCAACGAGACGATCGGCTCGATCTCGTTCTCGACCAAATCTCTCTACACCAATGACAATGCCAATTCCGTCAGCCGGACTACGAAAGGCTCGGGTGGCGTTAAGGTTCGCATCATCGGCGACTGGGTCTACTAGTCGCTTACATCACTGTGTGTGACGCAGAGCCTCGGCCATTCGGGCCGGGGCTTTGTTTTTGTCACCTGTCGCTCAGATACCGAGCCGATCAAAGACAGCAGCCCATTCCCGCTTCTCACAGTGTAGTGAATAGCGTGACGCAACCCGTTGCTGGGCGGTCTCACCCAGAGACGCTGCCCGGGTTGGTTCGGTCCGCACCCGAACGAGGGCATCAGCCAGAACCGCGGATTCGTTCGGCGGGACCAATAGGCCCGACTCCCTGTCGACGATAATCTCGCTCGTCCCACCAGCATCGGTCCCAATCACTGGCAATCGAGAGGCCATCCCCTCCAACGTCACCATCCCGTACGTCTCGGAAAACGAAGTGAGAGCGAGACAATCGAGGGCGGAGTAAGCCACGCGCACATCCTCCTGCCACGGTCGCCAGTAGATCGCATCGATCAGACCGAGTTCGTTGATGCGCCGACGAAGCGATTCCTCGTACGCTGTCCCCTCACCAGCGGTTGCCTCGCCAACCAGAAGCAGACCTGCTGTTGGGTCCGTCTCACGCACACGGGCCAGCGCTTCAATTGCAACATGTTGACCTTTCAGCCGATCAAAGCGGCCAATGACGCCAGCCAGCCACTGATCTGATGGTAACCCGAGTTGCTCGCGAGCCGTTTGCCGATCGGGAGCATCGGCGTACCAGTTGGTGTCAATTCCCTGAACCACTAGCATCATCTGATCTTCGCGGAGCGTCGTCTTAACCAGTGCCTGCTGCCGGAGTAGTTCGAGAGGTGTCGCCCAGACATCAATATGTCCGAACAGCCACCGGTGGATCACGTCCCGCTTCGTCTTTCCCACCTGCATATGCTGCATGTAGATAAGTGGCCACCGCAACGACCGCGTGAGCGCGACGGCCAACGGCAGATCCTGAGAACGATGAACAATGAGAGCGCCGGCATCGATCTGCCGCAGGCCTTTCCGTAAGTGACCGATGCGGGTAATCGCATGGTGTTTCCGAACGGCGTCAGTCCCAATGACGGCGAGATCAAAATCGACCGCTGCCTGCTCAAGTGGTGTCCCGGGTTGCAGGATTATTCCGGCCGAGCGCGACCACTCCCGGAAGCGTGACTGCAGAATTCTCACGTTCATCTCCAGACCACCCCAAGCGGCAGACGTACAGAGCGATACGAGTCGAATGGGAGCCATAACGACAACCTCGTATCGTCGCACGATCACCGCAAACAGTAAGTCTGGTCGTTCCACACCGAAATCTTAGTTGTGTGAATCGATACAAGGTGGCATCGACTCGGTGTGGAGGATCACGTAAATGCGACTTGTTCTGATCGTGACGATAATCATCTCGATAGCGGGGAGCGCACGAGCCGACGACAGCCTGTCGGTCCTTGTTCGTGAGATACCACCGTTCATCATGAAGAACAACGACGGTAGCTGGTCGGGGTTGTCGGTCGCGCTGTGGGAGGAGATCGCGGACTCGCTCGGATTGCCGTTCCGGTATGAAGAATTGCCGTTCGACGACGTCATGTCACGCCTTGAGCGCGACTCCCAGGCCGTGGCAATCAGCCCGTTTACCATGACGAGTGAGCGCGAACAGCAGATCGATTTTCTCCACCCGTTCTATTCGAGCGGTCTCGGCATCGCGGTGCGATCCGATGAAGCCGGAGGGTGGTGGCACGTTATTCGCGGGCTCTTTTCCTGGACCGTTGTTCAGTTCGTTCTCGTCTGGCTTGTCGTTCTCTCAGGAATCGGTTTTGCGGTGTGGATCGTGGAACGCCGCCGCAATCCCGAACAGTTTGGTGGCTCACCATTGCGAGGCATCGCTTCTGGCGTCTGGTGGTCGGTCGTGACCATGACGACCGTTGGCTACGGTGATAAAGCTCCTGTCACCGTGGTCGGTCGCATCCTCGCAACTATCTGGATGTTTGCCGGACTGATTGCGGTTGCCTCGCTGACCGCCAGCATCACGACGTTTCTGACCGTCGCCCGACTCCAGTCCGGCATTGAGAGCCTGGATGACCTGCGAAATCGAACGGTAGTGAGTGTTGACGGCTCAACTTCCTCTACCCTGCTCACCGCCAACCGTATTCGCCACCGATCCGTCGACGATCCGAAAGCAGCGGTCGATGCTGTTCACCAGAACGATGCTGATGCGGTTGTCTATGACGCTCCTATCCTTCAGCATTTGGTCGCGGAGCGCGACGGACTGACAGTACTACCGTGGCGATTCCAACGGCAGGTGTACGCGTTCGCGGTGCCGCCCGGCTCTCCGCTTCGTGAAGAAGCGAATCGAGCCCTGCTGTCATTTGTGGAGAGCGGCGACTATCGGACGTTAGTCGAGGAGTACCTCGGCCTCGATAACGCTTGGTCAGAGTAGCGATCAGCTCAAACGCGAGTCGTCTGAGGCGTTCCTGTCACTTGCGAATCGTCGTCCGTCGCCAGCAAATCACCGACAAATACGGACGAGTTCTTCACCAGGAAGACTGACGGAAGCTCGCCGACCAGATCGCGCAGGCGCGAAACATAAGCCTGTTCTTCCCCGGCTACCGGCATGGCCAGCCCAAGAAAGACCGCGTCCGCCATCGACGAACGCGATCGAATCAGTTCAGGAACGGATTGTGACTCCGGTTTGAGAAAGACCTCACACTCGGCGTCCATGCGCACGTCGGCGATGAGCGAACGCAAATACCGATCGGTGTTGTCACGCGCAAAAGCGTTCGACGCTGCTGACAGAATTTTGAGCGTCGATCGACGCCATTCCGGATTGCGTGTCAACAGGTAGGCCAAAAGGACCATCAGATCGCCATTCTGTTTCAGCCCCCCCCACCAGACATGGACGATGGCCCCACCGCGGCGACCTCGATGAGACGGATCGATCTTACCGATAACGACCGACTTGTTGAGCTTTTCGAGTCGTCGGGTCGTGTCGAGAAAGCGCACGAACATGTCGTCCTCTTTAGGCCAACCGAGCATGACGAGATTGCTAGTCATTCCCGCCATCCCCGTTGCCTGTGCGACGCCCAAGATACCACTGTCAATGCTGTCGACAGTGAATGCTTGGGGAAACGCCGTCAGTCGTTCTCGGTCGATCAGCTTCTGCATTTGCAGCTCGCGTTCGCGCAGGTCAACCGACTCCGTGAGCAGATCTCCGCGAACCAGTTCGCAGACCGAGACGACCCCCCGATTCTGCGAAAACCAGCTGGCAAAGCGCACGAGATCGATTCGTCGTTCCGGATCATCAACAAAGACCAGCACATGCGGTCGCCAGTTACGTGCCGACATCGGTCGACGGGCCAAACGAATGAGTGCCCAGCGAAAAAGTGATTCATACAGCCCCCGCCGCGCATCACCCCAGGTTGCGTTGCTTTCCCGTCGGCTGAACGTCAGCCAAAGAAGGAACTCAACCAGGAGCGCTATCAGTCCCGCGAGAGGAGAGATCAGGAAGATCACCGCTAAGCAACCAACCCCGCACGCGATGTTCAACCACCAGGGAACCCGCAGACGAGGTCGCCATGATGGATCGCCCGAAAGACGTTCGATTCCCGCAGCGAAATTGACCGTGCCATAAACTGTCAAAAAGAAGACGGTGACCACAGTCGCCACGGTATCAAGCGCCCCCAGCCACACGGCACCGACCGCGACGGCCGTTGACAACAGAAGAAGCGTGTTCAGCCCCCACGGGGAGGCAACCAATCGAGCCAGGCGTGTTTGTCCGAGTTGATCCTGTAGCACCGCCTGAAGCGTCCGTGGCGCCCCCAGGATCGATCCAACTGCCGACGACAGGATGGCTCCCCAGAGACCAGGGAGAATGAGCCAGAAACCACCAATGGCAATCGATGTCCAGATAAGGGGCTGCGTCACCAGGGCGTAGGCCGGTACCGCCTGGGATAGCAACCAGGGAATAGCGAGGTAGATCACAAATCCGACCAGCATCGCACTAATCGCGCCGATCGGAATTGACCGTGACGGTTCCTTGAGGTCGCCAGACAACGATAGTCCCGCCATGATACCGGTTACCGCCGGAAAGAAGACGGCAAAGACTAACCAGAACGAGGGCGGCTCAAGAGGAGGCGCGGGTAGCATCGGCTCCACGCGGTTGCCAACCAAGACGCCGATAACAAGCGCTGCCAATGATAGTCCCACAACGATCAGCAACGGCAATTGTGCTTTAAGTGCTACTCCCGCTCCCCGCAATGAGATGAGCGCGACCGCCAGGATAATGATGATCGTCACAACCGTGAGATCAACCTCGGGCCAAACGATACGCAGAGACTCCGCCAGACCGAACGCATACAACGTCACCGATACGGTTTGTGAGAGGTAGAGCGGAATGCCGACAGCTGCGCCGACCGCCAGTCCCAGCGACCGCGAGATAATGTAATACGCCCCGCCACCGCGAACTTTCATGTTGGTCGCCATCGATGAGAACGAGAGCGTGGTCACCAGCGTGATCACGTTGGCAATAACGACGATCGCCAGCGTTTCGAGCAATCCGACCTGACCAACGACCCAACCCGTTCGCAGGTAGAGGATGACCCCGAGGATTGTCAGAACGGTTGGCGTAAAGACGCCCAGGAACGTTCCCAGTTTCTGTCGGTCAGCAACCATGGAAGCTAAGCTAGACGTTGCCGGGAGTGGCAATCAAGCATAACCCTCGTCATTGACCCCTCTCCGCCCGGAGGGCATACTGGCAGCACAACGCCACTGGCAGGAGATAACGATGAGTGAAACGAAACCGATTCCCGGTCAAATCGGCTGGATCGACCTGACCGTCCCTGACGCGGAGCCAATCCGCGACTTCTATCAGTCGGTTGTCGGATGGCAGGCCGAACCGCACGCGATGGGTGATTACAATGATTATTCGATGCTGCCGCCGGGAGCCAACGTTCCGGTTGCCGGCATCTGCCATCAGCTCGGAGTCAATGAACGTATCCCCTCGCAGTGGCTGATCTATATCGTCGTTGCCGACATCGGCGCCTCGAGCCAGGCCGCCGCCGATGGCGGTGGTGAGATCATCGTACCGGTGCGCCAGCTCGGCTCCCAGGGAGCGTTCTGTGTCATTCGGGATCCTGCCGGTGCCGTCTGCGCCCTCTGGCAATCGACAGATAGTTAGTCGACGCTCGCCGGTTGTTAACCGACAGGTTGTTGACTCGATTCGCGCAGTGCCTGGTGGACAAACTGAATAGCAACCGACCCCTCTCCCACCGCACTAGCGACCCGCTTCACCGACCCGGAACGAACGTCTCCGACGGCATAGATGCGGGGGCGACTCGTTTCGAACGCCGTAGGAAGACGGTCAAGCGGCCACGCCGCAGCTGCCAGCTCGTCGGCCGTAAGATCAATACCGGTGCGAACGAAACCGCGATCATCGGTGATCACACATCCCTCGAGCCAGGACGTGCGCGGAATAGCACCCGCGAAAATGAACAAGCGTGTGGCATCGAGGGACTGTAAATCCCCGGACCGGTTGTCCCGAATTGACAGATGGCTCAGTTCGCCGTTGTCCCCGTGTAACTCCGCAACCTCGGTATGACCTTTGACATGTATGGACGGATTCTCATTGATGCGACGAACAAGATAGTCGGACATCGTGGCGGAGAGATCGGATCGGCGGATCAGTATATCTACACGCTGGGCATTGTTCGAGAGGAAGATCGCTCCCTGTCCGGCAGAATTGCCGCCACCCACCAGCGCGACGTTGCGGTCCCGGCAGAGTGACGCCTCCATGTTGGTGGCTCCATAAAAGATCGACGAGCCTTCGAATTCAGCAACCCGGGGAACATCAATTCTTCGGTACTGCGCTCCCGACGCAATGATCACTGCCCGGGCAGTAATGGTCGAGCCACCCGCACAATCAACGCGATAACGCTCAGGGTCGGAACAATCAAGGCCCACCGTTACGCGTGACATGGCGAAACGCACGCCAAACTTAAGCGCTTGAGCAACCGCCCGCTCGGCCAGCTCCCGACCGGACAAACCCATCGGAAAGCCCAGATAGTTTTCTATCTTGGAACTGGTCCCGGCCTGACCGCCCGGCCCCGTTTCATCGACGACAATAACCGACAGTCCTTCCGAAGCCGCATAGACCGCAGCCGAGAGCCCCGCCGGCCCCGCTCCCACGACCACGACGTCTGCTTCCGCCTGTTCACCCGCCGCATCGAGAGCGAGGAGTCGGGCAAGCTCGGGGTTACTTGGATTCTTGAGTACCTGCGTTCCGCGGAGCACTACTATTGGTTCTTCGCGAGCTTCAAGAATCAGATTACGACAGAGCGATGACTGCGGGACCACGTCTTTGGTATCGAGAAACCCGAAGGGCAGCAAATTGCGGGTCAGAAAATCGCGAATCCGAAACGTGTCGGGTGAACCGGATGGTCCGAGAACCTGAAGACCCGAGATCTCCCGACGCTGCATCTCTCCACGACGTGTCAGGAAGGCGCGCAAAATAACGTCGCCCAAATCAGGATCGGTCCCGATCAATTCAGACAGCGATGCGGGGCGGATGCGAATGAGTTCGGTTGCCGGCTTGGCGATCGCCCGCGCTAGCGCCACGGAACCGTCAAGCATCGCCATCTCTCCTGTGAACTCTCCTGGACCAAGGTCAGCTATTCGGACTTCACGCGGGCCCTGATGGACAAAGATCTCCGCCCCTCCTCTAATAAACACGAAGACGTCTTGCGCCGGGACGCCCTCTTCGAAGAGCACGTCACCCGCCTGTGGAGACTCTTCGCTGCCAAAACGGCGAATGCGAGAGAGTTGCAGATCGGTCAGAATCGGACGGGAATCGGCGGGGAATGTCTCCGGCGCTGGTGCCGACGGATTAGACTGGTCCACGAGGGGCAACCTCCTTCTTTGCGCTGCCGCCAATATACAATCGCGGTACGTTCGCGCCTATCTCGGAACGGCTGTCCCCCGCGGTTCCGCCGGGTGACCCGTTCGGTACAGAAACGATGGAAGCAGGAAGCCGCCGTGTCGACATAACTCCATGTCTACAAAGCGGTACCGGCTGCAAGGAGACGACTGGCACGCCGCCTGCAAAGCTCCAGGACACGCGATACGAATAACCACCCACCGGGAGGAACGACATGCTTCGACGCCTACTGCCCCTGCTGATGATCGGACTGATGGTCAGTGCTGTTGCCGACGATACTGTCCGCAACGCCGTCGAAAAGTCGCAGGACCGACGAGGTCGCCGCGCTGCTGCGCAGGAACTCAAGACCGATGCCAACCAAATGGCCAATCTCGATCGGCTCATCTCCGAGTGGGATTACTTGCGGTCGAGTGGGGCTGACGATAGTCGTCTGCTTGCCGTCGAAGCCAAAATCCGTGCGTCTCTTCGCCGCGATCTCGCTGACGCCCAGAGTGACATCAACAAAGCGAAACGGGAAACGCGTCAGAGTAAGCGCGAAGTCCGTTCGAGTCGCCGAGATGTTCGCGAGGAACGTCAGGACGTCGCCAACGCCGACACGCGCCGCGAATACCACCGCGAAAAGCACCAACTGCGTGACGATCGGCGCGACCGTCGCGATGACCGTCGAGACCTGCGGGACGATCAGCGCGACCTCGCCCAGCTTCAGAAGATCGCTGATCAAAAGACTGAGATTGTCAGTACCCTGGCGAATCTTCAGGACCGTGTCGTTGCGGGTGATGCAAGTGCTCGCGACGCTCAGGCACGACTCTTTGACACATACCTCGAACTCTCTCGCAAGGAACTGGCGCTGAACAAGCAGGAGATTGCTGAGGACACTCGGGAACTCCGCGAGGATCGTCGTGAAACGCGTGAGGACCGTCGCCAGAAATAGCCTACGACACCCCTTCCATATCCTGTCGTATCTCTCGCAGACCCCGGCCGTACATCCTGACCCGATGTGCGGTCGGGTGTTTTGCTAATGCGCCGGAAGGATTGTGGGATCAACCGATGATGCATCGAGGGCAATGCAGCCAAACGCAGCAACATGCGTCTCGTGCAGGGGAGCACGGCGACGAAACCGCTCGATTGCCTCGAGACCAAGGGCAAACTGTCGAATCGCCAATGAGCGTTGCATTGATGACTTACGACCGCGCAGCGAGGCCACGTGCTGTGGCCGACGGTATTCTGGTCCATAGTTGATCGTCAGGAATTCGGCTCCTCGAACTTTCATCGCTGGCTGCGCCAGTCCATTGCGCCCTCGCGGTATGAACGATTCCGGCTTAAGAACAATTCCCTCGCCACCCTCAGCGATCAGTTCTTCCCAAAACTGGATTGCTTCCGCTACCGACTGCTGGTCGTTGAGCGCACAAGTACGCCATCGCGTTGCGCGAACGGTCGACGGAACGGCCGCGGCCAGGCGATCGCTGAGCTCCATCATCTGTCGATGCGTAAGGTCTGGCGCCCAACCGCTCTCCCAGGCCAGCCAGTGAAACGGTGCGAACGAGAGATCGTCCACCGATGACACCGGCCAGCAGTACCGTTGGTAGATCGAAGAAAACTCGGACAGGTGTCGTTGACGCTCTTCGAGTTCCGCCACCAGCGCAGCGATGTTTGTGGGACGGCTCGATCCACCAGGCTGTGCACGAGCAAGCGGTGTCGACGGCAAGCGCTGTTGGCACTGGCGAGCGACCTGAAGGGCGGTTCCCAAGGCCTGTTGTCCCACCGCGGCGATCCCGTCGTAACGTTCGGTAATCAGCCGCGATGATGTTGCCGACCAGGGGAGGAGCTCACCATCGAGCAGCACCCAGTCCGTGTCAAACGATGACCAGAATTTGATCGCATCCAAACCGGCGCGAATGCGACCGAGGATATCTCGCTCGACGGCGCCATCGGAAAGGAGTGGTCGGCCCGTGCGTGTGTACAGGATACCGTCGGACGGCTCCGGCAGACCAAAACGATCTTGCGCTACCGCAGGATCGCGGCAGACGACAGCTACCCCCCGCGAGCCCATATGCTTTTCCTCAACAATCAATGTCGAGAACCCGCGTTTACGATAGTAGTGTAGTGGTTCGTCCGGGTGCTCCAAGAGTCCATCACGATCACTCGGATCCGGTGCCGCCATTGTTGGCGGTAAATAAATCAACCAACGTGGGTCGATGCCAAATCGACTCACCTCTTCGAGGGCGGCGGCACTCGCTTCGGGTCGAATACGAATCTCGCGTCGCAGTCGTGTATCGATCGAGTGATGGCCGATTACCGTTCGAAGCGGCACGGGCCAATCGGTAGTCCCAACCGATCGACCTACGTTTTTCGACACGGTATGCAGCTCACGCTCCGGCCATCGCCAGGTAACTATTGCGCTCGAATCACTCAGATCGATCAGTCGGCCGGAGGCAGAGTAGGCTCGGTTTTGACCGGCGGCATGGGCTACGATCGCGCGACCATCGTAGGCGTCCATCCATGCACTTTCGTCCCCAATCGTAGCGGTGTGCCGAACGATCTGAGAGACCCGACCGTGCATCTCTTCGGGAAGTCCCCGAGCAGCCACGACTAAGGCACCCTTGTCGAGCACCAGGTGTGAAGGCCATGACGATACCTGTCGTAGCCATCGATCGGCCATCAATCCGTCCGGAGCAATGCGAGCGGCGATCGATTCGATTGCGGAAGGAGCCACTGGGATTCCATCGGGCAACGGTCGACCGGTCAACAGGTGTTCCAGGGCGACCTCGGTCGGACCAGGGACGGCCAGCGCCACCTCCGATGCAAACAGTTGACCGATCAGGGCGGCAACGTGTGGATCATCGGCATCACCGAACAGGTCGCCGAGAAAGACGAGCAATCGATGCCCCGGCGCTTGCCATTTATTGTCATTATCGACAACGTAGCCCAACTCATTGAGCAGCTGCTTCAACCCATGAAAGCGTCCACGAACGGGACCGACAATGTCAAACGGTCCACGCTGATCGGTGCG
Source organism: Candidatus Zixiibacteriota bacterium (assembly GCA_028289585.1). Lineage (GTDB taxonomy): Bacteria > Zixibacteria > MSB-5A5 > GN15 > FEB-12 > JANQPI01. The sequence continues at coordinate 93,240 of JANQPI010000020.1, forward strand.
ATTGACATTCAATGGGGTTTGTACTACCCGCACCTGTTCCAGTCCCTCAACACTGCTCAGATGATGGACCGCGTGAAATCCCTCGGCTCGTAGCGTTCGGAGAGCGCGACCGATCCGAACTTTCTGGCCATGAATGACGCGATTAGAGACCTCGCGGTCAGACCGTGCGGAGTTGCGCCGTTTACACTCGCGTTCAGGCAGATCAATAACTATGGCAACGGCGAGCAGATGATACCGTCGGGCGAGATCAAGCCACGGAGCCCGTTCCTCGGGATACGTATGCGTGTCGTCGACAACGGTCAATTGCATGAGGCGAAGGCGCGAGGCAACTGCGGTGCGATGCATCGCCTCGACTTCAGCGTCTCGCGCATCGGAAGGCGGGGGATTACCGAGCAGCGTGCGGCAGTGATTGGCCGTAAGGATATCGATGTTGGCGAAGTGACGAGCGGCAAATGTCGACTTCCCCGCACCGTGCGGTCCAATGAGGAGGACAAGTGACGATTCGGGAATGGTGATCGTCATGCGTGCGTCCGTTCAAAGAGCGCCATCTGCGTCGGTGCCCCCCACTCCGGGTCAACGGGACCAATGGGCGACAGGTCGACGGTGTACTTGTACCGGCTCGCCAACTCCGTCGCCCACGATGCGAACTCATCGCGGGTCCATTCAAAGCGATGATCCCAGTGTCGACGATCACCGGCCGGAAGGTGGGGCCAGAGCTGATTGTAGTCACGATTCGGCGTCGTTACGACCAGGATCTCGGGTGCCACGTCGCCGAAGAGCACGGCCTCCGCGAGGGCCAAACGAGTGGGATCAAGATGTTCAATCGTTTCCATGAGCACGAGCGCGTCAACACCACGCAGGCGATTATCACGGTAGCCAAGCGACCCCTGATACAACGTGACGCGCTGTTCGGTCATGCGAACACGGTCGAGTCGCCGACGAGCCACATTGAGGATCTTGGGCGAAACATCGACTCCGATCAACTGGGGAATGTCTGTTTCCGACACCAACGCCTGGAGAAACTGCCCCTCCCCACATCCCATGTCTACCAGACGCCGTATCGATCGTCCGGCTAACGCCGCGATAACCGACCGGTGTCGCAGACGGTTCAGACCAAGGGCAGCCTCGCCGACCGTTTCGTACTCGTCTCGTTCGATGCGAGGTTCGGAGTCCGGTTCCTCGCCAGCATGACCGAAGAGCTCTCGATACGCAACTTCCGTGTACTCGGGCTGATTCTTGAGGTAGCGACGAATGATCAGGTCGTGGTGCGGATGGTCGCGCAGCCACCCGTTGCCTTTTGCCAACAGCTTATCAATCTCGGGCTCAGCAATGTAATAATGCTTCTGCTGATCGAGGACCGGAAGCAAGACGTAACAATGTCGCAGGAGTTGATCGAGTGTCACGATCTGCTGAATCGTCGTATCGAAGTACGTGGCAGGTTCACCGGTTGCGGTATCCGCTGTGGACAGGCACTGAATGGAGACTTGGTAGCCCAACGGCTCGAAGAGCTGACGAATCTCCAACTCTCCGCCCGGTGCTGCAAGGGCCGGAAATCGCATCTCCAGTGGCAGCGGCTTGCCAACCAGTTCAGGTCGATCATCGCACTCCCCATGCATCGCGGCACCGAACACACGAGCTAGTGCGACGGTTAGGAAGGACGCTCCAGCATACGGGCGATCATTGAGATACTGATCAAAGACCGGTTTCCCCGGGCGAGCCTTGCTGTCGCGCAGCATACCGATCGGATCGATCTCGAGGAGAAGGGCAACGGTTGCCCGTTCATCGGATAGCTCCGGCCACAGCACATGTGCTCGGCCAAACGGAAATGTCCAGTGCTGTGGTCGGTCAGGATGCTTATGAAGGAGCCAGGTCAGGTCACGCGCGGGTTGGTGGGTCGTCGAGATCGTGAGCAGCATGCCCAAGAGTATGTCGTTCGTCGCTGTGCGGCAACTCTCGGACCGGTTGTCCTGAACGACACTGATGTGTATGCTAGGCCGTTCGCTAATCAACAAGGAAGACAATTGTGACCAAATCATCGACCCTTCCCACCTTACCCTACCCCGATTGGCGGGATTCAAAACTCACCCTTCACCTGTTCTGTCAGATCATCGGGAAGATTCGTCTTGCGTTGATGCCTCCTCGCAATCACTGGTGGCACGTCACCCTTTATGTTACGAATCGCGGCCTCACGACCCAGCCAATGCCGTATCGCAACCGTACGGTTGAGATCACCCTTGACCTCATCGACCACCGGATTGTGATAACCACCGATGCCGGCGCGGTACGTTCCTTTGCAGTTGATACCTATTCGGTCGCCGAATTTTACGAACGACTGTTTGTCGAACTGGCATCACTTGACATCGACGTCTCAATCCGACCGGTGCCCTACGACATGCCGTTTACGACACCGTTTCCTGAGGACCACGACCATGCCGAATGGAACCGTGATGCGATTCAACGCTATCACCGTCTACTCTTATGGTCTCAGGTGCAGTTCGCACACTTCTGTTCCGGATTCAACGGCAAGACGACGCCGATCCACCTCTACTGGCACTCATTCGATCTGGCGGTGACCCGGTTCTCCGGTCGACTCGGCCCCGAAATGCAAACGGACAACCCAGTCGAACGCGAGGCATACTCTCACGAGGTGATCAGCTTCGGGTTCTGGCCCGGTGACGACACCTTCCCGGAACCCGCCTATTACTCCTATACCTATCCCGAACCCCAAGGTCTGCGAGAGCAACCGCTGAAGCCGGCTGCGGCACTATGGGCGGAGAAGAACGGTGGTGCCCTCGCCGTGCTCCGCTACGACGACGTCAGGGCTGATTCGGAACCAGATCGCGCCCTGCTCGACTTCCTCGAATCGACGTATCAGGCGGGTGCTCGTCTTGCGGGATGGGACAAACTCGGTTTCCCGTCCTGATCTTAGTCGACGGATGAGCCCAAGCGCGGCAAAAACTAGACACAACCGACCGAAAAACAGGACTGAACTTATCCCTTTTAGCGCCGGTCGACTCATTTCTATCGCATTGTACAGCAATAGATTAAACAGATATAGCGGCTGCCCGGCCGCCTCGCCTCCAGTTTTCTAGACCCACCCGTACGATTTCCCTTGCTAGACATCGTCTAGCTTCCGATAATATTAACGAGAGCGTAGTGGGCTGCTCTCGCAGACTGAAGCCGCAGGCAATTCTTTGACTTGCGGCTTTTTTGATGCCGCTCTCGCCGACAGTCGTTGCTCCCCCGCCCCTCCCGGTCTAGCATTCTTCTATGTCAAAACGTCTATTGATTATCGCAGCGTTGCTACTCGCCACGTTCATTCTCGCTACCTACTTCGATATCGATGATCGTTTGGCGGCTCGGATGGTAGAAACCGCTCCGGTGTCGTTTTCCGACGTCGACCAACAACCCGTCGTCACTGAAGTCACCGCCGGTCTAACCGCACCCTGGGGAATGGTTTTCACTGCCCCCAATCGCATTTTGATAACCGAACGACGGGGGACTGTTCGCACTGTCAGAGATGGTCAACTCACTTCCGAGCCGTTACTGATCATCTCCGACCTTGCCCACCGGGCCGATGGTTTCGAGGGTGGGTTGCTCGACATCACACTTCATCCCGACTACGCCACCAATCGCTGGGTGTATCTCGCCTATACCACCCGCATCGATGAGTACAATAACACCCTGGTTGCCCGATACGTCGATGTCGACTCGGCCTTGGTCGACGAGACGATTATCTTCCCCGGTGTCGAGGGAACGTCGCGCGGCAACCACTTCGGATGTCGATTGCTTTTTGGTCCCGACGGAAAGCTGTATGTGACGTTGGGCGAACGAGGGGAAAAAGAACGGTCTCAGGATCTCATGGACCTGAATGGAAAGACCTTGCGGTTAAACGACGACGGTTCCATTCCCGACGACAATCCGTTTGTGGACCGTGATGACGCCCATCCTGCGATCTATACCTACGGAAACCGCAACAGCCAGGGACTGGCCTTTGAACCTGGGAGCGGGCGGCTTTGGTCAACTGACCATGGTCCGTCATGGTACGACGCACCCGGAGGTGGCGATGAGGTCAACATCTATGTCGCCGGTGGCAACTACGGATGGCCGATTATTCACCACCGCGAAACGCGCGAAGGGCTCATCTCACCCGTCGCCGAGTACACGCCGGCGGTCGCGCCATCGGGCTGTGCCTTTATCGACAGTGAGATCTGGCCGGAATCATGGCGCGGTGATCTGCTTATCGCGTGTCTGGCCGGCCAATGCCTGATCCGACTCGATCTCGAAGACGGCAATATCTCCCGGCAGATGCGCTTGCTCGACCGCGCGCACGGACGGTTACGACATGTGGCACAGGGCCCTGACGGCGCTATGTACGTCCTAACATCGGACACCGATGCTTACGGCCCCGGCCGTGATAACGGCGATCAGCTGCTGCGCCTAACCCCGCCTAGTTAAGTTTGGCCGCCGACATGAGCGACGTTAAATCAGTCGTGCGGGCGGACTGCTCCACTGCCGGTCGATGCTGTTCAAACAACTGTTTACCCTCTTCGACCTTGCCGGCGAACTGTGCCTTGAGATGTTGCATGTCGAGCTTGCGACCACTGCCGTAATACGACATCGCCACCTGGCCCAACGCCCACGTTGTTCCAAACGTCATCATCGCACCAGTCGCCGTCTGAGCTGCCTTCTTACCGAATCCCCCCAGAAAACCACCAAGCAGCTTGCGAGCTGATTGCTCGAGTACCTGCGACGTCATGCCAATACCGACAGTCGCCAGAAACTCTTTGATGTGACCACGATCGAGGCCAACGCCGTATGCCTTGCCGACCTGGTACACGAGCTTCATTTGCAGTGGAATAATCGCCATCGTCGCCAACGACTGAGGAAGCAGCTCAAGCCCCCCGCAGAGAATCGCGAACTTCAGAATCGTGCTGTCGATCGACTTGGTATCGACCGCCACGGGTTGTCCATCGGGTCCCGCGACCGTCGCGGGCACAGCGACATCCTGATCAACAGGCGCCTCAGCAAGCGCCTCGGCTTCGGCGACGATCGGTTCGGTGGTGCTGTTATCGAGGGCAAGCGCGGCCTGAAGTGAGGTCAGCCACGACCGCTCACTGTCCGTCGTTACACCGTCGGCATCGACCACCGCCACAGCAAACTCATAGGTCAACCGTCGCGCTTCAGGAGTGGACAGCACAGCGGCTTCGGACTGAAGGTCGGTTTGCTTCAGAAGCACGCGAGTGTAGATCGTCGTTAGGTCGGCTCCTCCCATCGATGCAAAGATCGCTTTGAGTTTGGTCCGTTCCTGCTCGTCTTTGTCGCCATCGGCAAGTGCGGCCATCAGGGCAATCGCAGCGACGGCTTGTTGCTCTCGCTCGGTCATTGAAAATACTCTCCTCGTCATTCACGCTATGGTGACTCATTTACCCCGGTCGCACGCCGACAGTTCCCGGTATCGGTACTCTTCGTTTGACCAAGGTCGATGGCACTCATTGACGTCGATAACAATGCATCCTATCATGCCCGCGGCAACTGAAACCGCTCACCACAGGCGATCGCCGGACGATCGCAGGGAGGTGCTCATGGCAACTCAGCCGAACGCTCCGCGGGAGCGCCTGCTTGCCGACTTTCCCATTCCCGACCTCGACGAGTGGCGAGCCGAGGTAACTCGGCTTCTCAAAGGCGCCGACTATGACCGGACGATGCAGACGAAGACTCCGGAGGGAATCACGCTGCAACCATTGTATACCGCCGCCGACACCGCCGCATTGTCGCCACCGTCTCCTCCGGGAACGGCACCATTTGTTCGCGGAACGCGGCGCGTCGCCGACCGCGACCACGCCTGGCAGATCGCCCAGCGCATCGACCACCCCGATTACGCCGCTTACAATGACGCCCTTCGCTACGACCTCGAACGAGGTGTGACAACTGCCGTGCTGCCGATCGACTTCGCCGGTCGACACGGTCTCGACCCCGACCAGGCACTGACCGGAGAAGTGGGCAACGACGGTGTTTCGGTCGTTTCGATCCGTGGTTTCAGCCACGCCCTTCGCGGGGTCGACCTCGAACGTGTTCCCGTTACCATTGAAACAGGGTCATCGGGCCTGTTTTATTATGCCTTGCTGCTGGCTCACGCCGATGCCATCGGCGTTGATCGCGCGAGCCTTCGTGGAACGATTGCCAACGACCCAATCGGTAGTCTCGCGGCCACCGGAAGCCTTCCCTATCCACTTTCCGGCGCGTTCGACGAAGTTGCCTGCATGACCGCGTACGCCGCAGACGAGACCCCGCACCTGCATACGGTGCGAGTCGACGGATCCGTGTACGCCGAGGCGGGAGCTAATGCCATTCAGGAACTCGCCGGTGCGATGGCAACCGCAATCACGTATTTACGCGAAGCCGAACAGCGTGGCGTGTCCCCTACTGTCATGCAGCAACATCTCGGCTTCAGCTTTTCCCTCGGGTCGAATCTTTTCATGGAGATCGCCAAGGTCCGAGCGGCGCGCCAGCTGTGGAATCGCATTCTTGAGGTGAGTGGCGTTAAGGAGTCCAATCGCTGCTCCACGATTCATGGCAAGACGACGTTACGAACCAAGACCGTCTTCGATCCGTATGTCAACATGCTGCGCGATACGACCGAAGCGTTTGCCGGCGCTGCCTCCGGTGTCGATTCGCTTGAGGTTGTCCCCTTCGACACGCCCCATGGATTGGCCGACTCGTTCTCTCGCCGTATTGCCCGCAATGTGCAACTGCTCCTGCGTGATGAGTCGAGCCTGGGACGACTCCTCGATCCCGGGGGTGGGTCCTACTATATCGAAAGCCTCACGGCTCGTCTTGCCGACGATACCTGGCGCGAGATCCAACGCCTTGAAACCGAAGGGGGACTCGTCCCGGGTCTTCTATCGGGGAGTGTGCAATCATCTATCCAGAACAGCGCATCGGCCGTGCTCACCTCGGTTGCGCGCCGACGGACAGTATTGGTCGGAACGAACCAGTACCCCAACGCTCAAGAGCAGCCCTTGGACCGTGATCCGTTTGACTATGACGGCTTCTACACACGACGAGTGGCAGCCTTGGAGGAACTCCGGACCGCAAACGAACAAGCCACGGAACTGGCCGTACTAAACCGACTCTCTGAATTGGCCGGCAACGGTGACCCCGCGCAGACTGTGCCCGTACTCATTGAAGCTGCCCGTCATGGCGCGACGCTGGGCGAGGTGACACGTTCGTTGCCAACCCGCACAGGTGAGGCGATTACCGTCGAAGCGGTGACGCCAATTCGCCTGGCAGAAGAGTTTGAAGTTCTGCGAGCTTCCGTCGCGGCGAGTACGACCAATACCAACGTCTTCCTTGCCACTGTCGGTCCGGTTGCACGCTACATGCCCCGGCTCGATTTTGCCGCCAGCTATTTCGAAGTTGGTGGCTTTACGGTTGAGCGGACGAGTGGATTCGCCGATGCTACCGCTGCACTCAACGCGGCCCGGGCGTCCGATGCATCCATTGTGGTGATCGTTGGCCTGGATGAGACATATCCGGATGCAATCCCGACCATCGCATCGGGGCTGCCCACAGAACGACTTGTTGTAGTCGCCGGTCCACCACCCGACGAACCAACGGAACGTCAATACAACGAAGCGGGGGTCGACGTGTACATTCACCTCCGGTCGAACATCCTCGAAGTGCTCACCGGCATAGCCGAACGCGTGGGGGTTGAGCGATGAGTGCGATTCCGAATTTTGCCGAAGTGGCGCTGAACGGCGATCACCAAAACACCGACAACGATGCGACTCGATCCGATTCGGTCTGGCTGACACCCGAACAGATCGAGGTTCGGCCGTTCTACGAGGCCGACGATATCGGCGATGCCGAACAGACCGCCTATCTGCCCGGCCTCCCACCATTCCACCGAGGACCGTACGCGACAATGTACGTGATGCGTCCGTGGACGATACGTCAGTACGCCGGTTTCTCGACCGCTGAGGAATCGAACGCTTTCTACCGGCGGAATCTCGCCGCCGGTCAACGCGGACTATCAGTCGCGTTTGATCTCGCCACCCACCGTGGCTACGACTCGGACCATCCACGGGTTGTTGGCGATGTCGGCAAGGCGGGCGTGGCGATCGATACAATTGACGACATGAAGATCCTCTTCGATGGCATCCCGCTTGATCGCATGTCGGTGTCGATGACGATGAACGGGGCAGTGCTACCGGTCATGGCATTCTACATTGTTGCGGCCCTCGAACAGGGAGCAACACTCGATCAGCTCACCGGAACAATCCAGAATGACATTCTCAAAGAGTACATGGTCCGCAATACGTACATCTATCCGCCGGCCGGATCGATGCGGATCATTGGTGACATCATCGCCTACACGGCCGAGCAGATGCCGAAGTTCAACTCCATATCGATCTCCGGCTATCACATGCAAGAAGCAGGCGCCACGGCTGATCTCGAAATGGCGTACACGCTGGCTGACGGCCTTGAGTATGTCCGCACCGGCCTGAACGCCGGGCTGACAATCGACCAGTTCGCACCGCGACTGTCGTTCTTCTGGGCGGTCGGTATGAATCCTTTCATGGAGATCGCCAAGATGCGCGCCGGGCGGGCACTGTGGGCGAAGCTGATCAAGCAATTCGACCCGAAAAACCCGAAGTCACTCATGCTGCGGACACACTGTCAGACATCAGGGTGGTCACTGACCGAACAGGATCCATTTAACAACGTCGCCCGGACCTGTCTTGAAGCGATGGCGGCCGCGATGGGACATACGCAATCCCTGCATACCAATGCTCTCGATGAAGCGATTGCATTGCCGACCGACTTCTCAGCCCGCATCGCCCGGAATACACAATTATATCTGCAGCATGAAACGGGCATCTGCGACGTCATCGATCCGTGGGGCGGTTCGTATTATGTCGAATACCTCACCGATCAGCTGATGACACGAGGTTGGGCACACATTCAGGAAGTCGAGAAGCTTGGTGGAATGGCCAAAGCAATCGAGACCGGATTGCCGAAGATGCGCATCGAAGAGGCCGCTGCCCGCCGTCAGGCGAAAATCGACTCCGGCGCCGAGGTGATTGTTGGGACCAACAAGTATCGACTCGACAAAGAGGATCCGATCGAAACGCTCGAAGTCGACAACCAAGCCGTGCGGCGGAGCCAGATTGAACGTATTCAACAGGTGAAAGCGAAGCGCGATGAAGCTGCGGTCAAAGAAGCGCTTGCTCGTCTGACCGCGGCCGCCGAAAGTGGATCGGGGAATCTGCTCGCCCTCTCAGTAGAAGCTGCTAAAAACCGAGCCACGCTCGGGGAGATCAGTTATGCGATGGAGAAAATCTGGGGACGGCATGTTGCGGAAACCAAGACAATCTCCGGGGTTTACTCAGCGGAGTATGCGGACATGACGACGATCAGCGACGTCCGGAAACTGACCGACCAGTTTGAGCATTCGGAAGGACGGCGACCACGTATTCTGATTGCCAAGATGGGTCAGGACGGTCACGACCGCGGCGCTAAAGTAATCGCGACCGCGTTCGCCGATCTCGGCTTTGATGTCGACGTTGGACCGCTCTTCCAGACTCCCGAAGAAACCGCCCGCCAGGCAGTTGAAAATGATGTCCACGTTGTCGGGATGTCGTCGCTGGCCGCCGGTCACAAGACGCTGCTTCCGCAGTTGATTGACGAACTGAAGAAGCTTAATCGTGAGGACATTCTCGTGGTTGTCGGTGGGGTCATTCCCCATGCCGACTACGATACTCTCTACGAAATGGGTGCTGCGGCGATCTTTGGCCCGGGGACCGTCATTCCCGAAGCAGCACGTGACATTCTCGCCAAGCTCGGTCTGAAAGCCGCTGCTGAATAGTGGTATCGAATCAACGGACGCTCACACCGGAAGTACTTGCCTCCGGTGTCCGCGCAGGCGATCGCACGCTGCTGGGCCGGGCAATTACGCTGATTGAATCGAACGCGCCGCACCATCAGGCGGATGCCCAGTCCCTGCTCAAGCTGTTGCTTCCTGATACCGGAAACTCGATCCGACTCGGCATCACCGGTGTGCCCGGGGCTGGTAAATCGACCCTCATTGAAGCGCTCGGTCAATATGTCATCGACAAGGGACACCGGGTCGCGGTGCTCGCCGTCGATCCGTCGTCATCCTTAACGCGAGGATCAATTCTCGGCGACAAAACACGCATGCAAACGCTGTCGACAAATGACAACGCGTTCATTCGACCGTCGCCGTCCGGAGGTACACTCGGTGGCGTTGCCCGTAAAACCCGCGAGTCGATGCTGCTCTTTGAGGCAGCGGGCTATGATGTGATTATTGTCGAGACAATTGGTGTCGGGCAGAGCGAGATTACCGTCCGGTCATTGGTTGATTTCTTCCTGCTCATTCAACTCGCCGGCGCTGGGGATGAACTACAGGGAATCAAACGTGGTGTCATGGAGTTGGCCGATTGCATCGCGGTGAACAAAGCCGACGGCGACAATGAGCAGCGTGCGAAAACCGCGGCGGCCGACCTCGAACGGGCGGTGCACTACCTGCAACCGGCGACCGAGGGGTGGACAACCAAAGTGATGACTGTCTCAGCCCTGGCTGGTGTCAATATCGAGATGGCATGGTCGACGGTCGAAGAGTTCGTCGCAATTGCCAAGACCAATGGGGCGTTTGAGACGCGGCGACGGTCTCAACAGACAGAGTGGCTGCACGCGATGATCCGCGAACGGCTGGCCGAGCGTTTCTACTCTGATCCGAGAGTCGCTGCCCACCTCAACGAGATCGAACACGATGTCGCCAATGGACAACTGCCCGTCACAGAAGCAGCCATGAAGCTGCTGGGCTACACCGAGACGGACTAAACTGCGGCTGGCTCGACGTTCTTCTTTTTGGCGAGAATCGACCGATCGACCAACGCTTTTCGAACCGTGTGAGAAAGGCGACCGAGTCCTTCAATCTCAAGATCGATTGAGTCACCATCCTCCAACCACGTCGGCATGAATTCACGACCGGCTTTCTTCGCTTCCAACGCTCCGGTGCCATTCAACTCCAGGTAACAGCCAGTACCAACCGTGCCGGAACCAATCACATCACCCGGGAAGATCTCAACACCGTACGAAACGCGTTCGATAATCTCAGCAAACGTCCAATTCATGTCGGCGAGGTTTCCTTCGGACACCTGGGTGCCGTTGTGCCACGCTTTCATCGATAGATTCCAGACGGTGCCGACGCCCTGTGAGCTCGGCGCGGATTTGTCGCGTAACTCATCGAGGGTGACCAGCCACGGACCAATTGATGTGGCAAAGTCTTTCCCTTTTGCCGGCCCGAGAGAGAGCTTCATCTCCTCCATCTGGAGGACGCGTGCCGAGAAGTCGTTCATGATCGTCAGGCCGGCGATATACTGGTCGGCCTCGGCTGCCGGGATGTTTTTCCCATGACGACCGATGACAATGGCTGCTTCGAGTTCAAAATCGAGCTTGTGCAGGTGATCCGATTCGACCTCCAAGTCACCACCACCGATGACTGAGTTGTGGTTGGTAAAATAGAAGACCGGAAACTGGTCGAACTCGGGAATCATATCGACGCCGCGGTTGCGCCGCGCGGTAGCAACGTGCTGACGAAAGGCGTAGGCATCACGGCATGACGGTGGTTTCGGGACGGGTGCAAGGAGCGTCGCATCGATGGCGTTAAGGGAAATCGAACCGTTAATGACCGCGTCCTGAACTTGTCTGGCAGTTGTCATTGCCGACTCACCCGCCGCGAGAAACGCGTTCATGTCTGCCGGAACCGACTGCTTGATTGCCACCGCACCCGCAGCAAGATCATAGATAGCACCGTCAATAAAAAGCCCCGCGTGACTGTGGCCACCGTGGGCATAGCTGACAAGTTTCATAAAACGTTCTAGCCCGCCGTTACCGCCGGGACTCCCTCCTGTTGTAGTGTCGTATAGACGTCGGCCACAATGTTCAGGGCCTCATTGGTTTCTTCCACGGTTCCCGTGTTGATTCGCACAGCTTCCGGTAAACCGAATGGTTTGACATGACGGAGAATCAATCCTCGGTCAAGACAGCCCATAGTGAACGCATAAGCGAACGCTTCGGACTCCAACACCAGGAGAATGAAATTCGCCGCACTCGGCACCTGGCGCATCCCGAGCTCGTCGAAGCGCTGGCGCATGATATCAAGCATCCGGTTGTTCAGTTCAACCGTGCGACTGACAAAATCGTGATCGTCGAGTGCGGCAATCGCTGCTACCTGAGCCGGTAATGACGGTTCAAACGGCAGTTTGACCTTGTACATTTCCCGAATGATTTGCGCATCGGCAATCGCGTAGCCAACCCGCAGCCCGGCCAGACCGTAATCTTTCGACAGCGTCCGCGTGACAATGAGATTGTCGTAGTTGAAATCCAGACCATTCGGATAGTCATCGAGATGAACCGAGTAGTTGTAGTACGCCTCATCGAGAACGACATAGACGTCCGACGGTACTTGTTCCATGAACGCGGCTAGGTCAGCTGTCCGGACATACGTTCCCGTCGGATTGTTGGCGTTTGCGATATACACGAGCCGAGTCTGTGGTGTAATCGCTTCCGCAATTCTACTCAGATCGTACCCGTAGTCGGTCAGCGGAACGGTCACGAGCTTTCGGCCGTGCTTTCGCACATTGACATACATGCCAATGAACGTTCCCTCGGCGGTAACGACCGAATCATCCGGACCGACCAACGCCTTGACCATGTATGAGAGCAGTGCATCGGTACCAGCACCGCAGATAATCTGATCAGCCGGGCGTCCATGAACGGTCGACAGCTTCTGAATCAGATCATGAGCGGCCGGATCGACATAGCGCCAGACTCCGTCGAGCGCATCACGTGCAGCAGCAATCGCCGCTGGTGAGGCGCCGAGAGGATTCTCATTCGACGCCAACTTGATGATGCGCGTCAGCCCCTTCTCGCGAGCCAACTCCTCGACCGGCTTGCCGGCAATATACGGACGCAACGCCTGGATATGCTCGGGGATGCGGAATTCGGTCATTGCAATCGTACCCTAACTCTATCCACCGCAACACATACCGGCCCCGCCGGTTCCACCGACCCTACTCGAGCCATGAGTGAGCGTAATCCCGATCGAGCGTCTTCTGGGCGTTGGTTGTCGGCAAAAGCGGCTGGTACGTATCAATCATGATCGCGTACTCCTCGGTCTTCTCCTTGCCGACCGAATCTTCGGTCTTGCCCGGTTGCGGACCGTGGGGCATCCCTCCCGGATGCAACGTTATCGATCCGTTCTTCACACCCTTACGCGACATGAAGTCACCGTCGACGTAGTACAGTACCTCATCCGAATCGATGTTCGAGTGGAAATACGGTGCCGGAATTGCGCCGGGATAGAAATCGTACAGACGCGGGACGAAGTTGCAGAGTATGAACTGACCCGTTTTGAAACAGAGATGTACCGGCGGCGGGAGATGAATCCGACCGACTTTCGGATGGTAGCTCTTGATGTTAAACGCAAACGGATAGAGGAAGCCATCCCAGCCAACGACACCGAACGGATGATGTGGCATGATATGTTCGAAGAAACGCTCACCCGCCTTGAGAATGACGACAAAGTCACCAGCCTCATCCGACGGTTCCAGATACTCCGGCGCCTTGAAATCGCGCTCGGCATACGGCGCGTCCTCAGTCATCTGACCGTATTCATTACGGTAGTTGCGGGGAATTTCGTAGGCGGTCGATGATTCGCAGATCATCAGTTTGTTGTTCGCAGTGTAGTCGTCGAACTTGATCTGATACGTCACCGCTCGTGGCACGATAATCTGGTCGCCCGGCTCGAACCGAATCTTGCCGAACTCCGAAAGCATCTCCCCCTCGCCGTGGTGGATGAAAACGTACTCCGCACCGTAGGCGTTGCGGAAGAATTCGTCGGTGTCCTTGTTCACGTGTGCGGTGTAGATCTTGCAGTGATCGTTGTAGAGGAAGAGATTCCGCGACCGAATGAAATCCCCCGGCGTCTGCAGGTCATCGGTGAAGAAATGATGATATAACACCGGTGCTTCCGGCCAGGAGACATCCTGAGTCATTTCCGGAAGGTGCCGCACGGATTTGACCGCGGTTGGCAAGTTGTAGTGATACTTGTTCGAATAGACACCCGAGAAACCCTTCGACGAAAACAACTCCTCGCGATAGAGCGACTTGCCGTCTTTCTTGAAGAACGTTGTGTGTTTGACGCGGGGAATATCCCCGACACTATGGTAAAATGGCATCGTTGCCTCGCATACTCAGTTGTGAATTCACTCTCACTTCCCGTCGGCTGGTAACCAAAAGGAGGGGACGACGTCCCCCCTAGCAGGGAGGCATGATTTCCGTTGGATCGCGATCGAGATTGCCGCGCAGTTTCTGATCGAGTTCGATCGATTCGAACAGCGACTGGAAGTTCCCCTTGCCGAAGCCCTGGGAGTTTCCGTGGCGCTGAATGAACTCGAAGAAGAACGTCGGCCGGTCACAAATCGGCTTGGTAAAGAGCTGTAACAGATAACCGTCGGACTCCTTGTCGCACAGAATGCCGAGCCGCTGGAGGTCATCGATGTTTTCGTTGATCTGCAACTCGCCTGCCTGCTCACGTTCGCGCAACTTGTCGTAGTAGGTGTCCGGGATAGCGAGGAACTCACAGCCGTTCTTACGGAGGGCATCGATCGTTGCAATGATATCGGCGGTCTGGATCGCGATATGCTGTACGCCAGAACCATAGTATTGCTCGATGTATTCTTCGATCTGGGATTTTTTGAGTCCCTCGAACGGTTCGTTGATCGGGTTACGGATTTTGGAGTCTTTGGTGCGAACGACCTTGGAGAGCAACGCCGAGTACTGGGTGCCGATGTCGCCTGCCTTAAAGTCGACAAACGTCTCCATGTCCATCGCCTTGTTGAAATAGCTCGCCCAGAGATTCATCTCATTCTCGCGGACGTTGCCGACAATATGGTCGATTCCGAGAATCCCCGTTTCGTGATGGTCGAGTTGAATACTCTGCACCGGGGCGCAGAAGTCGGGACCAAATATCCCCTTGTAGTGGTCGCGGTTGACATACACGAGTTCGGTGTCGTCGTACAGACGAATCGCGGCCTCGGTGATGTGTCCCTTTTCCGGATGCCCATCTTCTTCGATCCGTTCCGGGCGGCGTACCATGACGGCACCGTTCTGTGTCGCGTACGTGAATGCGGCGTCGACATCGTCGACCTCAACCGACCAGCGCTTGACACCGTCGCCATGACGTTGAATCCAGCCGAGCACATCGTAGCAGTGCGGCTGCAACGCGCCGGTGACGAGCAGTTTGAAATTGTTCTTCTGCAGGTAGTAGCTGCACTTGTCGCGCACTCCCGTTTCGGCGCCGCGGTAGCCGACAATCTCCATGCCGAGCGCTTTGGCGAACCAGTAGGCGGTCGTTTTCGCCGACCCGACATAGAACTCGACATAGTCATAGCCACGGATTCCCATGATTCCGCTATCCGACATATCTTGCTCCTCTCGAACTCCGATCGCTGGTAGTCGTCATTGATGGTCGTAACCCGATGCGGCGCTAATGGTTCCAGCGCGCCGGGACGACCGGTGGACGGGCCGCCTGTCCGCGTCTACCGTCCTAAGCTGATAATATAGAGTGTGGATTCCCGCCCGGCAAGGTGTGCGCGGAGCGGCAGCCGGCGCAGGGCGCTTAGGAACTGCCGAGCACCGACCAGACGAAGATACCGATCATCACCGCCGCGATCGTCACTTTCCCGACTCCCGCAACAAAGACGCCGATAAACGACCCGAGTCCCGCGCGCAACGCGTTCGTGCGATTCCTGCCGAGTGTTGCCTCACCGACGACCGCACCGGCGAATGACCCGACGATAAACGTCACGATCCCGAAGACCGGGAAGATAATCCCGGCAATCATGCCAACCACCGCGCCAATCGCCCCGGCCCATCCCCCACCGAAACGCTTCGCGCCGAACGCCGCACCAAGATAGTCGAGCGCCCACGCGATCAGCATCAGCCCCGCCAGCCAGGCGACCGCCTCTCCGGAGATGTAGCTCCAGTCAGTCAGCCAGCCGAAGAGTAACGCCGGGATGAAGATGAGCACCGTCCCCGGGATAACGGGCAGAACGGTCCCCGCGACTCCGACCAACATGACCAGTAGGGCGAGGATGAAGAGGGTAATTTCGATTCCGGTCATACAGACAGAATACGCTCTGAAGTTGCAAGTATTCAAGTCCCCATCAGATCGTGCAAAAAAACCTGAAGCATCTGGTTGCGGCTACGTACACCAGAGTCAAACAGAACGCGTAATGCGGGCCAAAGACCGGAGGGCAGGATGAGAACGTTGATTCGAGTAGTGCTGATCTTTATCGGGACGTTTATCGTCGTTGCCGGGTGGGGATGGTTCAATATCTGGCGCTCGCCGAAGTTTGCGTCCGATGCCCTGACCCTGACCGCCTGCCAAGAGAATCCGGCAATCCTGAGCATGGAACAGTACGGCGCCGTTGGTAGCCACGCTCGCCCGTATGTCGTGGAACGACCTGACCTGGTGCTGTTCGGCGCCGAGCATACGAAAGACCCCGATGACCCCCAGATTGCCAGAATCGAATCGGCGTGGGCGCAACTCGACCCGACGGTAGCACTTGTCGAGGGTCGACTCGGCTTCCTGATTCCGTACGTCATGAATCCGGTACCGACATTCGGCGAGAGCGGCTATGTCGCCAAACTGGCCCGGAGCGACGGTGCGGCGATCTATTCCTGGGAGCTCCCCAAGTCGGAGTTGATTCTTGAACTCGTTAAGGTATACCCGCCCGAGCAGGTCGCACTCAGTCAGGTTCTGAGTCCGTATTTCAGCAACTACCGGTTCGGCAAGCCGGACGATCCGGAAGCGTTCGTCGCGCAATTCCTCAACCGCGCACACTACCCCGGACTGGAGAACACGATCGGCTCAATAGATGATATCGACCAAATCTGGCAGCAGGATTTCGCGGATGTCGCCGACTGGCGGGAAACGTCAGATCAATGGGGACTGCCTGGCTACCTAGGCGAAATCGCGGCGTCGGCCAACATGATCCGCAATCAGCATTTGGCCTGTGTGATTGATGGGTTAGTGGCGAACGGCGAGCGAGTGTTTGTGATCGCCGGTTCCAGCCATGCCGTCTGCCTCGACCCGGCGCTGTGATGCGACAACCCAAGTGACCTGGGTGCCCCACCTTTCAGGTGGGAATCTTTGCGGCAGCCGAAGGACGACGAGTCATCCCGGCCCCTCTGTCATCCCGGCCCCTCTGTCATCCCGGCCCCTCTGTCATCCCGGCGAAAGCCGGGATCCAGTCTTTGTCGGGTGGGGCAGGTGAGGACACCTGCCGCCCACAGGAGAAAGTGACGAATCGCGCTGTTCCGAGATTGTCATAGTGGCGGAGACGCGGCATGGGTTGAGAGTAGCAGACAGCTTTTGCAAGTGGCAATCACATTGGGGGAGCCGAATTTGAGAATCCCACCCTAAAGGGTGGGCCACCCCGGCCTGATGACCACAGAGGTGCTATCGCGATGAATCGGAGAGAATGGAATCTCTTAGCCAAGCTCGATGTATGCTATCTGCAATTCGAATGCTATCCCTGATTCTCTTACGGTGCTGCTCAACTCCGAGGTATCGCACACTACCCCTGTAAAACCGAACAGAGTCTCCCTCGCATGCCCATGATACTTGAAACAGATCTCCCCCACAGTAATCAGTGGTCACAAGGAAGGAAACCTCCGCAGTGTCGTTAGCGTCTGGCGCAACCCGAATCGGTATCCTAACGTCCACGGAGCCTCGAGCCTCTACCTCAAATTCGACCAGAGAGTTCGAAGGCTGCGCCAAGTCATTACTGCCCATCGGTCCCAACACACACGTCATTGGCCCATGGCAAACAGAGGTGAATGTGACTATTAGATCGAAGGACTGTCCAGCAAGGGGGCCGACACCGTGTTTAGATCGGAAAGCAGAGGGCCACAGAGCGTTGGCACGAGCGCTACCGCGTAACGTATCTCCACGCGTTTTGGCTTCCCAATCCTTTGTCGGCGGCTGTGAGCCGATGCCGACGAAGATAGTCACCAACACTACCAACAATCTCAAGAAGTCCGTAGCTACCGTCATAGTCCCCATGGATCCTGTAGATTTGATTCACGTCATCGTGCGCGTGTGTAAGAAACGACTGCACAGGGAATCCGTCCAATGCCGATTTCAGCTCCCCCGATTGAACCTACCATTTGTTCTTAATGTACTATATACTAGCCAATCGGGCGGCTGATCGCCTGGGTGCCCCACCTTTCAGGTGGGAATCTTTGCGGCAGCCGAAGGACGACGAGTCATCCCGGCATCCCTGTCATCCCGGTCCTTCTGTCATCCCGGCGCCTCTGTCATCCCGGCGCAGGCCGGGATCCAGTCTTTGTCGCATGGGGCAGGTGAGGACACCTGCCGCCCACAGGAATACGCTAAAAAACTCTACTCCTTAACAGTCTCCTGATTGGTGAAGCTTACGGGGCAATATAACCCCTAAATCGAGGTTTTATCTGGACCAGTTTTTGGGCGAAAGGTCACCTTCGCTAGCCATCTGGTAATGGACGGGTGGCCCACCCTGGGCTTGATACTTAGCCTGCCTCAATGCCAGAGAATAGCCCCGTTTAACTACTGACAGGTGGGCAGTGGAGAAAACGTGATGAACAGATGGTCCTGCAGAGCAGTTAGATCCGACAACCCTACGATACCGTCGGGTGAACCGTCGCAGTTCGCTTCCGCCGGACAAATCAAGGGACTAAGAGAGATAAAAAGGTGATCGACCAACGCACTGAAGTCCGCTAAGGACACTATGTCGAGTGGGTCGCCATCAACATTGCCAACGTCCGCGACACAACAACTACCTTGATCTTGTACGTGTAGGGCACCTGCCCAGACCGGATACCAAAGCGTAGTCGGTGTCCCACCCGCTGCCGCATAAACAACATTTGGGAAGAGAGCGTGGGATGTATCCATTACGAAGGTGTTTCCAGCCGTCCAATGCTCAACGGTAAAGTGGAATGTCACCAGCTCTTGAGACTGGGGAGCAGCGGTCAAACCCGGCAAACTAATTAGCTGACCGGCAAACATGCAATGCTTCAGACTGTTAGATGAATCGACGTTGTTATTGTACATCGATGTGAACAGATAGAAATTGAATGCACTGTCAACTGCTACAGGAACAACGGAACTATCCAGTCTGACTCCATCCAGATTCCAAACAAACTGTGCAGCTGCCATCTTGAGAAACGATGAGTCGAGCTTGTACATGAACGACACAGCGAAGCTGGAGTCACCAACACTCAGATTAAGTGGATCAGACAACCTGAGTTTCATCGAATCAGGAACACCCGGGTCTAGGATGTCAAAAGCCGGTGCACTCGGAGCCGACAACAACGCCGTGCAATACAAGACCAAAGCAAAGCAACGGACTCCCCGAAAAGAATTGCATTTCATGGCATAACCTCCTCCTCTAAAATACTAATGACCAAACTCCATCGCAATCACGGACAGATCTCCAATAGACTGAAGCTGATATAGAGATGATCAATTATCGCTAATACGTCAGCCTGAGAAACGCCCGGCTCACAACTCCCTCCGACAGTTCGAAGGTTAGCACTCTCAGGGCAATGAATCGCAATAAAGTCAATAAATAGATGATTGATGTATATGCTCAAGTCAGATTGAGTGACGTCGTTGTCACCGAATCCATATATATCACCCGCAGTTCGATCTGAAAAACGGCACGGACCGGCCTTACAGGTCAAGTGGCCATTCTCGGAAGCAACGTCAAACTTGCCGAGATTTGTTGACAAGTTCCAATCCTCTAGGAACTCAGACATACTATCCGGCTGTGTGATAACTAAGAACTGAAGTATGTCGGTAAGCGAGTGTTGAAGTGTATCCTTGATACCATCCGGATTCGGAGTAAAGACCCCGGTCCAGTTGCCGCTTTCAAAAGGACTATAATTGTCATCCTCGCCTGCGTCATAGAGATCCCAAATCAAGCAGCCCGCTGAAGCCTCAAACAAGCAATGATCCGCACATCCGGATTGACCAGAGAAATCGACACCATTCTCTAGTCTGTATTGACGACCCGTCTCAAGGTCAAGAACCGCGGCAAACGTATACTCATAGTTCCAGTTGTAGCCAAGGGAACCCAAGCCTGTACCAAGGGTATCGCGTAGAGCGCCTTGGAAGAACTCGGCGAATCCCTCGGACGAAGCCTTAACCGGGTCCGAATTCGAAGAGTCGCACCAAGAATGAGAGGAGATTAGACTTGTCCGGTCGTCAAAGAAACGGTAGTGGTCGTGAAAAGCGTGGGCATACTCGTGCAAAATAGCCTCTGGGTCCCGCAAATCGTATAGGTAGTCAACTTTCCAACTACTTATGCTAATGTGACCGTCGAGGTAGCCAGTCGTGTCAAAAGAACTTGTCGACATTGTTACCCGAGGCGGTGGATCGATTCCGACTCGTTCGGTGAGTTGTTCAGCAGCGAAGCGTAGCACATCGAGAGCATAAAACACATCGGAATTGATCGAATCCGGAGGCAGGATGAAGTCGACAGTGTAGTTCCCTCCAGGTAAGTCCATTGACAGTACTGAATCTCGAAAGTACCCGTCGGAAAAATTGACCGATGTAACGGAGCAAACAGGCGTCACCGCAACGAGACGGATATAAGGATCGATCGCACCACTCCCGATTTCTCCATCTTCATTAGTGAATTCGAAAGTGAATTTACCCAGGGAATCAGTAACCGTCGTGGCTATTAGGTCATCAGGATTTCCAAAAATAAAATCCTCGTCCCAGGCTTCCACGCGAGCTCCAATGATAGGTCGATCACCTTCGTTGTTTGGTCGTCTTCGATAATAGGTGGCAGTCCCACGTATAACGACCTTTCGGTTGTAGAACTGGTACTCTCGAGTGGCAGTATTATTCGTCTGGTCAGGCTCGCCAAAGCCACCAAGACTGTTCAGAATTACAACGATATTGCCAAGAAAACTCGCCTGTTCAATCGGTTTAAATTCGACATCTTGGAAAAAGAGTAGCTGATTAGTTTGCGGTTGAATCGATTCAACAAAAAGATATGTCGATTGGGATACCTGATTATTGACTTCTATCGAAAATGCTCCGGATTCACCCAGCCCGTCATTCCTTACGCCGATGCAAACGCGATTCGGCTCACCCATGTACAACGTGTCATCAACCAAGCAACCGAGATCTTGAGAGACCGAAAAGACGTCCGGTAGGAAGGGATCCTGGTAGAACTCTAGGTCAAAGTTTGGCTTCCCGCGAACTTCCAAGTCGTCAATATAGACTCCTAATTTGTCATTTCCATCGTCATAGCCCGAACGGAAAGTAAAAATTAGAAAGACAGAATCCGGTAGAGTATCTATAGGCGTAGAGCCTTGACGAAACGTCTTGAGCGGAAATGAAATCGACTGCCAACCGTTTGACGTTCCTCCGTAGGTGAGGAATCCGTTGACTAGGCTATTAGTGTTAAGGGAATCTCGGGAGTGAGCATATTGTACTACAAAAAAATTGTTTGAGAAGACCTGTTCAAAATCAAACCAGCACTGGAAAATGCAGTTTGCACTACGGAAGCCAGATAAATCAATTCCGATAGTATCGGCAAGAGTCGCGATCATCCCTGGCGGGTAGGCTGGCGCGGGGCTATCCGCCGTGTCACTTGCACCTGCACACCAAATCGACGGTACAAAAGCACTCCCATGATAAAAGCTCGCGCCCCAGTGGGCCACGCCGTTGCCGGGATCGGAGTCGTAGCTTTGCCATCTATCCGATAAACCAAAATTGAATTCATCCTTGAAAATGATCGAGTCACTCGTGTTCACTTCTCTTCGCGGAGAAGAATCGCTAGTCGTGTCCTGCTGCTCACCAGGGGCGGTGATTCGGGAGTTCACAAATTCAGCAAACCACATCAATAGCGAATCAATCTGAGCCGCGGCTGTTGATGTCGCTGTCTTTGAAACATACGCCCAGTAGTGATCGGGTGCGTACGGTACGAGTGAGTCGACTCGATCTCGCACAGCAGCAACCACCTCAGGTGTGAAAATAGCCATTCTCCGCCGAGCGGTCTCGGGAGTTTGATCGGAGTGTGGTGTGTTCACTGAGGGGTCGCGGATAGGCTTGAGGTCGTTTGCTAATCTGACCGAGTCAATCATCTCGCTGACTCTGCGATTGTGCTCGAGAATCTCCTCAAGCGGAATACGACCTTGCATAGTATCGGAGGCCCAGTATTGGCTCGCCATTTCACGCAATCTCGCGTTCAGCGACCATCTCTCCAGAACTTCGACAACATTCTGGCCATTATTGAACGCATCATGTGGTTTATTGCTGACTGTCACTGAATCGACATAGTCTGCAATGTAAATATGAAAGAAATTGAATAATCCGTTACAGTAGTCGACACTGACAGGAAATGCGGTGTAGCGCTCAGGCGGATACTGCAATTCGACCTCAAACTCAATCTGCCGCTGCCCATTGAGATCCAACTCCAACTCATTGGGAACAGGACGTGGCATTTCTTGAGGGCTAGAAACCCCTATTCTCACAGTCGGACAGTTAAGGTACTCATCCCGGGGCATCGCCGTTACACGCACCCTAACAGGCTGTCCGCGGATAACCCCGCCGACAACTTCGAGACGAGTTTCGATTGAGACATTCGGCAGCTTGCGGGGCGTAGCATCGCTTTGTGATACGAGAATTATTAGCGAGAAAAGAACGAAAATCGTAAGTCGCTGTGGAGCAATCATCACACACCCCCAGTTTGGATGACTCATACTACCAATGACAGTATAGAGTATGACGTACCGCGCACGCAGTCACCAAACTCGATTTCAGGAGTCTCCGGTTTCTTTCGATTTGATTCAACGTCTTTCTTCTGAAGATGCCGCGTCCTCACGTACTCTTCGAACCACTCCAAGAGCTCGTCGACTCGCTGTTTGGCCGATGCAGTCGCCGTCTTCGAAACATATGCCCAGTAATGATGTGGCGCATACGAAACCAATGAATCCACTCTAGATCGTACTGCATCAACTTCCTCGGGATTTAGCAGGAACATTGCCTGTCTAACCGAACTCTGGCTGCTGTCGGACAGGCTAGTCTCCAAAGTCGTTGCGAAAATCGGGCCAAGCCCCATCAACGTTCGGATCGAGTCGATCTGTCTACGAACCTCATCGTTATGTTGGCCAATATCGTCTATCCGAAAGCTTGGACCGAGAGTATCTGGAGACAAGAAGCGGCTCTCTAACTGCTTCAGTTGCTGTTCGAGGCGCCGCCTTTCTAACGTCGCAGGAACACTCGTCCCGCTTCTAAAACCGATGTCGGGTACATCCGTGACAACTACAGAATCAACGTAGTCGACGATAAAAAACTCATAGAAATTGAGATATCGATCACAGAATTTGAAGCTGACCGAGTACGCCAAGTATAGCTCGGGGAGAAAGTTGACTTCGAACTCTACATCTATCCTCCCCGATGACTGCCGATCTACCTGCTGCTCGGTCGGACTCGGTTGGGGCATATTCCGAGCCACGTGCAAATCGACTAAGACCGTTTCGCAGGTGTCGAACTCGGGCCGAGGAATCGCGGTAACGCGTAGGCTAATTGGATGCCCTCGAACTATTTCGCCAACAACTTCTACATTGGCATCGATCGATACGTCGGGTAGAGCGCGGGACCGGGCATCGCTCTTTGAAACAGCGGTGAGGGTCAGTAAAAGAACAAATGCCAAGACTCGGCATGAGTAGATCATCACACACCCCCAGTTTGGATGACTCATACTACCAATGACAGTATAGAGTATGACGTACCGCGCACGCAATCCGTCCAAAGCCGATTTCAGCTCCCTCGATTGAACCTACCATTTGCTCTTAATGTACTATATACTAATCAATCGGGCGGCTGATCGCCCACCAACAATGCCGACACCGCTAGCCACAAGGGGTTACGATGCCGACAGTTGCCTCTACCGAAACGCCGGTTGACTTTACCAGCAACCCGCAGGTCCGCGCCCTCCCCAACTACCTTCGACAGTTCATTGTCGAACAGAACTACGACGCCTACCACCCGGTCGACCACGCCGTCTGGCGTTACATCATGCGTCAGAACTGCCATTTCCTGCGCGAGAACGCCCACAAAGTCTATTTCAAGGGGCTGCTCGAAACGGGGATCGACCTCGACAAGATTCCGTCGATCGCCGAAATGAATGACATCCTGGGCAAGATCGGCTGGGGCGCGGTGGCCGTCGACGGGTTCATCCCCCCGGCGGCGTTCATGGAGTACCAGGCGTACAAAGTGCTCGTCATCGCCGCCGACATGCGGCAACTGCATCATATCGACTACACCCCCGCGCCGGATATTGTCCACGAGGCGGCCGGGCATGCGCCGATCATTGTCGACGAGGAATACTCGAACTACCTGCAACGCTTCGGCGAAATCGGTGCCCTGGCGATGTACTCGAAGCGAGATTACGAGCTCTACGAGGCGATTCGCAAGCTGTCGATTCTCAAAGAAACGCCTGGCGCCGATGAAAACGAAATCGACGCCACAGAAAAGCAGGTCAAATGGCTACAGGAAAATCTCGGGGAACCGTCGGAAATCGCCCGCCTGCAACGTCTGCACTGGTGGACAGTCGAATACGGCCTGATCGGCACGCTCGACAAGGCCAAGATCTACGGTGCGGGATTGCTCTCATCGATCGGCGAGTCGGTCAAATGCCTCGAACCGAATGTCAAGAAGTTGCCGTACACGCTCGCTGCGGCTGACTACGCCTTCGATATCACCGAGATGCAACCGCAACTTTTTGTCACCCCCGACTTCACACATCTGCACAACGTTCTCGAAGAATTCGCCGACACAATGGCACTCCGTCGCGGCGGCGCCTACGGCGTCAAGATGGCGATCGACACCGAGGCAACCAACACCGCCGAATACTCAAGCGGTTTACAGGTGTCAGGAATTTTCAGCGATCTAAAGACCGATGCCAATGGCGACGTGATCTTTATCAAGACATCGGGTGCGACCACCCTCGCCCATCAGCGGACGTGTCTCGACGGTCACGGTCCCGAGTATCATGCCGACGGCTTCTCCTCGCCGGTTGGTAAGTTTAAGAACGTCCCGCGCGATCCGGGTGATCTCGACGATTCCGCGCTCGAAATGATGGGCCTGCGTTTCGGTCAGCCGGGCAAACTCGAATTCGAGTCCGGCATCACGGTAGAGGGAACGCTCGAACGGGCCGTCCGCAAAGACGACAAGCTCCTCTTACTCGTCTGGTCGAACTGTACGGTCACCTACGGCGGCGAAACACTGTTCCGTCCGGAATGGGGAACCTACGACATGGCGGTCGGTGCGACAATTACGTCGGTCTTCTGCGGTGCTGCTGACAAAGATGCTCACCACGAAATCGCTCCGGTCTCGCGCACGCGAACGATCAAAGTCCACTACACCGATAAAGAGCGCGCTCGCCAGAAGCTCTACGGTGAGGTGCGGAAGATACGCGACGGCCAGGGGTCGACCGAGGCCCTTCCGGATATCTGGACCAAGGTCACCACCGAGCACCCCGACGACTGGTTGCTGTCGACCGAGATTCTAGAACTCGTCGAGCATCTCAAAATCTATCCAGATCTCAACAAACGGATTCGCGCCTATCTCGCCACCAAGGCAGAGGAGGATGCGATCACGCGCAAGTTGATTGAGGACGGTCTCAGTCTCTCGTTCCGCATCACTGCCCGCGACTAGGTCACAAGTGACCCTCGCTAAGGAGACTCCTTGCTGATTCGTATTCCTTCCGATAAATGCAACTTATCGGTTGCATAACCCCAGAAGCTTCGTATAATTCGCGCAACCAGGAGGTTGCATAATGAACGATACGATCGAAAAGGTAGTCGAACTCGCCGCTCCCGTCTCCCGCGTCTGGCAGGCGGTGACCGATCACAAAGAGTTCGGTACATGGTTCAAGGTTGATATCGACGGTCCGTTTCGGGCCGGGGAGCTGTCTCGTGGGCAGTTCACTAATGAGGGCTACGAGCACGTGCGTTGGCTGGCAAAAGTCGAGGCGATCGAGCCCGAGACCTATTTCGCCTTTCGCTGGCATCAGGAGGAGATCGACTCGGCACGCCGCCTCGAAGAGGAACCGACGACCTTGGTCGAATTCCACCTGGAGCCGACAGAGTTCGGTACGCGGCTGACGATTCGCGAATCCGGTTTCGCCGGTCTCCCCGAGGCATCGCGGCTCGAATCGCTCAAGCGCAATACCGAGGGCTGGAACTTTCAGGCTGACAACATCACCGATTATGTCGGTTCGTGAATCATCGCCACCGCCTGTCGATGCCGCTCCGATCTTCGCGGCGCTGGGTGACCAGACTCGTCTGGCTCTGATTGGGCGACTGCTAAACGGCGAACAGCGCTCGATAACCGAATTGAGCCGCGGCCTCGCTCTCACTCGCCAGGGTGTGACCAAACATCTTCACATTTTGGAAGCCGCCGGTGTGGTTGCCGGACAACGGGTCGGCCGTGAAAGTCGATACGAGCTGCGTCGCGAACCGATCGACCGGGTACGAGAGTTTCTCAACCTAGTGTCTCGGGAGTGGGATGTCGCCATCGACCGTCTCAAGTCACATCTTGAGGAGTAAGCGACTGCGCCGTGCCCGTGTAGTGCCGATGCTCGGCGCGGTATTCGACTCAAATCTGCTGTTGTTGCTGGGAGAGAACGGTTTATCAGTGCGATCCTGTCCCTTGTGAATGACGTCACAAAAACGCCGCTCATCGAACCTCTGCAAGATGCTGTATGATAGGACCTTACGATTCACGCAGTACAAGTTAGTGCCTTAAACAACGACACAATCGTAGAATAATAGACAGCTTTAGACAGTATCTGTACCAGCTGTCACACACTATCTCCCTATCGCACACCACGTTTCGATTCTCATCAAAGCCTCACCAAATTGTCGCCGATTGTACTTCGGACAAAGAAGGTCGCAATTATCTTGGGAGTGATCAAACGCTGGACGAAAGGTCCACTTCTGGAGGAGGAGTGATATGCCGATGATTCCCTTGATTCCGCCGACGCCGAATGACTGCGCCGTCTGCCCGCCTAGCCGGCTCCTGGAATTGCCTGTCGACTTTTCGACCGGGGGCAAATTCCTGCGCGAAATCGATCGCTTCTTCGAGGGCTACGAGCAGGGCACTCAGGTTCTCGGTCAAATTGATCGAACGGCGCCAATTCGCTTGTATAACGAGTTGTAGCGCCGGTCACTTGCTGTCGCCGTAACCGGGCGCTATTCTGACCCGATCATGGATGCGCTGCGGTTAACAGTTGTCTTACTACTCGGAGTGGTCATTGGTCTGAGCGACGTCGCTCGGGCTAACGACTCGATCCCCCCCGCTGATTCCCTCTCCCTCTATGAGCGGATCGGTGCCGATGACGGTCTCACCAGTTTGGTCGAGAGCTATCTCGCCCGTGTCGTTGCCGATTCGTCTCTCGCCCGCATTCATCGCCATCGTTCCGTGGAGTCACTTGGATGGATCACCGGGCTGGCAACCGGCTTCCTCTGTCGCGAAACGGGCGGTCCTTGCTGGTCGCCGATAACGCTCAGGTGGTTTTCCCGCTTCGGCTCGCTGACACCCGCGGAATTCGTGCGGCTTCTGGATCACGCTGCAACAACCCTGGACATCCATGAAATCGATGCCGATTCGCGGGCAGAGTTCTTGCGCATCTTGTCGAGCTACGAACCCGATTTGGTCGCGACCTCGACAAACGAATGACCATGGACGCACGTCCCCGCGTATATCACAAAGACAAGCTACTTCAGACATAGGGAGCGATCACGGTGACCAAGCTTTTCACGCTGCTCTGCGGCTTTTGTCTGCTACTCTCTCCGGCGATGGCCGAGACAGTCTTTGACGAACTCACGGCCGACCAAGAAATCGCGGCCTTCCAGGTTGAAGCGGTTTACGAGACCGATGCCGGAGCTGGTATGGGTGCACGATTCCGTCACGTCCCAACCGGCTTCGTACTCGACCTCCTGCGTATCCAGTCGGTTCCGCAGGCGTTCATGTGGGTAAACTCACCGCCGTTCTCTGACGGTGGCGAGCCCCACACGCTCGAGCATCTGCTTCTCGGTAAGGGGAATCGCGGCCGCTACGTTGCGTCACTTGAAGACATGGCGCTCGGATCGTCGTCGGCCTACACCGAACAACTACGCACCTGCTATCACTTCCACACTAACGCGGGAACCGAAACGTTCTTCCTGCTTTTCCGCGAGAAACTTGATGCGATGCTGAACCCGACTTTCACCGATGAAGAGATTCGTCGGGAAGTGATGAATTATGGCATCAAGATCGATCCGACGACCGGTGATCGCACCCTGGAGGAAAAGGGGACGGTCTATAACGAAATGGTCAGCTCGTTTGAGCGCCCGTGGGGCAACCTGTGGTACGAAATGCGTCAGAATATCTTCGGCGCCGATCACGAATACTCGCGGTCGGCCGGTGGCACGCCTGAAGCGCTGCGCCAACTGCCGCCGGAAGCGATCCGACGCTTTCACGACTCGACCCACCAGCTCTGGAACATGGGGGCTGTGGCAGCCCTTCCTAACGAGATTGCTGTCGACGACGCGCTGCAGTTGTTTTCGGATATTCTCGCCGCAGTGGATCCGGATGCCGGTCCCGGTGAGGATGCCGCCACCGCCTATGATCGCCTTCCTCCGTTCCGCTCAGCCGAGCCGGGAGCGATTCTGCAGACCGCCTTCAAGTCAGCGAACCCGCAGGAGCCCGGCTTGATGTTCCTTGCCTGGCCGCCCGTGAATCGACTTGAGAACAACGATTGGATGATGGCCGATCTTCTCATGGAACTCGTGGCCACCGGCCAGACGTCGAACCTCCACAAGAAGCTGATCGACAGTCGCGAGCGCGTCACCGACATCGGTGCCACCTCGATTTTTGGATGGGTCGACGACGGTCCGGGTCAGTCGTTTATGATCGGTATCTCCGATGTCCGGCCGTCGGCTACGTCACCTGCAATGATCGATTCCATACGCGGCTTGATTGTCAACGAATTCGCCCGCATTGCCTCGTGGTCCGATGATGATCCAGACCTCGCAGCGTTCAATGAGCGCGCGATGACCCGTCTGATAGCCAACGAACGAGCCAATCGGATGTTTCTCAATCAGCCTCCGCGCTGGGGGTACCGAGGGACCGGATCGGCCTGGCTCGACCTGCTACAACGATTGCATCGGACCGGAGAGTTTCGCCGATCACTCACGCGTAACGCGGAGGTGGCGTTCGCTCGTGCCCAATTGGAAACCGAGGGTAACATCTGGAAAGCGTACATCGACGGTTGGCAGCTCGGACAGCAGCTCCCCTACGCCGGTGCGACACAACCCGACCCGGGAATCATTCAGGCGACGCAGGACGCCACGGCGGCGCGACTTGGTGCCAAGTTGGCCACCCTGCGGGAGACCTACAACGCCACAACCGATGACGAGGCAATAGCGGCGTTTGCTGCCGACTACGACGCTCAGACAGCGATCCTCGATTCGATCGCCGCGGAAAACACCGTACCAAGCTTCATCGACAACCCACCCCTTACGATCGATCCAACGCTCGCCTATCGCATCGAGTCGCTCCCCGGCGGCGGCGATCTGGTCGTGTCGACCTTCGACAACATCTCCAGCGCGACGATCGGATTAGCAATGGACCTCTCGGTGACGCCGGAATCCGAACTACTCTATGTTGCCGCGCTACCGACACTGCTTCGTCAAACCGGAGTGATCCGCGACGATCAACCGATCCCGTTTGACCAGTTCGATGAATCGGTACGCCGGGAGATTCGCTCTCTCGATGCCTACGTCACGACCAATCACCGGAGTGAGCGTGCCGAACTTGTGGTCCGCGCCTCCGGTTCGGAGATCGCAGAGAACCGAACAGCAATCGGATGGCTTGAGACGATGCTGCTGGCCCCGGACCTTCGGATTGAAAACCTCCCTCGCATCATCGATGCAATCGATCGCACGCTGTCGGGACATCGGACTCGGATGCAGGGCTCCGAAGAATCGTGGGTGACCGAGCCTGCCAACGCGTACTGGCGGCAGGATAATCCCCTGCTGCTCGCGACATCGTCGTTCATGACCGAAGCCCATCTGTTGCAGCGATTCCGCTGGCAGTTGCGAGCGGCGCCGGACCAGGCGACTGGCGACGCAACATCGATGTTCATGCAGCGCCTGAATGATCTGGGCACTCTCGGTGGCGATCGCGCCACGGCCTCGGCGTTAGTCAAATCGATTGCGGACAATGCTGCCGACCAATCGTCGCACTCCCTCGCCGTTGATTACCTTGCGCTCCCCGAAGCCGCCCGAGAGCTCGTTCATGAGGCAGCCGTTGATCTCGTCGCGAATCTTCCGGGGATTCCGGATGAGTCGTTCGCCGACGACTGGGCACTGCTGGTTACGCAGATGATGGCTGACCTGCGGACCTCACCCGCAACTGCACTCGCCAACGCTGACAACGTGCTCAACCGACTCCGCAATCAGGCGGCGGTACGTGGGTTCGCGATCACAAACGCGACCGAACAATCGGCCTTGATCGAACGCGTCAGTTCGATCGTTGCGAAGCTCGATGACACACCGATCGAGCGCGTGAAGTACACACGCCGAGCGCGCGTCGACGACCGTATTCAGCAACGTTTGGATGATCGGACCGAGCCGCTGCTGGTCGGCTTGGTGAACAACAACACGAGTTCGGGCGTGCACATTCACACCGCCGACTGTGCGTCATTTTTCGACAGTGATACGTCGCTCCTGCTCAATTTCCTCGCTGCTCGCCTTTACGGCGGTGGGGGCGCACATTCGATGTTCATGCGGACGTGGGGTGCCGGGCTGGCCTATTCCAATGGTCTGCGCAGCAACGAGGTAAATGGCCGACTGATCTATTATGCCGAACGCTGTCCCGACCTCGCACAGACGATTTCATTCGTTACCGACGTATTGAAAAATGCCCCCACGGATCCGGCACTCACCGACTACGCAGTATCGCAGGCATTCGCCGTGATGCGATCGGGAGATGATTTCGCCCGTCGTGGCGAGGCAATGGCAGCCTATCTGGCCGACGGTTTGACTGACGAGGTCGTCTCGCGATTCCGTTCAGGGATTCTCGAACTGCGTTCAATCGACGATCTCGCAACTGTCCTCTTTGATCGAATGGACGAGGTGTACGGAACGGTACTGCCGGGTTACGGTCCGGCCCTCACGAGCAACCGGGAGACACACAACGCTCGGTTTTTCGTAATTGGTCCGGATGCTCAACTGGATGCCTACACCGAGTATCTCAAGACTGTCGAGGGCAATGCGGCAAGCGTTACAAAGCTCTATCCCCGCGACTTCTGGCTGACCGACGATGGACGCATGAACTGATTCGGGAAGCTCCTGAGATTCGACAGACAGCCGCCGCAGAGAAAAACTCTGCGGCGACTGTTGGTTTAGGCGGTCGGCGATGGTGTGGGCTCTTTGAGCTCGGCGGTATTGGCGATCACAGCGGTGCCCACCGAATCGCCCCAGACGTTCACAGTGGTCCGACAGCGGTCAAGGAACCAATCGACCGCCCAGATCAATCCGATCCCCTCGATCGGTAAATTGACCGCGGTCAAGACAAAGACCATCATAACGGTACCCGCGTGCGGAATCCCAGCCGCACCGACCGAAACCATCGTCGCGGTGATAAAGATCAGCAGTTGATCGGTTAGTGTCAGATCGATACCAAAGACCTGTGCGATAAAGACCGCTGCCACCGCCTCGTACAAAGCGGTTCCATCCATATTGATTGTCGCACCCAACGGTGTCACGAATGAGACCGCCTTCGGATCGACTTTGTTTTTCTCCTCAAGTTCTTCCATCGTGATCGGCAACGTTGCCGACGACGACGCGGTTGTAAACGCGGTCATGAAGACCTTGCCGAGGTTAGTACCGAACTCCCACGGTGACCGCCCCCCGAGATACTTGAGAAGTAGTGGCAGCGTAACGAACGCATGAATCGCCAGGCCGATGATGACGGTCAGCGAGTACATGCCGAGCGACGAAACAAGTTCGGTCAACTCGTCACGTTTCTCCGCGACAATTGAACCGATTAGCGCCAGCACACCAATCGGAGCCGCATAGATGATCAGGTGAACGAGTTTCATCATCGCCTGATTGATACCATCAAAGAACCCGATCAGAACATCCGCCCGCCGTCCCATCGTAGTGAGCACGCCGCCGAACACGAGCGAGAAGAGAATGAGACCCAGAATTTCACCGTCAGCGGCCGCTCCGACCAGATTGCTGGGGATAAGCGAAAGAAAAATATCTTCGATTCCGCGACCCTGGGCCTTCTCAACTACATCGGGTACCGCGGTGTCGAGCGGCTCAACGCCGACACCCGGCCGCAGGATATTGACCAGAATCAGACCGACAATAAGCGACAACATCGTCGTACTGAAATAGTAGGCGACCGTCTTACCCGCAGTGCGACCAAGGCGGCGAATGTCACCGAGCGAGGTAACGCCGATGATGACCGACGACACAATCAGTGGGATGACGACCAATTTGAGTGCGTTGATGAACAGCGTCCCAACAACGCCCAGAGCACCGAAGACATTGGGAAGAAAGTAGCCGCCGAGAGCACCGACGACCGTCCCCACGATCATGCCAATCAGAATGATATTGCCGCTCTTATCGGTCATATGCGCCTCAGATGGTAGGAATGTGCTGCGGGAGTATAGAGACTTGGGACAGGAGAAACAAGCGACCCTCAGACAGGAGAATCGATCAACTGTTTCTCAAACGTAACCGCCGACAACATCGCATCGACATAGAAATAGTGCTCAAGCTTGAACGGTATGAAGCGGAGCGATACATCGTCCGGTCGAAACCAGCGATCACACACCTCGGCGTTAGGGTCACGACCAATACGGGTGCGAAAGATTACGACATCGGCCAGTGACAGTGCGCTCGGCAGCGTCAACGTAACGGGCGCCAGACGATACCCGGCCAACGACGAAGCATCGGCATCGACCCAATCAAATCGCCCCCCCGCCACGGTCATGCGGTGCGCCAGCTTGTACACCTGCTCGAAACGCTCCACGCGAAAGGCGGGGATAAGCAATTCCCTCGGCGGAGTTGTTGACGTGAACAGGCGCTGCAACTCCTGCTCCTGACTCCGCCCCAGATCGAAAGCCCAGAATGGTACGAGGAGTGATCCCGGGGCGCTTCCGGCCGCCAACGATGCGTTAACTGCAATCGCCTGCTCGGCAATGTCGACACGTCCGCAGTTGGCGCAGCTATAGAAGTAGGAGTGATTGTCCGGAAGGTCGACGCCGCAGTTGTCGCAGCGATGAAACGAAAGTCCGAGTGAACCGAACGTCATCGCTATCTCCGATGGAGTCTCGGTCGACGACACGTCGTTCGCAATCGGCTCCTTCAGCAACCGTCCGGAAACGCCATCCTGAACAAACCGCCGGACGCCATTACTGTCGTAGGTTTCGATCACTACGTACGGGAAATAGACCAGATCGACCTCAGGATGGAACCATTCAGTGCGGTTCTGCCCAAAATCGCCGTGCGACATCATCCCCATCACCCCGATACTCCGGGCGGCGGCCGCTTCGGCTTCCTCCGATGAAACGACAACAGGCAAGAGATCGTAATCGCCCTCAACGCGGTCGCTGGTAAGCGGCGCAATCGGGAGAATTGCGGAACGCATTCCGATCGACGCTGGTACTCCCGCCAGCGGAGCCGCGGCTGCTACAGTCGTCTCATGCGGCGAGAGCCAGATCGACGTCGTATCGACATCGTACTCGACGTCGGGTTGCTCACTGGAGACAACCATCGCTGTCCGTTGCTCTCGCGTGTTGCGGAGCTTCAGAACGACTGCCTTAATTCGCCAGTAGGGGTAGAGCAGATGCTTGATCTGAAGCGACGACGATGTCAACCGCTCTCCTGCCTCCTTGAGAGCGCGGTCGAGTTTGAAGCGGAGTTCGCGACGCGAGAGCCTGGTGGTGACAAAGAATGCCGGCGGTTGATCGGGACGGACAATACGTAGCACCGAACCGCAGGAGGTGCAGACGGCGAGAAAGAAATCGTCGTCAAGCTCGATGTCGGCACCACACCCGGGGCAACCGACATCGATCGTAAACCCACTTCGTTTACTGGCCGGCTGACTCGGTGCCACCCGCAACCGCCTGTCCACATTCGGCACAGAATTTCGCGTTCGGAATGAGCTCAGCCGAACACTTGGTGCATGACTCAATGGCCGGGACACCCGTGCCGCAGTTCGGGCAGAACTTCGGACGTCCCACTGAGGCGAGATCAAAGCCACACGACATACAGAACGCGGCGGCATTCATGCGGCCACCACCCGAAGGTCCAAACGGACGCCCGCCCCCTCCAGTTGCCGACGCGCCGGGGTCGCTTGAGCCGGGCGGGTGGCCGGATGCCAGCATACCGGGCATCAGCATTCCTACGCCCGCCCCCAAACCGAGACCGGCCCCGGCGGCCTGAGCCGAACCTGGCTGACCGAAGCCCTTCGCCACCTGGAATTGCATGAACTTACCGAGATCACCCACAGCACCCATGCCGGAGCGATTGTCGATCATCTTGGCGACTTCCTCCGGCGGCGTGATCGACGTGATATAGAAATCGACCAGTGTCAGTCCATACTTGGCAAACTCATCAGTGACGAGCTGCTTGAACTCGGCTGACAGCTCGGTGTATTGGGCCGGAAGATCAAACACCGTTTCCAGCTTTTCGCCGAGCATATCATTCATACGAGCGATGATGACATCACGGAGGTAGGACTGGATGTCTGCCGTCGTAAACCGAGCCTCGCGGCCAACGATCTGATCAAGGAACGTGACCGGTTCGGAAATCTTGATCGTGAACGCGCCGTGCGCGCGAAGGCGAACCAGACCGAGCTGCTTGTCGCGGAACGCGACCGGGTGCGTGGTTCCCCACTTCAGATCAGTAAAGACCTTGAGATTAACGAAGTACGCCTCGGCCCGGAATGGTGAATTAAAGCCGAACGGAAACGCAGCAAGACGCGTCAAGATCGGTATATTGGCGGTCACCAGCGTATGCCGACCGGGACCAAACTGATCGGCTGCCTGACCGGACTTGTAGAAGATGGCGAGCTGGCTGTCCCGAACGATTAACTGGGCACCCAGCTTAAAATCCGCCGATCCGTTTTGTGGAATCCGGTGAATCATCTCGGTCCCCGAGGGGTCCATCCATTCAATGACTTCGATTAAGAGCGACATAACGGGCCTCCGAATAGCGGAATCGTTTGTCCGGTCTTCGACATCCGTCGCGGAATTCTCTACAACCGGCGGCTATCCTATCGCCTCGTTTGCCAAAAGAGTTCAATTCGGGTACGGCTCTGGGCGCCCGGTATTCGCAAAAAAAACTTGGGCAGGTGGAGGTTCGGTCCGTTAATTAAAGCGTGGTTCGGCATCCGAATCGCTCTATCATGAAGATGCTAAACTGATGAGACGCAAGACGTTTGCAATTTCTATCTGCCTCCTGGTCGGTTTCGGCCTGCCGCTTTCGGCCGCTCCCGGAGATACCCTTCTGCCCGATCTGATCGTTAATCCGAACGATCTCTACGATAATGAAATCGTCCGGGCCGATGTCTTCGGCGGCCTCTATCTGCGCATATCTAACGGTGTCGCCAACGTCGGTGACGGCCCCCTGATTATCCGGACGATCGACGGCTCCGAAACCGATTCGACCCAGGCCGTGGAGCAGCTTATGCAGGTCGAGGGTGGACCGTTTGCAACCAACGAGGCCGGCACGTTCATCTTCCATCCGACCCACGGACATATTCACTTCGAAGGCTGGGCCCTGTTCCAGTTGCGGGAAGTCCTGGCGGACGATGGCGTCGGCGACCCGATTGCAATCGGCAACAAGATCTCCTTCTGCATTGTCGACGAGAGCGTGTTCGACAACACGCTGCCTAACTTCGATCCGGCCGGACCATTCATTTTGTGCGGCGTACCACCAGGCGAGACCGTCGTGCAGGGATTGTCGGTTGGCTGGATCGACACCTACGACAAATCGCTCCCCGATCAATTCATTGACATCACAACGGTTCCCGACGGTGAGTACTGGCTGGAGTCGATCGCAGATCCGGACAATCGGATCATCGAACGCGACGAAACGAACAATGTCGCGCGCATCAAGATTACACTGGGTTCAGGTGGCGATAGCTATGAACCAAACGATGCGATCGTTGTCGTTAACGATCGTGAGTCGGGAGTGCCGAATTCTCCCAACATCGGACCGGCCGCTCCGGAGCTGACAATCACCAATCTCTCACTACACGTGTCCGGTGATCGTGATTACTTCAAGGTCTACTTCCCGGGTGAAGGAGCAATGGGCGACTACGTTCGACTTACATTCCCGGTTGGTCCCGATGTGCCCGTCCTGCAACTACTCGACTCGGCATACCAACTGGTCGGGCAGGCAACCACTGGCTTTGGGGAACGAGTAATCAGCCTCGACGGTCTTGCCGCCGGTTGGCATTACATCAAAGTGATCGGTCAGAGTGGCTCGCTTTTGGAAGACTACACCCTGGAGGTGAATCCGCCGGCTAACAGCCCCCCCACGCTGACACTCACCACGCCGGTTCAGGCAGATACGATCCTACACGGCTTCGACACCTATCCGGTGGAATGGAACTACTCCGATCCGGAGGGTAACTCCGCCTGGGTAACGTTCTACGTTAACGATCAGCCGGTTCTCGACGGTACCGAATTCATGCTTCCCCAGACTCGTTACACGCCGGCCGAATTCGGTCAAGCGACAATCAACTCGGCCTATCTGGACTCAACAACCTACTACGTCTATGGTGAAATCACCGACGGTGGAAGCGTTTCGGGCTCGTGGGCAACGGGAACACTGACTCTGATCCCTCCGCCCTGTTGCTTTGCCCTCACTGGTAACGTTGATTGCGATCCGAGCGGTGAAACGGGGCTGGCCGACCTCAGTACCCTGATCGACCACCTTTTCATCACGTTCGCTCCCCTCTGTTGCGCCGGCGAGGCTGATATGGTCATCAGCAACGGGGACGAGGTCGGCTTGCAAGAACTATCTGCACTGATCAATCACCTCTTCATCTCCTTCGAGCCGCTTCCTTCCTGCCGCTAAATCTCTGCTTGTTCCGATCCTCTCCGAGTCACACTTTGTGGAAACTTAGACAACCAACCACCGGTTCTAAGCGCCGACACCCGAAGATTCATTTCGACGCAAGGAACCGACAATGGGGATTCCCGAACCACTGACCAAGCGCTCCTCAATAGCTGAGCCGCTACCTGACTTGACAGAACACGAACTCACCAGCCTAGCCGGACACTACGAACAGATTCTTCGTGGCGTTGGCGAAGATGTCGATCGCGAGGGGCTCGTCCGTACCCCGATGCGAGCGGCCAAGGCGTTTAGTCACCTTACCCGTGGTTACCGACAGAGCCTTGAGGAAATCGTCAACGGTGCGCTCTTCGAATCCGACACCGATGAAATCGTTCTCGTCAAGAATATCGAACTCTACTCGCTGTGTGAGCATCACCTCCTGCCGTTCATCGGCAAAGCCCATGTGGCCTATCTGCCGGGCGGGAAGATTATCGGACTCTCCAAAGTCGCTCGCATCGTGGACATGTTCGCCCGCCGACTCCAGGTTCAGGAACGGCTGACCAAAGAAATTGCCGATGCCCTACAGTCGGTTACCGACGCAGCTGGCGTAGGCGTTGTCGTTGAGGCCAAACACCTCTGCATGATGGCGCGAGGTGTAGAAAAGCAAAACTCGGTGATGAAGACATCGTGCGTCCTGGGTGAGTTTCGCTCCGACCCGGCAACACGACGCGAATTCTTCAGCTTGATCTACCGGGACTAGTTTCAGGCGACGCGGGATTGTCTCGCGCTAACCACGTCGCCTCAATCGCGGCACACGAGCAACTTCCAGTTCGGTTCCGCCAGAGCGCCTGATGTTAGCAACTGTCTCTCGCAAATTCGAGTTATGCACGTCCCGCCGCCTCGGGGCTTCCGACTGGGCTCCGGAACGGCGGAGTCGTTTATATGGACCCGCGGGCCTGGCCATGCACGGTACCGGTTTCAACCCGCAGGTCTATGTTGTTTTAGCCGGAGATGTTGATCCCGAGACCGGGATGATGGTCGACCTCGGCGAGGTCAAAGAGCGGATTCGCGAAGTGCTCTATCCGGCGTTCGATCATCGCCATCTCAATGCTGACACCGCACCGTTCAACCGGGTCCCCCCCACGGGTGAGATGGTCGGACTCGAAATCATGCAGCTACTGACACCGCTCTTTGTGCGCGACCACGTCCGTATTGCCGCGGTTCATGTGCGCGAGGATGAATACTCGGGAGTTACCGTCTACGAATCCGGCAAAGTTGACCGTCATACGACCATCGTCTTTTGTGCAGCACGCGTCACGCGATCACCGCATCTCTCGGAGGAGCAGAACCGTGAATTGTTTGGTATCGCAGCCGATCCAGCCGGCCACGGCCACACCTATCATCTGCACACCGTCGTGAGTGATCCGGTCGATGCAGCGACTGGTGTTATCATTCCTTATGTCGATCTCTGCCGAGCGCTGGAGGATGTTCGCTCGGAGCTCGATCACCGCCATCTCAATGTACAGGTCGACGGACTTGCAGAACAGCCGATAACAACGGAGAATCTGGCCCGCTACTGTTTGCGACGTCTCGCCGCTCACCTTCCCATCGATCGAGTGAAGCTCTACGAATTCCCGCATTTCTACGCCGAGCATACACTCAGCAATCTAACGAGCCTGGGAGTCCATGCGTCGTTCGACGCGATGCATCGTCTGCATTCCCCTCATCTGTCCGATCGCAAGAACAAGAAGACCTACGGCAAGTGTAACAACCCGAACGGACACGGCCACACGTATCGCACCGAATTCAGTGTGTCGGCTCCGTTCAATGAGCAGACCGGGACGGTTGCCGTCCTTGATGAGCTTACGGAGAGTGTGGAGTCGGTCGTGGCTGGATATCACCACAAACATCTCGACCGGGAACTCGACGATTTTCACGATCGGCCGTCGACGGGTGAGAACATCATCGCCGCCCTCTGGCAACGTGCCGAGCCGGGGTTGCCGGGGAACCTGCAGCGCCTTAGACTCTGGGAAACACCGAACAATCGCTTCGCCATCCGGCGCTGACATCGACGAGGGGTTCACACATGCCGCGATATCTGATCACCGGCGCAAGTAAGGGAATTGGTCGGGCCACGGCCCGTCGACTCGCCAACAAATCGATCGACCTCATTCTTCACGGCCGCGATGAAACGGCCCTTGATGCTGTGCGAATCGATTGTGAAGGCCGAGGAGCGAGTGTAGCGACAGTCGCCGCCGACTTGAGCACGGTCGACGGCGCCCAGGCGGTTATTGATGCCATCGGCTCACAGTCGCTCGATCTATTGTGCAACAACGCTGGCTACGCGGTCGCCAAGTCCCTTGATGAGATTACCGTTGATGACTGGAATCGACAGTTTGCCGTTAATGTCACCGCTCCCTTTCTCCTGATTAAAGCACTGGCACCGGCAATGCCGGCCGGTTCGATGATCGTCAACATGTTGTCGGTCGCTGCCAAGAACGGCTTTCCCAATTGGTCAGCGTACTGCATGAGCAAGTTCGCGCTTGAGGGGTTTTCGCAGTCGATCCGACACGAACTGCGTGAACGCGGGATCAAGATTCTCACCATCTACCCTGCCGCCACGGATACGGAAATTTGGGAGACCTCGGTCGGCCGACCCGGTCCGGAGCAGATGCTGCCTCCCGAAGAAGTCGCCGAACAGATAGCGTTCGCTCTCGCCCGACCAAACGACGTCATGGTCCAGTTTGGCCCGATCAGCCATCTGATGGGGTATCTATAGGGTCGATCACGGTAACCACGGCTTTTCATCAGCAGTCAGATCATCGCCAGCTTGCCAACGCCCGCATGAAGAGCAACCAGGAGTGGACAGCGCCTTCCGGTATCGCGCCTACCGATCAGGCAGTTTTTCTGGACCATAATCGGATTCTTACCGAGCGCTCATATCCGATTAACGCTTGGGCCGTTTCCTTCCTTCACACCAGACTAGCCTACCATCATCTACCCTTCCAATCCTCAGGCGATGGCCGGTGAACGTTCTCCGCGACACCGGCTATCATTTTATCTGGGAGCTAACGAACCGACCGGTCGACCGCTCGGTTTGACTTCATATGAGCAACGGACCCCGAGTCCGGGACGGTGCGGTTCGCCGGTCCTGATTTCCCAGGCCGAGAAATCGGTAAACCTAGGCATCCAACTTCGCCAGAGGAGACCCCGCTTCGACGAGAAGATGGCAACAACCCTTCGACTCATTCTTGGCGACCAGCTGAATCACAATCACTCGTGGTTCACAACGGTCGACGACTCGGTTGTCTATGTGATGATGGAGATTCGTCCGGAGTCCGAGTACGTGCGTCATCATATTCAGAAACAACTCGCGTTCTTCACGGCAATGCGACGATTTGCTAATTGGCTGCGCACGCGAGGTCATCGGGTCGATTACTTAACGATCACCGATCACCGTAACCAACACAGCTTTTTGGCAAATTGTCAGATGCTGGTCGAGTCTCTCGGAGCAACGCGATTCGATTTCATTGAACCGGACGAGTACCGCCTCGACCAGCAGCTCGCCGACGTCGTCGCAGAGCTTGGTCTCGATGCCGCCATGGTCGACAGCGAACACTTTCTGACATCGCGGACCGACCTGGGTGACTTCTTTGCAGGCAAGAAGACATACCTGATGGAATCGTTTTATCGCATGATGCGACGACGTCACGACGTACTGATGGACGGTGACGGACCTCGGGGTGGGAAATGGAATCTCGACACGGAGAATCGCAAGCCGCTGCCCAAGAATCATCAACTACCGGACCGGCCCGGCTTCGCCAACGATGTTCGCGACATTCTCATCGACATCGAAACCGCCGGGTTGCTCTCGTTCGGGCGAGTTGACGCCACAGCCCTGCGCTGGCCGCTTGATCGGCGGCAAGCGCTGCAGGCGCTGCAGCAATTCGTCGACATCGCGTTACCAGATTTCGGCAGGTACCAGGATGCGATGACATCGTCGGGATCGTTCCTGTACCATTCCCTCCTATCGTTTGCACTCAACGTGAAGCTCCTGCATCCGCGGGAGGTGATCGATGCGGTCGTGGCGGCCGGCGATGCTCACTCCCGTGACATTCCGTTCAGCGCCGTGGAGGGCTTTGTCCGACAGATTCTCGGTTGGCGTGAATACATGCGCGGCATCTACTGGTCAACAATGCCCGACTATGCAGATCAGAATTACTTTGGCCATACGAATCGACTCCCCTCCTGGTACTGGACCGGAGATACGAAGATGGCCTGTCTGCGACATGCGATCACGCAGTCGCTTGACGATGCCTATGCACATCACATTCAACGGCTGATGATCACCGG
This sequence comes from Candidatus Zixiibacteriota bacterium, assembly GCA_028289585.1. Lineage (GTDB taxonomy): Bacteria > Zixibacteria > MSB-5A5 > GN15 > FEB-12 > JANQPI01. Next base: position 134,814 of record JANQPI010000020.1, read on the forward strand.
CAACTTCGCTCTCCTGGCGGGTATTGATCCCGATGAGGTCGGTTCGTGGTACCTGGGGATCTATATCGATGCGATCGAATGGGTGGAGATCACCAACACTCGTGGAATGAGTCAGTTCGCCGATGGCGGACTTGTTGCCACTAAGCCGTATGTCTCCAGTGCCAACTACATCAATAAAATGTCAGATTATTGCATGTCATGTCACTACAGTCGCACTCTACGGACCGGTGAGCAGGCGTGCCCATTCAATTCTCTCTATTGGGATTTTTTCGATCGTCAGCGCCATCTGTTGGGCACTAACCACCGACTGAGCATGGTCTATCGAACGCTTGATAAGCTGAGTGCGACTGACCGCGACGCGATCCGCCGTCACGCGAAATCCATACGGAAAAATCTAGATTTGCTGTAACGCTCGTGTACGACTTCTGTCGAATATCTGCATAAGCAACGTTACGGTTGGTCGCGTTTTTGGCAACCTGCAAGTCAATGATTCTCTGAGTAATCTGGAATTCGATAGATTCCCCCGGGCAGCCCCGCTATACTTCAGGCGCGTAAGGAGTGTGCTTATGGATGCTGTCTTTCTCTCGCGGTTGCAGTTCGCAATGACGATAGGCTTTCACTACCTCTTCCCCCCGCTCTCCATCGGTCTCGGCCTCATCCTGGTTCTCATGGAGGGAACCTACATGGTCACGAAGAACCGTATCTATCACGACATGACACGGTTCTGGGTGAAGATCTTTGGACTGATATTCGCCCTCGGAGTAGCGTCGGGAATTGTCATGGAGTTTCAGTTTGGGACGAACTGGTCGACGTACTCTCGCTATGTAGGCGATGTGTTCGGTTCAGCCCTGGCTGCTGAGGGCGTGTTCGCGTTTTTCCTCGAGTCGGGGTTCCTGGCGATTCTTCTGTTCGGCTGGAACAAGGTCTCACCGGGGATGCATTTCACATCGACCGTACTCGTCTGCCTCGGGGCTCACTTCTCGGCGATCTGGATTGTGGTTGCCAATTCGTGGCAGCAGACTCCGGCCGGCTATCACATTGTCGGGGTCGGCGATTCGGCTCGAGCTGAAATTGTGAACTTCTGGGAGCTGGTCTTCAACCCATCATTCCTGGATCGCATTTTCCATGTGTATATGGGGGCCTGGCAGGCAGGGGCGTTCTTTGTAATATCGGTCGCTGCCTGGTATCTGATCAAAAACCGGCATACCGATTTCGCAAAACGCTCGATTCGTATCGCCCTTGTCTTCGCTATTGTCGCGTCGGTGTTACAGGCCGTTTCCGGGCACCAGTCCGCCGACACGCTCGTCGAAACGCAGCCAGCCAAACTGGCCGCAATGGAAGGCCATTTTGAAGCCTCTGCCCCGGCTGACCTGTACCTCTTTGGCTGGGTGAACGAGGAAACGCAGGAAGTTACGGGTGTCCGGCTGCCCGGCATGCTGTCCTGGCTGGTCTCGGGCAGCAGCGAAACACCGCTGACCGGCTTAAACGCGTTTGAGGAAGGAGACCGACCACCGGTCAACATTGTCTTCCAGGCCTATCACCTGATGGTAGGCATTGGTATCTTGCTGATTCTTATCGCAGCGGTTTCAGGAATCATGTGGGCAACCGGCAAACTCTGGAATGCCCGGTGGCTACTGTGGATTCTGGTCTTCTCGGTGCTGTTACCCCAAGCCGCAAACCAGCTCGGGTGGATAACGGCCGAGGTAGGGCGTCAACCGTGGATTGTGTACAATCTGCTGCGCACCAAGGATGCTGTGTCGCCGATTGTCACCGTCGGAGAGGTCTGGTTCTCCATCCTGTTGTTTGGAGCGATCTACTCCCTCCTCTTCGTGTTGTTCATCTTCCTGCTCAACGAAAAGATCCAGCATGGACCTGAGGACGCGGCCAAGCTTGAACTGGCTGGAAAGCGAGCGTAGCGATGGATCTCAATACTATCTGGTTTATCCTGATTGGCGTACTGCTTGCCGGCTATGCAGTCCTCGACGGTTTTGATCTGGGTGTCGGTGCTCTTCACCTCTTCACCGACAACGATCTCGATCGTCGCATCATGATCAATTCGATTGGTCCGGTGTGGGACGGTAATGAGGTCTGGTTGGTCACCGGAGGTGGCGCCCTCTTCGCCGCCTTCCCGGAAGTCTATGCGACCGCGTTCAGCGGCTTTTACATCGCACTCATGTTGCTGCTGGTAATGCTCATCTTCCGAGCTGTGGCAATCGAGTTTCGCTCCAAGCGTCCCGATCCTGGCTGGCGGAAGATGTGGGATATCTCATTCGCGGTCTCATCGATCGTGTCGTCGATCCTGATCGGTGTCGCTCTCGGCAATATCGCAATGGGTATTCCGCTCGACGCTGACTATGAGTTCGCCGGTTCGTTCCTGGGTCTGCTTCGCCCCTACCCAATCCTGGTTGGATTAACGACTGTCGCTCTCTTCATGATGCACGGCAATATTTACGTCGTGATGAAGACAGAAGGAGATCTGCAGGAGAAAGCGCGAGGTTGGATCAAGTACACAATTGGTCTGTTCATGAGCCTCTATCTGATCGTCACCGTCTGGACGCTAATTGGTGGAGAGGATCTGAAGCACATGACCGATACAATCTATGCCAATCCGTGGCTCTTCGTGGTGCCGGCGATCACCCTGCTCGCCATCCTGAACGTACCGCGCGAGTTGCATCACGGCCGCGAAGGGCGAGCGTTCATTTTCTCCTGCGTCTCGGTCGTCGGTCTCCTCGCTCTGTTCGGAATCGGTATGTTCCCCAACCTGATCTACTCCTGGCCGAATCCCGAACACTCGCTGAACATCATCAATGCCGCGTCGTCGCAGAAGACATTGACAATCATGGGTATCATCGCCCTGATCGGTATGCCGATCGTTATCGCCTACACGATCTCGATCTACTGGGTCTTCCGTGGCAAAGTGGTTCTCGACGAAATGTCGTACTGATTCGCTATCATTCATGCCTTTCTCAAGCGCCCGGCTCTGCCGGGCGCTTTCTTTTGGGGATCATGCGGATGGTGATCACGGTTCTCTTTCATATGAGGTTCCTCGATCAGATCACCACCCGCCTCGACTCGATGGTGGGCGTACGGTATGAGCGCGAACCGGACCGGGTGATCGTACCGGCCGCACGACCAGCCGGTTTCGCTGTGCGTATCATCGACCACGGCGGGTCTTGGACCATTCTCTACGATGAGCATGAGATCACCACTCGTGAGGCCGACGAAGCGGCCAATACGTTCTTCCTGGGCCTCTCCGATCGCATTCGCCTCGTCCTCACCAAACGGCGCGGCAAAACGTATCGGTGGACGGTACAGATTTTCGATAACGGCGATTGGGTCGTAGACGACGAGTCGCGGCGGGTCTGGATTCCGTTCTGGCAGCCGACAACGCGAATTGTGCGTCAGAACAACCTGCTCCGGGACCGAAATCAGGCACCAGATGCCGAATCCGGGAACGCCCAAGGTTAGACAACCGTCGGTGGCCGCAGAGGGACCCGCGCCATCCCGCATAAACTCTTATCTGGCAATCGCTTATACAGAAGAGCCGACTTTGACAAAAATCGGACGGAAGTGGCCAGAAATTGGAACACGACCAGCTCTGGAGTGTTTAAGGCGCAACGAGAGCGCGAGGGCAGATTTTTCGGGACATTTGGCGTAAGGCACTTATATTCCCGCCGACTCCTGAGCATCTCAGAACCTAATCGTGAAAATTAAAGAAGATTTACCAATACGTAGGTAACCGTACCAAAGGGAGACGATTGCAATGAAGAAAGTTATGATGCTTGGCATTTCCGCTCTGGCACTGGTCGCGTTCATGAGCGCTCCGTCGGCCGCCGCGTGCAGCGACAAGTCCGACGCGAAGCAGGCTTCGGCCAAGACCGAGTGCGCGGCGAAGACCGACGCCAAGATGGCCTCTGCTTCGAGCTGTGATAAGACCAATGCCAAGCTTGCCTCGGGCAAGGATTGCGCCTCGACCTGCGCCAAGGGTGCCTCGGCCTCGCACGCGAGCTCGTCCTGCTCGACCGACAAGGCCACCATGGCCAAGGGTGTCTGCCCGGTTTCCGGTGCTAAGTACACCGATGCTCAGTGGGCTGCCGCGGTGGCCAAGGAAGTTGGCTACACCGGTGAGGTGAAGATGGTCAACATGTCCGTCAAGGGCATGACCTGCAACGGCTGCGCCTCGGGTGTCTCTTCGACGCTCGCCAAGATGGACGGCGTCGTTGGCATCGCCGACGTGTGCTACAAGTCCGGTATGGCCAAGGTTGTTGTCGCTCCGGCGCACGCCAAGTCCGCTGTGATGGTCAAGGCCGTCGTCGACAAGGGCTACGAAGCGAAGGTTATGACCGCTTCGGCCAAGAGCGCCTCCAAGAGCTCGTGCTCGGCCGCCAAGAAGGCTGACTCCGAGTCCAAGCCGCTCTAAGCTATTCGGTTGACTGATTTGAGGCGGGGCTCAGTGCCCCGCCTTTTTTTGTCTACCGACCTCACTTTTGGCTTCATCACCCACCCGTGGCCGCCGTTACTAACGATATGAGACGTCGCTACTCCGGTCTTATTCTTGTTATCGCGATCCTTTCCGTATCGTCAACCGATGCGGCCAAGTTTGCCGGCGAGGCGTTTGAGCTCGGTGTTGGCGCGCGCGGTATGGCTCTTGGCGGCGCAGTCGTAGCCGGACCGCACGACGCCTCGGCCGCCTACTGGAATCCGGCCGGACTGATCCGTCTCGACGGTCAGTACCTCATCGCCATGCATGCCGAGACGTTTGGTTCGTTGTTGAACCACGACTACGTCGGCTACGCCAACAGCCGCGTCCGATCGTCAGGCAAACGGATCGGTTTCGGCGTCTTCGGCTACTATCTCGGTGGGGGCGGCATCAAGATCACCGAACTCGATCAGTTCAACCGCGCCATCGTCGACCGCGAGGAGAACCATTTCGATCTGATGCTCGGTGCCTCATTGGCCGGACAATTAGACAATGGCATCGATCTTGGGGCGACGGTGAAGGTGATTTACCGAGACATCGGTACCGAGTCCGGAGTCGGGTTGTCTCTCGACGTAGGTGCACTCTACGACGTTCGTGAGTGGCTGACGGTTGGTCTAACGCTCTCCGACATCACGACCGGTTATATTCGCTATGGGGGCGGCACGGAAACGGTGCTGAACGACGGTACCGATACGACAACCGTGGCCAATGCCGAGACGATTTATCCAACTGTCCGGCCGGGCTTTGCGGTAAGTCACACGATCGGCGACTGGCGCGGGACCGTTGTTGGCTCGGGCGACATCAAATTCGAGAACCTGGAGACGGCCGCACAGTTCTGGAGCGGCGCCCTCTCACTCGACACCCACTGGGGACTTGAAATCGGCTGGCGAGAAATGGTGTTCGGTCGCACCGGTTTCGATATCGGTCGATTCACTGCCGGCGGTGGCGTTCTCTTCCGCAATATCTCTGTCGACCTTGCCTACCTTCATTCTGACGATCTCGACGAAACGTTTCGCGTCTCGGCAGGCTATCGTTGGTAACGCGAGTCCAGCTCAATCGAGACGAACAGGAATCGGCTTCCGCGCCTCGTCGACTGCAACCATCGTAAATGTCCCTGCGATTCCCTTCACACGAGAACCATCCGAAACCTGCTCAATCCAGATCTCGACCATCGTTTGCACCGATGTCCGACCGACCCGGGCGACACGACCGATCAGTTCAATGATCGAACCCTCGGGGATCGGCTGCTTGAAGTCGATGCGATCGAGGGATACCGTAACATATTGCTGACGTGAAAAGCGAGCGGCGGTCAACGCCGCGACTTCGTCCATCCACAGCAGCGCATAGCCGCCGAACAGCGTACCGATGTGATTCGTGTGCTCGGGGAAGACCTGCTTTACCTGGCGGGTAATTGACTTCTCAACCTGCGCTTCAAACGGCATTGTAGCCCCTTCTCTGGAAAACCATCCTACTCGGCCGAGTCAAGGTGTGGGAGATCGGCAAAGAAGTCGAGCGATTCCGGATTCGCGAGGGCATCCCGATTGGTAACCGATTCCCCGTGAATAATTCGAGTAACCGCAATCTCAACCTTCTTGCCATTCAACGTATGCGGGATTGCCGGAGCGGGAACGATGACTGCCGGCACATGACGCGGGGTTGTCCGCTCTCTAATCGTTGCCCGAATCCGTTGGTGAAGAGCATCACTCCAGACAACACCCTCGGCCAGAACGACGAACAGCACGACTCGGATATCGTCATGCCACCGCTGGCCAATGACAAGAGAATCAACTACTTCGTCCATCGCTTCAACCGGCGCATAGATCTCCGCAGTACCAATCCGCACTCCCCCTGGATTGAGTGTCGCATCGGAGCGACCATAGACAATCACTCCGCTCCGTTCGGTAATCTTGATGTAGTCACCGTGACGCCACACCCCCGGAAAGTGTTCGAAGTACGCGCCCCGGTAGAGTGAACCGTCGGGATCATTCCAGAATGAAACCGGCATCGACGGAACTGGTTGGGTACAGACTAACTCACCAACGCGATCGGTCAGCGATTGGCCATCATCGGACCAACATTCAACCGCCATCCCAAGCCCCCGACACTGGATTTCTTCTCGGTACACGGGCAACGTCGGATTCCCGAGCATAAAGCAGCTCACAATATCCGTTCCCCCCGAAATCGATGACAGACAGACCTCAGGGCGAATCGCACCGTAGACGTAGTCGAAGTTAGCTCCCGCGAGCGGGGCACCTGTTGACAAGATCGTACGCAACGAATCAAGTCGGTGGCTGTTGCGTGGTCGCATGTTGGCATGCTCACAGAACGAAAGAAACTTTGGAGATGTACCAAAAACCGTCAACGACTCCTCGTCGATCAGATCAAACAGCGACTCTCGTCGCGGATACGCCGGGGCACCGTCGTAGAGAACGATGGTCGCTCCAATTTGCAGCGATGAAATCAACCAGTTCCACATCATCCATCCGCAGGTTGTGAAATAGAAGACCCGATCGTCACGAGTGATGCCGGTATGCAGCACGTGTTCTTTCCAGTGCTGCAGAAGCACGCCTCCGGCTCCGTGAACGATACACTTCGGCTTACCCGTCGTCCCCGACGAATACATGATGTACACGGGATGGTCGAACGGAAGTTCACAAAACGGTAATTCGGTTACCGTCTCCGAGGTGAGGTCAGCCCACGACAGGAATCCGGTTGTGTCGGGCGATTCATGCAGAAACGGTACGATCACGACCTCTTCCAGGTGCGGCAAGGATTCATGGAGGTGCCGGATTTCGTCCATGCGGTCAAATGCCTTGCCCTGGTAACGATACCCGTCGGTCGCGATCAGGACCTTCGGTTCGATCTGACCGAAACGATCCATGACGCCCTGAAAGCCAAAGTCAGGTGACGACGACGACCAGATGGCGCCGAGCGACGTTGTCGCCAGCATCGCGATTACCGTCTCCGGTACATTGGCCATGAAGCCCGCAACCCGGTCACCGGTTGTGACACCAAGTCGCGCCAATCCCCGAGCGCAGGCAGCAACCCGGTCAAACAGCTCACGATAGGAAATGACTTCGCGATCCCGACTCTCAGAGCGAGCCACAATCGCCGGATGGTCATCTTGATGTCGGAGGAGATTGGCCGCGAAATTCAAGCGGGTACCGGGAAACCAGTTCGCACCGGGCATGTCGGTCGACACCAGAGTTTCAGATGGTGGAGTCGAGTGCCGCACGTCGGCTTGATCCCAAACTAACTGCCAGAACGCGTCGATTTCGGTCACGGACCATGACCAGAGTTCGTGGTAGTTGCCAAACGACCGCCCCGCGCGTTGCTCGGCGACGCGTAAGAACTTTGTCATCGCCGCCGCGTCGATGGCGGCAGGCGAAGGTTTCCAGAGGAGATCGTGGGTCATCTATGCCAAGGACTGGTCGGCGTATACACCGACGGCGAAAGCGAAACTGACTTCATCAGTTAGCAACGCAACAGCCATCACTCGTTCGAAACGCGCCCGAGCTCCGGGCTCTCGCTCCAGCACCAGTGCGGCGGCGAGCATGCCACAGAAGTCGCCCACCGACTCCATTCGCTCGAACGCTGCCCGGGCCTCATGGGTTTCGGCCGCAGACCTCGCGGCATCAATCAACCGCTCGACATCGTCAGCCGACGGCGGAGCTTCGGTATTGGCAAGTTGACCGAGGTTGTTCGCGGAGAGAATCGTTGATGTTCGCCACGACGATGGGAGCTGATCGTAGCCGATGCCGCGGGTGGCAATCGGTTTGGCAACCTCGAACACCGCGTCGCCGGAGGCCCGGCAGTAGAAATCACCTCCCATCCGTGCCACTAAGTCGATCTTGTCGGGGTCGATTCTGCCGTCGCCAAAAATATCCTCGGCGATATGAATCATCTTGATCTCGCACAGCACCAGATTCCCCGATCCTGCCTGACCGCCCAGCTCGATGATCCGATCGACCCGGCATTCGAGGTGAAATGGCGATTCGGCCACACGAGGTGGCGCGATGACATCCGAGGCAATCGGGGTCAACCCGCTCTTTACGAATTCATCGACTCCGACCCCGTACTCGGTCGATGCCAGCGAAACCTGCTGGACGATCGGGTAGGTTACTGCCTGGACCACGCACTCGGGCACCACCTTAAGGTTCTCGAACGTGTGTTTGGTCGTGTTGTCCCGCACTCGCCGGGAGGGTGAGAACGCCAACATCGGCGGATTGGCCCCGAAAACGTTGAACCAGGAAAAGGGGGAGAGATTGACCCGGCCGTCGCCATCGACGGTCGAAACCAAGGCGATTGGTCGGGGGCCGATCCCCCCCAGCAGATAGCCGAAAAGTTCCGGTGTTGGAGTGTCAGCGGGGTCAATTCGTCGCACAGCGGCAAAAGTAGGCGGACGAGCGGATCGGGCAAGCGGATTTTCCTGACTGGCCGGATGTCGATTCAGTATTGCGCACTTCGTCGAGGTTATCCGTTACTCCTGCGGCCATACACCAAATGACAGGAGGAAATGATGCGCCAGTTCTACACCTTCGCGCTGGGGTGCGCGGTCTGCCTGGGAAGCCAGCTTATGGCTCAATCGACCGCTCCACCGCCATGTTCGGCTCCCGAGGCATCACAGCTCGACTTCTGGGTCGGTACCTGGGACGTCTCCTGGGATACGACCGGCGGGTTCACCATCACCACCGGAACCAACACGATCCAGCGCACTCATGGCGGTTGTGTTATCCACGAGTCGTTCAGCATGGATGGCGAAACGCCGTTTGCGGGGGAGTCGTGGTCGGTCTACAACCCGCCCCTCGGTATCTGGCAACAGACATGGGTCGACAACAGTGGCGGCTATCTCGTGCTGACTGGTGGCATGAAGGGGGACACGATGGAATTGGTCACAGCAGTCCGTCCGCTTAACGACACGCTGACGGTCAAGCAGCGCATGATCTTCTACGACATCACGTCCGATCGCTTCACCTGGGACTGGCAGAACTCAAATGACAGTGGGAAGACGTGGAAGCAGGCATGGCGGATCAACTACCAGCGGCGAGAATAATCTCGATTATCTCTCTCTGAGCCAGTTTTCAACTTTGCGAAAGTGATGTGCTTCATGGGCAGCCATCGTGCTGCCCAGCTGCACCAGGTTGATTGACTTCGCAATCGGATACGGAATACGGATATGCCCGAGCACTGATTCCGAACGCCGATAGAGCAGCTCTTCAAGCCGCGCCAGGGTTTGCTCAAGGTCGTCGGTCAACGTCTCCAGGGCATTCGCACGGTCGGCAGCAATCGGCCGCACCGACGCCATTGCCTGCATCCCTTTGTATTCGGGACGTTGAAAGATGTCGACCGGTTCGGAATTATAGGCACGGCCTTTCAGTAACCATGCGACCGGCGAGGCTACCGGAAGGTACAAGGTCAAGAGGTTACCAAGGGCACGACCGACTTTGACAAGATGGGTAAGATGCTCGCCCGGCGACCACTGACCATCCGGATTACGCAGCCACAACTGCTCGCGATCGAACGGCTGTAGTGGCGCGAGCGCCTGTTCGCGCTGTTCACGGAGCTGTGCGAAGTATCGCGTTAGATGAGGATGAGAATCCGGCATTCCCCCGAGAGGATGACTTCGGCCCGTCGAACCGGCAAGCGGAATCGCTACGAAAAGGTGTTTGATGATCGGCTTGCGCGGCTGTTGGCAGTGGCGTATGCTTTTTACTCATGCACAAACGAATCGCGCACGCCAGCTGGCTGGCCGTTCTCTGTTTCGGCCTGGCCTCGGTATCGATTGCTACCGCAGCATCGACTACCCCACCCCAGGGGATCCGTTCGAAACCGGCATCCCTGAAACTGTTCACCAACGCCCGTATCATCGTCTCGCCGGAGCAAACGATCGCATCGGGTCAACTGCTCATTGATTCCGGCCGGGTCGTTGCCGTTGGCGAGTCGGTGTCGGCTTCTCCCGGAGCAATGCGTATTGACCTCGGTGGCAAGACAATTGCCCCCGGTCTGATCGATCCCTACACCGAGTACGGTCTGGCGCACGTGGGACGTCTCTATGAACGTCGCACTCAGCGCACCCCGAAGTTAGACGGTACCCGCGAAGGTGCGAACGCCTGGAACGATGCCATCCACGCCCAGGTCGAATGGGTGGATCGCTTTCGCGTCAGTCGAAAAGATGCTGAGACGTGGTACAAGCGCGGCGTAACTACCGTCTATTCGATTAAGCACGATGGTATCTTCCGGGGTCGCGGCTTTGTGGCCAACTTGGGTGACGCGTTGCCCAACGACGAAGTCGTCGCAGCACATGCGCTCGCCGGACTATCGTTCGACAAAGGTACGTCGCAACAGACCTACCCCCGCTCGCTGATGGGTTCGATCGCACTGCTTCGTCAGACGTTCTACGATGCCGATTGGTACCGCGCCGCCTCGGCGGCATTTGAAGCGAACCCGAATCAGCAGATGCCGGAGTTCAACCAGCCGATCGCTACTCTCGGTTCGTATAGCGGACCGTTTCTGATTGAGGTCGACGATGAATTAACGCTGTTGCGTGCTGCACGTATCGCTGAAGAGTTCGATCTCGACTTCATCTACGTTGGCTCGAACATGGAATATGCGCGACTGGATGAGATCGTCGCTCTCGACGCCCCGATCATCCTCCCCCTCGCCATGCCGAAGAAGCCGGAGATTGCGTCGCTCGAAGATGAACGAGACGTTCGCCTGGCCGACCTTCGTCACTTTGAGCGTGCACCGCACAATGCCCGGGTGTTGCACGAAGCCGGTGTGACAATCGCCCTCACCGGTCATGGATTGACCAAGAAGGAGGACTTCCGCAAGAACCTCCGCCGACTCATAGCTGCCGGTCTGCCCGAGCAGACAGCACTGGCTGCGGTAACAACGGTGCCAGCCGAACTGCTCGGAGTCAGCGATCACATTGGGACACTTGAACCGGGTAAGATGGCCAACTTTGCGATCTACAGTGACGATCTGTTTGCTGCCAAATCCGATCTCTATTCCGTCTGGATCGACGGTGACATCGCCCACGAACTCCTGTCACTCGAAGCGATTGACTGGCGTGGTGACTGGCAACTGACAATCGACGATCAGTCGTACGATCTATCGATCAAGGGGTCTCGCAAGAAGCTGACCGGCACGCTTGGTAGGGATACAACAACGGTAAAGCTGAGCAATCTGTCCGGTGAACTCCGTCACCTCCACTTTTCCGCTCCGCTCGATTCGTTTGGCACGCCAGCTATCGTGCGCGTCGCCTTGACATCAATCGGCAATCGACTCATTGGAAGCGCCGATCTCCCTCTGGGGCGTGTACCCGCGACTGCCACTCGTACCGGAGACTGGGAGCCGGTAGCGGACAAGACAGAGGCGATTGTTGCGCAACCACTTCTCTCGACGTTGACGTTCCCCAACGTTGCCTTCGGGTTCGAAACGATGCCCGAACCGGAAGACATCCTAATTCGCAATGCCACAATCTGGACCTCCGACGATGACCGCGGCGTTTTACGCAATGCCGACATGCTTGTGCGGGACGGTGTCATCCGCGATATCGGCGAAAACTTGGACGCTCCGAGCGATGTGCGGGTCATTGACGGTACGAACAAACATATCAGCCCGGGAATCATTGACGAGCACTCGCATATCTGTATCTCGCGTGGAGTCAACGAAGGTTCACACTCCAACACTGCCGAAGTGCGTATTGGTGACGTTGTCAATTCGGATGACATCGCAATGTACCGCGCCCTGGCCGGTGGCGCTACGGCGGCACAGTTGCTTCACGGTTCGGCCAATTCGGTCGGAGGTCAGGCTCAGGTCATTAAGTTCCGCTGGGGCAAACCACCGGAGGAATTGAAGATCGAGACCGCGCCACCGACGATCAAGTTCGCGCTCGGTGAAAACGTCAAACAGTCGAACTGGGGTGACAACAATCGCATTCGCTATCCCCAGACGCGGATGGGTGTAGAATCGATCATGAAAGATGGTTTCCTCGCTGCCGTTGAGTATGAGGCCGCCTGGGACGCCTACGATGAACTGTCGCGAAGTGACCAGGCCCGCACCGTGCCGCCACGCCGCAACCTGCAGCTGGACGCCATGCTCGCGATCCGTAACTCCGAAATGTTCATCCATTGTCACTCGTACCATCAGACCGAGATCCTGATGCTGATGCGACTGGCCGAGGAGTTCGGCTTCACGTTACAGACGTTCACCCACATTCTCGAGGGCTACAAGGTCGCCCCGGAGATGGCCGCTCACGGCGCGGGCGGTTCATCGTTCGCCGATTGGTGGGCATACAAGTACGAGGTGATCGATGCAATTCCGCACAACCCGTGTTTGATGCATCAGGCGGGCGTCGTGACGTCGATCAACTCCGACTCGCAGGAGATGATCCGGCGCCTCAATCAGGAGGCAGCCAAGTCCGTAATGTATTGTGGTATGGCCGAGGAGGATGCCCTCGACATGGTCACGATCAACCCGGCGATTCAGTTGAAGATCGATGATCTGACCGGATCACTCGTTCCGGGCAAAGACGCCGACTTCGTCATATGGAATGGCCCCCCGCTCGCCACCTATAGTACTGTCGAACAGACTTGGGTCGACGGCACAAACTACTTCTCGCGAGAGCGTGACGCTGCCTTGCGAGTGGCAGTCACGATTGAAAAGCGAGCACTGATCCAGAAGCTTCTCGGAGCCGACAGTACCGGTTCGGCACCGAGCCACAGCGAACAAAAAATGGAAAAAGAGTGGCACTGTGATGATGTACAGGATGTGTGGCATGTTCGCGGCCGTTAACCGGATCGCCGTTGCGCTTGTGCTGTTGAACGCGTTGGCGGCAGCGCATGATCAGGTACCCGGCGAACCCCAGAGCGAGCCAATTCTCCTCCGGGGAGGAACGCTGTATACGGTGGCCAACGGCGTGCAGGCCGGGACCGACATTCTCTTTGAAAATGGTCGCATTACGGCAATTGGCACAGATCTGACGGCACCCGGAAATTCGCGCGTGATTGATGTCTCCGGTCAGCATGTCTACCCGGGATTGATTGCGGCTAATACGCAGCTTGGGCTCATCGAAATCGGTGCGGTGCGTGCCACGAACGATATCACCGAGGTCGGGACTTTCACACCGGAAGCGAAAGCTCATATCGCGTTCAATCCGTCGTCACTGATCATCCCCACGATCCGTTCGCATGGAATCACAACGGTGCAAACCGTCCCGGGCGGATCACTCGTGCGCGGACAACCGTGCATCATGCACCTGGAGGGCTGGACGAAAGAGGATGCCGCGGTTGAGTACACCGACGGTATCATCATGACGTGGCCGGGCGTTCGAGTATCAACTGGATGGTGGGTTGAGATGACGCCCGAGGAGCAACGGGAGAATCAGGTAAAGCAGCGGTTGCAGCTTCGTCAACTGTTCGCCGATGCCCGGGCCTACCACGACCTGCGTGCAACTGGCGCCACAATAGCCATCGACCAACGTTTTGAAGCGATGCGACAACTATTCCTGCGCGAGCAGCCCCTTTACGTAGGCGCAAACGATGCTCGCCAGATCGTTGAGGCGGTAACGTTCGCCAACGAATATCAGGTCGACCTGGTCATTGTTGGCGGTCGGGAAGCTCATCTCGTCGTTGATCTGCTCGCAACCTACAAGATCCCCGTCATCATCGGTAGCATCACGGCGACGCCAGCCCACGCCGATGATCCGTATGACACGCCGTTTGTTATGCCGCAGGTCCTCCACGATGCTGGCGTCCCGTTCGCGATCTCCAAGGGTGGTTACTGGAATGTCCGGACACTTCCGCTGCAGGTTGGCCACGCAATCGCGTTCGGACTGGAGCCGGCGATCGGCCTCCGGGCGGTGACCCTATCCCCCGCAGAGATTCTTGGCATCGACGACCGACTCGGTTCGCTGGAAGTTGGTAAAGAGGCGACCCTCTTTGTAAGCGACGGCGATATCTTCGATCATCTTACGCGATCCGTGACACGCATGTGGATTCGCGGCCGCCAGGTCTCACTCGACAATCACCAGGAAGAACTCTACCGAAAGTACCAGGAGAAGCAACGGCAGTGGCCGATGCTCGCGCCGGAGTAGCAAGATCGGCGTAAACGAATGAAGCGGAGGGGTTCTGTCGGAACTCTTCCGCTTTTTTGTGCTTTCGAGTAAGGGACATGCCGCGCTACCGACCTAGCGGCAAATATGACATACACTCACTCCAGATAAGGAAACCGAAAGATGCCTCGTACCACTGCTGTTGATCCGGCCACCGCCACTGGCGATCTGAAACAGATGTTTGACCAGATGGAAAAGGGATTGGGGATGGTCCCCAATATCTTCAAGGGAATGGCCGCCAATCCGGTCATCCTGAACGCGTACTTCGCACTCGATAAGTCCCTGGCCGAGAGCACGCTGACGCCACGTCAGCGCGAGGTCGTGCGGATGACGACAAGTGTCGTCAATGACTGCGGCTACTGCCAGGCAGCGCACACCGCGATCAGTAAAGGCCTGAAGCTTGAGGATGACTATATCATCGCGATCCGTCGTGGCCAGGTCGACGACCCGCAGGATCAGGCGCTGATCACGCTGACACGACGCTTGATTGAGACGAAGGGCTTTGTCGCCAACGACGAGCTCTCGGCGTTCCAACAGGCTGGTTTCACAGAAGCGAACATTACCGACGTGATCACGATCATCGCACAGAAAACGCTCACCAATCTGTTCAATCATGTCCACGAAACTGAAATTGACTTCCCGGAGATTCCCTCCCTCAGCGCCACCCCCGCTGGCGCTTAGTGCCAAGCCTCACTGTTTCAGTTTCCCAACGTTGTCTCACGACCGCGTCGGTAGTCCCACCGGCGCGGTCACTTTTTAGGCAGGATCATCGTGGTACTATAGGGAGAAGCCGAAGGAGAATTGGAAGCGACGCGAATCGGGGCGATCCGCCCCGGCAGACTCGACGTAGTCAGACAGTTGCCAGGTGAAGTAGACCGCGAGATTGAAGAGTCCCAGTGACTTGGTCAGATCGGTGATACCGAATCCGATCTCCCGGTAGATCGACGGTGCCGCAAACGTCGCAGGGAGTGTGACGGCATCCGTACTGACGAACTCGCTCACAAACGCCCCGCCATGCACCTGCAATCCGAACGGGATGTCTTTGATCAGCGGGAGATTTGAAGCGACCCACAGTTCACGACCAAAGTCATGGAGCATGTAGCCACCAACAACGCGATCTCCCCAGTAGTTGATGTCGTTCTGCGTTCCAATGAACGACGGCGAGAACTCCTGCGTACCGCCAAAGGCGAAGGTAAACGGTCCCGCAACTGACTCGACTGTCGGCAGTCGCTGCGGCGGAACATCACCGTCGGTCACCGACCCGAACAGCTCGACTGTAGTTTCGCCCAATGGCAGAAAAAGACCAATGAATCGTACCTGAGCCCCCACCAGACGGAATGTAAAGTCCGATTGCAGTGCCTCCCGGTCCGACCATTCACCAAACAATCGGGCTTCAATATAGCGTGGCGCGTAGCGGATGACATCTCGCTGAGGCAGCGCCGCTCGAGGTCGAGAATCGTAGGCCAGTTCGCCAGCCAACGAAACGATCCGTCCCGACGCCGAAACGCGGTTGGCCCGGACGTCGTCGGCCGAGGCAAAGACCGAGAAGTCGGTTGCGACCGGTTGATCAAAATGCTCACGATTACGAAACTCCAACGAGAAGCCGGACTTCCGCCACAGCTTCCCGCCAATTGCGGCGGTTACCCCTCGATAGCGCCAGTAGTCGGAGTTATCACCGGCTGCCCAGAACGCCGGAGCGGTCATGTCGGACGGGTAGAACAGATTTACACCGTTGATGCGTGTGATCCGATCGTCATAGCTGACCGACACGCGCAGGCGCTCGCGCGAGCGAAGATCTAATGTCAGCGTGCCACCGTATTGCGCGCGATCCGCATCAAAAGCATACCCACCAAAGCCACCAACTGTCACCGGACCGAATCGCGCTAGTTTCGGGATCGGTACACCGGCATATGGCCCCTCGACCCGATTAAAACGATAGAGATCGGGTGCTAGCCCATTAGCGACCGCAATCGACCGACCAAACAGGCCGAGCAGTTGTCGCCCCAGAGGAGTGGGGAGCGCTTCGATGGAGTCGATGCGACGGTACCCGTCGACTTCCTGCTGAGACAGCGGCACCAATGGTCCGGTGAGCCAATCGGAGGAATCCGATGCGTCGGCATCGGTAGCCACGACCAGCTCGTATTCGTTGAACGTACCCCGCGAGAAGACGGTATCGAAGACAAAGTCCGATAACGCTGCGGTGTAGTCGAAGCCGAACGCGGATGGTACGCCTGGCAACGGAATGGCGAGATCGAAACCTCCCGCAGCCGATACTTCGACCGGCATCCAAATCGAATCGGTAAACGGTGCCAGTGTCTGCCGGTACCGTAGCGACGTTAAGAACGGCACATCGAATCCCTCGGAGAGTCCAACATCGACAGCAACAAAGTCGTACGTTTCGGCAGCGATAAGAATGGTACCGACAAAGAGTTTGTCATCGGGATTACGGGGTGTCACTTCGAGCGCATAACAGCCAACACCCGACGCAACGACCGAATCAAAGAGCTCATATTGGTAGTGATCAAGCGCATCGGACGCGATTGGCGACACAACTCGCGCAGGACCAAAGTCCAGTCGATCGTTGTTGAAGTTAAGCAATTCGCCGACGGTAATCAGATTACTTTCAGCATCGAAGTTGGCTGACTGACGTCGACGATTGATCGTGACCTGAAAGTCATCCGGGCGCTGCCATTTGGCCGTCGATTGTGATTCGGCGATGAGAAACACCTGTTCCTCAACCGGCTTGCCTGAGTCGGTCAGAGTGAGACGTGCATACGCCTCAAATTGATACGAATCAAGTCGATCTAACACGACCTGCTTACGACGGATCGCTTCGAGGATGATCTGCTGAGCCCGATCATAGGCCTTGTCCCACACTCGGATCGTACCGGCGTCAACGACTGAGGAAAACATCTGAATCGTCAGTTCACCTGATAGCGGAACGGTGATCGTATCGATGACCGTGAAGTACGAAACGTGCGTGAAGCGGAGAATATGGCGACCAGGGGCAAGATCGACTTGCCAGTAACCGTCAGCATTGGTTAGGGTCGCACCAGCCTCGTCGTCGATGCGAACCGTTACCCGGTCGATCGGTGACCCATCCCGTGCGTCGACAACTCGCCCACTCACCGGGACCGCCCACGATTGAGTGACACTGAGACCAAACAGAGTGACGACAGCAACAAGCCACTGGAGGGATCGGATCCCGCGTATCATCTCCCCTGGCGTCTTACTCATTAAATTGTCGTTGCCGCCGATGCCCCGGCATAGACATACAGCATCAAGTAAACGATTACTCCCGAGACAGATACGAGCATCCAGACCGGCCAGACCCAGCGGGCAATCTTGCGATGGCTCTCAAACTTCTGCCGCCACGCCTGCCATACCATGATTAGAATGAACGGCGTCATCACCGCAGCGAGGATGATGTGCGGAACAAGAATGACGAAGTAGACAGGGCGCGTCCAATCCTGAAGCGGATACGGCACCGATCCAACGAAGTAATGGTAAACAAGGTAGGAAGTCAAAAAAGCGGCAGAAACAGCGAGAGCCGCGATCATGAAGCGCTGATGCACCTCGCGGCGACCTCGACGGATATTGACATATCCAAGCGTAAGCAGCACAGTCGCGATGGTGTTCAAAACAGCATTCAGCGTTGGGAGATCGGTGATACTCATGCTCCGTACCGTGCGAGAGCCTCAAGATGTACATTCAGTAAACGCATATCGTCGGGGTCAGCATGCTCGTAGTACCCACGAATGTAGGCTTCCTGATCGACCAGAATGAACTTGGTAGAATGACCGCCAGGGAGGTCCCCGGACACCAGAAATCCCTGCTCCGCCAATTGCACAACATCACCGATCGAGTCCGTCCGGATGTAGCGCCAACGTTCGTCGACGACACCTTGTTCGGCAAGATAGCGATCGAGCACCGCAAGCGAATCGTAGTCAGGATCAACCGAGATGGAAATGATTCTCACGTCGTCGCTGTGCGCATACCGGTCGTAGATCCGTTGGAGTTCGGCGGCCATGGGCGGGCAGGCGCCCGGACAGCGGGTAAACATGAACGCTACGAGCGTCAAACGGTTGTCAAAGGCAGCGGCTGAGAACGGCTGACCGTCCTGATCGACATAGTCAACGAACTCCGGCGCTGTCTTTACCAGAGGCAGATCGATCTGTGATGCGTGTGACTGACGAACAACAACCGAAGCGACCAGGGCGAGTCCAATGACGGCCAGCGTTCCCGAAATCGTGGCTGCGCGAATCGACGCGGTCGCTGGCGCCGCGGTCAGTTGTGGCTGCCTTCCAAGAGCGGCAAACAGAAGGAGCGCCAGTCCAATATAGAGTGCCGCCAACCAGAGGTGGAACAGCTGCAGAAGTGGCGCCAGCCCCCCGAAGATCATCGCGAGACCAACAGCAACCTGAGCAAGCACAACATAGAGCAACAGGGTATTCGGAACCGCGACCAGCGCACCCGCAGGCGAGGTCATGCGACGAATGGCGATTGTGCCAACTAGAGTGCCGAAGACAACAATCAGTCCCGTCGTCATGTGGACCATGTACATGATCCCGGATTGGGACAGCCACTCAAGTGACGACAGCATCGGAAACTCTCGTGCGGCCATCTCGACCGAGGCACGCACCTCAGTACCGAGTACAACCTGCACCAAACCCGCAATCCAGAGGATAAGGGCAATTCGACGGGCCTTCACCGGATAGCGTGTCGTTGGCGCGTCACTTGTCGATTCCCCGAGGGCAGTGACGCGATGATACGCGTAGATGAGAAGTGAGGCGATCACGAGCGCAAGAAGGAGATGCAATGTCACGATGTGTGGCATCAGTTCCGATGACACGACAACAGAACCGAGCCACCCCTGCACTCCGGTCAACAGCATAGCGGATATGCTGGTGATCACCAGCTGACTGTCGGATCGAAATCGCCAAACAGCTAAGACGGCCAGGGCGGTGATGACGAAACCGACGAAGACGCCGATCAGACGATTGCCGTATTCGATCCACGCTAGCGTCACATTGAACATCGTCGGATCGATGTCGGCCGGAATCTGGCTGATATGCACCGGCGGTATCCAACTACCGAAACATTTTGGCCAATCCGGACAGCCGAGACCGGCTCCGGAGACGCGAACAAGTCCGCCAACGAAGATCAGGAAATAAGTCGCCAGCAGTGCCCAGAGAGCCAGGCGACGCATCAGGTGGATCTGTTTCTCCATAGCTCGTTCTACAGACAGGGAAGCCGGGCACAATGACCCGGCTTCCCTCTGCCTTCTCCTATAACCCCGTGAGGCTAACGTCAGTGCCCATCATCCACCGATTCTGAGTCCGTATCGGCTCCATCACTCGCCGCCAGACTGTCGGCAACGTCTGTAGTCGCGGCTGTGTCCATCGCGCCATGGTCGTCACCGTGACCATCGGCCCCATAGCCCGTTGGCCCCTCATAGTCGGGAATGCGCACGGCACGAATGGCGTCGAGGTCAGCTTGATTCGTAATTGGGATATTGTGCCCCTCGGTAACGATCTCGCGATCAAAGAAATCGACCGCTGTTAAAGCGACAAACGCACCGAGCATGACGATCGAGAGAATGAAAATGGCGGCGTAGATCTTATTGTCCCACCGAAGGTGCATGAAATAAAGCACGACCAGCGATGCTTTGGCGATCGCGATCACCATCGCTACCACGATATTGAACGGACCGAAATCGACGTAGAAGATTCCAACGGTCAACAGCGTGAGCAGGATCAGTGCCCCCCCCACGATCATGTACAGACGGAAGGGCAGGATGTGGTGATGATGTTCGCCGTGTGATGAATCCGACATAATCTATCCCCTAGTGGATCAGGTAGAAGAGTGGGAAGAGGAAGATCCAGATCAAGTCAACCAAGTGCCAGTAGAGGCCGGTCATCTCAATCGGCGTGTAATAGTTCGCATTAAAGTGATTCTTCTGCGTTCGCCAGATCAACCACCCAATGGCAATCATCCCGGCGATGACGTGAATACCGTGAAGGCCGGTCATCGCGAAGTAGACCGAGAAGAAAACGTGTGGATTCGTACCTTCGACACCGGTGTAGGTGTAGAACTGCCCCGGCAACTGCCCGACATGGAATTTATGAGCGTACTCGAAGTACTTGATGACGAGGAAAACACCCGCCAGCGCCATCGTGGACCAGAGGTAGGCAAGCGTCTTGATCTTGTCACCCAACTGCATCGCCCGGATCGCCAACGCCATCGTGACCGATGAAACAATGAGCACAACCGTATTGGTCGCTCCCATCGACATACTCAACGTCTTGTGGGCTTCATAGAACATGTCGGGCTTCCAGGCCCGGAAAATGACGTAGGCACAGAAGAGCCCGCCGAAGAAGAGGACCTCCGTGAGCAGGAAGATCCACATGCCCATCTTCGACGATTCAGCTTGCTGCTCCGAGTCAGCAAAGTGATGAGCAACATGGCTCATCGAATGTGAGTGCGAGGCCGAATCCGCCATCACTCCTCCACGGCGTTACTCTTTGGCAACGCTTTCTCGGTGTTCACCTGGTTCCCCAGTCGTGGTATCATAGCCGTAATCAGTTAATGCCTCATCACGGTCGATCAGTACCTTGTCATAGTCATACGGTCCATGCTGCAGCACCTTGTCTTCCTCAAAGTTGTGCGGGTGCGGCGGCGACGTCGTCTCCCACTCCATCGTGAGTGATCCCCAGATATTCTTGGGTGCCTGACGACCCCAGATGAGCGAGTGCATCAGGTAAACGAAGACGAGAATAAAGCCAAGCCCCAGAATGAAGGAACCGTAGGACGAAAACGCGTGCAGCGGCTGGTAGGCATCGACATACGTCCAGTAGCGACGCGGCATCCCCTGCGAGCCAAGGACAAACTGCGGCAGAAATGTCATGTTGAAGCCAACGAATATGATCGCCGCACCAATCCGTCCAGCAGTCTCGTTGTAGAGCTTCCCGAACATCTTCGGCCACCAGAAGTGCAGGCCACCGAGGAAGGCGATCACCGTTCCACCCATCATGACATAATGGAAGTGCGCGACGATAAAATACGTGTCGTGGAGATGGATGTCGACCGACAGAGCGCCGAGAAAGATTCCTGTCAGGCCACCGATCGTAAACAGGAAGATGAACGAAAGCGCGTAGACCATTGGCGTCCGTAGATCAATCTGCGCCTTGTACATCGTCAGTAGCCAGTTGAAAATCTTGATACCGGTCGGAACACCGACAAAGAACGTGATGAACGAAAAGATCATCGCCGCTAACTCTGACTGGCCGGACGTGAACATGTGGTGCGCCCAGACGAGGAAGCTGGTAAAGGCAATTGCCAGACTCGAATACGCGATGAATTTATATCCGAAGATCTTCTTGTGACTGAACGTAGCGATGAGCTCAGAAATGATTCCGAGGGCCGGCAGAATCATGATGTACACGGCCGGATGCGAATAGAACCAGAAGAAATGCTGGTACAACACCGGATCTCCGCCCAGAGCCGGATCGAAGATCCCCACGCCCAGCCAGCGCTCCAGAACGAGCAATAGCAAGGTGATCGCGAGCACGGGCGTCGCCATCACCTGAATGAGCGCGGTCGCATAGAGCGCCCAGATCATCAATGGTAGTTTGTACCAGGTCATCCCCGGTGCCCGCATCTTGTGGACAGTTACGATGAAGTTGATTCCGGTGAAAATCGATGAGAACCCGAGAATAAACGCTCCGAGGGTCATCGAAATGACCGCCGTGCCCGTTGTCGTTGAGTACGGTGTGTAGAACGTCCACCCGGTATCAACGGCACTGGCGAGGATCGAGTAGATCGCGAAGATCGATCCAAAAACGTAAATGTACCAACTCGCCAGATTCAGCTTGGGAAAAGCAACATCCTTCGCCCCGATCATGAGCGGCAGCACGAAGTTCCCCAGCGCTGCCGGGATCGACGGAATAATGAACAAAAAGATCATGATCGCACCATGCAGTGTGAACACCTGGTTGTAGGTATTCGCGTCCATGATGTCCTGCCCCGGATAGAGGAGCTCGGTTCGAATCAGGATCGCCAGGAAGCCGGCGATGGCGAAGAACAGTGTGATCGCGGCGAGGTAGAGAAGGCCTATTCGCTTGTGGTCGTACGTAACGATCCAGCTCCATAGCCCCTTCGGCTCGGCCAGATAATTCATCTTGGGCATTACCATTGACATACGCTACTGTCCCGTTTGCTGCTTAACCTGCTTGATGAACGCAATCAGGCCATCGAGTTCATAGTCTTTCAGCTGACCCTGGTAGGTCGGCATGACCGGCTGATACCCCACGTGTATCTTTGCCCGCGGATTGATGATCGATTCGCGAAGGTAATTCTCATCCATGATCGCCGTCGTTCCGTCGGTCAACTGGATGTCGCGCTCCCACGCGCCGAGGAACGACGGTCCCTGCACGATCGAGCCGTCGAGCGAATGACAGGTCACACACGCCTTCTTGACATAGAGAATCTCGCCCAGTTCGGCCGGCGGCAGATCTTCGCCGAAGCGGCTGACCGAGTCGATCCAGGCCGCGTAGTTTTCTTCAGACAGCACGTGGACCTTGCCAACCATTTCGGAGTGCGCCTGGCCGCAGTACTCGGTGCAGAAAACATCAAAGACGCCCTCGTGCGTGGGTTCGAACCAGACTTTCGTGTACCGGTTCGGGAGTACATCCATCTTGATGCGGAAGTTTGGAACGTAGAACGAGTGAATCACGTCCGCCGATGACATAGTAAGCGTTACCGGTTTGTTGACCGGTACCGCAAAGTCGTTGGTGAGGTTGGCGCCCTCTTCGTACTGGTACGACCAGAACCACTTTTGCCCGGTCACCTTGATCTCGGTTCCCTCAAGCGGCATGACACGCATCTTCATGTAGCCGGAGAAGCCCCAGAAGAACGCGACCATGATCAGTCCGGTCGGAATAATCGTCCACAACGCCTCAAGGAAGTTGTTGTGATCTTTAGCGGGAGTCAGTGTGTCCTTGCCGCGACGACGGTACCGCCAGGTGAAGACCGCCATGAGCAGAATGACGATGGCAAAGATGATGATACTGGTGTCGAGGATCCAATAGAACAGGCCATCGACATCCTCGGCGATCGTCGAGTTTGCCGGTGGTAACCAGACGGTGCCTTCGTTTTCCATACTATACCTCGTGCGACGACACTGGCGGTTGCGGTGAACGGTCTGCATCAATCGGAGCAGCGGCGCGAGAGCGTTTCCGACGCTCGCGGTACACCATTCCGCCGACCAACAAACCCAAGGCAAATATCGTAAGCACACCGCCGATCGTCATGGCGTTGCGTGCGAAGAGAACGTATGAGCCGGCCTCGGGATCGTAGTGGAAGCAGGCCAGGATGAGCCGATCCATAGTTGTCCCGATCTTGCCATCCGATGCCTCGACCAAAGACAGGCGAACATCCTTTGGCTTGAATTCGATACCGTACAGGTAACGAGAGATCATACCATCCGGCGAAAGAATGATGAGCACGGCGGCATGGGCATACTCGTTTCGCTTCTCATCCCAGAAGTATTTGAAGCCTACCGCGTCGGCCAGTTGCTCGGATTGTTCTGCCGGTCCGACCAGAAAATGCCACGCCGGATTAAGGCCGGACACACCCGCCTCCAAGACGTAGGTGCGCTTCTTGGCCTCGGCGAGTTCCCAGGTCTCTTCGGGGTTGATCGATACGTTAATGACCTCGTACTCGGCACCCGGTTGCAGACCGAGTTCCGGGAGCGCTTTGGTGATTCCGTTAAAGACGAGATTGCAGAGCATCGGACAACGGTAGTAACCGAGGACAAGAATTACCGGCCGATCCTTGGCAAAATAGTCGCCGAGCGTAACCGCTTTGCCGCGATCGTCGGTAAAGGCGAGGTCGAACGGAATCGTATCGCCGAGATGTTCGACGATATCAATCTTCTGGAGCTCCGGCTGATCATCCATCAGGTGCTGGGACCAACCAGACGTACTCACACCGACAAGCATGGCAGCTGCCGCCACCACGCGGAGAACCCTCCGGCCTCTGACGGACAGTCGTGGACGTGCTGTCGTCATACTACCTTGCTCCATGTTTCACAAACTACAACCATCTGCATCGGCGTCCGGTTCAACCCAGACCACAATTGGTCGGGTGTACTGTACCCGTCTCAACGCCCCTACTGCTCTGTGCCACCTGAAAGGCCAGCCCCGCTCGCACGCCCTGCCTAGGGCGTTCCCGCTGAGTCTAAGACGAGCGCCATCGCCGAATCGACCGGAATGCGATACGAAACAACGCCGCCCGTGTCGATCTTGCGATACTCCGACATCAGTTGCACCTCAGCCTCTTCAAGCTTGATAATCCGCTCATCGATCGGCTTGAGCTGCTGCTCATAGACCACGTGTTCGCGCTGGACAATGAAATACGTTTCCAACGAGAAGATCAAGATCACGACCACGACGAGTCCGATCAGGGTAATCCACAGGAAGAGCGCCGTATTGATGTCGCGGCGTTCATAATCTTTCGGCGGAATCATGCCCTCGGCCATCAGATTACTCTCCTAGTGGTTCACGAAGCGTATCGACGCTTCGAGCTTCGGGTCACCTACCGGGACCAACGGGTTATTCGATAACTGACGCCAGACCACGAACAGGAAGACGCCACCAACGAGGATCATCAGGGACGGCTCGATCCAGGAGAAGAGAACGCCGTTCTTAGCGAGCACGCCTTCTTTGTAGAGCGTCTTCGTGAAGTACGGATAGGCGAGCCAGTACATATCAACCCAGTGGACAAACAGCAACCAGAACGCCATCACCTTCATGACCAGAAAGCTGCGTTTACTGGCTCGGAAAATCATAATGACAAACGGCGCCATGAAGTGGCCAAAGAGCAGAATGAGAGACGGGATCTTCCAACTGCCGTCCCAACGATTGAGATACCAGACCGTTTCCTCGGGAATGTTACCGTACCACTGCAGGAAGAACTGCGAGAAACCAATGTACGACCAGAAGACGATAAACCCGAAAATCAGTTTGCCCAGATCATGGAAGTGCTCGACCGAGATCGCTTTGTCGAGATCGGATCGTTTGCGCAGATACATCGCCAGCAGCGTAATCATTGCAAGTGCATTCAGAAACGCACCGCCGAAGAAATAGACGCCGAAGATCGTCGAGTACCAGTGGAAGTCGAGCGACATCAGCCAGTCCCATGCGGCGTAGGTAATCGTAAAGGCGAAGAGCAGCATGCCGATCGCCGATACAACCTTCAGACGCTGGAATGTCCGGGCCGTCGGATTGGTGTCCATCGACCGCGACATTCGATTCAAGACGATTGCCAGCGCGCTCCAGACAACAAAATAGAAGATCGTGCGACCGATGAAGAACGGCTCGTTCAAATACGGTTGTTTGACCGCAAGAAAAGCATCGGTCGCCGGATCAACGTGCGTCCAGTGGTAGAGTGAATGCAAGCCCAGGAACAGAACGATCGTGAAGATGAACATGATCGGCAGACCCATCATGATCTGTTCGGCGATACGTCGGACCGTTACCGACCAGGACGCTCCTGTCAGATGATGGAGCATCGTAAAAAACATCGCCCCCAAGCCAATCGACGTCCAGAACGAGAACGCCACCAGGAACGCGTGGAAGAACTGCTCCGGGTTCGTGAAGTAAGCGGCAACAGAGCCAACCAGTCCCAGCGCGATGGCAAGGAGCGCAAGATTGGCGAAGTTCCCCTTCTTCTGCAGTCGGTAGGTCAGTGATTCAGCACTCATGCGATTGCAACATCCTTACCTTACAGGTCATCCCGCAGCGTCGGGGGAACATCTTCCAACGTACCGGCCTGTGACCGCTGAAGCACACGCATGTATGCCACGATCGCCCATCGATCCTCGACCGGTATCTGCCACTTATAGCCCCACATGTTGCGCACACCATTGGTGATGACGTCGTAGAGATAGCCATCCGGAGCGGCAACGAGTCTCGGGTCATGATATGACGGCGGAATAATCGTCATGCCACGCTGCACCACGATCCCCTTGAGATCGCCGGCGCCACCGGTTTGACCATGGCATGGTGTGCAGTAGATTCCATAGCGTTCCTGCCCACGGAGCAGGAGCTCTCGTGTAACCGGCATCGGCATCGTCAGCAGCGTATCGCCGTTGGCATCGAGTCCCGTCTCCAGGGGACCACCCAGGGCGCGAGCCAATTGCCCGCGAGCAATCGTCCCTTCGACCGGGATGCGCATCGGAAGACCGTCAGCGAAGAACTCGTTCGCTTCCTGCGCTTCATACTTCGGCTGATCATCCATATTGGGATTGATATGAATCGCCGGTTTGTCCGACGGTAACCCCTGGATACAACCGGAAACTGCGAAGATCAGAGCGAGTGCGAGTCCACTTGCGAGTAGGTGAGTGCGACGAATCATTACTCCCCCCTCACCACTTCGACGTTCGTTCCGCCGATCGATTCCAGGAAACGCACCGTTTCCGTCTCGGAGAATTTCGCATCCCCCGCTTCGATCGAAATGAAGAAACCATCGTCGGAAAATTTCTCGAATTGCTTGGAGTAAAACAGGCCGTGGAACGGCTGGGGCAGTCGATTGAGAATCAACATGCTCAAGAGCGCCCCCAGGGCCGCACCAAGAACGGTGAGGCCAAACGTGACGACCACGTACGCCGGATACGAGTTGAATGGCTTACCGGCAATGATCAGTGGATAGTCGACCGAGGATGTCCACCACTGCAGCCAGAACCCGAACGATCCCAGGAGAAAAGCGGAGATTCCGGCACAGTAGCCAACGATCGACCGACGCAGACCCATCGCCTGATCCATCCCATGAATCGGGAACGGCGAATGTGCATCGAATTTGGCATACCCGGCGTCACGAACCTTCTCGGCCGCATGGAGCAGGTCGCCAGCGTTTTTGAACGCCGCCAGGATACCGTAGGTTTGGATTGCCGGCGCGGCCGCCGTTACGGTTTCGGTAGACATTAGTGGCTACCTCCATGATGCGGATCGGCCTCGGGCAGCACGCCCTTCACCTCGGCCATCGCAACGACCGGGACAAACTTGCAGAAGAGCAAGAACAGGCTGAAGAAGAGTCCGAACGACCCGACATAGGTCAGAATATCCCAGAGCGTGGGCGAGTAGTAATCCCAGCTCGACGGGAGGAAGTCCTGCGATAACGTAATGACGATCACGAACCGTTCGAACCACATGCCGATGTTGATGAAGATCGAGGCGATAAACATCACCACGATATTCCGGCGGAGGTTCTTGAACCAGAAGACCTGGGGAGAAATGACGTTACATAACACCATTGTCCAATACGCCCAGGCATACTGGCCGGTAGCTCGATTCACAAAGGCGAATGTCTCGTACACATTGCCCGAGTACCAGGCGATGAAGAACTCACAGCTGTAGGCATAGCCAACCATCATGCCCGTCACCAGCATGATGATGTTCATTTTCTCAAGATGGTTAATCGTGAAATAGTCTTCGAGATGGAAGAGCTTGCGAACAATGATCGCCAGTGTCAGCACCATTGCGAAGCCGGAAAAGATTGCTCCGGCGACGAAGTAGGGCGGGAAGATCGTCGTATGCCACCCGGGTATCATCGAGACTGCAAAGTCAGTCGAAACAACCGAGTGAACCGACAACACCAGTGGTGTCGACACGCCGGCGAGAATCAGATAGGCCAGTTCGTAGTGCTGCCACTGGCGGTTACCCCCGCGCCAGCCCATCGAGAGAATCCCAAGAATCGCGCGGCGAATTTTGCCGGTGGCGCGGTCACGTAGCGTCGCGAGATCGGGAATCAATCCGGTGTACCAGAAGAGCAGTGAAACGGTGAAGTAGATCGAGACTGCGAAGACGTCCCACAATAGCGGCGACCGGAAGTTCGGCCACATCAACATCTGATTGGGCAACGGGAACATCCAGTAGACTACCCACACCCGACCGACATGGATGCCCGGGAAGATCAACGCACAGATGACCGCGAAGATCGTCATCGCCTCGGCAAACCGGTTGATCGCGGTACGCCACTTTTGGCGGAACAGGAAGAGAATCGCCGAAATCAGCGTGCCAGCGTGACCGATACCAACCCACCAGACGAAGTTGACAATCGCCCAGCCCCAGGCGGTTGGTACGTTAATGCCCCAGATTCCGGTTCCCTCGTAGAAGAGCCAGCCGATCGAGATCAACAACACGAGCGCAAACGAACCGACCAGTCCGAGTGACGCCAGCCAGGTGATCGTCGTAGGCCGCTCGGCGACCCGCGAGATATCCTCGGTGATGGAGCCGAATGACGGTGTCCCGCTGACTAACGGTGCGTCGACCCACGGCATCGTGGCCGTGGCAGCCGAGGCGTCAGCGCGACGGCGAAGTGTCTTCATACGTTATGCCGACTCCTTCGTGTCATGATCATGCCCGTGAGCCGTAGCTTTCGGGGCGAGATCGGGATGGTAATTCCGAATGCGACCGAGATATGATGTCCTCGGCTTCAGATTGTATTCTTCGAGCATACGATAACTACGCGTTGCCTTGGTCAGCTTGCTGACCTCACTCTCCGGGTCATTGAGATCGCCGAAGACGATTGCCTTGGTCGGGCAAACCTGCTGACAGGCAGTGACGATCTCGCCGTCACGAACGGTTCGATCTTCCTGCTTCGCCTTGAACTTCGCCTTGTTAATCCGCTGCGTACAGTAGGTGCATTTCTCCATAACACCGCGGAAGCGGATCGTGACATCCTGATTGAACTGCAGACGATGCTCTTTCGGAATATCGTTGGTGTAGTTGAAGAAATTAAAGCGACGCACCTTATACGGGCAGTTGTTCGAGCAGTAGCGTGTCCCGATGCAGCGGTTATAGATCATCGTGTTGAGACCTTCGCTGTCGTGCACGGTCGCCGCGACCGGGCAAACGGCCTCGCACGGGGCGTATTCGCAGTGCTGACACATCATCGGCATGACGTTCATGTCGGGATTGTCGAGGTCTCCGCCATAGTAGCGGTCGAGACGCAGCCAGTGCATCTCGCGCCCCTGGATCACCTGTTCCTTGCCAACAACCGGAATGTTGTTCTCGGACTGACAGGCAACAGTACAGGCTCCACAACCCGTGCAGGCATTCAGGTCAATCGTCATTCCCCATTGATAACCCGTATCGAACTTGTGTTGCTGCCAGAGCGGAAGGAGCGGCGGATGATGCGGTTTTTCGGGTGTGAGCAATTGATGATGCAGGTCTTCTTTGCCGTCCTTGCCGTGCGACTCATGCGCCTGAAACGCCCGATAGGTCGCCTCGCGGTAGAGGGGACGTCCCTCCATTGACCAGTGATCCTGCGTCTGCGCAAGCGTGACACGCGCTCCCGTCTTGGTGAGCTGGGCACCACCCGTCGCGACGCCCAACGCGTTGGCGGTACGCAGCGGGTAGACATTCACACCGACATCGGTGCCCACATTCTGACGGGGCGGCTCGAAACCGAAGAGGTTGCTCGACCGTCGACCCTCGTTGTATGGCTCTCCCGTCCGTCCGTAGCCGAGCGTCAGACCAATCGTGTTGTCGGCCTGACCAGGAGAGATCCACGCCGGAATCTCGATAGTCGCACCATTCAGGGAGATTGAGACGACGTCACCATTCTCGATACCGAGATCACGCGACGTCTTCCACGACAGCGTGGCAACATTGTCCCACGCTTGTTTGGTAATTGGGTGTGGCAACTCCTGGCACCACGCGACATTCGCAAAAGATCCGTCGTGGACCGGACCGGAAGAAAAGACAACTTCCAGACCATTGCCTGATGATTGGCTCAACAATGTTGCGAAGGCATTACCAACCGAACGGGCATCCACACGCGGAGTGGTTGCCGCTCCCACCGAACCCGCCAGCACGCCGTCATGCAGCGCAGTCTTCCAGTTTCTGTCGAAGTCGCGTCGCGGGAGCACATCGGCCCACGTTTCCTTCACCAGATCAACTGACGGTACAATTTCTCCGGTCGTCATCAGGTGGATCAGCTCGATGTTGGCCACCGAATCGTAGAGAGGTGCAATCAACGGTTGCGTGGGCGCAATTGTACCGTCGACTGAACGCGTATCACCCCACTGCTCAAGGTAATGCGAGGCGGCAATCAGCCAGTCGGACGCTGTGGCAGTCTCATCGACAAACATTGTGAAATAGATCGTGTTCGCGACTCGCTCGAGCCCGCCGGCGAGATCGATGTCAGCCGGCGCGTTGTAAACCGGGTTACCGCCCAGAATCACACAGGTAGATATATCGCCCGATTTCATCGCACTCACCGTTTCATTAAGCGAGGCGAGCGACACCGGTTCGGCATCGGTGGGCTCATAGTAGAAGACCGTGTTGCCGACGTTACCCAATGCGGTATTAATGGCCAAGGCCAGCGCATGGATCGGTGCGGGCTGACGCCGTCCGACAATAATCGCCGAGCGGCCGGTTTGGCTCATGAGGTCGGTTGCAACCGTTTTAACAAACGCAGCATCGACATCAGCGCCGGCCGCCGGGAGATTGTCGATTCCCTGCAGATCGAGGCCAAGTTGCCGCAATTCACGAGCGAGGGCGCCGATGAATGTCGGCATCAACGACGGCGCCAGGCGCAGACGATGATCGGCAGCCGATCCCGTAACGGTATAGGTCGATTCGATTTGATAATGACGGCTCATGCCATCCGTCGGCTCAAGCGGACGGCGGGAATCGGCAAAGCCGCGCGCCGTTGCCAGCGCATTCGGCTCATCGTTCGTGAAGTCGGCATCGATTCCAACAATCACCCGAGCGCCCGCCAGTTCATACTTCGGCATCAGCTTGCGACCAGTCGCCAGTTCCCCACCGGTCGAAATAGTCTCGTTCGATAGCGGTGTCCAGGTCGCCCAACGTGCTCGCGGGAAACGACGGGCAAACGCGCGTTTCAACCGAGCAAAGGTCGGCGACGAGTACGGAGGCGCAATGACAGCAAGGCCGGTTCCGCGGTTATCAGCAAATGTCTCTCGCAAGCCGTTCCAGGTTGCGACAAACTCTTCGGCTGTCGCTTCTGCATCGCCGCGCATGTGTTTGCGCAGACGTTCCGGGGCATAGAGATGGAGAATGGAGGACTGTAGCAGATGGTTGGAGCCACCGAGGGAGGCCGGATGCTGCTCGTTGCCATCGATCTTGGTCGGGCGACCGTCGGTGCTCTGAACCACCAGGCCAATGCCTTCCCCCTCGAAGTCGACCGACGTCGCATAGAACTCAGGCGTTCCGGGATCGTAGGCCAGCGGCCGTTCAACGTGCGGTACGATGGTCTCGACCGGGCGGCGGCACGAGGCCAGACCCGCGAGCGCCATCGACGCCCCCATGAGCGTCAGAAAATTACGACGCGACCAGCCGGCCGGTGTGTCATCACCGCTGTTTCCGTTGCCATTCCCATTCGTTGTGGGAAGCTGATCGGCGTTTTCGGGAAACTCACGATGCAGATGGATGCGAAACTCTTCGGTGTCCGCCAGTTCGCTGAGGCTTTTCCAGTAATCGCGTTCACGCCAGCGCATTACGTGCTCCTAGTGATGACAGGCCGAACAGTCTTCGGGCGGATTGATATTCATCGTCTCTTTCCAGGCAGTCACCCATTCGGCGTGATTGTCCGGCTTGACCCAGTACATATTCGTGACCTGATCCGGAGGCCGCAGGTATTCATCCGGGCTGCGGTGGCAGTCGAGGCACCACCCCATCGACAACGGTTCGACCTGCTGGACGATTTCCATTTCAGCAACGTTACCGTGACACTCGATACAGCCAACACCGACCCGGACGTGGGCGGCGTGGTTGAAATAGGCATAATCACCCAGGTCGTGAATGCGAATCCACTCGATCGGCTCGTTCTCTTCCCAACTAGACCGGACGAGTTCAAGCGTTGCCAGATCCTGACCCACGAGCGAATGACAATTCATGCAGGTCCGCGTCGGTGGCACGTTGGCCTTGGACGACCATTCGACGGTCGTATGGCAATACCGGCAATCAATCGCCATGTTTCCGGCGTGAACCTTATGACTGTATTTGACAGGTTGGTCCGGGCGATACCCGACATCGGTGTACTCGGGCGCACCGTAATACCAGAAGAATCCAACGGCACCACACACAACCAGTCCCGCCACGAGTGCAGTGACGAGTGGCAGACGATTAGCCGCTTTGGGGAAGATCTGCGCCAACGTCAACCTCGCTTGTTACTTTATTCACAATGGTTGAGGCTTGGGCGGGGCGGATAAGGAAGGAAAGCACACTCTCGCACACCGTTACAACAACCAATCTCCATGCGGGCGGCAAGATACCGGTGCCCCCCTGCAAGTCAACCGGAAATCAGTCCCTCATTCGAGAAACAAGGGTACTGTTCGACACTGTCTAGAATAGTGTACCCGAACGTATGCGATAGTTAGACAGCCGCTAGAGCAAGCGTAACACGAGTTGGTCAACCATCACCGCGGTGAACAACCCAAGTAAGTATACGATAGAGTAGGCAAATAAACGTTTCGCGGAATTTTCCGTGCGCTCTTTGCGATCAACCCAAACGGCGCGCAGGAAGTAGGCGCCGAGGAGAACGGCGATCGCAAAATAGAACCACCCGGAACCGAAGAAGATAAGCAGCAACGAAATCACCACGACGATCACTGAGTAAATCGCCATCAGCCGCCGCGTGTTATTGTCACCTTTTATCAGTGGCATCATCGGCAAACCGGCTTTGACGTAATCGTCCTTACAGTACAGCGCCAACGCCCAAAAATGCGGTGGGGTCCAGAAGAAGATGATCGCGAACATCAACCACGGAGCGACCGCCATCTCCCCCGTTGCCGCGGCCCATGCGCCCACGGGCGCCATCGCACCCGCCGCGCCTCCAATGACGATGTTCTGTGGCGTCGTCGGTTTCAGCAGCAGCGTGTAGATCAGCGCATAGAAGAGAATCGTCGCCAACGCCAAGGAAGCGACTAACCAATTGAAGACCCAGGCGAAGAGCAGCACACCGACCGCGCCAATCGTGATCGAAAAGAGCAGGGCGTGCCCCGGTGTAATGCGCTTGAGTGGTAACGGTCGTCGCTTCGCCGTTCGCGACATGCGGGCGTCGATGTTCCGCTCGAAGAACTGATTGAGGGCATTGGCTGCCCCACCGGTCAGAAACAGACCGACCATGACAAGCAGGAAACTGACCGGCTCTCGCAAAAACGATCCTTCAACAACCAGGGCTGCGGCTCCGGTGAACAACACCAGCAGCATGATCGTCGGCTTGGTGAGCGCCATGTAGTCTTTGAGCACAGTTGTCATCGGTCGGTCAATGTGGGGGCAAAGAGCGATTTCGACAAGGTGATTCCTACCGCTTCGGCTTTTGCTTGTTCTTTTTCTCACAAGCCAGAACCGTCGCGCACCGGTGGTGGTTCATGCGGCGCTTAAGAATTAAGATGGATCCCCGCCTGCGCGAGGATGACGTTAACGCAGTTGCGTGCTGTTCCGTGCCCGGAAGTCGCCCCGGCTGCCGGGGTCACATGGATGGACCGGGACTGTTTGTCTGTCATTCCCGCGGAGGCGGGAATCCAGACCTCACCTCGTCGTGCGCGGCAGGTGTCCTCACCTGCCCGTCAGCTACGTAGCCGTGTCACCTCTCAACTCCGCTCAAGGTGACTCATGTGA
The DNA here is from genome assembly GCA_028289585.1 of Candidatus Zixiibacteriota bacterium. GTDB lineage: Bacteria > Zixibacteria > MSB-5A5 > GN15 > FEB-12 > JANQPI01. The sequence goes on from JANQPI010000020.1 coordinate 169,057, forward strand.
GATAGATTCGTGACCGCTACTCGCCGATGATTTTGATCAGCGCGCGCTTGCGCCGACGACCGTCGAACTCACCATAGAAAATCTGTTCCCAGGGTCCGAAATCGAGCTGACCGTCGGTAATCGCCACCACCACTTCGCGCCCCATGATCTGCCGCTTGAGATGCGCGTCGGCGTTATCCTCGCCGGTATTGTTGTGACGGTACTGCGTTATCGGCTCGTGCGGCGCGAGCTCTTCGAGCCATTTTTCATAGTCGTGATGCAATCCGCGTTCATCGTCGTTGATAAACACCGACGCGGTGATGTGCATCGCGTTGACGAGCACCAAGCCGTTTCTGACACCCGACTCGGCCACCGCGGCCTCGACATCAGGAGTGATATTAACAAAGCCCCGTCGGGACGGGACCTCGAACCAAAGTTCTTTGCGCAGATGTTTCATCGATCACCCTCATGCGAATCGCTACAGGTCTCAACCTCCCCGGGACCGGTCAATGGATACGACTCCTCGACCTCGTACACACGACCATCGCCGGACTTGTGCGAAGCATACAGTTCAAACGATTCGGCGACAAACGGCGTGAACAATGCCAGCGCGTTGGCTTGTAAAAAGCGCGCAAGGCGACCGTTCGCCTGCGGCCGAAGGTACCCGAGTTTGACATGGGGATGATAGCGCCGGCGTTCCGGTTCAACGGACACTCGCGTCACGGCGTTATCGATCTTGCCGCGGAGTCGCAGAATCGGCTCGGGGTCGTTAACCCCCACCCAGAGTTCGTTTTTGTCTTTACGGGGCGGAAAGTGTCCGACTGACTTCAGAGCGACACCGATCGGCGGGACCGACACGGTCGAAAGCGCATAGTCAATATCATTGAAGAGTGTTCCGTCGGCCTCACCAATAAACCGCACGGTGAGGACCATCCGCTCCGGATCAACCCACCGGACGCCGGGAATACCGACCTGGAGCGCGTGCAGCTCCGATTTGATTCGTTCGGGGATCGTAATGGCAACAAACAAGCGACCGGAGGACATGACCAAGCATGTCCCCCGCGTCGGGTAACGTCAAAGTAAAGATGTCGGGTTAGAGCAGTTGTGAAATCTCGCCAACGAGCTCGTCACTCTGCGGCTTCACTCGAGACTCGAAGCGAGCCACCAGGTTCCCCTCACGATCGAGGAGGAACTTATTGAAGTTCCAGCCAATCTCTCCCGGCAACGGCGACTCCTCAGTGAGGTAGGTGAAAAGCGGATGCTTGTCATCACCCTTCACCGAAACTTTGGCCATCATGGGAAACGACACACCGTAATTGGTCGTGCAGAACGACTGAATCTCATCGTTCGTCCCGGGCTCCTGTCCGCCGAAGTTATTCGCTGGAAAACCAAGTACAACGAGACCACTCTCCTTGTGTTTCTCGTAGAGCGCCTGAAGCCCCTCGTACTGAGGCGTGAAACCGCACTTCGAGGCAACGTTCACAATCAGTACGACGTTGCCAACGTAGGCATCGAGGCTCGTCGGCTCGCCATCAATTGTTTCAAAAGGAATCGTTCGATACTCAGTCGTTGTCATTGCTGTCTCCGCGGTCATTTCGCCACTGTCGCGGTTCGATTGGCCATCGCTCTGACAACCGATCGCGAGAATCCCCAGCAGCGCCGGCAATGCCAGTCGGTTCATAGGTAGGTCTCCCTGGTTGGTGGTGCTATTGAAGGGAAAACGGAGTCCGTGATCGATTCGTTCCCATGCATTTTGCCTGTTCACCGCCAGCTCAGATGCGCGCTCAGTGAACAGCATTGATCGGTTATGAGGTCTGTTCCGTTGCCTTCAGATAGGTGCAATGTTCTCGCGCAGAGCAAGTTACAAACACCTCGCACGATTGGCACCGAAATCACTATACGCGAGAACGATGCGACATCCCTATCCACCCCTCACCCTCAACGAACCACAGGAGCAGTACCCGTATGGCACTGGCACACCTCCGTGGGGTCGTCCAGAAACGGGCGTCGTGGGCAGTAATGGCCCTGACCTGTTTCCCCCTGTTAACCACTACTGGTTGGACGGCCCTGGAGGCACCAGCGGCCACGTCTAACTCCATCACGCTCACCTGGACCGCCCCCGGCGACGACGGTTCCTCGGGCACGGCCAGCATTTACGACATTCGCTATTCGACATCGGCGATCACCGCCGGCAACTGGAACTCAGCAACGACCGTCGTCGGCGAACCGAGCCCGCAACTGGCTGGGTCATCGGAGTCATTTACCGTGACCGGATTGCAGCCGGCGACGACCTACTACTTTGCGATCAAAGTTGGCGATGAAGTCCCTAACTGGTCGCCACTTTCCAACGTCGTTTCTAAAGCGACCGATCAGGAGACCGATCCTCCGGCAGTTATCGCCAATCTGACACTGTCCAATCCAACGGAGACATCTTTGCAACTGAATTGGACCGCGCCGGGTGACGATGGCAACACGGGGACAGCGTCGACCTACGACATTCGGTACTCAACGTCGCCAATCAACGCGGGCAACTTCGCCAGCGCGACAGCGGCAACGGGTGAACCGTCGCCCTCAAGCGCCGGCTCAAACGAAACATTCATCCTGAATGGATTGTCACCGGCGACGACCTACTACGTCGCGATGCGAACGGCTGACGACGTTCCCAACTGGTCGGGCATCTCGAATGTCGCCTCGGCGGCCACCGCTGATGAGACGATTCCGCCGGCGACGATTACGACCCTGGCGGCGATCACGTCGAATGAGTCGTCGGTCACCCTGCGCTGGACAGCGGTCGGTGATGATGGCATGAGCGGCACCGCGTCCGAATATGACATCCGCTATTCGACGTCGCCGATCACCGCCGGTAGCTTCGGTTCGGCCACCGCCGTGACCAACGAACCATCACCACAAGCCAGCGGTCAGACCGAGACGTTTATCGTCACTGGCCTGAACGCCAGCCAGACCTACTACTTCGCAATGCGCGTCGCTGACGACGTTCCCAACTGGTCGTCGGTCTCCAACACGGTGTCGCGGGCAACATCGTCCGAAACAACTCCGCCAAGTGCAATCGCCGATGTCGCCGTGACCGATGCTAACGAAACGTCGATCATTGTTTCCTGGACCGCCGTTGGTGATGACGGAACAACCGGAACGGCGTCGAGCTACGATATCCGTTACTCAACGTCGCCGATCACCGGCGGCAACTGGTCCGGAGCAACGGTTGTGGCGAATCCGCCGACACCACAAACTGCGGGCAGTTCGGAGTCCGTGGTGATCACCGGACTAACCCCACAAACGACCTACTACGTAGCGATCAAGGTCTCCGACGAGGTTCCCAATGAATCGCCGCTCTCTAATGTCGCCCAGGGTGCGACAACTGGAGATATCACGCCGCCGTCTCCGATCAACGACCTGAGCGCCTCAACTGGCGCGTTCGAAGGAGAACTGATCCTTAGTTGGACCTCCCCCGGTGATGACCAGATGGCCGGCCAGGCGACCGCCTACGAGGTTCGCTACGCGCAATGGCCGATAACAACCGGCACCTTTGAATCGGCCTCCCTCCTTACCTCCCCCCCGGCACCATTTCCGGGGGGGATGACCCAGGCGTACGTGATGACCGGGTTGGTACCAGCTGATACGTACTGGACGGCTATTCGCAGTTACGATGAAATGGGCAACGCATCGCCGATCTCCAACATCAGCTGGGGAATCGCGTCGTTCGACATCAGCCTGGATAATGATGACGATGCAGTGATTGCGCTCGACAATCCACATGCTCGGTTTGCGTCGGCACGACCCGAACTTCGCGTGACCGGACCCCTCAGTAACGCTGGCGGCCAGCTCCAGATTGAGATCGCAACCGACAGTAGCTTCTTCGGCGTGGTTTCCTCGGGTGTTGCCATCTGGCCAAGCGACACGCTGCTTATCTGGCGCGGTGATGATCGACTGGAAACGAATCAGGACTACTACTGGCGAGCGCGTCTTGACGGCGGTTCGTACTCGAACATCGGCACGTTTACAGTCGTCGGTGGCGTACAGGCATATCCCACGCAGTTTCGCCCGGGCAGCGATCCCAACGTCCGCTGGGTCGATCTCCCCTCTCGCTCGGACCTGCAACTCGTATCAGTCTCCGGGGAAACGATTCGGGAGTGGCGCTCGCTCAACACGAACGAAGTAATCTGGGACGGCACCAACACGTCCGGAGAACGCGTTGCTTCGGGAGTTTATCTCTGGTTCGTCCCGTCGACCGGTGACCGCGGTAAGCTAGTGGTCATCAATTAGAGTTCGGCGTCGTCCGGGGTGAGATAGACAGTTGCACGCTCCCTTAGCTGTTGCCAGAATGCCCGGTCCTCAGCTCCCTGGAGAATCACCGCGACTTGACCAAGACGGTCCAGACGCCAGGCTCGCTCCACCAGCGACGGTACGATCGACAAGATCGACCGACCATACCTGAGCATCGCTACTGACTGTTTCGATTGAGCAGTCAGCCGTTCCCATAACCACGGGCAAGCCCGAATCTGATCCGCTGCCGCTGCGTAATGGGCGAGAATCCGCCGGGTGCGCATCGCCTTCGGCACCGGCTGAACATACGGACGCACGACTGCATCCGGAGTCGTATGGATGTTCGGGTAATGGCTCGACGGTACCGCTGTCATGACATCGGCGTGGTAGCGTTCGAGAATCAACTGCTGCATGTTAGTATTCAGCTTAACGGTCTGCGGAACGGTCAGCGAATACTCCATCACTTCGTGATCGAGATACGGAAAGACCGACTCGGTGCGTACCGCTGCGACCGTCGCCCCCCACGGAGCTGTTCGACGTGGTGTCCAGTGCGACAAATACCAGAGGGAATAACGGTTGTCGTTATCAGGCAATGCGGTCAGATGATTAATCAGCCGCTCCCGAGGATTCGGTATGCTTGGCTTATCGCTGAGCACACCATGTGTGTCCGGATCGAACTGGGGGCGAAGGAAATCAGCGAGGCGACCCGGATCGCGCTGGGCAGCGAGTACCGCCGGTGTAACCTCCTCGTCGTAGACGAGAATATCGCCGGCAAGTCCATCGTAATTGACCCCGAGCTGATGCGGAAGGCGGGCCATGAGGGGTAGAAACTGACGATGTTGGAACGTTTCGCCGTTGTTGATGAAATACGTCAACAACGCCAGTTCCCCTTCGCGCTCCGGTTCATAGAAGGGAACACCTGCCCACGGCATGTCATAGAAGTTCGCTAACGCTCGACCGATCCCAAGATCACTTTCGTAGGGATCGCGATGGTTAATCCGGGCGATCGTAAACGTGTCTACGCGATTGGCGCGCTGCGCGAGCCCTGTCAGCAAGCGACGGGAATCCATACCACCACTGACGAAACACGACGGTTGCCGATCGAGCTCAAGCAGACGGTCGAGCGCCCGTCGGAATCGCTCTTCGTGACCGTCAATCGCATCATCGAGTGTGATATGATCATCGATGATGATTTCGTCAGCCGACCAATAGCGCCGCGAGTGAGAACCTGATCGCGTGACGGTGACAATCGTTCCTCCGGGAACGCGAGATATCTCCTGCCAGAGCGTACGATTCTCGGTAAGGAACCCGAACACCAGCGTGTCATCGACACCGACGCGATCGATTTCAACCGAACGTCGTTGCTGCGCCAGCACGACGGATCGACTCGCCACGAGTAAACGGCCCCGGTCGACCGTCCAGAAAAGCGGACGGACACCCAGGCGATCGGAAAGCAGCGTTGCCGATTCCCTCTTGTTCGACCAGATCACCGCCGCATAGACACCGTTGACCTCTCGAATCAATTCGACCTGATCGATCGACGCCAAACCAGCGAGGAGTTCCGCAAGTGAAGACGGCCGACGGTCCTGTGGTAATGGTGACGGCCAGGGCCATTCTGTCGGGGCGACGGCATAGCCTGTAACACCAACCTGGATACCGCCATCGTCGGACGTAGCGAGGCCAACGAAGCTGGCGTGTCGGGCAAGTGAAACGGCGGTGATGCCGCCGCGCTCCCACCTCTTCGTGTCGATAACCGGGGGAAGACATAGCCCGGCCTCGGCATGCCATGAGTAATCGCTACAAACTAGTTGTTCGCGAGCCGAAAGATCGAGCGTTGCCGCCAGAAATGACATGAGCGGAGTATAGGGGGGTCGTTAGACGTCGTCAGGAAAGAACTGGATAACGTGGGTCTGGATTGGTCTGATGAGCGGTCAGCCTGCGCGGCGATCGGTCTTCGGTTTGCCGATTTCCCGGATGTTGGGCCAGCGCCGGGCGAGGTCGACATTCTTTTCGATGTAATCCTGCCAACGTTCGGGCACGTCCTCATCGGAGAAGATTGCCCGCGACGGACAGACGGTGGCGCACAGTCCACAATCGATACAGGCGTGCGGATCGATGACCAGCATTTCCGGCGTCTCGTGAAAACACTCGACCGGGCAAACACTCACACAGTCGCCGCTCTTACAGCCGATGCAGGGTTCACAGACAACGCGCGGCATCAGGACTCCACCGGGCGTGGCGACGCCATGAACGGACATTTCCACGACGAATCAGTAGCTCGACCGGAATACTGACGAGCCTCGGATGATTCGCCGAAATCGGCCAACACATGATTGGGGATGCCACCTTGCAACGCGGTATCCCGATCACGGATGATCGTCTTCCAGCGTTCGAGCTGATTGCGGTCTCGGAGATCCTCAAACATCGCATGGGCATTGAAGACGAGGGTGGGCCAGCCAAAGCGTCGGGAATAACGCGACGCGACCGGCGAGAGGCCGATGATAAAAAACGCTCGGCCGGCGATGGAGAACGAAAACGTCTTGTCGCCCGGATCACTCGATACCGTTGGATCCCAGGCATACCGCTCGGCATCGATTGTGTCAATATTCGACAATTGTGCCCAGAGCGCGGACTCGAAACCCGCCTCGTCGAGCAAGGCGGGACCGTCGAACGACGCGATAAACGTTGAGAAACGAGTATTCATTGAGTCCTGATCGGCCACAAACCGTTCGATGGCTCGATGCAGTACCGATGCAGCGTCTGCCGAACCAAGGGCCGGGAAAAACCCAAATCGGTAGTGGCCACCCTCGATCACCGACTTCGCTCCAACACAGGGGTAGTCGCGGGTGAGCACATACGCCCGAAATTGGTCGTGGACTGACTCAGCCAGTCCTCTCGCGACCTTTTCTCCGCACAGGTCAAAGATCAATTGACCATCACCCGGCCGGGCGTAGCAATCGAACGCCTCTACGATCGGCGTTGAGTGTTCGTCAGAGTGCATCATGAACCGCAAAATAGAGCAAATTTGTTACCGTTTCTCCTCCGGTGCTGCACTCGTCATCGCATAAATCGGTTTCTGTCGTCGGATATGCCTGAATTGACCGACATAAACTCATTTTACCGACCTCTCGTCGACTATCGGCCGGTGATCCACCCCGGTTGAGACCCGAGGATGGTCCGAAATCAGGACCGAAGGTGCTAGCCGATCCTCTCACATCGCAAGAAAATGCAGGAAGTGTGCGAAGAATGAACAGGCGTGGGGAGCTAAATCCGTTTCTTGAAGCGGGACAGAAGTCCCGGTCCGGCGATTCGTCGGACTGCCTGAACCACGCGACGACGCGTGGCCGTCGCGGTGACCTCTCCGGCTTCGGTAAGACGAACCTCGACGATCTGCACCCCACCCTCGCGGATGGCGTCAGTCAGAGACTTGCTGAGTTCTGAGGTACCGTCGCGATAGCCACAGCTAACGGCCTCGGCGAGAGCATCGGGCCGCACTGACGTCGCAGCAGTAGCGATCGCGGCACCATAATCAGCGAGCTGTTGTCGCCGAATCAGAGACAGATAGCCATCGCTCAGTAGCAGGACGACGAGGTTCACGTGTAGCTCAACTGCCGTAGCGAGTTCGAGTGCAGAGAGGGCAAAGCCACCGTCGCCGATGACGGCAATGACCGATCGCTCCGGATACGTCACGGCCGCGCCAATCGCCGCAGGGAGACCGAAACCCATCGCCTGCAGATCGGAGGGGCAGAGAAGTTGGCGCGGCTCCCGCACCACCAGGCTAGCCCGCACAGCGGTTTGGTGATAGCCGGAATCGGTGGTTACGATCGATCGATCCGGAAGCGTTGCAAAGGCGGCCGTTAGTGCATCAATCACCGAAAGTGTTGACCCCGCGATCGTTGGTGGGGACGGCAGGCCCGCCCGTTGGGCGTCCTGCAGTCGTTGGCGCCAGTCGGCAATCTCTGTCGTGGTCCACTCCGACGTAAGATCATTGTCAGCGGAAAGGGCCGCGATAAACGACTCGCACCGGGTGACCACTGCGTGCGCCGCGGGATAGGTAACACCCGCTATCGCCTCGGAGCGATCGATGTGAATGAGCTTTTCGCGGGGAACGGCAAGCTGATAGGCACCCGTACCATTGCTGGCAAACTTAGCACCGAGCGCGAGGACGATATCACTTTCGGCAACCAACTCATTGAGGGGAGCAACCGACCCGGCAGTAAAATCGAACGGGCAGGCACTCGGATGATCCTCGGGGATCACACCGCGTCCCGACAGGGTCGTCACAACCGGCATCGGCGTGCGGTCGATCAGACGGCGAATATCATCGGCGGCATCCGCAGCACCCCGGCCACAAAACAGGAGCGGACGGCGGACGGCGCTCACAATGTTAACGAGCGCCTGGGCATCGACTGGCGCTGCCGTGGGCGGCTCGATCAACTCGGCATCCCGCGGCACCGACGACTTGAGCAGTTCGGGTGCGATGATCACTGCCACCGGCCCCGGCTCGTCAGACGTGGTCGCGTGCCAGGCGGCATGGAGAATCGAAACGACCTCGTCAGCACGTTCTATCGAAAAGACATTTTGTGTCACTGGCGTGAAGAGCGTTGGGAGGTCAAGGTGTTGATGCTGTCCCGGACGGTGCGATCCGGCGGAGCCAGATCGTAGAGTGATGTATAGAAGAGGGATCGAGTCGAGCGCCGCTTCAGCCAGCGCTGGCAGAGCGAACACGGCGCCGGGGCCCGGAATTGTGGTAAGCACCGCAGGCTTCCCTGTTGCCGCAGCCGCACCGACGGCCATCATACCCGCAGCGAGCTCACTCGTCGCGGCGACAAACCGAAGACCTGATGCTCGCACGGCTTCCAGCAACGGGACATTCTGGGTTCCGGCCATACCATAGAGTGTCGTCACCCCAAAACGCAGGAGCGTTGAAGCGACGACAACGCTGCCATAGTCACTAGCCACGACGGTCCCCTCGCAGTCTCCGAACGAGCCCGGCAACCCGCCCGCGCCAACGCATTCGCGACTCATAGCGGCGCATCGCCGATGATTGCGGACGACGCACAACAGAATTCATTACCAGTCTTCCCCCCAACTGAGACTTGAAGCGAGTTACCGGGTTAAGCGCAGCATCGGTTAAATCGGTTCCGCGATACCCAAGGTCATGAAGGCGCCGGAGCGACTGCCAGCGCAACCATGGAGTTGCACCACTCTGGAGATAGTCTGAGTCAGCAGCCGCAACAACCGTGTGGGCGATGGGACTCGTTCCCAGTAACGTCAACTGGCCTGCGACAACGTGATCGTCGGCGGTCGTCGCCAGCCAGAGATGACCAAGCCGCGCCCGAATAATGTCGTCGATGTATCGGCGGAAGGGCTGCTCTTCGAGGTACAGCGGAGCCCCTTTACGTCGATGGGTCTCCCAATGCAGACGCCAGAACGCTTCGATGTTCTTGTCTTCGACCAGGCGCAGCTGCTCCCGGTCGCCTCGCTTGATTAAGCGTCGCTGATTCTGCTCGATCTGCTCCCATGATGACGTCATATTATGACATTCCCACAGATAGCTGTAACTCGGCCGTACCTCCCAACCGGTAACGATAAACGGACGTAAGTCGACGATCTCGTGTCGATTGTGCAGGATAACATCAGCAGCAGAATCTGCCTGTAACCAGTCCTGCAAAGCCGATAGTGCTGCGAGGTGTCGACTGGTGACTTCCGAGGGATACTTACTGGCGTACTGCCGCAAAACGATCGAATGATAGTAGAGCAGGAGTCGATTGGTGACGCGTTCACCGGCTGGATGCGATTCTCGATATGCCGGAAGACCACCGATCAGTTCACGACCGCGCCACACCCCCATCAGCTGGTACCGTCCGCCGGTAGCGCGGCAAAGAATGTCAAGGTAGTCGGGTTGCGCGTAGATCGAACTCCCGATCGAATCGGAAAGCATGGTCGACCATGTTTCTCTCTGATCGGGCGTAAGTTCGGCGACAGAAACAGTGGTAGCCATCGGTTACATCCGCCTCGGTCGCAGACGTTGACCGATTCGGCTAAGCACCCCGGCAAACGTTGGAATCGGGTCGTCGATCGCAAATGTCATAGGTGTCGCCCCAAACCAATCGCGCCACCACTCGCCGACCGATAACTCGCCGCGCTGATACAGTTGCCAGCAGGCGTGGCGGTCATACTCAAACATTACATGGCGCTTGCCGACGCTGTACCGTCGCACCGCCTCAACCGGTCGGCCGAGCGCGTCCTCGTAGTACATCCGGGCCAGCGCAATACCGCAGGCCTCAGCAAAGCCCAGATGCCAGAATGGGCGCACGTTAATCTCAAGCAGTTTGTACCGCTGGTCCCACGGGTCACGTTTAAACTCGGCGGAGAAGATGCCACGATAGTGTAAGGCAACAAGCAGGTGCTCAAGTTGTCGGGCGGTTGTCTCCACAGTCGCCAGATCAATCGACCTGGCACAGCTGCTGTTGCCAAAATCGAAGGGGAACATGCGCTTGCGTTGTCGCGGGAAGAGCGCCCGAACGCTCCCGTTAGCGTCGACAAAACCGTCGATAAACAGATGCTGGTCCGATGCGCCAGGAAGGTACTCCTGGAGAATCATCTGGTGCCCAGCCTGGTGATAGCGCGACCAGGTCACGATCGCCTCATCACGTGATCGCACCGGTTGCCCCTTGATACCGTACGCAGCAAAGAACGCCTGTGAGTGACGCGGTTTAAGAAAGGCTCGAGCGAAAATCGCATCGGGAATCTCGCCAAAGTCATCGTCGGTCTCAATCAGCCGGGTATACGGATGCGGCACGCGATGTTCGGCAAGGTGACGCGCCAATCCCGCCTTATCGATGATCTCGCGAAGACATTCGACTGACGGTACTGCCGCTGCGAATCGAGTCCGCAGATCGGCCGGCAAGGCGGCAACCTCAACGACCCCCTCGTCGGAAACAGCCAAGAGAACCGAGCGAGTGTAAGGGAGAGCCTCCAGGCGGGATGCGAGATTGGCTCCCGCGGCGTGGCTCCGCAGCAGCTGAGGATAACGTGACCAGCGCACCAGCGTCTCCTGCGGATCAAGACAGATCACGGGGATTCCCGCCCGTCCCAGTTGGCGGGCCGTTGCGAGCGCTGAATAACCCTGGCCGAGGAGTAACGCGGGGGGGTTGTCGGACGCGACTGTCACGTTCGTGAGAATTGCCGGACGATCAGGTAAAAGCAATGACAAACCCAATACTCAAAACACTTGCCGCTGCCCGGTCTCTCGTGCTAGCCTGTCGCCGATGTCCGTGCGAAACCTGATCAAAACCTCCCTCAATGCCTCGGGACTCTATTCCGTTCGCCGCTGGATTGCCGGACCGAAAAGCCGACGACTGATCATTCTCATGTATCACGACTTCACTCCCGAAGTCGATGCGCTGCCAATCAACCGACTCATGACCGGCCAACCAACGGCCCACGATTTCGAGGCACACCTTCAGGTGATCACTAACCACTGGCGACCAATGCTGCTTGCCGATGCCGTGGCCGAACTTGATGCCACCGGGACGCTCGCCGAGGATACTGTGGCAGTGACGATCGATGACGGCTATAGCTCGGTGGCGACAATCGCCGCTCCACTGCTGACCAAGTACAACGTCCCGGCGACCGTCTTTCTCATCACTGACTGGATCGACGGAAACTGCGAGCTCTGGTGGCTCGACCTGGCACGGCTGATGATGAACCGCGACTGGTCAACCACGCGCCCTGCCGAACTGGCCCGCATTTTACCCGTGGACCTTGTCGATCGCATCCCCCCCTACCGAAACGGTGACCGTTGGCAACGTGTCACTTTCGGCATCATCGACGAGTTTCTCCGCGATCTACCTGATGAAACGATCGCACGCATCCTGAACCGACTAGACAATGTGCTCCCTCAACCCGAATCGGCGATTTCGCGGGATGTCTGTTCCGAACCCCTGTCCTGGGAGCAGATCCGTGCTCTACCCGACTTGATCTCTTTAGCTCCACATACCGCCTGTCACTCCAATCTCTCGTGGCTGCCTCCGGAGAGCGGGATGGAAACGATTAACGCTTCCCGCGAACGAATTCGTCAGCAGACAGGACGGGTCGATCCAGGTTTTGCGTATCCATATGGAAACGATGTCGACGGCTATCGTACCTACGGTTCGCACCTGGCCAAAAACGACTATCAGTATGCGGTCGTCGGCAGACCCGGTCCTTCGTTTCCGGAGACTGATCGCTTCCTGCTTGGCCGAACGACGCTTTCCGCAACGACGCATCATGCCCTGATCGAACGCGAACTTTCACTGAACCTCCTGAAATCGTGTCGATGACTCCCGCGCCCGACGGCGAACCAGCCCGGCGCCAGGATGAATCCAAGCCGCTGGAGGCACGCGCGGTCTTTTCGGGCGTGCGTTGGACCGGGGCCGGCACGGCGGCCACCGAGGTCGTACGTTTCGGTCTCTCGATCGTCCTCGCCAACCTACTCGCCCCGGAAGACTTTGGGCTCCTCGCCATGGCGATGGTTGTAACGGGGTTCGTGATGATCTTCCAGTACGCCGGTACCGCCGCGGTTATCATTCAGCGCAAACAGCTCACACCGAAGCTGACCAACGCAATGTGGCTGTTGAATACAGGTCTTTCCCTCGTGCTCTCACTGGCGATGATCGCTGCCGCTCCCTGGATTGCCGACCTCTACGATCAACCTGACGTCATTCCGGTCATTCAGCTCCTCACCGTGAGTTTCTTTTTGATGGCGGCCGGAACGGTCCCCGGGGCCTTGCTCTCGAAAGAGATGCGTTTCGACATCCACGCACAGATACAGTTCGTAACGGCTGTTGGGCAGGCCCTCACCGCAATGATTCTGGCCTGGCTCGGCTACGGTGTCTGGGCGCTGGTCTGGTCAAACATCGTGAACGCCGCGGTCATGACCGGTCTGCTGTTTTACCGCTCCGGATTTCGACCGGGCTTCAGCTGGCCCCGAAATGAAGTGCGGGAAGTTATCGGCTACTGTGCCAATCTCACCGGCGTGTCGATCGTCGATATTCTGATTAAAGACGCTGATAAATTCATTATCGGTAAATGGCTTGGCGATCGCGTCCTTGGTTTTTACACCATGGCGTTTCGATTCTGTCTCTATCCACCCCTGTCGATTTCGCCCATCATCAATCGTGTTCTCTTCCCGGCGTTTTCCAAGCTTCAGGATGACAATGAGCAACTCGAGAAGATCCTCCTTCGCGCAGTGGGGGGAATCGCTGTCGTAACGTTTCCGATGATGGCGGGGATCATGGTCATTGCCGAACCATTCGTGCTGGGGGTCTTGTCGGAGAAATGGGCTCCCGCTATTCCCCTCATGATCTATCTCGCTCCGGTCGGCATCTTCATGGCGATCGAGAAGCCTCCGGCCTATGTCCTCATGGCCAAAGGGAAAGCGAACTGGACATTCTGGCAAACAATCGTAAGCGGGATAGTCATTATCTCCGCATTCATGATTGGCCTCTCCTGGGGAATCACGGGAGTCGTGATCGCCTACTCGATCGTGGCACTCCCCCTCGCGCTCATGCGCTTCGCGCTTGCCTTCTATCTGATGCAGCGCCCTCTCTGGCATCTCGCCCGAGCCCTCTGGCCGTATGCCTTGGGGGCGCTCATAATGGCCGGCTTGGTCCTGCTGACGCGCCTGGGACTGGCATCGTGGGAGATCTCTAACTTGGTGGAACTGGCGATTCTCGTCCCGATCGGGGCGATCGTCTACACGACAGCGATGCTCCTTCTTAAACCACCAGCGGTCTATGATTTCATCAACCTGCTGCCGGGTGTCGTACGCAAACCGGTCGCGGCCTTGGCCGAGCGATTTGGCATTCGAGTCTAGAATCGAATCGAAAGCCTTGCACCAGAACTGTGCATTGTGTTTCATAGTCGAGGACGATACTCACTTAGCGAGCGCCCGAATCGCCACGACTTCCGTCGTATAGTGTCATTAAGGGAAGCAGCCCATAGCGGGCACACCGCTTGCTCTGAGCAGCGTGGAATGCTGGTAATGGGAGCAGATGCAAACGACAAACAACGAACCGCGGCGACACCGCGGGTTTCTGTTGGTCTGCCCGTTTACAACGGCGAACGCTGGCTTGCCGATGCAATCACCTCAATCCTCAATCAGACGTTCACCGATTTCGAGCTGATCATCTGCGACAACTGCTCGACCGACCGGACTCGAGAAATCGCGGAAGCGGTGGTGGCCCGCGACAACCGAGTCCGGTACATCCGCAACGATATCAACATTGGTGTCGCGGGAAATCACAACCGAACCCTCGAACTGGCCCGGGGGGATTTCTTCCTATGGTTTGCCTACGATGACCTTCATCACCCCGATTCCCTCCGCGCCCGTGTTGCGGTGCTTGATGATCGACCGGAGGTCGTCGCCGTTTACTCCTCGACGAATCTCATCGATGAGTTCGGAACAATTCGCCCAGCCGACGAATCGGAGCCAATCGACTTCGATATCGCCGATCCCGTCGAACGCTTCGCGCTCATGCTATCGAATATTCCACAATCGGAAGCCGTTTACTACGGGCTGATTCGACGCCCGGAACTGGCGGCGACCGGCGGAGAACGCAATTGTTTTGGAGGCGATCGCTGCTGTTTCGCACATCTTGCCCTCTACGGGCGATTCGTTAAGCTCCCCGAGGTGCTATTCTCCCGGCGCATTCATGCCGACAACATTGCCAATACCGAAACGGTCTCGGAGCGCTTTGATCCGGCCCGGGCCGGGCGTCTGGCGTTTCCGGAGTGGCGCATCGTGCGGGAACATTTGAAGACGATCCTACGAGCGCCTCAGGGTCTCGGTGGACGGCTCCGATTGCTGGGGAAATGGTTCACCTGGTCAGCCAGTCGCTTCCGCGCCTTGGGTTGGGAAGTTAAGGTGGGCATGACCTGGCTCTTCCGACGGCGGCGGCGAACGGCGCCCGCGGCTCCGACGACCAACCATTCATAACCGACACGCCGCTGCGAGCGGAAGGACATCGCATGCATATTCTTGTCACCGGACACCGTGGCTACATCGGATCGATCATGGTCCCGTTCCTCCAGCGCGCGGGGCATACCGTGGTTGGCTACGATTCTGATCTCTACCGCCGTTGCACGTATGTCGACGATGTTCCAAACGTACCGTCGATTGAGAAAGATATCCGCGATGCAACGGTCGATGACTTCGCCGATGTCGATGCGGTTATCCATCTTGCCGCGCTCTCCAACGATCCGCTCGGAAACCTGAATCCCGATCTGACGTTCGACATCAATCATCGTGGAACGATTCATCTCGCCGAGATGGCCCGCTCCGCCGGAGTCCAACGGTTCCTCTTTTCGTCGTCCTGTTCCAACTATGGCGCAGGTGGTGATGGCCTGCTCGACGAAACGGCGCCGTTTAACCCAGTGACTCCCTACGGGAGTTCCAAAGTCAAAGCCGAGAGCGATCTGCTGCCGTTGGCTACCGATACGTTCTCACCGGTGTTAATGCGCAGCGCGACCGCCTACGGGGTTTCCCCTCGCTTGCGTTTCGATATCGTTCTCAACAATCTTACGGCGTGGGCGGTCTCATCGGGTACGATTCTCATTAAGTCCGATGGTACCCCGTGGCGGCCAATCGTCCATATCGAAGATATCACCCGAGCGTTTCTCGCAGCGCTCGAAGCGCCGCGCGAGGCAGTGCATGCCCAGGCGTTCAACGTCGCCCGCAACAACGAGAACTATCGTATCAAGGAACTGGCCGAGATCGTCAAAGACGTTGTCCCCAACACTGAGGTAACCTTCGCTGCCGATGCGTCGCCCGATACCCGCAATTATCGGGTCGATGCGAGCAAGATTGCGGCGACACTGCCAGCCTTTGATCCCCAGTGGACAGCCGACCGCGGGGCGGCCCAGCTCTATCAGACGTTTCGTCGCTCAGCGTTGACGGTCGATGATTTCGAAGGACCCCGCTTCAAGCGCATTGACCAGATCACCCGCCTGCTGGACGAAGGCGCCCTCGATGAATCCCTCCGATTCACCGGTAAACCGATCGCTGCGCGGTAAGGAGATCCGAACGCATGACCTCACTCTCTACGTCACCATCGTCAACCGATATGAGTAGCGAAACCGTCGCTGGGGCGTTTCCCTGTCGCTTCTGTGGGACCAACCTCCGTCATGTCGTCGTTGATCTCGGGATGTCACCCCTGTGCGAAAGCTACGTTCCGGCCGACCGCCTCAACGACATGGAGCCGTTCTATCCCCTTAAGGTCTTTGTTTGCCACGAGTGTTGGTTGGTGCAACTCGATGAATTCGTTTCGGCCGCTGAGATCTTCACGGAGTACGCCTACTTCTCATCGTACGCCGATTCGTGGGTCGCCCACGCCAAGGCATATGTCGACATGATCACCGACCGCTTGGCCTTGAACAGCAAGTCACTCGTCGTTGAACTAGCTTCGAACGACGGTTACCTGTTACAGCATTTCGCGAACCACCAGGTTCCGGTGCTGGGTGTCGAGCCGGCGGCGAACGTCGCCCAAACGGCAATTGACAAGGGCATCCCCACCGAGGTCTGCTTCTTCGGTGTCGAGGCCGCTCGACGCATGGCGACCGAGGGGAAGATGGCCGACCTGATCTGCGGTAACAACGTCTGGGCCCAGGTCCCCGATATCAACGACTTCACGGCCGGGATCACAATCCTGCTTAAGCCAGACGGCGTAATGACGCTCGAGTGGCCACACCTGATGCGTCTGATGGCTGAGAATCAATTCGATACGATCTACCACGAGCATTTCTCGTATTTTTCACTCGTCACCGCTCAGACGATACTCGCCCGCCACGGCTTACGGCTCTTCGACGTTGAAGAGTTATCGACGCACGGCGGATCACTGCGTGTCTACGCCTGTCACGACGCCAACGCCACGCTCACGATGACTGATCGATGCCAGAAGCTTCTGGACGCCGAGGTGGCCGACGGCTTCCTAACCCTCGACCGATACGCACAGTTTGACGAACAGGTCAAAGCGACCAAGCGCAAATTGCTCTCATTTCTAATCTCCGCTGCGGAGGCTGGTCATCGTGTCGTCGGCTACGGAGCACCCGGCAAAGGGAACACGCTTCTCAACTACTGCGGGATCCGTTCTGATTTGATCGAGTTTACCGTCGACCGCAATCCGTACAAACAGGGTAAGTTCCTTCCCGGCACTCACATACCAATCTACGCGCCCGACCGTATCCGCGAGGCTCGTCCGGACTACGTGGTGATCCTGCCTTGGAATTTCAAGGATGAGATCATTGCTCAAAACGCGTTTATTCGTGAGTGGGGCGGAAAGTTCGTCGTGCCGATTCCCGAAGTCGCGGTTATCCCGTGATCTTCACGCCAACCAGTGTTGACGGCGCCTGGACGATCGATATCGAACCGTTTACGGATGATCGTGGACTGTTCGCTCGGACATTCTGCCACGACGAATTCGCGGAGCAGGGGCTGGACACCCGGGTCGCTCAATGCTCAACGTCGTTAAATCGAACACCCGGAACGTTGCGTGGTATGCATTGGCAGATTGCACCGCACGAGGAAACTAAACTTGTGCGTGTGACCACTGGCGCCATCTTCGATGTTGTGATCGATCTCCGCCCCGATTCGTCAACGTACTGCCGCTGGTTCGGCACCGAACTGAGCGCCGAGAACCGCCGCGCGTTGTTCATTCCAACCGGCTGTGCCCATGGCTTCATCACGCTCGAACCGGACTCAGAGGTCTATTACCAGATGTCGCAGGTTTATCACGGTCCCAGCCAACGTGGCGTGCGCTACAATGATCCGGCTTTCGGGATCGTCTGGCCCCGGGCGGTTGAGGTAATCACCGACAAAGACCGATCCTATCCCGACTTTCAACGAGCGACGGTATGACGGTCGCCGACCTGCCGTCTGAGAATCATGCTCGCGGGGCGCGCATGCACGCGCTCATCACCGAACTCTACCCGATCTGCCGCTCGATTACCGGCGACGGACTCCGCCGCACGCTCAATCGAATCGGCCAGGAAATCGAACTTCAGCGGACACAGATTCCGTCCGGAACACCGGTACTTGACTGGACCATTCCAGATGAGTGGAACATTGAATCGGCCCAACTACGGGACACGTCCGGGCAGGTCGTTGTCGATTTTGCAGACCATTCACTCCACGTTCTCAACTACTCGGAGCCATGGTCGGGGACAATCAGCCGCAGTGAACTCGACGATCATCTCTTCTCGCTCCCCGATCAACCCTATGCGATTCCCTACCGGACGTCCTACTATCAACGACAGTGGGGATTCTGCCTGTCGCATGCGACCCGGTTGTCGCTGGCCGACGATCATTACGAAGTCGACCTTCGGAGCCGCTTAGAACCGGGTCACCTCGATTACGGCGAATGCATCGTACCGGGCAGCACAACCGACGAAATCCTTTTTTCGATCCACTGCTGCCATCCGTCGCTGGCTAACGACAACCTGTCCGGCATCTCTGTCGCTATTGAACTGGCCAAGCTGATCGCCGATCGATCATCGCGGCGCTACACCTATCGCTTCATCTTTGCGCCGGGTACCATCGGGGCAATCGCCTGGCTCGATCAGAATCGCGAAACGCTCGGCCGCATTAAGGCCGGCCTGGTACTGACAAATCTTGGCGATGAGGGACCGTTCCACTACAAGCTGGCCCGAACCGGACCAACGATCATCGACCGCGCTGTCGGCGAAGTGTTGCGCGATGTTGACGGCGAGGGAGAGTACGAGATCCGTCCGTATCAGCCCTACGGTTACGATGAACGCCAATACTGCTCGCCCGGCTTCGATCTGCCGGTCGGCCGCTTTACCCGAACGCCCTGGGGAGAATACCCCGAGTATCATACGTCGGGTGACAACCTTTCCCTCGTCCGGCCGGAGCGACTCGCCGACTCGGTCGACCGTCTGGCGCAGATTGTCGATGCGCTGGAGCAAAATCGCCGGTATATCAATCGGGAACCGTACGGAGAACCCCAACTGGGACGGCGTGGGCTCTACGAACCGGTGGGTGGGCAGCCCCTCGCACCGGAAGACCGGATGGCGATGCTCTGGGTACTCGATCGTTCCGATGGCGCGACTGACCTGCTTGAGATCGCCGATCAGGCCGATCTCCCGTTCGCAGCGATCGCCGCTGCGGCCTCGCGATTGGAAGCCGCAGAATTGCTCGGCCCCGCCGATACTGAGGACAAAGGGAATTCCGACTAGTCCGAGGTTTGGCGTTGCGGAGATCCGAGTGTATCGTAAGCGCATGCAAGCAGCCGGGGCTATGGTTCTGTAAATGGTAGACCGAATCGATACGAGCAATCCGCCAACGGTCCTCCCCGAGGCGGTCCTCTACAATGAGCGCCTGCAAGCAGTCATACCGGGCGGGGCCCACACGTACGCCAAAGGCCCCGATCAATGGCCCGAATCGCTCGCCCCGGTTATTGAGCGCGGTTCCGGGTGTCACGTCTGGGATGTCGATGGCCGCGAGTATATCGAATACGGTATGGGCTTGCGGGCTGTGGCGCTCGGCCATGCCTGGCCGTCGATTGTCGACGCTGTTTCGCGCGCGGTCGCCAATGGGCTCAACTTCGTGAGACCGGCAAAACTCGAACTGACTGCGGCAGAACGATTCCTCGGACTCTTTCCGCATTTCGATATGGTGAAGTTCACCAAAAATGGATCCGACGCGACCACGGCGGCCGTCAAACTGGCTCGCGCCGTAACCGGTCGTGACACCATCGCCTTCTGCCGCGATCACCCGTTCTTCTCGGTGGATGATTGGTTCATCGGGGCGAAACCGATGCCGGCCGGAATCCCACAAGCGATCCGGGAGCTGACAGTCACGTTTCCCTACAACGATCTGGAGTCACTCGAACAGCTCTTCGTGAACCACCCCAACAAGATCGCGGCGATCATGCTTGAAGCGGAGACGATGCTGACCCCCGAACCGGGATACCTCCAGGCTGCGATCGACTGTGCCCACCGCCACGGGGCACTCTTCATTCTCGACGAGATGATCACCGGCTTTCGGTGGCACGAGCGCGGCGCCCAATACCGACATAACATCGTTCCTGATCTGGCCACGTTTGGGAAAGCGATAGGGAACGGTGTGCCGATCTCGGCACTCGTGGGCAAGCGGGAGTTCATGGAACGAGGTGGACTCCGGCATGATCACGAACGCGTTTTCCTCCTCTCGACAACGCATGGTGCGGAATCGATTGGTCTCGCGGCGTTGTTGGCGGTGATCGACGACTACGAACAACTCGATGTCTGCTCTCACCTCGTCACACAAGGCCAGAAATTGGCAGCGGCCGTGACCGAGGTCGCAGCCGACCGTGGCATCGGCGAACACTTTGGTGTTGCCGGCCATCCCTCCAATTTGATTTTCTTCACGCGGGACCAGGATCGCCAACCGTCACAACCGTTCCGAACACTGTTCATGCAGGAAATGGTCTCGCGTGGTGTTCTGGCTCCGTCGTTTGTCATCAGCTACAGCCATAGCGATGAGGATATCACGCGAACGGTCGAAGCCGTAACGGCAGCACTCACCGTCTATGAACGAGCCCTCAACGACGGCGTAGAATCCTACTTACGAGGTCGTCCGGTACAACCGGTCATGCGACCGCGGGCGTAACGAATCAGGAGGCACGGGGAATGAAAGTAGTACTTTTCTGCGGTGGGCTCGGCACACGACTGCGGGAATATTCGGACACGATTCCGAAGCCGATGGTGCCGATCGGGACACGCCCCATCCTGTGGCACGTCATGAAGTACTACTCATACTTCGGCCACACCGAGTTCATCCTTTGCCTTGGCTACAAAGGCGACATGATCAAAGAGTACTTCCTCAATTACGACGAGTGCCTGTCGAATAACTTTGTTCTCCACGGCGCCGATCGACGCATCGAGCTGTACAGCTCTGACATCGAGGACTGGAAGATCACATTCGTCGATACCGGTTTAAACGCCAATATCGGTCAGCGTCTGGTGATGGTGCGCGACTACCTGGGTGATGACGACTTTTTCCTCGCCAACTATGCTGATGGTTTGACCAACGTTGACCTCGTTGCCCAGGTCGATGAGCTGCAACGCCTCGACAAAGTGGCGTCGTTCCTGTGCATTCAACCCGTTCACTCATTTCATGTCGCGGCGGTTGACGACAACAATCTGGTAACCGCCATGCACCCAATCGGTCGGTCGGGTCTCTGGATAAACGGTGGCTATTTCGTCCTGAGAAAGGATATCTTCGACTACATTGCGCCGGGCGAGGAACTGGTCATGGAGCCGTTTCAACGGTTGCTGGCCCAGCAGAAACTGATCGGGCATGTCCATGACGGGTTCTGGGCCTGCATGGATACGTTCAAGGACAAACAGATGTTCGATACGATGCACGCCTCAGGCGATATGCCGTGGACGTTCGGCGGGAAGATCAACGGTGCATAGTCTCCGTTTGCCCCGCCCAACTGACCAGCCGCTCCGTGTGCTCTGTCTGGGTGCGCATGCCGACGATATCGAGATTGGGTGTGGAGGTACGCTATTGACGCTGCTGGCGGCCCAACCATGCGTGATACGCTGGATCGTCCTGTCGGCCAATGAAACGCGGGCCAAAGAGGCCCGAGCCGCGGCAACCGTCTGGACTGCCGAAGCGGAAGAGGCGGAAATCGTCATCGAGCACTTCACCGACGGACGATTCCCCGAAGAGCGAGGCGCCATCAAGGATTACTTTGAAGCACAAAAAACGTTCTCACCCGATCTTGTCTTCACGCACACCCTCCATGACCGTCATCAAGACCATCGCCTTCTCGCTGAGCTAGCCTGGAACACGTGGCGCAATCACCTGGTCCTGGAATACGAAATCCCGAAATACGAGGGGGATCTCGGCCAACCGACCTGCTTCGTTCCACTCGCACCCGCCACCGTAGAACGGAAACTCCTGCTGTTGCACGAAAACTTCGCGTCGCAGCGAGGTAAACACTGGTTCGACGCCGAACTCTTTCGTGGATTGATGCGCCTTCGGGGCGCCGAATCCGCCGCAGTCGAGGGGTACGCCGAAGCATTTCACGGACGGAAAGTCTGTCTCGAATTCTGAGGACATGCCGATCATGAAGTCCGTTCTGATCGTTGCCTACGACTTCCCGCCGATGCGCTCCAGCGGCATCTATCGTCCACTGAAGTTCGCTCGTTACCTGCGCGACTTCGGCTGGCGTCCGGTTATTCTCTCAGTCGCCAACCCCCCGCCCGGCCCCAAAGACGACCGACTCTTGCAGCAATTGCCGTCGGATACACCGATTTATCGAGCGACCAGCTACGAATTGAAGCGCCTCGAGCGTCGCGTCTTCGATTTTCTTTTTCGCCGTCAGGAATCTCCATCGGCCGGTAAGCCAACTGCCGAGCACGCGAATGAGGCGTCACAGCAATCAGCGAGGCTGTCTCCTCTGGCCTGGCTCAAACGCGGGCTCCTTTCTCCCTTGAGCCGTTACACGCACGGTGTCCTGTACACCCCGGACGACCGTATTGGCTGGTTGCCAATGGCTACGCGCCTCGGCCTTAATGTGATTGAGCGGGAGAAGATCGATGCGATCATCGCGACGTCTCCGCCCGAAACGGCTCAGTTAGTCGGCCTCGAATTGGCCAACGAAACCGGCTTACCGTTTCTCTGTGACTTTCGTGATCCCTGGACCGACAACTGGACGCGATCCACGTATTCCGAGGAGCGGATGGCTCGGGAACGGCGCCTGGAGGAGGCGGTCCTCCGTCGGGCGGATCGCATTATTGCGGTCGGCCCCGGGATGAGCCGGATGTACGAAGATTCCTTTCCGTGGGTACCCCGGCACAAGCTCGTCGTCATCGAAAACGGTTACGACGAAAATGACTTCACCGATCTGACCGCTCGTTGGACTGACGACGGAACTGATCGACTGAACCTGGTCAATATCGGAACGATCTACGATCCATCGACCTTCACTCCCTTTTTCGATGTCTTTCGTGAACTTATCGCCTCACCGGACTATCGTGAACGGATCAAACTGACGTTTGTCGGCAATATCGATGCGGCGATTGAAGCCCAGCTACGTGATCCGTCACTTGGCGACACTGTCGAGGTCGTTGGTTTTGTCCCGCATGCCGAGGCGGCAGTTCGCATGGCAACTGCCGATGCGCTGCTGATGACTTTGCCGACAAGCGGTTCACGCGGGACACAAGATCGAATTCTGCCGGGTAAACTCTTTGAATACCTTCGTGTCGGGCGACCCGTCCTTTTCTGTGGGTGGCCGGGTGATGCCGCCACGGTTTTAGAAGAAGCCAGGACCGGTCGCCTGGTGGTTCCCGAAGATCCGGGAGCAATACGACAGGCGCTAATCGATCTGATTGAGATGAAGCGGAATCGGCAACTCGCGATCCAACCAAATCGGGAGGTTATCGCCCGCTTTGATCGGCGGGCTCAAACCGGTCGTCTGGCGAAAGAGCTCGATGCCGTTGATCGTCGTTACCGGGAGCGTCGTCCGGTCCCGACCGTATAATCACACCATGGATACGCCCGTAACATCATCGCGACAGATTATTACGCCGACTGTCCTGTGGATCATCGGACTCTCTATCGTGTCGGTGTTGTTCACCGCGGTTGGCCTGGCGATTGATTTCCTCGTTCCGATTGGGGCGATCATCGGTCTGCTTTCGCTGGTCTTCGTTATCCGCCGACCTTTCTTCGGATTCGTGTTCTACGTCGCGATGGTCTATCTCCGCCCGGCCGATCTGTTTCCCGTCCTCGGCACAGTGCGATTTCAGGCGCTCGTTCTCGTACTGCTGCTGCTGCTCTGGATCATTGATGCCTTTGTCTTGAATCGGCGTGGCTATCGATTTGATCGAATCGACATCGTCTTCTTTGCCTTCGTTGGCAGTATGGTCGCTTCACTCTTTACGTCGATCTATCTGTCCGAGTCCGTCGGCTACATCGATGAGTTTATTCGGTTCGCTATCTTCTGGGTCCTTGCCTCGCAGATGATTCGAACTGAGCAAAACCTCAAAACGTTCATCTATGTCATTATTGGCTGTCTCACGTTCGTCGCCCTCATTCAGATCTGGACCTATTTCACAATCGGCTTCACCCGAGCAACCGGACTGGGTGGCTACGGCATTCATATCGGGCCGATTTCTCTCGGTGGGGTACGGGGTCTCGGTGGTTCGTCGATGGGCGTCAACGGCGTCGGTGGCTATTCAGCCGGTTTTCTGGGCAATGCATCCGAACTCGGACTGGCCATACTCATCTGGCTGCCATTTCTGTACTACTACGCCTCCATTGCGGCTGGTTCCAAACGCTTCTGGCATCTCGCCGTCTTTGGCATCTACATGATGTCATTGATGGCCTGCGGTGCGCGCGGAGCGTTTCTGGGTGTTGTTGCTGTGTTCGGCGTCATCTTCTGGCGATCGACTCACAAGGCAGCACTTACACTGATTGGCCTGGTTGGCCTCGCCGTAATCATCCCGGTTATCCCGGATCATTACATCGACCGGATCGCGTCGACTGCCGAGTATCAGGAGGACGAGTCCGCCAACATCCGCCTCGATTTGTGGGAAGCCGGGTTGCGGATGGTAATCGATCGTCCGATTCTCGGCGTGGGTGTGGGGAACTTTTCGATCGCCTACGGATCGACCTATCGCAAAGCGGGTTCGGCCGATCTCTGGTGGGAACCGCACAACTGTTTTGTCCAGATCGGTGCGGAGCTCGGGTTACTCGGATTGTCACTCTTCGTCACATTGATTGTTATGACGTTCCGGTGGAATCATCGTTCCCGTCAGCGCTTGAAAGCCCTTGGCCTCAAGAACAGCTGGCTGTGGGTAACGACGGTGGCTATTGATGTTGGTTTAATCGGATACTGCGTCTCCGGCAACTTCATCACCAGCTCATACTACCCCCACCTGTATCTGATGGCGTTGATGGCCCGCCTGATCAAGACGATCCTTGATGATCGGGAACAAGAGACGGAGAAAACCACTCTCGAGAACAGTGCTCAGCCTACCCTGCCGGCAGCGACAACATGACAACCACGATTGACCCGACAACACCCGTGACCGTCGTCGAGGCATCCAATGCTACCGCGTGGGATCGCTGGGTCGAAGCCCACGAACGGGCCACACTCTATCACCGCTGGGGCTGGGCCGATGTCCTCGGCAACGCCCTTGGTCATCGAACGTACCGGCTGGCAGCAATGGTCGATGAAACGTTTGTCGGAATCCTGCCACTGACGTTGGTAACGCATCCCCTGCTGGGCCGCTCGCTGGCGTCGATGCCGTTTCTCAACTACGGTGGTATCGTATCGGACAACGCCACGGCCACGGCCGCTCTGTACGAACATGCCATCGCGCTGGCCCAAGAACTTCGGGCCGCCCATCTCGAATTTCGATACACACATGCGCCGAGCGGAGATTATCCGATCAAGACCGAGAAGGCGACATACCGATTGCCGTTGATGGCTACCGACGATGAAACGTTTGCTCGCTTTCGTAAGGCGACGCGGAATCGAATACGGAAGACGGCCGACTACAACCTCCGCCTGGAACGCGGCAACGACACCGCGATGCTCAATGATTTCTATCGCGGGTTTGGTGTCGCGATGAAGGAGCATGGTACGCCTGTGCTGCCAAAACAGTTTTTCGCGGAGCTTATCGATGTGTTCGGCGATGCTGTTCGACTCTATGTCGGGTATAGCGACGCACAGGTCGCCGGGGTCAAATGTACGATTACCTGGCGAGATACGATGTACCAGATCTGGGGGGGCTATCCGAATGCGCACAAGAAGGAACTCGCCAATTATCTGCTCTCATGGGAAGCGACTCGTGACGCCATTGCCGATCGTCTCCAGTTCTGCGACTTCGGACGATCGACAATCGGTTCTGGCCCCGCCTCATTCAAACGCCACTTTGGGTGTGACGAGGAACCGATGTACTGGGAGTATCCTTATCTTGCCTCAGGCGAACTACCGGCGATCGGTGCGGCCAACACGAAGCTCGCCACAGCTGTCAAAATCTGGCGAAGGCTACCCTTGACCCTGACCAATACCATCGGTCCCTGGCTGTCGCGAGGGTTGCCGTAGCGATATGGCTCGCGTCCTCGCACCGGCCGGTACGCCGGTACGCTTTGTCGATCTCTGGTCGATGGTGCCCGGTCTTGTTTTCAACCGGGCCGTAGAGGAACGACTTGAACAGGCGATCAGCTCGGGTGGACTGGGGAAAACAGCGATCGCGTTTAACTCTGGCCGCACCGGTCTGTTAGCTATTTTGTCATCACTCGCCATCGACCGACCCCACGCCACGGAGGTTATCGCTCCGGCGTATACCTGTTTCTCCGTCGCCGCAGCGATTCGTCGCGCCGGATTGCGTCTGCGGGCAGTCGATCTCGCTACCGATTCGTTCCGCTTCGACAAAGCATCACTGGAACGTGCCCTCTCGACCACCACGCTCGCCGTGATCGCGGTCGCGCCGTTTGGCCTGGCGCTCGATCACGACTGGGTCGTGGAGCTGGCCAACCAGCACAGCATACCGGTCATTGAGGATGCCGCCCAGTCGATCGGGACAACCGTAGACGGCGAGCGGCTTGGAACACGAACGCGAATCGGCCTGTATTCCTTTTCCAAAGGCAAGCCGATCACCGGCACGCGCGGCGGTGTGGTCGTTACTGATGATCATAACCTGGCTGAGAAGATTTCGGGGTGGCGCGATCACCATGCATCTCGGCGCGGTGGGGGGTTGCGAGCAATTGTCGATGCCAAGGCAATGTGGCTGCTGCTGGCACCATCACGCTACGGCCTCCTCCGCTATCTCCCCGGCGTACGTCTTGGCGAAACAGTATACAATCCCGAGTTCGCAACTGCCCGGATTCCGGGCGCGGCGGCGGCTCTCATCGTTCGCATGCTGTCACGCTTGGATCGTCTCACGACAGACCGTGCCGAAATCGGCAACGAACTGCGAGCCGCCCTGACGGAACTGCCACTGACGCCACTAACTGGCGATCATCCTGACGACGATCGCTATCTTCGACTTCCTGTTCTGGCCAGGAACGAAAACGATCGGGAACGTATTGTCACAAATCTGGCACATCTAGGCGCTAGTCGAATGTATGGACAAGCACTGATCGCTATCGAGGATCACCAACTCTTTGTTGATGACCAGCAATCGTGTCCGAACGCGGAGTCGCTGGCCGCACGATTGTTTACACTGCCGACGCATCCGCTGGTCACCGCCCACGATCGGCAGACTATCGTTCGTGGGCTTAGTGACCTGACTTCGGAAACGACCGAATCAACCGTTTCGATATCATGAAAACGTCGGTCCTTCATCTTCGCTCAGGATTTACCGTTGGCGGCCCGGAAAAGCTCCTGCTTGCGCTAGTGGCGAACGCAGCGCCCGACGAGTTTCGCATGACCGTCAGTTCGTTTGTTTTGCCCGACAAACCTAATCGTTTCCTGGAAGCGGCCGCTTCTGGAGGAATAGCCACGGCGCCGCTGGCAGTGCAAGGTTCGTTTGATCGTTCCGCGATTGGTGGTTTCCGGAAAATCTGCAGCGACGTCGGCGCGGAGCTTGTCGTTGCCCACGACTATCGTGCTCTCGCTGTTGCCCTTCTTGCTCGACGTAACAGCTCTGTTAAGCGGCCGATTATCTCGGTCGCCCATGGGTGGACAGGTCAGTCATGGCGCGTACGCGTCTATGAACGACTGGAGCGCTGGATGATGCCATCGGCCGATCGCGTTGTGGCGGTGTCACAACCAAAGCAGGCCGAACTGCTTCGCCTTGGCTTGCCGAACGACAAAGTCGTTCTTATCGAAAACGCCGTCGACATCCCGGATGTCGATCCGGCGTGCGTCAGCCGGTTCTGGCGAGATCGGTTCTCGTGGCCGGATGACGTCGTTGTCGTCGGCACCGTCGGACGCCTCTCACCGGAGAAAGCCCAGCATCACCTGATTGCGGCCGCCGCCCAGCTTCGTGATGACTACCCCATGCTACGGTGGGTGCTGATCGGCGACGGTCCCCAGAAACCGGATTTGGAGGCGGCGATCAGAGATCGGGGTCTCGACAAAAACGTGGTCTTTGGCGGCTGGATCGATGATATGTCGGCCGCATATATGGGACTAGATATCTTCACCCTCTCCTCCGACACCGAGGGGCTGCCGATGGCGCTCCTCGAGGCGATGGCCCACGGTCGGCCGGCGGTAACCACGAACGTGGGTGGCTGCGGCAATGTGATCGAACCAAATCGGTCCGGGCTGTTGGTCGAGCCTGGAGATCATGAGCAGCTTGCGCAGGCGATCGCTCGACTCGCCGGTGATGCTTCCTTGCGACGCGAGATGGCGCTTCGTGCCCAGGAGCGGATTCGGACCGCCTATTCGCTAGCGTCGTGCGGTCAGGCCTACGTACACCTCTATCGGAGCCTGATTGGAGCAACCGTCTGATGCGCGTCCTCTTTCTCACCGGCGATATTCCCTATCCCACCAATACCGGTGCTCGCATCCGTACCTTCAATATCATTCGGAATACAAAAGCGCATGCGGATGTGACCGTCGCGACCATGACCCATGACGACACGTATTCGGCGCGACTCGGCAAACTGACCGATGTCTGTCATGACGTGATCCACATTCCCAAGCCACCCGAGTCGAAACTTCAGTTCGCCCAGACCCTGATCGGGAATCTCTGGCACCGCTGGCCGGTGATCGTCACACGCCATCAGTTTCCAGCCTATGACGATCTCGTTGGCCGATTGGTCGTATCGGGCCAGTTTGATCTCATCCACTGCGATTCGATTTCGCTCGCGCCGACGGTTTTTCCACATCGGGAGCTGCCCTCGCTCCTGACCGAACATAACATGGAAGCGATCATCTGGGAACGGTATGTCGAGGAAGAGACCAACCCGGCCAAACGGTGGTACATCCAGGGTCAGTACAACAAAGTCTATGCGTTCGAAGCCGAAGCCTGCCGCCGCTTTGACGCGATAGCGGCAGTTTCTCCTGATGACAAATCTCGTCTCGAATCTTCTTTTGCCGCCGACAATGTCTCGGTCGTACCGAATGGTGTCGACGTATCGTTCTTCGCCCCAATCCCGGAAACACCCGTACAACCCACGAATCTCGTGTTTACCGGATCGATGGATTGGCGTCCGAATCAGGACGGTATCCGATGGTTTGTGGAAGCTGTCTGGCCCAAGGTAAAAGCACTTGAATCGCAAGCAACGTTTACGATAGTCGGCCGACGCCCTCCGGCTGATATCGCCGCCTTCCCAAGTCGCGATGAGAGCATCACGGTGACTGGCACCGTCGATGATGTTCGCCCGTATATCGCGGCCGGAGCCGTGTACGTCGTCCCGCTTCGTATCGGCGGGGGAAGTCGTCTCAAGATTCTCGAAGCGTTGGCAATGCGGAAGGCCATCGTATCGACGACGATTGGCGCCGAAGGTTTGGATCTGCGACCCGATGAAGATCTGATCATCGCCGATCGACCGGCGGTAATGGCCGAGGAGATCGTTGCGCTGATGCGTAACCCGGAACGTGCCGCCGCTCTTGCGGCCTGTGGTCATGCCATGGTGCACAAGACGTACACCTGGCCGGTAATTGCCGAAGCCCAGGTGGCAGCGTGGGAAGATGCCGTACGACGTCACCGTCAACGCGTACGCTAACCAAAGCAATGCTGGAAGTTATCTGTATCACAGCGATCGTACTGACCGCCTATACCTATGTCGGCTACGCAGTCGTCCTCAAACTCCTCCCCTCGCGGCTGGTCCGACGAGACGATAGCTTCCAGCCTCCGGTGACCGTCTGTCTGTCCGCGTACAAGGGAGAAGCGGAGATCATCGGCAAGATTGAGAATACCCTCGCCGCTGACTACCCTGCCGATAAGCTATCGATGATCGTTGTTGCCGACGGCTCCGATGATCAAACGGCCGACTTGGTGGTGTCTTTTGGCGATCCGCGCGTTCGCTGCATCCGGCAGGTTCCTCGTCAGGGAAAGACGGCGGCCCAAAAAAAGGCAGTCGCCACAGCTGAGACGGACATTCTGATCTTCACCGATCTGACAACCCGGTTGGAACCAGCGTCGGTCAGAACGATCGTCGCCTCACTCGCTGATCCGTCGGTCGGTCTGGTTTCTTCGAAAGATGTCTGGGTGGAACCGGACGGCACACCCACGACCTCAGGGCAGGGCGCCTACGTTCGCTACGAGATGTGGTTGCGCCATCGAGAATCGATTGTCAATTCGATCGTATCGGCATCCGGGTGTTTCTACGCGGTTCGAAAGGAATTCTTCGAGCCGATTCCGGATCACCTCATCGACGATACCGTCATCCCTCTGACAGTTGTCGAACGTGGTTCTCGCTGCATTCACGACAACACAGCACGATCACTCGTACCCATGATACCCAACCCTGGTCGGGAGTTTCCTCGTCGGGCACGAATGACGCTTGGTGGCATTAACGCGCTATTCTATAAGAAGCAATTACTCAATCCGTTTCGATTTGGTCTTTATGCCGTTCAGTTGTGGAGTCACAAACTGCTTCGCTGGCTTGTCCCATTCTTCATGATCGCGGCTTTTGCCGCAAATCTCGCACTGGCCCAGCAGCGACCAGACAGTGTCTGGTCGTATCTCATGATGGCACAATTCGCATTCTACGCGGTTGCGGTTATCGGCTGGCTAGTGCCACAGCAGGCGCTCCCCACACCGATCCGGCTCGTCTACTTCTTCGTATCCTCCAACTTTGCTCTGCTCTACGCCTGGTGGCAATGGTTGACCAACCGTCAGCAGACAACATGGCAGGAGTCACGAGGGTCGTAGTCATGCAGTCCGTTCCGATTCTTGCCTATCACTACTTCGGTCGCGACCGAGCGATGCAAGCTGGTATTAAACCTCACGACAGTGCATACATCACCCCGGTCGAATCGTTTCGCGCGCATTGCCGATGGCTATTCGACCAGGGATACACCGCTGTGTCATTCGACCGCCTGGCGACGACTCCATCGACCGACAGCACGTTGCCGGACAAACCGGTCGTCATTACGATCGACGACGGACATCGTTCGGTCGTTGACTATGCGCTCCCGGTTCTTCGGGAATTCGGTTGGCCCGGCGAAGTGTTTGTAATTGTCGATTGGATCGGCAGCGACGGCTACCTGAGCTGGCACGAGCTCCGTGAGCTGGCGTCGCGAGGCATTCAACCGCAATCACACGGTTTGTCGCACCGTTTGCTCAATCGCCTTGACCCTCAGACAATCGTGAAAGAACTGTTTGATTCGCGCGAAGCGCTTCAGAAGAACCTCGGGGCGCCGGTTCCGGCGTTCGCGGTTCCGATGGGAGGGTATCCCGGTGTCGTACCCGAGATTGCTGACAAAGCCGGGTACCGGTTCGTTTGCACGTCGTTCTATGGCATCAGCCGCCCGAATGCGCAGCCACTTCGTCTCCCTCGAATTGTCATCCGAGCGCCGTACGACGGCCCCAATGCCCTGGCTTCGCTACTGACACCAACCTCCTGGCGCGGAATCGAAATGCGTCTGCGTAATATCGGGAAACAAATCCGCCACGCTTTTGTTCGCCCGGTAGAGGCCGTAGACACTAACTAAATCGAAACAAGGTTCGTCCGCTTATCGGTTGGCAGGTTTGGCCTTTTGCTGTACCGTGTGGCGGGTATTGACGGCAGCGGATGGAGGCCCCGACGACGTCCATGGCACCTCTCGTCTCGATTATCGTACCGGCGTACAACCGCGAAGAGCATATCGGCTCGACCCTCGATTCGATCGAGGCGCAGCATGTCGATGATTACGAAGTGCTGGTTGTCGACGATCGGTCAACCGATCGAACACGCCAGATCGTCACCGAACGCACGGCGCTCAACGAACGCATTCGCTATCTCCACAACGACTATCATCAGGGCCCAGGTGGAGCTCGCAATTTCGGTATCGACAACACAACCGGTCGCTGGATCGCCTGGCTCGATTCGGACGACCGCTGGTTGGCCAATCACCTCGAACCGTCGCTCGCGATCCTCGATTCGTATCCTGCCGCTACGGGTATCTTCAGCAATCGGCTAACCGTAACCGAGACCGGTAAACCACTGCGCAATCTGTTCGACGACGCGAACCTCCTGGATCGCGTTGCCACGGAACAACTCGACGCCACCCTCTACCAACCAACAGAATCGCTGGCACCTTACCTGCTCGATTCGTTCTTCATTCAGACGCAATGCCTCATCGTGCGACGAGATTGGCTCGGTGCAGTGCGGTACGACGAAACGTATCCGGTCTTCCAGGACCATGAATTCGCCTATCGCCTCACGTCCCGCGAGGATGGCATCTGGTTGATCCGCGATGAAATCACGGCACATATCGTTCGGCACAACAACAACCTCTCGATCGATTCGAGTCGAACGGCGATTCGTTACGGCGAGGCAACGTTGCGTTGGTACGATTCCCTCCTCGCATCGGATTCACTACCCGACCACCACCGAACGATGATTGAACGCGAATATGTTCGGAGAACGAGAGGGCTACCCTATCACTGGCGGCGGGTGGGTAACTACAGTCAGGCGGTGGCAGCAATTGCCAGTCACGGACAACGGCACTCGCTCGGTTGGGTGGTCAGTGAATCGCTTAAGACATGGCTACACCCACTGTTGCGTTCCAAGCCGATTGAACCGACCAACGGATCAAACGGCAGTTCCGTAGCTCGTTAGCTCCCGATACAGTCGGTCGTGCGACGCGACCATCCGCTCCAGCGTGAAACGCTCGTGAGCCCGTTGGTAACCAGCGTCAGCTAGACGGACAGCCAATCCCGATTCGGTCAGGATTCGTTGTATCCCCGCAGCGATGGCACCAACATTTTCATTGGGCACAACGAGTCCATCCTGCTCATGCCGAACGATCTCCGATGGCCCCCCGCAGTCGGTGACCACGACGGGAATCCGCGACGCCATCGCCTCGATCGTAGTGAGTGAGAAGCCTTCGTGGCGAGATGTCGAAACGTAGACATCGGCAATGGCGAACAATAACCCCAGCGTTCGCAACTCACCGATAAACGTTACTGCCTCCGCGACTCCTCGGGAAGCAGCATGCTCCCGAAGACTGTTGGCCATATCTCCACTGTTACGACCTGCAATAAGTACCCGAATCTCCGGGTAGGTCTGTTTCAAGCGAGCCGCGGCATCGATCAGCAGATCGTATCCCTTGACCGGCTTGACATTTCCGACGGCGACGATGATCGGAGATTTGCCGAAAAGACCAAACGTCGATTTGAAGTCAGCGACCTCGCTATCAGTCGGCTCGGTCAATCGCATCGGATTGAAACCGTTGTGAATCGTTGTGACCTTGTCCCCACCAACCGAGTAAGTCCGGCGGTAGTACTCGCCCAGCCAGTCAGAGACAACCACGGTTCGGTGCGAGAGTCGATACGCCAGCCGGGCGTACCGTCGTGCCGCACTCGTTGTTTCGTGATTAAGAATTCCGTGAATCGATCCGATCGTCGTAACGCCGGCCCAGCGTCCGGCCAGAGCGCCCAGCGTATTCATCTTCAGAAGGTGAGAGTGAAGCAGGCCAGCGGGCAGTTGCCGCAATTCTCGTCGGAGGCGACTGATCAATCGATACGACACACCCGAACCGGGCGGCAGGTCAATAACCGCGCCTCCCCGTTCGCGGACGAGATCGGGAAGAATCTGCGGATTGACAATCGCAACGCAGGGGTGCCACAACTCTCGATCGAGTCCGGCGACAAGATCAAGGACAACCTGCTCGGCACCGCCGATCAGGCCGAAGTCCTCAATCAATTCAACTATCGGAACCGGTGCCCGCGACTCAGACATCAGCCGCGTGGATTCCGACGCCGTAGCGAGATTCAAAACTGCTGTACGCCGCGCTCATTGCATCACGGTCGTCACTCGTCAGAAAACGCGGATTGGGTCGCCAGTGATGTGGCACGATATCGCGTGTCCACACCCCCCCCGTGGCGCGGGTACGCTCCCGCAGGATACCGTTCAACGTCTTAGTCGACGCCGCATAGTCGATACCGTTTGACATAACCCATTCTCTCGGTCGGTACGTCGAAGCCCGTTCGATGAGCGTCGTGAGATCTGCCGCCAACCGCTCCGGGCGCAGCAACATGCCGGTGTCATCGTTGATGAACGCTTTCGAACCAACATGCGCGTCGGTAAGCAAACCAACCGGCAGATTGGCAAACATTGCCTCGACCACCGCCACACAGGACCCCTCACCCTTTGACATCAACACAAACGCCTTCGCCGACTGCAACGCGGTAATCAGTTCGTGGTTGGGAAGATCCTCCATGATTGTCACCATCTTCCGCACGCCATACAACTCCGCCTCGGCCTCCAACGTTTCTCGAGTCCGATTCTGCCACCCGCGTCCTAGAAGGAGGACACGGGTCGACGGATCCATCCGCGATAGCGCCCGGAACAGCGCGAAGTGTCGTTTGTACTTTGCGAAGTTGGCGAGTTTGACCAGGTCGAACGTCTTGGCGATCGACGGATCGGGTGTCATCAACGCCGTATTCACCCACGACGCCGCCAGAAGCGGGATCGGAACAACATTGGGATGGAGTCGCGCGAATGTCGCGGGGTCGGAAAAGTTACTCAACAAGACAAAGAGCTTGCCGGGCCACAAGTGAATTGCCGCGAAGAGCGGTGGGTCGTACGGTGGCGACCACGTCGGCGAAATCACCAGTTCGTAGTCACGGGCTAATGACTCAATCTGTCCATGTCTCAACAGGCGCAGCCAGTTGTCTTCGAAGCTCACGAACAGAACGCCCTTCTCGCCGTCCTGTTGCGGTGGCTTAAGAATGATTGACTTGTACACAACCGGCTTGGTCGAATCGGGAAGCGGAGGCCCCCAGCTGTCGCCTGACCAGTCGACTTCCGAGGCAAATCGGAGACATCGCTGTTCGAGGGGTTGCATGTGGTCGGGACGGTAGTGCAGTCGTCCGGCGAGCGTTTCGCGATTCAGTTTGGTCATCGCCGAATCGGAGCTGAACCGATTACGCTGTTGAAGGTACCAGCTGATGGTCGCCCGGACCGCCGGAGAGAAGCGGAGGGAGTCGCTAAGTTCCAGTTTGAGTCGATTGAGCATGGCGGGAACATAGGGACTTGCCGCCGATTGGTCGGCTTTTTTTGTCGTTGGGGGTGGAAAGAGTAGTTGTCGGAGGGGGTAAATGGGACGACTAATACCTAAGCCGCGCGGATTTTGAACCGATATTGTTCAATAACCGAGCGGGTCCGGCCGCGGTGGCCGAAGACCTCCGAGGCGGACCGAATAAGCGATTGTTACAGAACAGTTTACGGCGACCCTTTGACGCTGCATCGGTGGCAGCAAAGTTGCCCTCTTCGAGGCTGGTAACGTCCATAGTTCTGTGACTTCAAAAGGAGTGACGGTGAAACAGTCAACACGACTCGGCATTCTGACGGCGGCGATCACCCTCCTGGCGATCGGCGGAATCACGTCCGCGACGGCGCAGTCCGATCCCTCGCCTCGCCTCAAGCAGCTGTCGATCGGCTGCTATACGTACATGTCTTCGGCGATCTGGAGCAACGCCGCGCTTCGTGATTGGTACGCCGAACGCTACGCGTTTGTCATCGGTTCGGGTGCCGATGCCGGCACCAAGTTCGCCCAGATGCGGACGATCAATCCGAATCTGCTCGGGCTCAAGTATGAGATCTTTGTCTTCCAGGCATCCGACACGGTCGACCTGAAGAACTGGTGCCAGCAGAAGGGGTACGACTTCCACGAGCTGGTTCATCACGTACCCGCCGGACAGTCGATTACCGTTCGTTCAGATGACCTCAAAGACTGGGGCTTCGGTCGATTCGTAACGACCAACGGTCCGAGCGTAATGCTCATGCCGGGTTATTCGAATTCGCAGACCCGCTTTGTCTGGGACTACCGCGATCCACGTATCGGCGAATACATGGCCGAGCGATGGAAAGCGGCCGTTGAAGCGATTGGCTACGACGGTGCGTTTGTCGATGAGGAAGCGATCATCGGTCACACCAACAACTCACCGCAGGGCATCTACCCGATTCACATGCCGTACAAGAGCCTCAGCTCCTCGCTCTGGCAGCAGGGCAGCCCCTACACGTCACTTGAGAATCCCTGGGGAAGCAACTTCGACCTTGAGGATGCCGGTTCCGATCACTCCTACGTCGATATCCGCGACTCCCTTCGCCGGGCGCGCGAGGGCTGGATGAAAGTCGCTGGCGACCTGATGGCCTCCTGGGGACTGCTCTACGCGCCGAACTTCGCCGCCGTTCCGGTCAACCACCTGAACAACTGGAATGGTGAGGGACGTCGCGCCTCCCAGCTCGCTGGAAGTTACATCATGGGCGAGTATTCCTACTTCTACCCGGGTGAGCAGAATCTCGATGTCAACTGCTACACCGCCATCGCGGCCTGCCGCAGCGCGCGTAATGATGGCACGAATATCTTCCTCGGCTGGATTCGTATGGGTCAATACGACCTAAGCCAGGGCAAGAGCTACGAACGTTCGCAGATGAACGGGCTCGGCCTCATGCTCGCCTGTCTTTTCCCGGGACCGACCAACTATCACTTCTCGCCATGTGTCAAGAATGGTCAGGTCGACTTCATGCTCAACCACACCGTCAACGGCATCACCGAAGACGATTCGACCACGATGTGGTGTGATGCCTGGGGCAAGTACTTTGGTGTTCCCGTACTCGACCGGGATACGCTGCAGGAAGGTAATGATCCCGCCGGTCAGTTCTATCGCCTCTATCAGGTCGAATTAATGGACCCGAGCGACACGACACGGGTTCAGACTCGTGCGATCGGTCGTTTTGCTCGCGGCGGCAACTTTGATCGCGGTCAGACGGCGATCTCCTACGCTCTCGGCGGTAGCTTCTACGAACTCCAGCCCGACGGCAGCTTCACCGGTCCGATGACATCGGCATCGTTCGCCAACGCCGAATTCCGAATCTTTGTCGCCGACACGCTCCTGGCCAACAATGGTCCCGGTGGCGGCGGCGTGGTTGTCGACTCGGTCGCTCCAAGTCAGATTCAGGATCTCGATGCGCAGACCGGACAGAGCTTCGGTCAGCTCGATTTGTTCTGGACGGCACCGGGCGACGACGGCTCGACTGGTCGGGCGGCCAGCTATGACATCCGCTACATCGACTCGGCCAGCGGCCCGCTGACCATCAGCAACTGGTCACAGGCCACTCCGGTCGTTACCGCGATAACGCCCGACGTTAATGGTCAGTCTGAGACGCTGACCCTGACGTCGTCGGACGGCCTTGCCCCCGGGGAACCGTATTTTTTTGGTATCCGCGCCTATGACGATGCCGGCAACGTTGCCCCGTTGTCGAATACCGTCATTGGCCGATCCAATTCATCAATCGTAACGGAGACGGGGGACGACTGCGCCCCCACTCCGCTATCACCGCTGCCGGGAGCGATGGTCGCCAGTGCACGACCGTCGCTCGTTGTCCGCAACATCGTCTGCGATTCGTCCGGACCGTTTACGTACACCTTCGAAGTGGCGACCGATGAGGCGTTTTTCTCACAAGTGACAAGCTCCGGACCGGTCAGCGAGGGAGCATTCGAGACGGCGTGGACGATCGATCAGGCGCTCGAATCCGGTCAGCGCTATTGGTGGCGAGCCCGTGCCAATTCGTTCCCAACGACAACCCCGCAGTCGTTTACGATCAAGGTGGAACCGTTTGCGTATCCGACTCGTGTCGATGCCTCGTCAACGGTTCAGGAGATCACCTTTGCCGAACTGCCGGCAAATGCTGCGTTGCAGATCACGACGGTTTCCGGAGGCATCGTCCTCCGCCGTGAGGGGCTTTCTGAAGGCACATTTGTCTGGGATACGAATGGCAGCGATGGTCGTCCGGTCGCGTCCGGCGTCTATTCATGGACAATCACATCGGATCAGGGCACGACTCGTGGTCAAGTGATGATTATCCGGTAAGTCCACAGTAGACAGACATTTCCCTCCGCTGATCTGATCTGATGAGCCACGTGCTCATCAATTCATAACCGTTCTCCCGGAAAAAACTTCCCCCCGGCTGTTGACAGCCGTGTCCGCACACCGCACTTTCCGCGCGGTTGGATCACGCCCTATACCTCTCCGGGCGTGCGATAGTTTTACCAGAACGACAACGCGCAATCGAGGTCGATGACGCCACAGCTCTTGGTTCACCGGTCGGTGACGTCTATTCGTTACCAACCGGCACAGTTGTAAGGGTTCTTGTCACACACACAAGAGGTGCCGCGCATGTTATCAGCCATTCGTGCCGTACGACGTTGGGGAACGCTCGTACTCGCTCTTGGAGGATTGACGACTGCCTGGGGGCAGTTCGATCAGCCCTCCCCACGTAGCCTCCAACTCCACGTCGGAGCGATCAGTTACAACGGTTCCGACATCTGGAACGACGATCAGATCAGAAACTGGGCCGCCGAACGGTACAGTGCAATTATCGGCGCCAACAATCGCTCCGACATCGTCGCCATGAAGGCGATCAACCCCGATATGAAAGTCCTGGTGTACGACATTTACTGTCGCTTCGCCAGTGACACCGTCCGGGCCAAACAGTGGGCCGCAGCCAACGGGGTTGATTTCGAAACGATGATTCTGCGCGTGAAGCCGACTGCGTCACCCGTAACGGTTCGCGTGAACCCCAACAGTGGTGCCCCCTTCAGCTGGTGGCGAACGACTCAACCCGGTGGCATTCTGATCCATTCCGGGTTCACGTCGAGCCAGACGCGATTCGCCTGGGACTATCGCAGTCCTGCGGTCGGTCGCTATCTTGCCGATGTCTACACTGAGCTTGCCCAATCACTCGCTGCTGACGGCATCATGATGGATGAAGAGGGCATCGTTGGTGTCACCGGCAACTTCTCCAACGGTCTCTACCCTCTCCAGGCTCCGTTTCGTGAAGGCTCCTCACTCTACTGGCAGAGCGGTTCAATCTATTCATCGTTCATCCGCCCGTGGTCATCTTCCCTGTCCCATGATCAGGTTCGGGATTCACTGCGGACGTTGCGTTCGGGGTGGATGGGTCTCCTCGGTGCGACGCTGAATCAGCGGAATCTGCTTCTCGTTCCCAATTGGGCCTCGTCCGGTGGACCCTACACGCACACATCAAACTGGGACAACGAAGCGCGCAAGACCGTGACGGATTATGCCAGAGGCTACCTCCTCGGCGAATACTGTTTCATCAATCCGTCCGGAAGTGGACAGGAAGATTTCGTCACCCGCGCGGTCTACGCTTGCTCGACCGTCGCCAACCGGAATGTCGAGATGTGGGTCTGGCCGATTCGAGTCGGTCAGTTCGATTCGAGCGCGACCGATCAGTTCACAATCGCGCGGAGCAAAATGAACGCGCTCGGGTTCATGCTCGATGCCCTCTTCCCCGGGTCGACGTATCGCTTTCTACCGCATCCACAGATCAACGTGCTCTTCCAGAAAACTCGAACGCTGAATGGAATGACCCTTTCCGACACTCTTACGAACTGGGACAACTCGTGGGGCAAGTACTTCGGCGAACCACGCATGACGCGTGATCGCTGGAACGGAACGGACCCGTCGGGGCAAAGCTATCGAATGAATCGCGTTGAACTCTATGACCCGGACAATCCGTCCGAGATTCAGACGCTCGCAATCGGGCGGTATGCGCGCGGTGACAATCGACGCAAATCACAGACGTCGGTGCCCGTCTCTCTCGGCGGCGCCTATCATGAACTCCTGCCCGGCGGAGGCTATTCCGCACCGGTGATCCAAACAACGATTGCCAACGCGGAATGGCGCATCTTCGTCAAAGACACATCTCTGGCCAACACCGGCTTCTCGAGCAACGTAACCTGCACCGGCTCCGACGGTCCCTGCACCGGTTCGACCGGGAACCTGAATTGCCTCGATGACAACGAGGTCGGCCTCACTGATCTGGTCCTGTTGATTGACTATCTCTTCCTTGCCGGTCCGCTGCCCTGCTGCCCGGGTGAGGCCAACGTCAACGGTGACCCCTTTGGACGGATCGATCTCGCCGACATGTCAGCCATGATCAATCATCTGTTCATTGCGCCGGGTAATCCGCTGCCGCCCTGCGCTAACTAGCGACGAGTTCTCACTGGCGAGGCACGGCGCCACAGCCGATATTCTGACTACTGGCCGGCCCGTTCGGAGACAACCGATCGGGCCGCTGCCGCGTATAAGACCGAGAACTTCAGGCTGGGAGCGACCATGACCGACGGGTACAAGATCACCGATGTCCGCGATCTCTTTGCCATTCTGCTCAAACGCAAGTGGCTCATTGTCTTCCCGTGGATTCTGGTTGCCGCTCTCGCCTACGGCGGATCCTACCTGCTGACACCTCAGTATGAGGCGTTTTCGATCGTCTCGGTTGACCCCGATGTTCGCCTCTCGGGAGACCTGCAACGGCTCCTCGGCATGGATGATCGTTTTCGCACCTCGAATACCCAGCGCGCGTCTCAGCTTCAGGCCCTGCATAACGAGGTAACGTCGACGAATTTCGTTCGTCAACTCGACGACCGCCTCCGACTCTCCGATAACCCGGCGCTCCAACTGGCAATCGACCAGGCGTTTCTGGCTCAACAGCAACAGGGCCATGAGATCAGTCGTGACGTCATCCTCATGACGATGCTTCAGGGCCAGATGAAAGATGCGATCACCGTCTCATTCGCGGGTGAGGATCAGCTCCGCTTTACCGTCGGTTCACCGAGCCCGGCGAAAGCGCGCGACATTTCGAACACCATCGCCGAGATCTTCATTCAGGAGAAGATGCTCCAGGAGCTGAGTTCGCTCCGCTCGTCCCAGGACTTCTCCGACGTACAACTGCGTAAGTACGAGAAGCAGGTGCAGGACCTCGTTGAGCGTAAGACGCGGCTTGAACGGGCCTTCCTCGATGTCCAAATCGATGACGCTGTTGTTGCTGATGCCAATCGGACCGACATTCGTAGCGAGATCGACCGGACCGCCAATGATATTGAGGAATATCAATCGATCGAGAAGGATGCGCTGTCGCATCTCAACTCCGTAACCGGTATCAATGTCGCCCGCCTCGGCCTGACCGAGTCTGAACGAATGAGCGAGTCGCTCCGCGATCTCAATCGCGAGCTGACTAACTATGGACGCTCGCTGGTCCAGTATTCCTGGTCCGATGGCCAGATGGGGCAGTTACGGATTCGCCAGGCCTCGCTGCTGAACGAAATCGAAGTTGAAACCGAGCGACTGGTTGCCGATCAGTTCGCTGATCAGGAATCGGAAAACCGAACCGTCCTGACCACGCTCTTTAACGCCCGCGCCAATCTCGATTACCACTACGCCCGAAAAGCCAAACTCGAAGTTGCGCTCAACGAACTCAACGAACGGATTTCATCGCTCCCCGAATATCAGGCCCAGCTCGACCAGGTAAATCGCGAATTAGCGGCGGCAACCGAGTTACGCGATAAATTCAAAGAGCAGATTGAGTCATCGAACATCAATCAGGCTCTCCTGCAGGATATCTCCACGTCCAAGTACCGCAAGGTCGAGCCGGCCAAGCTGCCGCTCGCGCCGGTCTCACCGAACCGTATTCGGATTCTGGCGATGGGCATCCTGCTCGGACTGATCATTGGTGGGGCGGCGGCACTGTTGGCCGAGCTGTTTGATCAATCGTTCAAACGCGTGGAAGATGTCGAGACATCACTTGGCGTCCCGGTGTTAGGGGTCGTACCGAACGTGCCCCAACTTCGCCGCGTTCCCAACCTACGATAGGTCAAACCGACATAGCCGCGTTCCTTTTTGCTTGGCGAGACGTCGACCGCAGGTCATGCTATTCCGTGTAACAAATGACCCGGGTGTTCGTCTGGTAAGGAATCTATGTCCGACGCCGTAATCTCTGTTCGACATCTTCGCAAGACATATCGTAATCTTGTCGCCGTCGATGACGTGTCGCTTGACGTTCATGCTGGCGAAACGTTTGGCCTCCTCGGACCAAACGGCGCCGGAAAGTCAACCACGCTCGGAATG
This sequence comes from Candidatus Zixiibacteriota bacterium, assembly GCA_028289585.1. Taxonomy (GTDB): domain Bacteria; phylum Zixibacteria; class MSB-5A5; order GN15; family FEB-12; genus JANQPI01. Next base: position 211,354 of record JANQPI010000020.1, read on the forward strand.
CTGGTCGGCTCCACTCCGCCGGACAGCGGTGAAGTCAACATCGCCGGCGCCACCGATCCATCCCGACCGGAGGCACGCAAGCAGATCGGCATCGCTCCCCAGGCCCTGGCCCTGTATGAGGACCTGACGGCCGACGAGAACCTCCGCTTCTACGCACGACTCTTCGGACTTACCGGCGCGCGGCAACGCGAACGGGTCGATTGGGCGCTCACGTTCGCCCAGCTTACCGAGCGTCGGTCAGATCTCGTTCGTACCTATTCTGGCGGCATGAAACGTCGGCTCAACCTGGCTATCGCCCTGATCCATGACCCGACCGTGATTCTGCTCGACGAACCCACCGTGGGTATCGATCCTCAGTCACGCAACATGATCTTCTCCGCGATCGAAGACTTGAAAGCGAATGGCCGAACGGTCATCTACACAACTCACTATATGGAAGAAGCCCAGCGGCTGTGTGACCGGGTCGCCATCATCGACCATGGTCGCATCCTCGCAAACGACACCGTGCCGCAATTGATTGCATCGCATGGAGGCAATGCGTCGGTCAGTGTCACGTTTGATCGACGTCCCGAAACGATGCCGATCAACGGCGAATGGTCCGACCGCACGTTGACTGTGTCCACCGCGGAACCGCTCGGTGTTGTCCAGCAGCTCGAACGCGTGGGGGTCGAATATCGAGACTTAGCGATCGAACAGGCCAACCTCGAATCGGTGTTTCTCAATCTGACCGGACGGGGGCTTCGCGACTAATGGGCACACTCTGGGCGATTGCAAACAAAGATCTGCGCCAGCTCTGGCGGGACAAAGCAAGCTTCTTTTGGGTTCTCGGTTTTCCGCTGATCATGGCGCTTTTTTTCGGATCGATTTTCTCCGGCGCGACATCGGGAAGCGGCAGCGGACGCATGACTGTGTTGGTTGTTGATGACGACCGGAGTCCGTTTACCGAGGCATTAACGAAAGAGCTCGATGCGAATTCAGCCTTACGCGTAACGGATACGCTGGTGATTGAGGAAGCCCGAGACCGCGTTCGCACCGGCGCTGCGGTTGCCTTCGTGCGTCTGCCACGCGGACTGGGTGCGTCCTACGGATTCGACCGCTCCGATTCGATGGCCATCGAAATCGCGATCGATCCTGCTCGTCGAACAGAAGCAGCGTTCCTCCGTGGCATGCTTACCCAGGCATTCTTTGCTACGGTTCAGACGACGTTCACCGGACCGAAGGGATCACGTCTCATCGACGAAACGAGAGCGTCGATTGCCGATGATACGACGATTCAGACACGAGATCGTGAGGCGTTACTCGGTCTCCTAGGTGGCGTCGAGGCGTTAATGGGAGCGATGACACAACTGGGAGAAGGTACCGAAGCGACTGATACCGCTGCGGCAGCTGGCCAACAACAGTTCTTTGAGGGGCCCCCCATCCGTTCGGTGGCTGTCACCCGAGAACTGTCGGCCCCCCGCTCATCCTGGGAGTTTACGTTTCCCCAGGCACTGCTCTGGGCGTTGATCGGCGTCACCGCAGCGTTCGCCGTGGGACTGGCGTCGGAACGAACTCGCGGGACGTTGATGCGTCTACGTCTCGCACCTATCCGACGGTCGCATATTCTCCTGGGGAAAGGACTGGCGGCCTTTGTTGCGGGTCTGGTATCGACGGCCATCCTGATTCTCTTTGGTATTCTCGTCTTTGGCATTTCGGTCGCGGACCCGTTCAAGCTTGCGCTCGCGCTCGTGGCAGCGGCCGCCTGTTTCTGCGGGCTGATGATGCTGATTGCGGTGCTGGGACGAACCGAACAGGCGGTCGGCGGTGCTGGCTGGATCATTCTCTTGATAATGTCGATGACGGGTGGAGCAATGATTCCGCTCTTCGTGATGCCGTCGTGGATGCAAACGATTTCCCATGTCTCAGCTGTCAAGTGGGCGATCCTGGCGGTCGAGGGTGCAATCTGGCGTAACTTCAGTTACGCGGAGATGGCTTTCCCGGTTGCCGTATTACTCGGTATCGGGCTGGTCGGCTTCGCCGTCGGCTCGTTCATCCTTACCCGGCGTGACCTCGCTTGAGGGCAGCCCGATCGAGGCGGGAATTTGATGTTGCGCCACTTGAGAGAAAACGATTCCCTCTTAGCGGGGTAGGCTCAATGATTCTCTCGCCACAACTATACCCGCCGCTCGCCGGCGTTGATTTCACGAGACCGTAATGGACCTATCAACCATCTTCAAAGCATACGACATCCGGGGCACCTATCCGGATCAGCTCAATGAGTCGATCGCTCACGATATCGGTGCGGCTCTCGCTGCCTTTCTGAAAGTTCCGGAGATTGCCATCGGACGCGACATGCGGTCGTCGTCCGACTCGCTCTTCGAAGCCCTTGCGTCCGGCATCCGCGAACGAGGAGTTAACGTTGTCGATCTCGGGTTGTGCTCGACCGATGGCCTGTATTTCGCCGTTGGTAAATTCGGCTATCAGGGCGGCGTGATGATCACCGCCTCGCACAATCCGAAAGAGTACAATGGCTTCAAGATCTGCAAAGCCGAAGCGGTTCCGCTGTCCGGCAGCGACGGTCTCGGGCAGATTCGCGAGATGATCGAGTCCGGGTCAATACCCGGACCGACTGCTGACAAGGGTGTGGTTCATCGGCGCAACATTGCCGAAGAGTACGCGGCCCATTGTTTGTCGTTTATTGACATCAGCAAACTGAAGCCATTTCGGATCGGTATTGATGCTGGTAACGGCATGGCCGGACTGACACTCCCGCCGGTCCTTGACCAGTTGCCGATTGAGGTAACGCCGTTGTTTTTCGAATTGGACGGTACGTTCCCCAATCACCCTGCGTCACCGATTGAGCCGGAGAATCTGGTCGACTTGCAGAAAGCGATCGCCGATCACAATCTCGACTTCGGCGTGGCGTTCGATGGCGATGCTGACCGGATGTTCCTGGTGGATCGAAACGGCACGCCGCTGGGCGGCGACATGACGACTGCCCTGGTGAGCAAGTCGCTCCTCAGCAAACATCCCGGCGAAACGATTCTGTACAACCTGATCTGCTCACATGCGGTACCCGAACTGATTACGCGCCTCGGTGGCACGCCGGTTCGTACCCGCGTAGGCCACGCACTGATCAAACCCCTGATGAAAGAGCATCACGCAATCTTCGGCGGTGAACACTCCGGTCACTTCTACTTCCGCGACTTCTGGTTCGCGGACTCCGGTATGCTGGCATTCCTGGTCTGTCTTGAATTACTCTCGATTGAAAATCGCCAGCTCCACGATATGATTGCCGAACTCGACCCGTATACGCGTTCGGGTGAGATCAACAGCCGCGTCGACTCGATTACTGAGCGCATTGCGGCAGTGAAGACACATTTTGCCGATGGCTCGATCGATGAACTCGATGGCCTCACGATTGATTACGACAACTGGTGGTTCAATCTGCGACCGTCGAATACCGAGCCGCTGCTGCGTTTGAACGTCGAAGCGGATTCGGAGTCTCTGCTCGCTGCCAAAACCGAGGAGTTACTCGCGATCATCCGTTCGTGAGACGAACCGCCATACTATCAACGCTGGGGGGCTGCGATGGTACAGACATCATCATCACCGCGAGCGCGGATACTGGTCGTTGACGACGATCCGCAGCTGCTTGACCTCCTCGTCGATACCCTAACGACAATCGGTTATCACGCAACGCCCGCTCCCGGTGGACCCGAGGCGCTCGATTGTCTCAATGAAGCGTCGTTTGACCTGGTTATTACCGATGTCAAAATGCCGGATATTGACGGCTTGCAGTTGCTACGAAAAATCCGCCGCCACCATCATGACCTCCCCGTTCTTGTCATCACCGGAGTTGCTTCACCCGAGCTCGTGGGGCAGGCCAGTCCTGATGGTTTTCTGTCCAAACCGTTTCGCATCACCCAGATCGAAGAGATGATCGAGCAGACGCTGGCCCGAGGCGACAGCCACGTCGGTCTTTCTCAGCAGCCGCGCCTCCTTCTGGTTGGCTTCGGCGATGTCCTCAATCCTCATCTTCAGGCAGCCTGTCAGCAGGCCGACATTGCTCACTTCCACGCCCCATCGAAACAGCGAGCCGAACCGGAACTCGAAACCGGACGATTTCAGGCCGTGGTGTTTGACGCCGAATCGCTGAACGGTGATCTCGAAACGCTGTGTGAGATGGCGCGACGCTATCAACCGGACGCGACGGTCTGGTTGTATCCGGGTACTCGCGCTAATGATCCGATTTCATTGAGCCAGTCGTGTTTCGACGGTTTGATCAAGCAGCCGGTCGACGCTCAGGAATTGCGCCGACTCGTTGGTACTCCGGTCATTGCGATGGCAACCGAACCACGTCGCCCGGATAGCGCTTCCGGGCGACCGGACGCGCCTCCGACCGCCTAGCCGGCCGATTCCAGGCGCGCCAGACGACGGCGTGCATCCGCCACCTCAGCAACCTGGTCCGGATCGGCCAGGTCCATTCGATCGACAAAATCCCGGTAGAACGACACGGCCTCAGTTTCGCGGCCGTTCGCCTCAAGTGCGAGGCCCATATAGTACGAGATGTCGGACCACCAGGTCGCCAGCGATGAAGCGGATCGCCGGCTATACGCCTGCTGGAACATCTCGATCGCCTCATCATACGCCTTCGCATCGAGCGCAATGCGTCCATGGGCGTAGCGGCTGTGAAATCCCTGCAACGCCCGCTGCGTGTTCTGCTTTCGCATCAGAACAAGCGCTGAATCGTAGTTGCCGCGGGCGGCCTCGGTAAATGCGTCGATGATGTAATATCCGTTGCGCGTTGTGTCCCACAGCGCTGCATATATCCGGGGAGTCCACTCGCGACTAAACTGAACCAGCTCATCGATCTTACCATCCTGGTACATCAGGTACGACGAGGCATAAACAGCTGGCGTGAAGTCCATGATGTTCGTGTCGTTGGCATGGATCAGGAGCGAATCCTGGAATATCGTCAGACCATCGCCACCAAGTCTGTCGACCGCCATCGCGGTCAGCCCGTATTTCTCCAGGAGCCCCCGTATGTGACCGTCGACACGGTCACCGCCGATACCATCACGAATCGCAGATAAAGCGCCTCGAAAATCCCCCCGGGCGAGCAGAATGTTACCGGGCATCTCTCTCGCCTGGGATCGCCACCATATGTTAGGTGACTCGAGCATACGCTGCGTGACGAGCCACGCGGAGTCCCATTGCTCGAGTTCGTACAGCGTTTCACCAGCCTTCTTGATGGACAGCCAGAAATCCGGTTTGACCTCGACAGCTTTCAAGTACCAGCTGACTGCCGAGCGAAGATCACCCTTCTCGTTATAGATGTCGCCTCGCGAGTCATACGGATTCGGCTCGTTTGGAGCCAGCTGTTGATACCGCTCTATCGCGAGAAACGCAGAATCGAATTTGCCTTGCCACAAATAGGTATAGGCGAGCTGGTTCCAAAGCGTGCCTTCCGTCGAATCGAGGGCAATGGCCTGATTCATAACGCGAGCGGCTTCTTCATGTTTATCTCGCTCCTGATAGATCGACGACAGCTGGATGTAAATTGCCTTGTCGTCGGGGTAGTCATCGACGAGCTCCTGAAGACGCGCGATAGCGTTCTCCCAGCGATCTTCGCGGAACGCTGCCTCAGCTTCGATTAGGCCCCGATCTACCGGGGATGCAGTTTCACGATAGCGCATCGCTCTCGCGACAAGTGAGTCACTCTGCTCACCGCCAAACTGGCCGGCCATCTGATACAAGGCCGCCGCAAACGTAGAGTCGATTGTTAGGGCGCGAAGAAACGCGGCCGATGCCTCCTCCATGAAGAACTTCTGCTTGTACTCCAGACCCTCCAGGTACGCACGATAGGCATCGACCGATTCGGTACCGACCGGGTTGATCTTATCGATCGCTGCCAGAGCACCTGTCGGTAGATTGAGTTTGTTGACGAAGTCCTCGGTGAAGCGGTCGATGACGGCGAAAATATCCTCTTCTCCGTCGCCGGTAATGCGCGTCGATGTCACAATCTCCCCGGATGAGACATCGACGACCTGGCCGGTCATCGTGAGCGGTTCCGCTCTGATGATCGTTCCTGTCAACATTCTTCCCGCCTCTACTTTGTCCGCAATCTGCGTCGCCATCTCTCGATCTATGCGTCGTGATCCCTCACGCCCCAGCTGCTTCATAACATCGTAGAGCCGTTGACTTGAGACGACCTGAAGCTGCTCAATCTGCGATAACTCGGTAATCATAACCGTTGTCACGATCTCCCCAAGACGGGTCGAATCGGAGGGGTCGGTTAGGTTATCGAAATAGAGAACGGCCAGACGTTTGTTCGCATCACCGTTGGCTGGGGCGGCGAGCTGCTGGGGAACAACCGAGGCAAGAATCAGAATCAGGGCCGCAACCACGGCTACCGCAGCAACTCCCAGACCGATAGCCATCCACGGCTTCCGATCGGTTTGTCCCGTCGCGGATGATGTGCTTTTTGCCGTGGGTACCGAAATGCTCGTCGAGGTAGCGTAGCTTTCCGAGGTCAGGAATTTGCGCTCACGCTTGAGGTCGGCGACAATCCCGGCAGCCGACTGGTAGCGCGTCTCGCGATCTTTGTCGAGTGTGCGATCGATAATCGACTGGAGTCCCTCGGGGAGTTCGGGCCGATGATCGCGCAGCGGCGATGGTGGCTCATTGAGGATCGCCTGGAACGTTGCCGCAACTGATTCCCGACGAAACGGTGACGTCCCGACAAAAAGCTCGTACAGCAAGATGCCAAAAGAGAAGAGATCCGAACGCTGATCGAGATCGTGCCCTTCGACCTGCTCCGGAGACATGTAGCCGACCGTACCGAGCGTTGATCCGGTCCGGGTGATGTCTTCCTCGTGGTCAGCCGTCGCCAAACCAAAGTCGAGAATCCGAGCCCGTCCATCGTCGTCCACCATGACATTCGACGGCTTGATGTCGCGATGAATAATCCCGGCCTCATGGGCAGCTCGTAATCCTTCGGCAACCTGAATACCCAGGTCAATCATCTCGAGCGGTGCAAGCTTTCGTGACAGGGCGTACTCCCGCCACGACTGGCCTTTCACATACTGCATGGCAAAGAACAGTCGTCCCTGCCACTCACTCACTTCGTACAGCGTAACGATGTTGGGGTGGTCGAGCCGAGCGACCGCCTGGGCCTCCCGTTCAAAGCGAGCCTGAACGCTCGAATCATCTGACTTATGCTGGGGCAAAAACTTTAAAGCAACCTGCCGGTTGAGCCGCGTATCCTCGGCGAGATAGATTTCACCCATCCCGCCCTCACCGATCTTTTCGATGATCCGGTACTGCCGGATAAGCAGACCGGCCGTGATAATCGTAAAGGCGCGGGTCTGGTCGTCGTCGTGATGATCTGCCATAGGTCTTTACCGGAATGCGGCCCAGTAATCGGCCCCGTCCCATATACGGGGCCGACGGGGGATAGTTACTCGGCGTCGCTCGCTAGATTGTCGGCGGTTCCAGATTCATTTTCGACCATTCCTCTTTGGCGGGACCGTAGACTCCCGTTACATCGAGCCCGGCCTGACGCATCAAGACGGTCATCTGGCCGCGATGGTGGGCCTGATGATTGACCAGGAGCATCAATGTTAGACCGCGCTGCCACTGCTCTCCATACATGTCGTCGGTCGTCATCAGGTCAGCGTCTGACCAGCTCTGCTCGACTTTCATAAGCAGCTCCTTCGACGCAATGTCATACATCTTGCCGAAATTGGCCGCTGCTGGCGGCATCGGATCATCTTCCTGAACTTTGGTGAGCCCCAGTCCAGTCCGGTTCATCATCTCGGCAATGGTGGTGACCAAGTGCCAGGCGATTCGACCAAGCGTACGGTGCTCCGTCGCGACCGGCGTGGCCAGGGTTTCATCGGTCAGCAAACGCATGAGATTCAGCGTGGCACCCGATTCATACTTCCAGTTCGTTATGAAATGTTCAACTCGTGTAAACACGGCTACTCCTTGGTTGTTGGATTGGATGAGACCAAAGTAGCGCGTGAAACAACTGGGAACAATCGCATCCGACGATCAGGCGGAGGCGATCACCGATGGCAACGGCAGACGTCGCCCCTGAACCGTGAGCCGATCGGTCAGACGGTGGCTGGCTGCCACGCCGCGCTCCAGGAGCGAAGCGACGAAATCGCGACGAAAAATCCCGAACCACGGCTGAGGCGTGCCGTGTGAATCGACCGGCTCATAGCCGAGATACGCCTCGCCGTTGTAGTTACGGACCAGTTCCAGGACCAGCTCCGGCGAAAAGGTGGTTAGCGTGCGGTCCCCGACAAAGATCGACTCGGCATTGGTGTGGTCCAGTGCCGAGCGGATCTGCTCCAGGCGGTCGGTCGGCTCCGCTTCGGAGACGACATGGGGATAGGCGAGCAGACGTTCCCGGGCCTGCGGACGGGTCAATACCAGCCGAACGCGATCGAACAGCCGCGCGTAGCTGCGATAGCTTTCCTCGACCGCTTCGAAATCTCCCTGGGCAACCGGGTCCGTCGGATGTTCTGAGGTGAGATAGCAGGGCATCGTACGCAGGGTTGTCGGGATCGACGGTCGAGACATGGGCGGTCCTTTCGGCAGTCGTGCTGTCGCGACGGTCCTGTCGCCACAGGGTTTCCGGGGCGCCGTTGCAACATGAGATCCATGTCTGCTTGTGATTGGTTACGCTCCGGATTCCGGAGAGCAAACAATACGCTAACAGACCCAACTCGCAAGCTTTAACCTGCGGAACCTCCAGATGTGCCGCTCGTTAACAGACGGCATCGGGCCGGTTGACATCCGCTCGGCGGGCCCTATTTTCCGGGTTCGGCCGGGCCAGGAAATTGGCTCGGTTGCGCTACATGGGGGTGTAGCTCAGTGGTAGAGCATCTGACTTTTAATCAGGTGGTCGTAGGTTCGATCCCTACCACCCTCATTGAGTTGCCCGATTAGCTCAGTTGGTAGAGCAGCTGACTCTTAATCAGTAGGTCCGGGGTTCGAGTCCCTGATCGGGCACCAACTTTATTGGTTCTTCCAAATGCCACCACGCAAACAGACAAGACTATCGGAATCACCTCACGTTGAAGTCACCTCGCGGGCCGAGTTGCGAAGGTGGCTAAAAAAAAACCATAAGCAGACTGACGCGATTTGGTTGGTCACTTACAAGAAGAAGATACCCGACAAGTACGTCTCTTATGACGTGATCGTGGAAGAAGCACTCTGCTTTGGGTGGGTCGACGGTGGCACCGGCCGAGTCGATGATCTGCGTACCAAACTACTTGTCGCCCCTCGCCGTCCGAAATCGACCTGGTCGCGCCTGAACAAAGAGCGCGTCGCCCGATTAATCAAAGAAGGCTTGATGACACCCGCCGGCATGGCCAAAATCGATGCCGCCAAAGCCAACGGTTCGTGGACATCGATCGACGACGTTGAAAACCTCGAAGAACCTCCTGATTTTGTCGCTGCCTTCCGCCGCAACAAGACAGCACGAAAACACTGGGAGTCGTTTGCGCCGTCGTCACGCAAAGGGATTCTCGGGTGGATCAAACAGGCAAAACGTCCTGAGACACGCGCCACGCGAATCGCCGAAACTGTCCGCCTGGCCGCGATGAATCTTCGTGTCAACTATCCTGAAGCAAAGGGCCGCTAGTCCCGGGAATCGTAGACCCGCAAATCGTTCCTTGCTGATTCAGCGCGGGTCCGCTATACAGTCGCCGCTATGGAATGGCTCGCCCAACCGGAAACATGGATCGCGTTTCTCACCCTGACGACGCTTGAGATCGTCCTCGGCATCGACAATATCGTCTTCATTTCAATCCTCGCGGCCAAACTCCCCGAGCACCAACAGGAAAAAGCGAGACGTCTTGGGCTGGCCCTTGCTGCTCTCACTCGCATCGGCCTACTCTTCTCCATCTCCCTGATCATGAAACTTGAGGATCCGTGGTTCACCGTTCTCGGCAGCGCGATCTCCGGACGGGATATCGTCCTCATTCTGGGCGGGGGTTTTCTGCTCGCGAAGGCGACGCTCGAAATCCACGAAAGTATCGAGGGGAACGCGCATGAGCGGGTTGCCAAGTCGGCTCGTTCATTCGGCGGCGTGATCGCTCAGATTCTGTTGATCGACATCGTCTTCTCGCTCGACTCGGTCATTACTGCCGTCGGACTCGTCGAACATATCGAGATCATGATCGCGGCGATTCTGATCGCCGTTGCGGTCATGATGATCTTCGTCGGCCCGGTCAGCCGCTTCATCGAGCGCCGTCCAACAGTCAAAATGCTCGCTCTTGCTTTTCTCTTGCTGATCGGCGTCGCACTCATCGCCGAGGGGATCGAGTGGCATATCCCGCGCGGCTTCATTTACTTCGCGATGGCCTTCTCGGGCTTTGTCGAGTTTCTCAATCTCAAGATCCGCGATCGCCGTACGTCTGAGGCATAAGAAAACCGGGCGGCGGCCGCCCGGTTTATCGAGATTAATCGTCGATCAGTTTTAGTGAACGTGCATGCCGACAGCCTCAAGAGCTGAGCGCAGCTGTTCATCGATCTGTTGCTGCAGCTGATCGCGCGCATTCTCAAGCGCGGTGGCAGCACCGGTCGACGGACGAAGCATTCGCAGCGGTAAACCAAGTTCGGCTGAGGCAGCGCCGCTGTTGCCGAAGATGTCGCAATACAGGGAGCTGTAGTTGCAGTCAATGTTAAGACAGCAGGAGCCAGTGTTGTTCGGATCAATCGTCTGCCAGTTTACGCAGCCATCGATTCCCCAAGAAGATAGGAACTGCGTGGTTCCGTTGACCGAAAACGTAAGATCCCCCGAGCCATCGTCGAAGTAACGAGCGAGGATCACCTGGCCAAAAGCCGAATGGCGGAAAAATGTCCCCGGCTCATCGTCCAATTCACCCCAGGAATACTCTACGAACTCACCTTCACCATTGTTAATCAACAAACTGCCACCGTAGGAATCGTTTCTTATGATCCCTTCAATGATCGGCGTGGTACCATCGTACGGTGCGCAATCTGATGTCACTGCCCAGCGGTCCTGTATAGCGGAGAATTCGCAGTCGAAACAAACGTCACACGTACCACTTCCACCATCCGGAATCGTTTCGCACTGGTTGCATTCTGCCGACGTAGCGAAAAAGGCCTGAAGATCAATCGAGGCTATAGCCTGTCCAAACAGCGCATAGGTAACGGTTTGCGCACAGTTGCCATCGATGACACCGATGCTGGTCCACGGGAAAAACGGCTCGTCGTATGCAGGGCCGTCATCACCTTCCCAGTTCCCAATCGATCCATCGTCGTTGTACGTTCCGTCACCGTTCGACGTCCAGTTTGCCGTATAGACCTGGGAACCGTTGACTGTTACCGTCACGGTACCGCTACCGAACGACGATACGGTTATAACCAGTTCACGATTGGCCATGACATCGCGGAATGTCCAGGTCGATGTAGTCGCCGTGATTGCCCAGAGTATTTCATAGTAGAGTTCATCGCCGGGTTGGGCATACCAGCGGATAGCACCGGTGTCGGCCTGTGTATCCTCAATCGCTTCGATCGACCAAACCGGAGAACCGGAGATCGACGCGGTCACAAGCCACTGGTGCAGCGTGGAGTCATCAATGAACTGCCACGACACCGAATAATCGCCAACCGTATAAGTAGCCGTAAACGTATCGGCCAGAGCGAGCGGATTGCGATAGTTGCGCTGGGCAACCGGCGATGTTCCCGGATCGAGAAACGCCATCGACATTGCGATCGAAGCCTCGACTTCGGTGACCGCGTCGACCGCCTTGCTTGCGGAGGGGTTGGTTTGCGACGTTCGCGTCATTTCAGTCGGCAGACCGGGTGCCGCGAGGGTTGGCGTATTTTCCATCCCACCGCCGCCGCCACCGTTTCCGGGATCAGTCGGCGAATCATCATCACCGCAACTGAACATGACTGCAGCGGCCACGAGCGCAACAGCTGTCGCACTTGACCACCATTTAGAACGCGAATGCATCATGGGAGAAACCCTCCAGATCGAATCGATTCGTATCAGCGTATTTACGTTTTTCCACGACTAAGGTAGACAGTCCAATGCGGCTGTCAATCGTCGACTTTTTTCCCAGGTGTTAGAATAAGATGAGAACAGAAATTCGAAGAGCCGGCAGTCGTCGGCTATTCCTGGCCGGACTTGTAGTTGCGAACGTACAGAATGTCGTCCCAGAGATAGTACCGCTTGTCGTCAGTCTCGGGAAATCCGTAGGCAGCGAGAGATACCCTTAGCGTGTCCTCGTTGGCAAGCTGGATATCATCGACCGAAAACTCACTCAGATCACTACCATCGCCACGGAAGCGGATCGTCATGTCGGTACCCGGCGGCTTGCGCAACCGATCGCTGGACAGCCAACCCTTCTGGCGGAACAGCTTCTTCCACTTCTCACCGGTCATGAATCGGTTGCCCGTTCCTCAAGCCAGAAAACCCGTCCGTCGGGATCAGCCACGGGAATCAACGCTCGATTCCAGTCGGGCCGTCGGAGTCGCTGTTCGACGCGACGTGGCATCTCGGCGGCGAGATCGATATCTGATGACTGTCCATCGGCAGCCGCCAGATAGATCGCTTCGGTCAGCGGACTCGCGGTTTCGACAACGACAACTTCAAGCTCGGAGGAACCGAGCCGACAAGCTCGGCATCCCGCCTCCTGCCATTCGTCGATCGTGCGCAATCCACGTCGTGACCAGAAACGACAGGTGGCATCAAAGGCTTCGGTTTCGAAATGAAGATGGTCGATGCAGTTACTCATGCACCCGGAAGATAGCGCACCGAGAACGTTGCGCCAGTGTTTTAGTTGGGGACCACGTAGAGGATAATGGCCGAAGTGGCAAGCCAGAGAACAACAGCCGCCAGAATTGGTCGGTCCGTCAGCATGATGCGTGTTGGTGAGCCGCCTCGTTCCTCGCGGTGAATCAGATAGAGGTAACGGAAGATACCGTAGATCACGAACGGGATCGTCAGGTACAGGTATTCGGTCTGCAACTTTTCCTCAACTTCGCTCGAAAACGAATACAGCATGTACATGACGACGACCGAAGGTGTCGTTACCGCGATCAACTGATCGAGGAGATATGGCGAGTAACGCGATAGCGTCGCTCGGTGTTCGGTAGCCTTCTCGTTGAGGCCGGTCAATTCAGCTCGACGTTTTCCAAATCCAAGGAAAAGGGCCAACAACAGTGTATTGATCAACATCCAGGTTGAAGCCTCGACCGATATCGCAACGGCCCCGGCGAAGGCTCGTAGCACAAACGAGAGGCCAATCGCCATGACATCGATGATGACGACATGCTTGAGAACCAACGAGTACAACAGATTCAAGGCGACGAAGATGGCGACCGTCAGCGCAAACATCTGAGAAAGCCATAGGGCACCGGTGATACCGAACGCCATGAGCACCGCGGCAAACGCCACGGCCGCTCCCGGTGATACTTGTCCGGATGCCAGTGGACGATCTTTCTTGCGAGGATGAGCGCGATCGTTCTTGATGTCAGCAAGGTCATTGATGGTATACATCGCCGACGAAATAAGACAGAATATGACAGTTGCCAGTAAGGCGAATTCGATCTTGTTGATGTGACCTGCCTCGCCGGCAAAGATCAAAGGGATCAGAACGATGCCGTTCTTAACCCATTGATGGGGACGCGCAAGTCTCAGAAGTGCGAGCATCACCGCCACGGTATCGGTACCCCGTTCCCGGTTCAAGCAGAAAACGGCAGGGCGTTGACGATATGAGGATGGAATGCAGTGAGATAGGACAGCGCCCGCTCGGTGGCGGCGTCAATGTCACCGTCAGCCGGAACAGGAACTGTCAGTCGAACAAAGGCGGCATCGGTCGGACGAAGCAACAAGGCATTCTTCATCAAGTCGAACTTGAGTCCGAATTCGGAGCGAATTGCGCCGCCCCGCGTTTCAAACCAATAAAGCATGATCTGTCGCTGTCGCCGCTCGCCGATCACGAGCCGGTTAATCTCCTTAGCGGTACCGTCGCTAAGATGAAAGGTATAGGGTTCAATCGTCTCGATTGACCATCCGCCGCCGGGCAAACAGTGTTTGGGGGAGTGAATCTGACTTCCCTGTTTCTGCGAGGAGAAATAGGCGACAAACAACCAATACGGCACGCCGTTGGCATCCCGGTAGAGCCGCAGCGTCGTCGTATCGGCATTCAACACGTCATACGATGCTTCCGCGAACCGTCGCTCATCACCATAGTACCCGTACGATTCCAAAGGTATCGTGGCAAACTCGGCCGGCCGATTCGGTTCGCGATCAACAAACCGGAGGTAATTGCCGAACAAACCACCGCACAGTATCACGATCAGGGCAATCAGTGACGCTTTCATCGGGTCACCTGCCGCAACACAAGTCCACTGATGAAGAGGCCAACGAAAGCAATGACAAACACGAGCATGCCCATGATCGAATGCCATGGCTCGACCAGGATCGAAGTCATCCCGCCCGACACCGCGATCGTCGTAAGGAAGACGCGAATAACATTGCCGATAACCGCGAGGGGAATCGTGATCAGAAAAAGTGTAGTCTGCGCCCAGAGTGTCTTCTGTGTCAGATAGGCGTACAGCGCTCCGAGGGCGAGCAGTGAAACCAGGGACCGAATGCCCGAACAGGCCTCGGCAACCTCAAGGGAGTGACCGCTGATGTGAATGATGTTCCCTTGCCGAACGACCGTCATGCCGATGATATCGAGTACCGTCACGGTGATATCGGTAGCCAACGCCTGGAGCGGGAACGAGATCATGTAGTAGATCACGTACGGAATTGGAATCATGAAGACGAGAAACGCGAACGCAAACCACAGAGTGCGGATGACCGCCCAGCCGAGGAGCCACCAGGTCAGTCCGACAACGGCGAGTACGAACGAGAAGCGAATCGTGAAAAATTCCGACGCTCCGTTACCAACCACAAACAACGCCAGCGCCGCGACCAAAACAGCCAGCCCGCGCCAATCGATAGCTGTTTCCAGTCGGGCGAGTTCCGCTCGTTTCTGCCAGGCCAACCATCCGGCCACCAGCGGCACGAGGAAACCATGCGAATAATTGCTGTCCTCCGCCCAATTGCTGACGAGATCGGCGAGCGCCGGCCCATAGACGGCAACCAGGGCCACAAGCGGGATCGCGAACCAGATTCGGTCGTTTCGGAGGCGAGTTAGCAGCAGGTCAGTCATCGTGGGTAATGTCGTGTTTCGGTTGAGATTCGGCCAGTCTTATACACCATCGACCATCCAAGGGCCCGACTCCAGTCTCTCGACAGTTGTATCGGCCGGGATGGGCCGCTATACTCCGGGCCATGAGTCCCCGTCGCCTCCCCGGACAGCGCCGCCAGTTCGGAGTGATCGTCAACCCAACGGCCGGCCAGCATCGTCCGGCCTCAATTCGCCAACTCACTGAGGGCCTACTGGCGGCTGGCGTCAGCTACCATCTGGTCGAGCCATCAAGTGCTCAGGGAACGATACAGACAGCTCGGGATCTCGCTCGCGCGTCACGTCTGGAGCTAACGACCAAGGACGGAACCCGACGCGGCAAGCTGACCGGTCTGATTGCCGTAGGTGGCGACGGCACCGCCAATCTCGCCGCCCGGGCCGCTCTTGAGGCGGAGCTGCCCATCGGTTTCTGGCCAACCGGACGCTGTAACAACCTCGCCCGGTCAATTTACGACGATCTTGATGGACCGGCTGTGATCAAGCAACTCACCACGGGATCGATGCGCAGCATCGACACTGGCCTGGCAGGAGACCAACCATTTTGGGGAGCGATCGGAGTGGGCCTTTTACCGGAGTTGCTGGAATCGCTGGGGAACCGACCTATCCCGCGAGGAAACCTGGCCTGGTCCCGCCTGCTCGGTCCCACGGCTGCTCGGGTCTCGGCCGTCGAAACCGCAATTGGTATCGATGCCATCCGGCTGACGCTATCACCGCTCCTCGTGTCGATCCACCTCCAACCGTACGCTGCCGGAATCCCCTTTGTCCCGATGGCCCTCCCCGATGATGGCTGCGCCGAGCTGATTTGCGACTGCGAACCGCTGACCGGCGGCGTCGGACCGTTCGTTCGAAATCTGATCAAAGGCACCGCCGAATACGGCGAGGCCACCCGAATGTATCGAGGACGGCGCTTTGTGATTCAGTCGGAAGCCGGTCGACCGCTCTATCTGGACGGTGAGATCATCAAACTTCCGTCCCGAGGTGTAGAAGTTTCCGTGGGTCCCAACCAGCTTAGCATCCTCGCTGCCGCATGAAATGGCTGATCGTACTGATCGCGTTCATGGCGGGAATAACCGTTCAGGCCCAGAGCGATACGACTCAGCCCGTTCGTGACAGCCTCACTGAGGAACGATTAGACACCTTGGTGTTTCGACCACAGCGCGGAGGCTCTTTTGCCGAATCAATTACCAACCCAACCGACTACGAGGAACGCCTGACGCAGAACCCAACGTTGGCGCTCTTCAAGTCAATGGCTGTTCCGGGTTGGGGGCAGATCGGCAACCGGTCGTATGTCAAGGCTGGTGTCATTATCGGTCTGCAAGCGTGGTTTATCGGTTCGGCAATTCATTTTGGTCGCCAGGCGAGTGGTTTTCGTGACGATTGGGAAGCGTCGACGGACATTTCACAGCGCAACGAGCTCTACGATCTCTACGACGACCGCCGGGGTCGACGTAATGCGTTTATCTGGTACGCGGTACTGACAACTTTCGTTTCGATGTTCGATGCCTACGTCGATGCCCACCTCTCGGGACGACCAACCGCCGAACGTCATCGCGATATCGCCTGGGATATTGTGCCCGATACCGAGGGGACAGTGTGGGCGACGGTATCAATCAGCTTCTAGACATCATCCTCAGCGAGAATGAAATCCTCGGCCGAAAGTCCGTAACGGGTCGGATCGACTTGACGGACAATCCCCCGATCGGAAAACGCCTCGGTTGAAAGATCGGCCCAGATCGGCGCTTCGAACAGACCACTCTGATTGCCGACGATCTTGACATACGGACGCGCTGTGTCCGTTGTTGTGTTGGCTAAAACAAGGGCCAGTTCTTCGGTCGTAAGCAGAACCAGCGTGCCGGGAGGATAAATACCGACAACATCGGTAAAGAGATTCAGAAGGAACGGGTCGAATTTCACCCGCATCTGGCCTCTCATCTTCTTGAGCACTTTGTCCGGCATGATCTGCTTCTTCAAATAGACACGACCGGATGAAAGGGCGTCAAACGTATCAGCAATCGAGATAATCTTACTAAACAGCGTCGGGATCCGTCGCTCATGTCGCAGCATCGGATACCCGGTGAAATCAGCATTGATATGGTGCTCGAAGGCGCCCCGTGCGGCGCGGGCGGAGTGAATATCCAGCGGCAGATTCTTCAGAATCGTTTTAGCTCCCAAGAGCGGGTGACGCTGCATCTGAACCCAATCGTCTTCATCAAAGGCATCCGGCTTGGTAATCAAATCCTTGGGTAGTTTGACCTTGCCGATATCGTGAAAGAGCGCTGAGAAACCGAGCTGCGAGAGCCGAGCCCGATCAAACCCGAGCCGAACACCGATCACCAGCGAATAGATGCAGACATTGGTAGAATGAGCGAAGGTGTAGTCATCGAAGTCGCGAATTGCGGTCAGTTCGAGAAGCGATGATTCGTCACGCACCACATGATCGATCAACGAATGGACGACACGTCGTGTTTTCGCCGCGTTAATCTGCTTGTCCTCCGTGGCCGCAACGACAACCTCCTGCACCGTCGTCAGCGCCTGACCAAAACAGCGGCGGGCAATCTTGCGATACCGCTGGCGAATTCGCTCCGGAGCTTCATCGACTCCCGAAGAAACCTCTTCGACCGATAGCCAGTCGATCCCGGGAAACTTCATCTCACTAATCTGGGTCGCAATCTGCTCCCGATTGTCATTGTCAATCCGTAGCTGTGCCACGAACACAAAGAAATCAGATAACGCGGTACGCTCGACATCGTTGCGCAACGTGCATCCACCGATGCCGAGCTGTGACCAGTCATCGAGAATCGTACGAAAGATCGACGCTTCATCGGCCGTAAACTTCACGAGCTGATCATCGACGAAGAGTCGACCTTCGAGCACTTTCAGTGTGAGATCATCATGGTCAGCCAGTAGTTTTGTGAACCGATCCCACACCGTCGTTAGGTGCTTGATAAACGTCGCGTTGTTGGCATCAACCAAACGCGCAATCTTGTACATTGCAAAGAACGATGACACGAAGCGCTGCTCTGCTTCACCCGCGATCAGTCGTTGCTTGATGTCGGTCTCGGCTGCGGGCACGTTACTCATCGTTCTCATCCCCATAGCGAATCTGGCGCCGGCGATCGACCGCGTCGTGAGCCTGACGTTTGATCGATGGTCGCCATGCTCGCGTCAGCTTGAGCAGGAGCGATTCGGCTCGCTGCCCCTGATTCTGGGCCAGGGCCTCGAACGCCGCAGAACGCAGTTGCGCCGCCTGGCGATCGCCGAAGAGATTGACCCGAACAACGAACGTGCGTAGCAGTCCCACCGCTTCGTCGCTGCCCAACACCGAGTAGGCAACCAGCATGGCCTGCTGTTCGGCGTAATCGAGCTTGATGAATTGCTCATCACGTACCAGGTCGCCCATCGCCTCGAATGCGAGTGGTCCACGGCGCAAGACAATGGAGTTGATGGCCAACAGACGAATGTCCGCGACATCGTCATAGACCAACTGACGCAGCAGATTGATCGCATCCTCGTGCGGCGTATCGACCAGAGATCGAACGAGTGCCTCGCGCACCGAATCGTCGGCGTGGTCCACACAGCGCTTGAGCAATCCGAGGGACTCATCCGTACCGATACTCGACAAGACCGAAATCGTCTGAATGACAACTTGGGGATCGCGATCGGTTACGCCCCGGGCAATGAGCGCGAGATTGTTTTGTCCCAACCCGGCAAGATGATCAGACAACGCAACTCGATGATCCTGATGTGTCAGATGACGTCCGAGCTCGGAGATCTTCAGGAGCGCCTGCGGTCCGAATGCCGACAGATACCGGCGGACGACGTCGCCGCCGATCTCCTCATGGTCGTTCAGGGCTGCAGCCAGACGCTCGACCGCATCTCCGGCGATCACCTGCTGCTGCGCCATCCGCAACCGTTCGGTCCATCGCGGCCGTTCCGGACCCACCCGTGATTCCATCTCCACAAGAAACGTCAACAGACGACCAGCCTCGCGTACCTGCCCCAGACCGATAAGATCGTGGTGGACCTTCTCGCAGATGTCGACCGTCTCCGAGAACAGCGGCAGAGTATCCTCCTGGTAGAGCATCTCCTTACACAGCTCGACGGTCGACTCCCAGGGATCGAAATCGGCGTCTTGGCGAACCAACGATTGGACGGTCTCTTCCTGTTCAGCGGAGAGCTTATGTTCGCTGTTCAGGATCAACGTTGTGTCGGGTGCGGGTCGCGACGGCGAGCTGCTCTCGACACCGAAACCAAACGCTGCCTCGGCCGCCGCGAGGCTCGATGAATCCGGAGCATCGACACCGAGGACATCACCGAACAGCGAGTTCGATACGACGTCGAGTTGGTCGGACACGCCTCGCTGTCGGCTATCTGTCGACGACCGATCCTTGGATGACATCGGTACCTCGCCAGAGTCCACTTCATGGCCAATCGGCGACATGCCAGTACCACTCGCGGGCGTCTCGCCCGGTTCGTCGGTGAATTCACCATCACTTTCCGAATCGTCGAGCTCGACGACATCGTCATCGAGGAAGAGCTTCTGATAGCCGGGAATCTTGCCGCTATCGTCGGCGGATCCGGCTCGCGACGCCGCCGGAGTCGCGAGATAGTCGCCTCGATAGTCGGCGAGTGAAACGTCCTCAACCGTGGCGTACGTTAACCCCGGGAGCTGCCGCTCCCAGAGAAGAGCGACTAAATCGGCACCATTGCGGCTCGATTGGAAGTCGCGGACGAGATCGAGAAATCGATGAACGACATCGAAGTCGAATGCCTCATCAAAGCCCAGCCGATTGATCCCGGCTTCGAAAAAGAGGCCGGCCAGACACTCCTCTTTGCCTGCATCCTGGTAGACCAGTTCGCCGTCCCAGCGAATTTCCTCAGGACCGATTTTGAAGCTCAGACAGCCGTAATCTTCAATCAGGTCGACCAGTCGCTCGGCGAACGACCGACGCAGCGAGTTCGGCAGCGGGTTATCCGAGGGATAGAGGGTGACGACCTTGATCGTCTTCAACAGATCCTTCAGAATCCGCCCGACCGCCTCGACCCGAAGCCGGTTCTGTTTGTCATTATCGAGTGTCATAACGCCTGATCCAGTAGATCGGCAGCTGGGCCAGATTCGCTTAGCCTTGACGACAACGGGGTCCCGAAGGACCCCGCCGAAATGAGTGCAGCTTGGTAGGAGTTCGGCCTAAAGAATGGCCACCCGATTGCGCCCTTTGGTAACGCTCTTGGTCGCATTTCGGGTATCGAAGACCGCCTTGGCGTTGTCGACGATCCATTGGTAATCATAGCGCGAGTGATCGGTGAGGATCACCACCAGGTCCGCTTTGGCCAGGACTGCCTTGGTGAGGCGAACCGATTTCAACTGTTTCCCCTTCCACTCGAAGACGGGAACATGCGGATCATTGTACTGAACCCGTGCGCCACGGTCCTCCAGCAGTTTCAGGACATCCAGGGCGGGTGACTCGCGAATGTCCTGAATATCCCGCTTGTAAGCGAGCCCCAGGATCAGGATGTTCGACTTGTTGATCGCTCGAGCGAATTCCTCATTGAGAAATCGACTGATCCGAGCGACAACGTACTCCGGCATCGCCGAGTTGATCTCACCGGCAAGTTCGATAAATCGCGCGTAGTAGTTGAGTGATTTCAGTTTCCACGACAGATAGTGCGGGTCGATCGGGATACAATGACCGCCTAAGCCGGGACCAGGATAGAACGGCATGAAACCGAACGGTTTGGTCGCGGCGGCATCAATAATTTCCCAAACATCGATTCCGAGCCGCTCGCACATGAGTGCAACCTCATTGACCAATCCGATGTTGACCGAACGGAACGTGTTCTCCAGCAACTTGACCATCTCAGCAGCTTTGGTCGAGGAGACCGGGTGAACCGCTGAAATCGTCGTGAGGTAGAACTCGGTTGCCACTTTCGTACACTTCGGAGTCACTCCGCCGACGACACGCGGTGTATTCTGCGTCGTGAATTTCTGATTGCCCGGATCAACGCGTTCGGGAGAGAAGGCGAGGAAGAAATCCCGCCCGACCTGGCGTGTCTCTGATTGCAGCAACGGCAGAATCAGATCCTCGGTTGTACCGGGATAGGTCGTCGATTCGAGAACAACCAGGACACCGTCACCGATATGTCGTTTGACATTGTCCATTGCCGACAGGATGTAGCTGACGTCGGGATCCTTCGTCTTCGATAGTGGCGTCGGAACACAGATCGAAATGATATCCGCTCGCGCGAGTTGCTTCGGATCGGTAGTGACAATAAGTGACTTTGAACCGATCGCGCTGGCCACATCGTCGTCGGAGATGTCATCAATATCCGACCGCCCCGAACCTAGGAGCTTGACCTTACGCTCGGAGATATCGAAACCGACAACCGTAAAACCGGCGCGTACAAGTGACACGGCGAGGGGAAGTCCAACGTAGCCGAGCCCGACAATGCCAATCACCGCCGAGCGATCGTCGATCTTCCCCATCAGGCGACTAAAGTTATCGGCTCCCTGAGATTGCGAGGTACGACCACCACGCGCCCGTCCCGAACTCCGTTTCGCCCCCCCACGCCGCGACCGGCTCGAGCGCCGTCGGTTGCTTGATGATTCGTCTGCCATTTCGCTCTCTCCCGTCATCGCCGAAGCATGTCGCGCCAATACTGGAGCGTGTCGGCGAGCGTTTGTGTCAGTGGTATGGTCGGCTCATAGTCAAGCCGACGGGCGGCTTTACGCCCATCCCCGCGGAGCACCGGAATATCCGACTTGCGCAGCCGCGAAGGATCAGTCTGGTGTTCAATCGGCACGGTCGCCAGTTTGATCAAGCGACTCAAGACATTTCCCATCGCCACCGCGCGTCCGGAACAGAGGTGATACACCTCCCCCGGCTCGCCGCGTTCCACGGCCAGGCGGTAGCCACGAACGATATCACGAACATCGGAAAGGTCACGCCGGGCGGTTAGGTCACCGGTCCGGATAACCCGTCGACCCCGCTTCGATTCCAACTCGGCGATCTGCCGCGCAAACGACGGCACCGCGAATCGATCGGTCTGACGGGGACCGTTATGATTAAACGCTCGGACGACAACGACCGGGAGGTCGTGCTGCGTTCCGAAGTAGCGAACCGCCCGCTCGGCTGCGGCCTTGGCAATGCCGTAAGGTGATACCGGATTGAGCAGTTGATCCTCGGCCAGGACTTTGTTGCGCGGCGTAAACTGACCGAAACAGTCTGGAGAACTCACGAACAGGAGGCGCTCGAGGCGAGTAACTCGCCGGGCTGCCACCAGCACATTGAGGGTGCCGGTCAGATTGACGGCAAACGTTCGCTGTTCCGCGTTAAACGAATCCCCGACGGAAGCAATCGCTGCCAGATGGAAGATAACGTTCGGGCGTGCGGTGTGGATCACCTCGGCCGTGCGAACCGGATCGGTGATGTCGAGACGGTAGGAGGTAACGTGATCGGCTATCTCCGCCAGGTGGTCGTCCGGCTCCTCACCGTACGTCGTGCCACTGACGGTATAGCCATGGGCCAGGAGTTCTTCGGCCAGCCACGAGCCGGCGAAGCCGCCCATTCCGGTGATGAAGGCTCGTGGCATGACGATCGGCTACGACGTCGCCAGCGGGCGCAGCCGCTCCAAATCAGCATCGACCATCATCCGGACGAGCCCGGTAAAGTCGACTTCGGGCTCCCAGTTCAGCTTCTCACGCGCGCGACTCGGGTCGCCCAGCAGCAAGTCGACCTCGGCGGGGCGGACGAACCGCGGATCGATTTTCACATACTGCTGCCAGTCGAGGTCGAGATACGAAAACGCCGCTTCCACAAAATCTCGAACGGAGTGGGCTTCGCCCGACGCAACAACGTAGTTGTCAGGTTGATCCTGCTGGACCATCAACCACATCGCCCGAACGTAGTCGCCGGCGAATCCCCAGTCCCGCTTAGCGTCGAGATTGCCCAACCCCAGTTCATCGGCCAGGCCAAGTTTGATGCGGGCCGCACCGTCGGTGATCTTCCGGGTTACAAATTCGAGTCCGCGGCGAGGGGACTCATGGTTGAAGAGAATGCCACTGGTCGCGTGGATATCGTAGCTCTCGCGATAGTTGACGGTAATGAAATGACCGTACACCTTTGCGACCCCATAGGGTGAACGCGGATAGAAGGGTGTCTCTTCGGTCTGTGGAACCTCTCGCACCTTGCCAAACATCTCCGACGACGACGCTTGGTAGAACCGAATCTTCTTATCGACCAGCCGAACCGCTTCGAGCACTTTCGTCACGCCCAGGGCATCATACTCACCGGTGAGCACCGGTTGAACCCAGGAGGTTGGGACAAATGACTGAGCGGCGAGATTGTAGATCTCATCGGGGCGATGTTCTTCGACGATGTTGACAATTGAAAGCTGGTCCAGGAGGTCCGCTTGAACAAGGGTCAGACGGTCCTTGATATGATCGATTCGCTCAAACGTCTCGGTAGAAGCGCGCCGCACCATGCCGATGACGTCGTAACCTTTGTCGAGCAGGAGTTCGGCGAGATACGATCCGTCCTGGCCCGTTATCCCGGTAATCAGCGCACGCATACAGTCTCCTCGTCGTTGTCTCCGGCAGCTGACAGATTCGGCCGTCCCGCCGTTCCTCCGGAGGGCGGGCAATATAGACTCGCCGCTTAGGGTGGTCAATGCCGGCCCGATCTTCGGTTCGGATTTGTCGGCCAACTTGCGATTGCCCCGTTAACCGAGGCCCGATATACTCGCCTCACAACTGATGACGACGACGATTCGAATATTAATCGGACTGTTGATTATCGCTCCGGTAACCACCAGTTCGGCGATCGACCGGCGTTCGCCGGCCAACCGGGTGACCTACGTGGGACAAGAAACCGACCTGACGATCTCTGCCGATACGCTGCTCCGCCGCGCCGATGCGCTCCATCAGAAACGCGATTATGTCGCCGCTCTGGCAACCTATACCGAAGCTTATGAGGCTGCCGGCAAGGAATTCAACAAACCGGTTCAGACTGAGGCACTCGCCATGATGGCCCGCATGAATCTCGTGCTGGGCGAACTCGAATCGGGGCGCGCGCTCCTTGACAAAGCCGCCGATCTGGCCGACCAGAGCGATCCCCTCGGCTGGTCACGCTATCTGTCGGTCCGCGGCCGCTATGAATGGAAAGAGGACTCCCTCGCGAGGTCCCGCAAGACGTTTTCCGACCTCTTCGAATTCTGTCGGGCCAACGCTCTCCCCGGTCGGGCGGTCGATGCCGCCAATATGCTCTCGATCGTGCACACTGCGCCGAACGATCAGATTGAGTGGCTGCGGCAGGGGATCGAGATTGCCGAGGCAAATCAGGAAGAGCGGTGGCTCGGTCCCCTCTACAACAACCTCGCCACGACCTATTTCGAGATGAACGAATTCGATTCGGCACTGGGTGGCTATCTCACCGCCCGCGAGTACCATTGGCGCCATTCCGGCGAGGTCGCCAAGCTGTTCGCGGATTATCACGTCGGCATGACCTACCGTCGCCTGAATGACTACGACTCCGCAGCGGCATGGCTTCGACCCACGATCGCCTGGGCCGAACGGCTCGGTAATCATGGAGCCTACGGTCAGGCGTGCGAAGATTTGGGCGAGGTGCTGCTGGCCCAGGGAAATCGCGACGCCGGACTTAATCTTCTCCACACCGCGCTAGCCGCCTATCGAGAAGCCGGCTACGAGGAACGCCGTCCGGATATCTGGGAGGCGATAACATCGCGCCTCGCACAGGTCGAAGCCGGTGAGTAGCCCGACTCGACCAATCAACTGCCCCAATTGTGGTCACGAATTCGACGTTTCCGCCTCACTCGCCCAGCAGATCGAAACGGATCTCCGCGCCGAGCTCGCAGAGCAACGCCAGGCCGAAGAGAAACGCCTGGCAGCTCGCGAATCAGCTCTGGCCGAACAGCAAGCCCGGATTGAGGCCGATGCTGCCCGGCAGGAACAGACGGTGCAGACAGAAGTCACCAAGCGCCTTGAGGTCGAACGCGTTCAGACCGAAACGAAACTGCGCGAGGAGATTTCCTCCCAACTCGCGGATGAACTCACAGCGCAGCAGCAGCAGATCACCGAACTGACCGACAAAGTCACGGCAGCCCGGGAGACCGAACTCGCACTCCGCAAGCGTGAGCGCGAACTCAATGACCGCTCGAAAGATCTCGAGCTGGAAGTCGAACGTAAACTCGCTGAGAAGAGCGACGAGATCGAAACGCAGACTGCGAAACGGCTCGAAGAGAAATACCAGCTCACCGTTTCCGAGAAAAATCAGAAGCTCGAATCACTGACCAAACAGGTCGATGATCTGAAACGCAAACTTGAGCAGGGTTCCCAGCAGACCCAGGGCGAGGTACTGGAGTTGGAGCTGGAGCGGCGCCTCGCCGAAGCGTTTCGCTACGATGAACTCCAACCGGTTCCCAAAGGTGTCGAGGGTGGCGATTGCGTCCAGGTTGTGCGCAACGAGTCGGGCGTGGTCTGTGGTCGGATCTTGTGGGAGGCGAAGCGGACCAAGCACTGGTCGGACAAGTGGATCGCCAAACTCAAGCGCGACGCCACCCGGGCCAAAGCACAGCTCGCAGTCATCTGCTCAACCGCTCTTCCCGATGGTTTCGTGACGGTCGAAAACATCGACGGCATCTGGGTTACCGATTTCACCGGCGCCATCGGTATCGCCCGGGTCCTGCGGCAGCAATTGATCTTGTTGCAGAGCGTGCAGCGTGCCAATGAGGATCGCTCGGACAAAGTCGCCCGCGTCTATGACTATCTCTACAGTGACGAGTTTAAACAAAAAGTCGAGATGATCGTGGCGTCGTTTGAAACCCTGCAGAATGAAATCGCCGCCGAACGCAACGCCATGAATCGGATTTGGTCGAGACGCGAGCAGCATCTCCGCACCGTGATCGAATCGACCACCGGAATGATCGGCGACATTCAGGGAATCACCCACGGCAGCGAAAAGCTGCCGCTTTTTGACGATCTCCTGCCGCTCGACAGCGACACTGAAGATGTCGCGCGTCCCCAGGTCCGTCTCACGTTGACCGACAGCCGTAACGAGGACGAAGTATGAACTACCGCCGCGTTGGCCGAACCGGCCTCAAGATTTCAGAGATATCACTCGGCGCCTGGCTGACGTTCGGTCGCGACATCGACGTCGCCAAGACCGACGCCATCATCTCAACCGCGCTCGACCACGGCGTCAATTTCATCGACATGGCCGATATCTACACCAAAGGCGAGGCGGAACGAGTGGTCGGTGAAGTCATCAAAGACCGCAATCGATCGCACCTGGTGCTTTCGTCCAAAGTCTTCTGGCCAATGTCGGATGACGTCAACGATCGTGGCTTATCGCGGAAACATATCCACGAGTCGATCGATCAGACGTTGCGACGCATCGGCACCGACTATCTCGATCTCTATTTCTGCCACCGCTTCGACCCGGAAACCGAGGTCGACGAGGTCGTGCGGGCAATGGATGATCTCGTTCGCGCCGGCAAGATCCTCTACTGGGGTACGTCGGTCTGGTCTGAGGCGCAGATCGAACGCGCTGTTGGCGAAGCCGACCGCTTCACCGCCTACCGTCCGGTCGTCGAACAACCACGTTACCATATGCTCGATCGCCATATCGAAACGGAACTGCTACCGATCTGCCGACGCTACGGCATTGGCCTCACCGTCTGGTCTCCGCTCGCCCAGGGAATTCTGACCGGCAAGTACAACGATGGTCCGCCGGCGGAGTCGTATCGCAAAGATACCGACTGGCTAACGCAGGATCTGACCGAGGACAATCTCGACAAAGTCCGTCGACTTACCCGACTGGCGATAGAGTTGGGTGTGACAATGAGTCAGCTCGCCCTCGCCTGGGTATTGCGCCTGCCCGAAATCAGCTGTGCCATCACCGGCGCAACGCGGCCCGATCAGGTGATCGATAATGTCAAAGCTTCGGAGATCGAGCTGTCTGCCGATCTGCAGGAGCAGATTGAGGATATCCTGACCGACGACGGCAGAGTGAAGGTGAATATCACCTAGTCTCATCCTTTCGCTAAGGCACTGGCGTTCGCTGTCACTGACAGAGAGTATTTTGGTCTGCTAGGTGAACACGCGGTGCGGGGGAGGGCATGTCGCGACGCACACTCAACGACTGGTTCGGATTCACCCGCGCGCAGATTCGCGGACTGGCTCTGCTGACTGCCATCGCGATCGGTCTCGCTGTCTACAACGGGGTTCGCCTGTTGACCGTCCCGACTCCCGATCAACCTCCGCTGCCGGTGCTTATCGGCAATGAACGCCCGGCCCCACTCGTGGGTACGTTTCGTATCGATCCCAACACCGCTCCCGCCGACTCCCTGGAGTTACTTCCCGGAATCGGTCGGGTCGTCGCCGATGCAATCGTCGCCGCCCGCGACACGCTTCCGTTCGCCCGCATCCCCGACCTGGTGCGAGTTCGCGGGATCGGACCGGCCACCCTTGACCGGATTACCCCCTATCTGATCCTCCACCGCTAACCCGCACTGTGGGATACCCTTTGACGATGTCCGACGTCGCCCCTATGTTGGCGCGAGTCAGTCGTTTAGCCAAAGGAGTCCGGTCTGGTTCGCCGCCTAGTCTACCCGGGGACATTCGATCCGGTAACAAACGGTCACGTCTCGTTAATCGAGCGCGGGTTGCAGCTGTTCGATGAGTTAATCGTCGCCATCGCGCCGTCGGAAGCCAAACATCCGCTCTTTCCGTTCGACGAACGCATCACCCTCATGCAGCGTTCCGTTGATCTCATCGCCAATACCGAGGGTCGGGTGCGCGTCATCGGCTTCGAGGGCCTCCTGGCCGACCTGATTCGTCGGGAAAACGCCCACGCGATCCTGCGTGGCCTGCGCGCTGTCTCCGATTTTGAGTTCGAGTTTCAAATGGCGCTCATGAATCGTCGTCTCGTTCACGAGGCGGAGACGGTCTTTCTGATGCCGGCGCTTTCCTGGGTCTATTTGTCGTCATCGATCGTGAAGAATGTCGCTCGTCACGGCGGCGATATCACCGGACTCGTGCCCGATCATGTTCGTGATGCGATCTATGCACGAGTCGGGCGGGACAGTTAATGAAACTGCTTCGCTCTGCCATCATGTTGGCTGGTGTTGCGATACTGGTCGCCTGCTCCACCGACACACATGTCGAGGAAGTCGACATGCTGATTGCCGAGGCCGATTCAGCCCTGGCTAACGGTCAGCCGGAGGCGGCGTACAGTCGGTATCGCAACGCGCTGACGACCGAACCGCATCGAGCGATCATCCACTGGCATGTCGCGCGAACCGCTGCTCGCATCGGGCGCGACTCGATTGCGCTTGCCCATCTCGAAATCCTCGCTCGTGGCCGGGCTCCGTATGACCCCGCTGGCGATACCCTCTTTGCCTCACTGGTCGGCACCGCCGACTTCATGTCACTCAACGCTCGGTTTACCGAAAATCGCACTCCCGTCGGCGCTTCGGGATCGATCGATAGCCTCCTTGGCCAACCGATCGAATCGATCGTGCACTATCCGCGACCCCGGCTGTCTGGTGGTGAGATCGTCACCGTCCCGACAATGGTCGCGGGATGTGCCAATCATGGCCGATTCTACCGACGGGTCGGTGACAGCGAAGCGTGGCGCCTCGACAGCCGGATCCATGATAATCACTACGGGATGTTTGGAGGGCTGACCACGAGCGACAGTTCTGCCTATTACTTCTGTATGACACTGATGGATTTCGAATCGATACGACCGGGTGAGTATGGCCGTTCTCGTCTCTATCGTCAGCGGCTAACGACCGAAACGTCGACGGGTGTACTCCCCCCGCCAGAGATGATAGCCCCGATCGACACGACCGCTCGGCTCTACTTCAATGACCTGATCGAGCTGCCCGACGGCCGGTTGCTGATAACGGCCTTTGAAGACCATTCGCTCTGGCAATTCGATCCGACTTCCGATTCGCTTACTCCGTTTGACCTCCAGGGCCGCATTGTCCATCCGAATGGAATCACGCTCGGACCTGACGGTCGTACCGTATATGTCAGCGCCTATTTCGACGGGCTGTATCAATTCACCTTGGACGAGCGAATCTCGCGGCCGATGGAGATTGAACCCTGGCTCCTGGCTACCGGAATTGACGGGCTCCACTACCACGATGGTGGGTTGATTGCGATTCAGAACATCGACCGCTTGAATCGCGTCGTGAAATATCATTTCACCAGTGACCAGTCGACGATCGACTCGCTGACGGTCCTGGCGGCCAATCTTGACTACATCGGTGTCCCGACCACCGGTACGATCGTTGGTGACACCTTGATCTATGTGGCAAATCGAGCCTGGCGCGGCGAATCAACACCCGCAATCATTGCCCGTGTAGCGCTCAACTAAGACGTTCCGTTCGACGAGAGGATTATGACCGACGAACAGCACTCCGGCACCGACGACGCTCGGCTGCCCATTGAAAAACTGATCCGAACGCGGCATGAAAAGGCCGAGGCCTTGCGTGCGAGCGGTATCGATCCGTTTCCGTATCGTTTTGAGCGCAGTCACACCGTGGCGTCGGTAGTCGCTTCGTTTGAGTCATTATCGTCAGACGAATCAGATGTGGCTATCGCCGGACGGGTAATGACAATCCGCAAGATGGGTAAGGTCTATTTCGCTGACATTGCTGACATGACGGGGCGGATTCAGATCTACCTTCGCAAAGAGGATGTTGGCGCGGAGGCATTCGAACGCTTCAGCCTGATCGATATGGGTGACATCCTCGGCGTTCACGGAACGGTGTTCATAACCAAGACCGGCGAGCAGACCATCGCGGTGCAGACATTTGAACTCCTGACCAAAGCCTACCACCCGCTTCCCGACAAACACGCCGGACTGACCGACAAGGAGATGCGGTACCGCCGTCGCTACGTTGACCTGATCGCCAATCCCGAAGTGCGCGAGACGTTTATCAAGCGCAGCCGCATCATTCAGGCGATTCGCGAATTCCTGAATGACAACGGCTTTCTCGAAGTCGAAACGCCGATCCTGCAGCCGCTCTATGGCGGAGCCGCGGCGCGCCCGTTTGTGACGCACCATAACACACTCGATATCGAGATGTACCTTCGCATAGCCGACGAGCTTTATCTTAAGCGACTCGTGGTTGGTGGCTACGACAAAGTCTGGGAACTGTGCAAAGACTTCCGCAACGAGGGTATGGATCGCCTGCACAACCCTGAGTTCACCATGATCGAACTGTACTGGGCGTATGCCGATTACCGTGACATGGCTGCCCTCTTTGAGCGACTGCTCCGCTATACCGTTCATGATCTCTACGGCCGCTATACGGTCACCTATGGCGATCACGAAATCGATTTTGAACCGCCCTTCCGCTGGGTCTCGATGATCGATTCGATCCGTGAGACTACGAACATCGACTTCACTGATCTCGAATTTGACGACGCTCTTACAGAGGCGCGACGGCTCGATATCGAGACCGACGGATTGATCAATCGCGGCAAAGTGATCGAGGCGGTATGGGAAACCAAAGTCGAACCGACGCTCATTCAGCCAACGTTCATCACCGACTTTCCGGTCGAGATCTCTCCCTTAGCCAAGCGGCATCGCGATGATCCCCGATTGACCGAGCGTTTCGAACTGTTCATCGCCGGACAGGAGACCGGTAACGCCTTTTCCGAGTTAAATGATCCCCTCGATCAGCTCGGCCGTTTCCTGCAGCAGGGCAAGGCAATGGAGGCTGGCGACGAGGAGGCACAACCGCTCGACGACGATTTCATTACGGCCCTCGCGTACGGTATGCCGCCAACCGCGGGGCTTGGCTTCGGTGTCGATCGTTTGGTGATGCTCTTGACTAACCAGCACTCGATCCGCGATGTCCTCTTCTTTCCGCAGATGAAAGAGATGAAAGAAGGAACGACACCGGTGTCGCAGATGCTCTCACCGTTGCTGGAAGACAGTCAAAATCGAGAGGTGCAAACCGATGGTGTTCCAGCGGATTTCCTAGAGAACCTGACCTTGCTAGCACTAGCCCGTGCGGGTACCAAAGTGCATCCAACAGTACTGCGTGATTTTTGGGACTCTCAGGCGGTGCAATTGTTACGCGAAGAAGGTCACGGAAATCTTCTCGATGACCTCGGCAATATCGTGAAAACGGCAGCAGATGACTCAGCCGGCAAAAAGCAGAAGAAAGCCGTCGCCAAACTCCCTAAACTGTTTCAGTTACTGACTGAACTGCTACAGGTGACGACCGATCCGGATCAGTTACTGGTCGCCTGGCGTGCGGGTAAGGATGCGTTGCCAAATCTTGAAGCGGCAGTGGCCCGAGCAAGAGAGGCTCTCGGTTAGCGCTAACCGGTCATCGAATTCTAATTGAGCTGACCGGCGCGGCGAGTCATGTTTCGTCCATGCGACGCTATCATCATGAAGTTGGTCGAGCCCCCGGCGAACTCAGTTATCACGGGACACGACCCGACGCAACTCCTCGTATCACCGTACGTTCATTCGACCACACCAACCTCAACACTCGGACAATTACCGACCTGTCCGAATTGCCTCGTAACTTCCGAAATGGTCATGTGGAATGGGCTCATGTCGAAGGGTTAGCCGATGTCGGACTTGTCCAGTTGATCGGAGATCACTTCGGGATTGGATCGCTCTTTCTTGAGGATGTCCTGGCTCGCGATCTACGACCGACGATCGCCATCGAACCCGATTACGGATTTGTCACAATCCGCCTGCTCGACACGACTGATGCATCGCAAGTCGGGGAGCATCTTGCTATCGCCTGGGGAACCGGCTGGATTGTCAGTTTCTCCGATCTGCCAATCGCTGATCTGGAACCGGTTATCGCTCGGCTGGCTCGCACGGTGCCGCGGGAGCGAATGATTCACAGTGACTATCTGGCCTACGCCATGATGGATGCGCTGGTCGACCGGTATCTGGCCGAAACCGAAGCGCTCATGGTTGCCGCCGATCACCTCGACGATCCAGAGTCGATTGAGCAGGGGAATCCAATGCCGGCGATTGCTGATCTTAAGCAGCATACCGCCTCGCTCCGCCGTATCAGTCTACCCCTACGGGAGGTCATCCACACGCTCCAACGTGAAGACAGTGCTCTGGTCAGCCAGATTACCCGCCCGTACCTGGACGATCTCCTCGACCACACCCACGCTGTTCTCGACTACTGCGAAGCGACTCGGGACACGTTGACCGCAGCTCAGGAACTCTATCAGGCCCACCTGAGTCAGCGCATGAATGAGGTCATGAAAGTGCTCACGATCATCGCGACCATCTTCATTCCGCTCTCATTTTTAGCGGGGGTGTTTGGAATGAATTTCGATTCGTCGTTACCGGGCAATATGCCGGAACTACGAATTCCGTATGGCTATGTGGGATTCTGGATCGTTGCGCTGCTTATGGCCGTGGCGATGCTGTTAATCTTCAGGCGCAAGCGCTGGCTATAACGACCAGAAGTGCTGCTCGAGGGTCCTCGCAATATCGTCGAGCGACGGATACGACCGCTTGGTGTCGGTCCG
The DNA here is from genome assembly GCA_028289585.1 of Candidatus Zixiibacteriota bacterium. Lineage (GTDB taxonomy): Bacteria > Zixibacteria > MSB-5A5 > GN15 > FEB-12 > JANQPI01. The sequence continues at coordinate 244,132 of JANQPI010000020.1, forward strand.
AGACTTGGTTCGCCGATCGGACAGCTCCTGACCATTGATGACGAGACGTGGCGAGGGAACGGTTGAGTCAATTTCATTGATTCGCGCACAAAGCCCGCGCTCACGGACGAACTTCAGGATGAAATCCCGTGTCTTGAGATGCTTTGGATCCCGTTTTGAGTAGATCAGATCGATATCCATCGTCCGACTCCCGTTTTCTCCATCCTTGCGCCGACGAGTAGCCGGATCAACAAGAAGTGCCCTATCCTTGGGCAATACGCTAGTGCTAACCGGGAGGTGCCCCCTCCGAATTCTACGCTCTGCAAGTGTATACGCCCGAACGAGGGTCGGCGACTAAAAACTCCGACTCCCGATCAGCGCTGACAACACGTTCTTAAGATGTTGTCGTATAAAGATATATCGGCAACAATCGAGCCCCTCTTCAGCCTCTAAAACGATCTTCACGCTCGTCTTGAGTCGAGTTATTGCCTAAGAGATTTCAAATTACCGCCCAACAACTACTTATGAGCAGGTCACCGTAACCGTATTTCCGGCTCTCCCGCCACCACCCGGGCGATTTCTGCCGACGTCAGTCCCGCCGCGGCCAACGCCCGGCCACACGCCTGCGCTGATTCAGTCGGCACGGCGATGAGCAACCCACCGGATGTCTGGGGATCGATCAGGACCTCCAGCATCGCTGTCGCGATCACGTCGTGACCTCTCAACTGCGGCTCGACAACGCGGTGCGTTTCTTTGCTCCCCCCTGTGACAACCCCGCGGTCCGCCAAAGTGAGAGCGCCATCCAAAACCGGAATCGACGACGTGTCGACATCGATCGCGACTCCCGATCCGAGCACCATTTCGCGAAGGTGCCCGAGAAAGCCAAACCCGGTGACGTCGGTCGCGGCGGTCGCCCCGTGGGCTGTCATGATCTCGGCGGCAGCACGGTTGAGCGTGGCCATCTGCTCGACCACCGGTTGCATCGCGGCAGCATCAATCAATTCCCGCTTGAGAGCGGTTGACATGATTCCCGTACCCAGTGGCTTTGTCAGAAACAGTCGGTCACCAATCTGCGCTCCGGTGTTTGCAACGACCCGGTTCGGGTTCACAATCCCCGTCGCGGCAACACCAAACTTCAGCTCGGTATCTTTGACCGAATGTCCACCGACCACCACCGCGCCGGCGGCTGTCACAACATCTGCGCCCCCCCGAAGCACCTCGGTCAGCACCCAGGTCGGCATGCTCATCGGAAACCCGACGATGTTAAGAGCCGTAAGCGGTCTGCCGCCCATGGCGTAGATGTCAGACAGAGCGTTGGCCGCCGCAATGCGTCCAAAATCATACGGATCGTCAACAATCGGCGGAAAGAAGTCGACTGTCTGGACCAAGGCGGTCTCGTCGTCCAAACGGTAGACACCGGCATCATCAGCGGTCGACATGTCGACCAGCAGATTGGGGTGACTGCTCTTCGGGAGCGATTCAAGTACGTCGGCCAGCACCGCTGGCCCGAGTTTGGACGCTCAACCCGCGCAGGCGACTTCCGCCGTAAGTTTGATTTCTCGGTCACGTCGTTGGTCAGTCATGGAGCCAGGGTACAGCTCCGGCGGCGGCGGCGCAATCCATTCGGATTCTTGGGGTTTGCAGTGAAGCGGTATGGCCGCTGGCCGATACTCTACATCAAGGGGTCTCCCGCCGCCGCGGCCGTCGTCGACCGCGCAACCGGACCGATCCCAAAGGAGCTATGGGAGAGCATTCGTCCACCGTCAGAATCGATCAGTTGCTGCTGTGGGAAGGTCTCGTAACTGAGCGCGCCATCAAAGACGCCCTCAAGTACCAGAAAGAATACGGCGGGAAAATCGGTTCACACCTGATGCGCCTCGGACACGTCTCCGAAGAGGGACTCGTTCGGGCGCTCGCCAAGCAGCATAACTCCGACGGCGTTGTTCTGGGGAACATCGAGATCCCCGATGCGGTCATTGGATTGCTCCCCGCGAAAGTCGTTCGCGCCCGCCTTGTCGTTCCCTTCGATTTTGTCTCAGAAGAGAACCTCCTCAAAGTCGCCTGCGAGGATCCGGGTCTGGCGGAATTGGCCGACGAACTGCGGTTTATCACCAGCGGCAAAGACGTTCGCCTCTATATCGCCGCTGAACTTGCGCTCAAATCGTCGATCATGAAGTACTACCCGCTGGCGCCGGAGACTGATCAGTCGGGTCCAATGTCGGTAGCAAATGAATCCGCATCAGCCGGCATGGAGATCGATCCGCAGACAGGTGGAGTGGTCGCCCGACCATCCCGAGGCACAATGCTGATTGTAACCGACGAACCGGAACTCGACCAACCGCTCACGCAGGCGCTTGCGAATGACAACTACTCCGTGGAGTTAGTCGATTCAGCCGATGCCGCCATCGATCGTGTCTCCCAGGATGTCTACAAGACGGTCTTCGTGCGCGACTCGGTACAGGGTGATTACATCGACCTGATCGATCGGGTACGCAAACGCTCGCCGGGTACGTTGGTGCGCTACTATGAATCGGCCGGGCGACTGTTGACTACCGAGATGCCGATGGAAACTGCCGACTCGGCGGTGAAGAATCTCGAATTGTTTACGTCGCTGTTGGCATCGAAAGACAATCAGCCGAACAACCATGCTGGCACGGTTGGTATGTACTCCGACAAACTTTGCCGCCGTCTCGACATTCCGGCGAAAGAACGGCTGATGATCGTCACCGCCGCGTATCTTCACGATCTGGCAAAGACATACTACGGAACTACCGACGTAACCGATGATCGTGAAGTCGTCAAACTGACCGTTAAGCTCCTCGATTCGCTCAACTTCTCTCCCCTACTCGTTGGCATTCTCAGCAAGATGTACATCAACCTGCATGGTAAATACACCAAGCGTCTGCCGATTGAGGCGCTAGGTGGCAACATCGTGACGATCTGCGACATCTTCTGTACCAATATGTCGACCGAGAAAAAGATATCACTCGACCGTTTCGAAGTTCTCCGGCAGAAGTTTGTCGATCTGACCGGCAAACTCTTCTTGACTGAAGTTGTCGAAGCGTTCGTTGACATGATTCAGGATGATCTCCTTGAAGTTCCGCCACGGGGTCGGTTCAATCAGGTCATGCTGTACTGTGCGGATGATGCCGACGCAGTGTCGTTCGAGCAGCGGCTGCGCAAGGAAGGCTTCCGAGTCGTAGCGCAATCATCGCTCGACCGCTTTGTTGAACTCTGTCATCGCGGCGAACCTGATATGATGATTCTCGTGCAAAAGGGTGAGCCGCCGCAGGTCAACGAACTGATCGACACGATCAACAACGAGCAGCTTATCAACGATGGTCTCCCTGTCTTTCTCTTGGTCGATGCCTGGGTCACACAGCATCTGACAACGATCTTTGAACGAGGTATTGAAGACCTGCTCCCGATCGATCAGAACCTTGAGTTACTAGTCGCCAAAATGAAGAAAGTACAGGCCCGCCTGGAAAGCCGCGCACCGTCGGAAGACTACCACGAAACAACCGGCGCTGTCGGATCGATCGAAAACATGAATCTGATCGATCTGCTCCAGGCGATGGGCCCCGGCCGCAAGACCGCCCGACTGGTTGTCTCTCAGGATCAGCGGGAACTTGAGATGTACCTGCACGAGGGACAGATCGTCTACGCTCGACTCGGCGAGCTCACTGGTCCGGACGCTGTCTACGAGGGAATCTCGTGGGCGAGCGGGCATTGGACGACGCAACCCGTCGACGCATCAGCGATTCCTGAACCGAACAACGACCTCCCCAATGAGTCACTGCTGATGGAAGGCTGTCGACTCCTCGACGAAAAGGGTCATCAGGGCGCTTAGCTAATCGGTCGTGTCGGTTTCCGCCACCGGGAGTGGTTCCGGAGAACGAACATCATACCGATCCACCCAACGATTCAAATCGTGAATGGTGTCTTCCTGACGGTCACGTGTCCGCTCCGGGATAAGATCGCGGTAGGTGAGATAGGTCGCCAGAATCGCCCGGAGATTCGTCATGTCCTCGCCGAGCCGATACAGATCCGCAAGATGCCAGTCGCACTCCAGCAAATTGAAGTAGTTGCCTGGATCAGCAGCGACATGGGTGCGTAGTTCGGTCCACGTTTTGATGGCGGGGTCAACGAGCGTATCCTGGTAATAGATTTCTGCCAGCGGCCAGAGGAACGTGCGCCCCTCCGGATAGTGTTCGTACATATCCAGGGCGATTGCCAGTGCGCTGTCGGTCTGTTTCTCATTGATCAGTACATAGATCAGCGAACTGCGGGCTCCCTCTCGCGACACGTACGACTCGGCAGCGGCCCGGTGTAGTTCGGCAAGCCCCTTATCGATTTCATTCTTAAGGATGCCGAACCAACGAAGAATCCCTGCTTTGGCGCTCTTCCAATAATGATAAGTCCCCAGACCGACGTAGTGATCGATGATGGTCGAATCGAATTCAAGACCGCGTTCGTAATCACGAACCGCATCACGAATCAGGTTGAACGCTTTTAGCTGCGATCCGAAGCGAGCACGATGCAGTGCCTGGTACGCTTTGGCATGCCCTCGCCAGAGATACATCCAACTCATCCGATTGCTGTCAACTGGCGACATTAAAGCCGATGCAACTGCACGTACTGAGTCGAAAAGGGCGTGGTACGCCTCGCCATAGAGGTCTTCCTCGGCAATCGACATCTGTGCCATCATTTTCATCCCGGTGATCATGGGAACGACCGGATCGGCGGAGTCGTGCCGGATATAGGCTAGGCGCAGACTGTCGACCGCGTCGAAGTCCTCACGAAAGATCGCCCGACTGACTTCGCGAAGGATCTCCGCCCGCACCGAGTCCATATACGTTCCGGCGTTGGGGGATTGAATAGAGATTGACGCTGTGGCCGGGAGACCGGTCGCAACAATCAGGGCCAAAAGAAAACCGGCTGGGCGAACCATACCGGTTGTATGCTGTAGACCGCGCATCGCGGCAAATAGAACTTAGTTAAATCGAACCGAGCGGATTGAAGTCAAGTAACTCCATCTCTCGATCGGTTGTCGCCGTAATGATCACGATATCGCCCGTGCGCTGATAGACGAGACGGCAGCCACGACAGTGATGATCAAACAATGTGCGATCACCGCGAACGACCGGCTGGCCGATTAACTCATCGGGAATCGAAAACTCGCCGGCTGGAGCGATAAAGACTGATACGACCTTTTCGTTATTGGAAAACACAAAGTGGGTCATATCGACGCCACCGATCGACTCAATCGAGCCACCGGAGAGCTCGAAACCACCAACCATGTTCGACAACGTCATTGCGTAATTGTCGGCTACATTTGTCAACGCCATCGACGTCAACTGGGCATCAAAGTTATCTACGTTCGATGCTGCCTCCCAATGGGCAAGTTGCAGCGGTGCTGATTCAAGATAGTACTGGTAGAGGTGCGAACCGAGGAAGCCGGCGCCAATCAACAGGAACATCGACGCCGCGATCGCAAACCCTCGGGCGATCTTCATGACCGGCGTGACAACCGTCGCTTCGGCCACCGCGGGCTGCTGCAGTGCCTCTTCTTCATCAATCTTATCGAGCTCGGCAAAAATGGAGTCGCGTAGGTTGCTCGACGCCGTGTCGTTGCCATAGGCGCGCTTGACCGCCGAGCGAAGGGCATCGTCAAACTGCTCTGCCTTTTCGGCGACATGCGCCGCTTCCGGCGATTCCTCGCACTCCTTGCGAAGTGCCCCCGTCTCCTGTTCGTTTGCTTCGCCGTCGATCTTGCTATAGATCGCGCGAAGGAGTTCATCTCGGTGCATTAGTGGGCCGTACCTTTGATGTAACCGTTTTTCACGGCATACTCGAACAGTTGTTTCTGTAACAGTTTCCTACCACGATGGAGGCGCGACTTCACCGTCCCCAATTGAAGTCCCGCAATCTCCGCAATCTCCTGGTACGAGAAATCCTCTAAGAAGGATAGCACGACCACGGTTCGGAAATCTTCGGGCAGCTCCTCGATCGCATTTTTCACGTCATCATCGAAAATCTTCGCAAACAACTCCGTCTCCGGCGTTTCCGACGGCGCCATTTCGGCGAGCTGACCATACACGAAGTTATCATCAATCTCATCAGTCGATACCGACTGTGGCGCCCGGGTCTTGGAGCGGTAGTTGTTAATGAAGATGTTCGTCATAATTTTGAACAGCCATGCCCGGCAGTTAGACCCCGGCTCGAACTTATCCCAAAAGCGGTAGGCCTTGACCATCGCTTCCTGGACGAGATCATCGGCATCACCCTCGTTCTTCGTCATCCGAAGCGCGGTGCGCCGCAGGGCGTCAAGATGTGGAATTGCCTCAGCCTCGAAACTAGAGCGTTTCCGTGAGACCTCAGCGGCTTGTTCGGCCATGATAGGCAGAGTCTGTACAGCTACGGACATAGTCTTCCCTTCGTGTTGCCCAGAAAACCGGCCGGCAGGGGGGAGAGTTCCCTGCAATTCGGGTTTTTTTATCCGATTTCGACACGGGGGGAAGCGAGCCCGCTAAGTTTCACCTAACTCCCAGCGAGCTAACAAGATAGTTGGGGACCCTCAGACCGGCAAGCGGAATAGCTAAGATGTTGCCCCGCAGCGGTTAAGGGGGACAAACCGACTGCCCTGGCTAGGCCCGTCCGCGCACGGCGCCGTGGCGTTGGTCGTATGACTCGCCGCTGCAAGTGACATCGCAAGCAGTAGCAGCAGGCTTCTTTGCATGTTGCGCCTCTTGGTTAGTCCCCGTTGAGAACGAAGTCATACGTCCAGACGACCCACGAATAGACCGGCTGGCCGTCGATTACTCCCGGCTTGAATATACACCTCAGTGCGGCGGCTTCAGCGGCGGCATCGAGCGATTCATCTCCTGATGAGTTTGCGATGATCACCCGCTGCACCTGACCACGGGGATTGACAAGTCCCTGCACCTCAACCGACCCAGTAATGCTGTCTTGCCTTGCAGCTTGGGGATACTCAGGCGTCTCTCGATGCAGCATCTCCGGCTGCATTTCTAACGGTACGAAATCCTCCGGCTCGGGAATCACAATCGAGTAGTCAGGGAGCGGTTCGCTTTCCGATTCGCCTTCCTCTCTGTCGTCATCTCGCTCATCATCCCGATCAGCCTCCTCGGCGGCGCGACGTGCACTCTCCTGCATCCGCTCGGTCGCCATCGCCAGAAACCGCGAATAGGTGAACAGCAGCCGCACCGTATCCGCCGCCGGCAGACCGCGAATATCGGCCGGCGCAAACGTCGATGCCCGCGCGGCGCGCACCGCCTCCTCGTTGAACGGTTGGCTGGTCGACGGGTCAATCACCGCCGCCCAGGTCGGGTCACCGTTACGATCAACACCCACTGCCACGACCACTGCACCTGTCGATGCCGCCGAATCATCCCAGACCGACAGATCCGGACGTTCGCGCGTGACTACCTCCGCCGGCGTTTTGTCCGGATTCGGGGGACCGGTCGGGAGCACGAGGTCGGGGAGAATCTCCGGTCGGGCCGGCGGCGGTTCGATGGTGTCGGTAGTTGTCGTATCGACAGCCAGCGTATCGACCGCGGCCGGGTCGTTGAGATTTGCGGTGAGTGTGTCGACACCAATCGTGTCAACGGTGTCGGCTGTATCCGGACGCATCGGTTCGGCGAGTTCGGCCAGGATCGCGGGATCGATCAGCCCGGGCAGCTTATCCCCCGCCTCGTTGGTTACCGTTGACGGTGGCGACACCGGCGTGTCGATACCGACTCCCTGCCAGTTGGCAGTAGCAGTGCCGACCCAACGGTCACCGGCGGAAGCGATGACAACGGCGATGAGCACGGTGATGTCGCACGGAGCGCCGGGTATTGTCGACCTGTCGATCTGTAGCGCCCGGGCAGCATCGAGTGCCAACGCATAAAGCGAAAGATACGAAAACGTTGGGTCAGGAGTCGCCGAGGCATCGACGATCGTCCCGGCCGAGTCGATGGAGATGACGACGGCGATTGTCGTGTCGATATTTCGGTCAATATCGGTCAGCTCGCGACTGATCGGTGATGATGTGTACTCGATTGTCGAGGGGTTGCACTGAGCGGGGGTTGACGGAACGGTGAGCAGCATGCCGCACGCGAACCACGCTATCGCGGTGAACAATCTTTGAATACGAATCAAGCGAACTCCTGGCATAGAAAACTCCCGAATGGAAGATACCATCCGGGAGCAAATCGTTGCAAGCCAGCGGCGCGAAAAAGCGACTACTTCGTCTCGGCTGCCTCCGGTTCCGGAGCGTTGCCGTTCTCGACCGGCTCGACTGTCACCGACGCCGGATCGAGCTCGGCTTTGATCCGATGCATGATATCAGCCATCGCATCGGGATTCTCCTCGAGGAATGTCCGGGCTGCCTCACGCCCCTGACCCAGACGATCGCCGCCGTAGCTGAACCACGAACCGGACTTTTCAATGATCCCGAAATTGACTGCGAGATCGAGCACTTCGCCGGAACGCGAAATCCCCTTGCCGTAGATGATATCAAACTCCGTCTCCCGGAACGGCGGAGCGACTTTGTTCTTCACGACCCGCACTCGCGTGCGGTTGCCGATCACCTCGGCACCGTCTTTGATCGCCGCAATACGACGAATATCGAGGCGGACCGACGAATAGAACTTGAGCGCGTTGCCACCAGTCGTCGTCTCCGGATTGCCGAACATGACGCCGATCTTGAGGCGGATCTGATTGATGAAGCAGATGACTGTATGTGACTTGCTGGTGATCGCGGTTAGTTTACGCAACGCCTGGGACATCAGGCGGGCGTGGAGACCAACGTGCGAGTCCCCCATTTCTCCCTCGATCTCCGACTTCGGTGTCAGTGCCGCGACCGAATCGACTACGATCAGATCGACCGCACCGGAGCGAACGAGCGTTTCGGTAATATCAAGCGCCTGCTCGCCATTATCCGGCTGCGAGATCAAGAGCTGCTCGGTATCGACCCCGAGGTTGCGGGCATAGGCCGGGTCGAACGCATGCTCGGCGTCGATAAACGCCGCCACCCCACCGGCTTTCTGAGCCTCGGCGATCATGTGGAGCGTGAGCGTCGTCTTACCCGATGCTTCCGGACCGTAGATTTCGACAATCCGGCCGCGCGGGACACCCCAGACGCCGAGGGCGTTGTCGAGCCCAAACGACCCGGTCGAGATGACATTAACCTCGCGGGCGACCTCGGCGCCGAGGCGCATAATCGCCCCTTTACCGAACGAGCGTTCAATCTGCGAGATGGCGGCATCGAGCGCCTTCTTCCGGTCGGTTGTCTGATTCGAGGCAGCCATAAGGCGGGTTCCTTTCCGGGCAATCACCGTTTTGCCTTGAGTATAGGGGGCAAACGGACCGTTTCAATTAGTATCACATCACATTTATGGGCTGCGACGCCACACCGTCACGATGCAACGCCCGTGCGACAGAGCCGGTCAGGGGAAAAGCCGAAATGGTCTTTCCGACCGATGAGCGTGGCAATGCCACCCACTGTGTGTAGGTTTTGCGCAGTCAGTTGCAAACTGCGTTGCTGTCTAAAGTTGTGTGACGTCCGGCATATACCGTCCAAGCGCTTGCCTTACAGAAAGTTAACGGAACATAACCAAAACCGGCCGCAATTCTCGTTTACGGCCCGCTGTTTGCTTTTTGGACAGGCGTGCGAAGCGTCATGTGTGTGGGGCGCAACGCATGTGGGTTTTCCATTCCCCTCTTTTTTTTCAATACCCTTACGGAAAAGGCGGCTTTTCCCCAAAGCCGCTTTTTCTATGCGTCGTCGCAGCACCGAGGTAAGTCTCAACTCAGCGGCGTCTCGGCAAGCATCCGATAAATCGGGCCGCGGGGAGTTAACTCCGACTCGTACAACGACACCCGATCAAACCTCACCGCCACAGGCGGTACCTTCACTGATTCCAGCAATGCTGCAAAGTCAGGCTCCGGATGAAATCCGTCGCGGACACGGCCGATCGTCAGATGCGGACGAAACGGCTTGGTCTCCGGCTTAAATCCAAGATCGCGAACACCCGATTCCAGCGCCCGAGCGACCGACGCCAACCGTTCTGTCTCCCCGGTGAGTCCGGCCCAGATCACCCGTGGCCGACGAGCATTCGGAAAGACGCTCAATGGCGCCAGCTGACAGGCGATTGCCCGCTCTGTCAACGTAGCCGTTTCGATTAGTTGGGTTAAAGAGGTCACGAGTGACGCTTGCGTCTCGCCGAGAAAACGGAGGGTGAGATGCATGTTTTCAGTGCGGACCCATTTTACATTCCAGTCATGCTGACGCAACTGCCGAATCGAGTCAGCGAGCGCCGCTTTGGTGTCTTCGGGAATATCGAGGGCGATGAAGAGTCTCACGACGGGATATCAAGAATCTCGCGGCGCAACAGCTCAAGTGCGGCCGAGGTTGCCCGCTCGCGGATGATCTCCCGATCGGTGCCGAGATGGTAGACCTGGGCGCGCGTCGCCTGCGGCGTTGCAATCCCGATCCAGACCGTGCCGACCGGTTTCTGATCACTTCCCCCACCCGGTCCCGCGATGCCGGTTAACGACAGTCCGTACGTCGCGCCAAACCGCTGTCGCGCCCCGGCTGCCATCGCCTCCGCGACCGGCTGCGACACCGCGCCGTGTTGCTCGATCAGGTCCGATCGGACTCCGAGCAGCTGGCTCTTTGCCTCGTTGCTGTACGAAACAACGCCGCCGAGGAAATAGGCCGACGATCCTGCAACTGACGTCACCCGCTCGCCAACCAGTCCACCGGTGCAGCTTTCGGCCAGTGCAAGGGTGCGATCGTTGTCGGCAAGTAACTGACCGACGACGCTTTCAAGCGTGTCCAGATCCGTACCGTAGGCATACGGTGCGACCAGTCGTTCGAGTTGGTTGATCAACGTCATGGCTTTGTTGGTCGCTTCATCGCGCGTTGAGCCCTTGGCAATCACCCGAAGATCGACCCCGCGATAGTTGGGCAAGTAGGCCAGCTTAACGCCCGGCTCAACCGTAACTTCGGGTTGAATGATTTCGTGCAGTTGCGATTCGACGATGCCGGTCGTGCGAAGTTTGATCACGCGGACCGCGCGGTCTTTAGTCCGCTCCTGAATGTAGGGAATGACCGAATCGGTCACGATCTGTTTCATCTCGCGCGGCACACCGGGGAGCGCCACAAGCGTGCGGTTGTTTTCGGTCAGGCAGATCCCGACTGCCGAGCCGAACGCGTTGGGGAAGAACGTCGCCCCCTGCGGAAGCAACGCCTGATTGTGATTGATCGGCGGCATCTCGATACCGCGTTTGGCAAAGCGGGCCTGGATATCGTCGAAGACATCCTCGTGGAAGATCAGGTTGCGCTGAAAGACTTTGACCAACGCTCGCTTGGTGAGATCGTCGTCGGTCGGCCCAAGTCCGCCGGTCGTCAGAACCAGGTCAGATCGCTTAAGCGCGTGCGTCATCGCCGCAATCATCGCATCGATGTTGTCTCCAATCGACTGACGCCAGGCGAGGTCGACGCCAAGGTCGGTCAGCTGCTCGGCGATCCAGGCGGCGTTCGTATCGACCGTGTGACCGGTCATCACCTCGTCGCCGATCGTAATCAGCTCAATGATCACGCGAGGACTCCATACAGGTACAACCCGGCCTGTAAAAGCAAGTTCGCCTGGATACCCGCGACGACGTCATCGGCGGTCACGCCCCAGCCACCGGGGAGGCGTTCGGCGACATTGGCCGGCCAGAGTTTGACGACATCGGTGATCCGAAAGAGCACGAACGCGATCAGGTAGTTGGTCAGAGAAAAGGGTACGAAGATCACCGCGCAGAAATAGCCGGCCCATTCGTCGGAAACGATCGACTTGTTGTCGTGCCCCATGAACTTTTCCGCTTCGCCCGCGATAATGCCGCTCGCAATGATCGTAACAATTGTCACTACACCCAGCCATACCTGATCGCCACCGATCAGCCAGGCGATCAGCACTGGTGGAACTGATCCCGACGTTCCGGTCCACGGTGGCACGAGCCCGGAATACACCCCCGTCGCGAGGAAATGAATCACGCGTTGGTAGAGCGTCAGGCGATGCGCGACCGTCACTTAAGAACACTCCGAATCATGCCAAAGTATTTCACCACGTAGTCAATCCCGGTTGCGACCGTAATCGCCGCGGTGATCCAGAGGAGCCACGCAAAGATCGTATCGACGAGCGTCGGGTCAATTAAAGGAAACGGCCGGTCGAAGGCGTTGAACCCGGCCAACGCGGTGAGATACGCCATGCCGACCGAGACGATGACCATCTGGAGGAATGTCTTTGTTTTGCCGCCCCACGACGGCGGGATCACCTGGCCGCGATAGGCAACCAGCAACCGAAGGCCGGTGATGCCGAATTCACGCGCCACGATCAACACAACCGGCAGTGGATCGAGAAAGCCGAGGGCGACGAAGACAATCAGCGCCGACGACACGAGGATCTTGTCGGCGAGGGGGTCCATGAACTTGCCGAAACCGGTCTGGATGTTATAGCGGCGGGCGAGGTAGCCGTCGAAGAAATCAGTCAACGATGCGACCACGAAGAGCAGCAAGGCGGCGAGTTTTGACCAGAACGATTCGAGGGTGAAGAGGAGCATGAAGATCGGAACGAGGGCGATGCGGGTGAGGGTCAGCGCGTTCGGGAGGTTCATGCCGGAGCCAAGATCAGCTCGCTGATTCGTGATAGCAAGTACGGTGTCACCCAGGTCATGCTTGATTTAGCCGTCATTCCGACGAACGTCGGAATCCAGTCTGAAAGGACATGAACTCTGGTTCCCGGCTTACGCCGGGATGACGAACATCTGCGTGCGCGGCAGGTGTCCCTTCGGCAAGCTCAGGACAGGCCCTACCTGCCCGACACTCGCAATCAGCCATGGCGAGATACGCTAGCCTGTCCCCCCTCGACTCATGTGAAAAGGCAGATTGATACTACGTGTCATGTCGAGCTCAGTCGAGACATGACCCCAATCAGCTAGCTGTTATCGTTTTCTTGCTAGTCGCCTCAGAAGATCGAAGTCGCCGGCGATCAATGCCTGCTTCTTCGCTCTTGACCATCGTTTGACTTGTCGCTCAGCCTCAATGGCTGAGTGGATCTCGGCGAATTCCTGAGAGAATACGCAGACAACAGGTAATCGCGATTTCGTGTATCCGCCGTAATAGCCGGATTGGTGTTGGGCGATTCGCTGCGGGAGATTACTGGATGAGCCAACGTAGAGAGAATCGTCGGAACACCGTAGGATGTACATCCAACCAGGTCGCAACTTATTGCCCTCTCGGCGTCACGTCTCGACCGGGCTCGACGTGACAAGTAGCAGACTAGCGTGCTAGTTGGCGATGACGTTATATGTCTTGAAATCTGACGTCATCGGTGGGGTGCGGCCCTCTTTGCGTGCCTGGGCGACGTCTTCAAAGCCGCGTTTGTGACCTTCGATAAACGCCTCGCTCTTGGTCCAAGCTTTGAAGTTCTCCTCGGACTCCCATTGCGAGACGACGAGATACGGATCATCGGGTGACGTCTGCGGCTTAAGCACCTGCATCGAGATGAAGCCCGGCATTTTATCGATCGCGCCGGCGCGGGACTGGAAAAGCGTTTCGAATCGGTCGGTGTAATCGGGTTGGCAGCTGATATAGTTGATGGCGACGAACATTTCGCCCCTCCCTAGGGTCAAGTCCTTAATGAAAATGCTTTCAGTGAAGCCTCTGTCTCGGGCGATAAAAGGGGATGAATACTATCCGCGCAAGCGATTCATGGCTGGAGTCGTCGGAATCGCAGGGCAAGCGGCCTAGATTAGGCCTAACCCATTGTAGAGATGGGAGTTGACCCCAGCGGGGCTCGTCGATTCGTTGGGGAGGGAAGGTCGCTTGCGACCATAAAAAATCCCGGTTAGGCTGGTCAACCTAACCGGGTGGACGATATTAGGTAATCCACAGAAAGAGTAACACTTTCCGATTGCAACGATAATTTAACATTTCTCTCTAGGCTGTCAAGGTGATTTAAGGAGATTTTTCAAGATTTTTCAACAGTGGTTGCTTTCAGCTAAACGATTTTCTGGCAGTAGGTTAGGCGACTCATGGCACCACTCCAACGAGGGTGCTTGGAAAGGTCAGGAAGGGCGCAAAATCTGCCCCGGGAGATAGGCTCGATTCGGCCCCGGTGGATAACTCGGTGGATAAGAATTTGGCCGGGACGATGTGGGGTCGCCCCGGCCAGGTCTCACGAAAAAGACAAGAGAGATAGAGGCAGGTTAGCTACACCCACTTGTGGCACCGCAGGTGTCGCATTTGAGGCAAGTTCCATTGCGGACCATCGTGAACGAACCACAATCGCCGCACATATCGCCCGTGTAGCCTATCGAACGCGCTTGTTCGTAGCTTTGGGCGACGACGCCACTTCCGGCCGCGGCAGTCGCCGCGCCGTTCGCCGTCGATTTGTCTGTTGTTGCAGCACCAGCCGCAACCGCCACCGTCGTACCATCACCAATCCCTTCCTGAGTGCTGAGAGATGAGCGGGCATCCCCCGTCGCTCCCTGACCGCTCCCGTTTGTGTCATCCGTTACCGTCTCCGAGGTCACACGCGGTTTCGCCCCGTTCTGCCGACTGTCGGCCGGCGCATGACCGTTCAGGCTGCCGTTGGTCGACGGTTCATGTCCCGCGGGATAAACCAACCGATCGGAATCGATCGCCTCTGTCCGTCGCTGACCGGTCAGCGTCTGGCTGACCTGCGGCGCGACGATCTCCTCGGCCTCAACCGCGCCCTCTTCGATTGGATCACCGAGCGTGTCACCGCGAAGATCCTCAGCCTGGACATGGGCGAGATCAGTGCGACCGAGGTAGGTGATTGCGAGTTCGCGGAAGATGTAGTCGATGATCGAGGTCGTCATCTTGATCGACTTGTTCCCCTCGACCATCCCGCTCGGCTCGAAGCGACTGAACAGGAACGCGTCGACATACTCCTCAAGCGGCACGCCATGCTGGAGGCCGAGCGAAATCGCGATCGCGAAACTATTCATGAGCGAGCGGAACGCCGCCCCCTCACGATGCATGTCGAGAAAGATTTCGCCGAGGGTACCGTCGGTGTACTCACCAGTGTGCAGGTAGACTTTGTGACCGGCGATCGTCGCTTTCTGGGTGTAGCCGCCGCGACGGTTCGGCATCTTGCGACGCTTGGCGAGATACCGGTAGACAACACGCTCGGCCGCTTTCTCCGCCGCCGTGGCAATATCAAGGCCGTCGCCGTCGAGCTGCTCCATCTCTTCGTCAGACAACAGCGACGTCGAGAGCGGCTGTGAGAGCTTGGAGCCATCGCGATAGAGCGCGACCGCTTTTGTCATCAGTTCCCAGGAGAGATGGTAGGCACGCTTGACATCGTCGATCGATGCTTCGGCTGGCATGTTGATCGTTTTGGAGATCGCTCCCGAGATAAATGACTGTGCGGCCGCCATCGTACGGATATGCGCTTCGAACGCAATGTAACGGGTACCGATCTTACCACACTTGTTGGCGCAGTCGAAGATCGGCAGGTGCTCGTCATTGAGATGCGGCGCACTCTCGATCGTCATTGTCCCGCAGACATACTGATTAGCTTTCTCAATCTGTTCCCGCGTAAAGCCGAGTTCGGTAAGCAGGTTGAAGTCGGGTGCGTTGAACATCTTGGGATCGATACCGAGGGTGTCGGTCAGGAACTCCTCGCCAAGCGTGAACTTGTTGAACGCAAAGGTGAGATCGAAGATCGTCGGCAGTGACGCCTCGATTGTTGCCAGTTCGGCATCGGTGAAGCCCTTCGCCTTCAGCGTCTCATGATTAACGAACGGTGCACCTTTGATCGTCTTGTGACCGGTCGCGTACTTGATGATGTCATCGATCTGGGTGTCATCGTAGCCGAGCTTGGCCAACGCGACGGGAACCGACTGATTGATGATCTTGAAATAGCCGCCGCCAGCGAGCTTCTTATACTTCACCAGTGCGAAATCAGGTTCGATACCCGTCGTGTCACAATCCATCACCAGACCAATGGTACCGGTCGGCGCGATAACAGTCGCCTGCGCGTTGCGGTAGCCGTGCACCTCACCGAGTTCCAGTGCCTCATCCCAGGCTTTGCGAGCCGCGGTGACCATCGTTTCGGGGAGATACTCCGCCGCGAGCCCCATCGGTTTGATCGTCAGCTCTTCGTATTCCGACTTATCCGCATTGTAGGCGGCCCGGCGGTGATTCCGGATAACACGGAGCATATGCTCCCGGTTGCGGAAGTATCCCGGGAAGGGACCAAGCTCACGAGCTATTTCGGCCGACGTCCGGTACGAGTGTCCGGTCAACAGCGCCGTAAGCGCCGAACACCAGGCCCGTCCGCGCGGTGAATCGTAGGCAATCCCCATGCGCATGAGCAGCGTGCCGAGATTGGCGTAGCCAAGACCAAGCGTGCGGTACTCGTAGGACCGGCGGGCTATCTCTTCCGACGGAAACTGCGCCATCAGCACCGAGACTTCGAGCACGATTGTCCAGAGCCGAACGGCGTGCTTGTAACCGGCAATGTCGAACGATCCGTCTTCGCGGAGGAATTTGACGAGATTGATCGACGCCAGATTGCAGGCGGTATCGTCGAGGAACATGTACTCCGAGCACGGATTCGACGCATTGATGCGGCCGTCCTCGGGACAGGTGTGCCATTCGTTGATCGTTGAGTCGTACTGAACACCGGGATCAGCACACGCCCAGGCGGCGTATGAAATCTTGTCCCACATCTCGGTGGCAGGAATGGAGCGGGCCACTTCGTTGCTCGTGCGATGCTTCAGTTGCCACTCGGCCTTCTTGCTGAGCGCCTCGAAGAACTCATTCGGAATACGAACGGAGTTGTTCGAGTTCTGACCCGATACGGTCAGGTACGCCTCCGAGTCCCAGTTCGTGTCAAGCTGGACAAACTCGATTTCGGTCACGCCCTGGTCGGCGAGATCGAGAACCTTCTTGATGTAATTTTCAGGAACGGCGAACCGGCGGGCGGTTTTAAGTGCTGTTTTCAGCTTGTCGTTCGACTTCGGGTTGGTATCGACCGCACGGCTGCCGTTGGTGCCAACGACGGTCGCGGCGAGGATTTCCTGCAACCGGGTGTTGATAATCTTCGACCCGGCAACAAGGGAGGCAACCTTCTGCTCCTCGACAACTTTCCAATCGATGAAATCGATGACATCCGGGTGGTCGAGATCGAGACAGACCATTTTGGCCGCCCGACGTGTGGTTCCTCCCGACTTGATCGCACCGGCGGCGCGATCGCCGATCTTAAGAAACGACATCAGACCCGAGGACTTGCCACCACCCGAGAGTTTTTCGCCAGCGCCACGGAGGTTCGAAAAGTTGGTCCCGGTACCGGATCCGAATTTGAATAGGCGCGCTTCACGGACCCACAAGTCCATGATTCCCCCGTCGTTAACAAGATCGTCTGAGATCGACTGAATAAAACAGGCGTGCGGCTGCGGATGTTCGTAGGCATTTGTCGCTCGCACCATTTGATGCGTTGTCGGGTCGACATAATGATGACCCTGAGCCGGACCGGTGATGCCGTAGGCGAAATGAAGGCCGGTGTTGAACCATTGCGGCGAATTGGGCGCGGCAATTTGCGTCGCCAGCATATAGGAAAGCTCATCATAGAACACCTGAGCATCCTGAGCCGAATCGAAATACCCGTGCTCTTCGCCCCAGTGCCGCCAGCAACCGGCGAGGCGATGGAAGACCTGACGGGCGTCGGTTTCACCACCCATGGTCGGGTTGCCATCGACATCGGTCTTCGGATTTCCGTCGGCATCGAGCTGCGGCACTCCGGCTTTGCGGAAATACTTCTGCGCCAGAATATCAACGGCGACTTGGGACCAGGCCTGGGGTGCTTGAACTTCGTCGTTCTTAAAGACCACCGAGCCGTCGGGATTCCGAATTTCCGACGAGCGGGTTTCAAACGGGATAGAATCGTAGGGAGACTTGCCCGCCTCGGTGAAATAGCGATTAACCTTCACGAATGACCTCCTGTCGACACCGGTGCAAATAGGGGTGGTGCCGCGCGATCTCTCTTTCCTCATCCTCTGGTGATGCGACCGACCCTTCCTAGCCCCCGGCGAGAGACGCTGGGATTCCGGGTCAAAATGGCGGCCGTCCCTGGCCCTTCCATCCGCGTGGGGCACAAGATATTGTGTTCAACGGTGCAACCACCACAAAACCTAGTGGCATATTGCGCTTTTGCGTATTCCGTTGAGCGACAAAAACGTAGCTCATTGACCCCGGCGAGCTGCTGAGGCTTATACGGGAAGCTATGCTCGATAAGAAAAAATTAACAAATGTAAGTAGTTGATATAAAATGTCTTAGAACTCTATGACTTCTTAAGATAAATTACCCACAAGTCTCGTATCAAAAACTCACAATCTGAATTGTTGCGTTGCATTAAGTTACCAAGCCCAACTTGAGTTATACACCGAGAATCCCACGCAATGTGGACAGTTATGGGGAAAGGACGACCCTATTTGCCTCACTTTCGACTCTCGCCAGGACAGTGGGGAGCGAACAGACGACACCTCGCGAGCGGTTCTAACGAGCATCAAGATCATCCCGGAATCGCAACTGCCCACTTGCCGAAACGTACCGGTCAGCCGATGCTGCCCGGGGGCAGAACAGAAGGAGTCACCACATGTCGGAGTCGACCGTCCGCATCACCGTCAACAAAGGAGCATCCGCTAAGATCGAAGCGGATATCATCGAAGTAACGCTTCCCGACGGAACCGTAGAACAAAAGAACGGCAAAGCGTTCCTGTGCCGCTGTAGCGAGTCAAAGAATCAGCCGTTCTGCGACGGTTCGCACAAAGAGTGTGAGTTTGACGCCTGATTCACCAACCTGGCTCTACCTGATGGCACCGGCGACCGGCCTGATCATCTTGACAGCAGGTGTCATTATGACAATCTGGCCGCCGCGCTCGATCAACCCGTGGTACGGTCATCGAACGGCGCGTTCGATGCAATCGTCCGAGCACTGGGAAATCGCGCAACGTCTGTCCGCTCAGTCGATGATTAGAAACGGTGCGATTGCGACCGGAATCGGCGCGATCGCCTGTATCTTTCCGCTTGCCACGGCGATCCTGATTGGTACGGGATCCGGATTAGTGCTGCTGTTCTTCGGATTGTTTCGCGTTGAGCGAACGCTTCGTATCCGCTTTCCCGACGCCGAGTAACTGTCGGGCTAAGGGCTCGTACGCTGACTGCGCGCGTAGATAGCTACGAGCGGTGGGATGGTGACAAGCTGCACCAGGAGACCTGGCCACGACGTATCCGCGAAACCGAGCCGCGCGAAGAACTCAACTGCCCCGTAGGGCATCTTCCAAATCAGATTAAGTAGGGCGAGCGATACCCCAAACAGGAGCCGCCCGGCGATCATCGCCAGGACGAGTGACAGAACGACATTGAGCCCCAGCCGTGCGTACGCCATCCCTGCGACCAATCCGTAGATCGCCAGTTCGACCGTCATGAGCGGCACCGCATACGTCGGCGGCATACCCGTGATGAGATGCGAAATCAGTGGTGCGCCGAGGCCAACGAGCAATCCGCTGACAGGCCCCCCAAGAAAGCCGGCCAGGAGAACCGGAAGATGCATGGGAAGCCAGATGCGGCCGGCGAGAGAAAACTGATGGAACGCAATTGGAAGTGTGACCGCCAATGCGATCCCGATTACGATCATTGCCGTCAGTGTCAATGGACGGGGAGTCAATCTCGTTAGTGCTGCGGTAGACATACGCGGTTACCAATCCCTCACGAGAAACGCTGAGCTACATGACAATCGAACAATGGTGGTTCTGTTCACTGCTGGTTACGCCAGTCATCCGTCAACTTTCCGGCGTATCCCCAATTCTCTTCGGCCACTTCATCGAGAACAACATGAATATACTCAGGCTTCTTACCGAGGACTCGAACGAGTGACTCGGTGACATCGCGTACCAGCTCTTCTTTCTGTGCACGCGTGACACCGGCGATAACTTTGATATTAACGTATGGCACAATGTTCTCTCCTAAGCCCGTACCAAACGGCGATAGCGGTTACGGCGATTCTCAAACAGACCGGTGCCGATCTCCTTCTTACGCCATTCCTCATACGCCGCGAAGTTCCCGGTGAAAAACCGTACGTTGCTTTCTCCTTCGAACACGAGGAGATGCGTGCAGACGCGATCGAGAAAGAAGCGATCGTGCGAAATCACCATGATGTTTCCAGCGAAAGCGTGGATCGCCTCTTCGAGCAGGCGGAGCGTGTTGACATCAAGATCATTCGTTGGTTCGTCGAGCAGCAGCAGGTTACCGCCAATTTTCAACATCTTGGCCAGGTACGCGCGATTGTGCTCGCCACCCGAGAGTTGACCGATTGTCTTCTGCTGCGAGTCACCCTTGAAATCGAACAGGGCAAGATACTTGCGAATTGGAATCTCTTGCCCCCCAATTTCGACGTCGTCGCGCCCCTCACCGATTTCCGCAAGCAACGTTTGATTGGGATCAGAGCTGTCACGCAGCTGATCGACGTGCGAGGTGACAACGGTCGAACCCAGCGTCACCGTTCCTTCGTCGGGCTGCTCATCTCCAGTCACGAGTTTAAACAGCGTTGTCTTTCCGGCTCCGTTCGGACCAACTAAACCAACGACCGCGCCTTTGGGCAGGGAGAAGGAAAGGTCGTCAAAGAGCGGCGATCCACCGTACCCCTTACTGACTTTGTCAAACACGACGACCTGCTCCCCAAGCGGGGGACCTGGATTGATCGTCAGGACCTGCGATGAATCCCGGTTCTTCTCCTGGGCGACCAACTGTTCAAACTCGATCAGTCGGATTCGAGACAGATCGTTGCGATCCTGATTGGACATCTTGATCCAGTTGAGTTCGCGCTGCAAAAATTTCGCGCGGGGAGACTTATCCTTTGCTTCCTGCGACAGTTGCCCCAGCTTCTGCTCGATCCAACTGGAGTAATTGCCTTCCCACGGAATGCCACGGCCACTATCGAGTTCCAGAATCCACTTGGTCACGTTGTCGAGGAAGTAGCGATCGTGCGTGACGATAATCACCGTACCGGGATACTCGCGAAGCTGCCCCTCGAGCCAGTCAACCGTCTCGGCATCAAGATGGTTCGTGGGCTCATCCAACAGCAGGAGGTCCGGTTGTTCGAGGAGGACACGGCAGAGCGCCACCCGGCGCTTCTCACCCCCCGACAGCGTTCCGACCGCGCGGTCGTCCTCGGGCAGCACCATCGCGTCCGAGGCAACGTCGAGTTTCTGATCCAAGTTCCAGGCATCCACGGCGTCCAGACGATCCTGAAGGACCGCCATGCGATCCATCGTCTTCTGCATCTCCTCGTCCGACAGGGATTCACCGAGCTTCGCTGTGACCTCATCGTATTCCCGGAGCATCTTTTGGATCTCCCCAAACGCATCTTCAAGCGTCTGACGAACCGTCCGGTCCGGATCGAGCCGTGGTTCCTGCTCGACAATACCCGCCGTATAGCCGGGGGTAATCTCGGCGACGCCATCGAAGTCATCGTCGAGACCCGCCATGATGCGTAGTACCGTCGACTTACCCGCACCGTTGGAACCGACGATCCCAATCTTGGCACCGGGGAAAAAGGAGAGATTGATGTCTTTAAGCACCTGCCGCGTTCCGTAGTGCTTGTTCATGCGCAGCATGGTGAAGATGAATTTGTCAGCCATGAAACGTATCGCCCTCGCTTTCCGTGCGATCGAAAGTAGGTTGCGATTGGGCGTCTGGCAAGGTCGGGAATGAGCGTCTACGTTCGAGCGAAGCGCGCTTCCCAGTATTCGTGTGTGACGCCAAATCCGAGTTTAGCATAGACCCGAATGGCGGGCTGGTTATCGGCTTTCACATTCAGACCCACCGTCATTTCCGGATCGTCCTCGCGGATGACGCTCACGAGTGCGGAGGTAACGAGCGTCCCGATCCCGTCATCACGATACCCCGGATCGACCGCGATCCCCCCGAGCATAGCGATCTGTTCGTCAGGAGCGAAGACATGTGTCCCGGCGACGGCGATAATCCTGTCATTGACGCGAATTGCGACAAAGCGACCGACATCAAGCAGTGAGACATCCCAGTACGAACTCGGAAACGCGAGGCCATAGAATTCGGTCAGTTCCTCCGCGTGTTCTCCGTTCAACCGTTCCACATTGGCAGCGAATGGGTGATCAGCGGACGGCCGGAAGTCGTCGAGGCCCATCTTGAGGTAGCGACCCGGCGAGTGGCAGACATACGTTGCTTCCAATTGCGCGGCTATCGCAGGATCGTTGTAGTGGCAGTAGAATTCCGGCGGAGCCAGCGGTAGCCATTCGTCGATCAGTGTCCGCATATGTTCGGTCCGCTGAAAAAGGAGCCAGGTTGGGATCCCCCCGGGATCGTACATCATCCCCAAATCCTGCATGTGCCGCTCGCCGGCGTATGTCGCGCCATACTGACAACGATCAAAGTAGATGTCGTTCAGATCGCCGAGATGGTAGCCAAAGAGAATCTTGTCGCGAAGACAGAAACGGCGGATACGGGTCTTATCGTGGGTGAAGACCAGTCCGGCCATAATCGGTTAGTCGTTCGCTTCGACCGGACCGGCTTCATGCAACTGCTGGAGAAAGCCGATCACCTCTTCGAGTTGGTCACGACGAAACGTGACGCCCTTCTTTGTCGGCAACCACTCCTCGTCAGATGACAGATAGTAGATGCGGAGATTGATCAGCTGCCGACCTTTGAATTCAGATGCTTCGATGAAGATTTTCTCGGTGGGATTACGTTCTAATTCAAAACGCACGGAGGGCTCCTTGCTGTCAGTGAATGCGAGTACTAGCGCAGATAATAGCCGAGGAGCACGCCGAAGGCGCGATTGCGGCTATTGAGACTACGCATCGGGTCATCGAGCCAGTCATCAAACATCAATTGATACCGCGCGTCGAGAGAAAAGTGCTGGCGACCTATAAATAGATCAAGGGCGGCGCCGATAATCAGACCCGTTTCCTGTTCCCGCACGCGAACGACGTCCGGCGGCGGCAGACTATCAATAAACACCGGCGCTTTGCCATCGGTGAAGCTGCGATCCTGATCGATCAACCAACTGAAGACCGGTCCAATGTACACCGACGGTTTTGTGTCGCCTCGTGAAGGAATTTTGAATTTGGCGAGAATCGGAACGTCAATGTAGGTCAGGTTGTAATTCAACCCCGCTACCGCTGTTGTCTGGTAGTTCGCACCGCGCTGCACCAGCGAACCTTCAATCTGCAACGCGAACAATGGATGGAAATTCCAGGTAACGAACAGTCCGCCCCGCGGGACGACGCGTGTTGACGGCGTCACAAGGATCGTGTCGTCCTCAATCTCGATCGTGGAATCGGTGAAGATTCGTTCGATACGATTGATGAAGATAATGGTTTCATCATCGCCATTGAACGACGCCAGGTTGATTCCTCCCCGGATACCGAACTCAAACGTCCGGCGCTCGAAATCCGACGGGGCCGATTGCTCCTGGGCTACAAGCGTGGTCGGCCAAGCCAAAAACAGAAGGAGGAGTAAGCGATTGATCGGCATACGAAGACTTATCCGATTTCCTTAACGAGACGGAAGCGTATCCTGAGCCGTGGCCGCAGAGTTATTGAAACTGAGGAAGACCGAATCAGCCGCGGGGTCATTGATAAGCGGACGACGGAAGAATTCCGTGCTCGCGAAGGAAACACCAAATAACCAAACTCGTTTCCCTCCGCCCCGTATGTCCAAACGTTCCGGCAGCCAGTAGCCCGTATCATAGGGAGCATAGACGAGTGTCATATCGAGTCTGTTCAGTCGATAGAACAGACTGCCGCCAAGTTCAGACGGCGCAAGTTCAACACGCGCCAACGCAAATGACTCGGCTTCAAAGAAGTATTCGCCCGCATAAAGTGAATCGGCCGGCTCAATCGGTTCGACCAAAAAACGGTGACATGTCCAGATACCGTTGATGCCCTCAACGATACCAAGATAGGAGATCGAATAGCTGGTGCGAGAATCGTCCTCGAATGGCTGGAGGATGGGAACAGTTAGATCGATTGCGGCCGGGTGTGTCTTGGCGAGAGCACGAGCGTGCCCCTCGCTGTCGAGGTTGGCAAATGAAACCGTGTCCCGCTCGTCCTTAATAACGGTCAGTACTTGCTGGTTGAGCCAGGTCGTGTCGGGCAGATGCTTAACCGTAACGATTTTGTCGACCTCAAGCTTCGGTCGTAGCTCACCATCCTTCATTTTGCCGCGCAGGTATTCTGACTCCCAACTAACCGTCGACATCCGGTCCCGCTGTTCGTGATAGACCTGCAACACCTTCTCAATCAGCGCTTCCGGATCGATCGCGTCATTACTCGCCAGCGCCGAGAGTGTCGTTCCACAAAGTAAAGTGCAGAGCGTGGCTACGCTCCACCATCGTCGAGTCATAGACTCCCCTCAATAATCTCAATCTCAAGCATACGGTCTCCGGCAACCAGTTGTGTCACGACGTCCATGCCGTGCGTAACCTGACCAAAGATCGTGTAACGGGCGTCGAGATGCGGTTGTGGTGTATGCGTGATAAACCACTGCGAGCCGCCGGTATCCTTGCCCGATGTCGCAATCCCGACGGTTCCCGTGCCATAGTGTACAGCCGAATACTCATCCCGAATCATGAAATCGGGCCCACCCCAACCGTCGCCGCGAGGATCTCCCCCCTGGCTCACAAAACCGGGGACAATGCGATGAAAGACGAGGTCGTCGTAGAAACCGCGTTCGGCTAACTCAATGAAAGTCAATACCGTCCTCGGTGCCGTATCGAAATACAACTCCATTTCGATCTCGCCGCGTGCGGTAATCACACGGGCAGTCGGATTAACCGGATACCGCCCCAGTGCATTCGCAAGCTCCCGGCGACTGAATCGTTCGATCGCTGGGGGGACAGCCGACATCCGATCGGTTCCGGTATGCTCAAGATAGGCCTCGGCCGCTTCGCGGCGAACGATGTAATCCGAATCGAGCGTGCCGCGAATGAGAAGCTTGATCGCCGTTGTGTCGTTGGGCGAGGATTCCATCCATTGATTCGCGACGTCAATAACTGACCGACGAATATCGACATCAGCCGGAGGCAGCGAATCGCTGCCGGCAAGAAGTTGTTCCAGTTCCGAAGCGTACGTTTGGTCAGTCCGCTCGGCAATCGCCCCGAGGGCATAGACGACCGGGACAGCGTCGGAATCCGACAACCCGGTGCGGATGTAGAGATCAGTGTTGGCCGAATCGATCGTCAGTAAACCCGACAACGCTGTCCCACGGACAATCCCCGCCGGATCATTGAGCATCTGATTAAGCCTCGGGATTGCGGCATTGACCGGGAGTTCGGTGTAGGCCGCTGCCGCAGCCGACCGAACGATCACACCCGGGTCATTCGCCAGCAGCGAATCGATCAACCGGACCGCGCGATCCCCGGAAATCGTCGCCAGATAACTCAACGCCGCCGCCTGCACCGGCTCCTCCGGAAAGAGCCCAATGATGCGATCAACTTCGTCAAGTCCCTCCGGTGCCGACATCAAACCGAGCGCGTTGAACAGCAGAACAACGTGATTCGGATCATCGGTCCGCTGTAGTTTCTGGAGCAAACGATTCGCGGCTCCCGCCCCCCCGAGTCGTCGTAACGCACCAATCGCTTCGGCGATGACCGATGGATCGGAATCGTTCAACCCCTGGCCAACAAAACGCTCCGCGTCTGGATCGGTCGAATATCCCAAACCACGGATCGCAAGCAGCCGTAACCACGGGTCGGCGTCGCCGACATGATCTTTGTATATTGCCGTCCCCGCATCACGTCCCAACCGGGCCAGTGCATACAGCCGGGCGGTGATGACACTCAGGTCCGCCTCCCCGGCCAGAATTTCCACCAACCGGTTAGCAGCAGTTCGCGCTCCGGCAAAGACCAGCGCATAGCAGGCTGCCTCACGAACATCAGGGGCCGGGTGTGTCAGCAGGGCTAGAATCTGTTCGTGAACGGCGGTCATGCCGGAGTCGGCCAGCCGCCCAACCGTTGCGACCAATGGAGCAGCGACCGAAGTCGGCAGATCGAACGCTCGATCGGCCAACCCACCGGCGTACGACGACTCCCCG
Organism: Candidatus Zixiibacteriota bacterium; assembly: GCA_028289585.1. Classification (GTDB taxonomy): domain Bacteria; phylum Zixibacteria; class MSB-5A5; order GN15; family FEB-12; genus JANQPI01. The sequence goes on from JANQPI010000020.1 coordinate 270,264, forward strand.
GTCAGGCCAATCGCAAACGCGGCGGCCGCGGCGACATCAAACGACGCGTCATTCAAAAGAGGCAGAAGCGCCTCGGTCGCTTCCCGACCACCGATCCGACCGACCGCCAGCGCCGCCTCGATTCGGATAATGGTGGAATCATGTTGGAGGTAAGCGAGCAGATCGGACGAGAGATCACGCTTGTCGGCAAGCCAGATGACCTCGGCGCGCTGATCGGCAAGCGTCGGTGGACGCAACATGTCGTAGACAACCCAGATCAAAGCGGCGACCAGGATGATCGCGACCCAGAGGAACGGCCGCCCGGAGGAGCGTTTGGTCGATTCTGCCATAGCGCGGGAAGCTAGACGTCGGGCGTGGGGTGGTCAAGAGAATGTGGGCGGGCAAAAATAAACGCCCCGATGGTCAGTCGGGGCGCCGTATCTAACGTCTCGGACGCGTTACTACACTTCCGATAGAGGGTCAGAGAGCAACGCCTGTGCCTCCGCCAGCACCAAGTTGTTGTCACTATAAACACAAGTAGTGCTGATGGTTACAGATCGCGTATACATTCTGTTAGCCGTCACTATGCAACCCTGTTCATCTTCTGCACAGCGTTTCCAGGACAGGATCCCCTACTGACATGCCGGTAATGGACTAAGCGTTACGAACAGGTGATCAATGAGCGCCGAGAGGTCGGACAGGCCGATCAGGCTCGCCGGATCGCCGTCGCAGTTCGCCTCAGCCGGACATGGCAACGGCGTAAAGGAGATGAAAAGGTGATCGTACAATGCTGAAAGGTCAGCGAGATTTGCACTTTCACCACCGATACCGTTGACGTTTCCGACTAGTCCAACGCAGCACTGCGCTGGCGGAAAACCGGTGCCACAAGCGGCTGCAAACGCACCGATATCGATTGAACACGAATTGTTCGCTGCCGCACATAGAGATTGTGCGGCGATCGCGTAGTTCCCGATGGTCGGATTGCAGTAGAGGGGATTCGTAAAGATTGTCGATCCATCCAAGTCACCGACTTGAATCGCACTCAACGGATTGAATTGGCCACCGGTATTGCTCCACAAGTTACAGCAGGTGATGCTCACATTTGCTGAGGTGTAACAATCCAGACCGTACGTCGAATTGTTGGTCACACTTAATCCGAAGAGTTTCGCCGAATCGGCGGAGGCGGCGATCGTTATTGCAGCAGTTCGTGATGCGGACGAAGTGCTACCAACAAACGTATTCCGACTGAGATTGGCGTAGCTACCAACATAGATCGCGCCTCCTTCTCCCGATGCCCCGTTATTGACGAACAAGCTCGATTGAATATCGGCGGAAACGTCGATGCTGTCCTGCACCCAGATCGCCCCGCCATTGCCGATCGCCTGATTATCCTCAAACACGCAATTCTGAACTCGCGGTTGCGCCCGAGCTCCAAGGAAGATCGCACCGCCGCCGCCAACAGTCGATTGGCAACTCGCAAACGTGCAATTTTCGATGGTTGGAGAGGTAATCCGCACTTCATTCTTGACGCAGATTGCACCTCCGACGGGGGCAACGCAGGAGTCGAACCGACAGTTGATGATCGATACGTCGGAATCCTGAATCAGAATGCCACCACCTCCATTGGTAGCGTTGCCATTGCGAATGACGAGATCACGGATCTCAACGGCGGCAGGCTCAAAATTGTCGACCGTGAACGCGCGTCCCTGTCCTTCGCAATCGATAATCGCCAATCCTTCGGCCCCCGGGGTTGTACGAATGACAATTCGTTTGCCATCGAGACGGACATTGCGATTGTCCGGTCCGGTATGCGTACCGGCTTCGACCATAATCGTGTCGCCATCTTTAGCCCGGGCGACCGCCGCAGCGATCGTCTGTTCTTCGATCGGAACGTTGATCGCCTGAGGCTCATGAGGAACTACGAGCGTAACCGCGACTTCGATTTCAGGCGATGAACAGTTCGATGTGTTACAGGGAAACCAATCGCCATCGAGTCGATATGCGTAGGTCTCTAACTCACAGTAGGTGGAAGTAACGTTCACAACTTCCGCATCGGGAAAGAAATCGAACGGCTGCAGAATTTGCGATTTGCCGTAACCGGCGGTCTCTCGAGTGCGAACGATGACTTTCGGCGGTTGGGTCAGTCCCAAGTGTGCGTAGTTCACCGTTGCCAGTATCGGGCGACGCAGGATGTTGTATTGGGCCTTAGGAACCGGAATCGGCACCTCCTTCGCCTCGACAACTTCCACATACGGTTGATCGATTCCATCCTGGACGGCGTTGGTCGACGTTAGTCGTACGAAATCATGCGTCCGAACGAGGTCTACTGCCGCCGCCGCATCGACCGCTCCCCAACCAAACAGGACATCGTAGCCGAGTGCTCCGATGTCCTTTGCGGTGAGCTCCAGTACGCCGGTTATCTCATCCATCGTCAGGGTCGTATCTGCAGCTTGGATCAGTGACAGGCAGCCGGCAGCGATCGGTGACGAAAACGACGTTCCATTCCACTTTCCGTTCGCATTGTTGATGCTGGTCGTTAGAACTTCGACGCCTAGGGCGGTGCAATCAACACCAAAGAAGCTAGAAGGTCCCCATAGCGTACCAACCGAATTCAAAGCAGAGACACTGTAGACTGACTTGTGTGACGCCGGGTAGACAGCATCGCTGCCCTGAAAGTTGCCGCGCGCCGCAACCAACTGCTGACCCACTAGCCACATGTTGCCGCTGACCATCGCCGTCGCAGCCGCGTCTACCCCACCCAAGCTCGCGTTGGTTATCGAAAGACCCTCAGCCGTACACCGCTCGATGGCCGCCACCACTTGCTCAGGGCTCAAGTACGAACGGATAGTGTCGCCGAACGCGCCGATCAGATGAAACAACTCAAGGTTCGCACCAAACCCTTGCGCATACCAGTTGATTCCGGCTGTGCCAAAACCGTTGTTGGTGCTCGAGAGAATGACACCGCTTACCGCGGTACCGTGTCCCGCGCGTGGTTCACTGTTTTCGAACCACGGTTCGGAGCTATAGGAAACGCCATCGTAAAACCGATTCAATAGGTCGGTGTGCGTGCCTTCGAATCCGTCATCAATTATGCCAATGCGCTGACTCGGCAATCCACGCGTTCGCTCCCACGCGCCGGTAAATCCGGCCGTTATCGATGACGAATCTTGCTGTAGATGAATCTGACTATCGAACAGCGGGTCATCCGGAATGACGCTCATCGACACTCGATCGGCGATCGTGTTAACAATCGCCGTAGAGTCGATCGCGGAGTATAGCGAGTTAAACATGTCCGTATCGATTGCCGTGTGGAAGTAGACCACGCAAAGCCGCGACAGGTCGTTCAACTGCACAATTCTGCCACCAGGAAGCGACTGTAACGTATCAGCGGGATTGAAAGCAGGTACGATCTGAACAATCGAGTCAGTGTTGAGGCTATCGAGCAGAACCAAGAGCGTGGGGTCGACAGTTGTTGGCCCAGGAATGATCCGGCGGCCCGATGAAAAGTCGAACAGGTTCGCTTGATCAAAAACAAGCATCCGGCTCGAATCACTCGATGGCAAAGAAGAAGCACCAGGTTGTCCGGACGGTGAACCGGCAGTTGGTTCGACAAAGTTGATACCAAATGTCAGAATTGCCGCACAGAGAATTCCGCGCATGATAAGCCTCCCCCTCCCGCGTTGCGGAAGTGCTTAAGTTTCGATTCTTTGCGTAGTCGTTAGAAGGTCACCTGTCGTTGGTTGCGGCCGTCGTAGTCCATCATCCAGAGTCTCGAGTCTTCCAGACTGTCACCTCGCATGAACATCAGCCGATCGACATGCGGATGCGCAACCATCGGTCCAGCTCCCCAGTCGGTCAGTAGAATCTCTCGACCTGTCTCCATATCGTAGCGAGCGATTCCCGAGCCATGATGTCCGAAAAAGACATATCGCCCGTCCCGCGACCACACCGGAAAGTGATACGGTTTGTCTATTCCACTGATACGAATGAAGCTCGAATCGGTCAGGTCTTTCACCCAGATCGAGTAGGGAAGGTTGTTCAATACCACCCTCTGTCCGTCTGGGCTCGGCTGGCCCGACATGCCACCGACAATCGGTTCACTCTGTCCGGTCTCCATGTCGTAGCGAAAGATACCCGTGGCATACGACGAGTCGATGAAACCGCCGGTGTAAATGAAGCTGTTATCCTTCCCGTTCGACCACACACCCCCAACCGTCGTCTCAATGTCGAGCACCCGAATACTCTCGCCACCCGGACTAGCCAGATAGGTTGTAAACTGTGGGAAGAATGGATAGATGCCGGTGTTCGTCACGATGAGCGAGTCACCCGGTAGCCACGTCGATGAGACTCCCGGTATCCCGGTGCGGTGCTTGTAGGTAAAGGAGGTGTCGGAAAGATAAGTACTCGGCGAGAAGTTGCCGATCGAATCGTAAGCGCTGAAGTAACTGAATCGCGATCCGTCGTTCGAAAAGGCTGGACCCCAATCGGTAGTAGAATAGAAAATACCCCACGGGGGGCGGTCATCCGGAACACGGTCAGGTAGTCCGACCGAACTCGTCGACTGCTCTCGGTCGCAGGCAATGAAAAGGATAGCTAGACTGTAAATGAGATAGATGCAGGTGCGTCGCCACTGAGTGAACAACGAGCGATCCGATGCCCCGGCAGCGCTAGGCATAAGCCCTCCCCCATATCACTGACTCCTACTACCCACGGAACCAACGTAGTCCGGGGAATGTCGGGCAATCGGAGCGCGCTTGGTCCCCCCCGGAATACTCGTGAAGTTAGACCCAACAATCCCTCTTGTCAATCCCCAGAATGGACATCAGCGCTGAAGACTGACAGCTTTAGTCGTGATTGTTCCAGTCACTGACATCCGATGCCGACGGCCAAACTGCGGCCTTCGGTAATGATAAGCTGTCGAGTCACGTCGTCGAAAGTCGGAAGACAGGTTGGATTGTTCGCAGGCGCACGACTGGATCTCGGTTTCCGCCGAATCTTGCTCGCCGACTCAAGCGCAATGCCGATCCGACGGCAATATTCAACCTGCTCTCGTGTCAGGTTGACGAACTTCCGATCGTTATCGCCGGTATGGACGGGAACGTCTACAGCTCCGATCCTGAGAACAGTACCGGAATAGCCAATCGCAAGGACGTACTGGGATTTGGCGGGTTCCCCGGGACGAAATCGTGGTGCCGGCACAAACAAATACTCACCCTCGCAGCGCAAGAATACGGTGTCGCCAACGTAGATCGACTGAGTGGTCGCACCCTCGAACGGGAACATCTGCAACGAATCACGCCTGGCTTGCTGGCGACGAATCTCGGCTTCCCGTAATTCCCGAAGTCGTTCGTCGCGATCGTAGACTTTGAACTCGCCGTCCGGCTGGGCGATGATCTTTCTGCCATCCAATTCCGGTAGGTTCGTTCGAGGGGTAACTTGATATGATTCAATCCGGACATTCTGTCGCTTCAATTCGAGTTCGTGTAACCGTTCCTCGGGATTTGGTCTACGTACGACCGAGTCTTGCTGTCGTTGATATCTACTCGCGTTACGAATGTCCCAACCCACATAGAAGTTTGTCGAATCGCCGTCACGCGCCCAGAAGATCCAATCACTCAAGAGGCGGCCGACGGCGTTGGTGATGGTGACATGCACGCCGGCCGTGTCGGCCTCATCCTCAAGGAAAACACGCAGTTGGAAGCTGAAGTCAACGCCTCCCTGGTCCTGCGGCTTAACGGAAAACCACATAGGTCCCTCGTAGGTGAGGTTGTACGGGGTGCCGATCATAACGAAACAGGAGTCACTAGGCTCGTTCTCCCGCCACGAACAGGTCAGTGTTGCTTCTCCGGCGACGATGAGGTCAGCCGATGGAACCGCAACGAATCGCGGTGGCTTCGGCGATTCCGTGGGATCGGCGTCGGCCCAGGCCGAAACGCCGAACCCAAGAACGACGAGAAGAATAAAGCCTCGAAAGAAGGCGATTAATCGAGAACAACGTGCATACATTCCTAGTCTCGCTTTCTGATTGGACAGACGTCCACGTGCAAGCACTACCAACACCCTGCGCAAGAACTCGTTTGTTCTCACCACATCCTATTGACAGGATGGAAGAGGATTTTGGTTAATGAAGAGGTGGTCGATCATAATCGAGAGGTCGACCAGAGACATCAGCCCGTCGGCAGACAGATCAAGGTTAGCCTCATCGGGACAGCGCGCCGGTGGGCCACCTAGAAACAGATAATCGATCATCTTTGTGAAATCGGGAAAGTTCACGAAGTCGTAAATGTCGCCGTCGACGTTACCTCGCCGCGCAACGCAGCAATCCACTGCGGCGTCACGGATGCGCATCGACCCATTCCAGCGCACCGGAGGCGTAAAAGATACGGAGTCAGGACGAATGACAAGGTCGAGTGATTGGACGGGACCTACGCTGATCGTATCAAAGACAGCTGAATCAGCAATTGACCATTGAGATGCTGTGAAGTAGTAGCGAGCCAACTCAACGGGGTTTCCGTTCGACATCAGCGAAGAACCTAGAGGTTGAGCCGAGACCGCATTGAAAGATATCTGGTCATACGCATTCGAACTATCTCGCGAATTGGATCGATACGCACTCAGATAACTGTTGAATGCTGACTGTACGTCCGATGGCAAGACCGCACTGTCGAGGGTGAAGTACGGATTCGACCATGCGAAAGAGGCTGATGCAGCCCGAATCTCGGAACTGTCAATGGCTACTCGAAGCAACAGCACCAATTGATAGTCGGGTATCCCACTGCTTGGTAAGAGCAGCGGAATGAGATCGAACCTCGCCGTATCAGAAGCCTTGGCGTCTTTCACGGCCCCAGCGCTCAGTCCAAACGCCAGGAGCAAGCCCCGACAACCGTCACGAACGTGGATTTAGTCATAGTAAAACCTCTGTGGATTAGATGGATACGACGTGCTGAAGATTGAATTGACGGGGAGGAGCAGATTTCGATACGAAACCCGGCGATAATGCAGACCACTAGCTATGGGTGGTCGCACAGCCCTCCTCACACGGTTTCAGTGATTACTCACTGACAATATATAACTTTCGCCAGAAAGCGGCAATTCACCGCGAACGGTTTTGAGGAAAATCGACGTCCTCGACGAGTCGTATCAGTTTGCGTGAAGGTTCGTCTAGATTCAGATATCGCTAGTGGGTGATTGAGACGAAATCGAACAGACTACTCATAGCTGCGGGAGGTCGGTAGCGAGAGCGGCACCGATAATGCCGGCGTCGTTCCCCAACTGCGCGGGGCGAACCTCGGCGCGCGTATCGAGATACGCTTTGAAGTGATCGAAATTTTCCGAGACACCGCCGCCGAACACGATCAGTTCCGGCGAAAGCAGCATCTCCATCATCGCCAGATACTCATGGACCCGGGCACCCCACTCCGACCAGGAGAGACCGAGTTTCGTTTTGATCGACGCCGCGGCGTAATCCTCAGCGTCGCCACCATTCAATTCCACGTGACCGAATTCAGTATTGGGAAAGAGCCGACCACGATGAAAGAACGCGGTCCCGATGCCTGTGCCAAATGTTGTCATAAGCACCGTCGCCCCGCTGTCACCGGCTTGATCGCGAGCGGCACCGAATCGGAGCTCCGCGAGGCCCGCAGCGTCGGCATCGTTCATGACTCGGACCGTTTGGTCAGTAAGGGCGCCGAAACGTTCGGCAATCGGGAAGTTTTTCCAGCCGTCATCGACGTTCGCCGCCGACCGGGCAATACCGTTTTTAACCACGCCGGGATAACCGATGCCGATCGGACCGGACCAGCTGATGTCCCGAAGCAGCGTCGCGACGATGCCGAGGACGGCGTCGGGAGTCGCGGGGTTCGGGGTGGGGCGAATGATCGCCGCACCCCGAATCGTTCCACTAACACAATCGACAACCTCCGCTTTGATCCCGGTACCGCCAATGTCGATACCGAGTGCGGCGTGAGCGCCGGGGGCGCTCTCAGTCATCGCTGTTTTGAATCATGTGCCAGAGGCGGTTTTCGAGCATGAGCAACTGACCCGGATTGTCGGTCATGTTGACCATCTGGAGCAGCTCCGACGCCGAGGCGACTTCCTCAACCTGCTCGGCAACCTTCCAATCGATGAATTCGCGGGTGGCGTAGTCCTCAAGATCGTAGGCAAGCTTGGTGATCTCGTGGACCTGCTTGGTCGTTACCTCTTCGTGATGCAGGAACGACTTGACCGCGTCCTTCGCCGACTTGAAATCGGTTTCCGGTCCTTTGATCGTCGTGATTTTGACCTCGCCCCCCTGATCCAGCAGGTACTGGGCAATCTTCGCTGAATGCTCGCGTTCCTCGTCGGACTGCTTGAAAAAGAACTTCGCAAACACCTTGAGTCCCTGGGCCTCGAACCAGTAGGCCATCGAGAGGTACGACATCGCGTTATACAACTCGTTGTTGACCTGTTCGTTGAGCCGATCAGCCATCTTCTTGTCTATCATCATGAGTGTCTCTCCTTGTTACCAGGTGTACTATTAAAAGCGCACGGCGGGGGGCGCAAGTTCCCGCACGCGAAATAGAGGACAGAGCCCCGTTTGGTGCCATTAGAGAATTCGGGAGGATGGCCGAAACGGCCCTACGGGCAGGCGACGAGCGGATCGAACGCGATGAACAGATGCGAAATCAGGACCGAGAGATCCGGCAGGCCGATCAACCCGTCGGTGCTCCCATCGAGATTCGCCTCATCGGCACAGCAGAGTGGTGTGAACGTAATGAACAGGTGGTCGATCAGACGGCTGAGGTCAGGTAGGCCGACACCGTCATTGACATCGCAATCGACGTTCCCCACGCTACCAACGCAGCAGGGACCACCGGTATTGCACACCCCCGACGGTGCATTGAGACCGAGCGACCAGAGCGTAACGTTGCCCGGAAACGCATAGACCGACACCGCATCTTCCCAACTCCCCTGGAAGTCGACATAGGACGCGCAGACACGCCCATTGGTACCAGCAGAATCGAGGTTGATTCCCAAACGACCGATACCGAGCACCTGGGGAGCTTCGACACCCGCGAAGTACGGCCCCGAGACACAGACCGTGTCATTCAGCGGCAGCGTGTAGACAACCTGGGCGAACGGTGGAACCTCGAGTTGATACAGCGGGCCGGCAAATAGCACGTTGGCCGGGGTCGGGCAGGCTGGAAATTGGGGGTCGAGATTGTAGAGCATTGGCTGTACCGGAACCAGCAGTGTGCTGTCGGTCTGGTTGGTAACCCGCCAGACAACATCGGTGACGCCGAACGGATAGGTCGACAGGCAGCCAGTTTCGATTGGATCCTGATAGACAGCGAACCGTTCGTCGCCAACAAACCAGTTGGTCAGCCACCCGGCCGAAGCGGTCATCCACTCGCCGTCGCAGACAGCGGTAGCACCATTTGTCGGCCGGTCCCGGTCGCTTCCGGGCGTGACGGTGATTTCTGATCGGGGGGTGACATCGATGGTGGTCGTCCGTTCAGCGGCGGACGGCAGACCAACACCACAGATGAGCAATGCATAACAGATCCATTTGCGACGCATGTTGTCAAAATAGGCAAGTCGCGGGCCGAGACAAAAAGAAATCGTCCCCCAAGTCGGTCAAAAAACCGAAAACTCACAGTTGGACAACGATTTAGATGGTGACGTCGCGGCGGGTTAGCCAAATCCCACCAATCGTAGCCACCGTAACAGCGAGGATCAGGCTGGCCCAGATTGCGGTTTCGGGCCAATCGCCGGTACCGTTGGTGCTGCTGAGCGGCCATTGCCAGGGGAACCACTTGCCATATTTCGAACCGGTTTGGAAGAGACCACCGAACGTACCGGCAATCGCGACACCGATGGCGACAGCGAAACTCGACCAGCGCCAGGCGACGACGAAGTGAATGGCGACTAGCGCCAAGCTGGCGACAAACATCTTCCCAAACCCGAGCAGATAGTCTTGCCAGAGCATCGGTCCGGGCGGCATCTCGACCCCCAGAGAGGTGAGAACGGTCGGCAGGAGCAGCATCCCCGCGTACATCACAACGTAACTGACGAAAAGCAGCAAAATGACAGTCGCGAGTTTAGCGGTATACACCACCCCGCGTGTTACCGGTTGGGCGAACAGATGCTTCCATCCCCCGTTGGCATGCTCAAGACCGGCGATCAGCGCGGTTTGCGTAGCAATGAGCATCGGCACCATAAACAGAGCCCAGAGGACGACATAGCGAAAGCCGTAGGCGACCCAATTGGGTATCGCCACATTCCCCGCAGTGATAGCAAGGATATTCAATACGAACACCGTAGCCGGTGCTGCGACCGCGAGTAGTAACGCGACTGTTCTGCGCAACTTGACGACTTCACAGGTGAGTGCGGCAGCAAACCCGGTCACGAGATCCGCTCCGTTTTGGTATCGGCGGTCAGCGCCAGAAATGACTCCTCGACACTTGGTCGGACGATGGAGAGATGGGCAACATCGATTCCCCGCTCCACTAAACGGCGGTTGATAGCCGCGGCATCGACCGCGCTTGTTACCACTGCCTGAATTTGTCCCTGATCGTTGAGGTGCGCCTCAAGATTCTGACTCCGCAAAATCTCCATCGTTACCGTTGGTTGGTTCGTCACCAGAACGAGACGCGGTTCCATTTGCGCGTGTAGATCGGCCTTGCTCCCCTCAAACACAAGACGACCACGATGAATGATACCAACGGTCGTCGCAATTTGCTCGACCTCTGCCAGCAGGTGACTCGAGATCAGTACGGTCGTCCCAAAGCGCTCGGGCAGTGATCGAATGAACGTCCGCATCTGCTCGATACCACGGGGGTCGAGCCCATTCGTCGGTTCGTCGAGGATCACCAAATCAGGTTCACCAAGCAGTGCGGCCGCCAATCCCAGCCGCTGTTTCATGCCAAGCGAGTAGCCACCAGCGCGGCGATCGGCTGCGGCAGTCAGCTCCAGCATGTCCAGAAGCAGAGCAATCTGCTTGGTATCCGAACGGCGAAGCCGCGCCGTCAGGCGAAGGTTCTCTCTCCCGGTTAGATGCGGATAGACCGACGGTCCCTCAATGAGCGCACCAATTCGAGACCGGGCGGCACGTGACACACCCGATTGCCCAAAGAGCGATACTGATCCGCTGTCCGGTCGAAGGAGCCCGAGAAACAGGCGCAATGTCGTGGTCTTGCCGGCACCATTGGCGCCCAGAAAGGCATAGACCGAGCGCACCGGAATCGACAGGGAGAGGTTGTCGACGGCTATCGTACGGCCAAACGAGCGGTACAGACGATGGGTTGCGGCGATCGCGTCGGGCATTACCGACTGGACGGTTTTGCGTTAGCTATTGTTTCAGCTTTCGACTCGGGGAGTGCGGACAACGCGACTCTTATGTCCGGTCTTGACATTGAGATCGACGTAGTTAGCGATGCAGATATCCCAGTCGAGAAATCGCGAGATATCCGACAGTTCTCGGGCGACAACGGCGGCTTGCCTGAGAGCCCGAACCTCCTCATTGAGGTTTTCAATCGTCAACCAGTCGGGCTGACCGGTCAGCCGTTTGATCGATGCAATGATGTAGCGATCAATGTACCGCGCGTGGTCGTAGAAGCGTTGGCTGCGCACGAGGCGTCGTGTCTTGTCTATTGCGCGAAGGAGCTGGGCCTTGTAATCATGACGGACTTTGAAGATAACCCCGAATTGTTCCTGGCCCAGCGGTTCGACTCGCTCCTCCCGCATCGCCGGAAACAACCGGCGCGCCTTGAGAAGCGCGAGATCGGCGGTTGAGGCCTCCAGCAGGGCTTTTCCGGCATTCCCCTCGAAAACGAGGAGCGCCTCAGGATAGCGAAGCTTGTAACGCATGGTATAGTATGGTATCGGCGATGTTGAGACGTGATTTCACCCGAGTCTGTCCCGTGATCCTGTTTCTGACGATCGGACTGGGTGCCTGCGGCGATCAGTCCGCCAAGGAGACCGACGCCCCGGGTATCTCGGTGGCGGTTGGCCAACCAAGCCCGCAATCGGCCCTGCTCCAGCTTTCGGCAGGCGGCCTGGGCAAGGTTGGCTCGGAAACCCCCTTCGATTCTGCGACGATCGCCGGAATGATTCCTGAGATCACGATTACGGTACCAACGACCCTGCCCCACCGCTTTGAACTCAGGCGTAACGATCATCTCGTTGCGGTTATGCTGCCGAATCGAGACCGCAACACGGTCGGGACGATCGACGTCTTCCACTCCTCCCTCCTTGAGGGCCTGGGCGTCGGCATCGGCATGATGAACGCAACGATTCAAGTCACCAAAGGGACCGACTCCCTCACCTGCGGAGTTCCGCCAGGGACGCCGACCGGCGAATTCGCCTGTTTCTTTGATCCCGCTCCCACCCTCTGGTACTTCTATCGCGTGGAAAGCTGGAGTGCACCCACGCTGCCGCCGGATTCGCTTCGGTTACGAGCCCCTCTGGTCCGGGTCCGCTGGCTCCATCAGCCGTTCTAGTCGCGAGTAAAATGAGAAGGCCGCCCGGGGAGTGTCCCAAGCGGCCCAATTCACTTGATGGATCGACGAACTACGGCGCGCAGCCGACGTTGAGCGGTCCAAATGTGACGAACAGGTGATCAATGAGGAGACTGAGATCGGGAAGTCCGACAGTGCAGTCACCCGTGACATCGGCGGCGGCGTTTGGTGCCGGAAACGCCTGACCGGGATTGATAAACAGATAGTTGATTAGCAGAGAAAGATCCGGCAAACCAACCGATCCATTCAGATCGAGATCACCCGGGATAACTGTCGAAGGGCTCACGGTCAGCGTAAACGGCTCCGTATCAGTGTAACCGTCGGTCATATCGGCGGCGGTAACCGTAAAGGCGAAGTCGCCGGTTTGGGTTGTTACACCCGAGAGAACACCGCCCGAACTCAACGTGATGCCGGTCGGCAGCGCGCCGCCGGTGATCGAGAACTGTTTGACTCCCGATCCTCCCCGGACACCAAGCGTGTCAGTATACGCGTAGTACTGGGCGGCCGGTGCGATCGAGTCGACGGGTGTGACAATCTGCATCGTCCACGGGCTGGAGGACGTCGACATCAGCACCCACGACTGCGGATCAATCGTCACCGCACTAAGATCGGCCGGTCCGTTGAGCTCATACACATTCGTTCGGGCATTCGGTTGGATACGAATCGTCGTGTCCGGTCCGGAGGCGTAATTGAGAAAAACATCGAACGGCATTGAAAAGATCTGCGGATTCGAGGTCTGCGTCTGATCGATCCGCAGGAAGACCTTGCGACCACCACCCCACTTCGGCTCCGACCAGAAGCTGTAGGAGTAACGTGGATAGTATTCACCGTAGATCCACTCCTGGAAGAACCAGTCGAGGTCTTGTCCGGTCGCCTGCTCAACGATGAACTGAAACTCTTCGGTCGTTGCCGAACCATGGCGATGTGGGGAGTTAACGTAGGCATTGATCGCGGCCGTAAAACCATCCTCACCAAGAACGCCGCGCAGCATGTGAACGACCCACGCACCTTTATCGTAGACGCGGGAGCTAAAGATGTTCCAGACCTGCGACGTGTCGGCAACGTAGATCGTTCCACCGCCCGTGTACCGCATGCCGAGCATGTAGTTGCGGTACGCCGTCCAGCCATCTCGATTCAGCAGATAGAGTGCTTCTGAATACGTCGCAAAACCCTCGTTGAGCCAGATATGCCCCCAGTTGTTACAGGTGATCATGTCACCGAACCACTGGTGGCCAAGCTCGTGAACGACGACGGATTCCAGGAACCCAAACGACGAGCCACTCATCGAGGTCATCGTTTGATGCTCCATGCCGCCGCCCCATTCGAAATTCGCGTGACCGTATTTTTCGCGAAGGAACGGATACGGTCCCCAGTCCTCAGCAAGCAGATCAATCGCTTCGGGGATGATCCCCCAGCGAGGAAGCGAGTAGGTGTAGCGGTCCGGATAGACAGCGTGGACGATCGGCATCGTATCCGCTCCGCTGTTGTACACGTACTCCTGTGTCCAGACGGTGTAGTCGGAGATTGCCAGGGAGAAAAGATAGGTCGTCATCGGATACGTGACGCGATAATAGTACGTCGACACGTTCCCGGTGTTGACCGTGGAATCGAGGATACCATTCGACGCACAGTAGAATCCGGTGTCGACGGTAATCGCCATGTGCATTGAATCCGGCTTGTCATCCATTCGATCTTTGCACGGCCACCAGGAACGAGCGAAGTAGGGCTCTGATAGCGTCGAGATAACGTCGGTCCCCCCCCGCGTATCGAATGAAAAGCCCTGGAAGCCACCTTCGGTCGGATGCCCGTGATAGTGGATCGTGGCCGCAAACGGTTGTCCGGACGAATAGGCGCTGGCAAAATCGACAACGACCAGGTCACCCGGTCGCGTGTAGCTGAGGGCACCCCCACCCGATGAAGTAACCGAATCGACAACCATGTTGGCCAGAAGATCGAGTTCAATCGACGTGACCGTCCCGGCAACGGCGACCGCCTCCACGGTTACCGATCCATAGATTATTTCTGTTGTATCGTTGACCCTCAAATCGACACGATAACATGTCACGTCGTAATCTGTCTGCGCTGTGGCCTGCGATACGCGTTCCCGCCGCTCCTCGGCCAGAGCAGCCGCGCGCAGACGCAACACTTTGTCATGCCACATCTTCTGGTGAATCATCGTCGGCGACGCCGCCTCCCAGTTCACCGTATCGGGGTCAAAGGTCAGGAGTCCGTCCTCGGCAAAGGGTGTCGGGGTAAGGGTGAGTACCAGAAGAGTTCCGGCCAGGAGGGAGAAGAATCGCCCGCGACGCATGTGCGCCTCCTTATCTCGATCCCGCTGACGGTCGTCCGGGATCTAGTGACCGGCTCGCCGAGGAGAGGACTGGCGAGTCCGTAGCGTTACTGCAAGTTCGTGATAAAGATCACAAATTTGGATGATATCGTCAAGACGTAAGCGACTGTAAGGCAAAGATTTGCTCAAAATCCTGACTTGTCCATAGACGTTCTGTTGCAAAGATGAACAGAACCGAAGATTTGGTCAGCGTTTGTCTAGATTCGGTCGAAAGAGAGGGCGCCGGCGGTGATCTCAGACAGCGGTCCGCTCGGCGAGAAAGGCAACGACTTCGTCGACTGTCATCCGTGACTGCTCCATTGTGTCACGGTCACGAACTGTCATTGTGTTATCCTCAAGCGTCTGACCATCAACCGTAATGCAGAAGGGGCAGCCTGCTTCATCCATCCGGGCATATCGTCGACCGACAGCGCCACTTTCGTCGTAGAAGACTTTGAAGCGCTTCTTGAGATCAGCATAGACGTTCTGCGCATACTCCGGCATGCCGTCCTTTTTCACCAGGGGGAAGATCGCCGCCTTGATCGGTGCAATTCGTGGAGAGATACGCAGGAAGACCCGCGTCTCTCCCTTGACTTCGACTTCATCGTACGCATCGACCAATACGGTCAGGAGTGTCCGATCGCAGCCGGCCGACGTTTCGATGATGTAGGGAATGAACTTCTCCTTGGTCGCTTCATCGAAATGTCGCAGGTCTTTTTTGGACGCCTCCATGTGGCGAGAGAGGTCGAAGTCGGTTCGGTTGTGGATGCCTTCAAGTTCCTGCCAGCCGAACGGGTACTCATACTCGATGTCGAACGCAGCTTTGGCATAGTGCGCCAGCTCGTCGTCTTTGTGTTCATGCCAGCGCAATTTGGTCATCGTGATTCCCAGACGTTCATACCAGGACCAGCGCTGCTCTCGCCAGTATTCGAACCACGTTTCATCCTCTGCCGGCGGTACGAAATACTGCATCTCCATCTGCTCAAATTCACGCGTGCGAAAGATGAAATTCCCCGGCGTGATCTCATTACGAAAGGCCTTACCGATCTGCGCGATACCAAAGGGCAATTTCTGGCGGGAGCTGTTCTTGACGTTGAGGAAATTGACATAGATCCCCTGGGCCGTTTCGGGGCGCATGAAGACAACTGCGGAATCATCTTCGATCGGCCCCATGAACGTCTTGAACATCAGGTTGAAATTCTTCGCCTCGGTCAACTCCGACTGTCCACACGTCTCCGGTGTCTTCGACGGTTTGTTGAGACAGTGTGCATGTTCGAGCTGGTCAGCCCGGAACCGTCCCTTGCAGACCTTGCAGTCGACCATCGGATCGGTAAACTCGGCAACGTGTCCGGAGGTGTGCCAGACTTGCGGATGCATGAGGATCGCCGCATCGAGTCCCTCGATGTCGTCGCGACGGTTGGTCATCGCATCCCACCAAAACGTCTTGATGTTCCGCTTAAGCTCAGCGCCGAGCGGCCCGTAATCCCAGCAGGAGATAAGTCCGCCATAGATTTCGGAGCTTTGGAAGACATAGCCGCGCCGTTTGCAGAGCGAGACGAGCTTTTCCATCGTTTCGGAAGCGCTTGACATCATGACGGTCCTGTTGGTTGTGCGGCCTTCAGTTTATCCAGCCAGCGAATCGATTGTAATTCAGTAGTGAGGTCGGCGTGAAACTGCAGAAAGCGCGTCAGACAATCAGTCAGACGGGTGATTTCGGCAAACGTCAACAACACCCCAACGGCATCCTCGAGTGAGGTCGATTGAAGGCGCATCAGCGCCGCCGCCTCATTCGCAGTCAGGCGAATATATCGGTCCTGCGTGCCCTGGCAAGTCGCGTCAATCAGACCGCCGGCTGCCGGACCAAACCGAAGGCCGTCGACCGGACTCAACGGTGACTGGCAGGTGGCGCAGAACGTGAGCGACGCATGATAACCGAGCATTGACATAAACCGCAGGACGTAGGCGATGAACAGTCCACCGAGACCGCTACGGGGCGCGGTGTCCAGGGCGCTCAAGTACCGACAGAGATAGGCGTACAACTCCTCGTGCGGCTCCTCTTCCGGCAACAAAGCAAGGCCGAGTTCGCAGGCGGCCGAGGCGAACGCCAGCCGCCCCATGTCCCCTTCGCCGGAAAACGACCAGGCTGCAATCGCATCGGCGGCTGAGAGTGAACCGCGAGTCTGTTTCTCGGAGTTGTAGAACGTCAACTCGGTGCGAGTAAAGGGAGCCAGTCGTCCGCGTTTGGATTTGAACGAGCGCCCCCCCCGATCGACCAGCGCCAGTTTGCCGAAACGGTCGGTAAAAAACACTACTGTCCGCGACGACTCCGACCAGGGAAACTGTTTGAGGAGTATCCCCTCGGCTTTGTACAGGGCCATGGCCGAACGTACGGCCGGGGACCAGCCCGGGCAAGCGGTGGTCGCTAGGGCTGAGGGCGCGCGTAGCGGTAGACGATCTCGCCCGGCTGCACCATCTGGTACTGCGTTCGAGCAATGAACTCAATGTAGCCGGCGTCGGTGAGCAGCAGATCACGGCGACGTTCGGCATCGATCAATTCTGCCGTCTGCCGCATATTGGCATCTATCAACGCCTGCTTCTCCATCGAAAGTCGCACGATATTCGGAATCGAGTAATCGCCTGAGATCAGTGACCAGGCGAAGGCGACCCCCACTATCCAGCCGGTCCAGCGGAGCACACGCCGTCGCTGACGCGAATCCGTGGTCGCGATTTTCCGGAGCCAGTCTCCGGCGGGGGCGAGAATCGATGGGCGTTGGGTTCGGCGAATCGGCATCGACAACAAATCGTCATCTTTTCTTTCGAGCCGCAAGCGTTTAACACGTTGCCGTCGCACGCTGCAACCGAATCCCAGCTTGCCCCGGAACCGTTCACGCTCTAGTTTGTACCGTCTATCACGCGAAAGTGGCGAAATTGGCAGACGCGCTGGACTTAGGATCCAGTTCCTTAATCGGAGTGGGGGTTCGAGTCCCCCCTTTCGCATTTACAGGCACTGTTGCCGCTCTCGAAGCGGCATACCCCGGAGGCTCATCTGAAAGTCGAAGTTACCTCTGTCGATGAACTCACCCGCGACCTGACGATCGAAGTACCCAAAGATCGCGTCGACGGCGAAACCGAAAAGCGCTTCCTTGAACTCCAGAAGCATGCCGAAATTAAGGGCTTCCGGAAGGGAAAGGTGCCAATGCATATCATCAAGTCGACCTATGCCGGGGAGGTTCAGGCCGACGTTATCGATGCGCTCATCAAGGAAACCTACCCCGCTGCGCTGAAGGAAAATCCGCTCAAAGTTGCGACACAGCCGGAGGTGACCGACCTGAAGATCACCGACGACGGCGGACTCGCCTACACTGCCCGCGTGCAACTCTGGCCGGAAATCGAAGCGGTCGAAACCGACGGCCTCAAAGTCTATACGATCGATTTGGAAACAACCGACGACGAGGTCGAACAGGCCGTTACCAACCTGCAGGAGCGGTTCGCGGAGTATCGCGAACTGAGCCGCCCTGCAACCGAGACTGATACTGTCACTGCCGATATGACCAAGCTGTTCGACAGCAAGTCGGTAATCGACCAGACCGAGTTCCCCGGGTCGCGCATCGACCTCGCTAATCCGAATACGATCAAGGAACTCCGCGAAGAACTGGTTGGGATGTCGGCCGGGGATGACAAAGAGGTTACGGTCCGCTACGCCGATGACTACTCCGACCCCAAGTTCGCTGGCGCCGAATTGCGCTACCGGGTCGCGGTGACCAAGGTCGAAGAAAAGATCATTCCGGAGGTGAATGACGCGTTCGCGCGTCAGGTTCGTATTGGTGAGACCGCTCTGGAAATGAAGATGAAAATCCGCGAGGATATCAAGAATCACAAGGAAACCGACCTGCGGCGGGCACAAAAACGCCAGCTCGTCGGTCAGATAGTCGACAAGAACAAGATCGCGATTCCGGACAACCTGATCGACCACTACCTCTCGTCACTGGTCGAAGATCAGATGAAGAACAATCCGGAGCTCGACGAGGGGGCCTTTCGGGCGGAACAGCGACCGATCGCGGAAGCGACGTTCCGCTGGGATTTGTTGTGGCGTGAACTCGCCGACCGCGAGAAACTTGAGGTAACGCCGCAGGATGTCGATAGGTGGTTACAGGAGTTCGCCGCTCGTCAGGGAATCACGCCGGAGCAGGCGACCGAGGCGTTGAAGCGCGACGGTCGACTGGAACGGCTCCGAGAGTCGATGGCTGAGGAGAAAGTCCTCGAATGGCTGCTCGACAAAGCGGCGACCGAACCGGCCCCGAAAGCATAAGGAATTGACAGATTCATGGATCGTATCATTTACCCGCAGAACCACATGGTCCCGATGGTCGTCGAACAGACCGGCCGCAGCGAACGCGCCTACGATATCTTCTCGCGCCTGCTCAAGGACCGCATCATCTTCATCGGCACGCCAATCGACGATGTCGTCTCCAATCTCGTCATCGCCCAGATGCTGTTTCTCGAAGCTGAGGATCCGGAGAAAGATATCTTCGTCTACATCAATTCCCCGGGCGGTTCAGTAACCGCCGGCATGGCGATCTACGACACGATGCAGTTCATTCGCCCCGATGTCACCACGACCTGTATGGGCCTGGCGGCATCGATGGGCGCGTTCCTGCTCGCCGCGGGTACGGCCGGTAAGCGGGCCGCCCTGCCGAACTCCCGCATCATGATCCACCAGCCGAGTGCCGGCACGCAGGGGCAGGTGACTGATATGGAGATCATGATCAAGGAATTCTCGCGGACCAAAGAACGGCTGCTCGATCTACTGGCCAAGCATACCGGCCAGACGGTGGAGAAGATTCGTGAGGACAGCGAACGCGACTATTTCATGGGTCCCGAAGAGGCACGTGACTATGGTCTCGTCGACAAAGTCTACGAGTACAAGCGCGAAGTGAAGAAAGAAGACAAGTAGACTCCGACTATGTCCAGCGACCAGACCCAACATCGCGTCCCCCAACGCTGCTCGTTCTGTGGGAAGCCGTACGGCCAGGTCAAACGGCTGTTCTCCGGCCACGATGCATTCATCTGCAATGAGTGCGTCGTCCTCTGCGCCGACCTCCTGCAGAATTCACCGGAGGAGGTCGAAAGCGATGAGCTGACAGCGCTCCCCTCACCGGCCGAGATCAAAGGGTTCCTCGACCAGTACGTGATCGGGCAAGAGGGTGCAAAGAAGACCGTCTCGGTCGCCGTCTACAATCACTACAAGCGAATCAACTACGCCCTCGCGCAGCAGAAAAAACAGCGGTTTGGTTCGGAACAGGAGGCTGATGTCGAGCTCGAGAAGGCGAACATTCTCCTGCTTGGCCCAACCGGTACCGGTAAAACGCTGATCGCGCGGTCGCTCGCCAAATTCCTCAAAGTCCCGTTCACAATCGCCGATGCGACCGTCCTGACCGAGGCCGGGTATGTCGGCGAAGATGTTGAAAACATCCTCGTACGCCTGTTCCAGGCAGCGAATTTCAATGTCGGCAAGACCGAACGCGGAATCATTTATGTCGACGAGATCGATAAGATCTCGCGCAAAGACGGTAACCCGTCGATCACGCGCGATGTCTCCGGTGAGGGCGTCCAGCAGGGGCTGCTCAAGATTCTTGAGGGGACCATCGCCAACGTTCCACCAAAAGGCGGCCGCAAGCATCCCGAACAGGCGTTCGTGCAAATCAACACGAGTAATATTCTGTTTGTCTGCGGGGGCGCATTCGACGGTCTCGATCGGATTATTGCCCGACGTATGGGCTCGAAAGTTGTCGGCTTCGATTCCGAGAAGAAGCTGATCAAAGAGACCGACGCCGAGATCTTCTCACACGTTACGCCGTCCGATCTGATCGACTACGGTCTGATTCCCGAACTGGTCGGTCGCCTTCCTGTCTCCGCTCCGCTTGAGCCGCTCGATCAGGCAGCGTTACTGTCGATTCTGACGGAGCCGAAGAATGCGCTGACCAAGCAGTATCAGCGGCTCTTCGAGATGGAGGATATCGCGCTGTCGTTTGAGCCGGGGGCGTTGAAAGCAGCGGTCGAAATTGCGCAGCAGCGCAAGACCGGTGCGCGGGCGTTGCGATCGATCTTCGAGCGCGCGATGCTGCCGATTATGTACGACGCACCGTCGCGCGATGACATCGCCGAGGTCGTAATCACCGCGAAATCGATTCGCGGCGAGGCCGACCCGAAGATCGTCAAGCGCTCCTCCAAACGCGCCTCCTAGCACACTTGGTGTGCTTCCCTTAGCCCGCGCCGTCGCAAAGCGGTGGGTACGCGAGTCACTCCATAGCTCTCACTCGTCATCCCCCCGAAAACCGGAATTCAGACACTCGTCATCCCCGCGCAGGCGGGGATCCAGTCTCGTTCTTCGAATGGAGCAGGTGGGGCCTGTTCTGAGCCTGCCGAAGGGACACCTGCCGCCCACGAGAGTGTCCCTCGCCGTGTCCCCCCTCGACTCCGCTCGGGGTGACTTAGGTAGAAGCTTGGGATGACTTGGGTAGAAACTTGTGGTGACTTGGGTGGAGACTCGATATGAAGTGTGCTCGATCCCCCGCATGGCCCACCTTAATGTGATCACCACGTGATTGACCACCCCACCATATCTGCGTCTTTGCAGGTATGGCAACGAAACCGCGAATCCGGCCTCTGGCACTCATCAGTAACCTCTCCGTCTCCGCGGGATTTCCCTCACCGGCCGGTGACTATCTCGAATCTCCGCTCGATCTCAATGAGCTGCTGATTCCTCACCCGGCCGCCACATTCTTCGTACGCGCTCAGGGGGAATCGATGTCAGGAGCCGGAATTCAGGACGGCGATCTCCTTGTTGTCGACCGTTCACTCGATGCCCATTCCAATGATATCGTGATTGCCACCCTTGAAGGTGAGTTTACCGTCAAACGATTCGTGAAACGATCCGGAACAATCCAGCTTCTGCCCGCGAACAAAGCATATCCCCCGTTAACCATTGAACCTGATCGCGATTTCGCCATTTGGGGGGTGGTCACCTATGTCGTCCACAAAACCCGCTAAGCTGTACGCCCTCGCCGATTGCGATAATTTCTACGTTTCCTGTGAACGTATCTTTCAGCCGAAGTATGCCACGGTACCCGCGGTCGTCTTGTCGAACAACGATGGTTGCGTGGTTGCCTGTTCACGCGAGGTCAAAGCACTCGGCGTTGGTATCGGCGAACCGTTTTACAAATTCCGGGAGCTGTTTGAAGAACATAACGTTAAGATCTTCTCCTCCAACTATACGCTGTACGGGGATATCTCCCGGCGGGTTATGACAACCCTTCGAAAACTGGCCGCCGAAGTGGAAATCTATTCCATCGACGAAGCATTTCTGGTGCTCATGACCAACGAAGGTCAGGAACTCGGTCGGCGTATCCGTCGCACGATCCTCAAAGACATCGGTATTTCAGTGACCATCGGTATTGGTCCCACCCGAACACTGGCTAAAGCCGCCGGAACGTATGCCAAAAAATGGCACAATGGTGAGCCGGTCCTCGATCTCGCGAGCCATCCTGATCCCGATGCCATCCTGGCAACACTTCCCGTCGGAAGTATCTGGGGAGTTGGTCCCCAGACGGCGAAATGGTTGCAGCAGCGCGGCATTCTCACCGCTCTCGATCTGAAGCGAAGCGATGACGCAACGATGCGAAAGAAAGCCGGAGTTACCGGTCTGCGCACCCTGCATGAACTGCGCGGCATTCCTTGTTTGGCATCCCGTCCCCCCGAAACGCCCCGAAAAAGTATCATCTCTTCCCGATCATTCGGACGCTATGTGACCGATCTCAAAGAACTGGAGGAATCAATCGCGACGCATGCGACAACCGCTGCGGAAAAATTGCGCCGAGATCGATCGGTCGCCGGCGAAATTTGCGCGTTCATCAGAACCAACGCGCACGCCAAAATGGAACAATATGACAACTCTCGATGGATCCCCGTCCATCCACCATCTGCGGCAACCAGTGAGCTGGTGAAAGCGGCACTTATCGCCTTACGCGAAATCTACCAGCCCGGCTATCGCTACAACAAAGCTGGAGTCACCCTGGGGCACATTACTCCCGCTGCACAGCGCCAAACCGATATCTTCGCTCCCCGCGACATGGTCAAAGAAGAACGGATTTATCGATCCGTCGATCGTATCAATACCAAATTTGGATCGGAAACGATCCGACCAGCTTCGTGCGGGATAAAACGTTTCTGGCGGATGCGACGAGAATTCAGTTCGCCCAATTTCACCACCAACTGGTCAGACCTGCCGGTTGCGAAACTCTAGCCTGTCGCCTCACCCCTTACCATCCATGCACAAGTCATTCCGGCGAAAGCCGGAAGCCAGTCCCCGTTACCTCCCGCCCCCACACGAGTACCGAATCAATATTTCGTTGTTTTGCGAAATAACGAAGCGTATCCTGCCGTATGTTACGTACCCAAGTCCACGCGACTAACCATTCGCTCGAACAGATCGCCGATTTCGCCCAGGCGCTGGCCGACCCGACTCGCCTACGCATCCTCCTCGCTCTCAAGAGCCAACCCCTCTGTGCCTGCCAGATCGTAGCCCTCATCGGCCTCGCCAATTCGACTGTCTCGCGGCACCTTCAGGTACTCCGCCAGGCCGGATTGATTACGTCGGAGAAACGCGGCCGCTGGGTTTGGTTTCGGCTGGTCCGTTCGGCCGACCGCCGGACAAGCAACGCGTTGCTGGCTCTGGCGTCATCCACCCCAGAGGCGAACGCCGACGCATCGGCGCTTGAAGCGATCCTGGCAGTCGATCCCGAGGTCCTCTGCCAGCGCGGGGTATCCCCGCATCCACTGCGAAAGCGGGTGAGCGAATGAAAGACGTGGGGGGCTCACCCAAGCGACTCAGCTTTCTCGATCGCTACCTGACAGTCTGGATCTTCCTGGCGATGGCGATCGGTGTCGCGATTGGACATTTCTCGCCCGATATCGCGTCGTTCTGGAATTCACTTTCGGTCGGTACGACCAACATTCCGATCGCGTTCGGTCTGATTCTGATGATGTATCCCCCACTCGCTAAAGTCCGTTACGAGCACCTCCCCCGGGTCTTTCGCGACTGGCGTATCCTGCTGTTATCACTCGTGCAGAACTGGGTGATCGGGCCGATCCTCATGTTTGCCCTCGCCGTCCTGTTCCTGGCCGATATGCCCGAGTACATGGTCGGATTGATTCTGATCGGACTCGCGCGGTGTATCGCGATGGTGATCGTGTGGAATGATCTTGCCGACGGTGACCCCGAGTATGCGGCCGGTCTCGTCGCCTTCAATTCGATCTTCCAGATTCTCTTCTACTCGGCGTTCGCGTGGATCTTCATCACGGTTTTGCCGCCGCTGCTCGGGCTGTCGGGTGCGGTCGTCGATATCTCGATTGCCGAAATCGCCAAGTCGGTCGCGATCTATCTGGGAATTCCGTTTGCTGCCGGTATGTTGACCCGGTTTCTGCTCGTCCGCGCCAAGGGGAAGGCCTGGTATCACGACACATTTATCCCGATCATCTCACCGCTGACACTGATCGCATTGCTCTTCACGATCATCGTCATGTTCTCGTTAAAGGGAGAGATGATCGTCACGATTCCACTCGATGTCCTCCGCATCGCCGTACCGCTCTTGATCTACTTCGTCGTGATGTTCCTTGTCTCATTCTGGCTGTCATATCGCTTCAAAGCCGATTATCCACGGGCGACAACGCTGTCGTTCACGGCAGCATCGAACAATTTCGAACTGGCCATCGCTGTCGCGGTGGCGGTCTTCGGAATTGAATCCGGGGTTGCCTTCGCCGCGGTTATTGGACCGCTCGTCGAGGTGCCGGTGCTGATCGGTTTGGTATCCGTTGCTCGCTATTTCCAACGCACCTGGTACAGGGGGAAAGCAGGAGGAGAGCATGTCCGCAATCAACCAGCGTAAGAAGGTACTGATCCTCTGCACGGGTAACTCGTGCCGGTCGCAGATGGCCGAGGCGATCCTCCGTGACATCGCCGGCGCCGAATACGACGTCATGAGCGCCGGCACGCATCCGACCGAGGTCAACCCACTCACCGTTCGGGCCCTGCAGGAAATCAACGTCGATACCTCGAACCTGCGAGCAAAATCGGTCAAAGCGTTCCTCGGACACCATCGCTATCACACCGTGATGTTCGCGTGCGCCGAGGCCGAAAACGCCTGTCCGGCGATCTTTCCCTTCGCCAACACGCTCGTCAGCTGGGGATTCGACGATCCGGCTGAAGCAACGGGCTCTGACGAGGAGCGGATGGAGGTGTTCCGTCGGGTCCGCGACGAAATCCGCGGGACACTCGTCGCCTGGGTGAGCGAACAGACCCTGGCAGCCGACCCGGGCTGATTTCGCCCTCTTCGACGCTGGAATCTGGACATCGGCGGAGTGACCTGTTTATATCGCGGTCATGGCGTTTATCAAACCGCGTACCCGTCGGCGGGAGGGACGGCGTCCCGACTGGCTCGACGAAGCGACGCCTGCCAAGCAGCGCCAGACGATTCCGCAGCGGACGTTCATCGCGGCGTTTGGGATTACGATTCTTGTCACCACCGCCTGCCTGCTGCTTCCCGCCGCGACCCCGACTGGCGAACAGCTACCGTTTGTCGATGCGCTCTTCATGGCCACCTCGGCAGTCTGTGTTACTGGACTGGTCGTCGTCGATCCCGGAACTGACCTCTCCCGCTTCGGCCAGATCGTCGTCCTGATCGCATTTCAGATCGGCGGTCTTGGTATCATGACCTACTCGACATTCTTCCTGTACATCTTTGGCCGGCGCTTATCACTGCGCGAGAACGATGCGATGGTGCAAACACTCGGCACCGGCCGGAGTCGTTCTCTCCGCGCTCTGATATGGACTGTTCTGATCGTGACCTTTTCCATCGAGGGTGTTGGTGCGCTCCTGCTCTACCCAGAGTTCGAACGCATACTCCCCACCGGCGACGCGATCTTCGCGGCCATCTTCCATTCCGTTTCGGCATTCTGCAATTCGGGGTTCTCGCTCTGGTCGGATTCCCTCGTCCAGTTCAAGTTTGATCCGGTCGTGAACATAACCGCGATCCTCCTGATCATTTGCGGCAGTATTGGCTTCATGGTGTTTCTTGAGGCACTCGAAGGAATCCGAGCGCTCGTTCGGAGATTTCTGTACACGCGCAACAGAGAAGCGGGTGCGGTCACCCGACCACCGTTTCGCTTTTCAACGCACTCTCGAGTCGTCCTTATTTACTCATCCGTACTCATCGTGCTTGGAACTGTGGTTCTGTTGATCTTCGAATGGGATAGCACCCAGGCCGATATGACAATGCCCCAGCGGCTGCTGACGTCGTTCTTCATGGCGGTCAGTGGACGAACGGCAGGGCTGTCAACGCTCGAAGTGTCGGCGTTCACCAACGCGTCACTCTTCTTCATGATGCTCTTGATGTTTGTCGGTGGTGGTCCGGGATCGTGTGCCGGTGGAATCAAAGTGAGTACATTCGCGGTGCTCGCCAAGACCGCCTGGTCGAAAGCCCGTGGGTATGCCGATGTCGTTTTCTACGGCCGACGCATCCCCGGAAACGTTACCGGCGAGGCGCTGGCATTGGCGGCAATTGCGGCGTCAATGGTCGTCTTTGGGACACTCATCATGCAGATCACCGAACCGGTCGGTACACTGGACACGCTCGGTCGCGAGGAGTTTGTCGAACTGCTCTTCGAAGTAACGTCGGCCTTCGGTACGACCGGGTTGTCGATGGGGATCACGCCGAATTTGAGTACGGCCGGCAAACTCCTTATCATTTTGTTTATGTTTGTGGGGCGGCTGGGACCGCTAACTTTCGCGGTCGCGTTATCGCGACGCGGGCGTGCGGCCCAGTATCGCTACCCTGAGGGACGTCTTTCGATCGGATAACAACGTATGGCAAAACGCACGTTCGGCATCATCGGCATGAGTTCATTCGGCTACTATCTCGCGTTGGAACTGGCCCGTTCGAATCACGAAGTGATGGTGATCGACATCGATGAGGCAAAAGTCGACGATATCAAAGACTACGTTTCCAAAGCGCTGGTCGCCGATGCCGCCGATCGCGAGACCTTGCAGGAACTTGAATTTCACAAACTCGATGTAGTGGTCGTGTCCCTTGGCACGTCGGTCGAAACGTCGATCCTCGCCACGCTCTATCTCAGGGAACTCGGAGCGAAAGAGATCATGGTGAAATCGATCACCGAGGATCAGGGACGTATTGTCGACAAAATCGGTGCCGACCATGTCATCTTCCCCGAGCGGGACATGGCGATGCGTACCGCGCTTTCGTTGCGCTATCCGAATGTGCTCGAGCAGATTTCAATCGGCGGTGATATGCAGATCGTTGAAATCGCGGTGCCAGATTCATTCATTGACAAGACCCTCGCCGATCTCGATCTGCGTAAGGATCTTGAGATCCAGGTATTGCTAATCAAAGCAAAGGCGCTTGACCGTCACGCGGTCATGCCGACTTCGACACGGCATTTCAAATCCGACGATATGATCGTGATTCTCGGCACGATGGACGCGATCGAGAGCTTCCAGAAGAAGTACTGCTAGGCACAGTGTGACCGAGTCTCCCGAGCCGATTCGGCGAACCTATACCGTCCCGGAACTCTACGATATAGCGTTCGACTATCGGGATGTCGACGGTGAGTGTGACTTCATGCTTTCCGTTGCCGACCACCTCCGGCCCGAAAAGGTGCACAGCACCCTGGAACTCGCCTGCGGCCCGGCGTACCACACGCGGGTGCTGGCCAAGCGCGGTTTGACGGCCAACGGTCTTGATCTGATGCCTGAAATGTGCGCGTACACACGGATGCTGATCGCCGAGGAGATGCTGACCGCTAACATCATTGAAGCGGATATGCGAAGCTTCACGACCGAGCGTAAGTACGACTTCGCGTTCAACCTTATTTGCTCGATCAACCATCTGCTGACCAACGACGACATCGTTGCGCATCTGCACGCCGTTGCCGACGCTCTCACCAATGGCGGTATCTACCACATTCAAACGGCGCATCCGAAAGAGCTCTGGGCATCGTCCGACGACGACAACTATAGCAAACCGGAATGGACCGCCGAGCGCGATGGGCTGACCGTTACGTGCGAGTGGGGCAAAGAAGATCTTGGATTCGATCCAATCAGTGAGGTCGATGAGTTTGTCGTGCGGTTCACCGTAACGTCGCAGGGAGAAACGCGGAGTTACAAGTCGGTCGAGCGGATGCGGCGATTGTCATATCAGACGTTTCGGGCGCTGGTTGCACAGAGCGGTCGTTTCGAGATCGCCGCGGAGTATGGCGATTATGCCGACGATGTCCCGTTTGATCTTAGCGATGCTTCGGGTCGGTATCTCTGTTTCCTGCGCAAGGTTAGATAACTCAGTGCCCCACCCTTCGGGTGGGGTAAGGGGCAGGCCGGAGGCCTGCCGCCCACTCTCACTGGAAGTCTCCGCGCTTGTGTCATCCCGGCGAAAGCCGGGATCCAGCTATCCGTCATCTCCGCGCAGGCGGGGATCCAGCTTCCCGGCCTAGCCACGATTCAACATACCGCTTCACGCCATCCTCAATCGATAGAAACGGCTCGTCGTAGCCCGCGGCGCGAAGTTTCGTCAGGTCCGCCTCGGTATGATATTGATACCGGTCGCGAATCGCCGCCGGCATATCCACATATTCAATAGACACCGGCCGGTCCATGGCAGCGAATAACGCCGCCGCGAGATCGTTCCATGTTCGCGCCTGGCCGGTGCCGCAATTGAACAACCCGTTGATCTCCGGATGGTCCATGAAAAAGAGCGACACTGCGACAGCATCGTCGATGTAAATGAAATCTCGATCCTGCTCACCGTCGGCAAAATCAGGATGATGAGATCGGAACAGTTGTAGTTTCTCTGTCTCAAGCACCTGTCCATACGCCTTATTAACCATCGAGCGCATGGCACCTTTGTGGTCTTCACGGGGCCCGTAGACATTGAAGTACTTTAGACCAACAACCGAATCGAGCAGCCCATTCTTCAATGCCCACAGGTCGAACTTCTGCTTCGATTGCCCATACGGATTGAGCGGCTGATACCCGGGCGTGTTGTCATCACTGTCTGAATAGCCGAGGGCTCCGTCGCCGTAGGTCGCGGCGCTCGATGCATACACAAACCGCGCCCCCGTCTCAAGCGCCCACGTGCAGAGATCGCGCGTATACTGATAGTTATTGTCGTTAAGATAAGCGAGGTCCATCTCGGTCGTTGAACTGCACGCACCCATGTGCAGCACCGCCTTTGCGGCTGGTTCCTGTCCGGAGAGAACACGTTTGCGGAAGGTCATCTTGTCGACCAGTTCACGATAGCACAGATCGACAATATTGCGTCGACGAGCCTCGCTATCGGCGTGATCAACGATAACGATATCGTCGACGCCGCGCGCATTCAACGCCGCAACGATATTGCTGCCGATAAATCCGGCCCCACCTGTAACGATTGTCGACCGATTCTCGCTCATCTGCTAAACTCTAGACCTCAGGAGGGAAAGACACTGCGTGTCAAACGTCCATCCGTTCGACGCAACCGGCGATCAGATCGCGGAGTTTGGGCTCCGTTTTCGATGCCGTCCCGATGACATCATCGAGCGAGCAGGGGTGCATGTTATCCGGCAGCCCCATATCGGTGATAATCGAAAACGCCAGGATGCGGTTCTTCTGATGATGCGCCGTGATCACCTCTGGTACCGTCGACATGCCGACCGCGTCGGCACCGAAGCCACGCAACATCCGATACTCGGCCGCGGTCTCGAGACACGGGCCGGTCAGACCGACGTAGACACCTTCCTGCATCCGCAGTCCCTGCTCGATCGCGACCGCTTTCGCCATCGCGAGATACTTGCGGTTGTACACTTCATACATGTCCGGAAAACGATCACCCCAGCTGTCGTCGTTAGGACCGATCAGCGGGTTGCCCGGGAAGAAATTGATGTGGTCCTTGATCAGCATGATATCGCCGGCGACAAAATTCGGATTCATCCCCCCAGCGGCGTTGGAAACAACGAGCGTCTCCATGCCGAGCTTCTTCATTACCCGAACCGGAAACGCAATCTGCTGGAATGAGTAGCCCTCGTAGAAGTGGAACCGCCCCTGCATTGCGACGACGTCTTTGCCGCGTAGCTTGCCAAACAGCAGTCGCCCGGCGTGCGACTCGACGGTCGAGACCGGAAAGTGCGGAATCGTCTCGTAGCCAACCGTCCCGGTCATTTCTATACCGTCGACCAACGACCCCAGACCGGTACCGAGAATAATGCCGACTTTGGGGGTGCTGTCGATTGTCTTACGGATATGGGCAACCGCTTCGTCGAGCTGCTTGTGAATCTCATCCCATGTCTGAATCGCCATGCCGGATAGCTCCTTGTCGCTCGCGGCCACATTCTGCCGCGCACCTGAGTCACATCGTACTTGGCGAAAGCATAGGGAGATATTAGGAGTGGCGAAAGCGGATTGACCTCCCAAAAAGAACACGGCGGACTCCCGCAATAGGTGGGGAGCCCGCCGGAGAGTTCGGCAGGAGGCCGGAAGCCGTTAGTTCTTCTCGGCTTCGTCCATTGTCTCCTCGAAGCGTTTGACGACATCATCAAGCTCGTTGGTGATGTTCATCGAACCGTCGTTACTCGGAGCGGCGGGCGGTGGGGTCGCCTCCTGGTTATTGCTAACGAACCCCTCAGGAGCCGGCATTGCCGGCTGCTCAGGCACTGCCTGGTCCTGTGACGCTGCAGGCGCAGCCTGTTCCTGGGACGGCGCCGGTTCTTGAGGTGCCGGCGTTTCGGCAGAACCAGCCGCTTGCTGCTGCTGGTACTTGGCCAATGCGGCAGCCAACTCCGGATCGATCGCAGGCTTTGCCTGTTCCTCAGGCGCGGTCTGTTCTTCAGACGCAGCCTCTGTCTCAGGCGGGGCGGGCGCCGCCTCCTGAGGCGGCATGGTCTGCTGCGGTGCGGCGGGTGCCGGAGCACTATCGGTGACACCTTCGTCCTGGAGCGCCTGACGGAGCTGCTCGAAATTGTCAGTGTCAGCTTCGGCCGGAGTGTTCGGCGCCTCGTCCTCGACCGCCGGAGGAGCCGGCTGCGTTTCCGGCTGCGACTGATTGGCGAGCACCTCAGCGGCCGCCATCGCCTTCTTCAGCTTGTCGGTATCCTCGGCGTTCGCTTCCTCGGTCTTGATCGACTGCTGACTCGGTTTGGTCGCAATCGTCTCCCGCTTGGTCCGAGTAACGTCGGTCGATTCGGTTACCTCAAGCTGATCCTCCGGCTGCTCTGGCGACTCCGTTTTGCGGGGTGCAGGCGTGGGGGCCGACGGTAACTGGACAACTTCGTCGACCATCTCCAGATGCGACTGAATGAGACCACGCAGTTTGTTGAGATACGAGCGCTTGGTCAGTTCAAGCTTGGTGATTTGGTTTTCGATCTCGGGGATCTGCTTGTTCCGTTCCTCAAGATAGCGCTGCGAATCATTGCGGGCCTGTTCGAGAATTTTCTCCGCCTCGGCCTTCGCCTGATTCAGCGTCTGGTCGGCATTACGACGGGCGTCAATGGCCGCGTTCTTAATCGTGTCCTCGAACTGCTTCAGACCCGCCAGCTGAGTCTTCAGTGAGTCATTTTCCATCTGCAGTTTGAGGATTTCCTGTTTCGACTGCTCCCACGAGTTGGCGACCTGTTCGATCAGGGTGTCGACCGCTTCGCGTGCGTAGCCACGCATCGAGCCGGGGAATTCATAATTGCGAATATCGTTCGGCGTCAGGCTCATCGGACCATCCTTGCAACCAAAGTGCGCATCATCGCGGTCCCCGGCCACTCTGCCGGGGGGCTACAGATGGTATCGGCGGAACCTGCTCAGACTTTACACAGGAGCGGGCATCGCCCGCTCGTCAAGACGGCAGGAGACATCCTGGAGCCATGTCCGAAATGTGGAATCCTGTCCTGACGGGAATGACAAAGTGAATCTGGCCGCGAGTCATCCCCGCGAAGCTGGGAATCAGGAGATTCGTACGCTCAGTTTGAGCAAACTCATTTAGAAAGCGGCTGCGCCGCTCGGTCACCGAAGATCGCACTACCGATGCGGAGCATCGTCGTACCCTCGGCGATTGCGAGTGCAAAATCGTGGGTCATGCCCATTGAGAGCTCCTCGAACGAATCGCCCACGAGATCACGGCCGCGCTTGAACAGGTCGCGTGTCTCGCGAAATGCCGCGCGAACCGCGTCGGTGTCGTCGGTATTCGGGCCGATCGTCATCAAGCCCATCAGGTAGAGATTGGGCAGTGCTTTGATCGTCGCGAGGGCATCGAGAACAGCCTCGGGAGCAAACCCGTACTTCTGTTCTTCGCCCGAGGAGTTAACCTGGACCAGAATGTCGATCTCGCGCTCGGCATCGACGGCATGCTTCGAGATTGCCTCGGCAATTTTCAGCGAGTCGACCGAATGGATAACGTCGAAAAGCTCGACGGCCTTCTTTGCCTTGTTCGACTGGAGATGGCCGATCAGATGCCAACGCGCTTTCCCCGCCAGCATCGTGATCTTCGGCTCCGCCTCCTGAATCCGTGATTCGCCGATATCGGTCACCCCGGCCGAAAGCACCGAACTGATCGCCTGAATACCGTGGGTCTTGGCGACTGCCACCAGCGTGATATCATCGAAGCGACGGTCATGTTCCTCGCAGGCTTCCGCGATTCGACCGCGAACATCCATAAGATTGTCGAGGATAGCCTCTTTCACGTGGTCATTGTCGTCTCCGCTTCCAGGGTGATCAAGCGTAAACCGGATCGGCTAAACTCCTCCCGGCAATGACCGATCCTGATGACAAGAGCCGGGCGCGGGTACGTCTGGCTTTTTAGGAAACGGAACGTGGAGAGTAGATGACGACCTCAGCCTTGCTGAATCTGCTGAGTGGTCGGGCCCTGCCCGGTCGACTCTTTACCGGAGCGAACAAATTCGCCTCCGGGGATCCTTCTGAGTTAACTCGGACACCTCATTCGAACGCGGCTCCCGACCGCTATCTACCGTCGTCTCCCTCTCGGGTGAGCCAGGCCGAACCGACTACCTACACCCGCTCAGCTCGACTTGACTATCAGCTCGACCTCCGCTTCGACCTTCGCGCCATTCAGCATACAGCGACGTCTCTTGCCGATGGCACCACGTCGAGTGCAGCGTTTGCCGCGGCCGGCTTTGGCCTGTCGGCCGCCTTTGCGCTGAACGGCTATCAGGTCCAATCGGAGTCGGGTGTGGAATCCGACGGCGTGGGCCGTCAGCTCGACCGCTCCGTTGATCGTGAGTCGAGTACACGCGCGACTGGTATTGCCGGTGAGGGTCTCTCGCTCGGCGGTTTTGAGCGACGAGCCAGCAGTGTGCAGCAATCGTTGCGTACTGATGTGCAGGATCAATTCCGGCAAGCGGTCACGCGCTTTTCGTCTCGTTTCTCCTATGACTCCGGCTTTACGCTGCAACTCGGCGAACGTTTTCTGAATCAAACCGAAGCTCTGGCGATCGCCGAACCCGGAGCCGTCGGCGGCTATGCCGACACGTCGGGACATCTAGCTCAGACATCGAGCGGTAGCGCCCTCGGCGCCTTCTTCGATGCTGTCGACAGCTATCTCGATAGTGCCGAATCAGCGCTGAGCGCTGATGTGGTTCAGAAGTTCGACCAGGCAACGTCGGCACTTGGCTTTGGCGGTGCAATAACCTCGGCGGCCCGCGACCAATTGCTGGGATCGATCAGCGGCTTCTTCAGTCGCGTTGATGCCGCTCTTGACCAGATGGCACGCCAGTACGGGACCGCGTCGGGATCACAGATACGCGGTTACGAACCCGCTGCGACAACTATTGACCGCCAACTCGCTGAGGCCTAGCGAACTGTGAGTGCGGGAGGCTACCTATGAAAATCATCCAGACGACGACCAATCGACCAACCGATGACATCACGTTGGCATTATCTCCGTCCGAGGCGAGCGAACTCGCCGAGCGACTCTCCGAGATCGTTGCGCGCGGACATGAAACGATTGTCCGGGATAACGAGACGATGACAACATTGCGGATCATTGTCGCTCGAACGCTTGATACCGATTCCGATGAGGCGTCGGACGAAATTGATCAGACGCAGGAACTGGTGATTATCAAGCCGTAATCCGCGCCGAATTTGCACTTGACCGTTGCGCGCTCCCGACGGTAACCTATGTGACGGGTTTCACATGACTCGATGCCACACTCACTCACAACGATGACCGGATCATTCATGGAGCGGAAACGAATCTCGGAATCGACAATTCACCGGTTGTCCCTCTACCTGCGGACGCTGGCTGAGTTGGATGCCGATGGTCAGGCGACCGTATCCTCTAAGGAACTGGCCGACCGAGAAAAACTAACGCCGGCTCAAGTCCGCAAAGACCTCTCCTTCTTCGGATCATTCGGGACGCGCGGTCTCGGCTATCCGGTCATCGAACTCAAGGACAAGATCGCCCGCATCCTGGGTGTCAATCGGACCTGGAATGTCGCAGTTATCGGCGTGGGTAACATTGGCTCGGCTCTCGTTTCGTACAAGGAGTTCGCCCGGCAGGGATTTCGGATCGTTAAGATCTTTGACAACGA
Source organism: Candidatus Zixiibacteriota bacterium (assembly GCA_028289585.1). GTDB lineage: Bacteria > Zixibacteria > MSB-5A5 > GN15 > FEB-12 > JANQPI01. Next base: position 304,701 of record JANQPI010000020.1, read on the forward strand.
TCAGCGCAAGATCGGCTCGAATCATAAGGGGATACAGGTCTCCGATTTCAAGGACTTCGCCGATGAGGCGCCCGAGGCCGGAGTCGAAATCGCCATCATCGCGGTCCCAGGTCCGATTGCTCAGTATGTAGTCGATGACGTTGTTCGGGCCGGAATCAAAGCGATTCTCAACTTCGCTCCCGTCAACCTCCGTGTCCCTGCCGACGTTTACCTGCGCAATGAGAACATGTCAATGGAGCTTGAATATCTCTCCTTTGCCATGGTGAACAATCATGTCCAGAAGAAGACTCGCCGGACCGTCTGACGACTGGTCAGTTTTTGACTCAACAAATCAACGCCACCGCGGTACAATTCGGTATGACTACTCTACGACTATCTGTGCTCGGGCTGCTGCTGTTGATTGCCGGTCCGGACCTCGCAGCTCAGTTCGCCGGTGATTCCCTGCTGATTATTCGTCAGGAGGCCGGACGGGCGATGCGGGACCTCGATTACGATCGCGCTCGACCACTCTACGAACAATTGCGGCAGTCCGACTCCAACGACGTCGAGGTGCTACTCAATCTCGGTGTCATTGCCTCGGCTCAGGGTCGTATAGATGAGGCGCGGACATTGCTTGAGCGAGCCTATCTGCTCGAGCCAACCAACGCCAATGTGTCGAACAACCTCGGCGTGCTCTATTCTGAACAGGGGAATCGGGCCCGTGCCCTCAATCACTTCCGCACCGCTGTGACGACCGAACCCGGCAATTCAAGTTTCCTCTATAACTACGGTCGGGAGCTGCAACTTGATCAGAAACCGGATACTGGACTCCGTGTTCTTTTAACCTCGGCGCGAATCGATACGGTCAACGCTCAAATTCGCTTCTCGATCGGCAACTGCTACTCGATGCTCCGCAAACACGATTCGGCAGCGCTCTGGTATGATCGCGCGGTCGATCTCGGCGGTGAGACAGCCGACCTCTATTACTTCCGTGGCTTGGCCAAGAGTCGTCTTGGCGATCTCGACGGTGCCAAAGAGTCGCTCAACGCCGCTATTGAACGCCGAACCAACTACTACGAAGCTCTCCAATCTCTGGGACTCGTGCACATGCAAGCGGGCGAGTATGTGGCAGCCCAGGTACAGTTCGAGCAGGCGCGTGTAATCGATTCAACGTCACTCCCCCTTTGGATTTCCCTCGGCGTGGCATACTACATGGGGGAACAGTTTGCCCGGGCCGATACGGTCTTCTACAATCTGTTGAAAACCGACAGTACCGCGGCGATGCAGATGATGTCGATGATCGAGACCGAGGTAGCCAAAGTTCGAGAACGCGCTGGCCAGTCGCGCTAGCGACTACGCTCGAATCCGGGGAAACAGAAACGGAACGTCGTCCCGATAACGCGACCACTCCACACCGAACGTCGCCGCCAGCAACCGCTCTTCGGCGCGCGCTCGCAGTATCCAGAGCGGCAGTGATACAGAGATCGGCCAAACCACCAGCGGCCAATACCCCAGTGCCAGACCCAACCCGCACTCAGCCAGCAGATGCCCGAGATAGATCGGATGGCGGGAAAACTGGAAACTGCCACTCGTAATCAACCGGTGCTCAGCACGAACGAGGATTTCCCGCTCCAGGGAGTCGCCCATTCGCCGTATCGCGTCGATACGCAGCAAGTTTCCTGCGATCAGCAGAAACAGCCCGGGGGCAAAAACCTTGAGATCGATCTCGCGACCGAAGGCGAGGTCGGTCTGCGCCAACCCGGACGCCGGATTAATCCCCGCGAGGACAAGCACGCCGAGCACCAGGTGGGCTAGCAATGCCAGGTGCGGTACCGATTGCAGCCATGATCGCGGTCGCTGGTGAACTTCCCGCTGGGGTCGCTGTAGCCAGGTCAGGACAGGCTTGACCAAAACGATCAGCGTCAGCCCGTAGACAACGGCGATGAGCAGGTGGGCAGCAACAGTCGGCAGAGGAAAGTCTCCCGTAGGTGTGGTTTCAGTCCATCAGTTAACAGCCTTTTCGGCACCCCGCCAAGTACCCCTTGAGACAATCTAACTCGATGTAAGACGGACAGTTGTCTGTTCCGGCAGACCCTTTGTTCTGATCCCGGCCGTTGCTAACTGTTTCACGCCCGGCCGCCGGGTGGAGGGAAAAGGGACACTGCCATGCGTTTGCGACTCGCTCTACTCTACGCGATTCTGCTGATTGCTCCGTCGGCCGCCACAGAGGTTCGACCGGTGGTGCCGATTCCTGATCCGATCGGTGTCGGTGTCCCCGCAGAAATCGAGTTGCCGCTTACTGCACTCGCACTCCTCGAACCATCAATCGCCGCCTGGCACGAAGCGTCGGAATCGGGACGGATCCCCGAATCGCGGCTGCTTGAAAACGATATCAATCGACAGATTGCTGACGACATCGACGCCCACCAGACGCGTCTTCGCGAGATGGCCCGGGAGCTTCTCAAGTTGGTCGACACGACTGCGCCGCCAACCGAACTGGACGCTGAGGCCGCCGCGCAGCGAGCCCTGTTTGAGACAACGTTGTCGATCCTGAGTCAGAAGCGCCTGATTGCTGAGAATTTGCGACGCACCCGCTCGCTCGAAAATCGATCGCGACTGCTGGGTGATTACGTCGATCTGCTGCGACGGGAGTTGCGGATGTCGCGACCCAAACTAGCCGCCGCATCGATGGCTGAAGACTGACGGTCGCATGACCTACCGGGGTTCTGCATCGGGACTGCCGATGCGACCCCGGGGAAGACCCCCCTCTTCTTGTGTGACCCTTCGCGGGGCGCCGCCCGAGTCCCTCCGGCTCGGGCGGTTGCCTATTCCCCGACAAACGCTTGTCGCCGATCGGTCCGGCACCGATTCTTCCGGCATGCCGCCCTCAGATAACCTGCTGTCCTGGATTGAGCTCTCTCGTTCCGCCCTTCACACCAACTGTGGTGCACTGAGTCGCATCGCCGATGGAACACCATTGGCTCCGTCGGTCAAAGCGAATGCCTACGGCCACGGACTTCCGGAAGTTGTCACCTTGCTGGAACCGCTGACATCGGTCTCCTACCTGGCGGTTCACTCAATCGAAGAGGCCGAACGCTGCCGATTGGCCGGCTGGCAGCGCGCAATCATGGTGCTTGGCCCGATCAGTCCGGCTGATCTCGACGCCGTCTTCGACTACTGGCTCGAGCCGGTTATCTTCACGCACGAAACGCTCCGTGTTCTCGCACGGCAGGCAAAGAAAAACAAAGCCTCGGTCCGAACGCATCTCAAGTTGGAAACGGGAACGCATCGGTTGGGCATTACGGCCGAAGATATCCCGCGATTCGCCGCAATCTATCGCAAGTCAGCAGAATTGAAAAAACCGTATGGTGCGTCGACCCACTTCGCGAATATCGAGGATACAATCAGTCATGACTATGCCGACCAGCAGCTGGCAGTGTTCCGTCAGCTTTTGGCCTTGATGAAGCGAGAGAACATTGCACCCAGGATTCGACATACGGCGGCATCGGCCGCGTTAATGCTATTCGCACGTACACACTTTGATCTGGTTCGACCAGGAATTGGCGTTTACGGCCACTGGCCGTCGCGGGAGACGTATCTCTCCTATCGCCTCGGCGGCGGCGAAAATCATATTCTCACCCCGACGCTCAGTTGGCGCTGTCGTGTCGGACAGATCAAGACAGTCGCGGCCGATGAATACATCGGCTATGGCTGCACTTACCGGACGACTCATAAGACGCGAATCGCTGTTCTACCGGTTGGCTACTACGACGGTCTCCCGCGTGGGCTCTCGAATCAGGGTCACGTGGTTATCCACGGCAAACGAGCACCGATTCGAGGCCGCGTCTGCATGAACCTGCTCATGGTCGATATCACCGACATTCCCGGCGTGACGGTCGGAACGGTGGCCACCCTGCTTGGCTCTGATGACGGTGAAACGATCAGTGCGGAGGACTGGGCGGCGCTGACCGGGACGATCAACTACGAGATTCTCGCCCGTCTCTCCCCCGCTACCCCACGCCTGGTGATCGACTAGTCGATTGTTCTGATGTGATAGCCTGAGGGTTGCCGAGCCACTATACTCCGATGTGTCGAAACAACCGCTCACTCACCTCCGCTCAGTCGGACCGGCAATCGCCGACGATCTCGTCTTACTGGGTATCCGTTCCGTCCCGGATTTAGTCGGTCAGGACGCCGATCGCCTCTACGAAGAACTCTGCACCATGGTCGGTCAGCGGGTCGATATCTGTGTTCGCGACGTCTTCGCCTGTGCCATCGCTCAGGCTGAAAACCCTGACCTGGAGGCGGAGCAACGGGACTGGTGGTACTGGAGCCGTAAACGAAAGGGACAACTATGACCAGCCAACCGTATCGTCGCCCCGACTGCCCCACGGTTATTCCTTATCTCCTCGTCAAAAATGCCCCGGCGATGATTGTGTTCTTGCGCGAGGTCTTCGGTGCCGAGCTCATGCTGGAGCATCACTACGACGATGGCGCAATCATGTACGCCGCGGTCCGTATCGACGAGTCGGTTATTGAGCTGTCAGAGGCCCGTCCCGAATGGCCGGAGCGGCCCGCAACGATCCATATCTACGTTCCGGACTGCGACGCGGTTCACGCTGCCGCTCTCGAACGCAAGGCCGTTGAGCAGCACCCACCAACTGACCAGGAATACGGTGAGCGGAGCTCCGCCTTTACCGATCCATTTGGGAACCAGTGGTTCCCGGCCACGATGCTCAGCACCTGAGTCACGATTCTCAGCACCCTCTTGGCCAAGAATCTCTCTGCGGGACTGGCGCGGCCACTCGCCTCATGCTACTTTTCACGTAATGAGGAGTGGGGGCGCGTCGCCGCTCCCGGATGTCAGATTCGCTGTGGGAGTCAAACACCATGTCTGCTTTAGTTGATGATCTGCTCGCCGATGTCGAGGCGAAGAATCCACACCAACCCGAGTTTCTGCAGGCGGTCGAGGAAGTTGCCACCGCAATTGCCCCCGTTCTGGAGAAGAACGAGCGATACCGTCAGGAGAAAATCTTTCAGCGCATCGTAGAGCCGGAACGTGTCATATCGTTTCGTGTCTGTTGGATGGATGACCGTGGTGACATTCAGGTCAATCGCGGTTATCGCGTTCAGATGAATTCGGCAATCGGTCCATACAAAGGCGGCCTCCGATTTCACCCGTCGGTCAACCTCGGGATTCTCAAGTTCCTTGCGTTTGAACAGGTGTTCAAAAACGCCCTGACGACGCTTCCTCTTGGCGCTGGCAAAGGCGGAGCGGATTTCGATCCGAAAGGGAAGTCTGACTACGAGGTCATGCGCTTCTGTCAGGCATTCATGAGTGAACTCTTCCGCCACATCGGCCCGGAGCGCGATGTGCCAGCTGGTGACATCGGTGTCGGTGGCCGTGAAATCGGTTACCTCTTCGGAACCTACCGCCGTCTCGACAATCACTTCGAGGGTGTCCTGACCGGTAAGGGACTGAACTGGGGTGGCTCGTTGATTCGACCCGAAGCAACCGGCTACGGCAATGTATACTTCGCTGCCGAGATGCTGAATACCCGCAACACAACCCTTGAGGGGAAGACCTGCCTGGTCTCCGGATCCGGAAACGTTGCGCAGTACACGATCGAGAAGCTGATCGAACTCGGCGCCAAGGTGGTCTCTTGTTCTGACTCCAACGGGTACGTCTATGACGAAGCTGGTATCGATCGTACCAAGCTCAGCTTCATCATGGATCTGAAGAATAAACGTCGGGGGCGAATCAAAGAGTTCGCCGACCAGTTTTCGTCAGCCGAATATGTCGCGACAAACGGCACCACCGACCACAACCCGCTCTGGAAACAGAAAGCCGACTGTGCGTTTCCGTCGGCAACCCAGAACGAAATCAATGCGACGGATGCCGCTAATCTTGTCGATAGCGGTGTAACGCTCGTTTCCGAGGGAGCGAACATGCCGGTTACTGCCGAGGGTGCCCATCATTTCCTTGAGGCGAAACTTCTCTACGGTCCGGGTAAGGCCGCAAACGCCGGCGGAGTCGCTGTCTCCGGTTTGGAGATGGCGCAGAACTCGCAGCGACTTGGCTGGCGACGGGAAGACGTCGATGGGCACCTGCATCGGATCATGAAGTCGATTCATACCGTGTCGCGTGATGCGTCGGAAACATACGGACAGCCGGGTAACTATGTCCTTGGCGCCAATGTTGCCGGTTTCACCAAAGTCGCCGATGCGATGTTGGAGCAGGGAATCGGCTAGCCGAACCGGCGGGCCGATCTCCGGCCGCCATGGCCGAACAACCAGGCGTTGTCGTTTCGTACGGTGGTGGGGAACACCGAATCGTGTTCCCTGCCGGAATCGAACTGACTGAACTTGGCGGTCGGATAGCAAACACCAGCACGACCCGCGCTGACAACGAACTTGAGTCACGCGCCGCACCGACGACTTCGTTACGTCAGGCCACGAAACCACTGCTCGTTGTCAACGACCATCATCGTGCGACGCCAACTGCACAAATCCTCTCGGTCTTCGACGCTGCTGATTCCGAACTGCTCGATCGCTGCTCGTATCTCGTCGCCACAGGCACGCACCGGGTCGAACATGATGATCATCTGAAAGCGGTGTTCGGACATCACCTCGATCGCATTCGTGATCGGATTACCGTCCATGATTGTCATGATCGGAGGCAGCTGGAAGACGTTGGAGTCGATCAGTTCGGGGAGCGGTTTTCGGTCAATCATCAGCTCTTCGATCACGATCTGGTGCAGATCATCAATTCAGTTGAACCGCACTACTTCGCCGGATACACCGGGGGACGAAAATCGCTCATTCCCGGCCTGGCCGATATCGATACGATCGCACGAAACCACAACCTGGCCGTGTCGCTCGACTGTCAGCCGCTGCGCCTAGACGGAAATCCGGTCAATGAGCATCTCGAAGCGATGGTCGATCAGTTAGCACCGACTCTGCCCGTTGTGGACTCACTCCAGATGGTCGTCGGCGGCGATGGTGAGATCGCATCGGTCTATCAGGGAGATCTTAAGTCAAGCTGGTTGAAGGCGACCGCCGATGCTCACGATCACTTCGCAGAGACTGTAGGTCAGCAATTTGATGTCGTTCTGGCGATTCTCGATCCGCCACTCGATAACAGTCTCTATCAAGCCCAGAAAGGTCTTGAGAACTGTCAGATGGCCGTGGCAGACGGTGGCGCGATTGCCGTTCTCGCTGCCTGTCCCGATGGTATCGGCTCACCGTTCTTCTTCGACCTGGCTTTGTCGTGGGATCGGGATGCAAATCGACCTGCCGATGGTCAACCGCGATTCGGCATGCACAAATTGGCGCGGGTCAATGCGCTGACACGGAGGATCACGGTTGCTTTGCTCTCAAATGTGTCACCGGCCGATGCCCGCACGGTGTTCTATGAACCGATCACCGACCTTGAGTCTTGGATCGCGGACGTACTCGCGCGGCCACAGTCGCGCAACCGCGTGTTGGTGGTTCGCAATGCGGGACATACCGTCGTGTCGACCCGTCGCTAGTCACCTCTTCGTGGGCGACAGGCCCCACCTCCCCCTAGTCTCAATCGACTCGGCAGGTCAGAGTTCCTGCCGGGCACACTCGACGTCACCCTGAGCCTCTTTTCCAGGTCGCTCCGACCCTCCCTTCTCAAGTCACCCGAACCACCTCCCCTGGTCACCCCGACCCCCCTGGTCACCCCGAGCGGAGTCGAGGGGAACACGTCGATGCGCCTCCCGACAGCCGAGGTCTGTCCTGAGTCTGCCCCTTTCGAACACGACGAACAATAGTCCACCACAAGAAAGGCCCGCCGATATCGGCGGGCCTTTCCGTTAGGTGAAGTGAACTTCGCTGAAGCTTACTTCAGGAAGACCATCTTCTTGGTCGCAGAGAACTGACCGTCCACCGCAAGCTTGTAGAAGTAGACGCCCGAGGCGACCGAAGCCGCATCCCAAACGATCTCTTCCGTGCCGGCGTTGGAGAAGCCCGAGAACTCGGTCACGACCTGGCCATTCACGTTGTAAATGGTCAGCGCCCAGTTGCCCGCTTTCGCGAGGTCAAAGGCGATCGTCGTGGTCGGGTTGAACGGGTTCGGGTAGTTCTGCTCGAGAGCAAACGTCGACGGCAGCCATTCCGGAGCGACCGGGGAACCAGCAATCGTCGCGAGCGAGAAGTCGATGACCTCAGCGCCGTTCGTATTGATGATGTCGCCCGAGACACCGCTCAGGTCGGAAATGCCAACGCCCGTGAAGGCCGGGTAGACCAGGACGTTCGTGACGTTGTTCTCCATGTCATACGCGTAACCCATTTCGGCAGACGTCAGGTTGGTCGGCTCAACGTTGCCGGCGAGCACGAAGTGCGCAGCACCAACTTCAACGTCTTCAACCGAGAAGACCCCGTTATGATTCCGGTAGTTGGCCGCGACAACCGGGAGCGCCTTCGGCACACCAAGTTCGTCACCCAAGACGACACGGATCGTGGTAACAAGGTCAGCAACCGTCAGCGGATTGCCGTCAGCGTTGACATCCGAAGCCGCAATAGAGGCTTCAATGTGATCCTGGAAGGCCGAGAGGCCGGTCAGGAAGTACTGCGTAAACATAACCGCGTCGGCGATTTCGTAGGCGAGGCCGTTGACGTTGATGTCGCCACGATCGTCGATCGAGTCGGCACAAATGATGTCAACGTATCCGTTCACGAAGTCAACGCAGCGGTACGGAGCGCCCTTATCCGAAACATCACACTCGGGGCTCGGGGCACCATAGACACCCGGCAGCGAACCGGCTTCCGGCAGCAGATCGAGGCGGACACCGGTCCAATCGAACACGCGGCTGGAGATAAACAGCGTATCACCAAACTCGTTCGAGAGGGCGTTGTCGCCGCAGTCGACCCAGCAGAAGCGAATCGGTACGGTCTGGCACTCAAGGGTGCGGTCATTCGTCACGAGGAACTGCATATTCGCGAGTTCCGACGAAATGGTCGGGGCGTCGTTGTTAAAGCAGTCAGCGTTGTTGGCACCGTTATTGGTCTCGGCGAGCCCAACAATGCGGACCTTACCGGACGGACAGGCGCCGTTCTGACAGGCGTTCGGTCCGAAGCGGTACTCAAAGTACTCCCAACCGCAATCAGCAATGAACTGACCCGGATCGACATTGACCAGCGACAGCGCCGACGGGTCGTATTCAATCAGCAGGTCAAAACCGCCGAGATCCGAATTGTTGGACGGATAGTCGGCAATGTTGATCGAGACGTTGGTGTACTGACCCTGAAGCACGTCCTCAACCTGTTCGATCGAGACAACGTTATTCAGGACATTGATCGTGATCAGGCAGGTGTCGGCGTTCCGCGGCGAGCACGGATCACAAACGTTAGCCGAATCGGAGACCGTCACCGCCAGCGTGTACACGCCGGAAGCGCCCATCGGATCCCAGGTCACCTCACCCGTCGCCGGGTTGATAACCGGAGCACCCGGCAGGGTGGTCTGGGTAGCATCGATACCGAAGACAAGCGCGCGCGGTCCGTTGTCCGGATCGCTGGCATCAACCACGAAATTCAGCGTATCGCCACCGCAGATCTGCTCCTGCGAGGTGCAAGCCAGCACCGGAGCTTCATTGGTCACGCAGATTTCATAGGTGTACTGAACCGACTCGCCACAGCTGTCGGTTACCGCGATAACGACCTCGTTAACACAAACGTCGTCACCATCGGTCTGCCAGGTAATCGAACCGGTGCTCGGATTGACATTGAAGTCAGCGGGACCGCTCACCAAGCTATACGTCAGCGCTTCACAGCTGTTCGCCAGATCGGCGTCGTCCGCGAGGATCGACGACGTATACAGCGAACCCCACGGCAGGGAGGTGTCAGCCGGCGTGGAGGTAAAGGTGGGAACAGCGTTCACCAACGTTACCGTACCTGCTGTCACCGCTACCGGGAGAAGGCCCGCGCCACCGGCACCAACGAACTGGGTCGTAATCGTGCCAATCGTGCCGGTCGTGTCGTAGTTGAATACGACATTATCGACAACAATCGTTCCACCGCAGGCATCGGCAGTCGGGAACGTCAGACGGGCGATCGAGGTCGTACCCATCATTAGATCCGTATCAACCGAATCCGTGCGGAGCGCGGCAATGCGCACCGTGTCCGGGGAGACACCGTCGGCCTGAGACAAGTCGATGATACGAGTCGACGACAAGTCCGTAAATCCAGGCTGAAATGCCACCGTCGGAGCACCATCGATATCGCCGGTAATCTCCAGGACGATTTCCACCGCGCTGACCGCTGCTGCCGAAACAACAGCATCAATGTCAACGGTCGTTGAGTTACAACGTTCGGCGTTCTTCGACTGAACGATTACTTCGTTAGCTGATACCGACGACGCAAAGACCGCTACGCAGGCCATCAGCAGCAAAGCGAATAGCGTTCTTTTTTGCATCATTAAATGGCTCCTTTAATACCTAAAGGTCATTCCACCAGAGCCTTCAACGAACCTTCAGGGGGTCCATCACCAACTCGGGCTTTCCGATATTCGCCGTGCGCCACCTCGAAAGGTGATCACCCGGCCGGTCATCGGAACCGGTCAGAGTTCTTATCCATCCGCTGCCTCGTCGGAGCTCAACGACAGCACGCCAGTCGTCAGCGATATGGAGGATAAGGGGAATTTAACGGAGATTTTTATTATCAAGCTGTCAACCGGCTCGGGTACACGAAGCCCATGCGGTCTTGCTATGCTTGAAAAAACCGAAGAAAACGAGCTTTGGGGTACGTAACCACATATCGTGTATGCAATTACGAAAGGTGCGACAGGCTCAAAACAGAAGCGCGAAACTACACAACTGTTTCCCTAGACGCCGAGAAACTACACGATTACACGAAAAAGTCAAGACGATTATCAGTTATCCCCAGATCGCGAACTGAAACGTACGCCATTATCCAGTTACAGCGAATAACTGAGACCACCACTAATCAGATAGATACGGTTGTCATTAAGCTCTCGATCGGCCCATTCCCAGTCGGCCGAGGCGAGAAGCGAGAGGCGAACCCCCCCCCACAATGAGATATCGGCGAACCCATTCATCCGCAGATAGAGAAAGGGATCGAGGAAGTCAGATGCTTCCGACAGCGAGCGGCGCCCCAGACTTGTCTCCACGGAGAGCAGACTCCCCGCAGCATCAACATAATCGACAGTCAGCCGCCCACCCCACTCGGTGAAGTCCTCGGCCAGCGCCAGCTCCTTATCCTGCTCCGCCTGGGAGCGAAACTCGGGCCCGACCAGGAGTGTCCAGCGCCCCCCCGCCATTCCACCGACCAGAGCGGCCTCGATTGTCGTCAACGAAGCATTGAACGGGTCATCGACGGCATAGGCATAGTGGATCGGTCGGGCCAGGACCCTCGCCTGCCAGCGGCGATCGGTGCTCCGCAACGTCGCTCGAAACTCCCCGTCGATCAGCGTGAAATCATCGGTTCCATCGATCTGGTTGTAGTCCCGTCGCTCGACCCGAAGCCACCCGTCGAGATCATGATTGCCCACAAACCCAAACCAGCCGACCTCGGCCCCACCTGAGAAATAATCAAGACCGGAGCTGTCGGGTATATCGCGGCGGGTAAAGAATGTCTGAGCGGTAAAAGCAGAAAAGCCGCCCAACTCAAAGCTACCCCCCAACCGTCCTCGATACTGATTCGATGAGTAGACGAACTCGCCGGGATCATCAAATGCCACCAGGTAAACTTCGGCATCGGTCCAGAGCATGTTCCCGTCTCCAACGCCGGTCTGATACTTCAGTCGAGCGCGTCCGGTTGAGTAATCATCCCCAAAATCGAGAACCCCCTGATAGCGGGCACGACGCTCCAGACCCAAGTCGAAGCTCAGGCCGATGGGTGCACCACCGCTCCGGAGAGTCCACGAGAGATCGGCTCGCGCTCGGGCAAACGCATCGGTCGCCTCCACCCGCGCGGTCAGCCGATAGCGGCGTTCGTCGCGCGGTGACCGCAGAATCAAGCTGGTACGGAAATCGTCGAGGTACGACGTCTGTTGCTGCGAAACAATATCGAGAGTGTCGGTTCCCACGATTGAGTCGAGCCAGAATGCCTGCGCGACGGTTTCGTAGCCGAAGCCGAGCTCCAACTGCCACGACGTGCTCCCAGATTGTGCTCCCGACGAAAGTGGGAGCATGAATAGTGGGAATGGGAGCACGAATAGGCACATCCAAACACGGCTCATGGATGCAACCTAGTATGGCTATCACCGACCAGCCACCAGAACTCGACGGGCAACGAAAACGCGAAGGTGGCCAACCCTCAGGGCGCGCCGCGGAGCAGTTCGTTGGCCTGCCGGAGAGCGAGTTGGGCCGCCCGCAGCGAAATGGTGGCTTCGTCGACTCGACCCGAGGCAAGTTCATCAGCGGCTCGACGAAGCTGCTCCCCGGCTTGGTCAGCAAGCTTACGGGCGCCATCGGCAGCCGTACCGGTCACCTCTCCCAGCCGCTCCTCGAGCCGGGTGAGCTCCTGGCTGAGTTCGTCGTAGCGGCGTTGCAGGTTGTCTTCGCCGGCACAATCGCGGATCGCTCGGGACGCGGCGTTGCGGGCATCAGCCAGGGCTCCCAATGCCAGCAGGTACCGCCGCGCTCCGTGGAGCTCATCCGCAACGATCAACCGCCGCTCGGCCTCGGCCAGTAGCCGCTCGGCGTTCGGGGATTCGCAGTCTGCGACCGCGAGCCGAGCCTGGGCAATGAGATCCCCGACCCCGTTTCGGCGCTCATCAAACTGACCGATGGCGCGTCGTCCCCCGGGGCCGCCCGGTCCGGTTAAGCGCCGAATCGTGCGATCGACCTGTTCGGCCAGCTTGAGCGCCGGACGATAGTTGCCGGCGCGATAAAACTCCCACGCCCGATCAAGCGCCCGGCGGGCAGTCGTGTACAATGATTCAACCCCGCGCCCCGGATTGGGGGGCATGAACTCTCGAACCTGGCGGAGACGTTCTTCCACCTGCTCCAAGCGTGCGAGAACTTTCTCATCTGATGACTCCGAGTCGCGCAGACGTGCGAGCACGTCGAGGGTCGTACGACGCGACTGCTCACCCAAGCGACGGGCAACCTCGTACCCCTCCGGAGTGCGCTCATCGAACGCATCGAAGGCCTGCTGGAGCAGCTGCCCCGCGGTCTCCAGGAGCCGGGCGGCGATCGGGTCCTGACGGGCCTCGACCTGCTCCCGAGCTCGCTCAATCAGGCTGCGGTTCCGCTCGAGTTCTGATCGCAGGCGGAGCACATCACCCAGTTGGCCCGGCTGAGCCGACAGCTCGCCGATCGGGAGCATGAACAGGACGGCAAGCAGGGCTATGGTGAATCGGCGTAACATGTCATGGTCCTCCGCTCAGGAAGAAAACAAGCCTGATGCCAATTCATTAATGGGATGTAACTGACTGTTTTACAATTCATTAACATAAAAAATCGAAGGCGGTACCACGCGATTGCCCGCCTTGGTACAGACACGTTGTACCAACTTGGGCGAGCATGGCAGACCTACCCACTATCGGGAGCACAATTCTGTGATGCTCCCGTATTTTGGGAGCATATCACGGATCAATTCCATGGACTTTCATTCGGCTATACAGGCGCCGACGCGAGATGTGCAGCTTGCGGGCCGCCTCGGTTTTGTTGCCGTCGGTCGCTGCCAGGGCCGCGAGAATCATCTGCTTTTCGGTCTGCTCCAGCCCCCCGCCGCTACCAGGCGGTAGCGGAGCGGTATCGGTCTGCAGGTCAAATTCCTCCACCGTCAGCGGTTCCCCACCGGCCAGGATCATCGCTCGTTCGAGTAGATTGCGCAGCTCTCGGATATTACCCGGCCAATCGTATCTGACCAGCAATTCACGGACGTCGGCCGCCAGCGGCAGATGCGGCCAGCGGGCACGCGTCAGTAGATGCTCGGCAATCTCAATGACATCCCGATCCCGTTGTGCCAGCGGCGGCAGCTCGATCGGAAAGACATTGAGACGATAGAAGAGATCCTCGCGAAATGATCCCTTGCCGATCTCAGCTTTGAGATCGCGATTAGTGGCAGCAACGACTCGGACATCAACCGCGATCTGGTCAACGCCACCGACCCGCACGAGCGTCCGCTCTTCGAGCACGCGCAGCAGCTTCGTTTGCATCGGCGCCGGCATTTCGCCAATCTCATCGAGGAAAATCGTTCCCGAGTCAGCCAGTTCGAACCGTCCCTGTTTACGGGCCACCGCGCCCGTAAACGCCCCCTTTTCGTGGCCGAAGAGCTCTGACTCAAGCAACGTTTCGGTCAGGGCGGCACAATTGATGGCGATAAACGGCTGGCGCGCCCGCGGCGAGAGATCGTGAATCAGCTTGGCGGCGAGCTCCTTGCCGGTCCCTGATTTTCCAGTCAGGAGAACTGTCGCCTCCGACTTGGCAACCTGCCCGATCATCTTGCGCAGGCGCTCGGCGGCCGACGATCGACCGATTAGTTCAGTGTCGAGTTGGGACGCCGCCTCGCTCTCGAAGTGCGTCTTGAGAGCGGCTGTCTTCCGTTGTTTGACCAGCTTCGCAACGAGCATGGTCAATTCGTCGAGCGCAAACGGCTTGAGTAAATAATCAGCCGCACCGGCTTTCAACGCCTCAACTGCCGTTTCAACTGTTCCGTGGGCAGTCATTATGATCACATCGGTCGCCCCGGTTTCAAGCGCCGCGTGCATGACATCCATCCCGGACACCCCAGGCATGGAAAGGTCGGTGATCACAACGTCGAACGCGTGGCGATGCACCAGATCGAGCGCGACCCGTGGATCGGTGGCTGTTTCAACCGTATGATCGGCCTCCTCTAACTCGGTGCAGACGAGCGCCGTCATCTTCGGTTCATCATCAACGACAAGTATGCGCGCCATAGGTCCTATACTCTCGACGGGATCGTCACGGTCACCTCGGTGCCGCGTTGCGGTTGCGACGATAGATCAATAGTCCCGCCGATCTCCTCAACGATTTTCTTGGTCAGGAAGAGACCCAGGCCGGAGCCGGTCGTTTTGGACGTAACAAACGGTTCGAACGCGTCCCGGACCTGCTGTGGCGTCATACCGTGACCGTGGTCACGAATGCGGATAGCGACCCGGTCGCCTGTTCGTTCGCAATCCAGACCCAACACGATCGTCTTGCCCGACGATGCCTCGGCCGCGTTGATCAGTAGATTGAGAATCACCTGACGTAGCGCGCGTCGATACCCCGCAACAACCATCGGTTGCTCGGGCAAGTCATTGGTCCAATCGACCGTGGTCGGCACGACACGCTCTGCGAGTCCGGTCCGAAGGGCGCGCAGCAGGTCGATGAGATCGAACTGCGACGGTGTCTCGCCGGCGAGATACGATCCCTCGGCCTTGGCGAACGAGAGATACCCGGACACCAGATCGTTGAGCCGATCGACCTCTTCGAGCAGATAGTCTGCTTCCGGTTGCTCGGTTTTGCGTTTTAGTCGTTCGGCCGACGCCCGCATGATCATGAGAGGGTTCTTCAGTTCGTGGGCCACAACTGCGACCATGCGCCCGAGGTAGGCGTGGGTTTCGCCGAGGAAGGCGACCTGTTCGGCGGCGTTGATACGACGTTGAAGCCAGAAAAAGATTAGCGCCAGGATCAGCCCGGCTACGACCGACAGGCCGGTCGCGGCGTAGAGATTGGTACGCAACCGACCGAGGTCGTCGAAATAGTCGACCGACGCCTCGACGCCAACGACCGCGGCGGTTAGTCCCACCGTATCGTAGACCGGTGCGAACGCCGAGCGAAGAATCACGCCTCCCGTTTCGTAGGATCGAGACACGATCACCGCATCATCGATCAAGCCAAACCAGAACGAATCGATCAGCGGTCGATGAATGTCGGCCAGGAAATAAACCGAATCGCCCGTAGTTAATGTCGTCAACAGATACGAGTAATCTTCAGCTAATAGAAAAAGCTCGCTGAGCGAGTCGGAGGCGCGCAGCCACTCGAGTTGGCCGTAGAGATCAAGATAGCTATCGAAGTCATCATTGGTGAGTGCGTCGAGATTACGTTCGGCGATCAACAACCGCGCCGCCTCGGTTGTCACGACCAATCGTCGTTCGAGTTGATCAGCCAGCATCTCGGCAGTGCGCTGGTAAAAGATCCACCAGGCGAGGTTGACCAACACGATCACCAGGCCGGTGAAAAGGAGGATGAGAATCAGCCGTTGCGACCCACGCGCCATGGTTCAAGTGTGTGTGGTCCAGGCAACCAGCGCAATTAACACTCTTCGCGTCTCATGCCAACCAGTCGCGATCACTCACTGGCGTCAGGCAAAGTCAGAACCTATCTAGTCGCATGACATTGACCGCCCCCAACCCTGACTGGGAAGCCGCCGCGCGCGAATGGTTCGCCGCCTGTAGCTTCCAAACGTACCTCGGAATTGAAATCGCAACGCTTGAGGTCGGACACGCCACCGCCCACCTCCCCTTTAAACCCGAACTCGATCAACAACACGGCGCGTTCCACGCCGGCGCAATCTTCACGCTCCTCGACGCTACCGCCGGCCTGGTCGCCTTCTCACTCGCCCCACCGAACGCCAATCTCGTATCGTCGACCGCCTCGCTTCAACTTCTCCGCCGGGCCGAAACGACCACCCTGATCGGAGTCGGTCAGATCGTCAAACCCGGGCGGCAGCTCTACTACGTCGAATCAACCGCGTACGCCCACGACGATCCCCAGCGCAGCCGTCCGCTCGCCCGCGCGCAAATCACGATCGCGACGATTCTCAAATAGCCGCTGGGCGGCTTTGCCCCCTTGACGGATCGGGAGGTAACGGGTATCCTTGCCGTTCTGCATTTTCCGAGCTGACCCCTTCGTCTAGCGGTTAGGACACCGCCCTTTCACGGCGGCAACACGGGTTCGATTCCCGTAGGGGTCACCAACTTTGTTGGTCTCTGCTGCTTAATCCGATTCCCCTTGCCCACCGCTAGCAGTGCTCCCCCCAATCAACTTTGTTGGCTCCTACTGTTCTATCCGCTTCCAGACGTGCACAACAACCCTAAGTTTTGCCATCACAGATACGTCAGCGACGCCCTTGACACCTCAGCATTGAAAGACCACTTTGTGGTCCGATTGACCCCTTCGTCTAGCGGTTAGGACACCGGCCTCTCACGCCGGCAACACGGGTTCGAGTCCCGTAGGGGTCACCAACTTTGTTGGTCTCTACTGGCACTTTCGCTTCCATTCGCTCACCCCTAGCTTTGCTCCCGCCCAACCAACTTTGTTGGTCTCTACTGGTGATCTCGTTTCCCAGCGTCGACTCCCAGCCTTGCTCCCCACCAACCGACGGCGTCGGCTTCTACTGGCAGATCCGTTTCTACCTGTTCACCACTAGCAGTACTCCCCACGGCACGGTCGGTCTGTTGAGACGACGCTCGCTAAAGATCGAGGCTCAGACCAAACACCACCGCCCGCGGTGAGCCCGGCCCATAGATATACGCCGAGTCGCGTTCCGCTCCGGAGTCAAGATCACCTTGGAATTCATTCGCGATATTCCGGACACCGAACGTGAACTCCAACGGCATACCCGATCGACCCATCGTGAAGCGATAGCGAGCGAGCAGATCGACCTCAACAAAACTCTCGACCCAGCGAAGTGTCTGATCCAGCTCTCGCGGTACTTCCATCGGACCCGTGTACCTCCCGATGCCGGTAAGTGACACTGATTCAAAAAGTGACCAGCGAACCATCGCCTGCCCATAGACATCGGGCGTCCGAAGAAATCGATTCGAGAACCGTCCCTCAAACACCTCGACCTCCTCAGCAAACTCGGCAGTCTGGATAGTCGCTCCGAGCTGCCCCAGAATCGGTCCGACAGAAAAACCAATCTCTGACTCGATACCCTGCACGGTCGCATCGCCGGCATTGAACCGTTCGGTGAGCAACTGCCCGCCACCACCAACGCCGATGTCGCGCTGGGCAAACGCATCGCTCAGATCGGTTCGGAAGGCAGTCGCCCCAATCGAGATCATGCCGCGGCGGATGTCGATCTCCTGCTGAAGCGAAAACGAATAGCTGTTGCTGCGCTCCTCTCGCAGACTCTCGGCATTGACAATGACGCGTTGGGCGCCGGCGACGTTCTCAATGTGCAGGTCCTCATCAAACACCTGGGGGGGGTTGAAACCGGCCGCGTACGACAGTCGAGCGGTCAGGGTCGGTGTCACATGCCAGCGAAATGCAATCCGCGGAGCAACCATCGGATCCGACAGCAGTGAGTGCGTCTCGATCCGCGCCCCGGTGAGAAGCTCAAACTCGTTTCGAATACCAAACGATACCGACGCCTGAGCGTAGGCACCGACCGATGTATAGTTCTCATCGATGACACGCGTGTCGGATTCGCCAAAGGTCTCATCACGAATCCCCTCGACCTTCGATTCAACACCCGCGGTCACGGTCGTTCGACCCAATCGACGGTTCACCTGCCCGGAGAGAGTCCACAACGGGTTGGTCGTTGATCCGTAACCGGTCGATGATTCCAAAAAGTCGACGCTTTCCGGATCAGCACCCGCCAGACCACCATAGAATGAACGTCGATCGGTATAGGCGACCGCCGACGTCAGCGAGTAGTCAAGATCACGATTCAGACGATGTTCCCAACGCACCTCACCCGAATAGCGCCAGTGCTCCAGCTCCTCCGCGATATCAACGGTATGAGCGGGATTGTCGAGCCGATCGCCACCCCTGCGATACTCGTGCGTGTAAGTCGCATTGAGCGATAGCACCTGCCCCGGCGACGGCCGAAACTGCCAGCTGCCACCAATCCCCTCGCCCCGGATGCGAACGAGATCGGAGAAGCCATCGCCATTGACATCGTGCGCGTCACGTCGACGAATCGAACCATGGAGAAAGCCACCGGAGGTGCCGGTTTCGTTGAGGCGTTCGAGCGTGAATTCGAGCGTGTTATCACTGTCACCGTCAACAGCCGTCAACCCGTACTCGATTGTCGCCCGGTTGTCGGTGGCACGCCGTGGAATAATGTTTACAACACCGGCGACAGCCGCCCCACCATAGACCGCCGAGCCACCACCCTTAACGACTTCGATGCGATCGATCAGCGCCTCGGGGATCTGTTCCAGACCGTAGACTCCCGCCAAACCGGAAAAACTCGCCTGGCCGTCGAACAGAAGCTGCGTGTACTTCCCCTCCATTCCCAGCAGACGCAACTGTGTGAAACCGCAATTCTGGCAGTTGTTCTCAACCCGGAGCCCGGTCTCCAGCTTGAGCGCTTCGGCAAGGTTCACCGCACCGGCCGATTCGATTGCCAGACGGTTCACTACCTCGGTCTTGACCGGAACATCTTTGTACAGCTGAGGTGTTCGTGTGCCGGTCACGACCATTGTGCCGCCGTCGACCATCATCGGTCGCAGCGCGAGAGTCACCCGCTCCGGACTTTCGCCGGCAGCAATGACAAGCGTGGTATCAAGCGTTTCGAAACCGATAGCGCTAACGCGGAGTCGAAACTCCTGCGTGTGATCGACCTTAAGTGAGAATCGACCGTCGTGATCCGCAATCACACCCATATCCGTATCCGGCAGGGTGATAGTTGCCGCGGCGACTGGATCGCCATTGGAACCGTTGACAACCTTGCCGTTGACAGTAACGCCAGCGGTGAGTGGTGACGCCAGGGCCGCCAGAACGAGCCAGCCACAGACAATACGCCGAATGATCATTGAGTCATCTCCTGCGCCGACACCTACTCCTACGGCCTCGACTTACCTTTGAGTAATTTACCTTTGGGTAAGTATCGACAACCGAAGACTCCTGCGCAAGCGAATCTTGATCACTGTTATCTGCTTGGGGGATGGCCCAATTCGCTCTTTCTGTCGATGACTATTCATGAACTGAGTAGAGAAGGGCTCACCTCGTGAACGATTCCACCCTCGCCATCATCGGCTGTGGTAACCTCGGCCGTGCCATCGCTACCGGACTGGTCGACGCCGGCGCTTTCGAACCGAAGCAGGTCACGCTGACCCGCCGCAAAACCGAACGTCTCGACGATCTCGCCGCCGAAGGCTTTGTGGTGACTGCGAACAACGCCACTGCGGTCCGCACAGCTGACCTGGTGATCCTCGCGGTTGAGCCGCATCAGGCCGACGACCTCGTGCGTGACCTTGCCGATTCGATTCACGAGCGCAAACCGATTGTCATCTCGGTCGTCACCGGTCTAACCCGGGCCCATATCTCCGAACTCCTTGGCAACGGTCAACCGGTGGTGAGGGCGATGCCGAACACCGCCGTCGCGGTCCGTGAATCGATGACCTGTCTGTCGATCGATCCGGATCATCCAGACGCGACCGCGGCGGTTGAGTCGTTGTTTGCCAATCTCGGTCGCACAGCGATTATCGATGAAGACCAGATGATCTCCGCGACCGCCCTCGCCGCCTGCGGCACGGCGTTCTTCCTCCGCGCCATCCGCGCCGCCTCCCAGGGTGGAATCGAAATCGGATTCTCTGCCGCCGAGGCCCTCGCAATCGCGGCACAAACCGCACGCGGGGCGGCCACGCTTCTCATCGAACGCGAAAACCATCCCGAGGATGAAATCGACCGGGTGACAACACCGATGGGCTGCACGATCGCCGGGTTGAATCTGATGGAGTACGAGGGGTTCAGTGCCGCGATGATCAAGGGGATCACGGTCTCAGCCGCCAAGGCCCGCGGACTCCACGACCCCGACTGACGCGTCAGTGACTTGCCACCCACCTGATTCGTCAGCCTCGTGACACGTCACTTTCCTAACTTGTCTGGCCTTTGACAGAACAGAGAACGGGTAACGCCCGCCTGCGGCCCACTTGCCCCCGCATGCGGCGCCACCTATCATCAGCGAAACACCGAGACTGTCGCCCGTTGCCAATCGCACGAGCCGGTCGTATCGCTATGAGGAGTGGGAAATGTCAGCTTTCCGTGTGCCAACCCCGACCAATGAACCTGTTCGCTCCTACGCCCCCGGCACTGCCGACCGGCACGAGATTCTTGATGCGCTCGAAGAACTGAAAAGTAAACCGATCGACATTCCGCTGATCATCAACGGTAAAGCGGTCACGACCGCGAAGAAGTTCAAGATCACCGCACCGCATAATCATAAACTCCTGCTCGGTTCCTTCTGCTACGGTGGTGAGAAAGAGATCAAGGCGGCAATCGACGGTGCGGTTGCGGCGCAAGCCGAATGGGCCGCGATGCCCTGGGAACACCGTGCGGGGATCTTTCTGAAAGCAGCTGACCTGCTGGCGACCAAGTACCGCTATATCATCAACGCCGCGGCAATGCTCGCGCACTCGAAGAATATCTTCCAGGCGGAGATCGACGCGGCCTGCGAGTTGATCGACTTCTGGCGCTACAACGTCTGGTACACCGAACAGCTCTACAGCATCCAGCCCGACAACCAACCGGGTATCTGGAATCGCACGGATCACCGACCGCTCGAAGGATTTATCGCGGCAATCGCACCGTTTAACTTCATCTCGATCAACGCCAACCTCCCCACCGCCCCGGCAATCGTTGGCAATGTCGCCGTCTGGAAACCGTCGGACACGGCGGCGTACACGTCGTATTGGCTGATGAAAATTCTGCAGGAAGCCGGGCTCCCGAATGGTGTCGTTAATCTCATCTTTGCCGATGGTCCCCAGTTCGGGAAGCTCGTCCTTGCCGATCCGCGGCTTGCGGGTGTGCATTTCACCGGATCGACCAAGACGTTCCAATACATCCAGAAGACGATTGGCACGAACATCGAGAAGTACAAATCGTACCCGCGCGTTGTTGGCGAAACCGGCGGTAAGGATTTCATCGTCGCGCACAAGTCGGCCGACCCGGAAGCACTGACGACGGCGATCGTTCGTGGGGCGTTCGAATATCAGGGCCAGAAGTGCTCAGCGGCGAGTCGGTGTTACATCCCGTCATCGGTCTGGAAGAAGATTGAGAAGAAACTCGTCGCTCAGGTGCGAGAACTTCAGGTTGGCGTGCCCGAGGAGTTCAGCAACTTCGTCAATGCCGTCATCGATCAACGGGCGTTCAAGAAGATCAGCGAGTATATCGACTTCGCTAAGAAGTCGAAGGACGCGACAGTCATCGCTGGCGGCGAATACGACAAGTCCGAGGGGCTGTTCATTCAGCCGACGATTATCAAAACGACCAAACCGAATTTCAAGACGATGGAAGAAGAGATTTTCGGACCGGTTGTCACAATCTACGTCTATCCCGACCGCGAGTGGGCAAAGACACTCAAGCTGGTCGATGAAACGTCACCGTACGCATTAACCGGCGCGGTGTTCGCGCAGGATCGCGCGGCGGTTGTCGAGGCAGAATCGTATCTCCGTCAGGCGGCGGGCAATTTCTATATCAACGACAAGCCGACCGGCGCGGTCGTTGGTCAGCAGCCCTTTGGGGGAGCGCGAGCGAGCGGCACGAACGATAAGGCGGGTGGGATTCAGAATATGATTCGCTGGATTTCGCCGCGGTCGATTAAGGAGACATTCAATCCCCCGACCGCCTACGAGTACCCGTTCATGCAGGACACGTAGCAGGTGTTTGGTTTGCGGGAGATTCGTTGATGAGATTCTCTTGGTATGCGGTGGGTGTCCTCACCTGCCACGCTGCTTTCCCGCCGAGCACACAGAACAGATCGTAATGAGAGCGTGGTCAAGTAACGAATGCTGGGAGGAGACAATTGACGTGGCTGGGTCGCCGCTTCCGTAATCTTCGAGCAAGAATCGAAGTATACTTGCAAGCTCGTCGTGAGAGATCGCAAAGCAGGCATTATGACGGACACGCTCTGTTTCCTAGCTTGGGTGTCTCACCGAATATCCCTGAGAAAGATGCTTGGTCGAGATTCCCTGAGAAGTCCTACCTGGACCTAACCTGGCACAACTGGGACGATTTTGACGACTGGCTTGACTTCTGGGATGAATCGCTGGTTGACAGTATTACAGCCGTCGTAAATCCGACTCACCTGCTAGTCGTCGCCGGAGTAATTCGCGATCCGTTGGCAGTTTCCGACGCGGAGCTCATGAAACTAGCATCAGGCTCTTGGGGACTGAACGATGGAGTATTAGTTAGTACTCCTCGAGAGTACCGGTTTGATTCGATCTACAAGTTGTACTCATGCAATTCGAGGGAAATTCCGGATCTTCTTCTCTTGCCTCCCAGTTTCTATCCAAGTTTCGCCAGATGGAATGCAGGTGAAAACGATGATCCACGCGCAGTTGAAGTGGGCTATGTTGGGTGTCATATGCTCTACCTGGAAGAATCTGATCAGATTCACTCTACGAATGACCTGGTGACAATCTTGGAAACAACGGAGAACGAAGCCTTCGTTTTGGGCAATCGATTAATCATGCACTTCGGTGTATGGCTGGAGGAACACGGTGGTAACTTCACGCTATATGATCTCTCGCTGAGCGACAAACTCTTCAGTCATCTAGCCACACACTTCGGGCCGAGGGAGAACGTCCACTGGAAGTTCGGCCCAATATCGAATGATGTTGGATGGTTTGAATAGTGAGGAGAGTTGAGTATGTGGCCGGCAGGTGTCCTCACCTGCCGCGTAGACAATACAGTGAACACTGGATCCCGGCTTTCGCCGGGATGACGATCGGTCGACGCTGTCACCGTGGCGTCTCGTGGGCGGCAGGCCCCCGGCCTGCCCCTAGCCCCACCCGAAGGGTGGGGTACAGACTTTGGGACCCTCGCTTACTCGAAGTCACCCCGAGCGGAGTCGAGATGCGACGGCACGTGCCTGTAACTTTGCGGTCATGTCTCGACCAGGCTCGACATGACAAGTAGCACCGTTTCTTGGGCGGCAGGTGTCCCTTCGACTGGCCCAAGACAGGTCCCACCTGTCACTGAAACATTGCAATGAATACTGGATCTCCGCCTACGCGGGGATGACGGACAACGCCGCTACCCAATCACTTTCAGGTTGGCGTAGCGGGCCATCAGTTTCTTGACGCCCAACCCGGCGAAGTTGACCTCGATCCGCAACGAATCGCCGAACCCATCGACTGTCATGATCCGACCCTGCCCGAACGTCTTGTGCTGCACAATGCGACCCGGTTGTAGGACTTCGTCTTCTTCGTAGACGTAGGTCCTTCCCGACGCCGCCGCAGGTTGCGCTGCGCGCCGTCCGCCATTGCCAAACAGCGACGCCTGCGCTGGGCGCGACGATGCGTCGTACGAATAGACTTTGCGCGTGCGAAGCTCCAACCGATCGAGCAGTGCCTCGGGGATCTCTTTGATAAACTGCGAAGGAATCGTTTCGACATCGGCGAACCGTCCGCGAACAGCAGCCGAGAAGAGGTGCAGGTTCTGCCGCGCGCGTGTCGCGGCGACATAGAACAGCCGACGCTCCTCCTCAAGATTCATCGGATCATCGGTCTGCCGTTGCATCGGAAAGAGCCCCTGTTCTAGGCCCACGACATAGACCGTGTCGTATTCCAACCCCTTTGCCGAGTGGATTGTCATCATCGACAACCGTTCCTCTTTCTCCTTATCGAGATCATCGAGATCGGTGTAGAGCGCGATTTCGGAAAGGTAGTCGGGGAGGTGCGCGTCGGGATGCGCGGTCATGAACTCCGCTGCTCCATCGACGAGTGCTTCGAGGTTTTCGATTCGTGCTTCAGCGGTGTGCGGTTCCTTGTTCTGCCAGTAGTCGACGTACTTGAGGTCTTTGATCAGTTGCTCGACCATCAGATCGACCGGCTGCGTGTCGACCATCGCGCGATACGATTCGATCAACTCGACAAACGCCGCAATCCGCTTGGCTTTGCCCGCCAGCGACGGATACGCTCCGGCGTTCGCACAGATACCGTAGTATGAGTTCTCTTCATCGACAGCGAGCGCATGGATTTCGTCGACGGTCGTCTTACCAATCCCGCGATTCGGTGTACCGATGATGCGGTCGAACGAAACGTCGTCGGCCGCATTGGCAATCAGTTGCAGATAGGCGAGAATGTCACGAATCTCCGCCCGGTCATAGAACGCGGTTCCGCCAACGACTTTGTAGGCAATGTTGCGGCGACGGAGTTCCTCCTCAAACGGCCGTGACTGTGCGTTGGTGCGATAGAGGATGACCTGATTGCGAAGCGACGGTGCCCCCGCGGTCTGCACGCGATCGACAACCTCTTTCGCCTCCTCTTGCGCGTTATCGACCAGGATCAGGTCGATACGATCCCCCTCGCCAGCATTGGTCCACAGCTCTTTCGGTTTTCGCTGGGAGTTGTTGGCGATAACCGCCGACGCCGCTCTGAGAATTGTGCCGGTCGATCGATAGT
This sequence comes from Candidatus Zixiibacteriota bacterium, assembly GCA_028289585.1. GTDB lineage: Bacteria > Zixibacteria > MSB-5A5 > GN15 > FEB-12 > JANQPI01. Next base: position 329,974 of record JANQPI010000020.1, read on the forward strand.
TCTGTTCTAGTTTGATGATCCTGGCGCCGGGGAAGTCGCGTTCGAATTCGAGAATGTTGCGGATGTCGGCACCGCGCCAGGCGTAGATCGACTGATCCTCATCTCCGACAACACAGATATTTTGATCCGGGTTGAGCAGATGTCGCAGCATGAGATACTGGACATGGTTCGTATCCTGGTACTCATCGACCATCAGATAGCGAAAGCGTTGCTGCCAGCGCGAGGCAACATCGGGATGATCCCGCAGCAAATAGACCGTTTCGCAAATCAGGTCATCAAAGTCCATCGCACCGATCGATCGGAGCCGTCGCTGGTAGAGCGTATAGAGTTCGGCGCGGCGGGATTCAAAGTAGTTGTTCGCTTTCGACGCGTATGCCTCGGGCGTAATCAACTGGGTTTTGATATCGGATATCTTCCGCAGTTCCGCCTTGGGCGGGAATTGTCCTTCGGGATAGCCAAGACGCCGCACGCAGTCTTTGAGTAACGCCTGTGAACTTGATGTATCAAAGACCTGAAAACTTGACGAATACCCGATTGTCTTATGCTCACGCCGGAGCAGTTTGAGGCCAAGCGAGTGGAACGTGCTGATCCACAGATTGGGGAGTGCACCGAGGAGCGCGCCGACGCGTTCGCCCATTTCGTTGGCCGCTTTGTTGGTAAACGTGACCGCCAAGAGTTCGTGCGGTGCCGCCTTGCGCGTGGCCAGGATATAGGCAAGCCGCTGGGTAAGCACGCGGGTCTTCCCCGACCCGGCACCGGCGATGACAAGCAAGGGACCGTCGGTAGTCGTGACCGCTTCCGCCTGAGGCGGATTGAGATTCTTGATTAACGCTTCCATGAGATACCGCACTATACGGCGACGTACACGGAGACGGCAACTAGTGTCCCGAGGACAAACTGAGAATGTGAAAAACGGTGGCTGCTACTAACGAACGCGGACGAAGATATACGGACCGTGTTCGGACCCCCACACCTGGTTACCGTCGTCGTCCCACCCCTGATCGAGCGTTTCCAGACGGTCGGCGTGGATCGTTACCTCCGAAGTTGCCCACGATGCTCCGCGCAATGTCGACCCACACGTCTGTTTCCCGGTCGCACCGACAAACGCGCCATCGGTAAACGTCATGCGGATTTCACACCCGTCGCGCAACATGAGTGAATCAGGAGACAACGCATTGAGCGGCTTGGTGTCGGCATACGCTCCTGCGAATCGAAGCGGCTCGGAGATCGAGTAAACCGTGGAGACAAGCGAACCGTCGGAATCGGCAGTCAGGTGATAGACGCGCTGGCGATAGGGGCGATCCAGTGCGGCCGCCGATGCCTGTTCGACATACATCCAGAGTCCGTCGTTGCGGTCGGTCCAGATCGGGACCATTTCGAGACGAATGTCGAAGAAGTTGCTGTCGGCCTCGGCTTGGGCGGTCGAGGTAAACGATCCGGTGAGCCAGGCGGCGAGGCGACGGAGATCATCAACCTCCTCGCGGTCAACCGCGGATACGGAAGCTACCGACACCACAAGCAGCAGCCCAAAGAACGCTGCGACGATACACCGTTTCATGCAACACCTCCTGTCGACCCAAGGAGTGATCGAAGTAACTCGGGTGCAAGCACGATCTCACAACGAAACGGCCCGGAGAATCTCCGGGCCGCGACGTGAATCCTATGAAAGCAATAGTTACGCGGCGGATTCGCGCACGTAGAGACGATGCGAGAGCGGGGCGACGCCCTCCTCGCGATAGAGAATCGTAAATGAGTCAGCCGACGGCTCAGTCATACCGTCCGAAAATCCTAAACCCAGGCTAAGCAGCGCCTGACGTTCCGCTTCCACACGGTTGGTCGGAACGTGGTACATTTCGTACGCGGTGTTGTTGCGATTGATCTTGATCAATGCCATCCGGTTCCTCCGTTCTGTGTCCGGGTGGTCCTAGAGCAATCAATTTGCCAACTTGTGGTAACCCTCCCCCTAGGTGACGCAGTCACCCTTCTTAGCCTATGTCTTTTAACGTGTTAGACGTTTGATTTTGAAGTCAGACAGAACCTTATACGGGCCGTCGGCCCAATTGAGAGCAAGTTAGCCCGGATTAGCGCTGCACCTGATTGCAGACAAACCGTCGATCTGTGCAGGCAGAGAACAGTCGGCCGACGCTCCCCTCCGCGGTCGGATCGACATATATTAGCCGCATGGTCTGGCGCTCGAACAACCAAGCCAGCTCTGGAACCGAGGCTGCCGAACAGATGCGTCGGGAGATGATGCGGGAGCAGTTGCCCACCGATCAGAATCTCGCCGCCGGCATATTTGTCGGTACGGTTGCGTCGCTGGCCGGGGCAGCGGTCTGGGCGACGATCTCGGCGTTCTCCGGGTGGGACGGGTTCATCCTCGCCCTCGGCTTGGGCTATCTGGTCGGACTGGCCGTTCGACTCGCCGGGAGAGGACGTGATTTTGTCTTTGGTATCGTCGCCGCGTTACTGACAGCTTTTGGCTGTTTGATGCGGAATCTTTTCTACGAAACATGGCTGATTGCCGAGCGAACCGGTGAAGGATTTCTTGAAGTCCTCTGGTCGCTCGATTTTGTGACCGCGGGTGAACTGTTGGTTGCTCCGCTGCTCGACGCCGGCTTCTCGGCGGTCGTTTGGGGATCGTACGCTATCGGTGTCCTCAACGCGTTTCAAACCGGCCGGATTTCATCGTCGAAAGACAAGCCGGATTCACCGATTTCCTAAGCGCGATAGGCGCGGCTGTCACAATTCTGCACAATCGTTTCGGGACGCCCAAGTCCGTGTTCGTCATCGCCGATAGTGTGGGATGAGGAGGCTCCACCATGATGACAGCACCAACCAAGACACCATCTCCCGAACCTATGCCCGATAACTCGACGCCGACTCCCGACGTCGCACCAGTTATCGATGAGGCCAAGCTGCATCAGTTGCAGCTGCGCCTGAAAGACGAACAGCAACTCAGTCTGGGCATCGTCATGTCTCTTGGTGTCATGTTCGCGACGGCCGTTGCTTGGTCCGCCATCACCTATTTCACCGAATTTCAAATCGGCTGGATGGCGGTCGGCGTTGGTTGGCTCGTGGGTTTGACGATGCGAACCGTTGGCAAAGGCACCGACCCGATTTTCGGGTTTGCTGGTGGAGCAATTGCGTTGATGGGGTGTCTGCTCGGGAATCTAATGACGGTGGCGGCATTTGTCGCAGAGTACGAACAGGTCGGCGTAGTCGGTACATTCTTCAGCCTGCTGATGCAACCAGCGGTCATGATTGACGCAATCGTCCAGACGTTCTCACCGATCGATCTGCTCTTCTACGGACTCGCTGTCTGGTTCGGCTACAAGTACTCGTTCCGTCAACTCACACCGGAGCAACTTGCTGAGATTACGCGGCCGGCACGGTAACCCCCGGCTACCCTAACAGGTGAGCGAACCAATGAGCGTCGTGACCGCCTGACCGCGCAGGATGACGCGGTCGCCATCGACCTCGGTCTCCACTCGACCGCCTCGAGCAGATGCCTGATAGCCGACGAGCGGGTCACGTGACAACCGCTCTTTCCAGTACGGCCCGAGAATGCAATGGGCCGAGCCTGTCACCGGATCTTCGGGCACGCCGACCGCTGGGGCGAAAAAACGAGAAACGAAATCGAAATCGTCGGTCGAGGCCTCGGCAGTCAGAACGACCGCTCGTATCGGTAACCGCATCAGGGCGTGCATATCCGGTGTGGCTGCCCGAACGATCGATTCATTCGCAACCTCGATCAGATAGTCATCCTTGAATTGACCCGCGAATTCGGGCGTTACACCAAGAGCTGTCACGAGCGGTTCGTGGGCAGTCACTTCGGATACCGGACGAGCGGGAAAATCAAGCGCAATGAGATCCTCGGTCCGCCTCGCGGTGAGTAGACCGGCATGGGTTTCGAAGCGAAGCGTATCTCCCGCGACTTCATGGTGTGTCCACAGAGTATGCGCCGACGCCAGCGTGGCATGGCCACACAATGCGCTCTCACGAGTTGGCGTGAACCAACGCAAACGCCAGATACCGTCGGAGACGGGGTGGAGAAACGCCGTTTCGGAGTAGTTCATCTCCAAAGCCACGTTCTGCATCCACGCATCATCGGCCGGACGATCGAGAACACAGACGGCTGCGGGATTGCCGCGAAACGGCTCATTGGTAAACGCATCAACCTGGACGATTTCCAGCATGACGGCCCCTTCGGACGACTACTCCAGATGGTGACTCGTCACATCACGACGTGACAAGCGCAGTTGTGGAAACGAGGAGACTTGTTAGGTGGCGAACGACTTCATCGCTTCTTCGCGCGAATCAAAGCTCTCGAAGACCGTGATCAGTCGCGTGATCGTCAGAATTGACTCGATCTTGGTGATATTGGCCAGGACCAGTCGACCGCCCGAGTTCTTCACCGTGGTCAATGCTGAGATGAGCATGCCGAGACCAACCGAGTTCATCCAATCGACATTCCGCAGATCGACAACAAAGTGCTTCTTGTTCTTCTCGATGTACTCGTGAATCTTACCGTGGAAGAGCGTCGTTTCGTCGCCGCCCATGATCTTACCGGAGACATCGAAGATGACGATATCGTTTTCGAGGTTGTCGTCGAATTTCATCGAAACCAGATTCCTTGTTTGGGCGGAATGAGCCGCGGCATCGTGTCTGCCAACCGGTGATCTCCGGTGGCGTTCCTGTCAAGATCGAGAAAGTAGGCCGCCCCCCGGATGTCCGCAAGCCTCTTTTGGATTGCTGAAGCTTGCCACACGACCGGTGCGGCCGTACTCTCGGGCAACCGATGGTCACCCCCCGAGTCGCATAGATGGTTGAGTTTCCCATTTCGGGGGTCGAGACCTACGTCTGGCTACCACCTCTCGTCGCGTTTCTTGTCGCGGCATTAACGTCGCTGGGCGGGCTCTCCGGCGCCTTCCTGATCCTTCCGTTTCAGGTTTCGATCCTTGGCTATACGGGTCCGGGCGTATCGGCAACTAATCTCATCTACAATGTTGTCGGGACCCCGGGCGGGATAATCCGCTACTGGCGGGAAGACCGACTGATCTGGCCTCTCGCCTGGGCGATCGTGGTTGGCAGCTTGCCGGGTGTCCTCGCCGGCGCCTACATCCGCATCGAGTATCTCCCCGACCCGCTCGCCTTCAAACTGTTTGTCGGCTGTGTGCTGCTGTTTCTCGCAATCAAGATGCTTGTTTCAGTCGCGCGCGGTAAGCGGAAGCGGCCTATGACGGGTGAATTCGATGTCGTGGTCGAATCACGAGCTCCGGCGCGCCTGACCTACACTTTTCAGGGGCATCGTTACGACGTCGCACCCTGGCAGATCAGTGCTACGGCTCTCCTGATCGGCGTGGTCGCGGGAACCTACGGTATCGGCGGGGGGGCATTGATGGTCCCGCTGTTGGTATCGGTCTTTGGTCTGCCGATCCACACCGTCGCGGGTGCTGCGCTGTTCGGCAATTTCGTTACCTCGGCGGTGGGAGTGGGGTCCTATCTCCTGCTGGTGGGTATCGGGGTAGCCGATCGCTCCGCCCTCCCCGATTGGTGGCTTGGCCTTTCGTTCGGTGTGGGCGGTCTCCTGGGCACGTATGTGGGCGCCTGGATGCAGCGTTGGATACCCGCACGAATCATTGCGATGATCATCATTGCGGCATTACTCTTCATTGCGACCCGTTACATCCTCGATTTCTTCGGAGCCTGATCGCATGCACGGACCAGAAACCGGCATACTGGCGGAAATTGTCATCATCTTTGGCCTCGCCGTCGTGGTCATGCTGCTCTTCGATCGCCTGCGGGTGCCGTCGGTTCTCGGACTCATCGCCACCGGTGCGCTCGTTGGTCCCGAGGGGCTCGGGATTGTCGCAGCCGGCGGTCAGGTCGAATCACTCGCCGAAATCGGTGTCGTTCTCCTGCTCTTCACGATCGGAATGGAGTTCTCATTTCAGCAGCTGCTGAAGATTCGCGCGACCGTTCTTATCGCCGGACCAATTCAAGTCGGGCTCTCGATTCTCGCCGCTCTGGGACTGGCTATGATGGCCGGATTTTCGGTTAACGAGGGGGTCTTCTTCGGATTTTTGGTCTCCATGTCGTCTACCGCGATTGTACTCAAGGTCCTGCAGCAGCGCGCGGAGATGAACAAACAACATGGTCGCACCTCTCTCGGAATCCTGATCTTTCAGGATATCGTCGTGGTCCCCATGATGCTCATGCTGCCGCTGCTGGTCGTCGAACCGGGGGTCGGCCACTATGGCGGGGGGAATCTCTATCAGCTGACCATCGGCCTGGTGATCGTGACGCTCGTTTTGACGGCCTCACAGTTCATCGTGCCACGACTACTCTACCAAATCAGCCGCACGAAATCGCGCGAACTCTTCCTGCTGACGGTCCTGGTGATCTGTCTCTCGGTGGCATGGATAACGTCGATGGCCGGACTGTCGCTGGCCTTGGGAGCGTTTCTTGCGGGGCTTACGATCAGCCGATCGGAGTACTCGCATCACGCGTTAGGCTCTGTCCTCCCGTTTCGCGATGTCTTCACTGCGTTCTTCTTTGTCTCCGTCGGAATGCTTTTTGATTGGCGTCTTGTCGCCGAGTTTCCACTCCTGATCGCCGGGCTGGTCGTTGGTGTCATGGTGGCCAAGACACTCATTACGGCGATTGCGTCGCTGGCAATCGGACAGTCGCTGCGCGTGGCGCTGACTTCCGGTATTGCACTCGGTCAGGTTGGGGAGTTTTCGTTCATTCTCGCCCAGGCGGGTATGGCGGTGGGGCTCTTCTCGGGTGATCAGTACCAGAAGGCGCTGGCGGTGATCATTCTGACCATGGCCGCAACCCCGTATTGTATCGCCTCTGCGGATCGGATCGCGTCGTTTGTCGATCGCTGCCCGCTCCCGCGTTGGTTGCGAACCGGGTGGAAACCAACCCAGATGGCGCTGGATCACGACGTCGATGATCACGTCGTCATCGTCGGGTTCGGACTCAATGGTCGCAATCTCGCCCGTTCCGCTCGCGCCGCACAGGTACCGTACGTCGTTATTGAATTCAATCCGGAGACGGTCCGGCGGGAACAGGAGAGTGGCGAACCGATTATCTTTGGCGATGCCTCTCACGACGCCGTCCTCGAATCAGCGGGGATTCATCGCGCTCGCGTCGTCGCCGTGCTAATTGACGATCCGGCCGCGACCCGACGGATTATCGAGGCCGCCCGCCGTCTGCGACCAACCGCGTACGTTATCGCCCGCACTCGCTACCTGCTGGAGATGCAGCCGCTGCTTGATAACGGAGCGAACGACGTCATCCCCGAGGAATTCGAAACGTCGGTCGAAGTGTTTACACGCGTTCTGCGGCAGTACCTCGTGCCACGAAACGACATCGACAAGTTTGTTACCGAGATTCGCTCCGACCATTACCAGGTGCTGCGCGATCAACCGGAAAATCGACCGGGGATCTTCGCCAACCAACCGGGGATCTCATTATCGAATCTGGAAATGGACTGGCTGCTGGTCGCACCCGACTCACCGCTGGTTGGTCAAACGCTGGCTGAGGCACGGATCCGCCAGGATCATCACCTGACCGTGCTGTTCATCCGCCGGGGCAAAACCGATATTCCCACCCCCCAGGCGGACACCAAACTGCAGGCCGGTGATATCGTGTTCGTATTGGGCAAACCGGATGATATCTGTGACAAGATGGGCCTGTTCGCCGGGGCAGAGTACGAACAGTCAAGAGCGGCAGCGACTAAGACCGAATAGCCCGATTACTTGAGATCGGTGTACTTCGTATCGATCGGCTCACCGCGACGGCGCTGGTCCTCGAGCGCCTTCTTCATGCCGCGGATGCGACCGAGAATGTAGCCGACCATGAATCCCCCAAAGAAAATTACCAGAAGAACGAGAAACCGCATAGCGCTTCAAACTAGCCGAGCGCAGGCATATCGGTCAAGCGGGATCGCACAACAGAAAACGCCGCGCTCCCCAGGGAACGCGGCGTTGTGCGATTCGCATCTGTGATCGGCTAACCGACCGCCGAGTAGTACTCGACGACGTACTGGCCGTTGAAGGCAAATGGTACGGCCGTCGAATCCGGTTCCTCGTTGAGTTTACCAACCCGTTCGCCCTGTTCGATTTCGATCGTCAGCCAATCGGGCGGATCGATCCGCGGATTCGAGCGAGCCTGCAGATACCCCTGGCTCTGGTAGCCTTTCTTCGTCAACGCGACTTTGTCGCCGGGACGAAGAATTGCCGCAGGGACATCGAGTTTCCGGCCGTTGACGAGAACGTGACCGTGGGCGACTAATTGCCGCGCAGCGGCCATCGACGGCGCGAAACCGAGGCGAAAGACAAGATTATCGAGGCGGCGCTCGATCAAGCCAACCAGGGCGTCGATTAGCGGTTTACCACGAACGCGACGCGCTCGCTTGACGTAATTACGCATCTGCTGCTCGCGCAGCCCGTAGTGGAAGAGCATTTTTTGCTTTTCGCGAAGTCGGATCGCAAACTCCGACAGCTTCTGACGGCGCCCGCCGGTGTTACCGTGTTGACCCGGTCCAAACGGACGTTTGTCGAGCGCGCCCGGACGGCCAAGGCCGGGGAGTTCGACGCCGAGACGGCGCTGGATTTTGAAGCGCGAACGCTTCCCCATCACCACTTTTGCCATGGTGTCAGTTCCTCCTGGAGCTCGTCGCTCCGGTTTGATTCGGTTTCGCCTATCGATCTCGCTGACTGTCGAGATCAACCGGCTAGGGAGGGCCTGCTGCCCGATCCCGCACGCCCGCAGCACCGGTGCCACGTCGCGTCTGCCATTCGAGCCTCACTCAAACGGCCTCAGAGGATAGCGCACGACCGGACGAATGGCAAGGCCTCCCCCAAAAAGAATCGGCCCCGGTGATGGGAGCCGATTCTGACAAAAGGAGGTCGAGCCCGGTGCTGGGCTAGTTACGGTAGCGGCAATCCTCTGGTGGAGATTGCCGATTCCGTCAGCGCCGAGAACAACATGGAGATGTTTCCACTCTGGCCGGTAACCGGGTGGTAGTAGCCAACCAGCTGGATCTTGTATAAGTCATTTCCATCCTTGAGGATGTAGGTCCTGAATGTCGGCGTGAGGATGAAGTTCTCGTAATCAAACCAACTCTCCGAGCCCTCGTTCGGATCGGAGCCGATCACCGATACGATGCCGTCCGGGAACGTCGGCGCATAGAACGGCGGAGCGCCCGGCGCGACCTGCGGGACCGAATTGATGTCGGTCGGATCGCCTAACTCCTGATACCATGGAAACGCGGAACAGAGGCCGGGACCAAACGGGCCAGTGTTTTGACGGATTTCGTAGGCAAAGAAACGGAGATCCCAGTCGGTCGAATTGGCAGGATCACTCGGGAAGACTTTGCCACCCGAGGAGAAATCAACATAGGCCGGGGCCGGGCCGATCGGCACAACCATCTGCTGGGTCGGGCCAATCAGACTAACGTTGCCCGCCATCGTCTGATAGAAATACGTGATGTAAGCAGTACCCATGTCCGGCGGCATCCCGGCACCGACGAGAGAATCGACGCGGAATTTGACGCCATGCTCGCCCGACGCATCCCACATGCTGTACACGTTCTGGTTAATCGTCAGCTGGAACGTCTGGAAATCGTAGTCGAACCAGTTATCGATCTGTAGGTCATACTCGTCTTCGACCCATTCATCATTCCCTTCAACGACACGTGCGTTGAGTGTCGAAGCGGCAGCAAAACTGAGCGAATCGGTGAAGTCATAGCCAACAACACCGCCAGACCCTGTGACTCCTCCATTGAGGCTAACGTTGAAACGCTGGAACTGAATCTGCCAGTCACTATCGTTCGACAGACCAGTGGTCAGATTGAATGTCCGTGGAGTGTCAAAGCTCGTTGCATCGACAACGACACGCCAAGCCTGGGCGGACTCGTCCCAGGTCGCCTCACCGAATGTCGCCGGTGCGACCGGCGGTTCATCAGTCAGGAACGTTGGGTCGACATCACCGGTTGTCGGCGACAGCGCACGGTCAGCGTTTTGGCATCCAACGACAAGCAGAGACGCGGCAATCAGAGACGGCAAAATTCCCTTTGTTACCATTGCGAGACTCCCGTTATCTTACGGGTACAGCCACGGTGTACCCGTTGGTTGGTTATGGTACCTCGGACCGCGCATGGACTGCGAAACCTGTCGGACCGATGGTGCTTTCTTTTTCTGGCCGCCGGTTGTCGCCGGCGGCCTTGATCTTAGTTTACCTCACCCGTTACTGACGAATGTCATCACAGGTTAAGATTACAGTTCGCGATACATGAGTGTGATCATCGCACTTGTCGGCTGACCACTCAGAATGCCGTAGTAGCCGGTCAATTCGACCTTGTAATACGCTGATCCCATGTTGAGCAGGTAGACAAAGCCACGCGGTGTCAGCTGCTGATTACTGTACTCGTACCAGGAATCGGTCGCCGTTGGCGACGACACGATCGCCGAGGCAATACCCTCACCAAACGTCGGCGCACCACCCGGGGGAACGATCGAGGTCACACTTTCGATGTCGGTTGGATCGGTTAGCTCGCGATGCCACGGAAACGCCGTGCAGCTACCCGGACCAAATGGACCCGAATTCATTCGAATCTCGTAATTCTCAATGCGAATGTCCCAATCGTATGACGTCATCGGATCCGACGGAGTAACGATCGATCCGGTCGCGAAGTCAAAGTAGGCCGGACCCACGCCGACCGGAATCGCCAGTGTTTGCACGGCTCCGGTGAGCGACGGCGATCCCGCGACATCCTGGCGCACATAGCTGATCCACATCGTCCCCATGTTCGGCGGCATGCCGCCACCAACGATTGAGTCGACACGGAATTTGACCGCGTGGGCGTTCGCCGGATCGTCGGCCGCTTCCCACATCGAGTAGACGTAGCTCGTCATCGTCAGCTGATGCGTCACGAAATTGTAGATGAACCACTCATTGATCTGGAGGTCATAGGAATCCTCGACCCATCCAGCACCAATGATCTCGGCATCGGCCATCGATACCTCGGCAAACGTCTTTACGTCGCGATTGTTGTAGCCGGTCACACCACCCGAGCCGGAAACACCACCGTTGAGCCCAATCTCGAAACGCCGGAAGCGCATGTCCCAGTCGGTTTCGGTGATCATGCCGGTGGCCAGATCAAGGTGAGCGTATTCGGCACTATTGCGGGCATCGACCGTAATCTCCCAAGCCCGGTTCGTCTCATCCCAGGTTGCGAGACCACGGGTCGATTCGATCGCCTCCAAAATGAAGTCGTTCGTTTCCTGGACGGCTAAGGCTGCGCCGGGTCGCGATGATTCGGTCACCGACACGGTATAGCGGCCAGCCTGCCCAGCGGTCGGACTCCAGGTCAAATGCCATGTCACTGAATCGATTTCGTCAAACGACGCCCCCGATGGCAGCGAGGTAGCAGCAAGTTGATTACCCATCGTAGTGGTGACAGCGATAATCGTTGTATCGCCAATAACCGCTGCTTCCCAGCCGAGATCGGTGAAGGCGACGGTCACGTCGGCTGTCCCGGGATTCGGTTGTGGTCCCGGACCGATCGGGTTGTTGTCATCATCGGACGAGCAACCCACGAGCAACGCGAGAGCAACGACGACCGATGTGGCCAGTATCTGTTTACGCATTTCAGTAAACTCCTATCGTACAGTCAACTGACACAGCCGAGTTAGACCATGTCGATTCATGTTGTATCTCTACCAATCGACACCGAGCCGTACGCCTCCGGTGATCGTTGTTCGATCAAACCAGCGGTACTCCGGTTCCAAGTGCTCAATCAGGTTTTCACCACGAAGGTACAGGTCGACACCGTTCCCCAACCCCTGCGAGATCGAGGCATTAAGGAGGGTTCGCCCCGGAATCTTCCGACGAATGTCGACATCATTATCGCGTTGCGGATCGGCGACCTCACGCGAGGACTGATACTGGCCCCAGACCGTGAGTGTCAAATCGGTGCTCAACGGCCGGGCTTCGGCGCGCCACTTAAACGTGTTGTGTGACCGATTCGCCAGCGTGCGTCCGTCGGTCAGATCACGTCCGTCGAGATATTCATACGACAACGCAATCGAATGTCGCTTCGCGACTCGTGTCCGCAACTCAACTTCAATACCCTGGGTCAACGCGGTCTGAACATTCTGATAGGCGTAAATTCCATTCGGATAACCAGGCACGCCACCGTCGTCTATCCGTGGAAATTCGATCAGGTTGTCAATGTGGTTATAGAAGTACGTGACACGACTTTGTAATCCGGCGGTCGGTGCATACTCGAACGAGATCGACGAATTGATCGATTTCTCAGCATCGAGACCCGGGAAGCCCATCTCCTCGGCGAGGGCACCACCGATTACCTGATACCCCTGGGCGGCATGATCAAAAATGAAGTAGAGCTGTTTCTGCGAAGGCGCCCGGAACCCGGCGCCAACATAGCCGCGCAGATTGATCGCATTGCTCAATTGATAGAGGAGATTGAGCGACGGATTAACTCGGCCCTTGTAATTCTTATGCTCTTCCCACCGGGCGCCGATGACCGATGTGAGTCGATCGGTAACCTCCCATTCCCAAAGACTGAAAAGATCGATCGATCGATCCGGACGCGCCGTTACGGCCAAATCATCGGCTGAAAAATCTTCATACGATACTTCAATGCCATAGGTCAGAAGGTGACTCCGCGCGGGCGACCACGCCAACGTTGACGACGCTTCATAGTATTCATCGTCGGTTTCGATCAGCTGGACCTGTTCGCCACCGTCAACATTGTACTTGGCAAACTCGTGATCATACGTCGTTCCGAAGAGTCGGGTCGTCAGGGTAACATCTCGGCCTAACGACTGCGTCAACTGAGCTGACAATTCGTATCGATCGTTCGCATCTACGGAGTTGTTGGGAATCGTATCGGGGGGCCGATTGGGGAGAATGACCGACTCGATCCAGCGGCGCTCCTCGCGCATAAAGCGGGCACCAATTTCGAGCTTTGCTCCACCGGTCGGTTGCCACCGATAGTTCGCACCGATATTCCAGCGATCGATCGCTTCCTCACCCTCGGTAGAGGGCGTCGCCGCGTTATAGTCGTAACCATTGGTCGAGCGAAAGGCACCATCGATGGCAAGTGCCTGTTTTCCGTTGCCGATGGCAATGCGGCCGACGGGTTGGAACGTTCCGAAACTTCCGATATCACCCGACAGAGAAACTTCGGTCCGGTGCGCTTTCGGTTTACGGGTGATGATATTGATCACACCGCCGATCGCGTCCGACCCGTAAAGCGTCGAGCCAGTCCCTTTGACAATTTCGATCTGCTCAACATTGGCAAGAGAGAATTGCTCGAGATCGATACGACCGTCGATTCGACCGACAGTCCGGTGACCATCGACCAAGATCAGGACGCGATCACCCTGGACACCCCGGACCGTAATTCCTGACTGCTGAAAATTGTCATCAACCGACAGTCCGATCGACGCCGCAGCCGCTTCAAAGACCGACGTCTCCCCGGTCGCTTCGAGTTCTTCACGGGTGATGACCTGCGTTTCGACGGGAACGTCTTTTAAAATGTGAGGTGACCGTGTGCCGGTGACGACAATCGAGCCGAGACGGTGCGTCGCCGGAATCAGCCGAAACGCTAACCCGTGACCCGACGCGACATCGTTGACGCGAATGGTGTCAGTCGTCGCATACCCAACGTGTGTGACAAAGAGGTGGTAGGGCGGCTCGCCTTCGACGCGAATCGAGAATCGACCGGCAGCATCCGATTCCGCAAACACCGGCCCGGGCCACGCCGTTATCGTCGCCCCCGAAACCGGTTTGCCGGTTTCCCAGTCCGTTATTGATCCGGAGAGAACGGCGGCATCCGCTGCTGCCACAATGATCAGTGAGAAGAGCACCCCAGCGACCGCATCCCACAAACGAGACATACACACCCCATTTCCCTTCGACGGTAAGCTACGCCGGGGGTGGGGTGGGTTGTCACCTCTATGTCAGGATCAGATAATATCTTATGAAGATTTATCGGTATTCGCGAAGCGTCTTGCGGCTTGTTCAAAGTCTGCCGAAGTTACCCTTTGTCGAAGTTCAGACAGTTCCTGAACAGCACGTTCATCAAGTGATCGCAGCTCGTTGGCGAAGCGACCGTCAGCGATCCGATCGTACAGTTTCTCCATGCGCAAGCGCACTTCCGGCCCGATCACCGTGCTGCCGTGGGTCAACGCTCCGTACTGCGCGGCAATCGAGATTCGCTCATACATTCCGGCAATGCCATGCTTCTTGATCAGCGCGATAATCAGATCGAGCTGGTAACACACTTCCAGGTAGGCATCGTCGGCCGGCAGGCCACGGCTAACGAGCGTGTCGAATCCATGTTTGATGAGCGCAGTCAGTCCACCGCAGAGTACCGCCTGTTCACCGAAGAGATCGCCCACGGCCTCCCGCGCGAACGTCGATTCAATACACCGCCTGCGATCGAATCCGCAGGCTGACGCAAACTGCCACAGCCTATCGCCGGCAGTGCCGGTTGCATCGTGACGGATCGCCCAGAAGGCGGAGATCGATTGATCGCCTCGCTGATATGCTTCACGCACCATCACACCGGGGCCATGCGGAGCAAGCATGACTGTGTCACATTCAGTCGGTGGCACAATCATGCCAAAGTGAATGGCGGTCCCGTGCAAAGCGACAATCAACATTCCGGCGGAGACATGCGGAGCGATAGCTTCACGCCACACCGATTCCTGGACATGATCGGGAATTGCGAGAACGATTGTCTGTGCCTGCGCAACGACACGGTCGACGGCCTCCGCCGTCAGACCGTCGTCGCGTACTACCTGACGACGCGTGCTGGTGTCCCGCAGACCCACGAGTACTTCGACGCCCGAATCGTGGAGATTGAGAGCAAGCGCCCGTCCCTGGGAACCGTAGCCGATAACCGCGACAGGGGAAATTCGATTGCGATCAGTCGTCATCGCGCTAATATAGAGAGGCGCGTAGCCCGCGCCAGTATTGCATGTCCACCCGTACGCCACCAACGCTCCGCGATATCGTCCAGCGGGCCCTCGACGAAGATATCGGCCGGGGCGATCTGACCTCACTCGGCTGCCTCGATCCGAATCCGATTCGTTGTGAAATAATCGCCAAACAGGCGGGTGTCCTGTCCGGGTCGCATCCGGCGACGCTCGCGTTCGACATTGTCGATTCCGCTAATACAGTCACCTGGGAGCGAGCCGATGGTGATCGCTTTACGGTCGGTGATCGCATCGCGACAATCGAAGGATTCAATCAAACTGTCTTCGCCACTGAGCGCGTCGCGCTGAATTTCCTTCAACAACTGTCGGGAGTCGCCACTGCAACACGAGCCTTGGTCGACGCCATTGGTGATCATCGAGCCCGCATCCTCGACACGCGAAAGACAGCGCCGGGACTCCGATTGGTCCAGAAAGAAGCGGTTGTCCATGGTGGGGGCTTGAATCACAGATTCGGCCTGTACGACATGGTCTTGATCAAGGATAACCATATCGCTTCCGCTGGATCGATCACCGCCGCAATCTCGCTACAGCGCGAATTCATGTCGACATCGGACTTTCGTCTCCAATTCGGATATGACAACGGGACAATCGGCATTGAAGTCGAAGTCGAAACCGCGGAGCAGATCACCGAGGCAATCGCGGCTAAGGCAGACCGTCTGCTCCTCGATAATCGCACGCCCGACGAATTGATCGACCTGGTCAACCACGCCCGCCGTCTTAATCCAGCCGTGGAGCTGGAAGCCTCCGGAAATGTATCGCTCAAAACCGTCGCGGCAATCGCCGCCTCGGGAGTCGACTACATATCGGTCGGCGCGGTCACCCACTCCGCACCGGCAATTGATCTTTCGATGCTGGTCATCGCGGGCGAATGAACAATCTCGATCAGCAGGCAGAGCAGCTGCTTGCCGTCATTCGTGCGTACCCCCATGAGTTGGTGTCATGGAAACGGCTTGAACGACGGCTCGATGCCAACCGAGACGATATCCTCGCGGCCGCCCAGACGCTGGCGAGCTGGGACTATAAGCTCGTGGTGCGAGCGCGAACGGGTATCACGTTTCGCACCGCTCCCGATCTGTTGACAGGGGTCGAGCTGACGCACGGTCTGCGTACGAAGACGATCGGTCAGACAGTTCACGCCTGGCAGTCGGTCGGCTCAACGAATGACAAAGCCAATGAACTCGCCCGGGCCGGAGCCCCCCATGGTACTGTCGTCATTGCCGAGGAGCAGACTGCTGGTCGCGGACGGCTCGGCCGACACTGGCACTCCCCCCGGGGAACCGGTGTCTATCAGTCGCTTATCCTCCGACCGCCATTCGAACCGGATCGCGCGCCGGGTCTCTCCATCGTCGCAGCGCTGGCACTCGCGTCGGCAGTCGAGGAGCTCGTACCGGATCGCGTGCACATCAAGTGGCCGAACGATCTGCTGATTCGCGGCCGCAAAGTTGCGGGGGTGCTCACCGAGCTCACGGCAGACAGCAAAACAATCGAGCATGTGATCGTGGGAATCGGCTTCAACCTGAATCAACAGACGAACGACTTCCCGGATCATCTCCGTGAGATTGCTACGTCGGTGCGACGTGAAATGAAACGCAAGGTCGCACGGGTGCCGTTCATTCAGCGGTTTTGGACCTACTTTGAGCGTGAATATTCCGAGTACGTGGCGCGTAGATTAACGCGACGGCGCGGCCGTTTACGGCGGCTGTCGTCACTTCTCGGCCGGGACATCGTGGTTCGGTCAGGCTCGACCGCCCAACGAGGAACCGTGATCGATTTCGCTCCCGACGGGGAGTTGATTCTCGACAACGAGGGCGAACACATTGTGGTTCGTTCGGGCGAGGTAACAATCGATAAGGAGTAATCGAATGCGCTTGGTCTCCCCATTACTGGTAGGTTGCTGTATCCTGATGGCTGTGTCTGATCTCTATGCCGATGAAAGCCGATTCCGCGCCGTCGCCGAACGCGTGGTCGCCGCCTACAATGCGGGCGACGCCGTCAGTATGCGGGCTGACTTCGCCCAGGTGATGCTTGACGCGCTCTCCGAAGAGCAAATCGGCCAGGTGATCACTGGGTTGACAGCGCAGTTCGGGGCAATCTCCGAACTCGGCGAGCTCAAATCCGAACAGGGACCGCAGGCGCTTTTCGCCATGACCATGGAGCGCGGTGTTCTTGATCTCCTGCTCGTTCTCGATGCGGCCGACCAGATCATCGGCCTGCGCTTCATGCCACCAGCCCCCGAGGAAACCGCCCCCGAGCGGAATCGCACAACGATGCGGCTGCCGTTCGACGGCGCCTGGTATGTCTTCTGGGGTGGTGACACCGAGGAACAGAATTACCACAACGCGTATCCCGGGCAGAAGTATGCGGTCGATTTCATTATCCGCGGCGACGATAACAACAGCTTCCGCACCAATGGCGCGACGAACGAGGATTACTACTGCTTTGGTGAGCCGATCCTCGCACCGGCCGATGGTCTCGTGATTGAGGCGGTCGACGGTCTGCGCGACAACGTCCCCGGGGTGATGAACCCCCTGATGGCATTGGGCAATTACATCATGCTCCAGCATGGCGAGGAAGAGTATTCCGTGTTCGCCCATTTCCAGCAGGGAACGGTAGCCGTCAAAGCGGGTGATCGAGTTACGGCGGGGCAGCTGCTCGGTCGGTGTGGTAACTCGGGAAATTCATCGGAGCCGCATCTGCACTGGCATTTGCAGCACAAACCGGTGATGGGGGGTGCCCTGGGTTACAAGGCGTTCTTCGCGAATGTGCTGGTGAATGGCGAACGGCTCGAGGAGCACGCTCCGGTGCGCGGCGAAACGGTCGCTCCGGCCGAGTAGCTACCGCTCCGGAGTCGAATCGATCACCCGCCAGACATCTCCCGGCTCGAACCAGAATTCACCGGAGAGATCGAGATCCGCAAGGTCAACTGTGTCCTCCGGCTCGATCGGACCGTCCATGTCCGTCGCATCAAGCGTCACCAATCGCACCGGGGAACCATCGGCTTCCCTCACACAGGCGGCCAGATAATCAACCATGTCGACAACGGCGCGCACCATCTCATGGTGCGCGTAGTCGTAAAACGACTCCTCGAGGCTGGCATCGGCGGGCTGGATGGCGAGTGACTCCGAGGTACCGTCGGGTCCAACCAACTGTCGCACGTGCGCCTGACCAAACCGCCGGATTGCCGCCGCGCGGATTGCCTGGTCCGGGTCAATCACTCCAAACTTTGGTTCGTTTTCGTGCCAGGCAATGCGTGGAGCGGCTTGGTCGGTCAGCAGGAGCGTGACGAGCATAGTTCGGCTACGATAGGCCGTCGCCGCTACGGCAGCCCCTCGACCGCGCCGTAGGCGGTCGGCACAAAGAGCGCGGTCATCGTCAGATCCCGCACCCCCGCCGACTGCGACAATCCGTTCACGCGCTGCGCGATCAGGTAGTAGCGGACCTGACCACGGGTGGTTACCTGAAAGACGCGCGTCACACTTACGGGAACGACCGTGCTGACGCTAATCTGACCTTTCAAGGTCTTCTGCTGGTCGGCGGCAAGCGTGTTCGATTGGCTTAGCCCAAACTGAATCTGGTCCTCGCCGTTATTGATTGCGGTAAATGATGCGGTGACGATTACAAAGCCAAGACCGGGGGTGGCAAGGTCGACGGAGTCGATAATCTGCGCCGCGGTCGTTGAGCCGGCGATGATGAAGCCGGGCTGTCCCGCCACAAATCCGACCGTCTGCGCGACACCCGGCTCGTCGACAATCTGATCTGCCTCAACAGAACGAACGCGGTGCGACCACGCGGTCGACGACAGTTTCGTGCGAGGGGTCATCTCTGGGTCCGGTTCGACCGCGACCCCGATCCAGAGATCGCTCTGGTCAAACAGGTTGATCGGCAGCGCTGGCTGAGGCGACTCACCGAGCCGCAGGGCAAACAGACCGTCGGTCGCCTGCACATTCACCGATCCGGAACTCCAGAGCGAGCTGCCACCAGTCGCAACGTTGTAGATCGACACGCGAATCGTAACGGTACCGGTTATCGGCTGGCCAAGCGCATCGGTGACGCGTCCCTGAAAGTTCAGATCATTCGGACCGGTCGCGTGGGCCGCTGCCGTAATCATCAGCAGGAGCGCCAGACCGGTGGCGTGAAGTCGTTTCCGCATCGTGTCCTCCAACGGGTGGATTGAAGCTGTAACCGTCCAGTGACGCGAAGATACGGTGACAATTCCGATGACGCTACCCCCGCCACGCGGCGAACCTGCTTGGCGGCCGGAGGCGTTTATAGTACACATAGAGTCTGCGCCGACCGGCAGTCGGCACTGGCGCATGCACGTTCCGAGAAAGGGCTTGTCCGCTCATGCTGACACGGGAAATGATTCTGCACGTTCTCTCCGGGGTGGAAGACCCCGAACTCAAGAAGCCGTTCACCGAACTTGATATGGTGAAAGCGATTACGATCGACGGCAACAAGGTCGGCGTCGAAATCCTCCTCACCGTTCCGGGCTGCCCATTGAAAGATAAGATCACCGCCGACATCACCCAGGCGGTACAATTGATCCCCGACGTCGAGTCGGTTGCGGTGACGTTCGATGTGATGAACGATGCGCAGCGCGAAGCGCTCCGCGAAAAACTCGGCATGGGGCGACAAGCCGCCTCACTTAGTGGTAAAGGCGGGACAAACATTATCGACTTTGCTGACCGGTTCATCGCCGTGTCGTCGGGTAAAGGTGGCGTCGGCAAATCGACAATGACCGTCAACCTCGCCTGCGCACTCGCTCGTCTCGGTAAAAAAGTCGGACTGCTCGACGCCGATGTCTACGGCTTCTCAGTGCCCCGGATCCTCGGTGTCGCGGGGCAACCAACAGTTATCGACGACAAAATCGTTCCCCTCCGCCGGGGTGAAAACATCGAAGTCGTCTCGATGGGTTTCTTCGTCAATGAGGACGAGCCGGTGATCTGGCGCGGTCCGCTGCTGCACAAAGCGATCAATCAGTTTCTCGCCGACGTCATGTGGTCGGAACTCGATTATCTCTTCCTCGATCTGCCGCCGGGCACGGGTGATGTCACGCTGACCATCGCCCAGGCGATTCCGCTTGCCGAACTCCTTGTCGTGACAACACCGCAAGCGACCGCCTACCATGTGGCCGGTCGGGTGGCGCGACTTGCCGAAAAGACGAACCTCAAGGTAATCGGAGTCGTCGAGAACATGGCGTACTTCGATACCGCCGGTGGTCGCGAGTACGTCTTCGGTAAAGATGGCGGCAAAGAACTCGCCGAACGCTTAGGAACTCGATTCTTCGGCGAAGTGCCACTCGAAACGTCGATCCGCGAAGGAGCCGATCGCGGCGAGCCGGTTGCCCTTGAGGGGACACCGGAGCAGATCGCACTGTTCGAATCGATCGCCAAAGCTATCGACACGACCGACTGACGGGTGTCGTCCACGTTTCGTCGCCGCACAGTGCAAAATGTGGAGTTGTCAGCCACAATCTGTTGTCAGCCTGTGCTAGCGAAACGTAGCGCTACTGATGCTGTCACACGCTCAATTCTTTTCACAATGTGATTGCGCGGATAAACGACTGATTGTCAACGGACTCGCCCGATGTGGTTGTTAAGTGTCACGATCACCTGACGCAAATTGTCCACAATGTCGATGGTAAACGACTGGCGTAATTGCTTATCGCCCAAACTGTTTCTTAATAATTCCGAAAACTGTCGGGAGAGCTCTTGCTCAGGCGCAGCTCACGGGCTACCTAGCAGCATCAAAGCAGTTGTCGCGCATCATGTTAGCAAGATGTGGATAACGTTCACTCAAACCGTTTCAGCTGTTGATTGATACAGACTTAACTCGAATGGAAACAGTCATGGAGTGTGGAAAGAATTGTGGATTACTGAGTCCGTTCCGCCCGCACACAGGCACCAACCGCTTATCTCTACGCTATTTGCAGGATGTGGAAAGTGGGGATAACAGGAAGCGTATGGGGGTTCTGATTTCATGGAACGACAGCGTAATTCACGCGAATGGACCGATTGCTTACGGTACATCTCTGGTCGGATGCACCAAAACACCTTCGAAACCTGGTTTCGAAACACCAGTGGACAGCCTACCGAAATAGGCGAATTTGAGATCCTGGTCGCCAATGATTTCTGTGCCGACTGGATCGACAAACATTACCGAGACATTATCGAGGAATCGTTCAACGAGGTACTCGGACAGGAGTACGACATCCAGTACCGCATCCTCAAACAGGAGGAGGCGGCATCTCAGATCTCGCTGGAAGTTCCGTTCACTGTCGATCCGCCCACACTGATCGACGATACCGAGAGCCTAGCGGCCGCCGTCACTGAAGAACAAATCAATTCCGGGCACGCGGCTAATGGCAGCTCGCAAGGTTACGCCACGGTCAATGGTTCAGGTACGGTGGTTGTTACCCCGGTCGATGAGGATCCAAGGCGCAAATCGGAAGCAACGAGTAACGAACAGCCGTTCAAAACGAATCTGAACGCGAAGTACCGATTCGATAATCTGGTTGTCGGTGACTTCAATCGCTTTGCCTGTGCCGCCGCTCGCGCAGTCGCCGAGGCGCCTGGTGTGGGGCGGTACAACCCGCTGATGATCTACGGTGGCACAGGGCTGGGTAAAACGCACATCGTCCAAGCTATTGGACACGAAATCGCTGAAACGATGGACGGCCGCCGCGTGCTGTATGCAACCTCCGAACAGTTCACGTCGGATTTCATTCGCGCGGTTCAAACCCACCGCGTGAACGATTTTTCACAGGTCTATCGGGAGGTCGACCTGTTGATCATCGACGATATCCAGTTCCTTGCCGGGAAAGAAGGAACGCAGGAGCAGTTCTTCCACACCTTCAATCAGCTCTATCATGATCAAAAACAGATCATTCTGACATCCGATCGCGCTCCCCGGGAGTTGAAGAAGCTCGAAGACCGACTCGTCTCGCGATTCCAGTGGGGTCTGGTTACAGACCTTCAGGCTCCCGACCTCGAAAACCGGTCAGCCATTATCTACAAGAAGCTCGAGAAAGAGCGGATCTCAGTCCCCGATGATGTTGTCATTCATATCGCCAACGTCATCAAAGACTCAATTCGCGACATCGAGGGGGCAATAAACCGACTCACCGCCTACGCCCGCCTGTATGATCAGGAAATCACGATTGAGACTGCACGTAACCTGTTGAAAGACAGCGCTGGCACATCGGCGACGACCGTTACGATTGCCATGATTCAGAAAGTGACCGCCCAGCACTTCGGAATCGACCCGAAGCTGATGAAGGCAAAGAAGAAGAACCAACCGGTCGCCCGGGCCCGCCAGGTCGCCATGTATCTCGCGCGTATACTAACCAAGCTCCCCCTCAAGACGATTGGCGAAGAGTTTGGTGGTCGTGATCACACCACCGTGATGTATGCCCATGACCTGATTCAGTCGAAGCTGGCTGAGGACCAGTCATTACGCGAAAAGATTGACAATATCACCGCCGAGCTTTTGTATTGACGCCTTGTGGAGAGCCGGTGGAACAGCTGCGGAACAACTGGGGACAGTTTTGACACGGTGGACAACCACTCGTTTTATTCGATGATTTGCACACCCGTACTGGGGACAATGTCAAGCTGCTCACAATGGGTAAAGTATTGATGAAGCAACAGGTTAACGAGATGAATGTCAGTTGGAGTGAGGACGTACTCACAACCTCACCGGCCTTATTATCTCTATTCTCCTGTTTCTCTAAGAAAGAAGAATAAGAAAGAGAGTGGGGAGAATATCTCCCCGGATTGTATGAAGTTTTCGCTCACCAAGTCGAGATTGTCGCAGAGCCTCGGCTCGATTTTACAGGTCGTTCCAACCAAGTCAACATTGCCGATTTTGACCAACATTCTGATTGAAGCGCTTGAGGGTAAACTCAAGCTATCGGCAACAGATCTCGATATATCGATTTCGGCGACGGTCGAGTGCTCCGTTGTCAAAAAAGGAGCGGTTGCGCTGCCGGCCCGTATTCTCTTTGAGATCATCCGGGAGCTGCCGGAATCAGAGATCACGTTCGAGGGAACGACCAATCGCGTCGAGATCCGCATTCCGAACGGCACCTACAAGATCGCTGCGGTTGCACCGGAGGACTTCCCCAAACTGCCCGCCGTCAATACCAAGAAAGAGATCAAGATTCCGGGCGACCAACTCGTCACGATGATTCGCAAGACAACGTTCGCTTGTTCAAGCGATGAAACGCGTCCGGCGCTTAATGGTGTCCTCTGGCACACCAAGGGGGACCGGATGATGATGGTTGCGACCGACGGTCACCGGTTGGCGCGGATGTCGACGGAGAACACGCGTCTCAAGGGCGTTGCCGACGATATCATTATTCCGCCCAAAGTTCTGAATCTGATCCCGCGTTTTGTCGACGAGGAAACGCCCGGTGAGATCGGCATCATCTTCGGAGATAACAATATCATCTTCAATCTCGGTTCGGTCGTTCTCACCTCGCGTCTGATCGAGGGGCCGTATCCGAACATCGATCCGGTCATTCCGACCGGCAACGATAAGAAGCTGCAGGTCAACAAGGATGAGCTCTCCGGCGCCGTGAAACGAGTTTCGATTCTGTCGAATGCGTTGACGCACCAGGTGAAGTTTGCCGTGAAGCCGGCGTCCTTGACCCTTTCGACAAACAACGCCGATGTCGGCGGGGAGGGGAAAGAATCGCTGCCGTGTGAATACGACGGCGATACCCTTGAAATCGGGTACAACGCTTCGTACGTCTCCGAAATCCTTTCCAAAATCGAAGGGGACGATATCGTCTTTGAACTGTCGACGCCCGTTGCCGCTGGTCTGGTGTACTCGCCGAACGTGTCGAAAGACGATTACCTCTGCCTGATCATGCCCTTGCGGCTTGCTGACTAAGCTGACCGCCGTCGCAGCACCGCGGCGGCGGCACACCTTGTCGTCATGCAGCTCGTCTCACTGAGTATTACCAACTGGCGCAACTTCGACTCAGCCCGTTTGGAGTGTGGCGACGGCGTGCATGTCCTGTTTGGTCGCAACGGTGTCGGCAAAACCAATCTTCTCGAAGCGATCTTTACCCTCTGCCTGGGTCGTTCCCAGAAGGGAGCTCCTGATACGGTTGTCGTTCGCAGTGGTGAAACGGTCTACCGCCTGGTCGGCGAGCTGGAAACGGACGACGGTCGCCATGAACTGACTGTGGCCTATCAGCGGGGGGTTCAGAAGAAGGTTACGTTCGACGGTGTGCCGATTCGATTGGCCGATCTGTACAGCCGCTTTTGCGCGGTTACGGCCGGTCCCGAGGATTCCGAGATTCTTGCCGGCTCTCCAGGTAAACGCCGGCTCTTTCTTGATCTTTATCTATCACAACTGTCGCCAAAGTACCTCGCCGATCTGACAAGCTATCAGCGCGCCGTACAGCAGAAGAACTCGGCGCTAAAACAGAAGATGGATTGTCAGCCGTTTGATGATCTACTGATCAGCCATGGAAGCCGTATCTGTGCTGCCCGTCAGGCGTTCTGTGCAACAGTTGCAGAGCGGGCGCCGGAACGGTATCGACGGATAGCGAACGGGGAATCGATGGCGCTAAGCTATGAGCCGACGTTTTCGATTACTCCCGATATGTCGTCAGAAGAGGTTGCTGATTCCTTTTCACAACGACTCGAAGAGTTCCGACAGAAAGAGGCGATTGTTGAAACGGCCATGATTGGCCCGCACCGTGATGATATTGCCTTTTCAATCGCTGATTATCCGGCCCGTACCCACGGTTCTCAGGGGCAGTTACGTACCGCGGCAATTTCGCTCAAACTGACTCTCTATCATTTACTCCGAGAGCAACGTCAGATAACACCATTGCTGCTCCTGGATGAAATCTTTGCGGAATTGGACGACGATCGGGCAACGGTGTTGATGGAAGAGTTCGGCGGCTTCGATCAGCTGTTCCTGACAACCGCTACCGAACCTCCGTCGGTGCTCGGCAATCGAGCTCGCCGCTATCGTATCGAACCGGGACAGATTGCATCCGAGGTCGCAGCATGAGCACGGTTGGATTTAGAGTCGATCAGCTTTCCAAATCGTTCGATGACACGCGAGTGCTGGATGATGTCTCATTAGATGCTGCCGAAGGGGAACTGCTCGTCCTGCTGGGGCCATCAGGTTGCGGCAAGTCGACATTACTGCGTCTGATCGCGGGTCTGGAAACAGCCGACCACGGAACAATCCATATCGGTGATCGTCGTGTCGATCAACTGCATCCATCGCGCCGGGATGTCGCGCTCGTCTTTCAGAATTATTCACTCTATCCACATATGTCGGTCGCGCAGAATCTGGCATTTCCACTGAGTGTCGCTCGCGTTCCTCGGGCGGAGCGACGACGCCGTGTGACCGAGGTTGCCGAGTTAATCGGTTTGGATGAGCGACTCGATGCTCGTCCGGCGGAACTGTCCGGCGGTCAACGCCAGCGGGTTGCCCTCGGTCGTGCCCTGATCCGGGAGCCTTCGCTGTTTCTGCTCGATGAGCCACTGTCGAATCTCGACGCTGAACTTCGCCACAAAATGAGACAGGAGATCGTCAGTCTCCAGCGGCGCGTTGGCAAAACGATGGTTCATGTTACGCACGATCAGGTCGAGGCGTTAACGATGGCGGATCGGATTGCGCTGCTGCATGAAGGGAAACTCGTGCAGGTCGGAACGCCGACCGAACTGTATGATTCGCCGGTAAACACGTTTGTCGCCTCGTTCCTCGGTCAGCCTCGCATCAACCTGCTGAAACTTTCACTTACGGGATCTCGCATCGATCAACTGAACGTTGACATTCCATCGACGCTTGTGCGACCGTCGAGCAACGAAGTTGTCGTTGGCATCCGACCCGACCGGATTCGGCTGACATCGGACGGACTCCAACAGGCGACCGTTATCGCTCGCGAATTTCTGGGTGATCATCATGCACTTACGTTGCAATGGCGTGATAACGAACTGACAGTGACTGTTGACACGGAGCCAGTTCCGTCGATTGGTGACGACGTCATCTGGGCTCCCGACAGCGACCGCTTGCTCTACTTTGACAGTGGCAGTGGTGAGCGCCTCGGCGCTCGCTGACATTTCGGACAGTAGTGAGCCGACCGAGATCCTATCTTCTCACGACGCAGGGTCTGGCCGCAACGAGGGCACGGTTCACCTTCCCGATTGTACGCGAGCAGGTATTTCTGAAACGAGCCGACTTGGCCGTTAATGCCTCGGTACGTGTCGACCGATGTCCCCATCAAATCGATCGATCGCTGCAGCAGCGTCTGCAGGTGTGTGAAAAGCTCGGTGAGTTTACGTTTGGAAACGGTCGTGGTCAGGCGTCGGGGATGGAGTCGTGCGGCGAAGAGTGATTCATCGGCATAGATGTTGCCACAGCCGGCGATGAATGACTGATCGAGCAACGCCTGTTTGAGTTGGCGGGGACGGCGGTGCGCCAGGGCGACGAACTCCTCGGCGGACATGGTCAGCGGCTCCGGTCCCAGGTCGGTGTATCCGGGTTGGGTCTGCAACTCGTCGGACGTCAGCACCTTGTGGTAACCGAATCGGCGATAGTCGCGAAAGATCAGCTCTTTGCCGGTCTCCTCGAACGATTCAAAGCGATAGATTACGAGGTGGTGTTTGTCGGGCGGATGGTCGGCTGGCAGGTAATGAAACTGTCCCGTCATTTTCAGATGTACCCAGAGGACAACGTCGTCGGTTAACCGCATGATGATATTTTTCCCCCGTCGGTCGACCCGTTCGATCGTGCGACCGGTTAGCGCTGCATGGAGCGTCCGATGACGGCTGACGCGGGGTGAAACGGACGCATTCTTGGGGAGACCGCGAAACGTGATCGCACGAATCGTCTGTCCGCTGACTATGGCGCGGAGACCGCGGACAACCGTTTCGACTTCTGGTAATTCGGGCATCTCGGGGTAATGTTTACCGTAAGCGGCCGGTTCACGAATCGCGATCGTTCCGGGCGGCTTCCCGGGCGAGACGTCGTTCGCGGGCCGTGGAGCCGGCGGTGAAGGTCCGCAACGACGGCGACTCGCCGCGTTGAATCGCTCGAAAGTCGTCCAAAATCGCGTCGACGTCGTGATTGTACAGCTTCGCAGCGAGCCACAGTGGCTCGGTGTGTTGCGCCGGACAGTGGTGACAACCACCGTAGAAATAAGCGCGGATGATCGACTCCGAACCCGGAACCGTTTGTACGAGTTCGCCGATCGTCATATCGGCGGTGAGCTCGGTTGTCGGTGGCGCGTCTTTCACGATCCCGTCGCTCCAGCCGCGCTGTCCGGCGGCTCAGCTGTGCCTGCCCGGTCGCGATTGGGGCGACTGCCGAGACCATGATGCTTCGTCTGCGGCAGGAACATCGTGATCAGAATGAAGACGATGCCACACGTGATCGCACTGTCGGCGAGATTAAATGTCCACCATCGATCCAGAGTCCAACTGCCGATGGCAATATTGAAGAAATCAACATCGAGGAAGTCGACGACTTTACCGAGCCGGATACGGTCGGTGATGTTGCCGATTGCGCCGCCGGCGATAAGGGCGAGCGGGATCGACAGGATCGGTTCGTGGCGATTGTACCAGATGTAGAAGAGCAGCAGGGGGAAGATGAGGCAGGCGACGACGAGGTAGGTGGTCGACGAGCCAAAAGCGGTGCCCATCGCCCCGCCGTAGTTGTACACGAGCGTCAGCCGGAAGAAATCACCCAGCACCTCGACCGAGCGGCGTTCAGCCAGAAAGTCGAGGGCCCACAGCTTGGTTGCCTGGTCGAGAATACCGATGACGACAATGATCACCGCCGGCCAGACCAAGCCGTTGAACTTATTTTCGGGCAGCTTTCGCCTCTTCCTCTTTTTCGCGGCACGCAATGCAGAAGCGAGCGTGCGGGATCGCCTCAAGTCGCGCCGCGGGAATCATCTTCTCACAACTCACACAGCGGCCATACGTTCCGTCGTTGATCCGCTCGAGGGCATTATCGATGTGATAGAGCAATCGACTTGCCTTCTGCGCCTGGGCGAACGACAACTCGCGGGCCATCGCATCAGTCCCCAGATCGGCCATGTGGTAGGTGTGGCTGGAAAGTTCTCCGCTCGCCTCTTTGGGCGTCGCGTTGCCGCCGGTACGATCGGCGATCTCGAGTTGCTGCGTTATGACTTTCCGTTTCTCCAGCAGCAAGCGCTCGTACTTTTTGAGGTCTAGACGGCCCATCGGATACCCTCCCGGATCAGGCCTTGACAATGGCGATCGTTGCCTTCTCTCCGTTGATCGTCCACGCGGTGCCTTCAGTAACGTCACCATTGTCAAACCAGGTAAAGTCATCCGCCAGAACTTCCTGACGAATGAACGCTTCATGCTTGCTGGCCGCATTCTTCAACACGGTCGGTCCGGCTACGGACACGCGAATCGTGTCGGTAACATCGAGTCCGGTTGTCTTGCGCATATTCTGAATCTTGTTCACCATTTCGCGCGCAAAACCCTCGTCGATCAGCTCGTCGGTCAACGTTGTTACCAGAGCAACCGTCACCGGCCCCTCCGATTCTACGGCAAACCCGGCCTCCTCGTTCTTGGTAACGAGAATTTCTTCGGCCGTCAGATCCGTCATCGTACCGTCAATAGAGACCGCTATCGACCCCGTTTCGTTGAGCGTGCGAATCTGATCATCGGTCAACCGTGCGACTTCCGCTCCGGCCGCTTTCGCCTGTTTACCCAGGCGGGAGCCGGCGACCTTGAAGTTCAGCTTGGCGGTGTAGCTGACGTGTGATTCCAGCTCGGCGGTCGGGATCACCGCCACGTCTTTGATATTCAGCTCAGCCTTGATGATTTCGACCGACGGCGCGAGTTGCGATTCGGTCGCCTCGGTGGCGGCACCGACAAGCATCCGGGCGAGCGGTTGACGGACTTTCAAATTATGCCGCGTGCGCGCCGCCCGCCCCAGTGATACAACTTTCTCCGACAACGCCATCGCAGTTTCCAAATCCGTGTCGATGACCGACTCATCCGGCTGCGGATAATCAACCATATGAACAGACACGTCTGCGGTCCCTGGCGTTCCGACCGGTGCACGGAGTGCCCGGTAGAAGAGCTCGGCGATCATCGGCGTAAATGGTGCCGATAACCGTGCGACCCCCTCGAGCATCGCATGCAGCGTGGCGTAAGCACGATACTTCGACGGATCGTCACCCTCCGCCCAGAACCGACGGCGGTTGTTGCGCACGTACCAGTTGGAGAGATCGTCGATGACAAAGTCCTGAAGCATCCGTACCGGCTTGGTGATTTCGTACGCATCAAGATGCGCCCGCATCTCCTTGGCGAGTGTATTGAACCGCGAAACTATCCACGTGTCGAATCGCTCCGATGGGCCCGCTTTCGCTTCGAGATAGTCGCCAATCGATTGACCGGCCGCAGTGGCGGTAGCGGCGACATCGTCGGTGTTCGCATAGAGCGCGAAGAATGAATACGTGTTACGCAGCGTCTCGAAATACTTGCGAATCGCCTCTTTGAGCGACTCGAACGAGAACTTCATCGGCAACCACGGCGCCGACGACGCCATCATGTACCAGCGGGTCGGGTCGGCGCCGTACTCGTCGATCGTCGAGAATGGATCGACAACATTGCCGCGCGACTTCGACATCTTCTCGCCGTTCTCGTCGAGCAACAGTCCGTTAACGATCACGTTCTTGTACGCGACGGAATCTTTGACCAGGGTGGCGATCGCATGCAGCGTGTAGAACCATCCGCGAGTCTGATCAAGCCCCTCGGCGATGAAATCACCCGGGAACGAGCGCTCGAAGATATCTTTGTTCTCAAACGGATAGTGCCACTGTGCGAACGGCATCGACCCGGAGTCGAACCAGACATCGATCAAGTCGGGCACCCGTCGCATCGTGCCGCCATCGGGCGCCGGCCAGGTAACGGTGTCGACAAACGGACGGTGCAGATCGAGGGTGTCGTCGTCGGGGATCTGATCCCCCGCTTTCTCGCGCAACTCGGCGATCGAACCGATGACCTCGAAAAAGTCCGAATCGTCTTTGTCCGACTGCCAAATTGGAAGCGGCGTCCCCCAATAGCGACGGCGCGACAGCGCCCAATCGACATTATTCTCCAGCCACTCGCCGAAACGTTTCTCGCCGATCGACGACGGTAGCCAGTTGATTGTTTTGTTCAGTTCGATTAACCGGTTTTTGAACCGCGTGGTGCGGATGAACCACCCCTCGATCGGGTATTGCATCAACGGAGTCTGCTTGCGCCAGTCGAACGGGTAGTTATGCAGATACGTTTCGTGGCGATAGAGCAGACCGCGCTCACGCAGATCACGCGTGATCTTCTTGTCGGCATCTTTGAACCACTCGCCGGCGACGAGGGTCGCCTCGTCGCGGAAGTGACCGTCTGGTCCAACCGCATTGAGCGCCGGGATATTGAACTTCTTGCCGTTCTCGTAGTCCTCGGCACCGAAAGCCGGAGCGATATGAACGAGTCCAGTACCGTCTTCAGTCGACACGTAGTCGGCCGGGATTACTTTCCAGGCCGTGCCGGGTTCGGTCGATGCGACGTAGTAATCGAAGAGCGGCGTGTACCGCTTGTCGACGAGGTCGGTTCCCTTGTATGACGCGACGACTTCGTAGTCCTCTTTGATCACTGTCTCAACGAGCGCCTGTGCCATGATGAGGTAATGCTCACCGAGTGGATCGGCGGTCGTCTTGATCTTGACGTAATCGATATCCGGACCAACCGCGAGGGCGGCGTTGGAGATCAATGTCCAGGGGGTGGTCGTCCAGGCGAGGAAGTACGTATTCGGCTCGCCGTCGAGCGCAAAGCGGATATAGACTGACGGGTCCTGGGTTTCGCGATAGCCGAGGGAGACCTCGTGGCTCGAGAGGATCGTATGCGACCCCGGCGAGTACCACTGGATCTTGTAGCCTTTGTAGAGCAGGTCTTTCTCGTGCAGTTGCTTGAGCAGCCACCAGACCGACTCGATGTAGTTATTCTCGAACGTGATATACGGCTGGTCGAGATCGACCCAGTAGCCCATGCGGACGGTTAGCGTATCCCACAGCTCTTTGTATTTCAGGACCGAGCGGCGGCAGGCGGCGTTGTACGGGGCGATACCGTACTCCTCGACCTGGGCGCGCGATTCGAGCCCGAGCTCTTTTTCGACTTCGATTTCGACTGGCAGGCCATGGGTATCCCAGCCCCCTTTGCGGTCGACCCGGTAGCCGGTCATCGCCTTGTAGCGGCAGATAATATCCTTGATCGTCCGGGACATGACATGGTGGATGCCTGGGCGGCCGTTGGCGGTCGGCGGACCCTCGTAGAACGTGAACGGGGGCTTGGACTTAGCGGCGTCGAGCGAGCGCCGGAAGATATCGTGGTCCTTCCAAAAGGCGAGGACTGACTCCTCGGCCCTGGGGTAGGAGAAATCGTCTTTTAAGAGGTCAAACTTCATAGCGCCCGGAAGAAAGCGCCGGGCGGGCTACGAGTCAATCAGGGAGTGAGGCCAGAAGCTCTCGAGTATAGTTCGTCTGCCGCTTCTTCCATATCATCAAGCATGGCTTTTAGATGGGGCTTAAGGAGTTCAAATTCGGCTCTACGCTTCTGAGAGTCAAAGCTACGATTCCTAAGATAGACAATGGTGCTTAGTGCTTCGAGTTCAACGGGTTTCTTCTTTCCCAACCACTTACAGAGTTCTATCGAAGGAGCGTTCAATGACTCTCCAGCGGACACACCCTCTGGATTTGACAAAGAAATGGTCATGATTCCAAGAGCATCTTCATCTACGACCAAATCTCCATTCAACTTCCACTGCTCAATGTCCCGTGCGAGCATCGCAGAATAGACTCCGTAGTTGTGAAAGTAGAAACGATAACCAAAGTCTTCAGAGGTCGTTTGAAGTAAATATATCAGTTTATGTATCTTCTTCATACTTCGGACTTTGCCGGCTCGACCAGCGGTTCGTAGCACCGCCCTGACCTTCTTCGTACGATTGTCTGAAGTCATTTCCTTGATCCCATCAGTTTGGTGAACTTCCGATCCAGCGTTTTGCGTTCTGTCTGAACCACAACGAGAATCTGCTCTTCTTGCTGCTTGGAACCATCAGCAATCAGCTTTGACAATGGATCTTCAAAGTACTTGAATGCACTTTCCTTGAACTTCCATGGCTTTGAATCAGCTTCATCATTGATGACCCAAATCTGCTTTTTCTCATCACTCTTGTACAAGGCTCTATTCGCATTCAATGTCTGGCAGTAGTATTTCTGATTTTCTGCACCAACAACTCTCTCAACTTCTTTCTGGAATTCACCAACAGCCGAAGGATCTTTTTTTGCTAAGTCAGTAAGGCTGTACGAAGAAATGTGTTCGCGACCTAGAAAGACTCTTGCAAGGTGCTTTAAAACCACATCAGAGGTAGGGATATCCACGGCTGCTCTTAGCAACCCATAGATCACGTAGTCATCCAGAGAGAGGTAGCCTTCAACATCAAGACTCTTTGCATCAGATTCCTTGCGATCAATGGCATTAGCAATCTGAGCGAATCCCTTGGGCGTGTCGATGGAGAGAGGTGATTGCTTATCGACCAAGAGATCAACATATCTCTTGAGAAATCCTCGCAACACTCCTTCGTATTTCAGTACCGTCTTGTGAAAGTAGACATTCTCATATAGGTGGAATAATCCGATTAACCATGCCTGAAGTGCTCCCTTCGCTCGCCTCAGATTAAGCACTGGTCGCATCGTTTCAGGCGGTTTACGCCCTTTCTTCTCAACAGAAGAGTCATCAGGAGTATTCATGGCCTGGAAGTTCCTTAACAACCAGTTCATATCAGCGATTCCGTATTTTACACCAGTGGCTAAAGAATCGCGCAGCATGTAATCGGAACGATCAGCATCGAACTGAGACGTTATGATGCTGCCAAGATCAACGCGTTTGGCTTCACCTTCTGTGATCAAAACTAGGCTTCCATCTAATAACGAGATCACTCGCTCGGCGAAGTCGCTACTCTGTTCTGCGGCCAAACTTCTCAATTCAGGATCATTTGCGATGATCTTTTGTGACCAAGCTTCATGGTTAGAGACCACCGCGTCAAAGCTGAAGTTATCCCACTCGCCTTGGAGGAGGTTTTCGAAGGAGTGGCTAAATGGACCATGACCAAGATCGTGAGCAAGAGCAGCGAAAAGGACAACAGCTCGATCATTACGATTGAGATCTAAATCCAAGTGATCCATCATCTTTCCCGCTAAGTGCATCACTCCAATGGAATGCTGGAATCTCGAATGTTCCGCGCCCGGATAAACAGACGAACAACACGCTAATTGGCGAATGCGCCTGAGACGCTGCATAGATCGCGAATCCAAGAGCTTCAGAAGAACATCGTGTTCAATGCGAATCACGTCGTGAATCGGATCACGTATAAACTTTGGAATTCCCATACTCCCCCGCACGCGATAATGGCATAATACTGCTCATTTGGGCAGTATCAAGATCACATCTGCACAAATGTGATACGAATCTCGGTTAACCTTCAACCAAAAATGAGTTAACCGGCTAACTGACAACGCCATAGGCGTGTCGACAATCCGTTCGCCAAGATCGCGGCTGTCCCCCCGCTAAGCTTTCAGTCAGCCCGGCAGTGCCAAGTTTCCCCCTACCGCACTTGGCACAAACGCCTATATTGCGGGTTCTCGAATTCTGACAGAATAGCGTCGTCTGCGACCGAATCAGGAAGTGATTCCGTCGCGATTGAGAACCCCTATTCTGGCGTTAACGCCATACCAAACAGGTACTTATGCCGAAGAAGCCGGCTTCAAAACGAACTGTCCGCAAAGCCCAACCCCGCACCAACGGCCGTATCAAGCGAGCAACCGGTGCCGATGCCCTGATTGTCAAAGGAGCGCGGGAACACAATCTCAAGAACATCGATGTCGAGATTCCGCGTGGGACACTGACCGTCATCACCGGCCTCTCCGGGTCGGGGAAATCGTCGCTCGCTTTCGATACGATCTACGCCGAGGGGCAGCGACGCTATGTTGAGTCGTTGTCGGCGTATGCGCGCCAGTTCCTCGGGTTGATGGAAAAGCCGGATATCGACTACATCGAGGGGCTTTCTCCCGCGATCTCGATCGAGCAAAAAGGGACGCTCAAGAATCCGCGTTCGACGGTCGGGACGATCACTGAGATCTACGACTACCTGCGTCTGCTCTTCGCTCGAATCGGCGTCCCGCACTGTACGAACTGCGGCAATGAGATCACGCGCCAATCGGTCGACCAGATCGTCGATACCGTCCTCGGCTTTGAGGAGGGGCAACGGTTGATGGTCCTCGCGCCGCTCGTGCGCGGTCGCAAGGGGGAGCACAAGGAGATCATCGATGAGGCGCGCGCGGAGGGATTCGTGCGACTGCGAATCGACGGCGAGGTCTACACCGCCGACGATGAGATCAAGCTGAACAAAAAGCAGAAGCATACGATCGAGGCGGTTGTCGACCGGTTGGTCGTCAAAGAAAAATCACAACGGCGCCTCGCCGATTCGGTTGAAACCGCGCTCAAGATGGGGCATGGCACCGTTCTGATTAACATCAAGGGGCAGGATCTGCTCTTCTCCGAGGAATTCGCCTGCACCGACTGCGGAATATCCTACGAAGAGATTTCGCCGCGGACGTTTTCGTTTAACTCCCCCTATGGCGCGTGCAAGACGTGCGACGGTCTCGGTCAGAAGATGGAGATCGATCCGACGCTGGTCGTTCCCGATCAAACGAAGTCGATTAACGGCGGCGCGATTCATCCCTGGGGCGGCATCGACATGGCGAACTGGTACCGGTACCGCCTCAAAGGTCTCGCCAAGCATTACGATTTCAAGTTCAGTACACCGTTCAAAAAACTGCCGGATAAGGTCATTCGCGCGATCCTCTGGGGGACCGACGAAGAGATCGAGTTCGAGTACGAACACACGTCGGCATCGGGGGGTGGTTCCGGAATGTACCGGGCACAGTTCGAAGGTGTCATTCCGCATCTTGAGCGACGCTACAAACAGACCGACTCATCGGGGATCCGTACCTGGATTGAAAACTACATGTCAATCTCGCGCTGTCCCGATTGCGAGGGAACGCGGCTTCGTCCTGAAGCCCGTCATGTGATCATCGACCGCGAAACGATCGACACCGTTACTGATTTCTCAATCAAGCGCGCGCTGACATTTTTTAACGACATCACTCTGACCAAGCGTCAGGAGAAGATCGCCGAGCAGATTCTGAAAGAGATTCGTGAACGATTGAGTTTTTTGACGAATGTCGGTCTTGATTACCTGACGCTTGCCCGGACAGCATCGACGTTGTCCGGCGGTGAGGCGCAACGGATTCGCCTCGCAACCCAGATTGGTTCTCGCCTGGTGGGGGTGTTGTATATCCTCGATGAACCGTCGATTGGCCTGCATCAACGCGACAACGCCAAATTGCTCGATACATTGACCGAACTCCGCGATATCGGCAACACCGTGTTGGTTGTCGAGCATGACAAAGACACGATCAACGCTGCCGATTATGTACTCGACCTGGGACCCGGTGCGGGTGTGCACGGCGGCAGCATTGTTGCAGCGGGTCCACCGTCGGATGTCGCCAGGGTCGCCGAGTCGATGACCGGGCAGTACCTGAGCGGCAAGAAAGCGATACCCGTTCCGGCCGAACGACGCGAAGGGACCGGCGAGGCGATCCAGCTTATCGGGGCGTCGGGGAACAACCTGAAACGTATCGATGTCGACTTCCCACTGGGCAAACTGATTTCGGTGACCGGGGTTTCGGGTTCGGGCAAATCGACGCTCGTTAACGAAACGCTCTACCGGGCGCTGGCGCGGCATTTCTATTCATCGCGCAAGCAACCGTTGCCGCACGACGATTTGATTGGTCTCGAACATGTCGATAAGGTGATCGATATCGATCAATCGCCAATCGGCCGCACGCCGCGTTCGAATCCCGCCACGTACACGGGCGTCTTCACACACATTCGCGATCTCTTCTCGTCGCTCCCCGATGCGAAAGCGCGCGGCTACATGCCTGGTCGCTTCTCGTTCAATGTAAAAGGCGGGCGATGCGAGAACTGTCAGGGGGACGGCATCATCAAGATCGAGATGCACTTCCTTCCCGATGTCTACGTTCCGTGCGAGGTCTGCAAGGGGAAGCGGTACAACCGCGAGACGTTGCAGGTAACGTACAAGGGGAAGAACATCGCCGACGTGCTCGATATGACGGTCGAGGAAGCGCTCGACTTCTTCCAGAACATCCCGCGCATCAAAAAGAAGCTCCAGACACTCCATTCCGTCGGGCTCGGGTATATCCATCTCGGCCAGCAAGCAACGACGCTCTCCGGCGGCGAGGCGCAACGTGTCAAACTTGCTACCGAGCTCTCGAAACTGGCGACCGGACAGACGATCTACATTCTCGACGAACCGACAACCGGGTTGCACTTCGAGGACATCCGCATGCTGCTCGAAGTGCTCAACGAACTGGTCGATCGCGGCAACACAGTCGTCGTGATCGAGCATAACCTCGATGTTATCAAGACGTCGGACTGGGTAATCGATATCGGTCCGGAGGGTGGTGACGGCGGCGGTCAGGTGCTGGCGATCGGGACGCCGGAGGAGGTTGCCGATGTCAAGGGATCGCACACGGGTGTCTGGCTGCGCAAGGAACTCGGCCTGCCAAAACGCCGCCGCGGCGCGGCGTAGTCTTTCTCCATGACCAATTGGCTAACGCTGGGAGTGGTTGCTGGCGCCGGTGCGATTGGGGCCGTGACGCGGTGGGTGATCACGCTCTTGTTCAAGAACACGGCCGGCACGGTCCGCGATGGCATCGCGCTACCTCCATGGGGAACGTCGGTCGTCAACCTGATCGGTTGTCTCCTGTTCGGTGTTGCGTTTTCATGGCTCGAACGGAAGACCGAGATATCGTCGACTGTCCGCGCCGCCATCCTGGTTGGTTTCCTCGGTTCGTTCACGACGTTCAGCACGTACATCTTCGAGACAGTTCACCTGATCGAACGGGAGCTGTATGCACTCGCCCTCGGGACGTTCGCATTACAGAACGTAGGCGGGTTCGCGCTCTTGATGCTCGGACTGTACCTGGGGCGGTTGCAGCTGAGTTAGGCGACGTGACTGTGCGTGGTAGCCAGGGTTGATTGTCATTCAAGATCAATCGAACACTGGATCCCGGCCTTCGCCGGGATGACATGTCTGGTATCTAACCGATGGGAGTGCTATTCTGTCATTCCCGCGGAGGCGGGAATCCAGATTTCGTTGTATGCGGCAATCCAACCTGAGGCGCTTGGACGTGGCACCCCCTCTACTCCCCCCTCGTCAAGCTCGGGACGGGCTCTTGGTGACGTTGGTGAACCACTCGTCATGTCGAGGCATGACCGCGAGATTGCAGGCAGCTGCCGTCGTATCTTGACTCCGCTCGATGTGACGGGAAAAGGCCTTTCGACCTGCCCCGCTGTGACAAAGACCTCACCCAAGGGGTGGTGTACGCAAACTCGTCATCCCGGCGAAAGCCGGAATCCAGCCTTACACTTACAATAGGGCAGGTGAGGCCTGTCCCGAGCTTGACGAGGGGACACTTGGCGCCTATGCATTCGAGCACTGCCAACGAGATCTACAACTCCGCCAGGCGACGGGTCAGCAGTCGTTGTTCGGCGGTGTTGTCGGTCAGATCACGGGCCCGTTCATACGACGAAATCGCCGTACCCCGCTGCTGACGGCGAGCGGCAACCTCACCGACCGCGGCGTGATACCACGGGTACGACGCCAGCGATGGTTCATCTTTCAATTGATCGAGTTCCGCGCAGGCGATTTCCAATTGTCCTGATTTAGCGCATGCGACCGCGCGATTAACCCGAACGATTGGTTCATCATGGAGCGACAGCAGGCTGTCGTAGTACGCCACAATCGCCGCCCAATCGGTCTGGTCATACGATTCGGCCATTGTATGAGTTGAGGCGATTGCCGCTTCAAGATGATATCGTGTAACGCGATCCCCCCGCTGCGAGCGTTGCATCGCTCGGAAGCCCAAATCGATCAGCTGTTGATTCCAGAGTTGTCGATTCTGTTCCGCCAGCAATCGTAACTCACCGTCGGGACCGAGCCGCGCCGGAAGGCGGGCTGCCTGGAAGGCGAAGAGTGCGACGACAGCATCTACTTCGCCGGAACTCAAATGTTCATGCTCGGCCATCAGTACGGCGAGTCGCAGCGCCTCGTCGGTAAGATCGCGGCGAATCGCACTATCCCCAATGTGGCAGGCGTAACCCTCGGTGAACATTACGTACAATGCAGTCAAGACTGAGTTGCGGCGGGCCGTCAATTCACCTCCGTTCGGAAACGTGAATGGTTGTGCGGACTGTTTCCACGCTCGTTTGGCGCGGGTGATGCGCTGACGGATTGCGTCGTTTCCTGTCAGGAGTCCTCGTGCGATCTCTGTGACCGACAGGCCGCCGACGAACTTCAGCGCGATCGTCACCTGAATCGGCGGTGCGAACTCAAGGTCGCAACAGGCAAACAGCAACTTGAGAACATCATCGGAGATTTCGCGGGAGAACGCTGGGTCATCCGGCTGATGAAACTCCGACGTCGTCGCGGCGATCTCGTCGTGCGACGTTCGGACCGTTTTGGCGTGACGGGTACGATCGATTGCCGCGTTGACGGCGGTCTTCCAGAGCCAGGCCGACGGATTATCCGGCGGACCATGGTATGACCATGCTTTGAGTGCCTTGAGGAACGTTTCCTGGACAATATCTTCGGCGAGATCGATCCCACGCAATCCGAACCGCGCCGTGAGGCCGGCAACGATGCGCCCGGCCTCATGGCGAAAGAGATGATCGACCAGTTCGGCTGTGGACATGACAAGTTAAGACAGATGATCTATGATCGGGCGAACTTCAACGGCATCTCCGTAATGCAGACCAGGGCAGCCGCGAGCGATTTCGGTAGCGGCCTCAATCGATTCGGCCTCGATCAGGAAGTAACCGCCGATTCCCTCTTTTGTTTCGGCATACGGACCGTCGGTAATCTGACCGTCGTTCTTACGCACGACGCGACCGGTGTTACCCAGCGGATCAGCATCTTTCAGGCAGCCGGCCTCGTTGAGCGACCGCGCCCAGGCGGAGAATTCTTTGACGATCTTCTGTTGTTCGTCGCGGGAGAAGCTGTAGAAATCACCATCGCGGATCAATAGCATGAAACTAGGCATCGCAATCACTCCTTTGGTTGTGTAACATGCTCGTTCACGGTTTCAGACCCAAGACGATTCGCCCGAGTCCGGCGCGACACCGGATGTTCCTCAATGGACCTCAAAATAGATCGCTGTATCTGTTTCAATATCCGCTTTGCCGATCTCAAGCGGGTAGCGGACTCAACCGGAGCCGAGACGATCGACAAGCTCCAGGAGCATGTGGATTTCGGGACGAATTGTCGGCTCTGTAATCCGTATGTCCGGCGGATGCTGAAGACAGGCGAAACGGTCTTCGCTACTATAATAGTGGATCCGCCGGACGAAGACGACGCTAAATAATTATCATTCAAAGACATAGCTGCTTCTAAATGGATTCAGTGTAGGAATTTGGAACTTTGGTCGATCAAAGACGTTGAACTAACCAGTTGGTTAAACTATATAGTTAGTTATGATGGACCAAAAAACGACTACCACCGATCCGACCACCCGTGACAAAATCCTCACCGCCGCCCGAGCCGAATTCGCCCGGGTTGGGCGGGCCGGAGCTCGCATCGACCGGATCGCCGCCGAAGCCGGCGTGAACAAGGCGATGATCTACTACCATTTCGATTCCAAAGAGAATCTTCACCGTGAAGTGATCTCTGACTACTTCGCGCGGATCATTCCGACGGTCCGCGGTGAAATGCGTTCCGCCGGAGATTTCGAAACGGTTCTGCGCACCCTGTCCGGTGTCTACCACCGGATGTTCACGACCTATCCCGACATGGTCGCATTCCTCCGTCGAGAGCTCGCTGAACCGGACAATGATGCCGTTCTCGACCATATTGCAGGCTTTCTTCGCGGAGGGGGGATGCGCGAAATGCTCTTACAGCTTGTCGAACGCGAAATCACAGCGGGGCGCATCAAGCCGCTTCCGCCCAAACAGATACTGACATCTTTTATCATTTTTAACGCGGGGTATTTCATGATTGCTCCGTTGATGCACCGGGCGTGGGAGATCGACGATCCTGACGCTTTTCTCGCCGAGCGACAGGCGATGTTGGTCGACCTCTTCATGGATGGCATTCGCATGCGAGGTGACCAATGAAATCACTCGTCGTCGCCTTCGCATTCCTGGTCGTATCGGGACCCGGATCAGCGCGTGAACTCTCGTTCCGTGAAGCAATCGATCTCGCGCGCGAGCATAGCGATCGTCTCAAACAGCAACAGGAAGTGGTCAATGCATCCGATGCCGCGGCAGCGGCGGCTCGCGCGGCTCGGTGGCCGGAACTGGCGCTGATCGCTTCGGCGCGGGTAGTTGACGATGTGCCGACCGCCGAATTCGGACTTCCCGGCGGGCCGTTTATTGTGAGCGAACTTGGCAGTACCGAATCGTGGTTGGGAGACATCGGATTATCGCTCCCGCTCTTTACCGGTGGGAGATTGTCGTCGGCGATAGATGCCGCCGATGCCGTTGCGGCCTACGAGACGGCACTCGCGGCAGCATCTGACCGAGACGTTGTTTTCGCGACCCGCGTTCGCTATCTCGAACGATGGCGCGCGGATCAGCAGGTGCGCGCGGCCGAAGCGGCGGTGCGACGGGCTGGATTAATCCGCGACGACGTCGATCGAATGGCAGCGGCCGGGGTCGCAGATTCGGTGATGGTAGTCGAGGCGGCGCTGACGTTGCTCAATGCGGAAATCGCGCTCGACCAGGCCCGTTCCGCGGTCGCAATCACCAACATTGAACTCCGTATCCTTCTTGGGCTGGAGTCGACCACCGAACTAATTCTAACCGACACCATCTTTGCCGACACTCGGCGGGCTGACGCTTCACCACGACCCGAGTTAACTGCCGCGGGGTTTCTGATCGACCGTGTGGCTGCCGAAGCAAAGATCGAACGCTCGAACTGGTGGCCATCACTGTCACTATCTGCTGGATACTCATTCGGTGATCCCAATCGGGATCAGTTCAATCGCGACTTCGATGACTACCTCTACGCCGGGCTGTCGGTTGCCTGGTCGTTTAATGTGGGCGGACAGGTATCTCGCACCGTGGCCGCGGCCGAGGCTCGTCGTCGCGCTGCTACCTATAGTCGTGACGCCCTCGCCGAATCGTTCGACCGCGAAGTGCGCGTAGCTCGTCAACGTCTTGAGCTGGCCGAGACGGTCGAGCGCAACGCCCGTAACCGTCTGGACCTCACCGAACGTAGCTTTGCTCTTGCTCAGGCGCAGTTCGACGCGGGAACGATTACCTCAACCCGGCTGCTCGAAATCGAAGCGACCGTTACTGC
This sequence comes from Candidatus Zixiibacteriota bacterium, assembly GCA_028289585.1. GTDB lineage: Bacteria > Zixibacteria > MSB-5A5 > GN15 > FEB-12 > JANQPI01. The sequence goes on from JANQPI010000020.1 coordinate 371,502, forward strand.
CGCCGCCGCCGAGTTTGCGACCGCTCGAGCCGATCGTCAGCTTGCCCGCACTCGCTATCTCTTTGCTCTGGGGTCACCTCAACTCGAGGAGAGTCTGTAGATGTTTCGCTTAGCCCAACTGCTGTCCATAGTGACGCTTGCGTTTGCGTACGCGACATCATGTTCGGACACAACTGCCGCCTCGGCGGCCGGATCCGGTTTTATTGAAGCCGATGAAATAACGATCTCAGCCGAAGCTGCCGGTCGAATCGAAGCGCTTCGAGTCGATGAAGGCGTCGTGATCGCACCGGGAGATACGGTCGCTGTTATCGATTCCTCCCGTCTGGTATTGGCACTCGAAGCCGCCCGGGCTAATCGCGGTGTGGCGATGGCGAACCGTCGTGCAGCCGTGGTGCAGCGCGACCAGGCCCGCACCGCTCTGGATTACGCTGCTTCGGAACTCGATCGGATTGAACGCCTCGTAGCGACGAACACAGCGACCGATCAACGGCGCGATCAAATTCGTTTCGACCATGCCAGCGCACGCCTGAGTGTTGATGCCGCCGAAGTTCAAATCGCGACCGTTGACGCTCAGTTGGGGCAGATTGACGCTGAGATTCGCCGCCTGGAACGGGATCTCAGCGACGTCGTGCCAACCACCCTGCGAGCCGGCACGGTCCTGGAGGTCTACGTCGAGGCTGGCGAACTTGTCGCGCGGGGCGCACCGTTGTTGCGCCTGGCCTCGCTCGATTCGGTGTGGGTTAATGTTTATCTTAACGCGCCAGCGTTTGCGTCGGTCCGACTCGGTCAGAACGCAACCGTATCGACCGAGACTGGCGAATCGTACATCGGGACCGTGGTCCGCACCGCCGATGAGGCAGAGTTCACACCCAAGAACGTGCAGACCGCAGAGTCTCGCGCCGACCTTGTCTTTGCCGTCAAGGTCGTGATTCCAAACGACGGTCGCTTGAAAATCGGTATGCCCGTATTTGTCATCCTAGATCAGGACTGAAAAGTAGCCGTGGCATTTCTAGAGATCGACAATCTGCACTATCGTTACGACGAAACAACCGCACTCGATAATCTGTCGCTTTCGGTCGACCGGGGATCGATCTGTGCGTTGGTTGGTCCTGATGGTGCCGGCAAGACGACACTGATTCGTCTCCTTTGTCGGCTTATTGCTCCACAAACAGGAACAGTGTCCATAGATGGAGAAGATCTGTTTGATGTGGCAACACCCCTTACCGATCGCCTGGGTTACATGCCGCAGTCATTTTCGCTCTATACCGATCTGTCGGTCGAAGAGAACCTTCGGTTCTATGCTGGCGTGTTTGGTCTGACCGGCTCGGCTTACATCGAGAAACGAGACTACCTGTACACGTTTTCGCGTCTCGGTCCGTTTGCCAAGCGCCGGGCCGGGGCTCTGTCCGGCGGCATGAAACAGAAACTAGCTCTCTCCTGTGCGCTGCTTCACGATCCGGAACTGTTGATTCTCGATGAACCAACAACCGGCGTCGATCCCGTTTCCCGTCGCCAGTTCTGGGCTATTCTCGACGATCTCCGGCGAGCGGGTGTGACCATTTTTGTATCAACGCCCTATATGGACGAGGCATCACGGGCGGACCGTATCACCTGTCTTTTCTCCGGTCAGCGACTGGCAACCGGTACGGCCGACGAGGTGGCGGCAACCTTCATTGGTTCAATTCTTCGTATCGACGGTGTGGCCGACGCTGATCGTCTGGCGCGATTAGACGCGCTTGCGGGTGTGACCGCGCAACGATTCGGTGCCGGCGTGCATCTGTACCTTCCGTCCGACATGTCGGCCGACGAAGTCATGCCCCGCGTCGTCGAGCTTGGCATTCCGCGTAGCGCGATAACAGAGCGCACACCGAGTGTGGAAGATCGCTTCATCCAGTTAATGTCTGGGGCAGGCGAGTCAGAGGCAGACAATGTCTGAGGCAGACGATGTCTGATAGTGCGGTGGAGATTCGCAACCTGACTCGTCGCTTCGGCTCATTCACGGCTGTTGATGGTATCTCCCTCGATGTCGCGTCGGGAGAGATCTTTGGCTTTCTTGGAGCCAACGGAGCGGGCAAGACGACCGCGATTCGCATGCTGTGCGGCCTGCTCGTTCCCACCTCCGGATTAGGCCGCGTCGCCGGGTACGACATCATGAAGGAATCCGAACGGATCAAGCGGTCAATCGGATACATGTCGCAGAAATTTTCGCTCTACCCGGATCTCACCGGCCGTGAGAACATGCAGTTTTACGGATCGGCGTACCAGATGTCGTCGACCGACATCAATCGTCGTATCGGCGAGTTGATCGAGCAGCTTGATCTCGGTGATTTCGTCGATCGCCTCACCGGATCGATTCCGGTTGGCTGGCGCCAACGTGTTGCCCTGGCCAATGCGATCCTTCATGAACCGTCGATCATCTTTCTCGACGAACCGACTGGCTCAGTCGATCCGGTCTATCGACGGTCATTTTGGTCGCTCCTTTATGCCCTGGCCGAAGCGGGCCGGACGATCTTTGTAACGACTCACTACATGGACGAGGCGGAATTCTGTGAACGCATCTCAATCATGGATGCGGGAAGAATCATTGCACTCGGCCGGCCGGCCGATCTCAAGCGTGATCATGAGGCCACCACACTTGAGGATCTGTTTGTCGATCTCGTCGACGGTAAGGGCCCTCGAGCATGAAGCGAATTCGTTGGCTCGCGCTCAAGGAATTCTACCATATCATCCGGGATGTGCGGTCGCTCATGATTGTGATCGCCATGCCGATTCTGATGACGGCGATGTATGGTTATGCGATCTCTCTCGACATTGACAACATCACACTCGCGGTCATTGATCACGACCGCACGAGTGAGTCGCGCTCACTCGTTGAACGATTCTATGCCTCGGGACGATTTGTCTCCCCTCTGCATGACGTAGATCTGGCTGATCCAACTGCCACCCTCCGTCGCGGCGACGCCGTGGGGATTCTGGTGATTCGACCCGGATTTTCCGAAGCGGTGGCGCAGACGGATGACTTCACGCTCGGATTGACACTCGATGGTTCTGATGCGAGTGTCGCTAATGCCGCCCAGGCGTATGTCTCGACAATCGTCGCTGAATTCACTCAGGATCGGTTGTTGCCGCCCGGTGCCGAGATGCCGGGAATACGAATCTCGCAGACAATGTTGTACAATCCCGACTTGAAGTCGGCACACTTCTTCGTTCCCGGTCTGGTCGCAGTCATTTTGCTGATGATCTCTGCATTGCTCACATCGATAACGATCGCTCGCGAGAAGGAAAGCGGGACGATGGAGCAATTGCTGACGACGCCGGTCCGTCCCCATGAAATCATGATTGGGAAACTGCTCCCCTACATTGTGATTGCGTTTCTCGACGGTCTACTGGTCGTCCTCTTTGCACTCGTTGTCTTCGGTGTACCGTTTGCCGGATCAGTCGGTTTGCTGATTGGTTTCGGCATTATCTATGTTGCCGCGTCACTCGCAATCGGAATGCTTGTTTCATCAATCGCGAAGACACAGCAGGTGGCGATGATGATCGCTCTCGCCGCCACGCTGATGCCATCGGTCATGCTGTCTGGATTTGTCTTCGCGATCAAAAACATGCCGCCCGCTCTGCAGGCGATCAGTCACATTGTTCCGGCCAAGTATTTTGTGACAATCATTCGCGGCATCATGTTGAAAGGAAGCAGCATCGAGGTGCTGATTGTCCCTGCCCTTTCGCTCATCGCCATTTTGGTCGTGCTAATGTTCATCGCCACCCGCCGTTTCCAGACGAGGTTAGCCTGATGCTGCGAGCTTATCTCGGCGTGCTTCGTAAGGAGTTTCTGCAGGTTCGGCGGGATCCGATTATGCTGCGGCTGATTTTCATTATGCCGATCCTGCAGCTCGTGCTGTTGGGCTATGCGGTGAATCTCGATGTCAAACGAATCGCGGTTGATGTCTACGACTATGATCAGACCGAGCAGTCACGTCGCTTCGTACAGGCGATGCAGCCCAATGACTACTTCATCCCTACAGCCATGACCGGATCCGAAGATGTGCGCCCAACCTGGCACGTTCCCGAGCGCTTTCGCACCGGTGATGCCGACATGGCGCTGATTCTCCCCGAAAACTTTTCCGAAGAGCTGGCGTTGGGCGGAAACGTGACGATCGGATTAGTCGCCGATGCTTCAGATGCCAATCAGGCGAGTATTGGGACTGGGTACGCTGGTCAGATCGTTCGTCAGTTTAACGAACGGGAACTGGGAATTGTCCCCCCACTCGATATCAGCGTGAAAGCGTTGTACAACCCCGAAGGGGAGTCGGTCTACTATATGGTCCCTGGTATCGTTGCCACGCTGCTAACAATGATTACGGTGATGCTAACTGCCATGGCGATCGTACGCGAACGGGAGACGGGTACCCTGGAGCAGGTGCTGGTCACACCGATCAACGCAACTGTCTTGCTCCTGGGGAAAATCACAACGTTTGCGATTCTCGGTTTCATTGAGATCGTCATTGCGCTGACCGTAGGTGTGCTCTGGTTTGGCGTTCCATTCGTTGGCTCGCCGGTGTTGCTGTTCGCTCTTGCGGCGCTCTATCTCTTTACCACCCTCGGCATTGGCATGCTCTTCTCGACGATGACGTCGACCCAACAGCAGGCGATGTTTCTCGCCTGGTTCTTCACCGTCTTTGCCATTCTCACCTCCGGATTCTTCACACCGATCGACAACATGCCCGAGTGGTTGCAGGCAATCACGGTCGTTAATCCGATGCGCTGGTTCATGGAGATTGTGCGCGCGATCATGATGAAGGGTGCCGGAATATCGGACGTCCTTCATGCGGTTTATCCGCTGGTGATTATCGGAATCAGCGTCTTCTCACTCGCCCTTGCCCGGTTCTCGAAGCGCGTCGCCTGACGTGTATTGACAAATCTTCTTCCAGACTCTATTCTGATCACGCATACGTTACGGGTGTATGTATATTCGTCAATCATGAGTGAGGATCTCCCCAGACCGTAGTCGATAACGAGCGCTCAGAACACTTCAGCGTCTTGAGACAGGAGGGCTATCATGTCTCGACTCTGGCTCGTTATTGGTCTCGTGGCCGCCGCAGCATCTGCCTCAGCCGGTGGATGGCTGACCGAATCGTACCCTGACCATGACCACGCTCTAACGTTTTCCGGTATTCGTTCGGTTTCCCCCGGCTCGGGCATCCCAATCTTTACTTACGGTCCATTAGCTCTGGGGGAGATTGCCAATGAACGGTTTCGTTCTCGTAACAACTACTCCCTCTTTAGCGGCAGTTACAATCTGTCGCTCCGCGTACGGAACAGTGCGACGACGTTTCTCACGGCTAGCTTTGCCATCGCCACCGCCAGCGTAGCTGGCACGTACGAGCGCTTCGATCCAGATCCGGGTATCTATACGACTCGTGATGAGACGATCGGCGGCGTCGCGACGCTGAACCCATCCGTGGGCATCCAATGGCTGCCGTTCAACCGCTGGAATTTCCATGCGCTTGTAACTACGCGCATCTGGTTTGGCCAGTCTCCCGACTGGAACGACCCTGATGATCAGGCGACGTACTGTTTTGCGTCTATGGCGACGTCGTTCGACTGGCACCGGACTCTGGAAGAGCACACGGTGGTTGAATTTTCCTGGCAAGGCGCTCGTCACTACGACGAGCGGCGGTTGTCACTCGGTGTCCAACAAGGATTTCGGATCGCGGTACCGGATGAGGATCTCAAGCCGTTTCAACGGACCTGGGGGACAATCGACATCGTGCCGTTTGTCCAGCTCGGACCGTCCACTGGCTACGTCCGAACCGAGGTGCTGTTCACGATCCCCGTCGGTGGGCCGTATCTCGGTTATCTGGAGGGCTGGAATCCGGTCCATGGATTGGCACTGAGCGGTGGCCGTCGCTACGGATCGTTGGCAGTTAACGCTGGGCTAACGTTTGATGCTCGAGCGAGTGAGAGTCTGGGGCTTCGCTTGTCGGTTGGATACCACTTTGGTAACTTCCTTCTTCCCGATTCGCCGCCACCGGTGCCGTATCAGGGTGAGATATGGGTTGGAGACTGACGTTTATCGGGCACAATTGCTGTCCCGCCTCGGTTTGCTCTCATATCATTCACCCAACCAGGAGGTACAATCATGGCAACTACTACCAGCGCGGTCGAAATTGGCAAAGCCGCTCCCGCGTTTACGCTCACCGATCAAGACGGCAACAAGGTCAAGCTCTCCGAGTTCAAAGGTCAGACTGTTGTCCTCTACTTCTATCCCAAGGCCGACACTCCCGGTTGCACAACCGAGGCGTGCGACTTCACCGACCGCATCACCGACTTCACCGACATGAATGCGATTATCATCGGTGTCTCGCCGGACAAACCCGAAGCGCTTCGCAAGTTTGCGGACAAGTATGATCTTAAGGTCAAGCTTCTCTCCGATTCTGACCACAAAGTGATGGTCAAGTATGATGCCTACGGAGAGAAATCGATGTACGGCAAGACCGTCGTGGGCGTGAAGCGGTCGACGGTATTAATCGACGACAAGGGGAAGGTCGCTCATCACTGGCCGAACGTTCGCGCCAAGGGGCATGCCGAAAAGGTACGTGCCACGCTGGCCGATCTGCAGAGTTAGTGTGGGAGGCTTTTAGTTTCCTCGGCCTGTACCGTCTCGCTATGTAGAACCGTATGACCGACTCATTGACTATCGCCATTACTGGTGCTTCCGGGCTGATTGGGCGACCGCTCGTTGCGCGGCTCCGGGCCGACGGGCACACGGTAATTCGTCTCGTGCGGCGGCAGGAGAACCTGCGTGACGACGAAATTCACTGGAATCCAATGACCACCGAAATCGATTTTTCGTCTCTCGACGGAGTCGATGCGGTCATCAATCTGGCAGGTGAGCCGATCGCGTCCGGGCGTTGGACCGACGAGCGCAAAAAGCTGATTATGGACTCGCGGGTTCAGGGTACGGCGTTGTTGGCGGCCGTGATGAACCGCTCGCAACGACGTCCGTCAGTCTTCGTCTCGCCGTCGGCGATTGGCTTCTATGGCGATCGTGGCGACGAGGAATTGACCGAATTCAGTATGCCGGGTAAGGGTTTTCTCGCTGATGTCTGCATCGCGTGGGAGCAGGCAGTTAAAGCCGCCACCGATGTTGGTGTTCGGGTGGTGCATCCACGCATTGGTGTCGTTCTCTCCCGTAAAGGTGGTGCGCTCAGGGAGATGTTGCCGCCGTTTAAGCTGGGGCTTGGAGGCCGTCTTGGATCGGGTCAGCAATGGTGGTCGTGGATAGCGCTCGATGACATGGTGCAGGTACTGATCGAATGTGTCACAAATGAGCAGCTGCGCGGTCCGGTGAATGCCGTGGCGCCGAATCCGGTCCGCAACGTTGACTTCACCAAAACACTCGGACGGGTGATCTCGCGGCCGACGATCTTCCCGGTGCCACCATTCGCCCTGAGGATTCTGCTTGGTGAGATGGCCGACGCCCTGCTCCTGGCATCGATTCGCGTTCTGCCGATGCAACTTCAGGAGGCCGGCTTCACGTTCGAGCATACCGAACTCGAAGCAGCCCTGCGCGCCGAGCTTGACTAAAAAATCAGCTCTTTGAGTGGGGGATGTACCACCAATGACCGTTCTTCTTGTAGGCGTGGGGGTTGAATCGACCGGCCCTCAATAGTTTTCGCAGTGGTAATCCACGTCTCTGCGGATAGTCCTTTAGGAGTCCAGCGCGTTCCAGTACTTGAGCGGCTTCAACCGCCGTTACTTCATTGAGGTGCTCACGTTCGAGATACTGATCAATACACAAAACCATGGAACGGATTTCTGAATCGGACTTCGGCACCAGTAGCTCTCCCTACCCCGGTAACCAGATGTTCTTCGCGTTCACCGATTCGATCGAACCGGGGAGATTCATCTCTTCTTTCGTCTCGGTATAAAACGCCAGGCCACGATAACTGAACAGATACTGATAGTAGGTCCGGAAAACGCGGCGCGTCCCGCGCACAATGAGCGTTTCCGTTCCGACGCGATCGAGCAGTCGTCGCCACTGGTCGGGCTCCATTTTGACGATGACGCCCATCGCCTTGGTCGCCTGAATCATCGCGGCGATTGCCGCTGCGGCCGCCGCACCACCGGCTCCACCTGCTGCCATGGTTACCCTCCGTTTTCATGAGCGTCGACCAGACGCTCCAGCTCATCTACGCCTCCGGCAAACGTCGCGAGGGTTGCCTCGACCGGTGCCGGAGTCTCCATATCTACGCCACAGTGGCGGAGTAATTCGATCGGGTGATCTCGTCCGCCCGCTGCCAACAAAGTAAGATACCGCTCCACCGCCTGGCTATCACCATCAGCAATCATAGTCATGATGGCCGCCGACGCGGAGAACGATGTCGCATACTGAAAGACATAGTAGGCGCGATAGAAGTGCGGTACGCGAGCCCATTTGAGAGGGGCGAGGTCGTCGCCGTCGTACGACGGTCCGTAATACTGATCGTTCATATCTCCCCACAGCTTGGTCATTGCATCGGGGGAGAGGGCACCACCGTTCTCGACCTCTTCGTGGATTGCCAGCTCGAAGTGCGCATACATGACCTGGTTGAAGAACGTTCCGAGCGTATCCTGAAGCTGCTTGTTGAGCAGATACATCCGCGTCCGATCGGAATCCGCTTCGGCAATCAGTTTCTCCATCAACAGCGCTTCGTTGAGGGTTGATGCGACCTCGGCAACGAAGAGCGAGTAACTCGCCTTTTGATACGATTGCGTTTCGTTGGAGAGCGTCGAATGCATGGCATGACCCATCTCATGCGCGAGCGTGAACATGTTATCGACGCTGTCATTGTAGTTCATGAGCACGTACGGATGCGTGTTGTAATTCCCGAATGAGTAAGCGCCGCCACCTTTGCCCTGTGTTTCGTAGACATCGACCCAGCGACTTTCGAAGGCGTCGCGCAAGCGCCGCACGTAGCGATCTCCCAACGGTTCGCACGCAGCAATGACGCTTGCCACCGCCGTGTCATACGGAACGGTGTAATCAGCATCGGGGAAGAGCGGATTGTAAAGATCCCACGGACGAACTGCGTCGATCTTCAGAACTCTGGCCCGAAGGGCCATGTAGCGATGCAGGCCGTCGAGATTCTTCTCCGTTGCCTCGATCAGTCCGCGATAGACGGCTTCCGGAATGTTGTCACCATGCAGGGCGCGATGAAGGGATGATTCATATCGGCGCGTCCGAACGAAAAAGAGATCACCGTTGACCGATGCTGCCAGCGCCGCTCCGATCGTGTTGCGAAGATCGTTGTATGGTTCATAGAAGCCGACATGCGCCCGTTCGCGCACTTCCCGGTGCGGCGATTCCATCAGTTTCGCGTAACGCTGCTTGGTTAGTTTCAGATCGTGACCGTCGGCATCCTTGATCGTCGGATAATCGATATCGGCATCGTCGAGCAATGAGAAAATCTGCTCCGGTCCGGTTGACATTAAACCGGCGGTGGCCAGCACCTCTTCGACCTCTTCGGAACGAACATGCGCTTTACTGCGAATCAGTTCTTCGATATAGAAGTCGTAGCGATCATTGTCGGGGAATTGTTGGGCGAGCGAACGAAGCGTGTCGTCGTCCTGCTTGAGAAGTTCCGGCTCGAGCCAGGAAAACGCCGCCGCAACCTGGGTGCTCAGCTGCGTGACACGCCGCACCATCTCCTGGTATTTCGATTCGCGATTGTCGAGATCCTTGTTGAGGTAGGCGTACTGGTAAAGCCGCCCCAGTAGTTGTGACACTTCGCTGGAGAGTTCGAGAATCTCCCACAGGGTCGACGCTGATTCGGTGGCGCGTCCGGAGTAGCCGGGGGCTTCGCCAAGCAGCTTGGTTACCCGGTCGTAATCGACATTCCAAGCACTGTCGTCAGGATAGATGTCGGACAGTCGCCAGGTGTATCGCTCGTCGATATCGGTGCGTTGGGGGATCGTGGTAGACACACAGTGCTCCTTGAGTGTGGTAGGAGCACGTAATATTGGGCTGATGCGCGGTGAGCGCAACCGAGGGTCGGTTAGCGGAGAAGGGAATTGAGCAGTCGTTCGATGTCGGACATCATCAACGGCTTGCCCAGGAATCCATCCGGCTGCACTCCGGTCTGATTCTGAATCTCGCCCACGGAGTAGCCCGAAATCAGGACGACCGGTAGATCGGGGTTGTCCTGTTTGACTTTTTGGAGCAACTCGAGACCGGTCATGTTGGGCATCCGCATGTCGGTGATAACCATCGCGACCGATTGTTTCTTGAGCATTTGGAGCGCTTCGGCGCCATCGCCGGCACGGATCGATTCATAGTCAAAGACCTCAAGCATATCGGAGAGGAGCGTTGACATATTCGGGTTGTCGTCGACGATCAGGATCTTTTTGGCCACCATCTACCTCCATTTTTCAGTATCGACACCGAACGTCTCGAACTCAAGATTCGATCGGTCGGGGGATCGCCCGCTGCCCTGCTGACGCCAGGATTTCCTGCCTAACGGCGTCAATCCCCGTTCGCTCCTGTGCCGAAATGGCGAGCTGTCGATGTCCGTTTGCGGCCGGTACCCGAAACTCGGCAAACGCATCGATCTTGTTGTATACCATCACGGTCGGCAGGTCTCGAGCGCCGATTTCGGCCAGGACGCGACGTGTCTGTTCGATCGTGGCATCCAGATCCTCATCGGTACAGTCGACAACGTGCAGCAGCAGATCAGCCTCGGCCACTTCCTCCAGCGTCGAGTGAAACGATTCCACGAGCTGATGCGGCAGCTTGCGAATGAATCCGACCGTGTCCGAAAAGATGATTCGGCAGGGATAGTCAACCGCCATCGCTCGGGTAGTCGAGTCGAGGGTGGTAAACAGCTTGTCGGCCGTTTCAACGTCGGCGCGCGTGAGCAGATTGAAGAGGGTTGATTTGCCAGCGTTCGTGTAACCGACCAAGGCGACCCGAAAGAGATCACGACGGCGCTTGCGCTGTGTGGCTCGCGCGGTGGCTACTTTCTTGAGCTTGGACCGCAGGTAGCTAATGCGTTTGCGTGTCTGTCGACGGTCGATTTCCAACTGGGTCTCACCGGGGCCTTTCGCGCCGATACCGCCATACTGCTTGGAGAAGTGAACCCAGGCGCCGGTGAGGCGCGGAAGGGTGTATTCCAACTGGGCGAGTTCGACTTGCAACCGCGATTCGGCTGTCCGCGCGCCGGTGGCGAAGATGTCGAGGATGAGAATCGATCGATCGAGCACTTTGGCGTCCAGCGCCTTCTCCAGATTGCGCTGCTGTGCGGGCGACAGTGGATCGTCGAAGATTACCGTATTGCCGCCGAGAGCCGCGAGCTCGTCTTTTAGCTGGGTGACGAAGCCCGAGCCGACATAGGTCGCCGGGCTCGGCTTGGCACGTACCTGTATTCGTTCCGCGAGAACCTCGGCTCCAGCGGTAGTTGCCAGCCGCGCCAGCTCGGCTAAGGACTCAGATACCGCCGCCCGGCGGGCGGTGGTCGGTGTGATCCCAACGAGGATTGCGCGTTCGGTGTCGGTCGAAATCGTGTGGTACGCCATGCGAGGGAAAGATATTCCCCCTCGCGGTGTCGGCAACCAGAATTGCGACTAACGCTTGTCGACATCGATGTCAGCGAGCATCGAGAAGAACTCGTTGAACACCAGGCGGTCAGGTGTCTTCGCGAACGGACCGATCGTGAACGACTCCGCACCTGCCCGCACCTCTCGGCTCAGCAGCTCCGAGGTTCCGTCCTCAAACTGAACCCGCAGCCAGACCGGCATGCGGAACGACGACGCCACGCGGTTAAGTGACGACGTCACCGTCATCTGGTAGCCCTCCTCGGCCGGCACCACTTCATAAGTGACATTTCCCGACGGTATCGAGCGACCATAGAGCCAGGTGGCAAAGAACCAATCGAGCGATTCGCCGACATGTTTCTCCGCAATCTGCTGGAAACGGTGATTGCTGACCGGTTGACTACCAAGCGTCAAAGCCAGCTCCCGCATGAAGCGCAGGTACGTTTGATCACCACCACCTGACGGGTCGTACATCATGAAGCGGAGCATGTGATATACCCACGCCCCTTTCAGCACGCGGTTGAGCGGCATGACACGATGACCGCCGGCAAGGGGCTGGAGATCATTGTCGTTCTGCATTTTGATGATCTCGCTGCGTCGACTCTTCAGCTCGGCAAACGATATTCCCGTTCCCAGGGTATCCTCAACGACCATGATGCCGAGGTAGTCGACAGCACCGTCGAGGATCCACTGCTCCCGATCAGTCTGGATGTAGGCCGTCGGTCCAAACCACTGACGGGCGATTTCACGACCGGCCACGAGTGACAATTGTCCCGTACCGTCGATGAGACAGTAATCCTGGGTGATACGTGCCATGCCGGGCATGGTGAAACCACCGTCGGGCTCGGGATAGATCGTTAGCCCAAAGACACCACCGGGTGGCCCGAAACGGGTTGTCAGGTAATTGATCGCATGGGTCACGGGTGGCTCATACTTGCTGAGCGGGACGTAACATTCAAACCGCTTCTTATTGATCCCTTCGTTCTGGAGAATCGTGATCGGCATCCCGTTGCTGGCGATCACCTGGACGGTGTCCCAACCGTTCAACATTCCCTGAAATGCAAAGACACGAAACGGGCGATCAGGCTGCACGCGCGATTGGACAAATCGTCCCTCAGTCCGTTCCCGTCCGGTCAGTCCGGGGACAAGATAGCTGAAGTCCCGCGGATAGATCATGGTCAGATCGTACGGTGTCGGCATATTCGACTCGATGAACGGGAAACCGGGTGAGAAGTCGTTGCCGTGATAGAAGAAGCGCAGGGAAATCGTGTCGTCACGATAGACATAGTCGGGGAGCATCACACCGACTGTCGAGAAGTCGCGCCGCCGCATTAGTCCGATTTCATCATCATTGTAGCGCAACGAATCGAGCTTCAGATTATGATGAATGTAGAGTTTTGCGAAGCGGAGAGAATCGGCAACAACACGTAGATCCATGGTGATATCAGCGGCATCGATCTTCATTCCATCGAGATCACCGAGCGTTACCGAACCCCGTTTCGCTACTGGTTGCAGATCGTAATGATAACGCGACAGTGTTGAGTCGCCCGGCTGGCGTTCAGACTCACGACGGAATGTCGCGCCGATCGTCGACTCAATATCACCGCCTTCCCGCTCAAATCGAATCTCAACCTCGCTGGCCTGATTCGGATCGAAGACGTAAACGTAGCGATTGATATCGGCCCAGAAGTAACCATCGGCCGATCGTTCATACTGCGACCGCAGCAACTGGAAGTAGTTATCCTGTTTGTGCATGACAACCGGACGGAAGAAGAATTCGCCCTGCGCCTGCTTGTATTTGGTGTAGTCGCGGTGTCCCAGTGTCGTCGTGTCGGGTGTGAATCGCTCCCGCAATTGAATGTCGAAGTCATCAGCGAAACGAATGAAGCAGAACTCGAAATCATCGGCCACAACCGAGTCACCGCTGGCATACCACATCGCCTGTCGTTCCGCGTGAAACGGAATGTCGGCTGAAAATTGACCGGAGCCGAGGAAGAGCGCTGTCGTTGGTCGGTCGTCGACATACCGCATCAAATAGATCGTGCCGCTCGCGAACGTGAAAGTCGCCACGTCTTTTTGATAGACGAAATCCGTTACCTCGAATCGCTCCGCCGGCTGATTCAGAAGATCAACCGACAACGCTTCATAATTGTCGAGAAATTGCTCCGCGAATTCCGGTGCAGCAGATACGGATACGGCGGTTGTCAGTAACAGTGCGAAACAGGTGATTCGTCGCATTACAGGCTCCCCGATTGATGGAAGGACACTACCCGTTATACGTATCTATGACGCAGACCGGGGAGAATATGTCAATGCAGATTCCGGAGCACGCGCGAGCGCAGCGCCGCTTCCACCCGATGGCACTTCAACGCCCAGGAGACTGAGGTGGGGACGATGATCAGATCGGGGTGGCCGAGCCAAACGCGTTTGTGGAGTTGCTCCAGGCGTATCGCCTCGGTCGCGTCTTCGGTACGGATCGCGTCGGGAGCATAGATACTCGGGCCGAGGTGAGCTGCCGTTTCCAGCAGAACAACCGTGCTGTAGCGCGCATATTCCCGCTCGAGACTGGTGCCGCGATCAGCGACGGTCTCCGGATGGAACGCAAACGTGTCGACGGTACCGCGGTCGGAAAGGAACGAGCGATCTCCAATCGCTGCTTCCCGGGCGATAGTCCGCTCGTAGATTTCGCGATGCCATTCGTGCCAGCGATCGCGCCACCCGGGATCCAATTCCAGAAGCTGACGCGCCAGCTCCGGAAAGGTGACCCACTCGCGAAAAGAAGCTCGCGTGCGGAGCCAAGTAAGGATCGCGGTCTTCCCGGAACCGGGGGCGCCGGTAAATACAATCCGATGCGACATCGGTCTATCGTATGTCGCTCCGAAATCGCCTGTCAAGGGAGACCGGTCGACGTATACTGCCAGCCCATGAAACGAGGTAGGTACAATGTCATTTGATCTGGTCGGCATTCAGGCGGCCCTTCGCGAGGAACGCCTCGACGGATGGTTGCTGGTCGATTTCCATTCCCGCAACGACATTGCCATTCAGCTGCTCGGTCTGACCGGCGTTCACCTGACCCGCCGCTTTGCCTGCTTTATCCCCGCCGAGGGGCGTCCCATGATGCTCGTCCACGCGATCGAACGGATCAAATTCGAACACCTCCCGGTGGAATTGATCCCCTTTTCGGCCTACCGCGTCTTTGAATCCGAACTGAAACGTCTTCTCAATGGCAAGCAGCGCGTCGCGATGGAATATTCGGAGTTTGGTCGCCTGCCCTACGTAGCCTTGGTTGACGCCGGGACGCTCGATTTCGTCCGCTCGCTCGGTGTCGAGATTGTGTCATCGGCCGATCTGGTCGCCGGATTCTCGTCGCGCCTGACGGACGCACAGATCGCATCTCATCGCCGCGCCGCCGCAGCCCTGATCGAAATCAAAGACGGTGCGTCCGCACTGATGAGCCAACGTTTGGCGCAATCACAGACGATTACCGAATGGGATGTTGTTTCGTTTATTCGGGAGCAGTTCGCGCAACGGAATATGATTACCGACCATGGTCCCAACTGCTCGGTCGCGGGCAACGCGGGGAATCCCCACTACGAACCGACAGCCGAGTCGCATCAGGCGATTGATCCGAATCAAATCGTGTTGATCGATCTCTGGGCCAAAGAAGATCACGTCGATGGCATTTACGGGGATATCACCTGGATGTTCTTCAGTGGCAGCGAAGCTGACATACCGGATAGCTACCGTAGCCTCTTCGGGCAACTCGTTGCTGCCCGCAATGCCGGTGTCGAGTTCCTGAAAGACAACTGGGGGCAGCGCGACCTGTGTGGCTGGGAGGTCGACGATGCGGTGCGCAATGTGCTGGTGGATGCGGGGGTCGCCGAAATGTTCACCCACCGAACGGGACACTCTATAAATCAGCATACGCACGGATCGGGCCCGAACATCGACAATCTCGAAACGGCCGATCAACGCCGTCTCCAACCCGGGCATCTCTTTTCCATCGAGCCGGGACTGTACAGTGACGAATTCGGTTTTCGTACCGAAATCGACTGCCTGATCACACCCGAGGGGCCCGAGGTAACCACCCTGCCCCTGCAAACCGCAATCGTGTCACTCGGGTAGAACGCACCGATGTATGTCACCGATGCGATGATTCAGGAGATGGCGATCCGCTTTGGCGAGCCGGCCACGGAGTCGTTCCGCTACAAAGTCTCAGTCGAGGAATTTGATCGCATCGGCCGCTCGCAGAAGTTTCGTCGAAATCACGATGTCACCCTCTATGTTCGCAAAGACGGCAAGTGGTTGGTGATTGCTAAACATCTCTACCCGTCGGGGCTTTTTCGTTCGATGTCCGGAGGGCTTGAGCCCGGAGAGTCGTTCAACGACGGTATTGCACGGGAGGCTCGCGAGGAGCTCGGCTGTCGCGTTGACATTCGTCGCTTTCTTCTGAAAACGCGCGTCGAATTCGCCAAGCTCGATGAAGTCATTGTCTGGCGTTCGTTCATCTTTTTGGCTGATTATCGCGACGGTGACCTCGACTACACCGACACGCACGAGATTCGTGAGGTTCGCCACTGTGCATGGGCCGATTTTGATCGCTATGGGGCGATGATGCGTCGCCTTCCCGTGGGCGGGCTTCACTATCGAGCCGCGCTGCATGATGCCGTCAAGCCACTGCTGACGGGCGAACCGGGCACCGAATAGTCGGCTATTTCCCTCTTTGAAATGCGGTGTCCAGCCGCGACCATTAGCGCCTCGTGAAACGTTCGACTGCCACGATCTGGTCGGCCTCCCTGATAACGGTGGGAGCAACGATCCTCAGCCGCCCTCTCGGCTTCTGGCGTGAGGCGCTGGTTGCTGATCTGTACGGAACAACTGCAGCTCTCGACCGCTTCGTTCTTGCGTTCACGATTCCCGAATTCATCACGTATGTCCTGACCACGGCATTACCGCTCGTCATCATCCCGCGTCGCACCGGTGATCAGTCAGACAATCGGTTGATGGTTGCCGGTGGACTGAATCTGACACTCGCCCTCGTCATCGTCGCGGCACTGCTGACGGCCCTTCGTTACCCTCTGATTGAGCTGATTGCCCCATCACTCAGTGGAACCGAGCGGGAATCGGCCGTTCAGCTGTTTGGTCTTCTGGTCTGGTTTACGGTCGCTCGAGGGATCGAAGCCTTCTTCCGGAGTTGGTTACTGGCGAATAAGCGCTTCGTAGTGCCGGCGTTCGCACCGCTCGTCCTGAACCTCGTTGTTATCAGTCTCCTCTATCTGACGGCCGATTCATTTTCGATTCTCTCACTAGCCCGCGCCTGGGTCGCCGGAGCGGTCGGCTCAGCGTTACTTACCACGATCGTTGCGTTAGTTGTGCTCCGGCCGGATCGACTCGTCTGGTGGGATTCGCGACTTGTCGGCGTTGCTCGTGCCCTTGTCCTGGTCGCATCGTTCGAAATGGTGGCTTTGACGTTTCCGGTCATTGATCGATTGCTGGGAGCTCGCTATCTCGCTGAGGGCGGACTGGCGGCGATTTACTACGCGTTTTTTCTGACCAATATCCCCCTTGGTGTGCTGGGAACGACACTGGTTCTCGCGACTCTCCCATGGATCGCGGACTTTGTCCGATTGAACGACGTGAACCGCCTGCGCTCTCTCTTCGTGCGCACGACCCGAAACCTTTGGTTTATCTTTCTCTTCGTTGGGGGTGCGGTGGCGCTGCTCGCTCCGGAGGTGGTCACGGTCGCGTTTCGACGTGGTGCCTTTGATCTCGAATCAGTCTCCCAGACTGCGGGGCCGGTCCAGGCGTTTGCGCTTGGGATGCCAGCCTATGCGATCATGTTCTTCGGCTGGCGCTACTACTATACGCGGCGTAACTACACCCGCCTCGGCACCGTCCTCATCGGCATCCTGCTCGCGAAGCTCGGGCTCTCGTTCGCTCTGGTCGGTACGTGGGATGTCGTTGGACTGGCGGTCGCCACGACTATCGCTTGGTGGCTTGGAGCCGTGTATGTCGTCGTCAATCTGTCACGATCACTCGGTGCGTCACTTCGTGACTTCGTCGATCGCCACCAGTTAGCTCTGGTCACGATTGCCGGAGTGAGTCTCCTGGGGATTGGTATCGGGGACCGGTTCTGGGCGCTTAGCGCCGATGCGTCGCTCTGGCTTCACGTTGGACGCCTCGCGGCGCTCGGTGGTGGTGGGGCGCTCGTCTATTTTGGGTTGGCCTCGCTCCTGGGTATTCCGGAAGCCGATCGATTTTGGCAACGGCTCCGCGGTCGGGACCAGCGTGAACCGTCCGAATCGGTTGACAAATCGTGATTTCCGGCTATTTTCCCGCCTGCGATTGCCGGATGGGCCGGTCGATCGGTTCGGACTAGAGTATTCATGAAGCGTACGTTTCAGCCATCAAATCGTAAGCGGCTTAATGACCACGGTTTCCGGTCCCGCATGGCGACCAAAAACGGCCGCCGGGTGTTGGCCCGCCGTCGTGCCAAGGGTCGGAAGCGCCTCGCGGTCCAGGTTGCCGGCAAGAAATAGCCTTCCCCGGCGACTCACTCTCACGGGCAAACTCCAGATTCAGCAGCTGCTCGATACCGGCAAGCGCCAATCGGGCCGCTACATGACTGCGGTTGCGGCCCCAGCCGAATCGTTTCGTTATGCCCTGCTCGTCGGCAAGCGCCTTGGGAGTGCCGCCGTTCGCAATCGGGCGAAGCGGATGTTACGTGAGTCGATTCGACTGGAGCTCGATACCTGGCCGCCGCTTCATCTGGGCCTCTTTCCGAAATCGAATCTCCTCGACGCTAGCCTCGCCGAACTCCGGCGTGACCTTCGGACGATCCTTGACCGCCTCGACGCCTGAGCGGCCACCTGCCCCGGGTCTGGCTCTGAGGATCGCCGCCTGGCCGTTGATCATCGCAATCTACGCCTATCGCTTTCTCCTCCGCCCGCTCTTCGGGCTCAATTGCCGCTTTGAACCGAGCTGCTCCTACTATAGTGAGGCCGCACTTAGGAAATATGGGGTCTGGCACGGTTCGATTTTAACAATCAAACGCCTCGCGAAATGTCATCCGTGGCACCCCGGCGGGTACGATCCGATTCCCTGACGATGCGAAAGCTCGTTGCGGGCGACGGGCTTAGGTCGTACTCTCCGAGTCTCATGAGAATTGTATCACAATCCGAGCGGGAGTCCGGGCGTGGATAAGAAAACCCTCCCCATCATCATTCTGCTCGTTCTCGCGATCATCTTCTATTTCCCGATTCTGGAATTTCTGGGTGTCTACACACCAGCCGAACGTCCGGACGGTCCCGCTGACACCACGACTGCCGTCGAGACGACCATCGCCGCACCAGATACGCCCCTTTCCGAAACGATCGGCCTCGACACCACCGTACCGCCATCGGGTGGGCTCGGTGACCTGGCTGAGTCGGCACAGTTGGACGCAGCCACACCATCGACTCTCGGGCAAGCGGTCGATACACTGAGTCGACCGGCTGACACGATCGTTGTCGAGACCGAGCGATCGATTATTGCTTTGACAACTGCCGGTGGTGGACCGGTCTCCATCCAATTGAAAGAGTATGCGTATCGGGATGGTATGCTCGACGGTCAGCCGATCGAGTTGCTGCCGCGAACCGATGAGCCGGTGCCGGACGCACGCTTCGCCGGTGGATCGGCATCGAGCAATGCGGAAACGTATGTGACCAATACGCGACCGGGTCGTTATCAAGTGACTGCCAACGACAGCATGACTGTCGATTTCACATACGACGGTCCTAACGGCGGCCGACTGACGAAGTCGTATACATTTTACGGCGACCGCTACGACTACCGGTTTGTTCTCGATGTCGATCAGCGGGAACGGCTCGGCATTGAACGCCGCTATGATCTCGTTTGGAACAACCCCCTTGATATTACCGAACCGGACCGTCAACCGGACTACGATGCGTTCGAGGTCATCGCCTTCCAGGCGAATGAGCGCGTCAATCTGAAAGATTGGAACGAAGGACGCCTCGAACAGGAACGTACCGGTACGACCTCATGGCTCGGTGTCCGCTCACGCTACTTTGCGGGCGTACTCGTTCCGCTGAATCGATTGGGCGACGGTGCCTTTGCCAACGGTGACCAATTCCAGCGGACTGTCGACGGCGAGGGACTGCGTGTCAAACGCATGACCGGTGGGCTTGAAATCCCGATCGAGCTTGCCTCATCGTTCAGTGATTCATTTCTGATCTATGCCGGTCCACTCGACTACGAAGAACTGAGTTCGTACGAGCGCGGTCTTGAGGACATTCTCGGAATTGGTACGACACCGTTTGTCGGATGGATCATCAAGCCGTTCGCGGTAGCGATCAATTGGCTGCTGCCACGCATGTACAGTGTAATCCCAAACTACGGCCTGGTGATCATCCTCTTTGCTTTCCTGGTCAAGCTCGTCACCCTCCCGCTGTCGATGCGCGCGTTCAAGTCGATGCAGGGAATGAAAGACCTCGCTCCCAAAATGGAGGAGCTCAAGAAAAAGTACGAGAAAGATCCGCAGCGCATGTCGCAGGAGACGATGAAGATGTACAAGGAGATGGGTGTCAATCCCCTCTCCGGCTGCTGGCCGATGATCGCCCAGATGCCGCTCTTCTTTGCGCTCTTTTCAGTCTTTCGTTCCACGATTCTGCTTCGCGATGCGCCGTTTGTCTGGCCGATTACAGATTTGTCACACGGGGCAACCGGCTTCACCGATCCGTATATCATTCTGGTCGTCATCATGGTCGGTGCTCAGTTCATTTCGCAGCGATTGACCACCCCACAGACCGCGCAGAATAAGATGCTGCTCTATCTGATGCCGCTCTTGTTCGGTTTTCTGTTTTATCGTTTCGCGGCCGGTCTCGTGCTGTATTGGACGACCTTCTCCATATTGTCACTTCTGGACTGGTTCTTGTTCCGTCGGAAGCATATGCAGGAAGTTGCGGTAGCTGCCGATGGCGAAGTGAAGCCAGCCAAACCGAAAGCGAATCCGCCCGCTCGGAAGAAGAAAAAGAAGTAGACCAAAAGGGCGGGAGATTCCTGCTTTTTTGGACCACTGCTTGAATTTTCACGCCGATCTAATTGGCTGATCACGACTTGATTGTCGGCGCCGGCCACTAACCATTCATTATGGCAAAGTATACTTAGCTCACTAGTCTGCTATCGCTTCGTTATTCGCCTCTCCGCATCTTGTCAAAAACAGTGCAGTCCATCCATATTGTGATGAGGAATGTCATTTCTGTCATTAAGTCGAGATATGATTTCCGAAATCCACAGATGAGGAGGCACAACATGTCAGCTCTCATTCCACGATTCAAGTTAGTGAAGTTTGTTTTGGCGCCGTTTGCGGGTATGATTTTGCTGTTGATCTTGCCAAACAAACTATCGGCTGTCGTTGACGACACGATTGTAGTTCGACTTTCGATCCATTCTATATTCAATGGGGATACAACACTTGGCCCCACTGAAGCTGAAGTTGATGCGGCTATTGCTGTAATGGAAACGGATTTTGCCGTTTACGATATCTATTTCTATACAGTCGTACATGACTCAAGCTTCAGTGATTTTGTTTATGCGACGGATCATTATTCTCGAGCGCGTTCTGTCAGACCACCGGACGACAACGCGATCAATATCTATCTCTTTGAACCCAACTACACGGCTCTCTCGGAAGCGAGCATTCCGAATAATCCGAGCGATCTGTCAATGACGGTTTGTGGCTCTGATGAATGTGACGCGACTGAGAGAATGTTCACAGCTGTAATGACTCATGAAATGGGGCATTGTCTTGGCCTGTGGCATCCCTGGCAAGGAGGTCCGAATTCTTGTCAAGACACGTCGCCTGGAAACTCCTGCGATGAATGTGGTGACTTGGTTTGCGACACACCGCCAATGCCTGAGAGCTACGAGTGTGATCGATATACTCAGGGTCCCTACTGTCGCCCCGTCGATCCCATTAGTTGTCAACCTGATGCCTCTCAGTGTCCTCCACCGCCGATTAGTGAGGATCCGGACGATCGTGATCGAGCACGCCAGTGGGCGAAGACTGCTGCAACCACCTACGGAGCGACAACCAACTATATGACCTGGTCGTGGCCAGAATGCATGGATCACTTCACTGATGGGCAGGTAGATCGTATGAAGACGACAGTTGATACGTCGATCTTCTATCGACGACATACCATTGGTTGCGGTGACCTCAACGCGAATGGCCTTATTGACGATGGTGATCGTCAAACTTTGACCAGTTACCTGTTTGCAGGAGGTTCCGCTCCGTATCTGCTCTGTGTTGGTGATGTCAATAACGATGGCGTCGTCGGCCTTCCCGACTTAATGACCCTGATCGGCTGGATAAATGCAGGGACTACGGAACCGAGTTCGGATTGCCTGGATGATTGTTTGCAATGATTGACATGATCATTTCCGACTCGGTTTAGACGACGCGGTGGCGATACTTAGCATCGCCATCACGTCGACGTGAAGCCCGATTGACGAGCTATCACTACGGTCGTAACGTTCTGCGTGAGCGATTTAGATTTGATTTGCGCGATCATCACGCCGCCTGGTGAGGGTGGCATTGCCGCATTACGTCTTGCCGGAACGGATGCCTGTCAAACAGTGGAAATCCTTTTTAGAACCACGGATCGGCAAATGGCGACACTTCAGCCCTGGCAGATGCGCTATGGCTACATCGTTGATGCCAATGACGTCGTGGTTGATGAGGTGACGGTCGTTGCGATGCCTGCTGGTCAATCGTACACCGGGTTGGAGCAGGTGGAAATCTTCTGTCACGGTGGGACAGTCATTTCGCGACGGATTCAAGAACTCTGTGTACGTCATGGAGCGCGACCGGCGGAACCGGGTGAGTTTACTCGCCTGGCCTTTGAAAACGGGCGTATCGACCTGGCCAAGGCGGAGGCAGTTGCGGAGCTGATCGCTGCCCGTACCGACGCCGCCTATCGAGCGGGTCGTGATCACCTCCTCGGCAGTTACACTGATCACATTAATCAGTTACGAGATCGTCTGCGACGACTCCTTGCCGAATTGGAGGCGGGCATCGATTTCACCGAGGAGGGTGTGTACGCACTTTCCGATTCAGAGCTACAGCAACTGACCGTCGATGTGGCGCATGATGTGTCCGTGTTTGCTGCTACGTATCGTGGTGGTCAAATTCTACGGGATGGGTTTCGCGTTGTTGTGGCGGGACGGCCCAACGCCGGCAAGTCGTCACTCTTCAATCGCTTGCTGTCGCGCGAACGTGCTCTGGTCACGCCAACCGCCGGTACGACCCGCGACTATCTCTCCGAGTGGATTGATATTGATGGCTTCGCGGTTGAGTTGATCGACACGGCCGGACTCCGCCGCGATGGCGATGATCCGATCGAGATTCTCGGGCAAGAGCGCGCTCGCGAGTTGATTGATACGTCGCATTTAGTCATCTGGTTAGTCGATCGTTCCGACAAATCGGCAATCGAGAGTCTGCATCACGATATTCAGCCACTCAGCGAAACACCGCACGTCGTTGTCGGAAACAAGAGCGACCTTGAGTCACTCCATCCCGCTGAGCGGATTGATCTCACCGTTTCGTGTCACACCGGCGATGGCTTGGAGGATTTACGTCGGATGCTTGCTGCGCGTATCCATGAGCACGTGCCGGATTCAGAAGATGGGCTGATTGTTACCTCGGCTCGTCATTACGCAAAGCTGACGACAGCACATGAGGCGCTTATGCGTGTGGAGAGTCTCTTTGTCTCCGGTGAATCGACCGAGGTTATCGCGGTGGAGATTCGCGAGGCGATTCAGGCGGTGGAGGAGATTACCGGCGAGGTGACAACTGAGGAGATCCTTGGCGAAATCTTCGCCACCTTCTGCGTCGGAAAATAACCGGACTAGATCGATGTTCGTGAACGGCGTAATGCATGTTATTGTTAGATACTAAGAGATTCTGGTTGTATACTGATCGCTAACTGGCGAGCACAAAGGGAAACTCTCATGCAAGAAATAAGACAGAAGACGTCAGCGGGATGGGATGCGCAAGCCATCGAGCGCTTTGCCGCCGGCTCCGAGGATATTCTCATCCTAAACCGCGAACCTCTGGACCATCTCAACGGGGCAATCAGTGCCGGACGGGTAAGTGACTATCGGTCAGAGGTCACTGCGGGGACGGCACGCGATAGAGTCGCGGCTGGGTTCAGAGAGTTGGAGGTCAGTTCGGAGCTACTTCTGAACGATGTGACTGGGCTTGTGATAACTTTTCTGAGTCAGTTTGCTCAGTCTCGCGCCCACCTTCGAATCGAGATGGTTCACAATCAAACGTGTCCCAGATTCCACTGCGACAACGTAAATGTGCGATTGATCACTACCTACCATGGGCCAACGACAGAGTACAGGTACGTGGGCGAGGAGACTGTGCGCAAGACGCCTCTGTATGCCTTGGTGTTCCTGAAGGGGCATATGCATCCGACCCATCTCGATGGTGTCCATCACCGCTCGCCTGAAGTTCCCGAAGGTCAGAAGCGGCTGTGTGTGGTCATTGATTACTGAGTACCGACCGTCAAGGTGTAGCGCTCAGTTTGACATTGCGCTTTAGCGTAATTCCCGTCTTGCCTGCTCAAAATATCCAATCACGCGTCGGAGGTGCCCGTCGCCCCAGGTTTCGATGAACTGTTGCGTGTGCTGATTGCTGGGATCATTGAGGTCTGTGATACGCCGATTGATGTAGTCTGTCGTGAGAGGAATCCCGCATAGCACGGTAATGCAGCGTTTCCACTCATCATATGTATTGAGATTCATTGGTAACGACCCTTACAAGCCTCTCTGTGTAGCAGACGTCCGAAATAGTGACTGTGTGGCTGCTGTTGTTGCGTCCAGTCACAAGCTGTTGAACTCCGTCCATGCGCGCAATTAAATCTCATGCCACGTGCGAACTCCTCGAATGGGGATTGACTGCGTGCACCGAACTCCAAGTCCGTATCGGCGTGAGATAAGAGCGTCCTCACTGGGCGAGCGGTCAGACTAGTCGCCAATGAGCACAGATGCACACCCAGCGGAGATCGAATCGGACGGCCCCGATCAAGTGCACATGTTTCCGGAGCGTGCGGCTGGGCCTATAGAGAGCCGGGGACAACCGCCGTCGGGGACGCGACGTAGCCGACACCCGGACGCCAGTATCAGGCACCGTTGCTGGTCGAGCGTCGTGAGATTCGGTTAAGATGTTGTGGGGCAGGTTCTTATGGGTGATCGACGGAGAAAAGTATAGAGGCCGGGGAAATCGACCTCCCCGGCCTCTCTATCTATAGTAGTAGCTACTCCTCGGATGTTGTCATCGCGGCAACCTCTTCAGGCAGCGCAAAGATCGCTGCATCGATCTCCGGATTGATCGCCATTGAATCGACCGTCAGGACCATCTGACTCGGTCCGACCTCAGCAAGGGTCAGAAATGGAGCCGTCATGCCGTCGATCGTCCGATAGTCACCCAGCCGAAGACTCGACGGAATCATACCGCCGCCCGGAACCGCGACCATAGCGCTTGTCATCATGAGCAAGCCGGTTTCCGGATCGTAGTAGCGGGTCTCTGCGTGTTCACCAATGAGGGGCGTGAAAACCAGTGTCTGTGCGTCAAGGCTATCGCCGCCAATCGTACTGATCGTCGTTATACCCTCATACGAAACGGTCGAATAGTACTTGTCGAGATTTCGATCGGCATAGAAATCAGCCTGCTGAATCGACTGGCTGGCCTCCACACCATCCTTGATCGCCGGACCTTGCAATTCGCTGAATCCCCAGGCAACACCATCCGTGACACCCTCTTTCATGCTACCAAGCCCGGGAAGATTCATGTCGGTCAGCATGTTTCCGTCCTGGAGGTAGATCACGATGCTCATGTTCAATCCCTGAATTGAATCGGTGATTGTCACATGGGCTTTCGTGGAAACGAGTCCTTGCTCCGCAGCGAGATCTCCGAGTGTTACATCGACGGATCGGTCGATAATTTCCTGTGCTTTTTCGTCAATCTCCAGCGCCGAAGCTGTATTCACAACACCCAGCGCCATTACCGCCGCAATGCCAAACATCGTTCCGGTTCGTCGTAACATCGAATGTATGGTCATGGTTTGAACTCCTCGTCTCAGTGACAACTTCCGTTGTCGTTCATTCGTCGTTCGTCAGTATCCACTCAACAGCTGCCGCCACATCCGGATCCTCTCCATCGAGCAGCATCTGTCGTGTCAACGCAATCTCCACGTCTGGTGTAACACCGGTACCCTCAAGGGCGTACCCTCCGGCTGTGGTCAATGATGCAAAAGCGTAGAGGAAGCGATCTCCGGTTGGCAACCGACGGGCTGTCGCGGGCAGGACCAATCCTGCGGTTCGCCGTCCAAACACTCGTGCGACCCCGTTATCTTTCAACGCAGCGGCCAGGATTTCGGAATTCGAGATGCTGCTCTCGTCGATCAGGACCGCGACAGGTCCGTCATATGGATTGGCCCGTGGATTGATCACCAGCGGTACGGTGTAGACACCACGGATTTCGTCACGCATCTGCATTGTCCCCGCGGTTAATCCCCGCTCGGTTACCAACCAGTTTGTCATGCCACTCGACATCAGAATGATCCCACCAGGATTGCCGCGTAAATCGACGATGATGCCCGGTGCCTCGCGATGCTCATCAAGAAAGGCACGCCACTCACTCAGCACGTGTTCCGGTGCGAAGAAGACTGAGAGTCGAAAATATCCCACTCCGCTTTCGAGTGTGCGCCGTTCTACCTCCACCGGTGTTGGTGGCAATTCCCCAAAGCGAGCGATTTCGCCGGGAATTTCGACGAGGACTATATCAACGGTGACCGACCGGTTATCGCCATCGAGCCAAACCGTCGATAGTGTGTCCCCAACGTTTCCGCTCAGAATGGCGTTGGCAATTTCTGCGGCCATTGTTTCGGGACGATAGATTCCGCTCGCCTCGCTGACGATCTCCAAGACGCGACTCGCCTCGGTGTTACCCGCTGTTACCAGTGACCAACCAGACCGAACACCAGCCGTGTAGGCGGGAGACTCGATCCGGACTCGGGTGGCCGTAAGGGCGCCCTCGATCAGGCGCATATCGATCCCGGACCATCCGTCATCATCGGAAGCTTCGCCCTCCCCAATGTCGTCGTAGGCGTCGGCCGGGATGATGTTGAAATGCGAGAGCTTGAGCCGACCCAGCAATTCATTCATTAGCGCCCGGGCGTGACGTTGATCGGTTGCCACTTCAATCTGTGGGCGGAGCTCGTCGCGCGCCGCGGTCCACGACTCTCCAACCAGTGCCGTGTCCCAGTGCTTCTCTTTGACCGTCGACCAGACCATATCGAACGCTTCCAGCGCCGCCTCTCGGTCAAACGGCTCAGCTTTCGGCGCGCTGAGCATTGAGTGCGGATCCGACAGCGTGACCGGTGTCGCGCCACAGCTAATGCATACACTGATCGTCAGCAACACGGAGAGTGCTGATATGAGTCTCGTGAAAAGATGAGTACGTGTCATATCTGCCATGGTACTCTAGTATCTACGCCAGAGGTTACAAAGAATTCACCGGTTAACGCCGCCGGTATTCGGCCATCCAGCGTTCCGCTTTGGCCGTCCAATTCGGTGGGTTGATCGCGGCTGTCAGGAATGAATCGACCGAATGAAACAGCGGCTCAGCACCCTCAACATCGCCGGTGCGGGCACGGCAGACACCCACCATAAGTTTCGCGCTGAATAACCCCGGATGGTCGGGAGGGAGATCCGCCTCGCGCACGGCGAGTGCATTCTCCGCCACAGGGAGCGCCGCAGCGGCACTATCGACGCCGAGCAGCGCCTCAGCCAGACCGATACGCGCTGTTGCGATATAGAGCTTACCGGATGCAAACGAGCTTTCGTACGACGCGATTGCACCCCGGAAGGCAACGACCGCCTCAGCGTTCCTTTCACGTCCGAGTTCAATTGCTCCGAGTTCTGCCCGCGTGAAACCGACCAGGAAGTTTTCCTCGCCCAGAGTCGACTCCCGCAAACTGAGAAGCTGTCGCGCCATGTCGTAGGCCTGATCCAACCGCCCCAGACGACGCAGGATGCGAATCACTCCCTCCGTGGCGACCTGCGTTTCCGGATGACTCGGTCCGTAGATGGCAATCCGTCCGTCGAGTGATTCCCGGTAGAAGCGTTCCGCTTCGTCAAATTCTCCCTGTTCCTCAAGCGTGAGGGCCAGGTTGGCCATCGTCATCAGTACATACGGATGCTGCCCGCCAAAAAGCTCAGTTCTGATTTCCAGCAGTTCGCGATGGGCTTGCTCCGATGCCGCGTAATCCCCCTCCGCGTAGTAGACAGCGGCGAGATTTGAACGGCTCTCCAGCGTTGCCGGATGATCCGGTCCGAAGGCCGCTTCCCGAATTGCCAGAGCTTCCTGATGCAGCGCTCGGGAGGCAGCGTTGTCTCCCTGTTCCCACCGCAGCCAGCCGAGGTCGTTTAGGGTTAAGGCCAGCATTGGGTCGGTTGCGGGCAGGACCTCACGGGAAATATCCAGCGTTCGCTCGACCAATAGCGCCGCCGAGTCAAGATTCCCGGCATTGTAGTACATCTTATAGAGCGCGCGCATCGAACGGGCGACATCGACATGTTCCTCGCCGAATATCCGTTTCCGAATCAGCAGTGATGAATCGAGCAGGCGGCCCGCGTCGTCATAGAGTCCAAGTTGCGTGTGCACCGTCCCGAGCACTTCGAGCAGTTCCGCCTGTACCTCGGGTTGACCTTCGAGTGCATAAATCTGATCGGTCCCACGCTGCAGGAGTTCCTGTGCGGTGACGGTCGTTCCGCGCTCTTCCGACGGATCAGCAACGACAAAGACGTTGGTGAGAAACTCGATAACTTCAGCTGACTTCACCGCTTCCTGCTGGGCAATATCTCGCTCTTGAGCAAGTTGGACGGTGTAGTAGACGGTCAATGCTATCACCAGCACGAGCGCCGTGGCAACGAGAGCGACCGGGCCACTGTTGCGACGAACAAAGGTTGCGAATTGATACTGCCAGCTCGGGCGGCGTGCCGTTATCGGTCGGCCGTCGAGATGCCGTTGAATATCATCGGCCAACGCCGCCGCTGTGCGATACCGACGGTCGGGCTTGATTGCCAGTGACGAGAGGAGGATCGTGTCGACATCACCACGCAACCGCCGCGACAGACGATTGTAATCGGGAGCCCGTCCGGCCAGTGAGACATCCTCGGTCTCCTGTTTGGTGACCGCGGTACTCGGACGGGTCGCGAGCGATTCTTTGTCGACGAGTTCGTCTGCTTTGACCGCGGGCGGACGGCTCCCCGTAACCAATTCGTAGAGAATCACGCCCAGCGAATAGACATCGGTGGCGGTCGTGATCGCATCGCCGGTCGCCTGCTCCGGCGCGGCGTAGGCCGGAGTCATCACGCGGTAGCCCGTCTGGGTCAGCACCGGGTCTTCGGGTTGTGCCTCGTCGCGAATCAGTTTGGCGATCCCGAAATCGAGCAGTTTGATATCTCCGGCATTAGTGACCATGATGTTCGACGGTTTGAGGTCGCGATGAACAATCAGCGACTCCTGCGCGTATTGCACCGCGCGACAGACCTGCACGAACAATTCAAGTCGCGCATCGACCGACAGTTCTTCGCGGTCGCAATACTCCGTAATCGGAACGCCGTCCACGTACTCCATTGCAAAGAACGGACGCCCCCCCGGCGTGACGCCACCGTCGATAAGCTGAGCGATGTTGGGATGATTCAACCGGGCCAGGATCTGCCGTTCGGCAAGGAAGCGTCGCTCGGTATCAGCCGTGATCAATCCCGGGCGCAAGAGCTTGATAGCGACTTGCTGTTCGAACTGACCGTCGGCTCGCTCAGCGAGATAGACCGTTCCCATCCCACCGTGACCGATTTCGCTGATTAGCTTAAATGGTCCGATTCGCTCGCCGGTCAGATCGGGGTTAACCGGATCGGTCAGTTTGATGATCGGTTGGTCGACCGGCAACGACGTGCGGTTGTCGACCTCCAGAAGTTCGGCGACGAGACCGCGTAGTCCCGCATCGTCAATCTCCGCGAGACGCCGTTGTTGTTCAGCATCGTCGAGCTCGACGAGCTGATCGAACAGTTCCCGGGCGCGGAGCAGGTCACTCATCGGTCTTCAATTGCTGAGCAATCCAGGCGCGCGCGAATCGCCAGTCGCGTCGAACCGTAATTTCTGATACGCCAAGCACTTCGGCGATTTCCGGCTGCGTCAGCCCACCAAAGAACTGCAACTCGACCACGCGGGCGGCCCGCGGCTCGGCCGCGTTGAGTTCTTTCAACGCATCATCAAGGGCAATCAGGTCGTCCCCTTTGACGTCGCCGCGCAACGCTTCCTCGTTGAACGTCACCATTGCGGCGCCCCCTCCGCGCTTCTCAGCGAGTTTCCCCCGGGCGTAGTCGATCAGAATGCGCCGCATCGCTTGGGCGGCAACCGCGAGAAAGTGGGCTCGGTTGCGCCAGTCGACTTTCTTCTGATCGATCAGTTTGAGATACGCCTCGTGGACCAAGGCCGTGGCGTTGAGCGTGTGGTCAGCACGTTCCCGATTGAGTTGATTTTGAGCCAACCGGCGGAGGGGATCATAGATGAGCCCCAACAACTTATCGAGGGCAGCGCGATTGCCGGCCTGGAGGTCGACCAGAACCTGGGTAATTTCCTGCGGGGCAGGCGTGGGTGCGGACATGGGGCTTGTCTCCTCTTGCTGGCCGAAGATAGCCCGGTTTTCCGACCGTGCAACGTAAACAGATCGCCCCCGAGGTTATTCACAGCGATGCATGATCGTTCGGGCAAATCACGCCGACGGCATGTTTGGCATCCAAGGGCTTGATTCTTTTCGTATTTGTTCATAGACGATGCATTGGCCCAGATGATTGATGACGAGCGACAAGCGCGCGATCTTGCCCTTATCTCCCGTCTGCGTAACCGCGATTCGCGAGCGCTGGCGGAGTTGTATGACCGCTATGCCCCGTGGGTATACGGTTTAGCCGGCCAGATCCTACCTCGTGCGGAGGATGCGCAGGACGTCGTCGTCCAACTGTTCATGCGCGTCTGGGATCGCGCCGCCGACTATCATCCCGATCGGGCCTCAGTCGCCGGTTGGATTTCGGTGCTCGCGCGTCGCCTGGCGATCGACGTTTCTCGCTCCGCATCCGTACGCGCCGCCGGACGCGAGACCGACGATCCCCTCGATCGTCCGGCCACCAACGGAGCAGCTCCCGATCCCGCGATGACAATCGATCTACAACGAGCGCTGAGTCGGCTCGACGACGGCTACCGGGAATTGGTGCACCTCTCGTACATCGAGGGCTTCAGTCACGCAGAGATTTCCAACAAACTCAAGATGCCACTAGGGACGGTCAAGACACGGCTGCGGACAGCGGTTTCGCAATTGCGCGAAACACTTGCAACGGACGAACGGTTATGACGCACGACGACACACTCAAACTGCTTGAGGCATACATCGCGGGTGATCTTGACACCGACCGCGAACGCGCCGTTCGTGAGCTTCTGGCCACGAGTGACGATGCTCGACAGCGCTTGCGGGAGCTCGGGGATTCGACTGCTGTCGTGGCCGCGGCCAGCGCGACCAGTGTTCCGTCGCACGTCCGCGAGGAGTTGATGTCGCGGATCGATTCAACGAATGACATGGCCGACGCACCACGTTCGTCCACCGTACCTGTCTGGGCACTGGCCGCCGCGGCGATGATCGTTGTCATGCTCGGGGCGTACAGCTGGTATCTCAACAACGAAGTCAGTGACCTCCGGGAGCAGCTGTCAGAGATGCAGGACGTCTCAACGCTCCTGGCCACGCCGGGGATGCGTTTCGCTGATCTGGAGGGTGTCGCACCCAACGAACAGGCATTTGGCAAAGTTGTTGTCGATCCGGAGCGCGGGACGGCGGCCGTGTATATGTATCAATTGCCGCCATCACCCGAAGGCAAACAGTATCAGCTGTGGGTAATGCGCGATGGACAACCGACCTCCGCTGGTGTCTTCACAGTTGGGGCCGACGGTTCCGCGTTACTCACCCTCAACGATTTGCCGGCCGATGGCCGCCTTCCCGTTTTCTCCGTCACGATCGAACCGACCGGCGGCGAGGTGGCACCGACGGGGATGATGTACCTTACCGCTCCGTAACGAATCTTTCGCTTTTCGACATCTGTATCAATCCAACGCGCTGCGCGGTTTCGTACTGACAGTATCGACCGGCTGATCCGTAGTCAGATCACACTCATCACCAGCAGACATTGACATCTATCAATGTGGAGGATTCCTCGTATGCGCAGACAAACTCTGCTTGCTATTGGTGCCGTGGCGCTCCTTGCCGTCGGCTGTAACAACGACAATCCGCTCGTACCGTCGACCGACGACCAATCGTTCATCGATGATGGTATCGTCACCGAATCGTCTGAAGTTCCTACTGCGGAGATTACCATTCCTGAATTGGCCGAGCTTGAAAACGCGGCTATGAATGACCTCGAATCGATCCGGTCGACAGGTGCCGATGCCGCCGCGTCGTACTACACGATCGATGGTCCGACGACAATCGATAAGCCGGGTATCTATCGGGTCACAAAAAGTTTCAGTGCTGATGGCGACGGTATCGTTGTCACGGCATCGCACGTAGTGCTGCTTCTGGGTCGCCATACGATCACCGGTCCGGGTGCGAAAGAGGGACGTGGCGTCGTTGTCGAGAGTGCCGACCACGTTCACGTCGTTGGTGGTAAGCTGACTAGTTTCGGCATTGGTGTTGTGTTGATTGAGAGCGACTATTCGTCGGTCCGCGGTGTCCGCGTGTACGGTCAGGATGAGTTTGCCGATCCGCCGAATGGCATCGCTCCACAAATTGGAATGATGACAATAAACGTCAATCGCGCCCGCATTTTCTTTAACGCCTTCTACGAAGTGAATCTCGGACTGTTCATTCGCGGTGGTGATTCGATGCGCAACCGCATCTATCTCAATTCCGCAGTCGGTGGTGACAATGGTCTTCTCGCGATCTGTTACAATCCGGCCCCCGATGCAGACATGGATGCGCCCGATCGCGATCGAATTCAGCTCAACTACCTGGCTCGCTTTGGCGTGGGCGTGCAGTTTGCCGGCGAGGCGATCGACAATCTGGTTCGTCTGAACGCGATCAAATACTTCGTGTCGCCGTGGGAAGATCTCAGCGGCGGCAATCGCTTCGTGCGTAACCGAACGGTTCAGTTGTAGACGATTTCTGCCACCACACCTTCCCTGAACCGCCGTGGCGTTCTGCTCCGGCGGTTTCTGTTGGATCGCGATTTCGTACGCGATTAGTGCGGCCTCACTGTATATTCCGCCCCAATGTCGCGAGAATTTGATGTCATCGTCATTGGTGGTGGCCACGCCGGAGTAGAGGCCGCTGCTGCAGTTAGCCGGATGGGCGGTCACGCTGGAATCATTACGATGGACCCGGCCAAACTCGCCCTCATGTCCTGCAATCCGGCGATCGGCGGTATTGGTAAAAGCCAATTAGTCAAAGAGATAGATGCCCTTGGCGGACTCATGGGGCTGGCCACCGACGCGACCGGAATCCAATTCCGTCGTCTCAATCTGTCGCGCGGACCGGCCGTCTGGTCGACCCGCGTACAGTCGGATCGTGATGGCTATAATATGTGGATCGTCGACGCGATCACGGCGGACTCGTCAATCGACGTGATTGCGGGGTTGGCGGGCGAGATCACTGTTGAAGGCAGCCGCGTCGTTGGCGTCCGGCTGGAAGACGGTGAGGCGATCGGTTGTGGCGCTGTGGTCGTTGCCACGGGTACCTTTCTCGGGGGACTTATCCATATTGGCGACAAGAAAATACAAGCTGGACGGATCGGCGAGAATGCAGCCTACCGGCTGTCGGACAGCTTCGCCCAACTGGGATTCGAACTGGGGCGACTGAAGACCGGAACGCCTCCCCGTCTCGATGGCCGCACTATTGATTGGTCCCAGTGCACCGAGCAACCTGGCGAAGCACCGATCCCCTGGGTGTCCCGCCGGTCCCAGCGACAGCTGTTCGAGCAGACTCCCTGCTGGCTGACCGCGACAACCGAGGCAACGCGGGAGATCGTTCTCGCCAATGTCGATAAGTCACCGATGTTCAACGGCCAGATTGATTCCGACGGACCGCGCTACTGCCCGTCTATTGAGGACAAGTTTTATCGCTTCGCCGACAAACCTCGGCATCAGATCTTCCTGGAGCCCGAAGGGACCGGGACCGATGAAGTTTACCCGAACGGATTCTCAACGTCGCTCCCCGAGGCCATTCAGTTGTCAGCGATGCGAACGATCACCGGTCTCGAGGAAGTTAAGTTCACGCGACCTGGCTATGCGGTCGAGTACGACTACTGCCCCACCCACCAAATCACACCATCGCTCGAGACTCGACGCGTTACTGGGCTCTTTTTTGCCGGTCAAATCAACGGAACGTCGGGATACGAAGAAGCCGCTGCACAAGGACTTATCGCTGGTGCCAACGCCTTGCTTGGAATTCGTGGCGAACCATCGATCGTGCTCGATCGGTCGACCGCTTACATCGGTGTCATGATTGATGATCTCGTTACCCGCTCGACCACCGAGCCGTATCGGATGTTCACATCACGAGCGGAGTATCGATTGGCGTTGCGGGAAGATAATGCCTACGAACGACTGGCCGAAATCGGGCATGCGCATCACCTCCTTTCAGATCACGATTACCAGGATTGGCGAACGGTTCGCCAGCTCACCAATAGCCTGGTAGCGCGGATGGAGCAGACTCGCGTGTCCGCTGAGACAGTTCACGACGACGCGTCCCTTCGGGACGGCGTTGTTGGTTCGGCACCGAGCTATACCCTGGCCGACCTCGCCCGTCAGCCGAAGATCGCGGCCGAAGCGCTGCTAAACTCAGACCTTTGGGCAGCCGTACAGCCGCCAGATGTTTCACGTGAAACAGCACTTAAAGCGGTGATCGAAGTTCGCTATGCGGGCTACATCGCCAAGCAGGAGCGCGAGATCGCCCGCTTTCAACGCAATGAACGCGAGCAGATTCCCGAATCGTTTTCCTATGAGTCGATCAACGGATTGAAGGCTGAGGCACGGGAGAAGTTTGTGCGCTATCGGCCGGCGTCTCTCGGACAGGCGGGCCGGATCGAGGGAGTGACACCCGGCGACGTCGCGGTGCTATCCGTTCATGTGAAGCGGTTCAAGGCGGCCCGGCCGTGAGCGAGCCACTCCGCTTCGAACCGGCCGAGCTGATTGCGTCGTTTGGGCTGGCCGACGCCGCGGCGCAGTACTATCGCCATCTGATGGTCGAAAACGCTCGAGTCAATCTCGTCTCCCGCACAACCGACTATCCCCAGTTCGAGCGGCTCTATGCCGAGAGCCTGCTTCCGCTGCGGATCACCGCCGTGCTCCCCGACTCTCGGTACCTGGATATTGGATCCGGCGGTGGCTTCCCCGCCGTGCCGCTCCTCCAGGGTATTCCCGAGATCGTCTCTGCAACGCTGATAGAGCGGCGGCAGAAAAAGGCAGCGGCACTGTCTCGAGTCTTCGATCAGCTTGAACTGACCGGTCGCTTCTTCTCCAAGTCATTCGAGGAGATATCACTACCCGGGCCGTTCGAACTGATCACGCTGCGTTGGGTCAATCTGACCGCGGATCTCCTAGACCGTATTCTCAAACGGCTCAGTCCGCAGGGGCTGTTCATCTATTATAGTGCTCCCGATTTCCCCGTTACCGATCTACAGCCCGTGATCACGACCTACGTGCTGCCGGGCAGCGAGCAACCCCGTTCGATCAGCTGCTGGCATCAGCGCTAGTCGGTCTGTTTCACGTGAAACAGTCGGGGCGCACCCCGAAATCACCTCAACTTGTTGTTGCTCCCGCATGAGGAGAGCCGCATCTCTGACGAGTCAAACCACAGCAAGGATCGACGTGTGACCAAGACAATAGCAATCGCCAACCAGAAAGGTGGAGTCGGGAAAACGACTACCGCCGTTAATCTTGCCTCATGTCTGGCGGCGGCCGAACGGAAGACGCTGCTCATCGACATGGACCCGCAGGCTAACTCGACATCGGGCGTGGGGATCAACAAAACAACGGTCGAACGATCGATGTACGATGTCCTGATCGGTCAACAGGAGTTGACCACCGTTCGTCAGCGGACCGAAATGCCGTTTCTTGACATTGCGCCGTCGGCCATCGCGCTCGTCGGTGCTGAAGTCGAATTGGTAACGATGCTCTCTCGCGAAAGCCGACTCAAGGCGGCACTGACCGCAGTCGACGGTGAGTATGACTACGTGATCGTCGACTGCCCACCGTCGCTGGGGCTCCTGACCGTGAACACGCTCACGGCAGCCAATTCGGTGATCGTTCCGATTCAATGTGAATACTTCGCTCTCGAAGGGCTCGGCCAGTTGATGAATACGATCTCCCTGGTGCGGCAGCATCTCAATCCCGCGCTGGAGATCGAAGGAGCGTTATTGACGATGTATGACAGTCGTCTCAATCTGTCCCGACAGGTCGCTGACGAAGTACGTCAGCATTTTCAGAGTCGAGTGTATGATACTGTCATCGCTCGTAACGTGCGTCTCTCCGAAGCACCGTCGTTCGGAAAACCAATCATTCTCTATGACATTATGTCAACGGGAGCGGAGAACTATCTCTCGCTCGCCCGGGAGGTACTTGCATCATGACCACCAAGAACCGTGTTGTCCTCGGTCGGGGTCTCGAAGCCCTGCTGCCGACGCCGCCCGAGGCTGAAGAGACGTCCGCCCCGACGATAGCCGCAGTGACCGATGAGTCGCTACCGCGAACCCTGCCCATCGATCACGTTACGCCGAACCCCGACCAGCCGCGCACGGTCTTCAACCCGGAGGCACTGGCTGAACTCGCCTCTTCGCTGCGGGAGCGCGGTATGATGCAGCCGATTGTCGTGACTGCGGTCGGCGACCGGTATCAGATTGTCGCCGGCGAACGGCGCTGGCGGGCTGCCCGGGAAGCGGGCTGGACCGACGTCCCGGTTGTTGTCATGGTGACCGACGATCCCGAAACGCGGCTGGAACTCGCGCTGATCGAGAACATTCATCGCGAAGACCTTTCGCCGATCGAACTGGCCCAGGCGTATCGGCGCCTGATCGACGCCTTCAACTACACTCAGGCGGATCTCGCAAGCAAACTGGGGAAGAGTCGTTCCGCGATAGCTAATTCACTGCGTTTATTGAACTTACCTGAATCAATTCAGGCCTGGGTCGCCTCCGGTGAGCTCACCGAAGGTCACGCCCGCACCCTGCTCTCGGTCGCGTCACCGAGTGAACAGCAACAGATGGCTGAGGCAATGCGAGCGGGGGGGATGACGGTTCGGCAGGCGGAAAACGTAACCCGACGACGCAAACCGGGGCGTCCGGCAAAGCGTCGTCCGTCGCCAGAGCTGCAGGCGGTGGAAACCGAGCTCAAGCAGCTCCTCGGGACGGCGGTGAAGATTGCGCCGCATCCTAAGCGAGGAAAGATCGAGATTGAATTTTACGGCCATGATGATCTTGATCGTTTGCTCGATCTGCTACGGCGAGTGCGGAGTTAGACGCACACAATGGTTCGTCAACGTCCTCCCTCTCATGTCACAATCATGTTCGTTCCCGATGGCACCGCGGCACGCTCGGGTTGGCGGGTACGGACGTGGCTATTGCGTGGTCTGATCATCGCACAGGCGACATTGGTCCTCGGGATCATTGTCTTCTTCGCACTCTATGGAAAAGTGCTTGAGAGAGCGGCTCGCACAGAAGAATTTGCTTCAGAAAATGAGCGGCTCCGTCGATACAGTCTCAAAGTGCAACTCCTTGAGCAACAACTGATGGACGCCCGCGAGATCGTCGCACGCGTTACCGCCCTGGCTGGAATCGACTATCAGTTCGCCGAGCTGCCGAGCGATTCGTTGATTCTCGCCGCTGATACGAACGCGCTGCGCGGAGCAATTCTCCCCCGGTCGGCCGACGGCGATTGGTCAATTCCGTCCGGATTGCCGGTCCAGGGCTTCATCACGCAGTACTTCTCTGGGGATTCGACGACCTGGCATCCGGGGATCGATATCGCCTGCGCAACCGGCGTTCCGGTCCTGGCTACCGGATCCGGGGTGGTCACCAGCGTGATCTACGATTCGATCTATGGTCACACCGTTACCCTGGCGCACAACGATTCGATCACAACTGTCTACGCCCACAACGAAAAGATACTTGTGGCGGAGGGAGAGACGGTACAGGTTGGCAGCCGAATCGCCCTGGCGGGGAATTCAGGGCGATCAACAGCACCGCACGTGCATTACGAAGTGAATATTCACGGGAAACCGGTCAACCCACTGGATAACCTTTATGCTAAAGAAGACACCCACCATGAATGAACCAACTGGCAACATGAACACGATCATTGGCAAGGACACTGTTTTCACCGGCACGCTCGAAGTTAAGGGCGCGTTGCGAGTCGATGGAACGGTCAAGGGTAAGATCATCTGCCCGGATACGGTCACCGTGGGCGCCTCTGGCTCGGTTGAGGCCGATCTTGAGGTCACCAACGCGGTTGTGGCCGGCAAAATGAACGGCAACATCGTCGCCAGCGAGCAGATCGAACTACAGGCGAAGTGCGAAGTTGATGGCGACCTTAAGACGCCGTCGCTGATCATCGAGCAAGGCGCGATCTTCTGTGGCTCCTGCAACATGAAGGATAAGGCGCCCGATCTGGGCTTTCTCAATCAGCAGAAGAGTAAGCCGGAGAATGCGCTCGCATCGTCGAGTAAGGGCAATAAATAGCGCCGTTACCGGACTCTACGGTACCTCGACTGTGGAAAACTGGCGTTTTTTGGGGATAACTGGCTAAGTCACCTTTTGACAATCCATTATCGCCCACAGCTTCCTCTTGCCAGGCTAGTTTTCCACTTTCTTAACATTCCATAAATATATGCCGGGGTGTACGTTAGCCTGACCTGCTGGAAGGCGAGCGAACACCCCGGTACCCTTAGGAGAGCATTTTCACGGGCCTTCGCGGAGATGATTCAGCCGTCTGTCTAACCGAATCTCCCCTGGATCGAGTGTGGCTCGTTAGCCGCTGACGCTTTTTCACTTGGCCGCTTCGTTTTCTGCGGTATACTCGCTGATCCGGTCGCCTCAATAGGCTGTTATCCGTATAAGCGGGTACCTGTTGCGACGATAACCCCGAGCCTGCAATGTCTGCGGAGGCTTTCATGACCACCGGTTCCACGGCGGTTTCCGACACCAGTGCGGTGGAGGCGCTGCACACCTCATATCAATCGATTCAGTCTGAAGTTCGCAAAGTGATTATCGGCCAGGATGCTGTTGTCGAACAGTTACTTATCGCGCTTCTCGCCTCCGGGCACTGCCTGTTGGTGGGAGTTCCGGGGCTGGCGAAAACGCTCCTTATATCGACGGTCGCACGCGTTCTCGATCTGAAATTCAGTCGGATTCAGTTTACTCCCGATCTGATGCCATCGGATATCACCGGGACAGAGATCATCGAGGAGGAACATGGGACCGGCAAGCGCCAGTTCCGTTTCGTCAAGGGACCGATTTTTGCCAATGTCGTCCTCGCCGACGAAATCAACCGGACCCCCCCCAAGACTCAGGCCGCCCTGTTGCAGGCAATGCAGGAGCATGAGGTGACAGCCTCAGGGGAGACGTTCACTCTCGAAGAGCCGTTCTTCGTCCTCGCCACCCAGAATCCGATCGAGCAGGAGGGAACCTACCCGCTACCCGAAGCCCAGCTCGATCGTTTTATGTTCAATGTCCTCGTCGATTATCCCTCTCAGACGGAGGAGGAGGAGATCGTCAAATCGACGACGACATCGGTCAAGAAGGAGCTGCAACCGGTTCTTTCGGCTGCTGAGATTGTTGGTTTTCAGGAGTTGGTCCGCCGCGTGCCGGTGTCGGATCACCTGGTCAGTTACGCCGTAGATCTGGTCCGGGCAACTCGCCCGAAAGAGGCGGCAGCTCCCGATTTCGTTCGGACCTATGTCAATTGGGGTGCCGGTCCGCGTGCCTCCCAGTATCTGATTTTGGCCGCGAAGACTCGCGCAATTCTCGATGGTCGCCCGACTCCGGGAATCGAAGATGTTCGGTTTGCCGCATTCCCGGTTCTGCGACATCGGGTTGTGACCTCGTTTGCGGCCGAGGCCGAGGGAATTGACTCGGTCGAGATCGTCCGACGGCTTCTCGACACCGTCGCGGAACGAAGCTAGGCAAGCGAACAATCATGGCTTCGGAGCCGACCAGCACCCCGACTCCGGTCATCACCCGATGGCAGCTACGCTATCTTCCCGGCTATGCGCGGTTCTTTGTGGCCCTTGTCACCGGTTTGATGGTGTTTGTCACACTCTTCGCAGCGTGGCTCTACACCGTAGAATCCGGCCAGGTCGATCCGACCAAGATGCCTGCCTATCTCCTGGAGGGCTCGGCCAAGCCGATTCCTGCGGATCTGGCGGCTGACCTCGATGAAATCGCCGCCGACTCTGCTCTGGTGGCAGCACCGATTTGGGACACGCTGTCGCGGGGGCAGGAGCATGAATTCGTTTCGGAGCATGATCATCGCGAAGAGGTCATCGATTCGCTCCTGGCAACGAGCGTCCCGGCTGGATACGGGCTCTATGGAATCGCCGATTCGGGCCTCTCATATCGCGGTAAGACGTTATTGAGAGAGAATTTAGGTTTGGCTCATACGCATGTAAACGGGCAGACACTCCTCTTTTTTGCGCTCGGTCTGTTGTATTGCCTGACAAGTCAATCTGCCGGTCGGAAGAAGCTGCTCCTCGGCCTCTTTGGCGGACTCGTCCTGCTCCACAACGGAGCACTCGTTGGCCGTGGTTTTCATCCGCTGTTCGACGATCTTCTCATGATCTCCGGAATCGGCCTGCTGTCCGTAATCATCTACTACGCGGCCGCCATCGCTATCGACTTAGCCCGTCCGATTACGCAGGAGAGGCTATCGTGAGCGCCGATCATCGTCGTTATCTCCAGCCCGAGACGGTTTCGTCGCTCAAGGGGCTCGAGCTAAAGGCCCGCATGGTCGTTGAGGGATTCATGGCGGGACTGCACAAGTCTCCGTATCACGGATTTTCCGTTGAGTTCGCGGAGCACCGGCAATACATGCCGGGTGATCCGATTCGTAACGTCGATTGGAAAGTCTTTGGCAAGACCGACAGGTATTATATCAAGCAGTACGAAGAGGAGACCAACCTCAAAGCGTATCTGCTGGTCGATTCGTCGCGGTCGATGGCTTACCAATCGGAAGATCGGATCAGTAAGTTCGACTATGCGGGTATGCTCGCCGGCGCCCTTGGCTATCTCATGCTCCGACAGCGGGATGCAGTCGGGTTGGTCACTTTCAGCGAAGCGATCCATCGCTACATTCCGCCCCGCTCCAAATCGAGCCATCTTCATATTCTCCTTAATGAGCTGGCACAGACCGCCCCGGCCGACGCCACCCGTATTGGTCCTGCCCTCCATGAGATGGCCGAACGGATCAAGCGCCGCGGTCTGGTCGTTGTCATGTCCGATCTGCTCGATGATCCCGCCGAGATCATCTCAGGACTAAAACACTTTCGTTACAATCAACACGAGGTCTTGATCTTTCACATCCTGGACCCCCGGGAAACAGACCTCGACTTCGCGGGTGAGGCGATCTTCGAGGATATGGAGACGGGTGAGCGGATTACGACGACACCGAGTCAGATCAAGAAAGATTTTGCGCGTCAGGTCGATGCGTTCAGCGAAGAAATCAGCTACGCCTGCCGCCAGGCCAACATCGACTACCACCGTATTGACACCCGGACCACCTTCGACCAGGCGATGTACGCCTGGTTGGCCAAGCGGGCCCGGCTTTTCTAGCCCATCGCCTTGGTCTACGACCCCCCCAGTCAGTTGCCATGCTCCGTGCCGACGAGCGCTGCTCCCGGAGTTTCGGAGCACGGCGGGAGCGTGCCCAAGTGCTTGGTCGAGGGGGGTATGAGGGGGGATTGGTATTCGATCAGTGAGAACGGACGTGTCAGTGGACTGACGGTAAAGTGAGCGTTAATTGTTCGTGAGGCTGGGGTTTTGTGGACACGAAGAACGATTTTCCATCTGCGGAGTGATTGCGAGACAAAGGTATAGCTCTCGCAAGCGGCGTCGGCGGAAACGATTTCCCTCAATCCGGACAAGTCAAAACCTCTTGACAGCTTTCGGGGGGGCGGATATATTCGCCTCGGACGTTAGGTGAACCACTCGTGATGCCCCATCACAAAGGAACAGAACACATACCGATTCGATAACGGCAGAGAGCTAAGTACTTCTCCTCGATAGCTGGCTGTGGGGGCCGCCTGTCGGGTAACAACGGGTAAGCTTCAAAGCGAACTACTGTTAACGGAATTACACACCCGTCGTGGCTACGGTCTCGGCGAATTGGCTGTGGTGCCTGAAATGGTCCCAATGTCCAAAGGGTCACGTGATTCTGTCGATACAAGGAAAAGCAGGGTTGAA
This sequence comes from Candidatus Zixiibacteriota bacterium, assembly GCA_028289585.1. GTDB lineage: Bacteria > Zixibacteria > MSB-5A5 > GN15 > FEB-12 > JANQPI01. Next base: position 413,631 of record JANQPI010000020.1, read on the forward strand.
TGACCTCAGTTCGACTCAGCGTCAGTAGTTCACAGAAAAGTAGTTGTCAGGAGGTCGGTATGCCGTCGGTTGCCCAACCGAAGCATCAATTAGCCACGCTAGGACTGGCGTCGTTCTTCGCTTTGATCCTTGCCCTTGCCGTATTCACGCCATCGTCATCCGCACAGATCCCCGATGTTACCGTGCAGATTAGTGATACCGTTGGTGCGGCCGGCACACAGAACTCCGTCGTCACGGTCTTTCTCGACAATCCCTTTGATACGATCGCCGGCTTCGAGCTGTGGTTGCGCATCGACAACCTGAATCTCGCCGAGTTTCAAACCGACACCGCCACTATTATAGATACGTTCTTCTACGTCCTGGATACGACGGTGTGTATCGTTGATCAGAACGACGACACGATCTGTACGTTCTTCGATACCCTGGAAGTCACGGAAGCCGATCCGTTTGAAGTCACGATTATCGACACGTTCGATGTGGTCGTTGGCAACATTGATACGACGGGCACGCTTGTCGCCGGCTGGGATCTGGTCGCCTCCCGCTCAATTTTTGGCGTTGGTAACGATGTCAAGGTGACCGCGCTGGCGAGAGGGACGCCGCAGTCAACAACGCCACTGATTACGCCGCAGCAGGGGGGCGTACTATTTCGTCTGTTGGCGGATATCAAGCCAATACCTGACACGGTAACTGACAATGTCGCCGGGATCTTTATCGAGCCGTTCCTTGATGAGTTCAATATCTCGTCGCCGTCGGGCGCCTCTCTCGGCATCGCCCAGTTCCCGACCGTCGATACCAGCTTCTTCCGCTGCGATTCCTTTGTCCCACCTGATTCGATTATCTGCGCCTCATACACCGAGGTCTCGTTCCCGCCCTTTGACTCCCTCTTTATTGACACGATCGATGTCCCCGAGCTGTGTGATTCGGCGACGGTCGCAAACGACAGTCTGGGTAACTGTACGGGAACAGAGTACATCCTCCTTCGTCGTGGGTCGATCACGGTGTTGCCGGGGAATTGCGGAGATATTAATGGAGATGGAAACGTTGGCTTGCCGGATCTCTCGGCGCTGATCGATCATCTCTTTATTTCGTTCAGCCCAATCGATCAGGTTGCGGCGAATGTCGATTGCAGTCTTGATGGGAATGTCGGGTTACCCGATCTGTCGGTGTTGATCGACCATCTCTTTATCTCGTTTACGCCACTCTGTTGCGAGATATAGAGATGAGAACGGCTTAAGAAAAGAAACATGTGGTGCTCATTGGTCTTTAACAGTGGGCACCTAGTGTAGTACTCGCAGAAACGTTGTTCCGGAGCCACACCACTCCGGAGCAAGATAGGAAACCAGTCGTATTTGATGGAGAGGAGGACGTTACTCGAGGCACACTGCACGCGCTAAGTATAGGAACACGTGCAACTCTGGCGACCTTGATTGATTCACAAAAGCACTGACGGTAAGTGGCTCTCGCCGAACGTGATGTTGAATTGATTTGAGGGGGAAAAAGAACGTTAGAGACGCACAGCGCTAACTCAATTTGTTAACGAAGTTGTTAGGAGAAAAAGATGAAGCGACTCACCAAAGTTTTCGCTCTCATCGCGGCGGTCGCCCTCATTGGGACGAGCGCCTACACTCAGGGTGTTGACTACTCGATTGAGCAGGTCACCAACACCTTTAGCCCGACGCAGCTGACTGCCGGTAATGATCACCAGGCTCAGATTCGCGTCACCAACAACACCGGCCTCGGTGGCTGGAACTACTCGACCGGTTTCGAAGTTTCGTCACCGGACGGCGCGACCTGGGGTCTCCCGGTTGCCGATACGATGGTGTTCATCAGCCCGGTCTTTGACGACGGTGCGTTGTTCGCGCAGCGCTTCCGTAACCGCTTTGGCGTTGATGGCGCCGGCGCTGACACGTTCGCCTACGCTGGTGTTACGTTCTCGCCGACCGGCGGTGTCCCGGCCGGTTTTGACGATGTTGCCTTTGGCTTCACGTTCATCTCCAACCTGGCCGACTCGAATCTAACGATTTGTGTCGACTCGGTGACGAACTTCCCGCCGACCAACGTCTGGATCTGGTCGAACGCTGACATTACCCAGGCCGACGTTCTGCCGACCTGGTCAGGTGAAGAGTGCTTCACCGTTTTCAACGTTCCGGATCTTCCGCCGGATATCACGAACTGCCCGACCAATGTTACGGGTAGCGTTTGTGAGACTCTGACCGAAACTTTCCAGGGTTTTGATGCTGAAGGCAGCCCCTTCACCTTTGAAATCGTTTCGGGTCCTGGTGCGATCGATGCCAACTCTGGTGTTTACACCTTCTCGCCGACCAACGCCGACGTGCTCGCCTCGCCGATCACCGTCGAAGTTGCCGCGCGTGACGGCGTCACCGGCGTCCTTGGCCCGGTCTGCCAGTTCGATCTCGTTGTGACCAACACGGCTCCGTCGATCACCAACTGCCCGGGCAGCAACCTGACCGGCGTTGTTGGTAAGGATGCCACCACCGATCTCGATGCTGCCGATCCTGACGTTTGCCAGACGCTTGCCTGGTCGGTCGTCGGTGGTTCGGCTGCTGGCGTTGCTTCGGTTGACGCCAACGGTGTTGTCACCTTCACCCCGGATGCCGCTGATGTCGGTACCGTCACGGTTGAAGTTGAGGTCTCCGATGGTCTGGAAACTGATCTTTGCGTTCTTACCTTCGACGTCACCGCTGGTGCCCCGTATGGTATCCGCATTGAGAAGATCCACAACCAGCTCCAGGGTCAGTTCACCACCGTCAACGTTATCCTCGAGTCGATCGATGCTAACGAAGGCCTCGGTGGTTTTGACCTCCTGATCAAGTATGACAACTCCGCTCTGTCGCTGCAGCAGGCTGTGCCTGGTGACATCTACGCCGAGTGTGGTTGGGAATACTTTGACTACCGTTTCGGTGCCAATGGCAACTGCGACGGTGGCTGCCCGTCGGGTGTCGTCCGTGTCGTCGGTCTTGCTGAGACCAACAACGGCCCGAACTTCGCCGGCTGCACGCCGACCTACGTCGGCACGACTCCGGTCTCCCTGGCCGGTCTCGTCTTCCTGGTCTCCAACGACCGTACGCTGGAATGCCAGTACGTTCCGGTTCGCTTCTTCTGGCTCGACTGTGGTGACAACACCCTCTCGAACGCCACTGGTACCGAACTGTACATCAACTCGGCCATCTACGAATACCGTGGCGACGACGCTCTGTTTGGCGCCAATGGTAATCCGGATATCGCCGATGGTTCGTTTGGCTTCCCGGGCTACGTTGGTGCCCCGGATGTCCCGTGTCTTGATGGTGATAAGGAAGTTCCGGAGCGTAACATCGACTTCCAGAACGGTGGTGTTGACATCATCTGTGCTGACTCGATCGATGATCGCGGCGACATCAACCTCAACGGCCTCGCTTACGAGATTGCCGATGCGGTTATGTTCACCCGTTACTTCCTCGTTGGCCTGAGCGCGTTCCCCTTCATCGAAGGTTCGATCGCTGCTTCGGACGTCAACAACGATGGTAACCCGCTCACCGTTGCTGACCTCGTCACGCTGATCCGTGTCGTCGTCGGTGATGAGCTTGGCATTCCGAAGGCCGCCCCGGCGGTTAACGCTGACTACACCCTGGCTGCCAATGGCGTCGTCTCCCTCCGTGGTGAGGCCGCTGCTGCGCACCTCGTAGTTTCCGGTAATGTCACGCCGACCGTCCTGGTCGACGCTGAGCTCGGCTATGAGTACGATGCTGCCAATGATGTCACGAGCATCCTCGTTTACCCGGCGATCGTCGAAGGTAACACCGTTGATAACTTCACCGGTGACTTCGTCAACGTTGGTAACGGCGAAATCGTGAGCATCGAGCTGGCCACCGCGGCCGGTTCCCCGGTTGTCACCAATCCTCTGCCGACCTCGTTTGCTCTCGAGCAGAACTACCCGAACCCGTTCAACCCGACCACGACGATCGCCTTCACGCTGCCGGTTTCCGGTCAGTACGAAATGACGATCTACAACGCGATTGGTCAGGTTGTCGAGGTTATCGCTGGTAACGGCTCTGCCGGCCCGGCGACCATCGAGTGGGATGCTGGCAACTACGCTTCGGGCGTCTACTTCTACAAGCTCTCGGCCGGTGCCGAAAGCATCACGAAGAAGATGGTTTTCCTGAAGTAAGTTCGCTTTCGCGACTTCTCTACCCCGGTGGCACTCGTGCCACCGGGGTTTTTTTGATTACGACTCCATGTATCGCGGTAACGTAACGACATCGAACTTGTCGATATTTGACAGATGCATCTGTCTTTACCGATTCTGATTGCAAATTGAACGTACGTACGGAAACTTCACGGCTGTTGCTTACAATGCTTGCCATCACTTTTCGCGTCACTGTCGCTGGACGTCGTCGACTATTGGCAACCCGTAAGATGGTGCTGTAGAAACAGCATATTCGTCTTGACGAATCGGATCGGTTTGGTATACTTAGAGTCCCGGCGGAATTGTCCGTTGGAGATATCTACTTTGGAGGTTCAGCTCACCCCCTTTCGCTCACGGTAATCGTCGCCTGCTAGGCGCGTAAACTGATCCACAGTTTATCGGACACGAGGTCCGACGGAGTAACCGATGAGTAGAGCTGACGCCCATCCCCTCAGACGTCCTCTCGCTTCGCTTGACAGTCACAGGTATGTGGGGCGCATCATGGGTGCGCATCTGTGTGACCGTCGCGCGGTCACTCCGCTCGGACCGAAAACTACTGACATAGTAAGTCATATTTCAGTCACACATTCCGGTGTGATGCTGCCGCGCTCGCGGACGGATCTAGGTGAAGTGACCCGGTGGACGGGACGGGAGACAGAGGAATCTCGTACCCGTTCCGCCGGGAGCTTCGCTGCCCTCAGACAGGGGCCACCAAGGGCCGAAAGTCTGTCAAAATCATGTTCGGCTGTTCACAAAGCGAGAATTTACGCTATCTCCAACCTATTGTTGCCTAGCTCATTACCGACAAGAAACAGAGCTAACGCAGGACCGCTTCATCTGCGACTATACCTGTCAGAAATGGTGACAGAGGGTGGCCGTTGGAGGGGGCGAATGTTTGACAAAAGTGGACTTTGGGCCGTTATTGAAACGACTGTACTCACAAGTGGAAAATCGAGTCTAGGACTCGCGAAAAGAGACAAGAACACTAAGCACAAGAGGACCGCGATTCCCCCGGGAATCGTTGTGGATGGCCACGCAGGAAATTGCTGTCGGCCGGTGGCAAGCCGATAGCGATCAGCTGTTTCTCCGATGACCCAGTATCCAACGCTCCCCTCACCTCACGTTGGATGCAGTCGGTTGCGTATGCAATCCGTTTCGTCATCGGGGTGACCTACCTCACCCTACCGCCGAACTCCTGCCGGCCTCTGATGTACCGTATCGCCATTCGCTCAGGAAGCGCGAATCCGACCAGGATGGTCAGGTAACTCGTTGCCGATCTTACGTCTCTCCTTTTGGGAGAAACGCGAGAGCGGCTTGACCTGACACCGCGACCCGACTCCGAACCGGAACGGGTGGCCTGCGGACCACAGAGTAAAGCTGGTCTGGGAATTGCTTTCTGACCGGCAGTCGGCACCACGAGGTGCGGATAACGTGAGATGTTCAAAAAAGTAGCAGTAGCCATAGTCCTAACGGGAGTGATGCTGATGCCGGCCTGGGCCGACTCTGATCCTTTTGGTGAACTTGACCGGGTGACGGTTGAGTCGTTATCAGGTCGCCAGGGCGAAATGATCACCGTCCCCGTTTTGCTGACCAACGATCAGCCGTTGGCCTCGTTCTCGGTCCCGCTGCGCTATGACACGAGCGCATTGACGTTCCTTGGAGTATCTTTCGCCGAAGGACGTGTCAGTAGCTGGCAGAATCTCATTGTCACCCCCGAGAATCCGTCGTCGGTTGACGGCCACGTTCTGGTGGCGGCGATTCGTTTCTTCGAGGAGCCGCTCGCTGCTGGTACCGGTGAGATCTTCCGATTAACATTCTCCGTCGATCCCAATGCTTCGGTCGGCATCGACGCGACCATCGATTCTTTATTCTATCCTCCCGGTGGCGAATTGCTGCTGGTCGCTGAGGAGAACTCCGCAACGTACGTTCCGGGCTTTTCCGCTGGCACGATCACGATCGCGGAAGCGAATCGCCCTCCGCTCGTTTCGGCGATCTCCGAAACGTCAATTCTCGAAGGGGATAGTCTACGACTGACGTTCGCTGCTACCGACCCCGACGGCGATTCGCTTTCCTATGTGGCGATCAGCAAGCCGACCGGTGCGGTCTTCGCTGATCACGGCGACGGCTCTGCAGAATTGCTCTGGTCACCGGAATTCGTGGGGCCGTCCTCAGCCGATGCCTCGCCGTTTGCTGTTGTCGTCCGGGTCTCTGATGGTCGCGTCGCGACTCAGGAGACGGTCGCCATCACGGTTGTTAATCGCAATCGTGCCCCGGTTGTTACGGCACCCGATTCGGTGAGTGGTATTGCCGGACAAACGATCTCGTTTGCGATCTTGGCAGTTGATCTTGATTTTGAAACCGTCAGCTGGAGCACTAAGGACGAGCCGACCAATGCCCAGATCGTGGGTGAGGAGACGCTCTCGTTCTTCTGGACACCGTCGTTCGTCGACACGGGCAATTTCACGGTGACGATTATTGCCAGTGACCCCGTTGGCGCAACCGATACCGCCCGCGTTGTCCTTTCGATTGCTTCGGCAACGGTCTATCAGCTCTCGCTCGACACTGTCTCCGTCGAGATTGCCGATACAACGTCGTTAGCACTCAACCTGACGAACCTCGTACCGGTCTCCGGATTTGTTGTCGACGCCAGTTACGATCCGACCGCGATTGTCATCTCCGACATCCGTTTCGATGAGGGTCGGGCGTCGTCGTTTGAATATCTGTTATCAGAAGTCGATCCGGACGGTCAGGTTGGTACGCTGCGCCTGGTTGGTCTTTCGAACGGTTTGGAATCGACGGTAACGACGCCGGTTGATTCCGGATCCGGAGCTTTGGCTACGATTAGTATTCGGGCTCGTAATGATCTGACGTTAGCCGGCCAGGCCGTTCCCCTGCGATTCATAGTCGCGAGCGACACGAGCAACGTGTTACGCGATTCGGTCGGAACGATTGTTCCATCCGATGACATCACGCTCGTCGATGGCCTTGTCCTGATCGAATCGATCGGCGATATTCAGATAGGCGACATCAATCTGAACGCGATTCCGTTCGAAATCGGTGACGCGATCTACTTCACCAACTATTTCATCTCGCCAAGCGAATTCCCGTTCAACCTGCTGCAGTTTGCCAATTCCGATGTGAACGGCGATGATATCGTCGCGTCCATCTCCGATCTCGTTTCTCTACTCAATATCCTGGTATCCGGAACACGCGACATCGGACCGTCGGCACAGTCACGTACCGATACCACGGTTGTCTACGTATCGACGAGCTACCGCGACGGCACCCTGCAACTGTCAACGTCCAGCGATCTGCCGTTGGGCGGGATCTTGATCCGGCTAACCGGACCCAATGCCGGAGCTATGGACATTGATCTACAGGCCTCGCAGATGGACATGCTGACGATGCAGACTGACAGCTCACTGGCAGTACTGCTCTATTCGATGAGCGGTGAGACGATAGCGTCGGGATCGCTGCCAATCGTTCGATTCACAGAGGCCGATGGCGTTACTCTTGAAACGATCGACATCGGTCGTTACGATGCCGGTCCGATCCGTGTCGAACGCGGTCACGGTACCGAATTGCCGGAGTCATTCCGACTCGATCAGAATTACCCTAACCCGTTCAATCCTACGACGACGATTCGCTTTGCCCTGCCGGAGAGTGGGGCAACGCGCTTGGTGATATACAACCTGCTCGGACAATCGGTCCGCACGCTTGCCGACGAACAGTTGTCGGCTGGTGAGCATGTCGTGACCTGGGATGGTCGCGACAACAGTGGATCGCCGGTTGCATCCGGAGTCTATTTCTATCGCCTGGAGACAAGCGGGCGGATGAGTGAGACTCGAAAGATGCTGCTGGTGCGCTAGCCCGAGCGTGGGTTGCAACGAATGAGACAGAGGACACTGCAAATAGAGGAACGTATGCGGTTACTTCGGATTCCCCTCCTTGCGCTGACACTATTGGTCGGATTGGCCGGCTCAGTGCGATCTCAGGGCTGCGATGATGTGCTGATTACACCCGAAGACACGATGCGCGTGCTGGATTTCCGCGGCGCCCCGGGTGATACGGTATTCATGCCATTCTCCCTGAAGTCTGACTCACTGACGACCGGGTTTTTCTCTATCATCCAGTACGATACGTCGATACTGATGCCGCTCAGTGATACGAATATCACGACGAGTCCAACGAGTGGCTTACCCGAGACGACGATCTTCATCTTCGCCAATCCGGTTGGTCGTCTGGTCGGCAATCTGAACATCTCGACCCTGTCGGTGAATCCGTTCCAGCAGCGGCAGGACATTATGTTCATCTCCTACGTCCCTCAGTTCGGACAACCGGGAGATACGATTCCGGCTGGAGACGGTGCGATTCTCAATATTCCAATGATTGTCAATCCGAATACGAGTCACCTCGAAGACACTGCGTTCTTCGATTTCTTCTCCGAGGACATTGTTCTCGTCGATAGTTCTTTCGGTATTCCGGAGACAACAGTCATTGGTTGTAACACGAGTCAGCTCAACCAGGCCTGGTTCTCTGACTTCCTTGGGGAGTATTTCGACGTTCTGGTTTACCCGACGGTATTCGCCGGGAATCAGCGTTTCGTTGTCGACACGTTCCCACCGCTTCCAGTCTTTACGTTCTCTGCTTCGCCAACGAGCATCAGTCAGGGTGGATCATCGACGCTCTCCTGGGAGGTACTCTCAGGTGATTCGATCACCATTCAATCCGTTGGCGGATCACCGTTGCAGTCGTTCTTCCCGCTCACCGGATTTGTCACCGTTGCACCGTCGGTAACGACCACATATCAGGCGATTGCCTACCGAGATACTCGCGTCGATACGATTGAGGTTACTGTCACGGTCGGCATCGGTCCCCCCCCCGACGGACCATCGATATTACTTAACCCGGCTCAGTCAGTCTTCTCGGTCGATCCAGGACTGCCCGTATCGGTGACGGTTACCGCAACGGCGGTAACAGGAGGAACGATTACGCTCTCAGCGTCGGGTGTCCCCAATAACGGGGGCTTCACACCGAGCAATCCCATCACTGGCTCATCACCATTGGTTGGTACGTTCAGTTTCACCCCTGATGCCGGTCAATCGGGTCAGGCCTTCACGGTGACCTTCACCGCCTCCAATAGTGAAGGGACTGCAACTCAGCAGATTGTCATTAACGTAACCTTATCCCAGGTCGATCGTCTCTTCTCAACGTCGGCCCCCGGACAACGGCCGGTTGGCGGATTGCGTGGGGCGACAGAGGTGCTTTTCCCGATCAACCTGGTTGCGAATCGTGATGTCTACGGCCTGCAATTCGATATGATCTATCCTTGGCAGTTCCTGACGATTGATTCATTCATAGCCACCGACCGAATTCCGGACTATGTTATCTATGAAGATCTTGGAGATAATCTTGGTCGAGTGCGTGTTCTAACCTTTGGACTTAACAACGAAGCGGTGTTGTCCGATACGACATCGGCGGTCCTGCGGGCCGCGATCACGATCGATTCGTCGGCGACTGAATGGTCCGACTACTGGATCGTCTTCGACTCCGCGTTTGAATCGATCGATCCCAATCCCGATGTACCGTCCGATACACTCCGCGTTGACTCCGGCGTCGTCCAGGTCGACCGTCGAGGCGACGTCAACCTTGATCGTCGTATCAACGTCGCCGACGTCGTTAACATCGTCGGTTGGATCATTCAGAACGTCACGCTGAGCCCGCGACAGTTCGCCACCGCTGACCTTGTCACTAACGATACCGTCAACGTCTTCGACCTCGTCGGGGACATCAATCTCATCTTCGGTGACACCGTCCCGGTCGTACCGGCACCGCCCGTGCCGGGTGTGACCGCTACGCTGGCGCTTGCCTACCCGGACATGCCGAATGGGGGCGTTGCGACCATGGCGTTGTCGAGTGATCTGCCGGCCGAGGTTGCGGGTGCTCAGTTCGAGATCGCGTACGATCCGGCACTCGTCTCATTAGGGACACCCCAACTCGCACCCGAGGTAGATGACTTCATTCTGCAGTTCCGCGATGACGGTGCCGGTCGGCTCCGCATGGTGATGTACACGCTCGATACTGACGACGGTATCCAGCCAGGGCAACTCGATCTCGTGTCCGTGCCGATGACGGCCTCGGGTCGCGTCGTCAAGGGCGACGGAATGGCGTTGCGTCTCTCCGAAGCTTTGCTCTCGACCGGACAGGCTGCATCAATTCAGGTCACGGGTGTCGAGCCAAACCTGCCGTCGAGTTTCGTTCTCAATCAGAATTATCCTAACCCGTTTAATCCCACGACAACGATCGAGTTTACGATCGGCTCCGGCGGGATGCGGGATGTGAAGCTCGAAGTGTTCAATGTTCTCGGTCAGAGAGTTAACACGCTTGTCGATGAACCGCTCGGTCCGGGTGATTATCGCGTCGAATGGAATGCGACGTCGAGTTCCGGACAGCGGGTCGCTACCGGTGTTTATCTCTATCGCCTCGCGATTGGAGATGAAACGGCAAGCAAAAAGATGCTCTTCCTGAAGTAGCGACGTGGAGAGGAAGTTAACACGTATGTTGAAGCGAATTACCGCCACCACCATTACGCTGATGCTGCTCCTCGCGGTAGGCGCAGCCGCCCAGACCGTACCGCCCACGCTCGACCCAATCGGGCCGCAGGCGATCGATGAGGGCGCGACGCTAAACTTCACGGTGACCGCCTCGGATGGCGACGGTACCACGCCGTCTCTTTCCGCGATTGACCTTCCTGCTGGTGCGTCGTTTATCGACAATGCCAATGGGACCGGATCATTCAGCTGGACGCCAACGTTTGCCGATTCGGGATCGTACGACCTTACGTTCCGAGCCGCCGACCCGGTGACCACCGCCGATACGACGATTGAAGTCGTAACGATTACGGTCAATCAGGTAAACCAGGCGCCCGTTCTCGCGCCGATTGGTAACCAGTCGGGCGACGAAGGTACGCTGATCACGTTCGGTGTGACGGCGTCCGATCCGGATGGGTTCATCCCGACGCTGACGACATCGACATTGCCGGGTACGGCTTCGTTTGTCGACAATGGCAACGGTACGGGTACGTTCTCGTGGACCCCGACCCTGGCCGATTCGGGTAACTACTCGATCACGTTCACCGCGACGGATGATTCACTAGCGACCGATGCTGAAACGATTACGGTCCGTGTTGATCAGCTCAATCAGGCTCCTGTACTCGCCGCTATTGGCGACCAGTCCGGCGACGAAGGAACGCTGATCACGTTCGGTGTGACGGCGTCCGACCCGGATGGTTTTATCCCAACATTGACGACGTCGACATTGCCGGGAACGGCTTCGTTTATCGACAATGGTAACGGCACCGGGACGTTCTCGTGGACCCCGACGTTGGCCGACTCGGGTGATTACTCGATCACGTTTACCGCGACGGATGACTCGACGGTCACCGATGACGAGACGATTACGGTCCGCGTTGATCAGGTCAACCAGGCTCCTGTACTCGATCCGATCGGTGCCCAGGGCGGTCCCGAGGGATCGACGATCGCCTTTACGGTTACGACCTCGGATCCTGACGGGATCATTCCGACGCTAAGCGCAACGAACCTTCCCACCGGTGCGTCGTTCATCGACAATGCGAACGGCACCGGTTCGTTCTCCTGGCCGACGACACTCAGCGACGCCGGCACGTACAACGTAACGTTTACCTCGACTGATGACTCGCTCGTCACCGATCAGGAGATCGTGACGATCACTGTTGGTCAGGTGAACCAGCCGCCGGTGCTCGCCGCGATTGGCGACCAGTCGGGTGACGAAGGAACGCTGATTACGTTTGGTGTTAGTGCGTCCGATCCGGATGGGTTCATCCCGACGCTGACGACATCGACACTTCCGGGTACGGCTTCGTTTGTCGACAATGGCAACGGCACCGGGACGTTCTCGTGGACCCCGACGTTGGCCGATTCGGGTAACTACTCGATCACGTTTACCGCGACGGATGATTCACTCGCGACCGATGCTGAAACGATTACGGTCCGTGTTGATCAGGTCAACCAGGCTCCTGTACTCGCCGCTATTGGCGATCAGTCGGGCGACGAAGGAACGCTGATCACGTTCGGTGTGACGGCGTCCGACCCGGATGGTTTTATCCCAACATTGACGACGTCGGCGTTGCCGGGTACGGCTTCGTTTATCGACAATGGTAACGGCACCGGGACGTTCTCGTGGACCCCGACGTTGGCCGATTCGGGTGATTATTCGATCACGTTTACCGCGACGGATGACTCGACGGTTACTGATGACGAGACAATTACGGTCCGTGTTGATCAGGTCAACCAAGCTCCTGTACTCGATCCGATCGGTGCCCAGGGCGGTCCCGAGGGATCGACAATCGCCTTTACGGTTACGACCTCTGATCCCGATGGGATCATTCCGACGCTAAGCGCAACCAACCTTCCCACCGGTGCGTCGTTTGTCGATAATGCCAACGGTACCGGCTCATTCTCGTGGCCGACGACCCTCAGTGATGCCGGCACGTACAACGTAACGTTTACCTCGACTGATGACTCGCTCGTCACCGATCAGGAGATTGTAACGATCACTGTTGGTCAGGTGAACCAGCCGCCGGTGCTCGCCGCTATTGGCGATCAGTCGGGCGACGAGGGGACGCTGATTACGTTCGGTGTGAGTGCATCCGATCCGGATGGGTTCATCCCGACGCTGACGACATCGACACTGCCGGGTACGGCTTCGTTTGTCGACAATGGCAACGGCACCGGGACGTTCTCGTGGACCCCGACGTTGGCTGATTCGGGTAACTACTCGATCACGTTTACCGCGACGGATGATTCACTCGCGACCGATGCTGAAACGATTACGGTCCGCGTTGATCAAGTGAACCAGACGCCGACGCTTGCGGCGATCGGAGCTCAGTCAGGTGATGAGAATCAGCTGCTGACGTTCGTCGTTTCGGCATCCGATCCGGATGGTTTTATCCCAACATTGACGACGTCGGCGTTGCCGGGTACGGCTTCGTTCGTCGACAACGGCAACGGTACCGGGACGTTTTCGTGGACGCCGACATTTGCCGATGCTGGCCTCTATAACGTTACGTTTACCGCGACCGATGATTCCTCGACGACCGACTCAGAAGTCGTGGCGATTACGATCAATAACATCAACCAGCCGCCAGTTCTGGCACCGATCGGTCCGCAGTCAGGTACCGAGGGCGCGTTAGTTTCGTTCACGGTTACCGCGACCGACGGTGATGGAACGATCCCGACATTGAGTGGCGCACCGCTGCCGACCGGTGCGTCGTTTGTCGATAATGCCAACGGCACCGGCACATTTACCTGGACACCGTCGTTCACCGACGCCGGCGTCTACAATATTACGTTCACTGCGACCGATGATTCGTCCGCAACCGACAGCGAAATTGTCGCGTTGACGATTGGCGATGCTGGCAATCAGCTGCCGGTCTTTGCTCCTCAGGCAGACATCAACATCGATGAGGGTGCGACCGGTGGCTTCACGGTCAGTGCCACCGATGCCGATCTGGAAACGCCGGTGCTCACGATTCTGGGCGCTCTGCCGGCCAACGCTGGCTTTGTCGACAACGGCAACGGCTCCGGCGACTTTACGTTCTCGCCGGACTTCACCCAGCGCGGCAGCTATCCGATCAGCTTCGTTGCGACCGATGGTTCCGGCGGCGCTGATACCCTGGTAGTGACGGTTACTGTCGATGGCATCAATGTCGCGCCGGTTCTCGCTGCCATCGGTGGTCAGAGCGGTGCGGAAAACACGTTGATTACGTTCGGCGTATCGGCGACCGATGCCAACGGCACCACACCGTCGCTTTCGGCTGCTCCGTTGCCGACGGGCGCCTCATTCGTTGACAATGGCAACGGTACCGGGACGTTCAGTTGGACCCCGACCTTCGCCGACCAGGGTTCGTATCCGATCACGTTCACGGCAACGGATGATTCGCTGACGACAGACACAGAGCTTGTTACTGTGACAGTTGGTCAGGTCAACCTGCCGCCGGTGCTCGATCCGATTGGCGCTCGGGCGATCGACGAAAATGCTCTTCTGTCGTTCACGGTAACGGCATCGGATCCCGATGGAACGATCCCGACGCTGACGACGACTACACTTCCCGGAACAGCCACCTTTGTTGACAACGGCAACGGTACGGGGACGTTCAGTTGGACGCCATCATTGGCTGACTCCGGCGACTACTCTGTAACCTTCACGGCCACCGATGATTCATTGGTGACCGATACCGAAGTCGTTGCGATTCGTGTGAATCAAGTCAACCAAGCGCCGGTGTTGAGTGCGATTGGCAATCGTTCGGTCAATGAGAACGTCCTGCTCTCCTTCTCGGTAACAGCGAGCGATCCCGACGGGGTGATTCCGTCGCTGGGCGCCGCACCGTTGCCGACCGGAGCGACGTTTGTCGATAACCTCGACGGTACTGGGACGTTCAGCTGGACTCCGACCTTTACCGATCAAGGGACATATAACCTGACCTTTACCGCGTCCGATGATTCCCTCGCGACCGACAGTGAGGCGATCACGATCACGGTCAATCAGATCAACCAGCCACCGGTTCTCGATCCGATCGGTCCGCAGTCAGTGATTGAAGGCAACACGCTGAATTTCACTGTGACGGCAACCGATATCGACGGTCAGATTCCGACGCTGGGTGGCGCTCCGATTCCGACCGGTGCCACGTACGTTGACAATGGTAACGGTACGGCCACGTTCAACTGGCCGACCACGTTTAATGATGCCGGCGTCTACAATGTAAACTTCACGGCGATCGACGATTCCGGCTCGATCGACAATGAAGTCGTCTCGATTTCGGTGATCGATGCCGGTAACCAGCCGCCGGTCTTCGACCCGCAGGCCGATACGACCGTTGCCGAGGGTGGTACGGTGGTCTTTACGGTCAGTGCAACCGATCCGGAAGGGACGACACCGACCTTTAGCTCGCTACCGCTTCCGGCGAACGCGTCGCTGGTTGATAACTTCAACGGCACGGCAACGGTCACGTTCAATCCCGATTTCACACAGCGCGGGAGCTATCCTTTCACGCTATTTGCGATTGACGGTGGATCGGCGCGCGATACGCTGGTTGTTACCGTGACAGTCACCGGTGTTAACGTCGTTCCTGTCCTGAGTGCTATCGGCCCGCAGGGTGGCGATGAAAACACGCTCATCTCGTTTGCGGTCACCGCAACCGATGACAACGGTACCAATCCAACGCTCACCGCGGTGCCGCTACCGACCGGTGCGTCGTTCGTTGACAACGGTGATGGTACCGGGCTCTTCACCTGGACGCCGACGTTCGCGGATCAGGGTGCCTATCCGATCACATTCACGGCAACTGATGATTCGCTGACGACCGATTCGGAAGTGGTCACGGTTACCGTTAATCAGATCAACTTGCCGCCGGTGCTGGCCGCAATCGGTAATCAGGCCGGACCAGAGGGACAGTTGCTGACGTTCAACGTCTCGGCAAGTGATCCCGATGGTACAATTCCGACCCTGTCGACGACCGCGCTGCCGACTGGTGCGTCGTTCGTCGACAATCTCGACGGCACCGGAACGTTTACCTGGACGCCAACATTGGCCGATTCGGGTAACTATGCGTTGACGATTACCGCGACCGATGATTCACTCGCCACGAGTTCCGAGGCGATTACGATTCGTATCGATCAGGTCAACCAGACTCCGGTTCTGACGCCGATCGGCAATCGCACGGTCAACGAGAATGTGCTCCTCTCATTCACCGTGTCGGCCAGTGACGCCGATGGTGTCATTCCGACCTTAACCGCGCTTCCGTTGCCGACCGGTGCGTCGTTTGTCGATAACCTCGACGGAACCGGTACGTTCAGCTGGACGCCGACGTTCGATGATTCCGGAGCGTACGCGATTACCTTCACGGCGACCGATGATTCGCTGACGACGGCGAGCGAGTTAATTACGATTACGGTTAACAATATCAATCAGCCGCCGGTGCTCGATCCGATTGGACCGCAGGGCGGCATTGAAGGCTCAACCGTCTCGTTCACGGTGACGGCCTCCGACCCTGACAATACAATTCCGCTGCTGACGGCGGCACCGCTGCCAACCGGTGCAACGTTCACCGACAATCTCAACGGCACCGGAACGTTCAGCTGGCCGACGACATTCAATGACGCCGGTAGCTATCCGATTACGTTCAGCGCGATCGATGATTCAGCGATTACGGATATCGAAGTCGTTGTTGTCTCGATCACCGATGCCGGTAACCAGCCGCCGATCTTCGCGGCGCAGGCGGATACCGCAATTCTGGAGAACCAGACGCTAACTCTGACCGTGAGCGCGATCGATCCGGAAGGCGGAACGCCGTCTATTTCGTTGATCACGCCGCCGGCCAACGCGAGCCTGGTCGACAATAACGACGGCACCGGGACGCTGACCTTCACGCCCGACTCGACTCAACAGGGTGTCGTACCGATTCGCTTCCTGGCTACTGATCCGGGCTTTGCGACTGACACGCTCGAAGTCAACGTCACGGTTGGTAACGTCAATGTCGCTCCGGCGCTTGCTGCGATCGGACCTCGTTCCGGTGATGAAGGTGCGCTGCTTTCGTTCGTCGTATCGGCGTCCGATTTCGACGGCACGATCCCAACCTTGTCAGCGGCTCCACTTCCGGGAACTGCGACGTTCCTCGATAATCTCGACGGAACCGGCACGTTCAGCTGGACGCCGACCTTTACTGATTCCGGCACGTACGCCGTGACTTTCACGGCAACCGATGACTCGCTGCTTACCGACACCGAGCTGGTCACGATCACGATCAATAACGTGAACCAGCCACCCGTATTGGCGCCGATCGGTAATCAGGTCGTTGCCGAGGGTGCGTTGCTCTCGTTCACGGTTACGGCTACCGACGATGATGGCGTCATTCCGACGCTCAGTGCCGCACCTCTGCCGGGGGCAGCGACGTTTGTCGATAACCTCGACGGTACCGGTACCTTCACCTGGACGCCAGGCTTCACCGAGGCCGGTTCGTACCCGGTGACATTCACGGCGACCGATGATTCGCTCGCGACGGCCACTGAGTTGGTAACGATCACTGTTACCGATGGTGGTAATCAGGCGCCGATCTTCGCCGCTCAGGCCGATACGTCGATCGATGAAGCCGCAACACTAACGCTTACGGTCAGTGCGACTGATCCGGATACCGAAATTCCGACGTTGACCGCGCTGGCTCTGCCGGCTAATGCGGCGTTTGTTGACAATCTGGACGGAACGGGTACGCTGACGTTCTCTCCAGATTTCGCGCAATCAGGGCTCTACCCATTCTTCTTTATTGCCACTGATGCTGGTCTTCTGGCCGACACGTTGATTGTGAACGTAACGGTCAATGAGATCAATGAGATCCCGGTCCTTGCCGCGATCGGTGCTCAGGCCGGACCGGAGAATGCGCTCCTTACATTTACGGTTACGGCAACGGATGCGGATGCAACGATTCCGGTGCTTTCGGCCTCACCGTTGCCGGTGGGTGCAGCGTTTGTGGACAACCTCGATGGAACGGGAACGTTTAGCTGGACGCCAACTCTGGCCGACAGCGGAACGTACGCCGTGCTATTCGTGGCTACCGATGCGCTCTTCCCAACGGTCAGTGACACCGAAACGGTGACGATTACCATCGTTGATGCGAATGAGCCACCGGTCCTGTCGACAATCGGACCACAGTTCGTGCAGGAAGGTGATACGATCACATTCGGCTTTACGGCGGTTGATCCGAATCTTCTTGATGCGGTAACGTTCGCTGCGGCCAACGTTCCACCGAACGCGAGTCTCTTCGATTCGCTCAACGGAGCCGGTTCATTTACCTTCGCGCCGGACTTCACGCAGGGCGATTCGACCTATGATGTTCTAATCATAGCGACCGATGGTCAGCTTTCGGATACCGAGCTCGTTGCCATTACCGTTTCCGGTGCCGGCAACCAACCACCGGTCATCGCGCCGCTTGCTGATACGACCGTCCTTGAGGGCGGTACGCTCGCCATAACGATCTCCGCGGTCGATCCCGATGGTCTCGGCACCTTCCCAACCCTGTCGATCAGTTCAGGTCTGAACAATGCGACCTTCGTCGACAACGGCGACGGAACCGGTCTGTTGACCTATACGCCAACGTTCCTCGATGCCGGTACGGACACGATTCGCGTCTTCGCCGCTGATCAGGGAACGCCGATCGCAACTGGTACCGCGACCTTCTTTATTACGACCATTGATGTCAATCAGCCGCCGGACATCGTTCCCGACGGACCGTTTGTCATCCAAACGTTGCGTGAATTGGCGGTAACGATCGTTGCCACCGATTCAACCGATCCGAACACTGGTAATCGCATCTTCCTGCAGGCGCTCAGTTTGCCGCTTGGTGCGAGCTTCGTTGACAATGGTGACGGTACCGGATCCTTTACGTGGACTCCGGATACGAACCAGATCGGTGCTGATAGCCTGGTGATCACGGCTACCGACGAAGGCACACCGGCACTCGCATCGCAGGCGACCTTCCTCATCGACGTTCGCCAGGTCAACATTCCGCCGAATGTCATCGTTGCCAGCCCCTATGTGGTTGGTGAAGGGCAGTCCTTAAGTTTCCCGGTCGGATCAATCGATCCGGACAACGGTCCGATTGTACCGATGGTGCTTTCGGTTGAGGATCTCCCGGATGGTGCGACGTTTACTGACAACCTCGACGGAACCGGGCAATTCGACTGGACACCGAGCTTTGTCCAGGCCGGTCTCTACGCTCCGGCGTTCCGAGCGTTCGATGGTGTCTCGGTCGGTCGTGAGGTTGTCTTCATCCAGGTTCTTGAGGCCGGTAATCAGGTTCCGGTCTTCGGTACGCTGCCGTCGGATACGGTGACCGAAGGATCGACCGTCGTGTCGACCGTGACCGCCACCGATCCGGAAGGCGGAGTTGTTCAGATGGCTGTTGTGAACGGTACGCTCCCGGCGAATGCGACGACCGACCAGGTTGCCGACGGTGTTCTGGAGATCACCTTCTCGCCTGACTTCACCCAATCGGGAACGGTGTTGATCGATGTCGAAGCATCAGACGGCGTGAGTGCCGACACGGCAACGATAACGATTACGGTTTTCGATGCCGGTAACCAGTTGCCGATTCTTGCGGCGATAGGACCGCAATCGGTCACTGAGTTGAACGCGCTGAACTTCGTCGTAACGGGCTCTGATCCCGACGGAGTGGCTCCGGTCCTGACGGCCGATCCGCTGCCAGCCGGGGCGACCTATACCGACAATAATGACGGCACCGCGAACTTCTCGTGGATCCCCAGCGACGTTCAGTCGGGGAGCTACGATATCCTCTTCCTCGCGGAAGATGCCGCCTTCCCGGGCGTTGCCGATAGCGAGCTTGTGACAATCACGGTAGCGGATACCAATCGGCTCCCATTTATCTTCACGTCCGGATCGCGCACCATCGCCGAGGGGGATACGCTCGAGTACACGGTCTTCACGACCGACCCCGACGGTACCATCCCGTCGCTGGGTGTCACGCTCGATGGTGAGGATACCCTGGCCACCAATATGGTCTTTGTGGACTCGGGGAACGGTGCTGGAACGCTCTTCTTTACGCCGAACTTCCAGCAGGGTGCGACCCCGTCGCAACCATACTTCGTGAAGTTCTTTGCGGTCGATGCTGATGATCCGGCTCTCATTAGGGAACAGACCGGAAACATCCTGATTTCTGTGGAGAACCGAAACCAGCCACCGTCGGTCTTCATCGCCTTCGGTGGTCCCGGACCGTTCTCAATTCTGGAAGGCGAGACACTTGGCTTTACCATGGGGGCGGTCGATTCCGACGGTGTCGTGGCTCCCACGTTTACATCGCCGAACCTCCCGACCGGAGCGACGTTCGATGTGACGGCCAACGCCAATCAGTCGGTGGGTACCTTCGCCTGGACACCCAACTTCACCCAAGCCGGTGTTTACGCCATCGAGTTCCTCGCGGTCGATGTGGGTGGCGATTCTACAACCCTCATTGTCGACGTTACCGTTGGCGACGCTGGCAATCAGCCGCCCCAGTTCGTCAACCCGCTCGACAGCAATCTGAGTATCCCCGTCGGACGTACGACATCGTTGCGTATCGAAGCGTATGATCCGGAAGGTGGGGCAGTCGTCCTATCTGCTGCTCCGCTGGCAGCGGGTATGACGTTTGTCGATTCTGGCAACGGTATTGGTACTCTGACGTACACGCCGGATTCGGCCTCACTCGGTACAATTTCAGGGCTCACCATAACCGCAACCGATCCGTTCAATGCGAGCTCTCAGATAGCCAGTGACTTTGTGGTCGTGACATTCCTCCGCGGTGATGTGGATGGCTTAAACGGCTACTCGATCGGAGATCTCGTCTTCCTGCTGAACTATCTGTTCCGTGGTGGTGATGATCCGGAGGTCGTGGAGGCAGCGGATGTGAACAGCGATGATCGCATCAATGTCGGCGATGTGACCTATCTGATTCAGTACATCTACTTCGACGGTCTCCCACCGGGACCGTAGTCACTGCGTCGCAGAATCTGTGCGGGTGGTAGCTTGCGAAGCTGCCACCCGCTTTTTTGTTTTCACACCAGAGAAAATCTGGGGCTAATGCTAAAGGCTGCTGTGTGGCTGGCCGATCTGACCGAAGTGTGTGGTGAGCACACGGCTGACAGATTTCCGGGTCGGCCCGGGGGCAGAATCCCTTTTTTGATTGACTGGCTAACTCAGCCATTCGATCTTGATCATGGCAGGGTCGCTGTACGCCTCGTGGTGGCTCCCGTTGGGCGGGGTGCAACGATCGGCTGGGATGAAGTGAACGAACACGGATGAGAACAAAAGCTAACGGAAGTCCGAATGGAGGCATGCGCTTATGATGCGTAAATTGGTAATGGTTACTTGTGCGGTCGCGGCCCTTGGCTTGAGCGTTGCGGCCCAGGATCTCAACATCGCCGACTCGGCAATTCTTGAGGTAACTGAGATTCAGGTCGATCAGACGACGATGAATTACGTGGCGGAGCTCTACATGTGGAGCGATGATGCGACGATTAACGTCGTCGGTGTCGGCATCACCTTTGATGAAGTCCCGAATCTGGTCTATGATTCAGCGGTCGTCAGTCAGACTGCCGATGATGAATTCACGCAGGTGATTCCGTTCTTTGGCAACCAAATCACCCAGTCGAATGACAGCAATTACTTCCAGTTCGTGGCCCTGGCGTTTGGCGATCCGAATCTGCCGACCAACCAGCGGTTCCTGATGGCGACGTACTACTTCACGCTGAGCGGCGGCGATGCCGAACCGGCT
Organism: Candidatus Zixiibacteriota bacterium; assembly: GCA_028289585.1. Lineage (GTDB taxonomy): Bacteria > Zixibacteria > MSB-5A5 > GN15 > FEB-12 > JANQPI01. The sequence continues at coordinate 435,167 of JANQPI010000020.1, forward strand.
TCGTTCACGCTTGATACCCTCACGAAACAGGGTACCTCGGGTGCGGAGTATGTTGACGTTGGTGGAAACAGCTGGATTCCGCAGGTCAACCTGCCGATCACGGTTGCCAACCCGACGGACGTGCCGATCGATGGTACGCTGCCGGAGTCGTTCTATCTCTCGCAGAACTATCCGAATCCGTTCAACCCGACAACCACGATCGAATTCGGTCTGGAGTCGACACAGAACGTCAAGCTGACCGTGTACAACGTACTCGGCCAGGCTGTTCGGACTCTGGTCAACGAGCGTCGTTCCGCCGGCAACTACTCGGTTGAGTGGTTGGGCGATACCGACGCCGGTGCCCGGGCGTCCACCGGTGTCTACTTCTATCGCCTCGAAGCGGGTGATTTCATTCAAACCAAGAAGATGATGCTGGTTAAGTAAGCACCATTTTCGACGTTGTAATGACGACAGACGCCCCGGCCTGACGCCGGGGCGTTTTACTTCCCGTAAGTTATTGTCTGTCAACACATTACGCGATTTCTGTTGACTTTGCCCAGGCCCCCCGTTATTCTATTGGCTTGCAACTCCCGTAGTTATCTTAAGTTGTTGAAAGATAAGGCGTTAACGCATGCTTGGTGTCATTGGTAACAAGTTCTCCATCGGCAAGGAGACCTACGAACCGTTTGCGGCCGAAATGCACTACTTCCGTATCGACAAGCGGTACTGGTCGATCTGTTTTGAGCGAATCAAACGGGCCGGCTTCCGGATTATCGCTTCGGCGGTGCCGTGGAATGTTCACCAGGTTGATACGCAGACGGTCGATTTCAACGGCTTTGAAGATCCCCGCAAAGACCTGGTCGTTTTTCTCGAGCTCGCCCGGGAGTTCGGATTCAAAGTCATTCTGCGCCCCGGACCATGGGTTGCCGGGCAGTTGCCGTACGGCGGTCTGCCCAAATTCATCTTCAATGATCCCAAAGTGTATGCCCGGAATGCCGACGGTGCCGAGATCACTCTGCCCGACGATCACGGAGTGACGGGCGGTTTCCTCCCGAGTTACTTGCAGCCCAATTTTCAGTTCTTTCTGAAGAACTACTTTCGCGCCTTTATCGATACGACCAAGAACTACGTCCATCCGCGAGGACCGGTATTCATGGTCGAGCTCGATTACGAAACGTCCTTCGGACGTCTTCTTGATCCTGCGTCGGCCGACTACAATCCTGAAGTTATTGGCGATCTGTGGCCGGAGTGGCTGGAATCACGATACGACGATATCAAGTCGCTCAATCAGCTCTATAAAACGAAGTACAAGGGGTGGTCAGAGGTCGAACCACCGAGGACGTTTACCGACCTTGATATCAAAGACTATGCGGCGGCACTCGACTGGTTCCGATTCCGTGAATACATGCTGCGAACGTATCTGGAATCGCTTGAGGATGTCTTCAAGTCGTTCACGGTTGAACCACTTCTCTTCCGCTCGTTGTACTTCCGGTCCGGAGAGTTACTACCGGCGTTCAATCTCGTCCCCGATGATCGTCAGCCGTTTCTGGGCAGCAATGTCTTTCCCGAGGGAAGTTACTTCGACCTTGTCAACAAGGCACGGTTCCTGCGCGGCGAGTTTGGATTCGCCTTTGCTACGTCGTTCACGTCGGGGATATCGGCAACTGACCCGAAACGGCAGCGTGAAATCGCGCCGGTTACGAACAATCAGCGCCGCTTCTACTATGCGGCGGCCATTGCCTCCGGATTCAAAGGGCTCAATCATTACATGTTTGTCAATCGTGATCGCTGGTACGGTGCGCCGTTGAATGACGACGGGACCGTGACCGACGGCTACGATCAGGTTAAGAACTTCACGACCGCTCTGATGGACATGGAATTTGAAGAGCTGAGTGAACAACCACAGGTCGCTGTCCTCAGCAACCGGCTCTATTCCTGGTTACGTCAGACGAGCAGCAAGAAGGAATTTACGTACCTGGCCCGCCTTGTCGACAACACTTCGCTTGGTATCTGTCGCGACCTGTTGCGGCTAAAGATTCACTACGAGTTGCGCGAGAACCGCGATTATGAATCGATGAAGCAGTACAAGGTCATCTTTGCACCGATTGCTGAAGTCATGGCTGAGAAAGATCAGGAGGGTCTGGTCGAACTTGCCCGCGCCGGTGTCGTTCTGATTCTCGTTGGGATGATGCCCAAATTCGACGAAAACATGAAGCCGTGCACCGTGTTGCAAAACCATCTGCGCGTCAAGACCACAACTGACTATCGCATCGGTACAATCGAACCGTCGCCCAAAGGGGCATCGTTCCCGGCTTACGTCTACGCTTCGATTCGCACCACCGACGAGGCCCGTGCACGTAAACTGGCGACCGCCGATAGCAAGGTTGTTGGTGTCTGTTCCAGTCGCTACAAAGGGAACGTGTACGTTCTGACGTTCGACGCCGCTTCGGGTGGGCATCATCACAACATCGCGTTCCTGGAAGCGATTCTCGAGGGCGAGAAGATTCGCAGCGCCTATTTCTGCTCGGATCCGTCGGTCGACATTGCGTTCCAACGAAAAGAGAACAAAGGGCTGCTGTCGGTTGTTGTCCCACCCCCGGGCGAGCTTGCCCAGGCGTTTGAGGTCGGTCAGCGTGAATTGATCATTCAGGTCGATACCAAGGAACTGGGCTTTGCCGGGACATCGTTTAAGCTGACAAACATTCTGGAAGATCCGGAAACAACGACACCGATCAAGACGACCGCCAAGGAGCTGAAGGCGGGGCTCGCCGTAACGGTCGATTCGCCCGACGGTATCATTTGGCTGGTCACAAAGCGCTAAGTGACTGCGGGCACATCCCCGGACGGCGTACTGTCGTTCGACGTATAGTCACGACGGCTCTGGCGAAGACCGAGGAGAAACGCACCGGCCCCGAAGAGACTGACAATTATTGCCAATACGATCCCTACGTAGGGGATCGCAAAGAGAGCGGTAAGCGCCGCGAGAGCGACAAACATACCAAACCGTGAAACGGTTTCTCGCCGCATCATGCGCCGTCCTCCCCACATGCCGACAACAATCGCCCCGGAATAGAGCAGAATCGAACCGACCACCGTTCCGAAGCTGGCGATCGGAATCAACAACGTTCCGATGACCAAAAGCAGGGCGCCGACCGCCGCGAGATTGCCGTCAAGAATCGCGCTTCCGGTAATCGCCATCACGAGTGCCAGGAGAAAGAGCACCGCGAGAACAATCACGCTTACCGCTGTAACCAGCCCGGCTGCAAACGACGCAGCCGCGCGCGTCGACAGCGAACGCAGCGCATGATCAATCGGTCGCGGCAAAATCGCGATCAGAAGCAGCCCGAAGAGAAAGGCGGCCAGTAGTCCGGAAACGCGGATCAGCACTGCCGACCAGAAACCACCGTTTCCCTCTGTATCAATAACCGGTGGTTGCCAGAGTACCGAACCGAGGATCGTGGCCGAAGAGTCGACAACCAGTGCATTTTCGTTGTCTGTGCGGTACTCAATGTTACCGATGATGACGGCCTCCGGACCGATCTCGAGACGATCACCGCGAAAGGTCAGCGAGCCACCGACATGGCCAAAGACACTGGCGTTTTCAGCCACAACCCACAGATTCTCTTTGATCGTTCCCTCGGCAACCAGTCGTGCTGTAACGACATACGAATCACCCTGAATGACCGATCCTGGTTCGAACGTGAGTGTGTTGACCACGCCCAACAACGAACCGTCGACCACTCCGGTGATCGAAGCGTTATCGCTGAACAGCCGCAGACCGCGTTGAATGACCCCGGTCTGACGGTAACTCTGGGTGAAGATATTGGCGGCTTGCGTCACGGTGCCACCAACACGGATGTCGGCAGCCATGGCCGAGAGGTCACCGTCGATGATGCCCTCCATCTGGAGTCCTGAGGCAAAGATGTACGTGTCGTCGGCGATCGTCGTGAGGGCGTCGACCTCAAGCGTGCTTCCCGTCGAATCGTTACTCCTCATAAACACGGCCGCGTACGATGACGGCATAGCAATACCCAGCATGGTCACCAGAACGACAATGAGTCCGGGGGCAGAACGACGAGAGCTGTGGTTGATCAAATCCATTCCTCTATCTTGCTACGCGGCGATAAGTCCCTAAGTTGCCGATGTGCGAATCGCGTCACAATGAAAAAGCAGCCGTTCGAGCCACCCGACCCGAGTCGGCTACGCGCTTGTCAACGAATCGATTAGGTGTCTAGCGATGTCAACACCGGCCTCATCCCGATCTCGTTTCCTGATTGTCTTCGGCGTCGTCTGCCTTCTGGTAGGAGCAGGATTGTCGCTGGTCGCTATCAAACAGCTGCAAGCCGGTGTTGAGCGACGGGCCTGGCCGACTGCATCGGCGACTATCGTTCGATCGGAAGTGATTGGAGTCCGCGCCTATCGACCCAACGTTGTCTACGAGTATCGGGTCGAGACACTCGTGTATCGCGACAGTTCAGCCCTTCAGCCGGCGGCGTTTGGGGGACGTAACTCCAAGCGGGAGAAGGCGAAAACCGTAATCGCCGACTACCCGGTCGGAGCCACGGTAGTGGTCTACTACAATCCGCAAGACCCCGGGGAATCATATCTGCGGCCCGGTCCCTCATGGGCACCGTTCGGCTGGCTGGGAACGGGAGGGACGCTGGTGCTTGGCGGTCTCGTTCTGACGCTGGTCGGAATCCGACGGCGCCGTCCAAGTCCACATCCAGCAAGAACTTAGTCTGCCCCGAAGGCCTCAACCGAGAGCCTAATCGGCCGATACTCTCACCTAGAGACCCGTGAGCAGATCGGCCGCATGAAGCTATTTCTCGACTACAAGAAAACATTCCTGCCGCGACTCGATGTCATCTATTTACTGACTCGAATCGTCAGTCTTCTCGGCACCGGCTGGATTGTCTTCGTTGTTCTGCCGGATGGCTACCAGGATCCGTTACTCCTGGCGGCGATCGTTTCGCAGGCGCTGTTGATTGGTCTGCTCGGCGTTGCAATTCGTGGCTGGTTCGACCTGCGGCTTGCCTACCTTGGTACGATTGCGTACGACCTGCTGTTCGTGCCGATGTTCATCTGGTACACCGGGGGTGTTGATTCCGGTCTGTATCTGCTCTTCTTTATTACCGGCTCCGTTTCAGCGTACGTCCTCACGTTCAGCTGGGCGGCTGCCGTTGCCGTAATCATTACCCTTGGGTATATCCTGATCCTGTTCACCCAGTTGGATCCCAATTCGCTGTACGGCGTGGTGATGCGCCTCGGCTTTTTCTGGGTTTATTTCCTGGCGATCTCGTACGTCTCCGAGCATATGCGCAAGTCGGAGAGTCGACTTCTGAAATTGTTCGATACGCTTAATCTGCGCACCGCCGAGCTGGAGAAGTCGCAGCTGCAGCTGGAAATGATTCACGAAAACAGCCGCATCCTGGCCTCGATTCTAGATACCGATCAGGTCGTCAAAGAGGTCATGAGGATCGTTACTTCGACGCTCCGCTACAGCACCGCCGCAGTGGTTCTGAAGACTCAGGGGGATCAATTGTTCTTCCAGGCCCGGCACGCCGGTGGACAGAGCGTCTATCAACCCCAGGCGATTGATGTCATCCACCAGGGACTGATCGGCAAGGTCGTCGAGAATCAGGAAGCTGTTAACATTCGCGATGTTGGCAGCCGTGCTGACTACGAGCCGCTCGATACTGCGTCTACTGTCGCATTGCTGATTCCCCTCACGTCGCACGGCAAGACCCACGGCCTGCTTATCGCCGAAAGCCCCACAGAGAACTTCTTCTCAGAGCGTGAGATCCAGATGCTACAGGTCGTGGCTCGCTCGGCCGCCCTGGCATTGGAGAATGCGGAACTCCACCGGCGAACGGCTGAGCTGTCGATTATCGACGAACTAACGGGTGCTTTTAACTACCGGTACTTCGTACAGAAATTTGAAGAGGAGAAACGGCGGTCATTACGGTACCGCCTGCCGCTGTCGCTCGTGATGATCGACATCGACTGGTTTAAGAAACTAAACGATGCGTATGGTCACGAGGTCGGTAATATAGTTCTACGACGGTTGTCCGAAATCGTAGCGCAGACGATTCGCGATGTTGATATCTTCGCGCGCTACGGCGGCGAGGAGTTTGCGATCATTCTCCCGCAGACACCGCTCGTTGAGGCGCGCCGCCTGGCCGAGCGGATTCGAGAGACGATTGAGGCGACCGCCATCGATACAGGTGAAACCGGAGTGGTGCGGATCACCGTATCGGTAGGAGTGAGTTCATTCCCTGAGAATGGTCGCTCGCAGGAAGAGTTAATCAGCAGTGCGGATCACGCACTCTATGAGGCCAAGGGGAGTGGCAAAAATATGGTCGCCGTGGGGTAGCGACCGGGGAGACGTTATGCGCGAGTTTACGCGACAACTCGGACAGTTGTTCATCATCGGCTATCCTGGCCCGACGCCGCCGGCGCCGTGGCTAGCCTTCGTCCGTGAGGAACGGCTGGGCGGAACGATTCTCTTTGCCGACAACTGTCCCGATTACGACACGGTTCGCTCTGCGATTGACCAGTTTCGGACCGCTGCCGGTACCGAAACGCCGTTTGTTGCGATCGATCAGGAGGGGGGGCGCGTCAGCCGAATCACGACCTATCCTGCGCGGATCAACGCGGCCGCCGATTACGGTCGAGAAGGAAACGTCGAGCACTTCCGCGAAGATTACCGCCGGTCCGTCGGCTATCTTGCTACTCTTGGCTTTACCGTCAATCTCGCCCCCGTCGCCGATATCGAGTTACGAAGTGACAATTCTTGTCTAGATGGTCGTTGTTTCGGAACCGATCCGGAGATGGTGGCCATGTTTGTTCGGACTGCCGTTGAGACCGCTCGTGGCTCCGGCATGCTCTCCTGTTTAAAGCATTTCCCCGGTCTGGGGGCAGCGACGATCGATCCGCATCGAGCAACCCCCGAAGTCGATCTCGATCTCCTCGTCTGGGAGCAGCGGGAACGGGTTCCGTTCGCCGCTGGGGTTGCCGCCGGGGCTGAGCTGGTAATGACCACGCACCTGTCGACCCCAGCACTCGACAAGACGATCGCCACGGGTTCGTCGTACATCGTCAACGATCTCATTCGGAAGCACCTTGGTTTTGAAGGGCCGGTCATTACCGACGATCTGTCGATGGATGGCGCCGCTCCGCTCGGGACATTGGGTGAACGAGCGATTGCTGCCTTTAATGCGGGTCATGACCTGCTGCTCTTTGGCCAGGACTATGAACCGGCGATGGCTGCCTATGATGCGTTTGTCGACGCCGTTGACCGGGGTGAGATTTCGGCCGAACGGGTTCGCCGTGCACTCCAGCGCGTTCAGGGGCTTCGTTTCCGACTGCAGCGCCAGTTCGTCCGCTAAATGCTGACTCGGGCCCGTGAGCTGACCGTCCTCGGCCTGAATAGTGGTACGTCTGCCGACGGACTCGACCTCGCTCTCGTTACGGTTCCCCGTGCAGGCGCTCGTCGGCCACAGTTTATTGCTGGTACCGAACAACGCTACTCTCCGACTCTTCGCGAAGCCATTCTGGGGATCTCGTCCGGCGAGTCGGTACCACCCGACGATATCGTCCGACTCAATACTGCACTGGGCCGATGGGTCGGTCGCACGGCGCAACGCTGGCTCCATGCACAAGAGCAGCGTCCTGACCTGATCGTCTCGCATGGGCAGACGATTCGTCACACGCCCGTTGCGGCCTCAGTTGGCGGACTCCGGTCACGCGGAACGTGGCAGATTGGCTCGCTGTCGGAAGTCGCAACAGCCACCAACTGTGTGACCCTGGGTAACCTGCGGGAGGCTGCGATCGCTGTCGGTACCGAAGGAGCACCGATTACGGCGGCGGCAATGCATCGACTGTTTGCCGATCGCGCGTCCTGCCGACTCATTCTCAATCTTGGAGGGATCGCCAATTACTTCCTGCTTCCACCCCTCGACTCACCCGAGCAGCTGCGCGCCGGAGATATCGGTCCGGGCAATCTCCTCTCTGATCAGCTCTGTCGTGAGCTGGCCAACCTGCCGTTTGACCGTGGGGGCCGTTTGGCCCGTGGCGGGACAATCGATACTCGTCTGCGAGCCCGAATGGCGGAATGGCCGCAATGGAGGGTCACCACGACGTCGACTGGACGAGAGCAATTTGGGGCGGAATTCGTGGCCCGAATCCGCCGAACGATGCGACAACATTCCGTCGCAGACATCCTCGCTACGGTCAATGCAGTCACTGTTGACGCGATTACGGCCCGCATTCGCCGACTCACCCGCGAGTTCGATCTGAAGCAATTGTATTTGACCGGTGGTGGTCGGCGAAACAGCTTTTGGGTTATGCTGTTGCACGAGTCTCTGCCCTCGCTATCAGTGACGGATATTGACGTTCTTGGGCTGCCTGGTGATTTGGTCGAAGCTGCCGCCTATGCGGTGCTGGGGGCATCAACCGCCTTTGGCCAGTCCCAGGAGATCATCGGAACGAATCACCGCGTCCATGGTAAAGCCCGGCTCGGCCAGATGGCGTGGCCGGCGGAGGGGCCATGATTCGCGACCGCGCTTGGACCCGACACCCGATTTTAACGTGGTTGGTCCGTGGGACGATTGCCTTCGGCATCGTCGCGCTCGTGTGGAGCTGCGGCGGTGTGCGTACGATCAAAGAGGAAGCGGCCACATCGGCTCTCAAGCTTCCGTTCGTCCGCGTGCTTCTCCTTGATACTGACGCCCGTACGCCGGTTGGCAGCGATGGATCATACGCGATCGAATGTCTGGCTGATGGTCGGCAGGAAGTCCTGTACGGATCAACGGCGATGAAACTGACCAACGTCCGTGGACGGATTGAATTGCGCGATGCCAATGATCAGATCGTACGCCGTCACCTCGACGAGGTTTCGTTTATCCCCCGTGGAAATCGAACCCGCTTGATTCTCGATCGTAAACGCTACCGCGGCTTGGTTCGGGTCGTGCCCAAAGGAGAGCGTTCACTCCAGTTTATCAACCTGATCTATATGGAAGACTACCTGAAGGGCGTCGTGCCGCCGGAGATTGGTCCTCGGAAACCAAACGAGGTGGAGGCGGTGAAGGCACAGGCAGTCGCGGCGCGAACCTATGCCATGGCCCATTTGCGACAGTATCCGAATGAGCCGTACGACATGAAAGCGTCGGTGATCGATCAGGTCTACGAAGGCTATGACATCGAAAACCCACTGGTTAATCTGGCGGTCAATGAAACGGCCGGACAGGTGCTCGTGTATCGAGATGAGTTTGTCGACGCCTACTACCACTCAACCTGTGGCGGTTCCACTGATAACATCGAAGATGTCTGGGACGCCACGGCCCGTCCGTATCTGAAGGCGGTCCCCGACGCGGATACGTCGTGCGGGTGGTCGAAGTACTCCCGTTGGACGCAACGTTTCCCGGAAGCGACGCTGCGGACACGCCTCCAGGAGTATTTGAGTAATCAGCGAGGTCGCGATATCGTCCTTGACCCGATCGCCGATCTCTGGATTGACGAACGTACGGCCGGTGGACGCATCCGAGAGCTTGTCGTGCGGACTGAACGTGACACGTATCGCTTCCGCCAGGATCAGATCCGTTGGGCCATTCGCCGCGATACAACCACGGCATTGATTCTACCATCAGCACGTTTCGACATCGACAAGCAGCATCATGCCGACGGACGATTGTCGTCAGTTACGCTCCGGGGGTCGGGTTACGGCCACGGCATTGGCATGTGTCAGTGTGGCGCAATTGGCAAAGCTCGATCCGGTTGGACCTACGCAACTATTTTGAAGCACTACTACACCGATGTTGATATCAAAACGCTGTATTAGTGCCGTCATTTCAATCCTGGTTATCGCCGCCAGCCTATCAGCCCATGACTATCGACTGTCGATCGGTGGGTCATTCGGGTACGGCACCCTCAACGGTGGTGACCTTCTGTCGTTTGACCCGAACACAAGCTTTGGCGGTCGTTTGGGAATTCGGCTTGGCGATCGCTGGCAACTCGACTTCAGCTATGATCGTCACCAGTTCGAAGCCGAACGTGACGTGACCGTCTCCGGCACCGTCGACGGTTTCGTCCTCGGGCAAGCCGCCGACTTTGCCAGCGACCGCTACGGACTGACTCTCAATCGCTGGCTCTTCGATCATCGAAGTGCTGTGAACTGGCAAATTGGGGTCGGCGGCGGACTGGCCGATTGGACAGTTACCGAGCCGGTTGGCGATACCGCATTCCTCGTTGCCGGAGACATCGGCCAAACAACCACCTTCACTGCTTCCGAGTTGTTTCTCACCGCGTCGACCGGTGTCATGCTGTTTTGGTCGCAATTGATTATGACCTCCCTGACCGTCAACGCCGACTACTTCACCGGTGGCGGTGTCTCACTGGCGTCGACGCTCGCCTCCGATCGTGACCGCTGGCAATTCTCGGCTCAGATCTCATTCAATCTCCTGCTTGGCCGGCTACAGCCAACGGGCGAACGCTGGCGCTCCGACCGGGCCTGGACCGAACAGCCATCGCTCCCTCCTGCCCGTCGGGTCGCCCCGGATCGCGACGGAGACGCCGATGGCGTTGTCGATGCTGACGATGACTGCCCCAACACCCGTCCGGGCGTGCGGGTCAATGCTCGCGGGTGTGCGATCGACTCCGACCGCGATGGTGTTCCCGACGGTCTTGATGATTGCCCCACAACTCCGGTAGCGGCCCGCGGTCAGGTCGATATCTACGGCTGTCCAGTCGATCGCGACTTTGATGCCGTCCCCGACTATCGCGACGCTTGTCCCGATGGGCCTATTGGTGGCCGGGTCGACTCGGTTGGCTGTCCCGTCGATAGCGATGGTGATGGTGTACCGGATGGACTTGATGATTGCCCCAACACCCTGCCGGGCATCGCTGTCGATCCGTTTGGCTGTTACGATCTCTCGATTTTCGCCGAGCCGATGACGCTCAACATTGACTACGAGTCTGGTTCGTTCGAAATTGATCCGCACTCGCAGGAGAAGCTACGGCGACTCGCCGGACTGCTCCTTCTCGTACCCGAAGTCAAACTCGAAATTTACGGGTATACGGATAACATCGGAACCGAAACGGCCAATCGTTCCCTGTCGGAACGCCGGGCACGTCGAGTCCTCGATTTTCTCAGGAATCAGGGGGTGGAGGCTGCGCGAATGACCGCTGCCGGTCGGGGCGAAACCAACTTCGTGGCATCCAACGACACCGCCGCGGGCCGGTCCGCGAATCGGCGGATTGAGATCGTTTTTTATCGGCCATAAGGGGGCACATGTCCGAGCCGCTTCTACATTATGCCTATTCGCCTGATCCCGCCGCAAACCGGGGACATCGGCGGTTCTCACTCGTTATCTATCTCCCGGCAGAAATAGAGGGGATCGTACAGCCACTGCGGGAACGATTCGATCCCGACTGTGGGATCATTCCCCCGCATGTGTCACTTGTCTTCCCCTTTGTTACGGAACTACCACTCGACGACCTGTCGGTCCTCATTCGCGAGCATGTCGACCGCCTGACTGACATCGAGGTCTCTCTTCAGGAGCTCGGGGATTTCTATCCCGACTACCCGATCATCTATTGGTCGCTCGAGGAGTCCGTGGCGTTGCATGAATTCTGCCTGTCGATGCATTCTCATCTGGGTCTCCCCGCTCCGTGCAAACACTTCTTCCCACACGTTTCAATCGCGCGGGAGATCTCCAATCACCGGGTAATGCTCGTCAAAGAGAAGATCATTCCGTACATTGAGCCGGTGTCATTCCGGCCCCAGGCGGTTGACCTGCTGGCTCCCGCCGCAGGTGACAACTGGGTGTCGGTTCGCACCTTTGTGCTGCCCCAATAGCCGGGCAGTCACCGGGTTAAACCTTGCACGGGGTCCCAAAAGGCCGTAAACTGGCCGCGCCGCATATGCACGTTCTCATTGTTTCACAACACTTTCCGCCGGAGCGCGGAGCCGTTCGGCGAATCTACGATTTCGCTCGCTATTTTGTGGCCAATGGTCACAAGGTGACGGTGTTGACGGCCGTTCCACACTACCCCGACGGTATCGTACCGCCCAAGTATCGTGGCCGACTCTTCTTCGAGGAGGAGGTTGACGGCGTGCGTGTGCTGCGCTCGTGGGTACTTGCGGCATCGAACAAGTACCCCGGACGCCGGAAGATTGGTCAGATGACATTTCTTGTGACCGCTCTTCTCAACTCCCTTCGTATTCGCGAGTCGGTTGATCTTGTTCTGGCTACGACTCCTCCGGTGAATACGCCGGTCCTTGGCTATCTGCTCAGCCGGATGCGGCGCGCCAAGTACCTGTTGGAGGTGCGCGACCTGCAACCGGAAGCGAGTTGGGACAACGGGAATCTCAAAAAATCGCTGTTCACGAGACTCCTTCAGCGTGTGATGCACGGTATCTATCGCCGCGCCGATTGGGTCGTGACAGTCACCGACGGTTTCACCGAGTACATCCGCGATCTGGATAACCCGCCCGCTCGTGTCAGTACAATCAAGTCGGGCTTCTCGCGTGAATTCTATGACGCTCACGAGAACGGCGTCCGTAAGAAATTCGGTTGGCGCGACAAGTACCTGGTGCTCTATGCGGGAACGCTCGGCTGGGCGCATCACCATGAATCGATGATCGAGGCCGCGCGACGGCTCGTTGACCAACCGGACGTTCTCTTTGTCTTTGTCGGTGACGGTGAACGGCGCGAGGAACTCGAAGAAATGGTCTCGGCCTACCACCTGCGTAATGTCGCTTTCGTTGGGACGCAGCCGCTCGAGTCGATTCCCCAGTTTCTCAAGGCGTCGGACGTTCTCGTCGAGTCGCGCCGTGATGTGCCGATTACGCGAGGACTTATCCCGGCCAAGCTTTTCGAGTACATGGCCTCGGGTCGACCGATCATTCTTGGTTGTGGTCCTGGTGAAGCGATGAACGAACTCGACAGTGCCGGGCAGGCATTGGCGTTCAATGAAGACGGTGACCGTCTTGCCGATATCGTGTTAAAACTGAAGACCGGTGAGATCGATGGCAATCGACTCGGTCGTGAGTACCGCACGTACGCCAACGAGGTTCATCACCGACACATCTGGGCACAACAGTATCTCGAGATCATCGAAGAGCTCGTTGGTATTCCTCATTCAGAACTCGTGCGGACACCGGAGACCGTGTCGGCGCGCGATTCGTCGCAAGCTCCGATCGCCTGATCGCAACCGGTTCTCAGCTCACTCGTATCTAGCAAAACATAGACAACCTGCGACGAAGTTCGGACGGATCATCGTCGAACATGATACACCATCCTCCGGCATCATCTTTCTTCCGCATTCAGATCGTTGTCGGGTGAATGTTGTTGTCGGGCGAATGAAATCGGATATACTGCGACCCGGGGAGGTCGACATGAGCGTTGCCCTCCCAACTGATCGGACATGAGGCACGCATGAAGTTTGTCCATAACTCTGAAACGATCAACGTCAAGTCGAGCTTGCCGGCAATTCCGCTGCGCGACGTGGTCGTCTTTCCGCACATGATCTATCCGTTGCTCGTCGGACGGAAGTTTACAGTCCTGGCGTTGCAGGAAGCGATGATTCGCGACAAACAGGTCTTCCTCGTCGCTCAGCGTTCGGCCAATACTGATAATCCGAAGGCCGACGACCTGTATGCATCGGGTGTTGTCGCCCGCGTTTTGCAGGTCATGAAACTGCCGAACGGCACGTTGAAAGTACTGGTCGAGGGACTCTTTCGCGCTCAGGCGTCTCACTTCTCGTGGTCCGACGGATACCTCAATGCGCGTGTCAAAGTCTTTGCCCCCGACAAGTCCGATCCCGATCGCGAACTTGAGGCACTGTCGCGTTCCGCGCAGGAACAGTTCGCTGAGTATGTCCGGATGAATCGTCGCGTCCCCGACGAGGTGCTCGTCTCGATATCGTCGATCGATCAGTATCATCAAATCGCCGATACAATTGCTGCACATCTCCTGCACAAGATCGATGTCAAGCAATCGATCCTCGAAGCGATCGATGTCAAAGATCAGTTCCGACTGCTTGGTGAGATTCTCAAGGAAGAGTTGGAAATCCTGAAGATCGAAATGAAGATCGAAGGTTCGGTCCGGGAATCGATGTCACGTTCCCAGCGCGAGGTGTACCTGCAACAGCAGTTGAAGGCGATTAAGGACGAGCTTGGTCAGGGCGAGGAACCCGGTGCTGAGGTCGATGACCTGTGGGCGAAACTCGAAGAAGGTTCCTTCCCCGACAAGGTACGCGCCAAAGCCGAGGAGGAGATTCGCAAACTTTCGAAGATGCATCCCTACTCCGCGGAGGCCGGCGTTGTCCGTACTTATGTCGAGTGGATTCTTGCCTTGCCGTGGACAGCGGTCACTCAGGAGCGAACTGATTTTGAAATGGTCAAATCGATTCTCGATGGTGACCACTACGGACTCGAGAAAGCCAAGAAGCGAATTCTCGAACATCTCGCTGTTATTCGTCTCGCCGGTAAGGTGCGTGGGCCGATACTCTGTCTGGTTGGACCGCCCGGTGTCGGAAAAACCTCGGTCGGTCGGTCAATTGCCCATGCGCTGGGACGTGAATTCGTCCGTATGTCACTTGGTGGCATTCATGACGAAGCTGAAATTCGTGGCCATCGCCGGACGTACATTGGGGCGATGCCCGGACGAATCATTCAGTCGCTGAAGAAGGCGGAAACGTCGAATCCGCTGTTCCTCCTCGATGAAATTGATAAGCTCGGCCGCGATTTCCGCGGTGACCCGGCGTCGGCTCTGCTCGAAGTCCTCGATCCGGAACAGAACAACACGTTTGCCGATAACTATCTTGAGTTGGAGTTCGACCTTTCGAACATCCTGTTCATTACGACAGCCAATTCGACGAGCACGATTCCCGAACCTCTGCGGGACCGCATGGAGATTATTCGTCTCCCCGGTTATCTGACCTTTGAAAAGTTGTCGATCGCGCGCGACTACCTGCTACCGAAACTGAAAAAGGAAATCGGTCTTGGTTCGGTGCGGATCGACTTTCCCGACGATGCGATCAACGAAATTTCCCGCTACTACACACACGAGGCGGGCGTCCGCGAATTGGAACGCCAACTCGGATCGGTGCTGCGAAAGATTGCCCTCTCGGTCGCCGAGGGGAAACAGATCCGCCGTCAGCGCATCACGCCCAAGAAGATCAACACGCTCATCGGTCCTCGCAAATATGTCGAGACCGGGCTCAAGACGACGCCGACAGTCGGCTATGCTATTGGCCTGGCATGGACCGAATCGGGTGGCGAAGCACTGCCGGTGGAAGCGGTGCCGATGCACGGTAAAGGTAACCTGACGCTGACCGGCTCGCTTGGCGATGTCCTGCGCGAATCTGGTTCGACGGCGTTGTCGTACGTTCGCAAACACGCAATCAAGCTCGGCTTGCAGCCGAACTTCTATGAAAAGCTCGACCTGCATGTCCACATGCCGGAAGGTGCGGTTCCCAAAGATGGTCCGTCGGCGGGCATCACGTTGCTGACGGCTGTTGTCTCCGCGTTGACTGAGATTCCTACCCGTACGGATATCGCGATGACCGGTGAGATAACGCTTACTGGTGACGTCCTTGCGATTGGTGGTCTTGCTGAAAAGCTGCTCGCAGCCAAACGCAATGGTATCACTGAAGTTGTGATTCCGGATCGAAATCGTAAGGATCTGGTGGAGCTTCGGCCGGAACTGCTCGAGGGAATCAATTTGCATTTCGTGAAGAACGTGCGCGATGTCCTCAAGCTCGCCCTGACCGAAATGCCCCGTCCGTTGACGCGCGCGCAGACCGGTTCCCCGGCGGCGATTGGTCGCGCCTAAGCGGGCCGCCGCCTCTCTCACCCGTGGCGATTTCGTCTCGATTCGAGGCTCGATTTGTTGGTTCGTTTCCAGATCGACAATCGTTGCCCAAAGATCGTTGGCCGCAGGTCGCGGTCGCCGGTCGATCGAATGTGGGGAAATCGTCGCTCCTTAACAAACTCCTTGCTCGTAAGGGGCTCGCCAAGGTATCGGGGACACCCGGTAAGACGCGCCTGTTAAACTTCTTTGCTGTCAATGAGCGTTTCTACCTCGTCGACCTGCCGGGCTACGGCTACGCGCGGGTCAGTAAGTCGCTCCGCGCGAGCTGGGGACGCATGATCGAAGACTATTTGACAACCGAATCGCGGCTGGCCGGTCTCCTGCTCCTCATCGACTGTCGTCGCGAGATCACGCCGGAAGATCGGATGTTGCTTGACTGGCTGACCAATCGGTCCCTTCCTGTCCTGGTTGTGCTGACCAAGACCGACAAACTCAGCCGTGGGGCTGTCGCCCGCAAAGTTCAAGCTGTTGAAGCTGAGATCGGCGCCCCGGTACAACCGTTTTCGACCACCTCGGGCCTGGGGAAGCGCGAGGTCGTCGCGGCTCTGAATGAACTCATTGGCTCCTACTCACCGGAACAAACTCATGGCTAAGAATCGCGCCGTTATTGGCTGCCAGTGGGGAGATGAGGGGAAAGGCAAGATTGTCGATCTGCTCGCGTCCGATGCGGACATCATCGCTCGCGCACAGGGTGGCGCCAACGCGGGTCACACGATTTGGATTGGCGACGAAAAACATATCTTCCATCTCATCCCGTCGGGCATTCTTCACGAGGACAAGCGCTGCTACATCGGCAACGGCGTCGTCTTGGATCCGTTCGGTCTGCGCGAAGAGCTGGCGCTGCTTGATGACAAGGGCGTTGCCTACGACAACCGCCTGTTCATTTCGGCCGCAACCAATCTCGTTCTGCCTTATCACAAACTGATTGATGCGGTCGAGGAAGAACGGCGGGGGACGACGTCGATCGGGACAACGAAGCGTGGAATCGGCCCCGCGTACGTCGACAAGATTGCCCGCAACGGCATCCGCCTCATTGATATCTTTTCGCCGGACCGTCTGCTCAAACGACTGGAGCATCAGCGCTCGATCAAATCTGAGTGGCTCGAAGGTTCTACCGACGAGCGGGCCGACATCAATCGCACCTATCACGAACTGGTTGCAATGGCTGAGCAACTCCGACCGATGACGGTCGACGTTTCCCAGCATCTCAATTCCGCCTGGCGGGCGGGGAAGTCGTTGTTGCTCGAGGGAGCTCAGGGTGTCATGCTCGATGTCGACCTCGGAACCTATCCGTTTGCGACATCGTCCAACACCACTGTCGGTGGTCTGCTCACCGGGCTCGGCCTAGGTCCTCGTGTGATTGACGAAGTCGTCGGGGTTGCCAAGGCGTACACGACTCGCGTTGGGGGCGGTCCGTTTCCGACGGAACTGGTCGACGCGGTAGGCGACAAGATTCGTGACAATGGCGACGAATTTGGCGCAACGACTGGCCGCCCCCGTCGCTGCGGGTGGCTCGATCTGGTCCTGCTTCGACATGCCGTACGAGTGTCGGGAATCGACAGCCTGGCCCTCACCAAACTTGATGTGCTCGACGCGTTCGACGAACTCAAAATCTGTATTCGCTACGAACAGAACGGGAAAACACTGTCGGAGATTCCGCTCGACTTGGCTGAGTTGCATGGTGTAACACCCGTCTACGAAACGTTACCCGGATGGCACGAGGAGACCTCGGGCATCACCGATCTCACGTCACTTCCCGATCGGGCGCGAGGGTATCTCGATTTCATCGCCCGCGATTTAAGTATACCCATCACCATTGTCTCAACCGGTGCCAAACGAGAGGAGACTATCGTTGTTTAAGCCACGACTGTTTGGCTATGGACTGGCCGCCGTGCTCCTGCTCGGAGCGTGCAGCAGTACCGATGCTGAGGAGCAAACCGAACCTGTCGACACCGCCGAAACCGACACGCCGTCGGAGCCGACTGTCGACGAGGAAGGATTCACTGTTTTGGAATCAGGAGTCAAATTCAAGGACCTCACCGAGGGTGAGGGCCGGGCCGCCGAAATTGGCGATCGTGTTGTCTGCCACTATACGCTGTGGTTTCAGGATGGCGAACCAGGCGAGAAAGGGACGCGGTTTCAGTCGTCCAAAGACGACAATCGTCCGTTTCCCTGTCAGCTTGGCGTAAACCTTATCGAGGGGTGGTCCGAGGGGATGGTCGGCATGAAACCGGGCGGAGTTCGCGAGGTGCACGTGCCGTGGACCAAGGGATACGGCGCCAACGGGTACCCCGGCCACATTCCAGGCGAGATGGACCTGATCTTCGAGATTGAGTTCGTTCGCTACCAGTAAGACGATCACAACGGGCGGTGCAAGCCGCCCGTTTGCTGACGGAAACTCGATGCCTCGACTTCCGGTTCTCAGCTCTGATGCCATTGATGACTGACCACCCCTTGATCCACTACTACCGTCTGCGCGCTCCCGAGTACGAGGCGATTTACTACCGCGACACGCCGGCGCGAAATGCCGAACTGCATGCCGCCGAAGCCGGCCTCGTGCAACGGGCGACCGGCCAGACCGTTTGTGAGTTTGCCTGTGGCACCGGCTACTGGACCGCAGCGATGTCGCAGTCGGCTCAATCGATTGTGGCGCTCGATGCGGCACCGGAGATGATTGCCGAAGCCCAACGCAAAGACTTCGGCTGCCCGGTTGAGTTGCGTGTCGCCGACATGTTCGCGTGGATTCCGCCGCAGCGATACGATCTGGTGGTGCTCGGTTTCTGGTTCTCTCATCACCCCCGGCAGAACTATGCAGCTCTTTTCGATGTGCTGTTTCGCGCTATCAAGCCGGGTGGATTGATTTGGATGATCGACAACAACCCGCCGGCCGAGGGACCATCCGGTGACACCGTGTCGAGTCATTCGGCGGGAATCGATGCGGACGGCAATAACCTTCGTACGCGACGGCTCGACGACGGTGCCGAACACACGATCATCAAAAATTACTTCACCGAATTGGAATTGCGCTCAGCGATTGAGCCGCACGCCGCGATTAGGCATCTGACCTACGGCGACTACTACTGGACGGTCGGGCTAGAGCCGATCATTTAATCACCACGAACTTGCCTATCTGCGTGCGGGTTTCGGATTCCACGACCCAGTAGTACGTTCCCGAGGTAATCAGCTGACGATTCCGGCTGACGAGGTTCCAGGTTGCATGTGACGCGTCCGGTGCCTCGATTGGCAGGTCATGGTCAATCGTAATGACCCGATCACCGTCGAGAGTGTAGATTGTAATCGTACATTTGTTCGGTAGGTTCGCAAAGTGGATCAGACGTCCGAGTTGCGGATTGAGGTCTTTACGCCGCTCCTCAAAGCCACTGCTGACATAACTACCATCGCCGATGTACGGGTTGGGATAGACGAAGACGTCGAGGTTGTTCGCTGCTACCTCCCAAGCCGGTTCAAGCGCGTACGCACGCTGGATGTTCTCACGTTGTGAAGATTCCTGCGCCGGAACACCTCCCGTAACAAACCCAAAGTCGAACGCTGTCACGCTCACATGGTAGGAGACCGACGGAAGGATGCTATCCATCACGAATTCGTATTCGTAGTATTTGGGTAGCGGCCGGTCGCCGTACTCATCGGTCAGGATGTCGGGCGTCCAGAGGAGCGTATCGAGCGGCGGGGGAGGTTCGTCTGGCCACCGTTTACGAATCGTATTCCGTCCGCCGATCACTGACGCATTGTAATCCTGCGGTTCGAAATAGAAGATCCCCGAATCGGTCCGCAGCGGGGTGAGTGGTGTGAAGAGATTCGGATCAAACGTGCTGTCCCAAATCGCGTAGATCGTGTCGATCGGAATCGGGTTCCCGGTCGGCTTCCAGTCGAACGACCCGGTGTCGCCGATGCGGACCTGTTTGAACATCAGGTAGTTCTCACGGTCATACGACGTCTTGAGCGACATCGACACCGGTCGATCATCGAGTCCCAAGTAGAGCCGATACCCCTCGAAGTCCATCAGCTGGGTAAAGGCATCGACGACCGTCTCGGAATAGTAGCCGTTCCAGCGGATCGTCAGTTTACCCGGTTCGGGGGTGATGCGCAGGAGGGGTGACGGCGGGGGTAGGTCGGCTCGGATGTCGGGGACACCGTCGCCGCGATACCAAAGTGTGTCACCCTCGCAGATCGCGAATTCGCCGCGGTAACCATCGCTGTCGGTATCAACGCCAGGGTTGTCCCAGACCCGTTTGGCCATCTGAACGTTTTGCGCGAGTCGCGACCAGTCGAGGGTCTGTTCGTAGGCGCGGGGGTTGAATGGTGACCAGAGTTGCTGGTAGGCGGCCGGGTCGGTGTGGACCGAGTCGCCGGCAACGATCGCAAACGCAAACTCGACCGACTCGAACGGCCGAATCGTGACCGGACCGGCCGAGTACCAAACAATCGGACGTCCTCCCTCGGCGATCAGGTCGCCTTTGTCGGGCGGCTGAATCCATCCCTCGGCACGGCGATCCTGAGCGGCGAAGATCTGGTCGTAGTCGAACTCCGGGTGCGCCATCGTGTAATACTGCTCGCGAGGAAGCTGAAACAGCGGCGGGCCGGGGTTGGTCAGGCGGCGCGGTGGTCGGGTCGGGCTGATGCTCCTTTGAGGCCCCCAGTGGTTGCGAAAACCTATCGACGTGGTGTCGGTTGAACCAGCGGACCACCAGTTGAGATTCAGGCGATTAGCCTGTGGCGGCAATGCGAGCCAGACTAAGCCGATAGCGGCCTTGGGTGAGAGCGGACCGTATTCACCCGACGGTGCCGGATTCCCATTGTTGTCGCGAATGTAGACGACCGAATCGAGAATCGGTGGCCCGCACGGATCACGGCTACCGGAGTGCCAGTGGTATCCTGTGACTGTTTGCGCTAGTTGGTTGTCTTGATCACCGTCGTGCCGAACCCGTCCCCACAGTGACACGGCGAAAAAGACCGAGTCTATTGCCTCGGCTAAGGTGTTCGCTAACCGATAACGCCAGATCACGAAATCATCGGCTCGAGTTGACGACCACGAATACGAGGTTTCAGAAATGCGTATCCCCGTCGGTGTGCGCGGAGTACCGTCAAAGATGATCGATTCAAGAACATCGGTGCCGAGAAAGCTGATTTGTCGAACAGCGTTGGCTGCTTCATCGAAGTATGGACTATTCGTTGTGATCGACGATATCTGTCCCCCCGGATCAAGGCCATGGAAGTGCAGAAAATCACAGGTGACCGTATCACCGTTTCGAACACCACCAACCAAGAATTCGTGGTAGCCATATATGGTGGCACTGTTCCGCGGATATTCTCCCGGATAGGAACGGTCGCCTGTTACAGGATCGATCACGTAGAGAACCTGATTGCCCTGCAAGATCCCGTTGTGTGGCCACTGGATCTGCCCTGCATTGTGTAACGCAATCCATGGGGCTTCGTCTTGTGCGAGCAGCGATGAACTGGCGATGAGAACGAAGCAAAGCAGGATGCTCTGAGCACTGCGTGCTCTTGTTAGAAAGTATTGTGATTGCAAGAGGCAAGAGATCTGCATGGTTAAGTCATTTCATGACTATGATAGTGTCTGGGTCTAGTCGAGCCTATTCACCACAAATGGCGGTGAAGTGATCACACGGAACTCCGTCAATGCACGGTCCCGGATCGGTGTGACAGACGATCTGGCAAAACTGATCCCGTCCCCAGTGACCATAGCTTACCCCACCACTAGGGCATGAAACGTCACAACACTGATTACAGTTGTGATCTGGGCACGGTGTCGGGCCGGCTTGGACGCCCTGTCCAAAGAACCCCAGAGTGAAACCGAACACACCTAACGCGAGGATCGGTCCCATCCACCAAGCGGCATGTTGTTTTTTCATACTGAACTCCGTTTCCGCAGCCTCTCCCAGCCTCCAGCAATCATTCGGTGACTACGTTTGTCCGTTCCAGGCTATGATCTCCGGCGGCGTTAGCGGTCGAAGATGGAGGTCCCGAATACGCAATTCGGAATCAAGCACCAGATTCGTCGGAAGGTTGACAATCCCGGTTGCGAATTTGAATCGTCGGTCGAAGTCCTGGAGAAAGAGGGGTGTATGTCTCTTGTTGCCACGGAGCGCTATCATGTGCTCAAGTGGCTCATGGGTTATAAAGACAAATCGCTTGCACTCGTCGGGCGTACTTACGGTCTGGACGATGTTTCTGACCTGGCTTTCGCAGCTGGGGCACGTCGTGCTGACATAGCAAACCATCAGCGAGTCTTTTACGAGTTCCGACAACCGATAATGCTCACCGCTCAAGCTTTCGAACAATAGGTCGGGAACCGTATCGCCAACATCGACTTTCATGTAGTTGTCGATGATTTCTCGCTCGAACATCTTCTTTGACTCGATGTACTCCTCGTAGCCGGCGTTTGCGCGCTGCTCGGCAATCCCCTTGCCAGCATAGAACGCTACCACACAGAGTACAATCGCGGAGAGGATTGGCAACAGCATACGAGGCCAGCGACGCGGGCTCGTATCGGTTACCGATGAGTCAGGGGGGGGGCGAGTGTTGCACTTCCGATCCTCCTTCGGACTCTAGGGTTGCGGCGTCCTCCCACGATCGCAATGCGACCCAAACCCTTGAAGCATACTACTGACGCCGTATTCGCCTGTTTGTGTAACAAATATATCACGTTGGCGTTCAGTGGCGCAATACGCTGCGGTGCGGTTGTGTCAGTCACCTGTGAGGATCATTCACAACACTGTCTTAAGCTGTCTTCTGTTTCTCCCCGCGGAGAGCTAGTAGTCGCCGCCCCAGCCAGTCCTGCCAGGCTCCCCGATCGAGTCGATACAACCCTCGATGCCGGTAAATCGGGATCTCCAACTCACGAAGACGGCTGAGATCCCGCCAGATTGTCCGTTCGGTTACCTCCAGGCGCGCCGCAATGTCGCGAATGCTGATATCGGCGCCGTCCTCAAACAGTTTCAGCAGCAGGATCAGCCGCTGAGCAGTGTTGACAGTCATCTTGCCCATGCCGTAAAAAATGGGCGGGGTCTGACAGCCACGGTCAGACGCTTGTCTGATTTTCCGAATTTTGCGCGATTGCCCCCCTCCCCGCCGTAATGCGCCCGCCTTTCAGCCAACGGAACGGGTAGAAAGTGGCCTTGCCGAATCGGCCGAATCGACTATATTGGCCGACCTGCCGGGACGGCGCGGCCGCCCGGGCCAACCACCGGCGTAACCCGAAACTCTCCGGCTCGCCGACGACAAAAGGATCGACGACTATGAAACAGGGTATTCACCCGAAATATGAAGAGGTCGAGGTGACCTGCACCTGCGGCAGCGGTCGGACTTGGAAGACCCGCTCGACACGCAAGGAGATCTCGGTCGAGATCTGCTCCGGTTGCCACCCGTTTTTCACCGGTAAGCAGAAGCTGGTCGACACGGCCGGCCGCGTTGAGCGGTTCCGCAAGAAATACGAAAAAGTCCAGGGGAAGAAGTAACTCCCCGTGGCCGCGACGATTACGTCGGCCGCCCACCCGAATCGATCCGCTCCACCATCCGGTGGAGCGGACTTTTGTTAACCGATGCTCGAAATAGTCGCCAAACTCGAATCTCGACTCACCGAAATCGATACTCTCCTCGCCGACCCGGCCACGATGGCCGATCAAGCAACCCTGATCGCCCTCAACCGGGAGCGACGGCAGGTCGAGGAGAAGCTCGCTGTTGGTCGGGTTTACCGCACCCATGCTGTCGGCATCACCGAGGCGAAAGAGCTGATCGCCTCCGAGACCGACAGCGAAATGGTCGAGATGGCGCGCGAGGAATTGCGCGGCCACGAGGAAGCCCTCCCCGACATCGAACGTGAGTTCAAGTTCCTGCTTCTCCCTCGAGATCCTGCTGACGACAAAGCGGCGATGGTTGAAATCCGCGCCGGAACCGGTGGTGACGAAGCCGCGATCTTCGCCGGCGACATCTACCGCATGTATGAGCGTTACGCCGAGCAGCAGGGGTGGAAGATCGACATCGTATCGTCGTCGCCATCCGAATCGGGTGGATTCAAAGAGATTATCTGCTCGATCTCCGGAGACAATGTCTTCGGGCGGATGAAATACGAGGGGGGGGTGCATCGCGTACAACGGGTTCCGGCGACCGAAACTCAGGGCCGGATTCATACGTCGGCCGTGTCGGTCGCGATTCTCCCCGAAGCCGAGGAGGTCGATATTCAGATCCATGAGAACGATCTGAAAGTCGATGTCTATCGTTCTTCCGGCCCTGGTGGTCAGTCGGTCAACACGACCGACTCGGCGGTGCGCATGACCCATATCCCGACCGGGCTCGTTGTCACATGCCAGGACGAAAAGTCGCAGATCAAAAACAAGGCGAAAGCGCTCAAGGTGTTGCGGTCCCGTCTGTATGAACGCGAGTTAGCCGAGCAGCGAGCCAAGATCGACGCCGAACGCCGCGACATGGTCAGCACCGGCGATCGCTCGGCAAAGATTCGTACTTACAACTATCCTCAGCAGCGCGTTACTGATCACCGCATTAATCTGACGCTCTATAAGCTCGACGAGGTGATCAACGGCGATCTCGATGCCGTCATCGAACCACTCATTCAACATGACCGAGAATCACTCCTGGCCGAGCAATCGAGCACGGTGGCGACCTGATCACAATGGAAGCTGCCCGCACGGCTCGTTCGATTCCGCAACTCATCGGACATTTCGGTGAGCGTCTGCAGCAGGCGGGGATCGAGGCCGGTCCGGTCGAAATTGAATTGGTTCTCATGCATCTTCTCAAGGTCGACCGCCTTACGCTCTACATGCACGGAGAAGCGATGCTATCCGAAGAGCATCGTATTCGGCTGGAGGAGATCGTAGAGAAACGCCGCGCGCGCTACCCGTTGCAGTACATTCTCGAGTCAGCTTGGTTCTATGGACGTGAGTTTCGGGTTACCGACGCGGTAATGGTCCCCACACCTGAGACCGAACTGCTCTGTGAGGCGGCAATGAACGTCGTTCGAACCAACGGCTGGCACACCCCCCGCATCCTGGATGTCGGCACCGGGTCGGGAGTGATTGCGGTAACGATGGTTGCCGAGTGTGATGCCTGTCGTATGACAGCTCTCGACATTTCACCTGAGGCTCTCGCTATCGCCCGGGGAAACGCCGAACATCACGACGTTAACGAACGTATCCGTTGGTTGGAATCGGACCTGCTTGCCGCGATTCGTCCTCACGAACGGTTTGAGCTTATTCTCGCTAATCCACCATACATCGCGGATCACGAGTACGATGAACTGCCGCCAGAAGTTCTCGCCGATCCCAAGATCGCCTTGACCTCGGGGCCGGAAGGACTCGACCATATCAAACGATTGATCGACACCGTTCCGGCGTTTCTTGCTCCACGGGGTCGGTTACTCTTTGAAATTGGCTACAACCAAGCCGAGGCGATTACACGGCTCACCGAAGCCGACGAACGGTATACATCGTTTACACTCATCAAAGATCTCAACGATATCGATCGCATCGTCCTTCTCGGTTGCGACAGCGTCGCTGACTAACATGCCCCGCGAATCCCTCGCGAACAAACGTCAACGCGCCGCCGAGATTGCCTCGCGACTCAAACGTGAGTACCCAGATGCTCGCTGTTCACTCGATTTCGAAACGCCGTATCAGCTGATGGTGGCGACGATTCTCTCGGCACAGTGTACCGATGAACGGGTTAACATGACGACCCCCGTGTTGTTCGATCGTTTTCCTGATGCCACGGCGATGGCCGCCGCGGATATTGGTGAACTGGAGACGATCGTTCACCCAACCGGTTTCTTTCGCGCCAAGGCAAGGAACATCAAGGCAAACGCGGAAATGCTACTGTCGGTATTCGGCGGTGCTATTCCTCGGGATCTCAAAACGATTACTCAACTTCCCGGGGTCGGCCGCAAGACCGGATCGGTTGTACTGGGAACGGCGTTTGGCATAGCTGAGGGGGTTGTGGTCGATACGCATGTCATGCGCATTTCACAGTTGCTCAAGCTAACGTCTAAGCAGAGCGCCGAACAGATTGAACGCGATCTCATGAAGGTGATCGATCCGAACGATTGGATTGTGTTTACGCATCTGATGATCGACCACGGACGAGCTGTTTGCATCGCTCGTCGTCCCCGCTGTGGTGACTGCGTTCTCAACACGCTCTGTCCATCGTCGCAAGTTTAGTGTGTTCCCATCTGCGGTGAGGCCAGAGGCGATTTAAACGGAGATATGGATGTCGGTCTTGCGGGTCTCTGTCTCCTGATCGACAATTGGTTCGTTAACTTTGCACCGCTGATCAGCTGTCCGTGAGGTAACCTCACAACTAGCCCGGAATGACCCGAGGTGACCGACTTTTAAGAACGGTCGACCGCAACAAGCAGCCGGCCGTTTTCTCTTTTGGGATAACCGTGGTTAGCGAAAATGCCACTCCTTCAGCCCCGCCAATCTCGTATATTCCCCCATGCTCTGGTTCATCGCAGCCTTCCTCTTTCTCGTTGCCGTTGTCCTGCTGCTTCGCTTGCGGGTTCGTCTCGTCTTTGGAAACGACCGGCAGCTCGTAGCGGCGTCACTTGGCCGAACGGGACCAGAGATCGACTTTGACCAGCGCCTGATCCACGTTCGCCTCTTCGGGCGGACTATCCACACGCGTCCGCTCCCCCGTCGACAACCCAAGGCTGCGCCTGAACCGGAAACGACTGACGAGATCTCCGACGAGCAGCCGCCGAAAGCTGATGCTAAGGATACGCCGAAACGGCGCTGGAACTGGCGGGCTGTTCTGGCGGAGTGGCGAACAATCCTCCGCGCGCTCCGTACGTTTGTTCGTGGCGTATGGCGCGACATTATCTTTGAAGAGGCGGCGGTGACGATCGAGATCGGATCCAATGGTCGGCCGGACCTAGTCGGCATGGCCTATGGGTGGCACCAGGCTGCGCTCGGAGCGAGCCCATCCGCCGTCTCCTGGCTGCAGTTCGTACCGCGATGGGGCACGTCAACCGCCGCCGGAGAGATCCGTTTTACGGCTGCGATTCGTTTGTACCGGTTGCTCTATCGTGGCATCAGATTACTTTGGGAGATACGTCCATGGCGCATCTATCGTGCGCTTCGGTCAACGAGAGAACAAGGAGGCGGTGATGGCGGACAGTCACGTAACTGATATTCTCAAATCAATCGTCGGCGAACTCAAGGAAATGGCCCGATCTGAGGCCGTCGTCGGCAAACCGATTACCGTCGAGGGCAAGACGGTTATTCCGGTCGTCAAGATTTCGGTTGGCTTCGGTGCCGGGGGTGGTGAAGGCCAGCAGGACACCAAAGGTTCCGGATTCGGAGGCGGTGGCGGCGGTGGCGCTTCGATCGAACCGGCGGCGTTTGTCGTGATTGACAACGAATCGATCGCGCTGCTGCCGACGAGTAAAGGCTCTCTCGATTCGGTTATTGAGGCGATTCCGGCGGTCGCTCAGAAAATTGTTAAGCTTGCCGAGGGGCTTCGTAAGAAAGACGAATCCGCCAAGGCGAAAGCGAACGACTCCGGCTCCGACGAACCAAGCGAATAGTCGCTCTCGCTAGAAGCGGAAGAATTCCTCAAACGACGGTCGGTAATCCGGCGGGGCATACTCGCCGGCTTCCTTATTGAGTACGTAGTCGTTGCGGTAATCGCCGCCGGCGATTCGCTTGAGCATCTCCAAGAGCCAGTCGATTTCATCTTTGGTGTTATAGAGCCCGAATGAAACCCGCACTGCCCCGGGAATGTCCGAGCGATCCCGATTCAAAATGTCACGCTCTACCTTCCGCGAGCGCTCATTGGAACACTTCAACAGCTCTTTCACGTAGAGATGCGCACAGAAACACCCGGAGCGTACGCCGATCGCACCCTCATGTGACAGCACTGCCGCAGTTAACGAGTGTGGAACCCCGGACACATTTATTGGAATCACTCCCAGTCGATCGCGGGCAGTCGACGGTTCGTCGTCGGCGTAGAAGACGATCTTATCGATCTTCTTTAGTTCGGTCAGTGCATATGACGTAAGTTCGGCCTCGTGATCGATAATCGCGTCCCAGCCGAGGTCCTCGAACAGGCGAATCGCCTTACCGAGCGAGACGACACCGACAATGTCCGGCGTTCCGGCTTCCTCTTTTTCCGGCAGTTCCGTCCAGTACGCCTCTTCGAGATTGACGATATCGACAACGCCACCACCAACCTCTTCTGGATCGCCCTGTTCGAATGTATCTCGATCACCCACGAGCACGCCGACGCCAAACGGAGCGTACATCTTGTGCGCCGAAAAGACCATGTAGTCGATCTTTGTTTCCGGATCGTCGGGTTTCAATCGAACCGGACGATGCGGCACGAGTTGAGCGCCGTCGACCAGCAATCGCGCGCCAACACGATGCGCTTCACGGGCGAAATGATCGATGTCATTGATGTAACCTGACACGTTTGACGCCCCCGTGATAGCGACCAGACGCACACGATTGCCATAGGCTTTGAGCTTGGTGGCGTAATCATCCTTGTCAATCGTTCCGTCGGGACCAACTGCGATGTGGACGACGCGAGCGACGCGGCGCCACGGTAACTCGTTTGAATGATGCTCCATCAAGGTCGTCAGAATGACATCGTTTGGTTCAAAATGCATGCGGTGAGCGAGTTTGTTGATCGCCTCGGTCGAGTTCTTGCAGAAAAGGACGACTTGCGATTCGAGATCCGCACCAACAAACCGAGCGACCATGTCGCGAGCTTCCTCAAACGCCCAACTCGACAGTTGCGACTTGAATCCGGTACCTCGATGGACATTGGAATACCATGTGAGGAACTCGTTGAGTCCGTCGACGATCGGCTGAAATGTTGGCGTCGATGCCGCATTATCGAAATTGATGTACCGCCGGGACCCGGTACGGGTTGGAACGACCGTATCAGCACCGACGACAAGATTCGGCAATTGATCAATAGTTATCGGCGCCGGCGGCGCGTTCATGGTGCGCAGAGCGGACATTCAGGTAGCCTCATCGTCTAGTCGAATTGCGATTGCTGACAATATAGATGAAGTTGAGAATTCCGCTACCGTTACAGGCGGCTCGCGACGAGAAGCACGATCCAGAGGAGAATGACCGTCAGCGAGCCCAGAGCGAGCAGAAGTTTGCCGCGTTTCTGTCGGTCTGCGGTCGGCAGCGGTGATTCCTCGGGCAGATTCGACCAGAGTGCGGTAAGTGTTGTCAACACCGCGTTCGGCTCGTCAAAACGATCCGGGTGGTGACGGTCGACCAGTCGTTCGATTACCGACATCTCGGTCGAGAGTGGCGATTCTGCGATGCCGAGATCGGTAAAGAGCTGACCCAGGGCAGCCAGATCGCTGGAAATCACCGCCGACTGTTCCACCGGTTGTCCTGAAGCCACCGTCGCGACCTCAAAGTCCGTGATAACGGCGTTTCCCTCGCTATCGACAAACACGTTATCCGCAGTCAGATGGCCGTGTCCCAGATCATAGTCACGGGCCGCAGCCAACCCGGTTACAATGCCGAGAGCGACTCGGCGGCGAATCCCCACATCGGGAGTCGAAACGAGCCAGTCATTAAGGGTTGGGAGGTCGAGATACTCACGAACGACCTGCAACTGTCCATCCACCGGAACGATCCCGTGCGACCACGCCAGGTTCGGATGGTCAAGTTGTCCGAATCGCGACCAACGGCGCGCAATCCGTTCCAATTGTGCCGCCTTGTCGGGGGTTTCCGGACGCGGTACCGATCGCAGGACCACCATCCGCTCCTGGGCCAAATCAAGCGCCTTGACTGTCGACAAGCCAAGGTCACCGACGACCCGATATTGTGGGAGTTCCGACGTTGCCATACCGCTGTAGATCGGGCGGTGAGCGGTTTAGGTTGAGTCTGAGCCGTCAATCAGCTCGACGCGCTGGCCCGTAATCCGAACCATCCCTTCGACGGCAAGGCTTTCCGCCGCTGACCGGACCGTGTCCGTCGACTGCCCCAACGCCCGGGCCACCGACGTCAGGCCGATCGAACGATGACGGGTCAGACGACGAACGATCTCCCCACGGATCTGACGCCGCGAACCGACAAAAACCGACTGCTTGGAGGTTGGTGGGACGCCGGTCAGTCGCCGCGGAAGCCGAAGCGCACTGTAGTCCATCAGGCCATTGTGCCAGTCACGGGAGCGGCGAGGCGGAACGAGTTGTCGAGCGATCTCCCACAGGTCGGCTGTTCCGATCTCGGGGTCGAGTCCAAGCTCATGAATCAGCACACGCCGGACATTGGTATCGACAGTTGCCACCGGTTGGTTGTAGGCAAAGATCAGGATCGCCCGGGCGGTGTACGGGCCAATTCCGGGCAGTTCCAGGAGCACAGATTCGTCGTCCGGCAGCTGCCCACCATAGTCTGAAACAACGTGCCCGGCCAGCCGATGTAAATTCACGGCGCGTCGATTGTAGCCGAGGCCCGACCATGCGGCGAGGACGTGTTGTCGCGAACTTTGAGCCAGCGCTGACCAACTGGCCCAACGTGCCAACCAGTCTTCATATTTAGGGACAACCCGCTCGACTTGGGTCTGCTGGAGCATGAACTCGGAAACCGTGATTGCATATGGATCGGTTGTTGTCCGCCATGGCAGTGCTCGACCTTCCCGTCGGTAAAATGACAGAATGCGCCGCCGTAAACGACGAATTATGTCAGTCTCCAGCCGTCGCATGCGATTAGTGGGTTACCGTTTCGACACGCCGTCGCTGGCGTTCCCAGAGCGCCGCCGCCAATCCGAACATAAGCGCAAACAGATGTGCCCCGACCTCAAACGTCCAGGCGCGCATGAAGAAGAGGGTCGTTGCAAAGGCGATATGCAAAGCCAGAATGGCAAGCGCGGTCGGATAGAGAGCGGTCATGCGAAGCAGACGAGCTGTGCTGCTGGAGATCGAAAGACCGCGCCAGGCGACCGCGAGGATAGCCGCAAGGCCCACGATTCCTGTTTCGGCGAGAAGTTGGAGGGCAACGTTGTGGGGCGACATCCAATGAACAAAGTACCACATGTAATGCCCGCGAACGCCCGGGACAATATCCTCGACGATCTTGAAATTGCCGGGCCCAATGCCCGTGATCGGTGCGGCCTGCCAGGCTTGGAGAGCGGCGTCCCAGAGAATCAGACGAAGGCGTATCGTTCCCTGGGGATCACCAATCGAAACGATCAGGCGTTCGACGCGTGACCACCAGTCGGTTAACACGGCCCCGCCCAGAACGGCGCCCGCTCCGATCGCAAGAAGAATCGTTGTCACCCACTGGGCAACATGGCGACGTACATCCGAGCGGTTCTGTCGCCGCGCCTCGCGCGCCGAAATGAACAGGATAATCACTGCCATGATCATCATTGCCAGGAGAGGACCACGCGCCTGTGTCGCAATGACTCCTCCTGTCATTACTACGGCGGACAACGTGAATAGCCAGCGTCGCCAGCCGATCCGATCCCAGATCGCGTAAACGGTAGCTACCGAGAAAGCGGTGATCGCCAGCATCTCGAAACCAACACTGGCCGTACCAAAGACTCGTACGCCGCCACCGAGCAGCACAAAGGTCGACGCATTGATCAATCCCAGGAGCGCTACCCAGACAACGAAGCCAACCAATAGCGTCGTAATCGATAAACGCAGCCCGAGCCAGCGAACGGTCCGGTACATGGCATAAATGATGAGAATACGCGCGAGCGGTATCACGCTCAGGGAAGGATCATACGCGAAGAGTGTCGCGAGACCGGTTGCCAGAATGAGACCAACAAAGACGAGATCAAATGGGGACCGCTGCCACAACGGTTCGTTGCCGACCATTGCTCGCCAGAGGACTGCTGTGAAGAGCGCAGCGGCGGCAACATCATACGGGTAAAGCGTCAGGAGCGACGTTGGATAGGGAAGGTAGAATCCGAACGACAGAATCCACGCTACGAGAGCCACACGCGGCACGAGAGTGATCAGGACACCGCTCACCATGACGGCGTACACCATCGCATAGGTCAGTTTGCCGAAGCCAAGCAGCACCGCCAGGGGTAGAAGGATTACTGCGAAGAGGGTGCCCAGACTCCACCTGGTCACGGGCGCTCGGGGATAGGCACCAATGGTTGTAGCGGGTGAGGGTGACATTGCTCGGAGCATACGCAACAGGCGTTCGGTTAGCAATTTGCGAGTGTGAAGAGGTAGTTATGGCGCAATTGTTGCGCCTGTTTGCGGGCGGAACCGGTCGCGACCTTTTCTGTCACAAGGTGACTATCTCTTGACAGATAAAGGATTTACTTGTTTCTTGGGAAAGCCTGAGGCCGGATCACACACGATTGTGCGGTGATATTCAACGGCGCAGTTTTCGCGACAAAAACGTATCAGTTTCTATAGCACCAAACCAAGGAGTGATTCCAATGAAACGCTGGCTTTTCACATCGCTCGTGGCGCTGGCACTGGTGGGCTTGGCGGTCCCGTCAGTAACCGCGCTCGATACCCCGTTCCCTCCACCCAAAGAGATTAAACCGAACACCGATGACCATCCGTGGGGAGGTGATCGTTCCGATCCGGGCGATGCTCCCGATCGTATCGTCCATGAGGACCGTCAGTTGAAGATCTTCCGTATTAGTGGCTACGATCCGCTCTCGATGTTCATTCTGACGTTCATGATTCGTCTGCAGATGCTGGCCGACGATACCCCTGCCGAAGAATCGACGCAGGAATCGCCGACCGGTTCGAGAGGGGGCGTGCGCTAATGACCATTCGCAACTCCGATACAGTTTTCGCAGCGAGTGCTGCGGACTATATCGAGCGATTGGTTGAGGCACGCAGTTTCCGCTCCGCTCGCGACTACGCCGCCCGGCAGGGGGGCTCGCTGACCGGCCTGACCAGCCCTGATGCTGCCCGCTTCTTCTTGGCCGCGGCGCGCGCCGAGCAGGCGATCGGGACCTCCGATGCTGCCTTACGTGCCCTCCGAATCGCTCAGACGCATGCCGAGACCGCCGGTGATCAGGCGCTCCTTGGCGACATTTACCTGACCCTCGGTCAGACACTGAGACTGACCGATCAGCTGTCCGCGGCCGAGAAGGCCTTGCGTGACGCAGAATCAATTTTCCGCCGCGCCGACCATCGGTCCGGCCAGGCTCGTGCACTGAACCAGTTGGCCGGCTTCTATTTCCGGCAGGGTGAATACGGCAATGCCGTCACCAATCTGCTCGAAGCGGTCGAAATCGTCCGCGACCTCGGTGATACGCGCCAACTCGGATTCATGCTCGGCAATCTCGGTCGTGTCTACACCTTGCTGGGTGAGCCGACGAAAGCCGAGGCGTACCTTCGCCAGAACATCGAACTCTCGACCGATCTTGACGATCTCCTCGAAGTCGGCCGGGCGCAGCTTTCGCTGGGCTATCTCCAGCTTCAGTGTGAGCGGTTTGATGACGCGGCTCTGTCGCTCGATGCTGCCGAGCGGTCGCTCACGATTGCCAACTCACCGCGCGATATGGCGATTCTCGCCACCTATCGCGGTGAACTTGAGTACAAGCGTGGCGACTTCGCGCGGTCCAGCGAAACGCTCCGCACGGCCCTATCGATGGCACGCGCGATCGATCCGCATTCGACCCTGACCGGACGGGTGCACCGTCATCTCGCCGAACTTGCCGTTCGCACGGGCGATTTCCCAACCGCCACGCGTGAGGTTTCGTTGGGGCTGACGTTGATGGCTGCCGGTAAGGATGCGGTCGAGACGGCTGCACTCACCCTGTTGCGAGCCATGATCGCCAATCAGGAAAACAAGCGCGAGGCTGCGAAAGCCGATGCCTCAACTGCCGTGGCCATGCTCGAAGATGCTTCGGCGGCGTTTGAGCAGATGGCGGCGCGGGCGTGGATCGGCAGCACCGATCTTTTCTCGCCGAAACATCGCATGCTCCATCTGGTTAAAGCTGAGGAATTCTATACTCGCCACGGTCTGACATTGGCGGCCGAGCGGACTGCTCGCATCTTGAGTGGACTCTACGCCAATCTGCGGAAGAGTGCTGCCGCCACAGTTGCGGCCGATTCCGACGTGACCGTTGGAGCAGTTGCGCCGGAGCACGATTATGTGACGACTTCGGAGGCGATCAATCGCTTCAAGCAGCAACTCCCGGCACTTGCCCGGCCCGACCTGCCACTCCTGTTGACTGGCGAAACGGGCGTCGGTAAAGATCGGTTGGCTCGTTACTTTGCTGCGGTCGCCCGACCGAACAAGCCGTTCGTGAGCATCAACTGTGCCTCGATCCCTGAAACGCTCCTTGAGTCCGAACTCTTCGGTCACACTAAGGGAGCATTTACGGGAGCCGACGGTCACAAAGATGGGTTGTTTGTCGCCGCCAACGGAGGTGTCCTGTTCCTCGATGAGATCGGCGACATGCCGCTTCAGTTGCAGGCGAAACTGCTTGGTGTGCTCGAACACAAACGTCTCACACCGCTCGGGAGCACCAGTGAAGTCGAACTTGATATCCTGCTGGTCGCCGCCACGAACCAGCCCCTCGACAAGCTGGTCGCCCAGGGGAAATTCCGCAGTGATCTCTATTATCGACTTTCCGGCCTACCGTTCCATCTTCCCGCTCTCAAGGACCGGAAAGAGGATATCCCGCTCCTGATGACCGCCTTCATGCGCGACGCGGGGCTGCTTGAGGAGACCGAGCTGCCGCCGGCCGAGCTGGTTCGCCAGTTCCTCGCCTATGACTGGCCGGGCAATGTCCGGGAGCTCAAGAACCGGTTGACCCGACTCGAGGTGATGTCGCAACTCGCTCGCGATGGTGACATCGCGGCCCTGGCGAGTTCCCTGTTCGATTCCGAACGGACGACCGCCGGATCCGCGAGCCTCTTCGACCGTGTGGCCGAGTTTGAGCGGCAGCTCATCGACGAGGCGCTGATCGCCTCGGGCGGTAACAAGTCGAAAGCGGCCCGGCTGCTTGGAGTTCACGAGGCGACGATCCGCACCAAAGTGAAACGCTATGGTATGGAGAGTCGTGTGAACTAACGACATCTCGTATAAACGTACGAAACGTACGCACTCCTTGGTAATAGGGGGTAAGTGACTAACGCCAAGTCACTTACCCCTATTTTTCTGTTCCCCACATCGTATCCCCGTACGACTCACACGTGAGCACGTTGCAGCCGCGATCCGGTGCTAATCCCCTAAGTATCTGTCCTGTAATAGTTTGAATGCGGGATCACACAGTCGAATGCGGACTTGGCATCGCGGTTGTTTCCTATAACAGTGTCATTTCTACTCCCTGGCGTGATTCCCCATCACGTCTGGTAGGTCCTCTTTTCTTTGGTGTATGGCCGTCCGCATTCGAGGGGAGTGCGGGCGGCTATTTCTGTCGGTGTGAACAGGTAAATCGAAAACGTGCTCCCACTCACACATTAGGCTTGTCTTTGGCGTTGAACTCATGCTCCGTTGTGGGAGCATGAGTTACCACGCCCTCGGACTGATTGAAACGAATGGTCTTGTCGCCGCAATCGAAGCGTGCGACGCTGCTGCCAAAGCGGCCGGTGTCGTTGTTGCCGCTGCTGAGCTGACCGATGCTGCGTACATGACGATCAAAGTCGAGGGAGAACTCGGCGCGGTCCAGGCCGCGGTCGAGGCGGGAGCGGCCGCCGCACAACGGGTTGGCGAATTGGTTGCGATCCACGTGATCCCTCGCCCCGACGACGGTCTCGGACCGATCATGCCGCCGCGACGGTACGTGAGTAAGTATCACCCCGACGATACCCGCCCGCCGCTCGATCCCGACGATGCCGATTCGGATCTTCCGTTCGGCAGCCCACCCCCGCCGCGGCGACCGTCGGGCGGAAGAGCCCCGGCAAAACCGCCCGCGAGGCGGGAGGTCACTCCGGAGAAACCGACAAAGTCGGAAGCACAGCCTCGTTCTGCGACTTCGACCCCTCAGCAACCCCGCCAAGAGAAAGGGGCTATAGCCCCGCCAGATTGGGAGGCGGTGGAGAAGATGCCCGTCGTCAAACTGCGACGGTTCGCCCGGACCATCCCCGATCTGCCGATTCAGGGACGGGAGATTTCGATGGCCAACAAGACCCAGTTGCTCGAGGCGATTCGCTCGGTCTGGAAGGAGAAGTAAGCGATGTTTATCGGCCGTGTTGTTGGCTCACTCTGGGCGACCCGCAAGACCGAGAATACCCGCGGCGTCAAATTCCTCATTATCCAGCCGTACAATCTCAACAAGGCGCCGAACACCGACACGATTGTTGCCGCCGATATCCTGGGGGCCGGGGAGGGGGAACTCGTGATGGTCGCCTATGGCCGGGCGGCGCGCATCGCGGTTGGTCACGAGGATATGTCGATTGAGGCGGCAGTGATTGGCATTATCGACGAGTACGAAGTCGATCCGTCGACCTACAGCGGCGATCTGGATCCTGCTAAAATAAAGTTCAAAAAAGAGACCGCCTGATTGAGCCGATCGGCTCGCTCCCCGTTATATTAGACAATGCTGTGTTGCGACGCGGCGACAGCCCACGACGTCCTGCCGAGCAGTCTCATACGGCAGTGCGCCACCGTACGTACCGGCCGCCCCCGGGGCGACCCAACCTGCAAATCGAGTTACGCCACGATGCACCCGCTGCTGCTCATCGTTTCGCTCGGCGCCACCGGCGCGCTGGCGGTCGCGTTCGGTTGGATTACCGCCGATCTCGCGGTGCGGTCGGGGCGGAATCGTTGGCGCTGGTTCGCCTATGGTACGGCGCTGGGTCCGCTGGGGTTGTTTCTGATTCTTTACCGATCGCAACGACCGGTCTGCCGGAGTTGTGGCAAGCCAGTTCGCCCGCTGGTTGGGTTATGTCCTCATTGCCTGACCGAATTGGACCCGCCACAACGCGTCAGTATTCGTCCCCTCCCCCGCCGCCGTAAACGCTAGGGGCATTGCTGGACTGGTGCTTGCACACCGATGAGCGCTAGTGTTCCTTCGTAGTATAGCTCACCACCAAAAAACACGAGGGGGAGAACTTGGACCCAATTGCGTCAGCTATCGCAATCTTCGCAGCGTTTCAGCCGTGGCTCATTAAGGCATATAATCGATACATCGTTCGGCCGGAGGCCGGTTTCTTACCCGCACATAGTGCATCCGTCTCATTTCTGGATTCAGGCCCCATGTTGGGCCTCGTAGCAACATTGAATGCCAAGAACAAAGACGTTTTGGTCGAGAAGATCGAGGCGACTGTTGTGCGGGCGAGTGACAATGCGAAGCACGACTTCGAGTGGTCCGCGTTGATTGACCCGCAGGTGTCGCTCTCAGGGTTACAAGACACAAAACTTGAGCAGGCAAGTCCGCTAGTCATTCGACCCGGATTTCCGATCAAGAAGAATATCCTCTTTTGGGATCCGAACCAAATGGAAGAGATTCGGAGTCTAGTTAGCGATTACAACTCTGCGTTCTGGCAGGACGTCGGTAAGCCTTGGTATGACGAGCACGGTAGTCTTCCCGAAAATCCTGATACAATAGCTACAAGTCCGCGCATACTAGAAAAGTGGAAAGCATTCCTGCATGGAACGGTTAGATCCGACACTTATGCTAGATTGAATGATCTGTTTTTCTGGCGGGAGGGAGAGTACGAAGTTCGAGTTTCTATCGTCTCGGAAGACAGGGCGCTGCGTTTCGTAGGAAATTTCCATTTCAAACTATCTGAAGGAGACTCCAAGACTCTACGACTAAACATAGTGACGATTCTCGACCAAGCTCTCTCCAGCTTCTCGGGGATGCAGAGTTACCCATGGAATTGGAACTACCCCAGAATCAAACGACTGAACGATGCGTCATAGTGACGCTTTAAAGACCTACGTCTAAAATGTCATGTCGTGCAAGGTTGAGACATGACAGAGGCAGGCTAGGCAATTGCCGTTGCATCTCGACAAGCTCGATGTGACGGCGGAGACTCACTTCTTGGCGCACACGGAACCACTCGGCGAAAGCCGGGATCCAGCTATCTGTCATCTCCGCGAAGGCGGGGATCCAGTCTTGTCGCGGACAAAGAGAAGACTGGATTCCGTCTTTCGACGGAATGACAGATTGTTGTGCCCGGCAGTCGCCCCCGGCTGCCGGGAGGCGCTTTGGCGTGTCGCCCCTCGACTTCGCTCGGGGTGACGTGGGGCAGGTCGGGGCCTGCCGCCCACGAGAAACACACAGGGGAAGCCCTAACAGGTGTCATCCCCGCGCAGGCGGGGATCCAGAAACGGCGGTGGGTCAGAGAGCCCGCCGCCGTTTTATGTCAGTAAGATATCACGACCAGTCCTGAGACTAGTCTTTGTACGGATCGAAGATGTCCGGACCGGCCATCGCGACACCAATCGGACGGAGCGTGTGCACAATCCGAATTGTACCGTCGTGA
Source organism: Candidatus Zixiibacteriota bacterium (assembly GCA_028289585.1). Lineage (GTDB taxonomy): Bacteria > Zixibacteria > MSB-5A5 > GN15 > FEB-12 > JANQPI01. The sequence continues at coordinate 473,402 of JANQPI010000020.1, forward strand.
AACGCCAGCACCTCATCAAGCCGTTTGTAGCAGTGTGGTGATTCATCGAGATCGGCACCCCGAAGTTCCACACCGGCTTTGTCGACCCAGGCCATCATCGCATCGCGCGTGACTTTGCCGGGCTTGATGACCTCGCCGGTTTTCCGACGGATCTTCCCCCGCGCCTCGGTCCGCGACATCGCCCGTCCGGCTCCGTGCACGGTCGAATAGAGGGCGGTCCGGCTCGCATCGGAGTCGACCCCCTCAAGAATCACCGAGTTTTCACCCATTGATCCTCCGACAAAGCCGCGCTGGCCCGGAAACGCCGGCGTCGCACCTTTCCGAACGACCCACATGTCGTGACCGTCGTGCGTCTCCCGCCACGCGTAGTTGTGATGGTTATGCACCGACTCAATTTCTCGAGCGCCGAGAATATCGAGTACCGTGTCGCACACCCAGTCACGTCCGGCGTAGGCGTACCGACCGGCCAGTTCCATGCAGGCGATGTAGTCGCTACCGAGTGCGGAATCGGCGGAGATCACACACGGATCGACATCCATACCGTCCTTGGCCCCGGCGGCATCCAGGAAGAACGTCGCCGTTTTGTGGCCGAGCCCCCGTGAACCGAAGTGCACGCCGATCCAGACCCGATCGCTTTCGTCGAGGAAGAGATCGACATAGTGGTTACCTGCACCGACGGTTCCGAGCTGATTGACCGCGAGCTGTTTGAGCGATTTCATCGGCTTCACATGCCACGTGTCGTCATCGAAGAGTTCGTGATCGACTCGTGTCTTGTTCTTTCGCCCCATTCCAAAGGAGATACGCTCGACGATCGCGTCCATGATGCTCGCGATGTCGCGTGTAACGTCTTGTGCATTGGCATCGGTAAGCATGGCTTTGTTGCCGCAGCCGATATCGAAGCCGACGCCCAACGGCGAAATCTCGTTCGCATAGGCGAGAACACCTCCGATAGGTACTGCATACCCCTTGTGATGGTCCGCCATCATGGCGGCCTTGTCAGCAGTCTTACGGCAGTTGACGATCTGCGCCAATGAGGCCTCGTCAATCTCCCCCCAGATCGGAATGTCGTCTACAAGCTTCATGTCATTCGTTGGTACCGTCCTTTCGCGGCAGTGCTTGTGTTTGCGGTTTCGGCGAGTGATAGTAGACGCCATGCCTAGCGACAAGTTCCAAAAAAACGATGCCGATCGCGCACATTTGTGGATTCGGCGCATGTGGAACAACGCGGCCGACTCGTATCGCGAAACGGCCGAACTGATGTTCTCGCAGCTTGTCGATGATCAGATCGCGTTGGCCGCTGTCCAACCGGGTGATCGGTTGCTCGATGTCGGGTGCGGGACCGGCCTGCTCGCGGAACGCGTCGCAACGAGACATGCCGACACAACGGTGTTGGCCGTCGACCCGAGTGAGCGGATGATTGAGCACGCGCAGTCGCGACTGGAAAGCTACCCACACGCCGAAGCGCGTGTCGCACGTGCGGAGGAACTGCCGGTCGAGGATGCGTCGGTCGACATCCTGACTGCGTCGCTCTCACTCATGTTCATGATCGACAAGACAGCCGGCGCTGCCGAACTCGCGCGAGTGCTCAAATCGGGTGGTCGGATCGTTGCCTCGGTCTGGACTGGCGAAGAAACGTCGGACCTGGTGCGCTTTCGCGCGATTCTTCGTTCGTTTGTCCCACCCCCGCCGATGGACGGGCTTGGTGCCGGGGCGCTGGCGGATCCATCGCTGCTCCTCGCCCCCCTTGCTGATCACGGTGTAACGACCGAGACGACGACACGCGACTACTCGTATCGTTTCCCCAATCTCGACACGATGTGGGATGCGTTGGTGACGCCGACCTCGGGGCATCTTGAACCTGAAACGATCGCGGCGATGCATCGGGCGGTTGTCGAGCAGATGTGGCCCGAGCCAGATCAACCCCGAGACTTCCGCAATCGCGCGATTCTGATTACGGGCCGCAAGCGTTAGCGTCGTCGTCGGGCGCGCTTCCCATCGTCGTCATCCCCGCGTAGGCGGGGATCCAGTCTTACGCTCGTAATGCGGGGCAGGTGAGGACACCTGCCGCCCACACACTTCGTGTGTCCCCACTCACCGTCGTCATCCCCGCGTAGGCGGGGATCCAGTCTTACGCTCGTAATGCGGGGCAGGTGAGGACACCTGCCGCCCACACACTTCGTTTGTCCCCACCCATCGTCGTCATCCCCGCGCAGGCGGGGATCCAGTCTTACGCTCGTAATGCGGGGCAGGTGAGGACACCTGCCGCCACACACTTCGTGTGTCCCCACCCACCGTCGTCATCCCCGCGTAGGCGGGGATCCAGCCTTACGTCATGTCGAGCCTGGCCGAGACATAATCTCGGGGGGTTGGCCGAACTCGTCCCATCTCGACAAGCTCGATGTGACATGGAGAAGTCCACTCTGCGAGTGCTAGAAACGACTTCACCGCCGGTCTGATATTGATGCCAAGAAGCCAGCGGCGCTGGATTTTACTGGTATTGGAAGGGGGATTGTGGCAGCATAGGTGCGATGCATCCCCTGATCGAGAAGGTTCGTGAGGCGGGGGTCGTTGGTGCCGGCGGCGCCGGATTTCCCTCGCATATCAAATTCAACGCCCAGGTCGACACGCTGTTGGCGAACGGTGCCGAGTGCGAACCGCTCCTCTACAAAGACAAAGAGACGATGCGGGTTTTCCCCGAGGAGATCGCCAAAGGGATGGAACTCGTTGCCCAGGCAACCGGTGCGAACCGTCAGATTCTCGGTCTCAAGTCGAAGAACCACGAGGTGATCGGGGTCTTTCATCGGATGTTCGGTCACGACGATACGAAAGTTGTCCACGAAATGGGCGACTACTATCCCGCCGGCGATGAGTATGTCCTCGTGTTCGAGGCGACGGGGCGACTGATTCCGTATGGTGGCTACCCGGTCGATATCGGCTGTGTTGTCACCAACGTCGAAACGCTGGTTAACGTCGCGCTTGCCAATCTGGGAATTCCGGTAACCGATGCGATCATTACGGTCGCAGGAGCGGTGCGCAATCCGGTAACGATTCGCGTGCCGATCGGCACGTCAATGCAGACCGTTCTCGACTGGACCGGTGGTATCTCGACCGGTGGTCAGAAACCGTACGCACTCGATGGTGGTGCGATGATGGGTGAGTTGGTCGAGGATTTCTCCAAACCGATTACCAAGACCTCAGCCGGGTTTATCGTCGTCCCCGAAGATCATATTTTGGTGCGACGTCGGAATGCGTCAGTATCGGAATTCAAACGCATCGGACAGTCGGCGTGCGATCAATGCTCGTATTGCACCGAGTTCTGTCCGCGCTATCTGCTTGGGTACCAGATTGAACCGCACAAGGTGATGCGTTCACTCGGTTTCAAAGGGGAGCAGGATACGTTCTGGGGATCGTACGCGATCAACTGCTGTGAATGTAATTTGTGCACGTACTACGCCTGCCCGGAAGACCTCGACCCCAAACAGGCGTGCACTCGGTCAAAAGTGAATATCAGGCTCCAGGATATTCCGTATACGCCGCCGGAGCAGCCGCTCACGGCGCATCCGATGCAGGCGCATCGCAAGGTTTCGACAACCAAACTGACGCGCAAGCTCGGCCTGACGCCGTTTGATGTCCATGCCGACTGGGCAGAGTGTGATCTTCAACCGTCGGAAGTCGTCATTCCGCTCAAGCAGCATATCGGCGTACCGTCTGAGCCCATCGTTTCAGTTGGTGACACGGTTACGCGTGGGCAGAAGATCGGTGCTATTCCGACTGGCCAGATGGGCGCCAACGTGCACGCATCGATCAACGGCCGGGTTACTGAGGTCGGCGACGCAATTCGAATCGAGGCGGCATAGAACCCATGGAATATAACGCGATAGGACTGCTGGAATACTCATCGATCGCCAAGGGGATCGGTTCGGCCGACGCGATGGTCAAGGCGGCGGCCGTTGATCTCGTCATTTCGCGAACGATCTGTTCCGGCAAATTCATGAATCTGATTGCGGGAGATGTCGATGCTGTGCGCAACGCCCTTGGTGCTGGCGAGGACTACGGTCAGGAGACGGTCATCGATTCGTTCCTGATTCCGAACGTTCACCCCGATGTCTTTCCTGCCATGTCTGGTTCGACCAATGTAACCGCCCTTGATGCGTTGGGTATTATCGAATCGTTTTCGGTCGCATCGCTGATCGAAGGTGCCGATCAGGCGGCGAAGGCGGCCGAGGTCAAACTGATTGAGATACGTTTAGCGATGGCGCTGGGTGGCAAGGCATTTGTGACGCTGACCGGCGAGGTCGGTGCGGTCGAATCGGCGGTGGCGGCCGGAGAGGATGTCGTTTCTCGAAATGGGATGCTGGTGCACACGATTGTCATTCCCTCACCGCGGCCCGAACTGTTGCGAGATATCTTGTAATGGCCCTTACCGATTTCGAAATCAAACAGCTTACCCGAATGGTCGCCGATCGCATGGGGAAATCAGTCTCCGATGCGGATCTCTCAACGGTCGTTGCGCAGGTGACCGAATCGTTGCAGGCGAAGCCGAACAATCCGGAGATTACCGGCGCGACGTGCGAGGTGTCCCCGCCTCGGCAATCGTCCCAACCAAGTCATATGGCAACCGTGCATGATGTGCAGACGCCACCGACGGCAACACCGACCCACGCGGTCAACAGTGAACAGTTAGGACTCTATCAGCAGATCGAGCAAACCGATGCATCGCGCGTAATCGTAGCTGCTTTCGGCCAGAATCGACCGGGTATTGTTGCCGCAGTTACACGGGCCCTCTCAGAGACGGCCTGCAACATTGAGGATATGTCGCAGACGATCATGCAGGATGTTTTCACACTTATCATGCTCGTCGACATTTCCGGTGCCAACACCGATTTCCCGACAGTCCGTGATCGCCTGACTGCAATCGAATCTGAACTCGGAATGAAAGTCTTCGTTATGCACGAGGATATCTTCCGTTACATGCATCGGATCTGATGTGGCCGATCTTGCCACGCGATATACCGAACTGAAAGTCGACCTGGTCGCCCGGTACGAGCGGGATGAGTTATCGGCGACTGACAAGCTTGATCTCGCCGCAATCTACCTTGTGCAGAAAGAGAACAGCGACGCAATCGCACTCTATACCGACCTGGCCGAAGCAACCGAATCGCTTGAGTCTGGCCGTCGCGCCAAACTGTGGCTTGCCTATTGTTACACCGTTATCGATTACGATCAGTCGCGATTGGACGCAATCGAGGAGCTGACTTCGTCGCTGATGGATGTCGATGACGATAACTCCGCGGGCGCGCTGATTGTCGCGTCACACGCGATGATGGGTGTCGATGGTGACATGTCGATGGCACGCATCAATGCCCTGGAGGAATGTATCCGGCGGCGTCCCGATTGGGTGCTGCCCTATTTCTATCTCGCCAAGATCTATGAGGAGATGCGAGCACCACAGGCGGCGCTCGATGCGTATCTTGGTGCACAGGGAAAGACACACGATCCGGCCGATGATCTCTCTCCGGACGAACGAAACTTCGAGGTTTGGATAACCGGACGGACCGCGACCCAGTGGGTTGGCAGCCACATCGAAGAATCGATCAAAGAATTGCAGGACGGCCTCGCCCGGCTGCGTCAATCGTGAGCTTACCATGCTGACCTACCGTCCCGACGAAATTCTCGAAACGATTCACATGACCGAGGTCGAGCATCTCGACATCCGCACGGTCACAATGGGCATTTCACTCCGGGATTGCAGCGATCCGAATCCGGCGACCCTTCTCGAAAAGATCCGGACTAAACTGCTGCGTACGGCGGAACATCATGTACGCACCGTCGAAGACATCTCTTCGGAGTTTGGTATCCCGATCGCCAACAAACGAATCTCGGTTACGCCGATTGCGATTGTCGCTGATGGTCATGACATCGGAACGCTCATCGATGTTGCCCGTACCCTCGACAATGCCGCCGGCGAACTTGGGATCGACTATCTGGGTGGTTTCGGTGCGCTCGTGCAGAAAGGGACAACGCGCGGCGATCAGGCACTGATTGACGCGATCCCCGACGCATTGGCGGCGACACAGCGCATCTGTTCGTCGGTCAACGTCGCCTCGACCAAAGCTGGTATCAACATGGATGCCGTGGCGCGCATGGGCGAGGTCATCAAAGAGCTCGCTGAGAAGACCGATCAAGCAGTCGGGTGCGCGCGCCTGGTTACATTCGCCAACTGTGTCGAGGACAACCCGTTCATCGCCGGAGCGTTTCATGGTGTCTCGGAACCAGATGTTGTCATCAATGTCGGTATCTCCGGTCCGGGAGTGGTTCTCAACGCTGTCCGTGCCGCCGGGGACTGTGAGTTCGGGATTCTCGCTGAGGTAATCAAGCGAACTGCATTCAAGGTTACCCGCATGGGCGAGATGGTCGGTCGAAAGGTGTCGTCTCGCCTCGGTATTCCGTTCGGTATCGTTGATCTGTCACTGGCCCCAACGCCGGCCGAGGGTGACTCGGTTGCCGCCATCCTTGAGGCGATCGGTGTCGAGCGCGTTGGTTGTCACGGGACTACTGCGGCACTGATGCTGTTGAATGATGCCGTCAAAAAAGGTGGCCTGATGGCATCATCGTATGTCGGTGGTCTTTCGGGAGCGTTCATCCCCGTCTCTGAGGATGCCGGCATGATCGCCGCTGTCGAGGCAGGGGCGTTGTCGCTCGACAAACTTGAGGCGATGACGTCGGTCTGCTCGGTTGGTCTCGATATGGTTGCTGTACCGGGCAATACTCCACCGAGTACGATTGCGGCGATTCTTGCCGACGAGTGCGCGATTGGGGTGGCGAACAATAAGACGACCGCCGTGCGGATCATTCCAGTCACGGGCAAGATGGTCGGCCAGTCGGCCGAATACGGGGGCTTGCTGGGTACCGCACCAGTCATGCCGATAAGTCGTTTTTCGTCGTCGACATTCATTGCCCGCGGGGGACGAATCCCCGCGCCAACGGGTGGCATCAATAACTAGGGTACATCGGTAATGGTCTCTCTAGAGGGACAGGTCGTTGTCGTCACCGGTGCCTCCGACGGCATCGGACGCGAAGCGGTGCGTTTGTTCGCCGAGCATGGCTGTCGGGTCGTGCTGCACGGACGACGTGTCGATGCCTTGGAGGAATCGCGTCGACTAGCCAGCCTTAACGAGACTTCATCGCTCGTCGTTACTGCTGATCTACTCGAACACCAGGCGGTGACAACGGTTATTACGGCTGCCGAATCGGCGTTCGGCGCGATCGATATCTGGGTCAATAATGCCGCGATCGGCTACCGAGCTGCGCTCGACGATATGACCTACGACGAATTTGATCGCATCATGACGACCAATGCCCGGGCGGTGCTCGTTTCGTTCAAAGAGCTTGTTCCCAAAATGCGGGCCCGTCGATCGGGTCGGATTATCTCGGTCTCATCGATGCTAACGACGACCAATGGCCCGGAGCTCACCGCCTATGCCGCCTCGAAAGCGGCAATGGAGGCGATGTGCGAGTGTGTGGCTGCCGAGGTGAGACGCGACGGTGTTCAGGTCTCGATTGTCCAACCCGCGTCGGTCGACACCGAGTTCATGCTCAAAATGCGGGAGCTCGATGCGTCGGAAAAGACAGCCAAGAGTCGGCTGACATCAACTGAGGTCGCGGAACAGATCATCTGGGTCGCTCGGCAGGATCCGAACAGTTGGGTCTCTCGTGTGCAAATTCGACCACTCGGATTACAATAGTCCTCGTTCCCCAGCGCGGTTTTGGAAACGGTGGTTGCGCCTCGTTGCGGAACGGCCTAGACTGGCCGCCGTAACGAATCTTCAGCGCGCTTGAGGCGAGGTCATGGGGCACAAAGTTACTCTTATTCCCGGTGATGGTATTGGACCCGAGGTGACCGCATCGGCGGTCCGTGTTATCGACGCTACCGGTGTCGAAATCGATTGGGAATACCAGATGGCCGGTCGCGATGCCGAGGAGCAGTTCGGGACGCCGCTCCCCGATGAGGTACTCAAATCGATTCGACGCAACAAAGTTGCTCTCAAGGGGCCGCTGCGAACACCAATCGGCAAGGGCTACCGTTCGGCCAACGTCACGTTGCGACAGGAGTTGGCGCTCTTTGCCAACCTTCGACCGATCCTGACAATTCCGGGTGTCAATACGCGCTATGCCGATGTCGATCTGATCATCGTCCGCGAGAATTCGGAAGACCTCTATATCGGTAAGGAAGAGGAAATTGCACCGGGGGTTGTCCACGCGATCAAGGTCGTGACCGAGGATGCCTGTCGGCGCATTTCCGAATGGGCGTTTCAACACGCACTGGCCCAGCAGCGCAAGCGGATCACGCTCGTTCATAAAGCGAACATTATGAAGAAGTCCGACGGGCTTTTTCTGCGCGTGTTCAACGAGGTTGCCCAGAATTTTGACGAGATCGAAGCGGATCACCGAATTGTCGATGCCCTCTGTATGGATCTCGTTCTCGATCCGACCCGGTACGATGTGCTGCTGCTCGGCAATCTGTACGGCGACATCGTGAGTGACCTGGCCTCGGGTCTCGTTGGCGGTCTTGGTCTCGTTCCGGGAGCGAACATCGGATCCGATATTGCAGTCTTCGAAGCTGTCCACGGAACCGCACCGGATATCGCTCGCCGCAATCTCGCTAACCCGTCGGCAATCATTCTCACGGCCGCGATGATGCTCGAATATCTTGGCGAACAGGCAGCCGCGGAAAAGATCCGCAAATCGATTCGCTATCTGTTGGCCGTTGAAAAGAGCCGAACCCGCGATCTCGGCGGTGATCTCGGTACCGATCAGTTTACGAACTTGCTGGTCCAGGAAGTCAGTGCTCGACTCTAACGCGGTGACTTGCGAGAGTTCTGTTTCCGGCGTTAGATTGTGTTATGGCATCCGAGGGATTAATCTGCTGGCAGTGCGGTAAACCGACCGGCTTTGACAAGGTCGCGCGTTCATCTCAGTGCCCCCATTGTCTGTCCGACCTCCGCTGTTGCCATGGGTGTCGGCATTACGATCCGTCGAAACGGTGGCAGTGTCGCGAAACGATTGATTCTCCCGTCCAACCGAAAGACCGTTCGAACTTCTGCGATTTCTTTCAGACAAGACTGGCGGTGAAAGGCGCCGGAACGATGCGGACCGGCAGGATGGATACGAAGGACGACCGCAAGAAACGGTTCGATGATCTCTTCGACGACTGATGCTACTCCGTCGTCTGATTTAACTCCCGATCGATCTCCTCACTGTTTTCAAGCGAGCCCCGTACGTTGGAGAGAATCTTTAGGCGCGACAGGTCGCGATTCGCCTCCATGCCGTATCCGGTCAGCGTATCACCATGGCGAACGATTTCAACAAATGCCTCGGTTTGAATCTTCTCAGTGACCGGATTCCAGTAGAGATAGTCGGACGCGAGTGTGGTTGTGTCGCCGACGTTGACGAGCACATCGCCGAACATCTGCACCTGATTCGATGTCTCGCGAATAATCCCTGAGTCGCTGACGATCGTACTCGCAACCTGGCCAACAGAATCGAGAATCTTGATGTTGAGGTTGTAAGCCATCGTCGAATCGATCTTCTCAAATCGAGAGAGGAATGCCGAATGGATTATCAACGTCTTCCGGGCGCCCTCGTAAAGATTGATCTCGGCATCGGAGACGCGGGTGTCCGGGCGCAGGCCGACCACCGTCGATGGTCCATCGGAATCGACCGGTTCGGAACTCCGATCACAGCCCGCGGACAGCAGGACGACAAGCAGGATGAGTGTGGTCTTGTAGATAACGTGACTCCACATCGTAGTTCTGTTATCGGCTCTCACCGGTCATTGGTCAAGCCTGCTCTCCCAGCCCCGTTCCTGTTTCGCTCGTTCTGGTAGAACGCCCCGCTCGGGCGGCGTGTGCCAGCGATCGTGAATCCAGGCCCATTGATCCTTATACTCGCGGATCAGCGTTTCCAGCGCCGCTGTGCAGTGGGCAGTCAGCCTCCAGATGTCATAGTCCGTGTCATCGGTGCGCTCCACCGGAATCGGTGGCTGAATGATAAGCCGATAGCGGTTCCCGGTGATACGAACGCATGCCATGGGCAGCACGACACAGTCGAGCTTGATCGCGAGCACCGACTGCCCCACCGGCGTATTCGCCAATCGTCCGAAGAACGGAACCATCATCGACCGCACGCGATGCGAATCGTTGTCGATAAGCACACCGAGCGCGTTGCCGGTTCGCAGCCAGCTGATCAATCGCTTTGGGGAATCCGTCGTTGCAAAGTTCTCCAGGCCCATCGTTGATCGATTGGCGATCAAGAGGTCGTCGAGCCGTTTCTGATAGAGCTCACGACCGATAACGCCAATCGGGTGGCCGAACGTACGGACGTGAGCGGCGAGGAGCTCCCAGTTTCCGAGATGTCCGGTGATACCGATAACCCCCCGCCCGGTCGCACAGGCTCTGTCCCAATGTTCCCGGCCATCGACCTCAATCCGTTGCGCGAGGTCACGCTGATAGTGTCGCGGCAGACGAACGACATCGATCAGGCTTGCACCGGCGTTAGCGAAGAACCGTCGGCCGATCGCGCTGGACTCATGCTCGCCCAAAGAATCTCCGAAAGCGATCGTGAGGTTGTGGCGAATCATCTGTCGTTGTTTGGGAAGAGCGGCATAGAGCAGGCGACCGAGCCCTTCGCCGAGCCAGATCACCATGCCACGCGGGAGAACGTTTACGATTCCGATGAGGAATCGGAGACCATAGTAGACAGTCGCGCGGCGCAGTCGTTTGGCGACCGACACTACACTAGTTTAGACTGCAGGATATCGTGCAGATGCAGCACGCCAACGAGTCGACCGGATTCGTCGACCGTAGCAAGTTGAGTGATCTTGTGCGTTTCCATGACATTCAGCGCGGCATCGAGCAGAGCGTCGGCGGGTACCGACTTCGGTTCGGCATGCATGATCTCGCGTGCGGTTAACAACATCAGGTTGTCCGGTTTTGTCTCAAGCAGGCGACGAAGGTCACCGTCGGTAAAGACACCGACGGGACGATGGTTGGTATCGACGGTAAAGACAGCCCCGAGTCGCCCGGCCGACATCGCCACCATCATTTCCGGTAGCGCCGTGTCGGGTGACACGATTGGAATTGTATCGCCGGAGTGGTGGACTTCAGACACGCGCAGTAGGAGCCGTCGACCAAGCGTTCCTCCCGGATGTAATTCCGCAAAGTCGGCCGCCGAGAACGAGCGGGAATCGAGCAATGCCATTGCGATCGCATCCCCCATCGCGAGGGCTGCCGCCGTAGAGGCGGTCGGGACAAGATTATTGGGGCATGCCTCAGTGGCTACTGAGCAGTCGAGCACGAGATCCGCCCGAGTGGCCAGGGGGGAGTCCGGCGTTCCGCAGAGCGCAATCATACGGACGCCAAAGCGACGGGCGACCGCGATCACCGGGGCCAGCTCCTCGATGCGACCCGATTTCGATACGAGAATGAGAATGTCGTTGGGTTGGAGAACGCCGATGTCACCATGGGCGGCTTCGGCAGGATGCAAAAAGAATGAGGCCCGTCCGGTCGAAGTCAGGGTCGCCGCGATCTTGCGGCCGACCAGCCCCGATTTCCCCATACCGGCGACGATGATTCGTCCCTCGCAGGCATCGATCGCTGTGATCACTTCGTCGAACGTTTCATCAAGACGATCGATCAGATCACCGATTGCTGCTGATTCGGTGCTAAGTACCTCGGCGGCGATATCCCGGGCGCGGCTCATGTAATGTAGTCTCGCGGATCCTTGTCGACGGCGCGAAACCACGCTTCGAGTAGTTCACGAACAGCGCCCTGGCCGCCGGGTCGTTGCGTAATGTGTCGTGTGACCTGTTTCAGAGAAGCAGCTGCATCGGCGACGGCAACCGGCAGGCCAACCCGTTCGGCAAGAGAGATATCGAGAATCTCGTTGCCGATGAAGGCGACATCGGTAAACGATATGCCGAGCTCGGTGAGCAGTGGTTCGGTCATCGCAACTTTGTCTTTTTTTCCCTGAAGGACATGGCGGATACCAAGATCACGCATACGGGACGTTGTCGCCTCAGAGTGCCGACCCGACACGATTGCAATCTCCAAACCGGCGCGCATCGCCAGTGTCATGAAGAACCCGTCGGAGATGTTAAACCGCTTTAGCTCCAATCCATCGGGACCAAAATAGAGCGTATCATCGGTCAGCACGCCGTCGACATCGATCGCGACCAATCGAATGTCACGAAGAGCAGCCATCAGCTCTGCATCGGTCATTCCTCGTTCATTCGATGTCATATGGTCGCGACCTCACGGGCAGCAAGGACGGAATCGAGCAGGCGCTCCATCTTATCAAGGGAGAGCATTGCTCCTGCATCGGAGAGCGCCTCGTCTGGACGGGGATGCGTTTCGACAAAGAGACCATCAATACCGACTGCGGCAGCGGCGCGAGCCATCGGTATGACAAACTGTGGTTGCCCGGTCGTTACTCCGTCGCCAGCTCCCGGTTGCTGGAGGGAGTGGGTTGCATCGTAGATGACCGGCACACCAATCTCTCGAAGAATGAGCAGTGATCGAAAGTCGACAACGAGATTACGATAGCCGAATGACGTTCCCCGCTCGGTCACCATGACGCGGTCGCTGTGTGCTTTGGCAACGAGTTTCTCCATATCCTCTGGTGCCAGAAACTGACCTTTCTTGATGTTGACCCACTTGCCCGACGCGGCCGCAGTCTGGACCAGAGCTGTTTGGCGCGAGAGGAAAGCCGGTATCTGGAGGATATCCGCGATGCGTGCTGCGGGAGCGACTTCGTGACTCTCGTGGACGTCGGTGATGATGGGCAGGTCAAATTCTGCTTTGATCCGCGCGAGGGCATCGAGTCCCGACTCAATACCTGGTCCGTGGTACGACGTTCCGGCCAGACGGTTCGCTTTCGTATACGATGCTTTGAACACGAGCGGTAGCGAGCGGGCGCGGGTGAGTTGACCAACTCGCTCGGCGATTTCTGCGCACAGGTCATACGACTCGACCACACAGGGACCGGCAATGATGAAGAAGTCACGACGAGCGATGCGATCGAGAGCCTCGTCGTGGGTCATTGCTCGTTGGCTACCTTGAACATCCAGCGGACCGTATCGCCCGGGCCAATCTCGTAGCGGTCAGACGCTTTCGGGATCATCTCGCCGTTAACCGAATAGAGCCAATAGGCGCCGTCGGAATTGGCAACGGAGTCGATCTCGGAAACGAAGACCCCCATTGCGGAGGTCTGGGCCGTTACATTGTGATTCGACTCGAGCAATGCGAACGGGGTCGTGGAGTCGGAAGCGACGAGCATTATGACGACCGAGTCGCGTACGGTCGGCGCTACGGCCGTGCTGTCAGCCAGCTCGGCATCGGGGAGCGGGTCGCTTCCCCCGCAGCCGACCAGCAGCGTGACAGCGAACAGATAGAGTGCGATTTTCCTCATATCCTTCATGGGTAGCGCCGGGGCGGTCGAGGAGCAAGCGAGAGTTTGGTCCGGTCGGGTTGCCCGGATGTCGCGGCTCGCCTATGTTAGAGTATGGCAGGGGATGGTGTGGCGGGACCGTCGACGGGTGGCGGCACAAGCATCGCACGCACGATCGAGATTGCGCTGCGGCTAACGTTTCGGCAGCCCCGATTCTGGTGGTTTGCCGGGCTCAGCTGCCTGACGTTCTTCATCTACGTTCCGTTTTACATATTCGTTTTCGATCAGATGTTCCAGCATGTTCCCCAGCCATCGCCGCCACACGGGATGCCACTGCCGTACGACAGCTTCGGACCTGTATTCAACTTTGGTCTGTGGGCGATGAGCGCTGTCGCGGTAGCCTCGTTCATTGTCGTGGTATGGTGCTGGGCGACGCTGGCTGCGCGGATGGAAGCGGCGGCCAACGGCGAGCGATATAGCGTTCTCCAGGCGGCCAGCGACGGGACGACGCGATTCCCTCGCTCGTTCGTGGCCCTCCTGATCGGTTTGGGTCTGCCGTCCGTCGGCGGGGTGATCTACTTGTTGTCAATGCCCGGATTCATGTTCGGAACGCTCCCCGAACCACCTGACCCAGTGAAGATTATGCCAGTCTTTCTGGCCTTCATGGGACTTAATCTGATCACCTTGATTGGTGGCGGATGGTTAGTCGCCTGGCTCCTGCCGGCGTCGGTCATCTCGCAACGCTCCGGTCTCGGCTTTATCTCCGACGCTTTCGGGCTATCGGTGCGTCGCTGGCTCGCCACGCTTCTGTTGATCATCGGATGGCAGGGGGCAGCCGGCACGCTTGCCTACACACTCGCCTGGATAGTCATGCTGATTCTCGTTGGTCCGTTTGTCGCATTGGCGATCGCAACGCAGAGCATTGTTCTGGGTATTGTAGCGGGGATTCTGGCTATCGTTCTTGGCTACATGATTGTTGGTATTTACACGGTCGCGTTCATCAACGTTTACTCGCTGCTGTATATCGAATTCACCGGTGCGGGCAGTGCTGAGGTGGCGTATGCTACGCTGGCGCCACCGACCATCGAAACCCCGCCGACAACATCGGCGACCGAAGGATAGACCATGGATTACGGGCACCTTATTAATCGAGCACTCTCTCTAGCAGGACGCTATAAGGCGCTCTGGATCTTCGGCATGTTTGCGCTTACCGGACTGTCGAACAATGTCGATTTCTCGACTCCCATCGTCTTCGGAGAGGGCAATTTCATGGATCCGGAGACGATCGAGCAATTTGATCCAGAGATGCTCACTGCAATGTTCGAGGGGTTTTGGCCCGCGTTGGTAGCCCTGCTCCTGTTGAATCTGATTATGCAGCTGATTTCGCGACCCGCCTTGATCGATGCTGCCAATCGCATTCTGCGGGGTGGTACGTACTCGTTCGCGACGACCTGGTCGAGTGGGTTGAACTTCTTCTTCCGCTACCTTGGCCTGGCGCTGCTGATTCTGCTCATCATGATTGGTACGTTGATTGTAACAATCGCATTGTTTACTCTGATAGCCGCTGGTCTCGGCGCCGGTTTTGGGGGCGGTGGTGATAGTGCACCCGGCTTCATGCAGGGCTTGGGGGTCGTCATCGTCATCTTCTTCATCCTCATTGTCTTTCCACTCTTTCTGCTCCTCAGTTGGGCAGCATACACGATTCATGCCCTGGCTGCCCGCTCATTGGTTGTTCGTGACTCGGGGGTGTTTGATGCTTTGACCGAAGGCTGGCAACTGTTCTGGGGTAATCTCGGCAAGTCGTTCCTGGTTGGGTTGATCTGGTTCCTGCTGATGATCGGAATGAGCATTCTGCTGGGGATAATCGGGCTTCTCCTCTATACACCGATCAATATGGCGTTGGCAAATATGTTCGGTATGGGCGCAATGTATGTGATAGTAATGCTGCTGATTGGAATTCCCGTGACGTTTCTTGTCGGTGGATTCTTCGGCTGCTTCAGCGAGCACTATTACACGATCTTCTACCTGGAGCTCGTCGAGCCGGGGTCGACTGTCGAGCGTCTCGAATCGGAGATGACACCGCCTGCGCCGCCGACTGCTTGAAGAGAGTAAGTACGGAGACTGGATCCGCGACGGAGTCATCTTTAGTCTCCTCCGGCCTCACCTCTGGCTGGCAGGGTTGCTTTCCGACGGCAAACTGCCGCTGGTGCTGCTGTTCATTTTTCCAGGCCACTACCTGATTACCGGTGATCAACAGTTTCTGGAGTTGATTCGCATGCTCCCTCCGAACGGATGGGAATGGCTCGTTGTGGCCCTTGCCTTTCTCGCAACGCATGTCCTGGCATTGCCGCCGTTGATTTCCGCCGGTCGCATCTCGACGATTACATCGTACCGTCGTCTGCCACGACTACTGCTCCCCTATCTGATCGTTGCGCTCGCGGTAGCCGGGTTCGCGTCGTTCGCCTGGCTGCTGCTGCGTATCGTCGAGCCACCCTTCGACCGACTTGCCCTTGGCCTCTGGTTGGTGTTTGGTCTTGCCCTTACGCCGGCCCTTCTGGCACGACTGATTATCATCGAACGAACACTGATTCTCGAGCCCGCTCCCAGCCTTATGCTTCTGAGCCGACTTAGCCAGGCGTTAACCGGAATGCGTCGACCACTTTTCGTCTTCGCCATATTCTCAACGGCGGCGTTCGGCCTGATGATCGTTCTCCTGGGCGTGATCGGTGAGCTTTTCAGCTCTCTGTTTGGAAGCGGTTGGACCTTGCTGGCGATGCTGATCCCTCTTGGCATTGTCGGGGTGGCGTTCAACGCCATGGCAACGACCGTCTATCGCTCGGTCTGGCCGGATCGGGATTGAGACTTGTGCGTCTCGCGGGTGAGGCCAATCTTTGGCGACATGGTGCCTTTGCGACGTAGACTTGCACTCGCGCTGGGGAGTCTTATGCTCCTCGCGATAGCGGCTTCTGCCCAACCTGACCCAACGACCGATCCTGATGATCCGATTGGCCCGGCCGTTCCGTTTGGGCCGGTTGCCCCAATGCCATTGCCGGTTGGCCCGGTGGTGGAACTCGACCTCACGAGTGCGTCTCTGCAGGCGTCACTCTACCCCGACTATTATCGGACCCGTCTTGCCGCATCCGATTTGAGCTGGCTTCGCCGCAACGATACGGCCTGGCAAACGTGGTGGTACGCGCAGCGCGACACGATTGTCGGAACACTGATTAAGCTCGCCGGCATGAGTTGGTCGGCCGACACGCTCCGTGTGCAAGTGCTCCGGTATTATCCGTCGCCGGGCTCACACGATCCGCTGATTCTCCCGCGCGGTGGTGTCAAGAGAGGACCGGTGATTGAGGTGGTTCCAGGTGGCGTCGGTGCGATGTTCCACGTCACCTATCTGCTCGCGCGTCGACTGTTGACCGATGTCGTTCGGTATGGGTCGGCGTCGATCGACGATGGTGTTCGCCTCCATCCTCTCCTGCGGGCATCCCCGTTCCGCCGTGACAATCTCGCGATGCTGCTCACCATGGCGGTTTGCGATTCTCTGGTGGGTGTCGATTCGACGCGCGCGATTTATCGTTCGTCGTTCTGGCGGAAGTACCATCCGGGACGTGCCCAGTTCGAGGGGCTATTGCTCGATCAATGGCAGCTGACACCAGGTGGAACACTGGCCGGTTGGCTCTCGATTGAACCGTATGCCTCCGAGTTGGTACGAGCAACCAACCCACCTCGTCGGCCGACAACGGATGAGCAGACGATCGGAGCTGATTTCGCGGAGATTCCGGTCGATGGCGTCCTCGGTATCGCAGTTCGGCAGGAAGGTAATGGTGGGCTGGTTGTCTCAGCGGTCGATCCTGCCCGGGTTGGTGGGGCGGCCGGTTTGGCACCGGGGGATCGCTTCGTGTTTGTCGACGGTCAACGTCCGCGAACCCACCGTCAGCTGATCGACTATCTGTTGACCGGTTACGACAATGGCGCGGCGCGCGTGACAATCGAGCGGGAGGGTGAACGCCAGACGCTCTATCTCTTCCCGCAATTCATCGGCCCCCAACCGCCGGTACCGGCCGGGCCGGCGGCACCGTTCTTCCCCAATCTCGACCAATAAAATAGCCCGCTCATCATGACAAGCGGGCTATGAGTGAACGTCTCTGTCCGTGAGACGGTTCTTAGCGGCTGCGACGACGCGGCGCGTTACGACGACCCATCGAGCGCTTCTTCGGCGAGGCAAAGCGGGCGCGGGTGGTCGAACGACGAACGCCACTCCGGCGGTTGGCCGGCTTCGGAGCGTTCTTCGGGCTGTTGGCGCGCCAGACGGACGGCTTCGCCTTCTTAACATTCAGATCGCTCGCTTTGTAGCGAACCGAGTAGACCGTACGACCGAGCTGACGAGCAACCCAAGCGGTCGGCTGCGTGCGGTAGTGCTTGCGCAGGAACGCGATGTCCTGACGGGTCCAGACATTACCACCATTGGCGCCGCGACGCGGGCTCTTGGCGTTGGCCGAACGACGGGTGGTCGGGCGGGAGACCGCACGACGGGTCGTGGCACGACGGGTGGTGGCGCGGCGCGGGAAAGCGCTGCGGCCGGCAGCACGACGCGTGGTCGCTTTGCGAGTCCGGGTACGAGTTTTCCGAATAGCCATTGTCAACTCCTTGAGTTGGGTTCCTGAGTGCGGCCGAGATCTGGCTGAGTCTCATCCCGCGCTTAACTAGCGTTTTCGCTATCGATTCTATCGGCGGGTCGATAAGATTCTTAACCCCAAGACCTTACCTTTCTGGGCCACACACTCGGAGCGTCACGCCCCGTCACCCACCCCGGCAACGATCCCTGTCACCACTGCAATCTGCACGATTGCGGTTACGTCAGATGCCGGGGGAACCCAATACTGCCGCATGTAAGTTGTTGTTGTACAATGATATGGTAGCGTACTGCCGTTTTTAGATGGTATCCGACAGCGGCGCGTGATACCATGGCGACGGAGGCTGTTGTGAAGCGCGACTTTCTGTATACGATCGTTTTTCTGGTTATCGCCGCGGCGGTCTTCTATGGTTTTTTTGCCCTCCTTGCCCCGTTTTTTGTCCCGCTCGCCTGGGCGACGGTCTTTGCAATTCTCTTTTATCCGATGTACGTGCGACTCAAACGCCGCTTCCGGTCGGGTAACATCGCCTCCGGAGTCTCCGTTCTCATCGTCGCACTGCTGATCCTCGGACCGTTCGGGTGGCTCGGTACCATGGTCGTCATACAGGCGACCGAGGCGATTCAACGCGTCAATGAACTCTATCGATCGGGCGAGCTCGCCGAACTCTTGTCGCCTAACGTCTCGTGGCTGGAGGGCATCTGGAATCAAATCGGTCAGTGGGTCGATCTGCAGCAATTGAATCTCGAAGAGCTGGCGCGACAGGGCATCGATCGCATTGGCTCGATCATCGTCGAGCAATCGGGCTGGGTTGTCTCCAACGCCGTGACGTCGGTCTTCTACTTCGCGATCATCCTCTTTACGCTGTTCTATTTCTTCCGCGACGGTCGCGTTCTGGTCAACCGGGTCAAGCGGCTCATTCCACTCGCGCCGGAGCAGGTGGCAACAACGTTTCGCAAACTACAGGACGTTATCAACGCGACGATGTACGGCGGTGTCTTGATCGCGCTGTTTCAGGGGTTCCTGGGTGGGCTTATGTTCTGGATCGTTGGGCTGCCGTCGCCGATTTTCTGGGGCGCGGTGATGGCGATCCTGTCAATCATTCCGTTCATCGGCGCCTTCCTGGTTTATGTCCCGGCCGGAATCATTCTGATTATCACCGGTTCGGTCTGGCAGGGAATTCTGGTGATTGCGATCGGGACGGTCGTCATTTCCCAGTCGGATAATGTCCTTCGGCCGTATCTCGTTTCCGGTCGCACGCAGATGCACCCGGGATTGCTCTTCTTCGCGATCATGGGTGGCATTGGCCTTTTCGGTCTGCTCGGCCTAGTCGTTGGTCCGCTGATCGCGGCGGTGACCCTCACGATGGTCAACGTGATCGAACTGAAGCTCAACGAGGAGCGCGGGTTCCCGGCGATCATCGATGATCCCCACGCCCCAACCGAATCCTAACCTCCGCGCTGCTTGTCTTTCGACGACAATGACGTATCTTACATTAGCGATAGGGGCACTGCCCCCTGTCGGTTTTTTTTGTGACCTGAAACGGGATTACCTGACCTGATATGACCGGCAAACGAGTTCTGATCACCGGCGGCGCCGGTTTCCTCGGCTACCATACCGCGAATAATCTCGCCCATCGCGGGGTGCCGTTTATCGCGTGCAATGATATCGCGGATTTCTTCTCGGATGAATACCCCGATGGTACGCTGTTGACCAAAGTCGACGTTCGGGATCGCGACGCGATGGCGAAACTGATTCGCGACAACAAGATCGACATCATCATTCACTGCGCCGCTGCGCTCCCGCTCTGGCCGCGCGAGGAGATCATGTCGACCAACATCGACGGTCTCCGGATTACGCTCGAGGAGGCGCGCAAGGCGAACGTCGAACGCGTGATCTTCATCAGCTCCACCGCGGTCTACGGAGTCCCCGAAAAGCATCCGCTCGTCGAGACTGATCCGGTCGAGGGTGTCGGTGCGTACGGTGAATCAAAAATCGCTGGCGAGCAGGTCTGCGTTGAGTTTCGCGAAGCGGGGATGTGTATTCCCGTCATTCGCCCGAAGACGTTCATCGGTACCGCGCGATTAGGCGTGTTTCAGATTCTGTACGACTGGGTCGATTCCGGCAAACGGATTCCGATTATCGGCAAAGGTGACAATCTTTATCAGTTGCTCGAAGTGTCGGATCTGATCGAGGCGATCTGGCTGGCGGGAATTGCTCCCGCCGATGTTGCCAATGATGTCTTCAACGTCGGCGCCCAAACGTTCCAGCAGGTGCGCCAGGATGTCGGCGCGCTGTGCGACTACGCCGGGTCGGGATCGACTGTGCTTCCGACACCAGCTCCTCTGGTAAAAGGTGCTTTAGCAGTCTTCGAGTTCATGAAACTGTCGCCGCTCTACAAGTGGGTCTACGGCACGGCCGACAAAGACTCGTTTGTTTCGACCGAAAAGATCGAACAGAAACTCGGCTGGAAGTCAAAGTACTCGAACGAGGACGCCCTTAAGACATCGCACCAGTGGTATCTGGAGCACAAAGATGAGCTCGAACACGCCTCGTCAGGGGTGACTCATCGCGTCGGCTGGGATCAGGGGATCCTGAAGTTTTTCAAGCGCTTTATGTAGGTAGCACAGCTAACTTTCGTTGGGTCATTCCGTCGAAAGACGGAATCCAGAGTTCTCTTTTTCCGACGCAAGACTGGATCCCCGCCTGCGCGGGGATGACACTCGCTGGGTGCTCTTTGTGGGCGGCAGGTGTCCCCACCTGCCCCTCTGGGCGACGGCACACAAGACCGTCATTCCGTCGAAAGACGGAATCCAGGTGTTCGTTAGTCCAAATGCAAGACTGAATCCCCGCCTGCGTCCCTCGTCAAGCTCGGGACAGGCTAATGATGACAGTCGAGGACGGGGCAGGTGAGGCTTGTCCTGAGCTTGCCGAAAGGACACCTGCCGCCCGCGGAAAGATCGACCCGGCAGCCGAGGGCGACTGCCGGGCACAGTAAGCGGCTACCGGTTCAGCTGATAGAATGCGCCCATGCCGGGATACTGAGCCGTCTGGCCAATCGTCTCCATAATCCGCAGCAATTGATTGTACTTCGCAATCCGATCCGACCGGCACAATGAGCCGGTCTTAATCTGGCCCGCACCCGTCGCGACGACGACATCGGCAATCGTCGCATCCTCAGTTTCGCCCGAACGATGCGACACCACCGCCGTGAATCCGGCTTTCTGCGCCATGTCGATTGCGTCGAGCGTTTCGGTCAAGGTTCCAATCTGGTTGAGCTTAATCAGGATCGAGTTGGCCGACTTCTCCTGAATCCCGCGCGCGAGGCGCTTCGGGTTGGTCACAAAGAGATCGTCGCCAACCAGTTGGACGCGATCACCGAGTTTCGCTGTCAACGCCTGCCAGCCGGTCCAGTCATCCTCAGCGAGACCGTCTTCGATTGAGATGATCGGATAGCGGTCGCACAGGCCGGCGTAGAAGTCGACCATTTCATCGGACGACAGCGACCGACCCTCGGCGGCGAGTTCGTAGACGTTCTTTTCACCGTTGTAGAACTCGGTCGACGCCGGATCGAGCGCGAACATGATATCATCGCCGAGTTTGTAACCCGACTTCTCGACCGCCTCGACTATCACCTGGAGCGCTTCTTCGTTCGACTTGAGATCAGGCGCAAAGCCTCCCTCGTCGCCGACGGCGGTGTTGTAGCCTTTGGCCGACAGGACTTTCTTGAGATGGCCGAAGACCTCGGCGCCCATACGGAGCGCTTCGGGGAAGTTCGGTGCGCCGACCGGCATGATCATGAATTCCTGTAGGTCGACGTTGTTGTCGGCGTGCTTGCCGCCGTTGAGGATGTTCATCATCGGGACGGGGAGAATCTTCGGATTGCACCCACCGACATATTCGTACAGCCAGCGTCCGGTCGATTCGGCGGCCGCTTTCGCGGTTGCGAGCGACACACCGAGCATCGCATTGGCGCCGAGGTTACCTTTGTTTTCGGAACCATCGAGCGCGATCAGAAAGTGGTCGAGACCGACCTGATCAAAAGGGTCGAGGTCTTCGCCGATGATTGCCGGGGCGATCTTCTCGTTCACATTTTCGACTGCTTGCAGAACGCCTTTGCCGAAATAGACCTCTTTGTTGCCATCGCGAAGCTCGACCGCTTCGTGGGCGCCGGTGGAGGCACCGGAGGGGACAGCGGCGCGGCCGATAGTGCCGTCTTCGAGTGCGACGTCGACTTCAATTGTCGGGTTTCCGCGGGAGTCAAGTATTTGGCGCGCATGGATATACTCAAAATCAGACATGTCATGTTCCTTCCTCTGCAGGTCACCCGGAATCGCCCCGGTCGCCCCGTTTGCATCACTGCGTTTGGCGGCAATTACCGTTCGGGGCGGGGTGTTATCAAGCTCTTTGCAGACGAAAAAACGACCGAGTCGTAACACAATTCTTACAATTAGATAACCGATTTCCCTTAGCGTGTCGCTCAGCTATCACGTATGTTAAGATGTAACTATGCCGGTCCTGCTACGCTCGAACGTCTCCTCCGATTTCTCGGCTGCGCAAATCCTCGTGACTGCCTCCGGATCAAATCTCGATGGGGTACCTCGCTCGGGCAATGGTGTGTCCGGACGCTAAGTAACGTCTCGTTTGGAGGTACTCTGAGATGAAGAATCTGTACGTTGGCAACCTCTCCTACACCCTGTCGGAGGATGAACTGCGGAGCGCGTTTGAGCAATTTGGCGAAATCGCTTCCTGCCGGATCATTCGGGACCGTCAGACTGGTGACTCGCGCGGTTTCGGCTTTGTCGAAATGGCGACCGATGAGGCTGCCCAGGCAGCGATGGACAATCTGAACGGCGCCGAAGTCGGCGGCCGTCGGCTGCGCATCAACGAAGCTCAGCCGAAAGAGGATTTCCGTGGTGGTGGTGGCCGTGGTCCCCGTCCGCCGCGCGACGGCGAGTAAGCCGCCCGTTCCATCCGCACAAATGCCAGCCGGGGTCTTCTGACCCCGGCTTTTTCTGTGCCGCGACGCTGCCGTTTGAGCCTTGATCGGCACGCATCCGGCCCCTTGTATGCGGGTATGGATCGCGACGAGTCGAGCTTTCTGTGTGCCTGCTGTGGCGAGGCGAACGACCTCTTTATCGATCAGTCGGGCGGCGATCGCCAGACACTCATTGAGGACTGTGCGGTCTGCTGCCGGCCGAATGTCGTCTCGATTTCGTTCAACCCGTTTGCCGATCGCTATGATATCGAGGTAACGCTCGAGGGGCGGGATTAGGTGCGCAAGTTCACCCGTCGTGACCTGATCACCGGTCTCTTCTTCCTCCTGGCAATCGGCTGTCGGCTGTTGTTCCACGCCGCGACAGAGTTCATTGCCGACGATGCCTATATCACATTCCGCTACGCCGAGAATTTAGCGTCTGGGTTGGGCTTCGTTTACAACGCGGGCGAACGGATTCTCGGGACAACGACACCGCTCTTCACGTTTCTCATCGCTATCGGCAAGCTCTTCGGCCTGTCGTCGGTGACCACAGCGCTGATTGTTTCACTAGTGGCGTCGGGATTCACGGCAGCGATGCTCTACCGGTTAGCCTGCCAGCTGCGATTTCGGTGGCTAGCGTTCCTTCCCCCGCTCGTCTATGCACTCTGGCCGCGGTCGTTACCGGCCGAGATATCGGGGATGGAGACCGCGCTCTTCACGGCGTTCATCACGGCGGCGTTCTACTATCAGCGTCAACGGTATGATGTGTATGCGATCGGGATGGCGACGCTGGCGGCGGTAACGCGCCCGGAAGGGCTACTGCTCTTGGGTATCCTGGGTCTGCACAATCTCTGGCGCCAGCGGGACCGATTCGGATCGTACGTTGTGGTTGTCGGAATGATCCTGCTTCCGTGGCTGGTCTTCGCGATTCTCTACTTCGGTTCGCCGATCCCGAATTCGATTCCGGCTAAACTGGCGCTCTATTCACAGTTTGGGAAGATGGAGCTCGTCGGTCAGTTCCTGTACACCACGGGACTTCATTCGCCGTTCGGCTGGGGGTTGGTCCTGCTTTCAATGTTAGGTGCCTGGTGGCTGTGGAAGACGCAGCGGTTCGGACGGCTCGAGATACTCTGGCTGCTTGGCATGATCGTCTTCTATACGTTCTCCGATTCCCGAATCTTCTTCTGGTATCTCGCGCCGATGTATCCTGCCTGGTTGCTGCTGGCAATGGCCGCGCCGGTCTGGATAGTCCTCGATCTCTTGAAAGTCCCGGCGCCGCGGGCGCTACCGTATCAACTCGCCTGTGCCGCGGTCGTTCTCCTGGCGTTGTCGATCGGCGTTCGGAAGGCGGTCCAGCACTACGCCGACTACCAGGACGCACTCGAAGCTCAGCATGAGCAGGTTGGGTTCTGGTTGCTGGCTAACACCCGCGAAGATGCGATCGTTGCCGCCGAGGATATCGGCTACATGGGGTATGTTTCTCAGCGCCGAATCCTCGATCGTGATGGGCTCATCTCACCAGTCTTCCATGACTTCAATCGTGAGGGGCGTTACCGCGACGCTCTTCTTGAACTTCGACCAGACTACGCCGTTGTTGCCACACCAGGGCCACTGGGTGGATTCGTCAACGATTCGCTCTGGCTGGCAAGCTATGAGCAGGTCGCCGGATTCGGACGCGGTGAGATCGAATACTCGATCTTTGAACGCAGGGATCCGCGTCCCGGCCAGCCGCTTGCGCGTTGACAAATGACTACGACGCTGCATCTTGCAGCGGCGTCCTGAGTCAAGGTTGGGCGTGAACTAGCCGATTGACGGTCCTACGACTACCGGATTAATGAAGGCGAACTGAATGCATGTATTGGTAACCGGCGGAGCCGGCTTCATCGGCTCCTCGATCGTTCGAGCGCTCCTGGCCGAGGGCGCGCGCGTGCGCGTGCTCGACAATTTCTCCAGCGGCAAGATGGCAAATCTCGATGAGGTGGCTCATCGTATCGAGATCATCAATGGTGATATCCGTGACTACTGGACAGTTCAGCGGGCCACCGACGGTATCGATGCCGTGCTTCACCAGGCCGCTCTCGCTTCGGTTCCTGCTTCCGTAGCGAATCCGATGACCGCACATGAGATCAACGTGACCGGAACGTGTCATGTGCTCGAAGCGGCTCGACTGGCGGGAGCAAAGCGAATGGTGATTGCATCATCGGCGGCGATCTACGGTGATACAACCGCCCTTCCGATTAACGAGGGTACCGATCCGAATCCGCTCTCGCCCTACGCGGTGCACAAATATACCAATGAACAGTATTGCCGCGTCTACACTTCGCTCTACGGCTTTCCAACCGTCTGTCTTCGGTACTTCAACATCTTTGGCCCCCGACAGGACCCCCAGTCAGATTACGCGCCGGTGATCCCCAAGTTTATCAATCGCTTTCTTGCCGGTCAGGCACCGACGGTGTTTGGCGACGGTCTCCAGTCTCGTGATTTCGCGTATGTTGACAACGCCGTCGCGGCGAACCTGATGGCTTTGACGCGTGATGACATGGTTGGTGGTGTTTTTAATGTCGCCTGTGGAGAACGCTACACGCTTAACGACCTGCTCGAGACGCTGCGCGAGATCATGGATATCGATATTAACGCTGACTATACCGATCCTCGTCCCGGCGACATTGTCCATTCGTATGCCTCGATCGATAAGATTCGTACGGTTGGCTATTCGCCGGCGGTCGGCTGGCGCGATGGGCTCACGCACACGGTAGCGTTTTTCCGCGCTGAGTTTGAGCGGTCGGTAACGCGCTCGGCTCCAGCTTAACGGTCGACCGTTTCCAGCAGTACGAGCCAATCGTCAACCGCTCTATCCCACGCCTCCGGATTGCCCTTACGGATACACTCGTGGCCCGATCCTAGGATCGTCGTAGCTGTTGTTGGTCCGGCAAGTTGGCTGACAAGGGCGTCGGTATCCGCCTGCGTGACGTTGCGATCCTCGGCGCCGTGGATGACCAGCGTTGGTTGTGTGACGGCTGTGGCAAAGTCGATCGGTCGGAGTGCATGGGCATCGAAGTTGCGCAGACGACTCCCAAAGTGCAGCAGCAGTGGAGCGACCGGCCAGGCCGGTAGTCCGAGCCGCTGACAGCGGCGGCGCGCCGTCGTTTCCAATGTCGTGTACACCGCCTCCAGAATGAGCCCGTTGACCGGTAGTGGCTCGCGCGACTGGGCGTGAAGGATTGCCGCTCCCCCCATCGACTGACCATACACGACAAGCGGGCGAGGAGGTACAGTATCGATTACGTATGCGACCGAAGCTGCTACGTCCTGCCACTCGTGCCAACCGATTGTCGTGATAAGTCCGTCGGAGTCACCCGATCCCCGGAAATCGACCAACCAGACGTGGTAGCCGAGGCGGTGGATAGCCTGTGCCTCATCAAGAACGAAACTCTTCGCCACCGTATAGCCGTGGTAGAGAATGACCGTGCCACGCGGTGATTCATGGGGAAGTTCCCACATCGCGATGGAGGTACCATCCTGAGTTGTCGTTCGATGCTCATGATAGGCGAAGCCCAGATCAGTCGGTAGCCGATCGAGTGGCGGTTTGGGGATTGTCACGCCGTTGATCAGTACACCGAGACGTTGCCACGGTGTCATGTCATGAGGCCGCGGTGTTCTCACACCGTTCTCAGTGAACGTCGTCATGCTGTAAGCAAATCGGTAGGCCGCGAGGACAAAGAAACCGACAGTCAGAACAAGGATCGAGATTCCGACCAGGACAAATGTCACTGATCGTCAACCACCAACGGCAGGTTGGGAATCGCATTAGCGATAAGTTCGCCGGGTCCGAAAAGTTCGTGACGCAGGAATCCGGCGGCCGCGATCATCGCGGCGTTGTCACCACACAGTGAGAGCGGAGGTACGAAGACTCGCCGATTCTCCACCGCGGCAGCTTCGCTCATCTTCGTTCGCAACCGTGAATTCGCGGCAACGCCTCCGGTAACGGAAATGTGACGAAACCCATGCTCTTGCGCGGCGTTAATCGTCTTCTCCACCAAACTGTCTACCACGGCCTCCTGAAATGACGCTGCGACATCGGCACGTTGTGCCTCGCGCTGATCATCATTCAGTCGATCAAGGTAGAGGGAGACGGCGGTTTTGACTCCGGAGAATGAAAACGCATACGGCTCTTTCCGCATGGCGCGAGGAAACGCTATTGCTTCCGGGTTGCCGGTAGCGGCGAGTTTGTCGAGAGCAGCACCCCCGGGGTACCCGAGACCCATGATCTTGGCGACTTTGTCGAATGCTTCACCGGCAGCGTCATCCCGCGTTTGACCGAGGACGGTGTACTCTGCGAATCGCTCCACGGCGACCAGGAGCGTGTGGCCACCCGAGACGATCAGGCAGAGGTGACGGGCATCCAAATCCGGATGTGCGAGGAGATTTGCGGCCAGGTGACCTTCCAAGTGATTCACCGGGACAAACGGTTTGCCGGTGGCGAAGGCGAGACCCTTGGCAAAACTCAGGCCGACCAGCAACGGACCAACCAATCCGGGGCCATGAGTCGCCGCAATCAGATCGATATCGCCGAGGGTGGAATCGGCATCACGCAGCGCTTGTTCGTAGAGGGGGACGATGGTTCGGACGTGTTCACGACTCGCGACCTCGGGGATGACTCCCCCGAAGGCAGTATGGGCCGCCTGGGAGAGAACAGCGTTACTCAGGATTTCCCGGGCGGAGTCGACAATCGCGACCGACGTTTCGTCGCACGATGATTCAATTGCCAGTACGCGCATGCGGAGGAGGATAGACCGAAACCGAGTCCTGCGAAAGTGAGATTAGCCGTAAGCGATTTGGAAAGTCCAGTCGGACGACGGCAGTACCATCGCCGGAAGCAAAGCGATAATCGACAGATGCTGTCAATTGTGACGCAGTTAGCGTCTCCAGCTGATCCGGTGGACCGGAGAGTGTGACGTCGATTACGCCGGGGCGGGTCAAGACGGTCTGGTCGGGTGGTGAGTTGAAGACGACAATCGGAAGATTGCGGAACGTCCGTTCGGTCTCGGCAACGACCGTGAAGCGGACCGTGACCGAGTCTGGGCGCAGTCGAAAGCCGACGCTATCGGGTGGCGCCACAGCCGCACGCAACGTTACTTCGCCGCGCAGGCCGGAGAGACGAATCGGCACCGTGGTGATACTTGGGATCCGTTCGACGAGGCGGCTCGGTCCATAGACAGTGACGACGGCGGGCTCGACCATCTGCACCTCTCCGATCGCCAGGCCATCATCACTCCCCTCGGCAACGACCTCGACCGGCAAGACGCTCGAGCCTTCCCGATCGATATCGAGGTTGAGCGTCACGGGTGCCAGTACCGACGTCAGCACCAGTCCGTCGAGAGGATCGACGAAGAGCGTATTGCTCGGGTCGAGAACGATACGCTGCCGTCCGGTACTAATCGACGTCGGACGAATGACCATCCCGGCGTTCCGCCAGCCGCTGCGCAGGAGCATCTTGCCGGTCCCCCGCACGGTCACCAACAACGTATCGGGGATTGCCGTGGTGGCGGTCAGACTGTCGCCAAGATCGACGCCTGCGACCGGGAGTGAGATGGTGTGGTCATACTCCCGCTCCGTAGCGACATGGAGCCAGACCAGTACGCCGAGTACGAGGGCGAGTAGTTTCAGCCAGAAATGTTGGAAGATACCGCTCATAACGTCCTGTCCCTTTCGAGACTAGGGCCGCACAACACGATTCGCAACTGAGAACCCGGAGATAACCTAGTCGAGCCGCTCGGGGTTGTTCCAGAGGAACCGAGTCAGTCCGCGGTCAGAGCCAATCCAGAGGTAATCGCCGTCAACATGCAAGGCGAAGATGAGATCGCTGGGTAGGCCTTCGAGCACCGTGATTTCGCGTTCGACAAGGCGCCGATCTTCGCGATTCGTATCCTCGTAGCGGATCGTGACACCCCGGGAGGAGCTGAGCGCGACTACGTCATCCGATGCCGCGAGCACGCGTATCTCTCGGCTGGCGAGAATATCTGAGAATCGATTGACCTGACCACGCTCGGTGTCAATGCGAATCATCCCCTGATCACTTGCAATCCACAGAAACGGGTCGGCAAAGGCGATTGCATCGGCTCGGGAGAAGATCGTGCCGGTCGGATCGGCGAATTCAGCGAGTTCGCCATTGATGCGATCAAGGCGATACACGCCGATGTCGGTGGCCATCCAGATCGCATCATCGAGAATCTCCACGTCCCACACCGCAACGTCTCGAAAGCGGGACGGTGATATCACTGTAACCGAATCAAAGGCGGCGTGAAAAAGCGTGACGCCAGCGGTAGTTCCGACCACAACGGTATCCTCTGTCGCCGCCACCGAAACTGCCTCGCGGTTGCCGAGACCGGACCGCTCGTCGAGCCGACGCTCGACCTGCCCGGTCTGACTATCGAAGATGTACAGTCCATCGTCGGTAGCCAGATACCGCCAGCGTTTGAATCCGGCGATATCGTAGATCGATGCATCCGGGAAGCCGAGTGAGACGCCTGATTCCCAATGCCGCACAGTGTTGCGTTCGCGATCGAATTCGGTCATGCCGGTCCGTGATTGACCGATATTGGCACCACCAATCCAGAAGCGATCACCTGTCGGTTCCGGCCAGATCGCATCGACGCGCGACTGCACCAGGCCGACCGGCAGCAACTCCAGCTCGGGGCCACCGGTGTATGCCGTCCCCGGACCGTATCCCCACGAGCCAAACCAGAGCTGACCACCGAGGTCGTCGATAACGGAGGAGATCGTCCATTGTCGACCGGCGAGGTCGGAGAATCGGCCACGACCAAGATAATCCGATCCAGGGGGTGGGATCAGATTGTCGGGTACGTCGACGCGACGGTACGCGATATCGACTTCGGGAAGATCAGCGATCGGATACCACTGACGAAAGAAGGGATTGTATTCATAGTATCCGAGATCGGTCCGCACGTAGACCTTTTGACCAAAGCGGTCGATCCAGATTTGACTGGGCACTTCGGTGAGAGGTAGCCCCGGTTGACCGACGATCGGATCGTCCCACGTTTCGCGGAGCTTATCGTAGGCGACAACACCATTGGTCGTCGCGAAGTACACTTTCTCGTTACTGGCCGCCACGGAATTGACATAACTGAAGTCAGCCCAGGTGATTGCCTGATCCGGTAAGACCTGACCGTGGGCTGTGTCGGTAACGAGCACTACGGCCACCAATCCGCTCAGCAACAGTCGGACGCCTCTCACGTGCGCGCCTCGTCAAGTGCGGTCAGAGCCGCGTTCACAAACACTTCGGTTCCAACCACCAGGGCATCCTCATCAGCGATGAACATCGGTGAATGCCAGGATTTGTCGGCACCGATCGCCTCGTTACGAATGCCGAGACGGAACATGGCTCCCGGTACGCGCTCAAGGTAGCAGGCAAAGTCCTCCCCACCCAGCATTGGTCGGGTATCGCGGACGGCATCGGATCCAAAGGCGGTGGTCGTGCAACGCTCCAAGAGGCGGTTGACGGCGGCGTCGTTACTGAGGACGGGGTAGCGTGCAACCTCGTTCAATTCATAGTTTGCTCCGCGCGACGCCGTGACGCCTGAGACGACGCGGTCAATGAGCTCAGGGAGTTGAGTCGCCGATTCCGGAGACAGCGTCCGGGCGGTACCGACCAGCGAGACGCGTTCCGCGATAACATTGCGGGCCGTGCCTCCGGAGATTTCTCCAAAAGTGATGACGATTGGCTCGGTCGGATCAATGTCCCGCGCAACGATCGTTTGCAGTGCGGTTATGACTTCTGCCGCCGTCACGAGTGCGTCGGTAGCGTTGTGGGGGCGGGCGGCGTGTCCGGCCTGGCCAATAATAGTCAAATCAAAATCGTACACCGACGCCATCGTGGGACCGTCGTGCAAGCCGATCGTTCCGGTAGGCAGATCGGGATCGACATGGAGACCGAAAATCATGCGGACGCCATCAAGCGCCCCCGCTGCCATCAGCGGGCGGGCCCCACCGGGCGGCTTCTCCTCCGCCGGTTGAAAAAGAAAGCGGATCGTGCCAGCTAACTGCGAGCGGAGATCATTCAAGACGTGGGCCGCTCCGAGCACGGTTGCCATATGCATATCGTGACCGCACGCGTGCATTTTGCCCGGATATTTTGAGGCGAACGGCAGGCCGGTTTCTTCATGGATCGGGAGGGCATCGATATCGGTGCGGATGGCAATCAGTGGACCGGGCTGGTCGCCGACTAAGTCAGCGAAGAAACCGGTCGCCAGGTTGTGACTCGGTTCTACTAGACCCAGCCGCTCAGTGTGCTGTCGAAGCCACGCGGTTGTTGCGACCTCTTCGTTCGCAACTTCCGGATGCTGATGCAGGTGACGACGCCAGGCGATCTGTTCGTCGCGATAGCGCCGGACGCGGTCACGAATCATGCCGGCCGACTCGGTTCGGTTCGAAAGGTGCATACGTGATGTTGTACGTCTAGATGGAGGTTCTGCCGAAACTGCGATCGTACTCTCGTTGATAGTTGGTAACACAGGAATGGGCACGACGCAACGGTTCGGGCCAGCGAAAACCGCGCAGGTGGCGCAGCGCGAGAGAAATCGAGTCCTCAAGGGTAATGCCGTGGCCGGGCGAAACGATCAGGGGTTTTACCCCCTCGCGAGTTCGGATCATGCGACCGACTTCCCGCCCGTGCGACCAGATGGCGGCGCTGCTACCAGCGGGTTCAGCCAGACGGGGAGGGCTGCGCCAGCCGAGTCGACGGGCGATCCCGACGGACGGACGATCCAGCCGCACGCCGAGCTCGCACGCAATACCGCACTCAAATGGGTGGCACCGGCCGGCACCGTTGATCAGTAGGAGGTCGCCGGGGGCGGCGACGGCCGAAATGGCGTCGATCCAGACGTGCCCCTCGCGATAGAACTCAAGGCCGCGAACGTACGACATGCTGTATCGGCCGGTAACAATGCGCGACGCGGTCGGGATGTACGACTCCGGTTCGAAGCGGAGCGCCGCAACAAACAGATGCTCACCACCGCTGCCTACCGTAGCGGCGGCGGCCACGATCGGACGGGTCTCGTGGCGCAGAGGAGTGAAGACGGCGGAAGCACGAGCCTGTCGTTGGGCAGCAATCGCCCCGGCCCGATCGGTCGGGAGCGCTAACCCCAAGTCTAGAACTGTTGCCGGCGGCTGCATAAACGCCAATCCGTAGCTTCATACACGGCTCAACAGAATAGTCATCCGATCGCCCATCGGACCCTCGCGGAGGCTGAGGGAGCTTAGCGTATGTTGCCGAACGTATCGGTGGCTCTTAGCCGAAGTCAAGATTGAACAGGGTATACCCTGTTCTCCGATGGCTCCGAGCGTGTTCCAACCTCAGTAATCGATAACTTTGTCAGCCGCGACCACGAGTTTGGCGAGTTCACCCTCGGCGGCGATGCGAGCACCGTCGCGTAGGTTGTCACTCGTCAGGCCGGTATGATGGGCACAGTGTGGACAGACCAGAACCGTACCGCCGGCAGCGATAAACGCATCGTAGAGCTCACCGACCGACTTCCCACCGCCCCACGTCTTGTCCAGTGATTGCCGATTATCGACGAGGCGTGGACCCTCCAGATCGAGCATAAGCGTAACTGTTGCACCCTCGTTGGCCATACCGGCGGCAAGGCCGAGGGACATCGTGACGGCATGCAAGTCATCGGCGAAGTGCGAAAGGTGGACAACAATCTGATCGGCATTCGATTCGGAATCAGCGAGGGCCGACGACATCGGGAGAGCAACCGCAAGCAACAGCCAGTAGACGGGGAGATAGCGCGTGCGCATCGTAGTACTCCTATAGCGAAAGAGATCCTCAACCCGATGCTAATCCATCGGGCGAACACATAGTGTGAACTGTCGATCCGGGGGTTCAAGCGGATTCGGAAGCTGAGCCGCCGATTGTGTCAAACTTCACGGAAACCTATTGCCCAATCAGGAGTAATAACTTACCCTAGAGTAATTAGCGGAGCTGAGGAGGCTCCGCGGAGGAAACTATGGCAGCATCGTTGACACCTGTGATGGAAGATTATCTGGAAACGGTTCTTCGGCTGCAGGAAGCGACCGGATCGTGTCGCGTGTCCGACATTGCGGCTGAGTTAGGTACCCGGCTGCCCACCGTTACACGGACTGTCGCTAAACTCACCGAGCTCGGCTTCCTCCACCACGAAGACCGCAAGGCTGTTTCACTGACCGCGCGTGGGCGGAAGCTGGCGCTTGATGTACTCCACCGGCACACCGACCTGGTGACACTGTTCACCCGGGTACTCGGATTGCCACCCGACCTGGCCGAAACCGACACCTGTCAGATCGAACATGGGCTATCCGCACCGACTGCCCAGCGGTTGCATGAATTCTTGCTATGGTACGAAACGTTGCCGCGGGAGCTACGGGACGCGTTTGCCGCCTTTCGGGATAGTGCGTCGACGGGACGCGCTGACTTTCGCAACCTTCCGGAATCAAAAGCTTCGGGCTGGCGAAGCTGAGTAAGAAACGAGGATAAGACACGAATGAAGCGAGGACTCCTGATATCGGCTATTACTCTTCTGGCCTTTGGCGCGTGTGAACAATCCGTCGAGCGCGTAAGTGACGACGATGGCCATTTCGTTATCGTAACGACGACTGGTATGATCAGCGACGCGGTTCGCATGATTGTTGGTGATTCTGCAACGGTTGAAACGCTGATGGGTCCGGGTGTTGATCCCCACCTGTACAAAGCCACCAAGGGTGATGTGGAACGTCTCGATAACGCGGATTTGATACTCTATAATGGCCTGCATCTGGAAGGCAAGATGCAGGATGTATTCACGCAGATGAATGCTGTGACGCCTGTAGTTGCTGTTGGTGATGCGGTCCCCGAGGAACGGCGACTTGCCTCGGCAACGTACGCCGGCAAATACGATCCGCATATCTGGTTCGATCTCTCACGCTGGCGATTGGCGGTCGTTGCGATGTCAGAGGCAATCGCCACGGCTGATCCCCAACGTTCGACCTACTACTACGAGAACACGAATCGCTACCTTGACTCTCTTGATGCCCTCCACGAATGGGTGCGTGGCGAAATCGCGACGATCCCCGAAGCACAACGCGTACTGGTCACGGCGCATGACGCGTTTGGCTATTTTGGTGATGCCTACGATATCGAAGTCCGAGGTCTGCAGGGAATCTCGACCGTTGCCGAGGTCGGTTTGCAGGATGTTACCAACATGGTTGATTTTCTCGTCGAACGTGGAGTCAAAGCGGTCTTCGTGGAAACATCAATTTCGCCCAAGGCGGTCGAAGCGGTCGTTACCGACGCTCGTGACAAAGGGCATGAGGTAACCGTTGGTGGTGAACTCTATTCGGATGCCCTCGGTGCGCCTGGTACGTCGACCGGTTCTTTGCTCGGCGCCATGCGGGCTAATGTCACCGCGATCGTCACCGCATTACGCTAAAGGCTCGAACGAATGGCAAGCAGTCCACCGATTGAAGTGCACGATCTGACCGTGGCCTACCGGCAGAAGCCGGTGCTCTGGAATGTTGATTTTTCACTCCCCGAAGGAGAGTTGATCGGCCTGGTTGGTCCGAATGGTGCCGGTAAGTCAACACTGCTCAAAGCGATCATGGGTTTCTTGCCGCTGCTATCGGGGTACGTTCGTGTCTACGGCAAACCGTTCGAGCAGCAGCGGCAGTTCATTGGTTATGTCCCGCAACGGGAATCGGTTGACTGGGATTTTCCCGTCTCGGTTCTCGATGTGGTGAACATGGGACGTTTCGGTCACCTTCCGCTCATTGGGGGACTGAAACGCACGGATAAAGAACGAGCCCGAGCCGCACTCGATCAGGTTGGCTTGGCCGATTTGGCCGGACGCCAAATCTCTCAGTTATCGGGTGGCCAGCAGCAACGGGTCTTTCTTGCCCGGGCACTGGCCCAGGACGCAACGATCTATCTCATGGATGAACCGTTTGCGGGCGTTGACGCGCGAACCGAACGGGCGATTGTTGATCTGCTCAAACAGCTGAAAGCCGACGGCAAGACCGTTCTCGCGGTACATCATGACCTCCACACTGTTCAGGAATACTTTGACTGGGTTATGCTGCTCAACCTCCGGTTGGTGCGGCTCGGACCGACGACTGAGATCTTCACCGAAGAAAACTTGCGGGTAACCTACGGCGGCAAGCTCGCCATCCTCGCCGAGGCGGCCGAAAGTTTGACGCGACGCACCGAGGTTTAGGTCATGGTCGAGTGGTGGGATCTCACCTATCGCTTCTTCTCATTCTCCGACGCTGCGGTGCGTTTGGTAGTCGCAGGAACGATGCTTCTCGGTGCCGCTGCCGGGGGGTTGGGTACGTTCGTGTATCTCCAGAAACGGTCGCTGGTGGGTGATGCGTTGGCCCACGCCGCGCTTCCCGGAGTTGGCCTCGCGTTTCTCATCCTCGGCGAAAAACAGTTCCTGCCCCTGGTTGTCGGCGCAGCCGTAACCGCATGGTTGGGTGGGCTCGCGGTTGACGCCGTCACGCGCTACACACGACTGAAACTCGACGCCGCCCTGGGGATGGTGCTGTCCGTTTTCTTCGGCTTCGGTATCCTTATTCTCACGCACATCCAGAAAGGCGGATACGCTGATCAATCGGGACTAGCACACTTTATCTTTGGCAAAGCGGCGGCGATGTCGCCCGGGGACGTTACCGCCATTGGTGTGATCACCCTCTTGCTCGCCGTGACACTGATGGTCGGATTCCGTCACTTCAAACTGGTCGTCTTTGATCCCGGTTTCGCCGCGTCGCTCGGACTACCGATCCGCATCTGGCAATTCGCTCTGACAACGTTGGTTGTCATGGCGGTGACAATCGGTCTTCAGGCTGTCGGCGTTGTCCTGATTGCGGCGCTCCTGATCACCCCCGCCGCCGCCGCTCGTCAGTGGACCGATCGCCTCGCGCCTATGATCGGACTGGCAACCGCCTTCGGTTCACTTTCCGGACTACTTGGCGCGTACATATCGTTCCTCGCACCGGCGTTACCAACAGGGCCATGGGTTGTCGTGGTCGTTTCCAGTATCTTTGCCGTCTCGCTGCTCCTGGCGCCCAATCGCGGCATTGTCTGGCGCTTGCTCGAATTCTGGGGACACCGCCGCAAAGTCTCCCGGGATCACATTCTCAAGGCGCTCTATCGTCACGGTATGGACCGTGGCAATTGGACAGACTATTACCCCCGGCGGGCGATTGCGGAGCTCTGGTCGTTTCGTCCGGGGGAGCTTCGCAGTGCCCTCGGTCAATTGGTCGCCAACGGTTCGCTGGAACGTTCCGGTGATATGTTCCGCTTAACGTCCGCTGGCATCGCATCCGGTGAACGGATAACGCGGCTGCACCGTCTCTGGGAGGTCTACCTCTCGCGATATCTCGATCTGCCGTCCGACCACTTGCATCGCGATGCCGAGGCGATGGAGCACGTTATCTCACCGGAACTCGAGGCGCAGCTCACCGATCTCCTTGAGCATCCCACTCATGATCCCCATGCTCAGCCTATTCCATATGAACGCGCAAAGGGCGAGGCAAAGGACCAAGCCTCATGAATTTGTCCCCGGACACGTGGATCATGCTCGTGGCAATCATCGCTGCGGTGTCGTGCGGTTTGGTCGGGACGTGGCTGGTGTTGCGACAGAATGCGATGCTTGGTGATGCCATTTCACACTCAGTTCTGCCCGGACTGGTATTGGCGTTTCTGATCAGCCAGTCGCGTGACGTTCTCCCCATGGTTATTGGTGCCGGTGTGATGGGATTAGGGACCGCCTGGCTGACCGAGATGCTGGGACGCACTGGCCGACTCTACCGTGATGCGGCTCTGGGCATCGTCTTCACGCTTCTCTTTGCGATCGGTGTCATTCTCGTCTCGATTTACACCGGACAGATTGATCTCGATCAGGATTGTGTGCTCTACGGTGAGATCGCCTACGCGCCGTGGGATCGAATCGCCGTTGGTTCGACCGATCTTGGTCCGCGCTCGTTCTGGATTCTCAGTGGCGCTCTGCTCGTTGTCGTGTTGTTTAGTGCCCTCTTCTACCACCAGCTCATGGTGACATCGTTTGATCCCGCACTGGCGCGAGCTGTGGGAGTCAATGAACGGTTCTGGCATTACGCGTTGATGACGGTTGTCTCGCTTGTCATTGTTGCGGCGTTCGAATCGGTTGGTGCGATTCTCGTGGTGGCGATGCTGATACTTCCGTCGGCGACCGGAAAGCTGATCTCCCATCGTATGCGACCGCTGGTCGTTACGGCTATCGTAGTCGCGATCGTTACGGCAATCGGTGGGGTCGAATTAGCCGATCGGGTCGACGGTTCGATTGCGGGCGCGATGACCGTGGTGGGTGGTGTTATCTTTGTTCTGGTGGCGATCACCTCGCGCCTGATTCAACGCCACCGCCAGCGTCATGAGTACGAAGCGGCGACAACAACACAGCTGCAAGCTCCGGGGGATTCCGCCATCCGCGGCTAACGACTATATTACGGCATGGGGAGGCGTATCCTGCTGGTTTCACAGCAGTCACTGTATCCATGTCGAACGACAGCATGGGTCGATCGCGTGCTGACAGCGTTGCGTGACCTGCCTCGTTCTCATGGTGACTCGATCGTTAGTTCGCTTGGCATGACGACCTGGGATCTGATCTCAGTTGCGGCCAATGACCTCGGCTGGTCGCTCGACCTTGTCGTTCCGGCCTTTCTGACAGAACAGCAGCGTTCCGCATTGGTACTGGAGTACGGCCTCGGCACCACAGTTACCTGGCGGCCTGTTACGGTCGAATCACCTCGCGCGTTTCAGCGGCAAGTTGACGTCGCGGCGGTTGGAATTGCCGATGAGCTCGTACCGATTTCGATTCGGCCCACTGGCAAGCTACAGGAGATTATTGAGCAAAGCGAAGAACACGGTCAGCCGATCAATCGTATCTTTGAAACGAGGTATCGTACCAGCAACGAACCGATCAGCTACACAGTGAAGCGGAGCCAATTGACCTTGGCTGCGTCCGCCTTCGAAGAGCCGTTTCTCTGGCATTGGACCCGTACACACCACGGACCATTCCCCGGAGAGTCCCGAGGAGCGTATTGCCGTGCCCTACTATCGACCGCGCGATATCCGCGTACCGCATACGACATTCTCCTCCACATCGTAACAGAACGTCGGCTGCGAGCGAGTCATCGACATATGCCCATGGGGACTGAAACGGTATCATTCACGCAATTGCTGCCGCGTGAGGCGGTCGACCTCATGCGTTGGCGTTCCCGGTATCGTGAAATGACCGCCGAACCGTATGGCGTTGGTATTCGCATCAGCGCCGCGAAGCGAATCGACATTCGTCCGGTCCATTACTTCGATGCAGTACCGCATCCCGACCTGCCTCGTTGGCAGCAACAGTCTACGGGGCGTTCTGGCGATTGGCGAGCGGAACGAGAGTGGCGATCACCGCGTGATGTTGATCTTACCAGGATCGATTCGTCAGATCTGCTGATTGCCACGCGACGAGAACAGGAAGCTACCGAATTGCAGCCGTTTGGAAATCGTGTGTTGGTGATGCAGAAGGCCGACACAGAACAAGCCGGGCGGCAAAGCCCGGCCTGACTTCTCTTTTTTGAAACGAGCGCTGTTCAGTGTCGACGACTGTGTGAGCGCGAAACTCCCTGTAGGGATTCCAGCGTTCGGTCGAGGGCGCGACGCAACGTCCATGCCGCTTCCGTGCGATCAGAATCGCGCTCGGCATTACGCAGGGCACGGGTCAGATCGCGGCGATTGTCCACGGTCAGACCATCGTCTGCAAGCAGGAGCCCCTCAATCGCCGTAGCATAGACTGCAGCACAGGCGGCCGGCTGGCCGCTGTTGAAGAGCGGCACGCCCCGATCAATGGCGGCGATGATTAAGTCAGCCGAGTTGCCGACGGCCGATCGCATCGTTGTCGGCGGCAGAAGGACCTGGTCGATAACATGAATGACACCGTTTGCCGCATCGAGATCTGTAGCGACAAAGGTGACACCGTTGACCTCCAGGCGACCGTCATTAACACCAAACCGTAACGTCTGATTGTTGAGTGCGTCAGCCGAACCGTTGGCCAGCACATCACGCGCGAACACCCGACCGGCGACAACATGATAGGTAAGGATATTGACGAGTTGATCTCGGTTTTCGGGACGCAGGAGATCCTCGACGGTACCGTCAGGGAGCGCTGCAAACGCCTCATCGGTCGGAGCAAAGACCGTAAATGGACCGTCACCATCAAGCACATCGACCAGATCGGCCGCCTTGAGAGCCGCTACCAGGGTCGAGAACTGATCGGCATTGCTGGCGATTTCGGGAATCGTTTCTTCGACCGGCAGCAGCACCCGATCGATTACATGGATGATCCCGTTCCGGGCGTCAATGTCGGCCTGGACAACGGTTGCCTCATCAACGTTGAGCTGTCCGTTTGAAGCAGTAATCGTGAGCTGCTGACCGTTCAGTGTTCCCGCCACGCGAAGGTTCTGCACTTGGGCGGCAGGAACCCGGCCGGGGATGACATGATAGGTGAGAATGGCAACCAAGCGGTCTCGGTTACGGGGACGGAGAAGTTCGTTGATCGTTCGTTCGCCGAGCTGGGCAAACGCTGCATCAGTTGGCGCAAGAACGGTTACCGGCTCGTTCCCCGAGAGCGCGTCGACCAGTCCCGCGGCTTCCGCCGCCGCCAGGAGCGTTTCGAAATTGCCCGCCGCCTGGGCGGTCTCAACAATGTTGGCGCGGCTTCCCTGGGCCGCGGCCGATCCCGCAACGACTCCCATCGCCAGCACCAGGGTTAGCATTCGGAGCGACGTACGCATCGCTACCTCCTTGGTGAATAGGGTAATGGGTGCGTTGTTGCGTAAGCTAACGAGCCGCCTCAGTGGATGTTGCGCTCTTTATTTGGGTTTATTTTGCCGGCAGAGGGAACCGATCCGCAAATCGGTTCCCCGCCGTAAGACTACTTTAGCAGCAACATCTTTCTCGTTGCGACATTCTCGCCGGCTGTTAGCCGATAGAGGTAGACACCACTCGCGCGATCGCGAGCATCCCACGTGATCGTTGTTGATCCCGCGGCGGCGCGACCCGCAAACGCGTCGACTCGCTGTCCAAGCAGATTGAAAATCTCCAGGCGATACTCCGAAGCGGTGGGTAACGTGAATGCGATGGTTGTGTTGGGATTGAACGGGTTCGGGTAATTCTGCGCCAACGCGAACGTTTGCGGCAGCAGCGGGGTGTCTGGGTCGTCGGGCACGTCCGTTGCAATTGCGGTAGCGCGCGCCACCGCATCACGCAATCCGGTCAGGTTATTGCCGATCGCGATAACAAAACGAACCGGCACACTTTCCCCGGGAGCGAGAGTATACGGTCCACCGGACAGCAATTGCACGAGATCGGCTCGTCCCGTGGCATATTGTGATGCCGTCGCCAGTCCGTCGGTAAGTGCATCCCACTTCTCGGCATCGGTGAAACCGTCGTTCGCGGTATCGACCGTTTCACCGGGATTGTAAACAGTCGTACCCGGATTGGTCCAGGCTGATGCCGGGGACGCGTTAATGAGCGCCATGCCCCGGAAAGAAGTCGGC
This sequence comes from Candidatus Zixiibacteriota bacterium, assembly GCA_028289585.1. Taxonomy (GTDB): domain Bacteria; phylum Zixibacteria; class MSB-5A5; order GN15; family FEB-12; genus JANQPI01. The sequence continues at coordinate 514,073 of JANQPI010000020.1, forward strand.
GTAGACCCGCCATTGTCGGCAGTCCATAGAACGTTGCCGGTGGCATCCCAACCACCACTGCTGACCAGGAATCGGGTGTCGGAGCCGCCCGCATCCCAGTCAGTAAACAGGCCGACATGCAGATCGGTAACTGTCAGCGATGACGTATTGCGAACGACGAACTCCAGCAGAATGAAATCGCGGTCTTCGCCCGAGGGACCGTCGAACGGCCGAACGAGCGTCCGCTGTGTGATCTCGACACCGATCGGGTCGGTCGCTTTGCTGTCGTTGAATATGCTGAACGTCTGCTGTTCGGCATCGGGGCCCGGTTCCTGGAAGAACAGGTTGCCGCCCGGGGCGATGGCGAAATCAAGCTCCGGCTCAAAGATGACCGAGTGCACGCCGCTTGAAATGCGGTCGGCCCCGGTACCAATAACCAGTCCCATCTCCCAGACTTCGTTCGGTCCGTTGTCGACGCGGAAGCCGACACCTCCTGCAGGAGTCCGGGATTCCGGTCCGGCGCCGTAGGCACCAAAGTTGGTGACCGACCACTGGATTCGCCCGCTGTTGTGTGTCACCAGGGAACGTTCTCCCCGTGGTTCGACGATGATTGATAACTCGGCCGGCTTGGTGAAACCGTCGCCGGTAATTTCAATCGGCAGCATGAGCATTGTACCACCCGGTGTCGACGGGTCGATCTGGAGTGACCAATTTTGACTGCCGCCCGAAGTGTCGCCAGTTGACAGCGTACCGTAGGTGGCCGCGCCGCTGATCACGGAAATCCAGGGATTGCTGCCGGTGACGGTCGCCGTTACGGTCGTTGCTGTGCCACCGAGATTCTGCAGAATGAGCGGGGAGGTGACCAAGTCACCCGGGTTGATTGGTTCGGTAGCAAAGGAGTAGACGCGGACATTGGGCGGACCGGCGTTTGGTGACAGCGCATTGAGGGCGGCGTTGACGTCGAGCGCCCCCCAGCCATACTCATTGTTGGGGAATGTTCCCGGGCCATTGCCAATACCCGTTATCTGCACCCCAGCGAGGAGCGCTTCTTTGATTTCGCGTACGGTGGCATTTGGATTTTTCTGGCGGAGCAAGGCAACCGCTCCGGCAACCAGAGGGGTTGCCATCGACGTTCCGCTCAAGACTGCCGTGCTGTCGGGGCGAAGGTCAAGTGGCCAAGCGGAACGAACGTTTTGCCCGGGGGCTGAGATATTCGGTTTCGTACCACCGTTGCATTGCGACGGACCCACCGACGAAAAGCCGGCGCGCTGTCCGGCATTCATGCCCGATCCTAGCGCCCCCACGGCGAACATATCAAGCGTGTCACGGTCGCCATTAGCCGGATTGCGAATCGCGTTGGTTACCGCCCCCTCATTTCCGGCCGCGAAGATGTTCACGATGCCGAGCGCCTCGACGTTGTCGACAATGTCGTAGAAGATATCGGCGCAGTCGAGCGTGGCGAAGCCCCAGCTATGCGAAATGACATCGGGGAGATCACTCACCGTGTTGGGGTTGCCGTCAGGATCAGCGGCCCACTCGAACGAGCCGAGAATCGATGCGCCGGGGATATCAATTGTCGCGGCGGCAATCCATTCGGCCCCGGGTGCAACGCCAATTGTATCGCTGCCCGACTTACCGACCATCAACCCGAGGGTGTGTGTTCCGTGGTAGGGTGTTATGCCCGGGAAGCCGAGATACGTGTGCGGGAACGGTTCACGATCGACCGGATCAAACCAGGCGGCGGCCGAGTCATTCGTGGTGAGACCCCGCCAACTGGAAGCCAAATAGGGGTGAAACCCCTCGACGCCGGTATCGAATGAACAGACAATGCGACCGGCGCCGGTATATCCCTGAGCCCAGGCAAGGGGCGCGTTGATAAACTGCAAGTGTACTGCTGAAGTCGCGGCTGTTTGGGTGCGATCTCGTGGTGCCGGTAGTGGGTCGACCGGTGCGATTGATGTTACGACGGGGGCGATCACGATCTCCGCGACATCGCGTCGGGAGGCCAGCCGGGCGAGCTCACTCACTGCGACCTCGGCCTCGATGAGTGATGCGATCCAGCGCCCGGTCACTCGATCGGCATGGCCGGCGGCCACGACGCCATTGAGATGGGCAAGGATACCTGCTTGCGCCTGGGCGGCCTGCGATTCCAGCATCGACCGACCCTCGCGATAGCGAACCTCGCGGTCGTTTGGCAGGGATCGCAAAGCGGCACTCAACGCAAAATGTGCTTCAATCGGCTGGGGTCGAATCCAGACCGAAACCAGCGAATCGGCGGGGGCTGTCGCCACAACCGCCGCGAGGCCGTCGGAAAGCGCCGCCCGGGCGGGAAACGCTAGCGAGGCGAGAACAAGAATTCCGGAGAGCCGGAGAATTTGGGCACGAAACATTCAGGCGCGTCCTTTATGGCAAGACGTCATAATCACGTATCTATCCAGCGAATTCAATGCCGTAATTGGTGGTGAGGAAGGTCGGGCAAGCGATTGCCCGACTGGCGGTTACTGATTTAAACCGGCATCGGAGCGATCCGGTTCACGAAAAGGTCTGCAGCGAGCTGCATCTGGTTGCTCCGGAGAATCAGGGCGAAACCCAGCTCCGCGGAGCCTCGAGCCGCAAATCAGGTTTGCCTAACATTCGCTTAACGTATATCCTCGTGTGGCAGTACGGGATTCGAACAGGAACGGAGACTAAGGTCTCCGAGTTAGCGCAGCAACTTTGACCACGCTTTCTTCTCAGTTGGAACGGGAGTTTTTTCCGTTTGTCATCAAGCCGGGTCGGTATGCCGGCGGCGAATTGCACTCGCGTGCCGATCGACCCACCACGGCGGTTCGGTTTTGCCATGCCTGGCCCGACCGGTACGAAATCGGTCAGTCTTCCGCGACGATCTCCACCCTCTACCGGTTAGTTAATCAGGAAGCCGACTGTGTCGGTGAGCGTGTCTTTGCGGTTGATCGCGATGCCGAGAAGCGGTTGCGCGAACTCGACTTGCCGCTCTTCACGATCGATAGCCACACCCCCGTGCGAGACTTTGATCTCGTCGGCTTCACTGTCACCAATCCCGGCACCTATGCGAACATCCCGGCGATGCTTGACCTGGCGCGGATCCCCATTCGCGCTGCCGATCGTTCGGATAGCGACCCGATTGTCATACTTGGCGGCCCTGCCGTTGCGGCTGCAGAAGCGATTCTCCCTTGGTTCGATGCGGTCATCCTGGGCGATGCCGAGCCGGTCCTTGTGAACGCCCTTCGGGCCGCCAGCCAGCAGCAGGGAACTCGGGCGGAACGACTGTCCCGTGTGGGCGCTCTCGAAGGTGTTTGGCTTCCGACAGACAAGGGACACCAATCTCACCCGGTCTGGCTCGACGATTTCGCTGCGGCCCCGGTCAGCGTTCCACTCGTGCCGCTCGTTGAGGTTTTCTCATCGGCGGTTCCAGTTGAGGCTGTCCGAGGGGCTCAGAATGGGTGCGGTTGCGCCGACGCGGCGGCGCCGATGCTGCAGCGACCATCGGTATTCCGCTCAGCGTTTGACCTCGGCCAACAGGTTGGTCAGGTTGCGATTGAGTCTGGCTGCGATGCTGTCGCGGTAGTGACTGTCCCCGACGGAGATGTCGATACGTTAGAACGCCAGATCCTGTCATTAGTGCGCAATCTCACAGCACCGCATACCGCCGTCTACCTCCCCCCGCTTGATCCGATGCTCATCACCAACCGTATTCTCGATGCCCTCGGGCGACTCCGCCGTACCGGCCTTACCCTTGCCGTTGCGGCCGCATCGGAGGAACGACGGGCGGCGATCGGCAGTTCGTTGCCGGATCGAGCGATTCTTGAAGCGTGCCGGATGATCTTCGCAGCCGGTTGGCGCAGCCTCACCATTCGTGTGACGATTGGCTGGCCCGGTGAGAACGATCGTGATCTGGAAGCGCTTGCGATGTTGATGACTGAATGTGTTAAGACGGCTAAGAGTGCGGTCAGCGGTGCTCATCTGACGATTGGTCTCGTACCGTTCAGTCCCCAACCGGCCTCCCCGTGGCAGTGGGACGAATGTCCGCGTTTCGATGTTCTCCAGCAGCGCGCGGCTCGGCTTCGCAAGCGACTCCGCGGTACCAATGCTCACGTCAATCTGCACGCCGACGAACGCCACGACTACCTCGCCCCCCTGCTCCGTGGCACTCGCGAGACAGCGGCGGTAATTGAGGCGGCGGCGCGACGAGGTGCCCGTTTCGATAATGAGCTATCGGACTTTGACCCGGCTCGCTGGGATGGAGCATGGTTGGAAACCGGCCGTGATCGGGATGCCGAGTTTGCGGCTCGACCGTTTTCGGAGCCAATCGCTCCGGCGCCACTGGCGACTCCCGAAGCGCTCGTCGCCTGGCAGGCAGCGCGGCGACAGACCGCGGAGATCGCTGCGGATTATCGACCGCCATCGATTGAGACCAAGCCGTCGGTGGAAGCAACGGTTCAGTACGGGCGCTCGAAGCGCAAGGTGTCTGACAAGAATACTGCCGCTCCAACTCGGAATCGGATTCGCCTGCGCTTGGCGCGTGGGCCTCGATTTAGATTCATGTCTCATCTTGACATGGCCCGCTTGATTGAGCGGTTGATACGAGCTGGCCGGTTACCGATTGCCTGGAGCCAGGGGAAAACACCGACGATGAAAGTTGCGCTCGGCCCGCCACTGCCGCTCGGTTTCACATCGGCGGCCGAGTATGTCGACCTAACGCTCGCGGAAAATGCCGGACCCACGCTCCTGGATGACCTGACGGCGGTGCTACCGGACGACCTGTCACTCGTCGATTCCGCAATCGTCCTGGGTGCCTCGGTATCGCTTAGCGCGCTGATCAACCGGGCCCGCTACACGATGCCGGTGGCCAACTACTGTGCGGACACCGCTGGCATCGCCGGGATGATCGAACAGTTGCTGAGCAGCCGCGAACTGGTCATCAGCCGTGACACGAAATCGGGAACGCGGGAAGTCGATGTTCGTCCGTTCATCCACGCTCTCGCAATTGATGCCGGTACCGTCACGATGACACTTGGTCTGGGCGAGGGGGGGTATGTTCGACCAATTGAGGTACTGACATTTCTTGAAGCTCACCTTGATCGACCGGCTGTGGCAATCGCACTCCATCGTACCGACCTCTGGCAAGAAACGCCTGATGGCTATCGTCGGGAGCCAATGACATTATGAATCAGCGACCCGACCGATCCCGCCGTTTCGATCCCGTCCGGGCGGCCGCCGTAGAAGCGCTGGTCGCCATTGAGCAGGGTGATCAGATCGATGCTGTGATTAACAGTCATTTGCAGACCCAGCGATTTCGACCGATCGACACGCGGTTCTTCCTTCAGTTAGTCAACGGCGCCACCAAGATGCGACGGCGACTCGACTACGAGATCAAGTTCTATTTGACCCGTCCCTCGGTAGCACTACCGATCAAGCTCCAGAATATCCTTCGTCTTGGGTTCTATCAGATCCTGTTCACCGATCGCGTTCCCGATGCCGCGGCGGTATCGGAATCGGTAAATCTGGCCCGCCGCTTCCTCGATCCCTCACAGGCTAAGCTGGTAAACGCCGTGCTGCGATCGAAACTGCGAGAGCCGGAAAAGGTCGTCTTTGTCGCCACGGAAACCGATCCGCTGGCGTCATTGGGTAACCGCTACAGTTATCCCGACTATTTCGTGAAATACTGCCTTGAGGAGTTTGGCCCGGAGCGCGCCGAAGCCTTATTGGCGACATACAACGAATCACCACGGCAGACGTATCGTGTCAATCGCCTCAAGTATCGGGCGGACGACATCACCCGAGCGTTGGCCGATGCCAACATCCCGTACCACCCCGGGGAATACCTTGAAGACTTCTTCCACCTTGAGGTCGGTGGCTTGCCGCTGGAAGGAGATCTCATTCAAACGGGTAAGGTCTTTGTTCAGGATGAATCAGCCGGCCTGGCGGTGCGGCTGCTTAACCCGAAACCGGGTATGCAGGTGATCGACCTGACGGCGGCCCCGGGCGGGAAAGCGACATATGCCGCGATTCGGATGCGCAATGAAGGGCATGTTCTCGCGCTCGACAAGTCAGCCAAGCGGCTTGCGGTCGTCGAGCAGAACGCGCGCCGTCAGGGGATCACAATTCTCGCGCCTGTCGTCGCAGACATGCTCGATTTTGACGGTGGCCAGTTCGATCGCGTGCTTCTCGATCCTCCCTGCTCCGGTTGGGGAACGGCGGGTAAAAATGCTGATTTGCGGTGGGCCAAAACGCAGCAGGATCTCGATAACCTTGCCCGCATCCAGACGCGGATGATCGACAAAGCTGCTCGACTGGTCAAACCGGGTGGCGTCCTCGTGTATTCGACCTGCACAATTATCCGGCAGGAGAACGATCAGATTGTCGAAGAATTCCTGCTGCGCAATAAGCAGTTCGAGATCGATCCGGCTGATCAGTTCTTCGACAAGCGTCTTGTCTCGGAGCGGGGCTATGTCAAAACGTACCCTGATCACCCCTCGCTCCACGGCGCCTTTGCGGCTCGATTACGGCGGCGACAACGATCCGGCCCGCCCGGACGCAAGACTGCTCGTCCTCAATAGCGTCAAAGCTCTTGTTGCCCTGAGACCATTTGCAGGTCATGTAAACGGTCAGTCCGGATAACGGCGAGGGAGTATAAGACGACGATGCCGCAACCGAGAGCTTCACGTTTAGCCCAGCAAGCCGCCGGGGGGAAACCGCCCTGGCTGGCCGACTACCTGCCCGTGGGAAGCTGGCAGCGCCGCATCGTCTTTTGGGCTGCGATTCCGCTTCTTCTTATCCTGATCGTCATACTCCTGGTCGACAACGTTGTCATGCCCACCGTCACTCGGCAGGGAGCCGCCTTCGAGCTCCCCGATCTGACTCAGATGTCAGTCGACGATGCCGAGATTGAACTCGAAGAACTTGGTCTCACCTATGAAATCACGGCTCGCGAGTTTTCCCCGGGCGAACCGGAGGGAATTGTCCTGGCTCAGAATCCGATTCCGGGCACCGCGGTCAAACCGGACCGCATTATCCGGTTTGTGGTGTCGCTCGGTCAGAAGCTGATCGCTATTCCGGATGTTAGTGGTCGTTCGGTTCGACAGGCGATTCTTGATCTGGAAACCGAGGGTTTGGAACTGGGAGAGATCGCCTGGGCATTTTCGGACACGATCCCCGAGCGTGTGGTTGTCTTCTCGTACCCTGAGGCCGGACGTGAGATTCCACTCGGCTCACCGGTCAATCTCATGGTTAACCGTGGTCGGGCGTCCAGCTTCACGTTTGTCCCCGATCTGGTTGGCCTAACGCTCGGGCGGGCGGAGATGAAGCTTGCCGAAAAGTCGTTGCGTGTCGGGGTTGTGACGCGTCGGCTCGACGAGAACTACCTCCCCGAAACAATTCTCGAACAGTCCGAGCCGGTCGGTGCCGAAGTCGATATCAACGCAGAAATCGATCTGGTCGTATCGACATCGGAACCGAACACCATCCCCTGACCGTTACCCGCGGCTTGAAAAGCCACTGTCGCATTGGCGCCCGATCAACTAGACTTGCGGCATGACTACTCCTCCGAAAAACTGGAACCGCCGATCGCTGGCGACACGTGCGGTTCACGCCGGTCGCATTGAACCGCCGGTCGAGAACACCGTTGTCACGCCGATCTTTCAGTCGGCGACATATCAGGCCGCGGCCGAATACGATGCGGCATACAATGATATTCGCTACGTGCGAATGAACAACACCCCCAATCATGCGGTTCTCGCCGGCAAGATGGCAGCACTGGAAGAGACCGAAGCAGCCATCGTTTGCTCCTCGGGCATGGCGGCAATCACTACCACACTGATGACCCTCGTGTCGAGCGGTGAACACATCGTTGCTGCCGATACGCTCTACGGCGGGACTCAGATGTGGCTCGATCACGATGCTCCGGATTTTGGCATTTCCTATTCCGCCATCGACCTGGCCAAGCCTGCGACGTGGGGAGCCGCGGTCAACGGGAAAAGCCGCGTTCTGTATGTGGAGACGATCAGTAATCCCCTCATCGGCATCGCCGATCTCGCGGCCCTGGTGACCTTTGCCCGATCGCACAAACTAGTGACGGTAATCGACAATACATTTGCTTCCCCGGTTGTTTGTCAGCCAGCTACCGCCGGCTTTGATATCGTGTTGCATTCCGCTACCAAATACTTAAACGGCCATTCCGACCTGGCCGCCGGGGTTATCTGCGGCCGTCAGAAGTGGCTGGATCCGATCCTCACACGCTTGAATCATCTCGGTGGAACGCTCGATCCACACAGCTGTTTTCTTCTCGAAAGGGGCTTGAAGACACTGACTCTTCGCGTCAATCGACAGTCAGAAACGGCATTGACTCTCGCCCGCTGGCTCGACCAGCATGAGGGGGTTGCCGGCGTCAATTATGCTGGGCTCGATTCCCATCCTCGCCACGCCCTGGCCACCGAACAGTTCCGTGGGTTCGGGGGGATGATGAGTTTCTATCTCGCGGACAGCTACTCCCCAGCCGCCTTTCTCGGTAGTTTCGATGTCATCTTGCACGCCTGGTCCCTGGGCGGACCGGAGACGCTCTGTGTGCAGCCGTCGAAGTCCTCACATGTCGGCTTGACCGAACGAGAACTCGCGCGACTTGGGATAACCGAAAACCTGATCCGGGTTTCAGTTGGGCTGGAGGACGCCGACGATCTCCTCGACGATTTTTCACAGGCACTCAAGGCTGCGTCACCATGAGCGTCACGATTCGTCCACTGGCCGAGGCCAACTTCCACGAGTATGTCACAATCGTCGGCGAGGCGTTTCCCGGTATGGATGTTCTCGATCCCTCCGGGATCGCGTCATTTACGAACGGGATGCGGAAGCTTCTCAACGACAAAAGGTGTCAGCTTTTTGGTGCATACGAGGGAAGTCGACTCGTGGGTGGGATGAACAACATCGACTTCGAAATGACCGCTCTCGATCAGACGGTCGGGTGTGGTGGCCTTGGTTTTGTCGTCGTTTCTTTAGCCGACAAGAAGCGCGGAATTGCCAAAGCACTTGTCCAGTACCATCTCAAGCACTGGCATGACCGCGATTATGCGTTTTCGTCACTCTGGTCATTTCGCCCCGATTTCTACCGACAGATGGGCTACGGGTATGGTGCCAAGGGGTACTTGTACGAATTTCTGACATCGGCCTTTCCGGATAGCGGCGATGCCTCGCACATTCGCAAGGTTGAGAGCGAAGATCTCGTCGCTCTTACTGAGTTCTACAACGGCATTGCGGCGCGAACGAACGGCATGTTTGCGTCCCGAGTAGAACACTGGCAGTTTTCCCGCGAGTGGTCACCCAAAGCCCGTACCTATGCCTATTTCGAGGACAACAACACGATTCGCGGCTTCTGTCGCTTTCGTTTTGAAAGTCTCGGTGAACAGATGTCGCACGATGCCCGCGTGCTGCAACTCCAGTATGATTCACCGGAAGTATTGGCGGCGTTCTGCACCTTCTTCCGTCGACAAGCGGACCAATTGCGGCGTATTCGGCTCACCTCGTATGATCCCAATCTGGAATACCTGGTCGGTGATCCGCGAGATGCTACCGGTGAGGTCTTCCCCATGGTCTTTCATCGTGCTGGTATTCATGGCGTGGGGATCATGTATCGGATTCTTGATACGGAGAAGATCTGGACCCACCTGGCCGGTCACAATTTCAATGATGAAACGGTGACACTCGCCATTACAACGACCGACACGCTGACCGCATGGAACAACCGCGCAGTTGTGGTCCGGTTCGAGAGCGGAACGCCTCAGGTCGTCAGAAACGTCGACATCGACTGCGAGCTTCGGATCGATCTCGGCGATCTCGCCTCACTCCTGCTGGGGAGCGTTGATATCGAGACACTGCACCGCTACAGTCGCATCCGTGTATCGGATCCCACCCGACTCGACCAGCTGAATCGACTGTTCGCCGTGCCTCAGCCGCCGGTAAACGATATCGGATTCTAGCTGCTTTCCTGGCTGCGAACGTATAACTCTCGATCAGCAGCCTATGTCATTTGAACGCTTCATCGCCAATCGCTATTTTGCGTCGGGTCGCATGTTTGTCGCGGTCTCGACGTGGATCACGATCATTGGTGTTACCCTTGGTGTCGGCACGGTCTGTTTTGTGATGTCGATGCACAACGGATTCGAACACGAAATCCGGTCGCGGCTTCTTGGCACCACGTCACACATCTCCGTATTCCCGCTCCAGCAGACATACATCACCGAATATCAAGAGTTGGTTGATACGCTGGCGACATTCGACGGTGTCCGGGCGGCATCGCCGTTCATTTACTTCAAGGCCGGGATATCGTCAATCAATGCAGGCGACGGAATCGTTATCCGCGGTATTGACCCGGAGCTCGAGAGTCGCACGGCCGAAATCGATGACAAGATGATTGCGGGTTCCTACTCGTTCGACCCCCAGATTGACGCACGAGGTGATACCCTCCCGGGCATACTGGTCGGAACGGGGTTGGCCGATCGAATGTCGGTGTTTGTCGGTGACGCGGTTGTCCTCTACGCGTTTCTGTCAGCGGAGGAGCTTCGCTCGAATCGTCGTCCCCGTATCGCAAAGTTTGCTGTCACCGGAATCTTCGAAACCGGAATGCACGAGTGGGACGGGCAACTGGCGTACATTGATCTACCTGCTGCGATGGATCTCTTCAAGACGGGAGGTGGTGTTACCGCCGCCCATCTCAAGTTAGACAACATTTACGAGGCCGATGACATTGCGAGGGTGATCGATTCCAATCTTGGGTATCGGTACGATGTGGTACCATGGAACGTACTCCACCGTAATCTCTTTGCCTGGATCGAAATGGAGAAACTGGTGCTGTTTCTTGGCTTCACGCTCATTGTCATTGTCGCAGCGTTTTCGATCATCTCAACGCTCGTGATGCTGACGATGGACAAGCGTTCTGAAATTGGCATTCTCAAAACGATCGGCTCAACGCCCGGGGCGATTCTGCGCATTTTTCTTCTGAAAGGGCTGTTCATTGGCGTGAGTGGTGTGCTTCTCGGCTGGGGGCTGGCCGGGTTAGCAGCCTGGCTACAGAATGAGTTTGAATTGATTCGGCTGCCCGGTGACATCTATTTCGTCTCCTATCTCCCGATCGACATCCATCTGACCGATTTCCTGATCGCCGGAGGGCTGACCTTGGTCATCTGTCTGATCGCGGCCTGGTTCCCAGCCCGTCAGGCAGCCCGAGTTTCGGTGATCGAGGTGCTCCGCCGCTAAGCTAAATGTTTGGGAGATATGGGCGAAAATAAGACTACAGGCGATAGCCAACAGGATGATGGAATGAGCAATCGACAGGGACGTGACAGCGTGGTGCTCGCCGCACAACGCGTGGCTCGAACATTCAGAACCGCTCGCGGTCCGCTGACGGTTCTGAACGGTGTCGACTTGACCCTCAGTCGGGGGGACTTCGCCTGTATCGTCGGCGCCTCGGGGGTCGGTAAATCGACCCTGCTCCACATTTTGGGTGGTCTCGACCGGCCAACAGAGGGAACTGTTCAACTCGGCGCTGAATCACTTGTCGACCGTTCGGAGACCGATCTTGCCCGCTTACGAGTGGAGAAGCTCGGTTTTGTCTTTCAGTTTCACTACCTCCTGGAAGACTTTACGGCACGGGAAAACGTGATGGTTCCGCTGATCCTGGCCGGTCAGGACCGTCGCGAAGCCGGGGAGCGAGCCGAAGGGCTGCTTCAGGAAGTTGGTCTTGCCGAACGGATGACCCATCGTCCCCGCGAACTTTCCGGGGGGGAGCAACAGCGCGTGGCTGTCGCCCGGGCTCTGGCCAATGAACCAGAGCTGGTGCTGGCCGATGAGCCGACCGGCAATCTTGATACGGCGACGGCAGCGACCGTGCATGAACTCCTGGAAGGATTGGCCGAGAACGGACGGACGACATTTCTGGTGGCCACGCATAATCGTGACCTTGCTGATCGCTGCCAGCGGCGCTTGACGTTGTCTGAGGGTAAGCTTCACGAGGAGACAGCGACCAACTAATACGACTCTTATATTCAGGGGGCTGAATGAAAAGGTGTGATGACTGTGCGACGCGGGAAGGAACGATTGGATACACGATTATGCGAATGGGGAGAACTCATTCGATTCGTATCTGTTCCTCATGTGCGCGTCGTCGTGGACTAAGCCGCGAGATGACCGCGGCGCACGACCGGTCGGTGGCCGAGGAGAAGAAACGACATGTCGCTGTGCAATGATTGCAAGAAGCGAGAGGCGACTGTGAAGATCACGCAGGTCGTCGGTGCCAAGAATGTCACCATGCATCTCTGCAACGAGTGTGCGGCGGCCCGTGGTTTCCATTCACCGCTCGACCAGGTCCCGTTTCCGCTCAAGGACATTCTTGCCAACATGGTCAAGTCGCCGACCCAGCCGATTTCGGCCAAGGCAAGCGGTGAACCGATCGCGTGCGAGAGCTGTGGGCTGGAGTTCGATGAATTTACGCGTCTGGGTCGATTCGGTTGCGGTGGGTGCTATCGTGCCTTTCGTCCGCGCATCGAATCGATCATGCGTAAGATTCACGGCGCGTCATTGCATCGGGGTATGAATCCGATGTCAGCCCTTGGCTCAAGTGGGACTTCCGATGCCCTGCCGGTCCAGGAGGAGGCTCGCCTCCAGCAGGAATTGAAGAAGGCAATTGCGACCGAAGATTTTGAACGCGCCGCCGAACTCCGTGACAAGATTCGCCTGCTCAAGGAGCAGATCGAGGCGAATGAAACGGAACCGTCAACCGCCGCGGTTGACAAGGCAGAATAGGACACGAATCCGTGAGCGACATCAAGTTTGAAGAGATGGCCAAGACTCCCGCACCGTGGCTTTCCGGTGCCGGTGAGGAGTCGCTCGTGGTGCTCTCCACCCGTGTCCGATTAGCGCGCAACGTGGCTGGATGCCAATATCCGACAGCTGCGGATGCGGAAACGCGGCAGCGAATCATGGGGTACGTTGACTCCGTTATGTCCCGCTCTGATCTGCTTGGCTCCGGTACGTTCTGCAAAGCAAATGAGCTTGAGATGCTCGATCGCGATTTTCTTGTCGAGCGACATATCATTTCGCCGGTCTTCCTGGGTCATGATGATACGGCCAAAGGGGTCTGGATGGGCTCCGACGAGCGCCTGTCGATTATGGTCAATGAGGAAGACCATTTCCGTGTACAGGGGCTATCCGCCGGCCTCGATGTCTCTGGCGCGTATCAGATGGCAGCCAACTACGAGCGAGAGATCGGCCAACATCTTGAATTCGACTACGACGCTGACTTCGGTTATCTGACGGCCTGCCCGACCAATGCCGGCACGGGGATGCGAGCCTCGGTGCTCATTCACCTTCCCGGGCTCGTGCTGACCAAGGAGATTGAACGCGTTATCCAGCGCCTAACACAGTCCGGACTGATTGTGCGAGGGTACTACGGTGAGGGTTCGGACGTTGCCGGGAACCTGTTCCAAATTTCAAATCAGAACACACTCGGTATCACCGAGGCAGAAATTATGTCGCAAATCCTGCGGTCTGCGCAGGAAATAGTTTCCGAAGAGGCCGAAGCCCGCCAGCACCTGATGGATCAGGCGCAGGATATGATCGAGGACAAGATCTGGCGTGCGTACGGTATCTTAAAAACTGCGCGCATGCTAAGTGGCGATGAGGTCATGAACCTCCTTTCCGCAATTCGCCTCGGCCACGCACTGAAGATAATTGACTTCCTGACGGTATCGCTCATCAACGATCTGTTGTTGTTGTCGCAGCCTGCACATCTCCAGAAGTTCTTTGGCACCGACATGGATGCCGAGCGGCGGGACCACGCCCGTGCACAGCTGGTGCGGGAAAAACTACGGAACAGTATCTCTGATGACGGGGTTTAACCATTGCGCCACGACCGTGCGACCACATAGATTTTGACCTTCACGTAAGGTAAGGACGCGTAATCATGAATGAGATGTTTACCGAAGCCGCCCGAAAGGCGATTGAGTATGCCCGCGATGAGGCGGCGCGCCTGCGGCACGACTACATCGGCACCGAACATCTCCTACTCGGTCTCATTCGACTGGGTGAGGGGCGCGCGGTTGAGGTGATTGGCAATCTGGGTCTGGACCTCGACGATCTCAAGGCATCGATCGAGGAAGTCGTGCAGCCGTCCGGTGGCACGATGACCATGGGGCAACTGCCACTTACGGCCCGGGCGAAGAAGACCCTTGAGGTCTCGGGTCAGGAGGCACGAGCACTCAAGTCGAAGGATATCGACACCGAACACATTCTCCTCGCTTTGCTCAAAGATGAGGAGGGTGTCGCCGCTCAAGTGCTCTCGACGTATGAAATCGACTACAAGGAAGCCTACGAAGAGCTCAAGAACATCCAGAGCGGCAAGCCGTCGAATTACAAAAAGAAACGCAAGAAATCAAAGACGCCTGCGCTCGACCACTTTGGCCGGGATCTCACGGAACTCGCTCGGCGCAGCCGCCTCGATCCGATCATCGGTCGCGATAACGAAATCGAACGTGTCTGCCAGATTCTGTCTCGACGCAAGAAGAACAACCCCGTGCTCATCGGTGAACCGGGTGTTGGTAAGACAGCGATTGTCGAGGGATTGGCACAGCGCATTGTCGAAGGCAACGTTCCGCAGATTCTTGAAAACAAGCGCGTCGTTACACTCGACATGGCGTCGCTCGTCGCCGGTACGAAGTATCGCGGCCAGTTCGAGGAGCGTCTCAAAGCGGTGATGAACGAGATCATCAATTCGTCCGATGTGATTATCTTCATCGACGAGTTACACACGATCGTTGGAGCCGGTGGTGCCGAAGGCTCGCTTGATGCCTCGAACATCTTCAAGCCGTCACTCGCTCGTGGCGAGTTGCGCTGCATTGGTGCTACCACCTTAAACGAGTACCGCAAGTACATTGAGAAGGATGGTGCTCTTGAGCGTCGTTTCCAGACCGTGATGGTCGAACCACCGTCCGAAGATGCGACGATTCAGATTCTCAAAGGCCTTCGCCCGAAGTACGAAGAGCATCACAAACTGATGATCTCCGATGAGGCGATTGAGTCCGCAGTCAAGCTGTCGAATCGATATGTGTCCGGCAAATACCAGCCGGATAAGTCGATCGATCTGATCGATGAAGCCGGGTCACGGGCGCATCTTTCGACGTATACGCGCCCTGATACGTTTGCCGAGTCGGAGCAGAAGATCGCTGATCTGCAGGAAAACAAGGACGAGGCGGTCCAAAACCAGGCGTTCGAGACAGCGGCCCAGCTCCGCGATCAGATCAAGGCCGAAAAAGAGCGCCTCGCGGATATGCAAAAGGAATGGGAAGAGCAGCGTGAAAAGGAACAGATCACTCTTAGTGGTGATGATGTTGCCGCGGTGCTGGCCAAGATAACGGGAATTCCTCTCTACCGTCTTGAGGAAAAAGAATCGCAACGCCTCCTCCGGATGGAAGAAGAGTTGAAGAACGTTATTGTCGGTCAGAATGAAGCGATTGAGGTGCTGGCGCGCTCGATTCGTCGTGCCCGTGCCGGCCTTGGCGATCCGCGCCGGCCGATCGGAGCGTTTATCTTCCTTGGCCCAACAGGCGTCGGTAAGACAGAGCTGGCTCGCGAGTTGACAAAGTTCCTCTTCGATGACTACGACGCGCTGATCCGCATTGACATGTCTGAGTACATGGAGAAGTTTGCGGTCTCACGCTTGATCGGTGCGCCTCCAGGCTATGTCGGTTACGAAGAGGGCGGACAGCTGACCGAAAAAGTCCGTCGTCAGCCGTACTCTGTCGTATTGCTTGACGAAATCGAGAAAGCGCATCCGGATGTGTTTAACATCTTGCTGCAGTTGTTTGATGATGGCGCATTGACCGATTCCTTCGGTCGCAAGGTCGACTTCAAGAATACGGTTGTCATCATGACGTCGAACGTCGGAACGCGTCAACTTCGCGAAGAGAAGCAAGTTGGTTTCGATGCCGAGGAAGAGCTTTCGACCGAGACGATCCGGAAGCGTATTGATGCCGAGATGAAGAAGCTTTTCAGCCCGGAACTGCTCAACCGCGTCAACGAGACGATTATCTTCCAGTCGCTGAATCGCGATCACATCAAGGAGATCATCGACATTCTCCTGGTCGATATCGCGAAGCGATTGGCTGAAAAGGGGATTTCATTCCAGCTCACCAAGGCGGCGAAGGCATTTCTCGCGGAGAAGGGGTACGATCCGCAGTACGGAGCTCGGCCGCTCAAGCGGGCACTCCAGAAGTACCTTGAGGATCCGCTCGCCGAAGAGATCCTGCGCGGCCAGTTTGCGGGGGATCTGGATCTCATGATCGACGTCGAGAACGACGACCGGTTGTCGTTCCAGTTCAACTCTGGTGCCGAAGCAGATCGTAAAGAAGAGCGTGTCACCTAACCGGAGACCGCACCGACAATTCAGAACTCACGACGGGTGCCCGAAGGGTTGGGTGCCCGTTGTCTTAGAGTGTAAGATGTTGGTAGGCAGCGGATTAGAGAACGGGCTTGCGATTCGGCGAGTTTCGTCTATATTCCCCGCTCGCCCAAACGGGCGATCTGACCAACGATTTGAGAGAACGAGGATACCGATATGGCACATAAAAAAGGCGTCGGCTCATCAAAGAACGGCCGCGACTCCAACGCTCAGCGACGCGGAACGAAAGTCTACTCCGGTGCGAGCGTAACGGCCGGATCGATCATTGTCCGGCAGCTCGGTACGCCGATTCGACCGGGTGTCAACGTGGGCATTGGCAAAGACAACACGCTCTTTGCCAAGATCGACGGTACCGTCCGCTTTGAGCGCGTCGGTAAATCCCGCAAGCGTGTATCGGTCGTTGCTCCCGAATAGTATCCTGACTGCAATCATTTCAACGCGTGGAGTTGCCGCTCCACGCGTTTCTTTTTTGTCCATTGTACAAAACGTTTTTGGCGACCGGGACAGTCTGCAACCCGATACTCTGTTCAGGCGTGTAACCTACGGGTAACAGGTTTCGGACTATGGTTTCGGTAGTGATAGTGTCGACCTTGATGGCAATGGCCGTGGGATCTCCCGACCACGGGTTGATGGAGATGGCGGGCTATTCTGCTGAACGTATGGAGTTGGCTCGCTCCTATCATGCCGCCGTCGCTCCCACTAAGTGGGTTTTTGCCATCGCACCGATTGTCATCTATGCCTTCATCGCCGCCACCGGCTGGGGCGGTCGTCTTGGACGGCGCCTCGAGCGACGGTTGCCGTCTCCGCTCGCCGTCGTGCTTGTCTGGCTGCTGGTCGGCCTGGCTGCCTGGTTGGTGCTTCTTCCCATGCTTATCTACCGAGGCTTTCTGGTTGAGCACGTCTACGGCTTTTCATCGCTGACATTCGGAGAATGGGTGCTGCGCTCGTTTGGAGCGCGGCTTGTCTACATCGCAGTGGCGGCCATCCCTCTGCTGCTCTTCCATCTGACCTGGACGAGAATCAAGCGATGGTGGCTGACCGCCTCATTAGCCTCTGGCCCGCTCATTGTCGGTGGTATCGTTCTCGCACCACTCCTGGTCGACCCGATTTTTAGTTCATTCTCCTCGCTTCGAGACGGACCAGTGCGGACCCAGGCGGAAACGATGGCCAACGCAGCCGGTATCCCCGACGCAACATTGCTTGAGATCGATGTTTCCGCACGATCAACACGGCTGAACGCGTACGTTACCGGACTCTGGGGGTCAAGCCGTATCGTCCTCTATGACAATCTCATCGAGCACCTCGCTCCCGGAGAGGTGGCATGGGTCCTGGCTCACGAGATCGGTCACTATACTCGCCACCACCTCTGGATCGGAGCGCTTTCGGCCTGGTTGATAACGGCTGGTGCCCTCAGTGTCTTTGTCCGCGTCGTGCCCGGCATTGCGTATCGCTGGCGGGAACGACTCAAGATCGATTCGATCCGTTCGGCAGGCGCGGTCCCGCTCATCATGACCTTTGTTGCCGCGTCGCTGTTCGTCACACAGCCGGTGGCAATGGCGATCAGTCGTGGAATCGAAGTCAATGCCGACCACTACGCTGCTATGTTTCCCGGGCTCGATCGCTCCGATGGTATCGCTGCCGTTGGTCGTCTCGCCGATTTTAATCTGGGTGACCCCGATCCGCACCCGCTGACACATACCTGGTTCGGATCGCATCCCACGCTCCAGCAGCGCCTCTCTGTTCTCGCCACCGAGGTCGAACGATGATTTGGCGCTGGCTGGTTCTCGTATGGCTCCTCAGCGTGGGAAGTGCGGTGGCTGATGACAGCCCGCACCACCTGGCTGATCTCGTGCGCACGTTGGAGCAGCCGAACCTTGATCAATGGCAACAATTGACAGTGTCGCGCGAACGGCTCACGCATCAAGACTTCTCAATCGTTCTCGACAGCGGAGCATTCCATGCTTTCTCGACCGTTTCTGTGGGCGAACAAGCACTGGTACCCGGGGCAATCTGGCGTGGTTCGGCGCGTGTTCGGTTTACGCCGGTGTTGTCGGTCGAACGGGATCAGCTGAGGCGATTCGTGGATTCCTCGGTTTTCGTAGGTGACGTTACCGAATTGGTGTTCTACTTCGATGCGCGAATCTGGAGTCAGCTGGTCACGATGGGATCCTTACGTCGCACTCCTCCTCCGGCAACGTTGACGCGTCGGCTCGGTGACCACCTTCGTCATTTGTCCGCAGCCAGTCCATACTTCGCCGGTGAGGCAGCCCAGGCGCTCGTGCAGCCAACGGCGGAACGATTTCTATTGGTCACGGGTCGCATCGAATCAGGACAGCGCTTCGTCTATCTCTTTGATCCTAGCGCGAATGAGGAAGTACAGTTCTACCTTTGGTCGTCGGTTCGTGACGGTCGTGCAGGCTGGGAGATTGTCTGCCGCTATTCGATGTTTGCCGCGCCGAACTACTTTTTGATCAATGGTGTGGATCGTCGCCAACTTCGCCCCCTCCATGTCGACCTCGATGCGCGTATTGATGGTTCCGGTCGGTTAGTTGCCGAGACAACTATCAGGGCCGTTGTGGCGCTGGAAGGGGCACGCCTTCTACCGTTTCGGCTCGATCCGCGCTTTCGCATCGAAACAATCAGTCGACCCGATGCCACACCGGTAACCTGGGTTGATCGGACGCGAGATGA
The DNA here is from genome assembly GCA_028289585.1 of Candidatus Zixiibacteriota bacterium. Classification (GTDB taxonomy): domain Bacteria; phylum Zixibacteria; class MSB-5A5; order GN15; family FEB-12; genus JANQPI01. Next base: position 533,202 of record JANQPI010000020.1, read on the forward strand.
CAATATCGACGGTCTCCGTCAGTTCTACATCGCTACCGAACCGCTTACCTACGGCGATACCGTCGCTTTTACCGTAGTCTATCGAGGCGACATTGGTCAGCGACGATTCGGTGCGCTCCGTGGTACAACCCCATCGGAATGGTTGCCGCGGTATGGCTACAACGATCCGATTACCTATGATCTGACCCTGACCCTTCCGATCAACCAGGCGGTTGTTGGCCCCAACCAGCCAGAGGTTGAATCGGTCTCGAACTCACGTAAGCGCGTGCGCTGGGCAGTTGACCGGCCGACCTCTCTCGTTGCTCTGATGTTCGGCAATTACGATCTCGATCAAACGCAGGTGAAGGGTTCGTCGATCGAGATGTACACCCAACCGGCGCTGCGACCAGACGAACTCGAGTCGGCGTGGCGGGTCGACGAGAAACTGGCGCTGGCCGATTTCTCGGGAGCCTATGAATTTTTCTCTGCAACCTTTGGCTCGCTTCCGTTGCCGTCCCTGACGATCGCTGAGTTCCCCGGGTGGCACGGGGTCTCGTTACCGGGATTGCTTCAGATCGGATCTCACTCGTTCTACGAAGTCGGCCCCCGTGGCTACGCACGTATCTTTCGGGCTCATGAAGTCGCGCATCAATGGTGGGGAACCACGGTTCGGCCGGCTGGATATCGTGACGAATGGCTTTCCGAGGGGATGGCGGAGTATGCGGCACTGCTGTATCTCCAAGCCAAGGAGGGGGACCAGATCTATTACGACTGGCTGACGACGTACAGCCGAGAATTACTATCGATGCGAGCGCGGTACAGTCGCGATGAAAACCCGATCCCCTCGGTTTCTCTGGGGTATCGTGCCGAGTCGTCGCGTTCGGTCGGTGCCTATGACTTGGTCGTCTATCGCAAGGGTGCACTCATTCTGCACATGATTCGCATGCTGATGACCGACTACGCCACCGGTGACGATCGGTTGTTCTTCGCCATGCTGCGCGAGTGCTTCGAACGTTACCGCGATCGCGAGATCAGCACGCGTGATTTCAAGTGGATGGTCGAGAAGTACATCGGACTCGACATGACGTGGTTCTTCAGTCAGTGGGTCTATGGTACCGAGATACCGCGTCTCGACACGTCGTCGCGCACGTTTCCGGTCGATGGTCGGTGGGGGATTACCATCCGTATCCGTCAGGAGAACGTCTCCGCGTCGTTCCGCAGCTGGGTGCCGGTGGCGGTGGATATGCACGATGGAACGACACGCTGGCACCTGCTGCATGTCGACGGTGACGATGTCTATTACTCCCTTCCGACAACCGCCGAACGCCCTCTTCGAATCACCATCAATCCGAATCTGGCGGTCCTCGCCCAAATGGCTGATTGACCGACCATTGCGCGCCGCTTCGTGTCTGCCTATCCTCGAAACAACGAAATGAGGTAGACCGATGACGATGCGTACTGAACGAGATTCCATCGGCGAGGTCGACGTGCCCGCCGATCGCTACTGGGGCGCTCAGACCGCCCGATCCCTGCACCATTTTCGCATTGGTGGCGAGCTCATGCCGCGCGAGATGATTCGCGCCCTGGGTGTTCTCAAGAAGGCGGCTGCTCAGGTCAATGCGACGCTCGGGCTGCTACCAAACGACAAAGCGGACCTGATTGTCCGGGCGGCCGATGAGGTCATTGCCGGCGATCTTGATGATCACTTTCCCCTCGTTGTCTGGCAGACCGGATCAGGCACCCAGACGAACATGAACAGCAACGAAGTGATCGCCAATCGCGCCATCGAACTGGCCGGCGGTGAACTCGGTTCGAAATCACCGATTCATCCAAACGACGACGTCAACAAGGCGCAGTCATCGAACGATACGTTTCCGACCGCGATGCATATCGCCGTCGTCGAACAGTTGCACCATCGTCTGATTCCGATGCTCACCGAGTTGCGGGATACACTGGCCGACAAAGCGCGCGATTTCGATGAGATCATCAAGATTGGCCGCACGCATCTGATGGATGCCACACCGTTAACGCTCGGCCAGGAATTTTCGGGTTACGCGCAGCAGTTATCGAACGGCCTCGCTCGTATCGAAGCGAGCCTTCCGCGGCTCTATCCGCTGGCGTTGGGGGGGACCGCGGTTGGAACGGGACTGAACACGCATCCGGAGTTTGCCGAGAAGGCGGCCGACCGCATCGCCGACCTGACCGGATTGCCGTTCGTTTCGGCACCGAATAAGTTTGAAGCACTGGCGGCCCACGATGCCCTGGTCGAATGTTCCGGCCAGCTCAAAACGATCGCCTGCTCGCTCATGAAGATTGCCAACGACATTCGCCTGATGGGCTCGGGTCCACGGTCGGGTATCGGCGAACTGAACCTACCGGCCAACGAACCGGGTTCGTCGATCATGCCGGGGAAAGTCAACCCGACGCAGTGTGAGGCGATGACAATGGTCTGTGCGCAGGTGATCGGCAATGATGTCGCTGTTAACGTCGGCGGCGCTACCGGGCACTTCGAACTGAACGTGTTCAAGCCGATGATGGTCCACAACGTCTTGCAATCGATCCGTCTGCTGGCCGATGCGTGCGATATGTTCAATCAGTTCTGTGCGATCGGTCTCGAACCGAATCGTCCGAACCTTGATCGGCATCTTAACAATTCGTTGATGCTGGTTACGGCGCTGAATCCGCATATCGGCTACGACAACGCGGCGAAAGTTGCGAAGAAGGCCCACGCCGACGGCACCACGCTCAAAGAGGCGGCGATCGCGCTTGGTCTTTTGACAGCTGAAGAGTTCGACACCAAAGTTCGTCCCGAGCAGATGATCGCGCCGAATATCTCATGAGTCGCGCGCAACCGACTGTCGCGCTTGTCGCACACGATAACAAGAAAGCGGCGCTGATCGACTGGGTGACCCGTCATCGCGACGCCCTGGCTGATTGCCATCTTGTGGCCACGGGTACGACTGGCAAACAGATCGAGTCGATTCTCCCGGTCCAGACGCGGCTGATGTCGGGGCCGTTGGGTGGCGATCAGCAGTTGGGTGCGATGATCGCCGAAGGTAAGATCGACGCCCTGATCTTCTTCTGGGATCCGTTGTCGGCGCAACCGCATGACCCGGATGTCAAGGCGCTGCTGCGGCTGGCGGTGGTGTGGAATATTCCGACAGCATCGAATATCGCAACTGCTGACTATCTGCTTGCCTCAGCGCACTGGCAGGGTGGCTACGACCGTCAGCGTCCGGACTATGGCGATTACGCCAATCGTACGCTTCCCCGTTAGCGTTCAATGCAAACGTCGCTACACATTGCCGCACTCGTCCGTGAGGCGCGGCGGGAGCTAACCGGCTCCACGCTCGTCGATACGGCGTTCTACCGCAAAGAGCGGGCGGCGTATCTCTATTTCAAAGCGGCCAAGACCCGCTGGGCACTGGGGTTGGTCTGGCATCCGCACGGCCACGGCGCGTTTCTCGTTCCGGCCGGAAAAACACGAGTGAGTACTGGCGAAAAACCGTTTCCGCTGTTCGGTGGAATCGAGGGGCGTCTCGTTGCGATCGAACAACGGCCGCTCGACCGGATACTCACCGTGACCGTCGAGGCTGGTGGGTCGACCGCGATACTCGCCCTCGAAGCGATCGGTGCTAACTCGAATATCTGGCTGCTGGATAGCGACAGTAAAAGGCAACAAGTCTTGCGGAACCGCGATTTTACCCCTGGCGAGCCGTACGAACCACCGCCATTGCCGAACAAACTGAATCCAATCGAGTTGGAGCCCGATGATCTCACGAGTCGTGTCGCCGACCATACATCGCTGCTTGGTCTGATTGAGAAAGATGTGCACGGATTCAACCGCACACTCGCCAAAGAAGCGCTTATCCGCGCCGATCTCGATTTCACACCGCCTGATGAAATCGAGTCGGATGGCTGGACTGACCTTGCCAAGTCTATCACTGATTTAGCGCGTCGATTCGAGTCTCCCGAGACCGGCTATTTGTATGACATCGGCGGGAAGTTCGAGGCGTACCCGTTCAAGCTCCGCTCGCAGACCACCGAGCCGGAGAAGCTCAAGACACTCTCACTTGCCGTGCTTGAAATCGTCAGTCGCAAACGCGCCGGGGTCGCCGAAGCGGATGAGGAGAAGCAGACAGTCTCCGCTGTGAAGCGCACGGTCAAGCGGCTGGCCAAGCGGGTTGAAAAGCTCGAACGCGACGTTGCCGCAGCGGCCGATTTCGATTCGTATCGTCGCATCGGCGAGCTGCTGCAGACACATTTTACCGATCTCAAGAAGGGCCTGAGCGAAATCACCCTCAACGACCTAATGACTGGCGAGCCGGTGACGGTGTCACTCGATCCGAAAGATTCGCCGGCCGATTCGGTCGAGTCGTATTTCCGTCGCTACCGCAAAGGGAAAGAGGGATTGGAAATGCTCGAGCGGCGACTGGCAATCACGCGCGATGAGCTGACCTCGACCGAGCGGATGCTGGCCGATCTCGAAGTCAACTTTGTCCAAGCTTCGCAACAATACGCGGCGGACATCGCCGCGCTATTGCCAAGAGATGCCGAAGGAAAAGGGGGTGATGCCCCCCGCCTGCCGTATCGGGAGCATACGCTCTCGACGGGGCTGACGATCTTCATCGGTCGCGATGGTTCTGATAACGACCGGACGACATTTGATTTTGCCAAGCCGTACGAGCTTTGGTTTCACACGCAGCAGTGTCCGGGGTCGCATGTTGTCATGAAGTTTCCGAACAAGAGTTTCCAGCCCTCGAAGCGGGAGATTGAGGAGACGGCGGCGATTGCGGCGTGGCATTCGAAAGCGCGCAATGATACGCTGGTACCGGTGATTTATGCTGAGCGGCGGTATGTGCGGAAACCGCGGAAAGCGAAACCGGGGTTGGTGACGGTTGAGCGCGAAAAGTCCGTCATGGTCGAACCGGCAAGGCCAGAGTAAAAGCTACCTGGTCTTCAGTTCCTGAATTCTTCTTTTCAGTTTAGGTTGTGCGCCTCGTGATCTCGGATGAGGTCCCACGATCGTTACCGTTTTGTCAGAATTGCGTAGAGACAATGTTTCGTAATCATCCGTAACTTTCAGATCGCCTTCGAAAAGCAACTCTACCGATGACGTATCTTTACCGATCATCATAAACAGATAATCAGGCTGCAAGTGCCTGATTTCTGTTTCCAAGATAGCAGCAACGTAATTGTTCTGAGGTTCTTTGAGTTGATGCGGTACCGTTCCTGTATCTATAGAGTAATAGTTCTTTGATCCCTTGATGCGCTTGTTCACGAACCGAGCCGGAGCTACTCGGTAGATGTTCGACCAGGCAATCTTTGAGAAGACTTCCTCATTCGAAAGATTGGGCTTCTCAGTGAGTGTCCGAACGATCGATCGAACGGCCTGCCAAAAGCTGGATCGACCAGAGCTGTAGTTAGCACCGTCCGGTAAGAAGCATCCTTGCAGGGCGTCGTCTCTTGACCACGCGTCACTTATCCAGCCGGTTGGATTCGTCTGGTAACGAACAAGGATGTCAGAATGCTCGTGTTCGGACCATGGATCCTGTGCCAAATGCAAAGTTCGTCTTACGCCTTCTTTCGTGGTTAAATCCTGTCCAGTTGTCCACCCATTCACAGATTGTCCAACAACCATGATCTTTGGGCAGTCTTGGCCGTACGCTTTGCCTTGCAGAGCGCAAAAAGTTGTGAGTGGTGTCGAGTTTCTATAGCAACGAGCGTGTCGATAGACGCTTGCTAGGAGCTGTTCATACAGCTTGAGAAGATCGTAATCTAGTTTAGGAAGGGGGACCGTCAAACTACGACTTTCTCGCTACGCTCCGGCGGGTTCCTTGTCGAGAGATTCGTCATGATCGAACCGGCAAAGCCGGAGTAGTTTTACCCCCTTACTTCTGGGACCGTTTCTTGCCTGGTTTGAACTCTGAATATGTCTCAGCAACTTGCTCCGGTTGGATCTCTATCCCGTTATCTTGGCAGAGTTTCTCAAGTTGCAGTTGGTCTTCAGGACTCCAAACTGGGTGATTCAATGTACAGAAATCTAGGGTCATTGGTTTTTGATTGTCGTTTTCAGCAAGGAATCCGTAAACGAGAGCGTTAGTCCGAAAACGGCCGCGAGCTAGGAAGCAATAGGTTCTCAGCCAGTTGTTCCGAGTTTCTCTGCTTAACTCCCGCGGAAAGAAAGCAAAGACATACGTAAGCGATACTTGTTTTGTGGTGCCGGTTCTCACATACCCCGTAGGTCTGCCGATCGACTTCTCACGAGCTTCAAAGAACTCTTGGGCCACGATCCGTCGATCGTAACGTCGCAGTCTTGCGAGAGGTAGAACAAGCTTTAGGTAGTCACCTCCGCCAGTTCGGTGCAAGTTGTCGATCGCGAAGTCGATCAAATAACTCGGTCGATTTTGTGCTCTTCTTGTCTCGGCATTGGTACTCGCACTCCAATCTTCCCAATAGCCATCCATGAAGTGTTGGGTTGCAGCCTTCCCTCGTAGTTCGTCTACACTTCGCCCATGCGACACATAGAACGCCAAGAAGTCTTGCTCGCGGCAATTCTCAAAGGAAATCGGCGGAAACGTTCCAGTACCTAGCGATTGTCTAGCAGTCAAGTAGTCGAGAAAGTCCAGAACGGTGTCCAATTCGTTCAGTATGTACGAAAGTGAGCGGTCAAAGCAGTGAACGATTCTATCTTCATCACTGACAATTCCATGATACATTTTTCCATCTTCGCCGACACCGACTGCGATCCGCCAACACTTATGGTGAACCTTGGGATCAAACACGGTTCTGCCACCGCTGTCATTCGTTAGTTCAATCGGCTCAATACTTGACGTCAAAGCCCGCTCAGCTCCGAATAACTGACCTATGTTCGCATCATAAGTCTTGCGAATATACCGTTCGTCATTTCCTTTGTTGCGAATGTTCTTGATTTGGAAGATTAAAAAGTGTTCTTCAAACAAAACGAGTAAATCGCAGATTTCTTCCTCTACTCCGTTCGGTTTTCGTCTTTTGGGATTTAGGTAACAGAACTCCCGCAGAAAAGACTTCTTAGCGAGGCTATGCAGGATGTCCTCAGCTTGCTTGCCCGAGAACTCGAATCTGCGAGGGTGGGGTGGATCTGGTGTCATCTACGCAATTTGAGACCACTGTCCCGCGCTGCGCAATAACCAAGTGCTGTCTAGAAAAGTATGTGATTTCCGGTGATGCGTTCTACGCCCCCGCCGGTTCTTTGTCGGGAAGGCCGGCGGCGGCGCGGTCGACTTTCTCCCCCGTCGTCTCTTCAATCTTCTCCAGAAGACGCGTCACCAACTGATCCTCATCGAGGCGCTCAGTAATCTCACCCTTCTCGAAGAGAATCCCCTTACCGTCGCCACCGGAGATACCCATGTCGGCAGCCGCCGCCTCGCCGGGACCGTTGACCGCACAGCCCATGACAGCAACTTTCAGCGGCGCTTTGATATGCCTGGTGGCCGCCTCTACCTTCTCGGCCATCGGAATCATGTCGATCTGACAACGACCACACGTCGGGCAGGCGATTACCTCAATGCCATCCTTCTTGAGATCACACGACATCAGAATCTGCTTGGCGATGCGGGGTTCGTGGACCGGATCGGCGGTCAGCGAGACACGGATCGTGTCGCCGATACCCATCAGGAGCAGCGCGCCGATACCGACGGCGGACTTGACCGAACCTTTTTCGAGCGTCCCCGCCTCGGTGATACCGAGGTGGAGCGGGTAGTCACACTGCTCGGCGAGCATCTGATACGCCCAGAAGGCGGTATTGACGTTGGTCGATTTGACCGAGATGCAGATATCCTGAAAATCCATCGAGTCGAGAACGGCGACCTCGCGAAGGGCGGCCTCGACAAAGCCGCGCGGGTCCTCGTGACCGTACTTGTCGAGGATATCCTGCGGGAGCGAGCCGGAGTTGACGCCGATGCGAATCGGCAGGCCCGCATCTTTGCACGCCTTGGTGACTTCGCGGACTTTCCACTCCGCACCGATATTGCCGGGGTTGATACGGATCTTGTCGAACCCGGCGGCGACCGCTTTGAGCGCGAGCTTGTACTGGAAATGAATATCGGCCACGAGCGGTTTGGCGATCTGGAGACGGATATTCCGGAGATTATCACCCGCCTCGTGGTTAAGGACCGACAGACGAACCACGTCCGCGCCAGCGTCGAAGAGAGCGTTCGCCTGGGCGACGGTCGCGGCTGTATCGCGCGTATCGGTCGTTGTCATCGACTGGACCGCGATCGGAAAGCCGCCACCGACCAGCACTTCGCCGACCTTGATGGAGCGTGATTTACGTCGTTTTACAGGGTACGTCAGTTCCATGGTTGACCTCGATTACCCGAGCTCGGTTATTGTCCGCGAATCTATGGGTATAACACCTTCGGGCAACGAAAAGTTGTCATGATCCGCTGGCTCAAGCGTCTCGCCCCCTTTGCCGCAATCGCGGCGCTTTGGTTCGGTATCGATGCCTGGAACACCTGGCGTATAGCCCGCGCCCAGGCTGAAATCGACCATTATGCCCTGCTCACCGCCCGCATCTGGGTGGGAACCGCCGAGTTCCGCCATGATCCCGAGCGCTATCTTGCCTGGCGCGATTCCCTGCTCCAAGCTGAGGGGACGACAGCGGCTGAGCTCGATTCGTTTGTCGCCCGCTACGAATCGGAGCCGGAGCGGCTGTTGCCCTATGCCCAGCGGGTTAAACACCTGGTCGATTCGATCGTTGCCAGTCTTCCGCAAGACGAGCCGTCCGATACGATTCAAGAAGGTGACGACGTTACTCCGGCAGGTGACACCGTCACTCTGGCAGAGTGAACGCATTCTCAAAATGTTCGAGTTCGCCCCGGTGGAAGGTGATGACATCGAACCGCAGATCGCATCCGGCCAGGTCATACTCATTCACGTACGCCTGAGCCGCGGCTATCAAGCGCGCCTGTTTGCGCTGGTCGACTCGCGCGGCCGGGTGACCGAAAGACCCAGTTGTTGAAGCTTTCACCTCAACAAAGGTGACGATGTCACCGTGGCGAGCGATCAGGTCAATTTCGTAGCGACCGGCGCGCCACTGGCGATGTAGGATGGTGTAGCCGTTTCGCTCGAGATACCGCGCGGCGGCATCTTCGAAACGTTCTCCCCGCTCCCGCCTATTCTCGCTCAAAGAACACCTTTTGCTCGATCAGCTCGGCGACCGGACGGAATGACCGGCGATGGATCGGCGTCGGTCCGTGGGTACGTAACTCGCCGAGATGGACAGGGGTCGGATACCCTTTGTGCTTACCGAATGAAAACGACGGATACTCGTCCTGATAGTCGGCCATCATGCGATCGCGTGTCACCTTGGCGAGGATCGATGCCGCGGCGATGCACCGACAGGTAGCATCGCCACCAATGAGTGCGCGCTGATGAGTCGAGAGTTGGGGGATCGGGCGGTTACCGTCGACCAACACGATCTCTGGTTGCTCGCCAAGCTTCTCGACTGCCCGGCGCATGGCAAGCAGTGAGGCCTGTAAGATGTTGATCTCGTCGATCGTCGTGTGGTCGACAACGCTGATCGCATGGCAGGTCGCCGAATCGCGAATGAGGTTGTAAAGTGACTCGCGCTTGCGAGCGGTCAGTTTCTTGGAGTCGTTCAAGCCTGGCGGTTCGATAGTGTCGGGGAGGATAACCGCGGCAGCGACCACGGGTCCGGCGAGGGGGCCCCGGCCAACCTCGTCGACGCCGCAGATCATTGTGATCCCGGCCTCGATGAGATCGGCCTCCAACGCGCCGAGCGTGGATACTGATTGCGTACCCGTTGCCCGCTCTTGTTTCTGCATCTCGGATAGTAGCGGGTGGAGTCCGTGACACGCTACTTTTGTTTCGCGGCCGTCAATCGTATGCTGATGGCATGAAGCGACGGGTGACATCGTCACACAGAGCGACGAAAGAGAAAGAACCGTTCACCTTCCGTGTTATCGCGGGAGATTTGAAAGGTCGGGAGATCAGCGCACCGGATCTCGGGGTGACGCGTCCACCGCTAACCCGAATCCGCAAGTCGATCTTCGACTTTCTCAATCCGTATCTGCCGGACGCACGTTATCTCGATCTCTTCAGTGGGACCGGATCATATCTCTTCGAGGCAGTGTCGCGTCATGTGACGCAGGCGGTTGGGGTCGAGATGGAGATGGCGCTGGCGGAATCGATTAACCGTCAGGCAAATGTGTTCGGGGTTGCTGATCGACTGCTCTGTCGGTGTGGTGATGTGTTTGAGTTGCTGCCACGCTTGGCGGAGGAAGCGTCAACGCCGTTTGACATCGTGATGATCGCTCCCCCCCAGTATGGTGATTTCATTCCGCGGACGTTGGCCACATTGGCGGTAGCCAATCTAACGCACCGTGACTCGTTAGTCTTGACTCAACACGATTCGAAGGAGGCCGAGTCGTTGGACTGGTCGGCGCTCACGGTTTCATCGCGCCGCCACTACGGGAACACGACCTTTACGATCGGTTCCCTGAACGGGTAGCTGTCGCTACTTCTTCTCGGTCGTCTCGCGATCGGTCAGTTTCTCGCGAATACGTGCCGATTTACCCGAGAGTTCGCGCAGGTAGTAGAGTTTCGCCCGACGGACCACGCCGGAGCGGACACGTTCGATCTTCTCAATGTTCGGTGAGTGCAGCGGGAATGTCCGCTCGACGCCGATACCGGATGAGACCTTACGGACCGTGAACGTTTCGCCCATGCCCCCACCACGGCGTCCAATGACCGTGCCCTGAAAGACCTGAATACGCTGCTTGTCACCCTCGACAATTCTTACGTGTACACGAACGGTATCGCCGGGTTTGAACTCCGGGATGTTCTCCTTCGTGTACTGCTTTTCAATTTGTGCGATCTTTGCGTCCACGGGACCTCAATCCTTTCCTGAACCTATCGTCAATTCGTCTTTTTCGTTTTCATAGCGCCGAGCCATCGCTCCTCTTCGGGAGTGAGGTCGGCGTCGGCCAGTAGATCGGGCCGATTGGCCAGCGACTTGGTCAACGCCGCGCGCCGCCGCCACTGGTTGATAAGCTGATGATTCCCCGATGTGAGTTCATCGGGAACGTTGAGGCCATCGTATGTCGCTGGCTTCGTATAGACCGGTGCCCCAACGGTGGCATCCATGTGCGAGTCATTCAGAGCTGATTCGAAATTGCCAAGCACCCCTGGAATCAGTCGGGCGACCGCATCGATCATCACCAACGCTGCTGGCTCACCACCGGTCAGAACGAAATCACCGATCGAGACTTCGTCGATGGCATACAACTCCATCAAGCGTTCGTCGATGCCCAGGTAATGCCCACAGATGATTGTCAGTGAATGTGTGAGTGACCATTCGATTGCGGTCGGCTGCGTAAACCGTTTACCGGCTGCCGACGTCAGCACGATGCGTTGCTTCGCAATTTCGTCGGGTGCTGCATCGTTTCGCCGTATGTGACCGAGTGCCTGCAAGCACCGATCAAGCGGTTCGACTTTCAGGACCATTCCGCCACCACCACCGAACGGCGTGTCATCGACCGTGCGATGCTTGTCGGTTGCATGATCCCGCAGATCAATCAGATTGACCGTGATATGTCCGGCCGTCTGACCCTTGCCAATCAGCGACTGATGGAGTGCCTGTTCAAAGTAGGCGGGGAAGAGCGTAATGATGTTAAACGTCATCGCGTTTTCCCTCGACAGAATCTGGCTCGTCGAAGAGACCGGCCGGGTCGACGACGATTCGTCGTCTTGCCACGTCGATTTCTTTTACGAACGTTCGGACAGCGGGAAAGAGTACCTCATTGCCGGCTTTGGTCGTGATGATATAGACATCGTTGGCCGGGTAGGCACGGATGTCATCGATCACTCCCAGTTCCTGACCGTCGGACTCGCGAATCACCACCGCACCGATCAAATCGAAGATGTAGTAACGATCGGCGGGGAGATCCAGGCGTTGCTCAGGTGGGATGCCAACACGGGCATTTGTCAGTTCGCGTGCCTGTTCGGGAGAATCGATTCCGACGAGTTTGATGACAGGACGATCACCGATGTAGTCGACCGCTTCGATCTCGAACTCGGTCCACCCTCTGGGTGTCCCGAGCCAGACCCGTTCAAGCAGCGAAAAGCGTTCGGGCCATTCGGTATCGGGAGTTACCCAGAGATCGCCGTGTAATCCCCGACTGCGGCCAATGCGGCCGATCTGGAGATACTCGGTCCTCGGAGTTGCGGTCATCGACGTCACCATGAGAGATCTGAACAGTAGTTATTCGGCGGTTTCTTCCGAAGCCGTTTCCTCAGCCGGTGTCTCGGTCGCCGCCTGCTTTTCTTCTTCCGCTTTCAGGACTGCCTTCTTGATGCCGCGGGTGCGCTTTTTCCGTTCGTTGATCTCGGTCTTGAGTGCCATTTCCGAAACGTCTTTACCGGCTTTGGCCATTGTCCGCTTTTCGGTCAGGCCGATCTGCGTGAAGAGGGCTTTGACGGTATCCGACGGTTGTGCACCACGATCGAGCCAGTAGTCGATCCGATCTTCCTGGACCGTTACCTTGGCCGGTTTGGTGATCGGGTTATACTGACCGAGCGTTTCGAGAAAGCGACCATCGCGCGGCGCCCGGGAATCGGCGGCGACGATGCGATAGAACGGCTGCTTCTTCTTGCCCATGCGGCGAAGACGAATTGAGACTGGCAAAGTACGACTCCTTTATGCTTCCCTCAGCCCATCCGACGGGCAACTGAGGCAAAGCGTTTTCTATTGTTATTCATCTGACTAAACATCTTCTGCATTTGCTGGAATTGCTTCAGCAGGGCGTTGACGTCCTGCATCGTGTTCCCCGATCCGGCGGCAATGCGGCGCTTGCGGGAACCGTCGATGACTCGCGGATTCCGCCGCTCGTGCGGTGTCATCGACTTGATGATCGCCACGGTGCGTTCCATTTCGCGTTCATCGACCTCAACACCTTTTAGCGCCTTCCCGGCACCGGGGATCATGCCCAGGATTTTGTCGAGTGGTCCGAGCTTCTTTACCTGTTCCATTTGTTTGAGAAAATCTTCAAAATCAAACTGGGCCTTGAGCAGCTTTTGCTGCATTGCCACCGCTTCGTCGGCATCGATCGTCTCTTGTGCCTTCTCAACGAGTGAGACGACATCGCCCATGCCGAGAATGCGCGAGGCCATGCGTGAGGGGTGAAACGGTTCGAGGTCGGGAAGCTTTTCGCCCACCGATGCAAGCTTGATCGGCACGCCGGTGACCTGACGAATCGACAGAGCCGCTCCACCGCGAGCGTCACCGTCGAGCTTCGTCACCGCGACACCTGAAATCGCAATGCGCGATGAAAACTGGCCGGCGACATTCACAGCGTCCTGACCGGTCATTGCATCGACGACCAGGAGCGTTTCATCGGGCGTGACCCGTTCAGCAATTGCCTCAAGTTCCGCCATGAGATCATCGTCGACGTGTAGCCGTCCGGCAGTATCGAAGATGACCAGATCGATGAAGTTCTTCTCGGCCCACTTAAATGCCTCAGCGCAAATCTCGGGTGGTTTGGCCCCTGCGATCGTGAACGACGGAACATCAATCTGTTTCGCCAGAACTTCGAGCTGCTTAATCGCTGCCGGACGGTAAATGTCAGCCGCAACGACAAGTGGTTTCTTCTTCTGTCGTTTCGCTTGCAGAGCGAGTTTGCCGACAAGCGTCGTTTTTCCCGCCCCTTGCAGACCACAGACCATGTAGACAGTTGGGTGTTTCTGAATGGGCGCGAGTTCAGCAGTTTCACCGCCGAGAAGAGCAATGAGTTCATCGTTGACGATTTTTACAATCTGCTGACCGGGATCAATCGACTGTAAGACCTCGGTGCCGACCGCTTTGGTCTGAACTGACTTGATGAAATCCCGCGCGACCTTGTAGTTCACATCCGCTTCCAGCAGCGCCGTGCGAACTTCGCGCAGACCATCTTTGATGTTCTTCTCGGTTAGCTTACCGCGACCGCAAAGAGCCTTGAAGGCGGAGTCAAGCTTGTCAGTCAGCTGTTGAAACATCTCATTCCAGTCTAACGCCGACTCCCGTCGGCGAACTGCCAGTGTCTTCCGTGGATTATCGCTCCCGGACAGAATTCTCCCGCTCCGGCAGGGGCCCGGCGAGAACCGGCAAATATAGACAAATCTCGTTGTCCCGCAACCGGATACTAGATTTCGGGCTCGTCTTTGGCGGACAACGACAAGGTTGCCTAAGCTACTGACAGACCAATAGATAGAGATTGTTGAGAATTACGCGCCGGTCAGGTAGGTGGCCAGCCAGCGTCGGCGATGCCGATCGATCTCCTGATAGCTGCCATCCCTCAGAGCAATGTGCCCTCCCCCCTCGATTTCAACAAAGGTGTGTGGGTGTCCGGCCACGACTAGCTTGGCAACCAACTCCCGGCTCTGATCGATCGGTACAGTTCGGTCAGCGGTTCCGTGAAGCAACAGAATAGGTACCGATCGGGGGAGCAGATCGGTCCAATCGACAACCGAGCGTAGCGACAGCTCGCGATCCTGATGTGAGTTGGGGAGATGTCCGAAGCGTTGACGCAGAAATGCTGACAGGTCGGAACGCATCTCACGCAGGGCGCGCACGTTGGTTACGCCAGCGTGAATGATCGCACAGCGCCAGCGGTCGGTCGCTGCCAGGCATCGGTACGTGGTCATTCCGCCGCGTGATGCTCCCTCGATACCGATCCGGTCCATATCCACCGACGGAAGCTCAGCCGCGACCGGAAGAAGATTAAGGGCGTCGTCGATATCGTTTTTGCCCCAGTCTTCAGAGCCTTCCGACCCGAGATTCCCTCGATAGTGAGTGGCCAGGACGACGTACCCCCACGCTGCGGTCGATGCCAAAATGAGAAACGCCGTCAGGTCGTTCAACGCACCGCGTTCACCGTATCCACCGCGATTCCAGATGAGTACCGGCCAGGGTCCCGGAGCGATCGGCTTAGCGAGATAGCCGGTCACGGCCAGTCCTGAGGAGCGATAGGTGATCCGCTCAACCGACGTATCGGTCATCACTGCGTCGCTGTACATACGAGCAACAGTGCTCCGCTCTACCGGTGTCAGGTGGACCGGTTCGCGGTGAAGAAGCGGAGAGTCACTCATCGCTATTTCGTTGCTGCCTCCGACTTCGGGGTCAATATTGCCCGGACGTTTTCGATGGGGAACCGGTGGCCGGGCCGGATCGTTCGACCGGTGAACGTAATAGATTGCTATGGCACTGTCAGTTAACGAATCAAAAGCGGCTCCATCTCGTCGCGACGTGTGGCGGATGTTTGATCGTATCGCCTCCCGCTACGATCTTCTCAACCGTGTTCTATCCGGCCGCCAGGATGTCGTCTGGCGGCGACGGGTCGCTTCTCTCGTTGAGGTAACCGAGGCAGCAGCACTCGATCTCGCCACCGGTACGGCCGATCAGTTGATCGCCCTTGCTGATTCCGGACGGGTAACGTCGGGTGTCGGTATCGATCTCGCCAACCTGATGCTCGACCGTGGTCGGTCAAAACTCGCTGCGCGCGGACTGGATTCCGAGTTCCGGCTTGAACATGGTTCAGCGGAGGAGATACCGTTTGATGCTGCGACCTTTGATGTCGCTGCGATGTCATTCGGTATACGTAACGTTACCGATGTGCCGAAGACTCTGACCGAGATCTACCGCGTTCTTCGTCCGGGAGGACAAGTACTGATTCTGGAGTTTTCTCTCCCGGCCAATCGACTTGTTCGGTCGTTGTACCTGTTCTATTTTCGCCACGTTCTCCCACGATTGGGAGCGGTTGTATCGGGTGATGCCAACGCGTATCGCTATCTCAACGAGACGGTCGAGACGTTCCCTTATGGAAACGCATTCTGTCAGCTGCTCCGAGAGGCTGGTTTCGCTCAGGTCACTGCCCATCCGTTGACATTTGGTATCGCATCGATCTACACGGGGCGGGTGTCGTCATGAATGTCGTTGCTGACGCTGTCACTATCGACGATGCGGTGCTTCGTCTGCGCGACCGACTCACCGGTCTGACTCTTTCTGATAGTCATATCATTCGACTGGTCGAGCCTCTGGCGACGGATCTGGGTAATCTCCTTCATTGGCTCGATGCTCAGGATGCTGACCGTCGGATCTACTGGCACGATCGCAACGGGGAACTGTCTATCGTCGGCATCGGCGCGGCGGCTGTAGTTGCGGTCGAACCTCAACATGACCACAACCAACTCTTCGATCAGATGCGGGCGTTATTGCCGCAGGACGATTCAAATGACTACCCCTGTCGCTGGTTCGGTGGTCTTGCCTTTGAACCGGAACGCGCGAAGATATCGGAACCGTGGCAGCCGTTTGGTATCGGCGAATTCGTGATACCTGCGATTACGCTGGAACGTCATGGGGATCAGACGATCCTTACTGCCAACATCGTGGCAGCTAACCGCGATCAGGTGAGCGCGTTGTTAACGTCCCTGCGGTCACCCGAAAAACAGGGCCAAGCCCTGCCCGGTGTGATCCGTACGTCGTTCGACCCCGTGCGCGCAACGTGGATCGAGATTGTCAGTGAAGCGATCACGCATTTGCGACTTTCGGGGAATGCGAAGATTGTCCTCGCCCGCGAAGTTCAGGTCGCCCTCGACGCGACACCTCCGGCAGGCGACCTACTGCATCGTCTCGGTGACATCTCTGAACGAACGTTTCACTGGCTCTATCAGCCCCAGGCCGGCTCGGTTTGGCTGGGTGCCTCACCTGAGGGGCTCTTTTCGCGACGCGGGCGGTGGATTCGTTCGGAAGCTATCGCCGGAACGATCCCCCGATCAAGCAACCCTGATGAGGACCAGGCTCGCCGTGATGCCCTTTGGACGTCGGATAAGAACCGGCGTGAACAGGAAGTTGTCGATCGCCATATCGCCGATCGCTTGAATCGCTTGTGCACGACGACTCAGCTCGATTCGGAGCCGTCGATCCTTACGTTGACGCGGTTACATCATCTGATCAGTCGCTTCGAGGGGACACTTCGTGATGAGATCACTGATGCTGACCTGTTGCGGGAGTTTCACCCGACGCCAGCGGTCGCCGGACATCCAATTGAATGGTCACTCGATACGATCTATCAGCGCGAGTCGTTTGACCGTGGCTGGTATGCCGGGCCGATTGGTTGGGTGACGGCCGACGGTGCGGAGTTTGCGGTTGGTCTTCGCTCGGGACTAATTGACAATGCATCGCTGCACCTCTACTCCGGTGCGGGTATCATGCCTGACTCCGAGCCGGACGCCGAATGGGAGGAGATCGACGCCAAGATCGGCGGTTGGCTCTCGCTCCTTGGTCCGCGGTAGCCGCTGTCGTAGCGGTGTCTCTCTCCACGGTCAATCGTAACGCTATCTGGGCTGGGCTCATTGTGGAGGAATGTCTCCGCCGAGGCGTCACGCAATTCGTTGTCTCCCCCGGCTCGCGCTCCACGCCGTTGGTGTTTGCTATCGACGATGAACCACGCGCATCAGTCCACGTCCATGTCGATGAGCGCGGTGCCGCCTTTTACGCACTTGGCTGGGCTCGTGCTACCGGTCGACCGGCTGCGCTGATCTGTACCTCGGGCACAGCGGTAGCCAATTACCTGCCCGCCATTGTCGAGGCGGACGCCGACACCGTTCCACTGATCGTCCTCTCGGCGGACCGACCGGCTCGACTTCGGGATACCGCCGCCAATCAGACGATCCTGCAACCGGGGATCTTCAGTAACTTTGTGTGGACGGCGGTTGATTTGCCGGCGCCCGACCTTTCGTATCCACTTGATGACCTGTTGGCCACGGTCGGGAATCTCGTTGTCGACGCCGGTCGCTATGGACCCGTGCATCTGAATTGTCAGTTCGATGAGCCACTCGCTAATACACCGGAATTTGTCGCGACTGATGCCTGGCTTGAACCCGTGGGTGATTACCTGAGGAGTTCCGAGCCCTTCACAATCCCAACGGATGACTCGCTAGCATCAAACTCAATCGATCTGGCGCGTCTCGATAGCAGCGACATCGACATCGTTGTCATTGGAGCGCTCCGGCTTCAACACGATCAGGATGCCGCCGTACGCATTGCCAATGCGATCGACGCTCCGGTCTGGGCCGACGTGTCGTCTGGGCTGCACCGATCTCCTCGACTGTTGCGACGAATCGACTGGCCGCATCTGACGATCGACGACCCGATTGCGTGGAAATCGATCTTGTGGTTAGGGGGGCGGGTAACGTCGAAGCGTCTTGTCAACGGAGCCGCAACCGGTCGCCTGACCGTTGTCAATGACCTGGCAGTTCGCATGCGTCCCGGAGGGCGAGGCGATGACGATGTAACGCAGATCCGATTGCCCCTCACACGATTCGCGGAACTCTTTCATGCACAGGTGCCAACGCCGCAAACGTCGGCAAGCGTTCTGCCTTCACGAGACCGGCTGACGTTTACGTGGTCAGGTGATCAATTGACGGACATTGACGTGCTTCAGGAAGTCACCGCAGAACTGCCGTCACGACACGCTCTCTGGCTGGCCTCCTCAATGCCGATCCGCCTCGCCGATACGTATACCGTTGCCACACGAGATTTCATCGTGGGGACAAATCGAGGTGCGAGTGGTATCGATGGCACGGTTGCATCGGCCGTCGGGTTTGCGGTGGGACATCAGACTCCAACGACCCTGCTGATCGGCGATCTGGCAGCGTTGCATGATGTATCGTCGCTCGCGATGGTCCGTGAATCGTCACAACCCCTGACCATCTGCATCCTTAACAATAACGGCGGTTCAATCTTTCAGAACCTCCCAGTCGCCTCAGACAGCGATTCATTTCGCCGGTACTTCCTGACGCCACACGGTCGCGACTTTGCGGGTGTTGCGAACATGATGGGTCTGAACTACCGATCCGTGGGAAGTCGCGACGGTTTTCGAGCGGCCTACCGAGAGGCCGTTGCATCCGGTCAGTCATCAGTTATCGAGGCGCGGCTCGATGCTTCGACCGAACCGATGCGGTACCGGGAGATTGCTGGCCGCGTGCGTGTCGCGACATCATCGGCAGAACTGCCATTGCCGATACCTGACGAGTCGGTTAAACGGGTGTGGCTGCATGGCTTTCTGGGTCACGGTGACGATCGTTCGGCAGTGAACCGAGCTGTGCCCCTGGCCTTACCCGGCCACGGCGACTTCCCCATGACCGATACGCTGGTCTGGGATGATTGGGTGGCGGCGTGCGAGCGTCAGCTGGCAACTGTCAGTCAGCCGGTCGACCTGATTGGCTATTCGATGGGAGGGCGGCTCGCCTTGACCTATGCCTTGGCGAATCCGGAGCGTGTGCGACGACTGGTTCTCCTTTCCGCCGCCCCGGGTATCGAGCATAGTGTCGCGCGCGAGCGTCGCCGGATGCAGGACCACGCCCTCGCCGAGCAGCTGTTGCGATTTGGAACCGAATCGTTTCTGCGTGATTGGTACGCCCGACCAATGTGGACGACGCTGGCGACATCGCTCGGTGCTGTTAGGCTGGAACAGCTCATCCAAACGCGAAGTCATCATGATCCGTTCCAGCTTGCATGTTCTCTTGTGTCGCTCGGTACTGGAAGCATGCCGTGGTTGCTGCCCCGACTCAGGGAACTGCCGTGTCCGGTACTCGTTATGGCCGGAGAGCACGATCGCAAATTCACAGGTCTGGCCGTTGACATCGCCCGCGCCTGTCCCAACAGTGAAGTAGCGATAATCGCCGATGCCGGTCATGCTGTGCATGTGGAACAGCCGGATCGAACGGCCGCAACTATTGAGACTTTTTTGACCTGACGGGAGCAATCGCCCATGGCCACCACTGAATGGATCGAGGCCAAGCAGTTTACCGATATTCTGTATCACAAAGCTGACGGTATCGCCAAGATCACTATTAACCGACCGGAAGTCCGGAATGCCTTCCGCCCGTTAACCGTCTTCGAAATGGCCGAGGCGCTTGCCGACGCGCGTGAAGATGCGTCGATTGGCGTCGTCATCCTGACCGGGGCCGGCGACAAGGCATTTTGTGCCGGTGGCGATCAAAAGATCCGCGGTGATGCTGGCTATCGTGATGCAACCGGTGTGCATCGACTCAACGTTCTTGACTTTCAGCGCCAGATTCGTACCTGCCCAAAACCGGTCGTGGCAATGGTTGCCGGCTATGCGATCGGCGGCGGACACGTGTTGCACATGATGTGTGATCTCACGATCGCAGCCGACAACGCCATTTTCGGCCAGGTGGGCCCACGCGTTGGCTCGTTCGACGGCGGCTACGGTGCGTCGTACATGGCCCGCCTGATTGGGCAGAAGCGAGCCCGCGAAATGTGGTATTTGTGCCGTCAGTATCCGGCAGAGCGAGCGTATGAGATGGGTTTGGTGAACGCGGTAGTGCCGCTCGCGGACCTGGAAATGGAAACGGTCGCGTGGTGTCGAGAGATTCTCGCTAACTCACCGATGGCGCTTCGCTGCCTGAAAGCGGCCTTCAATGCTGATTGCGATGGTCAGGCCGGGTTACAAGAGCTTGCCGGAAACGCCACACTGTTGTACTACATGACGGAAGAAGCGCAGGAGGGGCGGGACGCCTTCAAGGAGAAACGCGATCCCGACTTCTCGCGATTTGAACGATATCCGTAGGCACTCCCGCCACTCGGATTGTAACGAGGCGAGGATTATATGGCCGACCTGATGATGGCTGAAATTCCCCATGACTATGTCAAAGAGGGGATTCGATTTCTGATAACGGAACTGGAACCGGATGATGCCGGCGAGGTGACAGTCTACTTCTACGGTGAACTCAAGGCCCCGGCACTCGATATCATCACCTATGCTGATGAGGATGAGTTCGAACAGGCGATGCGCGATGAGTACGGCGTCGATGCGGAGGATTGGGTCGAATGGGACGGACCCGATATCCGCTAGGCATTCGTGAGTTTAGGGTGATCGCATAAGCACCGTTATCAACCCCAGTCAGCGACCCTCATCCGCACAGGTTTGGTTCCTTGCGGCCCGACCAAAGACGCTCACGGCAGCTGTCGCCCCGGTTTGGCTCGGAACGGCGTTCGCCATTGCGGACGGCTTCTTCTCGTTCGGTGCCGCCCTCGCCGCGCTTTTCGGCGCGATATTCATTCAGATTGGAACCAACTTCGCCAATGACTGGATCGATTACGAGAAAGGCGCCGATACGTCCGAACGCCTCGGTCCGACTCGAGCCACCGCGGCTGGTTGGGTAACGCCACAAGCGATGCGTCGGGCGACGATTATCGCTTTTGGTCTCGCCACCCTGTGTGGCGTCTATCTCACCATTGTTGCGGGATGGCCAATCGTCGTGATCGGGATCGCCTCAATCATCGCTGGCTACGCTTACACAGCTGGTCCGATGCCGCTCGCGTACTCCGGGCTCGCCGAGCCGTTTGTTCTGATCTTCTTCGGCCCGGTGGCGGTTGGCGGCACGTACTTCGTTCAGGCTGGCGGCCTTACTGATTCGGTGCTATTGGCATCACTGTCGCCTGGTCTGTTTGCCGTGAGCCTTCTCATCATTAACAATCTTCGCGATGTGTCGACTGACCGCAGCGTTGGCAAGCGCACACTAGCGGTTCGCTTCGGGCCAGCATTCGCTCGCCTTCAATATGTTCTCACTCTTGCTCTTGCATTCTTGGTCCCGGTTGTTTTGGTCATCGCCGAGCCGCTGCGCATCTGGTCTCTACAGTCGCTTCTTGTCATTTTGCCGACAATCTTCGCAATTCGTGTCGTCTTCACGTACCGTGATCCTCGTCAGCTCAATAGCGTGCTCGGTCTGACCGGCGTAATGCTCTTTCTTCACGCACTGCTCTTCGGCATGGGTTGGCTACAGCAATGATACGAGCAGTCCGGGTCCATCGAGCTCTCTTCCCTCTCGTTCGTCCCCTTACCCTGCGGTCCCATACGCTGACAGATCGAGAAGTCCTGTACCTCGACATCGATAGCGATTACGGACGTCTGATCGGTGAGTGTCCGCCACTGCCGGGAGTTACTGTGGAATCGATCGACGAAGCAAAGGCCGAGTTGGGACGTGTCGCTCACTACTTGGTCGAACGATGTCGTACCGACACGACTCCAAACTGGCCGTCCTCGACTCTGTACTCTGTCGTCAGCGCCTTGGATCAGGTGAAGCACGGGCTGCAACATGATCGACCACGGAACCGGGGCACGGTGGCCGTCAATGGACTGTTAACCGGTTCTCCGGACGAGGTCCTGGCACGCGCTGAACAGATGGTTGCCAATGCGTATCGGGTAGCTAAACTCAAGGTTGCTCGGAGTGATCTGGAGGCCGAGATCGCACTCGTTCGAGAATTGGATCACCGCTGGCGCGATCACCTGAAGCTTCGGCTCGATGCCAATCGCGGCTGGTCGTGGGAGGACGCGATTCGCTTTGCTGATGCTCTTTCCAATGTGCCGATCGAGTACATCGAGGAACCACTGAGAGATCCGAAGCAACTGGTCGAGTGGAGCGGACGCTTACCACTCTGTCTCGATGAATCCCTTGTCGATGTCGAGTGGTCAACTTTGGAGCACATTTCTCCGGTAACCGCAATCGTCATCCGCCCGACCGCCTTGGGCGGATTCTCGGCAACGCAGGAGTGGATCAAACGCGCGCGCAATCGTAACTGGGGAGTCACCGTGAGCTCGGCATTTGAGTCTCCCGTTGGGCTTGCCCATCTCGCGAGATTCGCTCTCGACGTTACCGGGGGCGACTCTCCGTGTGGCTTCGATACGATTCATTGGTTTCCAGAGCCGCTGGTTGACGAGTTCGCGGCTCGCCACGGACGCATGGCAGTGGTTAGCCCTCTGGCAGCCTTCGAAGCGGTTTGGCCGTATGTTGTGGAGTCGATTGATGTCTGATGCGAGATGGCCGGAAACACGCGTCGTTGTTGTGCTACCCCGGGAACCTGAGCGAACGATTCTTTCCGCCCTCGCTCAGCTCCTTACCTCCGATGCGGCAACGCTGTTGCTTCCTGCGTCACTGAGCACGGAACGACACTCAGATTGGGCAAACGCCCTTAGTGCTACTCACACGATAGATGCGGGAGCCGGACCGCTTGCCTCACTACCAACACTCCCCATGACCCTGCTCCAGCAGTCGACGCGTGAGGCCGAGAACGCCCCTCGATTGGTTGTCCTCACCTCAGGGTCGACCGGCGACTCAAAGGGGGTTGTCCTAAGCGAACGGTCGCTCTTTTGTTCAGCGCACGGTTTATTGAAACGATTTCCGTTCACCCCGGAGCACCGGTGGTTGCTCGACCTTCCCCTCTGGCATGTCGGCGGTGTCGGGATCGTTGTTCGGGCGATGGTCGGTGGTGGCGAAGTCGTCTGGCGGGAGCCCTCGATTCCTCTCGCCGCCCAGATTGAACGTGATCAGGTGACGCATCTGTCGGTCGTCCCGACCCAGCTTCACCGATTGCTCGAGACGTCGTCAACCAGCGGCTGGAGTGATTCGCTCCAAGTCGTCATGATCGGCGGCGGACCGGTTTCGCCGACGTTGTGGCAGCGTGCGATTGATGCCGGACTGCCGGTTGTCGCGTCGTACGGACTGACCGAAATGGCCTCAACTGTCTACGTTCGATTTCCTGACGGGCGCGGGGAGATCCTTCCGGATCGCCATCTTGACATCGATGAAGAAGGACAGGTTCGCGTGGGTGGGGCGACCCGCTGCTGGGGCTATCTGCACCTCAATGGCACCCGTCAACAGATCGCGCCCAACGAGTTAATCGTTACTGGGGATCTGGGGGATTGGTCTGCCGAGGGTACGTTGATGATCCATGGGCGTGTCGACCGCCAGTTTGTCTGCGGCGGAGAGAACATTGTGCCCGAAATGATCGAGCGTGTTCTCTGTGAAACCGAAAGTGTTCGCGAAGCAGTCGTTGTTCCAGTGCTGGATGCGGAATTCGGGCATCTGCCGGTTGCGTTTGTCGATTCGGATGTGTCGATCGAGAGTATCTCGGAAACGTTAGGCGAATCGGTTCGCCTATCACTCGGATCGTTCTTCGTGCCGCGGGCAATGTATGCTCTTCCCAGGTCACCGGCTGGGTTGCTCAAGCCGTCACTCGCTGATCTTGCCGGCGAAGCTGCTCGGCGCTATTCCAAAAGCTGATACGGTTCAAGCGCTGCTCGGAGCCGATTTGGAACAGGTGTCTTGGCTCGCGAGAGCTTATCCATGACGACATGAACGGTACGCCCCGAACCGACATTGTCACCGTCGCGTCGAATAACGTATCGCAAAATGAATGAGTGACGACCGATCTTTTCAACGCCAACAGAAATCGTCACTTCTTCATCTGTCGCCAAGGCGGTTTTGTAATCTGCCTCGGCA
Source organism: Candidatus Zixiibacteriota bacterium (assembly GCA_028289585.1). Taxonomy (GTDB): domain Bacteria; phylum Zixibacteria; class MSB-5A5; order GN15; family FEB-12; genus JANQPI01. The sequence continues at coordinate 557,523 of JANQPI010000020.1, forward strand.
TGTACAATCGGGAGGAGCCATGGTTTGGTCAGGACGATGTCGAAGAGGCCGAAACCGATTGCTGAGAACATCGCCTGGTAGGCGTCATGCATAATGTCGAACTGACGGCCGAAGAAGAGCAATCCGGCAGCGTCGGTCTGATGAAGTTTGATCGTTGTCGTGAAGTCGAACTGTTTGCTCATAGTTATTTTGCCAGGTTGGAGTCGGGGCGGTCGAGTTTTGATGCGGTCGGCCGGCGCTTGAGCAGAACGCGATCGAACTCTCGGAAGAGTTCGGCCGTGTACAACCAGATCTCGATTGTGCTCACCGACACGGCCGTCGGCAGAAATGCCTCGATTCCCAGATAAATGTTTCGTGCTGCGGCCGCGATTGGGAAGCCGCCGATACCGGTGCCGAAGGCCGGCAGCGCGACCGATTGCTGCTTCAGCTGTTCGGCTAGCTGCAATGATGACAGGGTCGTTTTTCGGATGAGCTCCGCGGTTGTCGTTAGTGATTGGCCCATCACCGCACCATGGATAACGTAATTGAACCGAAGCGCACCGGCGGTTGTTGCGACGGCCTCACCGGGTGTCACGGGGCCTTTCGCCATCGCCTCCTTTTCGACAACGTCACCCCCGGCCGCTTTAATCGCTCCGGCGACACCAGCGCCCATCCAAAATTCGTTGTTGGCGGCGTTAACGATGACATCGGTCGACGCCGTAGTGATGTCACCGTGTCGAAGTGTGATTGTTGTCGTCATGAGTATGCCGATTCACCCAGGCGTCTACCAATCGTGGATACACCTTCCGATACAGAAAGGCGAACGTCAGACCAATTGTCAATCCCAGGATAGCGCCGACCGTGATGTCGGCCGGGTAGTGAACGCCGACAAAGACGCGGCTGATGGCGATCAGGCCCGCCGTAATAAGTAGCCAGAGGAGCTGACGACGAAACGTGAAACCGAAAAAAGTCGCAATCGCAAACGCATTGGCGGCATGTGAACTAGGCATCGCCTTGCCTCCGCCGCAGCCGACCAGGAGATTAATATCGGTAAGGATATGGCACGGGCGAGGCCGATCGATGAGCGGTTTGAGAACACCGCTTGAGAGCTGATCGGCGGCGGTGAGCACGAGAGCGGCGATCAGCACCGACCAGCGAACTCTCGCATTACCCCAGATGAGGCAGCCAATCATGGTGAGTCCGAAGGCGACTCGCAATCCCCAGTCATTGGTGATAATCGGCATAACGAATGTCGTGACGGGATTTGCCAGTGTCACGTTGAGCAGATAGAAGAGCCACGTATCGACGGTGTGTAAGGATGTCAGGATTCCGGTCATCACCCCCGCTCCGAAAGAAAGTGTGCTACCGTTGCCTGACCGGGAAGCCCACCCCGTGCGCCCGGTTTGAGGCACTTCAGGGCCGCCACGGCCGAACCGTAGCGAAGCCTCTGGTCGAGTGGCCAGTTGTTGAGGAGTCCAAAGAGATACCCGACATGAAATGCATCTCCGGCCCCCGTGGTATCGACGGCATTAACCGGGAAAGCATCCTGGGCGACAAGAGAACCGTCCGGCTCGGCGCCGATCTGTCCGTCGAGACCACATGTAATGACTACAGTACCCGGACAGTGTTCTTGTAACTGCCGAAGAGCGTCAGTTTTGGAACCGGTTCCCGTAAACGGAAGCGCATACGCGTCAGCAACAACGAGGTGATCGACGAGGGGAAAGATCGGAGAAACATCATTGCGAATTGAACCGATATCGAATGAAATGATCGCACCAAGTGCCTTGCCCCATTGGGCGAGGGCGATGCAGGCGTCGAGATCTCGTCCGTCCAGATGAATCACCCGTGGTCGTGGTAGTTGATCAAGCGGAAGATTGTCGGCGTGTACAAACGCTCCGCGATAGAGACCGATTGTCCGTCGCCCTCCCGGTTGTTCGATGAAACCGAGAGCGGTATCGCTTGCCCCTGGTACGGATACGAGGTAGTCGGTACTTACCGCTTCTGCTTGGAGTTCGGTTCGAACCTGCTGACCAATCGGATCATCGGCAACCGCACTGATGATAGCGGTTGTCAGGCCGAGACGGGCGAGGCCGACCATTGCATTTGGCACCGGACCTCCCGCCTGAATCGTCAACGCTGAGCCGTTGACTTTGCCCCCGAGTTCGGGGAACTCAGGAATGGTCAGCAAAAGGTCCAGGGGCATGATCCCAAGACCCAGGGCATCGATTGTGCGATCAATCGACACGTACCGGTTCCACGCGTCCGTGCGAGATTTCCCGAATGGCACGAATCACCCGAGCGGCGTCGCGTCGGCGAACAACGACCGTTGCCCGTACGACCTCGGCGTAGGTGGGGCTATCGAGGCGTGCCCCATGATCCTGAACGAGTCGCACGACCCGGTCGTGCAGGGTGAAGGGAAGATCGATATGCCACCGTTCCTCAAGCGTCACGGTCGCGATTGAGGCATTACTCAAAGCGGCATCGGCCGTCCCACCGTAGGCTCTCACGAGTCCTCCGGTTCCGAGTTTTGTTCCGCCGAAGTAGCGAGTTACCACGACAAGACAGTTGGTCAGATTGCGACCGGCGATGACGTCATAGATCGGTTTTCCGGCTGATCCGTGAGGTTCACCATCGTCGGAATACTTGAACTCCGTGGCGACAGGAGAGCCCAGAAGCCAGGCAAAACAATGGTGACTCGCGGCATGTTCGCGCCGTCGAATCGCCCCCAACTGCGCGGCGATGTCGTCGGTTGATTGTACGGGAATCGCCTCACCAACGAATCGTGACCCCTTTTCCTTGATTTCCGCGGTGCCATTACGGGCCACGGTGCGAAATGTATCGTCGTCCATCCTAGACCAGCGACCGGCGAATGAGGTCCACCTGTTCGATCCCCTCAACGATGATGGCGCCGTTGTCGACCGCTTGGGTCAGTGCCGATTCGTCGGCCAGCGCGCCAAGTGACGGTTCGATATAAACAAAGCAGAGCTTTCCAATCTGCTCGCAAAACGTCAGGAGATCCAGCGCCCGTTCCGATGTTGCGTATACCTCGGTGATGACAACCGCGCGCGAAAAGCCACACAACAGGCGGTTGGACTCCTGCATCGAGTTTGGACTGGCGGTTCGGTCGACCGGGTATTCGCTGATCACGCCACCACGCTCCGCAATCTCCGTCGCGATCGCGATTGCCTCCTCATCGGCGATTTCGTCCATCCCACAATCGAGGATTGTGTATGATGCCCCTCCGGCCGTACCCACTGCCAGTTGAGCCGCAACGTCAATAGGACTCGTTAGTCCGGTGACGATTCCGACGTCGGGGATAAGCGTTTTGACCAGGGCGGCCGTCGTTTCGATTCCCTCCGCCGTCGCCTCATCAGCTCCGGCAAGCGTCACGAGTGGCGGCAAGGGATCAGGGAGATGACCCCGGACATAGAGCAGCGCCGGCGGATCATTGAGCTCGCCCATGGTCGAAGGAAATGAGTGATCGACGTGATTGGCGACCTCAATCTCTCGTTCCGCCAAGAGATCAATCATGTCACGGGCGGCATCAAGATGGCGGAAGGCTCCCGCGATCCGTTGCGCCAGGTCGGGGGTCATTGTCTCCAAGTCAACGAGGTCGGATACTTCGGCGCTGAGTAATCCTTCGGGAGTACCAAAGTGCCGCAGCAGCCGTTCCAGGAGACGTGGGGAGATTTCTGCCGACGTGTGGAGGGCGAGCAGTTGGGCCGATGTTGAGTAGTCGGTCAACGATACCATTTCCCCAAGGTAGTATCGCGAGCGGCGGGGTCAACGTTCCAACCGGTTGTTCCGACTCGGTCGTCGGCGTATACTCTCCGGTATGCGTGTGGTCATTCTCGCCACGACTTTTGTCCTGTTCGTCGGTAGCGCCTGCGGGGACCCCGAGCCGGAGTCGGTCGATGAACTCCGGAATCGGGGGAAAGAGGCGTATTTTGATGGCGAGTATGAGCAGGCCCGCGACTATTTCCGCCAAGTGCTCTTTCGCGAGTCGTCAGACCGCGATGCGCTTTATCTCATGGGCCTCGCCTATAAGGCGGATTTTATCTACGATTCGGCGATCATCTTCCTCAAACGGGTCGATCTGATCTATCCGAAGGATCGTGAAATCGCGACCCAACTTCTCGAAATCGGGGAGGCCGTTGGGGATCCGGCAGTAGCAATCTCGGCCATTGGTGTTCTTATCGCGACCGGTGATCCCGAAGAGCGTTACTACGCGCAGCTCGCCCGGTTGTGGGCGGAGGAGGAACGGCCAAGCAACGCGTTTCTCTACTATCAGCGAGCGCTCGAACAGGACGACGAGAACATGCAGTTATGGTTGTCGATGGTTCAGTACGCCGGGATGATCGAAGGGGCCGATTCGGCGCTCGCCGTGATCGACTCCGTCTATACACGGTTTGGTGAGTCGATCCCGTTTCGATCGAACGAGGCGTACTTCCTGGCTCAGCGCGGGGATTACGAACCAGCCGTGGCTGCCTATCGAGAGGTGTTGGCGACCGATTCGGCAAACACGTTCTTCCAGTTGAATCTAGCCAATGCGTTGTCCAAACTCGACGACCGTGCGAGCTTAGAGGAAGCCCGCGACCTCTTCCGGGCGGTTCAGCCGCTTGTTGGGCAACAATTCCAAGTCGATTCGTTACTCGAAGATATTGAGCAGCGCCTGGGCCAATAACCATGTGCTTAAAAATCGATCGGGCAGGACTGTTGCCAGTCCCACCCGACGCTGGGCTGTCCATTAATGGACAGAGACAGGAGGGGGGTCTTGTTAGGTGAAAACTTGGTATGACCCCCGTCACTGAGTAGAACCGGTACGTCTCGATTGGTGTTCCGCAGCGACCTCAATAATGATCTACGATTTTCGCGATTCTTTTGGATTTCGCGGTGGTTACTTAGACTAAGACGGCCGGTGACTCGAAGAGCCGACCGGCCGCCCGTGCGACAGGATATAAGTTGTTGTCAAGTAGTGACTTAATTGGCTGCTAGCGGGCCGCTACGAGAGCTGGTTCCGTGAAGCCAAGCTCCGCGTCGTCCTCGTCACTCCGCTCCGGGCAGGCAATCTTCCAGCGACCGGCAAAGAAGCCGCGATCGAGGAAGCCGCCGCCGGCATAACGGCCGTGTACCGCGCCGATTGGCTGCTTGTTGGCATCGAGGATCTCCGCTCGGAACTTTCCACCGGCCCGCTCAAACGCACGCGGATTGGCGTTGGCATTCGGATGCGGATCGTAAACGCCGCGCAGGTATCCCTCAAACGTACCGGCCCGATTGATCCACTTGGCGAACAGTACTCGCTGCCCGTCGCTGTTGACACCAAAGTGGCCGCGAAGGTGGCCGGCGACCAGACCGGAAGCCGAAACCCAGACGCCGCGGAACACGCCCTCACCTTCGGAGTTATAGCCCCACTGTCCCCGGACAAAGCCGCGAGCGCAGGCGTTCCGATAGATCCGCGTGCCCACGAACTGAATCGAATTGACATCGTCGATCGCAATGGCGGTATCAAGCGACACCAGTTCCTCGAGCGACCAGGTAGCGGAGTACGGACCGGTTTTGAATTCGACCGTGACTGGTTCGGCTGGCAGCGTATCAACTAGGTAAGTTGTGTCGACAACCGTCATCGAGTCGACGAGCATGCTGTCGATGACGATCGTTGTATCGGTTTCAAGCGGTGGACGGGGAACAAAGATATCAAACGCCAGACCGTCGAAGTGAATCGACGTCTGCGAGTTCCACGCAACTTCGGTACGGTCGGTACGTGGCAAGACCTGATCCTGTGCTCGATCCCACATGATGAGGCGACGGACAACGATGCCACCACGCGACACTGTTAGCGTGCCTGACCAATCGGTAACAGTCGTGACAGACGTATCCAATTCAAGGGAGCCCCAGGCGGCGCGCAGATGGAACCAGCCGTACAACGTATCATCGACCATCCCGGCAACTTCCGGTGAAGTCAACAGAATCGGATCGTCATAGACTTCCTCTTCGGTCTCAACCGTCATCAATTCCGAGTCACCGAACGCCGGTTGTTCTGAGGCAGTGGTCAGTCCACCCGTCGCATCGTCAAGATTGACTCCGGACGGAGACTCCGGGTTCGTCGGACTATCCTGCGAACAGCCGATGGCCAGAAGAACCAGCGCCGCGGCTGCTCCAAGCGTAACCAATCGTTTCAGCATGATCTCTCTCCTTTACAAACTCTGGTTCGTTTACCAGTCGTCTCTCGTTGCCGGAAGAGAAAACAAGGCCGATGCCAAGTGCCGTGGTCGGACGTAACGCGTTGATCGACAGGCGATTGATCAGTTTCACGCGGAAACGTGTCCGGTCCGAACGTACGCGTCGGTACACCCACCTGCGTCAGGCCGGTACGCTTTGATGAGCTTAGCGGGACAACAGCGTGAGCGAGGAATCGATCCAGGCGAACACCGAATCACGCTCCGGACCTTCGATTGCCGAACCCCAGTGGAGGAGTCGATACGAGGGAAGCGGCATGTCGCCGGATTCGATCTCGGCACGAATGGCAGCGAGAATCGCCCGCTGACTGGCGGTTTCGGACATCAGCGGATAGCCGAACGAGAAATCGAGATGTTGCCGTCCGACGCGAACGTGATCATCGATGATGCCACTGATTAACGGTAGCGAGTGATACCACGGATAGTCGGTTTGATCGGAGTGGCAGTCAAAACAGCTTCGCTCGAAAATTGGTTTAACTCGTTCGAAACCAGCGCGAATGATCTCGGCTTTCTCCGGAATCGACAACGACTGACCGTCGGTACCCAAACCGTCGATACCTGACGACTCAGTCGTCGTCACGTCCTGGGCTGACACGACAGCCAAGCCGATAACGAGCAGCAGAAGGGCTCCGAGCCACCCGCCGCTACGCCCGCTCATGATGGATTATCCGGTTCGAGACGATGGAGGTGACCGTCGACATCCGCCAGCCGGGCTTCGGCAGTCGCCCGATCGGTGACGAGAAGGCGCATGGCAATCGCGGTTTTCACCGAGTGTCCCGCATCATGCAGCAGCTGATTGGCGTCTTCGAACGGGATGTCAAAAATATCGATGAGAATCTTACGGGAGCGGGCGGCCAGCTTTTCTGACCGTGCCTGGAGATCGACCATGCGATTACCGAACGTCTTGCCAAGTCGGACCATCGCTGTCGTCGAGATAACGTTCAATGCCATCTTCTGGGCGGTACCCGATTTCATCCGCGTCGATCCCGCTACGACTTCAGGACCGACTGGAAGTTCGACCAGCCAGCGTGGCGCCAGTTCGAGTTTGGTTACCTTATTGCAGACGATAAATGCGGTTGGCGATCCAATGTCGATGGCATGACGCAGCGCTGCCTGCGTAAACGGCGTTCGGGTTGAGGCGGCCAAGCCAATTACCAGATCATTCCTGGTGACGCCTTTGGCGACCAGTTCGGAAATCGCTGCCTCCTCGTCGTCCTCAACTCCCTCAAGTGACAGCACCATAGTCGCATAGCCTCCGGAGATGAGGCCGACAATCTGATCCGGATCACTCCCGAACGTGGGCGGACACTCGGCGGCGTCCAGAACCCCGAGTCGACCCGACGTGCCCGCGCCGACATAGAAAACGCGATGTCCCGACGCCAGCGTTGCCGCGTAGTGCTCGGCGATCTCGGCCAGAGCCGGCAAAGCCGTCTGGACGACATCGGCAACGGTTCGGTCCTCGTCGTTGATCAGCGTTGCGATCTCAAGGGCCGACAAACGGTCGATCTCCGTTGTCTTCGGATTAACCGCCTCGGTATCGAGCTTATTGAGCTGGGAGACTGTTTGGGAAAGTCGATCCACGGAGCGAGGGTAGTGCTCCTGGCAAGCAGCGGCAACCGCTTTTCCGCTACGGGTTGATGAGGGCGACGCGGACTGAGTCGCGAGCCGCCACGACAATCGAGCCGAACCGACCATCGAGATTCGTGATCGCGATGTTGTCGGGAAGGGTCGAGGGCAACGGCACCGGTAGGTGCGGGGCAGAAAGAGTGGAGTCGGGGGCGCCGGTGAGGGCATACACATAGAGATTGTACCAGCCGGTATCCGGGTCGGTGCCTCCGGAGGGGAAGAATGCCTCGGCCGGAATAGAACCCGCAGTATTGAACGAGAAGACATACTGTGAGAAACCGGTTCCGGTGTACTCTTGTCCCTGCCGAACAGCGGCAATGACAAACGACTCGACGCGGTCGGTTGGTGTCCATCCGAGAGAAACAAGCGACACGCCGTTCACGAGTCGGTTACGGGGTATGACATCGACGATCGTAAACGTATCGGCGGTTGCGATCGCAGCCGTGCCGATTGCTCCCGCAGAATCGCTCAGCGTGAATGAATAGTCAGCGGTGGGGAACAGGAATTCGTTGGTCGAGAATGCCGTATAGAGCGATTCGTAGGGGATGAACGTAGTAAACGTCAACGGCACGCTCCCCAGTTGGATCGACACACTGGGAGCCACGAGACTGTCCAACCTCACGTCGGCCAGCACCAGAGTCGTATCGCGGTTAACATCGGCAATGACGGCGCCCGTCACTGAATAGCGCCCGAAGATCGGCGAGCGGGTCGTTGGCGTAGTGTTACATCCCGGCAGTCCGGTCACCAGTATGGTAGCCAGAGCAGCAAAAAACAGGGTTAGAAGAGTCGGCTTTCGATTCATAATGCTTGTTAACTATATCGGCGGCAATGGCTCCGCCATTTATCCACAAATTGACGGGTGACAAAAACTGTTCTTCCGTACCAAAAGTATTGGACATCGACCATAGTGAACATCACTATATCTCTGAAGAGCCGCAGTGCTTGGTGATCCCCTCCATCCACCAATCACTAATCTTTCGACACCGGAAAGTTAGCTCGGCCGTTCAGGTGAGTTGGAAATGACAATTCACCCCGACTGACAAAGAACACAGATTCTGCGCTGATTCGGCGTTCGTGGAGACGTTTGCCTGGCAACGAAAGTTGCGTCAGACGAGAATATCGAATTGAGCGTAGACTAAAGGTGGCCCTCGGCGCCCGCCGGGCGGTCACCATTCGCTCCGAGCCTTTATCCTCCCCCAAGGCTCGGAGTTTTTTATGGGTGCTACAGGCACCCTTTCTTCTGGCTCCGAGTTCGAAAAGAGTCCGCAGGCACCTAGTCGCGGTTCAGGTACCGAATGACCAGATAGGTCGAGGCGGCGATCAATGCCGCGGCTCCGGCCGCGCCGAGCAACACCTTGGGATCGCTGATCAGATCTTTCGTCCGGGTGACAACCTGATGGCGACGGCTATGCATGCCGTTGGCCGCCAGGAGGTCATCGGTAACGTGCGCAATACGCGATTTCCAGGTCCGCAGGGACGGTTTGACATCGGCCATGATCATCTCTCCTTTGTCTTGTCGTGTCTTAGGTTGGACGGATAACGCGGCCGTTTGTTCCCTTATCGGCGGAAGGGTACCGATTCGCCCACCCGAATCGGCGTCTTTGCCGACTAAATTTATCCGCTAACAGTAATATAGCTCAATTACTGAATCTGTCCAGCGGCGGCTCATTGTCACTTAACTGTCAGTATCGTACATTTCAACTGCACATCGGGGATGGTTGACCGTCTGTTATGTGCGCGTGGCGATGCCATTCGGGAGGTTACTGTGCCAAAACGTACTCTACTCTCGCTCGTTCTTATGTGCGGAACGCTCTTACTCACCGCTTGTGACGATGATCCGGTTAGCAGCCCGCCGGCGGGTCCCGAAACACCTCGACTCGTCAGTCCATCTTTGCCAGAGATTGGTGATACATCGCTCTACGGAGCCATCGACCCGGTCGTGTCGACGGTAGCGATCGAGCTTGCGCGTCGATCGGAGTCGAACCGGCAGAGCCTCACGTTGACGCTTCGAACGGTCCGCGACGTCGGCAACAGCGGCGAGTGGATGCTCTCCGGACTGCAGCTCGATTCGGCCGCGATTACGTACACGCTTCGCGGAGTCGGGATCGCCAAGGGGACGGGGGTACTACCGACCCCAGGCTCGGCGTTTTCGGTTGTCGACTTTTCCGTTCTTCCGGGGACATACCGATTTGCAATTGAGCTCGACTCGATAAGCGCAGAGTACGAATTGGTGGTGACGGGCTCTTCCGCTGAGATAACTCGTATCAATAATGTTCCCAATCCCGACCCCGCTGCCCCAGTTCGCTGGCCGCTCTCGGTGAACTCAGCGTATCTTGTCATTCATCCCGTCGACGCTACCTATCTGCCGTTAGTTGATAGTTTGCAAGCGACGTTGGAGTCGATCGTCGGTTCGTTTATGACGGCCGACGCACCAACCTACGCCCGATTGATTCCGGTCAACTCAATCTTGACGGGGATCTATAATACTGAGCGGGTGACCTATTTTCGAGGTGGTGATTTCGCTGCTGCCCTTGACTCGCTGCAAAACCTCCACCAAGCCGGTGCGCTGCCATCTTCTGACGACGTGCGCATCTGGTTCGAGAACGAGCGCGGGGTGGGCTATTCGAATTCTAGGTTTTAGAACTTCGCCCAGCGGGGGACGCGCGGAAAGGGGATGACATCCCGGATATTCGCCATCCCCGTGATGTACATCAGCGCTCGCTCAAACCCCAATCCAAAGCCGGAATGTGGCACCGAGCCGTACTTGCGAATGTCGAGATACCAACCGTATGTCTCGAAGTCGGTGATGCCATGATGCTTCATGCGATCAGTCAGCACATCGAGGCGCTCCTCACGCTGTGAGCCGCCAATGATCTCGCCAACTTTTGGCACGAGAACATCCATCGCGCGGACTGTTTTGCCGTCGTCATTCACCCGCATGTAGAACGCTTTGATCTCCTCGGGATAGTCGAAAACAATCACCGGTTTCTGGAAAACCTTCTCGGTGAGGTAGCGTTCGTGTTCCGACTGCATGTCGAGCCCCCATTTGACTGGAAACTCGAATGTCTCGCCCGACTTCTCGAGGATGCTAATCGCCTCGGTGTAGGGTAACCGTTCGAACTGTGAGTCGATCACTGCTTCGAGCGTTTGCCGCACCTCTTTGTCGACCCAGGTGCCAAAGAACTCCATTTCGTCGGGGCACTTCTCCAGAGCATAGCGAAAGAGATACTTCAGGAAGTCCTCGGCGAGGTCCATGTTATCTTCGAGCTCGGCCCAGGCCATCTCCGGTTCGATCATCCAGAATTCGGAGGCATGGCGTGACGTGTTCGAGTTTTCGGCGCGGAATGTCGGCCCGAACGTATAGATGTCCCCCAGCGCGGTGGCGAGGAGTTCACCTTCGAGTTGCCCGGAGACAGTCAGGTAGGCCTCGGCAGCGAAGAAATCCTTATCCCAGTCGATACCGCCGTCGTCGGTGCGCGCGACGTTCGTCAGGTCCTGGGTCGTAACACGGAAAAGGTTGCCGGCGCCTTCGCAATCCGACGTGCTGATAATGGGTGTGTGGATGTAGTAGAATCCGCGTTCCTGATAGTAGGTATGAATGGCGTAGGCCATCCTGGAGCGGATCCGGTTGACCGCGCCGAAGGTGTTGGTGCGCGGACGGAGGTGGGCGATCTCCCTTAGAAACTCGAACGAATGGCGTTTCTTCTGGAGCGGGAATGACTCGTCGGCGGCCCCGACGAGCGTCACCTCGGCGACTGCGATCTCGTATTTCTGGCCCTTTCCCTGTGACTCAACCAGCTCGCCTTTCAGTCGGACCGCGGCACCGGTGGCGATGTCGGACAGGACGGGGTGCGCATTAGGCTCGCCAATGACGCCCTGGATATTCCCCCGGCAGGAGCCGTCGTTGACCTCGATGAAGGCGACCTGTTTGCTCACTCGGATTGTCCGCACCCAGCCGAGAACGGTGACCTCGGTGCCAAGCGGAACAGCATCATCGATAAGAATGCGCGCTACGCGCGTACGAACGGTGTAATCCATCTCCAACTCCCGCGGGTTCGAGCCGCACTGATCGGGGGTAGGTAATCGAATCGGTCCCATTGGGCAAGGCGATTCCCGCCGGCTTTGCCGGCTTCAGGCATAGGTGTTGCCTGCCTCAGGTGATGTTCGGCAATGGCGAAGCTTGGTGTCTAGCGATGCCACGGGGCTAGCAGTGCCGGGAGACTGACAACGACAGTTTGGATTTGATGAATGATGCAACAACCGGAGAGCTGCTCCGTATAACGGATCAAACAGAGGGGGATCGGTACCCCGGCGGCATTTGAGCCTCGTGAGGCGATCGCCGGCGGATTTATCCGAGCCAGGGATTAGCGTGACAGGAGAGACTGTCCCTCTAAGGAAGTGACCGGTTTGGGCATCTGGGCACAGGTGCCCGACCGAAGAACAAAGGAACGACTAAAGACTCCATCTTCGCATACCCAACAATTCCCAACCTATCATTTCAGCCGTGACCGCCCCCGGATTCCCCATCCGGGGCGGTTGCTTTATGGGCTTCAGTCATCGCCGTTCTGGCAGGACTCGACCACGCCGCGATAGTGACTGAGCAGACGTTCGGTCGTCCCGGCATCAGTTGATTCGGCCATGATATTAAACGACGCCCGGAAGCGGTCGGGGGAAATCAAAACCCAGCCGTTATCCTCGAAGACCCGGACACCGTCGATCAACTGACGCTCTTTGTCGCTTGAGCTCGTAATCAACTGGCGCATGACCGTCCCCCGCTTCGACCACGGACACGGCACCGACGTACTGTCCCAGTTGAAGCGGGCGAACTTCTGGCGGAGTGTTTCAAGTTTCTGTCCGGTTCGGGCGAGCAGTTCCAGGATATGTACGGCGCCAATCATAGCGTCGGACGCGGTCTGGAAGCCGGGGAAGATAAATCCGCCGCGGGTCCCACCAACGAATTCGGCAATCCCTTTGAGGCGAACGTCCATCATTGCCCGGTGATCTCCGGCGACACGAAGCACCTCGACACCGTACTGTTTGGCGATCTCTTCGACGCCCATCGAGGCGCCGACCGGAACAGCGATCCGCTCCGGTCGATTCAATTGGACATAGAGATCGGTGACCATGAGCAACAGGAGATGAGGATCGATGACCGCACCTGCTTCGTCGATGATCGTCATCTTCTCTGCGGGAGGATTGATGATCAACCCGAGATCGGCGCCGACCGACGTTACGATCGCTGACATGCGGCGTATCGCCTCGTCGAGCGAGTCACTGGCAATCGAGAAGCGGCGCGGGTTGAGCGAAGCGTTTAGCTCGGTGACCGTTACGCCCAAACGCGTGAACAGTTCGGGGAAGATTTCGGCCGATGCGCCGTTACTGTGATCAATGACGATATTGAACTCCGCATTGCGGATCACCTCGATGTCGATCTCTTTCAAGAAGGTTGAGCGATAATCGTCGAGGACACGACCCGGGGCGTCGAGATGACCGATTGCTTCAATCGATGCGAGTGGGTAGTCCTCGCCAAAGTAATTCCGTTCGATCTTCTTTTGTTTGGCCGGGGGAATGTCGAGACCGGTCGAGTCGATGCAGATGATATCGACCTGGCGCCAGTCCTCCGGATTGTGTCGGACATAGATCCCAGCGTCGTACTGCCCCTGGCGCAGCCCGTAGCGAAGCACCGGCATCGGGGTCGTGCCAAGATCGGAAACATCAACACCCGTTGCAAGCAGCCCGGCGATGACTCCCCGGCGGAGCAGGCGGGAGATATCTGATGCGTCACGACTTGTCACCACACGACCATTGGCGCCAAGCATCGCGCCGATGGCGCTACCGATACGGACGGTCATCTCCGGGGTTAATTCGGTGAGAGCGATTCCGGTTACTTTGGAGTCGGTGAAGAGCTCGCGACTCCACTTCTCTCCCCAGACGAGCGAACGGGAAACGATTGCTCCCTCGTCCACGGTCTTACCGGGCCAAATGCGGCAGTTGGCGCGAATGGTCGCCTGTTCCCCGATCTGCGATTCATCAGATAGGATCGAATCGTCGAGTGCCTGGACGTCGCGACCGACGGTAACGTTACTGCCGACGATCACGCCGGAGAACTTCGCCGTGTCGCCGATGGTCGTGTGATCCCAGATAATCGTATCTGAGATATCGCAGCGATTCCCAATCGCCGAACGGTTGCCAAGCACACAGTTTTCCAGTTTGGTTTCAAGGCCAACTTTGCACCCGGTCCCCAGGATGACGGTACCGTCAATCTCCACCGAGTCGGGCATATCGACACCGGGGGCGCGATAGAGCGTTCCGCTGCCAATCTTTTCTGCTTCCAACCCGAGATTGAGTCGCAGGCTCCCCGTGAACAGGTCCTGGTGAACACGATGGTACTCGTCGACGTTCCCGACATCCTTCCAGTAGCCGGGCATGATGTTGCCGTAGAGCCCCATCTTTTTTTGAAGCATCGATGGGAAAAGATTCTGCGAGAAGTCGAAATTAGTCGCCTGCGGGATCATCTCGATCGCACTCGGTTCGAGAATGTAGATGCCGGTATTGATCGTATCGGAAAACGCCTCGCCCCAGGTTGGCTTCTCGAGGAAACGTACAATCTTACCCTCGTCGTCAGTAATCACGATCCCGTAGGCGAGGGGGTTCTCCGCCCGGGTTAGCACGATGGTCGCATCGGCCTGACGAGATCTATGCCAGTCTACGGCAGCGGCCAGATCGAAATCCGTGACAACGTCACCGGAGATAATCAGCACCGGCTCGTCGACGGTCGGGAGGGCATAGCGAACAGCACCAGCGGTACCAAAGTCGTCGTCCGGCTGTGCGTACGTCATGGAAACTCCGAACTTTGAACCGTCGCCGAAGTAGTTCCGAATGACTTCCGGCTGGAAATAGAGCAGCGACGTCATGTCGGCGATACCCGCTGCTTTGAGCGAATTGACGACATGGTGCATCATCGGCAGGTTGCCGATCGGGACCATCGGTTTGGGAACGTTGATTGACAGCGGGCGCAGTCTCGTGCCAAAACCGCCAGCCATGATTATCGCTTTCACGCGATTACTCCTTTACTCGGGATAGATATCGCAACCATCAGTCGTCCGGCCACCAGCCGTGCTTGTGCAGCGAATGGGTGATGTCGGTGAAGTTTCGGAAGGGAGTATACGGAATCCGATGTTCGTCGCAATATCGCGCGAGGTCTTTTGTCGCAAACAGCCAGTCGGCAGCGCGCGTGGCGCACAGATCGGAGTAGCCATCGCCAACAAATACGACTTTACGACTCGGGTATTGCTCACGTAACTCCCGGATACGTTCCTCCTTGCACGAGCCGCACCGCGCACAGTCGCTATTGGCGTGGGGGAAGGAGATTGCTACCCGTCCGTCGGTGTCAATCTCTCCGTGATTCGCGATAAGCGGAATGGTATCGAAGCCATGGCGAGCCAGAATCGGTCGAATGTACAGATCGAGTCCATCGGAGAGGATCGTCATCGGACTCTCGACCGCGGTTGCCCGCTCGACAAACTGCACGAATGTTGGGTCGAGCCAGAACTGATCCAGCCAGCCCGGCCACACCCCGTCTGGAATCGTCGACATCGCCGCTTCCTGCGACATGCACTCGCGTGTGGAAAGCCGACCCGATTTCCAATCGGGAAGGAGCGCCAGATTTCGTCCCTCGGAAAACTCAGTATAGAACGCAGCTCCGACATCTTTCCGGCAGATCGTACCGTCGAAGTCGACCGTGAGTAGAGGAGTCTGCGGCATTACCGTTCCGCCGAAAGGATCGTCTCCGAGGCAATCGCGATCACGGGATCCGATGGAACAAGCACATCACGATACGTTTCGAATTCACCAAAGCGGCGTTGCCAGGCCAACTCTGCCAATCGCATGGTGATATGTCCGGCGTGCGTCTCCCAGACAGCATCATCTCTCGCTGCGGCATCGGCGAGTAGAGACGCAGCTATCGGGATCGCCTCGGGCAGCCCTGCTTCCAGTTGCGCGATGTCGAGCAGGGTGCGCGCGGCACGTGTTGTCTCCGACGTATATACGAAGTCACGTTCGAGGGCGAATGTTCGGAACCGATCCAACCATTCGCGCGGGAGTGGTGCTCCCACTCCGCTGGTAGCAGTTAGCTCCTCTTCATGAAGAGATGCGAACTCTCGGAGCAGACCGGTTGCTTCCAACCGACGGGGGAAAGCATCGATCGAGGGATCTCGAACGACGATATCGGGAGCGATACCGGTACCGGTGTCACTCAGTTCACTGTTGAAGGCATTCAGATAGCGACCGTCTGCCAGGTAGTACCGTGAGATCGTTAGCCGGAGTGCGCTACCGTCGGTAAGTGGCGTGAATCCCTGGACGAGCCCTTTGCCGAATGTTGTATCCCCAATCAACAGGGCACGGTCATTTGCCTGCAGGGCACCGGCAAAGATCTCGGCGGCCGAGGCGGAGGCATTGTCGATCAGAACGGCTACCGGCAATCCGTCGGCATGATCTCTTGAGCGAGCGCGATACTCCTCTTCGTTCCAGCGGGAGCGGCCGTCAGTCCCAACAATAAACGCTCCCTCGGGAAGCAGGAGCTCGGCGGTCGCAAACGCCTCTCCAAGCAACCCTCCTGGATTGCCGCGAACGTCAATGATGACACCACGGATGGCATCAGGCGTAGTCGTCAGTAATGAATCGAGACTCGCTTCGAGGTCATCGGCGACCCCCGAGCCGAAGTCATCGATGCGAACGTACAAGAGCGAATCTGCGGTCAGGCCGGAATAGGGAATGTGCAGCAGATCGATCTTTTGACGCGTGACGCCGATTTCGAGTGTGTCGTTGAGCGACGGTCGAGAGATCGTGAGCATGACCTCTGAACCTGATTCACCCCGTAACAGCTCGATCGCTTGCAGTCCCGACAGGTCAACGAGCAACTGACTGTCGGCAGCGAGTATGACATCACCCAGCAGCAGTCCGGCTTCGGCCGCGGGACCGTTGCGACGAACCGAAACGATTTCCAGCCCGTCATCACGACGCATGATTGAAACGCCAATTCCGCCATATGTCCCTCCCCATTCTTCGCGCATCTGGTCAAATCTCGACGGGGGGAGATAGTCGGAATAGCGATCAAGTTCGCCGATCATGGCCGCCATGCCCTGATCAAACATACGATCCCAGTTGAGAGTGTCCGGATAGCGGTCGCGGACCTCTACCGCGGTTCGAGTGACCCAGAGTCGCAGCTCCAGATCGGGGTCAGACATTACCCAGACGCCCAGTCCGCCGCCGAAGAAGACCAGTGCCAGCGAAATGACAAATGAGAGCAGTAGCTCACGACGCGTAACGCGGTCTTGCTCAGGCTGTGAATCGATCATCACGTGCGTTTCCAGCGGCGGAAGGCGGCATCAATCGTTCGTTTCACCTGATTAAACACCGTGTCGGCCGAGGCCGTTGCATCGATCACCACGATTCGCCGGGGTTCTCGTCGGGCGATCGCCTGGAAGCCCTTACGAACCCGCTCGAAGAACGCTCGCGGCTCTTTTTCAAGCCGATCGGGTTCTTTGCCACGGCGCTCCATCGCGATGTCGAGGGGGAGGTCGAAGAGCAACGTGAGATCCGGTTGGTAGCCGCCGGTTGCAAACCGGTTGAGCTTGTTAACCATGGCGAGATCGAGCTTACGACCGTACCCCTGGTAAGCGGTCGTCGAATCGTAGAACCGATCGGCGAGGACGATCTCCCCTCGTTGCAGAGCCGGAGTGATCTGCGAGGCCATCAGGTCGGCTCGGGCCGCCTCATAGAGAAACAGCTCCGCGACGGCGTCGATCGAATTCTTGGAGAGGAGAACGAGATCGCGAATTGCTTCGGCGGTCGGAGTCGTTCCCGGCTCGCGAACAAGTCGTACCATGTCGCCCCGTTCTCGAAGCCAGGCAAAGGCGCGATCGGCGGCGGTTGACTTCCCGCAGCCATCGATTCCTTCAAACGTGATCAAGACTCCGGGTTGGGGGCGACGTCGTGGCAGAGGCATAGAGACAGGAAACGGTAGTCAGGCGGTCGGCACAAGCCCCCAACGAGAAGCCGGCCGCAACGGTAAGTTGCGGCCGGCCGAACAATGCCCACGGTGATGGGGCTATTTCTTCTTCGTAATCCGCGTCCGCACGCGCTGTGCGGACTTGGCGGCGAGTTTTCGCGCCGTGCGTCGCTTGGTTGGCGTCGCCGGTTTCGTGGCCGCTGTCTTGCTCGCCGGCTTACGTGCTGCCGGACGAACCGCAGTGCGTTTCTCACTGGTTTTCCAGCCGTACTTGGCGATAAATTCCTCGGTCATGCGGCGTGCCTCATCGTCGGGGAACTGCACCGGCGGTGATTTCTTGAAGTAGGCCGACGGTTCCAGAAGTGCGCCCGAGATACCATTGTCGAGTGCGAGTTTGGCACAACGGACCGCATCAATCACCACGCCAGCCGAGTTGGGGGAGTCCCAAACCTCAAGCTTCAGCTCAACGTTGAGCGGAACGTTGCCGAAGGTTGTTCCCTCCATCCGAATGTACGCCCATTTGCGATCGGAGAGCCACTCGACGTAGTCCGATGGTCCGATATGGACAGTGCCCGACGGCATATCGTACGGCAGCTGCGAGGTGACGGCATTCGTCTTGGAGATCTTCTTCGACTCAAGACGGGACCGCTCGAGCATATTGAGAAAGTCGGTGTTGCCGCCAACGTTCAACTGGCTGGTCCGCTCCATCTTGACCCCGCGTTCATAGAAGAGACGAGTCAGCACGCGATGCGCGATCGTGGCACCGACTTGCGATTTGATGTCGTCACCAATCATCGGCAGCCCCTTCTTCTCGAAGCGCTTCTGCCAGTACTGTTCCTTGGCGATGAAGACCGGGATGCAATTCACGAACGCACAACCCGCCTCAAGAATCTGCTCGACATACCACTTGGTCGCCTCTTCCGAACCAACGGGCAGGTAGTTGATCACGACGTCGGTCTTCGTGTCCTTGAGCAGTTTGACGATATCAACCGTGTCACCCGGCGCTTTGTCGATGATCTGTGAAAGATAGTGACCGAGTCCGTCGTGAGTCATGCCACGCTGAACGGGAACGCCAAGTTTGGGGACATCGCAGAACTTGTAGGTGTTGTTCGGCGCCGTGAAGATCGCCTCGGAGAGATCCTTGCCAACCTTGTTGGCGTCAATATCGATGGCGGCCGAGAACTCGACATCGGAGATGTGATAGCCACCAAGATTGACATGCATCAACCCGGGAATCTGATCGTCATCTTTCGCTTTCTTGTAGAACTCGACGCCTTGGACGAGCGACGAGGCGCAATTGCCGACGCCGATAATGGCGACGCGCACCTTCTTCTTACCCATAATACCATTCCCTTCCGCTGTTCAACTGCCGGCATTGAGGCCCGGCTCTTCAGGTAGACCAATAGTACAGTAGAAGACCGGCGAGTGCTATCGACGGGACCAGCGCGGCGCTCAGAATAAGATAATAGTATACAGATAATGACTAATTAGTCATATTCTGCGTATGCTCAACGAATCGCTGATTGCCGAACTCGCCGCCGAGGGTGTGGTGACGGAGACGTTTCGTCGCCTTCCGCCCGACAAGAAAGAGAGTCTTTACCGGACTTCGTTGCGACTGTTCGCGGAGTACGGATTTGACGGTGTTGCGGTCGATCGCTTCTGCCACGACGCCGCCATCTCCAAGGGATCGTTCTTCCAGTACTGGACCTCGAAAGCCCGGCTTCTTGAGATGACGTTGCTATTGTTCGACGATTTCCTCGAGCGCTGGGTATCTGAAAATCGCCGCGGCGATCGGTTCGGCCACTCTCGCGATCGGCTGACGCATCTCTATCACGCGGTGGTAATCAATGCGCGATTACATCCGGATGAACGCCGGTTCTATCTTTTCGCGACCAACGCCTTGCCGCATGCATCGATTGCGATCGAGGGAGTCGATCTGGAACGCCACTTCCACACCTATGTCGCGGAAATTATCGCTCGGGGGGAAGAGGTGGGCGAGATTCGCGGGGATTTCGATGTGGAATTGACGAGTCAGTTGGTGTCGATCCTGGTGCGGGCGTTGGTGAATCAGGAATATGCGTATCGTCGGCCCTCCCGTGAGACGGGCGAGTATCTGATCAGCTTTTTGTTCGATGGTATCCGGGCGTAGTCAATACAGCCGACCGCCGAGCGGGGCAGTGTCGGATTCGGGACGGATCAGGACCAATCCCCCGCCGTCGCGCGGAACACCAAGGACAAGTACCTCGGACATAAAGCCCGCAATGTTGCGAGGAGCAAAATTGACGACCGCGAGACAGTGGGTGTTGAGCAGTTGTTCCGGGGTGTAATTGGCAGCGAGTTGCGCCGAGGATTGCTTGATGCCGATTTCGTCGCCAAGGTCAACACGGAGTTTGTACGACGGCACCCGGGCTCGGGGGAATTCGGTTACTTCGATAATGCGGCCGACACGGATGTCGACTTTGTCAAAGTCGTCCCATGTGATCTGTGGTTGGATCGGCACTCGTCACCTCCTGCTTGCCGGGCAGTTCAGTTGCCCGGCCGGTGAGGTCGAGTTTACAGGCCGAAGCCGTTGATCGTCCACCAGATTCTGTGAACGACTTCGGCGACGTAATAGAGTCCATCGTAGGCGTGCATTTCTGTCTCCTGGGTTACGAGCGGTTGGCGCTTAGCCGAGCAGCTGCATCAGCTGCCAGAGCAGATACGTTGAGGTCGTCATCGCTACTTTCCACTTCACCGGCCACGCATCTTTGAAATTCCACATGTTGTCCTCCGTTTGTGTGAGTGTTGTCTCTGCCCGGTACGCGGGTCCGCTGCCGGAATCCGATCACGTTGGAACAAAAAAACGGCCGCCCGATTGGGCGGCCGTATAGTTGTCGCGGTTTGCCTCTAGAATATGAATGACCAGAGACTCAAGAACGCTGAACAGATGTCCGGGTATGCAGTCATCATCCCACCCATTTGTGTATTTGCAAACATTGTTGTCTCCTCCAGTTTCTCATCAGTTTCTCGATTGGTTATTCATCTCTCTGCCCGGTACGCGGTCGTGGCCCGCGAATCCGATCACCGGAGAGCAAAAAAAACGGCCGCCCGATGGGGCGGCCGTTAATGAGCCTAGTCTAGAAGAGGAACCAGAGAAGCTGGCTGCCGAGGATCACTGCATTGTGGAAGTGATGGTATGTGAAGAACTGACGATCGCTGGGCATGGTGCTCTCCTTATCCGGGGCGCTTGTTTCAATTCGTTACCCGGAACGCGAGAGCAGCGCTGAATGCCGTTCAGCTAATCTACCGAGAAATCAAATCGATCGACCGTGATCACCTCATTGATCGGTTTGCGAGTCCGCGGAGATTCATCGTATTCCCTCGCCCGCCCCTCCAGCGTCTCAATCGGCGCCTTGTAGCCGAGGGAAACGACACACATGATGTCGAACCCATCAGGAATGCCTAGTGCCTCGGCGATTGGCTGGTGCTTCCATCCGGCCATCGGATGCCCCATCAGCCCCTCTTCGACCGCACCTAACAGCAGCGACATCGTCGCCAGGCCGCAATCAAACTGGTGGTACTGGACGCCGTTATCGTCGCGAATGTGGTCATCCTCTTTGCGGGCACAAACGACCACCAGCGTCGGGGCTTTCGCCGCCCACTGATTGCCGCGAGCCAGCCCGGCCATCACCTTCTGGTGCTGTTCCGGATCAGAGACAAAGATGAACCGCCACGGTTGGGCGTTGGAGGACGATGGTGACCAGCGGATCCGTTCCCAGAGTCGGTCCATGACGCCTTTGGGGATCGGCCGGGAATGATACGAGCGTTTCGACTCGCGTTTCATGAAGAGGGTGTTGCGAAGATCCACGGGAACTCTCTCAGGAAATTCGGTTAGGAGGACCAAAGGTCCCTTGCTATTAGGCGTTGACGGCTACCTGAACCCGGAAGGTGTCGATTCGTTCCGTGAGCTCGGCCTGACGTTCGCGCAGCATCGCCTCGGTCATCTCAAAGTTCGGACCGCAGTTCTCGATCATCACACTCGACGACGCCGTCGCGAACGTCGCCGCCTCCTTGAGGTCTTTTGTGCGTAGCCATTCAAAGATGAATCCAGCCATGAACGTATCCCCCGCTCCCGTCGCATCGAGCAGATTGGCTGGATACGGCGGAACATCGAGCATCGTCTCGCCATCGAAGACGACGGCACCGAGTTCAGCGAGTGTCACAATGACGATTTGCGGCCCCCAAGTCTTGATGATGCGGGCGGCCTCGTACGGATCTTTCCGGCAATCAACACCGGTCAGAATTTGTCCTTCGAGCTCGTTCGGTTTCACAATATCGAACAGGCCGATAACCGGCTCGATACCGGTGGGTTTGACATGCTCGATCCGTTTGTCAGTGCTAAACGTGCGGAGCAGTCCCTGCGGATCGAGCATCATGACACCCGAGAACCCTGATCGAATCTTGCGAATCAGGTCGAACGATGTTTCCCCGAGGATCGGTCCAATCAGGACCGCATCCGCATCAGTGTAGAGTTCCGGACGGAGATGATCGATTGATGCGGCCTGGCCCAGGAGATCGAGCGTGCGATTGCCGTAGTCATCGTAGTAGTGGAGTTTGAACCCGCCCGTCTCGTACGACGGTAAGGGGTGCGCTTCGATACCATTCCGACTCATATCGCGCGCGAACTTTTCCTCGAAGTCCCGTCCAACCGAGCCGACCAGGCGAACCGGTGCCCCGAGTCGGGCGAGCACGAGGGCGGCATTGGTGGAGCAGCCCGAGAGCACGCGGCCCTGGGTGTCGACTTTTGGAGTACGGATTTCATCGTACACCGGGTTGCCGATTGCGGTAATCATGGCGGGGAGTATGTGGTGAGCCGAGGCCGATGACAAGTCGGACCTGCGACTTCGATGCTAGACCGACTTGCGTTTACCGAGCAGCTTACGGGTGTAGAGCAGTCGCTGAATGGCGGTGATAAACGACGTGGCGCCGGTAACGATAAGGGCGAATTCGAGCCATCCTCCGGCCGGCCAGGTTCCGGTCGGGAACCAAATCTCAAGCAGGGCACCGGCCATCAGGAGAATGAACTTCTCCGTCCGACCCATCAGTCCCACCGCGCAATTCTCAATTTTACCCATCGACTCGGCCGCCGCTCGCGTGTACGAGGCGATCACCATGCCGAAGAGGGCAAAGAGCCCCCATCCCGGGTGTACGGCGCCCGAGAGCGTGACACCGGCCAGAATAAAAAACTCTCCGTAGCGATCGAAGACGTGATCGAGGATACCACCGAAGACGGTCTCGGTCCCGCCGGCACGCGCAGTGGATCCGTCGAGCATATCGGTGAACGATGTGACGATCATCATGATCACTCCCCATAGCCACTCCTGCTGCCAGAAGAGCCAACCGGTAATGATCGCACAGCCGAGGGAGGCGAACGTGAGCATGTTCGGAGTCAGACCGAGCCGGACACAGATCTTCCCCAGCCAGAGGAATGTCTCCTCATACCACTGTCGTTTGCGCTGGTTGAGTGTCGGTGCTGTTGGCTTTGCCGTGGCTGGTTCCATGGATCGCGAATATAGACCCCGAGTCTTATCGAAGTCAACTTGAGGCTGGCTCGACTGTCTGTCGGATTGTCTAAGTTGTTGTCGCATGGGGAAATCGGAGGTAACTAGCGATCCGATCTATGCACATTCCAGCGGAACCTGTACTTTGCCGTATCTTGATGCGATGCAGCCGAGTGGGAAGCATTGGCGAAAGTTGTCCCCACGATTTCCACACTCGTGAGGGAATAACCCCAATCTCGGCAGACCTCCATTCAAGACCGCTTGCACCACGAATCTGGTTGTTAGATGGAGTCTTGCGTGCTCAGGTCCCGTCGCGCCGATTCCGCGAGCGCCCGCTCCAGCGGTGGATAACTACATCCGCGTTTTCCACTCCCGGCTGAACTAGATGTTCGTTGACACATCTGCGGGCGCCGTGTTAGCTGCCGCGTGAAATTCATCGACTACGTTGAGATTGAAGTCCAGGCCGGGCGTGGTGGCCATGGCTGCATCGCTTTCCATACCGAAAAGTTTATGCCCCGTGGCGGGCCATCGGGTGGTGACGGTGGCCGCGGCGGCGATATCATCGCCCGCGCCGACTCCCAACTTACCACGCTTCTCGACTTTCGCTATCGCAAGACCTATAAGGCGGCTAACGGGTTGCCGGGGTCTGGATCAAACAAGACCGGTCGTAATGGGGAAGCGACTGTCCTGAACGTGCCTGTCGGCACACTTATCCGCGATCGTGACAACGACCACGTCGTTGCGGATCTGGATAGTCCCGGAGTCGAGACGGTCGTAGCCGCCGGCGGCAAAGGTGGTCACGGCAATCATTACTACAAGTCGGCAACTAATCAGGCGCCTCGTAAGGCACAGGATGGTTGGCCGGGCGAGCATCGCCGTCTGGCGCTGGAGTTAAAACTGCTGGCCGATGTTGGCTTGGTCGGGTTACCCAATGCGGGCAAGTCAACGATCCTGGCGTCGTTTTCGGCTGCTCGTCCCAAGATCGCTGACTACCCGTTCACGACGCTTGTTCCAAATCTTGGTATTGTGAAGTTGCGAGAGTACAAGTCGTGTGTGATGGCCGATATTCCTGGTCTGATTGAGGGGGCGGCCGAGGGTAAGGGACTTGGCCACCAGTTCCTGAAGCACATTCAGCGAACGCGCCTTCTTATTTATGTTATTGATATCAACGAACCCGAAATCACAGCGACGCGCGAGCTTCTGGAGCGGGAACTGGCACAGTTTGATCCCGAACTCCCACGTCGGCCATCATTCACTGTGGTGACCAAGGTCGACACGGTCGCCAGTGACCAGCGAAAAGAGATGTTGGCGGGTGTTTCGCCCGACTATCTTCCGATCTCCGCGGTCAGCCGCGAGAATGCTGACCAGTTTCTACAACGTATCGAGGCTTATCTTGACCGACTCCGCGACGCTGCGACGACTCGCTGACGTACTGACCCTCATGTCCGTTCCGGGCGTGGGCTCAGGAATCGGTAAACGTCTGCTCGCACGGTTCGGATCGGCAGACACGATTCGCCGTCAAAAGGTATCGATACTGAAGTCGGTCAAGGGCGTGAGTCCGGCGATTGCCAGTGCCCTCACTACTGCCGAGCCGAGTGCGGCGATTACGGAACAGGCGGCTACGGTCTGTCGTCTCGGCTGGGACGTGTTCATCCTCGGTGACACCCGCTATCCTGCACGGTTGGCAGAGATCCACGATCCGCCACCGGTCCTGTTCGCGACCGGCGTTGTCGACGTCCTTTCTCGTCCGATGATTGCGATCGTCGGAACGCGCCGCCCGACCGATTTGGGCCGTCAGTTTGCTCGTCAATTGGCTTCTGATCTCGCCGAGGCTGGGGTCGTTGTCGTTTCGGGGATGGCTGACGGCATCGACGCGGCGGCTCATCGCGGGACCTTGGACGCCGGGTCGTCGACGGTTGCGGTCTGGGGGAGACCACTCACCGACGTCTTCCCGCGGCATCATGAGCAGCTAGCCGAAGAGATTGGCGTCACTGGCTGCCATGTGAGCGAATTACTTCCCGGGAGTGAGTATCACGCCAAGGATTTTCCGTCGCGTAATCGCATTATTGCGGGACTCGCTGAAGCGACGGTCGTCGTTGAGGCCGCGCATAAATCCGGCGCGCTGATTACCGCTGAACTTGCCCTCGACTATAACCGTGAGCTGTTTGCCGTGCCTGGACACCCTTTGACAGTGAATTGTGCTGGTACGAACCGCCTCCTGCGCGAGGGAGCAGGAATCGTAACGTCCGCCGCGGATATTCTCGATCTGTTACCACGACTCCGGACCGAAGGCGGTTCGCGCGCCCTGCCGGCAGACATGACCGAGACAGAACAGCAGATGGTTGCACTGCTTGCTGACGGGCCGGTGCAGCTTGATCAGTTGGCTCGCTCGGCAGATGTACCAGTCCATGAAGCGCTGCAATACTTGCTCGCGCTCGAACTGCGCGGTGTTGTTCGTGAAGTTGCGGGGAAGCGATTTGTGCGAGCCTGATGTCACTCACTAGCCGCAGCACCACCGTAGTGAACAAACTGGGTATCCATGCCCGACCCTCGGCGCAATTGGTTTCGGTAGCGAGCCAGTTTGAGGCAGAAGTGCATCTGACGAAAGATGGTCTGCGGGTGAATGGTAAGTCGATTATGGGAGTGATGATGTTGGCCGCCGAACGGGGGGCCGAGATCCTGATTGAAGCCGACGGTCCCGATGCTGAGGCTGCTGTCGGCGCACTCGTCGAAGTGATCGACAATGGCTTTGGTGAGGAGATCTGACAAACCGCTTGCTCCACTCTTGCCCCGCGGATATTCTGACCGCTTGAGCCGATAACTCCGTAAACCCGACAACCGTGAGGGGGTTCGAGTCATGACCCAGCGCCGCAAGGTCCTCACGGGGCGGTCCGTCGCCAGTGGCATAGTCATTGGAACAACCCGCACGGTAACCTCGGGTGCCCCGGCAATCGCCGAACTTTCACTCCCGACCGGAAAGCTTCAGGCCGAACTGACGGCGCTCGATGAAGCGGTACGGCACACCGTAGCCGAATTACGATCGCTTCGTGACGCCGCCGGTAAGAAGATCGCCGGTCCGCTCACCAAGATTTTCGATGCCCAGTTGCTCATCGCGGGTGACGTCGAGTTTCTCAATCAGGTCAAGGAACGTATCCTCGCCGATCGCAAGAATGCCAGCTTCGTCTATCAGCGGATGGTGACCGAAGCAATCGCACCATTGAAAGATACGAGCGATACGTATTTGGCACAGATGGCGAACGATATTGAAGCGGTGGCGCGCAAGGTATTGTCTCACCTCGATGGTGTCGCCGAAGACGCAACCGTGAGTTTTGCTGCTAACACGATTGTTGTCTCCGATCGCTTCTCGCCGAACGAAATCCTGTCGCTCCGCAGTCGCCGAGCGATCGGCTTCATCGCCGGTGATGGGGGGCGCAACTCCCACATGGCGCTCATTGCTCGTTCGTTAATGCTGCCCGTGGTGGTCCTTCCCGAGGCGTTTGTAGAAATCGCTGATCGCACGCGAGTTGTTGTCGACGGTACCAGCGGCGAGGTGATTCTGAATCCGACGGATCAGGAGTGTGCCGAGTACAACCGAAAGAAGAAGAAGCTCGGTCCGGCGATGGTTGGCCGAATTCGAAAACTATCGACCGTGCCACCCCTGACCCGGGACGACCATCCGATCGACATTATGGCTAACCTTGAACTCCCGGGTCCGGTCGATGCCATCCTCTCCGAAAAGCGAATTCCAGTCGGCCTTTATCGCACCGAATTTCTCTGCCTGGAGCAGGGTGGGTTTCCGGATGAGGAGGCTCAGTATCGCATTTACAACGAGATCGCGGAGACGTTCGCGGGCGCATCGGTGACTTTGCGAACCTTTGATCTCGGCGGTGATAAGCTCCCCGGCGATACACTCGTGATGCCCGAGGAGAATCCGGCGCTCGGGTGGCGTGGTATCCGACCGATGCTTGATCTCCGGGAAGTGTTCAAGACCCAGATCCGTGCAATGCTTCGTGCGTCGGCGCACGGGCGTCTGCGCATTCTTCTTCCAATGATCGCCGACAAATCGGAGCTCGAACGGGCCCGACGGATGATCAGTCAGGTGATGCTCGGTTTACGCCGTCAGCACGAAGAGTACCGCAAAGAGATCGAGATTGGGATCATGATCGAGGTTCCCTCGGCTGCGCTTCAAGTTGAGCACTTGTTACCGCACTGTGATTTCGTGGCAATAGGGACAAACGATCTGACACAGTATACGATGTCGGCCGATCGCAACAACGCCCTCGTCGCCGATCTCTATCAGTACCTGCATCCAGCCGTCCTGCAGCTAGTTAAGCGTGTTGCGACGGCGTGTCAGCGGGCCGGGGTGCCGTGCCATCTGTGTGGTGAGGCAGCTGGTGATCACGCGGCATTGCCGTTGTTTATTGGAATGGGGATAGATAAGTTCTCAATGAATCCGGCGCGGATCTTCGATGCCTGCCGATTGGTCGGCAAGATCAACCGCGAAGTCGCCGCCTCCCTCGTTCCGGGAGTGCTGGCGTCGGATTCGGCCAGCGACGTTCAGAAACGTCTCGCCGAATTCCGGAAAACTCTGAGTCTGTAACGTAGAGAGGAAGGGACCGCCTGTGTGTCCAATCGACAGTCCTGAAGATATTCAGTCGCTCGATCCCGAGAATATGTACAACCGGATCTTCGATTTCCCCGAGCAGATGGAGGATGCGCTTAAGATCGCTTCGGGGTGGCGTTTCGACACCAACGCGTTTGTCGGATTCCGCAACATCGTCGTTGTCGGCATGGGCGGTTCGGCGATCGGTGGCGAACTCGCCCGGGCGGCACTCCAGGACAAACTGGAGATTCCGTTCGAAGTGGTTCGCCATTACCGGCTTCCGGAGTATGTCGACGACGAAACGCTCGTTATCGCATCGTCTTACTCTGGTAACACCGAGGAGACGCTTTCGGCAGTATCGGATGCCATCGATCGCAAAGCGGAGCTTGTTGCTCTGACTACGGGTGGGATGTTAGAGGAGATCTGCCGGCTCAATGAGATCCCGCACCTGATCTTGCCGCGAGGACTACAGCCGCGCGCCGCACTTGGCTATTCGTTTGTCCCGCTGATGACATTCTTCGAGAAGATCGGATTAGCGCCGGGAGCAACCGGGGAGCTGACCGCGACGGTTACCAAGCTGCAGGGCAACCGGGATAGCTACATCGAGTCACAGCACACGGACATGAATCAGTCCAAGCAATTGGCTCGAGCGATGTGGGAGAAAGCGGTCATCATTTACGGTGGTCCGGGCTTCACGGGTGCGATCGCGCAGCGCTGGAAGGGACAGATTAACGAGAATGCCAAGAATCTGGCTTTTGCCAATGTCTATCCCGAGATGAACCACAATGAACTCGTTGCCTGGTGTGAACAGGTCGACATCCATCGCGACCATCTCGTAGTCGTTCAGCTTCGGGATACCGAAGACCATTCGAAGGTAACACAGCGCATGGATATTGTTCGGGAGATCATCGAGAAGCAGCAGGTGGCCGTGCTTGAGGTCGAATCGAGCGGTGCGAGCCGGATCGAGCGGATGTTTTCACTCATCCAGCTTGGAGATTGGGTCTCTTACTATCTGGCGATCCTGAACGGTGTCGATCCGACACCGGTCGATGCGATCGAAACGCTCAAAGGGAAGTTGGCGTCGAGTCAGCCGCAGACTGCGTAGCCCCACAATGCACGAGTCAGATCGAAAACGCCCGACGGTACTCCGTCGGGCGTTTGTTTGTCCATGGATGAAAGGAATCGCTTAGTGGGTGATGCGTGGCTCCATCTCTTTCGCCTGCTCAATCCACTTGGTGACGGTATCGGCCGACGGCGTGGTGCGAGCGAGATTTTTCTCGTCGTTCACCGTTTTCAGCGCCGTTGCCAGGTTATCGGCATTACGGGTCCGCAATTCCTTAACCGTGTCGACGCCTGCGGCTTCCAACAGGTCGGAGAACTCCGAGCCGATGCCGGAGATGCGCATCAGGTCGGCCTTGTTGGCCCAGCCGAGGAGCTGGCTTTCGGTCAGGCCCGTCTGCTCGGCGACTGTCTTGCGGCCCGTCTTTGAACCGCACAGTTCGAGCAGATCGTCGGTCGTCATCACTTTGGCCTCTTTCAACTTCTCGCCGTAGGTCGGGCCAATTCCCTCAATCTCTTCAATCTTGTAACCCATGATTTTCTCTCCTGTGTCGATGTGAGTCCTGGACTATCCGGCGGACTGCTGAAGCGCCGGAATCTGTTGCATGATCTTACCGATAAGCTCGCTGCCTGCTTTCCCCTTGATGAAGTTGAGGAAAAGCGAAACGAACGGGCCTGCCTTGTCGAGGTCGAGACCGAAGTTCTCCAGCATGCTGGCGACGTTCAGCGCTTTGCCGGCGTCCCCACCCAGTGCCGAACCGGCCATTTGCATGACGTTGCCGAGGAGGCCGCCACCACTGTCGGCGGTCTTGGCGGTCGTGGCCGCCTTCATCGTTTCCTCAGCCCCCGGGAGAGCGCCGAGAAGTGCGGAAAAGTCGCCGCCGCTGGCCTGGTCTTTGATCATACCGAGGAGACCACCGGTGGCGTTGCGGGCCGTATCGTTGTCAATCCCAAGCTGTTGGGTTGCCAACTGGAAGAACTCGTCCATGAGACACCTCTACGTTTCTTACGTGCTGGTCGTTGTGTGACATTGCGCCGAGTCGGTTGTAGCGCTCGGTGTTCGCAAAAAAAGCGGCACCGGTGGGGTACCGCTTAAACTGACATGTTGTGTGGTCGCTTATGCGACGTCTTTAAGCGTTAGACCGTTCTTCTTCAAATAGCTCATGAAGCCAGTCTTATTGATGCTCTTGATCGCCGAGGTGGAGAGTCGGACGCGGACGTGCCGACCCAGCTCAGGGACGTAGATTCGCTTCCACTGCAGGTTCGGCAGCTGACGGCGCTTGGTCTTATTGTTGGCGTGTGAAACGTTGTTTCCGGTCAGTGCGCCTTTGCCGGTGATAGAACAGCGTCGTGGCATGATCAGCGAGTCTCCCTACCGCTCTTCTTTGTAGAGTACATGTTTGCGGAGAACCGGGTCATACTTGCGCAATTCTATGCGAGCGGTCGTATTCCGCTTGTTCTTGACGGTATAGTACTTGTGCGGGCTTTCCGTACTTTTCAGCTTCACCTGCACGCGATTTCCCGGCTTTGCCATAACGTCCTCGTTTCACCAAACAGAATCGGGAGCGGGCTACTTGCCCATCTGCTCCAGATTCGGATCATCCAGTTTCATCATCTGCGTCCGGAATTTCCACGCTCCGTTCGCACCGCGCACTGCCTGAACAACCTTCACACGGTCGTTGGTCTGCGTCTTCTTATTCGCTTTGTCGGCGAACGACTGCTTTTTCGCCATGCGTGAAAACCTCCACTCAACCTGAATTGGGGTCGGGACGGTGTCCCGCCGTGAATTCGGCAGACGGTGAGTATAGGCGATCAGCGCTATCTGTCAAGGAGACAATGCCAGTCGCCCAATGGGTTCGGCAAAAGCGTCGATCGACGCTTGTTGCCGCCCGATCCCGGGGGTATATACCCCCGGCATGATGCGCATTCCAAAAACCGCTGCTATCTACGCTGTTCTGCTCGCAATCTTCCTGGTCGCGGCGGTGCTCTATCACGTTCTGTCACCCCATTCGATCTGGGATGTCCTGCGGAGTGAGCGGATAAATGCGTTTGTGTTTGTCCTCTTTTTTGCGGTCGTGATCGGTCTCTATACGGAGTGGGCCAAGGCCGGTAAGTCGTTATTTATCAGGAAGATGCCAGGCTTGGATGCGATGGAGGAAGCGGTCGGACGGGCCACCGAAATGGGTCGCCCGGTGCTGTTTATCCCCGGTCTGCAGGAACTCGACGAGATCGAGACGATTGCCGGCATCTCGATTCTCGGGCGGGTGGCCAAGATCACCGCGCAATACGATACGCCGCTGATGGTTCCAGTTCGCTACCCACTGGTCCTCGCTGCCGGACAGGAGGTTGTGGAGCAGTCGTATACCGAAATGGGCAAGAAAGACTCGTACGACAAGGATACCGTCCGCTATGTGGCGGGAGAGCAGATGGCCTTTGCCGCGACCGTCAACGGTATGATGATGCGCGATCGACCGGCTGCGAACATCTTCATGGGTGCATTCTTTGCCGAGTCGCTGCTGCTGGCTGAGACGGGTAACGCGGCCGGATCGATTCAGATTGCCGGGACGGCTCGTCCCGAACAGATTCCGTTCTTCATCGCCGCCTGCGATTACACGTTGATGGGCGAGGAATTGTACGCCGCCTCGGCTTATCTTTCCCATGAGCCGCTGATGCTTGGTGGTCTCAAGGGACAGGATCTTGTCAAACTGGTTATCGCCGCAGCTCTGCTCATCGGAGTCGCTGTCGCACTCATCGGCTACTGGTCGGATAGCTCTGCACTCGACGGTTTTCGGGAGATCTTCCGCCAACAATGAAGCAAACACTCCCCGTAGCGGTCGCCTTCATCTCCGGCCTCATCATGGTCGTCGCGTTCTTCATGCGATCGGATGTCCCGGTCATTGGTGGACTGTCGCAGGAAGTGCTGATCTGGGGCTCGATTGTGGGTGGGTTTACTCTGCTTCTCGGTGCGGCCTCAATAACCCGCGTCAATTTCAACGCTGTTCGACTCCGCCGCTCCGGATGGGGTTTCAATCTGATCACCCTGGTGTCGGTTTTCGTGATGGCGCTACCGGCGATCCTGGGTACGTTTTTCCCCGGGGTGCGGTGGTTCGGCACCGGAACGGGTTCTCTCTACGACTGGATGTTCACGTACATCTCGATTCCGATGCAGGGGACGATGTTCGCTATGCTCGCCTTTTACATCGCATCGGCCGCCTATCGCGCGTTTCGGGCGCGGACCGCCGAGGCGACGTTGCTGCTTCTGACGGCGTCGCTGGTCATGCTTTGGCGAGTACCGTTGGGGGAGTGGCTCCTGACGGCGATTCATTCTGACCTGCCCAGCCTGGTTAACACTTATGTGATGTCGGGTGTGAATCTATCCGTTCAGCGAGGCATCATTATTGGCGCGGCATTGGGGGCCGCGACGATGTCGTTACGCATTCTCCTCGGAATCGAACGCACGTACATGGGGCGGGGGTAGCGATCGATGTCGTTGTGGGATCGTATTGACAAGCTCGATCGCCGCTGGATTTTCCTGCTCGTTGGCATCGCAGTGATCATTCCGTTGTTCGTCAACATGGAAGCCGAGATTTCGATCACACCGGAAGCTCGGCAACTGTTTGAAGCGGTCGATGCTCTTCCCAACGACTCGTCAATCGTCCTGGTCACCTTCGATCTCTACGCTTTCTCGTTGGCCGAAACCGAGCCGATGGCGCGCGCCGCGCTTCATCATCTGTTTAGCAAAAACATCCGCGTTGTCACAGTAACGACGATTCCCCTGGGGGGACCGTCGATTGCCGAGCGCGTGACTCGGGAGGTGGCCGCGGAGTACGGCAAGACGTACGGGGTTGATTTCGTCAACCTCGGCTACAAACCGAACTACGTGTCGGTCTTGCGAGGGATGGGGACCGACATTCGATCGATTTATCCGACCGATAACTCCGGGACCGTGCTCGATTCGCTTCCGTTGATGAATGAGGTGTTCAATTACGACGATCTCGATTTCATTTTTGTTACCGCCGACAACGGGATCGTCGATTTCTGGATCTCAATCGTTCAGGCCCAATACGGTATTCCGGTCGGAGCCGGAGTGACCGCCGTGATGGCGCCCAAGCAGTATGCGTATGTCGGCTCGGGTCAGATGACTGGTCTGCTCGGCGGGATGAAGGGGGCCGCGGAATATGAGTTGTTGGTCGAGCGTGCTGACCTGGGCGTTAAAGGCATGGCGATTCAGTCGCTGATTCACTTCCTGATCATTGCGCTTATTGCAGTCGGTAACATTGCCTATTTCATCTCGCTGCGACGTAAGCGACGGGGACAGGCATGACCGTCTTTGAGATCTGGCTTGGTGCCTTCCTGACGCTGGCGATCTTCTCGTTCCTCTATCGAGATAATCCGGTCTATCGACTGGCGGAATCGGCGTTTGCGGGCATCTCGGCCGGCTACTACATCGGCCTGATCTGGGAGTCGGTTATTGTTCAGTTCCTCTGGGTACCAATGACCAATCCCGAGAACCCCAAAGTATGGCTGGTTATTCCGCTCTTTTTGGGGCTGTTGATGTTTGCTCGGCTCTTTAGTGGAACGGCGCTTGGTAAGTATGTCTGGCTGTCGCGGATCGGTCTGGCCTTTGTCATGGGGTCGACCGCGGGCGTCTTTCTCATGTCAGAACTCCACGGTAACGTCTTGGGGCAGATGTTCGGGACGATGCAGGTGCAGTCGGCACAGGGAGAGCCGGCGGTATTGTTGACAATTATCGTCGCAGTGGGCGTTATTGCGACCCTCATCTACTTCTACTTCTCCAAGGAGCACACGGGGGCACTCGGCGTCACGGCCAAGGTCGGGATCTGGTTCATCATGATCTCCTTTGGCGCGCACTTTGGCTACACAGTGATGGGGCGCATTTCGCTCTTGATCGGACGGGTGTACTTTCTATGGAACGACTGGCTCGGCTCTTTTCTCTTCTAGCCGTATCCGCAGTCATCATCGCCGGCTGTGGAACGGGATCGGATCGCATCTACGATACGGCCCGTAACCCTCACAACTTTCCCGATTTAGCGCTATCGCTTATCGACGATCTTGATGCGGGCGAGCTGACCGTAGCTCGTGAGATCACCGAACGCTACTCCGAAGTCCATCTGAAGCACTACTGGTTGATGGGCGACAGCAACTGGCTGTCGGTAACCCGCGCGTTTGCGGAGCGTTGGGAGGCAATTGCCGATTCGCTCCTCGCTGTGGGACCATCTGCGTATTCGACGGCGGTTGGATATCTCCGGTTGGTGGCCGCGGCATTTACGGAGGATACCGCCCGGGCCGAGGAAGCGCGGCTTTTTGGATTCTGGACGCAGTACGCTGACAATGGCCTCGGGCCGGTGTGGCGCGATGGAGAGCAACCATTGTCCGAAGTTATAGCGATGCTCCGGATCTTCGTCGTCTCCGGTCCGGGTGAGGCGACTTTTGCACGGCGTTTCTTGTTGGCGCCAACGTTAGCGAAATTCTCGGAGTCCGATTTTGAGACGCTCGAGCCAGCCGATCGACTGCTGCTCGCTGCCCTGCGCGATACCGTTGATGCTCCTCTCCCGGATCCATTGGCGGTCTATACGCATTCGGCGTGCGCCTTGGTCGAGGCTCGGGCGACTGTCGATGCCGACGGCTGGTTCGTTGTCGAAACGTACTGGCGGATCATGGGTCCCCAGCCGATCGATCATCGCATGGCGGCACGACTGTTTTCGTCCGATTCAGCCTTTGTCGCCGTCACCAAAGATCAGCCCTATATGACCTTGCTCGTTCACCCGCACCTCGGTTGGGCCGGCAAGGATCTTGGTTCGTTGACACTGCTCAGCAAGGGAGGGGAAGCGAGAATCGCCATCGATTCGGTTCAAATCGCGCTTCTCCGACGGGAACCCGGAAATCCGGAAGTGCTTCCCGATGATCGCAGCTCGGCTTTTCTCACCGTGCCGTTAACGCGGCTACCGTAATTATCATCTGTAACCGGACGCCGCGCGGAGAAAGTGGGGATTGGTGCTTTACGGCCCCACGGTCACCTGCTACTTTGGCCGTCCGACTCAGGGGGCACACACGACGATGAAAGTAATTTTGCCGGTAGCGGGGAGTGGAACCCGCTTACGACCACATACGTTTTCCCTCCCCAAACCACTCCTTCCGGTGGCAGGGAAACCAATCCTTGGCCACATCCTCGATCCACTGTCGCGGCTGGATAACATTGATGAGGTGATCTTTGTTATCGGGGCAATGGGTGACAAGATCGTGGAATGGGTCAACAACACCTACTCGTTCCGCGCCACGTTTGTAGAGCAGACTGACCTGCTTGGGCTTGGTTTCGCGCTGAACCTCGCGATGCCGCATGTCGATGAAGGCGAGCTTCTCATCGTTCTCGGGGATACGATTGTCGATGTCGACTATCGGTCGTTTATTGGTGCCGGCACAAATGTTCTGGGTGTGCGGCAGGTCGATGATCCGACGCGTTTCGGTATCGTCGAGGTAGCCGACAACCGGATAACCGGGATGGTTGAGAAGCCCGAAAACCCACCCACCGATCTTGCCATAATCGGGCTGTACTATTTCCAGGACGGGATAGCCGTGAAGGACGCCCTGGCAGCTCACGTGGCAACGGGCACAACAACCCGCGGCGAGATCCAGTTTACTGATGCCCTGCAGCGGATGATCGCCGACGGTCACGAGATCGTCCCCTATGCGGTCGACAAATGGTATGACTGTGGGAAACCGGAGACGATGCTGGCGACGAACCGCCACCTGCTCACACAAATGGAGTCTCCGGAAGTTCCGGGAAGCAACCAGATCATACCACCAGTCTTTCTGGGCAAGGATGTTGTCATCGATCGTTGCGTGATTGGCCCCAACGTATCGATTGGCGACCGAACGCATCTAAGCAACTGCGTTATCGAAGATACAATTGTCGGCGATGAGGCTGACATTAGAGACAGCGTACTCGTGGAATCGTTAATCGGCCATCGGGTCCGACTACAGGGAGAGGCGCGCCGGGTGAATCTTGGGGAGACGACCGAGATCATGTCGTTCGATCGTCGTCAGCCTGAATGACACGACGCCGATCTCGCTTTATGACAAGGAGGGTGTGATGGCCCATGGTGATTATCTCTTCACCTCGGAATCCGTAACCGAGGGACATCCCGATAAACTCGCCGATCAGATTTCCGACGGCGTCCTGGACGCAGCGTTGGCCAAAGATCCCAAAGCGCGCGTCGCCTGTGAGACGTTTGTCTCAGTCGGGCTCGTCCTGGTCGGGGGCGAGATCACAACCGAAGCGTATATCGATATCAATTCACTCGTCCGTGACATTGTCCACGATGTCGGCTATGTCGATCCGCACGGTGGCTTCACCTGGGACAGCTGTTCAATACTAAACGCAATTGGCACGCAGTCTCCGGATATTGCGATGGGTGTCGATGTCGGCGGTGCCGGTGATCAGGGGCTCATGATCGGCTACGCAGTTCGCGAAACACCGGAACTTATGCCGATGCCGATCCAGCTTGCCCACAAGCTGAGCTACAAGCTTGCCCGGGTGCGCCATACCAACAAGCTCGATTGGCTGGGACCCGACGGTAAATCACAGGTCACCATTGAGTATCGCGATCACAAGCCGTACCGGATCGACTCGGTTCTCATCTCCACGCAACACACCGAGGCTGCTCTCGACCGTAAGAAAAAGAAGATGGCCAAAGCGAGGATCGACGAGTTAATCGAAACGGTCGTCAAGCCGGTTCTTCCGAGGAAGATGGTCGACAACAAGACGAGGTACCTGGTCAACCCAACGGGGCGGTTTATCGTCGGTGGCCCGCAATCGGATGCCGGTGTCACCGGCCGCAAAATTATTGTCGATACGTATGGTGGCCGCGCCGCCCACGGCGGTGGTGCGTTTTCGGGCAAGGATCCGACTAAAGTCGATCGCTCCGCCTGCTATATGGCTCGGTACATCGCCAAGAATCTGGTTGCTGCCGGTCTCGCCGACGAATGCACGGTCCAACTCGCTTATGCGATTGGAGTCAAAGAGCCCATGTCACTGATGATCGACACGCACGGGACGTCGAACCACACTCCTGCGAAACTGGTTAAACTGGTACGAAAGCACTTCGATATGACACCGAAGGGAATCATTGAAACTCTTGATCTCCTTCGTCCGATCTATCGACCGACTGCCGCCTATGGCCATTTCGGACGCACCGGTGACTCGTTCACCTGGGAGCGGACCGACAAGGCGGATCACTTACGAGAGGATGCGAACTAATGCCGACCGCTCACGACGTTAAAGACCTGAAGCTCGCCGCTGCCGGCAAGGCGAAGATTGAATGGGCCGCACGCTCCATGCCGGTACTGGAACTCATCCGGGAACGCTTTAAGAAAGAGAAACCGCTGAAGGGTGTGAATATCGCGGCCTGCTTGCATGTCACCACCGAAACGGCTGGCTTGATGATTACGCTCAAGGCCGGCGGTGCCAATGCAGCCTTGTGTGCGTCCAATCCGCTGTCGACCCAGGACGAAACGGCCGCGGCCTTGGTGAAGGAATATGGTATTCCCGTCTATGCGATCAAGGGCGAGAACAACAAGACCTACTACCAGCATATCAACCAGGCGATTGATATCAAACCGCACATTACGATGGATGATGGTGCGGATCTCGTGTCGGAACTCCACACCAAACGAACCGACGCGGTCAGCAATGTCTTTGCCGGCACCGAGGAGACGACGACCGGCGTCGTGCGTCTCAAGGCGATGGCGAACGACGGTGCGCTTCTCTTTCCGGTTATCGCGGTCAACGACTCCAAGACCAAGCACTTCTTTGACAACCGCTATGGCACGGGTCAGTCAACCCTCGACGGTGTCCTGCGGGCAACCAACATGCTGATTGCCGGGGCGACTGTAGTTGTTGCCGGTTACGGTTGGTGTGGTCGCGGTGTTGCCCAGCGTGCCAAGGGATTAGGGGCAACGGTCGTAGTGACTGAGGTCGATCCGATTAAGGCGATCGAGGCCGTAATGGACGGTTTCCAGGTCATGCCAATGGCCCAGGCTGCCCCCAAAGGTGATCTCTTCATTACCGTTACGGGCGATATCAATGTCATTCGCCTCGAGCACGCGAAGAAGATGAAAGACGGAGCGATCATCTGCAACTCCGGTCACTTCAATGCGGAGATCGACATCCCGGCTTTGCGCAAAGCGGCATCGAAAGTCAAAGAGATCCGGCCGTTTATTGAAGAGATGGTGATCAATCGCAAGCGGATCTATCTGCTCGCCGATGGTCGCCTGGTGAACCTCGCAGCCGCCGACGGTCATCCGGCGATGGTGATGGATATGTCGTTCGCCAATCAGGCGCTGGCCGCTGAATTCGTGGTGAAGAATCACCAGAAGTTCGAGAAGACGGTTTATGCGGTACCGGAGAAGATCGATGCGCAAATCGCTTCGTTGAAGCTCAAGTCGATGGGAGCGAAGATCGATCGCCTGACGCCGGAGCAGAAGAAGTACCTTGCGTCGTGGGAACTCGGCACGACTTAGTCGTTCAGCTTCTCGAACAACGCTGCGAAGACTAACGGATATGGCGCCGCTCCACTGGGCGGTGTCCAGAATCCACAGTCATCCTGTATCCAGTCAGATTCCAGTTGATAGTAGCCGAGCGGCAGTTCACGGTAGGTGATCAATCGCAGTCCGGCTAACGCGCACGCATTGAGCATGTCAGCGGTGGTGTGCATCCACTCGAACGCTTCGTTTTGCCATCGATAGTCCGGATCCATATAGTCGGGCTCGTGGATCGAGCGGTACGGCCCGGGCTCGAAGTAACTCCACGCCGGTTCGACATGTTGTGCAATGATCGGATGGTCATCGATCAGGAGATACCGGCCACCCGGCTTTAGCGCGCGCACGACCTGTTGGGCGACCGCGTACATGTTGGCCAGCCAGCACCAGACACCATACGTGTGAACCGCCATGTCGAACCGTCCCGTGAGCGACTCAGGCAGTGCGGCGACGTCGGCTTCAATAAACTCGGCCGACAGCCCTGACCGCTCGGCAAGTCTTCGCGCGGTGGTAATCGATGCTGTCGATTGATCGACACCAGTGACGATGGCACCCAAACGTGACCATGAGAGACTGTCGAGTCCAAAGTGACATTGAAGGTGCAGCAGTTTCTTGCCCCGCACATTGCCAAGCAATTCCTGTTC
The DNA here is from genome assembly GCA_028289585.1 of Candidatus Zixiibacteriota bacterium. Classification (GTDB taxonomy): domain Bacteria; phylum Zixibacteria; class MSB-5A5; order GN15; family FEB-12; genus JANQPI01. The sequence goes on from JANQPI010000020.1 coordinate 596,777, forward strand.
GGTCGGCAGCAACTTCGACTTTCCGGCAAGGAAGCTATCAACTTCGTAGCCGGGGTGCTTTTCGTGGACGGGCGTGACTTCGTCCCAGGCAATGCGGTTGGCGGCATGATAGGGCACGTGATCCCGTGGTGGTTGGGTCGTGTGAAGCGACAGCGGTTGTTTCGGAGCGCCCTTCGTCATCGTCAGTCGGAACAGTAACGGATAGTCGGTTGGCCCTGTTGCTGGCGTAAAGAAGTTGTCGTGTGTGCGGTGCCAGGTCTCATCACGGGGGTAGTACAAAAAAGGAAACTCGTCCAGTCGCTCGAAGCGAAGGCCACCGTCGAGCAGTGCCTGGATGATATCCGAAAGTGTGTGCGGCCACTGGATGATCTCCCCCGGGACTGTCCGGCTTGGATCGACGAAATCGGGAACGCTTTTCAGACGCTCGGATGTTGTGTCAAAGTAGTCGCGAGGCGGATCGAAGAATGTTTGTTCTAAAGGATGACTGTCGATGAGCACGAAGCGCCCGCCACTGATCAGTCGTGAGACAATGTTCTCAGACCACGTTTGCAAGTCGGCGATCCAAAAGTACGTCCCATAAGCCTGGTAAATCGTCGCGTACGAAGAATCGCCGAGCGAATCGAGACGGCACACGTCGTCGGCGACGAATTCGGCGTCAGATTTGACTTCGTGAGCGAGTTCACGCGCACGCTTAATCGATCGACCCGAGATATCGACTCCGGTTACTCGATACCCTCGCCGAGCGAGTGAGATTGTATCGGCACCAAACTGACACATGAGATGCAAAAGTGATGCGTTGTCTATCGATGGAGATTCGGCGAGCACTTCACATTCCAACCGACGTAACGTCGACTGTCCGGCTCGCACGAGTCGTGACGGCGAGTTGCTCGCGTCGGCATGCCAGTCGACGATCGCATCCCACGCCTCTCGATTGATCTCGTGATCGTTCATGCGTGTCTATTTACGAGCGGTGAGCATTAATACCGAACCAACCAAGAGGAAGAGTCCGTTAACGCCCCAGGCGGCGAGGTCAGGATCGATTCGTGCATTGTATCCGGTCGATTGGCTGATCTTGAAGAGGACGAAATAGGCGAGAGCGATTCCGGCTCCGACCGCAAACGATGCCGCGACTCCGCCGCGACGTGGATTGGCGGCAAACGGAACAGTAATCAGAATGACGATCACCGACGTTACCGGGAATGAGTACTTCAGTTTCAGGTCAACAAGCTCACGCGTATACGGTGCTCCAACGCGATTGAGCAGGTTGATGTAATTCTGTAACTCGACAAGGCCCATGTCTTCCGGTTTGCTGATTCGTCGCGCGAGATCAGCCGGTCGATCATCGATTTCGAACACCGATAGCGTATCAAACGCCAGGTACGTTTCGGTTGTGTCCGTTTCACTAAACGACCGCACACTTCCTTTCCAGGCAAGCCAGCGATTATCGGTATAGCTTAAGCGTTCGGCGACGATGAATTTTGCCAGACGATTGTTGGGCGATGTCAATAATTTGAAGCCCTGACCTTCGCGTCGCTCGGTATTGAATCGTTCGAGAGTATAAAATGAACCGGGCTCGATTTGGCGACGGACGTTCGCGACAATCGTCACTGACTGGCGCGGCCGATCGCGAATAACGAACTCCTTCATGTCGACCCGTCGCTGATTCCATTCGGGGAAAAGATATTCCGAGTAGTAGAAATGCCCGGCCGCGATGACGATTGTTATGGCAAAGATCGGCCACGTGAGACGATAGAGCGACAGTCCGGATGCCTTCATCGCCAGTACCTCTTGCCGTCGGGCGAGAATCGTGACGGAGAAAAGCGATGCCAGGAGCACGAACATCGGTGTGAACGACTTAATCGCCCATCCCGAAAAATAGACGTAATATTCGGCGATGACAGCGAGAGCGATGCGTTTCTCCACGAAGTAGCGCAGCATGTCGACCATGTTGATGACAACGATCGTGAGCAACGCTGCGATCATGACGACGCCGAACGTCATGAGGTAATAGCGGAGGATGTAGCGATCGAGAACGCGGAAGAACACCGTTACAGCCCGCGAATCCAGGCGAAGACCGGTTTCTCGGTAATCACCTTGATGATCAAGTACAGTCCGATGAAGCCGAGCAGAATGTTAGCTGCCCACATTGCCCATAACGGCGAGACGATCCCTCGGTCGGCGAGGTCTTCACCACCCATCAGAAACGCCCAGTAGATAATGAAAATCACAATAGAGATTGCGATCGCGACACCCATGCCACCCCGTCGCGTCAGCACGCCAAGCGGGGCGCCAACAAGGATGAACGCCAGCGATGCTGCCGGAATCGCGTACTTCTTGTAAATCTCCAGTCGATAGCGATCGCGCTGGGACGTTTGCGCGGCGATCTGATCATTTGAGCGGCCGATGTGGCGTTGCATGATACCAGCATCGGAGACAACCAGCGCCAAAGCTGCCGAGTCGCTCAGACTATCGTCGACCGAAAACGCAAATGAGTCGGCCAGCAGGTAGTCAAACTTCGTGTCGAGATAATCAGTGATTTGGCTTCGTGAAGGATATGCTGCGTTCTCAGTCTTATCGACGTACTCGCGCAGCTGACCGATCGTCATTTCGCGATCTGAGCGATACTCCGAATCGGAACGCTGCAATTCTGAACCGGTCCCTTCAACCAGAAAGACCTGTGTCGTGAATTCAAGTTTCCGGTAGTTGGCGGGCTCTTCTAAATCAAGTGAATGCAACTCTCCCGAATAGAGCGTGAACTGTGTTGATTGGCCATTGTCGATCGTTTCAAGGTATCCCGAATCAGCGACGATGATTCGCGGACGGGTCGCCTCGGTCGTTTCGGTGATCCGTACCCCGGTCACACGGGACGTTAGATGATTGATGTCTTCGAGCAGGATTGTGTAGCCCGGCACCTCGGTGACAAAAATCCCCGGTCGAAAGACGAGGGTCGGGCGCATTGCGGCGATATCACCCCACAACAGACGGGCTTTCTGGTTCAGGTCCGGCAGTACCTTATCGTTGAATTGAATCATGCCGAACGTGATCAGACCGCCCATGACGAAGAGGGGGAGAATCAGATAGATCAGGTTCACACCCGACGCTTTGAGGGCGATGATCTCCATATCCGACGACATTCGCCCGAACGCCATCAGGGTTGCCACCAACACCGACATCGGGATCGACAGGGCAAGCATCCAGGCCAGGTTCAGGCCGAGTAACTCGAATGCGACCCAAATCGAAAGGTCCTTGTCTATGACGTGGTCGAGCACCTTAGGGACATGTTCGATCACGAGAAGGAACGTAATCGTCGCAAAGGCGAAGATGAAGGGCGCGAAGTGCTCACGCAGTACATACCAGGTCAGGACGCGCATCGGCCGCCAATATACTCTGACCGCCCCTGTCGGGTAGCTTCAACTGTCGCTTTCCCGCCCCGTCGGTCGTTCTCTATATTGTACCCATGCAAACCAAATCGATTGCTCAGTATGTGCTTGATGATCGTATCGACGCGTTCGTCGTTGTCCGTAAGGCTGAGGTCCGCGAGTTCACCCGCGGGCAATACGTACGGATGGAACTTGGGGATGCGTCGGGGCGGATCGACGGCGTCATGTGGGAGCCGGACCAGTGGACGTTGACCGAATTGAGCGCCGGACAGGTGGTCAAAGTACGGGGTCAGGTGACTGAGTATCAGGGGAAGCAGCAGCTGACTGTCCAGCGGATTCGCAGGGCCGAATCGGATGAATTCGAGATCCGCGAGGTGTTGCAGCACTCTCAGTATACGCGCGATGAACTGGCCGCCCGGGTTCGCAAACTGACCTCGGAGGTCCAAAACACGTATATACGGCAATTGCTCGACTCATTCTGGGACGACGAGGAGTTGTTCGAGAAGTATCTCACGACGCCGGCCGCCAAACTCTGGCACCATGCGTTCATCGGGGGGCTGGCCGAGCACTCACTTTCCCTGACCGAACTTTGCCTCCGAGCGGGGGCGGGCTACAACTGGCTCAACCGGGACTACCTGATTTTCGGCGGCCTGATGCACGATATCGGTAAGATCGACACCTATACGCGGGATTTCGTGATCGACTTCACCGACGAGGGACGCCTGGTCGGGCATATCTGTCTCGCCGACCACTGGATCACCAGCCGGGCGGAGGCGATTGTGGCGTTTCCACCGACGCTGCTGACAAAACTTCGGCATCTGGTGCTGGCCCATCAGGGCTTCCTGCATCAGGCCTCGCCGGTCGAGCCGATGCTCCCTGAGGCGTTCCTGCTCTATTACTGTGACGAGATCGACGCCAAGCTTGGGGCGATTGAGCGCCTGCGCGGGCGCCAGGCCGAGCCAGGCTGGACTGACTGGATCAAGCTGATCGAGCGGTATCTGTATCTTGAGTCGGTCGACAAGCCAGAGCAATCGGCCGGGTAGGTCCGGGCGCTGCTACCGGTTGCCTCGGGGCGGCTTTCCGTGTACTCTAGGATTCCCATCGGTATCGCGGGCCCGCTCGGGTGAGTGACGGATGGTCAGATTCGTGAGATCGGAGAGGTGGCCGAGTGGCTGAAGGCGCACGCCTGGAACGCGTGTATAGGGTTTCCCCCTATCCTGGGTTCGAATCCCAGTCTCTCCGCCAGTTCCGTGGTTTGCAATCCACCAGTTACCGGCCATTTCTTGTGCTAGTGCTTGGTTTCGTATCCCTGGTTTCTGTAAGTGCCCTCGCTAACCCTTTTGGCGAACCCGCAGTATTCTCTATCTCATACTCAGGGGACCCATTCACAACCGGACAAACTACACTACTGATCAACTGGGAGACGTCCAGGGCTGTTGATTCTTGCCCGATGTATATTGGTGTGCTCAATGGCATTCAGATGGCAGGTCCCCAACTGAGATGGATAAAGCCAGCTACCGGATACGACTCTCTCTTTTCCGTTTCCCTTGCTCTCACCAGAACGGACCACGACTCAGTAGGTATTAGTTTCGTTATCAACACCACTCAAGACGGATACCTCGGTAGAAGCCCTCACTGGGTACGAGGTCCCGACTCTACGCTCTTCTATTTGATTCATCCAAGGTGGATTTTTGATCCGTTTGAG
>JANQPI010000021.1 GCA_028289585.1 Candidatus Zixiibacteriota bacterium
GCCCCGAGGGGTTTGGCGTCGCCGCACCCGCCGAGGTCAAACCCCTCGGGGCGGCGGCACAAGGGGCACGTCAATGCGGGGTACCGCGAGCGGATACGATCAAATGGGTTCATGGTCGAATCGAGCACCGAAGCCGAGCCCGACCTCGACGCGGGATCTGATTCTGAGTCCGAGGCTGACACCGACGCCGAATCAGAATCAGATACTGATGCCGGATCAGACGCCGAGGGAGATCCCGATTCCGATGCAGATACGGACGCAGAATCTGGTTCGGCCTCTGGTTCTGAATCGGTGTCGGCGTCTGCACCCGTGTCGGTGTCAGATTCAGATTCTGCATCCGCTCCTGATGTTCGGGTTGAGAGTCAAGACGGGGCATGACCCCCAACCCAAACATCAGGAGCTCTGCGATGAAGTTTCATGCCCTCGAACGTTCTCTTCTGACCATTCGACATCTGCGGCCAGTTGTAGCGAGCATCAGTCGACACGACTCAAGCCTCGCCAAACAATTACGTACCGCGGCTTCGTCCATCGCCCTCAATCTTTCCGAAGCCAATGGGCATACCGGGCGAGACCGTACGCATCTATTCACCAACAAAAAAAACACAGCGCACTCGGAAGCGCCAAGGAAAGTCAACCCGCGGTGTCGCTCACGGTCGCCTGGGGCTACCTCCAGGAAGACGAAGCAAAGCCCGTATTGGAGCATCTCGACGCTCTGGTCGCCATGACGTGGCGCCTCGCTGGTCGGTCGCAAAGGCCGCCTGCGGAAAGGCTCTGAAGGACCTTCCGCAGGTGGCTTTGCGCGTTCTACGCCCGCGACGTGAGCCCCCAGCTCAGTTGGAGCACTCGGTCGACATGACCAAACGCCCGATGAAGCGCGCTATCGGGCAGATAGCCCCAAGCTTGTACGAGCCGCAGACACGTACGGACTTCCTCAGCGCTTCCTGCAGCGATCCGGAATAGATGCGTACGGTCTTGCCCGCGACGACGACGTCCCTCACCCAGGTTCAACGCCACGGAAGATGCGGCTCGCCGCAGTTGCTTCTCAAGCGATGCATCGTGACGCCGAAGCTTCACGCTCACATCGCGCAGTGATTGC
>JANQPI010000026.1 GCA_028289585.1 Candidatus Zixiibacteriota bacterium
GTGAAGTTGGCCGAATCGAAGGAAGCGAACTGCGCGACGGTTGTGTCGGCAATCGTCCCGATCATCCAGAACTCGGACGGCTCGTCCGGCTGGAAGAGGGAGTCGGTCGCAGTAACGAACCAGACCGTGAGAAGGTCGGTCGTCTCTTCGTGTTCAACCTCGATCTCGCCAGTGACGGTCAGACCATCGACCCAGACGAGGGTGTCACCCATGGCGTCAACAATGCGGAGACCTTCCGCCTCAGCATGCTCTTCTTCAACGACGTGAATCTCAAGGAGCGGAGATGAGTAGTCGGTAGTATCGTCTTGGAAGAGACCGATCGTGAAGTCGGCGTGACCTTCCTCGACGCCAATCACACTAAAGCTGAAGTTGGTCGAATCGTAAGAAGCAAACTTTGCTGTCGACGTATCGGAGATATTGCTGAGGATCATGAACTCAGATGGCTCATCCGGCTGGAAGAGGGAGTCGGTCGCCGTCTTAAACCAGACGGTCAGAGACTCGGTTGTGTCTCCATGGGCAACCTCAATCTCACCGGTCACGGTCGCACCATCGACATAGACGAGCGTATCACCCGCCGCATCGACGATACGAAGACCATCGGCCTGGGGACTCGCCGCTGAAGCGGCGGACTGACCGGCCGGTGTCGCGAGATTCGAGCCGCTAAATTGCTCCGATGCATCAACTGTGATGCCGACGAGCAGAGCCGCGAACAGGATCCCGCGAAGAACCTTTGCGATTAGCATTCTATGCCTCCCTTTTGCGTGGCGCCGTCATCTTGTGACCGACACGACCACACGTGTGGGTATAAGTGAAGTAACGTAGTGGGCAGAGTTAAATGAGACGGTGAATCAGGCGGAAAAAGGAGGGGCACGTAGCCCGGGAAGCTGACTACCGTCGATTGACGTAGCCGCTGAGGTTGCGGTTCCGATAGGTGTCGGCGGTAGTTGACTAACCGCGAGGTCCGTCAGGGGCGATTCAGCTGATGCGCTGAATGCTGCGATGACGATGCAGAGTGAACACGACTGGCTCTCTGATGTCGTTTCACCCGATGACGATTCGGGCGCTGAATGGCTGCACGCGCTTGAATGGCAGTGCCCGTGATCGCTTTCACTAGTTTCTTGATTGTCGTAATGATAATGAGTCGGCGTGGCAAGAAGCATGGCGAGCAGTGCAATGCAGCCGAGACCGGTGAGAAGCGACTTGCAGATCGTTACCGATCCGTGACGAGACAACAGCATCTTAGCCATGGGTGGTCGCCTTGCCAGTCGGGTGGCATTGATCGCAGCAGCCGCTAAACAAAATGTCATGCTGCGTCGACAGGAATCCATCCGGTAACAGGTCGTGGATACCGTCGACACACCCGTCGATGTTAAAGACGCGATTGCACACGGTGCAGTGGAAATGGTGGTGATGCGGTCGTGAGGTAGGCTCATACCGAGTCGGACCACCAGCGATGTCAACCGTCTGCAGATGACCATCGGCTACACCCTGTTGCAGCGTACGATAAACCGTGGCAAGACCGGGCTTCGCCAGTTGAGCGTGGAGCTCGGCTGCCGAGAGCGGTCCCTTGGCATCTTCAAGGGCGGCCAGAATAGATTGGCGTTGTGCTGACACACGTCCCACAACACAAATGAGAATCGATTCTCACGAGTTGTCAAGCGAGTTACGTAGTTTTCCGTACTTTTGTGTCTAGCTGTCGTCTAACTGACGGCGATCGCTGCTTGACCGAAGTATGCGACCGGATCGGCGGACCCGGTCTTCCTGCATCAGTTCTGCGTCGTGATCAGTTACGTCGTGTCGAACCGTACCATGTGGCTGCCGGCGATCCAGCCGGTCGTCCAGGCCGACTGGAAGTTGAACCCACCCGTCACACCGTCGATATCAAGAATCTCGCCGCCGGCATACAGCCCCGGACAGACCCGGCTTTGCATCGTCCGGAAATCGATCTCGGTCAGTGCGATGCCGCCGGCAGTAACGAATTCCTCTTTAAAGATCCCTTTGCCGGAAATCGCAAACGATGCCTCGGTCAATTCCTGCGCCATTCTCTGCATGACCGACTTAGCACAGTTTGCCCAGATGTTGGTCTCACTAACTCCCGACTTTGCAGCTATGCGCGCCCAGTATCGTTTCGGCAGAGCATGCGGTGAACTCGTACGAATCTGACGGCGGGCATACCGCTGCTTGTGATTTACCAACGCGTCGTACGCTGTTTCGATAGATTCACTGCCAAGGAAATTGACATGCAGAGTCGCATGATATCGGCAATCATGCAGGGGCCGTGCCGCAAACGCGGAGAGCTTAAGCACCGCCGGACCGCTCACCCCCCAATGCGTGATCAGTAACGGTCCCACCGCTCGGTAGTCCGGTTTCGATTCCGTCTCCAATCGTAACTCGACAGTGTCGAAACTGATTCCGGCCAGGTCGCGGAGGCGTTCGTCCTGGATCTTGAAGGTGAAGAGCGAGGGAACACACGGCACAATCGAGTGACCGAGCGATTCGGCCAGACGATAACCTTGTCGACTGCTGCCGGTTGCAAGCATAACGCGATCGGCAAATATCGAATCGCCACGTGCCAAACCGATTGCGAACGAGTGTGATTCAGACGCTCCGGCTCGTGAGATTGCTGTAACGCGCTTTTCCAACTGTAGATCGACTCCGCGCGCGCGAGCCACCGAAAGCAGACAGTCGATAATCGTTTCCGACGAGTCGGTTATCGGAAACATACGCCCGTCGGCTTCGGTCTTTAAGCGGATGCCCTGTCGCTCGAAGAAAGCGACGGTGTCGCTCGGCTGGAACGTGGCAAACGGTCCGCGCAGTTCCTTTTGTCCGCGGGGGTAATTGCCAATGAGCTCGGCTGGATCGAAACAGTGATGCGTGACGTTGCACCGGCCACCACCGGAGATGCGCACTTTGCTCAACGGCTCCCGAGTCGCTTCCAGGATAGTCACCGTGTGCTCCGGGCCAACCTCGGCAGCTCGGATTGCAGCAAAAAAACCAGCGGCTCCGGCCCCGATAACAACGATCCTCATCGGTCTGTTCGCCAGAAAGCCAAGTGGGTCATATGCGCCAGTATGTGCGTAACTGGTTTAGCCACCAAGTGCAATTCCGTATTCCCGCTCGCTGACTTCGGAGGTTGCGTTGTCGCTAGCACAACGTAGTATTCCCTATTGCCAATCTAGCGCATCAAAAATGCGGAGAGACTCGGGTAATGAACACTGCTCACGCAATCGCTCACCACATCCGAACACTTCACGTCGGGCCCAACTTCACCGCGTCGGACATGAAATCGCAATTGTCCGATGTCAACGTACAGAAGGCGACTGCCTCAATCGGTCAGCACAACACAATTGCCAAACTCACCTTCCATGTGAACTACTACGTTCGGGCCGTGCTGGGAGTATTGAAGGGTGGTCCGCTCGATGCCCATGACAAGTTCAGCTTCGATGCTCCGCCAATCCAATCTGAAGAGGACTGGCAGCTACTCGTGAAGAAAGTTCTGGCCGATGCCGAAGAGCTCGCTGACATCGTTGAGACCCTACCCGAGGAACGATTTGCCGCCGACTTCGCCGATCCCAAGTACGGTTCGTTGCACCGCAATCTGATCGGCTTGATCGAACATACCTACTACCATCTCGGGCAGATTGCGATTCTCAAGCGCCTTATCTGATGGTTGAGTCAGTATAGACGCAGGCGTTTTTCGGCCACGCGGGGAATCGCTTGGTTCCGCCGAGGCTGCCAGATACATTCGCCACCGACCCCTGAGTTAACCCGAGAACAGGCCATGATCACACTCTCGGTTCGCCTTGCTTTGGGGTTGGCTCTGGTACTCTGGCTAACCAAACGTATTTGCCACTTCCGTACAGGAGTTGACAACGTCAATGCCGTGGGATCCAAATCAGTATTTGCGCTATGCTGATAAGCGGGAACGCCCCGCCTATGAGCTACTCGACCGCGTTCCCGTGACCTCACCGGAACGCATCTATGATCTGGGATGCGGATCAGGGAATACGTCTCTTCTGCTCAAGCGGCGATGGCCGGACGCAAAAGTGACAGGCATTGATAACAGTGCGGCGATGTTGGATAAGGCCCGTACGGAGTCAATCGATGTGGACTGGCAAGAGGCCGACATCGACGAGATTGACCTGTCCGACTCACCTGATCTGATTTACTCCAATGCGGCTCTACACTGGGTTGATAGCCACGAGACACTGCTGCCGCGACTGGTGATGTTCCTCAAACCGGGCGGTGTGCTTGCCGTTCAGATGCCGGTCAATTTCACTGCGCCGTCGCACACTCTTCTTTTCGATCTGGCCACGGAGGAACCATGGCGCGAGTGGCTGGAGAATCTTCGACCGAGCAATCCAGTCGGTACGCCCGAATGGTACTGGCGAATCCTCTCGTCCCATTGCCGCGATATCGACATCTGGACGACAACGTATCTTCAGGTGATGTCGGGAGACGATCCGGTTCTCGAGTGGGTCCGCGGCTCGGCTCTTGTCCCGTTTCTTGATCGTCTTCCCAATGAGCATCGCGAGGCGTTCCTGTCTGCCTACGGTGTGCGATTGCGGGAGGCGTACCCCCAACGATCAAGCGGAGAGACGCTCTTTCCCTTTACGCGGTTGTTTCTCGTTGGTCAACGGTAACGTCGGGCTACGGCGCTCGACCTGAATCGAGTTGTCTATTCTGCAGACGCCGAATTTCGAGTGATAGCGTCAGACCGAAACTGAAAATACAGGAGGTAGCAGTGTTTCCCGAATCATCGATGGCCCTGACCCATATGCTGGTCGTCAGTGATCTTTCCTCAGCGAAAACGTTTTACTCCGACGTTCTCGGTGCCGAAGTCTACCGCGAGTACGGTGGAACGTCGTGCGTCCTTTCGTTTCTCGGAACCTGGCTTCTCCTCGTCACCGGGGGGGAGCCAACCCAGGACAAACCCAACACGACCTTTGCGCCACCACATGACCCCGATCGAGTCAGTCATGCCATGACGATTCGGGTTCCCGATTGCGTCGCCGCCTACAAAACGTTGCATGAACGGGGGGCCATGTTTCTTACGCCTCCTGTTGACTGGGGAGCGGAGATCCGCTGCTTCTTCCGTGATCCCGACGGTCACCTGTGGGAAATCAGCGAGGCGCGATAATCCTGAGTTCATGGGTCACATTATAGTTCCTGATATCCGAGTCAGGAATTATCATAGGGCATGGTTCTTTCCAAGACATGCTCCGACGCAATCCGTGCTACCTATGCCATCGCTCATCTGGTCGAAGAACGAGATGTCACCTATGTCCCGATTCGCGATGTTGCCGATGAGGTCGGGATGTCAGCCCACTTTCTGGGCAAGATTGTCCAGCCGCTCCTTGAAGCCGGAATTTGGACCTCCTATCGCGGCCCGAACGGTGGGTTGGGGTTGAGTCGGTCGCCCCGCGAGATATCGCTATTGGCGATTGTCGCGGCCACGGACGGGCTCGGTGTGTTCGAGTCCTGTCTCCTGGGCCTGCCCCAATGCGGTGGGCATAATCCCTGTCCGGTACATGATCGTTGGGGAGCGCTTCGGGAGGCCTTGCAGGAGGCGTTCGAGCGCTCTTCAGTGGCCGATGGGCTCAATGCCTACCGCCAACGCGGCCGCAGTAAGCCTTCCTGAGCGAAAAAAGTGATTCTTTTCACTTGCTCGTGGCGTCCGTATGGCCAATATTCCTGACAACAGAGTCAGGAAACTGGAAAGGGGCCGGGGTCGGCCGGGAGGAAATCCGATGAAACGAGCAGGGTGGCTTGGCTGCCTCATCATCGCAGGCGTTGCAACGGTCGGCGCGGAAACCTCAATCGACATCACAGGCAATGTCCGCGTCCGGACCGAGCTCGATAAGCGGAGTTTTCTCAGCAACGCGATCGTGCGGGACTACACGGACCTCAGAACTCGCCTCACGGTTTCGGCGAGTCGAGATGAGAACGCGAAAGCGGTTATCCAATTCCAGGATAGCCGGCGGCTTGGCGGTCAAAATGGTACCGGTGCGGACCTGTCCGGCACGCTCAACAACGGCTTGAATGTCGATGTTCACCAGGCCTATCTCTGGGTCAATCATCTCTGGTCGGGTGGCTTGGGTCTTCAGGCCGGCCGCTTTGAGGTTAATCTCGGTTCGCAACGCGTCTTTGGGGCTGTCGGATGGCAGAACGTCGGACGATCGTGGGAGGGACTGCATACCTGGTGGTCGGGCAAGTCAGTCGCCGTTCACGGGTACTGGCTGAAACGCCGGGAGCTTAACTCGCCGACTGAGAACAACGACTTCACGATAGTCGGCGGTAACCTCGCCGCACCGGAGATCGGTCTTCAGGTATTTGTCTTTCTTGAGAACGATAACAATCGCTTTGTCGCCGGGGAGATAACACCCGTCGACGCTCTGAACCGAGTTTCTGCCGGACTCTATGCCAAGCGAACGTTCGGAGCTGTCGACATCGAAGCTAATGGTGTCTACCAATTCGGCACGCAGCGAATCGTCGATCCTCAGGCAATCCCCCTCATGGCTGGTGAGCAGGATATCGCTGCCTTCCTCGCCACCTTTGAAATAGGTGTGACCGTAGCGCCCGAGGCCAAAGCACGTCTCGCCGCTGCTGTCGACTTTGCCTCTGGCGACGACGACCCGACTGACAACGAGTTTTCAGCCTATAACAATCTCTACTACACCGGACACAAGTTCCGCGGCTTCATGGATTACTTCCTCGCGTCAAATCCAGAGGGTCTCATCGACTTGATTCTTCGGGGTTCGGTGGCGCCCGCACCGAAATGGATGCTGAAAACTGATCTGCATCTTTTCCAAACGGTCGAAGACTACACCGTTTCAGGTTCAACCGAAACGAGTACCTCGGTCGGCACGGAAATCGATATCACGCTTGTCACAACGAGTATTCCCGGATTCACCTGGCAGACCGGGTTCTCGGCGTTCCTTCCCAGTGAGGATTTCGCGGGTCCCGATGCTGATCCGGGGATCTGGGTTTACCTGATGGGAATCGTATCGTTCGGAGGATAACTGATTATGCGAGCGTTTCCGTATCTCAGTACTGCTGTGGCTATCCAAACGATAGTGGTTCGCTATCGACGGCGGCTCAGCAGCAAGATGACTCCCCAGGTTGACACTGGCACGGCACACGTGGGTGTCCGGTAGGTGCATATGGCAACTATACCAGCGCTCAAACTCATTCCCACCGTGACCTTCACACTACTAGGGATCCTGATTGGTCTTGGTGCAGCAACGTTCAACTATGCTGAGGGGCTTTCCTATCTAAGCACAGACCCCGCTGCGTGTGCCAACTGCCACATCATGCAGTCCCAATATGATTCCTGGCAGAAGGCGAGCCACCATACATCGGCCACCTGTGCAGACTGTCACCTGCCACATGAGTTCCCCAGTAAGTACATAGCAAAGGCCGAGAATGGCTGGAATCATTCCAAGGCGTTTACACTCCAGGACTTTCAGGAGCCGATCGTCATTAACGACAAAAATGCCGATGTTTTGCATGCGAACTGTATTCGGTGTCACCAGGACCTGATTCATGATCAATCGATTGTGTCAACAGAAGGAGCCCCTCGATGCGTGCGATGCCACGTTTCAGTAGGTCACGGCGAATCTGTGGGTTTAGGCGGGCCGATTTCAGAACAAGAGATTAGGGAGATCCTAGAAAATGACTAGCACACCACGCAGCATATTTTCACGTGGCTGGTTCTACATCATTCTCATCGTTGTAGTCGCAGCGGCCACGGTAGGCGTTACCTCACTACTGCTGAATGTCGCCGACAGAAAGGCCGAGGAGCGCACTCCTTTCGTACGACTGGTAGAGGTTGATGAAAACACAACCGATCCCGCAGTGTGGGGAAAGAACTGGCCGAAGCAGTATGATACGTACAAGCTGACGGCAGAGCATACCCAGACGACATACGGTGGGCACGGTGGAAGTGAAGCGTTGCCGGAGCAGAAGATTGAGCGCGATCCCTGGCTCAAACGCATGTTTCTGGGCTATTCCTTTGCGCTCGACTACCGGGACCGCCGGGGGCATGCCTACATGCTTGAAGACCAGGAGCAGACAAAACGGCAGAATGTTCCACTTGCGGGCTCATGCCTGCACTGTCATGCCTCGGTGATGCCATTGTATCGTGAACTCGGCGACGGGGATCCAGCGGTTGGTTTCGAAATGACTCATGCGATGTCGTACTGGGAAGCCAATAAGATGCTTCATGATATGGGGCACGCTCACCCGGTCTCCTGTGTTGATTGTCACGATCCACAATCAATGGCGCTTCGCGTGACTCGTCCTGGACTTATTCAGGGGATCGAAATGCTCGCTGAGGGGAACAGCGAGGTTCCCTATCTTCCATCGGTGCAGCGTTGGAGAGATGGCGCTCGCGATAAGCCGTATGATATCAATGCGGATGCGTCACGCACAGAAATGCGCTCGCTCGTGTGTGCGCAATGTCATGTGGAGTACTACTGTGCCAGCGACTTCAAGCTGACCTTCCCGTGGGGTAACGGGTTGACTGTTGAGCAAACCGAGCAGTACTGGAATCAAACAACTTTGACCAGTGGTGAACGGTTCTTCGACTACAAGCATAAGGAAACCGGAGCAGCAATTCTCAAGGCACAACATCCCGAATACGAGCTGTGGAGCGAAGGCGTTCATGCTCGAAACGGCGTAGCGTGTGCGGACTGCCATATGCCGTATATGCGCGATGGGGCTACCAAGGTCTCTGACCATTGGGTTCGGAGCCCTCTTTTGAACATCAACAACGCGTGCCAGACATGCCATAAGTCCTCGGAAGAGGAGATCAAGGCACGAGTTGCCAAGATCCAGGATACAAACTACGGACTACTTCAGAATGCCGGTGAAGCGATTGTCGACCTCATCGAAGCGGTGTTGGTGGCACGGGAAAACGGTGCGACTGAAGAAGAGCTTACCAAGGCGCTCGAGTATCAGAGGCAGGCACAATGGCGACTCGATTTCATTGCCGCTGAAAACTCAATGGGATTCCATGCCCCGCAGGAGGCCGCCAGAATCCTAGGCGAGGCAACCAACCTGGCACGGATGGGACAGATCTCAGCTATTCAGACGTATTAACATGCTCGAAAGGAACTGACTCATCTACGCACATTCTGTGAGAGTTGCACGCAACGTTGGAGGCCGACGACAGTGACCAGCCGATTCCATTCGTCAACAGACCGGATACTACTCAGCCCGGTTATGTCTGGCACACTTGATCTGCACAACGGATGGTTTGTGACCCTTCACGCCATGTCGGAGTGATTGTCCTATGCTGACCGTAACAACGAATGCCAATGCTGCCGACACATCGTTGGTCATTCCAAAAGGGAAGAAGCGAACCCTTAAGGAACGCTTGCCGATCGGGCGATTCCGCCTCGGGGTGCAAATCGCTTTCTCTCTGTTGTGCGTATGGATCGGGATAGAGTTCATGCTGTTTGTCGCCGGTCTCGCGCCCGACGCCGCGGGACCGATGGTGAGGCGACCACCGGGGGTTGAGGGCTTTCTCCCGATTTCAGCGCTGATGTCGCTCCAGTACTATCTTCTGACCGGAACGATTCACCCCTTTCACCCGGCCGGACTCTTCATCCTGCTTGCTATCATCTTGGTCTCACTCGTCGCCGGTAAGGCATTCTGCTCGTGGATGTGTCCGGTCGGCCTGATATCGGAAACGGTCGGCGATCTCGGCCAGCGCCTCTTTGGGCGGCCACTACATCTGCCACGCTGGCTTGACTGGCCGTTGCGGTCGTTGAAATACCTTCTGCTTGGGTTTTTCGCGCACGCCATCTTTGTGGTTATGGGAGCAACGGCTCTGAAACAGTTTCTTGACACGCCCTATAATCTGATGGCTGATGTCAAGATGTATCACTTCTTCGCCGACGCGAGTCAGACGACGATCATCGTTCTTGCGGTTCTGATCGTGCTCTCGTTCGTCTTCAACCGCTTTTGGTGCCGATACCTCTGTCCGTACGGCGCTCTCCTGGGGATTGTCGGAATCCTGAGCCCCAACAAGATCACGCGCGATCCGATCTCCTGCATCGATTGTGGGCGATGCGCCACGGCTTGTCCGTCACGTATCCCGGTCGACCGCCGCAAGACGGTTGTTTCTGATGAATGTACATCCTGCCTCACCTGTGTGGCATCGTGTCCGGTGCGCGGTGCTCTCGAATTGAAGACCGTCGGACGAAAACAAGCGATCAGCCCCCGCCGGATCGCGATTGCTATCGTCGCCACGTTCATGATCGTAACGGGTACGGCGATGGTTACCGGGTACTGGGATAACAACGTCCCGGTTGATCACTACCGACAACTCTATCCGATGATCGAGTCGATGGGCCATCCGACATCCACCCAGGAACTCGACGAGCTCAACCGCCCCTAGCGGTACTCCGGATTTGCAAAGTCAAAGCGGCAGCCCGCTTCCCATTGGGAACGCTGGTTGCCATGCGCGGGCACGCCGCCAGCCTGGTTGAGCATGCGGGCGAGGTGAAGCAGATTCCAGGTCATGAACGTCGTATTGCGATTGGTGAAGTCGTTCGCTGGCCCACCGGAGTCGGGGTCACGATAGGACGGCCCTGGCCCTGCCTCTCCCAACCATGCGGCGTCTGCCTGCGGAGGGATTGTGTAGCCAAGATGCTGGAGCGAGTACAGGATGTTCATCGCACAATGCTTGGCGCCGTCCTCATTGCCGGTCATCAGGCAACCGGCTACCTTGCCGTAGTACGCGTATTGTCCGTCGGTGTTTAGCTGACTGGAGTTACCGTAGAGTCGTTCAATAACTTTGGTGCAGACAGATGTCTTCTCACCCAACCAGATGGCGGAGCCGAGTATCAGAATATCCGCTGCCTGGACCTTTTCATATAATGTCGGCCAGTCATCGCGCTCCCACCCGTGTTCGGTCATGTCGCCCCAGACGCCGTAGGCAATGGTCTGGTCAACCGGACGAATGACCTCGGTAGCAACACCGTTCCGTTCCATGATCAGTCGCGAGATTGCGATCAGCCCTTCGGTATGCGACAATTCGGGTGATCTCTTAAGCGTGCAGTTGAGGAAGAGGGCCTTGAGATGGGAGAAGTCCCAATCGTGACTGGTACACAATTCGTTCTGGTAATCGTTGAGCATGATGTCCCTTTCTCTCGTGAATCCTCGACTGTCGCTAGGTACACTTGATACTTGAACCATTACACTGAAATCGTGATCCGACGTCAGAACGCGCCACCTCAATCAAGGCAGCGCGTCCGCGTAGATTTCTGTGGTCTGTGGGCTGCTAGAAACGGTAACCCGCGGTAACTGTCAGGGCTGGGACAACCGCACTCGCCTCACCTGGTGCCGCGAAAGAGATGATGATCGGTGTTTCGGCGCGGAGATCAAGACCGCTGGAGAACGTGTAGCCGATGCCGAAATTGAAGATTGTTCCCCCTCCGGAGCCATCATCTTCCTGAAAACTGCCGCCCCCAGGTAATGGTGTACCCAGTGACGGATCAGTGGTACTCCGCTCCTCCCATGTCATATTGACCGAGCCGAGACCGAAACCAGTAATGAAATACGGCCGATCCTGACCGGGAACATAGTTCAGGAGGTAGTTTGCCATAAGCGCGAAAACGAACAGGTCGGTGTTCTCTTCGTAGCGATTGAAACCGTTATCCGTCTCTTCATTATAGGAGCCACCGAACAGCATGATGCCAATCTCAAGCGCATTACTGGGAACCGGGATCCGGTAGTTCACACCGAGACCGTAGGCCAGTCCCAGGGAGACATCGGTTCCGATGCCGGCTCGAACGCCAATTGCCGGGACTGTCGCCGGCGTTTCAGCTGTCGCTCCGGTTGTTAAAAGGGCAAGGCCCAGGGCGATGGGTGCGATTCGCGATAACTTCAGCATGGAAGACTCCTCACCATTTTCGAGTGTTGCGTTGCTCTTGGTGGGGATGTTTGGGGGAGGGGGAGCTTCTTACACCGAGCCCGGAGAAAAGTCGAGCGAGAGACTCTGATTATTCAACGACCACAAACGGATACCGGATAGATACCGACGAGTCGCGGAGAGAGGTCACGCGCAGCGTATAGCTCCCAGGTTGCAATGATCCCTGAGAGACGACGATGGTGGCTTGTCGGCGTTCGTTGAGTTGATCAAGGCTGGCGATCGTCCGAACGACGCTAGCGTCGTCGTTGAGAATATCGATTCGGAAGGTCGCATCCTCGGCGTTACCCGGAACCCGGAAGGTAACAGATGTCGTTTGGCCGGATTCGAGTGCTGTCCCCACCGAGCGGGTTCCGGAGAGTGTGATCGCCGCTACCGACGTTACGGCTTCGCCTGACGGACCTCGCAGGCCAAGATAGGCGGGGTAGAGCATGAGGGCGAACAAGAGATACGCCACTGCCGGGCGGGCCAAGATTGGCACCTGGGATGGCCACAACGCCGCTCCGAGCCGCTGCCAGAAGGAGGCTTGAGGAACGACTGATCGCACGTGTTCCTCGACTTCGGCCCGGACGTCGGGATCTCCTCGCAGAAGCGAGGCGGCGTCGGAGAACTCGGCCACGGCGGTGAAACAGCTTTCGCAGCTGATCAGATGAACCTCGAAGGCCGTCTTCTCTTTTTCTGACAGCTGGCCAAGTTCATACGCATGGAGAAGTTTCCCCATTTCCGGATCTGTACACGCCATCAGTTCAGTCCCTTTTTATCAAGGCAGGCTCGCAGGTGTGCGCGACCCCGACTCAACCCGGCATAGTAGTTGGTCCGGGTAAGGTCAAGGCGTTCGCATATGTCCTCGGGTGGGTAGCCCTGATGCACCAAGTTGAGGATTCGTGCGTACAGCACGGTCTTTGTCCGTAGTCCCCGCAGGCAATCGAGCAGTGACCGGAGCAGCAGTGGGTTGCTTGGCGCTGTCTGATCTCGTTCCGGATCAATCTCCAGTGGGACGCCACGCCGTTTCTGCCGTTGCAGGTAGTTGCCAATTGTCATTCTGAGGACTCCGTAGGACCAGGCGTCGAAACTGACATGGAATTGCTCGTCACGATATTTGCGTAAGATTGTCATGACCGCTTCCTGAGCCAGATCGTCGGCATCCTCCTCTCCCACGGTACGTTTGGCAAGCCAGCGAAGTCTTACCGTGAGTCGATCAAAGAGCTCTTTCTCCGCGGTTTCATCGCCGCCGCGTGCCGCGTCGGCCAGGTGAGCGAGCGTTTCCGATTGGCGGTTCATAGATCGAGGCTAATCCGTTTCCGCGAGTCCGTCAGCGGTCCGCGCCCGACGAAATCGGCATCCAGGCTCCCCACCAGAAGGGGTGACGGTCTCCGGGAGTAGGCGCGTTGGCCAGCCACGTCAATTGTTGTTCCCGAAGTTGTTGAGAAAACGACCTATGGTCATGTCGCTCCCCGTAGAGCGGGGCGAGGAGCTGTGTGGTCGATTGGTCACTCACCGGCCAGAGAGCCGTCAGCACCAGGTCGACTCCGGACAGCAGGAATGAGCGTCGGAGTCCATAAACACCCTCGCCGTCGAGAATATCGCCACGCCCCGTCTCGCAGGACGACAGCACCGCAATTTCGAGCGTACCCAGGTCGAGGTTCGTTACCTCTAATGCCGTTAAAACACCGTCATCACTGGCGGACGAATCGACCGCGGTTGCCCCGGCCAGGTAGAGCCCCGATCGCAGGAGCGGATTGAAGACCGCATCGGTTCCGGCAGAGTCAACAGTATAGTAGCCGTGCGTCGCCAAGTGCGCGATCCGTCGTCCGGCAATCATTGCGCGTACGCACGATTCACTCGCGTTGCTGTCGACAAGGATATCGACCGGCTCGTCGGTTGCCGCTCGCCAGGCTGTTTCCAGGTCGGCCAGTTCCCGGCGGGTTCCCGGCAGCGGTGCGAGTTGCGATCGCTGGCCGACTCGCAAGGTCGGACCATAGGTACTTGGCTCTCGCTCGGTTGTCATTGTTGCCACATGGCAAACGGTGCTTGGTTGGCGGTCGAAGGTGGGATCACCGAGTGCCAGCAGGCCGGCTCCCGCGGACGTTCCAGTGCGTTCCCGAACAAGGTCTCGGGCGCCGCCGACGTACGAGACTCGGTGAGACTCGATAACGAATTGTCCAGACTGATTGATCAACGTGCCGATCGACACGAGATTAATTGCACCATCAGCGCCAACAATGATGTCCTCGACATCATTCGCATTAGCGGGCAAACATGGCGCTACAATGAGGTTGTAGAGTGTCTTTCCAATGTCGTTGAACGTCTCCAGATCGGTAGGGCCGGCTGCTCCTGCGGCGGCAACCTCGTCGAGATGAGTGCGATACTGGGCAATGGTGGTATCGATTGGTCCAGCCTCCCCGAGGGAAACGAATCGACCTTCACCGTTCGATTGCAAAACCGCCGCGACATACATCGGGCGCAGTGTATCGTTTGCCCAATCAGCATAATCGAAACGTAGATAGTCGATCAAGAGTGCTGACTTCGGAAGTGCCGCCGTGATCGCGTCGATCGTGGGCAACTGGCGCTCGACACTCGACGCCGACGCGTCAATGGCATTAGCAAGCTGCCGTTCGAGCTCGTTGGCCCGGGCAATCGCTTGTTCTAGTTCGGAAGCGTATTCCGCCCCCAGAAGTTCGGGACCGGCGGCATAGATCCGCGCGATGAGGCGACGTTGGGTGCGAAGGTCCGCAACGATCGACTCGGTCGCCTCCGGTGGCAACGCATCAAGGAGTTGGCGTCGTGCAACCAGTTCGTCGTAAACGATGCCTTTGGTTCGCACGAGTGCGGTGATTGCGAGTTTGTTGTCGTGGCTGGTGTCAACGTTGTCGACGGCTACCGAAAGCAGTTGCTCGGCAGCTTCGCGCTGCAATTCCGAATAGTTGATAGCATCCGATTCGGACAGCGTGGCGCTGTTGAGGGTGAAAGCTAGCTGCCGAATGCGAAAAGCATCAGCAAAGTGCGCCGATGCTGCCGAATCTTGCCGTAACATCCGGTATGTCCCGCCGTACGCGCGGGCAATCTCGGCCAGCCACGGACTAGTGGCGCCGAAGCGTTCGCGGCGAATCGCAAACGCACGATTCAGGCAGGCGAGCGACGAGTCAAGTTGATCGACCTGAGCGAGAGCTTGACCGAGGTTCATCCACGACTCCGATGTCAGGACATGTTCGGCTCCGAGCTTGGTCTGACGAATCTCAAGCGCCCGTTGGTGCCAATCGACAGATTCGGCATACCGCCGGTCCGACATCGCCAGTCCACCGAGATTGTTGTAGATGTCAGCGATCTCCGGATGATCGGGACCCAGCTGAGCCTGTTTCATCAGAAGTGCTTGTTCGTAGTAGCCTGCGGCTTCGTCAAGCCGCCCGGTCTGCCGGCAGATGATGGCCAGGTTAGTCAGTGCAAGCGCCACGTGACCACTTTCGGGTCCCCCGATGCTTGCAAACAATTCCCGAGACGTTTCCAGATTGGCCTCGGCGGCACGGTATTGACGCTGATCGATCTGTACCAGAGCGAGATTGTTCAGCGTACCGGCAACGTGGGGATGATTCGGTGACAGAGTTTCCCGGAAGATGCGAAGCGCTTCGTGAAATTGCCGGCTAGCCTCGACATAATTGCCCAACGCCCAGTGCGTTGTCGCGAGATTGCCTACAACCGAACCAACCGAGCGATGCGTCGTTCCGTACAGTTGCGTTCGAACGCGGTAGGCGGCCTTGAACTGTCGAATCGCATCCTCGAACCGACCCTGATCCTGGCGGACCAGGCCGAGGACATTGAGCGCCTCGCCAAACGTCGATGTCGCTGTCTCGTCATGCCGTCGCATGACATCCATACTGGCTGCGAGACTGGCCGCGGCTGACGTGTACTCAGCAACCGCTCGGTGAACGCGCCCGTGGGTTAAGTAGACAAGACGCAGTTGGCGATTGGGTAGCGAGGTATCTGTCGGTGCGTAGTGAGAAATCGCTGCGGAGAGAATAGAATCGGCCGTTGCATAGTTTCGTTGACGTCGTAATGAGAGTGCGTAGCCGTTATAGGCTTCCAGTACGGCGTCGATTCGCGGTGACTCGAGTGATTGCTCGATAGCAATCGCTTGCTGGTACGCGTCATCGGCAACCGCATACGCGCGTTTTAACCGATTGATTCGACCAGTGTGATACCAAGCGTCGGCGAGAAGTGACCGATCGACCCCCGTTAATGATTTCTCTGTCGCAATGACTTGGGCCAGGATCGCGAGAGCCGAATCCCCCAGTCGAATCTGGCTGAGTCCTCGGGCCAGCACAACCCGAATGACTGTCTGACCGACAAGATCCGTTGGCTCGACAGCAGCGAGTTCGCGCTCGGCCAGAGCCACGAGCTCGGCATAGGATCGAGTGTCAGCAAGACTGTCGACCGTTAGCTCAAATGCGGTGCGATCAAACGACCACGCGGTCGGCGTACCGATGCCAATCAGGACAAAGAAACAGAACAGCAGGGAGGTGGATTGTCGTCGCACGCGTGATTGACTCCTTGGGATAGCCTCGGTCCAAAATCATAACCGATCAAGGTGTCGTTTCAAGCATTTCTTCGTCGGGGTAGGCTGTCGGCTCTCGCGATATCGTGCTGTAAGACTCCGGCTGATCGCTAAACGTCTCGAATGAAAACGCTCTATCTGCCTGGGCTCTACGGCTGTAGAGGAGTTACCCTATGCCTTGAGATCTGTCATTCCGAGCCACCCGTTCGAGTCGATCTACGTGGTTGGTTTTGTCCAAGTTTGGGTGGTTTGGGAAGATCGATTGGTGGGCCATGGGAAGATTTCGGCTAAAAATGTGTCGGCAGTCAACATTGCCCCCTTGTTATTGCACGTAAGAAGCGTACTCTATAGCGGACGGTTGGCGCGAGGGTCACCGTGGGATACCAACGGGTCGCGTCGCCTGCGAGTAACACCTTCGATTGCTGCGAGATATTACCTCATGACTGCCTCTACTCCGGTAGACGTCATTATCATCGGGGCCGGTGCCGCCGGTCTGGCTGCTGCAGAGCGATTGCGCTCAGTCGGCGTCGCGTGCCGATTGTTGGAGCGTCAACCACGCGTTGGTGGCCGGGCATGGAACGGTAACGCCGATCGGCCGGGCAGCTTCCCCGGACAACTCGGTCCAGTTCGCTTCCTCTCACACTATCAGCGAGTCCGAACCTACGTTGAGCGCTACGCACTCGCGACCGATCCGATGTATCCACGACAGAAACCGATCGCGGCGCGCAAAAACGGTCGGCGACTTGCCACCTACTGGCCCGGCCCGGATGAAATGTGGGGCCACCCCGGTCGCCCCGAACCGACTGTCAAGCAGCTTGCCCGCAAGCTGCTGGGACGACCGGAGGGAACAACGTTTACCATTCGCGGTGGCACCGAGCGGCTCACCGATGCCCTTGCCGCTCCGTTGACCAATTGTATCACCACGGGTGTTGCTGTGTCGGCAATTGACAGTCACGCGGACCATGTGTCTATTTCGTACTCCGATGAGCATCACGAAGGGATTGTGAGGGCAAGATTTGCCATTTGTGCGATCCCCTTATCGGAACTCGACAAGATCGCCTGGTATCCGCAGTTGCCGAAGTCGTGCGCGGACGTTGCCCAACGAATTCCGTTTGCCTCGGCCGTTCGTATTTTTCTCCGCTGTCGCACACCCGTCTGGGCGATTGCAGGCGAGAGTGGTTTCGCCGTCTCTGAGGAGGTCGGAGAGATTTGGCCACAGTCGACGGGCGACTCCGAGGCTCACCATTGGCTGATCTGCTACGCCCAGGGGAGCATTGCTCAGCGACTCGAACCACTCTCCAATAGTGATCGCGTGGCAATCGCTACTAACGAGATCGAACAGCTATGGCCGGGAGCGTCACGGCAGATCGACAGCGGTTGGTCGTTCTCGTGGAAATCACAGAACTGGATTGCAGGGGGGTGGCCGCTCGTCCGCGACGGGTTTATTGGCGAGACCGACGTCTTTCTCAATCCGCACGGTAGTGTTTACTTTGCTGGCGATTATGTCACGTCGCCGGATCTCTTGAATACGGTTGAAGGAGCGATCCAGTCTGGCCACCGAGCTGCCGATGCGGTTCACAGTGCGCTGTCACCGGCGCGACGAAACTAGTCAACAGATTCGCGGCAGAAGTTCCCCCGCTGGCAGATCGATAACCCGTTCCGTTCCGATCGCTGAGCGACCGATCACCAGACCGGCGTTAGAGTCAGTAACCGTGGCGATGCGCTGAGCCTGACGGCCCAGTTCTGTCTGCCGCCAACACTCAACGATTGCATCGGCCGTTTCCGATGCGACCGCCAGAACGACTTTGCCTTCGTTTGCGACGTGAATGAGATCGATGCCGAGGATTTCGGCGACTGACTGGGCAGCCGGAGAGGTAGGCAACGCGTCGACCTCAACGGTGATGCCAACATTCGACGCTCGAGCCCATTCGGTCAGGGTTGCGGCCAGACCACCGCGTGTGGGATCGCGCATGCATCGAATCTCGGAGCCGCCAGTCTCCATTGCTATCGATGTCAACGACACGATCGGCGCACAGTCGCTCTTGAGTGGCGCACCGAGCGGTAGCTTGTCGCGAGCTGCCATCACTGCCATGCCGTGATCCCCGATCGAACCACTCACGATAATCGTATCGCCCACTTTCAGGCCGGTTGGCCCGGGAGGAATGATTGCACCAGCCCGTCCGATTCCGCTGGTCGTGATGAAGCAGAGATCCCCCTTGCCCCGTGGGACTACTTTGGTATCGCCGGTTGCGATCGTGACATTGGCCCCGCGAGCCGCTACAGCTACGTCGTCCAGAATCTTACGCAACACCTCAAACGGCAACCCTTCCTCAAGGATCAGTGCCAGTGAGAGTACATCGGGAATCGCCCCGGCGACGGCGAGATCATTGACCGTGCCATTGATCGCGAGCGAACCGATTGATCCGCCAGGGAAGAAGAGTGGATCGACAACAAACGAATCGGTGGTGAACATAGCGTTTCCCGCCGATTCAATATGCGCGCTATCGTTGAGTCCGGAGCTGGTCGTGTCACCGAGCGTCGGCAGGATGATGTCATCGATCAGTCGATGACTGAGTTCACCACCGGCACCATGTGCCAGTACGATGTAGTCGCTACTCATGCCGGTGTCGATGGTGTGCGCTTTTGGTACTGATAGTACGCGGCGCAAGCACCCTCGGAGGAAACCATCGGTGCCCCAAGAGGTCGGTCCGGACGACAGGCGGTGCCGAATGCCGGGCACTCGACCGGCTTGATTACCCCCTGCAAAACTTCGCCGGAACGGCAAACCGAGTCCTCTACAACCGATACGTCGCAGGCGGTTAGCAACTGTCGGGCATCGAATCGTTCGTAGGCCAAACGTAACCCGAGTCCCGAATCCGGAATCGGACCGATTCCGCGCCAGGAGCGGTCACACGGTTCAAAAATGGTTTCGACGACACGCCACGCGTTGGCATTGCCCGTTTCGGTAACAGCCCGTCCATACGCATTGTAAATTCCGATGTCACCGCGTTCGAGCATCGCGATGGCGACTTCGACGCCTTGAAGAATGTCGACGGGTTCGAAACCCGTAACAACCATTGGCATCGATAACTCTTGGGCTAGGGCGGCGTAGTCCTGCCATCCGGTGACCGCACAGACGTGGCCTGCGAGCAGAAACGCGTCAAGTCGACTCAATCCTGATGCCACCAGAAAGCGCAAGGCCGGCGGGACCAGGACGTGTGCGGAGAGCAGCCACAGGTTACGCAAATCGCGACGCGCTGCTTCCTGCACCAGCAGGGCGGTGAGCGGGGCGGTGGTCTCGAAGCCGACACCAAAGAAGACGAAGTCGCAGTCGGGATCGGCATCCGCGAGCGCCAGAACATCGATTGGCGAATAGACCGTGCGGATCGCCCCACCGGTTGCGCGGATATCCAAGAGGCTCTCGCGTGCTCCGGGCACCCGCAGCATATCGCCAAAGCTGACGAGAACGGTATTGGGACGTCGGGCGAGCTGCTGTGCCTGCTCAATGATGTCGATCGGTGTTACGCAGACCGGGCAGCCAGGTCCGTGGATTAGATGCACTCGGTCGGGCAGTAGCTGGTCGAGTCCGTGACGAACAATCGCGTGCGTTTGCCCCCCACATACTTCCATGAGATGCCAGGGCTTGGTCGTCAGTCGTGTAATTTGGTCGGCAAGCTGTCGGACTCGTTTGGGATCCCGCCAGGGCGTGAGGTCAACGGTCATCGCTCGCCATCTCCTCTCGAAGATACGATTCGATATCGTCGAACAAAGCCAAGGTCCGCTTGGCCTCATCGGGGTCAAGCTGGGAGATCGCCACCCCTGCATGGACGAGTACGTAATCTTTGATCCCCGCATCTGGCACAAGAGCCAGACAGACCTGGATTGGCATCGCACCAATTTCCACTGTTCCGGTACGGAGTGCCTGGGAGTCATCGATTGCTGTTATCTGTCCCGGCAACGCTAAACACATAATGCTGACCTCGCGATTGTGGCAACCAGTTGACCGTAAGCCAGGCCACCATCGTTGGGCGGTACGGCGCGATGCTGCAGCACCGCAAACGACTGTTTGCTCAGTTGGCCAACAAGCCGAGCGACAAGCAGCCGGTTCATCATCACGCCACCACTCAGTGCAATCGTGGAGAGGCCGGTCGCGGAGCGAGCCGCTGTTGCCGCGCTCACCACCAGCGTGGCGAACCGGTCATGCCACCACCGGGCCAGTTGGGATCGATCTTCGCCTCGACGATAACGACTCACCAGCTCAGCAACCAAGGGCCGCCAGTCAATCTCTCCTGTCACAGCCGCTGACGAAGATTCCTCAGCGGTGGGAGTACCTGCCATAGCCAACTGCTCGAGCTCGATCGCCGCCTGAGCATCGTAGGTGGTTCGTGTTCGTCCCGTGAGTAAGACACCAATGGCATCCCACAGGCGACCGGTGCTCGACGTACGGATCGGATAGCGTATCTGCGGTATCATATCATGGAGTTGGCGGGCGGCGTTACGCACAGCAGCAGGGAAAAGCTCGGCGTTGTAACAATCGGCCTCGTGCAATACCGAGACGAGCATTCGCCACGGTTCCACGATCGCCGTTTCCCCTCCCGGGAGCATGAACGGCCGAAGCCAACCAACGCGCGTCGAATCGGCACTATCGCCGCACAGCAGTTCTCCGCCCCAGATGGTACCATCGGTTCCCCATCCTGTCCCGTCAAGCATGAGGCCCAATGCCCGGTCACGGTATCCGTGTTCTGCGAGAACTCCTGCAAAGTGGGCATGATGGTGCTGAACGCGCTCAATTGGTAGCCCGGACTGCTCGGCCCAGCGGGTCGATGCATAGTCGGGATGCAGATCACACGCGACGGCGGCGGGAGTCACATTTAGGAGCTTGCCAAAGTCACCAATCGTCTCGTCGAACCATCTTCGAGCTGCCGGATGGTCAAGGTCACCCAGGTGTGTCGAAAGGTATGCCTGGTCATTGATGGCAAACGCGATTGTCGACTTCTGCTGCCCACCAACCGCCAATCTGGGAACGTCGGTAGCTGTCGGCAGCGACACACGTTGCGGCACCGAACCGCGGGCACGACGGACCACAACCGTCGGAGCGCCGACATGCGCTGCCAGAACGATACCATCATCGCAGCGACGGCGAATTTGTCGATTATGAAGCAGCAAGCAGTCGGCAATAGCACCGAGTGCTTCGCGTGCCTCGTCGTTCGTAGCGCAGATTGGGGCACCGGCCGGATTGCCTGAGGTCATTACGAGTGCTCGACCACAATCGTGCAGCAACAAATGATGCAACGGCGTGTAGGCAATCATGATTCCCACCGTATCATGACCTGGTGCCACCGATCGTGCCAGACAGTTGTCTGCGCGGGTCGGGACAACCACAATGGGCCGCGATGAGTCGAGCAACGCCGACGCTGCGGCGTCGTTGATGTCGGCTAAGTGGCGAGCCGCTTCAAGGGACGGAACCATGATTGCCAACGGTTTGTCAGGGCGCCGTTTGCGCTGCCGAAGCCGCATCACAGCATCGTTGTTGGTAGCATCGCAGGCGAGATGAAATCCGCCCAGCCCTTTTACTGCCAGTATCTTTCCCGCCAGTACCAGTTGAGCGGCGTGATTGACCACATCAATCGTGTCGGTGGTCGGTTCCTCGTCACCCTCCAGCCAAGCGGCTGGACCACACGCCGGGCAGGCCGTCGGTTGGGCATGGTAGCGGCGATCGCTTGGGGACTTGTATTCGTTGCGGCACTGTGAGCAGAGCTCAAACGAAGACATAACAGTCGATGTACGGTCGTACGGCATGTGATCAATGATCGAATAGCGCGGACCGCAGTTCGTGCAGTTCAAAAACGGGTAACGGTAGCGGCGATCGCTCGGATCGAATAACTCGGCCAGGCACGCGTCGCAGATCGGCAGATCAACCGATGGTCGAATCGTCACCACGGATGCACGGTTCGATGCTTCGATCGTGAACGACTCGGCTCTGGTTGCTAATGTGCTTTCGACCTCGAAGGAGTCGATGCGGCTAAGCGGTGGTGCTTCGCGAGGTAGACGGTCGATGAACGACGCCGTTGCCGTGGGCTCTCCTTCGATACGGATTTCAACGCCAGTACATCCGTTGCGCACCGAACCGGTGACATGACAATCAGTGGCTAACCGCCACACGAATGGTCGGAAGCCCACTCCCTGCACGATACCACGCACGGTGAGTAGGTACGCTGTAGGTGTCGCTGTCGTCGTTGCTTCGGTCACGGTGCTATCGAGCGTTCCCGTGTCATCGCCTTCAGGGCGTGCAGGTGGTCGACGACACCATCAATGCCTGCCCCGGTTCGCCCGGATGTTTGCACGATGTCGATTTTCGGATTAACAGTGTGGGCATTGGCAATCAGTGTGTCGATGTCGACATCGCAATAGGGCACGAGATCAGTTTTCGTGACCACCATGAGACGGGAGCGGGT
The DNA here is from genome assembly GCA_028289585.1 of Candidatus Zixiibacteriota bacterium. Classification (GTDB taxonomy): domain Bacteria; phylum Zixibacteria; class MSB-5A5; order GN15; family FEB-12; genus JANQPI01. The sequence continues at coordinate 22,943 of JANQPI010000026.1, forward strand.
AAAGATGCCCGGATACTTGAGCGGTTTATCCTCGCCCTCGGTCACACTCACCAGGACGATCTTTTGATGTTCACCCAGATCCCAATTCGACGGGCACACGAGGTTGCCGACGTTTTCAATGATCAGGAAATCTGGATTCGGTGTTGGCGCGTTGACAAGTGCTTCCTCCACGAAGCGGGCATCGAGGTGACATCGGCCATGTGTCACGATCGGCAGCGCGCAACTCCCTGCTGCAGCGCGAATTCGTTCGGCGTCGTTTTCCGTCTGACAATCTGCTGCAAGAACCAAGACGGAATGTGACTGCTGCAGTTTCGGCACCAGGCGCTCAAGCAGACGCGTTTTGCCTGACCCCGGGGACGAGATCAGGTTGACAACAGTCGTGCCAGCTTCATCCCAACGATGACGTAAACGAGCCGCAATATCGTTGTTTTCTGACATTACCACTTTGCGAATCGCGACAGTTGTACTCATGGGATTAGTCTCCAACGGTCATAGCGGTGATCGTTACTTCCGACGAGGCATCGACGCGCAGTCCACGCTTTCCACATCTCGGGCAATCGAACCGCAATTCAGTAAGCTCTCCGTGCCAGACGCACGACGGACAGTGGGCCGTCGCCGGCTGATGCATGATTGCGAGATTGCACTGCTCGAAACCGGTGTAGAGCGATCGTGCGCCGCCAAACGCGAAGTCGAGTGCGGTTGGCTCGATGTCGCTCAGTAGCCCCACCGATACCGTCACCGACTCGACGACGGACCAACCATGGAGCTTTGCTTCCCGGTCGGCGACCGTGAGGAGTTGCCGGGCTATCGAGAGCTCGTGCATGCCGATTCCTCGTTTAGGAGAGTCATTTAGTCTTCCTTAAGATACGCCAACATCCTCTTGGCCGGCAAGAGAATACCGCTATTTCTTTGTCTGCTTTTATTGTTTTAAGGGGGGAAACCAGACCGATTTTGTGAAAAAAATCTCAATACCCCTTGATCAAGCCGTCCCTGACTGCGATACTGAAAACAGCACTAAAAAGGTTGGGGGTTACCGTGGCGGATACGCATTCCGGATACGCTCCACGCCGGATGGAGCGCGCCGAGCTTGGCCACTTGATTGATGTCCTTCAACGCGAAGGGCGCGAAGTGGTGGGGCCCATCTTCCGCAATCAGGCGATCGATATCGGCCCGATTACTACTGAGGCCGACCTTCCGATCGGTTGTGTCGATGAGCAGGAGCGGGCGACCTACCGACTGACCCGCAACGGTTCAGCTCGGGTCTTTGGCTTCTCTGAACCGGCGGCCTCGTTCAAGCCGTACATCTTTCCGCAGCGACAACGCATTGCGGCGTTTCGTCGAGAAGGACGTGGATTTGTTGACGAGCATCACGAGGAGCCAATTCCTCGGCTCGCACTGTTCGGTGTTCGCGCGTGTGACCTCGCTGCGATTGCAATCCTGGACCGCATTTTGCTCGAAGGGCCGTATGTCGATGAATCGTATCGCCGCCGTCGCGAATCCTGTTTCATCGTGGCGGTCAACTGCGCGCAGCCGGGAGGGACCTGCTTCTGTGCATCGACGCAGACCGGTCCCAATTGCACCTTCGGCTACGATCTGGTTCTGACCGAGCTCCATGCCAAAGGGAATCATCGATTCCTGATTGAAGCCGGTAGTCCCGACGGATTGGAAATCCTGGAGCACCTGGAACTGTCTGAACCGACCGATGATGATATCGATTTCGCGCGGCGCCAGCGAGAGCATGCGGCCGATTCGATGGGTCGGGAGATGAACGTTCATGGTCTCACGGAACTCCTGAATGACAATACGCAACACTCACGCTGGGACGATGTTGCGAGTCGCTGTTTCAACTGCACCAACTGTACGCTTGTCTGTCCGACCTGTTTCTGTGCTACGATCGAAGATACAACTTCGTTCGATGGCAAGCAGGCGGAGCGGTGGAAGCGGTGGGACTCCTGCTTCACCCTCGACCATTCCTATGTCCACGGCGGCGCGGTACGGGTTTCCAGCCGAGCTCGGTATCGTCAGTGGCTTACGCACAAGTTCGGCACCTGGAAAGAGCAATTCGGGATGCTTGGTTGCGTCGGCTGCGGTCGCTGCATCACCTGGTGTCCCGCCGGAATTGACGTGGTCGAGGAGATTGAGGCGATCCGCGGGAGTGATGAGAAGGTAAGAGAGGAGGTCGATCATGGTTAGTGATCTGGGCCCGTATTTGGCAGAGCACCCGATTCTCGAAGGGATGCGGCCCGAGCATATCCAGCTGATGGTTGGTTGTGCCGAAAACGTTCGTTTTCACCCCGAGGAGTATCTGTTCCGCGAAGGGGAAAAATCTGATCGGTTCTATTTCCTGCGTCACGGCAAGGTGAGTCTGGAGTTGTACCACCCCAAAGGGGGCGGTGCGATGGTGGTGCAGACGCTCGGTGAGGGAGACGTTATCGGCTGGAGTTGGTTGTTTCCTCCGCACTACCGGAATCTCGACGGCCGCGCTACCGAATTGGTCCGTGCGATTGCGCTCGACGGTGCCTGCCTTCGCGGAAAGTGTGAGGCGGATCACGAACTCGGCTATGAGATCATGAAGCGATTCGCGCACCTCATGGAAAAAGAACTTCAGGCAATGCAGCTGCGGCTCCTGGACATGTATGCACCAACTCACTGAGCCTGCCGTTGACGTGGCGCCGTCACCGGATGTCATGCTGCCACACCGGTTTCGGATCGACAAGTATCGGAAAGATACCGCTGATACGTTCACGGTTGATTTGGTGCCGGTCAATCCGGATCAGCCGTTCATGTATCAGCCGGGCCAGTTTAACATGATCTACATCTTCGGGGTCGGCGAGGCACCGATCTCGATCTCCGGCGATCCGGCCACGGCACCCAAGCTGGTGCACACAACCCGTGTCGTCGGCACGGTCACCACGGCAATGAGGGGATTGGGCGTCGGTCACGAGCTCGGAATCCGGGGACCATTTGGGCGGCCCTGGCCAACCGATCATGCGCGTGGACACGACGTTGTTCTGGTTGCCGGTGGTATCGGTCTCGCGCCATTGCGACCTGTCCTCTACCATGTGCTGGCGAATCGCTCCGACTACGGCAAACTTGTGCTGCTCTACGGCACGCGCACACCGGCCGACATTCTCTATCAACGCGAACTCCAACAGTGGCGGTCGCGACTCGATATGGAAGTCTTTGTGACGGTCGATCGCGCGACGCCCGGGTGGCGGGGCAATGTCGATGTTGTCACGACCCTCATTCCCAAGGCGCCGTTCGACCCCTTGAACACGGTGGCGATGATCTGCGGTCCGGAGATCATGATGCGGTTTGCCGCTATCGGTTTGCTCAAGCGCGGTGTCCCGGCCAATCACCTTTATGTCTCACTCGAACGGAACATGAAGTGCGCGGTCGGTTTCTGTGGCCATTGCCAGCTGTCACGTGAATTTGTCTGTCGCGATGGTCCGGTCTTCCCGTACGATCGTGTTCGTGACCTCATGATGACTCGGGAGCTGTAGGAAATGAAAGCGAAGCCGAAACTCGCTGTCTGGAAATTTGCTTCGTGTGATGGCTGTCAGTTGTCGTTGCTGGACTGCGAGGACGAGCTGCTGGCGGTCGCCGACGCCGTTCACATTGCCAACTTCCCGGAAGCATCACGCGCGGTTGTCAAAGGACCGTACGACCTGTCGCTGGTTGAAGGTTCCATTACCACTGCTCATGATGCCGAGCGTATCCATAAGATCCGCCGGCAGAGCAAGACCGTGATAACGATTGGCGCCTGTGCTACGTCGGGTGGAATTCAAGCCTTAAAGAACTTCGCCGATCACACGGACTTGATTCGGACGGTTTACGCGCATCCGGAATACATCTCAACCCTGCCGAATTCGACTCCGATTTCGGATCACATCTTTGTGGACTATGAGCTTCGCGGCTGTCCCATCAATAAGGAGCAGCTGCTTGAGGTGGTGAATGCCTTTCTCAATGGTCGCAAGCCGGCGATGCCCGAACATTCGGTCTGCCTCGACTGCAAACTCCAGGGCAATCTGTGTGTGATGGTTGCACATGGGACACCCTGTCTCGGCCCAGTGACTCATGCCGGCTGTGGTGCCCTCTGCCCATCATACAATCGCGGCTGCTACGGATGCTTCGGACCGAAAGAAAACGCTAACCCTCGGGCGTTGACGGTTCATCTGCAAGAGATGGGCGTGCAACGTGACGAATTGCTGCGCCTCTATCGCAGTTTCAATGCCTATCACAGCGAATTTCGAAAAGAGAGTGAACGCATTGAGCAAGAGTAAGACCTACAAAGTAAACTACCTTGCCCGCGTTGAGGGTGAAGGCGGGCTTCAGGTACGCGTCAAAGACGGTACCGTGAGCGATGTTAAACTCAATATCTTCGAGCCACCTCGGTTCTTCGAAGGCTTCCTTGTTGGCCGTAACTTCATGGAAGTCCCAGACATCACAGCTCGAATCTGTGGCATCTGTCCGATCGCGTATCAGATGAGTTCGTGCCATGCCCTCGAGGAGGCGTGCGGGGTAACGGTCGACGGTCCGCTGCGGGAGCTACGTCGACTCATCTACTGTGGAGAATGGATTGAAAGCCACGCCCTGCACATGTTTCTTCTCCACGCCCCGGACTTTCTCGGCTATCAGGATGCGATGGAGATGGCGGCCGACTATCCGGTCGAGGTCGAGGCGGCACTGAAGATCAAGAAGGCCGGTAACGACTTGATGTCATTTATCGGCGGCCGCGAAATTCATCCGATTAACGTCCGCGTTGGTGGTTTCTACAAAGTACCAACGCGTGCCGAACTTCGGGCCCGACGCCCGGAGCTCGAGGCTGCGCTGGAACTCATAGGGCCGGCCGTTGACTTTCTCAAAAAACTCCCGATTCCGGAGTTCGCTGTCGACTACGAGTATGTCAGCCTGCAACATCCTGATGAGTATCCGCTCAATGAGGGACGGGTCGTCACGACCAGCGGTCTCGATATCCCGATTAGTGAATTTCCCACCCATTTCATCGAAGAACATGTCAAGCATTCGACCTCGTTGCATGGTCGGACGCGTGACGGGCGCTGGTATCATGTTGGTCCGCTCGCCCGCTTCGCTCATAACTTCGACCGACTCAGCGAGCCGGCCAAGGATGCTGCCAAAGCGTTCGGTCTGACACCCACGATAACGAATCCGTTTTCGTCGATTCTGGTTCGAGCGGTCGAGCTGGTCTATGCCTTCCACGAGGCGTTGCGCATTATTGACAATTACGAGGAACCGGAATGGCCGCACGTTGATGTTGTCCCGCGGACCGGTTCGGGAACGGGCTGCACAGAAGCGCCTCGTGGTCTTTGCTGGCACACGTATTCGATCGACGATGACGGGCTTATCACCAAGGCTCGTATTGTCCCGCCAACGTCACAGAATCAGAAAACGATTGAGGAAGACCTCCGGCTCTTCGTACAGGATCATCTCGATTTACCTGAAGACGATCTTGTCTGGCGGTGTGAGCAGGTCGTTCGGAACTATGATCCGTGTATCTCCTGTTCGTGTCACTTCCTCAAACTAGACATGATCTACGAATGACCGCGCCGACACTCGTGATCGGTATCGGCAACCCGTATCGCGGTGACGATGCAATCGGGTTATTGGTCATTGAGCGACTACGTGCAGACTATCGGGATTCGGATCAGGTTCGGTTCCTGGCTGTCACCGCCGATGGTGCTGAGATACTCCATCAGTTACGCAACAGCCAACGGGTGGTTATTGTCGACGCGGTCGTCTCAGGTGCACGACCCGGGACGATTCACTGTCGTGACCTCGTGACCGAGCCATTGCCGCGTGATTGGAGTTGTTTTTCCTCACACGCGTTTGGGCTTCGCCAGGCGATCGAACTGGCCCGAACGACTGACACGCTATCGGAAAGATGTCAGTTTGTCGGGATTGAAGTGACGAATGTCGGTGTGGGGGCGGAGCTGTCCGACGATATCGTCATCGCAATGGCATCGTTAGAACAAGCTGTGCAAGATGCGATTGCGACCGTCAGTGCTGACCGCGAACATATGCCGACCACGGTTCGATCGGAAGAGCTGTAGGATCACGACGCGCCAGCGCCTCGGCCAGCCGCTCCGCCATCTGCAGATTGGTAATCAACGGAACGTTGTAATCAATCGCCGCTCGCCGAATCATATACCCGTTGGTGAGTTCAACACGGCGATTGTCTTTGGGAATATTGACCACCAGATCGATTTTTCCGTCCCGGATATAGTCGATCGCCGAGAGTAGCTCGTTGTCGAGCGGCCAGGCAACCGTTTCGATATCGAGCCCTTCTTTGCGCAGGAACTTCGCGGTCCCCGTTGTCCCGTAGAGTTTGATGCCAATCGAGGCCAGCAGTTGCGCACCGGAGAGGAAAGCCGCCTTGCTGGCGACCGGACCTGTTGACAGCAGGATCGACGCGATCGGAAAACGGAAACCGACCGCCATCAGTGCTTTCAGAAACGCCTCATCAAAATCGTACCCGAGGCAGGCTACCTCGCCGGTCGACGCCATTTCCACGCCAAGCGTTGGATCGGCCCCATCGAGGCGACTAAACGAGAACTCCGGCGCCTTGACACCAACATAATCGAGTTCCAGGTACCGATGCGGCTCTACCGGGTCGATCGGTCGACCCATCATGACCCGAGTCGCCAAGTCGATGAAGTTCGTCTTGAGAACTTTCGAGACGAATGGCAGCGACCGTGCTGCGCGCAGATTGCATTCGATAACCATCACACGATTGTCGCGGGCGAGGAACTGAATGTTAAAGGGGCCATTGATATGCAGCGCCGCGGCAATCTCTCCGGCAACGCGACGGACTTGGCGCATCGTTTCGAGATAGGTTCGTTGCGGCGGCAACACCAGCGTAGCATCGCCCGAATGGACGCCGGCGTTTTCTACGTGCTCGGATACGGCGAGACAGACGAGCTCGCCGTCGCGAGCAACCGCGTCGATATCGATCTCTTTTGCGCCCTGAATGAACTTGCTGACCACGACTGGATGCTCGGGTGAGACGTCGGTCGCCTTGGCTAAAAACGTCTCGAGCTCAGCATCGTTCGCGGCTACAGCCATCGCAGCTCCTGATAAAACATACGATGGCCGGACGATAACCGGGTAGCCAACCGATCGCGCGAATGAGTAGATGGCGTCGAGATTGGTCAACTCCTGCCATGGTGGTTGAGGCAGGTCGAGTGATTCCAGAAGTTGTGAGAAGCGATGGCGGTTTTCGGCGCGATCGATCGATTCCGATGCGGTGCCCAGTACGCGGTACCCCGAATCGGCACAGCGGGTAGCCAGCGAGTTCGGCACCTGTCCGCCTACTGACAGAATAAGCCCCAGCGGATTTTCGAGACGATAGATTTCCGACACGGTTTCGAATGACAGTTCCTCGAAATAGAGTCGGTGGCACTCGTCGTAATCGGTCGATACCGTCTCCGGATTATGGTTCACCATGATTGTTCGGTAACCGAGCGACCGCAGTGTGCGGACACAGTTAACACAGCACCAGTCGAACTCGACCGAACTACCGATGCGATAGGCGCCGGGACCGAGGATCATAACCGCTCCTGCCTCGGTGATGTCGATATCGTCAAACGCTCCGTTGTACGTGAGGTAGAGATAGTTCGTGCGCGCCGGAAACTCGGCCGCGAGCGTGTCGATCTGTTTGACGATCGGACGAATACCGAGATTACGTCGACGTCTGGTCACAGACGATTCATCGCACCCGATCAGAGCTGCAATCTGTTCGTCGGCGAAACCGCGCTGCTTGGCCGCACGCAGGTCATCTGCGGAGAGAGAATCAAGATCAGATGTGGCGATGTCCTGGGATTGCCGCACAATCGCGTCGAGCTTGAACAGGAACCACCGGTCAATATGCGAGATCGCGTGCACCTGTTCGACTGACCAACCGGCAGCAAAGGCATCGGCAAGGGCGAAGATGCGCTCATCGGTTGGTTCGGCAATCGCCCGGGTGAGGTCATCCCATTGTCGGGAGCGATTTCCGGTGAGGCCACGGGCTCCGGTCGCCAGCATCCGCAACGCCTTTTGCAGTGCCTCCTCAAACGTTCGTCCAATTGCCATAACCTCACCGACCGACTTCATTGCGGAACCGATCTGCTGAGTTACGCCGGGAAACTTCTTGAGGTCCCAGCGCGGGGCTTTAACGACAACATAATCCAGGGCCGGTTCAAAACAGGCTTGGGTGACACCCGTGACGGCATTGACAATATCCGGCAATGCTTTCCCCAGGGCGAGCTTGGCAGCGACAAACGCGAGCGGGTAGCCGGTAGCCTTTGAGGCTAGCGCCGACGAACGCGACAGGCGCGCATTGACCTCGATGACCCGGTAGTCATCGCTGCTTGGGGAAAGGGCGTACTGAATGTTGCACTCACCGACAATCCCCAGATGTCGTACGACTCGCAGGGCAACATCACGAAGCTTCTGATACTCATGATTGGTCAACGTCTGACTCGGCGCGACAACGATACTTTCGCCGGTATGGATACCCATCGGGTCGAGGTTTTCCATATTGCAGACCGCGACGCAGTTATCGTGGCGATCCCGAACGACCTCGTACTCGATTTCCTTCCATCCTTCAAGATACTCCTCGACGAGCACCTGGCTGGTATGTGCAAACGCTCGCTGCGCAAGGTCGCGCAGTTCGGTACGGTTGCGACAGATGCCTGAGCCAAGACCGCCCAGGGCGTACGCAACCCGAGCCATGCACGGGTAGCCGAGTTGTTCGCCGGCAGCAACCGCGGCATCGACCGAATCGACCGCGACCGAGCGTGCGGTGTGAACGTCGATCTCTGTTAAACGGGCAATGAATCGGTCTCGATCCTCGGTATCGATCACCGATTCGATGGGCGAGCCGAGGATCCGTACGCTCAATCGCTCAAACACTCCCTGATGAAACAACGTAACACCACAGTTCAGAGCGGTCTGGCCACCGAAGCTCAAGACGATCGCATCCGGTCGCTCGCGTTCAATCACCCGTGTTACGAAAGCGGGTGTGACCGGAACGAAGTAAACTTCGTCCGCGAGCCCTTCCGATGTCTGTATTGTGGCAACGTTCGGATTGATCAGGATTGTCCGGATGCCTTCCTCGCGAAATGCTTTGATCGCCTGGCTACCCGAATAGTCGAACTCGCCGGCCTCACCGATCTTGAGAGCAGCCGAGCCGAGGATCAACACGGATCGAGGTTGGGTGGTCGTCGACATCAGGTCTCGCGTCCCTCCCGAAGCTGCGTCTCGAATCGATCAAAAAGCCAATTTGTGTCATTCGGTCCGGGGGTCGCTTCCGGGTGAAACTGCACGGCGGAGAGTGGTCGGGAGTGATGCCGGATACCCGCGACCGTCTGGTCATTGGCATTCTCGAACCATACCTGCCAGTCATCCGGAAGGGAATCACGTCGAACGGCGTACCCGTGATTCTGTGACGTCAGATAACATCGCGTACCGATTGTGCCTGATTCATCGCCGAGCAGATCTCGGCACGGTTGATTGTGGGAACGATGACCGAATTTGAGTTTGTAGGTCGATGCGCCAATGGCCAGCGACAGCACCTGAATGCCCATGCAGATACCAAAGATCGGTACCGATAGCGCGAGAGCGTGTTTGATATGGTTGACCGTTGTAGTCAGCGTCTGCGGGTCACCCGGACCATTGGAGATAACGATGCCGTCAAAGGTATCGTTCAGGAAGTAGTGATCGTGTGGGACGCGTCGAACGTTGATTCCACGACGAAGGAGCGATCGAATGATGTTGGCTTTTACACCACAGTCGATCAGGACAACCGTCGGACCGGTTTCATCCACTCGGTAGTCCTGTGGCTCGGTGCAACAGACTTCGACCGCGAGATTACGCGCGTTGGGATCGACAAAAGTTGGCTCGCCCGGTCCCGCAATGAGTTTCCCCAGCATACTACCTTTGTCTCGAAGCAGTTTGGTTAGCGCGCGCGTGTCGACTCCCGCAAGACCGGGAATACCTTGGCCGTGAAGCCATTCATCCAGCGTTCTCGTCGAACTATGGTGACTCGGCTGCTTGCAGAGATCGGTGATGACGAGTCCCGCTGCCTGAATGCGTTCCGACTCGAAGTACCGCGGCAACCCCAGGTCATCCAGTTCGTCGCCGGGAACACCGTAGTTACCGACGAGTGGATACGTACAGACGAGGATCTGCCCGCGGTACGACGGATCGGTTAATGCTTCCGGATACCCGACCATGCCGGTCGTGAAGACAACTTCACCGGCGATTGCTTCCGAGGCACCGAACGGTTGTCCGCGGAGTTCAGAGCCGTCTTCCAGTACGAGGCGAGCTGCATCAAATCCACTCATCGTGCATCTTCCGGATTCGTCATAGCCGCAGTCGTTAGGGGGCGCGGAAACCAAACGACGGTGGTCAGCAGCCGATACCAAGATGTGATGAGCGAGGTGACTTGGATACGCAAGTGCCCGGCAACTCCTTACAACGGAAACGAAAGTTGAATGATCGGTGCGGTTATCTCGGATTCCCGCACGATCGCGTTACTGTCATCAAAGGTGGCAAACAACTCACCGACACCCCAGCCGGCGACCGCCCCGACAGCGACGTCAAGGAACCAGTGCTTGTTCGCATGGATTCGCGACAGACCGACATAACCCGCCCAGCCGTAGAGAACAACCGGAGCAACCCAGCCCCACGTGTCGAATTCGCTGCCTGAAAGTCGTGTTCGCATCACCGCTCGTGTCCTGATGTTGACCCAAGTGGCGGCGTAGAAGGCGCTCGACGTATGGCCCGAGTAGAACGATTCGCGCCAGTCGCCACGCTCCGGATCACCGGTGACACGAGCGGAGTCGGGGTAGAGATAGGCGAGTGGGCGTTGTCGACGGATCAGCTTTTTGGCCAGATCAGTCGCACCTTTCTGAGCCAACGCGCCGGTCCAGTAGAGAAACTGAGTCTGGCCAATATCACGGCCGCGTTCTCCACGTGGCTCCATCGCATCGAGACTCGCCAGAGCTGCCGCATGAGCGATGATATTGATGAACGCGGCACTCGACGGATCCATGAAGTTGCGATACCCCGGTTTGGGGTCCGCTCCCAGCCAATCAGTCAACGACTGTTCGAAACCAAGTGGTTGCCGCCAATTTGGTCCCCGATCCTCCGTGGCGACATGTACCCACTGGCTAATACCAAACAGCGCAACGGTGCCGCCGGCGATGCCAGCGATTTCTCCGGCGTCAAGGTAATCTCGTTCCTGAGCGGGTGACGAGTGGGCTGCGATCAAGAATGCCGAGACGACAATGATGCCAAGAAGTGATCGCAGATCAGTCATGGCGCTGCACGCCTACAAGCTGCCATTTATTGTCGTCATCGTGATACCACAACCAGAGATCAACGTGGTGGGTCGCCCAATTACTCTCCGATCGTTCCGTTGTCAGTCGCAGGCGGAAGAGCGGTGATGCATCGGGATTGGTGCGTTTTGCGTCCCACGCTGTTTGCATGGCCGATACCGTTTCTGAGGGGACCGTGATCTGCTGTTCACGTGTCCGGGGGAGCACTGTGATTATGTTTCCGTCGAAACGGACTTCACCGCGAGTCTCGCCGCTTGTAACCAAACCCCAGTCCTGGAGCAAGTCATCCCACGATACAACCAACGAGCCGTTGCCGTCGTCGCTTATCGCAAAGCGGTCAAGCGTACTTGTGGCTCCCAAGTAGGCGCGACCGATCTTGTCGCGTCGCTCGCGGAGAATACGAAGCATCTCGGTGCGTACTTCCGGCCGCGTGAAATAGGCGGCATCTACCAATGCCTCCAGATCGTCATCCCGAAATGCCATGACGAGTTTGGCTCCCCAGAAGGCGTCCCGATGGGTCATGTTTTCAAACGGCGGAATCGGGTATCCGGGTTTCCAGCGTTTCGGATTGAACTGCTCACTCTCAAAGTAGCCAATCTCTGGGTATGTGATCGGGCCAATCTTCTCCCAGGGCCAGACATACAGTCCCAGGGACAGGCTCGTGAGAAAGATGTCTTTCAGGTCGAAGTAGTTATGGTAGCCGCGACGTCGTCCATACGGTCGATCAGATACGGTTCCCATAACCGTACCAAAATCGAGTAGATAGTGTCGCACATACCCGGTGTCATCGTTGCCTACGAATGAGTTGATCGTGTTGGCGTCTTTGATGTCCCAGTGATTGAGCCAAGCGCAGAGAATTTTAAGCGCTCGAATCTCCCGTCGGTTCTCCGCCGGACACCAGTCATTCGGATCATCGGACCGTGTCCCGGTGAACGACCACGGTCCCATGACGTTGGGAATCAGCTTCGATGCCAGCACGCGATAGTAGCCATCGGAGCTCGCTTGAACACGAGCCAGGATGCCGTCAAGCGTCTCCGTCGTGAACAGTACGCGTTCCCCGTCAACTTTGTACGTCAGCCCCTCTTTAATCTCAAGCGAGTCGCGGTGGAAGTACGAGATATGCTCCTCCGCCACGAAGTACCCGGCGGCATGAAAGACGCGTCCGGCAATGGCGGCGGCACCGGTCGCAAGCTCGGGAAAACCAATACGATCAAACTTTAGAATGTACGTATCACCCTTCGGGTCGGTGATCCAGAAGCCGGGGGTGACACCGCCCACTTTTGGGCGCGAGACAACCCACGTACCGGTCGTATCAGGCGGAGCCGTGCCGGCACCGGACATCATCTTCTTGCGGGAGAGGGGAGTAAAGTAATGGCGATTGGTGAACCACGATGAGTTCGGGACCTCGTCGTAGCTGTTGATGTTCCACGATTCCTGCCGATTGCCGAAAATGATGCGCGTCGAACGATCGACATCGAGCAACTGCTGGATCTGATTAAACGTCCCGCGGCGCACAGCATCCCACGCGATACTCTCCGACGACTCCTCAGGCTTCGGAATGGGGCGGGCATCATTGTCACGCCAGTGTGGGTCTTCGGGGGTCAGCTTCGGGGCCGACGATCCGCATCCGATGAAGAGAGCCATCACGGTGGTGATGCTGAGCGTTACCCAGAGCCGGTTCATAGGCCCGCACCAAGTTGAAATGCGAAGCGTGTCGTCTCTTGGGATGTTGATATGCGCATCGTCGCGATGACACCATCAGCACCCCACAACCGAATACCGCCCCCCCAGGAGAATCGCCAGTTGCGCCAACTGAAGTCATTGGTGAACGAACTGAACACTCGACCCTGCTCATAGAAGAGAAAGCCATCAAGGATATCCCAGATCGGATAGCTGTATTCGATCAGCCCACGGAGGGATTCCTTATCGATAAAGCGTTCCGGTTCATAGCCGTACAATCCGGCATTGCCGCCCAACGACGATTCCAGGTAAAATGGTGGTTCCTCATTCTCTGTTGGGTCGACCACATCGATCGAGTTTGCCTCGACAAGGAGCGTGAAAACCCGCTCGCGGAAGAACTGTATCCGCTGGTATAGCTCTACGTGGGTCCGGAAGTACTGTAGGTTATCCGACCGTGCGACACCCTGATGGTATAGCGTCTGGGCTCGGATCTGACCACCGGTCGTAGGCCGGAACGGCTGGTTCTCCCAGTTGAGTTGCAACCCAAGTCCACCGAAGAGGTAGCGAGTCGAGGCAATGTCCTCGGTGGCCAGACCGAACGTATCGATGATTGCATCCAGGTCAGAAACGAAGTCATCGTCTTCGCCATCGCCGAGATTGTGCGCGGCGTAGCCGGCGTTGCCTAAAACTGTTAACGATTGGCTGAGGACAAACCGGGCATCGGCTTCCAGCGTTGTCGTTTCCAGCGTAAAGTTAACCTCATCCCGCTGCTGGGAACCATTACCAATTCCGAAGAACGGCTCACGAGTGTTCTTTGTGTACCGTCCGGAGATGACCAACTGAAACGGCTGCCGGTTACGTCTGCCAAATGAGGCTTCAGCCAGAACCGATGCATAGTTGTACTGGGAATACGAACCGGCCAGGCGCCATTCGTCACCTGACGTAGCGATATCTCTCAGCCGGAACCCCAAACCGCCGGCGAACCCCTCTCGACCTGAATACGAGATGATTGGAACGACGGGGAGAGTGGGATCAAGAATACCCTCAATGATCTGTTTGCCAAACTGTTGTTCGTAGCCAAGCCAGACGAGACCATAGGTCGCCTGTTCCAGCACCCAGAAGGGTGCGTAGAGGATGGTTGATGGAACTCGGGCAAGTTTGGTAGAGAGGGGAAGCTCCGGGGGGCGAGGATCCCGCGTCCGGGTTGTATCGATGTCATAGGCCTCAGCACCTATGACACCAACAGTCACTATGCTAAGACACGCTACTGCAACGTATCGCGAAAGGCTCCGGAAGGTGAGTCGGTTCGATCGATGAATCCCCATGAGGCGAGCTTTTCGCGCGCTTTCTCCTTGATATGTGTATCCTCAACCAGGCCGTGGACCGGCCGAGGGAAGTCAACGACACTTTGCAGAAGGGCGCAAGCTCGCTCTTTCTCATCTTGATCCCAGAGAAATTCAGCGAGGAAGCGGCGATTATAGAGATTATCGGGGAACTGTGCGAAGGCGCGCTCATAGTATGCGCGCGCCTTCTTCTTCGACGGCCAGCCCATCAACAACGGTATCTTGGGTGTCCGGGCGTGCACGCCACCCAGGACTCGCCAGCCTCCCCCATCCGCGAACGTTGAATCGAGGTAGGCCGCTCGTTCGGAGTGGCGACGGATTTTTTTGGGAACGCCACGCCCGAGAATGTCACTCTTACGATGGAATTCAGTCCACATCGCCCAGTTTATTGCCAGCCAGAGATGCACGCCCGCCTCATCAGGATAGCGTTTAGCCAGCATATCACCGACCGCCACGCCGCGATCATATGCCGATTGTCGGGCATCATCGGTCGCCGACGCATAGTAACCGCGGAATACGATTGCCCGGAGATACTTCCACGCAATTTCCGGCTGCCGGTCACTCGGACAGAGCACGAGCGCTCGGGCGTAGACGGTAATCGCTTCATCGATAATCATGGAGTCCGCGAGAAGCTGCTCACGATCGAAATCGATATGGCGCTGCTCGAAGAGAACGTCAGCCTCCGCCAGACAGGTGCAAGGCTCCGCTAGTGGCGCTGCGAGCGTAAAGCCAATCAGGAGCAGACTAAGTGTCATCGGACGAACCTTCCGGTAGACAGTGCTGGCATGATGCGAGGAGACGCGAAATTGGGGCCGAAAAAGTATCCCAACGAATAGTGGTAGATTTGATGTAAGTGCGTAAAGATACGGTTTCCCTGGCACTGGCAGCGACAGCCTAAGTACCTCAAAAATAACCAGATATCCGCTCAACAGTAGTTAGCTTTCGGTAAATGCTTGATGAATAGCAGGTTAAGAGGACTTTCCTGGGCGGTTCTGCGTGGGTGTCCGTCATATGGGGTGAGTTCCTATCCAGCTCGAATTTGGACTGGCAAATTTCGTCCCGAATGCTATACTCCCCCTAGGTAATCCTGGGAGAATTGTAACACTATGCGCATTCGATTGCACCGACCTGTAGCACTCTTCTGCTTGTTCCTCTTTGTCTGTCTCGCTGTTCCTCCCGTTTCCGCAGCTGGAAAGGGTGATTCGAAGCAGGTGGCCAAGCCGGTCGTCGTTGAACCCAACAAGGCCGTGGTTACTAAGGCTGCCCAGCCGGTCACCGCGAAGCAGGCTCAGAACCTTCAGGCAGATTCCGCACTCACACCGACTGCCCCGGTTGCAACGGCGGCCCGAACTGGTGAAATGATCTCCTGGTCGGTTATCGCCTCGGGTGGTGGTACATCGGTCTCGACCAACTTCATCCTCTCATCCACGATCGGTCAAACTGCGGCAGGCTTCTCCTCGAGCACCTCGTTCCAGCTGAACGCGGGCTTCCAGCAGAATTTTACGGCGGGCGGCGGCTGCTGTGTTGGAACAACGGGTGATGTCAACTGTGATGGCTCGGTTGGACTGCCCGATCTGTCGACGCTGATTGACCATCTGTTCATCACGTTTACACCGCTTTGTTGTGAGGGCGAGGGAGATGTAAACGCCGATGGTTCGGTTGGCTTGCCCGATCTGTCGAACTTGATCGACAACCTGTTTATTACGTTTACGCCGCTTCCGAACTGTTTCTAGCTGACCTGGTTTGATCGGTGGATGGATGACCGTTATCCGATCCCCGTACAGCTTTGGTGACAATTTCGGCATTACACTTGCCCGCTAACGGGTTGTGGATGCGATAGAACCTACAGTTGTTATGCGTAGCACCTCGACCAACCACTGGTGGCAGCGCATCGTCGCGCCATGTCTAACGACGCTTGTCATTGCCGCGATCGCGGTGGTGTCACCAGTGCAGGCGGCGCCCCAACCTGGTCTCACGTATCAGGGACGGATCCTCGATTCTCTGGGGGTGCCGATTACCGATGGACCGTATCTGGTTCGCTTCTCTCTCTACTCAACGTCTGTTGGTAGCACTGATTTATGGAGTTCTGGTTTCTTGGAACTGACGGTCGTTGACGGATTACTCGTGCACCAGTTGGGAGACTCTGTCTCCCTCGATCCTGCCATATGGTCGACAACAGACAGCCTTTGGTTGGGCGTTAAAATCGGGACCGATCCCGAACTGACGCCACGCCAGAAGCTGACGTCACCGCCGTATAGTGCCCTGGCCGGTCGGGCCGACAGTGCGGGCTTTGCGCTTCGTGCCGATTCCGCACGTTGGGTCGACAGCTCGGCCTTTGCCGCGCGGGCCGATTCCGCTTCGACCGCCGATCTGCTCGATGGCAAGGAATCGGCCTTCTACCTGCAGTGGTCAAATCTGATTGGGATTCCGGCTGACTTCGCCGACGGCGTCGATAATGACAGTCGTAATGCTGATTCACTCGACGGACAATCACCGGACTTCTACCGGGACTGGCAGAACTTGATCGGAGTCCCCTCCGACTTTGCCGACGGCGTCGACGATACCGGAGCCGGCGATATCACGTCGGTTCTCGTTGGTCCCGGACTCGCCGGGGGAGCGCTTGCTGGCGACGCCACGATCTCTGTTGCGGAACTTGGCATTACTAACACCGAACTGGCCGACAACGCCGTGGCGAATCGTAATCTGCAAGGAAACTCAGTAACCGCCGTCAAGATGTTCGACGAACCAGGCGTTGCGCAGTCACTTTCCGGAGTGAACTATAGCTCGCCTCCGGGACCGGTGAACATCCCCGATGGAGCGGGTCCCGTTGCGCTTGATTCGCTCACCTTGAACCTGCCCGGCAACGGCTTCGTGGAATTGACGTTTTCAGTCACTCTTCGCGTTACGGCTTCATCGAATGTCTACGTGATTCTCTTTCCGTCGCCTGACGGCAGTAATGCGTTCGGCAGTGGGGGAGCAAACAGCCTGACAGTTACGGATTCACGCCCCTCGACATACTTCCAGACGTTCCACTATTCGCTCCTCGTTGCAGCCGGTATCGGTGCCCAAACGTACTATGTGGTTGGTAACAACATCGGGTCCGATCTGGTCCAGGTTCAGAACATGGCCTTTATCGCCCGTTTCTATCCGACCGCCTACGGAACCGTGACTAACCCCTGAACAGCCTTGATCTAGACCGGTTGGCGGACGACGGAGATGTCGTCGATCCAGACAGTCCCCGAGCCTGTAATGATCAGATTTAACGTCACGCGATCCGGTCGTTCGCCCGAGCGAAGGTAAAACGGTGTCGTCTCCCTGGTCCATTCGGTCGTGCCGGTGATCGGTGTGGCAACGTCACGGCTGAAGAATTCGCCTTTCCCGTCAAAATAGCACCACATCTCAAGAAACGCTGAACCTTCGAGTTCATCTGATCGAATGAACGCCTGATAGGAGAGCCGACAATCTTCGGCGTCAATTTCGTCGAGACAGGCGACCTGTACGATGACTGGAACGGCGGTTTGGACGATCAAGGAACCGGCGCCGTCTGAGGATTCCGTTGAATCAAATCCTGCCAGGTGGGACGAGATGATTTCACTTGGAGAATCGAGTGGCAGATGGACCAATGTCGTCGGCGTCGACGGGGCTCCCGACGAACACGCGATCATCAGTGACAGACTACCTGTGATGGCTACCCAACGCATAACGTGACCTCCGAACGAATGATGCACGCTGCATGGGACCGATGTCGGCCAATCCGCGGTGAGCCTTATTCCCCACCGGTCCAGAAACACAGTCAGGCATCGCGCCGAGGCAAATCTGCGCAGTTTTGCTACACAAGAGCCGCCGCCTTGCCTAAGGTCGGCTTGGAACTCCATGATCACCGTGGATCGCCCCCTGTATCGGTGGCGTGAAGAACATCCACGGGAACGGTCGTGCCGGTTCCGAAACTGCGTTGAGTTTCGCTTCCATTTCGATCGGCAAGGAGAACGACAACGCGCCAAGGTTGTCTTCCAACTGGCTTAACTTTCTTGCACCAATAATCGTCGACGTGATCCCCGGACGATTGGTTACCCAATTGAGGGCAACCTGGGCCGGGGAGTGGCCGAGCTCTTTGGCGACCGCAAGGACGACGTCGGTGATATCAAAGTTGCGATCGATCAGTTTGTGGAACACGGGATTGGGAGATTCCTCGGTTACTTTGAGTCGACTGTCCTCCGGTTTCTCGGTGCGCGAGTACTTGCCGGTGAGCAGGCCCGATGCCAGTGGTGACCACGGCGTAATGCCCATGCCAAGTTCGAGGGCGGCGGGAACGTGTTCGAGCTCGATATTCCGCTCGACCAGCGAATACTCGAGCTGAAGGGCGGCAACTTTGGCCCAGCCGTGCCATTCGGCCAGCGTTTGAGCTCGGGACAGGTACCAGGCCGGTGTATCTGACAGACCAATGTAGCGAATCTTACCCGCTGTGACGAGCCGATCGAGCGTCTGCATGACTTCCTCGACGGGTGTTACCAGATCCCAGCAGTGGAGCCAGTAGAGGTCGATGTAGTCGGTCTGCAGCCGCCGCAGTGACCCCTCGACCGCATCCATGATATGTTTGCGGCCATTGCCGCCGCTGTTTGGGTCGGCCGGGTTGTGGCTAAACGTGAATTTGGTCGCGACAACGACCTCATGACGTTTCCCGCGTTCGGCGAGGTACCGCCCGATCATCTCTTCCGATGTCCCACCAGTGTAGCGATCGGCGGTGTCGAAGAAGTTGCCGCCGGCATCGAGATAGTGATCCATGATGTCGCGATTTGTCTGCTCATCGGCCCCCCAGCCCCACTCGGTGCCAAAGGTCATCGTTCCCAGGCAGAGCGGGGAGACACGAAGGCCGGAACGGCCGAGCAAGCGGTAACTGGTCAGGCCGGGATAGGTGCTGTGATCGGGCATGGGCTTCTCCGAGAGTTTGGTTCACTTAACCACAAGCAAGCTCGTCCGAGTCGCGCGCACTGTCAAGCCGGTGCAGGGGGAAGATACTGGTTGTAGCGCGAAAAACGCTTGAATCGCTGAATCATTTCGGTCATCTCCGTATCTAATGACTGAGACGACACTCATTGCCCGAGCCCAGGCCGGGGACTTTGATGCATTTCTCGAACTGGTGCGCGAGCATCAGCAATCGATCTACGCCCTGGCTAAGCGGCTTACGGGGAGTGCTGAGGATGCTGAGGACGTGTTACAGGAAACACTACTGAAAGCGATCGACAAGATCGATACCTTCCGAGCGGAGTCGACGTTCGGGACGTGGCTTCACGCCATCGCTCTGAACGAGGCGAGACGCATCTATAGTTCGCAACAACGGACCGATCCCAAACCGATCGAAGAGTATCTTCCACCGCGCTTAAGCAGTGGTGCCCCACCTAACAGTGGTGTCGCCCTGTTTGATTGGGGGGATCCAGCGGCATATGTCGAACGGGTGGAGTTGGCGGACATAATCGATGCGGCGCTCATCGAACTCGCTCCTCCATATCGGGAGGCGTTTGTGCTTCGTTATCTTGAGGAACTACCAGTAAAGGAAGTCGCCGCATTGATTGGAGAGTCCGAGGCTGCGACGAAATCGCGCATACTCCGTGCCCGGTTGGCGATGCGCGATCATATTGCCACCAAACTGGAAGTCAGCTATGGCAAACGACAAGTGTCCTGAATATCTCGAGCAGCTCAATGAGTACCTCGACGGCGAACTCGATACCGGCCTGTGTGCCGAAATCGACGCCTTTGTCGGCGAATGTACCAATTGCCGTGTCATGGTCGACTCGCTGCGGCAAACCGTCCGTCTTTGTCGCGATGGAACCGAGATTTCGCTCCCTGCCAGCGTGACCAATCGTCTCACCGAGCTGCTGCGGCGTCGCTGGGAGGCAAAGTTCGGGTCCCCCCCCCAATAAGCCGCTCCAACTGCCTGATACGCGCCGTTCGTTACCGAAAGGCGCTTTTTTTGCATCGTTTTCGGTCGCTCCTGATCTAACCCGAAACGAGCAACCGGCCATTGTGCCTGTAGAGGAATATGAAAACAGCACTCGTCAACTTCGCCATCAATCGACCGCGGTGGGTCATCGGTATCGCGGTCGTCATCACGCTCTTCTTTGCCGCGCAGTTCCCGCGCATACAAATCGATACCGACCCGCAAAACATGCTGCGGACCGACGAACCCGTTCGACTCTGGCACCAAGAGACGAAGGAGATCTTCGAGCTCGCTGATTTCCTGGCGGTCGGTGTCGTTGCCGAGGAGGGAGCGTTTACGCCCCCACACCTCAACGCCGTCTATCGCATCACGGCAGAGATTGCAACTCTCGACGGCGTCATTGTTGAGGATATCCTCGCGCCCTCGACCGTCGACGATATTCGTCAAGGGGATGCTGGCGAGTTGATTATCGAGCCGTTGATGGGCGACACGATTGCAACGCAGGCTGAAGCCGACTATCTGCTTTCTCGAATCGTGTCCAATCCGATTCTCCGGGGCAAGCTGGCGTCGGACGACGGTGCTGCCATCGCGCTCTTCATTCCGATCGAATCGAAGGACATCAGTTTCCGATTGGCGGGCGAAATTCAGGAGATCACCGATCGCCTGGGTGGTGATGCTGAGTATCATATTGCCGGATTGCCCGTCGCCGAAGACTCGTTTGGTGCCGAGATGTTTACACAGATGGCGCTCTCCGCGCCTCTTGCGTTCGTCATCATCTTTCTCCTGATGGTACTCTTTTTCCGCAAGGCGGTTGTTGTTCTGGCGCCGATGATCGTGGCGATGATGGCGGTGATCTGGGCGATGGGACTGTTGATCCTGACCGGCAACACGGTCCACATTATGTCGTCAATGATTCCCGTGTTTCTTATCCCGATCGCGGTGTTGAACTCGATTCATATTCTCTCAGAGTTCCACGACCGGTTTGCTCAACATGACGACAAGTCGACAACGATGCGGCATGCAATCACGGAGCTCTTTTTCCCGCTACTGTTCACATCGCTGACAACAATCGCCGGGTTTGTCTCGCTGGCGACAACACCAATTCCACCGGTCCAGGTATTTGGCATCTTCGTCGCTGTTGGCGTTCTCTCCGCCTGGCTGTTGTCACTGACGGTTAACCCTGCGGTTGCGATGCTGATCCGACCCGAGTCATTGCGCTCATTTGGACGATCCGACGATTCCCATGGTCCGCTGGCAAGGGTCTTACACGGCTTCCGCGATACGGCCTGGCGGCACTATCGGTTGCTTATCGGAGCAGCGGTTGTAGTCGTCGCGATTGCTGGGTACGGATTGACGCTCCTGGTGATCAATGATAATCCGGTTAAATGGTTCAAGGCTGATCACCCGATTCGCATCGCCGACCAGACGATGAATGCTCACTTGGCCGGGACGTACATGAACTTCCTGGTTTTTGAAGGTGACGATATCGATCGGATGAAAGACCCCGACGTGTTGCGCTACATGGAGGCGATGCAACGGGAGTTAGAAAACGAGCCGATTGTCGGAGGAACAACCGGGCTCACTGACATCGTGACCAAGATTCGCTTCGAACTCTTTGGTGCCGACTCTGCCGAAATGCGCCTGCCTGATAATCTGAATGAGGTGGGGCAGATGCTCTTTCTGTTCGAAATGTCCGGTGGTTCCGCCGACGACCTCTACAAGTTTGCCACATCAGACTACGACATGGCGAATCTCTGGGTACAAATGACTGCTGGTGACAATCAGGCGGTCTCCGATGTTGTCGCTCGGGGGAACGCGTTCCTGGCCAACAATCCGCCGCCACCGGGGGTAACCGCTCGTTGGGCGGGGCTGCCGTACATCAATATCGAATGGCAGGAACAGATGGTCGCGGGGATGCGATCGGCGTTTCTCGGGTCGTTCCTGGTTGTTCTGATCATGATGATCATTCTCTTTCGGTCGATCATTTGGGGGCTTATTTCCATGCTGCCATTGACCATTACCGTCATGTCGATCTATGCGTTTATCGGATATATTGGCAAACCGTACGACATGCCGGTAGCAGTACTGTCAGCACTAACGCTTGGACTGTCGATTGACTTTGCGATTCACTTCATTGGCCGACTCCGCATTATCCACCGTCGAACGGGATCGTTCCGTGAGTCGTACAACGAAATCTTCGAGTCGGCCGGACGAGCGATTCTGCGCAATGTGTTGGTCATCGCAATCGGTTTTGTGCCCATGCTCTTTTCGAGCCTGGTTCCCTATATCACCGTCGGTGTGTTCTTCCTCTCAATAATGCTGGTATCCGGCTTGGTCACCATGCTCTTGTTGCCCGCTTTGGTCCGGGCGATGCACAAACGGTTGTTGCCCGACCGCGCGACAGTCGATCGACCGCAGCCGGCGAACGTGTCCTGAAACGAAGGAGTCTTCTTATGACGATACGTATGTTGCTTCTCCCTGTCTTGTTCCTCGTGGTCTTCGCGTCCGTACGAGCTGAACTCGATGCCGATGAGCTTATGAAACAGTCTCATCTCGCTCTCTACTATGCCGGCGATGACGGCCGCACCGATGTGACAATGACGATCGTCAACAAGCGCGGCAAGGAACGTCTGCGCGAATTCACGATGCTACGCCTCGACAACGAAGAGGGTGGCGATCAGAAGTATTACACCTACTTTCGGAAACCGTCGGATGTCAGTCGCCTGACTTTTATGGTTCACAAGTCGGCTGAAGCGAATGACAAGCGGTGGATCTATGTCCCGTCTGTTGATCTGGTTCGGCCGATTTCAGCCGACGACAAAGCCTCGAGCTTCGTCAACTCGCACTTCACGTATGAAGATGTCTCCGGGCGCCACTGGTCGGAGGATAATCACGCGATCGTCGGTGATTCGACCGTCGATGGCGTCCCCGTGGTTGTCGTGGAGTCAACGCCGGTTGAGGATTTATCCAGCTTCACGACCCGTCGCACCTACATTGACACCAGTACGTACCTGCCCCTGCGGGAACACTATTACGACGGCGACGGAACTCTCATTCGCGTCTTTACGGCTGAGACGATTGAGACGGTTAGCGACATTCCAACGATCACGGTTCGCAAGATCGAGGACGTCCAGAAAGGTGGCCACACGATCGTGGCGTTTACGGGTATCGAATACAATCTCGGCATTGGTGATGACATCTTTACGGAGCGGTATCTCAAAGCCCCGCCGCGGGAGTACATCGGTCGATGAAACAGGGTGCTCGAGTTCTGCTTTTGGTGATTGTCATGGCCGGATCGATCTCCGCAGATCCGTACATAGACGGTTTCCTTCAAGCGCTCTACGGTGCGAACGTCTCCAAGGCAAACCCAACCGATAACGACCAGACCGTATCGGAAACTCGGTTCCAGCTTCGTTTCGAGGAGATCGGGAGCCGCGCCGAGATGTTCACTCGCATCGATTTCGTGGGTGACAATGCCGACTCCACCGAATTCGATATCGAGATACGCGAGGCGTTTCTTCGCGCGCGACTTGGTTCGTTTGATTTCAAAATCGGTCGTCAGATTCTCACGTGGGGAACCGGAGACCTGATCTTCATCAACGATCTGTTCGCCAAGGACTACCGGTCGTTCTTCGTCGGTCGCGACGATCAGTATCTCAAAGCCCCGCAGACTGCAATCCGCGCGGAATGGTATGCCGGTCCGGCCGATCTGACCGTCGTTTGGACACCGTCATTTGAACCGAATCGTCTTCCCAACGGTCGTACGCTAAGCTACTTCGATCCGTTGTCCGGCACTTTTGTCGGGGATCGCCCTCTGCCGACCAAGGAACCCGGAAACAGCTTCCAGGAGTCCGAACTCGCGGTTCGTCTTGCCCGGAGAGTGGGACCGTTTGCGGTCGCAGGCTATTTCTACACCGGTTTCTATAAGAACCCGGTTGGACTTGATCCAACCGACCCGACCTCACCCTATGTCTACCCTCGATTGCGTGTCTATGGCGCCTCGCTTCGCGGCACCGCGCTCGGTGGAATTGTGTGGGTGGAGGGCGGTTACTATGAGTCGCGTGATGATCGTACTGGTGACAATCCGTTCATCCAGAATTCGACCGCAGCTGCGCTGGTCGGTTATGAACGGCAGCTGTTTGAGAATCTGACTGTTAACCTGCAATGGCAGGGCGAGCAGATTCTTGACTATGAGACCTACTCGCTCCAGCAACAACAAGGGGGCCAGTTCGCGCGAGATGAACTCGCTCATCTGGTTACGAGCCGCGTAACCCGGTTGCTCTACGATGAGTTGATCATGCTCTCCGGGTTCGTCTTCTGGTCACCGTCGGATGAGGATATCTATGCGCGGGCGTCGATCGCCTATGACTACTCGGACGAGTTGACGGTCGCTGTTGGCGCGAACCTCTTCCATGGTGAACAGCCGGTCACACAGTTCGCACGTTTCGCCCTAAATGACAATTTTTGGCTCAAACTGACGTACGGATTTTAAAAGGAGGTTCACTGGTGACACTCGAAAACGGAGTGCGCGTGCTGGCTGGAACAATGGTGCTGATCTCGGTAGCCCTTGCCTACTTCCTCTCTCCCTACTGGTTGCTTCTGACCGCTTTCGTTGGCGTAAATCTGGTGCAATCGGCGTTTACCGGCATTTGTCCGGCCAATGCTATTCTCTCCCGACTGTTCGGACTCAAGCCCACTGGGTCTGCCTAGACAATACGACGCGGGCAAAGTGCTTGAATTAGCCGCCCTCGACATGCTAATTCACTGCTGTGAGGCGGAACAACCAGCATCTCCTGCGACTACTGTTGACTGGCTTACTGATTGCCGGTCCGGCCTATCTGACCCTCGCGCCTTCGGCTGAGGCGCAACGTCACGCAGCGCCGCTGCGGATTTTTGGCTACTTCCAGAGCCAGTTCTATCATCAGGAATGGCTCGGTGGCGGCGGCGATCAGAACAGCTTCCAGCTCCAGCAGCTGAATCTGATGCTCCAGAAAGACCTGGCACGCCGATGGACAGCATTCGTCAATTTCGAAGTCGTCAATAACTTCTCCTCATTCCGTGACTGGGGATCGTTCAATCTTGAGGAGGCATGGATTCGATGGCGCTTTGATAACCGCCTTTCGCTGCGACTCGGCTTGCAGATCCCAACGTTCAACAATCTGAATACGATCAAGAACCGTACCCCGGTCATCCCGTACATCATCCGGCCCCTTCCCTATGAACGCAGTTTCGAGGAGTTTATCCGAATCGACGAGTACATACCCCAGCAGGCGTATGTTCAGGCGTTTGGCTGGCTGCCGATCGGGAGTGCGAAGATCGACTACGCGGCATACCTCGGTAATTCGGCGAACATCAACGAGGATTCCGACCTCGGGCAGACCGGGATTGATACGACGGATCTCCTTCTCTTTGGTGGACGGATAGGCATGCGCTGGGGAGATTTCAAGGCCGGAGCGTCGATTACCTACGATGAGTACGTTCTCGGCAACAGTGTTGCGATAATCGAGATGGAGCCAGAGCAGCCATCGACCAACAAGGTACCACGCCTCCGCCTGGGTGGTGACCTGTCGTTCCGCCTTGGTCCGATTTTCTCCGAAAACGAAATCATCAACGTGCGGTACGATGAATCGGGACCAGTTAGCGATCTCGACATTTTGTTCTACTATTTGACTCTCGGGGTAGCAACTGACGAAGGCGTGCAGGTGTACGCATCCTACTGGCGAACTGACGAGAGCCTCGTCACCGATATTGAGGACCTTGACCTGACGCTCGATATCTACGGCCTCGGGATCGTCGTCCCCGTCTCTGGCGCTTTCTTCTACAAAGCTCAGTATGCGCGGGTTGAACAGGAGTTTAAACCGGATGTCAACGGCGTCACCTCGCAGGCGATCAACTATTTCTCTATGGCCATTTCGGTGAGTTTCTGATGCCCACTCCGTGGCGCATAATTCTTGGATTGCTGGCTGTACTGGCCTGTTCACCCGCGTCTGCCGCTGAGTCCGATGTCTGCATCATCGCCCACCTTGACGTGCCGATCGACGAACTATCCCGCGGTAGCATTCTCGACTTTTACACTGGAGATATCCGGCAGTGGTCCGACGGCTCCCCGGTCGTCCTGTTCGACCAGGAAGACAACGATACAGTCCGCGATCGCTTCTTTTCGTTCCTCGGCAAGTCGTCGTCGCGGATGCGGACCCTCTGGATGAAGCGCATGCTCGCGGGTGAGGGAGAGCCACCCGCGACATATGGCGGGGACTCCGCGATGGTCGCCGCGGTTGCCTCGACCCCCAGCGCCATCGGCTTCGCGCAGCGCAGTGCGGTCACAGACGACGTCAAGGTCTTGTTAGTCATTCCCGAACGAGAACCGTAAGGTCATCCGTGGCACGACGGTTCTCCGATATTGGTCTCGGAACCAAGCAGGCGGTCGGATTCGGTTTTATCCTTCTCATCACGATCGCGCTTGGGTTCTTCCTGATTACACAGGTGAACGCGCTTCGCAAGAGCGTGATTGACGTCACCGATCTCTACCTCCCCCGAATCATCGCTCTTAACACGATCAGTCAGGACGCCGTTACGCTCCATCTCCTGCAGCTGGAGTACCTCCGTGCCGAGGATGACGGTCAGCGTCGTTCCATTACACTGGGTATGTCGGTCTTGGTCGACGGCATCTCCGCAGCTCTCGATCAATACGACTCATTGCGCACAACTGCCGAACAGCGAGCGATATTCATCGAATCTGATCGCGAATACTTCGGTCGATTTGAAGAGCGGTGGGACGATTATCTCTCGGCCTCGTTTGCGTTCTTTGGCCTCGTACAGGCGGACTCGACCGATGCCGCCCAGCAAGTGATGGGAAGCGAGATGACACCTGCGATTCAGGGAGTCACCGAAGCTATTGAGACGTTGGTGCAGAATACGATTCGAGAGTCCGACGTCGCGGCCGATGAGGCAACAGCGACCTGGGAGAAGACCCGTACAGTAACGCGAATCGCCGTCTTCGCGGCTGTCGTTCTGGCGACGTTGATGGCGATCTTGCTCGTGCGGTTAACGCTTGTACCGGTGCGCCGGCTCCGTGCTGCCGCCCAGCAGATCGAAACCGGTGATCTCTCCGCCAGTGTGGCGGTGAATCAGCGTGATGAAATTGGCCAATTGGCGATCTCGTTTAACCGCATGTCTGACTCGCTCCGGCGAGCACGCGACAAAGAGGCCGAACAGGCGAAGGCGCTCCGGGCACAATACGATGAACTCCAGGCGACGCTTTCCGAGCTTCGCTCGACCCAGGAGCAATTGCTACTCAAGGAGAAGATGGCGTCGCTGGGTGATATGGTGGCGGGACTGGCCCACGAGATAAACAACCCGATCGGGTCGATTATTGCCGCCAATGATACTGCAACGCGTGCCACCTCGCGTGTCCGCGAATTGCTCGATGACAACAGTCTAGCTGACGAAACCCGCTCAAAACTGACGCGCGTACTTTCGGTTCTTGCCGATACGCAGGGCATCACTACCACCGCCGGAGAGCGCATCGCCAAATTGATTCAGTCATTGAAAAATTTCTCACGGCTCGATGAAGCGGAGTATCAGGTCGTCGACATTCATGCGGGAATTGAGAGCACGCTCACGTTGCTGGCTAATCGTATCGATAGCCAGATCCTGATTGAGCGAGAATTCGGTGACCTACCGCGTATCGGTGCCTATCCCAGCCTGCTTAATCAAGTTTTCCTCAATGTCCTCAAGAACGCGGTGACCGCCATTACTCCGCCTGGCAGTATTCGTATTCGAACGACCTCGGTCGCTGAGGCGGTTGAGATTGAGATCAGCGACACGGGGATCGGGATTCCGCCGGAACGTCTGGAGCGGATCTTTGATGTTGGGTTCACACGGTCCGCCTCGCGGATCAAGATGGGCTCTGGATTGTCGACCGCCTACGCGATCATGGAGCGTCATGGCGGTGAGATTCGACTGCAGAGTCACCCCGGGGCAGGGACGACGGTCTATCTCCGTCTGCCGGTTGAACTTCGGCCAACTCACAGCGACCGGCCGGCGAAATAAACAACCTAAAGCGTTGCCAAATCGGCAGCATCGGCTATTTTCTACTCAATCGCTCGCAATTGTCATCGCCCAACCGGAATAGGAATTATCGTATGCAACGTCTGGCAATGCGCCTTGTCCTGTCTGTCTTTGCGTTTGTTGTGGTCGCCACGACGGTGTCGTCGGAGGTTATTCCGAACGAGCTGCAACGCTGGGAGCGACTCTTTGACCCCGCGGTTGAGGGTGACCGAGCAGTGCACTTCAATCAGCGTGGATCGACGCCCCAGGCCGCAGCGATACCAAATGATGCGGATGTCGTTGCGGAGTGGATCGGGGCAGTACCGTGGCCGGTCGGTGTTGGCTGGGGCGGCGAAACCTACTTTGGATCGATTTCTCGGGGCTCTCTATTCTTCGGCTCAACGATTGCCAACGGCGATCTCTACCCGGTCGATCTCGTCATCTCAACAACCGATACATCGCTTTGCCAGACATTTCGCCGTGATCTAGGCTACGTCGCCTCCGGTGTCGGTACGTTCCCCGGTGCGGCTTACGACATGTCCGACCCAAACAACCCGCGCCGCCTCAACATCTGCTTTGTCGAAGATGCTGGCGAAGGGGCTGTAAATCTCACCTGGGACCCGAGCAACACTAACTCAGGTAAACGAGAATACGTTTTCATCATGGACACCGACTATGATGGTACCGGAGCGACATACGCGAGCGCGAATATCTTCCAGGATGCCAACACGCTTCCGGTCGTCTACGCTTGGTGGCCGCGAGTTGCGACGGGCCGTGTGTTGCTTCAGTCCAACGGTACGCTGGAAATCAATCCATACTTCGTCCGTAATCTCCGCGGTCTGCCCGATCAGTCGTCGTTGACGCTTGGCTGGGCTACCGCATTTCCCGGGATCGCGCAGTTTCAGGTCTCTCTCGGGATAACCAACCCGCCACCGCCGACCGCAATCATTTCCGGAAGCGACCGTACGTATGAGGCGACCGGACTGGTCAATGGCGCCACCTATTACTACAAGATCGAGGGGTTGGATGGCGAAGGTAACCCGATTGCTGAATCGGAGATTGCGTCCGCTGTTGTTCAGCAGGTGAGCCAGGGAATGAGTATCAATTCCGTCTGGCACGGTCGTGGTACCTACGGCGATTGCTGGGGATATATCGACCCCGCCGACAGCACCGAGTATGCGCTCATCTGTGCTCGCAATGAGGGTGTCAGTATTATCGACATCAACGTTGATCCGCCGGTTGAGGTTGGCTTTATGCCGGCGCCGTTCTTTGGCGCCGACGCCAAAGATGTCAAAACGAAAGATACCTATGCGTTCGTTGTGAACGAGTACTCGGTTGTCCAGGTCTTCGATATCACGGATGTCACCGCGCCGGTTCAGATCGGTTCGTTTGAACCGGATGGGGGATCAAATCTCGGTTCGCACAACTGTCTGATCGATGGCGATTACCTGTATGTCATCGGTAATCACGGTGTCGGTGGGTTGGAGATTGTCGACATCTCAGACCCCGCCAATCCGGTGGAAATCGCTGACTTCCAGCCATTCTACTATCACGATATTGATGTTCGCAACGACACGATCGCCGCTGCCGGTATCTACGGCGATGGCGTGGATATCCTTGACGTAACCGATAAACTCAATCCACAGTTGGTCGCTCGCTTCAACTACCCCGGCTCGGGGGCACATAACTGTGAATTCACGCCCGATGGACAGCACGTTTTTATCGGCGATGAAATCGGAACCGGTCAGTGGACACGAACATTCGATATCTCCGACATGACCTCGATCAATATGGTATCGGAAATCATCGTCGACAGTGCAGCATCAGTTCACAACTGCTACATCGTCGATACGTTTCTCTACGTTGCTCACTATACCGAAGGCATTCGGGTCTGGTCGATTGCCGATCCGGCGAACCCCTACGAGGTTGCCTATTACGATTCCTATCCGAATCCCGGTTTCGGTTACAGCGGCTGCTGGACAGTTTATCCGTTCCTGCCGTCGGGTCGCATTATCGCATCAGACATGCAGACCGGACTCTATGTCCTCAATGCCGATTTCCTGAGTGCGCCGCCGAGTTGTTGTATCGGTACAGTTGGTAATGTCGACTGCGACGGCGCTGAAGGCGTCGGACTTCCGGATCTCTCAACGCTGATCGATAACCTCTTTATCACCTTCACACCGCTTTGTTGTGAGGCGGAGGGAAATGTGGACGGTTCCGAGGACGGTGCCGTGTCACTTCCCGACCTGTCGGTCCTGATCGATCATCTGTTCATCTCGTTCACACCTTTGGCTGCCTGCGAGTAAAAGTTCTCAGATAGCCAACAAGACAATGAGAAACGCCCGATCGATCGCGACCGGGCGTTTTTCATTGTCAGAGTTGTGGGAGTAGCTATGGTTTACTTAGTGCTGCCGTGTAATCGGCATCGTCATACACCGAGCCCCACCGCGACCGCGCGATAACTCTGCACCGGATAGCGTCACCAGCAGGTGACTTGCGGTGCTCGGGTCACGTTTTACCACTTCCTCGGGTCGAATGATCTCGTAGCCGGCTTTGGCAAACGCATCGATTGTGTGGATGTTGCGTTCGTAGATGAACGTGATCTGAGGGCTCAACGCAAACATGTTGGCCCCATCGGTCCATTGCTCGCGCGTTTGGTAATGCGGGATGTCCCCGCCACACGGAATACGATTCCGAA
Organism: Candidatus Zixiibacteriota bacterium; assembly: GCA_028289585.1. Classification (GTDB taxonomy): domain Bacteria; phylum Zixibacteria; class MSB-5A5; order GN15; family FEB-12; genus JANQPI01. Next base: position 53,990 of record JANQPI010000026.1, read on the forward strand.
ATGAGTAGCCGAGGGTTTCCAGCGTCGTGAAGAGCCCGCGATCTCCTGATGTGTAGGTCGCTTGCACCGATCCTCCAACACTTTCAAACACGGTGCAGGGGATTGGATGACTGTCATCGGCCTCGGAGAAGAAAGGCGGATAGTAGACGCAATCGTGCGGGCCAATGATCGTGAAGACCGTATCCAGATGCATCGTCGCGCGATCAGACGGCATCTCCACCTGAATGACACGCTTGACGGTACCGTCGGCGATCAGCCTGCGCGCAAGCAGCATCGCGGCGGTCGGAGAGCTTCGTTCGCCGGTACCGATCAACAGTGTTTCATCGTCGATAAGATTGATGTCGCCGCCCTCTAACGAAATGCTCCCCGTCAGGCCGTGACTGGTGGCATCATCGAGAACGTCGACAATGGCGTAGTCCGTGAAGAGGGGATGATTGCAGAAGATGTAGCGAGCCAACAGAGCTTCGCGCCGCCTGATTGCTTTCGCTGGATGGGCCAGGATGAACGACTGACCTACGATCATGCCGATGTCGCGCGTAAACAGCAGATTCGGCGCTGGAGGAAAAAGCACGGTATAGCCGCGGTGATCTGGATCCTCGGGCTTGTACGCTCCGGCAATCAGCAGCTGAACGAGAACGTCAAGGGGGAGGTCGTTGGAGAGCAAAGAGTCGTGGGTTCGCACACCAACCCGCTCCAGCGCCGACACCGCTCCGACAACATCCGAGCGAACTTCGCGATCGGTCAGAATATCTTTCAGAAGCTCGGCAAACTCGATAACGCCATCGTCGCCTACCATCCAACGAAGACAGTTCGTGAACTCCCGATGATCGTGGGCGGCACGGTCCGTAAAGAGAACATCCTCAATGAGGAACTTCTCGGGCATGTCGTCCTCTACGGTCACGAGATTCCACTCGTAACCCGGTTCATGGATGATCACCTGAGACAACGGTGCGTATTCATTCTGGACGGGCATGGGTCACTCACTTTGGCTTTAGCTACGGGGGAGAGAAATACCCGCTCGGTTGCCCAACGTCAAGCGCCGGTCTAGGATCCGATGCGGGCGAGCAACGCCTCTCCGGCTGCCAGACCAGACAGATACGCCCCCTCGATACGCGCGGCGCCAAACGCATCGCCGGCAAAGACGAGGGGGGCTGGTCGATCGGCGGCAAGGTACGGTCCCGGATGCTGAATAAGCGCCTGGCTGTAGCGCCAGCGGTGGAGATACGTTTCCGTCACCACGGCATTTCCGATCCAGCGCTCGGCGGCTTCCAGCAACTCCTCCGTGATCCTGGTGGGGTCATCATCAAAACGGGCGGTGCTGAAGCCTGGGCCAGCATGGATCGTCACTACCGGCTGTTTGCTGACCCCTTTCTGCTGGTTATCCGCCAGCCAGGCAATCGGCTCGCCATCTCCGTGCAGGCCTCCGGGCGACGGAACCCGACTTGGCCGGTCGAGCGCTACCAACAGCGCGAAACACGGTGCATAAGAAATACGGGCCAGAGCTTCAGCAACAGGCGGTTCGAGTCCCACTTTACCGGCTTCCAGCAGCGCGAGCGCTTGCGGAACCGGTGGGGTCAGGATCAGGCGGTCAGCACCGACGAGCTCACCTGACTCCACCGTGATCTCCCAACGATGATTGTGGGCGGTGATGGCTGTGACGCGTGTCTCCTGATGGACCGCCAGGTTAGTGGCGAGCTGTGCCGGGATTCCGTTCATGCTGTCAGCTCCCCGATAGCGCGGATAGCCGTTGCCGACCCGGTCGTGGCCGTCGGCTGTGGGAAAACCGCGTGCCCAAACAGCACACGAACCACCCGCAAGCCAATCGGTGACAAGCCGTGTAAACTGCTGATTCCGTGCCGTGAAGTACTGGGCGCCATGGTCGGCCAGCGCATCGCCCAACTTTCGACTCGCCATGCGACCACCGGGTCGCCGTCCTTTGTCGACTACGAGTGGTTGCAGACCATTTTCGGCCAACACCCGGGCTGCGGCGAGTCCGGCAATACCAGACCCAACAATAACAACCGGGTGAACGCGATCGAGCAGTGGACTCATCATTGATGACCACATCGTAAGGGCGGAACTGGCATCATGGTGCTGTCAAGGAACGGGTCGATTACCGGTCGAATCAAGAGAAAGCCACGGGTATGTGTAATGCTACTCGCCACCGAACGACAACCCCCAGGGATAGCGTTGGCCGACTCGCACTCATGGCCATATATTGAATCTCAGTGGGGCTGTGCTGTGGGAGGCACAGAAATGCGCTATGCTATAGTTGGTAACGGTGTTGCCGGTATCAACGCCGCCAACACATTGCGACACCGCGACGAATCTGCTTCGATCTCGCTCGTCAGTTCCGAGCGTGATCACTTCTTTAGTCGTACCGCTTTGATGTACGTTGCCTGCGGACAACTGTCCGAGGCATGTGTCGAACCGTACGAACGCGACTACTATGAAAAAATGGGTTTCACTCGTGTACGCGAGCGTGCCTCCGGAATCGATGCCGCGAATCACCAGTTGATCTTTGATTCCGGCAATCGCCTTGAGTACGATCGGCTGCTGCTTGCCTGTGGCTCGGTTGCCGTCGCACCACCATGGCCCGGGAGTGACATTGGTGGTGTCGGTCACTTTGTGACGTGGGACGATCTGACGTGGTTGCGCCGTGAGATGACACAAGCTAAGCGCGCTGTGGTCGTCGGGGGCGGATTGATTGGGATCGAGGTCTGCGAGGTTCTCATCCAGGCCGGTATCGAAACGCACTTTCTGATCCGAGAAAAGAAATTCTGGCCGATCGCTCTGTCGGCCGCCGAAAGCGATGTTGTCGTTCCGCACATGAAGCACCACGGCTGCCACGTTCACCTCGGAACCGAGATGGCCGAAGCAGTCGCAACTAACGGCCGCCTCTCGTCCGTTCGGCTGAGCGACGGTAGCCAACTCGACTGCGACTTGCTTGTCGTGGCTATTGGCGTGCGACCCCAGACTGATTGGCTTCGTGAAACTGGCATTGCTCTCGACGATCGCGGTGGAATCATTGTTGATGACCAGCTTAAGACGAATCTACGTGATGTTTACGCTGCCGGCGATTGTTCTTCGGTGGTCTGGTTCAATGGCGTCCAGCGTCCGGAACAGCTCTGGTACACCAGTCGCGACCAGGGCGTAGTTGCCGGACATAACATGGTTGGTGATGCCCGTGAGTATCGGCGCGGGACCTTCTATAACTCGGCTAAGTTCTTTGACATCGAATACACCACTGCCGGACTCGTCAACTTTCATGTCGAGGGTGAAGTGGACTGGTGGCAGCACGAGCCGGGAACATACTACACAACGCGCATTACGTATCTCCCCGCTGAGAACAATCGGGTGATCGGATTCAACGGTCTCGGACGGCGCTGGGATCATTCGATCCTCGTTCAATGGATTGAGGAGCGACGAACGCTTGAGTGGATGCTGCGCCATCTTGGTGAAGCGAATTTTGACGAGGAATTCATGCCCCGGTTTGCCGCTACGGTCCCGGTTGAGGGAGGTCGCTAATGCAGTCCGGACTCATGAATACGTTTCAGAGCGGCATTAAGACACGCAACTGGGCCGCCTGGGCAATCGCTATTGCCCTCTTCGCCTTCTACATTCTCATCTACTTTGATTACGCTCTTGGTATTCTCGGCCCGGTCGCCGAGCGACTCGGCATGGGCATTTGGACGTTGTACGGACTGATGTACACGATCGCGATGATTATCGGTGGCATCTACTTCCTGCATAAGCATGGCAACAGCCGTTACCATCAGGTTCGAACGATCGTGGTGGTGCTCGTCCAGATCATCTTCGCGTTCTCGATTCCACTCGTTATGGAGATCTTCGACTCTAAGGGCTTTATCCTGTCGCTCTTCTGGCCATTGAAAATCGAATACTTCTATCCACAGAATATTTTCACCTACCCACTGACCCTCGTGCTCTATGCGTTCCTCAGTTTTGTTATCGGCGTTCCGCTGCTTACGTATTTCTACGGTAAACGCTGGTACTGTTCCTGGGTGTGTGGGTGTGGTGGACTCGCCGAAACAGCAGGAGATCCGTTCCGTCATCTGTCAGATCGGAAAGCCAAAGCGTGGAAATTTGAACAGTGGTCGATCCATCTCGTCATGTTCGCGGCTTTCGCGACTACCGCAATGGTGATTATCAACTGGTCGTTGCATCACACGTCACCAGACGGTCAATGGATCACGCAGTATCCGCTGTTTGACTCGATTGCAACGACAGTTCAAAAAGGCTACCAAACGGTCGTCGTTGCGATGCTCTCCGGCGTGATTGGTGTCGGTCTTTATCCCTTAATGGGAACGCGGGTCTGGTGTCGGTTCTTCTGTCCGTTGGCGGCGATTCTGGGGATCATCCAAAAGCTCGGACGGTTCCGCATTACCGTGAAACCGGACATGTGTATTTCGTGTGGAAACTGTTCGACGTATTGCGAGATGGGAATCGACGTTCGCCAGTACGCGCAGAACAATCAGAGCTTCAAACGAGCCGCCTGTGTCGGCTGCGGCATGTGCGCTCACGTCTGTCCGCGCGGAGTGTTACGGTTAGAGAACAAAGCTGACCTGCGCGAGTCAGCCGACAAAGAGCGTCGGCCGATCGTAGATATGTAACGATTATCGCTCTGACGAAGTCGTCTGCTTTTCGGTCACTAACTCACCACCGCAGCTCGATCCGGCCCCGGCCGTGCAGCCAAAGCAATGGTTCGCGGTTCGAATCGCACGCTTCATAAAGCGTTCATAATCCCAGCTGTCGATGTGAGCGACCGGCTCGACCGTCAGGTCGAGCATCTGGTTGAAATCGCAGTCATAGATACGACCATCCCACCCGACCGAAATCTGATGCCGGCACATCAGGCCTTCGAGTGTACCAGGGTTGTAAGCGTTGACGAGCAGCGTCATGTACTCTTCAAACTTCTCCTTGCGGACGAGCGACGCCAGGAAGCGATTGATGGGCAGATTGTTGATGCAGTAGAGGTTGTTGAAGACGATTCCATAGCGTCGATCGAGCTGATCCTTAAACTCTCGCTCCAACTGCGTCTGTGGTGCCGAAAGAAAGAGGCCGCTTGGGTTGTACACCAGGTGCAGGGGGAGTTTTGGATTGATTCCATACCCCTTGGCGTTGAATTTCTGAAGCGCAGTAATCGACGCATCAAACACTCCGTCACCGCGCTGCTGGTCGGTTCGCGACGCCGCAAAGTACGGCAATGATGCGACAATCTCGACTTCATGGTCGGTCAGGAAATCGTAGAGGTAGTTAAATGCTTTGACCTCGTTGATCGTAAGATTGTTGCGGTCGATAACGTGCTTGCCGAGTCGTTTCGATTCGGTGACAAGATAACGGAACTGCGGACAGATTTCTGGCGCTCCGCCGGTGATGTCGACCGTCTCCACTTCTGGGAGTGAGGCGACGATCTCCATGCACCGCTCGGCCGTCTCGCGGGTCATCGATTCCGTGCGCGTTGGTCCGGCATCGACATGGCAATGCACGCACGTCTGGTTGCATTGTTTGCCGACGTTGATCTGAAATGTTTTGAGAGACAGCGCTCGTAGCGAGGGCGAACCGCCGTTGACGTCAGCAATCGTGGCGGCGAAACCGGTTGGGTATGATCCAAGAACACGGAGTTGTTTCTGTATTTTCATACGCTAGAGCGTCTTTGCGTCGATATGATTCTGCATCTGAACCGAATGAACGAGCGTAATCCCCGCACTCATCGCCGCCGCAACATGGACCGCTTCTGACATCATTTCCTCGTCGGCACCCTTTTCCAGCGACGCTGTGGTGTAGGCATCGATGCAGTATGGACATTTCAATGCGGTTGCGACAGCGAGGGCGATGAGCGCCTTTTCCCGTTCGGACAATGCACCGGCGGCCATTGCCGATCCGTAGTACTCGAAGTATTTATCTGCGAGTTCTTTGTTTACTCGCCCGATATCGCCAAATTTCGCGAGGTCTTCCGATTTGAAATAGTCACCCACGGTGGTGTGCTCCTGAGATGTGTGAAGAGATAAGATCGGCCAACGGATGCAATGCGGGTCGATCGTGAAGTTCGACTAAATCATTATACGTATCGATGTCCCGGCGGATCGGCAGCAGACCAACCGACGCACCGATTGCGTCAAGTCGCTCGCGGGTCAGTATGTACACGCGGTCACTCGACCACGGCATGTCGACCAGCAGGTCAGGAAGCAATCGCTGCATCCCGATCAAGTAGTAGCCGCCATCGTGCGACGGTCCCAGCACGCAATCGTGCGTATCTAAGAGCGCAATCGCCGCATTCAAATCTTCAGCGGTCAACTCGGGGCAGTCCGCACCAATCAACAGCGCTGGACCGTCGTTGAGCAGTGAACTGAGTGCCGCGCTCATACGCATCCCCAGATCACCCTCAATCTGTGCGTCGTACGCGTCAATACCGGGATAGTCACGGGCGAACGATCGCAAATCGTTTGCATCGGCGACGAACGCAACGACCCGGGTACTTGTCGCCTTGGCGTTCTTCAATACGGTAACAGTGTACGTCAACAAAGCTTCGTAAACCGTCAGCGCATCGTCGTCGCCAATCGTTGCTGCCAGGCGCGTTTTCACCTGACCACGATGCGGGTAGCGAGCTATGAGACCAATCGAGATGCTAGACATAGCGCTCTTTCAGGGATCGGAGCGAGAAGTATGCATACCCGACAACAAATGTGGTCAGGAACGGTAATGTCGGCCAGAGATTCAGCGAGATTGCTACAGCAAAGGCACAACACGTGTAGAGCAACATGGCGAACTCGATCATCGCTGTGTGATCGAAGGGAACACGATAATCGGACGGCAGAGCGACCGGCTGGTTGTCCATTGTTCCCGACTTCGGCGTACGGATAAACGCTCCTGGTTTGGCGAAGAGCGCCGCGAGTACGGCCAGCGTGTTGTTGACCGCGAGAGCGATACCGATCGATGTCAGCATCGGCATGATGACCGAGTTCTTCCAGGTTCGGATTTCCTGCTGCCGTTTATAGGCGATCGAATAGAAAATCGACATTGAACCGGTACCAGCGAGAAAAATCGGCAGATCGATCGCCAGCAGTTTCCAGAGGCCACCCTCAAGGCGGATATAGAGTGCAGGGATGATAAGAATCGCGAGAAGCATCAACGCGACTGACATCGATTTCTGGGTCAGATGAAAGAATGCTGCCGCTTTAACCTTGAGTGGGAGCGGTCGTCGCAGCAGCGTCGGTAGGATTTTGAGGCCGGTCTCAAATGCTCCCCGTGCCCAGCGGTACTGCTGAGATTTGTAGGCACGGATGGTCGACGGTAACTCCGTTGGTACGTCGATCTCTTCGGCCATGACAAACTTCCAACCAGCCATTTGTGCGCGATACGAAAGATCAAGGTCTTCGGTCAGTGTGTCAGCTGACCAACCACCGGCGTCAGTAATCGTTTGAGTTCGCCAGATACCACCGGTCCCATTGAAGTTGAGGAAAATCTCCCCACGGGAACGAGCCGCCTGCTCAACGAAGAAATGGGAGTCGAGCTGCAATGCCTGGGCACGGCACAGCAGCGATTCGTTCCGATTAAAGAATGACCATCTTGCCTGAACGAGTCCTACGTTGTCGTCGTCGAAGTACGGCATCATTCGGCGCAGGAAGTCGGAGCGCGGAAGATTATCGGCGTCGAAAACCGCAACGAAGTCACTGCGAGCGCGGGCAAGGCCATAGGCAAGGGCGCCTGCCTTATAGCCGGAACGGTCCGGTCGACGGATGTGGCGTACATTGATGCCGCGTGCCTGCCATGCGGCCACTGTCTCAGCAATGATATGGGCAGTGTCGTCGTCCGAGTCGTCCAACACCTGGACCTCAAGGCGGTCTGCCGGCCAGTCGAATGAGCAGGCGGCATCGATCAGTCGTTGTGCCACTCGCCGTTCGTTGTACATCGGCAACTGTACCGTTACCGTCGGCTCGTCGCCTCGTGCTGTCGTACGGTTTAGCGGCTGATACTTGCGGGAAAAATAGAGATAGATGAGCGAATAAAGATTCGCGCCATAAATGGCGAGGTAGAAAAGAAGAAAGAAATAGAGCCCCAGAAACAGTTCACGCATACCGCGGAATTCCCCAAGTGTGTGGCCAGCGTCGCATGAAAAGAAGAAGACCGAAGAACGGCAAGTAGACGAGAAGACGGATGTACCACAATTCCGTCCACTCACCGGTCGCGTAAAGTACGACAAGAACATCGTAGGTTATCGGGAAGATGGCTGCCAGCCAGACGAACGGCGGCAAAGGGCGAGCGACCACGAGCGGAAGCGCCCAGATCAGGTACCACGGAAAGATCGTCGGTGACAACACGACAAACCCGGCAAACGTCCACAGGAGACGTTCGTACACATCGCCGCGTCGCACCGCATGCCAGGCCACCCATCCAATCAGCAGGACTGCTGACAGCCAGCGAGCGACCTCCTGGCCGAACAGATAGATGAACACGTACGCCAGGGAACCATTGGCATGCCACTGTGCCAAGTAGGTCCCCAATGAGCCGAAGACGTCGAAGCCACCCAGTATCACAAGAGGAGCGTAGAGGGCAACCACAGTTGTTGCGGCGCCAACAATGAACGCCACTAACTCGCGCCGTCGCAACTCCCAGAGCAGCAAGGGGGCGAAGATCAACGCGAGGAACTTCACGAGTACCGCGACACCGAAGAGCATACCGGCGAGAAACGGTCGACGCTGCGGTCCCGAAAAAAGAACGAGCCACGTCCCAATCAGAAAGGGTAGACCGATTACGTCAAGGTGAGTGGAAATCGTGAACTCAATAATCAGAAGCGGGCAGAGAGCGAAAGCAACCCAGGCGGTTGGCTCAATCCCCGAGCGACGCATCCATATCCAGAGAATAGCGAGCGTCGCAATCTCAAAGACGGACAGCACCAGTTTCATCGCCATCAGGTCTAGCCCAAAGAGGCTGTAAGTTCCCCAGAAGACAAGTTGTGCCGCGGGCGGATAGATAGTTGGCAGGTGCGGGTGGTTGATGAACGGCCAGACCACATTGTCACGAAGCGATTGGAGTTCCGAGGCAAGAGGGGGGAGAGCGAACGGATTGATGCCGTTTGCCAGCATCTTACCGTCCCAGAGATAACGATAGACATCATCAGACAGTGGAAACGAATCCCCGGCCAGAGCCAACAGCCCCCAGCGGAGCGTAACCGCTATTGCGGCAAACCCGAGAATATGGCCAGCATCGATCCGTTCGATCCGACTAGTCTGCCACCACATCGCCAGCCACAGGGCACCTGCCGAAGTCGCGGCAATAACGAAGCCGAGCGGCTTAAACGGCTCGAACCCCCAGCCGACCATCACCAGGAGCAGGGATGCCAGCATTCCCGCCAACACGAGCGACCGAGTCGCCGGTCCGATCACGGTGTAACGGCCTCGCGACCGATGATCCACAGAAACTTGATGCCCGCCCGAACCGATCCACTCACCGTCCCGCTTATCTTAGAGACGCCAATGCGCGGTCGATAGTTGACCGCTACCTCCGTTGCGCGAATGCCTCGCTTCGCCGCTTTCGCCTGCATCTCGGTCGTCCATCCAAAGTTTCGATCGCGCATCTCCAGATCACGGTACGTGTTCATACGAATCGCGCGAAAGGGTCCAATATCGGTGAAGCGTACCCCCCAGATGAATCTGATGAGATTGCTCGTCAGCCAGTTCCCGAATGCCGCGACTGGTGGTAGTGCTTTGTGGTCACGGTACGTTAGCATGCGCGAGCCGATCACGAGGTCATATCTGCCTTCTAGGATGGGTGCCAGCACGTTAGTCGCTTCAGCCGGGTAATCGGAATAGTCACCATCGATAAACAGCAGGATGTCGGTGCGGGGATCTGCGTGGGCGATTGCTGTCAAACAGGCGATTCCGTATCCACGTTCCGACTCTGTGACCACACGCGCTCCGGCTGCCTCGGCCACTAATCGCGTGGAGTCGGTCGAGCCGTTGTCGCAGACAATGACTTCACTGACCGATTCTGGCAAGTCAGCAATGACCCGCCCGATTGATGCTTCTTCGTTAAGTGCGGGAATGATTGCCGTGATGAACGGATTGACGGTCGACACTACTGTTTATTTAGCCGCCAGTCGTAGTCGAGGTAGTCAATCTTCCAGCGGATTGCCCGAAGCTGTGCGGTCTCGGTCGGTTCTCGGAACGAGGTCACGAACGACATCACGGCAGCATCAGCCTCGTCGAGGTGAGGAAACTGTCCCTCGACAAAGTACCTGCTGACAAAATCATCACGAAACCAGTCAAACAGGCGTGAGAGTTCGGCGCGGCCGCGTTGTGGATCGAGTCGATTGCGCTCGGTGTTGTTTAGAAACGCGGCTGAAACGTGCTCCAGCTGACTGTCGAGTGAATCGCCGACGTACGCCCATCGCTGCAACGGGGGACAGGAGATTGCCGCACAGACGAGGGCAAAGTGGATGCGTGCCTCGTCGAAGCGGACACGGATCAACTCATGTTCGAGAAAGTCGAGCGTCATCCGCTGACCGGCTACCGGCCACGCTGTGCCATCCCATACCCCATCGATATCCCGAATCGAGCGGACCGGGTACTCGTCGATGATTGAACGGAGGGTGATGATGTTGTACGCGTTGATATAGAACGCCAGTTTGTCGTCCTCCGACCAACCGTTCAGGCTGGCCGATCCGATGATGGCGACCAGCGAATCGAGGGGGCCACGATCTTGCCGTAACGCCTGGTAATCGACCAGGCCATTCTCAACGAAGCGGTCGAGCAACTGGCTGTACGCGAGCCAATTCCGATCAAACGGTGTGGCGTCGGCCCCCCGCGGTCGTGACGCGTCGGCCGTCACGGCGCCCGCTAGGACCGCGAGTGTCAAGAAAAGTAAGATCCGGTGTCGTCGCATGCTCTCCTCTTCAGTACGATTGCGAATGGGTCGATGGATGTCACGATTGCTTACGCCGTACACCAAGAAAAGCGGTGTCACCGGTCTGGCTAAACAGGTCGATCTTTGTAATCTTTTTCACAAAAACGAACCGCTGTCTATTGACACGCCCCCGCCCCGCTTTATATTCCCGCGCAATTGAAGACCGGAGTAAGGCCGGCTGCCGGACCCGAATCGTCCAGACAAACGCAAGCGCGACAACTACTTCGCCACCGTGGGACTGCTTGCCGCCGTCCCCGCGTTGCTCCTCGCCGGCCCCCTCATCGGTTTCTTCGGTGGACAATGGTTAGACACGAAGTTCGGTACTGACCCCTGGCTGATGACATTCGGAGTGATCTTCGGAATCGCAGCTGCCGGGAAGGAAATATGGCGACTCGTTAAGAAAGCCGAGTACCTGAACCGGGATGATAAAGAATGATAGCGCACGATGAGCGCTGTTAGCGGATGTAGATGATGGGTATGGGGCTGGAGTTTATCTGGCGATCACTGCGGACCACCGGACTTGTGTTGCTGGTCTGGTTCGCCTTTGCTTCTTACTACTTCGGATGGGTCCCCGCTGTATCGGCCTTCGTCGGGGGGGTCTGGGGCATGCTCAATCTGATGTTCATCACCCAACTCGTGCGTGTGGCCCTTCGGCCAGAAGGTGCTGATGTACGCCGCACGATCGGATTCGCGCTCATCAAGTTTCCGCTACTTTATGGCGCGGGAGCCGCGCTTTTGCTCACCGCCGTGTTCGACCCGCTCTGGCTGGTCGGAGGGTCGACCGCGCCACTGGTGATTCTCGTGCTCAAGGCCGCCGGCCGACTCGTCTCCGAGTCGCTGACATCAGAAGCAAAGGCGGTCGCATGACCCGGTTGATCGCACGTCTTTCGCTCATCTCGTTGCCGCTTCTGCTGGCTGTGCCGGTCTTTGCAGCTGGTGATGGTGACGGCGGTGGTGTTCCGCATCTACCGTCCCTCGTCAAGTGGCTGTCACTTTGGTTCCATGCCAAAGGACTGTACGAGTGGATCAACGTAATCTACGCGTTCCTCACGTCGCTGATCTTCATCTTCGTCGCGATGCGTGTTTATGCGAATCGCAAGATGATTCCCGGACCATTCCAGAACTTTATTGAAATGCTGGTCGAGGGCGTCTACAACTTCCTCTACTCGATCCTCGGTAAAGACACCAAGACGTATCTGCCCTGGCTAGGTACGCTCTTCTTCTACATCTTTGTGAATAACATGTGGGGCATCATTCCCCTCGGCCACTCACCGTCAACGTCGTTGAGCATCACTGGCTCGCTGGCGGTGATCACGTTTCTCTTTGTCCAGTACACGGGATTGCGACGACTTGGCTTCGTCGGTTACTGGCGACACATGGCCGGCTTAGAAGGTGACAATATTCGTAACCCTGTGATGTGGGTGCTGCTACCGTTGCAGCTACCGATGCACATCATTGGTGAATTCGCCAAGCCGTTCTCGCTGGCGTTACGTCTTTTCGGAAACATCACTGGTGAGGATGTGCTGGTCGCGGCGTTTGTCGTGCTCGGCATTTCGGCCCTGTCGTTCATGGGCTCGCCGGTTGGACTGCCGCTCAATATCCCGTTTGTTATGCTGGGGACGCTCCTGTCACTCATTCAGGCGCTTGTCTTCACGCTGCTCTCGACGATTTACATTTTGATGATGCTCCCGCACGAGGAGCACCACTAAGAACAATGCCAACAGTTAACGCACGATATACAGGGTTCTAGGAGGACATCATGGACTATCAGGCAATGCTCGCATGGGCGCTTCCGATCGGTGTTGGTCTCGCCGCGATTGGTTCCGGTCTCGGTCTTGGCCGCGCCGTTGGTCAGGCGATGGAGGCAATGGGTCGCCAGCCGGAAGCTGCCGGAAAGATTCAGACCGCGATGATCATCGGTGCGGCGCTTATCGAGGCGCTGACCATTTACGCGCTGGTCGTCTTCTTCATTCTCCAGGGTCGTATCGGCGGCTAATCGCATCGCGATTATCGCAGTACCAACCTCCGCACCACAACCACGGTGTTAGCTCGGAGAGTGATGTTGTATGGAATTTAAATTTGATCAGGCAATAACCCACGCCATCGGGTTCATCATTACCTTTTGGCTGATTGGGAAGTTCGCGTGGAAACCGCTCTTGGCCCTCATGGAGGAGCGGCGGAATCGGATCGAGTCTGAGTTCAAGACGATCGAGAACGAAAAGGCTGCCGTTGCTCAGCAGCAGGCTGAGTACGAGCAGCGGATGCGTCAGATCGAGGACGAACGTCGGGCTGAACTTGTCAAAGCCGTTGAGGAAGGCAAACGCGTCGCCGCGCAGCTCAAAGAGGATGCGCAACGCGAGGCCTCGGCGATTTCCGACAAGGCGAAAGCCGATGTCGAACGCGAAGTGCTTAAAGCTCGTGTGCAGCTCAAGGACGACGTTGTGGCAATGACCATGACCGCGACGGAGAAAGTCCTTGGCGAAACGCTCGACGACGTCAAGCACCGCGACATGATCAGTCGCTACATCGACGACATGGCGAAGGCGTAACGAACCATGATTGCTGCCGAAGTCGCCAAACGGTACGGCCGCGCGCTGTACGATTCCGCGCGGGAGCGGAACCTCACCATTCAGGGGCATGATCAACTCGCGCCGCTGATTGGCGTTTTCCGCGATGACCGTCGCCTCATCGATTACCTTTCCGCACCGCATGTGCTGGAGGAGACGAAAGAGGAGTTGGTCAAGCGTATCTTTGGCGATCGGTTGGAAGCGCTCTTCGTCGAGTTCCTGTTGCTCTTGGTGCGCAAGCACCGCATCCGATTCCTCCCCGAGATTCTCGAGGAAGTCGAACGGTTGTTCCGTGACGACAAAGGAATCCTCCAGGTGACCGTCACTTCGGCGGTTATCCTGACCGCGGTCGAAGAGGAACGAATCCGAGAAGCTCTCGAACGCAAGACAGGGAAGACGATTGAGCTGATTGCCAAAGTCGACCCGTCCTTGATCGCCGGACTGATCGTTAAGATTGGCGATGATGTCGTCGATGGCTCGGTGAAACACCAGTTGGCGAGTTTGAAAGACGAATTAGAGCGGGTGCGCGTTTACTGACGCTGTCACACGCGATGAACAAACGGCCCGAACCGGGCCTATGACTAACACGGCCGCGTTCAACGACGCCGCCGACGGGGCGCGGCCCCAGGAGTGAGCTGATGGCTCTCAATCCGGAAGAAGTATCCTCAGTCATTAAGGCTGAGCTGAACAAATTTGACACGCAACTCGAGTCCGAATCGGTCGGGACCATTCTCCAGGTTGGTGATGGTATTGCCCGTATCTGGGGTCTGCAGGACGCCCAGATGTCGGAACTTATCTCGTTCCCCGGTGACGTTACCGGCATGGTCCTCAACCTGGAAGAGGACAACGTTGGTGCGGCGATTTTTGGGTCGGATACCGACATCAAAGAGGGCGACACTGTTCGGCGGACCGGAAAAGTTGCGCAGGTTCCGGTAGGCGATGCGCTCCTCGGACGGGTTGTCAATCCGCTTGGTCAGCCGCTCGACGGTAAGGGGCCAATCGTAACCGATCGGTTCCGCGTACTCGAAGGTCGGGCACCATCGGTCGTCGAACGCCAGCCGGTCTCCGAGCCGGTGCAGACCGGTCTCAAGGCGATCGACTCGATGATTCCGATTGGGCGCGGACAGCGCGAGCTGATCATTGGCGATCGTCAGACCGGCAAGACCGCCATCGCGATCGATACGATTATCAATCAGAAGAACTCGGATATTATCTGCATCTATGTCGCGATTGGACAGAAACAGTCGACGATTGCCCAGGTTGTCGAAACGCTTCGTCAGAATGGTGCTTTGGATCACACGATCGTCGTATCAGCGACCGCCGTTGATCCGGCGCCGTTGCAGTATATTGCGCCCTATGCCGGTTGTGCGATGGGTGAGGAGTTCATGCACCAGGGCAAGCATGTCCTCTGTGTCTACGATGATCTCACCAAGCAGGCGCAGGCGTATCGTCAGCTGTCCCTCTTGCTGCGTCGTCCGCCGGGACGTGAGGCGTATCCGGGCGATATCTTCTACACCCACTCTCGTTTGCTGGAACGAGCGGCCAAGCTCTCCGATAAGCATGGCGGTGGTTCGTTGACCGCTCTACCGATTATTGAGACGCAGGCTGGCGACGTCTCCGCTTACATTCCGACCAACGTTATCTCGATTACCGACGGTCAGATCTTCCTCGAAGGTGAACTGTTCTTCTCCGGGATTCGCCCCGCCATTAACGTCGGTATCTCCGTTTCGCGTGTCGGTGGTTCGGCGCAGACGAAAATGATGCGGAAGATTGCTGGTTCACTCAAACTTGACCTTGCGCAGTATCGCGAACTGGCTGCCTTTGCCCAGTTCGGTTCCGACCTGGATGCCGCCACGCAGCGCCAGCTTGCTCGCGGTGAGCGTATGGTCGAGCTGCTGAAGCAGGGGCAGTACCAGCCCATGCCTATTGCTCGCCAGGTGATTGTCATCTGGGCGGGTACCCAAGGCTTCATGGATACGGTTCCGGTCGACGATGTTGCCCGGTTTGAGACCGAGTTTCTGGCGTTTATCGATGAGAAGTATCCCGATCTCGAGCCGACGCTCGATAAGGAGAAAGCACTCTCCGATACAACGGTCGAGAAGTTGAAGAGTGCGATCGAGACGTTCAAACGAGACGTCTTCCGCACCTCTGCCGGAGAGACCTGCTAACTAGGGGGTGGCTACTATGCGAAAGATTTTAGCTTTCACAGTGGTCTTTGTGTTGACATCGCTGTCGGCTTCGGCGGTAGAGATTACGATCGGTGCCGTAGGTAGCTTTTCGTCATCTCGAATCGTGGGTCAGCCGATTGACGGGTTCTTTGGAAGTGATGCCCGCCGCGAGGCGCGTAGTACCTTCTCACCGGGTGGTTTTCTGAATGTCGCGCTATCTGAGACCATCAGCCTGAGGACGAGCATTCGCTACGCTGAAAAGGGACAAGATGTTCTTCTTGCGATTAACGCCCAGAATGAACTAGGCGAGATGTTAGAAACGCCTGAGGTAGAGCGGCTCGATTACGAATTTGAGTACGTTGACGTCGTGACAGCGATTCGCTTCTTGCCATCGACGTTAGCGTTTAATGGTATCCAGCCGTATTTCAGCGGTGGGTTACTACTGTCGTTCTTCTCTTCGGGAATTGCCCGTCAGGATCCCTTTACCCCACTTACTGTTGAAGAGTCGGGCTCCAAACCCGAAGTTGGTTTTGCGCTGGGAACGGGTATCCAAGTCAATGTAGGTAAACTGCGACCCGAATTCGGTATCGAGTATCTCCGCTCGTTATCAGGTTGGGCTATCGATGCTGTCGAAGAGTTCCCAGATAAGCATGAGACGCTTCAAATCTATGGAGGCATTGGTCTCACATTGTAGGGATCAATGAGTTATGCCAACCCTTCGCGAAGTAAAGAATCGGATCCGCTCCGTCAAATCGACCCGTCGCATCACCAAGGCGATGGAAATGGTCGCTGCGGCCAAACTTCGTCGCGCCCAGCAGCGCGTTGAGGAAGCGAAGCCGTACGCGCATAAGCTTGACGAAATGCTGTCACACCTCGCTGCTGGCTCATCGTCAGAGATCTCCCATCCCTACTTTGAGGAGCGTGAGGTTACCAAGCGAACCCTCGTCGTTATCGCTTCCGACCGCGGACTCTGTGGTTCGTTCAACGGCAATATCCTCCGCCGGGGTGACGAGTGGCTTGCCAACAACGCTCATCTCGACGCCGATCTTGTTACGATTGGCAAGCGCGCTACTGATTACTATCGGAAGCGCCCGTGCAAGCTCAGTGCGAGTTTCAATGACTGGGGCGGCATTCTCGATTACGATCGCGTCCGTGAGATCGTGGCCTATCTGACCGACCGCTTTGTGACCGGTGATACCGATGCGATTGATCTGTTGTTTACGCGGTTTGAGTCGATGGTGCGCTACCGTCTGTCGATGGAGTCGTATCTGCCGGTTGCCCGACCGGAAGTCAGTGATGACGATAACGGTGGAACATCGCTGGAGTACATTTTCGAACCGTCTCCCGAACAGATTTACTCGGCGCTGATGCCCGGCTACGCAACGACCAAAATGGTTACTGCGATTGTCGAGTCGCTGGCGTCGGAGCACGGTTCGCGGATGCAGGCGATGAGCAACGCAACGAAGAATGCTGGTGAAATGATTGACGACCTGACGCTCGATTACAACAAAGCACGTCAGGCGCAGATTACGAAAGAACTGCTGGAAGTGGTCGGCGGAGCCGATGCCCTGGCCGGGTAAGCGGACACGACCACTCGGATAACGGAGAGTATAATGGCACAGAATGTGGGCAAGATTGTTCAGGTGATCGGACCGACTGTCGACTGCGAGTTTTCGTCCGATGCCCTCCCCAACATTCTCAACGCGATTACGATACCCCGCGAAGGGGATGAGCCCGATCTGACCGTTGAGGTCGCCTCACACATCGGCGATAACATTGTCCGCTGTGTTGCGCTGGCATCGACCGACGGTCTCGTTCGTGGCATGGCCGCTAATGACACCGGCGCACCGATTTCGGTGCCCGTCGGCGAGGCGTCGCTCGGACGTATCTTCAACCTGCTCGGCCAGCCGCTGGACGATAAGGGTGAAATGGCGGCCGATACGAAACGCTTGCCGATCCACCGTCCCGCTCCGGCCTTCGAAGACCAGATTACACAGGCGGAGATGTTCGAAACGGGCATCAAGGTCATCGATCTGCTCGAACCCTACTCCAAAGGTGGGAAGGTTGGACTGTTTGGCGGTGCCGGTGTTGGCAAGACCGTCATTATCCAGGAGCTCATTCACAACATTGCGACCGAGCACGGTGGCTACTCGATTTTCTGCGGGGTTGGCGAACGTACCCGCGAGGGGAATGACCTCTGGCTCGAAATGACCGAGTCCGGTGTTATCGACAAGACCGCTTTGATGTTTGGTCAGATGAACGAGCCTCCGGGCGCGCGCCTTCGCGTCGCCCTCTCCGGCCTGACGATGGCCGAGTACTTCCGCGATGAAGAAGGTCAGGACGTGCTCCTCTTCGTCGACAACATCTTCCGTTTCGTCCAGGCCGGCTCCGAAGTATCGGCACTCCTTGGCCGTATGCCGTCGGCCGTCGGTTACCAGCCGACGCTGGGTACGGAAATGGGCGCGTTGCAGGAGCGTATCGCATCGACCAAAGTCGGCTCCATTACGTCGGTCCAGGCGATCTATGTTCCCGCTGACGACCTGACCGACCCCGCGCCGGCCACGACGTTCTCGCACTTGGACGCCACCACCGTTCTGTCGCGTCAGATTGCCGAGCTAGGTATCTACCCGGCCGTTGATCCGCTCGACTCAACGTCGCGCATTCTCGATCCGAACATCGTTGGGGAACGTCACTACAACGTTGCTCGCGAAGTGCAGCAGGTGTTGCAGCGCTACAAAGATCTGCAGGACATTATTGCGATTCTCGGTATGGACGAGCTGTCCGACGCAGATCGTTTGATCGTCCAGCGCGCTCGCAAGATTCAGCGCTTTCTATCCCAGCCGTTCTTTGTGGCCGAGCAGTTTACCGGTAAGTCCGGTAAATACGTGAAGGTTGAAGATACGATCGACGGCTTCGAGCGACTGGTACAGGGTGAGTTTGATCACATCGGCGAGAGTTATTTCTATATGAAGGGCGATATCAACGAAGTGATCGCCGAATTCGAAGCGGAGAACAAATAAGCCGTGTTCACGCTGTCGATTGTTACACCGGAAAAAGTGCATTACGAAGGTGAGGTGAAAAGCCTCACCGTCCCGGGGACCGAGGGCTATCTCGGTATCCTCTCCAACCACGCCCCACTGATCTCAGCGCTCAAGCCGGGCAAGATTGAGTTCCGCGACGCCAATGATACCGTCCAAATCCTCGCCGTTTCGGGGGGATTTGTGGAAGTGTCTCAAAATGTGGCGACGATTCTGGCCGATGCTGTGGAGGCTGCCGACGACATTGACATCGAGCGAGCCCGTCGCAAGTACGAGGCGCTTCGCAACCGCATCTATAACGCCGGAGGCGATGTTTCTTCTGATATCGATCTCCCCTCGGCACGGTTGGAACTCGAGCAAGCCGCGAACCGCATCAAGGTCTACGAAGACACCCACTAGCGATCTCTAACTGACCACCGATCAACAGCTTGACTCATGGGTTGCCGCTTGACTTCAGCCCCCCGAACGGGTATCATCGGCGGTCATGATTGTGAACTTCGGGGAGTTCTCGGACTTCCCTTTAGAGACGACTATTGTCGCCCCACCGGGGGCGTTTTCGCATCTGCCGGAACCGATCAGCACCCTCGAGGCGTTGATGGTGACTCTCGCAATCCAGCAGACACCCGGTGAGTACTTTGTACAGGGGACGGTCGAGGCACGTGTCCAATTGGAGTGTCAGCGCTGTCTGGCATCGGTGACAGCCGACCTGACCGAGGCGCTCAACTTCATCGTCCCCCGTGAGGGTACAGTACCCGAGGGGCGCGACGATGACGGTGAGGAGTATCTTGAGTTTCGCGCCGGTACCGAGGAGTTAGACCTCACGGCTCCGGTTGAGCAGGCACTGATACTCGCGCTGGGTGTTCGGCCGGATTGCCGGCTCGCCGGTGAGACCGAATTTGCCGAGTGCGATGAGCGAACCGAGGCATTGCTTGAAGACATTAACCCGGAGCGAGTTGATCCGCGGTGGGCCGCACTCAAAGAGCTGCGTGACCGTAAGTAACGAGTGATTGAATTGACATATCATCTGGAAACGAGGTAGCACCAATGCCACTTCCCAAACGACGACATTCCCGGGCTCGCGGACGCAAACGCCGTACGCACTGGACGATCGCCCGCCCGACTGTCGTCACTTGCAGCAACTGCGGGGGATCCAAACTGGCGCACCACATCTGTCCGCACTGTGGATACTACAATGGTCGTCAGGTGATGGTGACTGAATCGGCATAGTCCCCCGTTGCCTGTCGACCTTGACAGTCAACGGCAAACAAGGGTAGGGGAATGGATCAGGAGCGGATCCCGATCGCCGTCGATGTCATGGGTGCCGACCGCCCGCCCGGCGAGCTCATTCTCGGTGGGTTGGACGCCGCTCGCGCCCTCGGCGATCGCATTCAGATTGTGCTTGTCGGTAGTCCCGACGCTATCGAGCCCGTTCTCGACCAGGTCAAGGACTGCCCGGCCAATGTCAGCGTCGAGGCGGCCAGCGAGGTTGTCGCCATGTCAACCGCACCGACCGACGCGCTCCGTATGAAAGATAGCTCAATTGCTGTTGGCCTCCGTTTGCACAAAGAAGGTCGCGTCAAGGCGTTCGTTTCGCCTGGCAACACTGGTGCCGTGATGGCGACGGCCCTTCTTACGGTCGGTAGGATCAAAGGCGTTCAACGGCCGGCTATCGCGCTCGTTATGCCGACCTCTAGTGGGCGACCAACACTGTTGCTTGACGTCGGTGCCAATGCTGATTGCAAACCCCAGCATCTCCTGCAGTTCGCCGTTATGGGCTCGCTCTATTCGCAAATCGTGTTCAATCACGAGGCACCCCGGGTCGGCTTGCTGTCAATTGGCGAGGAACGGTCCAAGGGCAACGAACTGATTACGACCGCTGCCCGTTTGCTGGAAGATGCTCCGGTTAACTTCATTGGCAATGTGGAGGGACGAGACATTCTGTCCGGAACCGTTGATATCGTTGTCACTGATGGTTTCACCGGTAACGCCCTTCTGAAATTCGGCGAATCGATCCAGCCGTTTCTTTTTAGCGCTATTCAACGGCAGATTCAGACGAATCTCTTCTCCCGCTTTGCGATCATGTTACTTGCACCGTTTCTCCGCCGTCTCAAGAATCGTATGGATTATCGCGAACGCGGAGGGGCGCCGCTGCTCGGCGTGAACGGAAACGTCATCATCTGCCACGGCTCATCTAATGCGACCGCAATTGCCAACGCGGTCAAAATAGCCCACGAACTTGTGTCCCGAGAGATCAACCGTCAGATTGAATTGAAGTTGATAAACGGGACTGATCACCGCTTACAGGACGTTGATGGAAAGAGCACGAATAATCGGGACGGGGTCGTACGCGCCGCAGCGGCGACTGACCAACGCTGAACTTGAGCAACTTGTTGATACCAGTGACGAGTGGATTACCACCCGCACTGGTATCAAGGAACGTCGAATCGCCGAAGACAGTGAATCGACCGGCGACATGGCGATTGCAGCCGGTAAAGCGGCAATGGAGAATGCGGGTGTCGACCCGGCGTCGGTAGATCTGCTCCTTATCGCGACCGTAACTCCTGACTATCGACTGCCGTCGCTTGCGTGTACGATTCAGGAGTCGCTCGGTATGACCAATGCCGTTGCCTTCGATATCGTTTCCGCATGCACCGGCTTCATCAACGGGCTCTCCATCGCCAATGCCTACTTCGCCTCCGGTCAGCATCGACGCGCGTTGATAATCGGCGCCGAGAAACTCTCGACCATTGTGAATTATGAAGACCGCAATACGTGCGTGCTCTTTGGTGACGCGGCCGGTGCGGTGATCGTTGAAGCAACAGACAATGGATCAGGCGTTCTTGCATCGTTCATGAAATCGGACGGACAGTATCGCCCCTGGCTATGGACCGAGGTCGGTGGCTCGCGCCATCCCTACAACGGGTCAGTCGATTATGAGGGCCGCGATAAGATTCTCATGAACGGTAAGGAAATCTTTAAGGTCGCCGTCCGTGAGATGTGGCACGCGACCGAACGTGTAATGGAAGGCGCGGCGATTACCAAAGAGGATATTGATCTCTTTATTCCTCATCAGGCAAACATCCGCATCATCGAAGCGATGCAGAAGCGCCTGGGCTTATCCGACGACAAAGTCTACCTTAACATTGATCGCTTCGGCAACACCTCGGCAGCCTCAATTCCACTCGCTCTCGATGAAGCCAATCGTGCCGGTCGCATCTCAAGCGGGGACACGCTGGTCATGACGGCGTTTGGTGGTGGCCTTATCTGGGGTGCAACAGCGGTACGGTGGTAATGATATGAGCAAGACTGTTTTCCTCTTTCCCGGCCAGGCCTCACAGTACGTCGGAATGGGCCAGGATCTCTATGACGCTTCCGACGACGTAAAACGTCTGTATGAGATCGCCTCCGATGCGATGGGTGAGGATCTCGCCGAGGTATCGTTTCGTGGTCCGGCCGAGAAGCTCAAAGAAACGCGGTACACCCAACCGGCTATCCTCGTCCACTCGTTGGCCATTCTCACGTTGCTTGGGGATCGCCAGCCGGAGTTCCATTACGCGGCCGGTCACTCGCTCGGTGAGTACGGTGCCTTGGCGGTCGCGGGAGCGCTGACGATTGAAGATGCGATCGCCGCAGTTGTGCGTCGGGCAGCGCTCATGGATGCCGCGTGCAAGGTTACACCATCGACGATGGCTGCGATTATCGGTCTCAGCGATGAAAGCGTTGAGGCGGTCTGCACGGAAGCGTCGTCGATCGGTGTCGTCGTTCCCGCAAACTTCAATTCGACCGGACAGATCGTGATTTCTGGTGAGGTTGCTGCGGTGGAACGGGCGTGTGAACTCGCCAAGTCCGCCGGCGCCAAACGAGCGATGGTCCTGGAGGTTGGTGGTGCGTTTCACTCGCCACTGATGGAGTCGGCTCGCACTGGTATGGCGGAGTATCTGGCATCGGTTGCGATACATGAGCCACACCGGCCGGTTATTGCCAACGTAACCGCCGAACCGGTTGCCGCTCCCGACCAGATTCGCGAACTGCTCGTGACACAGATTACTGCTCCGGTGTGTTGGTCTCAGACCATTGCCTGGTTGAAAGCGAACGACGTTACCACGCAGTACGAACTCGGTCCGGGCAAAGTGTTAACCGGTCTCGCGAAGCGCGAACTCCGCCCCACGACCGCAGTGACGCTGGATACGCTCACTGATCTCGAAGCCTTCTCGACCGCTGGAGCGAGCTCGTGAGTGAGCGCCCGGTTGCCATTGTTACCGGCTCCACCCGTGGTATTGGGCGGGCGATCGCGGAATCGCTTGCCGCAGACGGCTACCGCATCGTGGTGTGTGGAACCCGTGAAGAAAGCGCTACGACGGTGGCGGGAGAGCTTGGGTCGGATGCGATCGGTGTCGGTGTCGACGTCGCTTCGGCGGACTCGATCAAAAGCCTGGTCGACCAGGTACTGTCCGCGTGTGGACGGGTCGACGTCCTTGTCAATAATGCCGGCATTACGCGGGACAATCTGCTTGTGCGGCTCGATGAAGCCGACTGGCGGGCCGTTCTTGACATCAATTTGACCGGCGCATTTCTTGCCACGAAGGCGGTCGCGCGGCCAATGATGAAACAGCGGCACGGCCGCGTCATCAACATCACGTCGGTGATTGGTCTGACGGGAAATGCTGGTCAGGCGAACTACGCGGCGGCCAAAGCGGGGTTGATCGGACTGACAAAATCTTCAGCCAAGGAACTAGCTGCCCGGAACATCACGGTTAACGCGGTGGCCCCCGGTTTCATTGCGACCGATATGACGGCCGACCTGCCGGATGAGGCTCGCCAGGGCTTCCTTACTCAGGTACCAATTAAACGCGAAGGAACGCCGGGTGATGTTGCGGGAGTTGTTCGCTTCTTGGCGTCCCCCGCCGCATCCTATATAACGGGACAGGTATTCGCCGTCGACGGCGGCTTAACGATGTAAGTAACTTGAATGACGACCGACTGTCGGTCGATACAGAGGAGTTGGAAGTATCATGGCATCAGTAGAAGATCGCGTGAAAGAAATCATCGTCGAACAACTCGGCGTCGAGGCGGGGCAGGTTACCGAGACCGCCAAATTCGTGGATGACCTCGGTGCTGATTCGCTCGATACGGTCGAACTGGTGATGGCGCTTGAGGAAGAATTCAATCTAGAGATCCCCGACGAAGAGGCTGAGAAGATTCAGTCCGTCGGTGACGCCATCAAGTACATTAATGAGAAGGCAGAGACGGCATAGCCACTCTGCCCCCTCATGCTGCGAAAGGGCGATCTGCCATGCATCGAGTCGTAGCCACCGGACTAGGCATTATCTCTCCGCTCGGTAACTCGGTCGAGAGTTTCTGGGACGGAATCAAATCAGGACGCTCGGGAGTTGGTCCGGTTACTCGCTTTCCTGTGGATGACTATTCCACGCGGATAGCGGCCGAAGTGAAAGACTTCGATCCGACAACCGTGATGGAAAAGAAAGAGGCCCGCAAGATGGACCTCGCCCAGCAGTATGCCATCGCCGCAGCACAGCAAGCGTTCGACGACGCCGGCCTGCCGGGAGCCGATATTGATCCCGATCGCGCCGGCGTTATCATTGGTTCGGGCATTGGCGGTCTCGGGACATTTGAGGAGCAACACCAGCGATTACTCAAGTCCGGTCCTGGCCGGGTATCACCGTTCTTCATTCCGATGATGATCATCGATATGTCTCCGGGTCTCGTCTCGATGCGTTTTGGCTGGCGAGGGCCGAACTACTCAACCGTATCGGCCTGCGCGTCATCAGGGCACGCGATTATCGATGCCTACCGCATTATCCAGCGTGGGGAAGCGGATATCGTTATTGCCGGCGGATCCGAAGCGACGATCACACCGACCTCGCTGGCCGGATTCTGCTCCAATCGCGCCATGTCGACGCGCAACGATGAACCGGAACGTGCCTCCCGTCCGTACGACAAAGACCGTGATGGATTTGTCATGGGAGAGGGCTCCGCGATCGTGGTTCTTGAGTCGATAGAGCATGCAACCGCACGGGGTGCGCGAATCTATGGTGAGGTCAAAGGCGCCGGGATGACAGCCGATGCCTACCATATCACCGCGCCACACCCGGAAGGCATCGGAGCCAAACGGGCGATGATTAACGCGATGAACGATGCCGATCTTGAACCAACCGACATCGACTACATCAATACGCACGGAACGTCGACCGGCTTGGGTGATATTGCCGAAACCAAAGCGATCAAGGCAGTTTTGGGCGACCATGCGCACTCCGTTCCATGTAACTCGACCAAGTCGATGATCGGACATCTCCTCGGTTCGGCCGGTGCCATCGAAGTCGCGTCAGTGCTGCTGCAAATGCATCACAAGACGCTTCATCCGACAATCAATCTCGATGATCCCGATCCGGAGTGTGATCTCGATTACGTACCCAATCGTGCGCGCTCGGGCACCATTACCAACGCCCTTTCCAATTCGTTTGGCTTCGGAGGCCACAATACCTCGATTCTTGTCGGTAGCGTGAACGGCGCTCACTAACCCTCGGAAGGCTGTCCCCATGGAAGGCTGGCGCAGATTCTTCCGTCGTTTTGTGCGATCGCGACCGCGGTCGTCCGACATCTCCGATGTCGAACGTCTCATCAACTACCAGTTCACTCGGTTCGAGCTCCTGGAACTTGCGTTGACACATCGTTCTGTCGCGCGCGCGCAAACCGGCGATGGCCTTTCTAATGAGCGTTTGGAGTTTCTCGGTGACTCCGTACTTGGCCTCATTGTCGCGGAGCTCCTATATACCGACCGCCCGGATGAATCAGAAGGTGACCTGACCAAACGGAAATCGATGCTGGTTAACGAAACGTCGCTTGCCTATGTCGGCGTTGACGTTGGCCTCAATGAGTTTATTCGATTATCGCAGGAAGAGCGGCGCATGGGGGGACACGAGCGGGCGTCAATCGTTGCTGATGCTGTCGAGGCGGTGATCGGCGCTGTGTACCTCGACGGTGGGCATGCCCCTGCGCGCATTGTTGTGGAGCGTTTGGTCTATGCTCGGCGTGACGCAATTCTGCGCGATACCGTTCCGCGAAACTACAAAGGTGAGTTGCTCGAATTGGCTCAGGGACGTGGCGACGGATCACCGCGGTACGAAGTGATTTCGGAAGCCGGTCCCGATCATCACAAGGTGTTTCGTGTTTCGGTTGCCATCTCCGGTCGCGTCGTTGGTGAGGGAGAGGGACTTTCAAAAAAGGAAGCCGAGCAAAACGCGGCAGCCAAAGCGCTGCCTCGCTACGAACTTCACAGTATCACATCGGACAAACACGGAGATCGCTGACGCTATTCTCCGTTTCCGCACCCGTACGATTTTTCTCAAAACGCAATTTTTATTGACAATAGTTTGAATTTCGGGCTATCAGTTTCCGGTACTGAGAGAACTGGACCAGCCGGAAACAGGGAAGCTGTGCGGTGACATGTCGCATTGCGTCATCCGAAGGTCCTGCCGCAGCAACCGAAAGTTGAAAGGAGCATGCGGACATGGCAGTTGCCCGAAAACGTACGACGCGAAAGAAGGCGGCGAAGAAGACCACCGCTCGTAAGCGGACCGTCAAACGCGCCACCAAGACAACCCGTCGCAAAACGGCGAAGAAAGCCGCCAAGAAGACGACTCGTCGCAAAACCGCTAAGAAAGCCGCGAAGAAGACCGCTCGGAAGACGACGCGGCGCAAAACGGCCAAGAAGGCAGTGAGGAAGACAACCCGTCGGAAGACCGCCAAGAAGGCAGCCAAGAAGACGGCGAAGAAGACGACCCGTCGGAAGACTGCGAAGAAGGCGGCGAAGAAGACGACTCGTCGGAAAACCGCGAAGAAAGCGGCCAAGAAGACGACCCGTCGCAAGACGACCAAAAAAGCGGCCAAGAAGACGACTCGTCGGACGACCGCGAAGAAAACGACCCGTCGTCGCCGCTCGTAAGCCCCGATTTTCCCTCGACCAGTATGACCCGCCGGATTACCTGTCCGGCGGGTTTCTTTCCGCCTGACCTCCCCCTTGACCGCTCGAACGCGGCTCCCTATCATCGCCGGAGACGACTATTCTGACGGTGAGAGGGCGACCATGCATATCGTAGTCTTGATTAAACAGGTACCCGAGATTGCGTTGATCAAAGTAAACGAAGCTGCTAATGAGGTGGAGACACCGCAGGGCCCGGGGGTTGTTAATCCGTTCGACGAGTATGCGGTTGAGGAAGCTCTGCGTTTGAAGGAGCGGATTGGAGGCACGGTTTCGGTCGTCACCGTCGGCGACAGCAAAGCCGAATCGGCCTTGCGAGAGTGCCTCGCCCTCGGAGTCGACAACGCGTACCTCATTAATGACGACATCTTCGTTGGCTCCGATTCCCAGGCGATAGGCCGTATTCTTGCCGCCGCCATTACCAAAATCGGCGACGTTGATATGGTGATCGGTGGCAAGCAGGCTGTTGACTCCGACAGCTCGCAGGTGCCCGCTGCTGTCGCGGCTCATCTTGATCAGCCCCAGGTGCTGTTTGTGAAGAAGTTCGATAGCGTCGAAAATGGTGCCGTGGTCGCTCATCGCACTACCGAGGACGGTTACGATGTCGTGGAAACGGCACTACCGGCTGTTTTCTCGGTCGTTAAGGAAATCAACGAGCCTCGCTTGCCGTCGTTGAAAGGCAAAATGGCGGCCAAGAAGAAGCAGATTACAGCCTGGACCGGGGCTGACATAGGTATCGATGCTTCAGCCGTCGGCACCAATTCGCGATCGACAACGACCAAAGTGGCCCCGCCGCCCCCACGACCTCAGGGAGAGTTTATCGAGGGTGACTCACCTGAGGCGATTGTCGATGCACTCTTTCAGAAGCTGCGTGATGACCAGGTTATCTAGGCTCTGGCTGATTCGATCTGCATCGCGCCGCCGATCGTGCTAATACGTCAACTTCTCGATTGCCCGGAATTCGTTGCGGGCGACGGAACCCGCTTGCGGGAGTTGCTTCACCCAGATCGCGGCTACCCGTTCTCGGGTCGCTATTCCTTGGCCCACGCGATCGTCGCCCCCGGTGAAACAACGCTCCGTCATCGGCTAACGACGCTCGAAATCTACTACATCATCTCCGGAACCGGGCGCGTGCATCTCGACGAAACGTCTCGCGATGTCGAGTCCGGTGACTCGATAGTGATTCCGCCTCATACGATCCAATCGATCACCGCAACAGGGCACGAACCGCTGGTGTTCTTATGTATCGTCGATCCGGCGTGGCGAGCTGAAGATGAGGACGTGCTCGAGAGCTAGCGAGTCGAAGTTTTGGGTGACGGGCCGAGACAAACGGCCGATCCATATCGACATGATACGCTGTACGCTCTCACTTTTTGGGGCCCTTGTTCTCGTTCTCGCCAGTCTTTCATCTGCCCGAGCCAATCCGGCGCTGCCGTATGCTGGCAGCGATCTGGCGATCGGCTACTGCTTTGACGACGTAACGGCTATCGACTGGCCGACCCTCATTTACCTGAACAATGTCCACGGCGCCCGAATCGAACTGATTGGTATTCGCGAGGGGGCACTCTTTCGCATCGATGAAACGAGGCTCGACGAACGAGAAATGCGGTTGCGGTGGATTACGCTCGATGCGCGAACGCCGTCCGACCTGAGCGATCTTCGCCGAGAGCTTCACGATCCACGACCCCTCGACATTGTTTTACTGGGCACTTTTCGTGAGCCGTCACTGCGGGATCGTGTTCTCGGTCTGCTCCGCGACGATCTCGATACGTCGGGTGTCTTCTTTGGCCTCAGGCGCATCTTTGAGGTCGCAGATTCCCTGGTCGGCAACCAACCAATCGTCACGCTCAATCGGCCGGAACTGGCCGGCCGCTGGGCGGATCGGATGGCGCTGGATATCCCGCGCTTGGTTAACTGGCTTGAGCCGACACCGGCGGACTGGGAACGACTGGCTCGTTACGTCCTGCTTGCCTCGACGAATACGTCCATCGGGCCGCTGACTGATTTCATCGGGGATCTTGGCCGTTGCCGTTTACTGGACCACATCGAAACTGCTGTGCCCTCCGGAGAGATAGCGGAGTCGTTGCTCCGCCGCGCTCGCAATTACCTGACGTTCGTCTCGCTCGCCGAGTCGACGCGGGGTGTCACCCGGGTCGAAGCTGTGTTGAATGCACAGGCAGTGATGTCGGAGCTTGTCGAAGCCGCTGCGGTTCAGCCGGCGTTGCGCGCCAATCCCGCTGCCGGCGCGTACTTTGCGGAACTCCAACGACGAATAGATCGAGCCGCGATTGTCGAACTCGGTCTGTCAATCGCCGATCAGGTGATCGTGCGGGAGGCATCTGACGGACCGGTGGTGAAGTATCGGACGAATATGTCGGTCAACGGTTCGCAACCGGTGACCGTTAGCGCGCTGGAGTTTATGCCTTCCCCTGACTCCGCCGCCGTGCCGATGTTGCGCGAACCGATTGTCATTGCTCCCCACCAGGCGTTCATTCGCGAGTACCGGGTCGATTTCCCTTCCGAACAATTGACAACCCAAGCTCCGGAGTCACTTCTCTTCGTGACACGTCTGGAATACGCTGGCCGAACAACTGAATTGATCCTGTCAAAGCCGCTCTACGAAGAGCCGGAGCTTTCGATCACTTTTGTTCCTTCGTTTCGATTTCTCCCTCGCCCACCGGAGGTTGAGGTCGACCGTACGGTTGCATCGTATGCCTGGACAGTCGTCATCGAAAAACCGCGGTATTGGTCGGGACAGGCGCGCCTCAACCTTGTTACCCCGCGGGGTGTGTTCGCCGGCGCGTACCGTCAAGAAGTCGACCTGGTCGCCGACCGGAGCTTCGAAGTCGTTCGCATTCCGTACTCGATCTCGAACCTCTTCGAGCTTGGTGTTCAACGACCGGTTGTTTCACTACTTGTCGACAACCGACCGGTCGCTGTCGATACCGCCCTGATGCGTATCGCGGAGTTTGCCGTCGACGATCGCCGCGATATCGGACTCCTTCCCGACTCAACGGGAAAGCTGGAGGATATCCTTCGAATGTCCGGAATGCCCTTCCGGCCGTTGACGGAACGGTCGCTCATGGTCGGTGATTTGACGGCATACGATGCGATCGTCGTTGGATCGGGAGCCGCGCGCAGCTATCCGTCGCTTCCCGATCTTGCCGGTCAGCTCGCCGACTATGTCCGCAGCGGCGGATCCCTGGTACTCCTTGGCCAACCAAGTGACTGGCCCCGCGACGTCTTGCCATTCCGCTTTGAGCCTCTCTTTGAGTTAGTCGCGCGCGATCAGATTGAGAACCGTATTCCCAAGGCACGCATTCTGTCCGATCCGTATCCGATCTCGGATCGCGGACTCCTGGCTTCACTTGTCCGCCAGGACCGCGTCGCGGCCGCCATTGTGGCACCGTCGGAAGTCGTCTATGCAACACCGCGTGGTGGTACGCTGCTATCGGTTTCAAGGCTGGGAGACGGTCAGCTGATCTACTGTGGGCTCCCCTTGGTGGAGCTGATCAGCGAGCTTAATATCGAAGCGATACATCTCCTCGCAAATATCCTGAACTATTGATCTGACAATCTGTTATACTGCCTGGCGACCAAGCGAAACCTTGGTCGCTTCGCATCTATGGCAGTACCCTCAGACGAGTCCACAACGGATCCCATTGGCCTGTCGACGGTCACCCGTTACCTGCGTAAGTACCGCGGCTACCTGATTGTCGGAGCAATCGTCACGATTCTCTCCAACGGTCTTCTGCTCTACAATCCGCTGCTGATCGGCCAGATTTTTGATAAGCTCGAGTCGGCGGCACCAATGAGTGACGTCGCGGGATTGCTCTGGTTGATGGTTGGTATTTCGATCATTGCCGGTGTCTTCCGTTTCCTGATGCGCCGCTCGATTATCTGGATGTCACGAAAGATTGAATATCATCTGCGGGGTGACATCGTCTCTCACCTGCTGTCGTTACCATCCTCATGGTATGATCGTCATCGGACCGGCGATGTTATCGCTCGTCTCACCAACGATCTCGAAGCGGTGCGACAGATGTCCGGCCCGGCCATTATGCAGGTCGGAAACACGATTGTGACGGTGATCGTATCGCTCGCTTTCATGATCTCCTTATCACCGATTCTCACGCTCTACGCGCTCGTGCCGGCCATTGTACTGCCGTTCGTCGTCAATCGATTGAGCACGTTGTCGCACCAGCGCTACCAGCGTATCCAGGAGTTCTTCGGGACCCTCACCAACACGGCCCAGGAAAATCTCGCGGGTGTTCGGGTCGTTAAGGCCTATGGGCAGGAAAGCGCTGAGTTTGATCACTTTGCCGGTATGTCCAAACGTTACTTCGATCTCAACATGGACATGGGCAAGCTCCAGGCGATGTTCTGGCCGCTGATCGCTGCCGTTTCCGGGGGCCTCACGCTCTCGGTTTTGTACCTGGGAGGGCTGCGGGTCATGGACGGCGAGGTATCACTCGGTACCCTCATTGCCTTCTTCGTCTATCTCAACCTCCTGCTCTGGCCCGTGATGGCTCTCGGCTGGGTCGTTTCTCTCTACCAACGGGGACGTGTCTCGCTTGCTCGAATCAACCGTGTCCTGGCCGCGAAGTCCGACCTTGAGCTCTCGAATGGTCCGGGTGTACAGCAGCCAGTCAATGGTACCATCGAGTTTCGTAATCTCCACTTCGCGTACGAAACGGGACCGGAAGTGCTGTCTGGAATCGATCTCTCGATTCCTGCCGGTTCAACACTCGGCATCATCGGGTTGACCGGTTCTGGAAAGACGACACTGATTTCGCTAATCGCACGGCAGTATCCTGTTGCTCCTGGCCAGTTGTTCGTTGACGGTATCGATGTCAATGATTGGGACATCGACTACTTACGATCGCAGATCGGCGTCGCCACGCAGGAGCCGTTCCTCTTTTCGGAGACGCTTCGCGAGAATCTCCGCTTCGGACGAGACGGTGCAACCGACGAGCAGATTGCGGAGGCTGCCGACACGGCGGCACTGCGCAAAGATATCGATAGCTTTGCCGACGGTTTCGATACCATTGTGGGTGAACGGGGCATCACGCTTTCAGGTGGACAGAAACAGCGTACCGCCATTGCCCGGGCTCTCCTTGTCAACCCGCGCATCTTGATCCTGGATGACGCCACCTCTGCCGTCGATACCGAGACTGACCACGAAATCAACGAGCGGATTCATCGACGAGCGAATCGCTCGACAACACTGATTATCTCCCACCGTGTGTCGTCTGTAAAAGAATCAGATCGCATCATCTATCTTGAAGACGGACGAATTGTCGAATCAGGATCACACGACGAATTGGTAGCTCTCAACGGTCGCTACGCTGAACTCTACCGCACTCAGGTGATGGCCAGCGAAATCGAGGCCCTGACGTGAGCGGCGCAGAATCGTATCACGAAGAGGAAGCCCTCGGGAAGGCCTATGACAGCCGACTGATGAAACGGCTGCTCGCCTACCTGCGTCCGTATCGCTGGTGGGTGATCCTTGCTGTCGTCTGCCTGGTGACCGCCACTGCGTCACAACTGTACCTGACCGTCATGCTGCAGCAGGGCATCGACAACTACATCATTCCCGGCGATCGCGATGGACTGGCTGGCCATGCCCTTCTCTTTCTTGGGGTGATGGCGGTTCTCTTTATCTTCCGCTACGCCGAGACGATGGTCACGATGTTCCTTGGCCAGTCGGTCCAGCATGATATCCGCCGACAAATCTTCAATCATCTCCAGAAGCTGCACCTTGGTTATTTCGATAAAAACCCGGTCGGCCGGCTTCTAACTCGCGTTACCTCTGATGTCAACGTGCTCAACGAAATGTTCTCTTCCGGGGTCGTGACGATCATCGGCGATATTCTGCTGTTGCTGCTTATCGTCGGTCTGATGCTCTTTTACAATGCCGAGCTTGCCCTCTGGTCGTTTGTGGCCCTGCCAGTGCTCTTTCTTGGAACGATGTATTTCCGGTCGAAGGTTCGCGATGTCTATCGCAACGTTCGTTTGAAACTCGCCCGTCTCAATGCGTTCATGCAGGAACATATCACCGGCATGCGCATCGTTCAGTTGTTCACGCGTGAGAAACGCACCTTCTCGAGTTTCGACGGAATCAACGCCGACCTCCGCAACCAGCATTTCAAATCGATCTATTACTACGCGACGTTCTTTCCCTTCGTCGAAATCATCGGATCGCTAGCGGTGGTTCTCATTATGTACAAGGGGGGCGTCCGCATTCAGGAGGACGTGCTCACCTGGGGGGAATTGGCCGCCTTTATCAGACTTGTTCAGCAGTTCTATCGACCGATCATGGACCTGACCGACAAGTACAACATCCTGCAGAACTCGATGGCATCGTCGGAACGTATCTTCGCTCTGCTCGACACCGAGCCTCAGATCACGTCACCCGTCAAAGCCCCGGTATTGGAGCGTGTTGATGGCCGGATTGCCTTTGAGAATGTCTGGTTTGCATACAAGGACGACGACTACGTCCTGCGTGATATCAGCTTCACCGTTGAACCGGGAGAAACCGTTGCCGTCGTCGGCGCGACCGGGGCGGGCAAGACATCCTTGATCTCTCTGTTGTATCGTTTCTACGATTATCAGAAAGGGACGATTCGTCTCGACGGTCACCCGCTTCCGGAAATCGACCTAACGAACCTTCGCTCGCATCTCGGCCTCGTGCTCCAGGATGTCTTTCTTTTCACGGGAACGATTGCCGACAATGTCCGCCTCCGGGAGCAGTCAATTTCCGATGATGCTGTTCGGGAGGCGTTAGGGCGCGTTGGGTACGATCGTTTTCTCAATGGCAACGGTGATGGTCTAGCGACCGAGATTCGTGAGCGGGGAACGACGCTGTCGACAGGGCAGAAGCAATTGCTCTCCTTTGCCCGAGCGTTGGCGTTTGATCCCGCCGTGTTAATTCTCGATGAGGCAACATCATCGGTCGATACCGAAACGGAAAAACTGATTCAAACCGCACTTCAAACCTTGCTCGCTGGTCGGACCTCGATCATCATTGCGCACCGGTTATCAACCATCGAGCAGGCCGACAAGATTATCGTTTTGCATCGCGGACAATTGCGAGAGATCGGACGCCATGAGGAACTCCTGGCGCACGGTGGGTTGTACCACAAACTGTATCAACTTCAGTACAAGAAGGCCGTCAGCGAAGCCGCGTTGTCAGCCCCTGCCAATCGCTAACGTCTGTCGACTATGAAGCTGTCCCGCCGCCACCTCAGTGATCTGGTGGCGTTCGCGGCTGCTACCGCCCGATCGGCCGGTCAAATTCTCAAGGCCGGGTTCGATTCATCGATGCGAGTCGATTACAAGGGTCGCATCGACCCTGTCACCGAGTACGATCTCAGAGCCGAGCGTCATATCGTTGGTGCGATTGCCAAGGCGTATCCCGACCATGCTGTCCTGACCGAGGAGGGCAACAACCGCGAATCGCCATCGGAGTTTCGATGGGTGATCGATCCGCTCGACGGTACCGTTAACTACGCGCATCGATTTCCTGTCTACTGTACATCAATCGGACTGGAGCACAACGGCAGGGTCGTCGCCGGTGCTGTGTACGATCCGGAGCGTGACGAGATGTTCACCGCGACTCTTGGTGGTGGCGCGAAGCTCAATGGCCAACGGTTTCGCGTTTCCACCACCAGCCGTATGGATCGCGCGCTCATCGCAACCGGATTTGCCTACGATGTCGCCACTGCTCGGCGGAACAATCTTGGCTATTTTGCGCGAGTTGCTCGCAAAGCCCAGGGGGTTCGGCGGCCCGGCGCCGCCGCCTTGGATATCGTCTGGACGGCCTGTGGTCGCTTTGATGCCTTCTGGGAACTCAAACTGCATCCCTGGGATGTTGCCGCTGCCTCGCTGTGCGTATTGGAAGCAGGGGGGAAGGTGACACGATGCAATGGTAAGCCATGGGATATCTTCGCGGATGATTGTCTCGCTTCGAACGGCAAGCTGCATCGACCGATGTTGGCAACCCTGACCGGCCGCTAGCGGCCGTCGTCGACTTCTTCGACCTGCAAATAGTCCATCAGCATTTCGGTGTTGCCGCGCAGCTCTATCCGCGGACGTTCGATGACCAGATCGGTGAGCCAGTCGCGGAGGAGCTGACTGCGCAATGCATAGGGGGGGAGATCGACCCGAGCTCCCGCACCGTCGAACAGCGTCAGCCGCCCAATCGCCAGCTGAAGGGCGGCGATTTTCCCGCGTTCCATGTCTATCGTCACGATGCCCCGACGGCGAATCCCGTTCGGACTGACATCAACCCGCTGCCGGAATGCCAACCAGATGATCAGTACGCCGACGAGGAGTGCCGGAAGGCTGATCAGTGCCACTCGAACCGCGTCTCCCGTCGTCATGAAATTCGCGAGCGACAGACTGCCTAGTGCGATGAGCCCGATCCCGATCGCAACAAAGGCGACCTGTCCCGGCCACGGGAGGCGTAACGTAAAGTGAGTCGGTGGTGTCATACCATTCGTTCCTCTCGGTCAAGAGTAGCGTTTCCGGTCGAGCTTCGCCAGTCTCCTCAGTCGACCCATTAGTTGAACGTTGGCTCGGGATCGGGTATACTCCGGCCCGAGTCGGGTGGACGTCGCCCGATAACAGCCCCTGCAGGATCCCCGCCGTTTAGGAGTAACCGCACTGTGAAACGGACCAACGCCCCTCAGCTTGTGGCATCGACCTCCGGTGTCCGCGGCATTGTCGGCAACGGACTCGACCCGATTCTTGTTA
Source organism: Candidatus Zixiibacteriota bacterium (assembly GCA_028289585.1). Lineage (GTDB taxonomy): Bacteria > Zixibacteria > MSB-5A5 > GN15 > FEB-12 > JANQPI01. The sequence continues at coordinate 89,442 of JANQPI010000026.1, forward strand.
CTCGTTACGCCGCAGCGTTCGGTACGTATCTCAAGCGGGGACGGATTGTACTCGGACGGGATAGTCGCACCACAGGACCGATGGTGGCGCGCGCCGCCATCGCCGGTCTAACCGCCGTTGGTATCGATGTTATTGATATCGGCATGGTACCGACTCCCACCGTCGAGATTGCCATCAAGGAGCTTGGGGCTCAGGGCGGTATCTGTGTCACCGCGTCGCACAATCCGGCTCCGTGGAACGCCCTGAAGTTCTTCAACGCCCGCGGAGAATTCGTGACACCCGACCAGTACGCGTCGCTCGACGCCATCTTTCAGAGCGGCGACTTTGCCTGGAAAGATCACCGTCGCGTCGGCACCGTAACCGAGCAGCCAGAGTTTGTTGAGCTGCATATCAAGCGGACGCTCCAGCAGAAAGCCGTCGCCAAACGTTACATCACCAAACAGCGCTACAAAGTAGTCATCGATGCTATTAACGGGGCCGGGTCGTATGCGCTCCCCGAGCTCTGTCGACGTCTCGGCTGCCGGGTGTGGACGATGAACACCGACGGTGATGGCAACTTTGTCCATGAGCCCGAACCGATTCCCAAGAATCTCAAGGCGCTCGGAGCGGAGGTACAACGCCGCAAGGCTGATATCGGCCTGGCGTGTGACCCGGATGCCGATCGGTTGGTCCTCGTTGATGAGACCGGCACGGTCATCTCCGAGGAACTGACGCTGACGATCGCTGTGATGGAAATCCTTCGCCAGCAGCGCGGTCCGGTGGTCATCAACCTGTCCACGTCGCGAGTCACAGCCGATGTGGCGAAAGCACACGGCAGTCGCGTTCATTACGCCAAGGTTGGTGAAGCGAATGTTGTCGCGATGATGAACAAGGTGAAGGCGGTAATCGGCGGCGAGGGGAACGGCGGAGTCATCTATCCCCAGTTCCATGCCGGACGCGATGCCCTCATAGGTGCCGGATTGGTGCTTTCGGCGCTGGCGATGTCCGGTCGATCCTTGTCGGAGATTGTCGCTGGATTCCCAGTCTATCATGCGGTCAAGACCAAGGCCCCGCTCCCAGCAGATTTCGAGCGCCGCCTCGTCCAATTTGAGCGAGAAGCCGATCAACGGCTGGGCGAGTTCTCCCTTGACCGACGGGACGGTCTCCGTTTTGATTTTAGTGATGGTTGGCTCCAACTGAGGAAATCGAACACGGAACCGATCTATAGATTGATCATAGAAACCAACCAGCGGGCGCGAACCCGCGATTTGCTTGCGGCGACGCGAGCCTTTTTTGACGCGTAAACGAAGGATCACCCCATGTGCGGTATCGTTGGCTATGTCGGCTCACGGAAAGCCCTTCCGATTCTCATCAACGGTCTCAAACGCCTCGAATACCGTGGCTATGATTCGGCGGGACTGGCGCTCCTTCAGGACGATGGCCTCCTGATCTCGAAGTCGGTCGGGAAGATCAAACATCTCGAAGATGCTCTGGGTGATCGCTCAAACTCTCAGGCCAGCCACGGCATTGCCCATACCCGCTGGGCTACACACGGTGAACCGAACTACGTTAATGCCCATCCGCATACCGATAACAATTGCGAGATTGCCCTCGTTCACAACGGTATCATCGAGAACTATCGGACCCTGCGCGAGTATCTGGTGCGCCAGGGCTATATCATCAAGACCGATACCGATACTGAAATTCTCGCCCACCTGATTCACTTCAGCTATCAGGGGGATCTCGTCGAGGCCGTGCGTGGTGCGTTAACACAGGTTGAGGGGGCATACGGCATTGCGGTTGTTTCGTCATTACATCCCGACCTGATTGTCGCCGCCCGTAAAGGCTCACCGCTCGTGATCGGTCAAGGAGTCGACGAGAACTTCGTGGCATCTGATGTCTCCGCTATGCTCGAGCACACCAATCGAGTCGTCTATCTCGATGACGACGAAATCGCGGCGGTAACACCGAACACCTTTGAGATTACCCACATCGATCGTACGCGTCGCGATCCGCAGGTCGAAGAAATCTCCTGGACGCTCGATATGATCGAGAAAGAGGGTTTCGACCACTTCATGCTCAAAGAGATCCACGAACAGCCGACGACGATCCGCAATGCGATTCGCGGGCGTCTCAACTTTGAAGAGGGGATAGCGCGGCTCAATGGACTCAACCTCCAGTACGACGAACTGCGGACAATCAGCCGTATCATCATTACCGCCTGTGGTACCTCGTGGCACTCAGCGCTTATTGGCAAATACCTGATCGAGGAGATTGCTCGAGTACCGGTCGAAGTCGAGTATGCGTCTGAATTCCGCTACCGCTCGCCGATCGTTGACAGTCAGACAGTCCTGTTCGCTATCTCTCAGTCGGGGGAGACGGCCGATACACTCGCGGCGATGCGTGAAGCGAAGAAGCACGGCGCTACCGTTCTCGGCATCGTCAACGCCGTTGGCTCAACGATCGCCCGGGAATCGCACGGGGGCGTGTACATTCACGCCGGTCCGGAAATCGGCGTTGCCTCAACGAAAGCGTTTACCTCGCAGGTGATGGTCCTCACCTTGATCGCCAATTTGCTCGGTCGCATGCGTAACTGGTCGGTCGCCCAGGGCCGGGAGATGATCGAAGCGGTCGAAGCGATTCCAGCGCAGATTGAATCGATCCTGGCGAACGAGGACGCGATTAAGGCGATTGCCGATGCCTACCATCAGGCTACCAATTTCCTCTATCTCGGCCGTGGTATCAACTTCCCGGTAGCTCTTGAGGGAGCGCTCAAGCTCAAGGAAATCTCCTATATCCATGCTGAGGGGTATCCTGCTGCCGAGATGAAACACGGGCCGATCGCGCTCATTGATGAAAATATGCCTGTTGTGGTGATTGCGCTGAAAGATCCTGTCTACGACAAGGTAATGTCAAACATCGCTGAGGTTCGGGCGCGCAATGGTCGAGTGATTGCGATCGCAACCGAGGGGGATACCGAGATTGCCGATCGCGTCAACGAGGTGATCTATATCCCGCACACCCACCGACTCCTGACACCATGTCTCGCGGTAATTCCTCTCCAACTGCTGTCGTATCACATTGCCGTGATGCGTGATTGTTCGGTGGATCAGCCGCGGAATCTGGCAAAGTCGGTAACGGTCGAGTAGCGGTCGTCTACGTCGCCTGATCATCAAAGAGATTCGTGTCGGCGGGGGCGAGCGAATCGACCGCCATCAGAATAATCCGCCATGGTGTATCTTCAACTCGATCGGTGTCCGGCGCCACGTGCACGAGCATCTGACCTTCAAACGCTACTCGCACAGGGGAGCGCCAGTTGGTGACCTCGCACGGTCCACCAACCGCAATGCGCATCGGCCAAACGTTGAGAGAATCATCCCAGGGAAGCCGCTCAACGAGACGAATATTATTGGGCCGACCCTTCTTCGGATCGTTGATGATCTCACCTAAGACCAGCCACTCCGGAACGGTATCCCAAAGAGCGATCTGAAGTTCTTCGACAATCTCCTCGTAGGTCGGCTCGGCCGGTGTGCTGCTGCATGCAGCCCAGAGGAGAACGACGAGTGGTAGCAGTGTAGTCAGTCGGTAAAGCATAGCGATTCTCGGCCGGCGACGATGCTGACCCACTGTTAGAAAAGTGTGAGCCGCGATCCGTTCTCGCTTGTTTTTGCAATCAGGCGCGACGATCATCGCCCCCGATGTCAGATTCGTCGACCGAGTCGCAATTCAATCTCGCCAGTCCCCAGCTCATTGCTGCTCACGTCATGGCAGCCATTGGCGCCTTTGCCGTGATTATCTGGCTAGCCCCGGCGAGTCCCTGGGTCTACCTCTGGCAGATCGTTCTGCTTGTCGCCGTTATCTATCTTATTTCGATTGGCGCCGACTGGTTTGTCGATGCCGCCAGCCGACTTGCCGAGGCTCTCGGTGTTTCCCACTTGGTCATCGGTCTCACCGTTGTTGCTTTCGGTACGTCGGCTCCCGAAGTCGCCGCGTCGGTGGCTGCTGGTATTGGTGGCAACGGTGATATCACCATCGCTAACGTTATTGGATCGAATATTTTCAATCTCTGTTTCATCCTCGGCGGTGTCGCAGCGATTGTCAAAGGTGGGATCTCGATCGACCGACCGTTGGTCGTACGGGATGGTCCGGTCATGCTCGTTGGCACCGTGCTGCTCTTCGCCGCGATCGGTGGCTCACTGATCACGTTTCAGGCGGTCGCTCCCGAGAGTTGGTTAGGATCAATCGGTCTCCTTGACCTAACTCTGCAGCGTTGGGAAGGTGCCGTCCTGTTGCTTGTCCTGTTCACCTATCTGGGATGGGTCTATCGTCAGTCTCGCAATCTCCCTCCGGAACAACTGGTTGAGGAGCTTGGAATCGATGCCGACGAAGATACCCCGTCGCAGTCAGTCGCGATCGCACCGCAGATCGTGCCGTTGCTGGTCGGTCTGGTCATGGTCGCGGGGGGCTGTCAGGTTTTGGTCGGAACGGTTGCTGCCGATCCATCCGGAGGCCTGCCTGCCGGTTACGGTGCGGTCTGGTTTGCCAATATCATGGGCATTCCCGATTACGTTGTGGGCGTGACGATTGTCGCTGCCGGAACCTCGGCGCCCGAGGCGGTCGTGTCGCTCTTTGCAGCCGTCAAGGGCGCTCATGGGATTTCGACAGGCAATCTCCTCGGTTCGGTGATTTTCAATGTTCTTGCGGTTACGGGTGTTGTCGGACTACTCATCCAGCCCCCGATTGGCGACACCGTGGTCGTCAACGCTCAGGTCATCGGCAGCTTTGTTGCCGTTACGGCGATTATCGTGACGGCGGTGATCTTCATGCGAACAGGGTGGCGGATTCGGCGCTGGGAGGGGGTTGTTCTGCTTGCGCTGGGCCTGGCCCAGTGGCTCTTTGACTTCTCCACGCGCGGTGTGATTTAGGGCGGCGGGGAATCGGACGACTCGCTACCGATTTCGCTTCACCCTGCTTTATCCGAGCCTACATTGTCGCCCATGTCGTTGTTCTGGATCGCATTAGGCGCCCTGGCAACCGCTCTTGTCGCCCCGTGGGTGCGACGGTTCGCCGGGGGTGCCGCCGGCTGGCTGCTTGCTATTGTCCCAGTCAGCTTTGTCGTCGGGCTGTTCGGCCACCTGCCGGTGGTCTCGACGGGGGAAACGGTTCGACACGCCATCGCCTGGATTCCCACGTTCGGTCTTACCCTCGGTTTTACCCTCGACGGTCTCGGGTTGCTCTTCGCCCTTATCATCAGTGGTATCGGAGCGATCATCGCGATCTACGCCGGTGCTTATCTGCGGAACGATCCTAACAGCGGACGATTCTATACCTGGCTCTTCTTTTTCATGGGGGCCATGCTCGGTCTGGTCCTGAGCGACAATCTGCTGACGCTCTTCGTTTTCTGGGAACTGACCTCGATCAGCTCGTTCCTGCTGATTGGCTACAAGCATGAGTACACCGAATCACGAAAGGCAGCGCTTCAGGCCCTTCTCGTTACCGCTGGCGGTGGTTTGGCGATGCTCGCTGGCTTTGTCCTCCTCGGTCAGATTGCCGGTACCTATGAAATCGCCGGTCTTCTTGAGCACGCCGCGGCGATTGCCGGACACCCGCTTTATCTGCCAACGACGATTCTGATTCTGATTGGGGCGTTCACCAAATCAGCGCAGTTTCCGTTTCACTTCTGGCTACCGAATGCCATGGCTGCTCCGACACCAGTCTCAGCGTATCTCCATTCGGCGACGATGGTGAAGGCCGGTGTATTTCTGATCGCCAAAATGACACCGATCCTTGGAGGAACGAGCGAGTGGCAGGCGATTGTCGTTCCGGTCGGGGCCGTGACGATGCTCCTCGGTGCGATCATGGCGTTACCACAGACCGACCTGAAGCGGATCCTTGCCTATACGACCGTCTCCGCTCTCGGGACACTGACGATGATGCTCGGGGTCGGCACCGAGTACGCGATCAAAGCCGCCTTGGTCTTCCTGCTCGTCCACGCGCTCTACAAAGGGGCTCTCTTTCTCGTGGCGGGGTCGATCGACATTAACTCTGGAACGCGTGATATCAACCGGCTGGGGAAACTTGCCCGTCTGATGCCGATTACAGCGGTTGCCGCGGTATTGTCATCGTTGTCGATGGCGGGCATTCCACCGCTCTTTGGATTCATCGGCAAGGAACTTCTGTACGAAGCATCGTTGACATCGGGTGGTTCACTGCTCTGGCTTGTCATGGGTGTTGCCACCAACGCGATCATGGTCTGGCTGGCTGTTGTTCTCGGATGGAAACTCTGGTTCGGTCGCGCGGATGTGAACGCCGCTGAACCGTCGACCGAAGGAACGCTCGGTCTATGGGGTGGACCGGTATTACTGGCGATGCTCGGACTAACGCTCGGGTTGGTGCCGGGGCTGCTTTCGGACAGCCTTATCGGACCGGCAGCGACCGCCGTGCTTGGTACGCCGCAGTCAGTCAAGCTGGCGATCTGGCATGGTGTCAACACAGCGCTGTTGCTGTCGATTGCGACGATCGCTCTGGGTGTGCTCGGGTATGCCGCTCGTGGCTTTGTTGATCGTCCGACAGCCGTCTTCCGTCGGCTCCTCGCCATTGGTCCCGAATCGATTTGGGAACGGGGATTTGCCGGTCTGCTTACTTTTGGAAAAGCGCAGGCGCGATTCTGGCAGAACGGTTACCTGCGTTACTATTTGATCACGATTTTGCTCACCGCCACCGCTCTCATCATTTGGACATTTGTGCGCGATGGTGGCGCGCCGATTACCTGGGATATCTCGACCGCCCCGTTCTACGCGATCGCCGTTGGGGTGGTCGTTCTCGTTGCGGCTGGATTCGCTGTGTTTGCTAACACGCGACTCGCCGCGGTTGCCGCCGTTGGCGTGGTCGGGTATGGTGTCGCGCTCTACTATGTGCTCTTTTCGGCGCCCGATCTCGCGATCACGCAGATTCTGATTGAAACCCTCACGGTCATTCTGATCGTGCTGGTTGTCTATCGACTCCCGCGATTCAGAACGAAAGCCTCACTTACGGTCCGCTGGCGGGATGGTCTCATCGCGCTGGTCGCGGGAGGTACAATGACCGCCCTCGTTCTCCAGGCCCGAGCCGTGCAGCTTCAGCCGACGATCTCATCGTTCTTTGGGGAGAGCGCCTGGACCGAAGCGTTTGGTCGAAATGTGGTTAACGTTATCCTCGTTGACTTCCGAGCGCTCGACACGTTTGGCGAGATCGTCGTTCTGGCGGTCGCTGCTCTCGGGGTCGTCGCCCTGCTTCGCTTTGCCAGCGCGGAGCCGAGCCCATGATGGATTCGGTGATCTTGCGTGTTGCCGCGCGATGGCTGTCGCCCATTCTGCTCATCTTGGCCCTGGTGGTTCTCTATCGCGGCCACAACCAGCCGGGGGGCGGATTTATCGGAGGTCTCATGGCCGCTGGCGGGTTAGTGCTGTATTCGATCGCCTTTGGGACCTACGCCGCCCGTAAGTATCTCCGGATCGATCCGCAAACGTTGCTGGTCATCGGCCTGCTGCTCGCGTTCTCGTCGGCGTTGCCGGCACTCATTGTCGGAGAACCATTGATGACCGGACTCTGGCACAAGCCCACCATACCGGTCCTCGGTACGCTTCCTCTTGGTACACCCCTCCTGTTTGATATTGGCGTCTTTCTGACGGTGATTTCGATCTCGCTTTTGATTATCTGGTCGCTGCAGGAGGACGACTGATGGAAGTCGTTCTCGCCATTGTCGCCGGCGGACTGTTTGCCGGTGGATTCTATTGCCTGATGCGACGGTCAATCGTACGGCTCGTGATCGGTGTCTTGCTGATGAGTCAGGCGGTGAACCTGCTCATTCTCACCTCGGCCGGATTGACTCCCGGGCAGCCCCCGTTAATCGGTCCGACGATGACGGTCCTCCCCACCGAGGCGGCCGACCCGTTGCCACAGGCCCTGATCTTAACCGCCATCGTGATTGCCTTTGGTGTTACCGCATTCCTGCTCGTCCTCGTTCGCAAGGCGTATCAGCGAATTCAGGACGATGACTTTGACGCCTTTATCTCGACGGAAGACTAGCCTGTGATGTCACCGATGCTCTGGCCCATTGTCATTCCGTTTATCGCCGCGCTTGCGGCGCTTGCCGGCTATCGGTCACTCCGTTGGCAACGGCTGATGCTCATTGTGGGGACGGGCGCGGCTCTGACTATGTCGATTCAATTGCTGCTGTCAGTCATCGATATCGGACCACTGGCCGTCCAGCTCGGTGACTGGCGAGCCCCGTTTGGGATTACTCTCGTCGCCGATCGCCTCAGCGCGATCATGGTTGTTCTCACGCATCTGATGGGGCTGGCGGTCGGTATCTACTCTCTCGGTGGTATTGACAACGATCGACTGCGATTTTTCTACGTCCCGATCTATCTGGTGCTACTGATGGGGGTATCCGGCGCGTTCCTGACCGGCGATCTCTTCAACCTGTATGTTTGGTTTGAAGTGATGTTGATCGCGTCGTTCGTCCTGCTGGCGCTGGGAGGAACCAAGGCACAGCTGGAGGGGGCGGTGAAGTATGTCGCGATCAACCTGCTTTCGTCGATCTTCTTCCTTGCTGGCATTGGAATTCTCTACGGTAAAGCTGGCACACTGAATATGGCCGACCTGGCCGTTATTATCGCCGCCAATCCGGATGCGATCGTCACAACCTCAACCGCTATGCTCTTTCTGGTCGCGTTTGGTGTCAAAGCGGCACTCTTTCCGCTCTTCTTCTGGCTACCGGCGTCGTACCATACACCGCCACCGGCAATCTCTGCACTGTTTGCGGGATTGCTCACCAAAGTTGGTGTGTATGCACTGATTCGTGTCTTCAGTCTGATTTTTGTGTCAGCGATTCCGTTTACGCACACAGTCATCCTGATTATCTCTGGGGTAACCATGGTCGTTGGCGTCCTCGGTGCCGCGGTACAGACGGATATGCGTAAGATTCTCTCCTGGCACATCATTTCGCAGATTGGGTACATGACGATGGGCTTAGGTCTCTTCTCGCCACTCGCCCTTGCCGGGTCGATCTTCTATCTGATGCACCACATTGTGGTCAAAACGAATCTCTTCCTCGTCGCCGGTGTTGTGCGGCAACGGACCGGAACGGAAGACCTCGCTCAGCTCGGTGGCTATTACAAATCGCTTCCATGGCTGGCGATCCTGTTCATGATCCCTGCTATGTCTCTCGGTGGCATTCCACCGCTCTCTGGATTTTTTGCCAAACTCGCGCTCGTCCAGGCGGGACTTGACCTGACGTCGTGGGCGATTGTCGCAACTGCTCTCGCCGTGTCACTGATGACCATCTTTTCTATGATCAAAATCTGGGGAGAGGTCTTCTGGAAAGCATCACCCGCCACTGATCGTACCGATCGACGTACTCCAGTCTCTATGATTCTGCCGATCGTTGGGCTGGCTGTCGTTACGATCATCATCGGCCTCTATGCGGAACCGTTTGCGGCCCTGGCATCAGAAGCGGCCAACGACCTTATCGATCCATCAGCATACATCGCAGCCGTACTGGCGGGGGGGAACTAGGATGCTTTCAATCCTTCGTCGCGCCTGGTCACTCCTGACCTTCGTGCTCTTCTATCTCTGGGAGCTGCTGCTCTCAAACATTCGTGTGGCGATCGATGTCATGACACCCAGGCATCTGATGAAACCCGGCGTGTTGGCTATCCCGCTCGGTGAACTTGACGATATCGAACTGACGACCCTGGCCAACTTGCTTACCATGACACCCGGCACAATCTCTCTCGATATCTCTCGCGATCGTCGGACACTGTTCATTCATGTCATGTATCTTGATGATGCCGCTGCGATTAAGGACGAGATCATAGAGGTTTACGAGCGCAAGGTGAAGGAGATCTTTCGATCATGATCGATTCGAACTCACCGGTTATTGCTGTGGCAGTAACGCTTGCCATCGGTATGCTGGTCGTATCGCTTGTCCTTGCGCTCTGGCGGGTGATGCGAGGACCGAGCCTTCCCGATCGGGTTATTGCGCTTGATTTGGTCGGGGCGATTGTGATGGGTCTCATCGCGACCTACTGTGTGATGACCGGTAAAGAGGTATTTCTCAATGCCAACTTCGTGATCGCACTGATCGTCTTCCTCGGCACGGTTGCCTTTGCCCGCTATCTTGAACGTTCGGGGTCTCAATGATGGTTGAATGGATTGTTGCGCTGTTTCTGGTGGCCGGGTCTTTCTTCATTCTGCTGGCCGCCGTCGGCACCGTGCGATTTCCTGATCTTTTTGCGCGGATGCATGCCGCTACTAAGGCCGCATCGTTCGGGGCATTTCTCATGCTGATCGCCGTTGCTGTCTTTTTCCAGACCGGCTGGGTCATCTTTGAAGTTATCCTCATCATCTTCTTCATCTTCGCTACCGCACCGGTGGCAAGCCACATGATCGCCCGGGCAGCGTATTTCCTCAATTGTCCGATGTGGGAGGGGACAGTGGTCGATGAGTTGCGAGCACGATTCCGGGACGAACACCCGGATTCCGACGCACTTCCTCATCGACCGAAAGGTCGCGATTCTCAGGAATAGCCGGCGATGGAGTTGTCTGGCGGTATCAGGCGGCGGTGGTGGCTACCGTCCGCATGTGGTGGTCGAGATAGCGTGCCGTTCCCTCACGGCCCATGTAGCGGTCGAGAATCCGCCGTTCGGTCAGGGTGACATCGACCAGGAGCAGGCTGTCGAGAACTCCGGAGAACTGACGATCGACATTGAACGCCAGAACGCGGGCTCCGAGTTTGAGGTATTGACGGAGAAGCACCGGAATCCCTTTGGCGTCCGGTTCTAATTCAGCGATCAACCGCGAAAGACGAGCCTCCGAGCCTGCGAGTTCGACGATGCGCTCCAGTTCAGTATCGGGCTGATCTAATCGAGCGGGCAGAAAACGGGGGTGAACCTCACGCGAGAGCTCGGTGTCGAGGTGATTAGCCCGCAGAAATGCAAGCATCAGGCGCATCGATGTTGTCTGATAGCGGGCGGACATACTCGCCGGTCCTAAGAGGTAGCGATAGCGCGGCTGACGTATGAGAACATTGCCAATTCCCTGCCAGAGCATATGAAGGGAAAGGTAATCGCGCTGATAATCGGGGTGAACCCACGAGCGGCCCAGCTCCAGCGCGGGGTGAATACGCGGCCACAGATCTTTGCGAATTTTGAAAAGACGATTGACGAACAGGCCCGGTACGCCGCGCTCTTCGATAATTCGATCTGTCTGGCCGATGCGGTACGCTCCGGCTATGCGACGCTTGCTTTCGTCCCATAGAAATAGATGACGATAATAGTCATCATAGTTCATGATGTCGATTGCTTTACCGGTTCCCTCACCAACGTGGCGGAACGTCTCCTCGCGGAGCCGCCCAATCTCGGGCATGATCTCAGGTAGTTCGGCTGCCTCGGCGAACCAGACAGAGTACTGCTTCTGCTGCACCAGCATAGCGTCATCCGGCAGCGCTGCCAGATTCTGCTGAAGCCGTTCCGCTTCCATCCGACGTCGGCTGACCGATACAAGGGGCTTGCGCCGATTCGTCTCTGCTTCGGTTGCTGCCCCGGTTCCCGAGGCCTTGCCCAACAGCAATGTGCGCAGACGCAGATACTCGATCAGCCGCTGGTCATCGTCGAGATGCTCCAGGCTCTGCCAGGAGATCGCATGGCCGATTCGCGCGTGAATCGGGTCGCCCATCCGGTGCAGTAACTCCCGGGGGAGTAGGGCCGTGCGCAGACGAGGGTGGATCATTCCGGCGAGATGAAAGCGCCAGCGATTTTGCCCATCGAAGAAGACTGGGATGACGGTGGCGCGAGATCGTCGAATAAGGCGAGCTATTGACGGCGCCCAGTCCGGCTCGGCAACCCGGCGTTGCTCCGGACGCCAGTGGGCGACCATCCCGGCCGGAAAGATGGCCAGAGCTTTGCCCTCATTGAGCCACCGTCGTGCCGCCTTCAGGGGACCCAGATTACGGCTTGCCGCCGTCCGGCCACCGAACGGATCGACCGCAATCATATTGGCCGCCATCTCTGGAATCCGCGTCAGAAGATAGTTGGCCATAACTTTCGCATCCGGGCGGGCCCGCTGCACCAGGTCGAGAATGGCGAGCCCTTCGATAGCTCCAAACGGATGGTTGGCGACAACGATCACAGGACCGCTTGCCGGAATCCGCTCGCTGGGCTCGGCGTCGACAACGAGTGGCGCGTTCATGTAGTCGAGCGCCTCTCGGCAGAAATTGGCGGGGGAGACACCCTCGATGGCATTGATGGCACGGTAGACGGCATCAAGCGTCGACAGACCGGCCGGGACTGATATCCACGGTGCGACGTTGGTGGAAAACGGGGCGGGATGCTGCCGTTTCATACAGGCTAGAGTGTCATCAGGAAACGCCCGTCACGCAACAATAAGTATCCTCGACGGCGTTAGGCTTCAGTTAGCTTTATCTGTGCCGGTCATCTGACCCGCCCACAATCTCAATCTTGCTACCAAGTCCCATGGTCCATTCTCTCCAACTATCATGATCAACTGGCAAGATATCCTCGACGTCACGATCGCTTGGTTACAGACGACCGGTCTTCGTATCGGCCTCATCCTGGTCGGTGGCTTTATCGTTATGCGGATCGTTCGATGGATCATCATCGGTCTTTTCCGTCGCATTGATCATGACGATTCGGAAGGGAGAAAGCGGGCCGAGACGCTCTCTGGGCTCGCGCGAACGGCAGCCTCCGTCGCCATTCTCATTGTGCTGTTCGTCACGATCCTGGGTGAATTAGGCGTGGCGATCGGACCCGTGTTGGCCACCGCCGGTGTGGCTGGTCTGGCGATTGGTTTTGGTGCCCAGCAACTGGTCGCCGATGTCATTTCAGGATTCTTCATCCTCCTTGAAGATCAGGTACGGGTCGGCGATGTCGTGAACGTTGCCGGTAAAGGCGGACTGGTTGAAAAGGTTGGTCTACGCTCGGTCGTTCTGCGGGATCTCGCCGGAAACGTGCATTACGTTCGCAACTCGCAGATCGACGTCGTCACCAATATGACGAAAGATTATTCCCGATTCGTCTTCGATATCGGCGTCTCGTATCGGGAAGATGTCGACCAGGTGATGGCGGTCGCAAAAGAGGTGCACGATGCGCTCCGGCAGGATCCCGAGTTCTCTGCCGACATCATCGACGACCTTGAGGTGCTTGGTGTCGATCAGTTTGCTAACTCGGCGGTCATTATCAAAGCACGTACCAAAACCAAACCAATCCAGCAATGGCGCGTAGCCCGCGAATTTAATCGGCGCCTCAAGTACAGGTTTGACGAACTCGGTATTGAAATCCCGTTCCCCCACCAGACGATCTACTTCGGCCAGGATAAAGACGGCAGCGCCCCACCAGTCCGGGTCCAGCGGAACGACCCTGGCGAGTGACCGGTAGTCGTGCCGAGGCACCGGCAGTACGATCAAAAAACGCACATCGGTACATCTTAACTACCTCCTGATATTGCCGATACCTGACATACGGTAGCCACGCCTCTGGTGACGATCAGCGGTCAGGAGTTGACAATGCGTACCTTTACTATTTCCGCCGTCCTTGTCTTCACGTTAACGATGAACCTCTCCGCCTGGGACAATCCCAACTGCCCGCATCTTGATTATCCTGATGCGTTCGATGAATCTGATTCCCTGATGTATCGTGGGAAGTTTGCAGCCGCCGATGAGTCGGTGCAGGCGTTCTTGACATCCGAAGCCGCTTCGCTCGACGATTCTGTTAATGCGTACTCCCAGCTGGGATGGATTTGGTTCATGGCCGAGGAGTTTGCCATTTCGTGGCAGTATACCGAGCGGGCTCACAATCTTGCTCAGACGAGTGATGATCTGTCACTTCGGTTCCTGCCCAGCGTGGGGCTTGGTCTCCTTGCTTTCGAGTTCTTCCGTTATGACGAGGCAGTAACAACGCTGCGCAATGCGTTTGAGCAGGCTCGGTCAATCGACGATAACTGCAGCGCCGCGAAGATGGCATACGCCCTTGGTCACGTCCTTCAGCGATACGAGAAAACCGATTCATCACGACATTATCTCGAAGTTGCGTTGTCGACTGCAGAAACTGTTGCAGACTCTCAAACAATGGTGATGGCGGCGTCGGTGATTGCGGTCAGCGATGGTGTCCGAGGTGATATCATTCAGGGTCGTGCCCGCCTCGGCTGGGCGGAACTCCGCGTTGAGCAGCTGGATGACCTGACCGCGACCAGTGAGCACATGGTGGCGATGTCGCTATGGGAGACGATTCTCGGTCGGCCTCGGGAAGCGCGGCGCATCATCGACAACCTCATTGTCAAACTGGAAACCGCCGGACGCCTCGTGTCGCTACCGACCTTGTATTACCACGCGGCGATGGTTACCGCCCCGGGGGGAGCGTATCTGGCTGATCGCGCCATGCTCCACAAGGGCTACAAGCTTGGCAAGACCGGGATCAAACGCTCGGTCGCGGCCGACTGCGCCGAGAGTCTGGCGATGCTGGCCGAAGCTGAAGGCGATCTTACGACGGCGTCCTACTATCTCGCCGAAGCGCAGCGGCTGTACGCAGAAGTTGGTGATACGCTCGCTCTAGCCTGGACCAAGTCAATCGAGGCGGCGATTGCCATGGCTGAGGAGCGATACGCTGATGCGTTGGCCAGTTGCGATGAGGCCGTGCCGATTGTTCAACGCCTTTCTGTCGGCAGCATGGACCAGATAGCGATTCTACTAACGAAAGCGCTCGCCCAGAACAAGCTTGGTCAGCCCGAGCAGTTCGAGGTGACAATCGAGACGATCTACACGCTGATCGAGGCATCCGGATTGCACGAGCAACGACTCTATGTCTTGCTCGCCGTTGCCGGTATTCATACCGAGAATGGCGATCGCAGCGAGGCGATCGTAGCTCTCCGTGAAGCGAGAGACCTGGCCGCCGATCTCGGCTACGGCCGGCGTGTCCAGGAGATCGATCTCTGGCTGGCGGATATCGAAGGGACCTGACTCGGCCAAATCGACAACGCTATCGTCCTGCTACACGATCCAGCAGATTTCCAATCGCTGGTGCTACGACAGCACAGGAGTTAGGTGTTTCCAGCTTTGCGAACGCTACCTATCCTGGTCAGTCTCACACGACCAGGAACGCCCCGTGACTACTTCGGATTCGCTAACAATAACTATCACTGGTATCTCCGGGTGGCTTGCCTCGCACATCGCCATCAAACTGCTGGCCGCTGGCCATACGGTTCAAGGGACGGTGCGCGATTGCGGGAGAATCGATGCTGTTGCTCGAGCGATCGAGGTTCATGCATCAACCGATCGTCTATCCATCGTCGACGCCGAACTCACCTCTGATCGCAACTGGGACGACGCTATTTCCGGTACCGACTACGTCATGCACGTGGCATCGCCAATCGCTACCCGTATGCCCGCGAATCCATCTGACATGATCGGACCCGCGACCGAGGGTACGCGCCGTGTCATGTATGCCGCAGCTCGCGCGGGGGTGCAGCGTGTTGTGATGACGTCGTCCACAGCGGCCGTCTGTTATGGACACGCTCCGCCGGTAGGAACGGCCGCTCAGCCATACTCGGAATCCGAATGGACTGATCCGGATCATCCGGAATGTACCGCTTATGTTGTCAGCAAGACTCTTGCGGAACGGACCGCCTGGGAGATTGCGAATGAGGCAGGAGTCGAACTGACGACCATCAATCCCTGCGTAATTTTAGGTCCCGTGCTCGATGCCGACTACGGCGTCAGCAATGAGATCGTCAAGCGGATGCTCGATGGATCGCTTCCGGGC
Source organism: Candidatus Zixiibacteriota bacterium (assembly GCA_028289585.1). Taxonomy (GTDB): domain Bacteria; phylum Zixibacteria; class MSB-5A5; order GN15; family FEB-12; genus JANQPI01. Next base: position 105,236 of record JANQPI010000026.1, read on the forward strand.
ATTGCGAATATTGGATTTCCGATAGTCGATGTCCGCGACGTCTCTGCCGCCCATGTGAGCGCGATGACTGAGACGAGTGCCGGCGGGCAGCGCTATCTTGTCGCCGGGCGATTCATGTGGTGTTGGGAGGTTGCCGACATTCTGCGCGAAGCGTTTCCGAGGTACCGACGGAAGATTCCCTTACGGCGCCTGCCGAACTGGCTGGTACGGGTCGGGAGTGTCTTTGATCCCGCCGTCCGTTCCGTTATCCGAGAGCTTGATCGGGAACGGCATATTGATGCCAGCAAAGCGCGTCAGCAGCTGGCGTGGAAACCTCGACCCGAAGCCGACACGATTCGGGACACGGCCCGCAGTCTGATCGACCACGGCATCGCGTAGCCCAACGGACGTTACTGGACGCTGAAGCCGACGTCGTGCTGGCGCCAACCGTTGCGTTCGAAAGAAATCACGGATGGAGTCGAGGGCGGCAGGTTTGCCGGGTCGGCAAAGTCAGGATCAAATCCCCAGTCGCGGGTTGGTGCCGTGTAATACGGGTCAGGCCAGGAGTAGCGCCACTCTCCAGTTGACTGCTGAGCTCGCCAGAGCGCGATCAGTGAACCACGATAGCGGAACGTGGTCGATCCCCAGTCTTCGAGGAAGCGGGGAAGATTCTCCAGACCGCCGCCGTAGTTGGTCGGTTGGGCTTCAGTATCTCCCGTGATCAGAGCGACATTAGCCGAGGTCGTCGAAGCATTGCGGTGCGTCATCGACCACGTCGACTTGCTGTCGGTCCAGGCGTTGGAGAGAAACGTCACTGCGTCCGCTACGATTGCCGCTGGCTGTTTATCGACCGTGTTATAGTCACCCTGCACATAGACCGGATTGTGACTGAAGACTGAGAGCGGATAGCTGATATCGGAACCGTTGGTCAGCCGCAATCCGCGGTACCCCGAGCGCGTATCGGAAGCATAGAGGACGCCGTTGCCGGGGAAATAGCCACTTGTGGCCAGTTTGTCCATGTCGATCGTCGTGGCGGACACAGTCGTTCGCTCACGACCATCGTAGAAGCTGTTGCTGACAATCGTTCCCGACGGCAGCGATGCTGTTACGTCCTGCCAGATCGAACCGATTTTCGCAAACGCAGTACCGTCGATGATTTTGAACTCTGACTTCGACTCGTATGAATCCGGATTGCCGGTCGACGGTTCGATAATCTTGTGCGGATCGCCGGCGGTATTTGATAGCGGGAGGCTCAGCACCTCCTGACCGAATGCGACATCTTGAACGCGCCCATCCCACCGCGCCGCCGCACCGCTATACCAGTTGGCGTTGTTATGGTCAAGCCAGGAGCCACCCTGGTACATCGCTCGATACAAGCCGGAATTGTCTTTGAAGTAGATGTTACCGCTGGCGGAGGAATGCATCCCGGCAGGGAAGCCGTGCAGGATGCGACCGGCCGAGGTAACATCATCCGTGAAACGAAGGGTTGCGTACGTTTGCATCCGCATATCCCCGTTGATGTGCACGCGGCCATCGATAGTCATGTTATAGAGTGGTGTCATATAGAGATCGTGATCGTAGAAGACCGCGAACTGGAAGATCGGCACGAGCGAAATGGAGAAGTCTTGGCTGAGCGTTGTCGAGCTGTTGTCAATTGACGTTAGCGCCGTCGACGCGACCGTGTATGTCTTGACCGAACCGTAGAGTCCCGCCAGTGACCCCGACGTCAGCATCGTGTTCACGGCGGCACCGTTGTCGGTGGCTGAGTAGGTGACCAGGCTGCTGTTGAGCGTGATCGAACCGGTCGGCAGTGAGGTCGGGTACCCCCCGGTTGAGTCGATGGCTTGCTGGAACCGGGCGGCGACCATCTCAAGCCCGGATTCTGCGGCGTAGAACGAACGTGTCACCTCGAGGCTATTGGAGGCGATCGTCATTTCGTCATCTGACGTGGATATCGAAGCCAACCCGATGAGAGTTAGCATCCCAACCATGATCAAGGCGATAATCGCCGCGATTCCGCGTTCCGAGGTGATCTTCTGCATGTTCGGCTCCCTCAGGTGGGCTGAATGGTCACGTCGGGCAAATCCCGTCCGTTTACTGTCGCTATCGGAATCGGGAGTGGCTGACTCCACCCTTGGCGCCAGATTCTGGCGGATCTCTTTCGGGTTGCCGATTCCGGCGGCTCAGGATAGACTTGGAACACTAGCTATGCCGTTGTCAGAACTCGCCTTTGATCAGCTTCGCCAAACCAGCCGGACGTTTGTCCTGCCGATCATGGCGCTCCCCGAACCGCTTCAGGCGGCTGTCGGGGCTGCCTATCTTGCTTTCCGAGCTATCGATGAGATCGAGGATCACCCCAATCTGCCGGCTTCGGCCAAGAGTGAGCTCCTTCGACAGATCGGCCTGATCGGGCAATCATCCGGCGATGTCAGTTCCGAGCAGCTGACGACTTTGCTAGATCGTGATGACCTTCCACTGGTGACGCGGGAGTTGCCGCGCTGGCTCGACGAGGTCCCGGGAGAGATCCGAACCCGGGTTGCCGACGCCGTCGCAACCATGGCCGATCGGATGGCGCACTGGGTTGAAGTCGATTTTCGGATTGAGTCGAAAGACGATCTGGACCGCTATACGTTCGCGGTCGCCGGTGGCGTTGGTTTACTGCTGGCCGAACTCTGGGACTGGCACGCGGGGGAGAAGACCGATCGGCATTTGGCGGTTCAATTCGGCCGTGGTCTGCAATCGGTGAATATCGTTCTGAATGTCGACGACGATGCTACCCGGGGGTGCTCATTTACGCCAACCGGGTGGGAGCAGGCGGATCTCATTCGCTATGCTGAGCGTTGTCTGGGCGATGCCGAGGAATATACACGCCGGATTCAGCATCCGGCGATTAAGCGCTTCTGTCAGTTGCCGCTCAGTCTGGCGACGGCGTCGCTTCAGGTCGCTGCGGCGGAGAATCGTAAACTGACCCGTTCCGAGGTCGAAGCGATCTACTCTGAGACGTAGATCTCCTTACGATTCTACCTCATCAGTCGACAACTTCCAGTCCGGACGCACAAAGTGACAGGTGTAGCCACCGGGGTTTTTCTGCAAATAATCCTGATGGTAGTCCTCGGCCGGATAGAACGTCCGTGCTCGCACGATCTCAGTTACAATCGGTCCGGGCCACTTGCCGGACTCACTGATTGCGTTGATCACCTTATTGGCAACATCGGCCTGCTCCTGGTCGTGGACAAAGATCGCCGAGCGATACTGCGAACCGATATCGTTCCCCTGGCGATTCCGCGTCGTCGGGTCATGGATCTGGAAGAAGAAATGCAGGATTGCTTCGTAGGTCGTCTGCGACGGATCGTAGACGATCTCGATCGCCTCGGCGTGACCGGTCGTGCCCGTCTTAACATCCTCATAGCGGGGGTTGTCGGTCTCGCCGCCGGTGTAGCCGACACAGGTCGATACAACACCCGGCTGCTGGCGAATCAGTTCTTCGACGCCCCAGAAACATCCGCCCGCGAGCAGGGCCACTTTGTGGCCATCGGTACGGGATACTGACATCTGTCTTAATCCTTTGTCTGGTATCAGTCGTGTGTAGAGACCGAGCCCCTTGGCCTCAAGATCGTCACGGTGGATAAATCGTAACGATGCAGAGTTGATACAATAGCGAAGTCCCGTCGGTGCCGGACCGTCGTGAAAAAGATGGCCCAGATGCGAGTTGGCCGCCGTGGAGCGAACCTCAATTCGAGTCATACCATGCGATCGGTCGATGCGCTCGACGATTGCGACCGGATTGATCGGGCGGGAGAAACTCGGCCAGCCCGATTTACCGTCAAACTTGTCGATCGACGCAAAGAGTGGCTCCCCCGAGACAACATCGACATAGATACCCGGTTCGTAGTGGTCCCAGAACGCGTTGCGGTAGGCGCGTTCGGTCGAGCTGTCCTGCGTAACCGCCCGCTGCTCGTCGGTGAGGTGAGTGAGATCTTTCATCGTTTGTTGGTATGCGCTAAGGGCAGTGGCTTACATCGAGACCCGAGCTAGGGCTGTGAGATCCGCTCGAAGCTGAAGACGATCGATTGCACGGTACCGTCATCCGACGGTCCGTAGATCGTCGTGATCATCGAGTCGGGGGCGATAAATCGCAGGTCGATTCGAGTTGGAAAGTCATGCTCCGGGTTCTCGAATGATGCCGAAAGAGAGTCCCCGGAAGTCATTGTGAATCGGGTCGGCTGGTCGTTCTGACGCGGGTGAGCGACATAGTGGATGCCCGCCGAATCAGCGACGATCCACAGCCGCTCGGTGACCACGGTATCAGCCTCGCGGACACGATATGCCTCGCCGCTCCATCCGCTGTCACTATGCGACCAGTGTTCGAACGAGACGCCCCGTGAGGTTGTCCGCTGCCACGTCCCCGCCAGCCACACCCATTCCATTGGTGCGTGTGGGAACTCGGTTGAAGCTGCCGTCTGCTGATCGCTGGTTGATTTGTTCGACTCATTCGTGCTGCAGCCAACAATCCCGATGCATCCGATAAGCAGAAGTACTGTCTTCATATTCATTCCTACGATTAACCGATCACCGCTGCGACACGCGCGCGCAATTCTGGCAGCAGATCTCGCTCAAACCACGGATTTTTCTTCAACCACAATTGATTACGCGGGCTCGGGTGGGGGAGCGGGAAGATTTCCGGAGCAAACTCGCGCCATTTGTCGACTGTCGCCGTGACGGTCTTCTCCCGTCGGTTGCCGAGATGATAGTCCTGGGCATACTGTCCAATTACGATACTCAACCGAACATTCGTCAGCGAGGCGATCAACCGATCGTGCCAGGTAGCGCGACATTCCGGTCGGGGAGGATTGTCGCCGGATTTACCGGTACCCGGGTAGCAGAAGCCCATCGGGATAAGCGCAACCGCAGATTCGTCGTAGAAGACATCCTTGTCGATATTCAGCCAGTCACGAAGCCGGACGCCGCTTGGGTCATCCCACGGTACACCGGATTCATGGACCCGCCGTCCGGGGGCCTGCCCGGCGATCAGGATCTTTGATGTCTGAGACGCTGCCAACACCGGCCGTGGTCCGAACGGCAAATGCTCAGAGCAGATCGTACAGGCGCGGATCTCGGAGAGCAGCGTCGATAGCTTGGTCATATCGATAAACAAGGGACGGTGAACCGTTTAGCGAGGGGGATGCTTCTTGGTGGCGGGGGAGGGATTTGAACCCTCGACCTTCGGGTTATGAGCCCGACGAGCTACCAGACTGCTCCACCCCGCGATCAGGAACTTGGTATCTAATGCTTCCCTAACAGCTTGTCAAGCGACCCACCGGCTAGTCGGTCCGGGGTTTCGGCGGCCGCAGCATTACCGCCCGCAGCAGCGGCGGTGTCACCAGGGTCGTGATAATCACCATGATCACCACCGCCGAATAGGTCGACGTGTTGATCACCGGCTCGCCATTGAGCATCAGGCTCGCCCCAATCCCGGCGAAGATCAGCCCGACCTCCCCTCGGGGGATCATCCCTAATCCGACCGATAGCTTGCTGATCCCGCTCTGGAACACCCCCAGCGAACAGGCCTGCTTGCCGACAATCGCGGCCAGGGTGAGCACCGCCGCAAATCCGAGAATCTCGACCTGGGCGAACGTCGTCAAATCGACCAACATCCCCATCCGAACAAAGAAAATAGGAACCAGGAAGACCGCTATTGGTTCGATCAGCTCCTCGATTTCGTGCTCGTCGCGGCGCATGAAATCTTTGTAATGGACATCCTCGAGAATCAACCCCGCGGCAAAGGCTCCGACAATCGGTGCCAGGCCGACGAGCTGGGCAAGATAGGCGAGCAGGAAGCAGATCAGCAGACAGAGCGTCAGAAAAACGCCAGTCGACCGCAGCACAAACGCCGCCTTAAAGATTATTGGCAGCAAAACGATCCCGGCGACGACAGCCCCGATTACGAAGCCAATCGCCTTACCGATGATCAGGAAAATCTGCACCGAGCTGAGCCCGTCGTTGCCGGTGTTCACTGCCGTAATGATCCCCGTGACCGTCGCGAGAATAACCAGGCCGAGGATATCATCGATGACCGCCGCCCCGAGGATGATCTTCGCCTCCTGCGATTGCGAGCGTCCGATATCTTTCAAAACGCGGGCGGTGATGCCGACCGATGTCGCACAGAGTGTCGCGCCAATGAAGAGGTGAACAAAGAGCGAAGCCTCAGGCAGGAAAAATGCCGCGACCCCCCAGCCGAGGAAAAATGGAGTAACGACTCCAAGTATCGCGACAAGGAGCGCAACTCCGCCAACCCGAAGCATTTCGCGAACAGTGGATTCGAGTCCAACCTGGAAGAGGAGAATGATGACCCCGATTTCGGCGAGAATCTCGAGTGTGATGTCGTGTTTGAATGGTTCGAAAACATCGAATCCAACGAGGTGGAGATTGCCGATCAGCATGCCGATGATCAGCTCGCCGAGGACCGCCGGTTGATTGATCCGTTCGAAGAGATCGCCACCCAGTTTAGCGGCAAGTAGAACGATAATCAGTTCCAGCAGGACGTAGGTAACCGGGCTGCTGTGTCCTCCAGCCCCGTTGTCATGCCCGCCGGTTGGATCATCGGAGCCGAACGCCAGGCGAACGGCCCAGACCGAGATCACGGCGGCAAAAATCATTAGCGTCCGGCGGTCGCTATTGAACAGGCGCGGCAGGCGCATCACTCCTCCTTGTCTCCCCGATTCGCCCCGCCAGACTAGGCGGGATTGCGCCGTTGTTCAAGTGCAAATCGAGTTCGATTTACTCCCGGGCTCATGAGTGGCGGCGTGGTGCCGATACCCAAGACTAAGCGGTCTACGCCGAAATCCTCAAGCGAGTGGGAAAGCTCAGCCATGCTCATCATTCTAGGCGCGCTCATCGTTGTCGGCTCAGTCTTCGGTGGCTTCATGATGCACGGAGGCCACCTGATGGCCCTCTGGCAACCCTCGGAGGTCATCATCATCTGTGGTGCCGCTCTCGGAGGGATGGTGACAGCGACCCCGCTGCCGACCCTTAAAGGCGTCGTCCAGCAGGCAATCGGCGTCCTCGGGTCGTCCTACAACCGTAAGGACTACCTCGATCTCCTGGTGATGATGTACGAGATTTTCAACGTTGCGCGTCGTGACGGTCTGGTTGGTCTCGAAAACCACATCGAGCACCCGAAAGACTCGGACATCTTCAAGCGCTACCCGAAGTTTCTGAAGAACCACCACGCCGTCGACTTTTTCTCCGACACGATGCGCGTGATTATCTCCGGATCGGTCCAGCCACATGATCTGGAAGATTTAATGGATGCCGACCTTGAGAAGCACCATCACGAGCAGTTGGAACCGGCTGGTAAGCTCTCGTTTGTCGCCGATTCGCTGCCCGGACTCGGCATTGTTGCGGCGGTTCTCGGTATCGTCATCACCATGGGCTACGTCAACGAGTCTCCCGAGGTGATCGGTCACAAAGTCGCCGCGGCCCTCTGCGGTACGTTTCTTGGTCTCTTCCTCGCGTACGGATTCATCTCACCACTGGCGAGTTCGATGATGGCTCGGGTCAACGCCGATGCTCAGTATTTCGCCAGCATGAAGCACGCTCTGCTCTCGTTCCATAAGGGTGTTGCTGGTGTGATTGCAGTCGAATTCGCTCGCCGCTCTCTGGCATCGGACGTTCGTCCGACGTTCATTGAGCTCGAAAACGCCTGTAACGAGGCGAAGCGGAGATAAGACGGTGTCAGGCGAATCGAACGATCAGCCCATCATCATTAGGAAGAGGAAGAAGAGTGGCCACGAGCATGGTCACTCGACGGCGTGGAAAGTCGCCATGGCCGACTTCATGACAGCCATGATGGCGTTCTTCCTCGTTATGTGGCTGGTCAATCAATCGGACGAGGTCAAGCACGCCGTTCAGGGGTATTTCCGCGATCCGGTCGGTTATCGTGCCGATGCCGGCGCGGGGGTTCTTGACGGCAGTTCGTCGATCATCAACTCCGAGAGCCCCAATCTCGCTGCCGTTCGTCCCGATCGGGACAACAACTATCTGCCGTCGGAATCGGAAGTTCGTCGCTTTGAGCTGATGGCCCAGCGAATTCAGAAAGAACTCGCCAAGACCGAGGTCTTCAAGCGCCTCCGCGAAAACATCAAACTCGAAATCACTCCGGAGGGGTTGCGCATCATTCTCAACGAGGGGGATCGCGCACCGTCGTTCTTCGAACCAGGATCGGCGAAACTGCTGCAGAAGAGCGCGGTCATCCTGATGACAATTGCCCGCGAGCTCGGCAAGCTTGAGAATCGCCTCGTCATCGAAGGACACACGTCGGCCGACGCTGTCGGCGGACGCGATTACACGAACTGGGAGCTGTCCAGCGATCGCGCCAATTCGGCCCGCGCCCTGCTTGAAGTATCCGGTCTGCGGCGCGACCAGATTCGGGAGGTCCGGGGATTTGCCGACCAGTTTCCGATGATTGCGTCCAATCCCGACGACGCCCGGAATCGGCGGATTACGTTGCTGGTCCTGTTCCGGGGCGCCGAGGCTCGCTACAACGATATCCGTGTCCGCGCTGAAGCCGGCGATATCCGTACCTCCGAACAGGCGGCTGCGGAAGCTGATTCCTGATTTCACTCGCTTGACCCGAGCCGTCAAAACGTCGACCTTCCGCTCGCCAACCCCCCTCCGAAATCGGAGCGGGGCTTTCGCTGTTGTGCCATGGAGCAGGAATGGAAACGACGAGTCACGAAAGCACAGCCGCAGCTGATCTCAACCTCTCGGCGTATCTTCAGCGCTGGCGTGCCGCCCCCACGGTGGTCGATATCGCCCGTCGTTTCTCCGCCGGAGACGCCGGCCCCGCGCACCTGACGATAACCGGCACGTCGGGATCATCGGTCGCATGGCTGGCCGCGTCCGTTCAGAACACTACGGATCAGCCAGTGCTGATCGTTGCTCCAACCGCCGACAGTGCCGTCGACTGCTACGATGACCTCAGCACACTGATTGGCGATGCACACGTCGGCCACTTCCCGGCGCGACAAATCCTTCCGTTCGACTTCAAGGCGCCGGTCGGGGAGATCATGGGGCGACGGATTTCGACAGTCGCCCGTCTGTCGTCGGGCTCCCTCAAGGCGGTTGTCGCTCCGATTCGCGCGCTCCTCGAACCAACAATCCACCCCGACCACCTCGCCGCCAACCGTGTCGACCTTCGCGAGAAGACAGAAATCGACCTCGACAACCTGATCGACCGATTGGTGCGCCTGGGGTTTCGTCGCTCAGCGGTTGTTGAGGAGGTTGGCGATTTCGCTGTCCGCGGGGGCGTTATCGATTTCTTTTCGCCCGGAGCCGATGATCCCATCCGGGTCGAGCTTTTCGGCGATGAAATCGACACGATCCGGCAGTTTGACGTGGCGACACAACGGACCATTCGGAGACTCCCCGAGGTTCTGATCTTGCCGCGACGAGAAGTGGCGGTCAATCAGCAGACGCTCGAATCCCAACTCGATCGCTTACCCGCAGCCGATGCCGATTTCATTCGCAGCCGCTTCCTCAATGATCCGGAACTGCCCGGCTTGGAGTGGTTGGCGACTCTCTTCAACGAGCCGGCAGGCGGTCTGCTCGATTATCTGCCGGACTCCTCCGGCGTTTTCTTGCTCAATCGCGAGCGTCTCGAGGAAGAAGAGGTCCGCGTTCGTCGTGACGGAGAGGAGCAGCGCCAACGGATGGCTGACCGGTTCTCCTCGCTCCCTGAGTGCGAAGCGTATTACCATGCCAGCGACGCCTTGTGGCAGCAATTGACCGACCGACCAACGATCGACATCGTCCCCTTTTCCCGCCCAAAGACGATCACCCTCAATGTGCAACCGCACCCGTCATTTGGTTCCCGATTAGACCTGCTGTCCGATTCCCTGCGCGATTTCCGTGCTCGGGGGATCGAGCCAATCATCACCGTGGATAACCCGGGTCAGGTCGAGCGGTTGTCCGAACTGCTGACAGAAAAGCTGACCGAAACACTACCCGAGATTGTCGTCGCGAATCTCTCCGGTGGATTTGTCGCTCCCGACGCCGGGATCGCAGTTTTGACCGACCACGAGATTTTCCACCGCTATCACCGACGAGTCCGCCGGAAGAAATTCAAAGAAGGCGTCGCTATCTCCGATTACGCTCAACTCGTGCCGAACGACCTCGTTGTCCATACGGATCATGGGATTGCCCGGTACGTTGGACTTCAAACCCTGACCGTTGACAACCGAACCCGCGACTGTCTTCTGCTCCACTATCAGGAGGGTGACAAACTCTTCGTTCCGATCGAGGAGTTCAACCGGGTTGGCAAATACGCCGGTGGGGACGCAGCTCCTGAGTTGACCCGTCTCGGGGGAGCCAGTTGGGAACGGTTGAAAAAGAAGACCGAGCAGGCGATCGCGGATATGGCCGACGATCTTCTGCGCATCTACGCGCAAAGAGCCCAGCGGGGCGGCTTCGACTTCGGTCCGGATACGACGTTTCTCCGTCAGTTAGAGGCATCATTCCCCTTCGAAGAGACCCCCGATCAGGCCAAGGCGATTGCCGATGTCAAACGTGACATGGCCAGTGAGCGAGCGATGGACCGGCTCGTTTGCGGGGATGTCGGCTACGGCAAGACCGAGGTTGCTATCCGCGCCGCTTTCAAGGCGATTGATGCCGGCAAACAGGTCGCCCTCCTGGTACCAACCACGCTTCTCGCCCAGCAGCATTTAACGACGTTCCGTGATCGCCTCGCAGAGTTTCCCGTGCGTATCGAGATGCTCTCCCGTTACCGGAATAAGAAAGAGCAACAGGCAACACTCGACGCTTTGGCGGCGGGCACGTGCGACCTGGTCATCGGGACCCATCGGCTGCTTTCCGGCGACGTGGCGTTCAAGGATCTTGGGTTGCTGGTTATCGACGAAGAGCACCGCTTTGGCGTCCGGCACAAAGAACGGCTGCGCGAGTTGAAGGCTACCGTCGATACGATCGCCATGACCGCAACACCCATTCCGCGGACGATGCAAATGGCTCTGACGGGCGTGCGCGACATGTCGGTTATTGCCACGTCGCCTCGCGACCGTCTGCCGATCAGCACGGAGATTTCGGAAGTTGACGATGCGGTCGTCGCAGCGGCGATTCAACGCGAGTTAGCCCGCGGCGGCCAGGTCTTCTTCGTTCACAACCGCGTGCAGACAATCGATTCGATGTACGATTACCTGGTCAAGCTGCTACCGGATGCCCGCATCGGGGTGGCGCACGGCCAGATGCATGAACGGTCGCTTGAGACGATCATGCTCAATTTCCTCAATCGCAGTTTTGACGTTCTCCTGTGCACGACGATCATTGAATCTGGTCTCGATATTCCCAACGCCAACACGATCATCATCAATCGCGCCAATACCTTTGGGCTAGCCCAACTGTACCAGCTGCGCGGCCGGGTCGGTCGTTCATCGCGACGCGCATATGCCTATCTGCTAACACCACCAGCCCGTCAGTTGACTCCCGAGGCGGTGCGTCGACTCCGGGCAATCGAAGCCCACGCCGATCTCGGTTCGGGCTTTGCCCTCGCTATGCGTGATCTGGAAATTCGTGGTGCCGGCTCGCTGCTGGGTGCCAAGCAGTCCGGATTCATTGAGCAGATTGGCTACGATCTCTATACCCAGCTGCTGGAAGAGACCATTGCTCGCCTCAAGGGTGAAGAGGTGCAGCGAGCGCCGGCGACCAAACTCGATCTGACGGTCGATCTCTTTCTCCCCGAAGCCTATGTCCCGGATACCGAGCAGAAAGTCGACCTCTATCGCCGTCTGGCCGATGCCCGGGATATTGGCACGGTTAGTACCGTGGCCGAAGAACTTGCCGATCGCTTCGGGCGCCTTCCTCAGCCGGCAATCGATCTTGTTGCCGCCTCCGCTGCCAAAGTGGCCGCAGCCCATCTCGGCATCGAACACATTCGCGAGCGATCCGGTCGTGTAACGCTTCACTGGGCCAACGGGTGTGCCCTTGAGCGGTCGACGGTCGAGGCGATGCGTACGGCCACCGACTGTCCGATGGAGTTTCAGTTAACCGGCAAAACAGTCGTTACGATCGACCTCGCCCGCCTGTCTCGTGACGATCGCATGACACACCTGCGGGATCTTCTTGCCGCCGCAGTCTAGTTGACGTTTTCCGCTTGTCCCGCCGTGTACCATGACTAGGTTAGCCCCATGGATTACCTGCGGAAAGGGAGATAGCCCGTGAAACGAGTCTTTACCGGAGTGTTGTTTGTTGGAGCAGCAATCGCAACTGTCAGTTGTGGTCAGCATCAGGAACGTGCATCTGCCGATGCGACCGAAGTGTCCGCACCGGAGATGCCGCAACCGACTGTCTTTGAAGGCGAAAAGCATTTAGCCAACCTCCGTATGTTGACTAACGGTGGTCAGAATGCAGAGGCCTATTGGAACTACGCCGGCACCGAACTCATCTTTCAGTCGACTCGTGACAGCCTTAACTGTGATCAAATCTTTCGGATGAATGGCGATGGCTCGAATGTCCGCATGGTCTCGAACGGCAACGGTGCCACGACGTGTTCGTTCATTGCGCCCGACGGTTCGCACATCATCTACTCATCGACGCATGAGGCGGGTGAGGAATGCCCACCCAAAGCCGACATGTCACGTGGCTATACGTGGCCACTGTATGACGGATACGAAATCTATCGCGCCGATCCTGACGGTAGCAACATCGTAAACATCTCTAACTCACCGCGCTATGATGCCGAAGCTGTTTATTCACCCAAAGGTGACAAGATCGTGTTTACGTCGCTCCGAACCGGAGACCTCGAACTCTTCCTGATGGATCCCGACGGATCAAACGTTGAGCAGCTAACCGACGACGTTGGCTACGATGGGGGAGCGTTCTTCTCCTACGATGGCGAGTGGATTGTCTGGCGCGCCTCCCGTCCTGAAGGAGAAGTGCTCGCTGACTATCAGGCTCTTCTGGCCGACGACCTGATCCGCCCCAATCGCCTGAACATCTACATCATGAATCTAACCGATCGGGAACCGATTCAGCTGACAGACAACGAAGCGGCGAATTTTGGTCCGTACTGGCACCCCGACGGCCAGCGGATAATCTTTGTCTCAAACCTCCACGAAGAGGGTGGTCGCAATTTCGATCTCTTCTTGATCGACAAGGACAGTCGCGAGATTACGCAAGTTACGCACAACGAGACATTCGACGGGTTCCCCATGTTCTCGCACGATGGCACCAAGCTAGTCTTCGCTTCGAACCGAAACAACGCGGTACAGGGGGAGACCAACATCTTTGTCGCGGACTGGGTTGACTAAGCCGGACGCGCAATCACGATCGACGTCGACATCGACCGGCCGGGGCATGCGCCGCGGCCGGTTTCTTGTCCGTCTACGTCATTTCGGACGTGTCCTCGGATACTACCTTGGTGGGCTGTATCGTCGCTCGGCGGAACACAACCTCTTTCTCTTGAGCGGTGGCCTGGCGTTCTCGCTGTCGCTCTGTTTCATTCCCCTTCTGTTCATCGGCTTCGCCATTCTTGGGCGACTGAGCGGACTTCCGGGACTGGAAGATCGCGTTGTGAGCCTCCTTCTGGCGGTCATTCCCTACGAAGATGCCGCAACTTTTGTCGCGGAAACTGTCATGACTCGACTGGCGGAGTTCGAACGGTTCAAGGGCGTATTCGGATTCATCGGTGTTGTCGGAACAATTCTCGCCGCGTCGGCTCTGTTCGGCGCCATCCGGGCTGCGCTCAATACGATTTTTCGCGTTCCGCATCGCTCGCTGCTGATCGGCAAACTCAAGGACCTCGGTCTGATCGTTATCGTCCTCGTCTATCTGATCGCCGCTCCGTTGTTGCTCCCTGCTCTCGGAGTTGTCGAAGAGTTCTTCGGTGAACTCATTCGTCAGCCGGAGTGGGTGGCCACGGTGCTCCATGATGCAACGATCACCATCGGATCCATTGTGCTCGTCTTTGGGATGTTCTATGGGTTGTTCGCGTATGTTCCGCAGCGTCGATTGGGATCGCGAACCATTCTCGTTTCTGCAATCGCGTCAACGGTTCTCTGGGAACTTGCGCGCCAGGGCTTCACGTTCTACGTGACCAATGCAGCCACCTTGCGAACGATCTACGGGACGTCGTTACTTCTCGCCGTCGTCGGCCTCTGGTTCTACTACAGTGGATTGACCCTGATTCTGGGTGCTGAAATCGGACAGCTCTATCAAGAACGGCGCGCCAAGCTTCGAGAGTCGGTCAGAAACCACCACTCTGAGAACGGGCCGTAACACCATTTTCACCCACAGTCCAGACGAGATTGGTCGAGCGGGCAAAGACACCTGCCAGCAGACTGGTGGCATCGAGGACCTGCGGAACCCACGTCCCGCCACCGTCATCCGTTCGGTAAATCGTGCCGTTGTTACCAACCAACCAGCCGGTTTGCGGAGATGCGAAAACGAGATCCTGAAGCAACACGTCGGTCCCCATGTCGACCACTGTCCACGTCGCACCGTCGGTTTGTGAAAACTGCACGCGGCCGTCCGACCCGAGAACAACGATCCCGGAATCCGAAGCCGCAATTCCCCAAAAGTCATCAGTTGTCCCGCTCGGTCGGGGCTGCCAGCTGCTACCACCATTGAGCGTTCGAGAAACTACGCCACCGAGTCCGCAGGCCCAGACTTCGGTCGCCGAGATGATATGCAAGTCGGTGATGATTCGATTGGTACCGGATGCTTGTGGGGTCCATGATGCTCCACCGTCGGTCGTGGCGATAACTGTCCCGTCCGACCCGGCAGCCCAACCGACCAAAGCGTTGGCAAAGGCGACGGCGAAGAAGTTAATCGTTGAGTCGACACCTAGCGTAGCGCGATCGACCGGTACCCAGGTTGCACCGCGATCGACGGTCGTGTACATCGACCCCGAATCCCCCACGATCCAGCCGACCTGGAGGCCGGAGAAGGCAATTGATTCAAATCCTCCCGGCACAACCGACTGCGCCGTCGTCCAGGTCGCGCCACCATCCGTTGTTTCGATGATGATTCCCGCCGAACTCTGACCGATGCCACCGACCGCAATGCCGACTGCATAGCCGGTATCAGCACTGACAAACCACAAGTCCGCGAGATCAAATGAAACGAGGACCGAGGATGTCTGCCAGGACGAGACGCCCAGAATGACCGGAAACTCAGTTGCCGACGAATCCAGTCCGGTGCTCACGATGCGGACTGTATCACGATATTCACCACTCGCCAGGCCGCTTACGGATGCGCTCAGACTTAACTCCAGTGGAACGACACCCGACGTAGGCGCGATGTTCAACCAGCCCGCGTTGTTGGTGACCCCTACCGCACCAATGCCACCACCGGGAGCGATGACGCTGAGTGTCTCAGCCGGCGGATCACCCCCCCCGGCGAGTGCATTGAACCGAACGCTCGAGCGCGACGTCGTTAAACTTGGTGTCACGATAAGTCGCACCTCGATCGCGACCGGAGAGTTGACGGTTCGCTGCACCTCCACCAGCACGGTATCGACATACTCGCCGACTGGAAGTCCGGCGATAGAAACGGATACGAACAGGGTATCCGGATTGAGGTTGCTGGAAACGATTAGGCTGACCCAGCTCTGTCCTCGGCTGACACGGGGCGGATCATAGGGTGATGCATCTTGGGCGATTGTTAGCTTCTGCTGCGGCGGATTCGATCCCCCTGCCGGGGCGGTGAAGATAAGCTGGGTGGTGGAAACGGTGATTCGAGACTGCGGTCCGGTGATCTCCTCTTCGTCGCATCCACCGATGACAACCGCGCTGAAGAGAACAAGCGCGAGGAGCATACGGGCGGGGATGGATAATGGTCCCTCCTTGGCTACCATATTAGAATCAACGTAGCCGACAGTTGGTCTGTCAAAAGAAAACGGGTGAATCAGCCGTATTGGCCGATGCACCCGTTGGTCCTTGGTTCATCAGGACTCTTTGCAACTTGAGATCGCGACGTTATCCCGTATAGACGTCGATTTCGAGATCGAATTCATGGCAAGCATCGACCGACAGGTTACGAAGCATCGTCTTACGCGATCGCCATTCTTTGTCCCAGTGGCGCTTTGATCGCCGTCGACGATCCGTCGGCGCCGATGAGCGGTCTGCTGACATCGATCGAGATCCAACACGGCGAAAGCGGCGTCCGGGTTCGTTGTCTGTCGGGTGAGATTCTGCCATACCGGTAGCCCTCCTTTGGTAGGCACGATGGTGAGTAGCGGAGTGGACATGTGATGAGCCCCCACATGTCGCGTCGTCGCGAATCTTACTCCCGATTTCGGCGGCGTCGCGGCGACGCTTTAGTCCAATTCCCACGCAACCAACGTGACCGAGAAAGCGGGCCTATTCATCCGTGTCTGCATCTGCACGGACTGCGCGCGATTGCATATCGGCGACCTCGACCACACCTTGTCCGAAACCACGCAAGGAACGTCAAGTCGCTTCTAGACAATGATTTACGAGAGCGTTGATCGGCTCAGGTAAGTCTGGCACAGCACCTGCAGAGAGGGGCAGTGCACCCTAAACGGCGAAGTGATATGCTGGAAAACAAATTCAAACGGGGCTTCTCTGAGGAACGCCTGGAGGCGATCCCGGAGCCAAAAGTGCGGCGGGATGCGCGCGGCTTTTTCATTCTGACCCTGTCCGAGAACGCCAAAGTCTACTTTGAAGACTACTACCGCTTCCTGGAGCGGACCTACGATCGGGCTCTCGTCGAGCGGGATCGGATGATCGCCCTGATCGAAGCCGCCGACCCCACGGCAACGGAAACCCTCGCGTACTATCGAGCACAGGCGGTGATCTGCGACCTGTTGTTGCGGACGGTTCGGCGGTTCTACACCGACGGATCGAACTTCGGTGTCGTCATGACGCCCTGGTGCTTTGGTACCGTGGTTCTGGAGAAAGTTGAAGTCTATCGTGATCGCCTGGCCAAGGGCGAGGTACACGATCCGCTGATCAGTGAGTATCCGTTCTTCGTGATCCGGTACATCGACGAGATCTACAAGAAAAGCCTGCTCGACCTCTTTGATTTTCCCGAGAAAGCGTTCCAAATGCGCTGGCAGTACGCCGAGCTCCTGAAACGCTATTCCGGCATGCTTTCCGATATTACCACCCGCCTCCAGGCGGTGCTAACTCAGGTCAAGCAGTTCGGCACCTAGCTGCCTGCCATCAATTCTTAATACCGATCCCCGGCCTGCCGATACAACTACGGCGGGCCGTTTTTTATGTATCCGGCCGCGGAAAACTATGGCTGTTGTCACCACGCAAAACGACCTGCACTATCTGCCGATCTTCCTCGATTCACTGCGACTCGATTCGGTGCTTGAGTTCGATCTTTATATTCAGGTCAACCAGCAGCTCGTTCTCTACCGCTCGGCCAACCTTCCGTTCACCGATCGTACCCGCCAGAAACTGCTCGATAATCGGATTGACCGGCTGTATGTCTCGACGCTCGACAAGGACCATTACCAACGCTATATCGAGCAGAATCTTGACAAGGTTCTCACCGATACGGCTATCCCGGAGAAGAAGAAGGCGAAGATCCTCTACGAGACATCCGCCGGTCTCGTACGTGATGTCTTTGCCAACCCGACTTATGGCGAGAGTATCGGGCGCTCCCATGATCTGGTCGAATCAACGATTGGGTTCATCCTGAAAGGTCGCAGTGCCTTTCATTCGCTGCTCAAGATCTCGTCATTCGACTATCAGACCTATACCCATTCGGTCAACGTCTGCACGTTCGCACTCGCGTTGGCCCAGCAGCTCGGCTACCGCGAAGGGCAGTTCCTCCGGGAATTGGGCATAGGTGCACTGCTTCACGACATTGGAAAGTCACGTGTTTCCGAGCGCATTCTCAACAAGCGGTCGGCGCTGACGCCGATTGAGTTTGAGATCATGAAGAAGCATCCGCAGTGGGGTGTTGAGATCCTCCGCGAACATGATTCCATCCCCGAAGCCGCTTTGTTGCCGGTGCTACAGCATCATGAACGCGGCGATCGGCGGGGGTACCCGGAGGGGTTGTCGCTCGACGAGATGCACCTCTATTCGCGGATTGTCGCGATCGTGGACTCGTTCGATGCAATGACAACCGAACGGGTCTATCAGCGCGCGATGGATACGTTTCCGGCGCTCCGCATCATGCTGCAACTTGAGGGAGCCTACGATGCCGAAGCGCTGAATGCGTTTGTGCACCTGATGGGACCGAAGGGGCTCGATCGGTCTCCGGCACGTTAGCTCATAGCAAATTCATTTTCGTCTCCCCGATCGTCGGCCTATCTTCGACGCCTCAGACCAAGGAGGCTGTGCATGCACGAGCGTATTCATACCGCGGCCGCGCCGGAGGCTGTCGGCCCGTATTCCCAGGCAATCAAGACGACTGCGACGACGATGATCTTTTGTTCGGGCCAGGTACCGCTCGATCCGAAAACTCAGGAACTCGTGACTGGCGATATCGAAACCCAAGCGCGGCGCGTGATGGACAACCTCAAGGCGGTGCTGGCGGAGGCGGGTGCCGACTTCTCTCATGTTGTGAAGACGACGATCCTGCTGGTCGACCTCAATGACTTCGCGACGGTCAACGCTGTCTACGGCAGCTATTTCGGTGATCCCAAGCCAGCGCGAGCGACGTTCGAGGTGAGTCGATTGCCCAAAGATGCCCGGGTCGAGATTGAAGCGATTGCCGTACTGTAGGGACAGCGGACTCCGGCCGATAGCATCGGTGAGGAGGAGGCAACGCCGCCCGGTGTTGCCGGAACCGCTATTCGCACGGAACCAACAGCGATGAGCCGGGGTGAAACCGGCATGTTGACCACTCTGAAACGCTACTTCATCAGCGGCGTGTTGGTCGTCGTGCCACTCATCGCGACCTTTCTTGTTCTTCGCTTCCTCTTCGATGCCGTCGATTCGGTGATGCAACCAGTCGCCACCTGGCTGGTTGGACAGACCGTCCCCGGGTTGGGGATCGTAACGTCGCTGCTGGTGATCCTGATCGCCGGCATTCTCTCGCGAAACGTCCTTGGCCACGCCGCGCATCGGTTCGTGGATCGAATTCTCTCGCGCGTACCCCTTGTCCGGCCAATCTACATCGCGGCTAAGCAGCTCTTGGAGGCGTTCACGATCTCGCCCAACAAGACATTTCAGGAAGTCGTGATCGTCGAATATCCCCGCCGCGGGCTCTGGCAGCTCGGCTTTGTCACCCGGCGGTTCAGTGTGGCCAACCCCGAGCCGGAAACTCGGGTCGCCGTATTTATTCCCTCGACACCAACGCCTGTATCCGGCATGATTATCCTCGTTCCGGATACGGAATGCAAAGTGCTGGCGATGACGGTGGAGGAGGGGATCAAGTTCATTGTCTCGGGCGGGGTTGCCGCGCCGGATACTCTGGCAACCCGTGAGGCTCTTAAGGACATCCCCCCCCTCCCGCAACACGAACTGCAGGATGAAGCTCGCTAATCTGCTCCTGGAACGTCGAATCACCCTTGACCTCAAGGCGACAACCAAAGACGGTGCGATCGAGGAATTGCTCGGTCTGATCTCTCGGGAAGGGATCGAAATCGACTACGCCCGGGTCGCCGCCTCAATTCGCGAACGTGAATCGATTGAGGATACGTCCTACGGCTATGGTTGGGCGTTTCCGCATGCCCGGACCGACGCCGTCGGTGAAATGTTCTGCCTGATCGGCGTCTCGCGCGCCGGGTTAACGGAGATCTGCAAAGACGGTCGACGGTTGCACGTTGTCTGCCTGCTGCTGACACCGTCGATGATCGCCAAGCTCTACCTGCAGACCCTGTCCGGCTTGGCTCGATTTGCGCGCCGTGACGGGACTCTCGATGACATCTTTGCCTGCGAGACTCCTGCTGACCTGATCAAGCTCGTCGCGAACGCCGGAATCACCATCGACAAGGAACTCCTGGTCAAAGATATCATGCGCCATGACGTCGCAACGATCGGTCTCGATGATTCTCTGCGTGAGGTTGGTCGCCGGATGTTTCGCCACCGCCTTTCTGCGCTGGCGGTGGTTGAGGAGGGCAAACTACTGGGCATCATCAACGATCGTGATATTATCAAGGCCGCTCTGCCTGATTATCGCTCGCTGATCGACAATTTGAATTACTCGATCGAGATCGAACCGTTCGAGGAGTTGCTCAAACAGCAAGATATCGTCAAAGTCAGCCAGCTCTACGAGCAGGAATTCGAGGTGACGACCCCGGAGACCCGGATTGTCGAGGTCGCTGCGATGATGATTTTCAAGGACGTTCGCCGCGTTTTCGTGGTTGAGAACGACAAGTTGGTCGGCATCTTGCTCCGTAAGGACATTGTGAACATGGTGCTGCGCTAAGGGGAGACCACCCAGCCAGTATCCGATCTGGCGGCCGTTGACACCGCTGCGGCAACCATTATCTTCCGCCCCGCTATGCCCAAACGACTCGGACAACGAACGCACCCGATCCTCGCGCCCCTGACGGCCATTTTGCTGTTTGGTTGGAGCCTCATTGGTGTCGCCACCGAGCCTCTGGCGCTGGGGGCCCTCTCCTCGCAGCCGGTTGTTGTTACAAACGAAATCACCGGTCCGATTCTCGATTCGGATCCCCGGGAGCGGGAAGAGGACGAGGGCGTCGCCCCGAGTCCGACGCTTCCGACGGGAGAGATTGTCCTCACCCTGACCGCCGTGACCACGCCCGGCGTCGACTCGCCCGCCCGTGGAACCGGCGATATCGCCCCGCCCAGCAAGCTGACCGATGAGCTAACCTCTGGCGAAACGCATTGCGTTCAGCCGACTCTCGGTTCGGTCTCGACCCGACTCGCCCATCGGGCGACCTTGGTCGGGCACCATCCCCAAGGCACGCATTAGCGTCCTCCCCCGCGTTCTAGCCACGCGACACTCGATTCTGACAACACATCAAACTCATCAGATAGAGGAGCAGTCATGAAAGCACTGCAACGCTGGTGGTGGATCCTGACACTTGTTCTTGTCGTTGTATCCACCCTCATGTTCTGGTCAACGTTCCGCTTCTGGACAATGTCCGAGGAGGCGCGGGCCGAACTCAACGAATCCGATCCCGGCAAACTCCGGGAGCTCCAGCAGGAATCGATCCGTCTGGGTCTCGATCTCCAGGGCGGTGTCCATACCGTTTTGCGGGTGAAGACCGAAGAGCTCACGGTTGCTGAGCAGGAGGGGGCGGTTGATCGGGCGATTACCATTCTCCGTAACCGTATCGACGCGCTCGGTGTCAATGAGCCGATCATTCAGAAGCAGGGGAACGATCAGATCGTCGTCGATCTCCCCGGATACACCAATCCTGAACAGGCTGAGCAGATCATTGGCCAGACCGCCGTACTCGAATTCAAGCTCCTTGAGACGTTCGACAACGCCCAGTTGATCCTCTCGCGGATCGACTCGGTGATTGCCGCTCGCGAAGGACTGAGCTCCGACACAGACGCCGCAGATATCGCCGATACTCTCGGGGATCTGGTCGACGCAGCCGTCGATACGGCCACCGCCGCTACCGACGGAGAGTCCGACGATCTCCTGGCTGAGCTGTTGGGCGCCGATACGCTGGCCGGGGATACGGTCATCGAGGACGATCCGTTCGCGTTCGACGAAGATGCGCCGATCGGCGGCCTCGAGGAGACGCCGTTCACCAGTCGCCTTGAACCAAGCATTACCAACTCGGCCCGAATCCCATGGCCGGGTTATGCCGTCAACGATCGGGAGAAACTTCAGGTCGAGCGTTGGCTTGCACTTCCCGAAGTGCAGGCGGTGATTCCAGCCGACGTCCAGTTCGCCTGGTCAACGCGCTCAACAATCAGCAATAACCGGGAAGTCTGGAGCCTGTATTTGCTGAAACGCAAGGTCGAGTTCCTCGGCAAGTTCCTTGAGGATATCTCGATGGGCGTTGGTCAACAGACCGGTGGCTTTCAGGTCAATTTTGCGCTTTCCGGCGACGGTGCCGCTCGCTTTGCCCAGTTGACCGGTGCCAATGTGGACAAACCGCTGGCGATCGTTATCGACGACCGCGTCGAGTCAGCACCGATCATCAATGATCGAATTCGTAACTCCGGTGTGATTACGATGGGTGGTGATGCCAGTCAGGCGGATGCTCGGACGCTCGAGATCGTGTTGAAGGCGGGTGCTTTGCCGGCGCCAGTCGAGTTCATCGAAAAGAACGTCATCGGTGCCTCGCTGGGGCAGGATTCCATCCGCAAGGGGCTGACTTCGACCCTGATCGGTCTCGGCCTTGTTCTCCTCTTTATGGCCGTGTATTACCGTCTTTCAGGGGTCATTGCGGACTTTGCACTCCTGTTTAACCTCTTCTTCCTCCTTGCCGTCATGGCCGGATTGGGAGCGACACTGTCGATGCCGGGTATCGCAGGTATCATTCTGACGATCGGTATTTCTGTCGACTCCAACATTCTCATCTTCGAACGTATCCGCGAGGAATTACGAACCGGTAAAACGGTGCGGGCAGCGATCGACGCCGGCTATGACCGGGCGTTCGCCGCGATTCTCGACTCCCACGTGACAACACTTATTACTGCCGCCGCGCTCTTTGTCGTCGGCTCGGGCCCGATTAAGGGTTTTGCGATCACGTTGTTCTGGGGTGTTCTCATTTCACTCTACACCGCGTACGTCATCACCAAGGGGATTTTCGACATCCGCAAGGCGTACAAAACCATCAGCATTTAAAGGTACCTTGCCATGTTTCGCATAATTGGAGAAACAAAATTCAAGTTCATCGAGAAGCGGAAGTACACGGTAGTGCTTTCAGCCATTCTCGTTGCACTGGGCATCACCGGCCTGATCATGATCGGTACCGGCAATGCCAATATGGGAATTGACTTCGCGGGCGGTCTCTCGCTGCGCGGCCATTTTGCCTCGGAAATGCCAATCGAAAGTCTCCGTTCGGCAGTTACCGCCGAGTTCCCCGATGCCGCGGTTACCGAGGTGAACGATCCGGCCCAGCCGCACTCGTTTATCATCAAGGTCAAACGCCCAGAGACTGAGGCCCAGGGGGAAGAGCAGGCCGAACGGATTCTGGCGCTCCTTGCCTCAACCTTCTCGGATAACGCCTTCACCTCTGATTCGGAGCATATCATTGGTCCAGCGGTTGGAGAACAGCTTCGTAAGGACGCTCAATTAGCGATCCTGTTATCCCTGATTGGCGTTCTGATCTACATTGCCTTCCGCTTTGACTTCCGTTCCGGAGTGGCTGCAACCGTCGCGACATTTCATGACGTTTTAGCGGTTATCGGTATCTTCTGGGTCCTTGGGCTTGAGTTCGACCTGCTGATCGTGACCGCACTGCTCACACTGGCGGGGTACTCACTGTCAGATACGGTCGTGGTTTTCGACCGCATCCGCGAGAACCTCCGTCGATTCCGGACGAAGGGTGAATTTGGCAATGCGATTAACCTCTCGATCAATGAAACATTGGCCCGAACGATCAACACCTCACTCACGGTGTTGTTAGTGGTTGTCACACTTTTCATTTTCGGTGGAGAGGTTCTTAAGTATTTTGCGTTGGCCTTAATCATCGGCGTGCTCGTCGGTTCATATAGCTCGGTCTTTGTTGCCAGTCCGCTGGTCTATGAGTGGGAGATGCGAAAGCCAGCACGTTTCAAAGTATGAGGTCGTGACGCCATGGATCGGCGCCGCCCACTGTGGCTCGTGGTCGGAGATCCGCCACCTCGGTTGTCATCTCCTCTGTGCACGGCCCCGACCGCTCGGTCGGGGCCTTCTCATTAATCTCTGTAGTTTCCTCTCAAATCGGCGATTTTCTCTCCGGAAATGGGGAAAATCGGAGGTTGGGGCGTATACTGCTATATGCGTTTGGTCCTCGTTCTCGTCGTCCTCCTGGTTGCCGATCTCGTTATCTCGGAATCGGCCTTTGCACAGCGCCGCCCGACTGGCGCCGGCGCCTATTCAGCCGGGTTGGAGGCGGCCCGCAACCCTAATCCCTCAGCGCTACGGGTCGCCCGACTCCAATATGGCGGGGGGGGAGACTGGTATTGGGGGAACTCGGCGATCCCGAACTTCCTGAAGTTCGTCCGCGACGAGACCGCCTTGCCGGTCGATACCCTGGAGTATCAGGTCGAGATCACTGATGCCGAGTTGTTCAATTACCCGTTCCTGTTCGCGACTGGTCACGGCGTGATGCGCTTCACTGCAGAGGAGCGGGAGCGTCTTCGCGAGTATCTGCGCGCCGGAGGCTTTCTATTCGTTAATGACTCATATGGCATGGCCGCGACGTTCCTTGACGAAATGCAGGAGCTCTTTCCCGAGCGACCGATTGTCGACCTGCCGTTTGACCACGAACTGTATCGGAGTTACTTCGATTTCCCCAATGGTCCGCCCAAGATTCACGAACACGACGGTGCGGCACCGCGAGGGCGAGCCCTGATCGTCGACGGCCGGGTGGTTGTCTACTTCCTGACCGAGTCGGATATCGGTGATGGTTGGGAGGATGAGCAGGTTCACGGTAACCCTCCGGAGAAACGACTCGAAGCGTTTCGGATGGGGACCAATATTCTGACCTACGCGTTGCTCTACTAGAGGTCAGGGCGCCGCGTCGACGGCGACCAACAACGAGAAGCAAACGTCCCGAATTGAGGTATCCGATTCGGGACTTGAGCAAGGGAGACGGCATATGCCGCCGATTTCATCGACTGCGGATCTGATCAAACGACTTCAGCATACTCTGGTCAAACAACGCATCATCTTGTTTGCAGCCGGTCTTCTGACTAGCCTCGCTGTCGTCATTGCGGCTTGGTTGCTCTTATCGATTGTTGCTCAGGTGATGATTGTGCCGGTCTGGCTCAAGATCGGCCTGATATCGCTGGCCGGGATCGTATCAGCAACAGCTTTTGCCCGCTTTGCTCTCGTCCGGCTCTGGTCCGGATCGCTCGACGGGGTCGCGGTTGCTCTCGAGCAGCGCAATCCCTCGCTCAAGGGTGTCCTGGTTGCGGCTATCGATTTCGAACAGAATGGTGTTGCCCCCGGCTTTTCGCATGAGCTGGTCGAGGCGACCCATATAGCGGCGGTCCGGTCGGCCGGAGGTGTGAATACGAACGAGGTTGTGTCGTTTCATCCGGTGCTACGGACGACGAAGAGTCTGGGGGCAGCAACGGTCGCTGCTCTTGTAGCCCTGCTTCTGATCCCCGGGCTGTTTCAGCATGCGTTCGAGGTCTATTCCAACCCAACCTTGCTTGTCGCTCCGCCCCTCGCGTATACGGTTACCGCGACTCCTGGAACCGGCGAGTGGACCAAATACACCGACCTGACGCTCGGTGCGACCATTGCCGGTCAGCGTATTCCTGACGATGCGACACTCCACTACCGCCTGGTGGGCGGATCCTGGCAGACCGAGGAGTTTGACCTTGAGGCGATGCAGCGAGGTTCAATCGGATTGTCTGACTCAATCACGGTTGGCCACACTATCCGTCAGATCGCTCGATCGGTTGAGTTCTTTGTGGAAGCCGGCCGAGTAACCAGTGAGCGACAGGAAATCACCGTCGTCGACCGTCCCCGGGTTGAGGAAATCAATCTGACGATCTTTTCGCCACCATACACCGAATTGAGTCCACAGTCGATTGACGAACAAACCGGATCGTTTTCCGCGATTGTCGGGAGTCGCGTAAATCTTGAACTCGCCGCTAACCTCCCCATCGTTGGTGCGGAACTCGTTTTTGCAGATTCCAGTCGTCAGCCGCTCACTGTCGAGGGGGCGACGGCGAAGACATCGATCATCGTCGATGAATCTAAGAGTTACCACATTCGCCTGATTGACAATCTGAGTCAGATGAACCCGGACCCGATCGAGTACTACATTACAGCGACGCCGGATGAGTATCCGTCGATCGAGGTCGTCAAACCCGGGTTTGATGTCAACCTCACCGACGACATGCGCCTTCCACTCTTTCTGCGCATCTGGGATGACTTCGGCTTCTCGTCGCTGGTCATGAAATTCGTGACTGTCGCCGACGGCCGGGCATCGGACGAACAGGTCGCGGTTCTGAGCTTCTCTGACAAGATCAAGACCGAAGGTGATATCGAATGGTCGTGGAATCTCGATCAGTTGTCGCTCCTGCCGGGTGACTTTGTGCAGTACTGGTTTGAGATTGCAGACAATGACCAGATCTCCGGTCCCAAGGTATCGACTTCGCGCAAGTACCTTGCTCGGGTGCCGTCGCTGGAAGAATTGACTTCTCGCTCGGAACGGCAGGGCGAGGAGCGCATCTCCAAGACTGAAGACGTTCTCCGCCAGGGCCGGGACCTTCTCCAACGGCTGAAAGATGCCGGTCGGAAGATCGAGTCGGAATTGCAGGAGAAGCAGGCTGACTCAGACTGGCAGCAGAAAAAAGAACTCGAACAAATTCTCCAGCAGAATCAGGAGATGACCGAAAAGGTTGAAGAACTCGCCGAGTCGATGCAGGAATCGGTCGAGGAACTGCGTGAAAACGCCCTGATGAGTCGGGAGATCCTTGAAAAGATGGAGGAGATTCGCGAGCTCTTTGAAGAGGTCGCCACTCAGGAGATGCGCGAGGCGCAGGAGCGTATGCTGGAAGCGTTGCAGGAGATGAATCGCAACGAACTTCAGGACGCGATGGAGCAGTTCGAATTATCTCAGGAAGAGATGCTCGATCGTCTCGAACGAACGGCAGAATTGCTCAAGCGCATGCAGGTTGAGCAGAAGATGGAAGCAATGGTCCGTCGCGCCGAGCAACTACTCGAAGAACAGACTCGCCTTGATGACGAAATCCAGCAGCGAGATGCCGAAGACCTTCCCGAACTCGAAGGTGCGCAAGATGGCATCCGCGAGCGCTTGGAAGATCTGAAGAAGGAAGCCTCCGAGTTGGAAGAACTGCTCAAGGAAGCGGAACTCGAAGAAAACGAGTTTGCCAAGAAGTTCTCCGAAGCGCTGGAACAGAACGACGCCGACCAGGATATGCAGGAGTCATCGGAGGCGATGAACCAGCAGGAGAAGTCCGACGCCGAGGAATCGAGCGACGAGGCAAAACGGAAGCTGGCGGATATGCTGAGCGAGATGCAGGAACAGCAGATGGCGATGACCGGTCAGCAGAGCCAGGAGATTCAGAACGCTATGCGCCGGGTTATCGAGGATGCCAACACCCTCTCGCTGACACAGGAGTCACTGCGCGAAGAGGCGACCGACATCCAGGCCAACTCGATGATCCAGCGGGAAATCGCCCAGCAGCAACAGGATGTCGCCCAGGCGACCGAAGGACTGCGCCGGTCGATTGCTGCCATTGGTAAGGCGACACCGTTTGTCGCATCGGAACTCGGACGAATCGTCGAAATGGCGATTACCGAAATGGATAACGCAACCGAACAGTTTGACTCTCGCTCCGGAACTCGAGCGGCCAATCATCAGCGGGAAGCGATGATCTATCTCAACAAGGTGGCCTCCCGCATGATGGAGTCGCTCAACGAGCAAAAGCAGTGCGAGAATCCGTCCGACGGCGCTCAGGGGATGCAGAAACTCGAAGAGCTGGCGCAACGGCAGCAGCGGCTGAATCAGGAGTCCGAAGGCATGTGCGACAATCCGTCGATGCAGCCCGGTCAGGGAAAACAACCAATGCCTGGATCGCCCGGCCAGGGTCAGGGGCAGCAGGGCCAGGGTAATCAGGATGGCCAGATGCGCGACCTTGCCGGCCTCAAGCGGCTGGCTGGAGAGCAGGGTTCGATCCGCAAGTCGATGGAGCAGCTCGCTGAGGAGATGGGCAACAATCGCCAGTTGCTCGGACGACTGGACGAGATCGCAAAGGAGATGAAGAAGGTCGAGGAGGCGCTCGAATCAGGGGAGATCGGCGAGGAGACAGCGCAGCGTCAGTTGCGTATTTATTCGCGGATGCTCGAAGCGACCCGGTCGCTGCAACGACGCGATTACACCAATGAGCGTCGCGCTCGAACGGCCGAGACCGCCCCAACCTTCCTGCCACCCGAGCTCTCGCCTGAGGTGCTGGGAGACCGTGGCCAATTCGAAGATCGGCTGCGGCGTTACCTCGGCGAGAACTACCCGCGGCAGTACGAAGAGCAGATTAAAGCCTACTTCCGTGCGTTGCTCAAAGCAGAAACCGACAGCGATGCTGTGGTGCCGTCACCGGAAACGGAGAATTAAGCGACGGTCATGAGCGTCCTGCGTCCTCGACATTTCGCCGTCATTGCCGTTGGCTGCCTGCTGTTCGCTGCTGCGTCGCCCGCGGCTGATGAACCAGATAGCACGGACACGACACCGCCGATAAAACCGTTCACCGGGGAGATCTTCAAAGACCTCAAGCGTCTTGAACCCGTGCAGCCGCTCCTCGACGAACGGTTGCAGGTCGTTCGTCAATTGATGCGGGCTCGCAACTGGTTCGGAGCCGCATCGCTACTCGAAGAACTGTATGTCGACGAGCCTGAGAACGTACAGATCCTTGAGATGCTGGTGACCTGTTACCAGGAGCTGAACTCACCCGGTCAACTCGAGTTATTCGCCGCTCAACTCGTCCAACGAGCACCAACGAATCCACGGTATCGACTGACATTCGCCGAGGCGTTGATCGCAATGGAGAAGATTGATTCGGGAATCGTTCAGTACGATACCGCACTCACTCTTTACAGTGCGCAGGGTGACATGGGGTACCGACTCGTTCTGCAGTCACTGATTGATCATCGCCAGTTCACTCATGCCCTGGGTGTCATCGACACGCTACGCACGGAACGTAACGATTCGATGCTGTTTCTTCCCGAGGAAGGGATGGTGTATGAGCGGCTGTCGGCCTACAGTCAGGCAGCAACGACCTACCTCAAGATAGCGGTCACCGATACGACGGCGGAGGCGATTCGCGCTGAGCGGAGATTGCAGTCGATGTTGCAGTTCGCGGAATCGGCACCGGCAACCGAGGCAGCGCTGATAGAGAACATCAACCTCGTCAACAACCGACGGACGATCGCTTTTCTCAGCGGTCACTACATCCGGAATGGACGATTCGACGAGGCGTTTGCCTTTGCGGTACGCGAGGATTCGCTCAATCCGGTGGCTCAGGGTCGACCGCTCGTTGTCTATATGCGGCAAGTCCTCGAAGCCGAGGCGTTCGACCAGGTCATCCGTATGGCGGAGCGATTTGATTCGTTGCACGGTAACACCAGTCGCTACCAGTTCGAAGCCAACCGTTGGCAGGCGAAAGCGTTGGGCAGTCTTAATTTGGTCGACCCTGCTCGGCTCGTCTATGAACGCAATCTGACCGGCGGAATTCCTCACGAAGCGGCGCGGGCGTACAATCGCATTGGTGATCTCTACCTCGACATCGATCGCGATCCGGCAACGGCGTTGGCCTATTACGATTCGTCATTGATGCGTCTGCCCAACGGGTTCACGGCCCTCGAAGCGCGGCGAGCGAGACCGGTGGCACTGGCTCGGATGGATCGTTCGGAAGAAGCCCGATTGGCCTGGCAAGCTCTTGCCCAGGAAGACTTGAACGAAGATGTCGCCGAGGAGGTCGACTATCATCTGGCGCTGCTGGACTTCTTCGGGAGCGATATCGACTCGGCGATGGCCGGATTCCGGCGCATCATGGTGAATTTCCCACGCGGCCTGTATGTCAACGACTGCATTCGACTACTGCTGGTCACCGAGGCGGCCGCAGCGTTTCCCGAGCTGATGGAGCTCTATACCGAGGCGACATTTGCCGAGTTTGCTCGCCTCGACGACACGCTTCAGGAACGACTCACGCGGTTGGCTGATCATGACAACCGTGCCTTGGCCCCGGTCGCTCTATATCAGCTGGCGGTGATGGCGGAAAGCAACCGACAGCTCGATCGAGTCCGAGAACTGGCCGATCGCTTGGCCACCGAGTTTCCCGATGCTTATTACGTCCCGTATGCGCTCAAAATGAAAGCCGACCTGATGCGGGGCAGCTATGAGGAGTTACAACAGGCGCGTGACCTGTACCTGAGGCTGTTGGATCGTTTTCCGAATTTTCCGGAGGCGACAGCGGTTCGTCAGGCACTCCGTGAGATTGAGGAGCAGCTGGCGGTTGGTTGATCAGTCGAACTGCTCTTCGAGCTTACGCTGACCTTCGCGGAGGATAGCGTTTTCCTGCTGCAGCGCGTTGATCTTCTTCCGGTATTCCTCGATCTCCTTACCCCGCATCTTGGTCGAGGTGCGAATCAGGATCCCCAAGGCAACCAGGAGAAACATGAGGGAGTTGAGGCCTCGAAAGAGTTCACCCATGCTGAATACGAAATCCAGAAAGGCAAGAACGCCGAGAACAAAGAGGACAAGGCACCAGGCCAGCATGGAGATTCCCTCACAATCAGTTACGCGTCGAAAAGCGGTTGGCAGACCAACCCGGTCGCCTATATTGGCCGTCTGTTCGAGCCGGCTGGCGACCGCTCTATAGTCGTCAATCGGCAGATTGCCAGATCGCTTTAGGAGGGACTACCTCACTATGCACAGCCCGACCGAAGCCCGCTTCGACCGGACCAACGCGCTTATCGGCTTTTTCGTCTTCGCTTTTGCCCTCGTTGTCTATGTCCTGACCATGCAGCGAACGGTCCCGTTCTGGGATTCAGGTGAGTTTGTAGCTATCAGCGCTATCCTGGGTATCCCTCATCCTCCTGGGTTCCCGCTCTATTCCCTGCTTGGTCGGGTGTTTATCCTGTTTCCGTTCTTTGAGGACCTGGCTGCGCGTGTGAATTTCCTGTCGGCGATTTCGTCAGCCGGAACGGCCCTCTTCGCCTACCTGCTGACAGTCCGCCTGGTCAATTACTTCTTTTCCGATGATGGCCGACAGAACGTTGCCCGGTTCATCTCGTATGTCGCGGGGGTTGTGGGGGCACTGTTTGTCGCTTTCTCGGCGACCAACTGGGAAAACTCGGTCGAAGCCGAGGTGTACGGTCTCGCTCTGGCCCTTTCCGTTGCACTCGTGTGGATGGCGATCCGCTACCATGAAGCGCAGGATACGCCGGCCGGTATTCGCTGGCTCATTCTATCCATCTTTGTCGCAATGCTGGGTGTCGGGATTCATCTGACCGTGTTTCTTGTCATCCCGGTCTGTGCAATCTTCTATCTGCTTCGCTCTTCGGCCGGTGCTCGTGAGTACGCCCTGATCAGCGGGTATGCGATCGCCGCGTTGTTCTTGATCATTCTCTTCGCCGACACCGGCAATGGCTACACGATGTTCCTGATCACCGTTGGTCTTCTGGGACTCGTTCTTCTGTACGTACTCCGCCATCATATGCGATGGGGTGTCCTGGCCGGTCTGCTCGGAGTGGGGGCCGTTGCCACCGGTTTCAATACCTATCTCTGGGCAACGCTCATCATGCTCGCCGTGATCCCGGTCGTGTATATCGTCTCACGGTCGATTGGCTTTCGATTCGATGTCAAAACGGCGTTTGCTATCATCTTGGCCGGGTTTATGGGGATTTCGGTGCACGCGTTCATCTGGGTTCGCTCGGATCACAACCCGCGCATTGATATGGGGAATCCCGATCGCGACTGGCAGACGTTCATCGACTTCCTCGACCGCAAGCAGTACGGTGCGACGTCGATGGTGGAACGAATGTTCAATCGTCGGGGCCAGCTTTCCAACCAGCTCGGCACTCACGCGCACATGGGCTTCTGGGGGTTCTTCTCCGAGCAATACAACGCCCCCGGATCGATCTTCGTGGTCCCGCTGCTGCTCGGCATTATCGGCATGGGCTTTCTCATCTGGCGGCGCATGAAAATGGGTCTCCCCTTACTAACGCTCTTCCTCGCAACGTCACTTGGTCTGGCGCTCTATATGAATTTCGCCGACGGCACCCGTTACAATCAGCGGACCGGCGACGCCTACCTTGAGGTCCGCGATCGAGACTACTTCTTCACGCCGGCATTTGTTGTCTTTGGCATTGCGATTGGGATCGGTGTCGGAGCCGTGATGACCGGAGTTCGGAACGCGACGTCGAAAGATGGCGACGGCAACAGAATGACGCCGGCCGTCTATGCGTCTTCGATCCTGATTCTTCTGCCCGCGATTCCGCTGACCCAGAACTATCATCGAAGTGATCGCTCCGCCGACCGCATTGCCTATAACTACGCGTATAACCTGCTCGCATCAGTCGAGGAGAACGGGATTCTCTTCACGGCCGGTGATAACGACACGTACCCCGTCTGGGCATTGCAGGAGGTCTACAATCACCGCCGTGATGTCACGATTGCCAATCTTTCGCTTCTGAACACCGATTGGTACGTGAAGCAGATGCGGGATACGTATGGATTGCCCATTAACCTGACCGACGCACAGATCGACTGGTACCCTGCGGAATGTGCCGGTCTCACTATTGATCAACCGCGGGAGCAGTTTTTCGATGCTCCCCGGCAGCGCCGGACGTTTCTCTCGAACGCGTACTGTGCGGGACCGAATGTGTTGCCGAACGAGCGCGTGGCGAACATGATGACCGACATGATCGTGCTGAACAATCGGTTTGAACGGCCGATTTACTTCGGTTCCTCGCCGTGGAATTCACCCCTCGGCCTGACACGACGCGTCGAGCTTGAGGGAATGATCTTTGCTCTCAATCGTGACACGATCACGGCGAGCCATCGTGTCGATATCGAACGTTCCTGGAAGCTTTTCATGGAAGAGTTTCGCATCGAGGGTTTCAATGATGCCTCGACCTATCGGGATAACAACGCCACCGGTGTGATGCTCACCATGGGGGCCAACGCAACTCGTCTCTACGATGCTCTCATTGCTGAGGGAGACACAACGCGCGCCGAGCAGGTAATGCAAAGGATTATCGATGCCTACCCGGAATACTGGCAGGCGCCGGTGATCCTGGCCGATCTCTATGACGCCCTTGGCGACAGTACCCGCGCAGATTCCGTGCTCTGGCGCGCTCACGATTCGCTGTCATCGTTCATGGCTTCCAACGATCAAAACATCTTCTATCCGCAAGATCTTGGTCTGATTAAAAACGAGTTGGCACGTCGACCGGCCAACATCGCCCAGCGGGATCAATTGATTGAGGATGGCATCGACCTGCTCTGGAAGTCATACCGGATGAATACCAATTCGGTATTTAGCTTTCGGAAACTTGTTTCCGTACTCTCGACGCATCGTCGGCTTTCCGAGATGCAGCAGGCAGCGAACATTTTCGCCAACTACGGTCAGCACAGCAATGACCAGTTCCTGCGTCAGATTCTTCAGATCGGTGCCTCAGGTGGTGCTGCTCCCCCACCACAGGGTGGAGGCCGGATCCGCTGATCGTGGCCGATTTGTTTGTGACCAAAAAAGCCGCTCGGTCTGACGACCGAGCGGCTTTTGCACTCATGGGGTGTTGCTAGCGCGAGAGGGTGTATCCGACCCGGCGGCGATAGCGCCCGTTGACGAAATCCATCATTCGCCCCGCAACAAACTGGTCGCGAACCGAGTCGGCGTCCGGGTGATGACGGGCAATGATGCGATCGACTTCTTCCTCGGTATACGAGCGGTTCGGATCGAACTGCGCCAGGATGTATTCGAGTAAGTACGGGCGATTGGTATGATCGTGACCGTTTCCGTTGGTGGAACCATTACGATGCTGTCCGTTGGTGACTCGCCCGACCGTCACTTTCGGTTTGGTCACTGGCGCGGGTTGCGTCATGACAATAGCGTGACCTTGATTGGAGTTTCGTTGCAGCCACTCAAATACCGACTGCTCCGGGATACGCCATTCCTTACCAACTTTGAACGCGCCAATTTCACCCGCTTGGACTTTGCGCGTGATCACCTGGACATTCATCTTCAGTTTTTGCGCCAGCTCGGTTGTTGTGAAGAATTCCGTGCTGCGGATAACCCCTTCCCAATAATCCATCAAATGTGCCTCCGGAAACGGTCCTCTTTGGTGGTAGGTACGTGGTACTGTGCGGCAGAAAGTGCTACCCTCTTGCCGTCGAGGCAAATAAAAAGTTAGACAAGGTGGAGCCGGTGGAGGGAATTAATCGACTTGTAAAAGTAGTAAGTCGTTGTACAGTATGTTGTTGTTGAATTGCGCTCACCCTGTTCGGATCGCCCACTCGTGATCCTGTTCGTCTATGTCTTACTTTGTCTCGTCTGGGGATCGACTTGGATCGCGATCAAGATTGGCCTGACCGACCTGCCACCGCTGTGGGCGAGTGGCCTTCGCTTTGCGGTCGCATCCCTGCTGCTCACCGGCATAGTTTTTATCCGACCGGTGACCAAGCCTCGGTCGGCAGCAGAGTGGTGGCGAATTGCCTACCCCGGGCTCTATATCTATGCCGGCTCCTACGCGTTCATCTACTTCGCGGAACTCTATATCAGCTCCGCGCTGACTGCGATCCTGTTCGCCTCGTTTCCATTCTTTGTCGCGCTGTTGGCTCGCTATGGAACGCCCCCCGAACCACTCGCGACACGGGGTTGGATCGGTCTGGTGATTGGCTTTGTGGGGGTGATTGTGATTTCATTCGATGGTGTGGCCGGTTCACCGGACCTGCTCCTCGGATCCAGTCTCGCGGTTCTGGGATCACTGGCCGCAGCCTACGGAGTCATGCTCCACAAGTGGAGACTGTCAAATATCGACATTCGCTTAGCGGCCTGGCTACAGATCAGCCTCGGGGCGGTCGTTCTACTCGTTGCAGCGCTGGTTACCGAGCCGTGGTCAGCGATTGTCTGGAGCCCTGAAGCGATCGGCTCGCTGCTCTACCTGGCGGCTTTCGGCTCCGTGCTCGCGTTCCTGGCGTACTACTGGCTGTTGCGGAAGAGTAAGGCCGTGACTGTCTCGCTGATCGGATTCATTATCCCGATTGTCGCGACCGTTATCGGTGTCGGATTCTTCGATGAGCAGATGTCGGCTCTGGTCGGTGTCGGGGCAGCTCTCGTTCTCATTGGCGTCTGGATCGTCCTGCGCGATCCCGCGCCTCGCGATGCCGCTACCATCGAAACGCGTCGCGACTAGCGATCGAGTCCGACGCCCACCGCAATCGTATCGGCAGTAGCCGTCGCTGGGTTCCGCCACCTGCGGTTGTTGCCGGCGTAGTCTTCGGTGTAGCGATCGTCCCCGCCAGCGTCGATAAACACCCCCCAGCAGCGAAGCCAGCCGCGTGTACCGTGATCAAAGCCGTTCGCCTTGCCGAGGGTCGTACCGCCATCAGTGGTGTAGGTGTCGTCGCCTCTATAATCGATGAAGACCCCGATACCATTGGCATTGCCCCCTCCGAGCGAAAGATTCGGAACCGTGTATTGATCGTTGCCAGCACGTTCGTTAAGCCACCCAATCGTGAAGTCGTGACCCGCCCCGACGGCCATATTATGCGTGGCCGTGTAGGTGTCATCGCCGGCACCATCGTCGAGATACCCAACAGCAAAGTGCGCACCTGACCCCTGAACATACCAGACACCGCTGTACACATCGCTGCCGCTGCGATCGAGCAACATGCCGAGGGCGTACCAGTAGGCGCATCCCTGGGCAAAGAGTCCAGCGCTGTAGCGATCATCTCCGGCGCCGTCGACCAGGAGACCGATGCCGCCGGCCCATGACCGACCGTCGAGATAGTCAGCTCGTTTGCCGAAGCCCACGCCCTGGGCAAGCGACGCATTGTGTTCCGGCGTTTGCGGCGACGGACTGAAGAGGATTGAATCGATCGCGACATAGGCGTCATCACCGGACCGATCAGCCAGAAGTCCAATGCCGCGGGTGAAGCCATACCCCTGACTCTGTGACCAGCAGAGAAATGAATCGGTGCCGATCGTGTCGATCAGCATCCCGACGCCAAACGCACCGGCCCCTTGGGTCAGGTGTTGACCCGTGTAGACATCGTTACCGTCAAGATCGAGCAAGGCGCCGACGCCAAACAGCCCGGCACCGAGTCCGGCATGGGTGACCTCGTAACGATCGTTGCCGCGTTTGTCGATCACGATCGACATCGCACAGACGCCTCCGGCGACCCCGGCCTTGGTGCTGTCATCTGACCGATAGATATCATCACCCGCGAGGTCGATGATAATCTGGAGTGGATAATCACTGTTGGCGCCACTGACTTCGTACGTATCGTTGCCGCCGGGATCGATTATCAACAGCGGCGCCCCGACATAGCCGTGTACATCGTCCCCTGCAGTACCAAACGCAATCAACCCACGTCGAGTCTTCAGTTCATACGGGAAATCGGGGTACACGAAAAACTCGAGCGAATCAGCCAATCGTTCAACGGCCTCCAGGAGATCCTGGGCGCCGGCATAGAAATAGTCCCAGTTTACTTTCGTGACCAGCTCTTCAATCAGATCGTCATGCTGACGCGCTGTGTCGTCAGTAACGTTGGCGATATGCTCAATCAGTCGGCGGCGGTATTTGTCGGAATCGATATCGCGTAACGCTTCTCGCCACCAGAAAGATTTGTCGTTCACCAATCGGTAGAGGAGATCGATGCGATCTTTCACCGGGGCGTATTTGGCTCCCGGCAAAGCATTGCGACTGCGGGTTATCGACGGTACCGGAAGGGTGTCGGGATAGTTGGTAAATCGTTCCAACTGGTCACCGATGAGACCGCGGCGGATCGGATGACCCGCCAGACGACTTGTCAGTTTCATCAGTTCCGATAGATCTGCTCCACCCTCCAGCACCTGTTCCATTGTGCGGTCACCGTAGCGGGGAAGGAGTAGCGGTCGGCGATGCAGCAGTTCAAACAGTGGCAACTGCCACCGATCGCCGCCCCAGTTGGCCTGCATTTGGTCATAGTCGAAACGGAGATCCGTTGACGACTGCCCGACCTGGGCCAGGGCTGAGTCGAACAGCGCGGTTACATCCCAATCGGCATCCTCTGCATAGACGCTGGTCGAAAGAATCAAGAATAGAAAGAACGAACGCATCAACGTGACTCCCGTCAGGAGGTGAGCATGGTGACAAAACGGTCAAGCGCGACGGGTGAATGATCGAAGAAGAGTGAGGGTTCGATCAACTCCAATTCCGATAATCGCAAAGTTCCGTCGCGCATTTCGACCATGTCGATTCGTGCGTACCGCAGGTTGTGGTCGACCGCCGATAGAACGGAAGCGGCAAACTCCCGATGCCGAGGTTCGAGAGGAGCAGCCGTTACCGCTTCCGTACCGTCGTGCCATCGCGGTGCCTTACGAACCGCATGGGTGATCATTCCATCGATGACGATCACATTCACCTCGGCGCCGTTGGCAACCTCGGTGAGAAACGGCTGGATCAATGTATCCCGCGTTGCGATCGCATTGGCAAGGAGCTGTTCCGTCGTCGACGAATCGCACCGGGCCCGATGGGTTTCCCATGATCCGGCACCGATGGCGGGCTTGATGACCACTTCCGGCCATTCGCATGACTTTAGTATCTCGGTAGTCTCGTGTGACCCCGCCGGCACCAGCGTTGTGGGAACGATCGGAACGCCACGCTCGGCTAGCTCCAGCAGATAACGCTTGTGGATGTTGGCCGACACGATATCCGGTTCGTGCCAAACTTCCGTAACCGTCGCTGCCTTCCTCAGCCACTGTATGAAATGATCGGGATCTCGATAGTAATTCCAGGTCGCTCGGAGGACACAACGATCGTAATGACTCAGATCACTATCCGCATCATCCCAGGCAATGACCGCGGCCTCATGGCCGTGGTCGTGCAGGGACCGGAGCAGCGGTGCTTCATCCGGATCTGGTTCAATCCGGTTGACCATTCCGACCAAACCGATACGCATTGCTAGCCCCCTGCCATTCCACGCCGAAAAAGCCAGAGCAGGCCGATGAAGATGCCAAACAGCGCGATCAGTTGGACGGTGACAACGGCGAGTTTCCACCACGGAGATCGATTGGGGTCGAAGAGAAAGCCGCCGTACCAGTAGCGATAGGTTGACTCGGGGTGGTTCCTCCATCCGATACCCAACCAGATAACCGTTACCGCATAGGCGACGGCGAGCCAGAAATAGAGAACCGCGAGCGACGTCCCTTCGAGCATAAGTTGATGATACGACCGGCGTCGGGAACGCTCAAGCGATGGGAGGCAAAAGAAAACGAGCCGCGGACAACGGCTCGTTTCATTGGATGCGATAGCAAATTAGAAGGGAAGCGCCGACTCGTCGTCATCGTCCTCTTCTGAGGCCAGCGCCTCGAACTCATCTTTGTCGTCCTCTTCGACCAGATCGAACGGGGCGAGGTCGTATCCGTCGTACTCACCATCGGTGTGGGCACAGACGATCACCTCGCAGGCAGTGTCGGTGAGTTCGTTGAGATCATGTTCGGTTGGCAGCGTA
Organism: Candidatus Zixiibacteriota bacterium; assembly: GCA_028289585.1. GTDB lineage: Bacteria > Zixibacteria > MSB-5A5 > GN15 > FEB-12 > JANQPI01. The sequence continues at coordinate 143,481 of JANQPI010000026.1, forward strand.
ACGAGGGCGCCGACAATCTGCCAGAAGACCGTGCCGTCGTCCTCATCCTGGCGTCGTGAAACGTCCATGATCTGCCAGCCGAGCAGGCGAATCATCACTTCCAGAATCGGGACATCCGCTTCGGTATAGACATAGAAGACGTGGTGCATCTGATGGGGGAGAGTGAGGTCGAAGTTCTCCTCCCGGAGTAAGTCGAGGAGTTTGGCGTTTTTGGTGCGGTACTCCTGCTGGCGCTCCTGGACGATCTCGGATAGGATCATGAGATCTCTCCCTTCTCAAGCCATGACGTGGCTTGTCTATGTGTCTGCGGACTTGTGTACCTGCGTCGACCCGGCCTGAGCGGTCGGGAAGATCAGGACCTCCGCAATTTGCACGTGTGGCGGGCGACCGACGATCCAGAGGACGGTATCGGCGATATCGTCGCCCGACAGTGGCGTGTATCCCTTATACACCTGTCGTGCACGCTCGGAATCTCCATGAAACCGAACGGTCGAGAACTCTGTCTCGACCAAACCTGGGTCGATTGTGGCGACCCTAATGGGTGTATCGACCAAATCGATCCGTAGCCCCTTGGTAATTGCATCGACAGCGTGTTTTGTTGCGCAATAAACGTTGCCGCGGGGGTAGACCTCGCGGCCGGCAATCGAGCCGATATTGATAATCTGCCCTCGTCCCCGGGAAACCATGCCGGGAACGATGGCCCGCGTGATAGCGAGCAGCCCCTTGATGTTCGTATCGATCATCTCATCCCAGTCGCTCGGATTTCCCTCGTGCAGTTTGTCGAGACCCCGACCGAGACCAGCGTTGTTGACCAGCAGATCGATCGTCTGCCAATCGGGATCGAGCCCGGCAACGGCAGCGTCGATATCGGATCGACGAGTTACGTCGAGAGACAGCGGGAGAAGGTTAGCGCCCAGCTGCTGTTGGAGTTCAACGAGTCGGTCGGTTCGGCGAGCGGCGGCGATGACCCGCCATCCGGCCGACACGAGTTTGGCGACCGTGGCGCGGCCAATTCCGGAGGAGGCTCCGGTTACCAGGGCTGTCAGTTGGGCCGTAGAGGTCATCCGAAGTACGAGAAGAGTAAACGCCGCCGGTGTGACCGCAATCAACCACAACAGTGGTGCTCCTCCGTTTTTTTCCGGTTAGCTGTTCGCGTCCGGTGCAGTTGCACTTTGCCTGCGCCGATTTCGGGCGAAGTATCATCGCCGTTTCGATCTCTGTTGCCGATATCCTGCAGCCGGGTGTTCGGTGTTCGATTTCTGCGCAGAGTCGCGCTCCGTCATTCCGGGAACGAATCACAAATCGGTCGGCGCAGGGCTCTATCTCGGTTCCGGCGAGCGGTTTGCCATACTCCTGGCGAAACGGTGTCAAGAAACAGTCCTGAGCGTCCGATACTAACCGGCGAGACGGTGTCATCCCGTCGGTGGGTCGGTGGCCAGAACCGAGCGAGGATGACGATGGAAAAGTCGAAAAAGGAGCCGTATCAGATGCCAAAGAAGACCCACTGGCATCTCTACTCGCTCCAAACGATGTCGTCGAAAAAGATGGCGGAGGTGATCAACAAGGTTCTCAAGCAGGAGTACTCGCTGGTTAAGTAACAGCGGCAAAACTACTTGACTGTATGGGGACCCAACCCTACTCTCGGGGTTGATCACGTACCGCGCGCCTGTTCGGGAAAGTGGACCCCGCGGGTTCGACAGAGACAAAAGGACACATGTTTAAGAAGCGGCTGACATTCATGCTGATTCCGGATTCTACCGGAACAGCACGTCAGATTTCGGTTCCTGTAGCCGGTCTTTGGCTTGCGGCTAGCTCTCTCGCCGTCGTCATCATCGCAAAAGTTCTCTTCGCCTCCCTCTGGGTCTCGAATCGTGTCGATTCCTCCGAATTAACACAGCTTCGTTCGGAAAATGCGCAGCTCGCGGAACGCTACGAAGATCTTCGCTGGAAACTCTCTGAAGTTGATGCCCGGTATCAGGAGCTGATCGAAAAAGAGATCGCCATTCGAACGCTCTTTGAGCTTCCTGAGATCGATTTGGAAGAACGCCAGCTCGGTATTGGTGGTCCGGGGCCGCTCGTATCCGAGCCAACTACTCCGCTTGGTCTCCAGGCCTACGAATCAACGGAGCGAGTTGAGGAACTCCTGCGGCTGTCGAGTTACGAGCTGGAGAAGTTTGCTGATGTCGAGCAGGAACTACTGGAACTGAGGACCGAACTCGCCCACACGCCGTCGATCAAGCCGTCGCCGGGATGGTTCTCGAGTTCGTTCGGGTATCGCACCGATCCGTTCACTGGCATGCGACAATTCCACCGTGGGATTGATATCGCCAATCGTCCGGGTACGCCGATCGTCGCCACGGCCGATGGCAAGGTGACGCGTGCTGTCAAGGCCGGTAACTTTGGTCGGATGGTCACGATCGACCATGGCAACGGCTATGTCACCCGCTACGGCCATCTCGCGAAGTGGACCGTAAAGGTTGGGCAGCGAGTGGAGCGTGGTGAGATTATCGCCTATATGGGCAACACCGGTCGCTCGACCGGTCCGCACTTGCATTACGAAGTCTGGAAAGATGGCAAGGCGGTCAACCCGCGTTCGTATATTCTGAACTCCGGCAATAACTTATAGTCTTCGGGTCGAGCCGACCCGCCGCCCTGTGCGGCTTTCTTGTTGCTGAAATCTGCTCCGCTGGCTAGTGTGGTGATGGTGGTGGTGCTCTTCCGGTACCCGGTTACGTGCGTCATTCACCGGGAGGGTCTGTGGAACGAATGGGCGGTCTTCAAAGCGCCCGGAGCGGGGTATCAAGCCCCCGGTTTGTCTCCGACGCGGAAGCCAAAAAGCTAATCCGAAAAGCACGAGCCGGTGACCGAACTGCCTTCAGCCGTTTGGTTCGCGCCTATCGGCCACGCGTTGCCGCTCTTGCCTACGCGACGGTTCGGGACTATGACGACGCGGCCGATGTCTGCCAGCTCGTTTTCATCAAGCTCGCCCAGGCGCTTCCCACGTTTGATGATGACCGCCGCTTCTTCACCTGGCTCCATCGTATTACGATCAATGCGGCCATCGACTGGCTTCGCCGCGAACAACGTCACAGTCACGAACCGCTCTCGGCGATCTCGGGAAGCCTCGCCTCAAGCCGGGGGAATCCGGCGGAGGTTCACCGCCAGCAGGTGATTCGACGTGAGATTGGGCGGTGTGCTCGCCGCCTCGATCCGGTCAGCCGACGGTTGTTCATTGCCCGTGCGTGGCAGGGACGGAGCCCGGAGGAGCTGCGGCAAACGTATCGGATGCCGTCGTCGACAATTCGCTGGCATATCGCCCGCGCTCGCAATCAATTGCAGCGGGATCTCCGATCTCGACTCTCGGCCCGCTGGGCCTACGACCTCAAACCGTTATAGGTTGACCCAAGCGGGCCTGTTCCGCGTATACTCTTTCCCATGACTGAGGCGACATTTCGTATTCGCGGTATGCACTGCGCTGGGTGCGTGGCTACGCTCGAGCGCGGGATCGGGAATCTCCCCGGGGTCGCCGAGGTCCAGGTGAATCTGGCGACCGGTTCCGCTCGCGTCGCGTTTGACGGGGCCAAACTTTCCGAGCCAACGGTGGTCGAGACGATCACTCAGCTGGGCTACAACGCCGAGCCGGGGGAACCGGACATCGTTGGCGACGCCGCCAACGAGCTGCGCCGGTTGCGACTCGATGCAGTGGTGGCAGTGACCCTGGCGTTGCTCCTCATGGTCGTCGCCATGGGGCCGATGATCCACGGTGGCAGTCTCTTCTCGGTCGAGGTCGACTCAATCGTACAAGCATTCTTGGCCGCGATCATTCTCTTCGGCAGTGGCCGTCGGATTCTGGCCGATGCGGCCAATCAGACGCGTCATCGAGCGGCCAACATGAATTCGCTCGTCGCTCTTGGTACCGTGGCCGCGTTTCTCTGGTCCGTCTACGCGGCGTTCGTCGCACGCCCCCCGCTCTTCGACCAGTTGTACTTCGAATCGGCGGGGATGATTATCGCTCTGGTATTGTTGGGCCGGTTCTTCGAAGCGCGAGCGCGCTGGCGAGCGGGGGATTCTCTGCGGTCACTCGTCTCACTCCGTCCGAGTAAGGCGCTGGCGGTTATCAATGACGTGGAAATCGAAATTGACAGTGACACCATCCAACCCGGCATGGATCTCATTGTGAAGTCGGGGGAGCGTCTGGCCGCCGACGGTCGGATCCGAGACGGTGAACCATCCCTTGATGAGTCACTCGTCACCGGTGAGTCAAGCCCGCAGGACAAACGGTCCGGTGATGATGTCATCGGTGGCTCCTTGAATGTGGGGCAGCCGTTTCGAATGACGGTCACCCGGCCGGCCTCGGATAGTTTTCTTGCCGAGGTGCTTCGTCAGGTTGCTGCTGCCCAAGCGGCGAAAGTCCCCATCCAGCGCCTGGCCGACCGCGTTGCTGGAATCTTCGTCCCAATTGTCATCGGAATTGCCGTCATTACCGGCGTCACCTGGGCAATCGTTGCGCCGGGATCACCGCTCCTGGTTAACTGCGTTGTCGCGGTGCTCATCATCGCCTGTCCGTGTGCCCTCGGTCTGGCGACGCCAACAGCCATCTTGGTCGCGACCGGACGAGCGGCACGGGAGGGGATGATCATTCGCTCAGGAGATCTTCTCGAGCGCCTCACTGCCATTTCAACCATTGCGCTGGATAAGACCGGCACTCTGACTCGCGGCCAGCATGCAGTGTCGGAATTTGTCTCTTATGATCCGTACACGCTGAAGACCGTCCTACAGTTGGTTGGTGCGCTCGAAAGCCGCTCAGAGCATCCCCTTGGCCGAGCGATCTTTGAGTACTGTCAGATTCAGCAACCGACCGTCGCATCATCAGAGCGCGTGACGATCCATCCCGGCGGTGGCCTGTCCGGTACCGTCGACAATCGCCAGGTGGTAATCGGGAGTCGCGCGTTGATGGTTGAGCATGATGTCGATGTTTCAGCGGCGGGCGAGTTTGCCAGTGACCAAACGGCGCGCGGGCGCTCGGTTGTCTTTGTCGCGGTCGATGGGGCCCTGGCCGCCTCGGTCTCGTTGTCCGATCACCTCCGGACGGATGCCCGTGAAGCCGTACGATCGCTCCGTGAACGGTTCCAGCTGATACTTTTTTCGGGGGACAATCGGCGGACGGTCGGTGCGGCCGCTCGGTCGCTCGGCATTGATGCGTACGAGGCCGAGCTTAAGCCAGGTCAGAAGCGGGATGCGGTCGAGGTATTGCAGCGGGCAGGGGAAACAGTGGCTATGGTCGGTGATGGTATCAATGACGCTCCGGCGCTGACACAGGCCGATGTCGGGATCGCGATCGGCTCCGGGACCGATGTCGCAGCTCAGTCTGCGGGTGTCGTTTTGGTCGGCTCGGAGTTGGTAACGCTGCGGAAGCTGTTTGAATTGAGTGACATGACGCTTCGGACCATTCGCCAGAACCTTGGTTGGGCCTTTGGCTATAACCTTCTCGCGCTACCCATTGCCGCGGGAGTTTTTTACCCTCTCTTTGCGTGGACACTAACACCCATGATTGCCGCGGTTGCGATGTCGCTTTCCTCACTCTTCGTCGTTCTCAATTCACTGCGACTGGCCCGACTCGAGCTTTCTCCTAAACTCGATACCTGATGACAGCGTTATGCTTCACCTTTCCATTCTTCCCAGTCTCGATATATTGACCGAGCGATGAGGTTACGTTCAATCCATCTGTCGCCGCGAGCGGCGCTCGGTCTCTTCATCGGCTTGCTCGTGTTCATGTTCGCACAGGCCGTCTGGTGGGTGATCTACATCGCTCAATTGACCGACGAAAAAGTGGAGATCGCTGAGGAACTTGGAGCGAGTTCCGCGTATGTCGAACGTCTCAATGATCAGGAACGTGCGCGCCAGATTATGGTCGGTTCCGAAGGCGTCGTGTTTCTCATTGTTATGGGCGTCGGTCTGGGACTGATCTACCGGTCTCTCCGGCAGTCACAAAAGCTCAAGCATCAGCAGCAGAACTTCCTGCTGGCGGTTACTCACGAACTGCGAACGCCGATATCATCGCTTCGACTCTACCTCGAATCGCTCGCATCGCCCAAGATTCCTGAGGCAAAGAAGGCAACGATTGGACCCAAAGTAATGGCCAGTCTCACGCGTCTGGAGCGTCTGGTTGATGATGTTCTCGACGCCGGTCGACTCGAGCGCAACGCCTTCACTCTTGAGCGACACAGAATGTCTCTGAGTGATCTCGTACGTGAGGTAGCGGAGGAAGCTCGGCTCATTCCAACCCGCTATGACGTTGCTATTGAATCGGAGATTGAGGACGACCTGGTTGTCGACGGCGACTACCGGGCTCTGCGTCGGGCCATAACCGGTCTTGTCGATAACGCCTTCAAGTATCATGGCGATGATCAACTCCAATTGTTGATTCATCTTCATGCGAGAGATAGTATCGCCATACTTCTGATCGCGGATAACGGTATCGGCTTTGAACCGAACGAGGCCGAAGCACTCTTCGATAGGTTTTACCGAGGCGGCGATGAAATGACCCGGCGGGCCGACGGTTCCGGCCTGGGACTCTACATGGCGAGGTCGATTGCTCGAGCCCATGGTGGCGACGTGGTAGCGGAATCGGCTGGTCGAGATCGTGGCGCTGACTTTACGATGACAGTTCCACTCGTCCGGGAGGCGATATTGACGCAATGACAAAACGTATTCTCGTTGTAGAAGATGACGCCGCGGTTGCCGACGGACTTGTGATGAATCTCGATGCCGAGGGGTATGAAACGGTCCACGTTGATCATGGCCGCGACGCTGTGCCGGCGTTCGAAGCCGGTGAGTTTGATCTCGTTCTTCTGGACATCATGCTACCTGAAGTTGATGGACTGACAATCTGCCGGCAGATTCGTGAGTCCGGAGCGCGGACACCGGTCGTCTTCCTGACGGCCAAAGGGACGACCGAGGAACGCATTGAAGGGCTGGTAGCTGGCGGAGATGATTACCTGCCCAAACCGTTTTCCATTCACGAACTCCTCGCTCGCATTCAGGGGATCTTCCGACGGCAATCGTGGCTATCCGACGACAATGATCTGGGCGTTGCTTTTCGGTTTGATGGCCGGGAGATTGATTTTCGCCAGTTCAAGGCGTCTGGCCCCCACGGAACGGTTACACTGACCCGCCGCGAATGTATGGTTGCGAAATACCTGATGGAGCGCCCCGGCGAGGTCGTCAGTCGGGATGAACTACTGGATGCCGTCTGGGGCTACAACACCTATCCCACCACCCGAACCGTGGATAACTTCATTCTGAAGCTGCGGAAGATCTTCGAGGACGACCCGGCAGAACCAACCTATTTTGAGACGATTCGCGGCGTCGGTTATCGGTTTACCGGCGCAATTTCCGCTGACATGAATTAGCAATTCTCCCGGTATCGCAGGCCGTGGTTTTAGTTGCCGCTGGGACTCCCCATCGTTACTTTTCAGGCTGAAAATGTGGTCCTCTCGGACACCCATATACCCTCTTGGTAAAGGACTCCTATGACTCTCGAACGCCAGCGGATTGAACCGATCTATCTCGAAGAGGAGATGAAATCCTCATACCTCGATTACTCGATGTCGGTCATCACCAATCGTGCCCTGCCGGATGTGCGCGACGGTATGAAACCGTCCAACCGCCGCATCCTGGTGGCGATGAACGATTTGAATCTCTCACCTGGCCGTCCGCACCGCAAATGTGCCAAAATCTGTGGCGATACGTCGGGTAACTACCACCCTCACGGCGAACAGGTCGTCTATCCAACGCTGGTGCGCATGGCGCAGGACTTCAACATGCGCTACCCGCTGGTCGATGGTCAGGGAAACTTTGGGTCTATCGATGGTGATGATGCCGCGGCGATGCGCTATACCGAAGCGCGCTTGACGCCGATCGCCGTTGAGATGCTGGCGGACCTCGAAAAAGAGACCGTCGACTTCATGGGGAACTACGACAACACGCTCCAGGAGCCAACTGTGTTGCCGGGACGATTCCCCAACCTGATCTGCAATGGGACTTCCGGTATCGCCGTCGGAATGGCGACCAATGTGCCTCCCCACAATCTCAACGAGATCGGGAGTGCGATTATCCACCTGATCGATACACCTGACGCTACCATCACGGATCTGATGCAGCATGTGCCCGGCCCTGACTTTCCGACCGGAGGCATTGTCAACGGACTCGACGGCATCCGGCAGGCCTACGAGACCGGCAAAGGACACGTTCCGGTCCGTGCCAAAGTCGTCAACGAGAAGATGCGCAACGGCAAGGAAGCGCTGGTCGTTACCGAGATTCCATTCCAGGTCAATAAAGCGAATCTCATTGAGAAGATTGCCGACCTTGTTCGCGATAAGAAGATTGATGGCATCTCCGACCTTCGTGATGAATCCGATCGCGATGGCATGAGGATTGTCATCGAACTGAAGCGCGATGCTCAGGCCGAGATCGTGCTGAATCAACTGTACGCGCATACGACGATGCAGTCGACGTTTTCGGTGATGATGCTCGCCCTCGACGGCGGCATTCCCAAGATGCTCTCATTGAAAGAGATGCTCCAGCGGTTCATCGATCACCGACATGAAGTCGTGGTTCGTCGCACGGAATTCGAGCTGCGTAAAGCCGAGGAGCGGGCGCATATTCTTGAGGGCTATCGCATTGCTCTCGACAATATCGATGCCGTCATTGAGCTTATTCGTGCGTCCAAAGACACGCCGACCGCTCGCGCCGGACTTATGAAGCGCTTCAAGCTCTCTGAGATTCAGGCGACAGCCATTCTGGAGATGCGCCTTCAGCGATTGACCGGTCTGGAACGCCAGAAGATCGAAGACGAATACAACGAGTTGATCAAGAAGATTGAGCAGCTCAAAGCGATTCTCGGTTCCAAGCAACTCCGCTACCAGATAATCAAGGATGAGACTACCGAACTCATGCGCAAATATGGTGACGAGCGTCGCACCGACATTCAATCGGCAGCCGACGACCTCACTATCGAGGATCTGATCGCCGAAGAGAACATGGTGATCACGATCTCACATCACGGCTATGTCAAACGGCTTGCCGAGTCGCAGTACCGCCGTCAGCAGCGTGGTGGTCGCGGTGTGCGAGGTATGGAGACGAAGGATGAGGACTTCTCCGAACACCTCTTCGTCGCCTCGACGCACGACTATATCCTCTTCTTCTCCAACCGCGGTCGGTGTTACTGGGTGAAAGTCCACACCATTCCGGTTGGTGGCAAGCTGGCGAAAGGGAAACCGATCGTTAACCTCTGCCAGGTGAGCAAAGATGAGCGGATTACGGCGTTCTGCAAAGTACGTGACTTCACCGACGACCAGTTCATTGTCATGGCCTCACGCAACGGTCAGGTGAAGAAGGTGAGTCTCGATGCGTTCTCGAATCCGCGCAAGGCCGGTGTCAATGCGATGGCGGTGCCGGATGATGATGAGTTGATCGAAGTCGATATCTCCAATGGCGCGTTCGACATCGTTCTCGCGACGCGCAAGGGGATGGCCATTCGCTTCCCTGAGGAGAAGCTGCGGCCGATGGGTCGTACGGCCTATGGCGTGCGCGGCATCACACTCATCAAAGATGACTACGTTGTCGCGATGGTCGTGATTAAACGTGAGTCGACGCTGCTAACCGTGTGTGAGAACGGCTACGGTAAACGCTCACATATCGAGGACTACCGGATCACGAACCGGGGCGGTAAGGGCGTCATCAATATCAAGGCGTCCCAACGCAATGGCGAGATCGTTGCGGTCAAGGAAGTGCTCGACATGGATGAGTTAATCCTGATTACCAAGAACGGCATCGTCAATCGCCAGGCAGTCAGTCAGCTGCGGACCCTGGGACGGAACACTCAGGGTGTGCGACTGGTGAATCTTGATGACGGTGACAAGGTGATCGATGTTGCCGTGGTGGTGAAAGAGGACGACGAGTAGCCTCGCTGCTTCAGTAAACGACAGCGCCGACTCACGACTGTGGGTCGGCGTTTTCTTTGGCTCCTTCGAGCCGCTTCAGCTTCTTGTACAGATGTGATCGTTCCAGACCAAGTTCGCGAGCCGCCGCGGCAATGTTGCCATCGTGGCGGGCGATCGCGGTCTCAATGTAGTCCCGTTCGAACCGAGCCGTCGCATTGCGCAACGACTCGCTGGTAGAATCCGGGATACGGGGAAGTAGCGTCAGGAGCAGTTCTGGTGTAACGTCTTCACCGGTCGCATAGATGTGAACGCGCTCCATCAGGTTGCGCAGTTCTCGTACGTTGCCCCGCCAGGTCTGCTTCCGAAGCAGCTCGAGGGAGCTCGGTTCTAACCGTCGTACGGCCTCACCGCTTTCGGCCGCCAGGCGCGACAGGAAGTAGTCGGCGAGGATCGGGATATCGTCGCCTCGCTCCCGCAACGGTGGCAGCGCTACCGCCACAACATTGAGTCGATAAAAAAGATCTTCGCGGAACCGACCAGAACGAATCTCGCTTTCGAGATCGCGGTTCGTTGCGGCGATAATTGTGCCGGTGACCGTGGTCGGCTTCTCTGAACCGACCGGTGTCACCTCGCGGGTCTCAAGGACCCGGAGCAGTTTGGCCTGAGCGGTTGGTGTCAGCTCGGCAATCTCATCAAGAAAGATCGAGCCACCGTCGGCGGCTTTGAAATAGCCGGATCGTGCTTTGCGAGCCCCGGTGAACGCCCCGGCCGTATGACCAAAGAGCTCTGATTCGATTAGCTCTTTGGGGAGGGCGGCACAATTGACCGGCACGAATGGTCCATCGGCGAACCGACTCTGGCTGTGGATCAGATGTGCGACAAGTTCCTTACCGGTGCCATTTTCGCCGGTTATCAGGAAACGGTCGGTCCGCGGTGCGGCCCGCGCGATCAGTCGACGAATCTCTTCGATGACCGGTGACACACCGATCAATTGACCGAAGACCCGATCAACCAGCCGGGCGTTTTCGCTCGTCAACCGTCGACTGCGCGTTGCGTTTTCAATCGTGACGATGACTCGTTCCAGGACGAGAGGCTTCTGCAGAAAATCGAACGCACCCTCTTTCACCGCCCGTACGGCGTCGTCGATGTCGGCGTTGCCGGAAATCATGACTACCGGCGTATGTGGTTGCGACGCCTTCAAACGGTGCAACAGATCAAGTCCGCTGCCATCCGGAAGATAGATATCGAGCAGAATGCAGTCGAAGTCGGCGCTGGCGAACTGTTCCCCTTCACCAATCGAGGCCGCCGTCACGATTTCCCAATCGCGACGACCAAGAGCGGTGCGAAGACTCTGTCGAATTGCCGGTTCGTCGTCGATGATCAGTATCTTCATGCGAACGCTCCGGGAAGACTGATGGTCACCATTGCCCCCGTCTCGGTGTTAGCTAGCGTGATTGTTCCGGCGTGATCGGTAATGATTCGCTGGGCAATCAACAGACCAAGACCGGAGCCGGTTGCTTTTGACGATTCACGGGGAGTGAACGGGTCGGCCAGCACGTTCGACGGAAACCCCGGTCCGGTATCGGTTACGTGGATCACGACGCTGGTGCCGTCACGTGTGACGTCGAGACAGACCCGGGAATCGGGGCTGGCCTCCAGGCCGTTCTTTACAAGATTGATCAGTACCTGCGTGAGTTGATCTCGATCGACAACAATCGTTATGTCGCCTCCCCGAGTGAGGGTCACACGTCCGCTTGCGATATCGGTTGCAAAGAGCTCCTCGATGTCAGATAGGATACTGGCAAGGCCGGTTGGCTGGCGGTTGGCTGGTCGCATTCGTGCGAACTGCACAAACTCATCCAGCAGTTTCGTTACGCGTCGAATCTCTCGCCGGATCATCGTCGTCGACTGTTCGAGTGTATCGCCAAAGTTTGTGTTTTCGTCAGCGTACGCGGTTCGCAGATCGGCCGCGGCGATGTCGATCGGAGTGAGCGGATTGCGAACCTCATGAGCGACCTTGCGACCGATTTCTTCCCAGGCCGCGATACGCTCAGCGATTGCTAACTGCTGGTGGGTCAGTCGAATCTCTCGTTGCATGCGGTCAAGCGCATCGGCGAGGCGCTGAAACTCACCCTCTTCAAACGCCATGACCGGCTGGTGATAGTCGCCCGATCCGATTCGTTGTGTCGCGGCAACTAAGTTGTCGACCTCCCGCCGCGTCCGACTCAACAGGAACCACCCGATTAGCATCGCGATGATGACTGTCAGGCCGATCAACAGAAAAGCTGGTGTCAGGGGGCCGCTGGCCAAGGCATCCGGCTCGGCCAGCAGTAGGGTGTATCCGTGCCCGTTTCCTCCGGCCACCAGAGCATGACGGTTACCATCGTCGGTTGTAATGATCGAACCGATCTGAGCATACCGTACGGAGTCACGGCCAAGCTCTTGGTTGGTGATGAGAGTCAGACGATCGGCAAGCGGTTGACCGATGTTTGCTGTGGTGCGGCTCAGTGGTTCACCACCCCACACCTGCCAGTCTGAAACTGTCGCAAAGTGCCAGTCGAACCAGAGTGGTCCGTCGGCGGTGAACTCCTGGCGTGCCAGTGATTCCTTGTCAAGCCATGGATCACCGGTCAGTCCCGGACGATTGGCTGCCCATACGATCCGTTGGTCGCGCACAATTTGGAAGCGTTCGAACGGTAACACCGCTGGATCGAGACGAACCGGTCGGCCGGCCGACAGATTGTCGAGCGTTGTTGCGATCGATGGTGAGATCGCAATCTCCTCGATCTGACTCTGCCGGGTGGTCCGCACTCGCTCTTGTGCTGACTGGACGAGGCGGATCTCTTGACGCCATAGTGTCTCTGCCGACAACCGCAACTGTTGTGTACGGTGCTCAGTCAGGAGTAAGAGAGCCGCAATCGTCGGCAGCAGCCCAGCGATGGCTAATGCGACAATCACTCGCCGGGAGAGACTCACGGCTGCTCCTCTGGAAGCGCGAAGAAGCGAAGGCGGTCGAGCGTCAGCTGGCCGGAATTGCTAAAGGGCGCCCCAAACACCGGATGACGCAGCGTCACCACAAGATCCGGACGAGCCAGAGGGAATACCCCCCAATCGTCGAGCATGCGGCGCTCGGCTTCCAGCAAGAGGTGACGAGCAATCGACGAATCAGCAGTTGCTTCGGACCGTGCTAGCAAGCCCCGGACGGCTTGGAGTTCCTGTCGCATCGATGCGGTTAACACGTTGAGGTGGTCAGTTACCGCATCCGCTACGAGCGTGAGGCCGTCACTGTCATTATCTGGCCGTACCGGCACCCAGGTTAGATTGAGATCGGCGGGAGTTTGCGTGATAATGCGCGCCCGCCAGCGGTGGCGGATCAACCGGTCGCGGAGCCAGCGCGCGAGGGGCAGCAGGTCGCTTGAAGCTACCGCAATTGTTACTACCGAATCCGGGATCGGCAGGGTACGAAGCAAGGCGACCCCGCGCTCAGGATTGACGAGTGACGCTGGATTACCCGACGGTCTCGGGAGCCATCGTAAAACCGGGCTCCATCTGTCGACCTCCAGGAGGTTGTCGATCGTTGCCGAATCGAGTTGATAACGCAACGCGGTCGTCAGCATTCCTTCCCGGTTGATCTCGGACGACAGATTGGGGATCAACGCGGCAACAACCGGAGCCGGCTCGGTGACGACGGTCGCCCGTCGATCGAACGCATGACCGGTTCGCCAGCCGAGATAAGTCCGACACGTGCCCGACTCGAATGCATAGCTGACTTGTGACACACTAACACCCGTTCGCGCTACAGCGAGATCATCTGATGCCAGCTGGTGCACGCTCAGATCCAGCAACGACCAGATCACCACCGGAGAGGTGATCGGTTGCAACGAACGGACAGCGACTGCGACTATCTCGGCGTTGGGTGAGATGACAGCTCGATCGAGAACGGCCGACACCGCGTAGCCGGTGTCGGCATAGGCAACAGTCGTTTTCACGATGTTACTATCCGACATCGTCAATGCAACAGCACAGCCGGGCCACACACCTGCATCTACGCCGCACGGCAAATAGACCCGTCCATTGGTGATCGCGGTCGGTGGGCAATCAACCCATCCGTGGTTGAGTGCTCCGAGGAGTTGGGCAAGTGTGATAAGAAGAGCGGCCATCACTCCTTGTACGCGCTATTTGGCGACTTCGTTGAAGCAAATGTGTCCCTTTTGACACGCTGTAAGTTGTTATTTGATGGTTTATTATAGATTAGGGAGGGCTTTTATGTGTCATTATTGACACGCTTTTGGCTGGTTTGAACGTTGCCCCTTTAGTGTAAGTCGTTGCAAGGCATGGCCTTGGTGAAGTGGCATGGCACTTGACTGCATTGCCGGCAGACAACGAACGCGAAAGGAGCGACTCATGTTGAAACGCACACTCTTCCACCTTGCCGGCTTGGCTTTTCTGTTTGCTGCCTTGATCTTCACCGGATGCGCCGGCGCTGAAACCGATGAGCCTACCCGGACGGCGTCGGATTCGGCCACCACCGAGGTGCCACCGGCAGCGCTGCCCGCCTCCGCCTCTCAACCGGAGGGACCAGCAGAACCGATTCTGGCAGTTGACCCAACTCCCGCCGTGGCCCCGTCAGTTGCCCCGGGTGAGTTTGGTCGCGTCGGCGATCTGGCTCTCGTCGACGGTCTTCTCTATGCTGCCTGTGATGCGGGTCTCATCCGTTACCATCCCGTGACCGAATCTGTGACACTTCTATCGCAGGCCGATCCCATTGGTACAGTGGCCCGGTTTGACGGTAATCTGTTCGCGGGTGGGTCCCGGTTGTATCGCCTTAGCGGCGATAACCTCCTCGTTGCCGATGCTGACCTTTCCGGTTTCGTGACTGCGATGACGGTCTTCGATGAGCAGTTGTACGTCGGTACCGATGACGGTCTGTGGCGGTATTCGGATGGCGTGGCAGAGCAGGTCTGGTCTGATGTGCCGGTGACCACCCTGACCGCTCAGCTCGACCGACTCTGGATCGGCACTGCCGGCTCCGGCCTGTTTGATTACAACGGTGACACGATTCGTCGTCGCTATATTCAGCGCGATACGGCAGCTTTCGATGATGTTACTGTCCTTGCCAGCCGCGGAGCGTGGCTCTATGTCGGCACCGCTACTGGTCTGTACCTGTATGATGGCGGTCGCTGGGCGCAACGTTCAGTCATCGACGGCCTCCCGGCTGACATGATCACGGCAATCGATGCCTCCGGTTGGGTGGTGCGAATCGGTACCGCAGCCGGTGTCGTCGGCTACTTCGAGGATACGTTCACGCCCGTTTCGCAACTGGCGCAACAGGAAGTCCGTGACCTGGCTCGAATTGGTACAACCGTGATCGCCGCGACTGACTACGATGGTTTGGTGGTCATCAACGGCGAACTTCGCCGGTCAATTGTAACTGCTGGAGACAGTACGTCGGCGCCACCCGAACTTGCCGAAACAGTGATCGGCTTCTCGTGGTGAGTTATCTCCTCGTGCGGGTGGTCCGGGGTACGCTCCGGGCTGCTCGTGTTAGGTCGGGTGGTCTCCAAGCAGGAGGCGTTTGATCTGTCCCTCTTCGCGTTGGGCCCGCTCATAATCCGCGGGCCGGCCGATATCGAGCCAGTAGCCGTCGTGGCGCCACGAATGGATCGGGGCGCCTGCTGCTAGAAGATCACGCATCAACTCATCAAACCCGTACGGCCCATCGGGCGGGATCCGAGACAGCACACCTCTCGAAAAGGCATACACGCCCATCGACACATCATGGTGCGAGACTGGCTTCTCGTGAAAGTTGGTGATCTGTGAATTGCTGTCGATATCGACAACGCCGTAATCCACGGTGTGGGATCGCGACGTCACCGCAACCGATACGTCGGCGCCGCTTTGGGTATGCTCGTGAAGGAACGCTCCGACATCGATATCGGTCAGCACATCACCATTGACGACAAGAAACTGCTCAGGGAGGTCTGGTATCAGTCGCAGCGGCGCAACGGTCGACAATGGTTCTCGTTCCCGAACATACCTAACGGTCAGACCATAGCGACTTCCGTCGCCGATCACCGCTTCGATAAGATGAGCCAGATGATTGACCGAAAGATACACGGTGGTCACGCCACGGCGGGCAAGTGCCTGCAGCAATAACTCCAGTACCGCTCGATCGCCCAGGGGAACGAGCGGCTTGGGTACAACCGCTGTGTAGGGGGCAAGGCGTCGACCGGCTCCCCCGGCGAGGACGACGGCAACCATCAGAAACTGAAATCGCGAGTGCCGTAGCGCCGAAGATTGTCCGGATTCTGGAACCAGGCGATTGTCTGTCGCAATCCGTCTTCAAGCGTTATCGATGGTTGCCATTCGAGTCGCTCGCTTGCCCGACGATTGTCGGCACGCAATCGGTCGACTTCGGATTTGTCCGGGCGTAAACGTTTGTCATCGACGACAATCGTCAGATCCCGTCCCATATCACGGGCAATGGTGTGCGCAATCTCTTCAACTGACACGTCATGACCTGTTCCCAGGTTGATCGTGTCTCCGACGACCATGCGGTCGGGGTCGCCAGCACGGATGAGTCCATCGACGGTATCCGTGACGTAAGTCAGATCTCGACGGGCAGCCGTGTTCCCCAGTTTCAGATCGTTACCCGCGGACAGTTGTCGAATAATCGTTGGGATAACTGCACGTATCGATTGCCGAGGACCATACGTGTTGAACGGACGAACAATAACCGCCGGTAGATCGAACGCCGCGCAATATGATAGTGTTAGCTGATCCGCTGCAATCTTCGATGCGGCGTATGGCGATTGCGCATGGAGAGGATGGTCCTCGCTCATCGGCAGCTGACGGGCTGTGCCATATACCTCAGAAGTCGAAACGACAACAACACGTGAACACGCAACGTCGTGAGCGGCGCTCAGTAGTGCCTGCGTTCCGATAACGTTTGTCTGCAAGTATGATTCGGGGGCATGATAGCTGTAGGGAATGCCGATCAGGGCAGCAAGATGCCAGACAATATCTGTTCCTTCCAACCAACGGCGAATCTGACTTTGGTCTCGAATATCCCCCAGGGTAATGTCGACGTGGGCCAAGAGATCCGGTGTGAAATCATCGAGCCATCCGGCGTCACCGAACGCGTTGTACCAGGCGAGCGCCCGAACCTGTGCGCCACTCCGGGCGAGTTGCTCGACGAGATGACTACCGATGAAGCCATCGGCGCCGGTTACCGCGACAGTTCGTCCTTGCAGATACGTCGGCTCGATCATGTCGACAGGATCGGTCAGCCGTCGAGTTGCCGCAAGAGCGAGACAGCCGTGGTTCGTTCGTCGCCCCGCAGTCCAAGTTGCAGCGACATCTCCAGGGTCGGCTGAGCCTGGTCATCGCCTTGGTGGTACAGGGCCTGGCCGAGATAATAGAGTGGCTCCGGGACGCCAACGTAGAGGTTGGCTGCCTGTCCGGCGTAATTGATCACCTGCTGCCAGGCTCCGTTGAGACTGAAGACTTCGCATGCGGTAAGAAGCGTCTTTAAATCGTGAGGACTGGAGCGGATAGCCGATCGGACGAGATTCCCGGCCCGGACAAAATCTGTCGAATCAGCCGCGTAAGCGTATGCTGCATAGCGGTTGGCATTGACATCGCCGGTAGCAATCGCCAGCAGGGAATCGAGCGCTGCCCGAGCAGCCGGACGGTTCCCCTCGTGAAATCTGACTCGGGCGGCCTCAACCGCGAGGCCAAAGTGATCAGCCTGA
Organism: Candidatus Zixiibacteriota bacterium; assembly: GCA_028289585.1. GTDB lineage: Bacteria > Zixibacteria > MSB-5A5 > GN15 > FEB-12 > JANQPI01. The sequence continues at coordinate 161,179 of JANQPI010000026.1, forward strand.
ACTTCCAGGCCGGCGTCGACATAGTTTCGCGCCGCTTCCCAGTCACCGCGATCGCCGGCGTCTCCAGCCGCCAATTGAAAGGCCTCGGGATTCCCGGGGTTGTTGGCGACCATGAGTGTGAAGACTTCACCAACTCGCTCATGACGCAGTCGGCGCCGCAGGGCCTCGGCAGTCGCCTCGTACTCGGCGAGCAGAGCAGACATCGGTGCAATGGCGCGACCGAACTGATCCAGACCGGCGTCAATCGAATCGAGGGCAATCAACAGTCGAGCTCGCGTTGTTCCCAGCTGCGGAACGCGGTCAATGCGCCCACCGAGGCTGTTGATATACGACAGCGCTGCCTGTGGACCATCGGCCAGCTTGGTGGTGATCATCCCATTGAGCGCGGGGAAGAAGACATCGTTCCGTTGGAGCGCGCGTCGGAAGTACTCGGATGCCGAATCGAGTGACAGCATCGCCGGTCGCAGGTGCAACTCACCCAGACCTGCCAGCCAGTCAATATCCGTTGGATGCTGCTGCTCAGCCAGATCGAGACGTGACTGCATCAGTTCGAATTGTTGTGAGAAGGCGAGGTCGTAGATCTCCTGAAGGCGGTAGCGGCGATCATCCTGCTGCCATCCGGGAGCCGATCGCAGTGACATGATATCGATCTCCGGTTTCATCGCCTCTCCGAACGTGAGAATCATGCGACCGCGGACGTAATGGATATAGGTGGTATCAGATTCGCGACGTGCCATCAACGCGTTGATCAGCTGCACATTGTCTTTCAGCGTCAGTTTGTCATTTAGCCGGAGGCGTGACTCGATTTCAGCGAAGTAGGTATCGATGTTCGTGCCGGTGTGCAGGATCATCTCGGCGGTTGCACGATCCGCCCGGAAGTTATCGTTACGAGCCCAGGCTAAGAACTGCCACAGATGAGCAGCGACGGCATTCTCAGCGTCCTGACCTCCGGACAGCGACGGAATCATTTCTTCCGCTGCTGAGTAGTACCCCATGGCCAGATAGCGCTTGAATTCGGCGTATCGCTCTTCCTGCCCGGCGGCATCGCTCGCGAGGAAACGCTGACTGTAAATCAGGGCCGAGTCGTACTGTTGCCGGGACTGGTGCCAGTCGGCGCGGGTGAGGAGAAAATACGGGTGGGCATTATCACCCGCCGTGCCGGTGGCGGAGGCATCGGTCCGTAATGCCGAGTCGGCATGACCTTCCAGAAAGTACGACTGGGCGGTTAGTTGGAGGATCGCTGCCCGGTCGAGATCGCCGGGGTCGGAGATGAGGAACCCCTGGCGCGCTATGATAGGGCGAAAATCCGCGATAAACTGGCGCGCCCGTTCTAACTTGGCCCGGCTGTCAGCAGGTTGCCGGGAAACGAACTGTGTCCAGGCGCTGGCCGCCAGTGCGGGTTCATTGAGCTTTGCGTAGACTCGTCCCAAATGTACGTACACCGAATCGAACTCGGGGACATCCCGCTCAATACTGAGGTACCGTTCGAGAGCTTCTAAGTGAAGTCCCTGGCGTTCCTTGGTGAGTCCAATACCGAGACGGCCCAGAGGCACATCGGGAAAGTCGACACTCAGATCGGCAAATGTCGACTCTGCTTCGGCGAAGGCGAACTGATCGATCTGGTCGAGTCCCTTGGAGAACTGTTGCTGCATCTGTCGCTCGGGACTGGTGGAGCAGGCGAGAATCGTCAGTGAAATCAGGGCGAGAGAGCTAAGCTGTTTGATCATAATTAGTTAATCGGCAGTGTCCGGTTTGGTGTCAACTCGATTTCCGGCGCTAGCAAAAATCATGCGCGATTGACAGTTTATCGTTGTATCAATTCCAGCCCCCCGCATATGTTTCGGAAGAGCCATGACCCGACTATACACCAACGACCTGTTTAAGACATTTCGCAAGCGCCCCGTTGTCAACGGCGTATCGCTTGAGGTAAACCAGGGTGAGGTGGTCGGGCTTCTCGGCCCCAACGGTGCCGGTAAGACCACGACCTTCTATATGATCATTGGCTTCATTCGTCCCGACAAGGGATCGGTTTTCTTTGGGGACCGGAATATCAGCCGCCTGCCGATGTACCGCCGGGCCAAACTCGGCATCGGTTACCTCGCTCAGGAAGCGTCGGTTTTCCGAAAGCTGACGGTCGAGCAGAATATCATGGCGATTCTTCAGTTTCAGGGACTGGGCCGCAAAGAACGAAAGGCTCGGTTGGAATCGTTGCTCAACGAGCTCGATATCGCCCGCCTTCGCAAGTCGCAAGCGATCACGCTTTCCGGCGGCGAACGTCGTCGGGTTGAAATCACCCGCGCGTTGGTAACCAACCCGAAATTCATTCTGCTCGATGAACCGTTCGCGGGCATTGATCCGATCGCGGTTGAGGACATCCAGGGGATTATCTCGCGCCTGGTTGATCGCGGGCTCGGTGTTTTGATTACCGATCATAACGTCCGCGAAACGCTATCGATCTGTGACCGCGCGTACATCATGGCTGATGGCAAAATTCTGAAGACTGGAACGGCCGACTTTTTGGCTGAGGATCCGGAAGCTCGGAAGATTTATCTGGGCGAGAAGTTTCGACTGAATTGAAAGCTGCTGTCGGGCACGCTTGTGCATTTGGCGCAGCAACGCTGCATCTGTAGAAATACTGAACCGTTTACCGGTGACTCATAAACAGCCGCGAAAGCGACTCCGATACTGAGGGTAGAGAGTAGAGCTTTCCGGTTCGGTTGAGCTGGACGTACGAGGTAAGGTTATGAAACTCGGTCTATCCCAAACACTCAAACTGCAGCAGACCCTCGCGCCGCAGTTGATTCAGTCGCTGCAACTGCTGCAGATGCCCCTGCTCAAACTGGAGCAGACATTACGTACCGAACTGGCCACCAATCCACTCCTTGAGGAAGTGCTCGAGGTCGACGAGGATCAGGAGACGCCGGATGAGGTCGCCGATGCCAAGGCCGAGGAAGAGTTTAACTGGGATGATTACCTCTATGGCGACGACGAGGAAGGCTACAAAGTTCGTGAGCCAGTCGAACGGACAGAGGAGCGTTTCGAAGGTTCGGCCTCGGGCGATACCTCACTCTATGATCATCTGACCGAGCAGCTGCACTACCTGAAGCTGTCTGATGAAGATCGGCTCCTCGGGGAATACATCATTGGTAACATCAATCCCGACGGGTACCTGGCCATCTCGGTCGCGGAAATGGCCGCTGAACTCACGATCGATGAGGCGACGGTCGAGCGCCTCCTGCGCGTCATTCAGACGTTCGATCCGGTTGGTGTCGGAGCTCGCGATCTGCGCGAGTCTCTGCTTCTGCAGCTCGAAGATCGTGATCTCAAAGATACGCTCGCCTATCGCATCGTGCGTGATCACCTGCGTGACCTGGAGAAGAAATCGACACAGCAGATTGCTCGCATGATGGGCGTGCCGTTCGAGCGTGCCCAAAAAGCGCTCGAATGTATTAAGTCACTCTCGCCGACACCGGCGCACGGACGCTTTGATTCCGGTGCCGCTCCGGTCCTTCCCGATTTGATCGTGGAGCGGTTTGGCGAAGAACTGATCGTCATGCACAACGACCGCAATGTCCCGCGGCTACGGATCAATTCCGGCTATCGTGAATTGATTAAACGCGGGAACACAACGCCGAATGAAACGAAAGACTACGTTCGTCAGAAACTTGAGCAGGCTCGGTGGTTGCTCAATGCCATCAATCAGCGCCGTTCAACAATGATTCGCGTGATGGAAGCGATCGTTGTCGAGCAGAATCTGTTCTTTGAGAAAGGTCCGGCCTTCCTCAAGCCGCTGATCATGGATGATATCGCCCGCATTGTCGATATGAATGTGGCGACGATCTCACGCGTGAGTAAGGGCAAGTATGTGCAGACGCCGTTCGGCGTGTTCGAGATCAAACACTTCTTCAATACCGGTATCGCCCGTGAGGGGGGGGAAGATGTCTCCAAGCGTTCCGTGAAGCAACGGATCGAGGAGATCATCAACGCCGAAGACCCCGATCGACCACTCTCCGATCAGCAGATCTTTACGAAGCTGAACGACGAGGGAATCAAGCTCGCCCGCCGGACAGTGACGAAGTATCGTGAGGAACTCGGTATTAAGGCGGCCCGATTCCGAAAGCGAGTTGAGGTCTAAAAACCCCCAACCTTGCGGCGCGGCATTTCGTAGCCTATCTTAGAGCAGGCATCGGTCGTGACCGGCTGGTGCTTCGCTAACCACTCCAACCGCTGGGGCTGAACCCGCCAACAGAAAGGGATGGTGCGGCATGAAGAAAGCTATTACCGCTCGCCACTTCGATCTTCATCCGGACATAAAGGCACGCGCCGAGTCGGAAATGGACGGTCTGACCAAGTTTTTCGAGAATATCACGTCTGCCGATCTTGTCCTTGAAAAAGCGCGTCATCGTAATATCGCTGAGCTACAAATCTCCGTTGCCCGCGACCGCATTGTTGGCTCGGCTGAAGCCGACGACATGATGCAGGCAATGCTGGCCGCGGTTGATAAGGTCACGACGCAGCTGAAGAAGCACAAAGATAAGCTCAAGCTGAAGAAGCCGGAAGAGGTGCAGGCGATGGCTGAGTCGGTCACTCGCCCGAAAGCGAATCCTGAAGACGTCGACATGTAGTCGCGTCAGTATCACCACTACTGAAATGTTCGAAGCCACCGGTCATTACCCGGTGGCTTTTTCATGAGCTGTGGCCGAGGTATTCTTCCAGCAGGTAGCAGGCCGTACTGGCCTCCGGATTCAACCGGGTTGAGAAGCGCGATGGCAGCGTCCCATTCGCAGCTAGCCGCCAGAACCGGAGTGCGCTGAATTCGCGATCGGATAACGGTATCATTCGAACTCGTTCGAGCAGTTCTTGCCGAGAAATCAGGAGTTCCAAACAGGCAAACAGCTGTGGTCGATCGCCCCGCCAGGTCTCGCGGCCATAACCGAGCGGAACGAAGCGATAATCGTCCTCTGTCAACCGGAGCTCCTCGTTCGCTTCTCGAGTCATTACCTCCCGAAGCATCTGACCGACCGACCGCCAATGCGACTCATAGTCGACCGACCCCGCAACCGACGGACCATACGATGCCGGCAGCGCCGCGAGATTCCGGGACCGCCGCACCTGAACGATGTACGTGTCGCCTTCCTCGCGAATAAGCACATACCCACAAACTCCGAGAGAGATGGCGAGCGGATTCCCGGATACCGTATGGAGCGGATCGACCGTATGGAAATACTGTCGCAATGTGGCATGCGGTTGGAAATGGTTGGTCGGCCGATCAAGCGCGAAACAACTCCCGGCAACGTCGGCATAGGCGACCGGTTGTATCGTCATCATCTCGTCACCTGGTGCAAATGCTACCAGCTTGGTGGTGAGGGGACCGTCGTACAATCGCCCCTCCTCCCGCATGATCTGAGCTGTCTCTTCGGCGAAGCGTCGAATGCGAGCGTCGGTAATCACAAACGAATCGCTGGCGTAGTGCAGTGCAATCTCATCAGGAGTCACGCTGCCGGGTCCAAAGAAGCGGGTCAGGTCGAGGTAGCCGGAGTCGAATGTACCGTCACGACCGATGAGGCGTTCGGTGCGTCGATCGGCATAGTGCGTCAACAGGGCCTGTTCGTAGGAGGACTTATCTAACCAGGGCATCACCGGAAAATAGCAGTGCAACCCCGATGACCGCCAGTACCGTTCCAAACAACGCCCGAACGGATACGCGTTCGCGATAGACGAGGTAGACGACCGGAATAATGATAATCGGCGTTGTCCCGTTTAAGGTCGCGGCAACGCCCGCCTCGATCTGATTGACCGCGACCAGCGAGAGCCAGACACCGAGGACGGGACCAAAGATCGTTCCACCAAGAGCGAAGAGCATTGCCGAGCGGTTACTGACAGCACGCACCGTTTCAGTGATATCGTTTCGCGCGACAGCGAAGCCCCAGATGAAAAACATCGACGCAATCATGCGGATCATCGATGCCGGCATCGGGTCGAGCGGTTCGCCTGCGTGTACCATTGCCTGTTTCGAGAGTACCAACCCCGTCGCCTGGCCAAATGCACCAATCGTCGCCAAAATCACGCCTTTGGTCTTCGAGCCAGCATCGGGATGATCGGTGGTCAGACCAAATCGATTGGCAGAGCCAAACTGTCGTTCGAGAACGACCCACATGACGCCCCCAATTGTCAGTGCGATACCGAGTAACGTCATGATGCCGAGGCGCTCGCCAAGAAAGATCCATGCGATGATTGTGGCAAAGATCGGTGCAGTGGCCATTAGCAGGGTGGCGAGGCGCGGACCGATCATTACAAAGGCGCGGAACAGTGCACCGTCGCCCAAGACAAGTCCGATGAGACCGGAGAGCGCCAGCCACCCGGTCTGCTGCCAGGTTGCCTGAGTCGGGAACGGCGATCCAAAGACGGCCGTCATAATCGCCGCATAGAGGAGAACCGCCATGATCAGGCGGATCTTGTTGACGCGATGCGAACCCACGCGTCGTCCGGCCTCGGCAAAGAAGATTGCTGTCAGAGACCAGCAGGCCGCAGTCCCAAGAGCCGCAAGTTCACCCCAGTATGGCACTGATCAGACGGGGGCCGTAACGCGTTCCCAGGCGATTCCCTCGAAGCCGAAGTGAAAGCCGTCGGGCCAGAATACCTCGCCGAGAATTTCAAGGGTTTCGACAACACGCGGTCCGGGGCGGTTGAAGTACTGGTTACCGTCGGCGACAAAGACCCGATTGTTGCGAACGGCACGTAGAGACGGCCAGTCCGGGTGACCGGTCAGAATTGGGAGATCGGCCTTCGTCCGTTCGATGTCGAAGCCGCAGGGGCTGATAAAAATGAGATCGGGGTCGGCGGCGAAGAGGTCCGCCGGAGTCATAAATGGGGAATGTTTACCGGCGCTGCCAAAAAGCTCGTCTCCACCCGCCATCCTGACCAGGGTTGGCATCCAGTTACCGGCGGCCATCAGGGGGTCAATCCACTCGATGGTAGCAACTTTGAGGCGGCTGCGGAGACGCCGGGTTTTGCGTCGAATCTGAGTCATGCGGGACTTCATTTGACTGATCAGCATCTCTGCGGGGGTTTCGGCTCCAATCGCTGCGCCGACTTTGCGAATGTCCGACCAGATATCGCTCAGTCGGTTCGGAAGCAACGATACAACGAGAGGATTGCTGTTGACCATTGACGATACCGCGAGTTGCACGTCCGCTTCGCTAACGGCGCACACGGCGCATTGCGTCTGGGTGATGATGACATCAGGTTGCAGTTCGTTCAACCGCTCGGCGTCGACCCGATAGATCGACAGCCCCTCCTGAAGAATCGCCTTGATCCGCTGATCGATCTGGTACGACGTGCCATCGAGCTCAAACTTGGGTTCGGTCACCTGCGGCAGATTGCGTACGGACAGGGGATAATCGCACTCATGGGATCGACCGACGAGGAGCTTCTCGGCGCCAAGAGCACAGACGATTTCGGTAGCCGAGGCGATAAGGGAAACGATGCGCACGGGGTCTCCTCGTGGTTCGGTGAGCGGCGAGAATATAGGGGCACCGGCGGCACCGAGCAACGCGCCAACTCTGCAACCGTCTGCCGACTCCGAGGGCTGGTTTGGGCCTGATGATTCACCGGTAACATCCTGCTAAATAGGGTCTTAGGGCAAAAGAGAGAGTCCTCTGCGCCTCGGCATGGCGTTTGTCCTCAAGCTCATAGCGAGATGATACGTCAGCGATATGGACAATTCATCGTCGCCGGAGCGCTCTGGTTCACGGTGGCGCTTGCGGCATTTGCTTCCGAACCGCTTTCGGTACTGGAGGGCACCGTTCGGACGACCGAGGGTCGGCTGGTGGCCGGAGCGACGATCCGTCTTCAGGCCAACGATAGTCTGGTGTCCGGGGTCATTGCCGACTCGGTCGGTGCCTGGGTATTACCGATCACAGGACATCATCTGAGCGATTTGTCACTTGTCGTCAGTGCTGTCGGTTTCAAAACGCGGCGATTGTCGTTGGCTCACATGGGTGACAACGCCACCCACCTTCAGCTTTCCATCATCCTGGCACCGTTACTCGATAGCCGGACCACGATAACGATTACCGAGTCGCATGACATTCCACGCTCACGAATTGATTCGACAGAAATTGCCCGCCGGGTGCGCGCCGCACTCGTGCCAACCGATGCGACCGCGGCGGTACGGTTGCCAGGCGCCGCCCGGCCGGGCTCAATGCACTCCGCCGATATTCGTCTCTATGGCCGAAGCCCACAGTGGCGACTTGATGGTCACATCCTGGAAGGGAGTACGAATCACTATGGCATGTTTTCTGTGGTTCCGTCGCCTGCGCTCGCTGCTGTTTCGGTCCTCGCGCTTGGCGGGGATGCCTCCGCCGCCGAAGCGTCGACGATTGATCTAGAGACGATCGACGGTTTTTCAACTGTTCCGGACAACGCCGTTTCGATTTCAACGATCGATGCCTCCGGGTCGATGCATCATCGTGCCGATCGCTGGTTTCTGTCCGCCACGGGTCGCTATTCGGTCCTTGATCGACTTACCGCGCTTGCACCGGCATCAAGCGATCGACGGTCACTACCGCCGACATCGTTTCGCGACGTGCTGCTCACAAGCGGCCTCCGGCCCGCCCCCGGTAGGACGTTGACGGCAACACTTCTCGTTGCCAACGATGGCCTAACCGTAAACTCGGTTGCCGCCGCCGGATTAGGCACGCCAACCGAAGTCGATCAATCGACAACGCGGGTACTGTCGGCGGTCCGATACAAGCAACCGTTCGCTTCCGGATGGTTGACGCTTACCGGACGGTATCAGGCTACCTCCGAGCAGTATCGTGCACTGCCGGACGTGGCCGGGGGGGTTACTGTCGACCTTCGAGATGCAACGAGAGTTGTCTCTGTGGGGGGCAGATGGATAGCCGGATTCAAGAACACGACCGTTACGATCGGCACGGATGTGTCCGTACGCTCGTTTGACCAAACCGGTGAGCAGAATAACTGGAACTTCCTGTCACCGTTTAGTTCATCGGATCGCCCGCATCTCTATCAAGCGACGCTCAACGCTGATTACGGGACGTTTGATACCTTCGGCACCGCAGTCGACGGTGCAGTGTACCTTTCGGCAAGTCGACGCCTGGCTCCTCTGGATGTAACCGCCGGCGTACGAGCCCAGCAGATCGGTTTCGTGTCGAACGGGCGTGCACTACTGCCTCGACTTCGCATTGGGCTTCCGATCGGAGCGGCTCGACTGGAACTCGTTGCGGGTCGCTACCGGACAACGCCGCTGTCTTCGGTGCTGAACGATAACCAACCCCTCGCTCGAATGAATCTGTCGGAGCTGAAACCGATCGCTGCTGATCAAGTGGGGCTGCGCCTCCGTTACCACGACGTTACGGTCGAGACCGTTGCGCGACGCGAGTGGCATCGCCCCGAACTAGTGGCAAACGCCGTTGTCGAAGCATTAAGCGTCCAGTCGACGGGATCAGCCCGTCTCTGGTCGGCGGCGATTAGCTGGGATCGGGAACGATGGCCGCTAGCATCAATGGCGATCAACGCGTCGTATACGTTCACCCGGGGTAGCCGTGTATACGACGGAGTCCGTCAGTCCGACCCCGAATCGGTACCCCATCGATTTTGGACCGAGGTTCACTGGCAGGCCGACGACACCTGGCATTTCACCGGCCAGTTTCAGCTGGCGTCGGGGCAGGCCTACGCACCGCTTACATTCTTAGCTGCCGCTAACGAACCGTGGAATACCGCCAGCTACCGAAGCTGGTTGGCGACCGACTATACTCAGCGCTTTCGAACCCACGCTTACCTGACGTTCTCGGCCGAGTATCGCTTTGCGATTGGTGCGGCCTGGTTAACGCTGGCAAATGTTACCAATCGTGCGAATCCGATTATCAATTCTCCGAGTGGCCGCGTTTTCGATGCCGGTATCCTGCCGACCGTCGGCGTGCGCTTCGCGATCTAGCGAGAAATTCGTCTTCTAGAAGTAGAAGGTTGCAGCGACGACTGCTGCGGTGTTGAAGTTCGTTCCGTCGGGGACGCTTGACGTCAAGAGCAACCGCACAAAAAACGGCGGGCCTGGAAGCCCGCCGTCGAAAAATGACACTACTTGTTTGTTTACACGACTGGATAGCGCTCGACCGTCGGCGAATCGTCGTGCACCGGCGGCAGGTCACGATCGAGTGGTTTGTCGACGCGATAGCCGAGCGCGTAGTCGGCTTGCACGAGCGTGTGGACTTCGCGGGAACCCTCGTAGATCGAAGCTCCCTTGGAGTTACGGAAGAACCGCTCGACCGGGTACTCATCGGAGAAGCCGTAAGCGCCAAAGCACTGCACGGCGTCGGCGGCCGCCTTCTCAGCCTCACGACAGCTGATCCACTTGGCCATCGACGTTTCCTTCGTCGAACGCTTGCCGAGATTCTTCAGCCAGCCGGCCTTAAGCGTCAGTGCGCGTGAGTATTCGTAACCCGCTTCCATGTTTGCGATCATCTGCTGAACGAGTTGATGTTTCGCTATCGGCTGACCGAACGTCTCGCGCTCTTTCGTATAATCAACGGCCGCATCGCGGCAGGCACGGATCAATCCGCAGGAACCGCCGGCGACGGTGTAGCGGCCTTGATCGATGCAGAACATCGCGATCTTGAAGCCGGCACCTTCCTCATGGACGAGATTCTCGGCCGGGACTTTGACATCCTGGAAGGCGAGCCAACCGGTGTTGCCAGCGCGGACGCCGAGCTTACCGTGGATAGCACCCGACGTTACGCCGTCCCAGTTACGCTCCACGATGAACGCGGAGAGACCGGAGTGGTCGCGTTTCTTCTTCTTCTCCAGATCGGTCCAGGCGAAGACATAGAAGTAATCGGCAACATCGGCGAGAGAGATCCACATCTTCTCGCCATTGAGAACGTAATGGTCACCCTGCTTCACGGCGGTCGACTGAATACCAACGGCATCCGAGCCGGCCGCCGGCTCGGTTAACCCGAAGGTGGTGATCTTGTCACCCTGCGCCGCGGGTGTGAGATACTTCTGCTTCTGCGCCTCATTACCCCACACCAGGAGCGACATCGCGAAGAGTCCGATATGGACTGACAGAATGACGCGGGCCGACGTATCGGCGTACTCGAGTTCCTCGCAGGCGAGCGCGAGCGAAACGTAGTCCATGCCCAGGCCGCCGTATTCCTCGGGGATACAGAAGCCGAGCAGGTTGGCTTCTTTCATCGCCGGGAGCAGGTCGGGGTTGAGTTGCTGCTTGCGGTCGTACTCGGAAATGGTCGGGAGAATAACCCGATTGGACACGTCGCGGGCCATATCACGCACCGCGAGTTGGTTTTCGGTAAACGAAAAATCGATCATCGCTAGACCCCTTTCGGCCCGGCCCGCCGGGGCCGGCTTGTACTTTTGATCACTATATCGATCATAACGCGGATAGTCAAATATGGGTTCAGAATTCGGCGGTTCGGCCGCTTGCTCAACCCCGTCTGGGCGGCTATTCTCGGTCCGATGTCTGCGCTCTCTCGTGTCCAAACGTACCTCGCTCCATACGAGCCGCCGTATGCATCGGTTGTTCGGGGCTGGCTCGATTCGCTCGCCACGGTGACCGCCGTCTGCCGGTCGGAAACGTGGCCGGTCGAGGAGGATATCGTCGATTCCTGGCAGCGGGATAACGTTACTGGCTGGTTGCTGTTCGACGATCGCCAGGCGCGGGCCTACGGCGAACTCTGGCCGCGCCCCAAAGAGAGCGCGATCGAAATCGCGCATCTGTTGGTCGATCCGGCCCTTCGCCGCCGGGGGCTCGGCCGTGAACTCTTACGACGGCTCTCGGCGCGCGCGGAAGAGGATCCGTCGGTCGACAGGGTCTTGATCAATATCTACACCGACAACGAGGCGGCCCTGGGGTTGGCGATGGCGTCGGGTTTCGAGCTGATGGGAACGAACAAGTATGTCGAGGGGCTGCAGCTGGTGAAGTTGCTGTAGGTCGCTCCTGAGAGGATTCGCTATGGATTACCAGAACATCACCACTGAACGCAAAGAGGCCGTGCTCATTATCACGGTCACCCGCGAAAAAGCCCTCAATGCGATGAACAAAGATGTCATCGCCGAATTGCAGCACGCCTTTGATTCGTACAAAGCCGACGATTCCCTCCGCTGTGTTATCCTGACTGGCGCGGGACCGAAAGCGTTTGTCGCCGGCGCTGATATCAAAGAACTCAACACGCTCACCGGTGTCACCGGCCACGAGTTCTCCGAACGCGGACTCCGGTTGATGCGCACCATTCAGTCGTTCCCGCTGCCGGTCATCGCGGCGATCAACGGCTTCGCCCTGGGTGGCGGCTCGGAACTCGCACTCGCCTGCGACATTCGCCTGGCTGCTGACACCGCACGACTGGGGCAACCGGAGGTCAAACTCGGTTTGTGTCCCGGGTATGGCGGCACGCAGCGATTGACGCGACTGGTCGGCCGCGGTAAAGCGATGCAAATCATGCTGACCGGTGGAATGTTCTCCGCCGCCGAGGCGCATCGGATCGGCTACGTCGACGAAGTCTATCCGGCCGACGAATTGATGGACAAGGCGATGGCGATGGCGAACGAGATTGCTGCCCAGGGTCCGGTCGCCGTACGGCTGACCAAAGAGCTGGTCAACGCCGCCCTCGAAGTCGGCGAGACGGCCGGTTGCGAAATGGAGAAGCAGGCGTTTGCCTTGACGTGTGCGACCGATGATAAGAACGAGGGGACGACCGCGTTTCTTGAGAAGCGCGCCGCCGCGTTTACGAACAAGTAGCTCCCCGTGACGCTGCTTGAGATTTTCGGGACGTCGTTCCTCGTCGGTTTTACCGGCGCCATGATGCCTGGACCACTGCTCGTGGTCGGCATCTCCGAGACACCGCGTCATGGCTGGCTGACCGGTCCCGTGATTGTCTTTGGGCACGGAATCGTCGAAGCGCTGACTGTCGCTCTCCTTGCCTTCGGGCTGATCACCGTCACCGGCGAATCATGGGTCGCGCGCGCAATTGCGATCATTGGCGGTCTCGCGTTGATCGCGATGGCGGTCATGATGGTGGTCGATATTCTCCGCGGTAAAGTGAGTTACAACGTTGGTGAGCCGCCTCGGGCGGCCTCTCGGCTGTTAGTAGGCAAGGGAGCGACAGCAACGCTGTCGAACCCGTACTGGTGGGTCTGGTGGGGGACCGTTGGACTCGCGCTCGTGCTCGAGTCGAAAGCGATTGGTGTCGTCACCGGGCCGGTCGTCTTCTTTGTCGGACATATCCTCTCCGATCTCGTCTGGTACACGATCGTCGCGGTGTTGATCTGGTCCGGCCGGAAACTGCTCTTCGGCTGGCCGCTCAAGACGTTCCTCGTTCTCGCGGCGGCCTTTCTGATCTACCTCGGTGGCACGTTTATCTATGTCGGGCTGACCGACCAGATCGCATTATGAGCGACTGTCGCATCGAGCCGATCAATCCGTCGGATGAGCAATGGGCGGAGGCTGTCGATCAAGCGTGGGGGCACGAATTTATCGTCTCACGGGGTAAGGAGATCTATCCGCGCGACACTGAGGGATTGATTGCGCTCGACAGTTTCGGAGATGCCGTCGGCCTGTTGACATATCGTGTCGACGGTCAATCGTGCGAGATTGTCAGTGTCGATGCCTTCGAACGCTGGCGCGGTATCGGCACCGCGTTGCTGGAGCGAGTCAAAGGTGTGCTTCGCGAACGAGAGGTATCTCGAGTGTGGCTGGTCACGACCAACGACAATGTCGATGCAATGCGCTTCTACCAGAAACGCGGATTCACCCTCGCCGCGGCTCACGTGAATGCGCTCGCGTACTCTCGGGAGTTGAAGCCGCAGATTCCGATGACCGGTAGTTACGGAATTCCGATGCGCGATGAAGTCATCTTCGAGTGTTGGCTGTAGCTCCGCCATTGCGTTATCCACATTCGATTGGACCGAACAAGTTTGTGATTGCTGACGTAGCATCCGGCCGGTATTGTCGCTGAACCGGGGGCGGTTTTCAACGAGTAACTATCCGAGCGCATTATGGCATTGGCTGATTTTGTCCATCTGCATACCCATTCTCAGTATTCGCTGCTCGATGGTGCCTGTCGCATCGATCAGGTCGTCAAACTGGCCAAAGAGCATCAGATGCCGGCGGCGGCGATCACCGACCATGGTAACATGTTCGGGGCAATCGAATTCTACAAGCGCGCCACCGCCGAGGGAATCAAGCCGATCATCGGCGTCGAGGCCTACGTCGCTGGCACCAGTCGATTGGATAAGAGTCCATCGACGGCCCATCCCGACGGCGGCTACCATCTTCTGCTGTTGGCGGAAAACAACGACGGCTACCGCAACCTGATCAAACTCTGTTCGGCCGCCTATCTCGAGGGATTCTATCACCGACCCCGGATCGATAAGGAACTGCTCAAGCAGCACGCAGGCGGGCTGATTGCAACCTCGGCGTGCATGAACTCGGAAATCAATTCACAATTGCTGTCCGGGCGGACCGACGAAGCGGTCAATGCCCTGCGAGAAATGGTATCGTTGTTCGGCGAAGGAAACTTCTTCCTCGAGATCCAGCATCACGGGCTCGACAAAGACGACATGTTGATCGAGAAAGTTCTTGCCGTTCACAAAGAGACGGGCGTGCCACTGGTGGCGACCAACGATTGCCACTACCTTCAGCGGCATCACGCTCAGGCTCATGACTGCCTGCTCTGCATCCAGACCGGTAAACTCGTATCAGATACGAATCGCATGAAGTACACCACCGAGGAACTGTACTTCAAGTCGCCCCGGGAGATGCAGGAACGCTTCCATGCCTACCCAGAAGCGCTGAGTAACACCGTTGCGATTGCTGAACGGTGCAATGTCGAGATCGAAATGGGTAAGTTGCTGCTGCCGGTCTTTCCCATTCCGGAATCACACAATGGTCCTGACGCCTACCTGCGACACCTTTGCGAAGAGGGCTTGATTGCGCGCTACGGTGAGACGACTACAGAGCTCACTGACCGGCTCGATTACGAGTTAGGCGTGATTGAACGGATGGGCTATGCCGGGTACTTCCTGATCGTACGGGATTTCGTTGCGTATGCCCGCTCGGAGAATATTCCGGTCGGACCCGGTCGAGGTTCGGCTGCTGGTTCGCTCGTGTCGTACGTTTTGGGCATCACCAACATCGATCCGATGAAGTTTGATCTGCTGTTTGAACGATTTCTCAATCCGGAACGTATGTCGATGCCGGATATTGACATTGATTTCGCCGACAGTGGGCGCGACAAAATCATCAAGTACGTTATCGAAAAGTACGGCAAAGACAACGTTTGCCAAATCATCACGTTTGGAACGATGGCGGCGCGCGCGGTGATTCGTGATGTCGGACGTGTGCTCGGTATGCCGTACGGTGAGGTCGACACGATCGCGAAACTTGTCCCGGCGACGATCGGTATTCGTCTCGAAGAAGCGATCGAACAGGTGCCGGAACTGCGCCAACTGGCGAAAGATGATCAGCAGGTGGCGACACTGCTGGAGCATTCCAAGACGTTAGAGGGGCTGGCCCGGCATTCATCCACCCACGCCGCTGGGGTGGTGATCGCGCCGTCGAAGCTCACCGACTATGTCCCGCTTTCGCAGGTCCCCGGGGCCGAGGTGACGACCCAGTACGATATGAAGATGGTCGAGGAGATCGGACTCCTGAAGATGGACTTCCTCGGCTTGAAAACGTTGACCGTCATTGATGATTGTTTGCGGATGATCGGTCAGGATTTCCCGAATGAGAAGCCTATCGATATCGATCGTATCCCCGACGATGACCCTGAGGTCTTTGCGCTCTTTGCCCGCGGCGACACTATCGGCGTCTTTCAGTTTGAATCCCAGGGGATGCGTGACTATCTCCGCCGCCTTGAACCGCAGCGGTTCACCGATCTCGCGGTCATGAATGCGCTCTACCGACCGGGTCCACTCGATTCGGGGATGATCGATGAGTACATCGATCGTAAGAAGGGCAAGAAGCAGGTAACGTACCTTCACCCCGTGCTCGAAGAGATACTGGCTCCGACGTATGGCGTGATCGTCTTTCAGGAGCAGGTGCTCAAGATTGCCAACAATCTGGCCGGCTACTCACTGGGCGAGGCCGATTTCCTTCGGAAAGCGATGGGCAAGAAGATCAAGTCGATGATGGACGAGCAGCGTGAGAAGTTCCTCACCGGCGCGGACGCCAATCACGTTGACCCCGAAACGGCAAAGGAAATCTTCGAGCAGATAGAAACGTTTGCCCGCTACGGTTTCAACAAGGCGCACTCGGTCTGTTATGCCTGGGTGGCGTATCAGACCGCGTGGCTGAAAGCGCACTATCCATCGCACTTCATGGCGGCACTCTTGACATCGGAAATGAGCGACTCCAAGCGCGTGTACGTCTTGCTCGATGAATGTCGCCGTCTGGGCATTAAGGTCCTTCAGCCGGATGTCAATTCGTCACAGATCGATTTCTCTGTCGAGGGCGAAAACATTCGCTTTGGCTTGCAGGGCGTGAAGAACGTTGGCTCCGGACCGGCGAGCGCGATAGTTTCCGAACAGCAGGACCGATCGTTTACGTCGCTGGCCGATCTGGCCGCCCGAATCGAGCCGCGGCTGTTAAACAAACGGACAGTCGAAGCGCTTGTCGCTTCGGGGGCTCTCGATTCGTTGGTCGACAATCGAGCACAGTTGACCGCGGGGATTGAGAAGGCGCTCGACTTTGGACATACGGTCTTTTCGCAACAGAACTCGACCGATTTGTTTGCCGCGGCCGGAGCCTCACTCGAACGGGTCGAACCGGTCCTCCCCGAGGTCCCGGATTGGCCGACCGACGAGCGGCTCAATCGCGAGAAGCAGATGCTCGGTATCTACCTGACCGCTCATCCGCTCGATCGCTTTCGCGAGGAGCTACCGCTTTTCACGACCACCAACACGGCGTCATTGGGCAATCTTGCCGACGGTAAAGAGGCAACGGTTGCCGGGATTCTCACGGCTGTGAAAACCCGGGTCGACAAGAAGGGGAAGACGATGGCGTTCGCTACCCTCGAAGACTACTCCGGGACGACGGAGCTGCTGATTTTCTCGAAGGCATACGCGACCGGTCGAGATTTTGTCGCTGTCGACCGGCGGGTGTTGGTTACCGGGAGGGTCTCAACCCGCGAAGGTGAAGACGCCAAGATCGTGGTTTCAGAGGTCGTTGGCCTTGAGTCCCTTATGGAACGGTACAATTGTCAGTTGGTGGTGAAAGTATCTGCCAATTGCCCCGACGATAGTATTGAGCAGGCACTCCTTTCGCTGGGCGAGCACCCGGGGCCAACGCCGGTCCTGATCGCCGCCCGAGAGAACGGGACCGAGGTGTTCATTCGGTCACGAAAGTACGCCGTGGCGCTCGATTTTGACCTGCTGACGCGACTCAAGGAGTTGCTGGGAGATGCCGGGGCGATTGTTCGGCCGCTATCGATGGCCAAATCGCCGGCCGGGCAGAACTAACTGATTGGATTGAACCGGAGAGCCACAAGGCGGTACAAGGTCCCGATATGAAACGACCATACATCTTACGCATTGCTGCAGCTGGGTTGCTCGCCGCGGGGCTATTTGCGCCAGCCGATTCGCCGCGGGCTGACACGAAGCCACCGCCGGAACTCGAACCCAGGACGATCGATTCCTCAAAGATTACGTGGCTCAATGTAGAAGACGGAGTCCTCTATTCGAAGACAGAGGACAAACATGTCCTTCTCGATTTCACTGCCGTCTGGTGCGGATGGTGCAAGCGGATGGATCGGACAACTTTTGCGGATACCTCGGTAATCAGTTACGTGAATGACCACTTCATCCCAGTCAAAGTTTGGGGTGATACCGATTCGATCGTGACGATTGAGGGGTATCAGATTACCCAGCGTCAACTCGCCCGTCAGGAGTTTGGTGTCACCGGCTTCCCGGCCTTCTGGTTTCTTTCTCCCGACGGCTTGAAGATCGGTCCGCTCCGCGGCTATAAGGGTGTTGACGACTTCATGCGTGCCCTGACCTACATTCAGAATCGTGAGTATGACACCACCCGTGCCCCCCAGGAACCGGAGCAGCCCTAGCGCTTCCGCCTCCCGGTGAAAGGACCTGAGATGACCCATCTTCCTGACAACCGCCACTCCTCCCGCAGTCGTGCACTACCGTTTAGCCGCGTCGTCTGGCCGGTCGCGGGTCTGTTGCTCGGCGCACTGCTCCTGGCGCTCGTATCCTGCTCGGGTGGTGGCGACGCTAATGCTTCGAATCAGAACCATGCCAACCAATCATCGGGAGGGGAACTCACCCTCGATCCGAGTGCGCCGACGTTTGCGGCGTTTGATACCCGCAACCAAGTTCGCCAGTCGACCGAATGGATTGGACGGCAGCCGGTCGTCATCAATTTCTGGGGGACGTGGTGTCCGCCGTGTCGCAAAGAGATTCCGTACCTGGTGCAGCTCTACGATGAGTTCAACGACTACGGTATCGAGATCGTCTCGATCGCGCTCAATGATCAGGTTGGTCGCGTCAATGATTACGTTGCGGCCAACAATATGAGCTGGATCCAGCTCATGGGTGATGAGGATGTTACCGGAGCATTTGGCGAAATCCGTGCGGTCCCAACGACGATCTTTCTCGATGCCACCGGTAAGGAAATCGAGCGGTTTCGAGGCCTCCGTGATTACAACACACTGAAGTCAGCCTTCGAGAAACTTGCCGCTTCGACCTGACCGTTTGTCCCCGCCTAGAGATTACGACAACGCCGTTCCAGCGCTGACTGGGACGGCGTTACTTTTTGTCGCTTGTGAGTGGGAGGGGAGTCAACCGCCCCCGGCTCGGCGTGCCGAATCGCGACGCTGCTTCAGTGCCTCAATCTGCTTTTCCTCATTCATTCGGAAAGACGCCAGTTCGTTTTCGAGAAGTCTTCGTTTGTCCTCGTCTTCGACCTCCATACGCGCCTTGATCGCCGTGATAACGTCGGGGTTGATTCGATGGATGCTATCAGGGCCCATCGGATACCAATCGGGACCGTAGACGCCATCGAGCGCGCGTGTTGCGTTGTCTCGAATGATCGGAGAGGGGTGCAGCATTTGTGCAATGACCCACTCACGGATTTGGTCGCGAGCGCTCGTATCGGTATTGAAGGTCCCCTTGGTCCTTCCTCCGACCACTTCCAGTGAGTGCACGGCGGCCCGAACACCAAACGAATCGAGTGCAGGGTTGGTGACTTTGGGGAGTGCGTCGCGAATGTCCCCGGTCATGATCAGGTTGGTCAGTGCCAGCTGTCGGACATCCTCATGCTCGGCGGGGCTGGTGAAGAGATCGGCATGGACCTGATTTGCAACTTCGGAGGCGACTCGCCACTGTCCCAGCGTTCGCAGCATCTGGACCTTGGCCGAGTACTCAGTCGAATCGACCTGTAACGCCAGCAGCATGGCGTCGATAACTTGCTGTTGATGCATTTCGTCGACCCGCTCCAGTTCGCGTGCTACGGCGGTAGCCATCGTTGGTGGCCAGATTAGTCCGGGGATTAGCCCTTCGATACCCTCTTCACTCTCGTGCGCCTTCATCTCGATCAACAGGCGATAGAGATTAATCCGGCCAATATCGCTACTCGCGTAGGCGGGATCTCCCTCAAGTGCTGAGAGAATTGCGGGAAAGACCCGGTCGCGCGGCCACAGGCGCAATGAATCGAGGTCGGCACTGCTCGTATCGACAGCCAGTCGGGCCAGCGATGCCGGGATGACTTCGGCGAAGTACTCCGGTGACCCCGGTTCGGGACCACGGCTACAGCCGGTCAACACAACCAACACGAAACATAGAATAAGGGTTGCAGCAGGTGCCGTGCGGTAGGGGAGAACAGTCATGAATGAAGTGTCCATCGGCGATATGGAACGCAGCCCCGCTACCGGAATCGCGAACCGTTGGTGGGGAGGTAACGCCAGCGGTCGGGTCGGTCAAGGTCGAAACGCAATGCTAACAGAATCTTTACACCCGTCTCAGGCGTCTTCGAACTGGTACTTGGCGTAGTAGCGAACCGTGTCCCGGTACCGGTAGCCAAGGCGATCAGCCAGGTGCTGCGAAACGGCTCGGTCGTCCTCAATAAGCATCGCGATCACCAGTGCTCCACGGTCTTTCAACCAGTTTTCGGCGGCCTCGATAAGACGGCGGGCGATGCCCCGATCTTGCCACGATGGATCGACAGCGAGACGGTTGATCCAGCCTCGCCGGCCATCCCAGTGGGCCATCGCCACCCCCACAACCGTCCCCTGTTCCTGCCAGCCGAAAGCACTCACTGTGGTGAGCGCCACTTCGCTACGGAGTCGTTCGGGTTCGTCGCGTCCAGCGGGACGGTACGAAAGGTCGGCAGACCGCCAGACGCGGAGGAGGTCGTCGATCATGTTGGGGCCGAGCGTGACAATCATGCTGGGAACATCCTCTGCATTCGAGATGGCGGCAAGCCGTATTTGGTCGCTACCCAGGAGCTACCTATATTCCCGTCATGCTCCTGGCCTGTGACATCGGCAATACCAACACCGTCTTCGGGGTCTTCGATGGCGATCGTCTGGTCGGCTCGTTTCGCTTCGCCACCCGGGCCGACCGAACGGCTGACGAATTGGGAATCTTCCTCCGTGATCTTGTGGAGCGCCTGCCCGATGCCGCCGGTCCTCTGGATCGGGCCGTTGTCAGCTCGGTTGTCCCTCGCCTAACCCCGGTAGCGTATAGCGCGGTGCAGAATATCTGCGCTACCGAACCGCTCCTGGTAACCAGCGACATGCCGTTGCCAATCGCTGTTGATGTTGACGAGCCGGAGGCAGTGGGCGCCGATCGGCTGTGCAATGCCGTCGCCGCGGCGGCGCTCTATGGCGGGGAGGTGATCGTCGTTGATTTCGGGACCGCCATCACGCTGGACATTATCGACGCCCGTCCCGCGTACGTCGGCGGCGCGATCTTTCCCGGACCGGAAACGGCGCTGCGGGCGTTGACCCGCGATGCCGCCCAACTGCCGGCGGTGACAGTTGCGCCACCACAATCAATAGTTGGACGAACTACCGTCGGTGCGATGCAGGCGGGGCTCTTTTCCGGAACGCTCGGCGCAATCGATCATCTGATTGAGCAATCGCTTGCTGAGCTCAACTGGACCAATCCGACGCTTGTTGCGACCGGCGGGTTGGGAGCGGCATTTGTCGGTCCGAGTCGCTATTTGTCAGCTCATAATCCGGACCTGACGCTCACTGGCCTGCGGTTAATCGCCGAGTTCGATGATGGCCAATAGATAATCGATCTCCCACTCATTAACGTGCTAAGGAAGATCGATCGCAACGCTATCGGTGCATCCGTTCAGTAACCAGGAATCCTGCGGCAGGACGGCGCAGGCCGGGTACCGATTATCAACAAATCCTCAATCATCAGCACCAGATCAGTTAGCGTGACAACATAGTCACCACTGAAATCGGCCTCCGACGAACAACAGAGTGGCGTCAGAGTGATGAAGAGATAGTCGATGAGCGTGGAGCGGTCAGGAAGTCCGTGTCAATATTGGAAATCCTCATAGATGCAGGAAACGATCAGCGAGCTACCCGAAAACAGATCACCGATAGCAAGCGCCAGATCGGAAATGGAGATGATTCCATCGCGGTTCCAGTCCGCCTTGCCGGGGCAGGGGAGGGGGGTGAACGTGATGAACAAATGGTCGATGAGGAAGCTGAGGTCCGGTAGCCCCGTACCACCGTCAGTATTCACATCGCCGACGAACCCGCGACAACAAGCCAGAGACCACGGTGCCTCAGACGACGTCGTATCGGGGAAGTAAATCAGGCCGTCTTTGGCCAGGTACGAGGAATCACCGTCGACTTCCGGCAGCAGCGTCAGTGCGATCTCGGCCGGACCCGGAGCAACTCGCTCGAACGACAGATAGAAGAACCGTTCCGACACGCCGACGGTTCGAAACGTGTCGATGCCAACCCGTTCTGTTTGTCCGAGATTATTCGATTCGACCACCTCAAACTGATCCGTATTGTCATGAAACCAGAGATTGAAACCGGTCGCCAGCGACGATTGAATTCCCGAGACCGAATCGAGATCGAGAGCTACCGAAACTCGATTAACGTGCTCAGCTATGTCGACTACCACCTCAATGCGAAGCGGTGCACAGTCTGAACAGGGGGTAATGGCAAACGGTGCCAGGCTTGGACATATCACCGCTCCAGTGCCGTAGAGGAACGTGTTGTAGTACGTTGCCAGATCGCTCACCGTGATGCCGGCAAAGCCATCGATATCGGCATTGGCGGAGTCAAAGGTGCCGACACCCAGGTCCCGGCCGAAGAGAAACTCTTCGTACGCAAGTCGATCGCCATTCTCGATTACGCCATTACCATTGGCATCGCCGCAGACCTGGGCGCTTAGGGGTTGCGTCAAGGCCAGGAGCAGAGCCAGAGCTGAGTACTTGAAATGTGTGTGCATGATTAGTCTCCCATTACGGACACGGCGGTAATGGCGTGAAGCTGATGAACAGATTGTCTATTAATGAGGCTAGGTCGGGCAGGCCGGGTGCGTCCGAGTTCGCCAGACAGGTGGTCGTCGACGGACACCGCAGTGGCGCGAACGTGATGAACAGGTAGTCGATCAGTCGCGATAGATCCGGTAGACCGACACCCCCGTCGAGATTCACGTCACCACAATTCGTACAACACGCGGTCAAGTAATCGAGAGTTGTGAATACAACTGACGGCACAACAAGATCACTCTCCGGCGGCGTAACGTACAATGGTTGCCCATTCACCGATGACACTGGCTGGACGATGAGGTCGGAGACGCCGGGAGCGACCCGAACATAATCGATAAGAATGACTTGCTCAAAGACGGGACCTATCGCTGGCAAAACCCCTGCCACTTGGATCGTATCGTGTCCGAAATCACGAGCAACGACATCGAGCGGCGTTGGAACCGGCGTTCCAGGGAAGTACTGTACCTGGGCAAACGCAAACTCCGGTGATGTTTCCAGAAGCGGGATGTTCACACCGGCAAAGGGTAACGCCAACAAGTCTCGTCTTAACACGAGTTCGATTGACACGGTGTCGACACCGTCGGGAATGTCGGTCAATGCCAGGATTCGTAGGTCCGGTCCGGCGAACGCTCCAAACGATGGCGGACTTGATGGAAGGCAGTCATACGCCAACGTATCATCCCCCCAAATGTGATTCGCAACGATGGCGGCGTCGGCAAACGATATCCCGGTCACATCGTCCAGATCAGCAGCGCCCTCGTCGAAGATAGACGCCCCGACCGCCACCCCGAGCAACTCCTGGAAATAGGCGAGGTAGTCGAGCGTGTCGTTGACCGTTCCGGAACTGTCAACATCGCCGCAGATTCGAGCCGAACTCGATGGTGAAACGAGCAGCCCTGCTAACAGGACAAAAGCTACTGAGCGCACCATGATGCAAAGGTTCCTTCCTAGAACACACATGCGGGCAGGGGACTGAATGTTATGAAGAGGTGGTCGATCAGCGTCGAGAGGTCGCTGAGGCTGACACCCCCGTTGGCATCGACATCAGCCTCTTTCGGGCAAGCGAACTCGCCGGGCGCGATGAACAGGATGTTCACGAGCTTGGAGAGATCGGCCAGGTTGACCTCACCATCGGCGGAGTAGTCGACATTGCCTGTTGTGCCAACACAGCAGTAGTCGTTCTGCTCCAGATCAACGGTCACGGTGTGGGCCGTCCGAACGTCACCAACCTGCTCGTATGGTGACACCCAGGATCCGATCGCGACGTGCGGCGGGAGGTTATTGAACGAGGGCACTCCGGAGAACGTCACGCTGTCCGGACCGGGAGCGAGTCGCGAGAGACCAAGACGCATGAATATCGTTATCCCCTCCCGCGGACTTTCGCTGCGAACGATCGTACTGAGCACGGTCGTGTCGGACGATCCAATGCCCGAGTCGCCATAGAACGGTTGCGCCTCGGAGGCACCGAAGATTGAGGAGCGGATGGCGGTCAAACTCCAGATCGCCGTTGTGTCCCCACTCTCCCGAACGCCGCTTACGGTAGCGGGAATTGCCGGAATCGCTTCGCCCAGGGAACCCATCGTGTTGGCATTCCAGCCCGGACCAAGCTGTATGCGAACGGGGAGTTCTAGCTCCTGAATCGAATCGGGGATGTTCCCCACTCGGGGCAGCCATACCGTGTCTCCCGGCGATGGCTGCCAGCTAAAAGGAAAGAGCGTGTCCCCGGGAAGGAATGCACAGACGGGGAAACCATTGACCTCAAGAATGTGCACGAACAGGACAAGGAGGTCGGCATACGTCATGCCCTCGTACTTGTCCGGGTTGGCATCTGGATCGATTGTCGATTCCGGCAAAACCCCCAACAGCACGTCAGCTAAGGTCGTCAAGTCGGATGTGTTCGTTGTTCCATCACCGGTAATGTCCAGGCACTCTTCGCTGTGTGCGGAGGCTGTTCCGGTCACAAACACAACCGCCAGGACGGTCGCAGATAGGACACGTGTCATCGGTACGCGCTCCTTACTGGAACGCACACGGCGGCTAAGGCGTCCCCGTAATAGAGGATTCGAGATATGCGCATGAAGCCCCTCCGTTGACTGACGGCCCGATTGGGCGAATCGAGCCATGACAATACCCGTTTGGCGGCTCGAGACAGAGGCAAGGTACAAATCAAAGATATGTGGTCGCATAGTTTATGCAAGAACTGACAGTCGCTGTCGTTGTTAATTCTGTGCGAGCGCCATATTGGCAGCCCGCCTGCCATCTATCGCTGGGGCGCAACAAGTTAGCTGAACAAGCTTGGTTTGACCTGCCGTACTGGCAGCAACATTGTTGCCTGATAAGTAGTTACGGATGTTGTCGTGGTCAGGACTTGTGCTCGAAATCACGAGCGATTCCAACGGATTTCCGGAAACCTCTTGACAATAGACGCGTTTAAGCTACCATAGCGAGGCAGTTAGCAGTCACCGCTGGTGAGTGCTAACAGGCTGGGCGCGAGCCCAAGCTCAGATACAATTGAGGGAGGGGCGGCGAAACCGCCGCGCTCAATTACACCACAGACACCCACAACACGAGGAGCACGACGCTCCCCAGGAGGTTCTCTCATGAACGTCAAGCCGCTCGCCGACCGCGTCGTTGTCAAGCCGGTCGAAGAAGTCGAAATGAAGAAGGGCGGAATTATCATTCCGGATACCGCCAAGGAAAAGCCGATGCAGGGTGAGATCATCGAGGTCGGCCCGGGTCGGACCTCCGACGACGGCACCCAGATCCCGGTCCAGGTCAAGAAGGGGGACAAGGTCCTCTATGGTAAGTACTCGGGCACGGAAGTCTCTCTCGATGGTGACGAATATCTGATCATGCGTGAGTCGGATATCTTCGCCATCGTTGCCAACAACTAAGCTCACTTTTACGCACACAGGAGATTTGCAGAATGGCAAAGCTGATTGAATTCGATTCCACGGCCCGGAACAAACTGAAGACCGGCGTGGATAAGCTCGCCAATGCGGTCAAGGTGACACTCGGTCCCCGTGGTCGCAATGTCGCGCTCGATAAGAAGTTCGGTTCGCCGACGGTCACCAAAGATGGTGTCACTGTCGCCAAGGAAATTGAACTCGAAGATCATTTTGAGAACATGGGCGCTCAGATGGTGAAGGAGGTTGCTTCGAAGACCTCTGACATCGCCGGCGACGGCACCACCACCGCTACCGTTCTCGCCCAGGCGATTTACCGTGAAGGTCTGAAGAACGTCACCGCCGGTCAGAACCCGATGGCGATCAAGCGCGGTATCGATACCGCCGTCACGGCCGTCACCGACGAAATTAAGAAGCTCTCTCGTCCGGTCGAAGGACGCAACGAGATCGCTCAGGTCGGTACTATTTCCGCCAACAACGACCAGGTTATCGGCGACATGATTGCCGACGCGATGGAGAAGGTTGGTAAGGATGGTGTTATCACGGTCGAGGAAGCAAAAACTGCCGATACGACACTTGATGTCGTCGAGGGTATGCAGTTCGACCGCGGCTACCTGTCGCCGTACTTCGTCACCGATCCGGATTCGATGGAGTCAGTCCTCGAAGATCCGTACATCCTGATTCACGACAAGAAGATCTCGAACATGAAGGACCTCCTGCCGGTCCTTGAGAAAGTCGCGCAGCAAGGCAAGCCGCTCCTCATCATCGCTGAAGATGTCGAGGGTGAGGCGCTCGCCACGCTCGTTGTCAATAAGCTCCGTGGCACGTTGAAGATTGCCGCGGTTAAGGCGCCGGGCTTTGGTGATCGCCGCAAAGCGATGCTCGAAGATATTGCCACCCTGACTGGTGGTAAGGTGATCTCGGAAGAGGTCGGCTTCAAGCTCGAGAACGCCGTCATGACCGATCTCGGCCGGGCCAAGAAGGTCACGCTCGATAAGGACAACACGACGATCGTTGAGGGCAACGGAGAGTCGGCCGATATCCAGGGTCGCATCGCGCAGATCCGCAAGCAGATCGACGATACGAGCTCGGACTACGATCGCGAGAAGCTGCAGGAGCGTCTTGCTAAGCTCGCCGGTGGCGTTGCTGTCATCAATGTCGGTGCCGCGACCGAGACCGAGATGAAAGAGAAGAAGGCCCGTGTTGAGGATGCTCTCCATGCGACCCGCGCTGCGGTCGAAGAGGGTATCGTCCCGGGTGGTGGTGTCGCGCTGCTTCGTGCGATGACCGCGCTTGATGGCGTCAAGGTGAACGAGGAAGAGATGATCGGTGTCAACATCGTTCGTCGCGCCCTCGAAGAGCCGATCCGTCAGATCGCGCACAACTCCGGTGCCGAAGGCTCAATCGTTGTCCAGAAGGTTGTTGAGGCCAAGGATGCGTTCGGTTACAACGCCCTGACCGGTGACTACGAAGATCTCTTCAAGGCCGGTGTCATCGACCCGACCAAGGTCACCCGTTCGGCGCTTGAGAATGCGGCGTCGATCGCCGGACTCCTTCTCACCACCGAGGCGATCGTTGTCGATCAGCCGGAGAAGAAGGAAGCGGCCCCGGCGATGCCGGGCGGCGGCATGGACGGCATGGGTGGTATGGGCGGCATGTACTAGGTGACGCCGTCACCTTCCGGTGCTGATTCGTCTACAGTCGTGAGTTGACCGAGTCGACGCAGCACCCACCCCGTTTGATACAAAAGCGGCCCGCTGGCAATCGCCGGCGGGCCGCTTCGTTTGTGAGTCCTATCGAGCTCTATTGACTAGATCAGCCAGTGAAGTGCTCCGCCTAGGATCCAGATTGCGAATGAGATATTGGCGATCCAGAAATAACGAAAGCCGTGGCCATCCCACCACTCCGGCTCGTGTTTCCAAGGTGGCCGCCAGAAGTATTTCTCGTCGTAGTTGCCGCTTTCCAGCGGATGCAACGTGCTACGCAGTTGCACTGATTTCCATGCTGAGATCGCCCAAAGGAGCGCGAACACGATAGGGACAATCAGAAACCATTCAGGCATGTTGTGTTCCTCCCTTGTGAAGAAGAAAGATCACATACCTAACCCGAACAACTCCTTTCGATCTAGTTACTGACTGGATCTGTCTTAAGTGCCCTGGCAAGTTGATTCGGTTCCTCGGAACCGATCAGATATTGCCGTCCGTCGCGCAGATGAATCCGCACACCCTGATTACCACTAATCGTGTACGCCCAGCCGTTCCCCTTGATTGAAAAGCGCAACCCCCAGCCGAGATACTCACCGATTGGTGAGTAGGTCCCCGGTTCTACTTTGACAATATCAGACAGTAGCACCGTTTTGTCTGGAAACGGCCAGAGGCGAAACCGAAACTCGGTGTCGGTCACGACCGCAGTGACGCGCAGCCGGTAGATAAACAGGGGTAGTCCAACACCCGCGAGTAGCCAGACGAGCCACACTACCCAATCCGGTCCCGGATTGTTGCCAATCGGTATACCGAAGACGATCTGTTGGGCGAAAGCGTACCAGCAGACGATGACGGGAAGGGAGACGATTGCCCAGAGCCAGACCATCGTCATGCGTTGGGAAGCGGAATACCGGATCATCGTTTACCTCCAATTGCCTGCGTACCGGGATCTGCCCGATTTATTCGACCTTAGTCATACGATTTCCCACCGACTTGACCGATTTGACCCTCCGCCACTATACTGGCGTCATGCCTGTGCCTCACGATTTTGTCAGCCTCGTTAAAGGTCAGTTCCGCAATGACTTCCTGACCTTCCAGAAAGCTGTCGCAACGACCCATCCGGAGAATGTCGACGAGGCGACGCGGATCTTCCAACTCGCCAGCAGCGCCAGGCAACAGCTCTACATTACCGGTTTCGGTAACAACATCGATCCCCGCGGAGAGCCGTTTTTGTCGATGGTCT
Source organism: Candidatus Zixiibacteriota bacterium (assembly GCA_028289585.1). Lineage (GTDB taxonomy): Bacteria > Zixibacteria > MSB-5A5 > GN15 > FEB-12 > JANQPI01. The sequence continues at coordinate 189,538 of JANQPI010000026.1, forward strand.
CAGTCCGTACCGATCGCCTGAACACGCTCCTCGAGGTCAAGCCCGACGATTTCTATATCAAGGTCGGATCCGGGTATCCACTCCGCGAGTTGAATATCGATCTCGCCCCACACGGCCTCTATTTCCCACTCGCCGATCTGCCGTATGTCGGGTCAGTCGGCGGGGCGATTGCGGTTAATCTGAGCGGGGACCTGAGTGGCCAGGTCTGGCCGATGAAGAAGTACCTCTTGGCCGGGGAGATCGTACTCCCCAATGGTGAGGCAATCCGTCCGGGTTCAGTGGCCTTCAAGTCGGTGTCGGGGTACGATATCGTCAAGCTCTTTGCACCGTCGTGGGGGCAGCTCGGGCTGCTCGTTACCGTTTCCCTGAGAGTCCTGCCGCTGACCGCTCGTCAGGAATACGAATCCCTGACGATGCGTGCGGTTGATCGAATCGGCTTCTGGGAGGTATTCGATCCGGCTGATGACCGCCCCGATGCGGTCTACGCCCGGAAGATCAAACAGCGTTTCGATCCGCAGACGATCTTGCCGCTGATCGATGCTCCACAGCCAGATTATCGTGACGAGGTTACCCATGGGTGAACGAGCGCTCGACGGAGCTCGGGTTGTTGTTCTGGGAGCGTCAACGAACAAGGCGAGATATTCGTACCGGGCTGTGTCGATGTTGGCTGATCACGGCTTTGAACCGATTCCGGTTCATCCGAGTGGACGATCAGTTCTGGAGCGGGAAACGAAGCGGTCGCTGCCGGAAGTCGATGGGTCGATTGATACGCTGACGGTGTACGTGAATGCCTCAATTTCTGATCCTCTGTACGACGCGATTGTGGCGCTCAATCCTCGCCGTGTCGTCTTTAATCCTGGAGCAGAAAATCCACATTTAGCGACACGATTACATGATCTCGGGATTGAAGTTGTCGAGGCATGCACGTTAGTGATGCTCAGTACCAATCAATTCTAACGAACTCTATCTTCCGTTGACAAAACCTCGGTCGCACTATACCCTCGGATAGAGGAGAGAGAGTAACACCGACACCTCGCTCTACGTATTCGCATTAATTGCTAATCGTTAATTGCTCCGACATTACCAATCGAATCACAACGAACCTATCCGGGGCCGTTCGCGCGTCGCTCTGTTCGCACCGACGTACCCGGGAGAGTACTAAGGAGTGCTGGTATGCGAAGATGTGTGTGGCATCTTGGGGCGGCTTTGCTAACGATTGCAGCAGGGGCGTTTCATCCCGCGACGGCTGAGAAGCCGTTATCCGAACGACCACTCGACGCGTTGCGTGTTGCCGACGCGGGAGAGGTTGCAGCCGATGCGACAGCTGTCGCAAAGCTTGCCGGTCCTAACGGCTTTGTCAGTTTTGCGGCGCCTGTCGGTGAGAACAACAACGCAGCTATCTCGGCCGACGAAACGGTGCCCGGTGAACTCTATGCGCTGTTCAATGAATTCGCTGCTCCCGGATTTGTTCCAAGCCTAGTGGGGCAGGCCTGGAATCCCACCGGTGCTCCCGGCGCCTGGATTTCACTCGGACTCGTGCCACCGCTGTCGGCGATCGCCGCGGAGGCATGGAACCCCTCGATCGCGTCCCTTCCCGTGCCCGGCCATTTCATGATGCAGGCGGAATACGACGCAACGTTTGGCTACTTTGGTCCGAGTGCGATTGCAACGACACTCTCACCGGGTGCCGGCGCTGCTTTCGGTGGCTTTGCGGCCGCCGTCCCCGGAGTCGGTGTGGCCGGTGCGACCTGGGTCGATTTTCCACGCGTGCTGGTCGACGACGGTCCTTTGACGCCGCCACCGGTCAACGGCACCGTCCACCAGGCATGGGTTGAGTACGTCGAAGGGGGGGATGGCGACCCGAATGGTGATGGCAACCCGTACAACGATCCCGCTGACGGTTATGCAATCTTCTACAGTTACTCCACCACGTCGGGAGGTGTGGGGGCACCGTTTCCGTTCCCCGCGTTCCTGGCTCCGGTTGTGACATTTGCCGGTCCGGTTAATGTGATCCAACATCCGACGCACCGCCCGTCGCTGGCCCTCAATCGACTCGGTGGTCCTGGACCGCTCGGCCTTCCGCCGGGAACGATTTATCTCGCCCATTCTGATGGTGCGGCGATTTACGTTGATGCTGCGCCGCCAGTCGCCGCCGGGGGAGTCTTTGGCGCGCTGACCGGAGGTTTCGGTCCGATTGTCGCAGCCCCCATTGCCGCACCGATTCCGCCGGTTGTTCCGCCCACCGGTGAGGCGCTCAACAACGCCGTCGACATTGAGATTATTGATAACCCGGTTTGCTCATCAGGACCGGGCGCGATTGCGGTCGTCTATACCGACGGCTTCCTCGGCGATCTCGATATCTTCATCATTTTATCGTACGACGAGGGTCTGACCTGGACCGCACCGATTCGTGTCAATCAGGACCCGGTCGGAATCGGCACGGAACAGTGGGCGCCGCAAATCGTGTACGATGCGATCAGTGGTGACATTTGTGTCGTGTACAAAGATATGCGGCGCGGTTTACCGTCATCGGAAATCTGGTTATCGACGTCGTCCGACTGTGGGGCAACCTGGGTCGACGCACTCATTTCGGATGCAGGACCTGTCCCGCCAGTGACGACCCAAATTGATCCGCTCGGTCGGCTGTTTACGGGAGACTACATCGATATCGATGCCAACGCTGGGGTTACCGCCTACTCGATCTTCAACGACGGTCGCAACGGTGCCGATCAGGATGTCTTTGCGGAGGGGAAGAAGGACTTTGACTTCGACAACGATGGTTTCCCTGGATCGATCGATTGTGATGACACCAATCCGGCGATCTTCCCCGGCGCTCCCGAGATTCCGGACAATGGTATCGACGAGGACTGCAACGGCTTCGATGCCGTCACCTGCTACACCGATGCCGACGGCGATACGTTCGGTGATCCGTCGTCACCGGTCATCTGCCCGCTGGGCGTGTGCGGGTCCTGTGGTTTGGTCAGCAATGCGCTCGACTGCAATGATACGGATGGTTCGATTAATCCGGGCGCGGTCGAGATCCCGGACGATGGAATCGACCAAAACTGCGACGGATTCGAGGACTATACGTGCTGGGCAGATGCCGATACCGATGGCTTCGGTGACCCGGCGACGCCAATCGTGGCGAGCTGGCCGCTCGGTTCTCCGAGCTGTGTTGCCGGCGCCGTCTCCAACAACCTCGATTGTAACGATGCCATCGGCACGATCTTTCCGGGCGCACCGGAGATTGCGTGTAACGGTATTGATGAGGATTGTGATGGCATCGACCTTTGCGCTTCCTGTTGTGTTGGTACTGTGGGCGATGTGAACTGTGATACGTTCGTTGGTCTGCCCGATCTCTCCACTCTGATCGATCATCTGTTCATCACCTTCACGCCGCTCTGTTGTCCCGAAGCAGCGAACGTCGCCGCCGGAGACTGTATCGTCAGTCTACCCGACTTAAGTGCGTTGATTGATCACCTCTTCATAACGTTCTCGCCCCTGGCGCCCTGTCCGGGTTGTCCGTAGCCACTTCCCGTGTCGTTATGACTGCAAACGGACACCCGATCTCTCGGGTGGCCGTTGTCGTTGGCACTGATTGTTGTGGTCAGGCGTTGTCCGGTGATTGCTGTGCGGAATCATGGAAGAGGTAGCGAAGTTTATCAAACTTGCCACGGGCGGCGGTGACAATCGTCGGCGCGGCTTCCTCAATGTCAATGAGATCGGTGTTGATCGTGATATCGTAGAGCTCCGGGTCGTCAATAGACAGACGAAACAGTTTCCAAATGTAGTCGGCGCGCTCCTTATCGGAGAGAGCGATTTCGCGTTCCGCTGTCGCGCGATCGATCTTGCTATATTTCATCAGGTATTGGATGCGACGCTCAAGTGGGCAGATGACGCGCACATGCAATCCATGCTCGCGCCCCATGACGATATTGGCTCCACGACCAAGAACGACGACGCCGCCGCTACTCGATAGCGAGATGATGACTTCGTACAGTTGGCGGTGATAATCGGCGTGGTCGATCGTTTGGCCAAAGATCGCTCCTTCGACCATGGCTGAGATTTCACCTCTGACTTTTTCATCCAGGGCCTCGACAATGCGCGTCTGATAGCCACTGCTTCGAACGATCTGTTCGCACAAGCTCTTATCAAGGACTGAATAATCCATGATGGCAGCGACGCGCTCGGCCAGGTAGGAACCGCGGCTTCCATGCTGACGGCTGATCGTAATGATCGGTTCGGTGGCGCGGGATTTGTCCGCATGCTTCGCCTGCTCCTCACGCAGGAGATTCCAGCGGAGGACCTGACGATTGATGATCGATTCGACCGATGACATGGGCGCCCCCTGTAGGCTATCGGTTACCCTTAAGTATATGGCGTCCCGAAACGTTGTGGCAAGAATTCGCCGCTAGCCTACCGCAGCCTGTAAGAGCCCCGCATAGCGCGCGGCCAACGGATCAGCGAGGTACCGCTGACGAGCGGAGTCCCGCCCGGATCGGGCGAGCTGGTCCCGGAGCGTGCGATCCTCCAGCAGCCGACTGATTGCCGAAGCAAGCGCCGCGGGATCGTCGGGCGGAACGAGCAGTCCGGTTTCTCCCGATGCGATGATATCCGGAATGCCCCCCGATTCGGTGCCAATCACAGCCGCCCCGCACAACTGTGCTTCGGACAAAGCTAGCCCAAAGCCCTCACCAACGGAGTTAAGCACAACGGCCGCTGCCTGCGAGTAAATCGTTCGCAGTTCGGGTTGAGCGACCGGTGCCGCAAGCGTGATCGATTGACCGAGGTTGAGACGTGTAACGAGCTGATCGATCGCAGAACGTTCCGGCCCGGATCCGTAGATCGTCAGACGAGCCTCGGGATGATGCTCTCGAACGGCTGACCAGGCGTGAATCAGTTGATCAACTCGTTTCTGTCGGGTGAACCGAGTCACCGCCACGACATGGTTGTGCTCCACGGGAAGCGATTCGTCGTGCCAGAAGAGCGAGCTATCGTGGGGAAGAGGAAGGACCTCGACGCGGGGCGAGATCGTTGCGTCAATCTCATCAATTGATCGAGCCAGATAGCTGGAGACGACGGTCCAGGCTGACAGATGTCGAAACAGCGATCGGAAGTAGAAACGCATCGGTCCGGGGAGCTTTCGAGCCAGACGGACATCGGTTCCGTGCGACGAAAGGATCATCGGCATTTGGTTGTTCTTCAGCAGTCGTTTCATGACCATGCCCGTCGGAATAAGCCAGTGACCAGCGACAACGTCGATCTGTTGTTCGCGAATCTGGTCGCGGGCGGCACGTTCGAATCGTTTTAGGAAGTGGCGAAATCGAAAGAGACCACGTGGAGAACCCAGGACGATCTCCTGCATGTTTCCTCGATACGCGATCGTTTCGGATGCATCGTCACCATAACAGAACCGGACGATCGGTATTCCCCGAACCGTTTCCCGTTCTGCGGTGCCGTTATCATGAGGCGCCAGCACGACAGGCTTGATTCCGTGCTGGGGCAGACGTTCGATGAGGTGGGTGAGGAAAATGCCAGAGGTATCACCGTCCCACCGAGGGTAGTTGTGTGTCAGGATCAACACGTTCATCGCGGCCGAGTATACATTGACTCAACGCCCAAGAAAAATGGTTCCCCCCGTCTTCACGCCCCTCTATGTTTTTGACAGGGCGTCCGCCGTGTTAGTAATGTACTTGTCCGGCAGACACTTAGGGCGGTATCAGGGAAATGGTGCAGAGCGGGAAGATGCAGCGCTTTCGGGGGTAGGAGAGATACGCAATGTGGAGGATTACCAATGATGCTTAATCGAATTGCAGCTCACGCAGCAATCGGCGCGCTCGCCCTGCTGGGCTCAGCGACCGCCAATGATCTGGCCGTTACCGTTTACAACAGCAACATCGGTGTCGTTACCGAGGCACGCGAACTGGCGGTCGAGGCCGGCACGGGTCGCCTCTCGGTTACCAATCTGCCGAGTTCTCTCGACGCCGCGTCGGTTCGATTCGCGGTCACCGGTGGCGTTCCCGTAACGATTTTGGAACAGAATTTCGCCTATGACCTTGTTTCCCCCAACCGGATGTATCAGCGATTCATTGAGCAACCGATTGAGTTGGTCGGGAGCGAGGGGCAATTCTACCAAGGCACACTTCTGTCATCGAGCGGCAACATGATCACGCTGCGGCTAGACGACGGGACAATCCAGATTCTTCAGGTCGACAAAGTCGCCGAGGTCAACTTCCCGGCGCTGCCCGATGGATTGATTACCCGTCCGACGCTCTTCTGGAATTACGAGGCCGAACGTTCCGGCACGACCGAGGGGAGGCTCTCGTACCAAACACGGGATCTGACGTGGAAGGCGGAGTATGTCGCCGTGCTGTCCGATGACGAGAGCGCGCTCGAACTCGCTGGCTGGGCGGCCGTCACCAACGCTTCCGGTCGCTCGTATGAAAACGCGACTCTGCGCCTCGTTGCCGGTGACATTCATCGGGCCACCGACCGCCGGGGGATGATCGCTCCCGACATGATGATGTCGGCCCGGGCTGAAACGATGCAGGAGGAGGCATTCTTCGAGTACCATCTGTACACCGTTCCACGGCCTGCGACGCTCGCGGACAATGAAATGAAGCAGTTGGCGCTCTTTGAGCCGTCGTCGACCGACGTTACCAAGAGCTATCGCTACGAACCGGATCGAAATGAGAGCTCCGTAGTGGTCAGCCTGGCGTTCATCAACTCCGACGCGGACGGACTGGGTATGCCGCTTCCGGCGGGACGGGTGCGGACATTTCAGGCGACCGATGACGGTACCTTGATCCTCCTGGGAGAGGACAACATTCGGCACACTCCCCGCGATGAAGAGGTCGCGCTTACGATTGGAACCGCGTTCGATATTACCGCGAAACAGGTGATGACGAATCAAAGCCGGATCTCCCAGCGGTCCGAGGAGCAGAACTGGGAATTCACGCTCAACAACCGCAAGGACGAGGCTGTTGAGGTTGAACTTCTGAAGCGGTTTGGCGGGGATTGGACAATCCTCAACGCCAGTCAGGAGTACAATCAAGAGGACGCCCGGACGGCAAAGTTGGTTGTCCCGATCGACGCGCGGTCGACAACGACCGTTACGCTGACAGTGCGGATCGTCTATCGGTAGCAATGATTGACTTGTATCGGGCCGGTTCTTAGAATCCGGCGCGGGTAACGAGACAGCGGAAGGAGACTGAAACAATGCGACTACGATATATGCTCTTTGTGGTCATCGGCGCGTTCGCCCTCGGTCTGTTTGCAACGACCGCCGATGCCCAGCGGAAGCGGAAGCTTCCGGCTTCGGCCTATCTCAAGGCCGCCAAGATTGCCCTTCAGGACCAGCGGTACGATGAAGCTCAGGGAATGCTCGATTCGTTGATCATGCACTACGGCCCGTATGCCGAGGGGTACCACTGGCTGGCCCAGATGCAGGTCGATTTCCTCAACGAGACGACGGAATTTGGCGAGCAGGTAGAACTGGTAACAAGGCTCAATGCCTACGTTGATTCGATCGGTATGGTTTGTGCGGACGAGAATGCCGAGAAACGCAACCGGAAGAAGTGCGACGATTACTCAGAACAGGCGGATTCGACAAAGGCGCGCTGGTGGGCCCAGTTCTACAACGCCGGAGTCGATTACCTCAAGGAGATGCAGAACTACCGCGAGGAGATCGACAACGCCGATGACTCTGCGGTTATTGCCTTCAATACCGAAGAGCTCGATCGTTCGGGGAGAATGGCCCTTGATAACTTCAAGCTTGCAACGATGCTTGAGCCCGAGGACCACCGTGCCCTGGTGGGCGTAGCGGAGATCTACGAGCGAAAGAAGCGCTACGACTCAGCGAACATTTGGTACGAACGAGCCTTGCCGCTGATCGAAGTCGATTCCGTTGCCATTACACAGACCCGTCGTATGGCCTACAACTACATCTTCGCGGACGACTACTGTAGCTCTATTCCGCATTTCCAGCGCTACCTGGCCGCGATCCCCGCGGATCAGTCAATCCCGTTGCAGATGGACATGGCGATTGTCTACAACCGCTGTGAAATGCCCGACTCGGCGACCGCTATTTACTACAATGTCCTGGCGATCGATTCGACTAACGTTAGCGCTCTCCGTTCGCTCTCGGCGGTCTATCGTAATCGAGCGATTGATGTGAATAAGCAGATCCAGGAAGTTAACGACGGCAGCAATCCGGACGAGCTTGAGCGCCTGACTGGCTTGCGTGATGCCCTCTTCGATTCGGCATCGACTAACTATCGCATTGTGTTCAACACGAACCCCGACAACCTGGAAGCGGCGGAAAATCTCGCACTCATGCGTCTGATCGCTCGTGACTACGAAGAAGCGGTCGTCGCGCTTGAGCGGGCCACTACGCTGGCGCCGGAGAAGTCGGAACACTGGATCTCGCTCGGTGACGCACAGTTGCAGTTGAAGAACTGGGAAGCGTCGGCAGCCGCCTATGAGAAAGCGGTCGAGCTCGATCCGAGCAATCAGGGAGCCCTTGAGCAGCTCAAGTTGCTGTATATCGAACTGAAGCGTCCGTCTGATCGCGAACGCGTCGAGAAGATGCTCGGTCAGATGTAAGGTGACTCACCAATTCTGTGCCATTCACGAGGGCGGCCCACGGCTGCCCTCGTTTTTGTCGGGACTCGATGCCTGGTAAACGGTACTGGCAGATTGCTGTCTCGGGACCAATGCGGCGGACGTTTACCTATCATGCCGCTGACGATGTCGACCTCATGCCGGGACAACGCGTCGCCGTCCCGTTTGGTCCTCGACCGCGAGTCGGGTTCGTGGTCGGCCCGATTGAGCCGGACAACACGATCGTCACCAAACGCATTCGTGACATTCTGGATCCGGTACCGATTCTCTCCGACGAACTGACGCGCCTCTGTTTGTGGATCGCCGATTACTACTTCGCTAATCCGGCCGACGTCTTCGCCGCCGCACTGCCCACCGAATTCCGAAAGACACGCGCTCTTCATTATCACTGGGCGGGTAACCCGCCGTCGGAAGCGCTTCCGAACTCCTCAATTGAGATTGGTCAGGTCGTCAATCCCGATGACCTCTCCACGCTTCGCCAACGGGGCACGCTCGCAACCGGTCTCGACGAGAAGTGGTTGGAACCGGTCTGGCCCGGTCGGCCAATGTCACCAACAGTCACTCACTACCGTTTGGCTGACGACACTGCGTTTGCTACCTACTGTGAATCACGGCGCCAGCCGCCACCGCCGTTCACCGGATCGGCGACCCGCGACCAGCTGCGCGATCTCGGTTGGACCGACTACCAGGTCCGTACTGCTCGCAGTGCGGGCGTGTTGATCGCCGAGGAGATTCCCGAGACCGGCGCACCGTTGGCGTTCATTGATGCTGATGAGCGAATCAGCGGACAGGTGTTGACACCGGACCAGCAGGCGGTCGTCGACACTGTCCGACCAGCGCTCGACCAACGAAACGAGTCGTTTTTGCTGCATGGTGTCACCGGTTCGGGAAAGACTCGCGTCTACGCCGAATTGGCGCGCCACACCGTTGACTCTGGACAAGGTGTCTTGATGCTGACGCCGGAGATTGCCTTGACCGGATCACTTGTCAGCGCGTTTCGGGGTGTGCTTGGTGAGGCAGTCACCGTGTTGCATTCGGCGATGACCGAGCGCGAGCGGCTGGCTAGCTGGGTCGGATTACAGTCGGGCAGGTTTCGCGTCGCGGTCGGTCCCCGTTCCGCGCTGCTTGCCCCGGTGCCGGATCTCGGTTTGGTTATCGTCGACGAAGAACATGACCCGAGCTATAAGCAGGACGATCCGGCACCCCGCTTCCAGGCCCGCGATGCCGCGATCATGCGGGCGAAGCTCGCCGATGCGCCGATTGTGCTCGGCTCGGCATCGCCGTCGCTCGAGACCTACCACGCCGCCCAGCAGGACCGTCATCGCCTTCTCTCGCTCCCGAAGCGGGCAACCAACGTGCCACTACCGACTGTCCGCATCGTCGACCTCCGCAGCGAGGGTGTGGTTGGTGAGCACAGCTGGCTTTCGTTGCCGCTCAAGCAAGCGATTGACCAGCGGATCAACGACGGTGACCAGGTCATTCTGTTTCTCAACCGTCGGGGGTACGCCGGACGAATGATCTGTACCGATTGTGGGGCGATCCCCGGCTGTCCGCATTGTCATCTGCCGTTGACCTATCACAAAGTCGGCCGGCGGCTGACCTGCCACTGGTGCGGTCATACGGAATCGCCACCGGAGGTCTGTCCTGATTGTAAGTCGACGTCGTGGCAGGCGACCGGCACGGGGACGCAACGAATAGAAGAACTCGTGCCGCAGATTTATCCGATGGCGTCGGTGGCGCGCTTCGATGCCGACACCGCCCGCGGCCGGGCGCGTGCCTGGCAGCTGTTGCAGGAGTTCGCAGCGGGGAAACAGCAGATGCTCCTCGGGACACAAATGGTCACCAAAGGACTCGACTTGCCGAACGTGACGCTGGTCGGTGTGCTTAATGGCGATCAGGGGTTGGACCTGCCGGACTTCCGGGCGTCGGAGAAGACATTCGCGCGGCTGGTTCAGGTGGCTGGTCGCGCCGGACGGGGAACGAAGCGGGGAGAGGTGATCATTCAGACCTGGGACTCTGGCGCCGACGTTATCAATCTCGCCGCAGCCCAGGACTATACCGGTTTCTATGACCACGAGATTGGCGATCGATCGGATCGAAGTTTTCCGCCGTACGTGCGACTGGTGGCGGCAATTCTGTCGGGTACGGATGAAGCCAAGGTTGCCGATGCTGCCTTGGCGTTGCGCGAATCACTACTGCGACAGCTTCGGTCAGTATCCATTGATGCCGAGGTCTTGGGTCCGGCCCCAGCGCCGATCTATCGGTTGCGCGGCAAGTTTCGTCGACGGATCTTGGTCAAGACTCGTCAGGTAACCCGCCTCACGGCGATGCTGACTGAGTGGGAGGGGACAACGCCCCGGTTCGGCGTACCGTCGTCGTTCGGCATCACCATCGACGTCGACCCGGATGACATGATGTAGAGCCGAGTGATAGCGTGAAAAGAAAAAGCCGCCCCGGTGGGGGCGGCTTTCGTGTATCGAATCTAGTGCTGACGCAAGGAAGTGGCAAAGCCACACAGAGTAGCAGAGCTACTACTCGGATTTGGCGTCGTCGCCACCCTCAGCGTCGGGAGCAGCCTCGGCACCTTCAGCGCCCTCGGCAGCAGCTTCGGCTTCTTCACCTTCCGCAGCTTCTTCTTCAGCGGTCTTGAGAACGGTCGGCGCCGAAACGAGCGCCATCGTCAGCCTGTCGTCGGTGACTTTCGTCCCGCTCTCCAGCTTGATGTCCGAGACATGAATCGAATCACCGATGATCAGTTCGGCGACGTCGACTTTTATCTCGTTGGGAATCTCCTTCGGCAGACAGGAGATTTCGAGTTCACGGCGGATGATCTGGAAAACACCGCCCCCCTCTTTGACCCCACGCGGCGTCCCGACATAGTTGATCGGCACACTGATGTTGAGCGGTTTGGTCATCGAGATGGCGTGCAGGTCGATATGGAGCACATCGCCTCGCACCGGATGGCGCTGAATCTCGCGCAGAATCGTCTTCGTATCTTTGCCGTTCACGCGAACGGAAAAGATCGCGTTGGTACCGCCGGCCTCTTTGACTGCGGCGCGGAGATCGCGCAGGCCAATCGTAATCGGCTCCGGATTCTCCAGCTCTGGCCCGTAGACGACTGCCGGAATGCGACCGGCCGAGCGGGCTTTGCGAGCAACGCCTTTACCGACACCTTCACGGGGTTCGGCGGCGATCGTAACCTCTTTCATGTTGTTCTCTATCCTCCGGTAAAACGCTCAATTTGCTTGGTTGGGCCGGTCAGACCGGCTGGCGGAACGTGTCCTCAAACAGCGATGACACCGATTCCTCGTCGGAAATACGGCGAATCGCCTCGCCGATCAACTCGGCGCAGGAGAGTATAACAAATTTTTTGGAGAGATTCTTGGCCGAATGATCGACCGAGTCGGTCAGGATCATCCGCTCAATCGGCGAACCGTTAATCCGCTCAATCGCCTGACCCGACAGAATACCGTGGGTGGCGGCGGCGAAGACATCCCGGGCGCCGTTTTCTTTAAGTGCAACGGCGGCCTGGCAGATCGAGCCGCCGGTGTCGACCATGTCGTCGCGAATCAACACGTTCTTACCGCTGACATCACCAATCAGGTTCATCACCTCGGCGACATTCGGCTTGGGACGACGCTTATCGACAATCGCCAGTTCGGCACCGAGCGAGTTGGCCGTCGCACGCGCCATCTTCAGGGAGCCGACATCGGGAGAAACGACGACGAGCTTTTCCAGATTCAAATCCCGGAAGTACTCGTTGATCAGGGGTGCAGAGTAGAGGTGGTCGTGTGGTAGATCAAAAAAGCCCTGAATCTGCGAGGCATGGAGATCAAGGGTGATAATCCGGTCAACACCGGCCGTCGTAATCAGGTTGGCGACGAGCTTCGCGGTAATCGGCACCCGAGGGCGATCTTTGCGATCCTGCCGGGCGTAGCCGTAATACGGCATGACCGCGGTGATGCGCATCGCCGATGCCCGCCGAGCTGCCTCGATCAGCATCAAGAGCTCCATCAGATTTTCGGCTGGGGCGTTGGTTGGCTGAACGATGAACAGGTCAGCACCGCGAATGTTTTCGTCGATCTGGACGCGAACCTCACCGTCGGAGAAGCGCGAGACCTGGCAGGCCGTCAGCTCCACGTCGACGTAAGTAGCAATCTCAGCGGCGAGGGCACGGTTGGCGTTGCCGGTGACAACTTTGATATCGGTATGTCTGGTCATCATGTTTGATCTGTAGAGCCGGTATCGGTTAGGGTGCTTGCCCCACAATAAGCTGGGGCGGTAGGATTCGAACCTACGAATGGCAGCTCCAAAGGCTGCTGTCTTACCACTTGACGACGCCCCAACAATCGGGTGATACGGTCGTTAGCTTATTGGCGCTGACTCCACCTTTCGTTTCCCTGGCGGGTCGCGTAGTCATAGGCGGTCAGGACTTCTGTCCTGATCTGTCCCAGCAAGTCGTCGGTGACCGCGTGCACGATGTTGATGAAACGGCCGTCAGGTCGTCGTCGACTCGGCATCTTGACCATCATCTGACCGTTGCGCTCCATCACTTTCAGCCCGCGGACCAATAGCGCGTCGTCAAACGTGATATTGGCAAACGCTCGAATTGGCCCATCCTCAAGCAACACAATTGATATTCCGGTAATCGTCACGGCTACCTCCCCCGCGCCGTTTACACAGTTCAGCTGTCAGTCAGTCGCATTGGCCTGACAAGTGACACCGACCAACCCGGGCGTCGCACCTGTTCGGGGAGCGAATCAGGTGGCGGCTGTGCGAACAAACCGAACATTGTAGGCCCGGACCCGGACATGCGTGCCACTATCGCTCCCGCCGTGGTCAGCGCCTCGGCGATCTCCTCGATGACCGGATGGTCCGCCCGAACCACCGGCTCGAAGTCGTTGGCAGCCGTTGCGAGCGCCTCCAGAAAGGCAGTCGACGAGTGCCAGCCTGGCAACGTAAATCGTTCCGGCACATGTGTCAAGCCTCGCTTCAGCGCCGCGTAAGCGCTTGCGGTTCCAACCGGGAAGTCGGGCGTCACAAGCAGGACCCAGTAGTCGATTGGCAGCTCGATGGGGGTGATCTGTTCGCCTCGTCCTCGAACCACAGCCTGACCGGAGCTGAAGAAGAACGGAAGGTCAGAGCCGAGATCGAGAGACACGTCTCCCAGCTGGTCGCGACTCAGGCCGAATTCCCCTAACTGATTGAGGGCGGTCAACACCGCGGCGGCGTCACTCGATCCGCCCCCGAGCCCGGCGGCAATCGGAATACGCTTGGTCAGCGTGACGTCGATGCCGAAGTCGATCCCGTACTTCATCCGGAGCAATTGATACGCTTTGACAATCAGGTTGTCGTCGTTGGTCGGCAGCTTGCGGTTATTGGCGATGGTGAGATTGCATCCGGGTGCGGCTGTCTTGCTCACGCTGATTTCGTCGTGCAGGGAAACAGCCTGGAAGAGGGAATAGATCGCATGGAAGCCATCGTCCCGTCGGCCGAGCACCTCCAGGAAGAGATTGAGCTTGGCGGGTGCGGTCAGTACGACCAGCTCGCCGGTGGATTCACGAATAGACACGGCCGGGCGTGACGGTAAGAGGTGGTGGTGCGTGGGCTCATCATTCTCCCATAACTAGGTACGCCGTAATATGTTCACACGGTATGAGAAACACTAAGAAAATCGCCGGGCAGCTTGAATGGGGGGCTGTGGCCGTATATCATGGAGGTGTCATCATCATGACCAACCGCCGGAAGAACCCGGCCCCAACCTGTGAGACGAAACCATGCCTATAGATACAACGCTCGAATCTCTGGTGGGCGCACCCAACCCGGTCCGCTTTTTCCCGCTCCGCCGGCTTTACGATGCCGGCTTGAGTTCGGAGTTACCCTTTTCTATCCGCATTCTCCTCGAATCGGTCGCCCGTAACGCTACCGGCCAACCGATTTCGGGCGATGATTTGTCCCGGGCGATGACCTACGATATCGCCTCACCCGCTGGCACCGAGTTCCCGTTTGTCCCGGCGCGAGTCATTCTGCAGGACTTTACCGGTGTCCCAGCAATTGTCGATCTGGCCGCCATGCGAGCCGCCATGCAGCGCCTTGGTGGTGATCCGAAGCGGATTAATCCGCTGGTCCCGGTCGACCTTGTTATCGATCACTCAGTTCAGGTCGACCATTTCGCAACGTCGGATGCTGTAGATCTGAATATGGCGATCGAGTTTGAGCGGAATCGCGAGCGCTACGGCTTTCTCCACTGGGGACAGCGGGCGTTTGACAACTTCCGAGTTGTGCCTCCGGCGACGGGCATTGTGCATCAGGTCAACCTCGAATACCTCGCCAAAGTCGTTCTTGTCAAAGAAGGTGTCGCGATGCCGGATACTCTGGTCGGCACCGACTCCCACACGACGATGATCAATGGGCTCGGTGTAGTTGGCTGGGGAGTCGGTGGTATCGAGGCCGAAGCGGCGATGCTGGGACAGCCGTTGTACATGGTCGCTCCCGAAGTGATCGGCTTCCGCCTGACCGGATCTCTCCCCGAGGGAGCCACGGGTACCGATCTGGTGCTGACGGTCACTGAGATGCTTCGCAAGAAGGGTGTCGTCGGCAAGTTCGTCGAATTCTGCGGTCCCGCGTTGGACGAAATGACGCTCCCGATGAAGGCGATGATCGGGAACATGGCACCGGAGTTTGGCTGTACGGTGGCGTTCTTCCCGGTCGATCAATCGACACTCGATTATCTCCGTGTTACCGGTCGTACCACCGACGAGATCGCATTGGTTGAGCGTTACTGCAAAGAGCAGCAGCTCTTCCGCGAGGCCGGTAGCGTCGATCCGCAGTTCACAGACACGGTGGAGCTCGATATCGGTACGGTCGAACCGTCGGTTGCCGGACCAAAACGACCACAGGATCGCATCCCGCTCTCGCGGGTACCGAAGACGTTTTCGTCACTGCTGACCACTCCGGTGAGCGATCGTGGTTTTGCGCTCGATCGCGATGCGATTACCCGGACCGGCGAGATTCGGAATGGATATCAGGCGACCATTGGCCACGGGTCGGTGGTGATTGCGGCGATTACTTCCTGCACCAACACCTCCGATCCGTTTGTGCTCATTGCTGCTGGTTTGCTCGCCAAAAATGCGGCCGAGCGCGGACTTACCCGCAAGCCGCACGTGAAGACATCGCTGGCGCCGGGAAGCCGCGTGGTTATCGAGTATCTCCGCAAGGCGGGACTGATTGAGTCACTCGAAGCACTCGGTTTCCACAACGTCGGCTTCGGCTGCACGACCTGTATTGGTAACTCGGGTCCGCTTCCGGAGCCGGTGGTTGAGGCGATAACCTCCAGCGATCTGGTGGCGGCATCGGTGCTCTCCGGGAATCGCAACTTTGAGGGCCGGATCAATCCACATACCCGGGCGAACTTCCTCGCCTCACCTCCGCTGGTTGTTGCCTACGCTCTGGCCGGACGGATCGATCACGACTTTGCCAAAGAGCCATTGGGAGAGGACGGTGATGGCAACCCGGTGATGCTGAAGGATGTCTGGCCGACGCAGGATCAGATCCTCGCTGTGATCCAATCGTTTGTCACTCCCGAACTCTTCCAGCAGCAGTATGCATCGGTCTTCGACGGCAACCCCGAATGGAATCGGATTGCCTCGACCGGCGGGGAGCTCTATGACTGGCGGCCGGAATCGACGTACATCCAGGAACCACCGTTCTTTGTCGATATCGCGCCCGAGCCGGAGTCAATCGGACCGCTCGCGCATGCCCGGGTGCTCGTCATGGTCGGTGACTCTGTTACGACCGACCACATCTCGCCGGCCGGGGCGATCAAGGCCGACTCGCCTGCGGGAAGCTATCTCAAAGCGAATGGCGTCGAGTTCCGTGATTTTAACTCCTATGGGTCGCGGCGCGGAAATGATCGCGTTATGACGCGAGGAACGTTCGCGAATATACGACTGCGGAACCTGTTGGTCCCGGGCAGTGAGGGGAACGTTACGGTGCATTATCCGTCGGGAGATCAGCTGTCGATCTACGATGCAGCGCAGCGATATCAGGCTGACGGCGTCGATCTCGTTGTCCTGGCGGGCAAGGACTACGGAATGGGATCATCTCGTGATTGGGCGGCGAAAGGAACCCGTCTGCTCGGTGTTCGTGCGGTGCTGGCGGAGAGTTTCGAACGTATTCATCGTTCGAACCTCGTTGGCATGGGCGTGCTGCCGCTGGTCTTTGCCGACGGTGCGAGCTGCGAATCGCTCGGTCTCACCGGTGAGGAGATCATTGGAATCGATGGCCTTTCGGATAGCCTCACGCCACGCCAGCGGGTAACGGCACACGCCACGAAACCAAATGGCGATGAGATCGAGTTTCCCGTTGAGGTTCGTATTGATACCGCTGTGGAAATCGAATACTATCGGCACGGCGGGGTGCTGTCGTTTGTCTTGCGTCAGCTCTTGTCTGGACGAGAGTGATCAGGACCGGACACACCCCAATCGCAAACACTGAACGACCAGGAGCTAGGTCATGCCGATAGCGACTCCCGAGCAATACCGAAAGATGCTCGATAACGCCCAAGAGGGCTCATACGCCTTTCCGGCGATTAACTGTACGTCAACCGAGACCCTCAATGCCGCGATGAAAGGCTTTGCCGATGCGAAGTCAGACGGAATCATTCAGTTTTCGACGGGTGCTGGTCAGTTCGCGTCCGGTTTGAATGTTAAGGATATGGCCTACGGTGCGATCGTTCTGGCCGAGGTGGCCCATCGACTTGCTGAGAAATACCCGATCTTGATCGCTTTACACACCGATCATTGTGTACCGGCCAAAGTCGACGGCTTCCTGCGTCCGCTTATTGCCGAAACGGCGCGTCGACGGGCCAGTGGACTCGGGAACCTCTTCCAATCGCACATGTTTGATGGCTCCGAGTTACCACTTTCCGATAATCTGAAGACATCGGTCGACCTTCTTCGAGACTGCACGGAGAATGACATAATTCTTGAAGTAGAGACAGGGGTTGTCGGTGGCGAGGAGGATGGAATCGACAACACGGGTGCCGCCGCTGAAAAGCTCTACACGACGCCCGAAGATATGGTCGAAGTGCACAAGGCGCTCAGTCCACTGGGTGGGCGGTTTATGCTCGCGGCAACATTCGGTAATGTGCACGGTATCTATAAGCCGGGGAATGTGAAGCTTGAGCCGAAGATTCTTCGGGATGGTCAGGCGGAAGTCGTAAAGCAGTTTGGTGATGCCGCGCAATTCGATCTTGTCTTCCATGGTGGCTCCGGTTCGGAATTGAGTGACATTCACGAAACACTCGACTACGGCGTGATCAAGATGAATGTCGATACCGATTGTCAGTATTACTTCACCGAGGCAATCGTACGGCATGTTGACGAGCATCGCTCAGAACTTCTCCACACGGAAGAGGAGATGGCCAACAAGAAGCACTTCGACCCGCGTTCTTACCTGAAACGGGCCGAGGCGCACATGGCCAAGCGTGTTCAGATGGCGTGCGATGACCTGAAATCGACGGGTAGGAGCCTCTATACGGGCTAGGCCGTCATTTCATCTATCCAGAGTCAGTTATCTATGTTTGGGGTTCGGGCGTTGGTGCGGTCGTCGTGGGATTCCACGGTTGACAGGCAGTGACCAAGGTTATACGATCTGTCTGTCAGTCGTCTGGTGGACGTGTATGGGATATGCGGTAAGACTGACAGCCAACAGGTACGGGAAGAGCAAAGGAAGTTTACCATTTCTTAAGATTTGGGAAACTGTCATGACAGGATTCCCGTTATCTAGAGGGTTGGAAATGGTAAACCCACAACGGTAAGAGAAGGTAGAAGATGGACAGCTTTCAGAGACTCCTGGTACTGGTGAAAATGCTCGAGCACGGCGACGAGCCGTCGGTCGATCAGCTCGCCAAGAAATTTCACGCTTCCCCGCGAACAATCTTTCGCGATATTCGGAAGCTACGGGAGATGGGGTTCGAGATTGAGACCCTCGAGGGCAGATTTGTAATGGATGAGGTCGATTGGGAAGGCTGGCTGAAGAAGCAGCTACGTAGTCGCCGTCGCCGGTAAGTCAACGGCTTTTCGACTATTGATTGTGCCGCGCTGTCGAAAACGACAGCGCGGTTTTCTGTTGGGGGAGGGCTGTTGACTTTCGTGCGGGTGAGGCATACTTAGCGGCTCGGCTTCTAGTTCGAGAGGTACCCATGACGACCACTGCCAAAATGAAACTCACCCCTTTCACCGACTACCATGAGACGGCCGGGGCTAAGATGGTTGATTTCGCCGGCTATCGCATGCCGATTCAATATACGTCAATGACCGCCGAGCACCTTGCCGTGCGCAAGAACGTCGGACTCTTCGACCTGTCACACATGGGAGAATTCGAAGTAGCCGGGCCGGAAGCGCTCGACTTCCTCCAACTCGTAACGACGAACGATGTCAGTGCACTTGAGCCCGGACAGATTCAATACTCGTGCATGACCTATGACGATGGTGGCATCGTTGATGACCTGTTGGTCTACTGTCTGGAGCCGGATCGCTACCTGCTCGTCGTCAACGCAGCCAATATTGAGAAGGATTGGGCGTGGTTGCAGTCCCACGTGGGCGACCGTACGGCAAAGCTGTCCAATCGATCGGATGAGCTGGGACTCCTGGCGATTCAGGGTCCTAACGCTCAACAGCTCATGGCAGAGGTGACCGATGTCGATTTGGAGACGATGGCTTACTACACCCATGCGCGAGCTGAGGTTGGGGGCGTGGAAATACTTTTCTCGCGCACCGGCTATACCGGTGAAGATGGCTTTGAATTGTACATCCCGCAGCCGGCGTGCCATGCGGTGTGGGAGGAGATTGCGGCTGCAGGATTGAAGCACGGTCTGGAGCTCATTGGGCTGGGTGCCCGCGACACACTTCGGCTCGAAATGAAGATGGCCCTCTACGGCAACGATATCGATCAGACGACCAGCCCGATTGAGGCCGGTCTCGGTTGGATTGTCAATCTTGACAAGCCGTTCATTGGTCGCGAGCCGATCGCTCGTCAGAAAGAGGCAAAACCTGACCGTCGGCTCGTGTGTCTCGAATTCACCGACAAGGTGTTTCCCCGAACTGGCTATCCGATTGTTGAGAATGGTGCCGCCATTGGCCGCATCACCTCCGGTACAGTGTCTCCATCCCTGGGAATCCCGATCGCACTCGGTTATGTGCCTCGATCACTTGCCAAAATCGGCAGTGAGGTAACGGTTGCGATACGCGACCGGTCGGTTTCCGCACGAGTTGTCAAGCCGCCGTTTTACAAGGACGGTAGCCACCGGTAATGCGTCTCGATCTCTACCTGACGCCCGTTCTGCTCGACAAGGCGTCGCTCGAGCAGAAAACAGTGGTTATTATCGATGTCCTGCGCGCGACAACGACCATCTGCGCGGCGTTGGCCGCCGGTGCTCGGGGGGTCATCCCGGTTGCTGAGCCGGGTGAGGCCGCTGAACTACGGACCAAGCTTGGTGCCGATGTAACGGTGCTGGCGGGTGAACGGGGAGGCGTTAAGATCGAGAACTTTGCGTTGGGCAATTCTCCCATGGAGCAGACGGCCGAGACGGTCGGTCAGCGATTTGTCATTCTAACCACCACCAACGGGTCGGGGTTGTTTCCTCGGTCGGCTTCAGCGGCGCTCGTCATTGCCGCCGCGCTCGCCAATGTGTCAGCGGTTGCGGCTCGCGTAGCGTCCGAGAACCGCGATACGGTGATAGTCTGTGCCGGCACCGAGGGGGCATTCTCTATCGAGGATACGTTATGCGGCGGGATGCTCGTGCATTATCTCTCAGCCGGAGGGGAGCCGCCGATCGACATGAACGATGCCGCGTCAATTGCGTTACTCCTGTACCGCACCAACAAACAGGCGGTCCGCGCGACAATTGAGCAAGGCGAGCACGCTCGTTTCCTCGCCGAGCTCGGGTTTGCCGATGATATCAGAATCGCCAGTGACGTCGATGCTGTTCCGCTCGTCCCGGTGCTCCGGGATGGACGTTTAGTCGTCGATACGGGCTAGAAACCTTTGGTGTCGAGGTGGTGACATTTAGGCCGACACCAGTCGCGAAAACGCGTATAAACGAACGATGCTCCAACGATTTCTCTTCCTCTCGCTAATCATGGCGGCCGTGACGACCGGATCGGCAACCGATCGGGCCCTCTGGCTCGACTTCTCGATCAGCCAGATCGATACGGCAGGCGAGGCCGTGATTCTGTGGGATGACTCAACGCTGGCGCCGGTCGGCGTTCGTGCTTCCGGCTTCTTCTCACCGATTTCAATGGAACTCGATGTCGAGTCGGTCGATTCGTTGCAGGCGACGTTCACGGTACATCTCGTTTCGTTCGGTCCGCCCAACAATAGTACGTCGCGGCGCATCACAACCGAACACGGTATTCCGTTTACTGTCGGTCGTCTTGCTGGTAAGAACGATGCGTTGTATGAAGTCCGGCTGTCGTCGATGCGTCCGGAAGCGTGGCCGGATGCTGAGTGTCGTTTCGATCACTGGGATCCAAGCGTTTTCAGCATCGCGCCCTCAGCCAACTTTGATCTGCTCACGATCCCCACATCCCTGGCCGGATTCTATGTTCAGGCATTGCGTTCTCTCCTTGAGGGGAACATTCGTCGCTTCGATCTGCTCAATCAGTTTTCGATTCCGGGGAAAGCGCAGATCTATATCGCCCCGTGCGCCGTACCAACTATTCTCTGGGACGACCGCTTCAATCTGGTCGTTGATCCAACGCGCAACGCGGTCTTCACGATCTACGATAAAGCCTATACATCGGTGAGTTCGTTTGCCGTCATGCTACCGTCGATCTACCGCAACTACGGGTATGCGCCTCCGTTCCTGGCGGAGGGGTACGCGGGCTACTTCTCCAGCGGGGTGTTTGAGCTCCAGTTGAGCCGGGAGGACTTGGCCTCGATCGCGATTGATCCGTTACTCGATACCTACGAGTATCTCACGTCCGATCCCGAGCATAGCGATCGTGTCGCTATGGCGTTCTGTCGGTTCCTGATTCAGTCCTACTCGTTCGATAGCTTTCTGCGGCTCTACCGTGCCGCCGACGATCTCAATCTCAGGACCACGCTGACGGCAACCTACGGTATGTCGATCGATTCCCTGGAGAGTGCGTTTCTGACGTACCTCGATACGGTCGATGTCTCCTCCGAGCGAATCGCGTTGCTGGCGTCCGAAGCCGAGGTGCTTCTCCAGTACGATCAAATGAATCGGTACTGGCAGACGTTGTGGGATGCCGGGCCGCCCTCTCGGTCCGATTCGCTGACCTATGCACAGGAGTTGGCGCGAAGCAGTTTTTACCGAGGGGATTACTATGCAGCTCAGGACTGGCGCCGCCTCTGTCTGTCGCTTGATGAAAATCGTCAGCGACACCTTCTCCCTCTGGCTGCCTATACGATGATGACCGGTGACTATGGTGTTGCCGACTCGTTGTTGGCTGGTGCCTGGGAAGCGGCAGAGGGAGATCCGCTACTGGCGTTCAACTATGGTCTGCTGGCTGAGTCGGAGCGTGACCTCAGGGCGGCTGCCGACTGGTATCGACAAGCGATTGCAGGTGAGTCGCCGTCGGCGATGCAGGTCGAGGCTCGAGTGATGCTGGGGTTGATCGATCGAGCGACTCGCGGAAGCGAAGCGGGTGCGGCCGCAAAATCGCGAGTCGACGAAGCGTTGCGAGTGTTGCAGCAGCGTGTCACCGCCCAACCGTCGTCGGCTCTCAACTACCTCTGGACTGGTTTAGCCCTGGTTGTAAAGGAGGATTTGTCGGGAGCTTGGGACTATTTGCAGACGGGGCTGTTTCTTGAGACGCGTCCGTATTATCGCGGCTGGTTAAATCTTTGGTCGGGGAAGCTCTCGGATCTCCGCGGCGAACGTGATGTTGCTCGCGATTTTTATGGGGCAGTGGTGACCGGAGCGGCGGCTGCCTATCACGTTACTGAAGCGCGTCGCTATCTTGCGGAAGCGTACGGCGGGTAACGAACGATGTTTGGCTTTCTCAACGCGGGAATTCTGATTGCTGCCGCCGCCGCTCTCATCCCGCTAATTATTCACCTCTTCTCGCGGCGGCGAGTGCGGGTCATTCCGTTTTCATCACTGCGACATCTGACGACAATGCAACGCCGTCAGCTGCGTCGACTCAATATCCGCCAATGGTTGTTACTGGCAACGCGCATGTTGATTGTCCTCATCGTTGTCCTCGCTTTTGCGCGCCCGACCGCGGATGAGGGTTCGATTGGTGCACGGGCTGGTGTTTCGGCGATCGTTCTCTTTGATAACTCCGCCTCGATGCAGCGCTACGTTGCGGACGGGCGACTGATCGATCTTGCTCAGGATCGCGCCCTGCAGTTGCTTGAGACGTTTGGACCGACTGATGAAGTCGCGCTGATTCCCCTTGTCTCGGACAACGCTGCCACCCGGGACTTTGCCGGTCCGGGTGTCGCTCGGGAACGACTCACCCAGTTGGAAGCCTCTGCCGGAGTCGCTGATCTGAGTAGTGCGGTGCGAAACGCCGCTGAACTCGCGGAGCGCGCCCGCCACCTGAACCGGGAACTCTACGTCGTCACTGATCGTCAGTCGATTTCGTTGCCGGATCAGCCGCTTCCCGATACAACCGATATTCGTCTCTTTGTCTTTGACCTGCCGACCGGTGAGCCGGAAAATCTCGGTGTTGTCTCCGTTGACCTCGGCGGCGAGTTACTACAGGTGGGACGTGAATTTGATATTGTCGCTACGATTCGCAACTATGGTGACCGTCCCAGCGGTAACCGGCTGGCATCGTTGTTTATCAATGATCGCCGTATCGCCCAGACTGACGTTGACGTTTCGGGAAATGGTGAAGCGACCGTCCGCTTTCAGGCGTCGGTCACTGGTCCGGGATACCATCACGGCTGGATAGAGTTATCTGACGACCGCTTTCCTGCCGACAATCGTCTTTATTTCAGTTTCCGTATTCCCGACCAGTTCAATGTGTTGTTAGTGGGGGCTCCCGACGACACACGCTTTCTGTCATTGGCCCTGTTGCCCGATCCCGAAGTTGGCCGTTACTGGTCGGTGAAGTCTGCCACGGCATCGCAACTGGCGGGCGTGAGTTTCTCGGAGTACGACGTCATCGTGTTGGCTGGTATTCCCGGGATGTCTCAGTCGTACCATAGCCGCCTCGTTCGCTTTGTCAGTCGCGGCGGTTCGGTTTTGCTGACCCACGGTTCGGAAACCGCGCCAACGGAGGCCAATGATCGTTGGGCCGAACTTTCTGGTCAGCGCATCACGCGCCCGGCTCCTGCCCAATTCAGTCGTGCCGGGTTTTTCTCGCTCAAGTCGATTACCACCGACCATCCGGTCTTCTCCGTATTCGATTTCGAAGAGGGCGAACTGCCGGACATTCGCTTTTATGCGTTGCCGCGAAGCGAAGTGACAACCGGACGCGCCCTGATGCGTTTCACCGGTGACTGGCCGGCCTTGGTCGAGCGTCGTCATGGTTCGGGTCGCGTTATGTCACTCAACACGGTACTCGATCCGCGTTATACCGACCTGGTAACGCACGGCTTCTTTGTCCCGTTTGTTACCCGCATGATGGAATATCTCTCGCGCGATGTCACGGAACTCGATCTCGATCTCTTTGCCGGAGCAAACTTAACGCGGACGATCCCGATCAATACCGCCGTCTCCGGTTCGCTGGAACTGATTCGGCCCGACTCAACCCGGGTGGCGGTTCCGCCGGAGGAGGAGGCGGGTACGCTGATCATTCGGCCGCGGGGGTTGGATCAGCTGGGTGTATACTCACTCCGGTATCTGGGTCGAGAAATCGATCGTTTTCCGATCAATCTTGATCCCCGTGAGGCGGAGTTTGAAGCCGTCGACAACGCCCAGCTGGCGGCATCGGTTGGTCGATCGGATTACGAGACGCTCTCGATGACTGGTGATCTGTCCGAGACTCTGGCCACGATTCGGTTTGGGCGAGAGCTCTGGCCGTTGTTGATCTGGTTGGCGCTCGCTCTTCTCGCCCTTGAAATGTGGCTGGGCCGCGGTCGCCGTCCGGTCAACGACACCGCATCCTAGTCGCCGCTCGCTGGTCTTTCCTGTCGGAATCGCTATACTCGGCCTATGGCGTTACTGGCGGCAGAGAACATCACCAAGAAGTTCGGCGACCGGACCCTGCTCAGCGAAGTCTCCTTTACCATTCAGCCCGGTGACCGTATTGCGCTGGTTGGCAGCAACGGCATTGGTAAGACGACGCTGCTTGATCTTCTGGCCGGTCGCCAGTCGGCTGATACTGGTTCGATTACGGGCATGCGGAACCTTCGCATTGACTACGCTGAGCAGGAGAAAGAGAGCTATCTCGATCTGACGCTCTTTGACTATGTCGCCGGAGCCCGAGACGATCTGCTCACGCTAAAACGGGAGATTGAGTCGCTCCAGCAGGCGCTTAGTGGTGAACCGGGTAATGAGGACTTTCTGACTCGTTTGGGGGAGTCCCAGCACCGGTTTGAACAAGCCGGAGGGTTCGATCTTGAAACGCATGTGGAGACCGTGCTCACCGGTCTTGGTTTTCCGGTCGATCGTCAGTTTGATCGCATCGCCCAGTTCTCGGGCGGTGAAAAGAACCGGGCGGGACTGGCTCGCGTTCTGTGCGGCAACGGCGATCTTCTGCTCCTGGATGAGCCTACCAACCACCTTGACATAGAATCGACAATCTGGCTGGAAGAATACCTGGCGTCACTGCCAACTGCACAGATCCTCGTCTCACACGACCGTGCCTTCCTGTCGGCAGTCGTCAACGGCGTTTGGGAATTGAGCTGGGGAACGATCGATACCTACCCGGGCGCGTTCTCGCATTACCTGACCGAACGTTCGGAACGGCGACGCCTGCAGGAACATCGCTACCGCCATCAGCAACAGGAGATCGCCCGGGTTAAAGACTACATTGCCCGCAACATGGCGGGGCAGAAGACGAAGCAGGCCCAGTCGAAGCTCAAATACCTGAACAAGATGAAGCGGCTTTCCCCGCCCAAGGGCGAAGCGTCTGGTCCGTCGGTGCGCGTCAATTCGTCTGGCCGTTCCTGGCACCATGTCATCGCCATCGAAGACCTTGCCCTGGGATATGGCCGAAGCGTTATCGTCGATCGTGTTTCGCTGGATCTGTTCCGCGGCGATAAGCTGGGAATTGTCGGACGCAACGGGGCGGGCAAATCAACGCTCGTCAAAGCCTTGCTGGGGGAGCTTGAACCACTGGGTGGAGAGATCCGGCTCGGAGCGAATGTTGACGTTTCCTATTTTGATCAGGAACTCAGTGATCTCGATACGACGGTGAACGTGTTGGACAATATCTGGCAAGTCGATCCGGCCGCCGATGCCGGTACGCTCCGGTCGTACCTGGCACGCTTCGGCTTCAGCGGTGAAGACGTGATGACCCCGGTCCGGGCGTTGTCGGGAGGCGAAAAAACGAAGCTCTGTCTGGCCCGCTTGCTCTATTACCCGGCCAATCTGCTGATCTTTGATGAGCCGACGAATCATCTCGATATTCAGGCCCGGGAAGCACTGGAGCGGGCGCTGCTCGACTATGACGGTACCCTGATCGTGGTATCGCACGACCGGGCTTTTCTCTCCGCTGTTGTCGATAAGGTCCTTCATATCGAGAACGGCACGGCACATCTCTATCCCGAGCGCTTCGATGTCTGGCTGGCGGAGCAATCAGTGCGGCGCCAGGCAACGCGAGTCCGTCCCACCACCGAGCGGCTGTCGTCGGCCCAACTCGACCGAGCCCGTCAGAAGGAACGGGAACGAGAGCGGAGTAAGCGCAAGAAGGCGCTCGCCAAAGCCGAGACTACCGTTGCCGAGCTTGAGACCGAGTTACAGACACTGGAGCGTGATCTGCACGGTGGAATCGACCGCAACGACTGGGAGGCACTGATGGCGGCTGGGGAACGCAAGCAGGTGGTCGAGGAGGAACTGTTGAGATTGTATGATCAGGTTGAGTCACTGCGCGCCGAGGTGCTGTCCGATGACGACACATGAGTTAGTCGCAATCTCAGGTTCGGCAGTGCGCGATTCGTCGACCGACCTCCTGGTCGAAGCGGCCGCTGCAGGCTGGACGGAGGCGCTGCCGAACACGGTCGAGGCACGAGTTACTGCGGTCCGTCCCGGTGACCTGGAAATCATCCCCTGTCAGGCGTGCGGTGAATCTCCCGATCCGGACTGGTGTTTCTACCGCGATTCCCTGTACCCAGCGCTTGAGGCCATCGCCCGGTGTGATGCTCTGGTCGTGGGATCACCGATCTACTTTGATGCGATGTCGGCCCAACTCAAGCTTCTGGTCGATCGCTGCAACTGTTTCCGCCCGCCCGACTACGCCAATCGCGATCCGAATCATGCGTTCCTGAAGCGACTTACCCGGAAGCGGCCGGGCGGGATCATCCTCGTCGGCGCTGAGGGGACGTGGTTCGAGGGGGCTCGCCGTTCACTGGCCGGCTGGCTGAAGTGGATCGAGGTGACAAACGAGGGCATGGTAGTGTTCGATGCCCCCATTGACGATTTCCGGCGACGAGCCCTTGTTGCCGACTATCCCGAGGTTCTCGCGCAGGCGCGGAAGCTGGGAAGACATCTCGCGTCTCGGGTTGTGGGTTAGCGTTCCGTTAACTTCCACCGACATCTTGCGACAGCCTCAGCTAAGCGTTATCTTTCCACCTATACAGCTGGAGGTTTCGTTATGGTAACACGTTGTCTCGCCTGCCTCTTAGTGTTTGCACTTCTCGCGCCTTCAATTTCTGCCCAAGTCACGTACGTATCCGAAGATTCTCTGGACGTCCAGATTGGGCTCAAACGCCTGATTCAATGGCGGATTGAAGATGGCGGTAATGGCCACTGGTACGGGATTATCGATAAAACGATGCCATGGGTGAGTCACCAAGCCCTGGCCTCGGCGCTGAGTATCGATGGCGAGCCAGGCTACCTGGCAACGATTACCAGCCTGGGTGAACAGATATTTATCCAGCGAGTTATTGCGGACTGGGAGACCGACAACGTGGCCAATGAATTCTATATCGGAGGTGAACAGGTCGCCGGAACGGAGTTCCGCTGGATCACGGGAGAGCCGTTCGACTATCAGAATTGGGCACCTGGGGAACCGAACAGCCTCGAGAGCGAGGATGCCCTGGCGATCTGGAACAACGTCAATCCGGTCGAACTCCGATATGCATGGAACAATGTCCCCTCGGATACGACCGGCCTCAGTTCCATCCATCAGCTCTGGTCGATTGTCGAGTTCGGTGCTCCCGATTCAGTGCCCGGAGGGGATGAACCGCTGGTACAGTTACGTCAGTGGCGATCCGCCGATGGGGGAAATGACCATTGGTACGGAATCATTCCGCTGACGCGCCCCTGGGTCACGCATGATTCGATTGCGCGATCGCTCATGGTTCACGGCGACACCGGCTACCTGGCAACGATCGTCAGTCCTGAAGAGGATCAGTTCGTTCAGGATCTGATCGCCGATGTGCCAACTAACGCTGTTAACAACCAGTACTACCTCGGTGGGCGTTGGACCGATTCCTTCTTTGTCTGGCTGACTGGCGAGTCGTTCACCTACCAGAACTGGGCACCGGGCGAGCCTAACAATACGTCGGTCGAGGATGCCGTCTCGATTTGGAACAATCTCAATCCGAGTGATCGGGCGAATCGGTGGAACAACGTGCCGTCGGACACGATTCCGCTCGGCTCCATTCACCAGTTGTGGGCAGTCGTTGAGTTTGGTGAATCCGGATCGATGACCGCGCTCACCGAGTCGCACCTGAGCAATTTCCCGAATCCCTTCAATCCTGTAACAACGATTATGTTTAACCTCGAATCATCAGGCGAGATACGGTTGGAGGTCTACAACGTCCTGGGTCAGAAGGTGGCGAACCTCATCGACGGCTTTCGTGAGGCAGGAAATCACACCGTGCTCTGGGATGCCTCAGCCTATGCCAGCGGCGTCTATTTCTATCGGCTACGGACCCAAACCGCGACTATCACGCGTTCAATGGTGTTGCTTAAGTAGCCAATCCTGAACCGTTTATAACATTTAACGCGGGAGCCTTCGGACTCCCGCGTTGCTCGTTGAGTGTTGTTCTCAATTGTGTCATGGGGAGCAAACGCCTATACTCTGGGGTTATGGAAACGGCCGGGGCAATTGCTTCGGTGAATATGACAACGTTCAGGAGAGCGTTAGTGATTTTTGGCGATCTTATTCTGATGGGCGGTGGGCCCGGAGCGGAGGGTGGCGGCAACCCGGTCTTGATGATCGGGTGGTTTGTTCTCCTGTTTCTCCTCTTTTACTTGATGCTCATTCGCCCTCAGCAGAAACGACAGAAGAAGCATGCTCAGTTGCTTTCTGAGCTGAAAAAAGGTGATAGGGTCGTAACGACCAGCGGCATGTTCGGAACGATTTTCGCGATTAGCGATGAGGACAACAAGGTG
The DNA here is from genome assembly GCA_028289585.1 of Candidatus Zixiibacteriota bacterium. Taxonomy (GTDB): domain Bacteria; phylum Zixibacteria; class MSB-5A5; order GN15; family FEB-12; genus JANQPI01. The sequence continues at coordinate 218,645 of JANQPI010000026.1, forward strand.
GTCTTGAAGATCAATGATCAGACCAAGTTGGAATTCCTCAAATCCGCGATTTCCGAACGCGTTGAGTCGTAGGCGGCCAAACCGGGAGTAGATGTGGCGATTCGGCCGATTGTGTGGTATGGCGATCCGGTGTTGCGGGAGAAGAGCGCACCGATTGAGACCATCGATCAATCCGTACGAGACCTCGTCACCGACATGATCGACACGCTCCGGGATGCCGAAGGAATAGGACTGGCAGCCAATCAGGTCGGAGTCGCACAGCGACTGTTTATCATTGACCTGGCCAAGATCGATCCAGTCCACGGCGACCTGGTGGTGTTCATCAATCCGGAGATCCATACAACTGACGGTGCCTGTGAGCTCGAAGAGGGATGTTTGTCATTCCCCGATATCTATCAGAAGATTACGCGCGCCGAATCAGTCCGGGTAACGGCCCTGGATCTCGATGGGAACGAGTTTACGGTTGAAACCGACGGTATGTATGCCCGTGCTATTCTTCACGAGTATGATCATATCGAAGGGGTTCTGTTCATCGACCATATCTCGCCGTTCCAGCGAACATTGTTGCGGGGGCGCCTGAAGCGGCTCCAACAGCAATCCGTTTCGGCTTAGCCGACGTCTGCTCTCCAACTCGATAGCGGCACTGGCCCATGAACATTGTCTTTATGGGCACGCCGGGGTTTGCGCGAGTCGTCCTGAGTGACCTTGCGGACAACGGCTGCTCAATCGTGGCCTGTATCACCGGTCCGGACAAGAAATCCGGACGGGGTGGTCGTCTTGTGCCGACCGCGGTTAAACGGGAGGCCGAGGACCGGGGTTTGCCGGTAATCAGTGTGAGCAGTCTTCGCAGTCGGCGCTTGCATGACCAGATGCGTGCTCTTCAGCCTGATCTTTTCGTGGTTGTGGCGTTTCGGATTCTTCCCGAATCACTCTATTCGATTCCGACCCATGGCGCGATCAATCTCCATGGTTCGCTACTGCCTCGCTATCGCGGTGCGGCGCCGATCCATTGGGCACTGATCAACGGAGAGGTCGAGACCGGCTTGACGACGTTTCGACTCGCACCGTCGGTTGACACCGGGGCAATGCTCCTCTCGGAACGGGTAGCGATCACACCCGACGACACCTACGACAGTCTGGCTGAGCGTATGGCCCGAGCCGGTGGACCTCTGGTGCGCCGGACAATCGACGGTATTGGGGCGGGCACTCTCCGGTCCCAGCCTCAGGATGATGAACGCGCTACACAAGCACCCAAACTTGGACCGGATGACTGCGACATTGATTTCACGCAGCCGGCGGCCGCGGTCGTCAACCGCGTTCGGGGCCTGGCGACACAGCCGGGTGCCTTCAGCCACTTTCGTGGTGAGAAACTCAAGATTTATCGCGTTGCTCCCGTAACCGAGGTTTCTCCGGACTATCCTCCGGGGTCGCTGTTGGTGGGGCGGCGTTCGGTGGCGGTGATGTGCGCCGATCACCCGGTTTCCCTGGAATCAGTGGTTCCGGCGGGGAAGCGGGCGATGGATGGCACCGCCTTCAAAAATGGTTGGCAACCGCGCGACGGGGAACGTCTGAACCGCGCGGGGTATGGAGCGGCACAAAGATCGTGAAAAAAGAAATTGTCATCAACTCGACCGAGTATGAGACCCGCGTCGCAATTATCGAAGACGGATTACTGGTCGAACTTCAGGTGGAACGGCCGGACGCCGAACGGATGGTTGGCGACATCTACAAGGGACGGGTTAACTCCGTGTTGCCTGGCATGCAGGCCGCCTTTGTCGACATTGGCTATGAAAAGGGTGCCTACCTGCATTCCTCTGATGTTGGCAAGATTTGGGATCGCGGCGAAGCGGCCGAAGTTACCTCCGAAAACGGCGAGGAAGCTCCAGCCGAGATCGTTCGCAAACGTCGGCGGCAGGGAATCGAAACTGTCCTCAAGCAGGGACAAGAGGTCCTGGTGCAGGTTATCAAGGAGCCGATCGGCACCAAGGGGCCGCGGCTGGCGACCGAAATCTCGCTGCCCGGGCGGTATCTCGTCCTGGTCCCGGATGACGACACGATCCGTGTGTCACGGCGAATCACCAACTGGGGTGAGAAACGCCGCTTACGAAAACTCGTTTCGCCAATCCGCCCGGAAGGCTTCGGGTTCATCGTTCGGACAGAAGCGGAAGGAGTTGAGGAGCACGAAATCAAGGCCGACGTGAAGCGGTTGATGAAGCTCTGGACCAAGCTGAAACGAAAATCCGAGACGGAATCCTCGCCCGCGTTGATCCACAAGGAAGCGGAGATGCTGATCTCGATGATCCGTGATGTTTTTACCGAGGATGTCACTCAGCTGGTCTGCGATGATCGCAACGTCTACAAGAAGGTAATCAGTTTTGCCCGTCAGGTTGCCCCCGAGCTCAAAGATCGCGTGAAGCTCTACAAGGGTTCAGCACCGCTCTTCGATCAGTACAATCTGGAGCCTGAGATCGACAAGATGCTGTCTCGCAAGGTGTGGATTCGCAAGGGCGCGTATCTAGTTATTGATCAAACCGAAGCAATGGTGACAATAGACGTCAATACCGGTCGCTTTGTCGGTAGCAAAGACATTGAGCGAACAATCTTTCAAACCAATCTTCTGGCCGCCCGTGAAATCGCTCGTCAGATTCGCCTCCGTGATATCGGTGGCTTGATCGTGTGTGACTTTATCGACATGGCGATCCGTGACAATCGTCGGAAACTCTATGAGGAGTTCAAGTCCGCGTTTCGTTATGATCGGGCCAAGCGGGGGATCAATCCGGTTACGGACTTTGGGTTAGTCGAAATGACGCGCGAGCGCGTGCGGCCATCGCACATGACGATGCTCTCTGAGCCCTGTCCCTGCTGTGACGGGACCGGCCGGATCATTGCACGAGAGAATCTCGCTATGAAGATCGAGCGATGGTTCCATCGGGCGCGCGCCGACCGTAAGTATCGGGATTTCCATCTTGTGGTTCATCCAGCGGTCGCGGAAGTCCTGGCCGACAACGGGAGCAGTCGACTCGACCGAATCAAACGAGCCTACCGCTTCTCAATTAACCTGATACGTGATACGACGCTTGATCAGTCGCAGTTTCGGATCTTCGAGGCGGCATCGAATAGCGACATCTCCGAGACGTACACGCGCAACTAGCCCCGTCGATTTATCTTGGCGTTTCACCACGTCGGCGGTATGCTTGTCATAGAGGGCTAGTATGCAAATCAATACCACCATGCGCGATGAAATAGAGCTCAAGCTGAGTCTTGGGTCGTTTCCCGACTATCTCAAACTCCTCGGCGCGCTCGGTTCTTGTGACCGGGATATCAGCCAGACAAATGGTTTTTTTGATACGGAAGATCGCCAGTTGGCTTCGGCCGGCTGGGCGCTGCGTGTTCGGGCGGAGAGGGAGGAGGGCCGAACGGTCAACTCACGTATTCGCCCCGATCATCTTATTGCTGACACGATTCGGTCGGGTGACGAGTACGGTCTCGTTACGCTCAAGGGGATGACATCAATTGCTCACACCGCCGCCATCCGCAAGGAATTGGAAGCGCGCATTCCGTACGAGATCGCTCAGGATATCATCGCTCTCCGCCGCGACATCATGTCTCTCGACATCGACCCCGTGGCGTTCGTCCGAGATGAGCTGGGTGTTACCGATCTCGCACGACTGATCTGCTTCCATAACAGTCGCTCCGTGAAGAACCATCGGATTGGTGATCATCTCTATCAGTTAGAGATCGACAAGACCGAGTTCCCGGATTCGTCGGTTGAGTACGAGCTTGAGGTTGAACTCGGTTCCCAGAATCAGATCGAGCTGGTGACCGATCACCTTCAGAAAATGTTTGGGGCTCTCGGTATCCCGTTCCGCCATCAGCGCGAGAGTAAATTCGCTCGGGCGCTCGGTCGGTCGGGGCTTGAATAGGCGAGCCTCAAGTAGGCGAGTCTACGGCGTTCCGCTGCTTGCGAGCTTGAGTATTGACTCAAGCCGTGCGTCGCTTATTCCTCTTTCCATGCACTTTCGTAGCCGCATCGCGATTGTATGTGTCGTCCTGTTCGGTGTTGCTGGAGTCGGCTGTTCTCGTCCCGCCGAGGGGCCCGCGCCGGAGCAGCCCAAGGAACGGCCGATCTCGTTCTATCTTGAGCGATATCCGGAGATCATGGATGACTGGCGCCGGGCGTTTACGATCGAAACCGAACTCGGCATCCCGGTCGGCTATGCTCGTCCGGACTCAGCGGATCTTACCCTCTGGCAAGACTGGGTCCAACACATTCCACTCTGGCATTTCAACAAGGGGGTCTCCTCGCCGACCCGTGGATTTATCGCCAGCCGCGATTCGATCTCCCGGGCCGTGCGGATGCCACTGCGGGGCGGGAACATCAGCTCGGCCGGAATTCCCATCCAGCTGTACGCCGAGTATCTTCTTTGGCGGGGTCAGCTTGATGCCTTCCGCTGGTCCCCGCTCGCGGGAGATACGGTAACATATGACCGCTTTCTTTCGAGCCGTTTAGCGTTCGGACCTCGCGGCGAACTACGATTGCGACCGGACGAGCCGCGTCCCGCATCATCGGAAGAGCTGTCACGGATGGTCGACGCCATCGCGGCGAGCATGACATTCGCATCCCTGGCCACGCACTGTGAATCCCTGGAACGAAACCCCATCGCCCCCGGTGACCTGCTCATCGCGACCGATTCCGCCGGGAAGCGGGGAGAGGTGTACGTGGTCTTGACCCGCCTTGAGGGACGAGGAAAGCCCCCGGTGCTGTTGCTGGGGACGGGATGCGAGTTTGGCTGCGACTTTCATATCCCGTTGTTCGGGGCGACCCGCACCGAGGCATGGTTGACCCGTGATCAGGCCGAACAACGCGTTTCGACCTGGGATCGCTGGGAATGGTTTCGGCCACGATTCAACGGCTTGCCGTAACTCACCGCAGACTTACGTAGCCGCAGGAGGTCATCGCATGAAATGGACTTTGCTTTCCGCCGTGATTCTCATCGCTATGCCGCTTGCCCAGGCAACGACGATTCGCATCTCGGCGGGCGACGACTTACAACGAGCGATTGACAGCGCCGCCGATGGCGATACGCTGATTCTTGCCGCGGCGACATTCACCGCAACGTCGACGGTATGGCGCGATACATTGTGCGGTAACTGTCTGGATCCGGCAGATGGTGCCAACGGGACGGTTGGTTTTCTTCTGTCCGGTAAATCGCTTACGGTACTTGGCGAGTCCCGAACTGGAACGCGACTGGTAACCGGTGCTGGCTACGGGTTGCTCCTTGAACATGGTTCGTTCGTTGTTCAGAACCTAACTGTAACTGGAGGGATACGCGATCGCGATGGCAATGCAACCAACGCAGCGATCGTAGTGCGGCATGCGACAGCCCACCTGGAACAACTCGATCTTATCGACAATACCGAGCGCGATACGTCGATCGTGGTCGGTATTGGTGGTGTCATTGGACGCGAGGGGTCCTCACTGATTATCCGTGCTTGCCGATTGGAGAACAATACCTGGGACGGAATTGCGCTTTACCGCGGCGCGACGGCATTGGTCAGCGATTGCCTTATCAAAGACGGGCGCGGAGCCGGTATCGGTGTAACCTGGGACGCCACCTGCGTGGCTGATCGGAATACGGTCACCGGGTATTGGAAGGGGATTGGATCGTTTGGTACGTCGCTCGTTGTTGCCCGCAACAACTTTATCCACAACAATCTCGGTTGGGGGATGGTTGCGACCGGCGAGTCAACGCTTGAGGCGAGCAACAACCTGATCCGCCATAACGGCAACTGCGGTTTTGCTCCCTGGGGCACCGAGTCACGCGGTAAGTTCATCAACAATATCGTTGTCGAGAATGGGTGGCGTGACGAATGGGTCTGTCCGTGCGTCGGCGTTTGGAACTACGGTGACTGGGGGAAGTGGATTTTCCGTCACAACCTTGTCTTTAACAATCAGGATGGTGAGTACGAAGCGATTTGGGATCAAACGGGTGTTTACGGCAATCTGTCACTCGATCCCGGGCTTGTTGCTGACTCGACAAGCTTTGCGTTCGTTACCGATACTGTGTATCTTTTTGCCGGGGACTCAACGATATACAATCCCGATGGGACACGGTCACACATAGGTCTCTTCGGCGGTCCTCAAGCTTGGAACGATTAACGACACTTGTGAACTCTCCTTTATCTACGGAGTGACAGTATGCTCAGATATCTGCGAACGCTTGCGTTTCTCTCACTTGGCGGTGTGGTCATGTTCATGGCCGGGTGTAGCGATGACGAAACGACAACAGAGCCAATTCCCACCGGAAACCCCAACGACCCTGAATTTGTCGAGACATTCAACATGGTCGACTTCTCGACCGATTTGATCGGCGATCAGCTTTTCAGTGCTGTTGAGGTAGCGTTTGAAATTTCTGCGATCGCGCCGTCGGCGCCCCTGACCCGTCCTGAACGCGTGACCGGCATCGCTGCCGCAGCAGACTCGTTTAGCTTCAGTTACAGCCCGACATCGGGCTGGTGGAGTTATTATCTCGAAATGAGTGATTCGATCGAGGGCTACACCGTTGTCTATTCGGACTCCCTGCAGTTTCGGGACGATGACGATGACCCGATTCAGTGGCCGGATTCTACGCTCCGCGAGCTCCGCTCGGTCCAGAGTATCGATTTGACCTGGTCGAATGACGACACGACTGCTTCGGCTCAGGGTGGACACACCATGGTGATTGCGGGCGATATCATCGGCGAAGGCGTCATCACGATCATGGGCGGAGGCTCACTCTCCGGTATGTTCGATGGCCCGGTTGAGGATGGGTTTACCTGCTCGAATGAGGTGACGCAGTCATACACGGTCACCGGGCTGACGATCGATCTCGACGATAGTGGTTGTCCAGAAGCCGGTGTTCTCGCCTTCTCGGGGTCTTATGATATCGATTGCACGGACGGCAGTACGACGGTCATGGCGGATGACAGTTGGACGTTTACCGTCACTTTCACGGGGACCCAGGTCGTCATTGCGGCGAGTAACGGCAGCGCAACATATACCGTTACTGATGATGACTGCGATTAGATCAGAGTACTTTTTTTGAGCATCTTTCGGCCCGGCTCTAAGCCGGGCCGTTTTCTTACGGTCTATCAACTTATTCTCAATTCTGCCGCAGCGTCTGCCGATTCAATCCGAAACAGAGTAATCGACCTAAATTCCACTGTGGAGGAGGCAATTGATGAAACGCGTGTTTGCGGGACTGAGCCTGATCGCCGGCTGCCTGGCCCTGGGCATCTATGCCGGCTGTGATTCTGAGGATAACAACGATCCGCTGTCGGGTCTGACTCCGGGTGATACAACGAGTGGCGAGTTCCAGTTCGTCGAAGGCGTGCTCGATGAGCCAACGGAGGGGATCGGTCAGTCGCTGGAGCTGTCGCTCCGGTTGCTCGAGAACATTCCGCCGATGCCGAACTCTGGTCGTCGTTCGCTGCCGAGCTTGGCGGTATCGAACGACTCGTTCGCAGTGACCGCAGTTAACTCGTACTCGTTCGAAAACGGCTGGCATATCTTCGATTACGAAGCATCGATTCTGTCGTACGATGACTTGACGCAGGAGTTGGACTCGCTGGCTATTGCCGGTGTCGACTCGCTACAGCTGCTGACCGAGGGAACGCCGAACGGTGCGTTTGAGATTGAAGTATTCGACGAATTCCGCGTTCGGGCTCACCGTACCGGTTCGTTTGTCAGTGTCGAAGAGACTGGTGGCGGGAGCGAAGATCATCTGCTTGATGTACAGGTTAATGTCAACGGCGGCGACACCTCGATTACCGTCAACGGCACCCTGAATGACTCACTGGAACTCAACTTCTTCGACGTTGAGACCGAGTGCGGCGTGGTTGTCACGAGTCTCTCGACGCTGATTAACTTCTCAGCGGTCGTCGATGAGACAAATCCGAGCGAATGTCCGCTAGGTGGTACGGTGTCACAGACCGTTGGCTTGAACCTCACCTGTCTGGGTGCTTCGGATCTCGATCCGGAGAATATCAATGGTAGCTGGACGGTCACCGCGACGGTGAACGAGTCCGACCAGTCGGTGACGGTGACGTACTCTGATGGAACGACGTTCTGGACCGTTACTGGTCAGTGCGACGATGTCGCGCCGCCGGTACCGCAATAAACAGGTGACCGAGGGCGATTCTGCCCGTTTGTGAAGCTGGCGCCCCGCAGCGAATCGCTGCGGGGCGTTTTCTTGTTTGTAGGATTGAAATCTGGATAGGACAAGAGAACGGCATAAGAAGTCGACAAAGTCGATGGCGCTTGACGTGGGAAGTGGGGGAATGCTTACTGGTCGACGGAGGCGTGGCAGAGTGGTCGAATGCGGCGGTCTTGAAAACCGTTGATGGGCAACCATCCGGGGGTTCGAATCCCTCCGCCTCCGATTTATCTAACCTGTTGAAGCGTAGTTATATGATTGTGCCGCAGAGAAATGCCCTAGCAAAAGTAGGGAGCTAGAGGCTCTCCGTCATACCTTGGAAGCTCTGCCAGCTAATGCCATTCAATGCCGATTTGTGCTGAACTATGCTGAATCGTTATGCTGAATCTTCAATCGACGAATCGTCGCCTCATGCTGTTGCCGGCTGCCGCCCAGCCAGCGAATTGATTCAGGCGCTGCCGGTCGTTCTTGATCGTCGATTCCCGCTTCTGGCGGGTCGAGAGCATGTTGGACAGGTAGACGTCGATGGTCTCGGGGATCGTCGCTTCGGAGTGCTGGCCGATGACTATCGAATTGATGAAATCGATCGCGGCCCGCTTCGGGTTGTCGTACTTGTCGAAGCTGAACCGACGCTGGTACCGGCGGCCCTCATGCCAGAAATTCACGCGCCAACCGTCGGGGTATGGAGTGGGCTTGGGCATGGCTAGGGCAACAGGAAGTAGTCTATCGACAGAAACGCTGCCACTATCGCCATGATTAAGATCAGCACCCCGATCCAAGTTTTGACCTGGTTCGATTCGGTTGGCGTACCGGTTGCCGTTTTCACTCTTGGCGTCAACTGCTTCTGGCAGTGCCGGCAGACCGAGGCCTGCGGATGAATCCCACCACGGCAGTATGGGCAAATGTACTTATAGCCAATGAAGGCAAGGATGATCGGTGCCAAAGGGCCAATGAAAAAGCCCATGATGATCCAGAACCATGACCGACCACGAGTCCGGGCCATAGAGGCCGCTATCAGGGCGCTCGGAAGCGTGATCAGCAGCGAGAACGAAAAGAGAGTGATCAGTCCGTCCATGCGATTCCTCTGGGCTTGCGAGAAACAGCGATTCCTACCGCCCCTCCATCTTTTCAGCCAACCGGTCGAGCCAGCGACCGATTGGCGGGATCAGGATGCCGAGCAGACCAATGACTGCGAGCACGGAAAAGGCCGCGACCGCAAGCACTGCACTCAGCAGCAGTAACAGCCGCTCCGATTTCTCTCCACCCGCCATGCGCAAAATCCAGTCCAGCCGACTGCCCACACCGCGGACCACGACCAAGGCTGAATTCCCAAGATCATCGTCAGCACGTAGGCTATTCCCGCCCATCCGAGGAGGAGCCAGAATCCGATTGCAACGACATCACCTGGCGCTCGGCTTTTCTATTTCGCCGAGATAAAGGACTCACTGCTCACGGCGAGTGAGCAGAAGGCAATTTACAAGGATCTTAATGAGGGGCAAAGCCCTGTTCCTATACCGACGTCCAACGACACGGCTCTGTTTGAGTTTAAGAGAGACCCATCAGCCTTAGCTTGGGTTTTCTACATCGATGGCCAGCAATGGTGGACTTCCACTGGAGGATCAGTCCAGGGGGCGCAATGGCCGAATGTGGAAGCAAATCTTATCCAAGTTTCCGGTGAAGTAACACACGATGAAAATGAGATGCCAGGGACGTCAATTCGACCAGCCGTTGCGATGAATCTTCAGCGCTTTAGCGAGTCCCAAAATGCATGGCAATCCGTCGACCTGCTAGCTTCGGCCTGGTCAAAGGATACAGATACAACGAGGTGGAAAAGTCGCGTTGTTAACCTTGTTGCGGGACCAAGAATAGAGATCTGGGATCGGGCGATTAAGTGAGGCAATCATCTGAAGCAGGTCATCCACTTCGGTAGAAATAGGCTGTTTAGCCTAACAATTCTCTTGTAAGTTGCCAAGATGGGAGTAGAAAGAATGATCTTACATCGGATTGGCAAGCTCACGATTTGCTGGTTAGGTCTTATCGGGTTTGCTTCTGGCAGCGAGCCTGGCGCGATACCTATAAGGGATAAAGGAGCAGTCCTGTCGCACGTCGCTTCGTTTTTGGGACATCCGGATTCAGTTTCCTCATCTACAAGTGTTCTTGTGCACAGCATTGCTTCGGCCGCTATACTCGATCGACTTTCTACCATGCCCTTCACCGATTCTGTTACACGATTGAATGAACGTATTCTGACGATTGAGATTGTAGACTATCTTTTCCAGATTGACTCTTCCGCTCATACCGCTGAGGCACTCGAGTCTTTCGGCCCGAGGGATGTTAGGGTCACAGTGGGTGAAGAGACAGGTGACATCTTGATGATCGAAGTGTTTAGGACTGACACAACCTATTCATTCTTGGAGGAGCCGCCTCGGGATGACGCTGAGCGTCGCCTCTCGACTGGATTCTTAAGATTTGCTGAGAAACCACCACAGATTACTCTTTCCGATGCCTTCAACCAATCTTTGGGAGTGCACGTGGCATTTGCTGAGGAGATCAGGGCGCAATGTTACTGGATTGCAGATGACATGGCAGAGAACGGAGAGCGTCTCATTTGGTCGATTATAGGCAAAGGTGTGCCTCCGCTTAGAGGGGGGTTCCCCGATTTGTGGAGAACACCTGCGGATAAGGAGATCGATGAGCGTGTTCACTCTGTTGTAGACGCCATTACTGGTCATTGTGTGAGTGCTGGTTCTGCACCTGTTCCGGTTGTCCCGACCGAAGGCGATTAGCGTCTGGCCAAGTGGCTAATGAAGAAGTTGTAGGGTACCCTAGATGTCGTGATTCGCCAGAATGTCTGACAGTATACTAGTCTACCGGACTCTTCTCAGTTTTTTACGAATCAAGTCAGTGTTAATCTCGTGTACGGCTTCACGTCTCTCAGTTAGCCATTCTTGAATCGTCTGTGGCTCAAACCTGACCAGGCGACCGACTTTCAGATAGGGTATCTGTTTTGTATGAGTCCAGGCATAGATAGTAGACTTTTCTACTTGAAGCATGGATGCCACTTCATCGGGCGTTAGTAGTTTGGTCATCCTTGATCTCCTAGTTTCCATATTGTGACTCGATCAGCTTTCTAACTTGTGAGATTTCGGAATCTGAGAACGGCCTGTTTACGCCCTCCGCAGATTCGGGCGTTGAGCGAAGTCACCGCAGAATCGACTTCTGGGCATAGTGTGAGATATCGCCGTAGTTCGTGAGAGTTGTCATTAAGTCTTCGTGGCCGAGATTCTGACTCCATGCCTTGAGGGCGGCAGCGTCAGTGCCACATAACTCGTATCCGAGATTTACCAGCATATTCCTGAAGCGGTGAGGGGTGGTGCTCTTGAGGCCTGCCGCGATAAACGACTCTTTAACGATTCGTCGCACCTGAGCAGCGCTTCTCCACGCCTTCGAAGCGATGCCATCAACGCAAAAGCCGCTGGCTTTGTCGGCGATGATCTTCGTCGATGGCAACAATGGCGCTTCAGGGCCCCAGCACTTCTGTCTTGTCAAGTAGCGGTACCAGTCACGAACCTCGTCGAGAATCTGGTCGCCGACCGGAAAGAGCCAGGTGCTGATGTTCTTGCCGAATTTGGTTCTGACCTCGTCGCTTGGTTGGTCCACTCGGTCATCAGACAAGTTCACATGCCCCAGCTTAACAGTAATGAGAGCGCCGTCTCGGATGCCAGTTGCCGCGAGCAGCGCAATCACGGCACGGTCTCGTCGTTCAACCTCGTTGTTTGCTGGCATTTGTCGGAGTACCAGTTGCACCTGCTCCAGAGTTGGTGCGTCCTTGTACCTTCGACTAGATACCGATCGGACATCCTTATGCGACGGATTCAGGTAATCGATGGTCGAAGGCGGGAACCGCTTGTAACCGGATTCTCGGATTAGCCAACGATAGAAGTTCTGAATGTTTCTAAGGTGTCGAACCGCTGACGATCTGCTCAGATCACTATTCTCACCAAAGAGTTTGCCTTTAAGCTCTACTGCTAACTGCGGAGTTAGCTTGCGATAATCCCGCCCGTCGAGGAAATCGTCGAGTATCGTGAGTGACTTCTCGTGTTGCCGCTTCGTATCCTCTGATTTCTGCCCCGCGGTGACAAGGTATCGGACGTATTTGTCTCGTTTTCGCAAATTCACCTGATTGACTTTAGATGGCATTCCTTGCCCTCCTAATCTATGCATCAGCGTCTATCTGTCTTGATCCATCTATGCACCACTGCCATGCGCTTCTATTTGATGATCGCCACTTGCCTCAGTCGATACGGTCAGAAGTCGCCAACTTGAGACCGCATAGTGGTTGGGTGCTGATGCGAAAGACAATCGCTGATCTACTCGACCAGTATACAGGAGACTCATGCTTAGCGCTTCATCTCTTCGACAGTACAGCGTTGTCTCCACAAATCACGGCAGTATGGAGGTTCACTGAAAGCGATATAACTTCCCCCGTTAGTTGATGACCTCAAGTACTACTCTACTGTAGAAGACATCGGATATTCTGAAGTGTTCGACGAATGATTTGAGTCCTGATCTCTTCCTTGTGCCCATTAGACACACAAACTGGAAGGCTAACGCTTGGAGACGGCTCACGTATTGTCTCAGCCAACGCTGATCACGATCTTACCGCGAGTGTGCCCCTCTTCTGACTGACGAATAGCCCGAGCCACTTCCTTCAGTGGAAGTGTTTCGCTGATGATCGGTGTCACTTTATCAGAGGCGACGAGATCTCCAAGATACTCTAGGTCAGCGCGTGTGATCGACGCAACAAACGACGCGACTTTCTTGCCCTGCATCGGCGCAAGTATTGGATCCACCAGCATCGACGAAACAGTAGCCCACGTTGTCGACGGTCCACCTACTGGTACATAGATGCCGGATCGTTTCAAGACACGGAGCGGTTTGCGCACCGAATAGTACGAGGCGTTGTCGATGATGACGTCGTATTGTTTGTCGCTCTCCCAGTAGTTCTCCTGGGTGTAGTCAATCACATGATCAGCCCCGAGCGATTGTACCAGTTCGCAGTTCGGACCACTGCAGACACCGGTAACGTGAGCATCGAGTACCTTGGCGATCTGTACGGCAAACGTACCGACACCGCCCGAGGCGCCGTTGATCAGGATCTGCTGCCCGGATTGTACTTTTCCTTTGTCCCGCAGTGCTTGCAGGGCGGTGATTCCCGCGATGGGAATGGTGGCTGCCGACTCGTGAGTGACCGACGGTGGCTTGATTGCGACCTCATTCTCACGAAGGCACGCAAACTGGGCAAAGCCGCCGAGACCGGAACCGAAAACCTCGTCACCTTGCTTGAACGCCGTGACTTCATCGCCCACCGTGACGACAACACCGGAGATGTCAGCGCCCAAGACGGTGTGTTTCGGTTTGAATAGCCCGTACCCAAAAAGTCGAATCAGCCACGGATCACCTCGCAATACATGCCAGTCAAACGGATTAACTGAGGTCGCGCTGACTTTGATTAGTATCTCATTCTCTTTGGGGGTTGGCTTGTCGATCTCCCGAAGGTGCAGGATATCGGCCGAACCGTACTCTGAGCGGCAGATTGCTTTCATCGATCTCTTTCAGCTCTCAAGGGGGGAACAAACGGTTATTCCGTAGGTGCCTCGTCGCGCAGCATCGCGGCAATCTCAGGTCGTGTCTGCTCGATCCGTTCGAGATCGAACCGTACACCGAGCGGGGCGAGCGCTCGCTGCAAGTCTTCGTAGATTGGTTTCACGGTCTCAAACGGTGCCTCGACGCTCTCCAAAGGCGTCGAGCCAAAGTTATTGCGAACGGTACGATCGGCGCCGTTGTCCAGCAGCGCCTGAGTAACCTCGGTCCGGCACAGGAACGAGGCGATATGCAGGGCCGTCGACCCATCATTATCGGTGACACTCAGGTCAGGGCCGCCTTCGATCAAGGCGAGAGCCGCTTCAGTCTGGTTGAATACGGTCGCGACCATGAGTGGTGTTGACCCAAACGGATTCTTCGCGTTCAGATCAGTCCCGGCATCAATGTGCTGTTGGATGACATCGATGTTCCCTTGAGCGACCGCTTCGTCAAGGCTCATCTCAGGTGCCGCGACCTGGTTTTCTGTCCTATCGTTTTCGGCAGTGTCCTGATTGCAGGCGATTGTTGCTGTCAGGCATACGGCGAGAAGAAGCATGAGCGAGCGTTTCATTTCCTTAGTCCCCTTGTCATCATGAGTCGAAAATTAGCCCAACGCCTTCTTGGGAATGGCGATACCAAAAAGCAATCGGAACCAGCCGAGCCGCCGAAGGACCGCCTCGTATATCAATGCACAGAGCGCGAATGTTCCCACCAGTAGTATGCCAAACTTAACCAACGCTGGCAATTCCAGCGGGACGAGGGCATAGGTGAGCGCGAATTGCACGGGCAGGTGGATAATGTAGATCGGGTAGACCGATTTACTCAGATATGTTAGCGCTCGCGACGGTTGTGTTAGATGGAGTGTGGCGAAGCCAAGAACGGCCAGCATCCAGCAGGTCGACTCAAGGGCGGTCAGGGCGTGCGGGACACCTTCGAGTTCATACACGAGGAGTCGAACCAGAAAGAGTCCTGATGCCAGCGCCACCGTGTACCATCGCAGTCGTTGGGCGGCGGACCAGACTTCCGCGCGGACAGACACGAAAAGAATGCCGACAAAGAAACAGACGAACCCCAGCCAGAAGCCATGCCAGCTTTCAGCATAGGACGAGAAGAAATCCGGATTGGTGAGGGTTGCCGAGATAATCATCGGGACTGCGAACAGAAGCAGCAGAATTGGCCACCGGCCCACGACTTTTATTACCTTAAGAAGGCGGGCGTTGGGATGTTTCCGCAGGAAATGCAGCAGCGGTAGCAAGACGACAACATATACGAAGATATTTCCAAGGAACCAGAGATGACCGACGTTGGGTACATACACCGGTGTCAGGTCGTAGTAGCTGGTAACAATAACCGGCAGTAGTGGACAGATTGCAAAGTAGCCGAAGACGAACGGTACCAGAATACGCAACGTGCGATCACCCAGGAGTTGCTGCCACGAACGCCGTTCCATGGCGAATCGTGCGCCCATGCCCGCGATCAGAAAAAGAATCGGAATCCGCCAGACATTGAGGAGCGACATCGGAATCCACAGCCATGTGACGGGCTCGTTATTGGGAATAAAGTAGATCAGTCCCGCCCATGGTTGAAACGAGATTGCGATGTGGTAGACGATCAGCAGGATAAGAGCAATCGTCCGTAGCCAGTCGATTTCGTGATGACGCAGCAGCGGCGCCGGGCTAGCCGTCGAGGCCGAGGTGATATCTGATGGCATACTCACTCCCGGACGTGAGACTACCGTCCTACATGTTATCCGTCACCCTTTAATTCAGTCCGAGCCTTCGAACGGGCACTTGTCTCTATGGTGGACCCTGGGTTCGGATGCTGCTCTTCTGTTGCAATCTGCACAATTCGTATATATTACAAAGCTGCCTGATCAGTGGTTTGGATAGGGATACTAGGTAATGCGCAAACTCGTCTTCGGCATCGGTTGTTGTGTCGTCATCGCTGCTCTCTCATCTGTCGTTCACGGTATTGGTCCTGCTCCCCAAGCGGTGGAGCAATGGAGCAACGAGGGCGTCTTGGATGAAAAGCTCGCTCCGTGGATCGAGTTCCTGAACAACGGTGGTTGCGCGCCGGCGACCGTGTCGCCGCTTCCACTGCGGATGGCTCGGGGATTGGCAACAGCCGATGCCCCGGATACGATGTATATCCCGGTCGTGTTGGTCGATTTTCCGGATTACAAGTGGGATCAATACTCGTACTCCGTGAACGGCACGACGGTGCTAACGGGCGGCTACAATGCCACCCCCGATGAGTTTCACGATCTGCTGTTTTCCCGACGGTGTGAACCGGGGAATCCTCCGAACGGCTCGTTCACCGATTTCTACTTCGAGGCGACGAACGGCAAACTGGTTATCATCGGCGACATCTTCGGCTGGCATACCGCACCGAACGATTACGAGTATTATGTCCAGGGTGACGCCCATGGCTTGTACGGGAGCGGCGGGCTGTTGGCCCGAGAGGCCGCGATGCTGGCCGATACCGCGGGTGGTGCGGACTTCTCCAAGTACGACAATAACAACAATGGCATTGTCGAGGGGCTGACCATTATTCACGCCGGCCCTGGGGCCGAGACGGGTGCCTACGGCATCTGGTCGCACCGGTCGGTTTTCGGACCGGCGGTCGTGACCGATGGTGTCACGATCAGCGATTACAACATCAATCCGGAGCAGTTGTGGGGAGGGCTCTCAACGATCGGCGTATTCTGTCATGAGTTTGGGCACTCTCTGCGTCTGCCGGATCTTGGTGTCGGCCTCTGGTCGTTGATGGCGGTAGGTGCGTGGAACGGCAACAGTGGTGATCAACCGGCCCAGTTCGATGCCTGGTGTCGCTATCAACTCAATCTTGAGAACAACACCGATGTTTTTGGCGATGTAATCATTGTCGAAGAAAATATGGCCCAGGTAGAAATCCCGGCTGCGACCACGACTCCCGTTGCCTACCTGCTCCGAGACCGTAACGATCCAGCTGCCAACGACTACTGGTTTATTGAGAACCGCCAGCGCGAGGGATTCGACTCGTCCTTACCGGGTGAAGGGCTCCTGATTTGGCACTGGGATCGAGGAGCTACGTCGTTTTCACCCAATGATCCTCGTCCTCGGCTATCGCTGGAGCAGGCCGACGGTCTCATTCAGCTGCAGGTGGACGGTGGCAACTACGGTGACACCGGCGACCCATTCCCCGGTACCACCGACAATCGCGAGTTTTCGGCATTCACCACTCCGTCGGCTGTCAATTGGGATGAGACGATCGTTTCTCAGATATCGGTCGACAGGATTTCCAACAGTGGTGCGACGATGTATGCCGATCTGAGCGTTGAGTACAATCAGGCGCGTGTCGCACTCGCGGAAACCGTCGACTCTGCATTCTTTTCCGATGCGCTCCCCGGGGGAGATGGCGATGGCGTCCCGGAAGCCGGGGAGACGATCTCGCTGAATCTGGCGTTTCGCAACATCGCACGTCCGGCCGGATTTGGCCTGGTCACGGTAGTGTCGTCGCATCCGGGCATCGTCCTGTCGAATCAAGGTGTTGCCGCTACCGAGTTTGCCCTCGATACCAACAACACCGAGGTTCGATTGGCCAACCCCTTGACTTTTCAGGTGCCGTCGGACTGGCTAACGAGCTATGTGACATTCGATGTCCGGGTGGATGTCGACTCGCTGCTTGATCCGCTTGGACCGGTCTCCGGCGACTGGACCTTTGATTTCCAGATTCCGACGATTGTTGGTGCCGTCGAGGTGCTTGTCGTCGACGACGACGGCACACATGCTGACAACAACGTGACTGACGCACTACTTCGACTGGGGCGGCCGCACCATACTCATCTCAAGACGCTCTCCGGATCGCCGACGCCTGGCGACCTGCTGGGCTACCCGATTGTCATCTGGCATACCGGATCGAATCGACCGGGTCTCGGAGGTGAGTTCTCCACTCCCGATATCACCGCGCTTCGAAGCTATCTCGATAGCGGCGGGTCGTTGCTACTTTCGACAATCGATGGTATCGCAGAACTCGATGCCCTCGATCCGAGCTTCGTTACCGACTATTTGCAACTCGATCCGGGTGCCGAGGTTTTCAAACAGGTCTTTCGAGGTCGGGATGGCAATCCGATTGCGGACGGGCTCCGGTATCAACTGTCGGGGAATGCCACTGGCAACCATCGGATTCTGAATCCTCTTGGAAATGCCCAGACCATCTTCGATATGGTGGATAACGCAACGGCGACCGCCAGCCGCGGTTCGATTGCAGTTATGAACGACGCGGCAACTCATATGACGCTCGTGTATGGGTTCGGGCTCGAATTCGCGAGTGCCGTGTCCGGGAGTTTCCCGCTGGATACGCTTATCGACCGGTCTATCAAAGCGCTCATGGGTATTGATTTGACGGGCGGAGCCCCAACACCACCGATACTGGTTGCCCCACGCGACAGCGGGCTGTTCCCGGTTTTCGATTTGTTGCCAGAGATCTACTGGTCGGAGGCGCTCGATGCCGATCCGCTATCGAGTGTCAGCTACCGGTTGGAAGTGGCGACCGATCCGGCGTTCACGGTCGAATTCGAGATCGACTCGATCGTCGATACGAGCTTCACCCTGATCGATTCGCTGGCGTTCGGTACGCAGTATTGGTGGCGTGTCACCGCGGTCGACAATACAGGATTGGAAACATCATCACTCGGCATTGATTCGTTCTGGACCTGGTCATTGGGTGACTTCAACCACTCGCACAACACCGGCCTGGACGACCTGTCACTCCTGATCGACCACCTGTTCATTTCGTTCGGGCCGATTGCCCCGCCGTTCGTTGGCGATGTTACCGGTGACTGCCTGATCAGTCTTCCCGACTTGAGTGCGATGATCGACCACCTGTTTATCGGCTTCGCGTCACTTGCCGTCGGCTGCGAACCGGTGCCACCGGCGAGAGACGTTTCGGCGCAGCAGACCGTTGGTCAGTAAGCTGTACGTATCATCAGGCTTCGTGGAGCCTTAAGAAAAGCGTCGAAGACGACTCAAGAAATCGCCGTTGTCTGAATCCTGACGCACCGTCCGCCGTACAAGGGTGACTTTGGGCTAGACGACCTGTTGCTCGTCACCCATGTTGACCAACTAACAACGATACAAGTGTACGATGGCACAGGAGGTTCATGATGGCGCTTCAACTCGGCGATAAGGCTCCCGATTTCACGCAGGAATCCACACAGGGCGAAATTGCCTTCCACGACTACCTCGGCGATTCATGGGGTGTTCTCTTCTCGCATCCGGCCGACTTCACGCCAGTCTGCACGACCGAACTCGGTATGGCAGCCCGTCTCAAACCGGAGTTCGATAAGCGGAATGTCAAGATGCTTGCGATTTCGGTCGATCCGGTCGACTCGCACACCGAGTGGATCAAAGACATCAACGAGACGCAGAACACCGAGATGAATTTCCCGATTCTTGCCGATGCCGATAAGAAGGTCTCGGACTTGTACGGGATGATTCACCCGCAGGCGAACGATACGCAGACGGTCAGGTCGGTCTTCATTATTTCGCCCGATAAGGCGATCAAGTTGATGATCACCTATCCGGCGTCGACCGGTCGGAACTTCGATGAGATCCTGCGCGTGATCGATTCACTCCAGCTAACCGCTGGCTACAGCGTCGCCACACCGGCAAACTGGACCGACGGTGACGAGGTTGTCATTGCGCCTGCGCTGCAGGATCCGCAGGTGCTCGAGGAAAAGTTTCCGAAGGGGTACAAGGTCGTGAAACCGTATCTACGGATGACCCCGCAGCCCGACAAGTAGCGGTTCCCCATTTCGACTCAACCGTACGTCAAGCCGGTCCATATCGGGCCGGCTTCATCATGTTTGGCCGGGGGACTAATCCCCAAACTGCAATCTTGCGTCGGGCGGCTGGATTGGCGATTCAAATTCCGATGAACGTGATCGCTGGTACTCTCAGATGACCCGCAAGCACTGGATCCGCCTACTCAACGCCGTTCTCGTGACGGTTGTGCTCTTCTTTGTTGGTCGGGAGCTAGTGACCAACTGGTCTCAGGTCGTCGCATTCGACTGGACGCTCCATCCGTTCTGGCTGCCGGCATCGATCGTTATGCACCTCGCGACGCTGGCGATGATGTCATGGGTCTGGTGCTGGTTGATCGGCGCATACGGTCACTCGGTACGACTGATCGATGCGTTTGCGATTGCCTATCTAACAAACTTGGGGCGCTATGTGCCGGGGAAGATTTGGCCAGTCTTCGGCATGGCATATTTGGCAAAAACGATCGGGATTCAGGAGCGCGAATCGGTTTCGTCCTGGATCGTCGCACTGCTCTACGCCAACATAGCGTCGCTCATCGTTGGTCTCGTGCTGATTATAACCAACAGCGAGCTTCTGAATCTCTTCCGGGATTGGGCGGGCCCCGAGCGCACGCAGATCTTCACGTGGGTGGTTGTCGCGGCACTCATCGCTGGAACAATAGTTGTCATTATTCCAAAGCTGGTCGAGAGCGTGATTCACTGGATTCTGGCTCGGTTGAAGCGCGATGCGATTGACTTGCAGATCACTTTTGGACGGTCGGTAACCGTTCTGCTCGGCTATGTTGTCGGTTGGACACTCTACGGGATCAGCTTCTGGATGCTGATCAAGGGGGTCGCCGGAGGAGTTGAGCTTCCTCTGGTTGTAGCGATTGCGACGTTCGTTGTTTCGTATCAGATTGGCTATCTGGCGCTGTTCGCTCCGGCCGGAGCGGGCGTGCGGGAGATTGTCATGGTGCTCTTCCTCGAACCGTACATTGGCGAGGCGGCTATCGGGGTGGCGATCGTGGCGCGACTGTGGAATCTGGTCGTTGAGATGCTAGCAGCGTTCGTATCGCTGCGGCTACCGTTGTCGCGGCGCGTTCTCTTTAAAGCATCTGCGGAAAGAGAATCCCAGTAGCTATAGCAGCTCGACTTACGACGAATAGTTCTTGTAAGAGCCCTAACCGTAGCATAACAATAACAGAGTATCCAGCATGCTGAGGGGGTGTGGTAGTTCTAAGCGACTGCCATCAGTAACCGTACAGTACTGTCGAGCCCGCCTCTTGCCGGACGATGCGTGAGGCACCGCTCGTTCCCGGCAAGGAGTAACACCATCATGCTGTCCCCCTATTCCTGCGGTGACTACCGTCTGCGACTCCGCGGACTACTTGCTGCCATCTTTCTGGTACCTGTCGTCAGTGCCTTCGCCGATCCAGCGGATCTCGACTTCAACTTCCGAGTCGACTTCACTGCCGGTGACCGGCCATTCGCGGTGGCCTTGGCTGATCTGACGGGCGACGAGGTTCTCGACCTTGCCGTACCTAACTTTAACGACAACTCGGTCGCGGTCTTTTTCGGCACTGGCGATGGCACTTTCACGCTCGATTCGACCTATGCGGTTGGAACTAATCCGAACGATTGCATTTTTGTCGATGTAACCGGTGACGCCCGTCGTGATCTCGTCGTTGCCAACAAGTTTGCCAATACGATTTCGATTCTGCCCGGAAATGGTGACGGTACCTTTGGGGCAGAGTCGACTGTCGCCGCTGGGTTTCTCCCGGCTTCGGTCGCCGCTGGTCGATTCGACGACAACGAAACGATCGATTTGGTTGTTGCCAACTACAGTGAATCTGAAATCACAATCTTACTTGGCAACGGCGACGGAACGTTCGGTCCGGGGGAAGAGATCCCAGTTGGTAACGCGCCCTTTGCGGTTACCACCGGGCTTGTCGACAACGATCATATCGTTGACCTCGTCGTTGCGAATTCACAATCGAATTCAGTTTCGGTCTTGATTGGGGATGGTACCGGCAGCTTTGCTCCGGCTGTTTCCTATCCGGTTGCTATTGATCCGTGCGACGTGATCATTCGCGATCTCAATGACGATAGCATCAATGATGTCGTAACCGCGAACAAGGGAAGCGAAGTCGCCTCGGTCTTGATTGGTCGTGGTGATGGGACACTCGATCCATTTGTCGCCTATCCGGTCGGTGCCGAGCCGATCACCGTCGCAGCTGCCGATTTTGATGCTGATCGCGTTCTTGACCTGGTGGTTGCTAACTCAGGATCGGATGATGTTTCGGTCTTGTTGGGTATCGGCGATGGAACGTTTGCCTCCGCCGTTACCTTCCCGGCGGGTGATGGAGCTCATGCCGTCGGAGCCGACGATTTCGACTCCGATCTGATTGATGATATCATCGTTGCTAACGCGCGAGCCGATAGCGTAACCGTCCTCCTCAATCGGTCGACCCTTAGCGATATCGACCGTGATGACGTCCCGGATGTACTCGATAACTGTCCGGACCTATTCAATCCGTTCCAGGAAGATTCGGATGGAGACGGTATCGGAGACATCTGTGACATCGACCTGACCGATCTCTATGACGTTACGGAATTCGATTCGGCAGATGTCTATTCCGTGGAGATTCGCGATCTGGATCGCGATAACAACCAGGATATCGTCTTTACTGGAACGGTCGATACGGGACTGTTCATCTCCTATGGCGACAGCTTCGGTGGTCTTGAGTCGCCGCCGGTCAAACTGCTTGATGCCCAGCGCTTGGCGATAGCGATTGGCCATATCGATGATGATGGTCGTCTCGATATTGCCGCGGCAAGTCTAACCCAGCTCTATACGCTGCTCGCCGATGGTCCTCGTTCATACGTTGTTGACTCGATTCCGCTTTCGTCGACCAGCGAAGTCTCGCGAGGTCGTTCGGCCGGTGCGATCCTCCCAATCCTTTCGCTCGGTTACCTGACCGATGACCGTCAGCTTGATTTCCTCGTCTCTCCCGGAGCAGTGCTTGAGGGAGACGGTGCCGGTGGAATTCGTAACCAGGCGGCAGTTTCAACGTTGGCGATCGCCGCAGCCGTTGGGGACTTCACGAACGATGGTCTCCCGGATCTCTGTGTCGTTGAGGCTGCAACCGCCGTGATTCTAGAGAACAACGGCATGGGTGGGTATGACTCGGTTGGCAGTTTCTTTGTCGATACATCGGTGGTTGTTTTCACCGATAGCATCCTCGTACCGATCGCCATCGTTCTTGCCGATATCAATCGGGATCTAAACCTCGATGTGGCGCTCTCCACACCGAATCGCGACTCGACTGGTCTGAGTCTGATCACGGTTGCCCTGGGTGACGGCTCCGGAGGGATGGTGATCAGTGATACGGCTCTCGTTCCCGGGTTGGCCTACGACATCGCTCTCACCGATTCCGATCGCGATAACGAACTCGACTTGATCGCTGCGAACGGCACGGGTCGCTCTATTCTTGTGTATACTGGTGACGGTACCGGTCAGTTTGATTTCCCTGTAACGTTTCCAATTGCGAGTGAAGAATCCGGTCTCACGCTCGCCCTGGCCACAGGTGATCTTGATCGCGACGGTCAGCCGGATTTCGTCTCCGGTGGACTCGACAGCGGGACGATCATTCTCGCGACCTCAACTCTAGCCGATCTTCCCGTTTCGGATAGTGAATTGACCGTAACCGGCTTCAGCAATATTGACATGACGCTTATGAATCCGCTTGGGTATGAGTTGTCGACGCGCTTTCAAACAATCGCCGGCGGAGAAGTCGCTGAATACGATGTCGACCGAGATGACAAGCTCGATCAGCAGTTGCTCGATCTCAATGTTATCCTCGAGGAATACTCGATTACAGTACGACTGAAAGATGGCCTCGAAGAAGCGGACAGCAACGAGGTTCAGCTGATCGTCAAGCTCGATGGTCTTCAGGAGCGGGAACTCGCCGGGGGAGAGTACCGTGACTTCCTTCCGGTTGGAGCACGTATCAACCCAAGTGGTTCGCTTCTCCGCGGGACCTCTTTCGAAATCGGTATCAATCTCGATACAGCGACGTCGGTGCGTCCGTTTGAGGGGCTCCCGGGTACGGTTCGTCCAACGCTCGACTGGTCGCGAACACTCGATCCAGCGAGTGCCACGAACTACATTGTCGAACTGAGCGATAAGTTCAACTTCAGCACGGTTCTGGTTCGCGATTCGGGATTAACCGAGCCGGAACTTGAGATCATGACGACGCTGCTCTCGGAGCGCAATTATTACTGGCGGTACAAAGCGAGTTTCGATGGTGGACGTTCTTACGGGGAGTTCAGCCGTCCGTTCTCACTCCGTACCGAGAGCTGCTGCCTGGACGGAGTAACGGGTGATGCCAATTGCGATGGCACGCTCGACCTGACCGACATTACTACGCTGATCGATCACCTCTTCCTCAGTTTTGCCCCGCTGTGCTGTATTGAATCGACCGACCCCGATATCTCATCGCGAATCACGCTGCAGGATCTGACGATTATCATCAACGGCATTTTGCTGATGGGTGAGCTTCCGCCGTGCCCATAAGCACAGCTTCAACGCGAAACAAAAAGCCCCGCTTCAATCGAAGCGGGGCTTTGCAGTTGAGGGGGTGTTTGGTTGCCAATCGCATTGGCGTCGATTGTGATGCTTCGAGAAGTCGTTATCGATAGATTTTGATCACGCCTTGGCTTGGTCGGCAACTCTCGACATTGCGCCAGCCCTGGAAAGTTTGTATCGACCAAGCGAATCAACCGTAATGAGGAGTCTCCGTGCACAACTTTGAGAAACTGGGCGCATTCTACCTGGGAAAGCGCTACGACGATACATCCGCGTCTATTACCGACGACCTCTTGCTCTATGATGCCAAGGATCTCACGACCCATGCGGTCTGTGTCGGCATGACCGGCAGCGGCAAGACCGGCCTCTGTATCGGGTTGCTTGAAGAGGCTGCGATTGATGGTGTACCGGCCCTCATCATCGATCCTAAAGGTGATCTGGCTAACCGGCTGCTGACCTTTGATACGCTTTCACCGAAGCGTTTTCAGCCCTACGTCAATCCAGACACGGCTCGCCAGAAGAGCATGACGGTCGAGGAATTCGCCGCCGCACAAGCGAGTCTCTGGAAGTCCGGATTGGCCGACTGGCATCAAGATGAAGCCCGTATCCGTCGACTCAACGACGCAGCCAATGTGCATCTCTATACCCCCGGCAGCAGCGTTGGGCTTCCGTTATCGGTGCTTCGTTCGTTTGCTGCACCCGCGGCTGCAGTCTGTGATGATCCCGATCTTTTTCGCGAGACTGTCAGTTCGACGGTCACTGGTCTTCTGGCGTTGGTCGATATCGAAGCCGATCCGGTAACGAGCCGAGAACATATCCTTCTCGCCACACTACTTGGCAACGAGTGGATGGCCGGGCATGACGTTTCGCTTGAAGAGATCATCCGCGGCGTTCAGAATCCACCGTTCTCGCGTGTTGGTGTCTTTGAACTCGAATCGTTCTTTCCGGCTGATGATCGCTTGAAACTGGCGATGCGCCTTAACGCGATTATTGCCGCACCGGGATTTCAGCGTTGGGCGACAGGTGCCCCGCTCGACATTGCCCAGCTTCTCTATGGACCGGGCGGTAAACCGAATCACGTCATCTTCTCCATCGCTCATCTCAACGATGCCGAGCGGATGTTCTTTGTAACGCTTCTGCTCAATCGCGTTGTTGGCTGGATGCGGACGCAGTCTGGTACATCAACCCTCCGTGCTCTCCTGTATATCGATGAGATCTTCGGGTACATGCCGCCGGTGGCGAACCCGCCGAGTAAGCAGCCGCTTCTGACGTTGCTCAAGCAGGCGCGCGCTTTCGGGGTCGGTGTTATGGTCGCCACGCAAAATCCTGCTGATCTCGACTACAAGGGGTTGTCGAATGCCGGTACCTGGTTCATTGGTCGCCTCCAGACGAAACGAGATCGCGAACGGATGCTCGACGGTCTCGCCGGTGCGGGAGCAAGTCAGGGAGGGCGGTTTGATCGCGCGCGGATGAGTAAACTGATCGGCGGACTCGGCAAGCGTGTTTTTCTCATGAACAATGTTCATGAGGACACTCCGGTCTTGTTTCATACCCGGTGGGTCATGTCGTATTTAGCGGGACCGTTATCCCGTGAACAACTCGCCCAGCTCGCTAAGAAGGGTCGGCCCGCGATAGCGCCAGCGGTTGCGGCCGCTCCAGCAACACCGCCGAGAGCTCGGACCTCCGGGCGCTACGGTCCCCGGCCGATCCTTGGCAAGCGTATCCCCCAGGCGTTTCTTCCCCCGTCAGACGACCTGTTCGATTACGACGATCTTGTGTACGAACCGGCGATCCTTGCTATCGGCACAGTCCACTTCTCCAGCCCTCGCCATGATGTTCTTCAGTCTGAACCGATTGCTCTGCTCGCCGAGTGGTCGGATCGGGCTACGGCTCGATGGAAGAACGCGGCGTTGGTCAATGTTGCCGATAGTGACTTGGAGAGTGAACCGATCGCTGAAGACGCACGCTTCGGAACGCTGACACGCGTCGCTACGGACTCCAAAACGTACACGCAGATGAAGCGCACCCTCACTGATTGGCTCTATCGCAATCGAACCGTTCAATTGTGGCAAGCTTCGGAACTCAAGCTCACGTCGAGTGTCGGGGAGAGCCAAGATGCTTTTCGAGTCCGGGTACGGCTGGCAGCTCACGAGGCCCGGGATCAGGCGATTGACAAACTTCGAGCGCGATATGCGACCCGTCTGCGGACGGCCGAGGACCGTCTCGTTCAGGCACAGCAGCGGGTAGAACGGGAGCGCGAGGAGGCGACCGGATCACGAATTGATACGGCGGTGTCGATCGGTACGGCGATTCTGGGATCGCTTCTGGGGCGCAAAACAACGTCACGATCGACAATCAGTCGGGTGGGACAGACGATCAGTCGCGGTGGACGTACGCTCAAGCAGTCAAAGGATGTTGCTCGAGCCCGTGAAACTGTCGAACGCCGTGAACAGCAACTCCATGACCTTCGAATTCGTGTCGAACAGGAGATTGAGTCGATCGGTGATACGTATGCGATCGCGGCTGAAGAACTTCAGGCAGTCAGTGTCCGACCCAAGAAAAAGGATATTGTCATCCACTTTTTTGGGCTGGTCTGGCAGCCTCGATCACAACCGTAGCCCCACTTCCGGATGACCGGTACAAGATGGACCGGGCGTTTATTCGCGCCCGGTTGTTTCAATGAGTTCGGTTGCTAGCCGATGGCCGGATAATGGCGTTGCGAACGTTGCCCGGCTTTCGCTGCAAAGAGTTCGCTGTCGAGAAAGGCCTGAAGGCGTTCGGTATCGGCAGGGGAGATACCGCAGATCTCAAACCCGAACAGACGTGAATCGCTGCCGGGTACGGACTGGGCCCAGGCGACTTTTCCACCGAGAGAGATCGAAGTCGCAGTAGCGTCCGGCATCGGGATATCAATCCGAAGCTCAACGGGGGACCCCGCGTAGTGCTCCGGTGTCAGGTCCATCTTGGTAAGAACGCACAGACCATCCATCGAGAGATCAACCAGCAGCCCGAATTGCTCGCTCTGTGCCTTAAGAAAAACGGCAACCTGGTCGCGGGCCTGGCGGCGATCGATATGTCGAGGTTCACTCATCACGTCAGTCCTTCTCCTGAGCTCTCTGTCTATCGAGAGTATCGGCAGTCACGCTCAATAGTTGCTCCCCGGTCGCTTTGGGCATGGTCGTCGAGGACTCTTTGGTCGACATTTGCGCATTTCCATCAGTTCGGAACCGGGTCGGCAATTTCGGCGTTCTCAATGCCAGCCAACGTTTCCGTATCGCCTCAAGGAATGTCTATGCCGCCCCGATACTTACTGGCCCGCAGTTCGATCCTGTCCACCGCTTTGGCTGGACTGTTTCTATCCGCCTGTTCGGTTGTTGGCGCTCGCCCCTGGGAGCAGCCGAACTACGAGGTCCTGCTCCGTGACGAAGCGATCGAGATTCGCCGCTACGACCCGTATCTCATTGCCCGAACGACCGTGACAGGTGATTACGAGACTAATGGCCGGGAAGGTTTCGACCGGCTCGGTGGCTATATCTTTGGAAACAATCGGGGCTCGAGCAAAATCGCCATGACCAGCCCCGTGCTGCAATCGCCGTCCGGTGGGGAAAAGATCGCCATGACGAGCCCGGTGTTGCAGGAACGGGCCGATGGCGCCTGGACTATGGTTTTTGTTCTGCCGTCTGAGTACACGCTTGAAACAGTACCCGAGCCGATCGACGAACGTGTGATCATTGAGGAGATACCGGCTCAAGTGGTGGCCGCAATTCGCTATTCCGGGCGGACGAACCCGTCGAAGATGTCCGACTACGAGACACAACTCCGAGAGTGGCTAGCGAACAGTGACTATCATGCGATTGGTGAGGCTCAGTCGGCTCGTTACGATCCGCCCTGGACGGTTCCGTCGGTCCGTCGCAACGAGGTGCTGATCGAGGTTACGCTGACCAACCCGGCCGGCGAGTAGCAGCACTTGTCAGGGCAGGCGAAACCCCACCCCCGCCCCGATTGTGACGTCATCGTAGGTGAAATCCTGATCATTCGATTCTTTGCTATAGGATCGAAAGTGCCCGATCAGGTCAACGGTCGACGAGAGTTCATAGACGATTTCCGTCCGAATGTCGGTGTAATCGACGCGCACCGGTGTCCTCGTTCCGTTGACATTTGTTTCGCTCGTCCAGAATACGTCGTAGTTCTTATCGCGCAGGCGTAATGAGGCATCGATAGTCCATCGATCGCTCGGTTCTGCTTCGACCTCAAACCGGATCTGCCGATGTTGGTAGCCATAGAAATTGTCAAAGATCTCGGATCGATCAGACCACTCGACTTCCAGTCCTGCCGTTACCTGCGGTGTCACATCGTACTCCCCCGAAAGGGCGATGGTGATTTGATCGAACTCGCGGATTCGGAAGTCAGACGTGGACCGCGCCCCGCCAATTGCCTCATACGTCTTGCGTTCATCGTAGTCGCGGCTGCCGTTCTTGGCCTCGCCGCGGAGAGTCAGCCGCTCGGTGACATTCCAGCGAAGTGCGGAAGTGAACGTCAGGGCTTGATAGTCATAGGAGAGCGTATCGGAGGGCGATCGCACGACGGTCAAAGCCGGTTCATCATAGTTTCGACTGACCCATCCGATGGACAGATCCCATGTGATGTCGAACCAGCGGAGGCGGTTACGGACTTCGAACTCGAACTCGGTCCGCTCCAACGTTCGGGTGGTCAACTGTCCCGAATCGTCGATCAGGTCACGATTGCGACGTCCGAGCGAAACGTCGAATCGCAATTCACCAACGGACGAGTACTCCCATTCTGGTCGAAGCGTAACGCCGAACGACGTGCGGTTGCGATTACTAAAATTGGGATAGATGTCAAGATCGATCTCAGCTTCGGCGAGGAGTGTCCATTGGTTAGAAAGTCCCAAGGTCGAGCGGGCCTCGAACTCGATCATGTTTAGCCAACCACCTTGGACATTGGAGTCAGCAAAGGCGTGAAAGACGTTCGACTCATAGGCAGTGATATACTCTCCGGTGATTCGCCAACTGCGAGCGTTGGCAACATCCCATGAGAAGATGATAGCTGCGGTAATCAAGAGAAGCTGGCGAGAGATCGGCATGCGTTGTCTCACGATTCTGTCAGTTCACGATACTCCCGCCAGAAGCGACGGGCTGTCGGTTCAAGTTGGGCGGCCCGCTCGTAGGCATCGCGGGCGCTCGCGGTATCACTGATCGCCCGGTAACACTGGCCGAGATTCCAGAGGATACGCCAACTGTCAGGTTGTACGTCCGTAGCGCGGGTCAGCAGTTCAATAGCAACCCGGTAGTTACCGGTGTTTCGTTCAATGATGGCGAGATTGTTCAGTGCCGACGCGTAATTGGGACGCAATACCAGTGCGAGCTTGTAATCCCGTTTGGCAGCGTCAATCGAATCAAGGCGGGTGAGGGCTTTGGCTCGATTGTAGTATGCGCTGGCCGATTCTTCTAGTTTAACGAGGCGGTTGTATACAGCGTAGGCTGAGTCGTGCCGGTCGAGATCGCTGTAGGCTCCACCGAGGTTTATGAGTCCCGCACTATTGGTCGGCTCAAGACTGATCAGCTCCCGGTAAACTGCTGCGGCATCGCGAATCCGATCCTGGCGACGGTACGTAAGGCCGAGGTTGAAGCGCGCCTTACTGTTCTGTGGATCAAGCACAACTGCGCGTTCATACAAAGCGGCTGCCGAGTCGAGCTCGTTGCGTGCGGAGTAGAGGAGTGCCAGATTGTACACCGCACGGGTGTAGGCCGGATTGGCAATCAGCGCGCGCTGGTACGCACCCAGAGCCGCGGTCGTGTCGCCTCGACGCTGATAGATCAGTCCTAGATTGAAGTGCGATTGATAGTGCGTCGAATCTACCGCGATCGATGCCTGATATGCATCGATCGCAGCAACAGCATTCCCCAATCGAGATTCCACAACGCCAAGGTTGTACCAGTAACGCTTCCAGTGTGGCCGGATTTCGAGTGCTCGTCGATAGGCTGATGCCAAGCGGTCGTCGGTGTTGAGATCTTCGTACAACGTGATGAGGTTTCGATACACCTTGATCTTCTTGAGACCAAGTGCTTCCGCCTTTTCGAAAGCCGCTGCGGCATCCTCTCGCTCTCCGCGATCGCGAAGGATGAGTCCGCGATTGAAGTGGGCCTCGGCAAAGGCGGGTCGTAACCGAATCGCCTCGGCATAGTGAGCCAATGCTGAGTCAGGCTGATCGGTACGCGCAAACATGAGCCCGAGATTGTAAATAGCTGCGGCACTCGCAGTCGATCGCTTGATATCGAGCGCTGAGCGAAACCAGACAATGGCACTGTCGTAGCGGTCAAGGCGTGCAAACAACAACCCAAGATTGTAACGGGGCGGGTAGTACGAGGCGCGCAAGCGAGCTGCCCGACGGTAACTCTCTTCCGAATCGGCATAGCGGTTCAGATGCTGCTGAGCCAGTCCCAGGTTGTACCAGGCGCGCGCGTAAGTCGAATCCAGGCTGAGCGCCGAGTCGAGCAGCGTAACCGCATCGGTATACCTGCCGTTACGAACGAGTACCACGGCGCTATCGTTGCAGGCGACCGCTTCCGGCGAGGAACTCAAGTTCTGATCGTAGTCATCGACATCTGCCAGAAGAAGACCGTCGGTGTCTTGGTCGGCAACGAGCGCAAACTCAGATTCAGACTCGTCGTCGGCGGAAACCGAACGGACCGAGTCGAAGACGGCAGGGGTGATGGTGATCACGGCCTCGCGAACTTTCAGGCTCGACTCCCCGGTGACAATCGCGTAGGCAAAGACCGCGACCGCAAGCAGGCCGGCGACGATGTTAATGAGACGCATCACGGAGCACCTGGCGCAGTCCGCGCCCGTTGGCAAGTTGGATCGCCAGTCCTGGTCGGGCGTTGACTTCAATGATCACCGGACCCAAACGACTGTCGAGAACAAAGTCGACCCCAACGTACCCGAGTCCGACGAGTTCCGGTATTTGGCGGGACATCTCCAGAATGGAATCGAATCCGGGAATGACGTGACCCGACAATGGCTGTTGCGACTCGGGATGTTTCTCCACGATACGATTTCGCCAGCAGCCGAGTGTCGTGCGACCGGTGTCGATGTCGATCCCAATCCCTAAGCCTCCCTGGTGCAGGTTCGCCTTACCGCCAGAGCGTGCGGTCGGAAGTCGCAGCATTGCCATCACAACGCGATCCCGGTGAACAATGGTGCGGAGATCAGCGACTCCCGAGACATCGTTGGGGAGGAGGCGCATGATCGCTTCTACGTTCGATAGTTTGTGCTCAAGAATTGCGGCGTCGGCGATGTTATCGATTGAGTAGGCACCATTCATGATGCGCTTGATATGCATTTCGACATACAGTGAGCCGGGCGGAGCATCGCTCATTGACCAACCCTCGTCGTCGCGGCGCACAAAGCCGATCCCCTGACCACCGAAACCGCGACTCGGTTTCAGAACGAATGCATCGACATCGGCAGGGATGCGTTTCGCCCAACCCCGTAGGGACTCCGGGCCGGTGACAACGTGGTAGGTGGCAGGGATCGGAAGACCGTTTGCCGCAAGGAGGTCTTTCGCGCGAAGCTTGTCGTCGATATTGGGAAAATTCTGTCGCGGATTTTCCGGATAGATGTACTCAAGGTTGCGGGCATTAATACCCAGAACCGCCATTGATTGTCGCAGCCAGCTACTCATTCGTCAC
Organism: Candidatus Zixiibacteriota bacterium; assembly: GCA_028289585.1. Taxonomy (GTDB): domain Bacteria; phylum Zixibacteria; class MSB-5A5; order GN15; family FEB-12; genus JANQPI01. The sequence continues at coordinate 250,562 of JANQPI010000026.1, forward strand.
CATTACGATATTGACCGTGCCAGCAGATGGCGGAAACGGATGAACTCAGAGAGGCGGAAACCAGCATACCGCCCGATCCAGAGCGAGATCGCAACGGCAATCAGCAATGTCTCGGGAAAGCCAAGGACGATCGTTTGCAGTGCCGACCACTCCATGACCAGGAAGGAGAGGGCGGCAACGACCGACGTCAGCGCGGAAACCCGTAGCGCGTCGCGCAGCGAGTATTCCTCGGTGATCAGCGAGAATCGTTCCACGGTCAGGGTCAGAATGACGATCGGGAAGAGGGCGACACGAGCGAGGTCAACGAGCCCTCGATCGACGCCTACCGCCGTAATGACCAGCATTAGGACCACAATCCCCGTCAATATGATCGCCAGGCGCGGCGTGTGTAGTAGCTGAAGGCGGGCCAGAGCCGCTCGCAGGAGAGCGCCGAAACCGATAATGAGGATGAACAGCAACAATCCAATCCCGAGACCGGTGTCGCGAAAGCCGATCGCGATCAGCGCTGGCATAAATGTACCGAACGTCTCGATCCCGAGCACATTGCGGCAGAAGACGACCACAAGAATACCGAAGGGGAGCATCAGGATAATGCTCAGGAATTCCAGTGAGATTGCCGCTTTGCGAAAATCGTCCCAGACCGAGAGGATATTGAGAGGATGATCGGGGAGCGCGGCAAGGGCCGCCTGTGACGTAATCAACCGCTGCTTGACGGTGAAAGAGTACTGGAAGTTGATATCCTGGGTGTGACTCAAGACCGGTGACTCACCGTAGTACAAAATCAGATAGTGGCTGGGTAGGTATCCGAAGTAATTGTTGGTGGGGCAGAACGGTACCCAGTGCCCGGCCAACCAGAGTTCGACCCAGATGTGCGTGGCTCGGGTTTCACCATCTTGCAGTATCTTCCCGCCCACCAGTCGTGCCGGTATGCCTATTTGCCGGGCGAGGGCGGCCATGACCCGCGATTTGCCACCGCACGACGCCTCACCGAGTTTCAAGGCGGTGAGTGCATCAGTCGTTCCGGAGTAGCGGACGTAGTGCATCGTATCCGTGACGAAATCAAACATCGAACGAGCATTGGCCAACCATGTCCGATTAGGAGAAAGACGAAGTCGATCGCGCAGGGCGACGATCTCCGGTGCGTTTGATTGGACCATGCTATCGGCAACCAGGTAGCCGGCAACGGCACGGGGAATAGATTGCACGGTGGGCAACGAGGAATCGATTGTGAAGCGCTGCGGAGTCGTGATGACGGTTGCGGTGTACCCCAGTGTACGACTGCCGTTGACCGCCTGACCGGTCCACTGGCCGGTGCGATTGCCTCCACGGTTGCTAACCGTAAACCGAAAATCTCCGGAACTGAACGTTTCATCGGAAATCGATTGACTGGTGATCGTCCGCGGAAGCGCCAAGCTCACACCAATGTTCGAACCATGACCGTCGAACTCCATCACCGTTTCTAACAGGTAGCTCTTGATCGGCTCGACCGCCGACTGCGTATAACCCAACTCAACGATCTTGTAGAATGCGATGGCGGCGGCGATCAGAATCAGAACCGGCGGTAGAACCCGCGCCAAGTGCCAGGATGTTCGGCGGGCGGTGAGGGGCAGGTCGAGCCTCCTAGAATGCGGATTCGCGTTGTCGTCTCATCAGCGAGACGAGACACCTATAATACGGTAACGCGATACGCGATTCCAAACCGTTCATGTCGTTATTGTACACCCGTACGTTCAGTTTGTCGTTATTCTGTATCACGATTGGATGCTTTGGACGAACCCGGGTCTGGTAACAGAGCCAGCAAGCCCGAACCCGCTTTCACCGGTAGGCGAGCTCCTTAAGATCATTCACCCGATCCGTAAATCCAGGGAGCGGTGTCGCACGGGTGGCAATCCGGGCGTCGTTACCATGAGCGGCGATGATAAGCCGGGTACCGTTTTATAGCCCCCTTATCGTAGTTATTGACAATCAACTCAGGAATGGAGAAGTCAGATGACAACCTCAACAGAAACACAACTTGCTGTTGCTCAAGAGCTTGTTGAGCTCTGTCGCAAGGGTGAGAACCTTGCTGCGTTGGAAACCCTTTACAGCCCGGAGATCGTTAGTGTCGAAGCGGAACCGATGCCTGGAGCCGAAAGTCGCGAATCTGTTGGTCTGGAGGCGGTCATCGCTAAGAACAAATGGTGGTTCGAGAATCATGAGCTGCACGGCGGCACGGTTGAAGGTCCGTTTCCGCATGACGATCGCTTCATCGTCATGATGTCCTACGACGTTACCCCCAAAGCCGGACCGCTGGCTGGTCAGAGAATGACCTTCGCCGAAGCCGGGCTGTATACGATCGCGGACGGCAAGATCGTCCGGGAGGAATTTTTCTACGGCGGCAAATAACCGAGCCAGGTGATTTCTGCTAACGCCTGGGAGCGGTAGTGCTTCGGGGCGTTTCTTTTAATCAGTCCGACTCCACCGTTGATCGATAATGAAAACTACCTTCGGTTTGCACACCTTTTGTGCATTTCAGCGGCGTTGTCGGAGATGTCAAACAGATGCTAACTGGTTATCTAACAACGGTTTCTTTAGCGTACGCGCGGGTCGGTGAGAAATCGGAGCGGCCTGACTCCCTTGATCGTGATTTGGCACGTGATCTGCAGTATCAATGGTGTCACACCAACGTGGAGGGCTATGCTTATGCGGAAATGGATTCTCCGCACCATCGCCGTGGCCGTTGCCTTCGGGCTCGTCTGGCCGCCTCTCTCATGGGGCTTCGGCGCCTTTACCGTTACCCAGGCAACGATTACCCCGCAGCTGTCTGGGGACTACCGGGTCGAGATTTATGTCGACTGGGATCGAACACCGATCTCGGCATTTACCACCGACCGGAGCTTCGATTCGCCCGAGTTCAGCCCAACCTGGCGCGGCAATGCCGATCCATACCTGACACGCTTTGCAACGAGCGGGTTCGGCTCGATGTCGAACTTCACGGCCGAATATGGCTACGATCGCTGGACCGATCCGACCATGGAGGCGCCGGAATGGCACTCCCAGGGTTATGGCCATTCACCCGGTTCGCTCGGCTCGTACTTCGCGTTCGATTTCAGCACCCCATTCCTGGTCGACGAGCCGATTAGCTTCGAGTACAGTGCCATGATCGACTATGTCTCCCCGGTCGTCCGCTTCGATCAGAACGGCTATCCGGTTGAGCAATACGGCGATTGGCTGGGACAATCTGAATCGAGCGGCCAGTTCACGGCGACGGTGGTGCCTGAGCCGACCACCCTTGTTCTGGTGGGTCTGGGCTTGATGGGAGCCGGACTCTTGCGGAGGCGGATTTTGGCCTAAAGATTGATTTGGCTAAGACCGAATTTTAGACGTATATTGGTTGTGATGGAAAATAGGCTTTCCAGACTGATTCGTCGTTGTTGCGCGATGTTGGCTGTCACCGCCCTGGTAGTTACGTGGTTACCAGTCGTGCCGTTGGCCGCCTGCGAGGTAGCGATCTGCGACCTCAGTTCGCCGACGCCGGTCGAGGCGGGCTGCTGCTGCTGTGTTGAGAACGAATGCGCCTGCGACCCGGAGGTTAATCTCCCTCCACAGTTGATGGAGTGCTGTAACCTCACCTCGCCAGCTGTCGTTCCCGAGCGGGCTCCGCAGACGGACCAGACATCCGACGCTCCGGCAGCCAATGCTGCCGCGACGAGCCACCCCCTTGCCACCAGTGCCGGACCCTCTCCGGCTGTATCCGCGAGCGCTCCACCGGGCGTTCATTGCTGTATCTCCAGCACCATTCTCCTGATCTGATACCGAACCGACGCTTGGTTCTCCGGTTGCCTGCTCCACGCTAGTGGGCACGCAACACAGTTGTATCAGAAAGGAAATGATTCATGTTGAAAAAGATGATTCTGATTGCTTTGCCGGTTCTCGGCATTGGCGCGCTTATCCTGGCGTTTGGATTCACGACGTCACCGGAAGCGGTCACGATAGCCGGCACGGGAACCGCGACCTGTTGCGCAACAACCGCTGCGACAACCACCGGTGCCTGCGAATGCGACGACTGCGATTGCTGCGATTGTGTCGATTGCACGTGTGTCGATTGCGACTGCTGCCCCTGTGGCACAACCGCTGTTGCCGCCACAGTGGTTACGGCGGTCGAAACGTCAAACCCAGCGTGCGACTGCACCGACTGCAAATGCTGTACATGTGACCCCTGCACCTGCGACAATTGCGAGTGTTGCGCCTGCGCCTAGGCGGTATCACTCAACCGTGACTCTGAAGAGGCTGCCCGACGGGCAGCCTCTTTGTATATTCGCCAGCATGTTTACGTTCACTAACTCGGTGGCACTGATAACGGGTGGATCACGCGGCATTGGTCGGGCTGTCGCCCGGGCGTTCACCAGCGCCGGCGGCACGGTGGCTATCAATTATCATCAAGATCATGAGGCAGCCGAGAGTGCAGTAGGGGATATCGTTGCCAACGGCGGGCGGGCACAGGCGTGGTCAGCCGATGTGGCAAACCGTTCAGCGGTTCGTGATATGGTGGCAGCTATTCGGGATACGTTCGGGCGGATCGACTACGTCGTGACCTCGGCCGGTATCTGGTCGGCCAACCGACTCGTCGAGTTTAACGAGGAGCGATTCGAGTCGACGCTTCGAACCAACATCCACGGTACGCTCTGGCCGATCCTCGAGGCACAATCGGCTCTTGCGGCGGCTCGGGGTGCAATCGTGACGATCGGATCAACCGCCGGCCAACGGGGTGAGGATGATTACTCCCCTTATGCGCTCAGCAAGGGCGGAGTGCATGCGCTGACAAAGTCACTTGCGGTCGAACTGGCTCCGGAGATCCGGGTCAACTGTGTCGCACCGGGCTGGGTCCGCACCGATATGACCGACGACGCCCTGACCGGCGAACGCGTATCCCGAGCACTTCGCGGAATTCCGCTTGGTCGCATTGCCGAGCCCGAAGATCTCGCTGGTCCGATTCTCTTTCTGCTGAGCGAGCACGCCCGGCACATTACCGGAGAAATCCTCAATGTGAACGGGGGCTCGGTACTGTGTGGGTAGGCTGGGTAGCTAACTGCGATGGCCGAGGAGACGGGCCGGGAGAAGGATGACTGCCCGGAGGAGGGCAAAGAGCCCCTCAACGGCGACACCCACCAATCGGAATGGCAGCAGCAGGAGCCAGACGATAGGGAAGAGTAGCAGTGCCAGAAGCGCAATCGGCCCGGCGATAACGAATAGAATGACCCACAACAAAAATGCGACCATGCGCAATCTCCTTATCTACACCTTCTATACGGCAACCACCGGTCCGGTATTCATGATTTCTCGACCGATGTTCCGATTTGGGACGCGGGCCTTAACGTTGCGCTCACGTGGCCGACGTCGCATGTTCCGGGAGTATAAGGTGACGAAAAGCAGACCCGAGGAACAACCGGCACGGTCCGGTTGGGAGGATCTTCGATGGCGGTGTTAATTCGCGAAGAACTGGAAACGCTAATCGGTCCGCAGGACGGTCCGTGCATTTCGATCTATCAGCCAACGCATCGCCGTGGCAAAGAGATCGATCAAGATCCGATCCGCTTCAAGAACCTGTTACGTGACGCCTCCGACACCCTTGAGCAACATGGACATCGAGGTGGCGATATCTCGCGATGGCTCGAACCGGCCCGCAGGCGTCTCGATGATGGCGGATTCTGGCGGCATCAGTCGGACGGGTTGGCGGTGTTCATTACACCGGATTCTTATCGCGAGTACCGTCTGCCGCTGAACTTCCCCGAACGCGCGGTGGTGGCTAATCGCTTCTATGTAAAGCCGCTTGTCCCGTTGATAACCGGAGACGGCCATTACTACGTTCTGGTCTTCTCGCAGAAGGAGCTGCGGCTGCTCCATGGGTCTCGATTGGCGCTCGGAGAAATCGATCTTGGTGGTGTGCCAACGTCGCTCACCCAGTTGTTGGCGAGCGAAGAGTATCAGAAGCAGCTGCAGTTTCACACCGGTACGCCCGGCCGGGGCGGTCAGCGCGATGCGGTACGTTTTGGCGCCGGAGATTCCGAGGCCGATCGTAAGCAAATCATTCTCAAGTATTTCCGTCGTATCGACGGTGCTCTGGTTGATCTGCTCCGTGAAGAGGCGGCACCTTTGGTGTTGGCCGGAGTCGAATATCTCTTTCCCCTTTTCCGTGAGGCGACGCGCTACCCGCACGTGCTCGAGACCACGATTCCCGGCAATCATGATGACACGTCGACTGAAGAACTGCATCGATTGGCCTGGGAGCGGGTCAGCCCGCACTTCCGCGCTGTCGAATTGGAATCGTGGGAACGGTTCCAGGAATTAACGGGAACGGGTAGCAACCTTGCCACCAAGGAGTTTGACGAGGTCATCCGGGCGGCCATGACCGGCCGGATCGACACGCTGTTGGTTGCGCGTGGAGAGCAGCGCTGGGGGCGGTATGATCCAACGACCGACTCGGTGACCGTCGTCGATGAGCAGACGGCGGAATCGACCGACCTTCTCGACCTGGCGGTCGTTAACACGTTGACCAAGCGCGGCAAAGTGTATGTCATGGGAGCTGAGCGTTTCACACCCGATGCACCGGCCCGGGCAATTCTTCGCTACTAGTGAGATGTATGACAGGAGATGACGGTGAACGTTCTCAGAGGAGTTGCCCGCTCAGCTGCGGTGCTGGGTGTTAGTGTCGGACTGACGGCTTGTGGTACAGCGGACCCGGAATCGACTGATTCTGGAGCGGATAGCGAAACTACTGAGCAGCGTGTCGTGCGAACAAACGAAATCGACAAGATTTCGTGGCTCACCGGTCGCTGGCGAATGGACCAACCAGACCGTACCGCCTACGAGGTATGGGAACGGACGTCACCGACGATTATGGCGGGGAAGAGTTTCACCGTGAGAAACGACTCCACGATCTTCGCCGAGGATTTACGCATCGATCAATCGCTGACCGGATTGACCTATATTCTCTTTCCCCAAGCCGGTACTGACAATCCAGAATTGCCGTTTGAATTGACGTTCCTGGAGGACGATTCGATCGTCTTTCTCAATCCGACGATCGAGTTTCCCAACCGCATTCGCTACTGGCAGCCGACATCCGATTCTCTCCTGGTGCGCGTTGAAGGGACACAGAACGGCGTGCCCACCTTTGTCGACTTCAGTTACATCCGCGACTAGCGCGTTCCGCCCAGGGTCTCGTTGAAGAAATCTGTCATCGCCTGGTAAGCCCGGCCCGCGACCACGGCATCGTACTGAGCGCCGGAGGCGATGCCGCCCTGGGCGGCTGGGTTGGTGAACGAGTGGACGGCACCACCGTACGTAATGAGCTGCCAGTCAACGCCCGCTGCTTCCATTTCGGTTTCAAATGATTCTCGTGCTTCGGCGGATACGTACGGATCGATCGCACCGTGCAGGGCAAGGACCGATGCGGTGACATTGGAGGCATCAGGTTTGGGGGTATCGAGGTTGCCGTGGAATGACACGACTGCGGTGACCTCGGCCCCCGATCGCGCCAGCTCCAGAACGGCGGTTCCACCGAAGCAGAACCCGATTGCCCCGGTCGCCTCTGGGTTAACGCGATCGTGTTGCTTGAGTCGATCGAGTCCGGCAGCTACTCGTGCCGCAAAACGAGCCCGATCGGCGTACCATTTGCCAGCTTCAGCGCCCGCCTCATCGTTCGTAGTCGGCCGAACGCCCTGGCCGTAGACATCGATCGCCAGGGCGACGTAACCAAGTTCGGCCAGCTGCCGGACTCGGTCGGCCTCGAAGCCATTGGCGCCCTTGTAGCCCTTCCAATCGTGAACCACGATCACGCCCGGCTGCGGGCCAGGCTTTGTGTTGTCATAGGCAAACAAACCTTCGAGCTGTGTCCCGTCGTGCTCATAGGTGATTGCTTCGGTAACGATTTCGGCTCGGAGCAGACCGGCTGCCGCAACGATACTGGCGAGGGCGAAAAACTGTGTCGCTTTCATTGATCACTATCCGTCGTCTGAATGTGTGCTGTCATATCTCCCGGCACCGAAATGTGACCAGCGCGGCCATGTTTCTCCTTGCCAGGAGGGTGGACGTGGCGATTGTTTAGGTGTGGGCGGCCACTCTCGGCCGATACCAATGGGACAATCAACCGCGAATAGCAATCGAATCTTGCGGCTGGGCCGCACAACGACAGGAGCGAATAATGAGGGGTTATCGAAGCGGATTACTTGTAGGCCTGCTGTTGGCCATGGCGACCGGAGTTGCCGCCGACAACCACGAACAGGGCGAGGCGGCGATGCCGGAAATGGGCCCGCCGTCGGAGATGGAACACGTGAAGTGGATGGTTGGCGATTGGGATGCCAAGATGCAGTATCGCATGGCGCCTGATTCCGCATGGATCGAGAGCGACGCCAAGAGCACGACGATGCTTGATGTGGGTGGTGCCATCCTGCGGACCACCTACACCGGTACCATGATGGGCATGGATATGGTTGGCATGGGAACACTCTTCTACGATCGCGAGATGAAGCACTGGGTCTCGACGTGGATCGACAACATGTCAGCTCGCCAATCGGTCTATACCGGTGGACCTCGGGAGGACGGTGTGATTGAACTGGCCGGCGAGGATATGTACCAGGGCGTGACATACCCCGTGAAGATGGAGGTGACCAAGACCTCCGACGATGCCTACACGTGGCAGATGTTCATGACGGTTGACGGTGAGAACTGGTTCCCCTCGATGGCGATCGAGTACACTCGCACCAAATAGGTTAACCGTTCGAGGAAATGATTGAGCGGCCCGTTACCCGTACTGGTGACGGGCCGTTTGTTTAGTTGAGCAGCCCAACCTGCTTCATGCAGCTCTCGATCCGTTCCCAGGTTCGCTCGATGTCCTGATCGAGGCCAACGGACATGCGGACCATTCCACCCGTCAATCCCATCTCCTGCTGTGTTGCTTCCGGGATTTCCGAGGATGTTGAATGGGCCGGTGCAGAGAAGAGGGTCTTGAAGTAGCCAAGCGAGACGGCGAGGTACCCGACTTTGGCTTCCTGCATTGCAACCATCAGGCGGTCGGCTGTCGCCTGATCACCGGCATTGATCACCAGCATCCCGCCGTAGCCGTAATCAGTGTTGAGCATGCTTGTGATGCGCTGGTGCTGAGGATGGTCGGGCAGACCCGGGTAGTGGATGGTCAATCCGGCCTCATGCATGCGTGTCGCCAGATAGAGGGCATTCTTGGAATGCTGACGGATGCGCAGATGCAGAGTATGAAGGTTCTTGAGAATCGAGGCCGAGCGAAGCGAATCGAGCACCGGACCGAGGAGCATCGTGGCTCCCGAATTGACATTGCCGACCTCGTCGGAAAACTCTTTCGACGAGCAGATGACACCGGCGACACAGTCGCTGGTACCGTTGATGAATTTAGTCAGGGAATGTAAAATGATATCGGCGCCGTGTTGGGCCGGGGCTACCGAGAGTGGCGCGAACGTGTTGTCGACGAGAAGCTGAGCACCGACACGAGACGCAATCTCTTTGAGCCGTGGAATATCGGGTACCTGAAGCAGTGGGTTGCTGATCGTTTCACAGTAAACGACTTTCGTCTTCTCCGTCACCGCGTCGGCGACCATGTCGGCATTCGACATGTCGACGAACCGGACTTTGACACCGAAACGGGGCAGGAAGTTCGCCAGAAAGGCGTACGTTCCGCCGTAGATTGTCCATCCCGACACGACCTCGTCACCTGCGGAACAGAGCTGCATGATCGACGACGTAATGGCCGCCATCCCCGACGCGGTTACGTGGGCTGCTTCGGTTTGCTCGATGCGGGCAAGAGCGTCGCAGAGGTACTTGTTACTCGGATTCCAGGCTCGGGAATAGAGGAAGCAGCCTTCGATTTCGTGATCGAACACCTCTTCCATGGTATCGGGTGACATAAATGTGTAGGTGGATGAATCGGTGACGGACGGATTCACATCGCCATACTCCCCGAACACCCACAGATCTTGAATCTCAGAAGCCGGACAGAACGCCATGAGGAGCCTCCTGAAGCGAATGGTCTTCTGCATACATAGCGTGCCGCTGCAGGGAAGTCCAGACCGGGACCTGACCAAGAGTTGAACAGACCCGCAGATTGTTTTCCAGTCTGCACGGTGGTGTCAAACAGGGTGGCGTTGTCGGGTGGTAAGTCGTTGTCCGGCAGCCATCTCTTTTGCCGCCGAGTTGGTCCGTGCTTTGCATTGGATCGGTGTGACGACCTCGTATATCCACCAACCTATTTGCCAAAGGAGGACACGTGAAACGCACATTTGTCGGCCTCGTCGCCGGTGTCGCGTTGTTGATTGTCCTGCTACCACTCGAGGGATCGGCGTTTACCTTGACCGGCACGAACATCAACGGGTTCGTGGCCTGGGACCGCGGCGGTGATGTCGTGGAAACGTTTGACCTTGACCCCCGACTCGGCGTCGAGGCGACAGGGCGGCAGTTCAATTTTGCGGCCGGACTAATGTTTGATGTCACCTATGATCCAACTTATCCCGGCATCCATGACGTGGTTGCCGAACCGGAGCACAAGTGGCTTGTGACCGGATCGGTCTCCGGGCTTCATCTGCCCTGGTCCGATCACCCGCTCGATCTGGAGTTCAGTCATCCGGCGAGCTACGGAGATTTCCTGGGGGCGGCGCATCACCTGTCGAGTTTCGTCCATCCCCATCTCCCGCAGGATCTTTACTATGCCTGCGATGTGACCTGGACATCGGCCACGACCGCCATCGCTTCATTCGGCTTGGCCGGTAATCTCGATCCGGCCTGTCTGCCGTATGGAACACCGGATCAGTTCTATCACCAGTTCCATTCCGACGCGGAGTTTCGACTCTCCGTTGATCCGTACGACGGCGACGTTCCGCAGGATCCGATTCCGGAGCCGATGACCATGTTGCTCTTTGGGGCCGGCCTCGCCGGTCTGGGCGTGATTCGTCGGAAGCGAGCCAGCTAGTCGCTGTCTCTGAGATCCGTGATTACAACGGCCCGGCGTTCCCGGGCCGTTTTTCTTATGGCGCCGGTCGGGGGGGCGCTCTACCCTGTGGCGAAGTGAACGTATGAGATGCCGACTCCTCGGAGGTTGTAACCTATGGCCACACGCCCGATTATCGCTGCCCTGCTGATCCTGCCGCTCATTGCCTGTGGCGGTGGAGAAGACTCCGCCGAACCTGCTTCCGAGACCGAACCCACCGCATCAACAAGTGGGGCAGTCTTTGCCGAAAGCCACGCCGATGTCACCCTCGACGGCACCGGCTTCACACTGGCGGGAGTCACGTTTACGCCCCCCGGGACCTGGGAATCAGTACCGGCTGGAGGGATGCGTGCCGCCGAATACTATCTGCCGGCGATAGGCGGGGATAGCGATTCGGCTAGTCTGGTCGTGTTCTTCTTTGGCGCCGGCGGCGCCGGTGGAACCGAGGCCAACATCACCCGCTGGATTAGTCAGATTGCTCAGGACGAGGGCGCCGCACCGCCACTTCGAGGCACCGCGACAGTCGACGGTATGCCCCTGAGTTGGGTTGAGCTCGGCGGTTCGTACAACCCCGGTATGGGCGGCGGCATGGCGGCCGGCGGACCGCGGGAGGGCTACCATCTCGTAGGTGCCGTTTTGGAAGCACCCGGAGGTGCGCTTTACCTGAAACTTACTGGCCCTAAGGAGACCGTTCTGGCGATGGCTCCCGGCTTTGTCAAGATGGTCATGACGGCGAGTCAGGCTCGCGTCATGGATGGCTGAGAAGCCTCTACGGGAGAAAGCCGCACGATCGATTCTGACGCTTGTTTGCCGCATCGTTCGCTGTTACTCTCAGCACTTGTTTGTGAACGGAACCCCAAACCCGATTGTCTAAGCCGCAGGGGTTCAGGAGAGGAAACGGTAGCCGGTGAGTCACGACGACGAAGCTGAGATCATTACCCGGGCGCTGAGCGGAAATCAGCAGGCGTATACCGAGTTAGTCGAGCGTCATCGGCAGGCTGTCTTTCACGTCATCAATCGTATCGTTCGTAACGACGACGCCGCCAACGACCTCGTTCAGGAGACGTTCATGAAGGCGTTTTCGTCGTTGGCCAGCTACCGCTCCGAGTACCGCTTTTCCACCTGGCTGTACAAAATCGCCGCCAATGCCTCAATCGACCATCTCCGCAAGAAGCGGATCCAGGCGCTGTCGCTGGATCGACCATTTGCGACCGAAGATGGTGAGGTCGAGCTGGAGGTTCCGGACTATTCATTTCATCCGGAGCGAGATCTGGAGCGGAAGCTCACGTCGATTTCGATCGAGGAGGCGATCAACTCCCTTCCGCCCAAGTATCGGGAGGTGATTATCTACCGGCATACCGAGGATAAATCCTACGAGGAGATTGCCGATCAATTGAGTATCCCGGTCGGAACGGTGAAAGCCCGTATTTTTCGGGCTCGTGAGCTTCTGAAGAAGAAACTCCGGCACCTGTAACCCCCGCGCCGGGCACTGCTATGTCCCGATTGCGCGTTCGACAACTCATTCTCGCCACGATCGTTCTTATCTCGATTGGGCTCTCGTCTAGCCGGGCTGGCGAGTACGCCTTTGGCCTCGACTCCACGTTGCTGGTGGCGGATGACCCTCATATCAAGCTCGATTGGCTCGCCGGTGATGTCGTTGTCCGCGTCGGTTCGACCGATGCGATCCGTATCGAGGCGATCCGGCGCATCGACGCGCTCACGCATCGGGAGGCGGCGGAGATTGCCGAACAACTGCCGATACGGATTCATCGCCAGGGCAACAAAGTCACTCTCGGAGCTGACTATCTCCGCATCGAGAAGCGTCGCGGTGGCTTCTGGAACAAACTGCTCGGCAAAGCGGAGACCCAGGTCTTTGCTCGCATTGATTGGCAGCTTACCGTTCCTCCCTCCACGTCACTGGAGATCGCCGTCGAAACCGGTCGGGTTGCGGTCGATGGTCTTCGTGGCGATGTGTCAATCAACGCTGAACTGACAGAGATTGCGGTAGCATCGCTGGAAGGTAGCCTGGATATCAACGCCACGTCGTCGGTGACCGATATCTCACTCGTGATTGGAGATGTCACAATTAGGCAGACCAGCGGTGATGCAAATCTGGCGTTAATCGAGGGGGACATCCGCATTCGCACGCAGGCAGCCGATATCACGGTTGGTCAGGAGCGGGGCGCGCTTGATATCGAAACGAAGTCCGGTGACGTTGACGTTTCGACAGCACTCGACTCGGAGCGAGACCTCTTCATCGTTACCGAATCAGGCAATATCACCCTCGAGGTTCCGGAGTACGCATCCGGAGATTTGCACATTAAGTCGGGTGTTGGCGATATCACGACGGAAATGCCCCTGCGGATCGAAGACGTGTCCAGGCGCGAAATCAGCGGACAATTCGGTCATGGCGGTATCCTCGTTGAGCTTCGTTCCGGCTCGGGCAAAGTTACTATCGCCCAATTCTGAGATTCTTTCGTATACTGAGCCGTCATGATGCGACGGGTATGCACATCACTCAATCAGTTCGTGCGGCAGCTCCTCGGCATTGCGGGAATCGCGCTTCTGGCTTGCGCTCCGGCTGCCAGAGCCGACACGTTGCTACCGTCTGATCTCTCTGCTGATTCTGGCGTACTACTGGTCGATACGCTGGCCAGTCCCGAGAGCGAGCAACTGAAGTCTGATTTGACGCAGACTGACACGATGCCGGTGGGGCCGATGCCCCCCAGCGAGTTCTCATTCCCTTCCGAACGAGAGTACGGCGACGTGCTGATCTTCGAAGAGATAGAACTGTCGTTATCTGGCATGACAGGGATCGATACACTGGGTGATCGCTGGCGCTATGATTTTGATGAGCAGCGTTTCTACCGCGATCTGGAACGGTCCGAGGAGGATCGGGAATGGGAGATCGCAGCATCGGTCGAGGACCGCGCGACCGAACGCAAAGAAGTTACCACCGGACAGCAGTCATTGGTTGTCGGCTACGACGAATACGTCGAAGGGGATGTTATCGTTCTCGGACGCGCGACCATCCGAGGCTGGGTTCAGGGTGATGTCCAGTCTCTAACCGGGCGGGTGATTGTCACCTCGACGGGGCGGATCGACGGCGATATCCGGGCTCCGGAGATCGTTGCTGACTCCGATGCAATTGTCAATGGCCGTCAGATCATCACGGACTCTTACGTCTTTGGACTCGAACGGTTTCTTCCCGGACCGTTTACGCTCCTCATCATCGCGACCATCCTCCTGACCGTCATCACGTTTGTTGTCAGTACGCTGATGCCGACCGCGATGAACAACTTGACCAACTGCGTGCGGCGCTATCCCGGGCGGACACATGCGGTTGGTATGTTGATTCTCTTAACGGCACCGATCCTCGCGTTGGTCGCGCTGGTGACGATTGTCGGAGTCCTTCTGGTACCGTTTATTCCGCTCCTCTATCTCTTCGCTCTGATCCTCGGGATCATCGTCATGGGCCGCCGTATTGGCGAGGCGATTCTCGGCTGGATTCTGGGGCAGTCACCTCGACCGATCGTCGCGGCGTACTTCGGTGTTTCGGTCTATCTTTCCTTTTGGTGGGGGACCTGGGCCTTGCAATCGGCCACCGGCCCGCTTGGCACGGCGTTTGGCATCGCCTCGTTGATTGTTATGACCACGGTGTCAATCCATCCGCTGTTAACCGGTATCGGCGCATCGGTCCTTACCCGGCTTTTTGGTCGCCGGCCGTTTGTCTCGTTCACCGATCGTCAGTTCGAGGACCGGGAGCAGGTACCGGCTCCGGCGCCACCGCCGTTGCCGGAGTCACCCCCTATTTCTCCTCGTCATTCGGTGCCACTTTCCGGCGATGAAATCGCCTCGGCGCGCCGCTCGGGCCCCCCCGATTTAGCGCCACCCCAGCAATAAGCGAATCCTATTGCCATTCCTCTCGTATCTCTAGGCAGCCAAGTCGAAGCCAACGACAGTGAGGAGAGAGCTATGAGCACAAAGCGACTGCTGGGTGTCTCGCTACTGGCGGGACTGATGCTGACCGCCTCGGTATCAGCACAAAGTGAGCGAGAGGAACGGACGATCGACGGTGAGGGGGCCGAACGGTTGATCATTTCCGGTGAGCTCGCCGCCGGCGTCTTCGATTTTCAGGTAGGCGAACCGGACGGCGTGGCCCAGGTCGAAGTCGAGTACGACCGCCGCATCGTACGACCGTACATCGAGTATCGGACCCGAGGTACCACCGGCTATCTCGACCTTGAAGCCGATTTCCGTCGGTCACGGTGGGATAATGATTCGGAGAACGAGTGGCTCGTAACCCTCAGCCGCTCGATTCCGTGTGAACTGGATCTGGAAGCCGGTGCGACTGAATCGCGTTTCGAACTCGGGGGTCTTCCGCTAGCCCGGCTTGATCTCGATCTGGGGGCGTCGGAAGCGGTAATCTCGTTTGATGAGCCGAACCCAACGCGGTGCTCGGAGATCTCAATCGATGTCGGTGCGGCGTCTATCGAATTGTGGCAGCTGGGCAACGCCAATGTCGAAGAAGTCATGATCGATGCCGGTGCGAGCTCCATTTTGCTCGATCTGACCGGTGAATACACCGAGCCGATGTATGTCGATCTCGAAATCGGGATGGGCGCGGCTGAGATTCTGCTACCGGAGGGCATCCCGGTACGGATCGAAGGTGACGACGACGGTTGGTTCTCTTCGGTTGACATCGATGATCGCGACCTGCGGCGCACTCGATCCGGATACGAGTCGGAGGACTATGCCGATGCCGAGGTTCGAATCCTGCTCCGCTTCGAGGTTGGGATGGGTTCAATTGACGTTCGTTTTCGCGCCAACAAGCAGGGGTGATCTCCCCTTCACGCGTTAGCCACCAGCAAGTCTGGAACCGCCCGCACGTCGGGCGGTTTTTTTGTGTGACCCTGGCACTCCCGGGGTACAATATAACAACTACCGGAGCGCTTCGCGTGCCGGGGATTGAGCTGTTCTAACCCTGATCTAAGACTGGTGGCAGACCTAACTATGATGCGACCTCGACTCCGTTTCCCTTTGATCACCGCACTCTTGTGTCTCGTGTTGACCCCGCTCGGGTGGTCAGACTATCAGGCGCAGGTTTACGAGGCCCGCGATCGCGTCCTCCCCTCACTGGTCCACATTCAACCGGTGGTCCAAGACTTCAACACCGGGGAGATGCGTAAACTGGCCCAGGTTGGTTCCGGCGTGATCTTCCATCCCGATGGCTATGTGGTCACGAATTATCATGTTGCCGGCAACGCAACGCGTATCATTTGCACGCTCAATGACAAGGAGCAGGTAACCGCCGAACTCGTTGGCGGTGATCCGCCGACCGATCTCGCCGTTATCAAACTGAATCTCGATGAATACGATGGTGAGATTTCCGTCGCCGAGTTCGGCCGGTCCGCGGACCTTCAGGTCGGCCAGCAGGTGTTGGCGATGGGGTCCCCGCTGAGCCTGGCACGTTCAGTGACTGCCGGTGTCATTTCGACACGCGATCGGTATTTTGCGGCTGACATTCGCCTCCCTTCGGGAGAGCGAACCGGTCGCTACAATTTGTGGATTCAGACTGATGCGGCGATCAATCCCGGAAATTCGGGCGGTCCACTCGTTGATCTCGCGGGCCAGGTCGTTGGGATCAACTCTCGTGCTGCCTTCCTTGCGAACAACGTAGGCTTCTCTATTCCGGTCGATATCGTCCGCGCCGTAGCTGAGGAGTTGATTGCCAACGGTTCGGTAACGCGTAGCTGGATAGGTGTCCAGGCTCAGGCGTTGCAGGAACTGGAGTCGTACTTCGGTGCCTCACGCGACAACGGTGTGCTGATCGCGTCAGTTGATCCGGGGTCTCCAGCGGCGACGTCGATGCTGCGTGCGGGCGACATCATCACGGCGATTGATGGGATTCCCGTCTCGGCTCGGTACGTGGAAGAATTGCCGGCGTTCTACAATCTGATCGCCAGCCATGCACCGGGTGCGGAAATGTCACTATCTGTCTTACGAGACAGCGCGACGTTTGCTGTATCGGTCGTACCTCGGGCTCTGGGTGACCTGCTCGGCGACGACTTCGAGGTGGCTCGCTGGGAATTCACGGTCAAGGGCATCACTCACCAGATGCAGATTGAGAATCAGTTACCGGATTCGAACGGCGTCATGGTGATCGGCGTCAAGCCGGTCGGGGCGGCCGATCAGGCCGGGATTCGCCGGGGTGATGTCGTTCGGGCAGTCAATCGAGAGCCGGTCGCTGCGCTTGTCGACTTTGCCGACCGCTACACGCAACTCGCCGATGTCGGAGGGGATCGCGTGTTCATTACGCTCTGGCGAGCCGGGGCCACACGATACGCCGTTATCAAACTCGATGATCTTGGAGAGTTGGGGGTGACCGAATAATGTCGCTGAATAAGCTGCTGATAGTCGTTGGGTTGGCGGCAACTCTTTCCACCACGGTTTCTGCCCAACGGTTTGACTTTGACCGTCTGTCTCGTGCTGCCGAGAACTATACCGTTATTCTCGATATCCAGATCGAACTGTCATTTGGTGTTCAATCAACTGAACAACAGGAACGGGTCCTTGGTACTGTAGTGCGCGATGACGGTTTAGTGTTGTTCGACGGTTCGTTTCTTGATGCCGGATCGGAGTTCGGTTTCGCCGGTGGGCTTACCGTCCGGACAACCCCGACGTCGATCACGGTAACAACGCTGGAGGGAACCGAGCTGGCCGCAGAGTACGTGGGGATGGATCGGACTTCGCGCCTCGGCTTTGCACGCATTTTAGAATCCAATGACGAGTTTGTCCCCGTTCGTTTCACCCGTACGCAGCGCTTCACGATCGGCAGCTGGGTGGCGATCTATACGTTACTGCCGGATTACGTCGTGCCCCCGATTGCCGCTGACATTGGTATGATTTCGGCACTCCTGAGCGAACCCGAACCGTTTCCGTTGATTGTGGGCTTCTCGCCGATTCAGGTCGGAGGAGTCCTTTATGACGAGCGGATGAATGCGGTCGGCGTCCTGGGTAACCTCCCAGAGCCGATCGCCGGGTCAATCGATCCGGCGGGTTTTGGTGCCGGACCGAGTTTCCCGCTTCTGGGCATTGTCCAAGGGGATCGTCTTCAGCGACTGGTCGACGATCCACCGATGCGCGGTGAGGTCGATCGCGGCTGGCTCGGAATAACACTGCAGGCCTTAACGCCGGATATCGCGAACTTCCTCCAGCTCCCCGTTGAAAGCGGCATCATCGTCAATGATGTCGTCGCCGGTTCCCCGGCCGATCAGGCGGGACTGCAAACGGGGGATGTGATCTATGCGATCGATGGTTTCCCCGTACCGGTTGATCGTGAAGAGCGCTTGCCGGTTTTCCAGCGGCGCATTTCGGAGATGGGGCCGGGGGCCGATGTCTCATTTGATGTCTACCGGACGAGCCAGGACACGTTGACTGCCGTGGTCGTCGACGCGACGCTTGCGGATGCACCGATGAGCGCCTCCGATGCGCCCGAGTACGAAAACTCTCTGCTTGAATTCACCGTTCGTGAACTTGTCTTCGCCGACTTTATGGCCAACAACCTCGATCGCGACACCTTCGCCGGAGCCGTTGTTTCCAAGCTGGAGTCGGGAGGGCCAGCGTTTGTGGGTGGTCTCCGTATTGGTGACGTAATTCAGCGGATCGGAACGGAGGATATCGCTTCCATCGGAGATGCCGAAACGGTGCTCGAGAGCGATCGTCTCCGCGAGGCGGACGAAGTCATCTTCTTTGTCTGGCGCGCCGGCCGAACCTTGTTCGTCAATGTCAAGGTGACCTGATCCGCTCCTTATCAGCTTGGTGGACCACCGCCCGGACGAAGCCTTGACAGTTTCACCCGGGCGGTGCTATATTGCATTCGTCTGCACAGTCAATGAGATAGAACGCGCCTCAAGAAGGACCACGAACACCTCTGTAAATCGCTATTGTTGAATGGCTTACGCCAAAGTAGCACGTCCCGCTCGGGCCGCCGATGGAAAGGCACGCCGGTTGCGCCTCAGCGAGTAGGTTTACATGTCTCGTGGTGGAAGAGAGGAAAGAGGTATGCGTAAAGCACTCTCCATTGGACTCCTGATCATCGGTTTCCTGATTTGCGGGCCGGGTATCGCTCTCGGCTACACCGGTGTCGTTACCGTCGACAACGTGGTGGCGAAAGCGGGCGAGACAGTCCTGGTCGACATTTTTCTCAGCAGCAGCGATGTTCCCCTCGCCGGGTTCGATTTGCCGATATTGTTCGACGCCGATGTCTTCGAAGTCGAATCAGTATCGTTCGTCGGCTCATTGTTCGAACAGAACTACACGCTCCTGTTTTCGCAGTGGACTCTCAGTGGTCCGAGTCCCGATTCCGACACGCTGCGCATTTCCGCACTTCCCGACTTCAACCTCGCTCAGGTCTTTCCGGTTAGCGCGACCTCCGGTCTGTTGGCACGCGTTGAGCTGACCGTTAAGATGACGGCCGCGCCGGGGACGTATACGATTGACTCGGTCAACTACATTCGGGATATCGGTGGGGTGCTGCTTCCGACCCAGGTGAACTTTAGCGACACGATCGGCTTCACGCTGCTTCCGGACTTTGTCGGAGGTTCGGTCACCGTTCAGACACCGACCGACGTCGATGACGAACCCTCGACGCTCCCGTTCTCCTTTGCGCTGGAGCAGAACTACCCGAATCCGTTTAACCCGGCCACCGTCATCACGTTTACGCTTCCAACGTCGGGGTATACGACTCTGACGGTGTACAACGTGCTCGGACAGCAGGTCGCTGATCTCGTCAGTCGACAGATGGCGGCGGGTGTCCATGAAGTGACCTGGAACGCTTCCGGCCAACCGAGCGGGGTCTATTTCTACCGCCTGGGGCACGCCGATGGGGTCCAGACGCGCAAAATGCTGCTCGTCAAATAAACTGCACTCTCGGTCCTGCCGATGATTACAGGGACAGCCGGTGTTCGGCTGTCCCTGTTGTTGTTCGAGAGGACTATGGCGCCAACAACCCCGACAGCTCCGCCCAGCCAAGAGATCCGGATCGGTGATTACCTGGTTACCGGCAAGATTGGCCAGGGCGGCATTGCCGAGATCTACCGGGGCCGCCAGGTTTCGCTGGGGCGTGATGTCGCCATCAAAGTACTCTCAGCGCAACTGTCGTCGGAGCGCGAAATCGTCCGCCGTTTCGAGCGCGAATCGATGGTTATCGCGCGGTTATCCCATCCCAATATCGTTTCGGTGATCGATCGTGGCACTGCCGGCGGCCGGTACTACTTCGTGATGGAGTATGTCAATGGGTCGTCGTTGCGCGAGGTGATCGACTCCGACAAAGTATCTCTGAAGACAAAGATCGAGATGCTGGTTCAGGTGCTCAAAGCCCTCGACTACGCACATAAGAACGGCGTGATTCATCGCGATATCAAACCGGCCAACATCCTGATCGACCGCCAGGGCAACGCCCGTGTGGCGGATTTCGGCATCGCCCAGATCGTCGGCACGCCGGATTCGGAAGTGACCTCCTCGGACGTGATCATGGGGACAGTCGCGTACATGTCTCCTGAGCAGAAAGTCTCCTCGACCAACGTTGATGCGACCACCGATCTCTATGCGATTGGCATCATTCTCTACGAAATCCTTCTCGGCAAGAAACCGATGGGCCGTTTCAAGATGCCGTCCGAGGAGTTGCCGGACCTCGATCCTGCCTGGGATGAGGTTGTCCAGCGCTGTCTGGCTCCCGAACCGAAGGACCGGTATCCAAATGCCGAGGAACTCAAACACGCTATTCTCGACATCATCGCCGCGACCGACCGCCAGCCGGCTGGTGAGTTTCAGATTGGCGGCGTCGACGGCTTCGCCGGTAAGTGTCGACATCTTGATACGATCAAGGAGACGCGGTTCTCGTCCACTATTCTGGTCGAGAATCGCAGTAACAAGCGGCTATATGTTATCAAGAAACACGCCAAGGGGGAGGTTGGGCGCAAGGAGGCGAAGCTCTTGGCGAGCCTCCGGCACCGCAACATCATCGGTATCCTTGGTGCCGGCGGCGACACGCGCTCCACGGTCATCATAACCGATTATGCCGCGGGGGGCTCGCTGGCCGATCGCATGGTCCGTAAGTATGACTGGCGGAAGGCGATGGTGATTGCCGGCCAGATTGCCGAAGGATTGTCGTTTGCCCACACGAATGGCATTGTCCATGGCAACCTTCGACCGTCTAACATCCTCTTTGATCGTAGTGAGACGGTCAAGCTAACTGATTTCGGGATGCCCCAGCACTACGATGGGGTGAAACAGCGCAACTGGTATGCTCCGCCGGAGCATAAAGCTTCCAAAGCCGGCGATGTCTACGCTGTCGGCGTTGTGCTGCATCAACTTATCACCGGCCGCAACCCTCAGTACGACCACGGTGACAATCTCCGGCTGGACGACGTCGAGCGTCAATTGCCAGAGATGGTGCAGACGATGCTCCGCACGTTACTGGCGATTCGGGTACCACATCGCTATGCGACGATGGCGGATTTCCTGACCGACCTCAGTCAGTTTGAGGAGCAGCTTGCGGCCCAGGCGGTCGCACCGCCGTCCCGAACTCCCGTTGAGACCCAAGAGGCCCCACTGTGGAATCGCTATCTTGTTATCGGGGGAGTAGTTAGCCTTCTGGTCGTTATTCTTGTTACCCTCCTGTTGATCTTTTCTTAAGCACGCCTCAAAGTTGCGAGAACGGCTGTTGCTAACGGCGCAGATTCTGTGTCGATACGCACTCCCGCGCATCGGTACCTGTGCACTCAAGAGTGTCGTGTGATCGTTATGAACTCGCCCGTCTATTTGGTTGCGCGCGTGAAGGTTAGTTGCGCGGATCGGACAGCAGTACGACCGGTCCGTTCCCATTTTTCCGTTGACAATTTTGCCGCTGCCGGGTAGCTTCGTCACACGTAAGGGAACCCCGTCTATTCGTATGTTTGTGGACCACGGGGCGCCTTGCAGATAGGTACTGGCAAATGAGAAGCGGTCCCCTCGCAACCGACTTCTCCAAACAGTCAGACAGCAAGACGTAATGGGATTGGGATAGTCCGCTAAGCGGATTGTAGGTATGCCATCTCTGGTAACGAAAGTTAGACATTACCTATCCTACCTCACAACCGCCCCGGCTGACCGGTCACATGATGTCAGTTTGGAATCGTAATCGTAGTCCTATGCTTTACAATACGTGCAAGTGGAACCGTAGATCCTTCAAAGACCAGGGCGATCGTCCGTTCGCGTTCGCTAGCGCGAAGGCGTCCGGAAAGGAGGCAATTCGACTGAGAGAGTAACAATCCGATGGCCCGGAGCTGGTGTGGTGTACTTGGGTTCCGGCTATCGAAAGCTTGAAAGTGTGTTAACGTTAGTTTGTCGGCGGCTTGACCGCTGGCATAAGTCCAAGAGTTGTGAAAGGAGAAAGAAATGTTGAAACGCATTTCTTCGCTTCTCGTAACCGGCGCTTTCGCCGTCGTCCTTCTCGCGCAGCCGCTGATGGGTGCGATGAAGCCGACCTCGACGCAGGCGGATGAGTTCGAGAAGTTCAACAACCTGATCCAGCAGGGTCAGCTCCAGCGTGCCGTCAAGGTCGTTGATGAGTCGACTCTCGGGTCCGACGCGACGCGGCACTTTGTCCGCAGCAATATCGGTCGGACCTGGTCCCCGACGGGTGCTGCCGCCCCGGGCGCTGCGATCTTCCCGACCAATGAAGACTGGGCGTATTCCCAGAAAGACCGCCAGGTCGATTGGTCAGTTGGTACCGACGGTGTGGTTCGTGTCCACTTCGTAGGTAACAACAAGACGACGACCACGCAGAGCACCGATGGTTCGGGCTACTGGTACAACTACTACGACGCCACCAATGGTACGTGGCCGAATGGTGTTGGCGCCGGTGCCGGTTCGGTTGTTCAGGCGACCGACGGTACCGAGACCGGCCTCTGGCCGAACTCGGCGATCAACCCGAACAATGGTCAGATCGTTCTCTACGGTTCGGACGACCTCCCGCCGTTCGGCGCGGGCGTTGGTCCGTCCAACTTCGAAGCCAAGATGTACTTCCAGACTTCCGACGGTGGTACGTTCTGGGGCTTCGGTCAGTCGATCCCGCCGTCCCAGCGTTTCCTGGGCGACACCGATTCGCTGTCCGTGCTCTACCAGCATCCGCAGATTGACATCAACGTCGTTGGTGCCGATACCGTCATGCACGTTCTCGCGCACACCAACTTCCTTGACGTCTTCCCGGCGCTGACCGGCGCCGATGGCCCGATCCTTCACTACTATCGCCGCGTCCTGACTCCGGGCGTTGTCGGCCCGGCCGCTTGCTCGGACTGGGGTGATGCGCTTGGTGATACGACCTGCTGGAGTGGTCCGACGGTCATCGATACCGCTGGTTACCGTGGTACGCTCGCCGCCTCGCCGTTTTCCTCGAAGGTCGGTATTGCGTGGCTGAAGTACACGGCGACGGCGTTTGCGAATGACCAGGCCTCTGACCAGGACGTCTTCTTCATCGAGTCCGCTGACGGTGGTGTCACCTTTGGCGCCCCGCAGAACGTGACCAACTACGACCGTGTTAACGGTTCGGGCCTCACGAACGCTGGTCCGTTCATTGAGACCCACTCGATTTACTCGTCCGACGATGAGTTCCACGTTCTCTGGAACGCGAACCCATGGCCGGCCGGTGTGTATGATTCTGCCAGCTTCTTCTTTGGCGACTTCTCCTCGTCGATCTACCACTGGGGTACCGCCCAGGGTGTGGTCAGCCGTGTGAAGAACGCCGACTGGGGCCTGCAGTTCAACATTCCGATCTGTGGCTTTGGTGGTACGAACTCGCTGTACGTGTCGTTCTTCTCGATTTCCGAGTGTGACGGCAACCTGTACACGATCTGGTCGCAGGTTCAGGACGTGGTCAACACGGCCGACGTCAATGACCCGGCGAACATCATCGACGACTGCGCCTCCGGCCTCCCGCCGGGCTCGAACACCTCGGGTGTAAACGACGCGGTCTTCCTCGCGAACGAGGAGCTCTGGATTTCGGTTTCGAGCACGCTCGACGGTGTCCTCTGGGATCCGGCGCGTAACATCTCGAACACCTACACGCCGGCCTGTGACTCGGCTGGCTTTGGTGGTGTCTGTATGGCCGAGACGAAGGCGACGATGGCTCGCTACGGTCAGGATATCACCGGTCTCGACTTCACGCAGACCGAAGCGGCCGCGGCCGAGTTCGATCCGACTGGCAGCTATGCGGGTAGCAACTACCTCCACGTGCTGTATGTCGACGATCGCTACCCGGGCGAGGGTGTCTTCGCGCGTGGTCCGATCTCCGAGAACGCTCTCACCTGGGTCCGCCTCGCGTGCATCGATCCGGTTGTGGCGTCGATTATCTCGGCCTCGCCGACCTCGTTGGCGTTCCCGAACTATGCGACGCACGGCGTTCAGCTCAACTTCCCGGTTACCATCACCAACGATGGTAACGATGTCCTGAACATCACGAGCCAGACGATCACGTTGCTCGGCTCGACCCCGGGTGGCGCGATTGCGACCAGCCCGGCTGGTGCCTTCTCGGTTCCGGCGGGTGTTGGCAATGTTGCGACGCTGACGGTTCAGCTCAACCCGGGTGGCGCGATCAACTCGCCGGGCACCGTTGTTGAGCTCGCCGGTTCGATTGATCTGGCGAACAACTCGTCGAACAACCCGAACGTTACGATCTCGATCAACACGGTCGTCGCTGACACCGTCATCGAGGTTGAGTTCGATACGATCGCCACGCCGAGCACCGCTCTTGCGGTCTCGTCGATCGGTGGTCACGGTGTCGGTACGGTTGTTGCCGGTGGCGTCAACCTTGACTACACCGCTACGGGTGGTGACTGTGATGCGAACGCGTCCACGTACGTCTTCGACGGTGGTCCGTTTGTGATCACGGGTGTCGGCGGTACGCCGCTCTACACGACCGGCCTGTTCAACCAGTCGATCGCCGATACGACCGCGTTCAAGCGCATCGCGGGTACGTCGCCGGCGTCGGTTGCCGGTCCGAACTACGATGGCTATGTCACCGGTGTCTTCGTGAACCGTGACTCGACCATCGGTATCTCGCGTGAGTGGTTTGCTCCGGATGCCACCAGCGGTGCTAACGACACGGCACAGTACGTGATCTCCTGCACGCGCTTCTACAACCTGACCGGTTCGGCGATCAACAACGTCATCGTCGGTGAAATCATCGACTGGGATATCCCGTCCGCTCAGGGCTCGAACAACCGTTCGGGTCTCACCGGTGGTATCGTTTATCAGCAGGGTATCGACACTAACGATGCCGTTGAGTGTCAGCCGTTCGCCAACCGCTTCGGTGGTTCGGACGTCCTCGGTTGGTACTACACGTCCGCGTTTGCTGGCGATACGTGTGTCAACAACACCGAGCGTGGTCAGTATGCCTCGCTGAACGCCTCGCAGCTCTTCCCGGGCTCGTCGAGCAACGGTGATCTTGACACCATCCTGCCGAACATCGCGGCGATCGGTCTGGCCGAAGCGGCTAACACCGATACGCTCGATCAGCATATCACGACCTTCTACGGGTCGACCAATAACGCTGACTTCACGGGCGGTACCGGTTACACGCTCCCGGTTGGCGATACGCTCGTCGTTTACACGGCCTATGCGACCGTCAAGAACGGCTCGGCTGCCGATCTCGGTACCGCGCTGACGGATGCTTGCACCTGGTACAACGACAACATCCGCCCGGGTTGCTCGGTCTGCGGTTGCTGCGTTGGCTCGACCGGTGACGTCAACTGTGACGGTTCGGTTGGTCTGCCTGACCTTTCGACCCTCATCGACCACTTGTTCATCACCTTCACGCCGCTCTGCTGTGACGGCGAGGGTGACGTCAATGCCGATGGTTCGGTTGGTCTGCCTGACCTTTCGACCCTCATCGACAACCTCTTCATCACCTTCACCCCGCTCCCGCCGTGTGCGTAAGCAGGTGAATGCCTGATGATCAGGTAGTCATTCTTCGATGACTCTGGCGGCCCGACGAAAGTCGGGCCGCTTCTTTTTTGCTATGGACTCGGATGTAGCTGGTCGCGGGCAGCGATAGTCGATTGCGATGTGGGGATGAACGAGTAGGAGAAGTGTTACTTCGGACCGAACGATTCGTCGTCAGAGGGGAACGATCGTCTCTTGACGTCGTCGGCGTACGATGCAACCGCCTCGATAATCGTGGCGCGGAGATCCGCGTACTTGCGAACAAACGTGAATGATTCATCATTCGGGGAGAAGCCGAGTAGATCGTTGATGACCAACACCTGCCCGTCGCAGTCCGTACCGGCACCAATACCAATAGTCGCACTCTGCGTTAGCGCTGCCGTGATCTCCGCGGCGACTGATCGTTCGACCAGCTCCAACACGATCATCGGGCAGCCGGCCTCCTCAAGGGCCAGCGCGGACTCCTTGAGGTAGGTTGTCGAGACCTTGGTACGTCCCTGGACACGATGACCGCCGAAGCGATGAATCGACTGGGGTGTCAGCCCGACATGCCCGACGACGGGGATGCCGCTTGCGACAATTGCTTTAACTCGTTCCACCATTTCAATGCCACCCTCGAGCTTCACCGCTTCGGCATGACCCTCTTTCAGGAATCGCGTTGCGTTCTCAACGGCAGTCGCATGAGACGACTGGTAGGAGCCGAATGGCATATCGGCGATGAGGAAGGCGCGTTCGACAGCACGGGCAACGGCGGCCGTATGGGCGACCATCAGATCCATGCTGATTGGGAGTGTTGTGGCGTGACCGTGCATGACATTGCTGACCGAATCGCCAACCAGGATTGTATCGATACCGGCGGCGTCCACCAGGTGGGCCATCGTGTAGTCGTAGGCCGTGACCATCGTTATCGGCTCACCCGAACGTTTGAGCTTCGCAATGCGGGTGAGTGTCGTCTTGCGGGTACGCGAGGGTCGAGACATAGCGTTAGTCGCTTCGCAGTTCACCGGCCGGGGAGTAGTATGTTTTCCCCGACAGCGGTTCGTTGAGTTTTCGTATCAGGTCGTCGAAGTGCTCGGGGTTGGCGACGAAGTCGATAGCGTCGGTCTTGACCACGAGCAGGGGGGTCTCGGCATAATGAAAGAAGAAGTAGTCGTACGCTTTGTTCAATCGTTCGATGTAATCGTCATCGATCGGCTTCTCAAAGTCCAGACCACGCTTACGAATACGTTGCATCAGTGTCGCGGTCGATGCCTGGAGGTAGATTACCAGATCAGGCTTAGGGATGTCGCGTGCCAGAACGGGGGCAATGCGATTGTAGAGCGCCAGTTCCCGTTCGGTCAGGTTCACCTCCGCGAAGATCGCATCGCGAGCAAAGAGATAGTCAGCGACAATGCGGCTCTGAAACAGATCGCGCGTGGTCATCTCCTGCTGTTGCTGGAAGCGGCTGATCAGGAAGAAGAGCTGACAGGAGAGCGCCCAGCGCGGACGATTGCGATAGAAGTCAGTCAGGAACGGATTATCGAGAAACCGTTCGTTGACTGGCGTCGCGTCCAGGCGCTTGGCCAGCATGGCAGCAAACGTCGTTTTCCCCGCACCAATGACCCCTTCGACCGCTATGTACTGGGGATCAGTCATCACCATGCTCCGAAGAGTACCGAATGACTCGTTCCACCATAGCACTCGTTATCAGTTCCCGGTATGACTGATCAGTAACCGGGTCACGCAACTCGGGGGCAATATCCAAAAGCGGTACCAGCACGAATGGCCGTTCGGTCAGTCGGGGGTGTGGGACGATGAGATCGTTTCGTTCAATGCGGGCCGAGCCGTAAATCAGCAGATCGATGTCAATCGATCGCGATCGATGGTCACCTTTACTGCGACGCCCATGGGCAATTTCAATTTCGCTCGTATACATTAAAAGATCACCCGGTGGCAGAGCCGTGTCGACCGCGATGACCTGATTGAGAAACGTAGTGCCATTATCGGTCAAGCCAACCGGCTCCGATTCGTAGATTGGTGAGCTGGCATAAATATCGATGAGCTCATGGGTTTCAATATCGTTACAGGCACGGCGGAGAGACGCCGCGCGATCGCCCAGGTTTGATCCGAGCCCAAGGTAGGCGCGGATCATGAGGTCACCGGCCGTTCGACTGCAACTTCCGACGCCGCAATCGTTCCGTCGACGGGCGGATGCAGCTTGCGCACCCGAACCCGCACGGTGCGGGCGCTGGTGCGGTTCAGGAGGTGATTGGCGATCTCATGGGCCAGAGCTTCGAGCAGGTGGCGACGCTGGCCGCGCATGACCTGTTCAGCCAGCGCGTAGACATGGCTATAATCAATCGTATCGGCGACGTCGTCCGACTCGCCGGCTTGTCGCAGATCGAGGCCGAGTTCACAGTCCACCTCATACTGGCGGCCGGTCGCTTGTTCGGCCGAACTGTCACCATGAAAGGCGTAGAACTGCATCCCGGTAACGCGAATCCAGTCCATCAGGCGCTCCGCCCGAACAGTAACGGAGAACGGAGTCGTTCGGTAGCCGCCTCGACCGCCGAAGGATCGGCGGCCAGCGACAAACGAAGGTAGTTGTTGGCGGCTTCGCCGAATGCCAGCCCGGGCATGACCAGAGTCGCGTACCGTCGTGAAAGCCATCGTGCGGCGCGCATTGAGGTGACTCGCCGGTTGAGTCGTGTCCAGAGAAAAGGAAGCGCTGGTTGGTCATCGACCGATAGTCGCTGCGACTCCGCCAGACGGCTGAGACGCTCGCGGCGGGTTGCCAGCGTTTGACGAACCGTGTCGATGGAGGAGTTGTCCATCGCCGCCATCACGTCAGCCACAGCGCCCGCCGACCAATACGGCGGTACCAATCGCTGGACGTCGCGAAGCGCTGCCAGGGCGTCGCGGTTACCGACTGCGAATCCGATCCCGTTTTGCGGAGTACCGAAGAGGTAGGCCGCATTATAGAGCTCAATGCCAACTCGCTCAAAGCTGTCAATTTGCGACAGAGTAGCTGTGTCGTCGTCTGCAATTTGGCAAAACGCGGCGTCGGAAATCACGAGTGTATTGGATCGTGCTGCCTGCTCAACCAGAAAAGCCAGTTCGGCCCGGGTCATCGCGTGGCCGGTCGGATTGTGAGGTTGGTTAAGAATCAGCAGTCGCGCCGATCGTCCCAGGGCACCGTCCAGACACTCAAAATCGGCTCGCCAGTGCTGTTTGTGGTCGATCGGATAGGTAACGGGCTCGCCGCCGGCCGCCACAATCGCGCGACGATACGAGGGAAGGCCGACCGACGGAATCAAGGCGACTTCCGTGCGGTCGAGGAGACCGAGACAGGTCGCGGTGAGGGACGACGTTATCCCACCAGTGATGAGAATTTCGGTCGACGGTGATAGCCGCGTCCCGTTTCGGGATTCCAGCCACTCGCCGAACCGGTCTGTTACTTGGCGTAGGAGTTTGTCATCAGCAGGGCTTCCGGGAGAGGAAACCTTAGCATCAGAAACCACGGACGACCACCGGAAGCGGGCGAGATCGATCGTGGGGACCTGGCGAGGAAGCAGCGAGCGCGGCTC
Organism: Candidatus Zixiibacteriota bacterium; assembly: GCA_028289585.1. Classification (GTDB taxonomy): domain Bacteria; phylum Zixibacteria; class MSB-5A5; order GN15; family FEB-12; genus JANQPI01. Next base: position 280,097 of record JANQPI010000026.1, read on the forward strand.
GCGCAGGTATTCGTCCAGAACAGGTGGCATCTGGTACAGCCGATTGGCTCGTTCCAGGATAATGCGTTTCCCGGGCGGCATTACTTGGCGTCGTCCCAGGTAGCATCGAGACGTTGACGCATCGCGTTCAACCGGTCGAAATCCTCTCCCGGAATCTGATTGACGGCACCGAGCATACGGGCGTGGTGGACAATCGTAGCGAGATGTTCAACCTGTTCGTGGCGATGCACCGCTTCGTCGACCGATCGTCCGCAGGTGAGCAGTCCATGATTCCGGAGCAGCCACGCTGACGCAGTATCAATCGTTGGTTCCAGCGACTGGGGCACCGCCTCCGTGCCCGGTGGGGCATAGTCGGTGAGTGGAATTGGCCCGACAAAAACGACGATCTCGGGGAGGACATCATCGGGAAGGGCCTCACCGGCGACAGCAAAGGCCGTGGCGTACGGCGGATGAGAATGGATGACAGCGGCAACCTCGGGACGTCGTCGGTAGACCTCCAAGTGCATGGCAAGTTCAGTCGACGGCGTGCCTCGTCCCTGAACGACCGTCCCGGCGGCATCGACAACCACCAGGTCGTCGGCCACCATTGATCCCTTGGCGACACCTGATGGTGTAACCAAGATCCGGCCATCGGCAAGCCGGGCCGAAAGGTTTCCATCGGTTCCCGCGACAAACCGTCGGTGCGCGAGCATCTCGCCGACGGAGACCAGTTTTTGGCGGAGGGCAAACGGCGATTGCATGAACGCGCCAACGTAACCGGCAGGCGGGGCAAAGTCAATCTCGTCGCCCGCTTGCGGTTGTCATCCGGGATCAGAAATGGCTGAATCAAATCGGGTCGATTGAGCGTTAAAAGAGTGGAAGAAGAAACGGGCCACAGGCCTTGACAAGATACTCCGGATTGCCAATTATCCTTGGCTAGGCCGGTTGAAGGAGTCTCCGTGTCATATCTCCACAAGACGACAACGTGGCTGGTTATCCCCGGCCTCGCGGTGATTGCTATTCTCCTGGGGGCATTTGTCGCGGGGTCACTGCGCCCGGTTGAACCGGCTCGTTCGACACCTGAGTCGCCCACCCCGGCTGTTCCTCCGGTTGTTGAGGCGCTCCCCGCCTCGCAGACCTCAGGCTACCCTGTCGTTCGACGTGATGGCTCTGACGAATATGAATCGCCGTTTGTGGCGGTCGTGGAGACATTCCAGAACGCCGTCGTGAACGTATCAGCACGCTCGAGTAATCAGGAAACGCCCTGGTGGTTCCGTGATCGTGATCGTGGCGCCTCGTCCGGTTCCGGGTTCTTCTTCCGACCGGATGGGTATGTTTTAACCAATGCCCATGTTGTGCGCGACGCCACCCGACTAACCGTTCGGACCGCGTCTGGCTACGAGTACGACGCCCGTCTGGTCGGCGCCGATCCGATGACCGATTTGGCTGTCCTCAAGGTTGAGCCGGAAGAGGAGATTGTAACGATCCCCTTTGGCACCTCAGACGACCTCAAAGTAGGGGACTGGGCGATTGCCATCGGCAACCCGTTCCCGCAGCAGGGTCTCGATCGGACGGTAACGGTCGGTGTTATATCGGCGACCGGGCGAAGCAACCTTCGATTCGGATCGGAGACACCGCGGTATCAGAATTACATCCAGACCGACGCGTCGATTAACCCCGGAAACTCGGGCGGTCCGCTGCTCAATCTTCGCGGAGAGGCGATTGGCGTAAACTCCGCGATCTCTTCACCGACCGGATCATCGGTTGGTATCGGTTTCGCCATTCCGATCGATATGGCCAAAGCGATCGTTCCTGATCTCATCGAGTTCGGGCAGGCGCAACGAGGGTGGCTGGGTGTCTGGCTCTCCAACGTGACAGAGCGTGAAGCGAAACGACAACGTCTGACGCAGGTAGCCGGGGTGCGGATCGACTCGGTGATGGCCAATTCACCAGCCTCCGTCGCCGGAATCCGTCGGGGGGATGTCGTGGTTAACTTCAATGGCCAGGATGTTCGGAATTCGAATCAGTTTTCGGTTCTTGTGTCGACCGTCAAAGTCGGCGAGGCGGTTCCAATTGGAGTCCTCCGCAACGGTCAGGAAGTGGCACTGGAGGCGGTGGTCGGCGACCAGAACAACACGGCGCAGATCGCGCGCAGTGAGTCGGGGAGCAACCGCGATGTCACCGAGGAACGGTGGCTCGGCATGGAGCTCGTTGAATTTACAACCCAGCTTGCGAGTGAGATTGGGGTGAAGCACATCGATGGAATCTACGTCAACGGCGTCGATCCGGGTTCAACGGCTTATCGGGCCGGTGTGACCGAGGGGACGATCGTGATACAGCTTAACAACCAGGTAATCGGATCGCTGGGTGAAGCGCGACGAGTGATTGGACAATTGGGTACCAGTCCCGATGCCGTTCCTCTCCTCGTGTTGGAACCGGATGGTTCGGTGGCCCGGAAAGTGCTTCGACCGTAGGAACTGATTACGGACATATGGGTTAGAAGGGGTTCCGCGGCTCGCTTGGCGACCGCGGCCTGTGTGATGATAGGATTATCCAACCACCAAGAGGAGAGCGCAACGAACCGTGGCTAAACAGTCCCTTAAGTATCGCGATGAGGATCGATCACTCGATCTCTACCTTCGCGAGATCGGGGAAACTCCACTCATTACTGCCGACGAAGAGGTGCGATTGGCGCGCCGGATTAAGCAGGGCGATAAACGGGCCCTGGAGAAATTGACCAAAGCCAATCTGCGTTTTGTGGTGTCGGTGGCTAAACAGTATCAGAATCAGGGTCTTTCGCTCGCCGATTTGATCAACGAGGGTAACATCGGTTTGATCAAAGCCGCTAAGCGATTCGACGAGACCCGCGGCTTCAAGTTCATCAGTTATGCCGTCTGGTGGATCCGTCAGGCGATTCTCCAGGCTTTGGCCGAGCAGAGTCGTATTGTCCGTTTGCCTCTCAATCGTGTGGGCACGCTCCACAAGATCGGCAAGATTTCGAGCCAACTCGAACAGGACCTGGGTCGGGAACCGTCTCCCGAAGAGATCGCCGCTAAACTCGAACTCTCCGAAGGCGAAGTGTCTGATACGCTCAAGATCTCTAACTCACATCTGTCGCTCGATGCTCCCTTTTCGCAGTCTGAGGACAATTCGCTGATTGACATCCTTGAGGATGAGTTTCAGCCCTCGCCTGATGAGGCGCTCCTACAGAACTCGCTGCGTACCGAGATTGAGAAAGCGCTCGACACGCTATCTGCCCGTGAGGCTGAGGTAATCAATCTCTACTTCGGGCTCAATGGCGAGAAGGCATTGACGCTGGAGGAGATTGGCGCCCGTTTTTCGCTAACCCGGGAACGTGTGCGTCAGATCAAGGAGAAGGCGATTCGTCGGCTCCGTCACGCGTCACGTAGCCGTAGCCTCCGCGCCTATCTCAACTAACCGCGCAGTTTACAGAGACGAACGTTTAGCGCCGTCCCTTTTCAGGGCGGCGCTATTGCTATGGGGTCAACAGGATTGCCTGGAGAGAATCCGTGTCCAGCCCCAGTGAGTCGGCGGTTGCCTTGCGGAAGAACACTCCCGACGAAATCGTGCGTCGGAGGCGATCGCTGGCATAGCGATCGACATACGCTTCGATCGGCAGGTAGTCGGAGTACAGTCGGCCATCGACATCCCACTGCGAGCGCATCGTGAACGAACCATGGGTCGCAATGTACGTCGGTTTCAACTCTTCGAAGACGTACTGATAGAATCGGTCCATGTTCCAGCGGTCATGTTTCCAGTGATTGCGACGATGGCGCGCAATGACAGAATCGGCCAAACCGGCCAGGTCGTAGACCGTCAGGTCGGAATAGAGAAGTGCCCCACCAAGATCCGGCACGAGAAGCGAAGCGGAATCGAGGCCAAGGCGGTCGGTCCAGTCATTGATACGGTGACCAAAGTTGTTGGCGATTCGTTCGAGCGGGACTGTTGGATTCTCCGAGAACGTGGCCATCCGCTCTGTATTGTGCGTAATGGCAGTCCACAGGAGTATCAGGCCGAGTGCCCCACCGATCAGCCGCACTGACCAGTGTTGGACAGTCGTCACGACGAGTCGGGCCCAGACCACGACCAGCCACCCGAGCCCGAGACCAAACACCGGTGTGGCAAACCGAAACTCCCGCATCCAGTCGACCGGCAACATCGCATAGACGACGAGACCGAGAACGGTCATCACCGCCAGCGAGCGAAGGGCCCGGGGAACGCCGCACTGTAGTGATGACCACAGTCCCCAGCTTCCCAGCAGAATGACTGGTAGAATCATTGCCGGTCCGGCGACAGCGGCGAAGAGGTCGCGAAGTTTTGAGAGTCCCTGTTTCTCTAGGTAAACAACTTCTAGCAAGTCGCTGCTCGCCAAGCCGCCTTTGGCGTAATACGGCATCGGCCACCACTCGCCGAAGTAGCTAACGCGAAAGGCCAGGAAGAGGCTGTAGCCAAGAACGAAGACTCCTCCCGAGATGAGCCATGTGCGCCACGTTGATCGAAGCGTTACGGCTTTCAGACCGTCATGGGCGAGTCCGGCGAGAGGGACCGCGAGTGTCCAGAGGATCCCATCAGGACGAGTGAATGCAAGTGCGAGGCAGACTACGCCAAGGGCAATCGGACGAAACGTTGATCTCGTTATCTCGCGTGTCAGGAGGATGAGGAGCAGGAAGTAGAGGGGGTTCTCAAGACCTGACGTCGTCCAAATCGCAAAGCCCGTCTGCGTACCGACGGCCACCAAGGCAAGGAACGGGATGACCAGTCGGCTCGAGGCGGCTTCAGCCAACGGTCGATAGAGAAGTGCGGCGGCACCACCAAGGAGCAGCAGACTGAAGAGTTTGCCGATGATGTACGGATCGAACAGCCCCAACCAGACAAGGGGGGCGACAATCAATACCCAGGTTGTATTGGAGTAAGCCTCAATGGGATCGGCTCCCGGCTGAGGAACGAGGCCATGCCCAAGAGCGAGCGATCGACTAAAGGCGAACGATATTCCGGCATCATCGATCAACCAGTCGCGCAACGGCCAGGCCGTGAAGGCGGCAACCGCCACAAAGAGACCGGCGGCGGTTATTTCCCGCCAGTGGTTGCCGATCCACGTTCCCGCTCGTGTCGCCCAGCTCCCCATGCAGGCCGACGATACCGCTTGCCCCCGGTTGCTGCAATTCTATATTGCCTCGCCCGTGGTTACCCCGGGTGACTGCCGAGGTGGTGAAATTGGTAGACGCGCTGCGTTCAGGGCGCAGTCCTCGCAAGGGGGTGCGGGTTCGAGTCCCGCCCTCGGCATTACTTTCTCCGCATTGAATCCGTCAATCGAGTTCGAGTGACTCCTGCAAGGCAGGATGACGATACCGAGCGCCGCCGGTGATCACGGTCAGGTTGGGTTCAATTTCGACCGTACCGGCCCAGTGAGTGTGTCCACATAGGACGATAAATCGTCGATTAGGATGACCGAGCGCGGCCGCCCGAATGACATCTCCCGTCGCTCCACACCCCAGATGCGGCAGCATCAACGGATGCGGAGTTTTGCCCTTGTACCAGCAGGCTTCCTCGAACGGTGGAACGTGGGTGGCCACCACAATGGTTTGGTAGTCGACAGCCGCCTCCGCGAGGCTAACTTCAAGCGCAGTGGCACAGTCATTCGCAAGATCAGTCATGATCCGATGGCGTTCCTGCTTAGCGGCATCTGATAACCGTGAGCCATCACGTGACGACGGTTGGAAGTCCTCAATCAGCAGGTAGTCGCTCAGCAGAATCGGCGAGGCGACATAGTCCCCGAAGCGGCCGTCGGCCCAACCGTCGTGCCCGACCAGAGCGCATGTACTGGAAAGGGACACCACCGATCCCTCACCAAGATACGTAATCGGCAGCGATCGGTCGGTCAGTGCCTTGATATCGGTCCGCGTTTCGTCGACAGATGCCAGGTAGTAGTCGTGATTTCCCAGAACAAACGACAACGGCCGGCGAATAGAGTAGTAGATCTGCTCCAGATAGGTGGCGACCGTGGGAGCTTCGCCGATGTCACCCGTGATGACGAGGTGATCGAAATCTGCCGTTGCGAGTTCGGAGATGAAGTGGGCGCGTTCGTCAGGTCGCAGAAAATTGAGGTGAATGTCGGTTAGCCAGGCGAGTGTCACGAGGCCGATGATACGTCGAGCGACGGTTACGACCAAGAACTGTGAGTAAGAAAAAGCCGCCCACAATCGATAAGACTGGGGCGGCTCGTGTTTCGAGTCGTTACGCTACAAGCAGCTGGGTAGCGGTGAGAAGGTTACGAATAAATTGTCGATCAGGAACGAGAGGTCCGGCAGGCCGACCTGACCGTCGGCGTTGACATCCGCCTCACCCTCGCAGCAGAGATCCGTGAAAGTGATGAACAGATTGTCAATGAGGGTGCTCAGGTCGGGGAGACCGACGGAACCATCGCAATCGACATCACCCGTCGAGCCCGCACAGCAGCTAAGCGAGAACCGGGCGGTGACGTTGTCGGCTAACAGCGGTGCCGTGCGGTCATCAATGGTGAAAATCGGGTCGAACCCATCGACCGGTTCGATCCGGAACTGGGCCGTATCGAACCCGAGATCAACAGCGAACATTGTGAAGTGCAGATTCACGATCGTATGTGTCCCCGGTGGGATCGGTGCTGCTGAGTAGATATCGATAACAGCGCGGTTTGATTGACTAACGATGTTCGAGTCCAGCGCCCCGTCGGTGATCAGACCGGCGGTCGAGGCCGAGTCGAACGAGACCGGGAGTCCGCCGACGCCCCAGCTGAAGGGCAGGGTGTAGCCGATTGCCGGGATGTGCTGTGCCAGGACAACCGGCACGACAAACGACTGTCCGAGGTCGGCCGCAAACTCAGAGCTTGCCACTGACAGTGTTTCGGCATGCGCGATGATGAAGTTCGTCAACTCCTCGGTGAACGTACCGTTGCTCCGAGTGACATCGAGCGAGGGAGAATAGAGACCGGCCTCGTTGTAGGTGTAGAGGACATCCTGCGTGCTTGCCGAACCACCGTCGTCGAAGTCCCATGCGAACGACGTTGCATTACAGCCGGTACCTTCGAAGTCGACAGTCAGCGGTGCGGGGCCGATTGTTGTATCTGCTTTGATGCCGGCCGGGGCGAAGATGAAGAGATCACCGCTGACATTCGATCCGAAGATTTTGCCAGATGACGTGTACGGGAAGGCACCCCAGGCGCCGGAGAAACCGGGGCTCTCAGTCGCCGGCCAGGTATCGAAGCGGTCGACTTCGACCGGATTACTCAGATTAGAAACGTCGAAGGCTGCCATGCCTGACTCGTAGTGGGCAACAATGACAGTTGTGTCGTCGAGCCCGACAAAGGCATTGTGCGCGAGGTTCGAGGGGGCGAGGTAGTTGCCGACGAGCTGAATGTTATCGAGATCGGCGATATCCCATACCTTGACGGTCTTGAATGCGGTCTCCTCGGTTGTCACGGCGAAGCGGCGATCTTTCGACACCCAAATCTGATGGACAAAACCGGGATTGGGGACAGAGATCGTACGGACACGAACCGGATTGTCTGGATCGGTGCAATCCCAAATCGACCAGAACGGGTCGAACGCTTCACAGACCCAAGCGGTATCATTGTCCACGTAGAGGTCGTGGCAGCCGGTTGAACCGAATCCACGTTGGGTTGGGTTTTCGGGGTTGACGCTCGGATCAAGGATTCGAAAGCCGTTGTTCTGCGAGGCAAGGTAGATGAGCCCGGAGGTCGTATCAATCGCGATGTTGTGCCAATTCGTAAACGGGGTAGTGGCGCGTTGACCGACATAGCGAACCCGATCGGGCAGATTCGTCATGTCAAAGATACGAATGCCACGACCGGCACCGGAACACTCGGTGACCGCGTAGGCATAGCCGTTGAGGGTCTTAAAGTCTCGCCAGATACCGCCCTGGCCGCACGGGTCGTTGTGGCGGAAGATGATTTCCCGGCGGGTCACGTTATAGAAGACGACCTGGTCGAACAGGCCCATGATCGCATACTCGTTCCCCTGTGGATCCTCCCAGCCCCAGATGTCGTTTCCACTCTGGCTGCTCGTGGTCAGGTCGACCTGTTCGTGAAGACAGAAAAAGTCACCGGTAGCCGCGGCACTGGCAGCCGATTGCATCGGTTGCGACCGGTTTTGCCACGCTTCCCACTCGGCGAGAATAGCGTCGATTCGAGATTCGTCATAAGGAACGGCGAAGGCCGTGGCCGTAACGCACAGCATAAACAGACTACGGAGAAGGTGGCGCATGATCTGATTCTCAGTTTTTGGGTTGGGGACTACGGACGTATGGAACAGTACAGATTGTATATATAGTTCCATTTCGATTTAGTCAACCGTCAAGGTCGGTTATGCCGATTGGCTGTCGCCAATCAAGGCACCTTGCCAGAGATAATTCTTGCATTTTGTCGCATGACCGAATATTATTCGGCATGAGTGATGTTCAGATCGATGCAATCGACCGTCAAATCCTGGGATTTCTTCAAGATAACGCCCGAATAACAAACGCGGAAATTGCGGAGCGATTAGGCATGGCCGCCTCGGCTACTCATGAGAGACTTCGCAAGCTCGAACGCCGGGGATTCATTCAAGGCTATGAGGCAGTCCTGAATGCGCGTGATCTCGGCTATGGGTTGATTGCCTATTGCTTCGTTCGGACCAACGAGGGGGCGCGTGATACGGTTGGCAATGCCCTAACCGCACTGGAGGAAGTCCAGGAAGTACACATCGTTGCGGGCGAGGACTGTTATCTTGCCAAGGTACGGGCGCGCGACACCGCGCATTTGTGGCGGGTGCTGCAAGACCGTATTGGTTCGATAGCGGATGTCACCACCACTCGTACGACGATCGTCATGCAGACGTTCAAGGAGTCCCAGCGCGTCCCGCTCAACGGGGACGCACCGGCCGACTAGCGTTCCACTACCCGGCCGGTTTCGCACCTACCGTTTCTGCTAACTGGTATCGTTTGTAGACGCGCGCATACGTACCCCCGGCTGCCATCAGATCCTCGTGTTGCCCAGATTCAACCAGACGACCTGCGTCGAGAACGTGGATATAGTCGGCACGCTCCAGCGTATCGGGTCGATGCGTGATAACGACTGCCGTCATGTCAGGCAACACATCGTGCAGACGATCCCAGAGCATCGCCTCCGTCCGCGAATCAAGTGCCGACGTACAGTCATCAAGGACCAGCAGTTTTGGTTTTCCGGCCAGCGCCCGAGCGAGCGAAAGCCGCTGCTTCTGTCCTCCGGAGATTGACACGCCACGCGTACCGATCTGCGTTTCCAGACCATTCGGAAATCGGGCAATCTCATCCTTGAGCTGAGCGATGCTGATCGCCCATTCAATGGTGGCATCGGCGATCTCGTCGCGTCCGAGAACGATGTTGTTGCGCACAGTGTCGGAGAACAGCACCGGCTCCTGTGGGACGTAGCCGATGATGCTTCGCAACTCTGCCAACGAATACTCGTTCAGGTTGCGTTCATTGAGCCGCACGACACCGGATGACGGATCGACCAGACGTGGAATCAGATTGATCAGCCACGTCTTGCCAGCACCGACCGTACCGACAATCGCGACAGTCCGACCCGGATCGACTGTAAAGGAAACATTGTCGAGCACTGGTCTCTCAGAGGTACCCAGGTTAAGGGAGACCGCGTCGAATGCTAGCAGTGCACCTCCGGTGGACGGTCGTGTGGCCGTTCCCGTATCGGCAACCTGGGCTGGAACGGACTCCATCTCCCGAAGTCGATTGATCGAAACACCAGCCTGCCGCGACTTAACCAGGAACTGACCAATGTCAAACATCGGCCAGACCAGCCACATGACGTAGTAAAGGAACGACGACAGATCACCGATGGTGAGGTTTCGTGACCCGATCATCACCGCTGCGCCAATGAGCACAATGACCAATCCGAATTGCCAGATGTAGCCATACATCGCGTCGACCAACTGCGTGATCTTCACGGCTGAGATTTCAGCACGGCGCCGATCGCGCGCAGTCTCTTCAAAGCGGTCGCGTGACGATGGTTCGCGATTGTACGATTTCACCACCCGAATCCCGGAGAAGACTGCCTCCATGAGATCCTGGAAACGAGAGATCCGGGCCTGGAGGGTATCGTATCGTGCGTCAAGACGGGTTCCCGTCTGCATGAAGATGATGACCACAAAGGGAAGCGGTCCGACCGTAATGAGGGTCAGCCAGGGATCGATTTGCAGCATCATGGCAATGATGAAGACCACGAACATCAACGCTTCGTAGAAGCGAAAGATGCCCGAGCAGGCAAACCAGGAGAGCTTCTCCGCCACGTCATCAGTCAATCGCGTAATGACATCGCCCGATCGGAACCGGTTAAAGAAGTTCGGTCCCTTGGTTGTGATCTGGTCGAACCCCGTCTGACGGAAATGGTATTCCAGGCGGCAGTTCATCCAGGCACGGTGCGACTGAACGAATGCATATATGAGGATCGAGACAACTCCGAGCACGAGAAACGCCACGCCAAACGTATCGATCAGCGGGAGGCCGAGCGCTTTGCCAGCGTCAACGATCTGGCGACCGATCCAGCCGGTCGGGGTATCGCCAGTTCGTACGGCGTCGATTGCATAGCCGACCAGGCTCGGCAGGATTGAATGCAAGGCTGCCTGAAGCGGTGTCAACAGCACCAAGACCGCGAGGACGTACTTATACGGTCGGTAATACTCCCAGAGCCATCGCCAGTGTTTATACATTTGCCAGGTCCCCCTTCCGCGGCTTGAACTGCAGATGGAAGAGTCGTGCGTAGTAGCCATCCTGAAGCATGAGATCAACGTGTGAGCCGCGTTCGATGATTTCCCCGTTACGCAGAACGAGGATCTGATCAACATCGAGGATTGTTGACAGACGGTGCGCGATGATCAACGACGTGCGACCAGCCATCAGTTTCTTCAGCGCTGCTTGAATCGAACGTTCGGTTTCCGGATCGACCGACGACGTCGCCTCATCGAGGATCAACAGGTCAGGATTGAACGCGAGGGCTCGGGCAAACGAGAGGAGCTGCCGCTCACCCCGTGAGAAGTTGCTCCCCTTCTCGCTGATTGCTGTCGCGTAACCCTCGGGCAGCCGTTCGATAAACGAACCGGCCGCCACGGTATCTGCAGCCCGGCGAATCTGTTCCTCGGTGATCGTTTCGCTGCCCAGTGAAATGTTCTCCGCAACCGACCCCGGAAAGAGAATGATATCCTGAAGAACCAGAGCCATGTGGTCACGAAGATCCTCGCGCGTCATCGTACGCAGATCAACACCATCGACTGTGATGCGACCCTTCTGCGGGTCGTAGAAGCGCAACAGAAGCGAGATTACGGTCGTCTTACCGCCACCAGTTACCCCAACCAAAGCGACACGCTTGCCTCGTGGAATCTCGAACGTGGCGTTCTTGAGTGCGAAGTTGTCGTCGTCGGTGTAGGAGAACGACACATCTTCGAAGCGGATTGCATCGTTGAGCCCCGGCCATACGACCGGCTTGATCGGATCAGTCACTCGCGGCTGTGTCCCCAGGAGGCTGTAGATGCGTCGGGCTCCGGCGAGTCCTTTCTGGACATTACCGAGCTGTTCGGAGACCCGGAAGATCGGCTCGAACGACTTCATGATCAGAATGAGGAAGAGGACGATCTGTCCCGGGGTCAATCCGAAACGGAAGCCCAGGTAAAGCAGGATCGCGATCTTAATGTACTCGAACAGGAAGAGCACATTAAAGAAGAGCGTCGCCGCTATATGGACAAAGCGATCCTCGTTAAACTTAGCCTGATTTGCCTCTTGAACGGCTGACCGTGCGTATCGCCCCCGATGGAAAATCTGAATGATCGACATCCCGTGAAGGAATTCGGTCAGCGTACCGGTGAGCGTAGACGTTCGCTTGCGTACCGCGAGGTAGCGATGTGACGTTACCTTGTGGTACACGTAAACCAGAATCGCCGAGAGCGGCATCGACAGAAACAGAATTCCCGCGAGTGCCGGTGACGTCCAGGCCATGATTCCGTAGATACCGATGACCAGGAGCAGATCACCGATCAGGAGCACTACCGTGTTCGTGAACATCAGCCGGAGCGATTCGGAGTCCGATTCAACCCGCGCGAGCAGCCGGCCGACGGGATTGCGATCGAACCAGGCAACGTCGAGTTTTAGAATATGGTGGAACAGCTGTCGCTTTAACGTCAGCATCAAATCCTGTCCGATAATCTCAAGCTGCACCCGCTGGAGATACGTTGCCACCATCGAGAGCAGCATGAAGAGGAGAATCAGTCCGGCTGCCACCAGCAGGGCATTCATCGCCCCCGGCGCCAAGGCATTACCAACCAGTTCGGTCAGTGGTCCATCGATCGTCTGTTGTAGGAGAATCGGCCAGTAGAGGGCGAGGCCGGTTGCGGCGAGCATTAAAAGCAGGCCGACAAAGAGACGACCGCGGTGCTCATTGAGCAGCGGGGTCAGTCGGCGGATCGCCTGGCCGATTGAAATGTCACGTTCGATTGTATCGTCAACGTCGTGTGTCACGGCGTTTATCCTTTGCTATCTGAGATGTGGTAAGGCGGCCGTAAACGAAAACAGCCGCTCGGTTCGGTGAACGAGCGGCCGGGGATAGACAAACCTGCGATGCCTCTATACTAGGCGGGGGAAAGCCTCCGGCAGCTCATCCAGACTCGAGCCAGCCCGATCGGGGATGCGGGGTGGTTGATCATGACGGGAACTGCCTCCTCGACGATTCAGTGATCGTCAACTAGCGGTGAATACTTCCTTACCAGCGAGGCGAGGGTAGGGCAAAGCGCACGAAACGTCAACGAAATTCTGCGGTACAGTGTCACTTCCTTAGAACAAACTGCTGCGACGCCAATGCCGTCACTGGAGACTTGGCCTAACCCGTGCACCCATCTATACTTACCGCCATGCAACGAAGATTCGGTGTGCTCATTCTTAGTCTGTTGGCTTTCTCCGGACCGGTGACGGCCGACAAGTCACTGGCGACCGACGCGTCGGTTCGGTTAGCGTTTTATGAGGCGGGGCCGTATTTCACCAACTCGATTCTCCGTCAGGCGATTCGTGATCAGATTGACGCGCTGGCGCCGAATCCGAAGCGATTTGTCATCGATGCGGAGTCGTACTACAGTGCCGAGTGGGATCGACAAACGTCGCAACGCATCGCGACGACGATCTCCAACCGAACCGAAGATCCGATCGACATCGTGGTCACACTCGGTCCGTGGGGTGTCGAGGATCTTCTGGCCGCCGGGTACTCTGGAGCAATTGTCGCCGTTGATCGGATCGGACCGATCGCCGAGGGACTTGCGGATAATCGCGGACAGCCGATCGCGTCTAACCTGACGCTCACCGCTCGTCCGGAGAAGATCAGCATCGACCTGTCGTCGATTGCATCGCTTACAGACAAGAAACGCATCGGCGTAGTCGCGTTCCCCAGTGGGGAGAATCGAGAGAACCTCGCCTCCGCTATCGAGCGGTTGGGGTGGACAGTTTGGATCGGTGAGGGAACCGATAACCGCGGGACATATGCGCCGATCGTGGCGATTGAGTCGATCCTCGATTCGGTCGACGTAATCTATGCGCCAAATCTCTGGGGGATGCGCCTGGAGGCGGTTCGTGACATCGCCCGCCGTCTCGCCGAAGCAGGAATGCTGTTCTTTGTCGGCGACGGACGGTTTGCCGTTGAGCGGGGAGCACTGGCGAGTGCGACACGTCAGACGATCTTCGGGAGTGCGGCAACGGTGGCGTGGAAGATTGGTCGGATCGCCGATGGTATCGTTCCCGCTGATCTCCCGACAATGTTTCGGGATCATTACGGCTGGACGATCAACGCCGAAACACAGTTTCGGCTCGGGCTCGCCATACCGACTGCAATTCTGTCCGAGGCTGAGGTGATTGGAACGCCCGCACCTACTGCCGACATTGAGACGCTGACTGATTTGGTTCAGGCAGCGGAGGCAACGTCCGGTGATGTACTGGCTGCGCGCGAGCGCGTAGCGGCGGCGCGAGCGATTACCGATGCGATTAGCGCCGGCCGCCGGCCGCAATTGACCGGATTCGGTTCAGTTGGGTACATCGACGATAACGCGGTTGACAATTCTGGTGGCCGGTTTGAAAACTCCCGCTGGGATCTCGGGGTACGTCTCGCTCAACTTCTGTATGCCCCTGAAATCACGCGCGCGATTGCCCGGGCCGAAAGCGGTCGTGATCGCCAGGCGGCCGCTGAGGAACGTTTGCGCGTAACACTACGTCAGGCAATTGCAGCGGCATATCAGGCGATCTTCGTGGCACGCGAGCGGGCAGTTATTGCGACGGGACACCGACTCGTGATTGAGCGACAATTTGCGGCAGCCAACGGGCGGTATCGTGTAGCACGCGACAATCCGGTTCAACTGTTGTTCTGGCGGCAGCAGTTCGATCGGGCACTGATTGCAGCCGCACAGGCACGGCAGACCGCACTCGATGCAGAGTTCGTCCTTAAGGCTTTGGTCGGCCGCCCACCCGATTATCCACTCGCTCTTGATCCGACACCCTATGCCGCCATCGGCGTTGCCGGTGCACTTGGCCAATTGAGCGTCGTGGCACCGACCGATTCCGCCGCCAACGCGGTCGCGACGTGGTTGGCGCAGCAAGCGGTCGATCGCTCGCCCGACGTTATCGAATCGGATTTCTATCGCGACTCCCTTGCTTTTGCCGCGCAAACGGCCCGGCGGTGGTGGCGGCCGAAAATCGGATTGCAGGCAGAGTTTGCGCTGACCGATTCGCTCGCTGAGCGTCCGGGGTTCGATCCGCAACTGCCGACCTGGTGGGTGGGGGCGACCGTTGAACTACCGCTCTGGTTGGGGGGGAGTCGCTCACGCCGAGCGAAGGCAATCGGCCTGCAGCAGTCGGCGGTCGAGTTCGAGCGAGATGCGCTCCGCGCGCGCGTGGCGGGGGAGGTGTCGGTGGCGTTTAACGCTATCGTCGCCCGGTTGAATGCGTTGCCGCGCTATAATCGGCAGTTACAGGCGTCAGTGACGATGATCGAGGAAGGCGTCCTGGAATACGAGCGCGGAACACTGACGCTGGCCGACCTGGTCGCGATCCTCGAATCGGCGCGAGCCGTGCGTTTAGAGGAGCTGGCGTTACGCGATGAGATCCACGCCGCTGCGAATGATCTGACGTATTATCTCGCTGCGGATTGGGCGACCGAGGTTGCCGCAACGCCGCTGACTGAAATTGTCGATCAGTTGCGCGCGTGGAGGTCGAACCGGTAGTCGCTTACCAAATGGGATGTCTGGTTGCCCATTTCATCCAGAACTGTGTGGCAAGGCCGAGAGGGAAGATGATCGGGAGAGACAACACGAAGTAGATTGACCCAAAGTATCCAAAGATTCCCCAGAACTGCAACAGTTTCAACGGATCTGCGTGGAAAGCGGGATCGAAAAACAGTAAGTAGAAGCCGCCGACCGCAAGCGTCATCAATCCCGTAAGGTACGGCATGACAACGGCCGCAACGAGATTCATCCTCCGTCTTGCCTGCAGATACCAGTTTCGGAATGTGACCCCGGCAAGAATAGCAGCCGTTATCGCGAGGATGGCAAGAGGCCAGGCCTGAGCAATGTTACCACCAGTGACAATAGCAAACGCCGTTGTCCAGATCGGACCAACAGCGGCGGAGGCGAGAACGAGACGAAGCATGCAACAGATCCTTGTGACTCATTTCACAATCTAGAACCGCCAGAAAACGACAGCGGTTCCGTGATTCGTATTGGCCTGTCTCAAAAAAAGTACGCCCGGGAGGATTCGAACCCCCAACCTTCTGATCCGTAGTCAGATGCTCTATCCAGTTGAGCTACGGGCGCATCAGAAATGCCCAGTACCCACCAACGGCGGGTCGGGCGAGCGACGAATATGGCGCCGGAGCGCAGTCGACGCAATCAGAAATCGGATTTTGGGGAGGCGAGCAGTCTAGAGGTAGAAGTAGATGATCAGGACCATAACGATCGCGAAGAAGGCGAAGATACTGTAGAGTGCGGCGCTTGATCCGCCCGAACGCTCCGGTGTCTCGGTTTCGCCGGTCTCCTCCTGTGCCGCTTCGTCGGCGATGCGATCGAGCCAGGCATCCTCCGCGGTCAGCAGCTCCGGCGACTCCTCAGCAAGGGTGAAAACCTCGACCTCGGGAATCGGAGAACCGTCGACTGAATCGACATAGACTGCGACGGCCGAACTGTTGTCGGCACCCCCCTTACCGTTGGCCATTTCGATGAGGGTATCGACCAGCTTGCTCGGATCCGGATAGTTATCGGCGACGGCTCGACTGATCTCCTCATCATCGACAAAGCCACAGATACCGTCGGAGCAGATCATGTAGAGATCGTCGGGCTGCATCTTGATCAGTTTGTAATCGACCTCGACGTTTTCCCGGACACCGAGAGCACGCGTGATGACATTC
The DNA here is from genome assembly GCA_028289585.1 of Candidatus Zixiibacteriota bacterium. Lineage (GTDB taxonomy): Bacteria > Zixibacteria > MSB-5A5 > GN15 > FEB-12 > JANQPI01. The sequence goes on from JANQPI010000026.1 coordinate 296,547, forward strand.
TTGCCAACGAGGGAGTTCGCCTCTTCGGCAGTCAGTTGCTGCTGTTCCTGGATCTCCTCGATCCAGGAGTGATCGCGCGTGAGCGGCGAGAGTTGGCTGTTGCGCCAGAGATAGGCACGGGAGTCGCCAACATGAGCGATCGACAGGACGTCGGCCTCAACGGCGAGCGCGACAATGGTCGTTCCCATCCCCTGCTTGCTGCTGTCGGATGTCGCCGAACGGTAGATCGCGCGATTGGCGAGTCGGATACCTTTGAGCAGCAGCTCGCCAGAGGGGGGGAGGACTTTGGGGATCTTGGTCGGCGTGTCGTTCAGGAGGGCATCGAAGTACTTAGTGAACACAGTCTGCAGCGTATTGGCGGCAGTCATCGAGGCCACTTCGCCCGCCTGATGTCCCCCCATGCCATCGCAGACTGCAAAGACCTTGTTTTTCTCATCGACGTGAACGGTGTCCTCGTTTCCGGAGCGCACCAATCCGACGTCGGTCTTACCCGCTACTCGAAGCTTACTTGACACCGCACATCTCGATTTCGCATTGGGGGCCTCAGCATAGCCCGATTCGGGGGAACCGAGCAAGCTCTATATCGCTATCGGCATGGTCAGCGACCAGCACAACAAAAAGCCGCGTTCTCTAATCAGAACGCGGCTTGTGAATCGTTATCCGGTCAGCGACAGGCTATTTCAGGAGAACCATCTTGCGCACCTGAGAGCCGAGTTCGCTCGACAGGCGGTAGAAATAGACGCCGCTGGGGCGATTGCGCGCATTCCACTCAATCTCGTGTTCGCCCGCGGGGCGAAGCCCAAGATCGAAGCGTTCGACTGACTGACCGAGAACGTTGTAGATCTCAATCGTGACATCGGCTCGTTCATCCAGCGAGAAGGCGATTGTCGTGGTCGGGTTGAACGGATTCGGATAGTTCTGGTAGAGCGCAAACGCGGTCGGTAAGCCGGTGAACGGATCATCGACGTCGGTCACGGTAAAAAACAGCTGCACATCGCCAGTGATCGTAACCGTCGTGTCGAACCGTGACTGTACCTGGTAGGAGATCGTGATCACCGTATCGCCACCACCCAGGAAGGTCGGCGTCTCGATGTCGAAGTAGACCGTCGCGGTGACGCCGGAATCGACCGGGAAGTCATCGGTCGGCAGCTGAATGAAATTCGGGTTATCGGCATCGGCGGTCACAATCAATTTGTCGTTGATGTTTCCGTCGTTCCGCAACTCGATTTCAAAGCGCACGGTGTCGTCGAATGTCCCGGCCTTGGCAACGGGAAGCACCAGAGCGGTGAGTGCAGCGGTACCGCTGGCCGACAGTTGCACCGACCGAAACTCGCGATCGACCCACGTCGTCGTGCCAGTGGTCGTTGCGACACGGCCGTTGATGGTAAAGGTGATGGTATCACCGTCTTCGGCCCCTTCGTCAACATCTGTCGTGAAGTCATCATCTCCGTACACCGGCATGAAGCCGTAGGCACCGGCCGTTGTCACGACGAATCGCCCACACAACACCCCATCCGGATCGAACGCCTCAATGACGGATCCCACCGGTAGCGGCTCACCGTTGAAGGTCGACGCGGGGTCGGAGAAGGTACAGGCAAACGGTGTCGGGATGACATCGTCGGCCGATCCAGTAACAGCGACCGCAGTCGCCAGAATGAGGATGGAGAGCAATCGTTTCACAGTACTACCACCTCAGGTAGAGAAAAACTCCGGCCGGGTTACTGCCCGGCCGGAGTTGGTATTCCAGGATACTGCTTACTTCAGCAGCATCATCTTCCGGGCTTCAGTCCAGCCGTTGGCGGCGGTAAGGCGGTAGAAGTACACGCCCGAGGCCACCGAATTGCCGGCCAGATCACGTCCATCCCAGACGACTTCCTGCTGACCAGCCTGAGCAAGACCATCATACGGTACTGCAACCAGCTTGCCGAGGACATTATAGACTTCCAGGCGGACCTGCGAAGCGGTCGGGACCGAGAAGCTGATCGTCGTCGTCGGGTTGAACGGGTTCGGGTAGTTCTGCTCGAGGGCGAACGTCAGCGGGAGATCCTCGCCACCGGTGCCGGTCGAGAGATTGGCTACCTCAATCCGAATGCCGTTTTCTGACCAGTCGAAGCGCTCTTCGGTTTCGACGCCGTCGACCGAGAGATAGAACTGATCGCCAGCGCTGAGACCACGCTCATTGGCATCAGTCGCGCCGTAGACCGGCATGAAGCCGAACGTACCCTCGTCACGAAGCGTGAAGCTTCCCGCCACGGTACCGTCTTCGGCATGAGCCTTAATCGTGGCGCCCGCGGAAACGGTGGCACCATCGAGTTTCAGATTAGATGCATACACGTTCACCCAGGATGTTGTCGGCGTTACGCCGGCAACGGCCGTGGAGATGTTCGGACGGGACGAACGCGAATTCGGGTTGATCGCGATCGAGGCTGGGACGCCGTTGCCGCCATCAAGCGGATAGACGAGTTCGTCGTTGTCGCTCACCTTCAGCCAGTAGCCGTTGCAACGGGAGAGTTCGGTCAGCGTGTTGAAGACCTCTGAACCCGGCGCGTAGATTTCGAGACCATCGATCGGATCGAAACCGTAGGCGTACAGGAGCGTCTCGTCGAGCGACGCCAGAGCGTCAACCGGAGCGAGCGGTCCATCCGGGAGATACGAGACGAGGTTCCAACCGGTCGTTACCGGGATCGGGGTATTCGCCGGAATCGGCATACCTGCGATCTCAAGCGTGACCTGGCAACCCTCTTTAACGCGGATCCAGTAGCCCGAGAAGCCATCGACATTCCAGAGCGTCGAGAACTGCGGGAGATCCGGATCAAACGTCAGACCACCCTGCTCAAAGCCGAGGACGACGTCGATGCAATCAAGGTAGTCAGCGAGAACCGCTTCAATGTCAGTGGTCGCGGTCATGACCGGCCAGGAGACGAGGTTCCAACCCTCAAGAAGCGGGCAGATCTCGACGACATTGGCGCCAGCCTCAAGGCAGACCTCGACTTGATCGTACTCGGCCGGATAGATGATGTCACCAGTGGTCATGGCGTTAACGCCGTTGACCTGGAAGGTGATCGACTCACCGGTGCGAGCACCGTTGTCCTGGAAGTTGTCGTTGGCGCGGTAGACCGGCATGAAGCCGTACTGTCCCGCCTCGGTCACTTCGAACTGACCAACCAGGAGATTGCCCGGGGTGCGCGCTTCAACAATCGAACCGACCGGCAGCGGCTCGCCGCGGAACGTGTTCTGATCGCAGAAGTAGTCGACCCACTCGGACGTCGGGACGAGATCCTCAAGCGGACGCAGGACCAACTTCACACCCTTCTCACCGAAGTTCAGGTCTTCGAGCAGGGCCGGGTAGTAGCCTTCCGCGAACGCATAGAGCGCGAACGGTACCGCGGTGAAGTCGGCGAAGGCGAAGCTACCGGTCGAACTGGAGAGCTTCTCCTCAATCGGCGAACCGACCGGGAAGTCAGCCCACAGCTGGACGGTGGCACCTTCGATCGCGTTGTCTTCCGGATCAACGACGTAGCCACAGACGAAGTTGGCTGTCGTATCGACGACGATACCGCCGTCGATCGTGACCGGCATCGACGAGTCGGTCATCATATTGACGACCTGGGCGTTGACAGCGGTGATCGGATAGAACCCACCCGGAGCCTCACAGCGAATCGAGAAGGTCACGTTGGCGAGCACGCCCGCGTCGGATCCGATCATGCCGTTGCCGGCGATCGAGAAGAAGTCGCCCGAGTCATCGTGGAAGAACGTCGGGTTGTTACCCTCAAGCAGGGTACCTTCAAATGAGATCGTTTCAAAGACAACGTTGCTGTTGGCGTAGTTGAACGCCGCGCTCAGGTCGATGATGTCCGAGCCGCTGTTCTTCGAGATCGGCACGGTCACCATCATGCCCGGAACCGCCGGAACGGTTGCGACCGTGAGCGTATCGATTGACGGCGGAACAACTTCCTGAACAACAACGGTCAGGCAGAACTGAATACTGTCAGTGCAGCTGTATACGAACTCCGGATCGGTAACGATGTCAGCGCAGAACGTATAGGTGCCAGCGGTATCGAAACGCTGGTTAAGCCCAACAATCAGTGAATCAGGGGTCGAGCCGACGTTAGGTTCGACATTGAGAACCATCCCGCTGGCAATATAGAAGAGTTCGGTCTGCGGATCCGAAGATGTGAGAGACAGCGTACGCGTGTACTCGATGCTGTCACCCTCGTTGATCGTAATCGTGTCGGCAGTAAAGTCGAGGACGAACTCCGGACACTCAAGCACGACCAGCGTGACCGGAACGGCCAACGGCGAGTTAGCAGCGGCGTCGGCGTAGACTACGACGGTATCGATATACGCACCGGCGGATAAGCCGTCAGAATCAACTTCGACCGTGACGGTCGCCGGTGTCGTGCTGCCGTCGGCAGAGACACTGGTGACCCAACTGCTGCCATTAAGAACGAAGAGACTGTCGATCGTCAGCTCATCCGTAGTCGTCGACGAAACAACGAAGTCGTCGCTCTGTGTCGGTGTGGACACGCCTTCAAACGCTTCAAACGACAGCGATGTCGGATCGGCCGAGAGATTGGCAACCTCCACGAACGGCGGCAGCACGATGCCTTGGCCACCACCCGGGAGGAAGAGCACGAGAGCGAAGTTACGGTCAACCGTGCGGTGGACCGGATTAGTCGGAATCGGGTTCGAATCCGGATTCAGGAATCCAGACGCCAAGATAATACCAGCGCCACCCCCCAACGTTGACAGGGCGGCTTCGAACGAGGCAACGATAGTGGAGCTGTCGTTCCAAAGAGTGACATCGAGCACATAATCAGCGGCCGGAACCGACTGGTACGGCACGATGTCACTAAAGGTGGCATCATTAACCAGTGTACCGACGCCGCGCGCGATGATATCGACAGTCGGAGCGTCGGTGACGCCATGACCGGCTGCGAATGTGAAGACAGAGTCGTTGATCGCCTGGCGTTCGGCGGGAGTCAGAACCAAGAGCGAGAAGTCGGTGCTGCGTCCGTCCGGATTCGGCAGGTACGCACTCGGCGTGACCAGACCGTTCGCGATAAGCGCGTAGGCGGTATTGGCCATCAGATTAAACGTATCGGTATAGACGACCGAACCGGGGTAGTCACCACCGGCCGGCGTGATCTCGACGATCAAATCGGTGTTAGCCGGAACGGAATCGTCGAACGCCGTCGCGGTGCGGAAATCAACACCGGTTTGGTACGGGGCGCCATTGACCCAGATGTCAACCGACGTCGCGGCCTCATCGGCCGAGTTATGAATGATCTGCAGTGAAGCGAATTCGACAACCTCTTCTGCCGGCAGAACGATACCCGGGCCACCGGCCGGGGTGTGCAGAACGAGCGCGAACTCATTACCAACCTGGCGAGCTGCCGGGTTCGACGGAATCGGGTTCGAGTCCGAACTGAGGAAGCCCGAGGCGAGGATGACACCAGCCGCACCACCAAGGGCGGACAGGTCAGCCTCGAACGAGGCAACGACGGCGTTGTTGTCGCTGCCCAGCGTGACATCGAGCGTGTACGCCTGTGCGCCCACGGACTGATACGGAGTGACATCGCCAAAGGCTGCGTTATCAACCAGTGTCGCGACGTCACGTGCAACGACATCCACGGTCGGAGCGTCGGTGACACCATGACCGGCGGCAAATGTAACTGAATCAAGAGCCGTAGCGGTTGTCACCGCCGGCGTCACGACCAGCAGCGAAAACGCGGTCGAGCGACCATCGGGGTTCGGGAGGTAGTTACCGGGCGTGATGAGACCGTTCGCGATAACGACGTACGACTCATTGGCCGCCAGGTTAAACGTATCGGTGTAGACAACCGACGCGGGGTAGTCACCACCGGCCGGAGTAATCTCGACAATCAGATCGGTGTTAGCCGGGACAGAATCGTTGAACGCGGTCGCAGACCGGAAGTCGAGTCCGGTCTCAAACGGCGAACCGTTGACCCAGATATCAACCGACGCAGCGGCCTCATCGGCCGAGTTGTGGATGATCTGCAAAGAGGCAAACTCAGGCGTTGCGACCGGCGTGACTTCGAGTGTCACGACAATCCACTGATCACCATTGAAGTCGACAGAAGGCGTCAGGATACGGATTGAATCGGTATACGTGCCGGCATCGAGGCCCGCGATGTCGACCGAGACGGTGACGTCAAACGGCGTGTTGTTGCCGGGTGGCGAGACCGAAAGCCACGGTGCTGATTCGAGCACCTGCACCGGGACAGAGCCGCCATTCTTTTCGGAAACGCTCAGCGTCTGATCGGCCGGATTCGCTCCGCCCTCCTCAGCGGTGAACGCCAGGCTCTGCGGCGCGACGACCAGCTCGGTCGGAAGCGCGGCCGCCGGAAGAACGGCGCTTGAGCCATCGGACAGATGCAAAACGAGAGCAAAGCCTTCGCCGCGAGCGATCGGGTTGCCCGGACCATCAAGGAAGCCGGACGCAACGACGATCCCGGCGCCACCACCCAGACCACTCAGGTCGGCGGTAAACGACGCAACGACGTTGGTCGGGTCATCGGCGGTGGAAACATCGAGCGTGTACGACTGTGCATTGACCGACAGATAGTCGGAGATGTCGCCGTAGCCCACCGAATCAAGCAGGGTGGCGACACCACGCGCGGTGATATCGACGAACGGGGCATCGGTGGCACCATGGACACCGATGAAATCAACATTACTGGCGCCGTTTTCACCCGCTTCGCGCGTACCCGTCGCCCACAGCATGAAGCTGATATCGCGGCCATCCGGGTTGGCGATGAAATTCGACGGATCAAGGACACCGTTTGCGATGACCGCGTAGGTGCCGGCCGGCAGGTTGAACGTATCCGTGGCAACGACGTCGCCCGGGTAGGCGCCGCCAGCCGGAGTGATCTCTACGATCAGATCGGTATTCGTTGGGACCGAGCGGTACTCGGTGGCCGTCCGGAAGTCGAACGACGTTTCAAACGGAGAACCGTTGACCCAGATATCAACGGACGCGGCGGCCGGATCGGCCGCGTTGTGGATGATCTGGAGGCGTGCTGCCTCATCAAGGGTCAGCGTGACTTCAACATTCTGCGGCGAACCGTCAGCTCCCGCGGAGGTAACGACGACGGTATCGACATAGGTGCCGGCGGCAAGCCCATCGGTGTTGAAGGTCAGGCCAACTGTCTGCGGAGTCGTCCCGTTGGCAATGTCGGGCGCCAGCCACGCAGCAGAGTTACTGACGGTAAACGCAATAGCGCCGCCGCCAGCCTCAGTGACATCGAAGGATGTCGGATCAACTGCGCCGCCAACCAGCCCGGAGGCCGCGATTGCGTTGGTCGAAACGGCCAGCGTGGCACTCGGGGCATTCGGGTCGGTAACGACATAGCCACCCTCACCCGGTTCCCAGACCGGATTGTATCCGGCGTTGGTCAGCGTGACAAATTCGAACGCCGACCCACCCACAGTAACGGTGTCAATGGTTACCTGGTCGTTGACTGTCCATCCAGGAGCGGAGAAGTAATAGGTCGCAAACGGATAGCGGTTGTCGGGGTCGGGCTGGATGCCGTTACTCGACAGTCGGAAACCAGCCATCTGGAACTGCTGCTTCGAGTTGGTCGAGTCCAGTCGATTGTTGACATAAACGAATCGCTGGAAGTCGAGGTCAGCTTCCACCTCATCTGACGTAACAGCGGAATCCATCTGCAGCAGCGGATTGTCCCAGCTGAAGGCGAGACCTACCGATCCAACAGGATTGGAGTCGATCTTGCCAAACAGCTGAACGACCATCGTCGGAGTAGCATCACCGGCATCGGGCGGTGTAATCACCATCGCCACGGTATCCGGCAATCCTTCGTCCTGGGCCAGTACATTTGCTGGGGCGAGCATAAGCACTCCCAGGAAGAGACTGGCGAGGAGCATTCGAGCTTTCATTACCTACCTTACCTCCACGGTTTGATAGCAGTTAGTGTTAGGGAACGTACTGCCAAGAAATAGCCATAGGCAGACCAAGGTTCCCCGACATTCATTGTCGCATTGCTTTTTTTGTGAGGAATTAACGGTCGTTGCGGCGTACTCGGATAGGAGCGTGATGCTATCCTAAGCAGAACAATCCGAGATCAGCAATCCCTGCGTTCCGCACGAGCGGTACCGCGTCTTCCTGCTCTATCTATTCAGCAGGCCGATGGCCTACCTGCCTTTGCTAGGTCCGAAATGTTAGATACGTATTATGAGCGACCTGCAAAAACCCTCCGCAGGTTTGACCGCGAGGAATATACCCGGAACCGACTATCTGTCAAGGTGCTTCCCCCCGTTTCTCCCGGTGCCAACGGTGGTTGTGCACCGATGCAACAGCGGTCAGCCCGAGTACCCCACCGACCAGATCCGCGATCCAGTCGGCCGGATCGGAGGACCGTCCGGGGATGAGCATCTGATACCATTCGTCAGCGGCTGCGAACACCGCGATGGCGACCCCGAGGACAATCCCATGAAGCCACGTAAGTCGCTGGGATGCCGGATGTTGCCAGCCTGCGAAGGCTCCGAGAACACCGTAGATCAGGAAGTGGGCGAGTTTGTCGGCATGGGGGAAAAGGGGAGGCCCCGGATGGACCTGGGGTATCGACGACAGTCCCAGAATCACCAGGCACCATATAATGAGACCGAACTGACGGTAGCGACGGATAATCATGGTCACTGGGGAATCAGAAAAAGATGTTGCCGGAGAGCTATCGGGGTCGCTATACTCTTTCGCGTAACTATATAAGTAGCCATCCGGCAACCATCTAGCGTATTTGTAGTGCTTTTATGGCGGTTGTGACCGCCACCGTTGTTGGACCGGCTACCCCACATGTATTGTCTGCCGTGTTCACGGTGTTGTCGCTTCCGCGCCCTATTCTCGATCGATTCGTAGACCGGCAGAGCAGAGGTAAGGTGGTCATATGGCCCGCGACTCGTATCCTGTCTGGCTGATGCCGGGCATTCTTATTGGTGCCATCGTTGGGGCACTCGTTGGGTTCTTCTATCCAGCGGTTATGCTCAACCTCGGATGGCTTGGTAACATCTTCGCTCTTGGCGTGCAACTGATCGCTCTCCCGCTGCTTGCTGCCACGATCGTAATATCGTTCTCAAAGTTGGGAGAGTGGCAGCGACTTGGCGGACTGATAGGAAAGCTCGCGCTGTTCGTGGTTGCAACGGCTGGGCTTGCCTCCGTCGCTGCTCTCGCCCTCGTACTGACGTTTCGTCCAGGACTAGGGGGAGCGGTGTTACCGGATCTGACCGCCGCATCCGGGGCATTCTCAACCTACCTTGGCCCGTTTCAGCCACCGGTACCTGATTCGGTCGCCACGACGATCTTTGAGGCTGATCTCTTCTGGATTCTGGTAACGTTGGCATTACTGGCATTTGGCATGTTTCGTCTGAATAGCCGTCAGAAGACTCTCTACAATCTCGCGGTTGAGGTCCAACAAATCACCATCGCCATTTTGCGAGCGGTGGCGATCGTCGCTCCGATTGGCGTCTTCGCGTTGATCGGTGCTGCCGTTGCTGGCAATCGGACGTCGCTCTTCTTCCTTGGCGATATCGGGAGTTACGTTCTGACCGTGCTTGTTGGTTTTGCCGTTCTGGCGCTCATCATTTATCCTCTCGCGCTTGTCCTTTTTGCGGGTGGATCGCCATTTGCGCAACTGAGTCGACTTGGACCGGCCGCCAGCGTTGCGTTTGCAACGTCATCGTCGGCGACCGCAGCGCCGTTTACCTTCCAGGCTCTGAATGACTCCGACGCGATTCGCCCCTATGCTTCCGGAACGATCTTGCCGCTGGCGATCACGGTGAACGTTGCTGCGACGCTGCTCTACTTAATCGCGGCGGCGTCGTTTGCAGCCCTTGCCTCGGGGACTCCGCTAACCCTGGCTCATTGGGCGGTGATCATTGGTGGTGGTTTCGTGTTGTCATTTGGGCTTTCCGGTCTGCCAACCGCCGCGATCGCTGTCGCCCCCGTTCTGCTGACGACGGCTGGATTTCCGATTGAGGGTCTGGCGGTTGTTCCAATTTTGCTCGCAACCGACTGGTTACTCGATCGCTTCCGCGCGGTCGTTAACGTGTGGGGCGATGCCGTCGCGTGTGCCGTGCTGAACGATGCCCGCGAATTTTCGCGTCCAGCGTCGCGGGAACGGACGACCCGTCCCGAACGACTTGAAGGGCGTTCCCGTTTGGTCGGCGATGCGCCACGTTCGGAACCAACACGAGAACGATCTGGATCCGCCCGTCCGCCGCGAAGTCGAGGCGATCGCCCGGAGCGACGGTCATCCGACCGTAGCCGTGACCGCGAAGCGCTGCCTCGTCGCGATCGTGACCGAGATCGTGACCGTGACAGGCATACGGACGCCTCGCCAGCGGAATCGCCGTTTGCGATCTCGGAGGAGTCGGCACCATCCCTTGATATCGTTACCGGACTGCCACAGTCGACCAGTACGGATCAGGGTGAACGCAATCGTTCCAGTTCGGCTGGGCGGGAGCGGGATAGTCGTGACCGACGCACTGGTCGTGGACCACGGCGTACCGAATCGGCGGAGACGAGACGTCGAGATCGTTCCGACGACAGTCCTCGCCGTTCCGAGCGATCGGCACCGCCAACCGGAACACCCGGTCCCGATCTCGACAAGATCGCGGTAGCGACCAATTTCATGCGGTCATCAGAGGCTTCACCCGAGACCGAATCGGAAGTCAAGCCGCTCCTCGTCGAAGGTCCTCCCGACGTTCCGCCGGCGTCTGTAGATCAACCGACGCCGGTTTCACATCGTGAGACCGATGCCCCCGCTCGGACTGCCGAACCGGAAGCGCCGATTGCGAGTGAACCTCGAGTCTCGGAAGATGCTGAGGTGCCGACCGATGACGATGCTCCGGTCACTGCCGCCGATGACGTGAAGTCGTCGTCCTCGCGAGCGTTCGGTCGTTCCCGAGCCCGTCGTGGCGCCGCGTTACGCCAATCTGATGGGGACAAGTCGAACACCGAATCAGCAACTGCGACGGAGACTCGGAGTGACGATTTCACAACCGAGGGAGCGTCGTTTGGTCGGGGGAAGCGCCGCAAGTAGCTGATACCGATCCTAGTTGACGGAGCGATCCAGGGTGAGCACACTACCAAGATGATTATGACACGTTTCGTCGTTGTGCTCTTTGTCGTTGTTGCGGTCACAACCGGTTGCTCGACCGATGAAGACGTGAACCAATCCCCCCCGGCCAACCGCCTAGGCAATCAATCAGTCGTTACCGGAGTGGTTGAGTTCCGATCCGGTGATTGGATGCCCGGGCCAGGAGGTCCCACGGGAACGTCGGAGCCGGTCGAGCGGACGCTTCGGTTCTATGAACCGACCGGCTTTGATCAAGTTACCCCCCACGATGAACTCGGGGGCGGGTTCTTCTCCGCCGTCGAAACCGACGTTGTCGGAACGGCGGTCTCCGATGCCTCGGGTCGTTTCGTCCTCGCCCTGTCACCCGGTACATACTCGCTGTTCATTGAGGAAGCTGGTACCTTGTACTCACCGCGAAGTGACAGCCGGATCTTCTGGCCGGTCGTTGTAGAGGAGAGTCGACCGACTGAGCTTGAGGTCATAATCGACTACGCCGCGGCGTATTGACGCCGATTTCGCGGAACAAACACAGCCGAGGATGCATATAGCTGATAACAGTGCACGCAATGGGACGGGGGCACGCCGCGACATCCTAACCGGGCTGCACGGGAGCAGCGATCCTGGCGAAACGCCGGGGTAAGGACGGGTTATCATTTATGAACTTCATGAAAGTTGCATTTCTCATGGCGCTGCTGATCGCGCTCTTCATGGGGATTGGCTATCTTGTCGGTGGTCAAGCCGGCATGATGATTGCATTCATCTTCGCTGTGGTGATGAATTTCGGCAGCTATTGGTTTTCCGATAAGCTGATTCTTAAGATGTATCGCACGCGGCCGATTACCGAGAACGATAATCCGCGATTGTATCGGGTCGTTCGTCGGGTGTCGACCGCCGCTAACATTCCCATGCCGAAAGTTGCGATCATTCCAACCCGAGCGGCGAACGCGTTCGCAACCGGGCGAAACGTTCAGAACGCAACGGTTGCCGCCTCCGAGGGACTGCTTGAGATGCTCAATGAGGACGAACTTGAAGGTGTCATGGGTCATGAGGTGGCCCACGTCGTCAATCGGGATATGCTGATCGGTACGATTGCCGCCACATTTGCCGGAGCGATCGGCATGCTGGCGTCGATGGCACAGTGGGCTGCGATTCTTGGCACAGGCCGCTCAGACGAGCGGGGTGGCAGTGCGATCGGATTACTCGTAACGGCGATTGTGGCGCCATTGGCTGCGATGGTCCTGCAGACCGCTATCTCCCGTCAGCGGGAGTACAAGGCCGATGCGGTGGGGGGCAGCCTGACCGGTAAATATCTGCCACTTGCCAATGCCCTCCGAAAGTTGCACAATGCGCCGGTGCAGATGGCGATGCAGGGACAGGCGCAAATGGCGACGGCCAATCTGATGATTGCGAACCCATTGGCCGGTCGCGGTCTCGCCAATCTTTTTTCGACCCATCCCCCATATGAGGAACGCGTGCGCCGGTTACAGGAATTGGCGCAGACAGCCCCGTATAAAGGTTATGCCTGACGATCAACCTCCTGACCGAACCGGTCATAGTAGCCCGCCCCGCCGCGCTTTGGAGCGTGTCTAGCGGTGGGGCAATCAATCTGGATTGAATTCACCGCTATCGCGTTGCTGATTCTCGGCAATGCGTTTTTCGCGCTGGCCGAATTCTCAGTCGTCGCCAGTCGCCGGGCGCGTCTTGCCGAGCGTGTTAAGCGTGGTTCCAAAGGAGCCAAGCGGGCGCTTGCTCTGCGGGAACGGGCCGAGCGCTTCCTGGCATCTTCGCAGGTTGGGATTACGCTCTTCGGTGTCTTCGCTGGTGTTCTCGGTGGTGAGGCGGTCGTCGATTGGTTAACACCGTATCTGGCTGCAATACCGATCGAGGTCGTTACCGAATCGGCCCGGTCGATTGCCATTGTGACGGTCGCCGTCGCCATCACGGTTGTCTCGGTCACGATCGGTGAACTGGTTCCGAAGTATCTCGCCCTGGCGCACCCCGAGCGCTTCGCCAGCCTGGTGGCGCCGCCGATGTCGATCATCGTCATTCTCAGCGCTCCGTTTGCTGCTGCGCTATCCGGATTGGCGCGGGGAGTGGTTTGGCTGTTTGGCGTTCGCAAAGAGGATGAACACGACGCGGTGTCGGAAGCCGAAATCGATCAGATGATCGTGGAGGGGACCGAACGTGGCATCTTCGATGAGACCGAACAGCGACTCGTGCACTCGGTGTTTGAGTTTGCCGATTCGACCGTGCGTCGGGCGATGCAGCCGCGTCCCGATGTCATTGCCGTGGCCAAAGATGACCCACCGGAGCGGGTTCTGCAGCTCGTCGCCGACGAAGGCTACTCCCGTTATCCGGTCTACAGTGATACGATTGATACCGTTGTTGGTATTCTTAATGTGAAAGATCTGTTTACGGCGTTGCGCCATGAGCCGAACGGCGAGGAGCGCCGAACCGGGCGCAATGGCAACGGTACGGTAACGTCGGTCCAGGACATCATGCGCGAACCGTATTTTGTTCCGGAGTCAATGCCGTTGGCCAAACTGCTCGTCGAGTTTCAGCGGGGGAAAAACCACCTGGCGATTGTTCTCGATGACTACGGCGGTACCGCTGGAATCATCACTCTTGAGGATGTGCTCGAAGAGCTGGTTGGTGAGATCAAAGATGAACATGACGAGGAGTCGGCACCGGTCGCCCGACAATCTGAACACGTGGTCTATGCCGACGGTGCGGTCTGGCCGGGTGAGGTGAACAACCTGATGCAATGGGAACTGCCGGAGGAGGATGTCGACACCCTGGCGGGACTCTATATCGACCATTCCGGACAAATCCCTGATAAGATGGATTCAACGCAGGTCGGTGACGTCTTACTAACTGTGCTCGAAAAGGACGGTCATCGGATCAAACGAATGAAGCTCGAACGCGTCGTCTTTGGCGACGATGAAACAGATGACAACGACTAAGTCGTCCGCATCAACCAAATCGAATCCGCTGACCGCTCCGCTCCGCTGGTTACGATCACTCTATGCCTGGGTGCTCGGATGGGGTAAGTCAAAGTACGGCATGTGGGCACTGTTTCTGATCGCACTCGCGGAATCGTCGTTCTTTCCCATACCGCCCGATGTCCTGTTGATCGCGCTCACCATGGGGGCGCACAAGAAGTGGGCGCGCTTTGCCGTGGTGTGCTCGATTGGCTCGGTGCTGGGGGGAATCATTGGCTATGCGATCGGCTATGGAGCGTATGACGTTGTCGGTCAGCCGATGTTGGGTTTCATCGCCTCGCTTTCCGGCACCGATCCGGATACTTTGCTCCAGACTGCGGATCACTGGTTCAATGAGAAAGAGATCCAGGGCATGAAGGTAGGTGCCTGGGCGGTGGGGCTGGCCGGATTCACTCCGATTCCTTACAAGGTGTTCACGATCGCTGCCGGTTTCTTCCACATGGATTTCCTCGTCTTTGTGATCGCCTCAGCGATTTCGCGAACCGCTCGATTCTTCCTGGTGGCAGGACTGATTGGGCTACTCTATGACCGGTACGGTGATCGTATCCAGGTCTTCATCGACAAATACTTTGATTGGCTGGCGCTTGCCTTCGCGGTGCTCCTGATCGGTGGATTTGTGTTGATCGGGATGATTTGATGCCTCCCCGGGAATCATAACCGATGCATCACCATGATCACCACGTAGGCAGCGATAATCTGACCGCGAGACGCCTCGGGTGGGCGATTGCGGTGAATGCTCTGATCGTCGTTGCGGAACTCGTCGGGGGCTGGGTCACCGGATTTCTCGCCCTGACCGCGGATGCTATTCATAATGCGTCCGATGTGGCGGCACTGATTATTGCGCTGCTCGCGCTGAAAGCAACCGCGCTCCCCGCGACCAAGCGTTCAACCTTCGGATGGCAACGCGTCGAGGTGTTAACCGGGTTTGTCTCTGCTGTCACTCTGCTTGTGATCGCGGTCTTTATCGTCATTGAGGCGATTGAGCGTTTCGCCAATCCAGTGCCGCTCCGGCAGCCCGGTCTCCTGCTAACGATCGCGCTGGTCGGTCTGATAGGAAACGTCGTTGCCGTCCTGCTGCTGCACCGCTCTCGTGATCAATCCCTCAATATGCGAGCCGCGTGGCTGCATCTGGTTTTTGATACGCTTTCCTCGGTAATCGTTATTCTGGGCGGAGTGCTGGTCTACTTCACCGGCATCAGCTACGTCGATCCGATTCTGTCGCTGGTCATTGCCATCATGCTGGTCTGGTCGTCGTACCAGGTGATCCGTGAGGCGACGTTCGTTCTCCTTGAAGCGGTTCCCTCGCGAATGAACTACGACGACGTTGCCAACGCGATTCGAGAGTTACCTCGGGTGTGCGATGTTCATGATCTCCATATCTGGTCGCTATCTAGTCGTGAGGCAGCGCTTTCCTGCCATGTGGTGGTGGCGATCGATGACCTCACCGCAGGACCGGACATCGCCGTCTCGGTCTGCGACATGGTCGAGCGATCGTTTGGCATCGGCCATAGTACTGTGCAGATCGAACGCGAGACCTGCCGACAGGACTGTGCTCGGAGTGGTAATGAGGCGGATTGCTAATGGATCGCCTGGTTGAGATAGAGATTAAGGACCTCGCGTTTGACGGCAAGGCGGTTGGGCATCTTGACGGTAAGGTTGTGTTTCTCAATGCCGGATTACCCGGGGAGCGGGTCGAAGCGAGGATTCTCAAACAGAAGAAGCGATTCAATACCGCCAAGGTGATCCGCATACTAACACCGTCGCCGGAACGCAGTGAACCACGGTGCCAACACTTTGGTGTCTGCGGAGGCTGCGCCTGGCAGGATTTAGCATATGAGCGTCAGCTCGAACACAAACAGCGACAGGTTGTCGGGTGCTTAGAGCATCTCGGAGGATTCGAGAACCCACCGGTCGAGCCGATTGTGCCGTGTCGGCCCGAGTTCGGCTACCGCAACAAGATGGAGTTCTCGTTCCATGTCGATAGCGACGCCGATTATGGTTTTCGGCTTGGCCTGCACGAGCGAGGCCGTTGGGACCGCATCTTCGACATTGAGACGTGTCATCTTCCCAGCGCACGAGTCAATCGAATCGTCCATGCGGTACGTGAATATGTTCGAACGGCTGACCTGCCGGTTTATGATGTTAACGAGCATACCGGCTATATGCGCTTTCTGGTCTTTCGTGAGGCGTTTGCGACCGGGGAGTTACTCGTCAACGTTGTTACCAACACCGGTCCCTGGTCAGATCGTGATGGCTTAATCGCGGCGATCTGTTCCGTCGACCCGAATGTCACCACGATCGTTCACAATGAAAACGGTCAGAAATCGAACGTGGCCTTCGGGGAACAGGAGACGGTGCTGTATGGCCCCGGTTATGTCGAAGAGGGTTTACTTGGCCAGCGGTTTCGCATTCGTGCCAATTCATTCTTCCAGACAAACGGCGTTCAAACGTCGACACTCTACGAAACCCTCTTTGCTACCGTCGAGATGCAGCCCTCCGACCGACTGCTCGATCTCTATTGCGGTACGGGCACAATTGGACTCCTGGCTGCTTCGAGAGTAGCATCGGTCATCGGTGTGGAGGAAGTCGAACCCGCGATTGTGGCCGCTCGAGAAAATGCAGCCCTCAATGCGATCGACAATGCGCGATTCGTCCGGGGGGATTGCCGGGCCTATCTTCGCGAACAGGCGCCGTCGGATGGTCCGTTTTCGGTCGTGGTGACTGACCCGCCCCGGGCCGGGATGCATCCGCGAGTTGTCCAGCGGCTGATCGAGTACGCCCCGGAGAGGATCGGCTACGTGTCGTGTAATCCGTCGACCTTCGCCCGGGATGCCCGTCAGTTTGTCGATGCCGGCTACGCCTTGGAACGGGTTGTTCCGGTCGACATGTTTCCGCATACGAAGCATATCGAGGTCGTCGCCCGCTTCATACGAAATTGAATCGTTGCCCGTTTGGGAGCGAGTCGCTAGCCTCGCATCGACGTATCACACAAGAGACGAGGCTCTGATTACCAAAGGATTCTGATGAAACGATTTTCGCTCGTGGTGGTGCTGATTTGTGCCCTTCTTGTTTCCTCACGCCCGGCTGTGGCGGATGCCGCCGCTCAGCTGCGCGATGTTACTGCAAATCTGCTTCTCGACATTCAGATGTTTTATCCGGTCAATGCGACGTACCTCGGTCTGAGCGGTCAGGACGGGCTGTTGGCCGATTACAGCAGCCGGTCCACGAAGGCGTTCGACAAGAAGTTGCGCGACGGTCTGCGTCGTCTCGAACGAATCGACACCACGCAGTTATCAACGGCAGATCTCATCGACTTCCGCCTGATCCGCTCCAACGCCCGCATCATTCGCCAACAACTGAACGATATCGAGTGGCACCGTAAGAGTCCTGTTCTTTACGCGGATGAGGTGGTCAACGGGCTTTACTCACTGACCGCTACCGCTGGAGATTCGCTCTCTCCACGCGTTATCCCGATCCTCAGTCGCATGCGAGCGGTACCGGGGTTCTTTGCAACCGCGAAGAAGAATCTTCGCAAGCCGCCACCGGTTCTTATCGAAGTTGCCCGAGAACAGCTGACCGCAGCGGATCGATTCTACAAGACGATTGGCGCACAGCTGATGAACGAGCTCCCCGATCGTGCCAATGAAATTCTTCGCGTATCGACCCTGGCACGCGAGGCGATTACGTCGTTCGATGTCTGGTTGGAGACTGTGGAGCCGGGTGACAGCGGTTCATTTTCGATCGGTCGCGAGGAGCTCGATTACATCCTGCGTGAGGAGTACTTTCTGCCGTACGGAGCTGATTCTCTCCTGGCGATTGGCGAGGCGCTCCTGGCGGATGCTCAAGCGGCGTACAGTGCATACGAAGCGGAACTGGCGGCGTCACCGTCGACAACGGATTCTGTCTTCGTTCCGCAATCGTTCACGCGAGATGATCTGCTCGACTACTACCAGTGGGAAGTCGAACAGGTCCGGGTCTGGTTGACGGATAATGACATTTTGACTGTACCGGAAGATATCGCTCCGGTACGAGTTGTCGAAACCCCGGATTTCCTTCGTCCCATGATCGCCGGTATCGCCTACCTTCCGGCGGCGCCATTCAGCGAGGAGCAGATGGGCATCTTCTATGTCCGTCCGGTTCCCGAAGAGCTGTCGGATGCGGCTTTAGCCGGGCGGTATCGCTACGTTCATCGGCGTGGATTCAAAGGTTCGGTGGTTCACGAGGCATATCCGGGACATCATTTGCAGTCTCAGATCGCCGGTCGCCATCCGGAAGCGATTCGCAAATGGCAGCAGAACATGATGCTGATGGAGGGCTGGGCGCTCTTTTCGGAAGAGATGACCTATCGCAACGGACTGTTCGGCGAATCGGACCCGGGTCAGTGGCTTGGTGTTCTGGGGGGGATCCGTTTTCGCGCCGCCCGTATTGTCGCGGATGTCAAACTCCACACCGGAGCGTTCACCTATCCGGAGTGTGTCGCCTGGATGATTGATGTTCTTGAGGCCGATAGCAAATCGGCACAGGACTATCTCACGCGTTCGGTGCGGAAATACACGTTCACACCCGGACGCTGGATGTCGTATCTGATGGGGAAACGGGAAGTCGAGCGGTTGCAACGGGCCGCCCGCGTAGCCTGGGGCGCAGAATACAGCGACCGTGTTTTTTTTGATCGACTGCTGGCGGAAGGGTCGATACCCCCGGCGTTGATGTGGGAGGCATTGGGGTTGTCGCGGTTGGATGCGGACCAGGGGTTGGCGTCGCCTCGCTAAACTCACGAATCAGCAACTAATTACACGCCAAGCGAATAGCGAGGCAGATCCGGAAATCAGGCTTGTTGCCTGGATCGTCGCGGTATATGTTCGGGCGATGTCTGATCCGAAGCATCTCTGGGCTCCCTGGCGATCGGCGTTTGTTCTTGGCGACCGGGAGAAAGGGTGTGTCTTCTGCAATCGCCTAAAAGAGATAGACTCGGTGAAAAATCTCGTCCTCTATCGTGGTGAGCTCAACTTTATCATCATGAATAAGTACCCCTACAATTCTGGTCATCTTCTGGTGGTGCCTAACCGTCATACCGGGGTGGTTGAGAAGCTCCGACCCAACGAGGCGGCGGAGTTCTTTCATCTCACACAGCTGGGGGTGCGGATTCTCAAGAAAGTCCTGAAGCCGCAGTCGTTAAACCTGGGCATGAATCTCGGTCGGATTTCGGGAGCGGGGGTGCCAGGTCACCTGCATATGCATATCGTCCCTCGCTGGACCGGGGATACGAACTTCATGCCGATTGTCGGTAAAACCAAAGTCCTGTCAATCCCTCTCGAACCGATCTACAAGCGCCTCCGGGCCGCGTTCGACGCCGTATGAGTGACGAGCAACCACCCAAGCGCAACTCGAAAGCGAAGAAACGCGCCGCTGACAAGGAGGATGCCGAAGCGAAGCGCCGCCGGCGTATTCCCACCAAGTCCGAGCTGCAGCAACTCCAGAAGCTGTACAAAACCGATGAGAAGATCGGCGAGCGTCTGGGCGGGGTGCCGGCGTATCTGGTTGCCTACTGGCGACGCAAGAAGGGAATTCCTCGGTACAATCTCCCCAAGTTTTCTGAGTCGGAGATTCGGAATCTGTGGGAGCGCTTTGGTGACGATGAAAAGGCGGGACTAGAACTCGGCATCTCCAAGGCGGCGTTTTACAACTGGCGCCGTCGCTACGGCATCAAAGAGAAGCCGGCCTTTCTCAAGCTTGAGCAGTTGGAGTTTCCGTTCGCCGGCGCGGCACCGTCGGTCGGCAGCAACACACTCTACGGTAAGCGAACGGTGGCGCAGAAAGTTTTTGCGCGACTCCTGCAAACGCAGACCGTGCCGGTGGGCGAGACGGTCTCGGTCGAACCGGACTGGGCGTTGGTCGGACGATCGGCCGCCGAGGTGCTCGGCAAGTTTCGGGAACTCAACTCCGAGTATGTGTGGAATCCGAACAAGATCATCATCACTGGTGGTGGCGTTTCGTCGATCGGCGGACACCCGTCGGCCAACGATCGTCGCAAGGTCGCTGAGTTTGCGCGCCGTCAGGGGATTCGCTCGATCTACTCGGTACTTTCGGGGGCACCGTATCAGCTGGCGCTTGAAAACGGGCATCTGCTCCCCGGTCAGTTGCTGGTGTCGTGTGATATGTCACCGACGGTCGGTGGGACGATGGCCGGTTTGGCCGCTCGCGTCTCCACTGAAGAGGTGGCAAGGCTCTGGGCGGAAGGGACAATTGCCCTCCCCGTTCCTCCGACAATTCTTGTCACGATATCTGGCCGGCGACCCCGCGGGCTGTTCGCCACCGATGTCATGTATGAAACGCTGCGGCAGCTTCGCAACGCGGCGGTCGACGGTCACGCTTTGGAGTTCACGGGTGGGATGATCGCCCAGTTGACCGTTCCGGAACGCATTACGCTTGCGTCGCTGGCGTCGGAGACCGGCGCTGTTGGCGCGACTCTGCCGTACGACGCGGCGGTGCGACGGTTTCTGGTGCATCGCCATCCCGGCAAGCTGACCCCCCTGCTCCCCGACAAAGACGCCGAATACGCCGGTCTCTACCAAGTGAATGTCGACCAGTTTGTCCCGATTCTGGCCGGTCCGAACGGATGCGAACAGATTCGTCCGGTTGCGGAGTTCGAAGACGCCGCGATTTCGCAGGTCGTTATCGGTTCCGTTGGCGGTGGACGCTTTGAGAATCTGCGGATCGCTGCCGATGTGCTGAAGGGGAAAGAGATTGATCCCGAGGTGCAGCTTTTTGTCATTCCCGATTCGCGGCAAGTTTTCCTTGAAGCTCTCAAGAAGGGTCTCATTCGCGTCTTCATTGAGGCCGGGGGGACGGTTCTTCCGCCGGGCTGTGATGCGAATGCGATCCGCCGCATTGCCCTCGCGGATACTGAACGGGCACTTGTCACCGGGGATACGACGCTGGCGAAGGAGTTGGCCGGGGAGAAGGGGGAGTGCTATGTCTGTTCGGCGGCAACGGCGGCAGTCAGTGCGCTCAACGGGGTCATCACCGATCCAAGTCGGTATGTTCGTTAGACAGACTCGTCCGTTCCATCTTGCACAGATCCAACAATGTCGGCGATCCATGGTGCGTTGCGATTCTCGTGAATCGACAGCCAGGCTCGTTTCTCGCCGGGAAGATAGGTAACCTCTAACGTCCCTCGCTCATTTCCCTTCTTGAGATGCCAGTGACGTGAACCGGGATACGTCTTGAGCGAGCTATCGAGCGTTATGCGGAGTCCAAACCGGGCTACAAGCTTACGGAGCCACGACTCGAACTTATCCTCTGAACTAGTCGGGACCATTTCCAGCTCATGTTCGATCACGGTAGCTTATTGAGGACGACATCCTGGTTGTCAATTCGCACGTAATTGAAGCCGCCCATGAATTCGCCAGTGTTGATGTAGGTCCCGTGATCGAAATCGACCCGATCGGCCGCATGCAAATGGCCGATCAGCACAAGATCATATCCCTCGTGCAACTTTGCCTTAGCCCAATCCCGATACTCGCCCGCCCAAATGTGGTCGCGCTCTCCGGTATGTTTCCGTGAGGTCGCGCTGACCGCTTTTGCCAGCGGGATCGCCCAGTCGACGGGGAGTTTGCGGTACAGCCAGATATTCAGTCGATTACGGAGAATCCGTTTCAGAATCCGATAGCCCCAGTCGGAGCGCGCGAGTCCGTCGCCATGAATACAGAAGATTCGCTGGCCGGCGTACTCGGTAGCAAAGGAATCGCGGTGCATTGTGACTCCGAGATAGTCGGCGAAGTAGTCTGAGATCCAGAAGTCATGATTGCCGGCGACGTAATCGACGGTGATGCCGCGATCGACGAGATCGCGAATTCCCAGCAAAACTGTCGGGTCGACTTTGGGGATCGCGTGCTTGTACTCGAACCAGAAGTCGTAGAGATCGCCGAGAATGATCAGGCGGTCGCCGTCGGCACGCACCCGGTCAAACAGGGTACTAATGTTCGCAACTTTGCGCGCTTCTTCGGCAGAGGTGCCGGCGCCGAGATGCGCATCGGAGAAAACGTAAAGCGCCACGGTCGGATCGACAGTCGCGCTTAGTCGACGCGATCCATCAACTCACCCAACGCGGAGTAGAAGCGATCGGCGATTGTCACCAGCGGCGAATCAACGAGGTCGTTGATGCGCAGGCGATCACCGCCGACGGTTCCGATTCGGGTAATCGGCACGCCAGCCTCGGTGAAGTGTGCAACGGTTTCATCGACGGCATCGGTCGGACAGCTGAGGATGACTCGTGACTGTGACTCACCAAACAGGAGTGCGTCGGAACGAATGTTGCTTTCAACATCAATGGTCGCACCCAACCAGTCGGACGCCACTTTGCTTTGGCCGATACAACATTCTGCCAATGCAATCGCCAGTCCACCGTCGGCGCAGTCGTGCGCTGACACAATCAGGCTGGCTCGTATCGCTGCGAGGAGGGCATCCTGTAGCCGTTTCTCGACCGCGAGGTCGAAGTGCGGAACGAGCCCGGTCGTTTGGTCGTGAACGGTCGCGAGATATTCGGAAGCACCGAGTTCGTCATGCGTTTCACCGAGCAGCAGAATCGCATCGCCTTTGGCTCGGAAGAACGATGTGGTCACGTGGTCGGTGTGTTCGACCATGCCGACCATGCCGATCGTCGGTGTCGGGAAGACCGCATACGTCGGATCTTCGTTATAGAACGAAACGTTGCCGCCGGTGACCGGTGTTTCGAACGTTTTACACGCCTCGCCCATACCTTTGATCGCCTCGGCGAATGTCCAGTAGACTTCGGGCTTGTACGGATTACCAAAATTGAGACAGTTTGTAACACCGAGTGGTTGCCCACCGGAGCAAACGATATTGCGAGCGGCTTCGGCCACGGCGATCTGTGTTCCAATTCGAGGATTCAAATAGCAGTAGCGCGCGTTGCAATCGGTTGTGACGGCCAGGGCACGTGAGGTTCCCCGGATACGCAGTACGGCGGCATCGGAACCGGGACCGACCATCGTATTGGTCCGCACCTGACTATCGTATTGCTCAAATACCCAACCTTTATGGCAGAGGTTGGGCGAGCCGATCATTTCCAGCAGCGTGGCGTTCAGATCGTCGGGGACCGAAACGGTCGTCGGATCGAACGCGGCGACCGTGTCGAGATAGTCCGGACGTTTGGTTTCTCGATGGTAGACCGGTGCGTCGCCGCCCAGGACGAGTGAGTCGGCCGGGATCGCGGCGAATTGGCTGCCGTTGAAACGAACCGTCATCAGTCGGTCGGATGTCACCCGCCCGACAATCTCGGAATCGAGTCCCCACTTGTCGAAGACCGCCTTGACGGCAGCTTCGCGGCCCGGTTTCACACAGACGAGCATCCGTTCCTGCGACTCCGACAGCAGTACCTCATAAGGTGTCATCCGATCTTCACGGACCGGGACATCTTCGATGGCGAGTTCTATTCCGGCTTCGCCACGGGCGGACATTTCCGATGATGAGCAGGTAAGGCCGGCAGCGCCCATATCCTGAATTCCGACGATGAGGTCCTGTTCGATGATCTCCAACGTCGCTTCAAGGAGCAGCTTTTCCATGAACGGATCACCGATCTGCACCGACGGGCGCTTCGCTGCCGACTCCTCGGTCAGCTCCTCGGAGGCGAAGGTCGCGCCGTGGATACCGTCGCGACCGGTCTTGGCCCCCACGATCATGATCGCGTTCCCCTCACCGGCGGCGGTCGCGGTCGCCATGTGGTCGGTCTTGACGAGACCGACGGCCATCGCATTCACCAGCGGGTTAGACGTATAGCAGGGATCGAAGAAGACCTCGCCAGCTACCGTCGGAACGCCGAAGGAGTTGCCGTAGTCACCAATTCCCCGCACGACACCGTCGACGAGATGCCGTACCTGCGGGCTCTTCGGATCGCCGAAGCGGAGGGAGTTAAGGGCGGCAATTGGCCGTGCACCCATCGTGAAAATGTCCCGGAGGATACCACCGACACCGGTTGCGGCGCCCTGGTATGGCTCAATCGCCGACGGATGGTTATGCGATTCGATTTTGAAAACGACTGCGAGGCCGTTGCCGATATCGATCGCGCCGGCGTTTTCCTCACCCGCTTTGGCGACCATCCGCTCCCCGTCGCGGGGGAGGGTCTTGAGCAGAGCGATGGAGTTTTTGTACGAACAGTGCTCGGACCACATGACCGAGAAGATACCGAGTTCGGTAAACGATGGTTCGCGGCCGAGAATCGAGGTGATCTTTCCGTATTCTTCGGGGAGGAGCCCGTGTTGCTCAATCAGTTCCGGAGTGATCGTCGGTTCGGAGGCGGTAGCGTTACTCATGGGGGGAATAACGGGCCACTGATGGATCGGGTCAACCGGGATCACGAGCGTAAGACTGACGGAACGGAGGGAATCCGTTATCATACAAGAATGGCCGACTCGTTTCTTGAGAACATCGAACGAACCATCGAACGGCATCGCCTGCTCCGTACCCGTACCTTCCCGACGTTGGTGGGGCTGTCCGGTGGCGCCGATTCGGTGGCGTTGCTGCTGGCCCTCCACCGGTTGGGTATATCTGTCCGTGCGGCTCACTTATCGCACGGCTGGGACCAGGGTTTCGACGAGGCTGCGTTCAAGCTCTGCGACGATCTGACTGGTCGGTTTGGCATTACCTTGTATTGGCATGTGGCTCCTGCCGAGGTGGCCCGGACGGAAACCGCTGCCCGGGCGTGGCGGCGCTTTGCTCTGCGTGCGATTATGGCCGACGCCAAGTGCTTTCAAATCGCACTGGGGCATACGCGCGACGATCAGGTCGAAACACTCCTCTACCGGATAGCCCGCGGGACCGGACCGACCGGCTTAATCGGAATGACTCCGAATTCGTTTCCGTATATCCGCCCCCTGATCGAAACGTCGCGATCGGCAGTTGAGCGGTGGCTGCGTGAACAGATGGTCGAATGGATTGATGATCCGTCGAACAGAGACACCAGCCGACGACGGAATCTGATTCGCCACGAAATCCTCCCGCGACTCGAAGAAGTACATCCGGGGGCGATGAGTAACATCGCGCGTCTGTCGGACTTGATCGCGTTTGAAGTGTCAGCGCTTGAGGAATGGAGCGATCGTCTGCTGTCAGAGTCTGGCTATGACACTGCGGGGAGAAAGTTCTGTCTTGCCGCCACCCGACTCCGCCGGTATCCTCAAGCGATCGTGTATCGAGCACTGCGGAGAGTCCTGATGACTGTTGCTGAGCTCGATTATCCACCCGATCGAGCGACACTAACCGCCGCCTACGAAGTGGTAGCCGCTGGAGTGGGTCGCGTTGACTGTGCCGGGGGGGTGATCGTTGCTGCGGCCTCACGTGCTGAAGGATCGGTCGTGGTGGTTGGCAAAACGCGACCGACGCCTCTCGAACCGCACACTCTCGCGATACCCGGGAACGTTTGCTGCAACGATCTCTCGGGAATGGTGATTTCGGCGCGCGTGCGGTCGGGCAGAGACTGGCGGCACGATGGTTCCCTGCGGTCAGTTGTGTTGCGTCGCGCCTCCGTTGAGGGGCCGCTCTACGTTCGGGGCATCACTACGGGAGAGCGGTGGCAGCCGCTGGGATCGCCCGGTTCTCGCAAGGTCTCGGATTATCTGATCGATCGCAAACTGCCCCGGTTGCTTCGTGAAGATCAGGTCGCTGTCGCCGATCGGCACGGCATTGTTTGGTTGGTCGGCTTCGATATTGCCGATCGTGTTAAGGTACAGAATGACAACGAGGAACAACTTGTCCTACGATTTCGAGTCCCTGCCGGACCTCAAGGCCAACGACTTCACTATCCTCTTTGATCAGGAGAAGATTGCCGCGACGGTTCGCCGGTTGGGTCGGTCAATAACCAAAGACTACGCCGGTCGTGAACCAGTGTTGATAGGTATCCTGAAGGGGTGCACAGTCTTTCTCGCCGACTTGATTCGGGAAATCGCGTTGCCGGTCCAAATTGAATACGTCTGGGCATCATCGTATACGCGAGGTGCGAAACAGTCGGGACACCTGGTGGTCGGCGATGCGTTTACGACCGATATCCGGGGGCGGGACCTGATTATTGTCGATGGAATCGTCGACAGCGGCCGCACGATTCTGTCGCTCCGAGAGCGTTTAGTGGAACTGGAACCGGCCTCGGTCGCGGTTGTTGCATTGATAAACAAACCTCATGCTCACCGGCAGCCCCTTCAGCTCGACTATGTCGGATTCTCGATTGGCAATGAGTTTGTGATCGGCTATGGTTTGGATAACACCGGAAACTACCGAAACTTACCGGTGATTGGCCGCTTCCGCGACTAACCCACCTGACTTTGGGCTGCCCGGTGCGTATAACGGATACGGATCTGTCGTCCGTGATAAGGAGAGACTGTGACTCAGCAAAATGAACCGACCCGGCGCCGCCGCTCCGGAGACGGAAAGGATCAGGAACCACCGAAGATGCGAGGCATCGGTCGGCCCATCATCTTCTGGGTCGCCCTTATCCTCACGGTCGTCCTTCTCTACTCATACATGAGTAACTTCGACCCCGATTCGGTTGAGATCACGTACACGGAATTCATCGCTGAAGTCGACGGCGGAAACGTCAGCGAGGTTACGTTTACAGATCGCTCAATCGAGGGAAAACTGTCTCAGGCAAAAGGCTTTTCCCGCGGTCGGCCGGGGGTGACGTACTCTCGATTCGCGACCCGGATTCCGTTTTCTGACAACAACTACGAATTGATCAGCCGGCTCGAAGCGCAGAATGTGAAGATTGTGGCGAAAGAGCCCTCCAATGTGTGGCCGGTGGTCATTTCCTTTTTGCCGTTCCTGCTGATTATTCTGATCTGGCTTTTCTTCCTCCGCCAGATGCAGGGCGCGGCCGGGGGACCAAAGGGGCTGTTTTCGTTCGGTAAATCGAAAGCGAAGCTGCTTACCGATGAGCGTCCCAAGGTGACATTTGCGGATGTTGCCGGTGCGGATGAGGCGAAGGAGGAGCTTCAGGAGATTATCGAGTTTCTCAAAGAGCCTGGCAAATTCCAGAAGCTCGGTGGCAAGATTCCGAAGGGCGCACTGTTGCTTGGTCCACCGGGAACGGGAAAAACGCTTCTCGCCCGAGCGGTCGCCGGTGAGGCGGGGGTGCCGTTTTTCTCGATGTCCGGATCCGACTTTGTGGAGATGTTTGTCGGTGTCGGTGCCAGCCGCGTGCGCGATCTTTTCGAGCAGGGGAAGCGCAACGCGCCCTGTATCATCTTCATAGACGAGATCGACGCTGTGGGCCGTCACCGTGGCGCCGGCCTGGGCGGTGGTCACGATGAACGAGAACAAACGCTCAATCAGCTCCTGGTTGAAATGGATGGCTTCGAGTCGAACGAGGGCGTCATCCTGATCGCGGCGACCAACCGCCCCGATGTCCTCGATCCGGCGCTGCTGCGCCCGGGTCGGTTCGATCGACAGATTGTTGTCGGGACGCCCGATGTTAAAGGGCGCGAGGGAATTCTCAACGTGCATCTGCGGAAGATCAAGAAAGACCCCGATGTTGACGTTTCCGTCCTTGCTCGCGGAACGCCTGGGATGTCCGGCGCTGACCTCGCCAATATGGTCAATGAGGCCGCGCTGCTCGCCTCGCGTAAGAACCGTGATTCGGTCCATATGGATGACTTCGAAGAAGCGAAAGACAAGGTGCTGATGGGCTCGGCGCGCAAGTCACTCGTGATCGCCGACGATGAAAAGAAAGTTATCGCCTATCACGAAGCGGGCCATGCGTTAGTTGCCAAGATGCTTCCCAAAGCTGACCCCGTACACAAGGTGACGATTATTCCGCGCGGCATGGCTCTCGGTGTCACGCAGTCGCTGCCGGTCGACGAACGCCACACGCACTCGAAAGAGTATCTGGAGGCGACACTTGCGGTCATGATGGGGGGACGGGTCGCCGAGAAGATAGTCTTCGATCAGCTCGATACCGGAGCCGGTAACGATCTGGAGCGGGCGACCGCTTTGGCCCGCAAGATGGTGTGTAACTGGGGCATGTCGGCCAAGCTTGGTCCGGTCACCTTTGGTAAGCGCGATGAACATGTTTTCCTCGGCCGTGAGATGGCCCAGAGTGCCGACTACTCGGAGGCAACCGCGGTCATTATCGATACCGAAATCCGCGGTTTCGTTGAGCGCGCCGAAGAGAAGGCACACTCGATTCTTGAAAAGCATGTCGAGTCGCTACACCGCCTGGCTGATGCGCTCCTCGAACGTGAGATGGTTGATGCGCGCGAGGTTGATGAGATTATCTCCGAAGCGGATGGCTCCGGGGCACCGTCGCCGATGCCGATTCCTCAGCCGACCTGATCGATCCGTGCCAGTGACTCATAGACAGAAACTGTCGACAGCACCCTGGTGGTGCTGTCTTTTTTTGCTCCTCAGTGTATCAGCAGCTCCGGCACAGCCGAGGCCCGGAGATCCCGTTCCCGAAGAGGTGCAGGCGGCGATCATGCCGATCTGGCAACGGATGACGACATCCCTTGGTGTCGTTGATTCGATAGGTATTTACGCCCGGGCTGATTCGATTCGCACGCTCCTTGGGCCATTCGCCGGGCTGCCGGAGGTTGCCTCCAGTTACTTCCAGCCGATCGACAGTACGCTTCCCGATTCCGCGGACGTAATGATCTATTGGCGCGGGATCGCTCGGGAGCTGCTCGCCTCGAACTACTGGGTACGCAATCCTAGTCGCGACCCGTATCAGATGCCAACGGGCCTGCGGGCGGTTGGTCGGCCGATCATTGCTCTCCTGGAGGCGGCGAAAACGTTCCCGGAGGATGCGGTTATCTATTATGCCGAGGCGGACAAAGCCGGGCGCTATCTTGCCGCGTTGCAGATGCCGAACGGGCTGTGGCCGTTTCCGGACCTGCGCGACCGTCACCCGAGACTCGGCCGTATCGCCGAGCGCTTTCTCTCGCGCAATCCGGATCTGTTGGTTGATGGGTGGATCATTGACGATGCCGGCCAGGGGGATTTCTTCTACGATCAGGGAATCTGTGGTGTTGCCATCACGCGTCTTGCCGCCGCAACCGATGATCCGCTGTGGGATAGCATTGCGGCCCAGGCAATTGCCTGGACGACCAGTCGACCGCTCTCCTCCAATTGGAACTACAACGCATTTGCGGCCTGGCAGGTCGCCGAGCAGATCGATGCGACCGGTGACACCACACTCCTGCCGGAACTCTTTCGCTTTGTGCACTACGGCATCCTGCCGGGACAGATGGAGAACGGGCGTTGGTTTGATCCGCACAACGCGCGGCTTGTGTATGAGGCGATCCTCGGCCGGGGGCTACTCGCTGCCTGGCGTGTCTGGCCCGAGTCTGACTATCGAAGATCTCTTGCTGACCGACTCCGTCTAACACTCGACGACCTGGCCGATCGCATCATCCGGAAGGGAGCGTCCTCGAACTCCACGACGACGCAGCTGCTCGCCGATGCGAGTCGACTGCTACCGAATCCGAGCCCAAGATGGGTCGCCGCGCTCAATGTCAACGTCAACGCGGCGGTACATCTCATTGACGATATTCGGGCACCACACATTGGCCTCTATCTGGCCGAATACCTCCGGTTCCGATTCGGTGCATCGTAATCGACGTTGCATCGTACTTTGAACTGTCGCACACTGGTGGTATGAGGTCAGAATCGCCATCATCTGACAACGTTCCGCTTCAGGTCTCTTTCCCCGACGGCCGAGTTTTGCCGCTCGATCGACCCCGTCTCATGGGCATTCTCAATGTGACGCCCGATTCCTTCTCCGATGGTGGCGTGCACACCGACATCGGAGCCGCGGTCGCTCATGCCCTTCGGATGGAGTCAGAGGGGGCCGATATCATTGATGTCGGAGGGGAGTCGTCGCGACCCGGTGCCGATCCGATTCTGTCTGAGATAGAACAGCAGCGGGCCATTCCCGTTATTCGGGAGCTGCGCCGACAGAGCGACGTTCTGATCTCGATCGACACGTACCACGCGGACACGGCTCGGGCAGCGCTTGAGGCCGGTGCGAACATGGTTAACGACATCACGGCGATGCGTGGTGAGGAAACGATGGCCGAAGTTGTTGCCGAGGCCGGCTGCCCGATCATTCTCATGCACATGCGTGGGACGCCGAAGACGATGCAGACCGAAACGCACTACGACGACGTGTTGCGTGAACTCGATTCATTCTTTGCCGAACGGGTACGTTTTGCCACGTCTCAGGGTCTTCGACGTGAGCAGTTGCTCTTTGACCCGGGGATCGGATTCGGAAAGGATCTGGAAGACAACGTTCGACTCATCCAGGGCATTACGTCCTTCGATCGAAGTTGCTGTGGGCTGACGGCAGTTCTGGGCGTCTCCAGGAAGAGCTTCATTCAGAAGATCTATCCCTCCGATCGTCCAGCTTCAGCTCGGCTCGGTGGTTCGATTGCGCCCTTGTTGTTCACCATCGAACGCTTCTCGCCACATACCAAACATCGGATCTATCGCGTCCATGATGTCCATGAATCGGCGGAAGCACTTGCCGTTTGGATGAAGATCGGCGAGTTCATCCCGTGTCCGGGTTACACCGAGGTGATGAGTGACGTTTGAATTCATTGACTTCGATCCTCTCAAAGACGGCATCGACATCCTCGTGGTGGCGTTCATCATCTATCAGGTGCTGCGTTTAACTCGCGGGACTCGGTCGGCACAGATCATTGTTGGGTTATCGCTTCTCGCGCTGGTTGGGTTCGGCGCATACTTCTTCCAGTTGCAGGGACTGACGTGGCTGTTCTCGAATCTGGCAACGTTTGGGTTTATTGTCCTGGTGATCGTTTTTCAACCCGAGTTGCGATCGGCCCTGGCAACCTTCGGCCAGAACCGCCTCTTTGCCGTTTTTGGCCGGGTCGAGGATAAGCGGATCGTCGAAGATGTCTCACGGGCTGCCTTGCGGCTTGCGGAGTTGCGTTACGGTGGATTGATCGTGATCGAGCGCCGAACCGGCCTGCGCAACTTCGCCGAAACCGGCAAGGAGTTATCGGCCGAGCTCTCGAGCGAGTTGCTGATCACGCTGTTCACGCCATATACCCCGCTGCACGACGGTGCGGTCATCGTCAGTGGCGACAAGATCATTGCGGCGGCGACGTCGTTGCCCCTGACCTCCAACGAGCGGTACAAGAAGCTCTACGGGATGCGCCACAAGGCGGCGATCGGGCTATCGGAATTGTCCGATGCCGTGGTTGTGATCGTTTCCGAGGAGACGCAGCAACTGGCGATTGCGGTGAATGGAGATCTCAATCGCAACATCCCTCGCGGTGAGTTTCGCGATCGGCTGGCCGGGTTACTGGCCCAATAAGCCCGGTCTCCTTGACAGACCACGGGTTTTCCCATATTCTAACAGGCTCGGGCTCGGGGCCCTTAGCTCAGTTGGTTAGAGCGGCTGACTCATAATCAGCTGGTCGCAGGTTCGAGTCCTGCAGGGCCCAAGACATTGGGCCGATACAGACAGTAAAGCGCGGGCAATTAGCTCAGCTGGTTAGAGCGTTCGGTTCACATCCGAGAGGTCACTGGTTCGAGTCCAGTATTGCCCACCATGAGCGATATGATCGCGGGAGAGTTTACCGCACATTGCGCGTAGAGAATCGACAGTTGATGAATGACCTTCGACGGGCGCGGCGAAAAACCGACAACGCGCCAATCTTCGGGGGGCAGATCGAAGAGACGACTAGACGCACCGGCCGCATGTTTGCGGCAGGTGCGTTTTCTTTTGCCCTGAACGGGCAGCGAAAAACGATGCGGAGGAACGACCGGTGGTAAACGGCGAAATTGCACTCCTGTTAAAGCTTCAGACGATTGACTACGACCTGGGTGAACTGGAACGCTCCAAAGAATACCTGCCCGATATGATGGGTGATCTCAAGGAGCAGATTACCTCGGCTGAGGCCCGGGTAGAGCAGGCTAAGATCGATCTGGAGCAGGCCAAGGTGCGTCAGGGTCAGCTGGAACTGGAGATCAAGACCAAAGAAGCGGAGATGCAGAAGTTCCAGCAGCAGATGATGACGATCAAGACGAACAAAGAGTACGACGCGATCGTCGCCACCATCGATAACCTGAAGACAGCAATCGGCGAGATGGAAACCGAGCTTCTGGAGACGATCGAGACGATCAGTACGCTTGAGGGGTCAATGGACGATCTGGCCCGGGAAGCTACCGAAGTTGCCAAAGCGAATGGTGAGCAACTCGCGGTGCTCGAAACCAAGATCGATTCGATTGGCGAGAAGGTTTCCGATCGCGAAAAGGCGCGGAACGAGATTATCCAATCGATACCGAAGCGAACGTTTTCAACCTACGAGCGAATCCGTACCGGGAAGGGTGGCAAAGTGATCGCTCCCGTTCGGAAGCGCGCCTGCGGCTCCTGTTTCAAAGCGTTGACGCCGAAGAAGATTCAGGAAATCAAACGCGGCTCATCGATCATCACCTGCGATGCCTGTGGCACCCTGCTCTATTGGGACAAGGAGTACTCCGACTAGCCCGCGATTCGATCTTGACCGGTCCCGCAGTCGCCTGTAATCTCTCACATGGCGACCATACTGTCTGAACCGGCTCTGACGTTCGACGATCTCCTGCTCGTTCCCGGGCATTCCGAGGTCGTTCCGCGCGACGTCAATATCTCCACGTCAATTGCTCCTGGAATCACGCTCAATGTTCCCCTCATATCTGCGGCCATGGACACGGTCACGGAGGCGGAACTCGCGATTGCGATAGCTCGCGAGGGTGGTATCGGCGTGTTGCACAAAAACATGTCGGCGGCGGATCAGGCCGCTCACGCTGACAAAGTGAAACGGTCCGAATCCGGGATGATCGTCGACCCAATCACGCTCGAACCGGATCGAACGATCGGCGATGCTCTCGCGGTGATGGCGCGTTTCTCGATCTCCGGTATTCCCATCACCAGCGGTGGCAAGCTCGTTGGTATTCTGACCAACCGTGATCTCCGCTTCCACTCCGATGCGACGACGCTCATCAAAGACCAGATGACATCAGAGAATCTGGTGACAGCTCGGGAGGGCGTCGACCTCGAATCAGCGAAGAAACTGCTGCATCAGCATCGCATCGAGAAACTGCTGATTGTGGATGATGCCTACCGGCTCAAAGGGATGATCACAGTCAAAGACATCGTGAAGCGAATCAAACATCCGTACGCCTGCAAAGACGACCGCGGGCGACTGCGTGTTGCCGCCGCAGTCGGGGTGGGTTCTGACCTTGAAGATCGAGCGGCGCAACTTGTCGCTGCCGGTGTTGATCTCCTCGTTGTTGATTCCTCTCACGGTCATTCGACCGGTGTCATGGCGGGTGTCGAACGTATCAAATCGCGACACGGCGACGTTCCCGTGATGGCCGGCAATGTTGCGACGGCCGACGGCGCTCGCGCGTTGATCGACCACGGTGCCGATGCGGTCAAGGTCGGGATTGGGCCGGGATCGATCTGCACCACGCGGGTGGTGACCGGAGCTGGTGTTCCACAGGCGACCGCTATTGTGAACGCGGTCGACGGTGCGGCGGGTCGCGTACCAATCATTGCCGATGGTGGAATCAGGTACTCGGGAGATATCACCAAGGCACTGGCTCTAGGTGCGAACGCGGTCATGGTTGGGTCGCTCCTCGCTGGTGTCGACGAATCCCCCGGGGAGACAGTCCTGATGGAGGGACGCTCGTTCAAGATCTACCGCGGCATGGGCTCGGTCGGAGCGATGCGCGAAGGCTCGGCCGATCGCTATTTTCAGGAGTCGTCCGACGAAGCATCGAAGTTTGTCCCCGAAGGCGTTGAGGGGCGGGTGCCGTATAAAGGAAAGCTGGCGGAGCTTGTCTTTCAGTTGGTCGGCGGACTTCGCGCCGGCATGGGGCTGGTCGGTGCGGCCGACCTATCTGCCTTGCGTTCTCGTGCTACGCTCGTTAAGCTATCGGGTGCGGGGATGCGTGAATCGCATCCACATTCGGTACCGATCACCAAAGAGGCACCGAATTACCGTCCGATGAGTTAGTCCGGGCACATCGGCACCGTTCGACGGTTGTGATTAGCGGGCAGGGGGATCTGACATTTGGCAAAACGTTGTTGTTTGTGAATAGAATGAAAGTGCAGCTCGCAGGAGGATCAGTCGCGCGTTAGATCGGTATCGATAGTAACGTGAGGAAAGTCCGAACTCCGCAGAGTCAGGGCGCCCGGTAACACCGGGGCGGCGCAAGCCGACGGACAGGGCCACAGAAACCAAACCGCTCGGGCAACCGAGTAAGGGTGAAAACGTGGTGTAAGAGACCACGGCATCGGCGGGTAACTGTTGGTGTGGGTAAACCCCGCCCGGAGCAAGGCCAAATAAGGGATGAGGAGTTGACTCGCTCCGGTATCAATCCCGGGTGGGCCGCCGGAGCGGCGCGGAAACGCGTCGCCCAGATAAATGACTGACCTGTCGCCCTGGGCGGCGGGAACAGAATTCGGCTTACTCCCTGCGAGCGACCGCTTTCTTCGACACCCGAAGGAGGCGACCCCCACATGGGCGCGAAGACGCGTTCTCATCGATGGGTACTGGCTGACAGTCCGTCGGCCGAGCTACTCAATGACCTGCAAGCTGCTACTAGCCTGCCCACGACAATTCTCCGGATTCTTATTAACCGGTCTCTCGACAACCCCGAGGCTGTTCAGTCGTTTCTCAATCCCGATCTGGCCAATCTCAAAGATCCATTCGCCCTGAAAGGCATGACGGCCGGTATCGAACGGGTTACCGAGGCGTTGATGGCCAACGAACAGATCATGATCTATGGGGATTATGACGTCGACGGTATCACCGCCACGACGCTCCTCTATCTCGTTTTGAACAAGCTCGGTGCTCGGGTCTCGTACTATCTGCCGAACCGCCTGGCCGAGGGGTACGGGCTCTCAACCGATGGCATTGATGCGGCTGCCGAAAAGGGCGTGACACTGATTGTGACCGTCGATACCGGAATTACCGCTGTCGACGAGGTTGAGTACGCGCGCACCAAAGGGATTGATGTTGTTGTTACCGATCACCACGAACCCGCCGAGCAGGTCCCCAACGCGGCAGCAATTATCGACCACAAGCAGCCGGGCTGTGACTACGGGGGTGAGTTGGCGGGCGTCGGGGTAGCGTTCAAGTTTTCGCAGGCGCTCTATCAGCGGTTGCAGCAGCCGGAGTCGGAACTGTATGAGCATCTTGACCTCGTCGCTCTCGGAACCTCCGCCGATATCGTTCCGCTGACCGGCGAGAATCGGATTCTGACGAAATTCGGCATTCCCCAGATCTCCCGAACGACCAAACCGGGGCTTAAGTCGCTGACGTTCGTCTCCGGCCTGATGGGTAAGGAGATCGGAACCGGCCAGGTCGTGTTCATTCTCGCCCCACGGATCAATGCGCTCGGTCGCCTCGGTGAGGCTGATCACGCGATTCGTTTG
This sequence comes from Candidatus Zixiibacteriota bacterium, assembly GCA_028289585.1. Classification (GTDB taxonomy): domain Bacteria; phylum Zixibacteria; class MSB-5A5; order GN15; family FEB-12; genus JANQPI01. Next base: position 332,105 of record JANQPI010000026.1, read on the forward strand.
CTGGCTACTCGCGACGAAGCATCGGCACAGCAGATTGCCCGAACTCTTGAGGAGAAGAACAAGGAACGCAAGGAGATCGATGAGAAGACGCTCCACGAAGCGTTGGCGCAAGTCGAGGAACTCGTCGACCTCGAGAAGGATAAGGCGATTGTGCTCGCCGGTGAGGGTTGGCATCTCGGCGTGATCGGTATTGTCGCATCCCGTCTGGTCGAGCGTTTCCATCTGCCGACGATCATGATTTCTACGTCCGACGGTGAGGGGAAAGGGTCGGCCCGGTCGATTCCCGGATTTCACCTCTGTGAGGCGCTTAAGGAGTGCGAGCCGCTGCTCGAACGCTACGGCGGCCATAAGTATGCGGCGGGTCTGTCGATTAAGACCGAAAACATTGAGGCGTTCCGCCGTGAGTTCAAAGAGGTCTCACAGCGCAATCTGACTGTCGAAGACATTCAACCGAAGTTGCATATCGATGCGGAGATTGAACTCGATGCGATCGACGAGAAGTTCATGGACCTGCTTGAGTCGTTCGCTCCGTTCGGACCTCAGAACATGCGACCGGTCTTTCTGACCCGCAATGTCGAGGTGGTCGGCCAGCCGTATCAGGTCGGCAGCAATCACCTCAAGATGCGTGTTCGCAAAGGTCAGCGCATTTTCGATGTGATTGGCTTTGGCTTTGGTGATATGGTTGCCCAGATTGCTGACAAAGGCTGTCTGGTCGATCTCGTGTACGTTGCCGAGTACAATCATTTCAACAATCAGACCCGGATGCAGTTGCGGTTGCGCGATATCAAACTCACGATCGGGTCTCTCACAACCGGATACGCAACGTGACTTCGCTGCTGACACGGTTTCAGTCGGGTGACCGGCGTGCTCTCGCACGCATCATCTCGCATATCGAAGATGGCAGCCCCCGTACGCCCGCACTGATGGGTCAGCTTTATCCCGGTGGCGGCAAGGCGCTGCGAATCGGCATTACCGGCCCCCCGGGAGCCGGCAAGTCGACACTCGTCAATGGTCTCGCCAAGCTGCTTCGCGATGCTGGCAATCGTATTGGCATCATCGCCGTTGATCCAACATCGCCGTTTACCGGGGGAGCGTTGTTGGGTGATCGGGTTCGCATGAATGAGTTCGAACCCGACGGAACGGTTTTCTTCCGCTCGATGGCGACCCGAGGTGCTCGCGGTGGTTTAGCCACTGCGACCGGCGATGTGGCAGTCGCGCTTTCATCGTTCGGTTTTGACATCACACTGATAGAAACGGTCGGTGTCGGTCAGGTCGAACTCGACGTTGTCGATGCCTGCGACGTGGTCGTTGTCGTACTGGTGCCGGAGTCCGGCGACTCGGTGCAAACAATGAAGGCGGGACTGATGGAGATCGGCGATGTCTTCTGCGTGAATAAGTCCGATCGACCGGGAGCCGAACGAATCGTTGCTGACCTCAAACTGACGCTCGACACGCGCAAACGAGTCGACGACGCCTGGCGTCCACCAATTGTGTCGACGTCAGCGCAGACAAACACTGGCCTCGACAAGCTGTATGCGGCGATCTTCTCGTATCTTGATTTCGCTCGGGAGTCCGGGTGGTTCGAGACACACCGTCGCGAGCAGGCGAAGAAGACAGTAGTCACCCTCCTCAAGCAGCGTTTCGAGCGTGAGTTTGTTGAGCGATTGCGTTCGGCCGGAGAGTTTGACTCGGCGGTGGCCGCGATTCTTGAGGGGAAGACCGATCCGTATCGGGTTGGTGATGAGCTCTACGAGCGATTTACCACCGGGCGGGAGTCCGTTCCCCAGTCGCGTGTGTGAAGGGGCAGCGCGCGCCTGGTACACGGTCTCAGACTTGCCCGAACGGCTGTTTTGACATAGACTTACGACATCGTCGTTGGCCGATTTCGGCCGCCAATCGGAGATAGGTAGATGTACAACTCGGATAATCTGAACGAGCTGAACAAGCGTCTGAAGACGTGGGATGAAACGGCTACCCGGTTCCGCGGGAAGGCATGGCGTCCAAAGATGATGACCGTGTCGTCGCGCGAAATCAACGAGCTGTATACGCCGCTCGACGTTGCCCAGGACGGGAATGACTCGCAGCGCTTCTGGGAAGAAATTGGTCTCCCGGGAGAGTTTCCGTATACGCGCGGTATTCACCACACGATGTATCGCACCAAGCCGTGGACGATCCGTCAGTTTGCCGGCATGGGCACTCCCGCCGAGACGAACCAGCGCTTCAAGTATATCCTCGAGCAGGGGGGGACCGGTCTTTCGACCGCGTTCGACCTGCCGACCTTGATGGGCTACGACTCCGATTCCCCGAACTCGCTCGGCGAGGTTGGTAAGTGCGGAGTCGCGGTCGATACGCTTGCCGATATGGAAACGATTTTCGACGGCATCGATCTGGCCGAGGTGTCGGTATCGATGACGATCAACTCGCCGGCGTCGATGATTATGGCGATGTACCTCGTCGTTGCGGAGAAGAAGGGGATTCCGTTCGATAAGCTTCGTGGCACGTTGCAGAACGACATTCTCAAAGAATACATCGCGCAAAAGGAATATATTTACCCGCCGGTACCGTCGGTTCGCCTGATCATCGACATGATCGAGTACTGTACCGACCACGTTCCGCAGTGGAACACGGTGTCGGTGTCGGGCTATCATATCCGCGAGGCCGGATCGACGGCCGCGCAGGAGTTGGCGTATACATTGGCCGATGGGTTCGCCTATATCGAAGCGGCGATTGACCGCGGTATCGATGTCGACCAGTTCGCGCCGCGCATCTCGTTCTTCTTCAACTCGCACTCCGATTTCTTCGAGGAGATCGCCAAGTTCCGTGCCGCGCGACGGATCTTCGCCAAGCGGATGCGTGACAAGTACGGTGCGAAGAATCCGAAGAGCTGGCTGCTGCGGTTCCACACGCAGACAGCCGGGTGTTCCCTGACCGCGCAGCAGCCGGAGAACAACATCGTCCGCACCGCGATTCAGGCGCTCGCCGGAGTACTGGGTGGCACACAGTCGCTGCATACGAACTCGATGGATGAAACGCTGGCGTTGCCGTCGGAAAAGGCGGCGCTCATTGCGCTGCGCACGCAGCAGGTGATCATGCATGAGACGGGCGTGACTAACACGGTTGACCCGCTCGGTGGCTCGTACTTCATCGAAGCGCTGACCAACGAGATGGAGCGCGAGGCCGAGGAGATCTTTGCCGAAATCGACGAACGCGGTGGTGTGATTCCGGCAATCGAGGAGGGCTATTTCCAGCGTGAAATCGCCCGCGCCGCGTACCGCCATCAGAACGAACTCGAATCGGGTGAGCGGATTATCGTCGGTGTGAATGACTTCGTGATCGAAGACGAAAAGATCGAAATTCCGGTGCTCAAGATCGATGCTTCGACCGAGCGCGAGCAGGTTGCCTCGCTGCACGAGATCAAGCAGCGTCGCAACGCCGGTGAGGTTGAGGTGATGCTCGACAAGTTGCGTCAGGCGGCGGCGACCGACGGCAACACGTTCGCAGCGATGGTCGACTGTGCGCGGGCGTACTGTACGCTTCAGGAGATGTGCGACGCGCTTCGTCAGGTCTGGGGCGAGTGGTCCGAATCTCCACACGTCATGCAGGTGTCGTAGGACTGTGGCAGCTACCGACTTCGCAATTACTGACAAAACGATCAGAGTCACCCAACTGTCTGTGGCCGGGCTCGCATTTGACGGTTCAGCATTGTGGTTCTACTCCGCGGACGAGCAAAAGCACGTGCGTATCGACTTCGACGGCAAGATCCTCCAGGAGATCGAAACGAAGAACTGCGGCTGTGACACGGAATTCGACGGCAAACTAATCTGGCAGGCGCGACCGAAAGATAACAAGATAGTCAAAGTCGACCCCGAACAGGGGCAGATGGTCGACTATATCGACCTGCCGGACACACCGTCGGGACTTGCCACCGACGGCTACAACTGGTATCGCGGCTCGCACAGTCGTAAGGGGATAATCCGCTTCGATCCGGAATCGGGCGCCGACCTGGAAGTGTTCGAGACACCGCAAACGACATCGGGTATCGCTGACGACGGTCAGTATCTCTGGCACGGGGCTAACGACGACGGTCACAAGCTGTTCAAGTTCGATCCGGAGCTGAAAGAACTCGCTGGTGAGTTTGACCTGCCGTTCAGGGTTCACGGGGTGACGTATGACGGCAGCGACCTGTTGGTGGTCAATGGTGACGCCAACGAAATCGTACGAATCGCGATCGATTAGGGGATGAGAGAGACACGGAAATGACGACCGAACGAAAGATACGCGTCCTATTGGCCAAGCCGGGACTCGACGGCCACGACCGGGGAATCAAAGTGATCGCGGCGGCATTTCGCGACGCCGGATTCGAGGTGATCTATACGGGCCTTCGACAAACACCGGCGATGATTGTCGACGCCGCCATTCAGGAAGATGTCGATGCGATCGGTGTGTCGATTCTTTCCGGTGCGCACATGACTCTCTTCCCGGCTATCCTCGATGAGTTGAAAGCGAAAGATGCCTCGGACATTCTGCTCTTCGGCGGCGGGATTATCCCCGACGACGACAAGGATGAACTCGAGAAGCGCGGGGTCGCACGCGTCTTTACTCCCGGCGCCCCGACCGAGGAAGCGATTGGCTTCCTCCGTGATGCGGTCGCCCGCAAGAAGACCGACGAAACGTTGATGTAGATAGATGATCCGGTTGACTACCGGAGGGGGTAGACGGCGCCGCTTGCGTGCCGCTGCGAAAGGAAGGAAATCGTGGAAGCAACCCTGACCCAGGAACAGAAAGAGATTATCCAGCGGACGATCGAAGCGCAGGAGAAGCGTGCGCGGACGCCGTGGAATGTGCATCCCAAACAACAGGCGGTCCGCGAGGAAGTACGGGCGTTTGCTACCGAGCATTTCCATCACCAGTCGGAGTACTGGGATCGCCTCGAGGGTGAGCGGAAGTTTCCGTATGACCTCTACCGGTTGATGGGCCGCGAAGGATTTATTGCCTACGCGATGCCGCCGGAGTGGGGTGGACTGGGTAAGTCGCACCTTGAGTACATCACGCTCACCGAGGAACTCTGCTACCACGACGCCGCGTTTGGTCTGCTCTGTAACGTTGGTGAGCTGGCGATTACGCCGGTTTTGAAGTTTGGGTCGGAAGAACTTAAAGCGAAGTACCTTCCCCAGACCGTCAAGGGCGACAAAGTGATCGCTTTCTGCCTGACCGAACCGGATGCCGGTTCGGATGCGGCGAATCAGGGGACGACTGCGGTCGAGGATCCGGCGACTGGCGACTACCTGATCACGGGCGAGAAGATCTTCATCATGCACGGTGACGTCGCTGAAATTGGCGTGGTCTTCTGCAAGATCGAAGGTAAGCCGAAAGTGTCAGCGTTTGTTGTCGAGACGAACCAGGAAGGTTGGAAGGCGCGGACCCTTGGTCACAAGATGGGCATGCGTGCCGCGACGACCGGGGCGGTGTCGATGACCAATGTTCGCGTGCCGAAAGAGAATCTGATCGGTGAGTACGGTCGCGGCTTCCGCTACGCGCTGTCGACCCTCGATTCCGCTCGTGTTGGGGTAGCGGCGCAGGGGATCGGTGTCGCCCAGCGGGCGCTCGATGAGGCGATTGCGTTCGCCAAGCGCCGCCGGACATTCGGTCAGCCGATTGCCAAGTTTCAGGCGATTCAGTGGAAGATTGCCGACATGTCGACCCGTGTCGAAGCGGCCCGTTGCCTGACGTACAAAGCGGCGCAGATGCAGGATGAGCCGGGGGTTGTCTATTCCCTGGAAGCGGCGCAGGCGAAACTCTATTCGACCGAGACCGCGAACTTCTGTGTCAACGAAGCGATGCAGATCCACGGCGGCTACGGCTACATCGGTGAGTTCTCGCCGATCGAGAAGCTCTACCGCGATCAGCGGGTTCTGGAGATTTACGAGGGGACGTCCGAGATTCAGCGATTGGTCATCGCCGGTCACGTTATCGGTCGATGAGAATCGGTCAGTTTCGCATCCGGTCGTTCGTCGAGCAGGAGTTTCGGCTCGACGGCGGCCTGATGTGGGGAGTCGTTCCCAAGACGCTCTGGCAGCGCTACTCGCCCGCGGACGACAACAATCTCATTCGGATGGTGAACAACATCTTCCTGTTGGAAGCGCACGGCAAGAGGGTGCTGTTCGACATTGGTCTCGGCGACACGCTGTCCGAGAAAGAGCGCAAGGTCTACGGTACCGACGGCGCCAGCTCGCTCGATCGCGGGTTGGCGTCGTTTGGGTTAACCCCAACCGATATCGATCTCGTTGTTCTCACCCATTTGCATACGGACCACGCTGCGGGAGCGGTTGCGCTTAGTGAAAAAAATCACTATGTTCCGCGGTACTCTAACGCTACCTACGTGGTGGCGAAACGGGAATGGGAGGCCGCGGTGAATCCGGACGAACGGACACGGGCGGTCTATATCCCGAATCGGTTGTATCCTCTCCGGGAGGCGGGGCAGTTGGAGCTGATCGACGGGTCAACGGAGTTGTTGCCGGGAGTGAACGCGGTTCACACCGGCGGGCATTCGGTGGGGCATTTCGCGCTGGAGATGGAATCGGACGACCAGCGGCTCTTTTACTACGCCGATATCTTTCCTTCGCACAATCATATGCGGGTACCGTACGTACCGGCGACCGACGTGCTGCCGATGGAGTCGATGGCGGTCAAACGCGCGGTGCTGCCGCGACTGTACGATCCGAATACTATCCTTGCCTTCGATCATGATATTGCGTTCCCGTTCGGCCGGGTGACCGAACGCGACGGTAAGCCGGTCGTTACACGTGTTGACGATCCGGAGACACAGGTAGGTGACTAATGTCCATTAACGAACGATTGCAGGAACTCGAAGAGATGCGTGAGACCGCCAAGCTCGGCGGTGGTGAAGCGCGCATTGAGGCTCAACACAAGAAGGGGAAACTGACGGCCCGCGAGCGTATTGAACTGCTGGTCGACCCTAACTCCTTCGAAGAGTTCGACATGTTTGTCACGCATCGCTCGCATGATTTCGGACTTGAGAAACAGAAGTTTCTCGGCGACGGTGTCGTGACGGGTGCGGCCAAGATCAATGGTCGGCCGGTCTTTCTCTTTTCACAGGACTTTACGGTTCTGGGCGGATCACTTTCGGAGACACACTCGGAGAAGATCTGCAAGGTGATGGATATGGCGATGAAAGTTGGCGCGCCGGTAATCGGTCTCAACGATTCGGGTGGAGCCCGTATCCAGGAAGGTGTCGTTTCACTTGGCGCCTACGCGGATATCTTTCTCCGCAATACGCTGGCCTCGGGCGTCGTTCCGCAGATTTCTCTGGTTCTTGGTCCCTGTGCGGGCGGAGCGGTCTATTCGCCGGCGATTACCGATTTCGTACTCATGACCAAGCAGACAAGCTACATGTTTGTTACCGGCCCGAACGTCGTGAAGACGGTTACGCACGAAGACGTTACCTCCGAAGAACTCGGTGGTGCCGATACGCATGCGACGAAGTCAGGTGTATCCCACTTTGCCTGTGAGAATGAGGCGGATGTCATTACGAAGACAAAGCGTCTGCTGGAATTCCTGCCGCAGAACAACTGTGAAGATCCGCCGTTTGTTGAGTCGACCGACCCAATCGATCGTGAAGATGAAGCGCTCAACTCGATCGTGCCGGATAACCCGAATCAGCCGTACGATATCAAAGAAGTTATCGAGATGGTGGCCGACACCGGAACGTTCCTTGAGGTCCATGCCGACTTCGCACCGAATATCGTTGTTGGCTTTGTCCGACTGGGTGGACGGTCGGTCGGTATCGTTGCGAATCAACCGGCAGTGCTGGCAGGCGTGCTCGACATCAATTCCTCGATCAAGGGAGCTCGGTTTGTTCGGTTCTGCGATGCGTTCAACATTCCGATTCTGACGTTTGAAGATGTCCCCGGGTTCCTTCCCGGAGTCGACCAGGAACACAACGGTATCATCCGCAACGGTGCCAAACTGTTGTATGCCTACTGTGAGGCAACCGTCCCGAAGATTACGGTCATTACGCGCAAGGCGTACGGTGGCGCGTATGACGTTATGAACTCCAAGCATATTCGGGGTGATGTCAACTACGCGTGGCCGTCGGCCGAGATCGCCGTTATGGGCCCCAAAGGCGCGGTGGAGATTATTTTCCGTAAGGAGATTTCCGTCGCTGAGGATCTCGCCGCGGCGACCGATGCGAAGACCGAGGAGTATCGTCAGAAGTTTGCCAATCCCTATATCGCTGCGGCGCGCGGCTACCTGGACGATATCATTGAACCGAAGACGACGCGTGGTCGCCTGATTCGAGCCTTTGAGATGATCGAATCGAAAAAGGACAGCAATCCGCCCAAGAAGCACGGGAACATTCCGCTCTAAGCACTCACGTTCAGTGGAAGTGCAAACTGAGTTGGGAATGAAGGGAGTGTACAGAGATGGCAGATGAGCCACGTACGATAAAGAAGATCTTGATCGCGAATCGCGGTGAAATCGCGGTGCGCGTGATGCGAGCCTGTCGGGACCTCGGCATTCAGTCGGTTGCTGTCTTCTCGGAAGCCGATAGCGCCGCCTACCATGTCCGTATGGCTGATGAAGCCTATCCGATCGGTCCGGCACCGTCCAACAAGAGCTACCTGGTAATGGAGAATGTCATCGAGGCGGCCAAACTATCCGGTGCCGATGCTGTTCATCCGGGCTATGGGTTTCTTTCCGAAAACGCGAGTTTCGCCCGGCGCTGCGAGGAGGAGGGGATCATCTTCATTGGTCCCAAGCCGGATACGATAACGGCCTTGGGCGACAAAGTCGAAGCGCGCCGTCTGGCGATCGATGCCGGGCTGCCGGTGGTGCCAGGGACGGAGCTGACGGATAACGACCCGAAAGCGGCACTCGACTTTGCCACGGAGATTGGCTTCCCGGTCCTGATCAAGGCGGCCGCCGGCGGTGGTGGTAAAGGGATGCGGGTTGTTGAGTCTCCCGAACTGTTCGAAGAGTCGTTGCAGTCGGCATCGAACGAAGCGCTGAACGCGTTTGGTAATGGTACGGTTTTTGTCGAGAAGTATCTGCTCAAGCCGCGGCACGTTGAAATCCAGATTATGGCCGACCACCACGGCAATGTCGTTCACCTCAACGAACGTGAATGTTCGATTCAACGTCGCCACCAGAAGGTGATTGAGGAATCACCGTCGCCGATCATGACTCCGGAACTGCGCGAACGGATGGGTAACGCGGCGATCGCTATCGCGAAGAAAGCGGGTTACGTAAACGCCGGGACCTGCGAGTTTCTCGTCGACCAGAACCTTGATTTCTACTTCCTGGAGGTCAACACCCGGCTTCAGGTGGAGCATCCGGTGACAGAAATGATTACCGGCCTCGACCTCGTACGCGAACAGATCTGGATCGCCGAGGGGCGGGAGATGCGGATCAAGCAGGAAGATGTTGGTGTCCACGGTCACGCCCTTGAATGTCGAATCTATGCGGAGGACCCGGAAGAGGGCTTCGCTCCATCGACCGGGCGCCTCAAGCATTATCGCCTGCCCCAGGGACCCGGCGTACGGGTCGACTCGGGCGTCGTGATCTTTTCCGAGATTCCGATCTACTATGATCCGATGATCGCCAAACTTGCCGTGTGGGGGCGGACCCGCGAGGAAGCGATTGCGCGCACGCAGCGCGCCTTGCAGGAGTACCGCATCTCCGGCGTTAAAACGACGATCGGCTTCCATCGCGTTGTGCTCGATCACCCGAAGTTCATCGAAGGCGATATGTCGACTGGTTTTCTGGGTGAACACTATCCGGACAACAACTACCGCGTGAAAGATCCGGAAACGGCGGAAATGGCCGCGATCGGTGTTGCCATTGACAAATTCGTGCGCGACCGCAAGGTGCTGGTTTCACCTGATGGTCAGCCACAGTTCCGCTCCGTTCGATGGAAAGACTATCATCGTCGGGCCAAACTCACGACGACGTTTGGAGGGAATAAGTAATGGCTCGCTATACGGTTACGGTTCAGGAGAGAGACTTCGATATCGAAGTTGGCTATCAGGACGGTGAGTTGGTCGCGACGATCAACGGTGAACCGCGCGAAATCACCGCTCATTCCCTGGGATCGCATCAGTTTGGCGATAACCGATTCCTGCTCTTGGTGAACAATCGAGCCTCCGAGGTCGATGTTCGCCACGAATCACAGAACGACCGGGTGGTGCTCATTCACGGTATGGAAGTCGCTGTCACTATCGAAGACTTCGCTCTCCACGAAATGCGCAAGAAAGCGGGCATTACTGCGGGAGCGGCAGTCGAGAAGACACTCAAAGCGCCGATGCCGGGTCTGATTGTGGCGACCAAAGTTGAGCCCGGCCAGACGGTCAAAAAGGGCGATCCGCTCCTCGTGGTTGAGGCGATGAAGATGGAGAACATCATCAAGGCGAAGGGGGACGTCACCGTCAAGGCGATCCGCGTGCAGGTCGGCCAGTCCGTAGAGAAGAACGCCGCCCTCATTGACTTCGAATGACGATAGTGCATGCAGTCCAAGGTGGAGCGGCGGTAGCTGTCCTGAGTGCTCTTGTCGTTGCCTGTTCGAGTCAGCCTGATTCGACCAACGGGGAAGCACTGTCAGATCTTGAAATGATTCAGGCGACTCTCGACGAAGCGGCCACGAGGCTTCTCCACAATGACAAAGCCGTGCTCTACGACATGGAATTTGAGTACTACACCGACGAGTTTTCGTTCGATGTCTACCGAACGGCGCCGTTGATCCGCGGAGTGATCTCCGACTCTATCGTCAAGATGGAAGTTCTGGAGGCCGAGTTCTTTGAGGGTGATTCGGCGCTGGTGTCGATTATGCGCCACAAACTGGAGCGCGACGGATCTGTTGGACAGAGTATCGTGTCCCGCACCATGTACAAGCATCATGGCCGATGGATTGCGCCAACGCTCACCACGATCGATGAACAGCTTCAGTATGAGGCGGTCAGAGATGCTGCGATCAAGGCCGCTGAGGAAGAGGAACCGTTATAGCCATGCTCGACAAAGCTGCCATTTCACATATTGGTGTTGCGGTCGCTGATCTGGAAGCAGCGAAAACGTTCTATGAACAGTTGCTCGGACGACCTGCCGACCTGGAGGAAGAAGTTGCCGAGCAGCGAGTCGCGGTCGCTATGTTTGCTGGTCGCACGGGCGATGCCTCGGTTTTGCCCCACGGGCGAATCGAACTCGTTGCGGCAACCTCTGACGATAGTCCGATTGCCAAGTTCATTGCCAAGCAGGGTGAGGGACTCCACCACATCTGCGTGTATGTCGACGATATCGAGGCGAAGCTACAAGAGCTCGATAATGCGGGAGTACGACTCATCGACCGCGAGCCGCGGATTGGTGCGGAGGGGAAGCGAATCGCGTTCGTACATCCGAAATCAACCGGTGGAGTTTTGATCGAGCTGGAAGAGCGTTAGGGCAGGGCGTTCGTCGACGTTCCCCGCGCCTGATAGGCTCGGCGAAAGAGCAACAGAAGCCCAACGACAGCCAGCAGTAGAATCGCCAGCCAGCGGACGAGATCATTCTGGGCCGACCAGACTGACGCTCGATGATCCCCAACGAACCGCGCGTTGTCCTGAATCTGCGCGGCATCGCTTTTCCAGAGATCATAGACATTGCGATCGCCACGGGCCCAGAGGGTAATGAGCAGTTGGGACCCGTTGGCCACGGTATAGACCAAACCGACGAGCCGGTGTCGCAGGGGGCGAGAACTAGTCGAGTCCGAAGAAACGAAATCGAGCACAAAGCGGGCGTGGTCACCCTCGTCGGTTCCGGTCGACGATAAGAGGTAGCTTTCCGGCAGGCTGAGAATGACGTCGTCGATCACTCCGGACACCGCGTATTCAAACGTCTCGACATCGTGCACGCCGTCATCGGGTGGCAGTTCCGACAGATAGATGAGCAACTCGGCGTGTTCGTCGAGGGCAACGAGATGGATCGGCAGTGCGAGCGAATCGTAGACATCCCAGCCCTCGGGGATCTCAATCTCGACCAGATCACCGATAACCAGTGCTGCGGCACTGGCCGGGAGACAGCTCAGAATCGCGGCCAGGACCAGCTTCCGAATCGATCTCAGTACAGTCGTAGGCATATATCACTAGGTATCGGCAGGAAGCAGCTCTCGACAAAGCGGTTGCTGCCGGAATCATCGATTCCTAGCTTTCATTCCATCAATCCGATCACAGGAGTACATACGATGATCCGATTTCGAATTCTTGTCGCTGCCGTTCTTCTTGGCTTGGCCGCTGGGAGTGCCGACGCTCAGGTTCCCCTTCGCAAGCCGATCAATGTCTATATCGGTGGGGGTGGTTCACTTCCGAGTGGTGATCTAGGTGATGCATGGAACATCGGCTGGCACGTGAGCGGCCAGGTCGGATTTGTGGTTCCAACAGCGACGCCCACCTTCCGCTTCGAGATCATCGGCGAAGCTGCCTATCATTCGTTTGGCCCCGATCGAATGGGTCTGGATTTCGACGGTGGGACGTTCTCCTCGTTGCAGGTTGGCGGTGGACTCAAGTTCAGTTTCCCGTTGCCGGCGTCGGGGATCGCTCCGGCGATTCAAGGATCGCTGGGCGCAGCCTCGATCGATATCTCCGAGGTTTCCGGTGGCGGATTAGTGATTTCATTCCAAAGTGAAACCGAGCTGTATTACTCCCTTGCGGCTAGCTTGGAGTTTCGGCGGGGTTTCTTTAGGATCGGATACACAGGAATCTCTGTGGACAACGTCTCGATCAGTTACGTCCCGTTCACGATCGGCTTCCGATTCTAATCTCGATCAGTGCGCTCTTTCGTCTGGTTGCTAGCACTCCTCGTTGTTGGAGGAGAGGCACTGAGCGCGGAGGAGCCAGATCGCTTGCGTTTCTCTGCTGGTGGTGGACTCGCCCTGCCAATGGCTTTCCTGGCGGACTCGGCGAACGCCGGCTTTCACGGCCAGCTCGGAGTTGATTTCCCCTTCCGGGCGGCTGGCTCGATTGAACCCCGCCTGACTGCCGAACTCGCTTATGCGGTCTTCAGCTATCAGGATGCGGACACGCTCAATGAGGGGGGAAACTACACCTACATTGAGATGAACGGGTTGGCGATGCTGGCGTTTGGCAAAGACCGGCGAGCGATCCGTCCGTTCGTCGTCGCCGGGTTCGGCCTGGCCTATGCCGATCGTTCGGACCTTCGGAATCAGGGGGATATCGTCACGACGGAGGAAACGGTAACTGCCACGTTGACTGGCGGGGGTGGACTCGAATTACCGCAGGTGCGACTTTACCTTCGTTACACCGCCACCCTAACTGATCCGGTTGCTCAGTTTGTCCGACTCGGCGTGGCACTCCGCTTCTAGAAACGTCGTTTTTTCACCAGCATGCTGAGACCGACGGCAACCAGTATGACGGGTAGAATAACAGTGCCGAAACTGATCGAGATGAGCCCGAGCGCATCAAGGAGCAGCAGGGCTCCGACAAGAATGAGTGCAATCGGAAAAAACATGATTCCCCTCCTTACTAGTCGATCATGGTATCCGCTTCGTTCGCCTACACGTACACTGCCCGTCGAACAGCACGAAGATTGTCGGCCGGCGTTTCCGGAGGAATCGCGCAGGTGGGAGCAACAATCAGTCTCTCCGGGGCGTAGCGTTCGGTCAGTTCGGAGACGAGATATGATACTTCGTCCGGTTCCGACAATTGCAACCAGGCGAGATCATCAACACCCGAGGCGATAACATAGTCGGTGATGTTCGTATAGGCTTTGTCCAGCGGCAGATTGGTGGGTGAGTAGGCGTTCCAGCTCAGAATCTGAGCCGGGTACTTTTCCTCGGCAAGCTGCGTGACGAACGCATTCGTATCGCAGACGTGTAGGATGTTGGTGGCGTCACTCTCTGTCGCCTCGATCACCGGGCGATCGTAGGGTATTCCCCACGTGCGGTACTCATCCCAAGTCATCATGTCAGATGACGCAAAGTGTGTGGTCGCGTAGAAGAGGCCGTCGGCACCAGCATTGCGAATCTCTGAGGCATAACGCGTAAACGTGGTGGTGATCGCCTCAAGTGCTGGTTGGACGATCTCGGGATGACTCCGAAGATGCGCGATGAGGTCTTCATTGCGCTCGATCAAGCGGCCCGCTACGGCGAGCGGCGTAAAGAGCGTCATGAACAGAGGAAGGTCGGGGCCGACGCGCTTACGGATCTTCTCGATCACGCGCAAGTGGTCGCCGAGGATTCCGTCGGTCGGATCAAGAGGGCGTATTGTGCGCCAATCATCTGGTGTTTGGATGGGGTAGTGATCTTTACGGTGCTTGGTGAATTCGTCGGTCGAGAACGTCTGGCGAAACCCCCAATCTTCGATATGGAAATCGGCCCGGGGATTAATCTTCATGAAGTCCCAGTTGAACTCATTCTGGAAATGAACCATCGCGTCGACGGTTCCGTCAATCGTCGATTCCAAGTGGAAAAAGTGTCGCCACATCGAAACAGCGTAACGGTCGGGTTGCTCCCCGGCGAGAATCATGGCGAGTCGCTCTCGCGGGGAATAGCGGTCGGTCGGCATCGGTTTCCTTTCCAGTTCGCGTCAAGAAACGGAGCCCAAAGACGAGGGTCAACAATCGCCTCAATCAGTTGATTGTTCAACGGGTGCACATCTCCAGAACCAGTCCTGCAGCCATTCGGTCCAAACGCCGATAACTTCCTTTGGACAGTACTGTTATCCGGGGGCGCGACAGACGAAGAAGGTGCCATGCCTGCCCGAATCCTCGTAATCGACGACGAAGAATCAATGTGCCACTTCATGGAGATCATGCTCGTGAAGGAAGGCTATGAGGTCGAGACCTCGCTGTCCGCTACTGATGCCCTCACGCAGCTTCGCAGCACCAATTATGACCTGGTGATTACCGATCTTCAGATGCCCGATATGACCGGCATCGATCTGGTACGCGAGGTCAAAGGGTTCAAGGCGGAGCAGGAAATGTTTGTCATGACCGCCTACGCTTCGGTCGACACGGCGATCGAAGCGATGAAAGAGGGCGCCTCGGATTACATTACGAAACCGTTCAAAGTCGACGAGATCAAGTTGACGATCGCCAAGGCGATCAACCGACGGGGTCTGGCACGCGAGAACGAGGTCCTCAAAAAGCAGCTCCAGGACAAGAACTCTTTCGACGCGATCATCGGTCAGTCGACGGCAATTACGCAGGTAAAGCGGCTCGCTGAACGCATCGCCTCATCCGATTCCACTGTTCTGATCCGTGGCGAATCCGGAACCGGCAAAGATCTAATGGCGCGGGCGATTCACCATCACTCCCCCCGTTGTGGTGGTCCATTCGTTACCCTCAACTGCGCTGCCTTACCGGAAACGCTTCTTGAGTCCGAGCTGTTTGGTCACAAGCGCGGCTCGTTTACCGGAGCCAACCGTGACAAGGATGGACTGTTGAAAGCTGCCGACGGGGGAACGTTCTTCCTCGACGAGGTCGGTAACATGTCGCCGGCGATCCAGGTAAAGCTCCTTCGGGTTCTGGAAGATAAGAAGGTGACACCAGTCGGTGATACCAAACCGTTCGATGTTGATATTCGACTGATCGCCGCGACTAATGCCGATCTGGAGGCCGACGTCAAAGGTGGGCGATTCCGTGCGGACCTCTTCTACCGCCTCAACGTCCTGCCGATCTCGTTGCCGCCGCTTCGGGAGCGACTCGATGATATTCCGCTCTTGGTCGAATTCTTTCTCGACCGCTTTGCGGAACGCGGTCACGGGCCTCGTCGAACCGTCAACGCCGACGTCCTAACGCTGCTGGCGGGATATGCGTGGCCGGGAAATGTGCGCGAACTGGAGAACACACTCGAACGCGCGATTGTAATGAATCGCAGTGACGCACTTGAGCCGGCTGACTTCCCGGGTCGGTTGACTGATCAGCCGCCAGCACTGAGCAGATCGGATGGTGAGGAGGTCGAACCGTCAGCCACTACGCCCACCTCACCATCGCCGACGCTTGAGATCATGGAAAAGGCCTACATCCAGTATGTGCTGACACAAACCGACGGCAAGAAGTCAGAGGCAGCGCGTATCCTGGGTATTGATGCCTCGACGCTCTATCGCAAGTTGGAGCGGTACAAGATGTCTGAACGGGAACGACCGAACCGTTCATCTGACAAGTAATCCTCCGTTGTCGCCATTGCACAATGCACGATGCCGCTCGCAGGTTGCGGCAGATCGCGGTCGTGTACGTAACCCGACGAAAGACGATATGCGACATCATGATCCCTGATTGAGCGCCGATTTTCCCGCCATTAGGCGCTCGTTCAGTTGTTGCCAGGATGTGCAGAATCGGGGCAGGTCGATGGCATCGGCATTGCCATCACTTCGGGAGAATATGAAAACGAATTTGACTCCAACCCAGGATACTCCCAGAGGAGGAAAGGCCATGCGCACGAAGAACAATCAGAAGGGCTTCACGCTTATCGAGTTGATGATCGTTGTCGTCATCATCGGTATTCTTGCCGCCCTCGCCATTCCGCGTTTCATGACGGCGACGACGCGTTCGAAGCAGTCAGAAGCGAAGCAGATTCTGAAGCAGATCTACACGATGCAGCGTACGTATCGCCAGGCCAACGGTAACTATGGTGACAATGGTGTCACGGCCGTTGCTGGTGGTAACTTCCCGGAACTCGGTGTTGAGGTCATGACTGGCGCTCAGTACTCGTACGATATCGTTGCCGCTGCGAACACGTTCACGGCGACCGCGACGGCGAATCTGGACGATGACGCCACCGATGATGTGTGGACGATCGACCAGACCGGTGCGCTCACCAATACGTCGAACGATGTAGCTGGTTGATCTGACCTGATTCTTGCCTGATGCACAGGCGCCCCGTTTCGGCGGGGCGCCTTTTTCATTTCATGACCCTATTCACGGAATACATCTGCCGACAGGTCTCTCATTTTGCACGATCGTATTCGCAATTCGCGTTTTTCTGGTCGTTGCGCCACTGCTCCAACTGTTCAGTGCCGAATCAGGAGCTCAAACGGGAGCTTGAACCCCGGAATAACAGGCCAGCGACCGAGTCGCTCTGTGCAGCGTTTGCCCAGGGCTGCGGCACTGGTGTTGCAATACTAGGCCTCAGTGATTCTTATCTGATCGGTAGCATGGCTGCCGAATCGAGGAGGCTGGCAGATGCGACAGCGCAAACGACGTGAATCCGGTTTTACTCTGATTGAGTTGATGATCGTGGTGGTCATCATCGGCATCCTCGCTGCCATGGCAATTCCGCGTTGGATGGCAGCGACGACCAAAACGAAGCAGTCTGAGGCGAAGCAGATTCTCAAGCAGATCTACACGATGCAGCGGACCTACCACGCTCTCTATAACACGTATGGCGAAAACGGCGTCACGGCTGCTCCCGGCGGTGCGTTTCCGAATCTCGGTGTCGAAATCATGGCCGACGCCCGCTACACCTATGATATCGTAGCTGCCGCTGCCACGTTTACCGCGACCGCGACCGGGAATATCGATGACGATGCCACCGATGACGTCTGGACGATCGATCAGGATGGAGCGCTGCTAAACACCTCGGATGACGCTACAACCTAGCGATCGAAGCCATCTTTTGAGTTTGACCCCCGCTTCCCGGCGGGGGTACCTTTTTGCGGTGAAATCTACTTTTTCCGCATTTGCTCTGGTGATCGGTCTGGGGACCGGCGCGTCTGCCCAGCAGCCCATAGACACCGTCGACGCGGTCGATTTTGGAATCGACCATCTCACCGCGTTCTTACATCTGTCGCCGGATGACATCGGCTTTCGTTCCGACTACACTGATCCGGATACGTTTCGGTTACGTCTCGTTGCCGATCTGATGCAGCGACCTCTCGGAATGCGCGACTATCTTCAGGAGATGGCGATGGCGCATGTCGACGGCCAGCCGGAGATCCTGGCTCGAATCATTCATTCCGACCTGCGCAGTGAATACCAGACCGGGCTGACGCCACCCTACCGACCGACAGCGGACGAACTGGTCCAGCGCTACAACCTCTATTTCACTTCGGCAGAACTCAATCAGTTGCTCAATCGGGCGGCTACCTATCTTGACCTAATCTTTCCGCGATCGACAGAGGCCGCACTCGCCCGGCTGAACAACCGAGAACGAGCCTTTCTAACGCGGCAACTGGTCGAGGTCGTGACAATGTCGACCGACGAGGAGTTCCTGTCGGTCGATGCTCTCGATTCACTGGAAAAGGTCGAAGAGGGGTACATCGAAGAGTTCGTCACCTTCGGTTACCGTTTTGACAAGGATCCCTTGATCGCGGCTGGAATCGACTGCCTTGAGAAACTCCTACCGGAAATCCGTGTGCTGATGCGTCAATTGGAGATGCTCGGTCATGAGGAGCTGCTGCGTTCGAGTGCGGTGATTACCGACGATCTGGATCGGACCAGTTATCTCGGCTTCCAGTCCGGATGGCGAATCGGGGGAGTTGGCAACGACTACTACGCGGGGGATTATCGGTTCATCCTCGACCTCGGGGGGGATGATATCTACGACTTCGACTACGATCCATCGGACCCCCACGGGGTCATTGTCATTGATCTCGCGGGCGACGACCGCTATCGCGCACGGTCTGACTTCACGATCGCGTCCGGTTGTCTTTCGGTAGGGCTCCTGCTCGACTTTGGCGGTAACGATCAGTACCTCGGTAAATCGTTCTCCGCGGGATCGGGCTATTTCGGCTTTGGCCTTCTCTATGATGCCGACGGCGATGACCGGTACGATGGTGACACCCATGCCCAGGGGGCAGCCTCGTTCGGTCTTGGCCTGTTGATCGACGAATCCGGTCGGGATATCTACAATGCCGCTCTCTACTCGCAGGGGTTTGGTTTCGTCCAGGGCTTCGGCGGGATTGTTGATCGCGACGGTTCCGATAGTTACTACGCCGGTGGCAAGTACAAGGATATCCTGCGCTACGAGGATCGGTACCTGTCGCTCTCTCAGGGTTTTGGTTACGGGCTGCGACCGTGGATGTCTGGTGGTATCGGTGTCATTCTCGATCAGTACGGAAATGACACGTACAACGCCGATATCTTTGCTCAGGCGGCATCGTACTGGTGGTCGCTGGGAGCAATCGTCGATGGCTACGGCAACGATACGTACACCTGTTTTCAGTACGGTCAGGGGGCGGCGACCCATATGACGCTGGGTATGCTCCTCGATGCCGCCGGCAACGACGTCTATTTCGGCAAAGGACTCATGCACGGGTGTGGCCACGACTATTCGTGTGGCTGGCTGCTCGACCTTGCAGGTGATGATACCTACACCGCCTACGATCTGTCGCAGGGGGCCGGATCGGCCAACGGCGTGGGGCTCTTGACCGATGTGGCCGGTAACGATCGATACTTCATTTCGAATCCCGCCAACACACAGGGCTATGGCAATCCCCGTCGCGAGTTCGGTTCGATCGGCCTGTTTCTCGATCTGGGCGGACGTGATCAGTATGACGGTTCGGGTCGGGACAACAGCTTCTGGAACTCCGGATCGAAGTGGGGAGCAGGAATGGATATCGAGTTGACACCGTCAGATACTGCTGCGGGAGCTGCTCGATGAATGTGATTTACCGTCTGGTTCTCTGGGGTATGGTGGCTGGTATGTATGCCGAATCTGCCCAGGCTCAACTGGTGACGGATACCGAGGTCGACTCGCTCTTCGTGATCGCGTCATCGGGCGAAGTCCGTTTTCGCGATCAGGTTGAACCGGCCAAGGAAGCCCTGGTGGCACTGGGCGACAAAGCTGTCCCGCGGCTAATTGAAAAGCTGACCACTAAGTCAGCCCGTGAGCGGTTGACGATTATTAATATCCTTTCCGACATTGGACCGGTGGCAATCCCCGATTTGGTGCGAGCTCTTCGTCGCTCCGATGGGCTCGTTGTGCAGCGCGTCTGCTGGGCGTTGGGGGATATCGGCGACACGACCGCAGCAGGACCGCTGCTTGAGGTTGTCGCGCATCCCCGCTGGCAGGTTCGCGAGCAAGCGCTCCGTGCCCTCGGAAAGATCGGGGCGTCGGTAGGAGAGCAGGCAGTACTGACCGGCCTTGCCGATTCGATTGGCCAGGTTCGCAAAGCGGCTGCGGTGTCGGCCGGACGGCTTGGCCTCAATCCAGCCATCACTCCCTTGATTGCTCACCTCGACGATCCGTTTTTCGGAGCTCGAATGGCCGCGGCGGAAACACTCAAAAAGCTTGATACCGTGGCTGTCATTGGCGGTCTCCTCGAAGCGATTGACGAGGGGATGAATGAGACTCGCCTGGCCCATGCGTTGACCGTAATGGGAGAGTTGGCTGGCGATGAAACGGCTTCGGACCGTGTTCGCGTCGCAGGTGCCGGTGCCATCGATCAGCTGGCTCAGTTTCTTACCGACTCGCGAGCCTCGATTCGCGCTACTGCGGCCCGCGCTCTGGTCGCCCTCGACCCCGATGATAACTGCGGATTCATTCGTCCCTGGCTGGCGAACGAGACCGACTATTTTGTCCGTTTACAGGTTACCTCGGCCGTGGCCGATGGCAACTAACGACAAACCTTCCTCACTTCGCACAAAGCTGTCCGGCATGCCCGGACTGGGCGGTGCAACTCCCAAGACAGGTACGCGAACAGCAACGCCCGATCGGTATCGACGTCTGGCTGACGCTGTCGGTGGTGAGTTAATTGACCACCCGGCCGGATTGGTCTGTCGAGTGCGTTACGATCATAAACTGACCGAGCCGCTCGGTCATGTCGTGCTTCCGGGCAACTGGAACGATGACCATGTCGAACCGTTTGGACTGCTGGCACCGCCGCCGCGCGACAATACTTCCCCCATACCGGTCGACTCGTTCTGTTTCTTTGATACTGAGACAACCGGACTTGGGGGAGCCGGTACGGTTGCCTTTCTGCTTGGCGTGGGACGTATCACCCCGACATCGGTATCGGTTGATCAGTTTCTGCTTCCTGACTATCCCGATGAGATGGCCCTGCTGGAATGTGTGGCGGCCGAGATCACTGACACGACAACAATCGTTAGCTACAACGGAGCGGCGTTTGATCTTCCGCTCGTCACCGATCGACTCCGTATCCACCGCGTCGCTCGCGAGTTGTCATTTGGTTTGCATATCGATCTGTTACCCGCCGTCCGACGATTATGGAAGCGGCGTTTGGGTGATTGTTCGTTGGGGAATGTCGAACGTTCGATCCTCGGATTCGAGCGAATCGATGACCTTCCCGGGTATCTGGCACCGCTGGCGTATTTCGAGTGGTTGCAGGCCGAAGGAACGGATTCACTGGCTGAGGTTCTGCTCCATAATCGCTGGGACATCGTTTCCCTGGCGTTCTTGCTCTACCATCTGTCGCATGTCGTCTCCGAGCAGGGCGCCGCATTACGCGAGGAGACGGACTTGTCGGCGTTAGCCCGTCTCCACGAACGATGCCACGATTACGAAACGGCTGATGCTGTCTTGTCACGAATCGACATTCCTCAGGAACGGACAACGTCCTGGCAACAGGCGATGGTTCTGAAACGTCGCGGTCGTCTTGCCGATGCTCGTCCGATTTGGGAGATGCTGGCAGTCGGCACCGATCAGTTGGCGGTCAAGGCCGCGCTGGAACTCGCCAAGGCCGCAGAACATAAGTGGCGGGATCTTTCAGCAGCGATGCAGTGGACCGATCGCGCGCTGGCGCTGACTGAGGGTCCTCAGGAGCGTCTTTTGCACCGTCGTGCCCGATTGTTGCGTAAACGTGACAGTACCGGTTAAGGAAAGATTCCTTAGCGACCGATACCCCCGATAACAGTAAGTTTTCGTAGCAACGGGCAGCGACGATGGTGGCCAAATGGATCGTGACCTTCTAGTTCAGCTTCTCGAAGATCGCCCCGAACTTAAGACGCTTCCGCAGACACTCTCGCAGATTATCTCGCTAGCGCGGGATGATGCTGCGTCGGCCAACGAGATTGCAGCAGTGATCGCTAAGGATCCGCCGCTGGCGGCGAAGCTGTTGCGGTTAGCCAACGCGCCCTATTACGGTCTCCCTCAGCCGACCGCTTCGGTGAAACACGCCGTCGTGACAGTTGGTGTCCAACAGGTGACTGCCCTGGCGTTGGCGAGCACTGTCTATTCACTATCCGAGCAGGCAACCGGACCGCTCGATCGGGTTGCCTTCTGGCGCGATGCGCTTTCGGTTGCCCTGGCGTCGCGTTCACTGGCTGAAGCGGCCGGGCGTTTCGAACCGGATGCGGCATACATCGCGGGTCTTCTCCATCATCTCGGTCTTCTGGTGCTGAGTGGCTCCTTCCCGGATCAGTTTGCCACGATCTGGAAGGACGTAGCGCAACACGGTCAGTTGGTAGCCCGATCCGAGGCTGCGTGGGGCACAAACCACGCATTGGTCGGGAAGTTTCTGCTGGAGCAATGGGGACTGCCGTCAATTGTATCAGAAGCGGTCGGGAATGCCGAAATGATCTTCAGCGCCAACTCCAACTATGATGATTTACATCCGGCGCAGGTCGTTGCGTTAGCTGCCGATCTGTCACCCTTCGCGCTGTTGGTATCAGGCAATTCCCCCCAGGCGATTCGCGAACGTCACGGCAAACGGGAAATCCTGCGTAAGAATCTTGGCGTCGATGCGGCAACCGTGCAAGCGATCGAGGCGGATCTCTTTGCCGACACGATGCGTGAGGCATCGTTCCTCGAGCTGACGATCGGTGACGACCGTGCCCTGCTCTACGAGGCGAATCGACTTCTGGCGGCCCGCTTTGCGGCTCTCGAAGAATTGCTGCGAGAGAACCAGCAGTTGCATCGTGAGCTGCGTCGGGGCGTCACCACTCCGGCAACCGATCACAATCGCATCGGTCGCCTTGAAGAACTCACAACGCAACTGCGAGCCGATACTCTTGCCTTACGCGAATCGGTTCTGAGCCGCGATCCTACAGATATGCGTATGGCGAAGGCGTTCTCTCGACTTATTGACCTGATCGATCGGACATCGGAAGTGTCAGGTGGGGATGAGGTAGAGGGCCGGTTGCAGCTCCGGCCGACTCCGGCGACGTGACGACTGTCAATTTTCGTCCGTAATCGTGATACGGCCACCGATGGCATTAATGTGTACGATGTGAGTACCGCTGCCATAGACAGTCTCGATGGCGCGGCTCCCAGGCTCAAGGATGGTGACTTCGCCACCACGTATCAGCCGAGCACCCTTACCGGTGATAATGAGTTTGTAGTCCGACGGTTTCTCGATACGGATGTCGAGTGAGGCATCCACAGTGCGCAGCTGACTCGATTCCTTGATCGGCCCGTCAAGCACCAGGATTAGTTCACCACCCACGGCGTCGATATCAAATCCCGATGCGAGACCGGCCGCTCGCAGGTTTGATTGCAGCAGCTCGGCGATGAGTTGACCACCGATTTCCTGAACCATCAGGGCAGAAAACTCATTGCTGACGCGAACATCGCCGGTTACGTCGGATACGGTAACCGAACCGTATGCGGATCGAACTTCGGTATCACCAGTGACATCGCGGAGGTCAATCGATCCGTAACTGTTTTCAATGTCAACATTCCCGGAGTGCTCGACCATCCGCGTTTCGCCAGTGTTGACGATCCGTACGTCACCCCGTGTGTCGGTCAGGATGATCGGGGCGTAATTGTTCGTGAGCAGGAGTCGACCGGCTACGTCGGTTACACTGATTGGCTTATGGGCGCCTGTTATTTCAACATCCCCTTCGCAATCGCTGATCGCGGTCTGGCCATACTCGTTGGAGATGTCGATTGGGCCCTCGATGTCGTTCAGGACCAGCTGGGCCTTGCGACCGTCATAGGTGACGCCCGCTCGCAGGCTCGCAACATCGACTCGACCACCTTCGTGGGTAATAATGACCGGGTGACCGTGAGGAATGTGACTGATCAATTCCTGGCGAGCGTCGTCGGGGGACATCGCGTCGTGAGCATCGGGCTGGACGCGGACGAGATACTTCTGGTCGTTATCGCTCGCACTGATTCGGGCAACGCCAACGGTGCCCCCGCCGTGGCGGGGTAGTCGGCGGAGATCAGCAACGATTTGCTGTTCATCCCACTCTCGGAGAACGATATCTCCTGAGGGGAGTTCGATGAAGACCGGCTTGTCGGCGTCTTCAACGTCGATTGTGGCCATTGTGTTCGACGAGGTAACGCTCCGCCACGATGTTGTCCGATCACGGTCAGGCACACGAGCAATGCCGGTAGGGGTCGGGACACGTGGTGCCTTGGGCGGCTCCGGCGGTTCGGTGGCATCGATTCCCGACGGCATCGGCACGACGACGACGCTGTTTTCCAGGCCCATGGCGCGGAGGGCCTTCATCACCTGATCAAGTTCGGTTTCACTAACGTTGAAGCTGCGGCGGGCATTTTCGAGCTGTTCCGCAATCTGTTCGCGCAGGGCTTCCTGTTCTGAGATAGTAAAGCCCGACCGTTCTAACTCTTGCTCTATCTTACGAACGAATTGCTCACGCGAAACGAAGCGTCGCTTGCGCTCAACGATGTAGTTGTCGACCAAGTCGCCAATGACGGTCATTTCTCGGCGGAAATGGCGGAGCAGCGATTTCGCCTGGCCTCCGGGGCCAGTGCCGGAGGACCGTAGACCACGCTCAAGTCGTCGCGCCGAATCGAGAACCATGTCGATGTCGTCGAGAAGCACATTCGGATCGTCGAAATATTTCTCGTCCCGAAGCTGCTGTAAAATGACGTTGGTTGGGAGTTTAACCTGGCGGCGGTCGGCCGGTCGGTAGGTGTCGAGGGTGGCTTCGTAGTCTTCGACGGCATCCTGGAGCTTGGCCAGAATATCGAGGTAGTCGTCGTCGAGCAGGCGTCCCGGGGAGTTGAGGGCACGAAAGACCCGCTCCACAAGCTCGGCATGCTGATCGGCATCGCCTCGCTGTGCGTGGACCGATGCTGACAGCATCGCAATGGCCAATGCCCCAGCAATCAATCCTGGAACATACCAGCGAACACGCCTATGTGTGAAACGACTAATCATGGCATCATCCTGCGGTCAAATACTCGAGACAGACCGCTCCAGTACCATTTACGGAGCGATCCCCCAGTTGTTGCACCGTTTCTCAATGGTGACTACCTCTTGTACCCGTGACCAGCGATTTCTTCCCGACAATCGAAGCCGGAGACCGTTCAAACTTGCTCGATTGGGGGCGACCGCCGACACTTACCAGTGATATGATCCGTTGTCTCGGTCAGGTTGGACTTGGGCTGCTGATGGTCGCCGGATTGTCGCTGGGGGCGGACGCGGACTCGTTTGCCCATGCTGTCGACCCCGACCGCATCCGATGGGAACGCGACCTCCGATGCGGAGTGCAGGAGTATGCTCCCTCCCGAACTGCGACACCTCCTGATTTCAAGTTGTCAGAGGATATGGTGCCGGCGCGGTTTGCACAGGACCGATCGGTACCGGTCCGCCTCGGGGACAGTGCGTGGATCGTGTTCTTCGAGGATAGCCGCGACGGACGCCGCGCGGTGTACCGCCAGGTCATCGATACGACCGGCGCACCGGTCGGCGCAAATGTCGTCGTCGCTCGCTCGGTAACGGGGAGCAATGTTGGGGAACCGCGAGCGCGGGCCGATTCCCTTGGTCAGATCACAGTAACGTGGAGAGACCAGGGTCTCGGTCTTATCTGGCTGGCCCGCTTCGATGCTGCTTTGCTGCCGGTCGGCTCTCCGATTCTCGTCAATGACACCACGGCGGCAGCGGTAGGCGGACTGTACGACCTGGCTGTGTGGCCGGATGGGCGACTGGTCGTGGTCTTCGAAAACTATACCGGTCTTGGCAACACGATTACTGCCCAGCGCTATACTGCCGGTCTGGTTGCCGATGGTGCACCGATTACCGTACCCTCGAGTGTCTCAATCACGAATCGTTGGGCGCCGACGGTGGATGTCCAACCGGATGGTGGTTTTCTGGTTGCCTGGGAGGACTACGTCGGTGGCGAACCGGATATCTCCTGCCGTCTCTTCAGTGCTGCCGGCAGTGCGATCGGCCCAGACTTTCTGGTTGTCCCTCCACCCGCCTCAGCCGCCAGTCAGTTGCGTCCGAATGTTCTGTTTTCGCCCCTCGATGACTATGTTATTGCCTGGGTCGATCAACGAGCCGGTCAGGGAATCTGGGCGCAGCGATACGATCCGATCTCGGGTTTGATTGACTCCAATGTCCGCCTATCGGAGTCGGACACGGCGATTCTCGCCGATGACCCACAACTGTCGCTCCGCGCAGACAGTACGCTCGACCTGCTCTGGTCATCGTTTGGTGCGACCAATCGGGTGATGGCTCGCCGGGTCCAGGCAGGACTCGTACCTGACCCGTCGCGGGTACTCAATCTGTCGAACACAGATCGCCGTTGGCGACCCCGGGCGGAAAGTTTGGAGGATGGGCACTACCTGACGACCTGGACCGAAATCGAGATCGACCAGAACGTTCACGGTATGCTCTTCGAGGCCGGTGACAGTCGCGTGCTCGGGTCCGAAGTGCTGATTAACGACGATTCAGCCGGATCGTTTTCGGATCAGCCGGTAATCCTCTCAACGAGCGACTGGTGGCAGGTGTCAGCATTTGTCGACCGTCGCAATGACGCCGGTGATATCTATGTCCAGGCAGTGATTAACGATGGTTCGTTACCGGCGCCGAATGTTCGTGTCAACGCGGATGGATTTGGGACTCCTCAGGCAAGCCCGCGGCTTGCCCAAGGTGATGCGTCGGTGCTGGTGGCCTGGTTGGACAGCCGGACGGTCGGGGGAATATCGGGGCAGCGCGTGTTTGGACGTCAGCTCACAATCTGGGGATCTCCTCCAGCAGGTGGGTTGGAATTCCTCGTGTCGGATACCACGTCCTCAGCCGCTAAGACTGATCTGGCAATAGCCGCCGCCAGCGATTCGTCGGCGATCGTCAGCTGGATCGATAGCCGAACCGGCCAGCCGGAGGTCTACGGACGTTGGTTAACGACGGCAGGAACACAGCTATCGGCCGAGTTTCTGCTTTCTGCCGGGACCGGATCGGAAGTGCCGCAGTCGTTAAGCGCCGCTGCTGACGGGGCCGGTTATGTTGCCGTAAGCTGGCTTGATCTGGCCGCAGGTGAGGTGCGCATTCACCTCAATCGCCCGGACCGTACGGTGCAAACACTCCTTTCCTGGACACCTACGGCACCGGGGGTTGCGGTTTCGCGACTGGCACTCGATCGCATGTCCAACGGCGATCTTTGCCTCTTCTGGACATCCCAGGAAGTTGGTGGACCGCTAGCGTATTTGACGGTTTTAGACAGTCTTAGTGGAGTCGTCTTTGGACCGAGCGTGATCGCGTCGCTTCCCACGTCGCAACCCGAGTCACCGGCGATCAGTGTCGATGCTAACGATAACCTCGTTTTAGCCTGGATCGATCATCGCGAAGGACTGCCCCGCGCGTACCGACAGATTCTATCGCCCAGTTTTGGGCCAATCGGAACCGCGGAAGCAATTTCGACCGAACCGCCAGAGTTCATGGAAGGGGTCACGGTCAGTGCCAACCTTGGTCGCGCCTGGTTTGGCTGGGTCGACAATCGGATTGGCGGACTATCGGTCTGGGCTAACACGCTCGTTTATGATCCCACGGATGTCGCGGATGACACTCCGGTTGGGCTCCCGCTCGACTTTTCCTTGGGGGAGAATTATCCGAATCCATTCAATCCCACGACGACGATCCCATTTTCGCTGGCGACGCCCGCTCGCGTCAGTCTTTCGATCTACAATGTCTTAGGTCAGGAAGTCGCACGACTGATTGAGCAGCCGATGAGTGCGGGGGAGCATCGCGTCACCTGGGATGGTCGTGATCGAACCGGACGGGAAGTAGCGAGCGGGGTCTATTTCTATCGCTTGATTGCCGATGACTTTCGCGAAATGCGAAAGATGCTGCTCCTGCGCTAGCCACTCTCTACTGCGGGAAGAACATTACACTGAAGTTGTTGAGAAAGTGGGCGATGACTGGCGGCCAAAGCGACCGGGTACGCACAAACAGCCAGGCAAACATCAGGCCGTAGATCGAAATGATCACGACATTAGGGATCCCCTGATAGAGGTGACAGAGTCCGAACAGCAGCGATGAGATTACGGCCGGGAGCCACCAGTTGTTGATCTTGAAGACCAACCGTAGCCGCGTCATCAGGTAACCGCGAAACGCAGTTTCTTCGCATACGCCGGCGGTAATCGCCACGGCGACCCACACGAGTTTACCGGCCAGACTTTCCGGAATGAGAAGACCGACCTCACCGGCGATCGGTGTGCCCAGCTGTGCCATCAGCCACGCGATTCCGGAAAGCACCAACGACGCTCCAAGCCAGAAAGCGACCGCCCAGGCGATATGGACGAGACGGAGACGATTGAATCCGAGCCCTGCGAGTCCGGTCTCTTCGAACGCCGCCGCGATCCAGTTCGTGGCGAAGATGACCCATTGGAAGGCGATCGTGAAGCCAAGCAGGAAGATCAGGGTTTCATCGCTCATACTCCGGAGCAGCGAATCGAAGTCGGTGTCACCCGCGAGCAGGGCCTGACCAGGGTAGGCGATCGCGACGATGAACAGGGCCAGCCAGGTCCAGAAGGTGGCACGAAAGCGGTGGTTCTCGAATCCGGGG
This sequence comes from Candidatus Zixiibacteriota bacterium, assembly GCA_028289585.1. GTDB lineage: Bacteria > Zixibacteria > MSB-5A5 > GN15 > FEB-12 > JANQPI01. The sequence continues at coordinate 360,764 of JANQPI010000026.1, forward strand.
GTGGCGTCAAAAAGACGCGGTCCGCTCCCAAACGGCGAGCGGCTGTAGACGGAAATACGGTCGAATTCGGTATGGGCCACGGTGAGACCTCTTAGCTGTCGGCAGGCGTTCTCTTCCGCGATCGGGTCAGAGCCTTAACGATGACACCGATTCCGATCGCGATGATGAGCAGTGGCCACGTCCGTTCCGGATCAGGGATAACACCCGCCATCCACCCCCAGAGCAGCAGTCCGAGGCTGAGATAGATAAAACCGGAAACGATTGGTCGGTGTCCCTGACTCATCTGTTCTCCTCCATCGTACCTACGCAAACGGCGTGCACAGTGGCTCGGATCGAGCGGAAAAGGCGCCGGTGACGCCCATGTGAATCGCATGATACCACTGAAAGAGCCTGTCGCACAAGCAGTTGTAAGGCCGGCGTGATCGCGGGCGCAGCCCGCAGCGCGTTTTCTGTGCTCGGGCCCAGGCCGGCGAATAACCGCCCCTGGGCTATGCAACCTTTAGCACAGGAGATAGCTGTGACGGAACGACGCCTGCGATACCTGGATTGGCTCGTTGACATAGGACGAGAACCGGCTCCGAGCGATCCCGAAGCCGACTGCCCTGCTGTATTTGGTGACCACGGAGCCGATAGTCCTCGCCTGGCGGCACTGCGTTCCGCGGTCCAGGACGGTTTGGCGCAGCTTGACGACAACGATCGAGAACTGGTCGTCCAGTCGGTAATTCTGGGTCGCTCACTGGTCGAACTGGCCGCGGCGATGAACCGGGACGTCCACCGGGTCGAAGCCCAGCAGCGCCGGGCGCTGCGTCGCTTGAAAAGCCTCCTGGCGCCAATCGTACGACGTGATTTCGGTCTGGAGACGGAACCGGACTCAAGTTGCCCGATCTGCCAGTCACCTCGGCGGCAGGAGATCGACGCGATCATTGCCGCCCGTGATCGGCGTCGCCCATGGACTCCAATCCTTCGGACGCTGCGTGTCGATTTCGCCCTGTCGATCTCAACCCCTCAGGTCGTAATCGGTCACGAGCGTTATCACCTTTCAACCAATGAGCCCCAGGAGACGTCATGAGCGAGAAGCCTGTATCCGACCTGCCGGCGCGTGTTCGCGGCGAACACTGTGTGAATCTGTTCGTTTCGGTGGAGCTGAAAGAGCGCCTTCGCATGCTCGCCGAGCGCTACGATCGCACCCAGGCCGATATCGTGCGAGCCGTGCTTCGTATTGGGATTCCGATGATGGAGGGGATGTCAGAGGCCGAGGAAACGATGGTGCGGGAGTACGTCCAGTTGTTTCGACGGTTGCGGAAAGTTCGGTCGCTGAAGGACATCTGACCCCACGGGAATGGCAAAAGGAGTTGCCGGGCGTTAGTTGGACGGCTATTATCGGCGACAAGTTATTCGCACATGGACGGTTATGTACCATAAGCAACGCACGATTGCCGGTCGTCGCAGCTTGAGTGGCACCGGTCTGCATACTGGAAACACCTGCACGATGACGTTCTGCCCGGCGGAGCCCGGGCACGGAATTCGTTTTGTCCGGACCGATCTGCCCGATTGTCCGGAGGTGCCGGCCGATGTCGATCATGTCGTGGAAACAGCTCGCGGCACGACCCTGGAACGAAACGGGGCCCGCGTCTACACGGTCGAGCATGTGCTCGCCGCTCTGGCCGGTCTCCAGTTGGACAATGTCCGCATCGAGCTCGACAACAACGAGCCGCCAATCATGGACGGTTCGGCAAAGCCATACGTTGATGTTCTCCTCGAAGCCGGGCTCGAACGTCAACCTGTCGACAAGTTCTACCTGGAGATTGACGCGCCGATGGCCTATAGCGAGTCGGAGCGCAATGTCGATCTGATTGTTGCTCCGTCCGACGATCTCCGGATCACGTTCATGATCGATTACCAGAATCCGGCGCTCGGAACACAGTACACCTCACTCGTCGATCTTGAGAAAGAGTTCGTCGAGGAGTTCGCACCGGCGCGGACGTTCTGTTTTCTCTCCGAAGTCGAGGCACTTAAATCGGCGGGGCTGATCAAGGGGGGATCGCTCGACAACGCGATTGTCATTTACGATTCAACCGAGGGACAGGTTGAAGTCGATCGAATCAAGGCGGCACTCAATCTCAACGGCAACGTCTCGGTCGGGCGGACCGGAATCATTAATGATACCCCGTTGCGATTTCCGAACGAGCCGGTGCGCCACAAGACACTTGATTTGCTCGGTGATCTCCTCTTGATCGGAGTGCCGTTTAAGGGACACGTTCTCGCTGCCCGGTCCGGGCACAAGGCGAATGTCGAGTTGGCGAAGAAGATGCGGCAACTCTACAAGACCAAGAAGATGGTCAGTCGCTTTGGCGGAAACGACGGCGAGGCGTTGCTTGATATCACGCAAATCCAGAAGATCCTACCTCACCGCTACCCGTTCTTATTGATCGATCGTGTCATTGATATGATCCCGGAGAAGCGGGTCGTTGCGCTCAAGAACGTGACGATTAACGAACCGTTCTTCAATGGACACTTCCCCGGACATCCGATTATGCCGGGTGTTATGATTCTCGAGGCGATGGCGCAGGCCGGTGGCTTGTTGTTACTCAATCAAGTTGAATGTCCCGAAGAGAAAGTTGTCTATTTCATGGCGATCGATAAGGCTCGCTTCCGGCGCCCTGTAAAGCCCGGTGATCAACTCCGTTTCGAGCTAACGATGAAGGCGTTTCGCAGGAATACCTGCCGCATGGTCGGTGAGGCATTCGTCGATGATGACCTCGTGTGCAATGCCGAACTGATGGCGATGGTGATGGATCGATGAGCGATATTCACTCCACAGCAATTGTCGACCCCGGTGCGGAGATCGCAAGCGATGCCACCATCGGCCCATACACGATCATCGAATCCAAGGTGTCGATTGGTGCCGGATCCGTCGTCGCATCGCATGTGCGTCTCGCATCAGGAACCGTCTTAGGCAAAAATGTCAAGGTCAGCCACGGGGCGGTCATCGGTACGGTGCCTCAAGATCTTAAATTCGAGGGTGAGGAAACGAAGGCGATTGTTGGCGATGGTACCGTGGTGAGGGAGTATGCGACGATCAATCGGGGTACGAACTATCATCAACGAACCGAACTCGGTAAAAATTGTTTCGTGATGGCCTATGCACACGTAGCGCACGATTGCTTGATCGGTGACAATGTGATTCTTGCGAATTCGGTTAACCTCGCTGGACATATTGAGATTGACGACTACGCGATTCTCGGTGGGGTCCTTCCTGTTCATCAGTTCGTGAAGATTGGCGCCCACGCCATGATTGGCGGAGGCTTTCGCGTCCAACAGGATGTTGTTCCATTTGCGCTGGTGGCTGGTTATCCGCTTCGGGTAGTAGGTATCAATTCGATCGGGTTACGTCGTCGCGGTTTTGAGACCGAGACGATCCAAACGCTCGAGCGCGCGTTCAAAATCCTCTTTTTCTCCAAGCTCAATACATCGCAGGCGCTGGAGCGGCTGACCAGCGAGGTCGAGACGCTTCCCGAGGTCAAGTTGCTGGTCGATTTTGTTGAGAATCGATCCAATCGCGGAATCGTCAAGTAGACAATGACAGCTCCGGTCAAGACCGCAGTTGTCGGAGTGGGGGCACTTGGCAAACATCATCTCCGCTGGCTCAGCCAGATCGATTCTTCCCAGTTAGTTGGTTGTTTCGACACCGATCGTTCGCGCGCCGAGGAGTTCGCCGCACAGTACGATGTAGCGGCGTTCACGTCGCTCGATGGTCTGGCTGCTGCCTGCGATGCTGCGGTGATTGCGACACCGACGTCGACCCATCACGAGGTGGCAACGCAGCTGCTTAACGCCGGTGTCAACTGTCTGATCGAGAAACCGATTGCAGCGACGTACGATGAAGCGGTGGCCCTTCAACAACTCGCTGCGGATCGCGGACTCACCGTAACGGTAGGCCAGATCGAACGGTTCAACCCGGCCGTTCGTCAGATCAAGCAACTTGAGCTGGAACCCGCTTTTATCGAGGCGCATCGACTGGCCGCCTTTGACCCGCGTGCTTCGGATGTTGCCGTGATCCTCGATTTAATGATCCACGATATCGATCTGTCGCTTCATCTGATCGGATCGCCGGTTGTCGACATTCAGGCGGCAGCGGTCAAAGTCGTCTCGAAACATCCCGACATCGCGAACTGCCGCCTGACGTTTGCCAACGGTGCGGTGGCTAACCTGACCGCCTCCCGGATATCCCTGCAACCGATGCGCAAAATGCGCATCTTTCAGCCCGCTGCGTATCTTTCGCTCGATCTCGGTGCCAAGACCGCTGACCTGTACCAGCTTGTTTCGGATGATGCCCCTCGTGAGGGAATGCGGCTTCCCCTGGGCAAGTCGGGGCAGGAGATTGCCTATCACAAGTTAGCCGACTCGGGCGACGACATGCTGGCGGCGGAATTGCGAGCCTGGCTTACGGCGATTCAAACCGGGGGGGCTACCGCCGTGGCGGTTGGCGATGCGGTTGAAGCGCTGCGGGTGGCGCTGGAGGTTGAGCGTATTGGCCTCGCTCAGGCGACATCGCACCTGACGGTCGATTCTGTTCTGCCGTGAGTTCACTCTTTGTCGCCGCCGGTGACCCCTCGGGGGATATCGCGACGGCGCGGCTTATCGACCATCTTACTGATCTTTCGACACCACCCGAACTTTTCGGACTCGGCGGGTCACATCTTGCCGATCGCGGGATGGAACTCTTTGCGGAGCCGAATGAGTTAGCGGTCATCGGCTTCTGGGAGGTTGCGCGCCGCTACCGTTTCTTTCGCCGACTCTTCCATCGTTGCCTCGAGGAAATCACAAGGCGTCGTCCGGCCGCCGTTCTCCTCGTCGACTATCCCGGCTTCAATCTGAGGCTGGCGAAACGCATCCACGGGCTTGGCATCCCGATCATCTACTACATTGCGCCCCAGGTTTGGGCATGGGGGCGCCGACGGGTCGATGACCTGCGCCAGTATGTCGATCGGTTGCTTACGATCCTTCCCTTCGAAACGGAGTGGTTTCAGGCACGCGACATTGCCGTGACGCCAGTTGGACATTACTTGCTGGAAGATATCGAGGCGTCACTCATCGGCTCGGATCTGCCAGGCACAAAGCGTCTCGCGCTACTGCCCGGTTCTCGGTACCAGGAAGTGCAACGGATGCTGCCAACGATGCTGGAAGCGGCCGCCATTGCGCAGGGTCGCTTTGGTCTTGAGCCGGTGGTTGCGGCTCGTCGTAATGGCTTTGATTACGACGCGGCGCTTGAGCGCTTCGGTATCGGACCGGTAGACGTCGTCTATAACGATGCCCGTCGCGTCATCGCTGACTCCGATTGTGTTATTTGCTCATCGGGTACGGCAACGCTCGAAACGGCGATCATCGGTCGGCCGATGGTCGTTGTGTACCGAACGTCTGCGATAACATACGAGATTGCCCGTCGCGTCATCGAACTCGATTCGATCGGCTTGGTCAATTTGGTGCTCGGTAAGAAACTCGTTCCGGAGCTGATTCAGGGTGATTGTTCGCCATCAAACATTGTGTCGCGTCTTGAGCCGCTCGTTACTGAAACGCAGATGAGACGCAACATGGTCAATGCGTTTCGTCGTATCCCCGGTCGTCTCGGAGGAACAGGTGCGAGTCGTCGAGCGGCGGAGGTGGTGGCCGAGTACCTATGATCGGCCTCTACCGCTTCGTCAGCTACGCCATTGCGAGCTTTCTCCGACTTGTTCTGTGGCTCCGTCCTTCTGATGCCGGCAAATGGTCGCAACGCCTTCTGCTGGATGAGTATCGCGGTCGATATGACTTATGGTGTCATGCGGCATCCGTTGGCGAATCAAGAATCGTGACCCGTCTCGTCAACGAGTTGCTGACGAATCATCCGGGGATGCGCTGTCTGGTGACGACAATGACCACGACCGGTCAGGAAGAGGCTCGTCGCCGGCTGTCGGATCGATCGACGGTAACAATCCGCTACTTTTCGATTGATGCTCCGCACCTGATGCGTCGTGCGCTGCGCACCTGGAAACCGTCAGCAATTGTCATCGCAGAGACGGAAATCTGGCCGAATCTGCTACTGGAAGCTCATCGTGAGAGTGTTCCTGTCTATTTAGTCAACGGGCGTCTCTCCGATCGTGCGGTTCGTCGCTATCGACTGATAGTCTCGAGCCTGGAGAAACTCTGGCCCGCCTATGCACGAGCGTGGGTGAAGTCGGATGACGATGCCCAACGGTTCCGGCAATTAGCGTTTCCGGAGAAACGGCTCGAAGTTGCTGGGGACATGAAGCTCGATCTTCAGATCGCGCCGATCTCTTCTAAGGAGCGTAGCGAGCAAAGGGCCGATCTGGGTCTTCGCTCGTCGGACTGGGTCCTCGTCGCCGGTTCGACGCGTCCGGGTGAGGAGGAGGCGATTCTCGCCGCATGGTCAACCCGTCGCACCAAGCGGCCACTCCACCTCGTTCTAGCGCCGCGACATCCAGAACGGTGTTCAGAGGTGAAAGCGCTGGTTGAGCGTTTGGGCTATTCCTATCTTGCCGTACGGAAGGGGGCTGTGCCTTCACCTTCTCAGGCAGAGGGGCATTCTGACCAGCCCTCAATCCGTGTTGTGGAGGACATCGGATGGCTGAGAAAACTCTACGCCGCGGCTGACACCGCGTTCGTTGGTGGCTCGCTCGTTGACTTCGGCGGCCACAATCTTATGGAACCGATTCAGTGCGGCGTTCCAGTGTTGTTTGGACCATCGTTAGCGACAGTTCGCGAGGCGGCGGACATGATTCTCGAACGCCACTGGGGCGAACAGGTCGATAGCGCCGAAGAACTCGTCTCGGTTGTAGCAGCGTTGGCAGACGGTGCTCGGGTACTGGAAGTTGATTTCGCGTCCTTGCCGACCGGTCCAACAGCGCGCATCGCCGAGGAATTGGGTAGTCTGCTTCATGCTCCTTGATCGACTGTGGAAACGGATGCTGAGACGCAAAGGGATCACCCTCTGGTCGATCCCGGCTGTGCTCATGGCAGTAATCGCCGCAGTCATCTGGCCGCTCGTGTCGCTCCGCCGAGCGTGGCGGCAGCCTCGTGTTCGCATCGATCGGCCCGTCATCTCCGTGGGGAATCTCGCGATGGGTGGATCGGGGAAGACCCCGCTTGTTGAGTTTATCGCCCGGCACCTTCAGACCGAGGGCTTTCGAGTCGGCATTGTGTCGTCGGGTTGGGGACGCACCAATCGTGAAATGGTGATTGCGTCCGGACGTGATATCGTGCGTCGTTCAGCCAGTGAGGTTGGTGACGAGGTGATTCTCCTGGCCGAGCAGCTCCCAATGGCGCAATTCGCAGTAGCACCGGTCAAAGCCGAAGCGGCTCAGCTGCTGGCTGATAAAGGTGATGTTGATGTCGTTCTCGTTGATGACGGATTCCAGCACTTCCGTCTCCATCGCGATCTCGATATTGCGACATTCGACGCTGCATTGCCAGCCCGCCAACAGCATCTGTTTCCGTATGGTATCTTTCGAGAGCCGGTTATGACACTTCAGCACGCTGATATTGTGATCCTGACTCGCGCCAACATGGCTAAGGACATCGGTCGTCTCGAACGGCGATTGAGACGATATGTTCGCCGCGGGACACCGATCTACAAAGCACATTTCCTCATCGATACGTTTGTGACTCCCGACGGTGAGCGTCCCGTGAAGTATCTGGAGGACAAAAGCGCCCTGCTATTCGCCGGGATCGGTTCGTTTCGCGCTTTGCGCAAGCAGGTGAAGAAACAGGTGGGGACGTTGGTAGCGTATCATGAGTTTCCGGACCATGTAATCTACACTGACCAGCGGTTGTCGACTCTTCGGGATCATGCTGCGGATCTCGGCGTTGAGGTTATTGTGACGACAGGTAAGGACTGGACCAAGGTCCATCACTTTGATTTCGGCCGCGAGATTGGCTACCTCGATCTGACGATTGACCTGGATCCGGGTGAGGAAAAGTTGATCGATTCGCTGCTGGATAAACTGCCATTGGAGCGGCCCCGCGTATGACGCGCCATGATGTAGATGCGGTCGTGGTCGGATCGGGCATCGCCGGTCTGTTTTTCGCCCTCAAACTGGCTGAGGCTCGTCCAGAAACACGAATTGCGATCATCACCAAGAAGGGGGAAAGCGAATCGTCGACGAACTGGGCTCAGGGCGGGATCGCTGCTGTGTTGGCCCCGACCGACTCGGTCGAGGCTCACGTTGCAGATACGCTTGAGGTCGGTCGAGGTCTGTGTCATCGAGAGGTGGTGGAAGACGTTGTCGCCACCGGACGGGCAGTTATCGACGATCTAATCGGCTATGGGGTACGATTCACCCAGAAAGACGGTGGGTTATCGCTCGGTCGAGAGGGCGGCCACTCGCACAATCGCGTTGTCCACGCCGATGACCTGACCGGTAAGGAGATTGAACGCGCCCTGCTCGATCAGATACGGGCGCGGTCCGAAACGATCTCTCTCCGTACCAATTGTATCGCTGTTGACCTCATCCGCGAGCCCGATGGCGATCGCTGCGCCGGTGTCTTAGCCTATTCCGAAACAGAACGAGTTGCGCTTCAGTATGTGGCACCGATTACGATGCTGGCGACAGGGGGGTGTGGCCAGGTTTATTACCATACGTCGAATCCAAAAATCGCCACGGGAGATGGGGTTGCGATCGCGCACCGGGCTGGTGTTCCAATCGCCAACATGGAGTTCATTCAATTCCACCCAACGACGCTCTATGCGCCCGGACGGTGGCCGTTTTTGATTTCGGAAGCGGTGCGCGGCGAAGGCGCCTTTTTAAGAACGGTCGACGGAAGCCGCTTTATGGTGGAAGCACATCCGGATGCGGAGTTGGCGCCGCGTGACGTGGTCGCACGGGCGATTGATCGCGAGCTGAAGATGAGCGGCGAGGACTACGTACTGCTCGATATATCCCATCGAGACCCCGAATTCATCCGGACTCGTTTTCCGAATATCTACGACCGGTGCCTCCATTATGGATTCGACATAACCAAACGGGACATTCCGGTTGTCCCTGCCGCTCACTATACGTGTGGTGGGGTGATGAGCACGCTTGATGGTCAGACTGCGCTCAGTGGCCTACTGGTTGCCGGTGAAGTTGCGATGACCGGTATGCATGGGGCCAATCGTCTGGCTTCCAACTCCCTCCTTGAGGCGGTCGTGATGGCACGACGTTCGGCTACGTTTGCCGTCGAACGATTGAATCGGATTGACGCCCGACCTCAGGTGCCGGATATTGACGTTTCGGTGAGCGCTGGGCCGGTGGAAAAAGGGATCCTGGCCCACTGGAAGAAAGGGCTGCGGATGGCGATGTCGGACTTGGTCGGGATCGTGAGAACGCGCGGTCGACTCGAGCGAGCGGCGCGACGGATTGCTGGATTTCGATCCGATATTGAAACGGAGTTTGTCGCTCGACCGCTCCATTACTATCTCATCGAACTCCGTAATCTCGCTCAGGTGGCGGAGCTGATCATCCAGTCGGCGCAACGTCGGCCGGAGTCCCGCGGTCTGCACTGGCTCGATGATTGTCCCGAATCGAACGACGATTACAAGCATGATACGGTGATTGTGCCGTCGGCTCACACGACCAAGGTAACGACATGAGGGAACCGACTCACGATATCATTGTGATCCTCGATTTCGGATCGCAGTACACCCAGCTGATTGCTCGCCGGGTTCGCGAATCCGGTGTTTTCTGCGAGATCGTTCCGTACAACCGGGATCTGGCGCCGTACCGGGACCGTCCTGTCCGTGGTTACATTCTGTCCGGAGGTCCGGCGTCACTGAGTGATCCGAAAGCTCCGCGCGTCGACGAGTCGTTCTTCGCAACCGACAAGCCGATTCTCGGGATTTGCTATGGGATGCAGTTGCTCGCGCGGGAATACGGCGGAGACCTGGTCCGATCGGACAGTCGGGAATATGGTCGGGCCTGGCTGACAACTCTCAATGGCCACACCCCGCTGTTTGCGGGGTTACCGGAGCGTTCGCAGGTCTGGATGTCGCACGGTGATTCGATTACGCGGCTTCCGGATGGTTTCGAGTTGATTGGATCGACTGAATCATTGGCGACGGCGGCGATGGCGGATGTCGAGCGAGGTATCTACGGCCTGCAGTTTCATCCCGAAGTGGTACATACGACCCACGGCAAAGACATGCTGCAGAACTTCCTGACCGATGTCTGCCAGGTGAGTCGCGATTGGACGCCGGCATCGTTTGTCCACGAGACAATCGACAAACTGCGGGAGCGAATCGGATCCGAACATGTCCTGCTCGGGATATCAGGAGGAGTCGACTCCTCGGTAGCGGCGATGCTGCTGAAAGAGGCGATCGGCGACCGTCTGCATGCTGTCTTTGTCGATAATGGTCTTCTGCGGAAAAATGAGTTCGAAGAGGTGACTGCCTTGCTGGGTGGCCTCGGCATTAACCTTCATCCGGTCCAGGCGACTGATATCTTCCTCGACCGGCTTGCCGGAGTCAGCGATCCGGAGCGCAAACGCAAGATTATTGGCAACACGTTTATCGATGTCTTCGAGGCCGAAGCGGCGAAGCTGGGGGAGATCAAGTATCTCGCGCAGGGAACCCTGTATCCGGACGTCATTGAGTCGGTCTCGCCGCTTGGTGGACCGTCGGTAACGATCAAGTCTCACCACAACGTGGGTGGGCTCAAAGACCGAATGGCAATGAAACTGGTGGAGCCGCTGCGAGAACTGTTCAAGGATGAGGTTCGACGGGTGGGTACTGAGCTTGGCCTTCCGGATCAATTCCTCGACCGCCATCCTTTTCCGGGACCGGGCCTCGGCGTGCGGATTCTGGGCGATATCACCGCTGAACGACTACGTCTCCTTCGGGATTGCGACGACATCTTCATCACGGAGCTGCACAAGCACCGTCTCTACAACGAGGTCTGGCAGGCGTTCGTGGTCCTTCTGCCCGTCCAGGCCGTCGGGGTGATGGGGGACGAACGGACTTACGAGCAAGTCGTTGCCCTGCGGGCGGTAACGTCGGTTGATGGAATGACCGCGGACTGGGCGGTGCTGCCGAGCGAATTCCTGGCCCATGTCTCCAATCGGATTATCAACGAGGTGCGGGGCGTCAACCGCGTGACCTACGACATTTCGTCGAAGCCCCCGGCCACGATCGAGTGGGAGTAGTCGACCCGCTGCGAATCTCCCGTCGGCTGTCAAAGGTTTGTTTGACGGTGGGGAACATTAGGCGTTTCTTGGGTCTTTTACGGGTAGAAGCCCGAGGTAGGTGATGCCACTATTGAATGCCAAACAGATGCTCGAATACACCGAGCCGATTGTCGATGATCTTCGCGCGTTTGAAACGCGGTTAGCCGACAATCTTCGCGGAGACTCTCCGCTGATCTCCTCGGTTGCGCGCCATCTGCTCACCACCAAGGGGAAACGGATTCGCCCAGCTTTTCTGTTCTTAACTTCTCGTGCCTCGGATACCTTCACCGAGCATACGGTCGATGCGTCACTCGCCATCGAGTTGATTCATACCGCCACGCTCCTCCATGATGACGTCATCGACGAATCTGATCTGCGGCGCGGGCAAACCACGGTAAATGCCAAGTGGAACAATCTCGTTTCGGTGTTGATGGGTGATTACCTGTTTGCGAAGGCATTCCGCATCATGGTTGGTACCGATTCGATGGCGTTAATCGACTCGATCAGCCGGGCGACCGAGCGGGTTTCCGTTGGCGAACTGCGTCAGATCGAGGAGTCCGCGAATTACGAACTGACCGAGGACGCGTACCTTGAGATTATCGGTGACAAGACCGCGTCGCTCTTTGCGGTTGCCTGCGAGGCGGGCCCGATTCTCGCCCGAATGGCACCGAATGACCGGCGTCGGTTGGCCGATTTCGGTGAGAAAATCGGCATTTCGTTCCAGATTGTGGATGATCTCCTCGATTTCATTGGCGAGCCCGAAGCGACGGGCAAAGAACTTGGCAATGACGTTATCAGTGGCAAGGTGACCCTGCCGCTCATTCATTCGTTGGCCAAGGTCAGTGAGGCCTCGGGGCGAGAGATGGTTGGCCTGCTTCGTAACGAAGATGCCGATAACGCCTTCCCAACGATCCTCCGGTTTGTTACCGAGCAGGGCGGCATCGATTACGCCTACCGTCGGGCGGAAGAGTTGGCGGCTGAGGCCCTGACGTCGCTTGGCGCGATTGGTGATTCGACCTACGCCGCCTGCCTCCGCGAGTTGGTGAGCTACACTACCAATCGAACCGTCTGATATTTTCCCGACATACTCCGGGCTCCTGTCGTATAATCTCCCGTCGTGTTTGGTTTGTCCGAAATATCGTTCGATGTTCTGACATCAACCCCCGTGATCATTGTTGCGGTCCTGCTCGTGCTGGCGGTCTGGACCTTTGTTACTTATCGGCAGACAACCCCGCCGATCGGTACCGGCGCACGGATCGGTCTTGGCACCCTCCGTTTGATTGCGATATCAGCATTAGTATTGGCACTCCTCGAGCCAGTGCTGGGCTTTTCACGAGCGTTTACCCGCACGCTTGGCATTACGGTCCTCGTTGATCGCTCCGCGTCGATGGACCGGGACGAGGCTGGAAAGACGCGTCAGGCGCGGGTCGATTCTTTACTCTCGAGTTCAACGCTTGATGAGCTGCGACGAACGGCCACTGTCGAGGTGGTTGAGTTTGCTGACCGTCTGGCGTCTGACGGCGCTGATCTGAGACCCGATCAGACAGCCCTTGGTGACGCACTCGCGGCGCGGGGAGCGGAGGAAACCGGAGCGTCAGTCGATTACTGGATCTTGCTATCCGACGGCAATAGCAACGCGGGCCGAGAGCCGTCGGAGGCTGCGGCTTCGCTGACTACACCAATCCTGGCTGTAGACGTCGCTCGGGAGTCGAGCTCGTTTGATATCGCGATTGACGATGTCGACTTCAATCCCATTGCGTTTGTCGGACAACCCACGGAGATGCGCGTTCGACTGCGTTGGCAGGGGGCTGGCGAGCCGCTGAATCTGGTGACGACCTTGCGAGCGGGAAGTCGAGATCTCGCTTCGGAACGGCTGCGCGTAGATCAGGAAACCGGCCTCGCCGATCTGACGCTTCGATACACGCCGACGGAGCCGGGGCAGCTGCTTCTGGACCTGGCCGTGCCGCCTCCACCTTCGGAGGAGCTGACCCTCAACAATCGTCGCTCACTTGCCGTCCGCGTTCTCAAGAGCAAACTCAATGTCTTGCTGGCCTCGGCACAGCCCGATTACGAAGTGGGATTTCTTCGTCGGACGTTGGCGCGATCTGACAAGTACGACGTTACGGTCTTGGCCACCGATGCCCGAGCTGGTAACCTGGCCGGCTCGTTCCCGTCGACCCAGACCGAGCTAAATCGCTACGACGTAGTTATTCTCGTCGATCCGGACCCGAATCTGGTGCAGGCACGAGCACCGCTTCTCGATAGCTACGTTGCTGAACGTGGCGGTGCGTTGTGGCTACTCATGGGCGAGCGATTCGCTGCCCGCTATGCCGGTGGATCGCTCGATGGGCTGCTGCCCCTCTATCCGCTGGCACCGCGAGCGATTCTCTGGCAGGAGATTCCCGCGACGCCCGTGGAGGGGCATTTATTCCATCCGTCGGTACGGCTCGCCGACAGCCGTCCGGATATTCGCACGGCTTGGCAGGAGGTGCCGCCGTTTCGTGGGGTGGTTTTTTGCGACGGACTCGATAATGATGCAACCGTTGTTCTGGAGTCGCGGGAATCGGCCGAGAGCGGTTCCATACCCCTCGTCGCCTATCATCGCCACGGTGCCGGTAAGGCGCTGGTCGCCGCTGCCACACCGTTTTGGACCTGGGCGTTCCTGACCATTGGATACGGTCAGGACAACGTCGCGTATCAGCGACTGGTCGAAGGCACGGTGAATTGGCTGACGATACCTGACGATTCTGACCCGATCCGCATCAGTGCTGCTCGGGACGTCTATACCCGTGGTGAGGCTGTGGAATTCGAAGCGACCGCATTCGATCCGGGGTTTCGCCCGTTGACCGGCGTGATTGGATCAGTGCGTCTCGAAAACGAAGAAACGGGGGAGACCGTTGAGACCGATCTCCTGGCGACCGAGCCGGGTGAGTTTGAAGCGGCGTTCGAGAATCTGTCGCCGGGACCATATCGCTGGACCGGTCGGCTGGAGCAGGATGGCCGTTTACTGAGAGAGCAGACAGGTCGTCTGCAGGTAGAATCGTACTCGCTGGAGGAGTTCGATCAATCCGGCGACCCCGCGACCCTTCAGGCGATTGCCTCAGCGACAGGGGGGACCTACGTTCCGCTCGCCGAGTTCGATCGCGTGATTGCGGAACTTGACCTCACGCCGGTCGAAGAATCGCTGCGGGCCGAGGTTCCGATCTGGGGGCAAACCTGGCTGCTGTTTATCTTTCTGGGGGCCCTCGCAGCGGAGTGGTTGTTCCGTAAGCTCCTGCAACTTCTCTAATCATACCGTCCCATTGGCAAATCGATGGCCTCGCTTGGCGGCGTTGGTGGACCCCCGTATACTCTTCTCGCCATCTTCAATGCGGGAAGGAGTGACTGTGGGAAATCTTCGTATTGCCGTCCTTGGTGCCGGGCTGATGGGCCGAGCGGCCGTCTATGATCTGGCCCGAACCGCTTCGGTCTCTACTGTTGGTGTCTTTGACCGCGATCTCGCTCTCGCTCAGTCGGTCGCCTCTGAATTCGGCGGCGGCAAGGCGACCGCTGGAGTCATTGACGCCAGCGATATATCCGGTGTCACGGCGATCCTTCGTGACTACGATAGCGCCGTTGCGGCAATCGATTATCGATACAACAAGCATCTGACGACGGCAGCGATTGCCGCAAAATGTCATCTTGTTGATCTCGGTGGCAACAACGACATGGTTAATGCTCAACGCACGCTTTCCGATCAGGCGGAGGCAGCCGGTGTGATCGTTATTCCCGACTGTGGCTTGGCACCCGGGATGGTTGCCGTACTGGTCGCCGGGGCTGTCGCTGATTTTGATCGTGTCGAGCGGGTCGCCATCCGGGTCGGCGGGCTCCCCCAAAACCCACAACCACCATTGAATTACATGATGGTCTTCTCTGCGGAGGGGTTGATCAACGAGTATTGGGAACCGTGTGTGAAGCTTGAGAACGGAACCAAAGTAATCGTTGATCCCATGACCGAGATCGAAACGCTCGAGTTCAATGGCGTCGGCACGGTCGAGGCGTTTACGACTTCCGGAGGTTCATCCACACTACCTGATACGTACAGTGGCCAAATAACGCATCTCGACTATAAGACAATTCGCTATCCCGGCCACTGTGCTCGGTTCCGGCCGATGCTCGAACTTGGGTTGGCGAGCCGGGAGATGTTAACCGTTGATGGTCAGGACGTTGAACCGCGGAACGTGTTTCGACACCTGCTCAATCGGGAACTGACGTTCGATGACCTCGATATGGTCCTGGTGCGGGTAACCGTCAAGGGCGTACGAAGCGGATCGGATGCTCGACGCGTGTATGAGATTATCGACCGTCAACCGGATCGGGATTCGTTGACTGCCATGATGCGAACGACCGCGTGGCCGGCGACGATCAATGCGCTGATGGCTGCCGACGGACGGGTTGTTGCGCGCGGTGTGAAACCGCAGGAGTTGGTTATCGATCCGCCACAGTTTATCGCGGAACTCCAGCAGCGCGGGATACCGTTGACGATCTCGGATGCCTAGAAGAGGTCGAGCGGAAAGATTACTTCACAGGAGCGATCCTGACCGGGCAGGATCGTTACTACCGATGTTGTCGTATCGTTGAGCGGCAAGTACACGGTTGTCAATTCGTGGCGGCCAATAGGAAGTCCGGAGAAGCTGAACGATCCGTTGGCCAACGGCGCTACGACGGCTGCTGTAACGCCGCCGCTGCCATTGGGATAGCTCAACCGAATCGTTATCGAATCCGCAAACGAGCTTCCCGGCGCTGCACCTTTGGCATCGCGCAGAGTACCGATCAGCGTGTTGGCGGTGAGATCAGCGCTGGCGGTCGCAAGTGACGTTGAAATCGTACTCCCACCGCCGTTGGAGTTTACGGTCACCCCCACCAGTGTATAGGCTGCCCCCCACCCATCCAGCAAGTATGCGGCGACGTCCCCATCGCGTGTTTGCAGATACGGACCGTCCCAGGTCGCATAACTGCCAGGATTGGTAATCAGATCGGTCAGGCTACCGGGAAGCGCACCAACATCACCGACATATCCGAATCCAGCCTGCGTGCCATCCGGGCTGACCGAAGGGTCGCCGATGATTGCTGTCTTGATCGCTTCGAGCTCGGTCATCGTGTGCTGAACGCGGGCATCGTCAACCGACGTCATACTTTCCCGGATGGCAATCGCGAGCACGACGCCCATGATGACCAGTACAATGGCGATCTCGACGATTGTGAAGCCGCGCTCATTGGTGAAACGATACGTCATAGCACAAAACTCAATCCGCTGCCATCGGAGAGGGTAATCGTCACGCTGGCTCCGCTAACGTCCTGCTTCGACCCACCACCCGACGTGTTGTTGGCGCGAAAATCGCGAACCTGCAACTGGATGAGTTCACCAGGCGGAGAGGCAGGAGGACTGATCGGATATGATGTTGCCGATACGCCTCGTGGTGAACCGTCTTCATTGAACACTGTAGTACCGTTCCAGGTGATTTGGCCGTAGTAAGCAGTCGGCGCATCCCATTCGACCGTTATTGATGTTATCGTCAACGTGTCTGAAGCTCCATTCTGCATCCAGACGGTGAAGTTTTCATTGTGTGGGCTTGACGACCACACGGTATCCGAACTCACCACCATCTCCATTCCACTGGCACCTCCAGACCCCCCGGTGCTCCCCGTGTCCACTATCCAGTTACGACTGAATCGCCAGTCCGTCACAATTTCGCTGGCTGGCCCAATGGTGACCGTGCGTTGGAGGGTGTCGTCGATCGAGTTGTCGATCACGCGCATGAGATGCCGTCCGACCGGAATAGAGTCGAAAACGAACGATCCGCCGCGGTTGATGCTGCTCGATCGTGTTGTCGTTCCGCCGGAGCCGTTGGGAATGGTGATCGTTGCCGTTAGGGAATCGATCATAATCTCACCAGGGGGGGAACCGTCAAGATCGCTCAACTGACCGGTTACCCGATTGATGAGCAACGCATCACTCGAACTCGCGATGTGACGAACGATGGGGCTACCGTTGCCCGTCGATCGAACCGTTGTTCCCGAGAGAATATAGGTCGCGCCCCAGGGGTCAGTAATCGGATCGTTGCCGCGTTCGTTGATCTCGGCCGTTACGTATGGTCCGTTCCAGGTCGCGTAGCCGCCGGGATTGGTTATCAGGTCATTGACCGAACCGGGCAACGCACCGACATCGCCGACGTAACCGTACGACACGACCTCGCCGGGTAGCTCGCGGGCGGCATCGCCAGCTGCGCCAATAGCCAGACGTTCCAACTCCACCCTGGTCTGTTCAACCCGAGTGTCGTCGGCGATTCGTCCGACATTTTGAATCGCAACACCGGCCAGGACGCCCAGAATGATGACGACCACGATGACCTCGACGAGGGTAAATCCTGAACTGGTGCGGTTTGGCGTGGTCATGGTGTCACCACCAGCAGGACATCATCGAAGGAGATCTCGGTCCACTCGTTGGAGGCCGTCTTGGCGTTATTGAAGCCACCAAGAGCGAGTGTGTAGCTGCCGGGAGTGGCGTAGCCGAGGGAAATCACAACCGTTTGCCAATTCGAATCGCCGCCACCACAGAGTTCGGAGCCGACGTAGTCATTGGGGGACTCGCCGTACAGGGTCCCATTCCAGCTGACTAAGACGTGCGAACATTCTCCGCTCTCGTAAGCACTTTCCAGATCGAGTCGATAGGCGAGCTGTAGCGAAACGTCGCCCGCTTCTGTAACCGTTACCGTATGTTCGAAGCCGCCCGACATACTGTCGATGTCGTTGCCATTGATGCCACCCAAGGTGACGCGCAGTCCCCCGCCGCTCTGACCATACGAACCATCATACGAGCCATCGGCATAACTCGGCTGGCTGGTCGATCGGAAGAGATCATCGGCATAGACGAAGCCATCGTTGCTGCCGGTGAACGAAGCGTTGATCAACGTGTCGGGATTGCCGCTGCCACCGCCGCCTCCGCCCGATCCGGAGGTGTCGCTGAAGTACACCTCAGTAAAGCGAAACGTGAGCGGTGGCCGATTCTGGTAGTTGGGGAGAACGGCAATAGCGCGGGTGAGGGTATCAGCATCGGGTAGCCAGATCGCCCGGACGGTGCGAATTCCGACGGGAATCGAGTCGAAGCTGAAGACACCGTCGAGTTCTGGAGAAAGGGATCGAGTGATCAGCCCACTACTCCCCCGCGGGAAGTCGATTTCAAGACGAACCGAATCAACGAAGGATGCGCCCGGCAGGCTATCCGCGTTGTCGGTAACCAGGCCGATGACGTTGTTGTACAGATAGTGATTGGTTGCGGTGAGGACGACCTGGCTAATCGCCGTGCCGTTGCCGGTGGACGTCAATCGAGATCCATCGAAGCTAATTGCCACACCCCAGGGATCGGTACGATAGGAGAGCGTATCCTCGTTCAAATCGATATCGACATACGGACCATTCCACGTCGGCAGGCCACCGGGGTTAATCGCCAGGTCGCGCAGGGATGTCGGTAAGGCTCCGATATCGCCGACATAGCCGAAATCAGAACGGATGCCATGAGCAGTCAGGATGGGATTACCGACAATCGCATGAGCGAGATTCTCCAGGCGAATTTCAGCCTGAGCCTTGCGCACATCCTCGATGGCCATGGTGGCGGATTGCATGGCGAGGCCAGCCAGGATTGCGACAACAACAATCAGAATGGTTAACTCGATCAACGTCAGACCGCGCTCGTTGTTGACATAAGAGGTCATGGCAGCTGCACCAGCAGAACGTCGTCGAACAGAACGTCGGCGTTCTCGTTAACTGTCGTTTTCTCGTTGTTGTATATCCCAATGCGCAGGGTATGCGTCCCAGCGGTCAGGTTGCCGAGGCTAATCGTTACCTGCTGCCACCCGGTGGTGAAGTCGGTCGATCCGCCGCCGCCGTAGAGGCGATCGATGTAGTCGAGCGAACCAACACCGACCAACGTACCATCGATCGACACCAATACCTCACTGTACTCGTTGGACTCGTAGTATGAGTCGTGGCGAAGTGAGTAACGGAATGTCAACGATCCTACGCCGGCGCGCGTCGGATTGACGACAATCTCCCATGCCCCGGACATTCCGATAATGTCACTGTTGTCCACGGCGTCGATGTTGGCACGAATTGCGCCACCGGTATAGCCGTCGGAAGCGCGATATTCGCCCGACGCATAGTCCGGTTCGGATGTGCCGCGGAAGGCGTCGTCAACGTAGCTGAAGCCATCTTCGTTGGTGTCGAAGTCAGCAAGGATGAGCGTATCCTCAGTGACCGCGACCACTGGCGGGGAATACGCGAAGAGCGAGCGATAGAGCGGGATAGTTGCAACGTAGTCATTCCCCGGTGCAATGGCCAGATGTCGATAGACCGTATCGTCGAGCGGCTGGTAGACAACGCGAAGGTCGGGATGACCGATCGGAACCGAATCGTATGTAATCGATCCGTCGGCAGCCGGGTAGGCCGTGCGATAGGTCAGTCCGCCACTGCCGTCGGGATGAATAAGCGTTACGGTGATAGAGTCTTTGTAGATGTTTCCCGGAAGGTAGCCGTCGAGATCGGTAACGGTAACTCGGACCGCGTTATTGAGAAGAGCGTCAGTCGATGGCCCCAAGCGCCGGCTGATCGTCGATCCGTCGGTTGCTGCCGTAATCACAACGCCCCCACCGTAGCCCAAGCTGTTTCCCCAGGCATCGGTCAACGTCAGGGTTGCGCCTGTGCTCGTCGAAACCTGATCGACCAGGTAGGGTCCGTTCCAGGTGGCGTAACTTCCGGGGTTGGTCAGCAGGTGTCCGAGGTTGGCTGGTAGAGCGCCGATGTCGCCGACATAGCCAAAGTCGGTGCGGTTACCGCCCGCGGTCAGGTTGGGGTTACCAGAGATGGCATGGGCGACCCGGTCGAGCCGGGCGCGAGTCGTTTCCAGCCGCTCCCGCCCGGTCGAATGGTCGAGCGAACGGATAGCGATGCCAGCCATGATCGACAGCACGATGATGACGACCAGGAGTTCGACCAGCGAGTAGCCGGTAGATGTCAGCCGAGGCGGTTTCATCCCTATCGAGAGTTATCGGCAGGGATGACCTAAGCTTTGTGGTTGCCCAAACCAAAACGCCGCCCGGTCGGGGCGGCGAAACGGCCAAGGGGAGATGCTTGTGAACGCCGGCTAGAACGTATCGTCTTCCCAGCTAACCTCGTTGTCGGGAATCTTGACGGTCAGGTCGGTCGTCTTGACCAACGCCTGGCAGGAGAGCCGGGAGGTTTCGGTCAGCCCTTCGGCCTCGTCGAGCATATCCTCTTCGTCCTCGGTCATGTCGTCAAGCGATTCGTACCCGGCCTCCACGATGACATGGCAGGTTGAGCAGGCGCAGTTGCCACCACAGTTGTGGTCGATCTGAATATCATTGTCGAGGGCCGCGTCGAGGATGGGAGTTCCTTCGGGAACGTCTACGGTTACGTCAATCGGCATAAAATGAATCTTGGGCATTATGAGACAGGCTTCCTTAGCATGACATCGTCGTGGGCACTATTTGGAATCGCTTGATACGGTCTTTGCCCGTCGAAAAACAACGACATTATCGTGCTCGTTTCCGTACCGAACCGATTTGGCTCGACCGGTGAGTCGGGCAGTGATCAGCATATAGATCCAGGGAGGGACGATCGTGCTGCAGCCGCGAACAAGGACCTGTTGGTCGTTGTATTGTGACCAATCGAACGCGGCGGCGCGTTCGAGAAAGGCGTCTTCGCGGAACATCTCCCCCTCAATGAGATCGCTGGGGTCGAGAATGGCAAACGCCACGGTCGACTAGCAGCTAAACGAGGTGCCACAGCCGCAGGACCGCCGGGCATTCGGATTGTCGAACAGGAAGCCGCCACCAACCATCGCATTCTTGTAGTCGATCGTTACGCCCTGGAGATAGACGAGTGCCTTGAGGTCAACACGGATCTGGATACCGTCGTCAAACTCAAGCACGCGATCGAAATCGGAGACTTCGGTGTCGAAGTCCATCGAATAGGACATCCCCGAGCAGCCGCCTGGTGAAACGCCCAGACGCAGAAAGACATTCGGATCATCCTCATCGGCCAAGAGCTGCTTAATCTGGTTGCGAGCGGCCTCGGTCAGGGTGACCGGCTGAGCGGTGTTTTTCGTGTCTGCTGTCGACATCGGTACTCTCCTGGCTGAAAATGCCAGCCTCATTCTTCCGGCTAGCTGTGTCGAGAATATATCGACCTTTTTCGTTCTAACAACCAAAGTCCGGGCCGGTTCGAGGAGGCTGGTGACTCATCGTGACGATTTTTACCGATTTTTCTTTAAGGGACACAATAAAGTATGCATCGTAACGGTATCAGCGTCGAGGCTGCGCCAAGCGGATGTCGACGTTTCGACGAAACTTTATGCGTGGCAGGGGGTTAAAACGGACAAAGCGGGTCTCTGCTAACGCTAGACACAAGGGGCTTACATATATGCAGTTATCGAAGAAATCCGAATATGCACTCCTGGCAGTCCGCCATCTGGCAACCGTCCCGGACGGAGAATTTGCCTCCATCAATGAAATCGCCAGCTCTGAGCCGGTGCCGCGGGAGTTTCTCGCGAAAATCCTCAAAGAGCTGGCGTCTCGCAAGTTACTGGTCTCTCGGCAGGGTGTCGCTGGCGGCTACCGCCTGGCGACGACGCCGAACAAGGTATCATATCTCGACGTGATCGAGGCGGTGGACGGGCCATTGTCGGTCAGCAGTCTTTCTGACGGTTCGTCCGGTTCACGTCGACACGCGAGCTACCAGGGCTTCAAATCGTTCTGGAAGGCTCAGAATGATCGGCTGCGGACCGCGCTGAAACGTCAACACTTCGGCTCTTTCAAGCGTGTGGGCAAGTAATATCTCTTTGTTCTTTAATTGGCCGAAGATTCTTCGCGGCTGAGTCAATTCATGCGAAAATTCTCTTGGGGGGCGTGAACACGTCCCCTATCTTATTCGTTTGGGAGAGGGTAAGCTGTCACTCGCTTGAGAACCCAAGGTAAGGAGAATCGTCACATGGACCAGTTTACAGATCCGCAGCATAAGGTGAAGGTTGGCCTCGCTGAGATGCTCAAGGGGGGCGTAATTATGGATGTCGTCACCGCTGAAGAAGCGCGGATCGCCGAACAAGCTGGTGCCGCGGCGGTGATGGCTCTGGAGCGTGTCCCGGCTGACATTCGCAAAGAGGGCGGCGTCGCTCGCATGGCCGACCTCGACGTCATCGACAATATCAAACGTGCTGTGACAATTCCCGTCATGGCAAAAGCGCGCATCGGTCACATTGTTGAAGCGCGTGTCCTTGAAGCGCTCGAAGTCGATTTCATTGACGAATCCGAAGTACTGACACCTGCTGACCATGCGTATCATATCGATAAGTGGCCATTCACCGTACCGTTTGTGTGCGGTTGTCGTAACATTGGCGAGGCCCTCCGCCGCATCTCCGAAGGGGCCGCGATGATTCGCACCAAAGGAGAAGCGGGCACGGGCGATATCTCCCAGGCGGTTCGTCACCTGCGCGACATTACGTCGCAGATGCGCGCCCTGACGGTAATGACCGAAGAGGAATTGTACGGCGCTGCCAAAGAACATCGGGTGCCGTTGTCGCTCGTTCGCGAGGTCGCCAAAACGGGCAAGCTGCCGGTTCCGAATTTTGCCGCCGGTGGAGTGGCGACGCCGGCCGATGCCGCGCTCTGTATGCATCTCGGGGCTGAGGCAGTCTTTGTTGGCTCGGGAATCTTTAAGTCGAGCGAGCCGGAGAAGCGGGCGCGCGCGATTGTCGCCGCGACCACGCATTGGACAGATTATGGCATCATCGCCGAGCATTCCCACGGCTTGGGTGAGGCGATGAAGGGGATCGATGCGATGTCGATTCCCGAAGAAGCGCAGTTACAGGTTCGCTGAGCTAACTGCCAGAGTTGATTGATCACACGGCCGCCCCGATGGGGCGGCTGTTTGGTGTGGTGATGTCGCCTTGTCATCTGTTGACGCACAACAGGTTAGGGTGTGACTGTTCCCCCTGCGGCAGGCAGCCGCACACGTAACTCGTTACTCCCCATACCTTTTCCTGCACATTCGCTAAACTCTTCTCGCCCGCTGCCGATACTTATCAATAGCCATGAGCCAAATCCGGCGTTGGACAGCCGGTGGCAGATGGGGGCGCAGCATGAAGAAGGTACTCGTCATCGACGACAATGAGGATTATTTCCACCTCATTGACGATCTCCTGAACGCATTACACGATGATGCTTATGACGTTCGCTGGGCCGGATCGTATCCGGAGGCCCGCGATGTCGTCGAGGCGAATCGTTTCGATGCTATCCTCATCGATCATTGCCTCGGCCCCGATGAGGGGGTTGGACTGCTGGAGGAATTCCAGGCGTCCGGTCAGTCGGCGCCGCTCATCGTGTGTACCGGCCAGGGAGACGAGGAACTCGCCGCTTTGGCGATCAAACGGGGCGCTCGCGATTACCTGACCAAGCGTAACCTGACCGGCGACGTGCTCCGGCGATCGATTGCCCACGCTATCGAGGCAAACGAACTGGAACGGGAGCTGCAGCAACTGCAGCAACAGTACGAGCGCGAAGCGCACGAAGATTCACTGCTGGGCATTCCGAACCGTCGGGCATTCATGCGGCGTCTCGACGACGAGTTCGCGCGCGCCGCGCGCCATCGTCATAATCTGGCACTGCTCCTGATCGATCTTGATCACTTCAAACATGTCAACGATCGCTTTGGGCATCCGGTTGGTGATCGGGTGCTGGTTACGACAACTCGTCAGATTGTCGACTCGGTGCGGCAGATCGATCTGGTTGGTCGCTACGGAGGGGAGGAGCTTATCGTCATGCTTCCCGAGACCGATCTTGCCGGTGCCGAGTTGCTGGCCGAGCGAATCCGCTCGGCGATTGCCGGATTCCGTCATTGGATCGCCGGCCATCGCGTCGCGATCACGGTTTCGATTGGAGTGGCCGTTCGACACCTGACCGACTTCACGTCGGAACGGACGATTCACCGCGCCGATCAAGCCTTGTATCATGCCAAGCACAGCGGCCGCAACCGGGTGGCGACAGAGGCCGCGCTGGTACCGATCGCCGACGGAATAGCGGAGCAGCCATTCTAGACGCGCGGCCACGTTTTCCGCTGGCCGAACGAATCCGAATCTCAGATGTTGAAGCGGTATGATGTCAGATCGCTCGCTTCTCGGAATACTCGCCCTGCAAGGGGATTTCGCTCGTCATGCCCGTCAGGTTGAACTGGGTGGTGCTGAGGCGCGTTTGGTCCGCCTACCCGATGATCTTCATGGATTGGACGGTATCTGCCTGCCGGGTGGTGAATCGACAACGATGTCGCTGTTGCTCGATCGCTTTGCGCTGCGTGAACCGCTCGCGGAGTTTGTTGCGTCAAAACCAGTGCTGGCAACGTGCGCTGGCTTGATTTTGCTGGCGACGACGATCGACGACAACCAAGCTGGTGTCAAACCGTTCGGTGTGCTCGACGTTTCCGTGCAGCGTAATGGTTGGGGCCGACAAGTCCACTCGTTCGATACGGAGATTCACCCGCTGCATGGACAAAACGGGTTGCCGCCGGTACGCGGGTCGTTTATCCGCGCCCCTCGTATTACCAGAGTTGGACAGCGTGTCGATGTTCTCGCCGTGTATCAAGGCGAACCGGTGCTGATTCGGCAGGGCGCTGTTCTGGCTACGACGTTTCACACTGAGTTGACCGACGATACACAGCTGATCGATTACTTTTTGCGGCATTTTCTGCCTGACAGGGAGTAAGGCTCCCCTATATTCACTGCGTATGAGTAAAGTTATTGCGACAGATACAGATGCATCGTCCGCGCGCGCGGTCGATGCTCCAAAGCTGAAAGTCAAAGACCGCCTGGCGGTGCCGCATCAGCGGCTTCCCAAGTGGATTTCTATAACCCCATCCGAAAACGCCAACTACAAGCGAGTACGTGCGCTGCTGAAAGAGCAGGGGCTGCACTCGGTCTGTCAGGAGGCGGCGTGCCCGAATATCCGCGAGTGCTATGGCGAGGGAACAGCGACGTTCATGATCCTCGGCAAGCACTGTACTCGTGGGTGCAACTTCTGTGACGTGCTCAAGGGGAAGCCAGAGGGACTCGATACCGACGAACCACGGCGCTTGGCAACAGCGGTTGCCGAGCTTGGCCTCAAGCAGGTCGTTATAACCTGTGTCACACGCGATGACCTTCCCGATGGTGGGGCTTCGATTTTTGCCGAAACGATGCACGAACTGCGCGCCCGTGATACTGAGGTCAAGGTTGAGTTCCTGGTGTCGGATTTTGGCGGCAAGACTGAGTCGCTGAAGATCGTTCTCGACTCGGGTGTCGACGTTATCGCGCATAACGTTGAGACAGTCCAGCGACTGACCAAACGCGTCCGGGGTGCGGCCAAACTCGACCGCTCGCTCGCGATGCTTCGTTACGCCTCCGAGTACCGACCCCGGGCGGTTGTCAAGACAGGTCTTATGGTCGGCCTGGGTGAAACGTTCGGTGAGGTTGTCGAATTGCTGGAACAGTGCTACGCGAACGGTGTTGATATTGTCACGATAGGGCAGTACCTCCGTCCCTCGCTGGCACATCTTCCGGTCGAGAAGTTCTACTCACCTGATGAGTTTGACGCTTTCACCGAGATTGGTCGCGAGATCGGTCTTGAACATGTGGAGTCAGGACCGCTGGTTCGGAGTTCGTACAAGGCGTTTAATCAGTCACGGCATCTGCTGGCGACCGACAAGGAGACGGCATGATCAAGGAGATTCGGCTCGCTCGTCACTACGGCTTCTGCATGGGTGTTAAGCGAGCGATCAAGATCGCGGAGGAGACCGCGCAGTCCTCGGATGGCGACGTCACCATTCTCAACGAAATCGTCCACAACGAGCATGTCGTCGAACGTTTTCGCAACGACGGCGTTGGCCAGGAGTTTGCGGTCAACGACGTATCGAAAGGGACGCTCATTATCTCCGCCCACGGCGTGGCGCCGGATGTCATCGAAGATGCTGAGTCGAAGGGCTTGACAGTCGTCGATGCGACATGTCCGCTTGTCGAGGTCATCTACGATGTTATCAAAGAGAAAGTCGCCCAGGATTTCTACGTCATTCACTTCGGTGATATGAATCACGACGAGACCCAGGGTGTTGTCGGGCACGCTCCCGAACGCATCACGGTTGTCAGTACGCCGGAAGAGTTACAGGCGTTGCCGGCCTGGACCGAACGCAAGCTCGTCCTCACCGTACAGACAACGTCGTCAATGGACGAGTTTGCCGACATGACCGAGATGGCGAAAGCGAAATGGCCGCATCTTGAGGTCTCGGATACGATTTGCAATGCAACGACAAAGCGTCAGACGGCAATCAAGGAACTGGCGCCCGACGTTGATATGATTCTGGTTGTTGGTTCGACAACGTCGGCCAACTCTAAGCGATTGGCTCAGCTTGGTCAGGAACTGTGCGGAAAAGCAGCCCTGATTGGCTCGAGTCTTGATATCCGTAAGGATTGGTTCACCGAAGACGTCGAGCGGATTGGGATCTCCGCGGGAGCGTCAACGCCTGACGAGCTTGTCGAGCAGGTGGTGAAAAAGTTGATTCGGATATCGAAGGATGGAGCGGTTGTGATCTATCCGGAGAAGAAAAAACGGAAACGAGCCGCCGCACCAGCTTCGTAAGTACGCTGTGCTTTGCACGCCTGGGGGGTGTGACAACATTATCTTGGGAGGCGGCCTGTTATGATGCCGTATTTCGGTGATTTCCTCATCTTTGGGGCAGCCGGTGCAACACTTTTCTCACTGATTACCTACGCACTCGCTTGGCGTGGGGATAATCGCTACCTGAGCCTGGCTCGCAGTTTCTACGCTGCGTCGACAGTTTTCATTACCGGTGCGATTGGTGTTCTCTGGTACCTGATCATCACGCACGACTTCTCGGTCGCCTATGTGTTCCAGTATTCATCGACCGATCTACCCTTGGGCTTTTTGATATCAACGCTCTGGGGTGGCCAGCAGGGAACGTTCCTCTTGTGGGCGTTTCTCGCCGCGATCATGGGCGTGGTCATGATGCGAACGGCCGGGTCGTTTGAGAAAGGGAACATGGTCTGGCTGAATCTCTTCGTGCTGTCCTTGTTGCTCATGATGATCAAGATGTCGCCGTTCGAGATTATGCCGGTCTTTCGGGCGGAGGGGGCAGGTCTCAACCCGCTCTTGCAGAACTTCTGGATGCAGATTCATCCGCCGATCATGTTTGTGGGCTTCGCGGCGACCACGTTTCCCTTTGTCTTTGCGCTGACCGGTTTGGTTGAGCGCCGGTACCACGAGTGGTCGCTGGCGGCGCGACGATGGACGTTGTTTGCCTGGTTGTCACTCGGTATTGCGCTGATCCTGGGCGGCTACTGGGCGTACGAAACACTCGGCTGGGGTGGGTACTGGGCCTGGGATCCGGTTGAAAACGCCTCCCTCATTCCGTGGCTTTTCCTCACGGCGCAGATTCACACGTTGTTCGTTAAACGCGTTCGGCGTGGTCTGATGCGCTTTTCGCTCATCATGGTCTGTCTGAGTTTCTGGTCGGTCCTGTATGGTACGTTCCTTACCCGCTCTGGGGTTCTTGCCGACTTCTCGGTCCATTCGTTTGTCGATCTTGGGATTAACGCGTTTTTAGCGACCGGTATCATTTGTTTCGTTGCTATTGGACTCTTCTTGATCGCCTGGCGTTGGCGGGATATCGCGAATGAACCGTCGTTCTCCAAAGTCGCCTCGCGATCATATCTTGTCACTCTTGGCATCCTTGCGATCTTCATTTCAGCGGCCCTCGTCCTGATCGGAACGTCGATGCCCCTCTTGACGCGGATTACCGATAACCCGTCCTCGGTCGGACTCGATTACTACTTCAAGACCATGGCACCGATAGCGATCCTGGTGCTGTCATTGATGGCCGTATTCCCCGCGTTCCGCTGGAACAGTGGCATGTCCAAGCCGCGCCTGTTGATCGTTGGTGCCACGTCAATGGTCGTAACGATTGGTGTGCTCCTTGGCCTGCAGATGAACACCTCAATCATGTACATTCTGCTCTTTGGTGCTGCTGCTGCGTCGTTGGTGACAAACGGCTGGGTGTATGTTGAGTCACTGGTTAAGCGCGCGCATGCTCCGGCATATCTTTCGCATATCGGTCTCGCCATAACGTTAATCGGTGCCGGTGCCTCCACGGGTCTTGAGGAGCGGCACGTGATCCGTCTCGATGAGGGAGAGACGGTATCCGTGATGGATCACCAGTTCACGTTTGCGTCGATCACCGATCGGGCCGCTGGCTTTGACTGCCTCGTAGAGGTAGTCGATCCGTCGGGAGGTTCGTTCACAGCAACGTTGCCACACGATTTTCCTCCGAACTCCGACGGCGTCATGAAGAAGCCGCACGTGCAGTTCTATCTCAATCATGACCTGTACATTGCCCCGCAAACGTTTGAGCCGCCGGATGAAGAGCCGGGTGTGCTGCCGTTGACTCGGGGAGGACAGGCGCAACTGGATAAGTACGTTTTCTCGTTTGCCGGATTCTCGATGGCTGATGACCACGCCTCGGAGTCTGAGTCAGAGAGCATGTCAGCGACCGCGCAGTTGTCGGTGACATACGACGGTGTTACCGAGACGATTGCCCCGGTGCTGACGGTGACTCCCGATTCGGTGATTCCTTCACCAGCCACGTTCGATAATGGTGCGGGATCGGTGACGATTGCGGGTGTTCGCCCTGAGGATGGTGGCGTGATGGTCCGCGTAACGGGAGACTTTGTGCCGACCGGGTCGTCGCAGTCGACACTGGTCATCGAGGCCTCAACCAAGCCGCTCATTCTGTTGTTCTGGGTGGGCTGTGGGCTGGTCTTCATTGGTGGAATCATGAGTCTGATGAAGCGCCGTCGTCGCGAGCGCACGAGTGTTTCCGCGGTATCGCCAGTTGACGCGACACGTTCAGCCGACGTACCGGCTTCTCGACAGTCGGCATAGTATCATGGGTCGCCAGGTAAAACTGGGTCGGCGGTCAGAACTCGCCGTCGATCAGCCATTGGTGAAGCAGATTCTCGGTCGACGAATCATGGTTGTGCTCATCGACAACAAGCCGTACGCCCTAGAAGGCGATTGCTGTCATATGCGAGCGCCACTCGCGACGGGGAAAATCGACGGGGCGACGATCACATGCCCGTGGCATGGCTGGCGCTACAATCTTCGAACCGGAGCCTGCCTCACTAACCCCGGATTCAAGCTGAAAACATGGCCGGTCATCGTGGCCGATGGTGAGTTGCTCGTCGAACTATGATTGTTTCGACCTCCGATTATTGGAGTCAGATTCAGGACTACCTGACCGACGTTACACCGCAACGTCACTCGACCCTGGTGGAGATGGAAGCGTACGCGAAAGAGCGATCGTTTCCAATTATTGGTCCGCTGGTCGGTCGTTTGCTCTATCAGATGGCCCGATTGAGCAACGCCTCACGCATTCTCGAGCTTGGTTCCGGATTTGGCTATTCGGCGTTCTGGTTCTCACTGGCCATGGGTGAGTCACTGTCTATCACCTTGACCGACGGTGACCCGGACAATCGAACCCGCGCCCTCGAATACTTCCGCCGGGGAGAGCTGACATCGACATTCGACTATCGCGTGGGGGATGCGTTGACGATCGCCGAGAGCTTGAGTGGACCTTTCGATGTAGTGCTCAATGACATCGACAAGCATCAGTACCCGGAGACGATCGACACCGCGGCTCGTCTCCTCCGCCCAGGTGGGCTCTTCATTACCGATAACATCATCTGGTCTGGCCGGATCCTCGACGACAACGTCGACGACACGACCGCGGCGATTATGACGTTTACGCGCCAGATGTATGCCGACACTCGGTTTTTCCCGACGATCGTACCGTTGCGGGACGGGGTTCTGGTCGCGCTACGCAACTGAGTATCGTTCGCGGAACTCTTGGCGCGGCCGGGGGTTATAGTGCCAACCGAATCACGTTAAGGGATGGCTTCCTCAGGCCGATTTTTATTGACAGGTCTGGGACCGGATCATGTATTGGGGCCAATACGAAGCGCGATTCACAGATAGGATGGCGCGGGACGATTCGCCGATCGGCTCTCTGGCCCATTATTCGACGATACCGATTCTCAACCCCAGTTTTGTGGCGACGCGAGTACGCGTTAATCTGTTAAGGAGATTCCATGGCCCTCCGCAAGGTAGAGGTGCTCACCTCCGGCGAAGATGAGATCGTCAACGAACTCAAGCCGAAAATTGAAGCGCACGAGTATGTCGTGCATATCCGCGACATTGAAAAAGAGCCCCTGACCGAAGATCAGGTTCGTCGCCTGCTTGGTCATCTACGACTGGAACATTTCCTCAACCCTTTCTCTGACAGCTACGCCAAGCATAAGCTCGACGAGCAAACGTCTGATCGCGAGGAAGTGATTCAGCTCATCACCGCTGACCCGTCGCTTCTCCGCCGTCCAATCTTTATGACAACCCGTCTCATGCTGGTTGGTGCCGACCCGGGTAAGCTGTCCGAAATGCTCCAGGTTGATCTGGTCGGTGACCGTGGTGCATTCGGGGCTGATGCCGAGCAGTCGTCGGGTCGCGAGTCGTCGCGTGAGAACGGTGCGGGTAACTCCGGTGGTTCTCATCGGGGCCGTCGTTCCGGTTCTCGCTCTCATCGCTCCCAACAACGCTCCCGCTAGTCTCCGGCGTTCGACGCAGATCGGATCCTCTTGGTCTGTCTTGTGGTTTGATCTATACTAACCGCAGACGTCCGGCTCCGGAAAGGGTGGTGTCATGGCGACCGAGATCGAACGCGAAATCCTTGAAACTGATATTCTCATCGTTGGTGCCGGCCCCGCCGGACTTGCCTGTGCCTATACGTTGGCGACAACCGCGGAGGCAGCCGGAGTCGAACTTCCCGAAATCCTGATCATGGACAAGGGGAAGTATGCCGGGGCGCACTCATTGTCGGGTGCTGTCATGGACCCCCGGGGAATTGTTGAATTGATCCCAGACTTCAAGGAACGAGGCGCACCGCTCGAAGCCGAGTGTCAAGACGACTCATTCTATTTTCTTACCGCCAACTCAGCCCTGAAGGCACCATTGTTGCCACCACCACTGAAAAATCACGGCAACTATATCATCTCGTTGAACAAGTTTACGTCGTGGCTGTCGGAGCAAGTGGAGGCAACCGGTATCGATGTTTTTGCGGGGCTCGCCGGCTACACGTTGCTGGTAGAGAATGACCGGGTGGTCGGCGTGCAAACGGTCGACCTGGGGGTGGACAAAGACGGGTCGCCGAAAGCGAACTTT
Source organism: Candidatus Zixiibacteriota bacterium (assembly GCA_028289585.1). Taxonomy (GTDB): domain Bacteria; phylum Zixibacteria; class MSB-5A5; order GN15; family FEB-12; genus JANQPI01. Next base: position 392,317 of record JANQPI010000026.1, read on the forward strand.
GAGCCGGGATCAATCATTCGCGCCAAGCTGACAATTCTCTGCGAAGGGGTTCATGGCAACCTGACGCGCGAAGCGTTTGAAAAGATACCGGCGCTTCAGGCGGATCGCTTGCCTCAACAGTATCTGACCGGTGTCAAAGAGGTGTGGGAAGTACCGACCGGACGAATTAAAAAAGGTGAGGTTATCCATACCGTTGGCTATCCGCAGCCAAACCACGAATACGGCGGCGGCTGGGTCTACGGCATGTCAGAGACGATGGTGTCGGTTGGCTATGCCGTTGGGCTCGACTCGCCGGATCCAACCAATGATCCACACGGTAAGTTTCAACGCTACAAAACGCATAAGTTGATCCGGGCGATTCTCGACGGTGGTGAGATGCTTCACTACGGCGCAAAGGCGATACCCGTTGGTGGGTTCTATTCGATGCCACGCTTGACTCACGATGGACTGATGATCTGCGGGGACTCGGCCGGGTTTCTCAATGCGTCGCGATTGAAAGGCATCCACCTCGCCATCAAGTCGGGTCAGCTAGCTGGCGAGGCGGTTCTCCAGGCATGTCAGGCGGATGACTTCTCCGGGCAGCAGCTGTCGTCGTACGAGAGCAAGGTCAGAGAGAGCTGGGCGCATGATGAGTTGTTTGCATCGCGGAACTTTCACACTGCGTTCGCCGGCGGACTATTCGCTGGACTGTTTCACGCTGGATTTCAGCAGGTAACCGGTGGGCGAGGCCTGTACGATCGACGAGAGACGCAACGTGATCATACGCACATGCTGAAGCGCGATGCGTTTGCAAAGGAACACGGAACGTTTTCGGTGAATAAGCTGCCGAAATATGACAATGAATTCACCTACGACAAGGTGAGTGACGTCTATAAGTCGGGAACGCAGCACGAAGAACATCAGCCGTCGCACCTGGTGATTGCCGATTACGACATCTGTAACGATCGCTGTGTGAAAGAGTATGGTAATCCCTGTCAGCATTTCTGTCCGGCTTCGGTCTACAACATGGTCGACGATCCGTCGGCAACCCATGGGACACGACTGCAGCTAACACCATCGAACTGCGTCCACTGCAAAACCTGTGATATCGCCGATCCTTATCAGGTCATCCGTTGGGTGACGCCGCAGGGGGGCGAGGGACCTAACTACACCAACCTCTAACGCAAAAAGCGACGATCATCATCGAACAAATCTGTGGCCGTGTGCGTATAGATAGCACGTTGACTCAGACCACGGAGTGGGGGAACCGACGAGGATGTTGATAAAGGTCGTCGCCGTTCAAATGCGGCTCGGTGTACCGCTCACGCTCGATGAGCGTATCCATATCTTCAAACAACGACCTGATTTCGTTTGTCTCCCCGAATACGCGATGGTCGCAGACAGTGATGCTGATCACGGACGAGCGGCGTTGCGAGCCCCCGACCACCTTGAATACTTCGCAGAACTGTCATCCGAACTGGCGACCTGCCTGATCGCGGGATCGATCCCGGTGGGTGGTGGTAGTGGTCTTTTTAATACTTCGCATGTGTTCTATCGAGGCGAATTGATCGGAAGCTATCGCAAGCGACATCTCATGCCTCGGGAGGAGGCATCGGGCGTTCGACCGGGAACTGCACCGCTGGTGCTCATGCTTGATGGTGTTCGTTTTGCCGTTCTTATCTGCGCAGATGTTTTCTATGCCGATCGTTTCACCGAATTGGCCGACGAAGCAGTCGATTGTGTTTTTGCCCCTGTCATCTCGCCGTTTCGGGGTGCTGATTCGATCTCGCAAAAACGACAACGCGACCAACAGTACTTCGTTGGTGGTGCCCGCTCGGCTCACGCGTATGTGGTCAAAGCCGGCGGAGTCGGTTCGATATTCAATAATCCTCTACAGGGACGCTCGCTGATTGCTGCGCCATGGGGGATTGTCGGGCAGGTAGACTTTTCAGCCGAGCAGGAGCGACGAATTCTTACCGCCACGCTCGACATTGATGAACTGCGGGAGTTTCGACGCAAGGAGGCGATCCGCTCGGGTCTGGGTCGCACACCGACACCGGATCCTGTGCTTCCCGAACCGGGGGATCTGCGGGAATTCGATCCGCAGATTAACGAGTCGAGGACCGCGGGCTAGACACCGAAACTGCTTCCCATCGTTAACCTGACCATGCACCCTTGGCCGCGAACGTATCGACGTGCTGGAGAGGTGCTATGCTCCCTATCATTCTTGGATCTGCCGGTGTCGGGCTGTTGCTGCTCGCATTCGTGCTCAATCTGACTCGACGGTTAACCGAGAGTTCGGCGATCTACCTGTGGATGAACATCCTTGGTTGTTTGTTGGCCGGTATCTATGCCTGGGTTGGGGAGCAGTACCCGTTCGTTGTTCTGGAAACGGTCTGGGGAGCAGCCGCGGCGATTAAGCTGCTACGGGGATCGAAAACGCCCCCGCGACCGGAGGCGGCGGGGGCGTGATGAGGCTAACTTGTCGTCGGTTCGGTTAGGTCGTCCCGGCGCGACTCTCGCGCAGCTGACGGAGGTTGTTAGTGATGTCCGACTTTTCACGCAGGCTGAGATACCAGTCGGTGAAGAGCGCTTGCTGACGATCGGCCAGGATCTGTTGACGGATCTGATCGCGGGCGTCGTTATACGCGGTCAAATCGGGCGTCGTTCGATTCACCAAAACCATGATCGCCGAACCGGAAGAGTGATTGATTACTCCGGTCATGTCACCCGGATTCTGTAGGCCAAACGCGGCGCCAATGGCGATCGGATCTCGACCGATGCCACCCGGAACGAATGACGTCCGGCTGAACGGTGCGACTTCGGCGTACTCCAGCCCAAACGGTCGAGCTGCCGCCTCCATCGATTCACCCGCCTGAATAGCGGCATAGATAGCAGCCGCGGTGTCGGCACAGACAGCCGTCACGCGCGTGCGGCGGAGATCCTGCTCGACGCGGGCGGCGACCTCCTCAAACGGAGCGATACCGGCTTCGCGCCGCTCAGCAATACCCATGACGAAGTTACCGGCATCGGAATCCATGACCCGGGATACCGAACCAACCGATTCGGAAAATGAGAACTCCAGCGCTTCGGGATGTTGGCCAACGACTCCGATTGACCCGCCTTCGTAGAAGAATGGTGTCGTCTGGGAGAAGAGCTCCATCTCCGCAGCCGCCTCAAGGAATCCGATCTCCCGGGCTCGTTCGGCGAAACTGGTCAACTGCATAATCTGGCGATCAAACGTGTCGGCGGAGAGCCGTGCTCGGATGAGAATATGGTCAGCATTGGCTTGCTCGGTACCATCGGCATCTTGGAAGCCGTTATGGCGAATGATATGCCAGCCAAACTCAGTTCGAATAGGCGGAGATATCTGTCCGGAATCCATGGCAAACACGGCTGAGTCAAACGCGCTGACCATTGCGCCGCGGTCAAACCATCCCAGCGCACCACCACGTTCGCGATTGGTTGCATCCTCCGAGTAGAGCGCGGCAAGATCGGCGAAGTCGGAGCCGCTCTGCAGTGAGTCATAGATGTCTTGAGTTCGCTTCTGCGCGACTTCCCAGTCAAACTCTGTCGGTGACTGGTCAAGGAGAACGATGTGGGCCTTGGCCCGGCGCTCAAGTCGGTAGTTCTCCGGATTTTCTCGGTAGAAGGACTCTCGCTCTTCGTCGGAGAAATTTGTCAGCGCCGGAATGTATCGACTGTACGGTACGTTGATCACGCCGATCGTTACCTGCTCAAGGGAATCGATGAAGCGCTGACGCACCTCAAGGTCGGTCACCTGAGCGGTGTTGATGATCGACTGCTGGAGCTTCTGGGATCGAATCTCCTCTCGCAGGAACGGATCGATTTCATTCCAGAGAGCCGCAAACTGCGGGTCGGCCAGGGCTGTTTGATAGCGCTGGTAATCGAAGTTACCATTCTCATCGAGAAAGACCTGCTGTGTCTGCAAAAACTGTGGCGGCTGGAAGCGAAGATAGAACAAGAGGTCCTTGTCGGTGACAACGATATCTCGTCGTTCCGCCTCCTGGCGGAAGAGTACGGCCTGTACGAGCTGTTCCCAGGCCTGTTCCTCAAGCTGTCGGAGAGTTCCCTCAGGGATATCTCCGTCGAATTGCTGAGCGGCCTGACCGGTCAGCTGGTTGAGGGCCTGGTTGTACTGGGTCCAGGAGATTTCCTCACCGTTGATGCGCCCGGCGAAGGCGTCGCCAAACCGCTGACGTGAGGTGAAATCGAGGCCCCACTCAAGGACGATGAGAAGTGCGAAGAGGAAGACCGCGATAAGAACGAGCGGTACCATGTAACGCCGGAGGGCGGTTAACATAATGTCAAGGCTCCTGTTGACTGGAGGTGCTTGGTCTTGGGCGCCCTGCACCGATTCGTCCTGCACTCTGTCCGACCGGCTGGGCCCCGCGAATATAGAACAATTCGGAACCCCGGCAAGATAATCGACCGTCAAAAATGGTGCGCACCATACTCGCAGGTGTATACTCTTACCAACTCATGAAGCTCCCTCTTTTTGGTCTGATTTTCCTCCTGGGCGCCGGCCTCCTCGCCTCGGATACCCCCGAGTTGTTGGGTGACCCGATTCAGTTCCGGATCGACATCTCTCATGATTTCGGAGAGTGGCGTGATGGTCGTTTTCACGCCGGGCTTGACTACCGGACCGGTGGTCGGGCCGGACGGCGCATTCTGGCGCCGGTCGATGGCTGGATCTGGCGTCTGCGCACGTCCTGGACTGGCTACGGAAAGGTCATTTACGTTAAGGGTGATGACGACCATATCTACGTCTTTGCCCACCTCGTGAACTTCACTCCGGCACTGAACGACGAGGTGACGCGAATCCAGCTGGATCGGAAGCGGTACAGTGTCGATATCTCGTTTCCACCCGATTCGCTTCGTGTCGAACGGGGTGAGGTCATCGGCTTCTCCGGGGAGTCCGGTGCCGGCGGCCCGCATCTTCACTTCGAACGACGAACACCCGACAATCACCCGATCAATCCTCGTCGTCATGGAATCCGCGTCGTCGACACGATTCCACCTAGTCTCCCGCGCCTGATTCTCCGGGCGACGGCCGACGATCATCTCTGGCCCAATGGCGAGCGACAGTTGGAGGTCCCGGTACGTCGTGTGGATGATACGCTGTATCGGCTCGATACGACCCTGTACGTCGATCGGCCGTTCGGACTGATCGTGGAGACATTCGATCGAATGCGTCCAAAGGGGATGCGGCAGACTGTCTATCAGCTCGATCTGCTCCTTGACGGCGATCTCTTCTACCGTTCGCGCTTCGATACGTTGCCCTACGACCTGGCCCGATCGGCACTCTGGGAATACGACTACCCTCGGGCTGTCGATGGCGACCGTCGTTTCCGCCGGCTCTGGCGGGCGTCGGGGAATGTCGCACTGGGAAGTCGGGCCACGACGTCGGCGGAAGGGGTGATCGGAGCCGACAACCAACTGGCGTTTGGTCACCACACGGCTCGGGTGGTTGCAACCGATCCCAATGGCAATCGCTCGGCGTTGGAAATTCCATTCGTTTGGGGGCCGCCGGCTCCGCTCTTCGCTGTCGACTCGATCGTTCGCGGTGAAACGACCACACGATTTTTCCTCGATCCGACCTGGTACCTGGCCGAACTCGGTATCGAACAACTTCGCCTGGAGCGGGTAACCGGCACGCTCTGGCAACCGGATGATTGGGCAGAGATTGAGCATTTCTCGAGCGAGGCGATCGTGATCGCTGCTCGAGGGGGAGGTATCGCCCGACGGACGTATCGTTTGGCGGGGAAGTCGTCGCATGGGCCGACGATCGTCGACGCACCCTTTACTGTCCCGCTCGACTTCGGTCAGAAGGAGATTCTGATTGATTACCGGGTCGATCGTGATGGACTTGTTGTCGAAGCGGCGACCAATGCCGTGCAATACCTAAGGGCTCGCTGCCGTTTACTGTCGAAGGGGAACGTCGTGGCAGAGCGCGATGCGTTGGCGTTCATTGATCACACCCGCTACCGTTTCTTCTTTCCGGCCGATCCATCCCTACCGCTTATCGATCGCATTGAAGTGACCATGTCTCCAGACACTCTGGATATGCCGGTAGCCGCTCGAGACTCGCTGCAACTGGCCGTTATCGGCGGCGATCGGGCGGTCGAGCTGGTCGCGCCCGATGGCCGCTTCCGGGCCGCCTTTCCGGCCGGGATCATGGCGTCGCCGCGCTGGGTAGAGTTGCGACAGGAGCGTGATGCTTCGCGGGCGGTGCTCGGAGTCGACTCCGATCGGTACATTCTCATCCCGAACGCGTTTGAGACGATGGCAACCTTTGCGATCGACTACACGTACGCCGACACGAACGAGTTTACCCCCCTATCCGGTCTTACGTGGTGGGATCCGAAAGACGAGGAACTGGTTTGGATAAACACGTCGGAATATGACAGTGGTATTGTCAGTGCCCGTTCGCGGGGCGGGGGGCAGTTTGCGACGGCGATCGATCTTGACCCGCCGATTATCCGGTGGCGAAACGTTGTTGACGGGCGTACGGTTAGTTCACGTCGGCCGACAATCGATGTGTTTGTCGATGACGAACTTTCCGGTCTGGGTGGGGAAGAGGACCTCACAGTGCGCATCAACGGAGTCTGGATGATCCCGGATTACGATATCGACGCCAAAGTCGTATCAGTGCGGGCCTGGGATGACTTACCGGAAGGTCGTAACGTTCTCACCGTTGAAGTCCGCGACCGAGCCGGCAATCTCGCGCGTGATAGCATCACGTTTGTGGTGCCAACCGGGAAGTAAAACCGACCGATGTTTCTACCAATCAAGGATGATCAGCCAACGATTCGCACGCCGCATGTCACGATTGCGCTGATCGCAATCAACGTCCTGATCTTTCTTCTGACCTGGTTACCCGGCCAGCGGGCGTTCGCGCAGTTCCTCGGTATGTACGGATTCACGCCGGATTTCTATTTCACGTTTCTCGGCGACAACACGTTTGCTCCGCTCTGGTACTACGCGACACCGGTGAGCTCGATCTTCCTCCATGGCGGTTGGATGCATCTGATCGGTAACATGCTCTTTCTGTGGATCTACGGGAATAACATCGAAGACTATTTCGGCCCCGTTCGGTTTATCATCTTCTATCTGATCTCCGGTTTTGCCGCGACGGGACTGTACACGTTGTTCAATCCGAGTTCTCAGATCCCGTTGGTGGGGGCGTCGGGGGCAATCGCAGGTGTGATGGGTGCCTATATGGTGCTGCATCCGCGTGCCAACATCACTGTCCTGATCTGGTTCTTCATCATCACGTTTGTGAACATTCCCGCCAAAATCATGCTGGCGATCTGGTTCGGCATTCAGGCGTTCCAGTCGTTCCTCGGAATCGTGGGACCGTCAACCGGCGGTGGGGTCGCCTGGCTCGCCCACGTGGGCGGGTTCGTGTTTGGCTATCTCTTGCTGCGCGTACTGCTCCGGATCCGCGGGCGCCGCCCCCCGGGTGGTATGCAGGGACAACAGGTATATCGAATGCAGTGGTGAGTTCCTGCGCTATGGGCGTTGCCCCATAGTTTCACTCAAGATTTGTCTCCTTCTCGCCGATACCTCGGAAAACAAGGGAACCGTACCTCGTGGAAGGAGGCTCACGATGGCGCGCAAATCTCCGCGTCTGTTCAAGTCGTTCGAAGACTTCGCTCTCGCCTACGAAGATGGGCGTTTTGACACCGATGATATCACCGATCTGAAGGATCCGATCCTCCTCGATTGGTGCGCTCGGCTGACTGATTGGGCGCCGGCCGTTGCCGTCCTTTTCAATCGCGAGGCATCGGCGGTGACGATCGACCGGATCGCTCAGCACGAGATGCCGGAGCTTCGTCGTTTGGCCTGCATGCATCCGAGCTGCTCGATTCAGACCCTCCAACGCATGGCCCTCGATAGTGACAAAGATGTCCAGACGACCGCCGAGGAGTTTCTGCAGAAGCAGGAAGCCGGTTGGGGAGCCAAGCAGCGCAATGGAAAACGTGCCTTCGCCTAGCCTCTGACCGCTCCATTCGACATTCAAGCCCGGACGTCCTGTCCGGGCTTTTTCATAGGCCGGTTGCGTCGTTCTGTTCGACGCTCTATGCTCTGCTATGACTCGAACGACTCATTCTGTTCCGGCTGTCGGCCGGGATTCCCCACCGGCATCCTTCCGGCGACTGATGGATCGCCCGGTCCCTCATCTCTCGCGGATCATTGACGTCGGTCAGACGCCGGATACCGAAGGCAACTATCCGGTTACAGAAGATCGTATGTCGGGCTCGACGGTTGGGCAGCTCTTCGACGATAACGCATTAACGGTCGAACAGATCGTTTCCCTGGGGCTGCGCGTTGCGCGGGTGCTGGCGGATTGTCATCAACAGGGAGTCGTAATCGGCGGATCGCTCAACGATGCGGTACTGATCGGTGAGAACAACTCGTTAGAAGTCTCTCTGGTTGCAGCCCGGACCGCTTCCGGGACGATTGCCGACGAGCAGCGGCCGCCGGAAACGCTTCTCGGCGAACCCTGGTCGGAGGCGGCCGACCGCTATATTCTGGGCATGCTCATACATCGGTTGATTACCCGCCAATCACCATGGCCGAGCGGCACGATGGGTCAGCTTGACGATGACATTGTCTCACACCCGCCATTGCCGATCGAAGTCGTGACTGTGAACTCACCAGCTGGTCTGGGAGCCTGCGTCGAATCGTTGTTGGCAAAGGAGCCGGCGATGCGTTTTCGCTCAACGCCAGCGATGGTCTCCGAGCTGGAGCGAATCGTTGCAACGATGATGATCGATTCGCACGGTGGAGAGGAATCCGATCGCTCCCCCTGGCCCCAGCGCATCCTTATTGGTGTCATCGTTGTCTGTCTGATCGGACTGCTGATTGTCGCGATCGGGCGAGCCTAGCCTTTTTTCATTGTTCGCCGATCAGCCGAGACCTAAACTATCTGCCGGTCGGATCGATACTTACGAGTATGACACCGGCCGTCGCAGAAGCACCTATCCGTAAGGGTTCACGCGTGGGGATTTTCGACCTCCTGTCGAACGACATTGGTATCGATCTCGGAACGGCCAATACGGTCGTCTATGTCCGTAATCAGGGAATCGTTCTCAACGAGCCGTCGGTAGTCGCCGTCGAGAAGGCAAGCGGTAAATTGCTCGCCGTTGGCGCCGCAGCCAAAGAGATGACCGGACGAACTCCGGGTGGGATCGAGGCAATTCGCCCGCTTAAAGATGGCGTCATTGCGGACTTCGAGATGTCCGAGAAGTTGATTGCCGATTTCATCCGTCGCGTGGTAAAGCACAAGTACCTGATGAAGCCGCGCGTGGTCATCTCCGTACCATCGGGCATCACCGAGGTCGAAAAACGTGCGGTCCGTGACTCGGCCGAGTCAGCAGGGGCCCGCGAGGTGTATCTCTTGCAGGAGCCGATGGCTGCGGCCATTGGCGTTGGCCTCGCGGTCGACGAGCCGACCGGCATTATGATCATCGACATCGGTGGCGGGACGTCAGAGATTGCTGTTATCGCACTCAACGGCATTGTCAATGACACGTCGATCCGTGTTGCTGGTGATGAGTTCAACGACGCGATCATTAACTACTTCAAGAAGAACTACAACCTCCTGATTGGTGAACTGACCGCCGAGGAGATCAAGATCCGCATTGGCTCGGCGTTCCCGCTCGACAAAGAGCTGTCAATGGAAATCAAGGGACGTGACCTCGTGGCCGGGGTGCCGAAGAATCTGCGGATCTCGTCGGCGCAGGTCCGTGAGGCGTTGTCGGAAACGCTTGAGGTGGTCGTTGAGGCTGTTCGCCAGGCGCTGGAACAAACGCCACCCGAGTTAGCCTCCGATATTCTCGAACGCGGTATCATCCTCACCGGTGGTGGTGCGCTGCTGCGCGGTCTCGATCGCTTGCTTCGGCAGGAGACAAACCTACCGGTCAACGTTGCCGAGGATCCACTCACCTGCGTGGTGCGGGGGACCGGCAAGGTGCTTGATAATTTCAATCGGTACACCAAGGTCCTCGAACGCTCTCGCAAAGACTGATTAGTCCTCAATTTTCAACCATATCGCTCGAATTGCTGTCACTGCGTGTACCGATCGGTACTCCTGGCGCCAAAGCTAGCGACCGCTCCGCCGTGATTCTCCCTGTGCCAGAACGACTTATGGAACAAAAGAGAGCTCGGCATTGGAATTGTATGGTCTCGGTGGTGAATGCGTGCGAAGATGAACGCTGGTTGGGCAGACGAAAGGAGGCCGCATCATGAAACGGTCACACATGATCATTGGAACCGCGCTGGTCGCGCTCATTGCTCTTCCCGTGGTGGGTATAGCCGACCACGGTGGGTTCGGAAAGCAACGCGGGCACGACCGCGGCATGCACCAGAAGCGCGGAGCGAAATCAGGCGCGGGTATCGAACGACTGATCCGCAACGCCGAGTCTATCGGCCTGTCCGAGCAGCAGGTCGAGCAGCTGCGGTCGCTGCAGGTCGACCATCGGGTTGAGGCGATCGATCGTCGCGCGGAACTGGCGAAGGCCAAGGTGCAGCTGCGTAGTCTGATGCGTGACGATGAGTCCGTTCGCGACGACGTGATGTCGGCCATCGACCGTGTCACCGAACTACACGGCAATCTCGCCAAAATGGGTTACGACCACCGAATCTCGGTACGCGAGGTTCTCACCGATGAGCAGCGTGAAACGATTCGCGACTTGAAAGAGGAACGAATGCAGGAACGCCGCGGTGAACGTGGTGAGCGGATGAGCCCTCGGGGTGGGATGCGCGGTCACGGTTCGCAGCGCGATATCTGACCAAGCGCCCGGGAGGAGATGACAAACGCCCGAGATGGTTACCATCTCGGGCGTTGCTTATGTGGTCGATGGACGTCGGCTAGCGGTTTTCCCGAAGCGTCTGACCGGTCTGATACAGCACTTCTTCCATACCTCGCCAACTGCGAATCAGAAGCGAATCCATGACATCGCTCGGAACTCGACTCGTATCCCGGACGAGGTGGAACGAGAAGCGCCGGGGGGGATAATTCCGCTGGAGCCAGGTCGCGGTAGCAATGAGCGAATCACCGATGAACTCCCCCTCCCAGTTGAGTGTCGCCGGTCCACGGGTCTGTCCGGTTGTGGCAATGAGTTGCCGGAGCGTATCGGAAATGAGCGCCGTGTAGGTCGGAGCTCGGAAGTCGTTCTGTTCGGCCCACGGGGAGCGCATCCGGCCCTGCCAGAAGGCAAGAACCGCGGTTTCCGCAGAATCTGAGCCGGGGCTAAGCATGGTGCCAGTGAATAGCCACTCCTCCAGTCGCACCACCCGAGAACGGGACTCGTTGGCCAGCGTATCCGGAGCCTGCTCGGGTTCCTGGGCGTTCGCTGGCAGCGCCAGTGCGGTGGCGAGGATGATCGCGATGGGAAACGTATGTCGTCGTGTCATAGCAGTCTGCTTACCGTTGAGCGGTGCCAAAGTTCGCGTCAGCTCCTTGAATCCTTGACGCGGAATTGGCGGTCCGCCTATTGTTTATTCGCCGATGGATCATTCGACCCTGCTTGCTGCTATTCGCAAGAATACCGATCACCCGATGAAGCTCAAGGAGTTATCGCGAGCGCTCGGCATCGCCGAGGGGGAGTATAGCCGCTTCCGGAAGCTCGTCAAGGAACTCATCGACCGTGGCGATCTCGTCCGGCTCAAGCGCGGACGCATCGGCCTTGCGGCCGAACTCAATGTTCTCGTCGGCGAGTTTCAGATGACGAAATCCGGCCTCGGCTTCCTGCTTCGCGAGCCTCCCGATCCAGACGTCCGAATCCCCCCCTTCGCGACCGGTACCGCCCTCGACAAAGATACGGTGATGGTTCGACTGACCCGGTCCGGCGAGCAACCAACGGGTGAAGTTATTCGTGTTGTCGAGCGATCCGAACGGAACATCGTCGGGGTGCTTCGCCGGCGCCGTCACTATGTGTACGTGGAGCCGGACAATCCTCGGATCCATCGCGATATCTACATCCCCGATGCCGAACTCCATGGTGCCCGCGATGGTGATAAGGTCGTTGCCCAGTTGGCCGAATGGGATGATCCGCACCTCCAGCCGATTGGAACGATCTGCGAGCGACTCGGTCGCCCACATGACCCCGGTGTGGATATGCTCTCGGTGATCAAGTCGTTCGATCTTCCTGAATCATTTCCGGATGTCGTGCTTAACGAAGCGGAGTTGTTGGCTGCCAAAGCGAATCGGATGGGCCGACGAGGGCGTATCGATTGCCGCAGCGATATCGTCTACACGATTGATCCGGCCGATGCGAAAGATCACGATGACGCAATCTCGGTGACTCGCTCGGAGAACGGCGGATTTCGACTCGCGGTTCACATTGCCGACGTGGCGACGTTTGTCAAGCCGGGGAGTGCGCTCGACAAGGAGGCATACCGTCGCGGTAACTCAGTTTATCTGCCCGGGACGGTGATTCCGATGTTGCCGGAGGCGCTGTCCAACGATGTCTGCTCGCTCCGTCCGGATCGAGATCGCCTGGCCCATACGGTCTGGATTGACTTCGATGCTCGCGGTATTGCTCGATCCTGGGAGACAGGCGACACGATCATACGGTCGGCTGCCAAGTTATCGTACGAAGAGGCTCAGGCCTTTCTCGAATCGGGGCAGCGTCCGGATACTGTGTCCGCCGAGGTCGCTGAAAACCTGAGGGCTGCACAGGAACTCGCAAGGTTATTGACGCAGCAACGGTTTAATGACGGTTCTCTCGACTTTGATCTTCCCGAGTCACAGATCATTCTGGATGATGATGGCACGGTCATCGATCTCCGTCGCAAGCCACGATTGGAGGCTCATCGACTCATTGAGGAGTGCATGCTCGCGGCTAATCGAGCGGTGGCGTTGGAGGCGAAAAAGCATCGACGCCTCATGCTTTACCGGGTCCACGACAAGCCGGATCATGAAAAGCTGGAGGCATTCGCCTACATGGTCAAACGCCTAGGCCATCACTTTCCGGTTTCCAAGTCGATTCATCCCCGGCAGTTTGGCGATTTCCTACAGTCGATTAAGGACCAGCCAGAGTCAGATTTCATCAATGAACTCATGTTACGCTCGATGCAGAAAGCGGTGTATCAACGTGACAACATTGGGCACTTTGGACTTGCCTTTCCTCACTATACGCACTTCACCTCGCCGATTCGCCGCTACCCGGATCTGATCGTTCACCGACTTCTCCGTCAGATGCGAGCAAATCGCTATCCTAAAAACTATACCGAGGAAACCTCTGCGATGCTCGACCAGGTTGGTCGTTGGTGCTCCGAGACCGAGCGTGTTGCTGAAACGGCTGAGCGGCAAGCGATCAAGATCAAGCAGGTGCAGTATATGCGTGACAAGGTGGGAGAGGTGTTCGACGGCGTGATCTCCGGTGTTCAGCCGTACGGTTTTTTTGTGCGACTCGATCCCTGGGGCGTCGAGGGGATGGTCCGGATATCGGCGATTGATGATGATTACTACGTGCATGAGGAAGAGAACTATCGACTGGTGGGCACGCGACGCCGTCGCGTCTTCCGTCTGGGCGATACGGTCCGCGTCCAGGTCATGAGAGTCGATATTGACCATCATGAAATCGACTTCGCCTTGGATGATCTGGCTCGGGCTGAATCGACACCGTCGCAACCAGCGGTCCCAGCGGCGCGGCGAGGACCGAAACGGAACGGTGGCCGAAGCACCCGGCGGAGAAAGAAATGACACGCCGCATTGCCATTCTCGCCGATGTCGACAGCGATATCAACTGGCATGATCACGGTCATGTCGTTTCGGACCTTGCCGAGTTGTACGAGGTCGCCCGCGATGAGCGACCAGACCTCATCGTTGTAGACCGCCGCCGATCAGAAGTGACTCCAACTGTCATGACTAAGCTGCGTCGCAGTCACGCTCTGATGGATATCTGGAAGCGTTCGGATGAGCCGTTTGGGACATCGGGCTACGAGCGCCTTGACGGCCACCTGCCAATCGATTTGAGAGGCGAGGCGTTGAGGGGCAGCCTGGAACGATTGCTGCGAGCCAAAGATCTGCTCCGCGAGTTTGGCATTATTGGACGAGCGAGTGCGCTCAAAGCAATCGCTGAGACGATCGACCGCGTTGCACCGACCGATATCTCGGTATTGATTGTCGGTCCTTCGGGATCGGGGAAAGAGTTGGTGGCCGAGGCGATTCACAATCACTCGCAGCGACATGAGTTGCCGTTGGTTGCGGTCAACGTGGGCGCGATCGCCGAGAGTGTTCTGGAATCGGAATTGTTTGGTCATGAAAAGGGAGCCTTTACCGGTTCCGTCGCCCGTCGTGAGGGATTATTCAGCAAGGCCAATGGGGGCACGATGTTCCTCGACGAGATTGGCGATATGAAAGCCGATCTGCAAGTGAAGCTGCTTCGGGTTCTGGAAGATGGTACGTACTACCCCGTTGGTTCGTCGGTTGCCGAACGCACTGATGTGCGAGTGGTTGCGGCAACGAATCGCGATCTGACCGAAGCGATTACCGAACGGCTGTTTCGCGAAGATCTCTATTTCCGCCTTTCCGTTGTGACTATCAACCTCCCTCCGTTGGCGGAGCGTCGCGGTGACGTTCAGCCGTTGATCCATTACTTCTGGCGAGAGCACCCCGAGTTAACGTACTCCGACGGAGCGCTCGATCTGCTGACACGATACGACTGGCCGGGAAACATCCGCCAACTGCGCAATTTCGCCACACGCATGGCTGCTCTCAAATCGCAGGGACGCGTTGAGGTCGACGATGTGGAAGCCTGGTTAGGTGAGCAGAGGCAGGAGGTGCGTAATCTTCCCGTGCCGACCGGCCGGACACCCGATGAGGCGGGACAGGAGTTGATTTACCAGGCGATCCTTGCTCTGGGAAGCGAAATCAAGCTGTTGCGAGAATTGATCCTTTCGGGGATTGATCAATCCGCTGCGGCGTATTCCGATGCTGCGGGTGTCGAACCAGCTTCGGTTTCAACGATGGAGGCAATGGAGCAGCGCCTGATTGAACGTGCGTTGGCCGACACCAATGGGAATCGAAAGAAGGCGGCGGAAAAGCTGGGGATTGGTGAGCGAACACTGTATCGTAAGCTGAATAAGTATGGCATTCGCTAGGGGAGAGCGTCATGTCCCGGCTCGTTCTGTGCGGGCTGCTAGTACTGAATGGAGCTGTCATCAACCTGACAGCTCAAGCGATCGACGATGCAGCATATCCTACCGAAGATGAAGTTATCGATGCCCAACAACGAGGTGATCTGTCAACGCCTGAGGCCGAGCAACTGATTGAACTCCTTCGTCTGGGCATTCCAGCCGGAGCATGGTGGCAAGCTAATCTCATTCCCGGGGTGACATGGTTTGAGGCAACTGCCCAGTTGTGGCGAACCGTTAACCCAAACTGGTTTACGATCAATGAAACGTTCAGTCGCGTACGTTCCTACGCACATCTTTCGTACGCAGGCGACCTGAACGACCGACAGCGACACCGGTGGAGAATGACCTTGAACAGCAATCTTGACAACGGGATGCAGATCCGTATCGGAGCCGTCCGGGAGCTTACGGGCCGCGAGCGGCTCATTCAACGGTCACTGACCTGGCGTACTACTGATTCTCTTGCCACGGTGCAAACGATTCGACTGGGAACCGCACCCGTGCGAATCGGACTGGGCAGCGCCGTTGGCTATCGGGGTGCAATCTTTCCCGCTGCCGGTGAGTTCGATGAAACAACCCTGAGCAGTCCGGACTACGGTGGTCACGACGGTGCACAGGTGACATTTCGGGTGGGCGGCCGATCTCTCGACCTTCTCTGGACACACCGTCGCAACGACAGCTTGCGGTTGAGTGGGGCCGTCGTTTCGCTCGGCGATGCCGATCGTGGTCGTTGGTCGATAACCTCAACCTGGCACCAGTTGCGATACCGCACAACCTCTGCAACGCAGCGTCTGACTCTTTCGGCTTTTGGCCGTACGGTCGCAGGGAGTACAGTATCAGCGGTGGAGGGTGCGGTCCAAATCACTGGCCAGGACGAAACTGCGCGACTGGCTCCGTCATTGCGCTTCGAGGGCGTTGTCCGTAGAACGCCATGGACGGTCGGGATCGATGCCTGGTGGGTTGATGACGCATGGCTGGATATCTCAGGTTCGGCAGTGCCGTCACGTATCAGGCGCACGGTAACGGTTCCGAACAGTCGGTTCCAACTAAGTGATCGTTTGGCCGGACAGGTTGGGGTAGTAGTGCGCTCATCGATCAGTCTTGCTGGCTCCCTGATGTTCAACGGAGACTTTGTAGGTTCTCGCCTCAATGACGACACTGCCCATTTCGATGTCGGCAGCTCGTTGCGGTACGCGGCCGGGCAGACGACGTACACGATCGGTTGGTTGTCCCGCCATTCGCAAGGTTTGGCAAGTCCGGATCGTTGGGGTGGCCGATTTGAGATTTCGCAGCAGTCGGCGGTACTTCGTGTGACCAATCGACTGGAATGGCGCCAAACAGATGGTAACGGTGAATGGCATCAATGGAGCCGAGCTCGGATAGTGCCCGCGACTGATTGGTCGATTCACCTCTGGTCGAGATTCGGACCGATCTCGTCAACCACGGAACCCCGATGGTACGGATACATCGAGACCAACATCGCAGTTGACGACGGCACCCGATTGGGGCTGACCTACTCCGGCTTGGTGGCCGATGATCACGACCGATCACGAACGCTGATCTCCGTAGACGTAGAGTTGATCTGGTGAGACGCTGGTTCTCTACAATTCTTCTGATCGTTGGGATGCTTGCGCCCGGCCGTGCGGACCTGCTTGTCAACGAAGTTTATCCGAATCCGCGGACGACGCCGGTGGAACCGGTTTGGATTGAGCTCTACAACACCGGTCCGGGTGTATCTAATCTCTCGTTTTACACCCTAACTGTTGACAATCAGACGTTTGCGCTCTCTGGCACACTGGATCCCGAATCGTTCCTGATCATTACCCCGACAACGCTCGGTTGGCGTCAGGCATTCCTCGACACCCTGGAGCAGACCGCGCTGACGTTCCTGCAGCTTCCCATCGATCTCGGGATTGTGAATGATTCGGCGGTCTTGCGGCTTGGAATCGGTCAGATCATCTCGCGTATCGACTGGGCTGCTGCGCCAGCGGAAGGGCAATCGTACGAACGTAGTTCTTCCGGAATTGATCTGTCGGTCGATCCAACCGGAGCGACTCCGGGGTTTCTCAACTCGGTAACTCCGATTGGTGATGATCTTGCTCTCGCTCAGATACGGCCACTGGCGGATTCCGGGGAAACCGTGATCCAACTGACCATTACCAATCGCGGCGTTAGTCAGGTCAGTGGTGCCAACGTTGACGTGTATGATATCGACACTGCAGCTACGGATTCTCTCGGACTCTTGCTTGTCAGTGAGGCATTGCCACCTATTGACAGCGGTTTTTCAGCTGTGCTTAATCTGCGACTGACGCTCGATGGTGTCTATCGCCCCGTTATCGCGAGACTATCCGATGATGTTCGCACCCGTAACAATCGGCGTGCAGCGATCGCACCGGGTGCGGAATTTCCGCCGCTGGTGCTCAACGAAGTTCTCGCTAATCCAACCGGTGGGCTATTGTCGGAATGGATTGAAATTCGAAATCGACAGGATACGTCGATCGATTTAACCGGCTGGTGGTTGGGCGATGCGCTGTCATCGGTACCGCTACCGTCGCTGTCGATCGATGGTGGGGGGTACGTTGTTCTCGTTCAGAACGAATTCGCGTTTGACAACTTCTATCCGATATCGTTGGGGCGAGTTACCGCTGAGTTAGCTGGGTGGCCGACGCTCAACCAGCCGGCGGACATCGTTCGATTGCTTTCACCCATCGATATTGAAGCTGACCGGTTCAGCTACTTCACCGTTTGGGACAACAATCAATCATGGTCGCGCGGGGAAGTTCTCGGTCGTGAGAACGAGTGGGGACGGTCGGAGGTTGACGGTGGTACACCGGGTGATTCGAATCGTGTGCGCTTCACCGCCACGGCCGAGGGATCGTCAGTTGAAATCGAATCACGAATCTTTACGCCTAATGATGATGGTCGCGATGACGAACTGGTGATCCGTCTTGATCCGGCTCCCGCCGATGGCTACACGCTCAAGATCTATGATCGACATGGTCGACTGGTCCGTACGCTGATCGACAATCAACCGGACTTTCGGGGTGAGTATCGCTGGAATGGTCGCACCGATGCCGGTCGCCAGCTTCCGACCGGTATGTACATCGTCCTCTTCGAAGCGGTTGGACTCGAATCGAGTAAGACGACGGTGGTCATTGCTCCATGAATCGGCGCGTTGTCAGCTTTGTTTTCGGCGTAACTCTCTTCGCTGCGGGTTCGGTTGATGCGTTTGACTTTGACACTCCGCGCGCGATCGGCATGGGTCGTGCGCCCGACCTAGGAATGAACGCGGTATCGCTGATGGTCAGTTATCCGATCGTGGTCGATTCCGGATGGTGGGGCATCGAGCTTGGCTATCAGCGACGATTCGATATTGCCGATCTCGATCAGATCACCGTCGTCGGAGCCTGGAGCAATGGCCGCTGGACTCTGGCCGGCGGGCTGGCCCAGTTCGGAAACTCCGATTTGTACGCCGAGCAGATGCTTCGCTTTGCACCGTCGCTTCGACTCGGCCGTGTCGCGGTTCAACCGGTGGTGTCAGCTATTCGTGTAACGTTTGGTAATCGTGACGATGACTTCAACGCGGTTGCCCTCGGTTTCAGTGTCGGTTGGCGTCAGTCACGATGGGCGGCCGCACTGGTGACTGATAATCTCAATGAACCGACCCTGTATGAATCAGCGATACCGTATCAGGCAACGATTCGGGGGGTCATCTCGGGAGAAATCGTCCGTGACTACACCGCGACCGTGGCCGGCTTTGCCGAATCCGGATATGCACCCCGCTGGTCGCTGGGGCAGGCGATTGATCTGTCGCCACGAGCCAAACTCCTCCTCGGGTTTACCACCGCACCGTTTGAGTACTCCGCAGGAATTGACCTCCGCTTCGGACAGGGTACATTCTCGTATGCTGCGACGATTCACCCGGAACTCGGTTTGACACATACGCTGATGCTCGGTTGGCAACCGCAGCCCCGAAACGGCTGGCTGCCATGAATCGACTGGATATCGAAGCCCGGGAAGCCCGCGAGCTGGCACCGTATGCCGCCCTGGCATCGGCCACTGTTGGCCGGGTCTACCCCATTCCGGAGCACGATCGCCGGACAGCCTACCAACGTGATCGTGACCGCATCGTCCATTGTGCTGCCTTCCGACGGATGGAGTACAAGACGCAGGTCTTTCTACCGCACGAAGGTGATCACAATCGGACGCGGCTCACACATACGATCGAGGTCGCTCAGATTGCGCGAACTATGGCGCGCACGCTGGGACTCAACGAAGATCTGACCGAGGCGATTGCCCTTGTCCACGACCTTGGCCATACTCCCTATGGTCATGCCGGCGAGGATGTCTTAAACGATTTGTTAGCGGCTCGGGGTGGCTTCAATCACAACCTGCAATCGCTCCGGGTGGTCGATCTGCTCGAACAGCGCTACGTTGAACATCCGGGACTCAATCTGACGTTCGAGGTTCGGGAAGGAATCGTGAAGCACGAATCGGGACATCAATCAATCCCTCCGGAGTTCGATCCCGAGGTCATGCCGACGCTGGAGGCGGCGCTGGTCGACATTGCCGATGAGATCGCCTACAACGCTCATGATATCGATGATGGTATTCGGGCTGAGATCATTGCCATCGAGGATCTACGAGACTTATCGATCTGGCTGGCATCGGCCGAACGCGAGGGACCATTCGATCGCTCTCTCCGTGTCCGGACGCTTGCTCCGGATCAGAAACGCTATGCTCTGGTGCGGTGGTTGATTGACAAGATAGTTACCGATGTACTGGCAGAAACGGCGGAGCGGATATCAGCTGGCAATATCACCGACCTCGATTCGGTCCGCCAGGCACCGATGCGAATTGTCTCGTACTCGGAGTTAATGACAGATCGTGTTTCTGAACTCAAGTCGTTCCTCCACGCTCGGGTTTACCGGCACGATCACCTCGTCGATATGGCGGCTCGCGCTCGCGATATTCTTGAGACGCTGTTTGCTCGGTACGTCGAGCAACCGAAGCGAATGCCGGAACGGTTTCGTGAGATGCTGCTGACCGAAGACACCGAAGTTGTCGTGGCCGATTACATTGCCGGCATGACTGATCGATTTGCCGAACGGGCGTTCATCGAAGACCGCTGATCTCGCAACCGGATGCATGGACATTCGGGCGCCTCTCCGCATAAACCACCGGGTAACGGGCAGAATCGCTTGTCCACCAATCCGGCACTTGCTTTGCGATGGTTGGGGGTATGGATTGTTATTTTGATGCTCGCCCGCTCCCGCCGGGAAACTCCAGTGGGAAATCGTCCCTCGTCGGATTCTCAATTCCGGACGTCGGAATCCGCTTCAAGGCACCGTTTGCCGGAGTTGACCAGAATCATTCCGACTTCGCGTCGCTTCTCGCGTTGCTGGAATTCATTGACAGCAATCAGAAGTACTTCACCAACCACACCTTCCAGATCTTTGGGAATAATCTGGCGGTGATTAATCAGGTGAATGGTCGCGAATCGGTGCCGCCGGAATTCGCTCCCCTCATGGCCAAGGCAGCCGCCTATCGCGGCAAGTATCGTTTCGCCCTCGACTGGATTCCGCCTCAGGAGAACCCGGCCCTGGACGAATCGGCTCGGTAACCTTTCAGTTTGACGCTCTGACCGGCCACGATCTATACTCGCATCGTGGCTGGTGGGTACATCAATCCTCTCTCTCCCAAAGCACTGCTGAGCGCGGTCTCGAAGAACGAGTTCGCCGCCGCCTATTATCTCGTCGGTTCCGATGACTATCGGATTGTCGAGGCTGAGAAGTACATTGCTGGACGTTTTCTCGGAGAAACCGGTTCGGCTGGCCTGAAGCGGCTCGATGCCCGGCGCCTCAAGCTGGCCGATCTGCTGACCGAACTATCAGCGCTTCCGTTCCTCGGCGAGAAGCTGGTCATCGCTGTCCGGGACATCCAGCGAATCGGTCATCAGGAGGTGAGTAAGGTTGCCAGGATGGTGCATCCGGCCGATCCCAATCGCCTGCTGATTTTTTCCAGCCCATCCGACCGCATGCCGAAGCTCAATAGCGCATTTATCCGCGGTATGGTCGATCTTGCAACTGTGATTCGCTTCGACCCCCTGACCCTCCAGGAGTCGCGCGGGAGAATAACCCGTAACCTAGAACAGGAAGGGATGACGATTGCACCGGATGCGTTGGCGCTCATGGCCGAACGGCTCGACGGTAACATGGGCGCGATCGACAACGAGACCCTTAAGCTCGTGGCAGTTGCTGCCAACTGCGGGATGACGACGGTCGATCGCGAGCTGGTGGCGAGTACGATCTCCGGATATCAAACGTTCGGCATGTTTGACCTCGCGACCGCAATGCTTGAGGGGCAGCCGAGCAGTGCGATGCGGCATCTCCATTATCTGTTTGCCCATGGACTCACTGGTGCCTTTATCCTGCGCTGGGTTATCGAGCACTTCCAAGCCCTGTATCTCCTCCAGACACATCAGCAGCCATCGCGGGTGCCGGCGTGGAAGCTGCGTCAAATCCGTCCGCATGTTGGCCGATTGACCGACGACCAGCTGGCTGAATTCCTGGTAGCGCTGGGCGAACTCGATTCGCGGCAGCGATCGACTGTCGCGAGTGAGGGGAAAGGGTTGGTCCGGGAGCTCTGGCTGGAGCAGTTCGTGACGACAACGCTGGCGGCGCGGGGGGCGTAGTCACGTGAGCGACGAAACGGCAAAAACAACGGTTACCGACGTCGATCGGGCCCGCGAGCAGAAGTTACTGGAGTCATCCCAGCAGGGAGACACCAAAGCGTACGGCCAGCTCGTGCGGGCGCATCAAAAGCGCCTTTTCCGCTTTATCATGTCGCTCACCGGCTCCTTCGATGTCGCCGAGGATATTGTGCAGGAAGCATTTGTAAAGGGCTGGCAGGCAATCGACCGCTTCCGCCTCGGCTACGACTTCTATCCGTGGATCTCGACAATCGCGAGAAATCTCGCTTTCAACCATATCACCCGGGAAGAAAAGGGGCAGTCGCTTGATACCCTCAAAGAGGCCGGGTTCAATCCGATGTCGGATGATCTCGGCCCGCTAGATACGCTGCTGACGGCTGAAGGAGAGAAACGGTTTTACCAGGCGTTGATGGCTCTGCCCGGGCCTTTTCGGACGGTCTTTGTCCTGCGCCACTATGAGAATATGGACTACGCCTCGATTGCAAGTTACCTGAAGATTCCACCGGGGACGGTCGACTCACGACTCTATCGAGCGCGACAGCTACTGCTCAAGCAGCTAGAGGACCTGTTGTAACGACGATGGACGACGCCTACTTCCGCGACAAGATATCGGCGTATCTGGACAACGGATTACCGCCGGAGGAAATGGAGATGATCGCCCGGTATCTGGATGAGAATCCGGAAGCCCGGGTACTCGCCGAACGTCTCCGGGGAGCCCAGGGCTTGGTGGATCAGCACTCTCAGCTCTCCGCGGACGCCCACGACTATTGGGAGGAACTGGCGGCGCGCATCGACGCGAAAATTGCCGGTTCCCTTCCGGCCGAATCGGGTTCCGAGTCCGAGCGTGATGAAGCAGCCGTATCGAGCAAAGGCCCCCGTCCGCTGGTCTGGGCCGCCTGGGCTGCATCGGTGGCGATCATTGGCTTTATTGGTTTTCACGCGACCGATATCTGGCAATCGATGGTCGAGCGTAATGAGCTCCCCGCCACGATTCAGCCACCCAGTGATGCGCCGGGGATGCAGCTACCTGAGGCGACCCCGGAGCCTGAGCAGACAACCACTACCGATGATGCACAAGAGCGTGACCGACTCGACGATGCCGATCAAGCGGGGGAACCACAGGCGCTTCCGGCGGAGACCGAGCCCGAAGGAGAGGGGGACGTCGACCTTGCCCCCTCGGCCGAACGGCTCAACGCGGTTCAGGAGGTCCAGTCGCAAGCGGTCCAGTTGCGGGCGGATAGTATCGATCCAGCAACGGTGGCAACCACCGATCCCGTTGAGGGGGCTCGCAGTGCCTTTCGGGAGTTGGGGGATCGCTATTACGCCTGGCGTACCCAGCAGTCCGGCGTAGCCCCGCGTCTGGCCGGTCGCACCGACCTGGCTGCTCCCGTTACAGGCTTTCGGGCGGGGGCCGAATCGGCGGGAGCTTCGCGGTCGCGGCAAACGTCTCGAACCACCACTGATCGGGTTGCTGCTGCGGAGATTCAGCCGTTGACGGTTGCGGAACGAATGCAGCTGATCGACGCGTGCCGAGCGCTGGCTCAATCCGATGTCTCCCGGTCGATGGCTGACTCGCTGTTCGCGTTTTCGATGCTCATGACGCGCGACAGCGATCCGTCGGTTGCCGCAGCGGCCCGCGATCTGCTCGATCTTCTTGACGAGTAGCGTTAAACCTGCGAGTCTTTTCCTTGGCAACTTTTCTGGAGAAGGAACTGTCTATCGGACAGAAGCTTTCGTCTGTCGACGAGAGGAGGAATGTATATGGCAAAGCGTCTGACTCGCTCATCAACCGATAAGATGCTGGGTGGTGTCTGTGGAGGACTCGCGTCGTATTTCGATACCGATCCGACAGTCATTCGTTTGATTGCGATCGTTGCACTCTTTCTGTCGGTCGGTACTGCTGTCATCGCCTATCTGATCGCCTGGGCTATTATGCCTCTTGACGGAGTTATTCCGGAGTAATTGATGGCATCCCGGCGGCTATATCGCTCTCAGACCGAGCGAATGATATCCGGTGTCTGTGGTGGCCTGGGTCACTACTTCGATATCGATCCCACGCTTGTGCGAATCATCTTCGCGGTTCTCACCCTCGTGAGCGGTGGGATTTTGCTGATTGGCTACGTGATAGCGTGGATCGTCATCCCCGAGTCGGCGCCGGAAGAGGAGCCGATTGCCGCTGCGGGTACCGGAGAAGCAGTAAGTCCTAAGGTGGAGAAGCCGACGCGTCGATCATCGTCAATCGGCTATTGGCCAGGATTTCTCCTGATCGGTATTGGGCTGATCCTCCTGCTTCGTCAGCTCGACATCTGGTACTACGTGTCTGACTACTGGCCGGTGCTATTGATTGCTATCGGAGTTTTGATTCTCGTGACGTATCGGCGGGGGAGTGGCAATGCCTCGAGTAACGATATCACCGCCGATCCGCCGTCCTCGGGAGGAGGCGTCTCATGACTCCAAGTCGTTTTCGTTGGGGCATGCTCCTGATCTTCATCGGGGTAATCTTTCTGATCGCCAATATGGACCGCGATTCTCTGATCTATGCTGAGGCATTGATCTACCTCATTCCGATCTTCCTGGTCACCCTGGGTATCGAAAAGATCTTCACCGGCAGTCGGCTGCAGTTCATCTCGTATTTGTCGACGGTCGCGTTTGTCGCGTTCGGGCTTTATCTTGTGTATCAATCAACCGGCGGCAGCGAGATCGTGCGTTACGACCGTGAGGCTGACTACCGATTCCAGTACGATGAAGCGGTAGATATCATTCAGGCGACTCTTCAGATGGATGAGGTCAATCTCCGGGTGCGAACCGCTGGGAACGACCTGATGTACGCCCGGGTCGAGGGAGGTCCCGTTCGGCCAACCGTCGATGTGGTCACCAATCAGGACCGCGCCTCGGCAGCGGTTCGCTCGCGACCAGCTCAGCTATCGAGAGATTTCTTTGGGGGAAGCATCGGTATCATCTCCGACTACGAGCCGGCCGACTGGCGACTGGAGTTCAACGCTGAGATTCCGCTTGAGCTCGACGGACGTTTCACGGATTCCGACATCCATCTTTCGTTTCGGGATAATTTCGTGCGCGAGTTGCGCCTCGATGCATCGGACTGCGATGTCTACCTTCTTATCGGCGACAAGCAGCCGGTCGTGACGGTCACGCTGTTTGGTGACAATTCGATTTGGCGCCTCCGTTTTCCCGAGGGGGCGGGGTTGTTGGTCGATGGCCTCGATGATGAAGCCTACTTCGGGCAGATCGGTATGAGTCGATCTGAAGACGGGGTGTTTGTGAACGATGCCTACGAGACGGCCGATCAGCGGGTTGTTCTCGAACTTGACGACCGGCACTCGTCGCTCGAAATCGAATTCTACTAATCGCCTGCTTCATAGCCCTTTACCGGCCGTGACGGGGGCGCTACATTCCCCGCGGCATGACTGACCACAGCACACCAGAATCCGATCTCATTATTGCCATTGATGGTCCCGCCGGTTCGGGTAAGTCGACCACGGCCCGCCTCGTTGCCCGCGAGCTCCAGTGGCGATATCTCGACACTGGAGCCATGTATCGTGCCGTTACGCTGTTGGCATTACGTTACGGAGTCGATCTCACCGACGAAGTACCCGTTGCCGAAGTGGCGCGCGACATGCACCTGGTGTTCGATCCGACGACGGAACGCAACCGTGTGGTCGTCAACGGTGAGGATGTCACCGACGCAATCCGGGCACAGGAGATCACGCGTAATGTCTCGCGAATCTCCGCATTTCGCACCGTGCGTGAGGCGATGGTTGCCAAACAGAAAGAGATTGGCGCGGCCGGGCGAATCGTTGCCGAGGGACGTGATACGACGACGGTCGTCTTCCCCAGTGCTGCGGTCAAAATCTACCTTCAGGCAGAAATTGAGGAGCGGGCACGCCGTCGACTGCTCGACTACAAGAAACTCGGGGTCGAAACGACGGTCGAGGAACAGGTTGCCGATCTCGCTCGTCGCGACAAACTTGACACCGAGCGACCGGTCTCACCGTTGCGGAAAGCGGATGACGCAGTCGTCGTTGATACGACATCGTGTACGATCGAGGAACAGGTCGCACAGATTGTCGCCGTCGCTCGCGAACGGACTGTCCACGCCTAATCGGCTATGGGGCTGCTCTATCGGAGCGGATGGCTCGCGTTTCGGCTCGTTGGCTATGCCTGCCGCATGAAGCGGACCGGCCGTGAACATATTCCAGACTCCGGACCGTTCATTCTCGCCTCCAACCACGTCAGCTACTACGATCCGCCGCTGTTGGGGGCGTGGAATCGACGGATCCTGCATTTCTTCGCGAAGAAGGAGCTCTGGGACAACCGGCTTCTCGGCTGGGTCATTACCCGTACGAATGCCTTTCCGGTCAAACGTGGTGCGGTCGATCGGGAGGCGATCCGAACCGCGCGTGACGTCCTCGGCTGTGGACGTGGGTTGGTCTTCTTTCCGGAGGGGACGCGGGGTCCGGGGGATCGCTTTCTCGATCCGAAGCCAGGGTTGGGGATGCTGGAAGCACAGCTTGATAGTCCGGTACCGATTGTTCCGACGTATCTCCATGGTCCCAATGACCTTCCCGGCTGCTTCTGGGGGCGTGAACGTCTCCGGCTTGCTCACAGCCAACCACTTACGCCCGATGAGATACGACCGTATCTGACCGGCAAAGAGGGGTACATTGCCCTTGGTCAGGAGGTCATGCAGCGCATCTCGCGGTTGAAGGATGACGTACTCGCCAGTTCAGAATCCCCCTCATCACCCGATAGGAATCCCTAACGGCCCCACCGTAACGGCATCAGACTGCCGTAACGGCGGTTGACAGGCTCTGACCGGTCGATATATTGGCCGTCTGCTGGTGGCTGCGGCATCGCCGTAAATTCCACTGCCGGCAGAGGTCGGGCATCGCTCCCGACCCGAAAGGAGAATTCCGGCACATGGCCGAGAGCAAAGCTGTCTCGAAGCGCAAAGCGACTTCGGGGAAGAAGACCAAACAGGTCAAAACGAAAATCACCAAGAAGGACGTCAAGGATACCGAAGTCGCTACGACCGCGGTAGCTGAAGACGACGCTGCGGAAAAGGTTTTAACCGATCGCCGAAAGCGGTTGGCGGAACGAGCCCGAGTTCGCAGTACCGAGACCCCGACGATCGTCGAACCGCAGGAGGTTGAGGCGGTCAAGATTACCGATGTCTCCGGGGTGGTGTACGACAAAGATGTCTATGAAGAGATGGTGTCGATGTATGACGCTACGATTCAGGACATCAAGGAAGGGGAGATCGTTAAGGGGAAAGTCCTTGGTGTGACGAATGACGACGTCATAATCGATGTCGGCTTCAAATCCGAGGGGATCGTTCCAATCAACGAATTCCCGACCCCGCTGAACATGGCGGTGGGTGATGAGGTTGAGGTTTTCCTGGAGCAGATTGAGGACCAGAATGGTCAGCTCATGCTCTCCAAGTCGAAAGCCGACTTCATGCGCGTCTGGGATCAGATTCGTGAGGTCCACGACTCGGGTTCGACGATCGAGGGTAAGATTGCCCGCCGCATCAAGGGCGGTCTGGTCGTCGACATCATGGGTGTCGATGCGTTCCTCCCGGGATCGCAGGTCTCGCTTCGTCAGGTACCCGACTTTGACGCGCTGATCAATGACCCGATCGAGGTCAAGATCATCAAGCTGAATAAGAATCGCCGCAATATCGTTGTCTCCCGCCGGGTGGTACTCGAGGAAGAGCGCGAGAAACTGCGCGCGACACTTCTTGAGGAGATCGCCGTCGGCCAGACGCGCAGCGGTATTGTTAAGAATATCACCGACTTCGGTGTCTTTATTGATATGGGTGGTGTCGACGGACTCCTTCACATCACCGATATGTCATGGGGTCGCATCCGCCACCCCAGCGAGATGGTCAACCTCGGCGAGAAGATCGATGTCAAGATTCTCGACTACGACGAGAACTCACATCGTATTTCGCTCGGTCTCAAGCAGCTGACACCGTATCCGTGGGAGAACATCGAAGAGAAATACCCGATCGGTAAGAAAGTTACCGGCGCGGTTGTTTCACTCACCGACTACGGTGCGTTTGTCGAGCTTGAAAAGGGTATCGAGGGGCTGATTCATATCTCCGAGATGTCCTGGACCCAGCATATCAAGCATCCGTCGAAGATCATGTCGGTCGGAGATCAGGTCGATGCAATCGTTCTGTCAGTCGACAAAGACAACGAGAAGATCTCGCTTGGTATCAAGCAGATGGAGCCCGATCCGTGGATTACCATCGAAGACAAGTACCCGCCGGGTGAGATCTTCGAGGGTAAGGTCCGCAATCTCACGGCGTTCGGTGCGTTTGTCGAGCTCGAGGAGGGGATCGACGGTCTTGTGCATATCTCTGATATGTCGTGGACCCGCCGCGTGCAGCACCCGTCGGAGGTGATGCGCAAGGGTGACGATCTCAAGGTGGTCGTGCTCAAGATCGATCACGAGAACCGCCGCATTTCGCTCGGGTACAAGCAGCTTTCGGCCGATCCGTGGCCGGAGCTCGAGAACAAGTTCGTTGTCGGCTCCGAGCATCTCGGCGCGATCACCAAAGTCTTTGACCGCGGTGTCGTGGTCGATCTCGGTGGTGGTGTGGAAGGTTTCGTGCCGACCTCACAGCTCGCCGGACGGGACCTGACCGATCCGACCGGTGTCTTCGTTGAGGGTGAGGAGATTCCGATGACGGTGCTTGAGTTCGATGCGTCGCAGCACAAGATCGTGCTGTCGACCGTCGGTTACTTCAAGAAGCGCGACAAGTCGGAGTTCGACGAGTTCCTCGCTAAGCATCCAGCGGATGGGTCGCGAGCAGCGGCTCCGACTACGGAGAGCGCTCCGGAGGCAGATGATGCGGAAGATTCTGCGGGCAAAGAGGTGGCTGCGGCTGAGGTGACCGAGTCACCAGAGGCTGAGGGCGGCGATGCCGCTGTCGCCGAGGAAAGTGGCGAAGCCACCGACGACACTGTCGCTGTCGCGGAAGAGGGTGGCGCTGCCACCGACGCAACCGATGCCGAGGAAAGTGGTGATACCACCGATGAGGAGACGAAGGAGTAGTCTTTCTTTGCTGACAGTCTAGTATGTGACATGACAACCCCGGGTGGCTTTGCCACCCGGGGTTTTTGTGTGGCTGAGAAAGAACTCTCCAAAGAGGTGTTGACATAGCAGCTATATGTTACTATATAGTAACATGTCAACTGGGACAGACAATCTCGATTTGGTCTTCAGGGCGCTGGCCGACCCGCACCGTCGGCAAATCCTTGATCTCTTGCGGCGGAAAGCTCAGACGACCGGAGAACTCGTAGCTGCGTTTGACCAGATCGGCCGGTGTGCGGTGATGAAGCACCTGGGGATCCTGCATGACGCCGGACTTGTCCTCTACCGCCGTGAGGGGCGCTACCGGCTTAACTACCTCAACCCGGTTCCGATCCGTCAGATCTACGATCGCTGGATGGTTGGTCTGTTCGAGGTCGAGGCGAGTGCGGCCCTACTATCGAATTTGAAATCTCACATCGAGAAGAGAACGAAACAGAGGAGTAGATCATGACGATGACTGTGGCAGATATCAAACCGGTGGGGGCGATCCAGGTGGAGTTTGAAGTGACGATCGACGCTCCACGAGAGGAGACGTGGCAGGCGTTTATCGATGATGCCGGGACGTGGTGGCACAAAGACTTCTATGTCTCAAAGGGGAATGCGAAGTTTACAATCGAACCGAAACTGGGTGGACGAATGTTCGAGGACGGTGGCGACGGCACTGGCTTCACGTGGTTTACCGTGCAGGGGGTGGTGCCTAACGAGCAGCTCTATGTGTCTGGGTACATTCGTCCGCCGTTCGGGGGGCCGTGTACGTCACTGGTCACGTTTACGTTCGAGGATGCGGGACCGGGGAAGACAGTCGTCAAGATTTCCGATACGACCCACGGTCATGTGTCGGACAAGACGGCATCGAATCTCGAAGGGGGGTGGCGGGTTCTGTTCACCGGCTTGCGGGATCATGTGATGGGCAAGTAGCTTGGTTGTCACGACCAAGATTGACACAAGAACCCCCGGGTGGTCTTGCCGCCCGGGGTTTGCGTCAGGGTAGTAACGACTCCGGTTAGAGCTCGGGTGCCCCACCCTTGGGGTGGGAGAAGGGCTCTAAAGCACAATCGTGTCGATGGCGAGAGGCACATTGTCACTCCCTGCATACCAGCTACTACTGGACCATCGCCACTGTTCGGGGGATTCAACGAGTCCCCGTTTCACTGGATTAACGTGGCAATAGTGGATCTTCTCTCGTACCGTTTCCGACGTTCGGCAATTGTGGTCAAAGCAGCGCCGTTGCCAGAAGGCGACTCGCTCTCTTCCATCTCTTTTCACACGACAATCAGCTGGCAACTCGACGAGTCGCTCTCGGATGACCTTGCTGGCGAACCGAGACTTTAGATGTCCGATTACGGGACCAAGTTTAGTTTCATTTGATGGAAGCAAAACAAGGTGTACATGTTCAGGCATAACAACGTACCCGAAGATGCTTACCCTATAGTGATCCCGCATCCAGTCGAGATGCTTCGTGAGTTCGTCCCTAACGACAACTGACGATAAGAGATTGCGGCGTTCATGGCAGGAGAACGTAACAAATCGCGCGGTTCCGAGACTGTCGAAGTGACGTAAGAGAGTCATTGTTCTAAGTTATGAGAAGATAAGGATAGCGGTATCACTTCTAAAAAAAGACCCACCCAAAGGGTGGGGCACCTGGCTCTTAGATATTACCCTGCTCAGGTGTCCACCCTGAGGGTGGGGCACCCAAACAACGTGCTTAGTTGATTCGTTCGATCAAGGTCGGATCGTCGTTGCGGGAAGAATTGACTTTCTTTGACACAGGATACGTATCCATTTCAATTGAGGGATACGGTTGCAGCAGTTCAAGCAAGCGATCAGGGTCAGTCGTCGGATCGAGCCAGGTTGATTCATCTTTCTCCTGCAAAATGACCGGCATGCGGTCATGAATCGGCTCGGATAAGTCGTTTGGTTCTGTCGTCAGAATCGTGAAGCTCGCGACTTCTTTACCGTCGAACCGTTTCCAGTGATCCCATAACCCGGCAAACGCGAACGGTTCACCGTCGCCCACCCGAAAATACATCGGTTGCTTCACCGGTTTACCCGGACGCGATTCCGGCAGGACTTTCCATTCGTAGTACCCTGAAGCCGGAACAAGGCAGCGGCGGGTGCGGAATGGTTTCCGGAAGCTCGGTTTTTCCGCAACGGTTTCGGAGCGAGCGTTAATCATACGAGCCGCCCGGCTCTCGTCTTTGGACCATGAGGGGACAAGTCCCCAGCGCATTGGACGTAACCGTCGGTGTTGACTCTCGGCGACGACAACCGGTGAGTGCGAAAGCGGAGCGATATTGTAGCGAGGAGCGTAGTCGAAGTCGGCTGGTTCAGAATCAAACCGAGCCAGCATCTCTCGTAACAGGATGGTTAGGGCAAATCGTCCGCACATGGTCGGAAAGTAGGTGAGCGAAGATGAGATGACAATCGCTTCCGGTTGCGTGTTGGTTTCCACCCAAGTCGGTGATTTGAAGAGGGGCAGGTGAGGCCTGTCCTGAGCCTGTCGAAGGGACACCTACCGCCCACAGCTAGTTCGTCATCCCGGCGTAAGCCGGGATCCAGTCAGATCAAATCAGAAACATCAACAACTGGATTCCGACTTTCGTCGGAATGACGAGGTAGTGCATGGTAGTTTGGGCACACGGGTAAGCTGTCGGTAGTTTGAAGAGGGGCAGGTGAGGCCTGTCCTGAGCCTGTCGAAGGGACACCTACCGCCTACAGTTACGATTGATTGGGAGCGGCAAAGCCGTATCTTCCGCCCCATGAAGCGGATGGCGGTACAGACGCTCGGGTGCCGGCTCAACCAGTATGAGTCCGAGAAGATGGCGGCCGAACTCGCCAGTCTCGGGATGCGTCGTGTCCCCTGGGGGCAACCCGCTGACCTTTACCTGATCAACACCTGCACGGTTACCCACAAAGCGGATGCAACGTCACGTCAGGTGATCGCCCGCGCTGCCCGCGAAAATCCCAGCGGCCGCATTATCGTCGCAGGCTGCTTTGTTGACAAAGACCCGCACCCGGTCGCCGACCTGCCGGGCGTTGATATCGTCGTCCCCAACAAGGATAAGGGGCAGATTCGGGAGATCGTCCGGTTGGCGTTCCCGGAACTTCTCGATTCAGGTGAGCCGGATGCTGGCTGTTCGACGTCGGTAGCCTCGTTTCAACAGCACAATCGGGCGTGGCTGAAAGTCAGCGATGGCTGCAATCAGTGGTGTTCGTTCTGTATCATCCCACAGGTGAGGGGGAGGCTGAGTAACCGTTC
Source organism: Candidatus Zixiibacteriota bacterium (assembly GCA_028289585.1). GTDB lineage: Bacteria > Zixibacteria > MSB-5A5 > GN15 > FEB-12 > JANQPI01. Next base: position 424,557 of record JANQPI010000026.1, read on the forward strand.
CCCGCGCGAGATTATCGACGAAATCAACGGCCTCGTTGCCGCTGGATTCAATGAGGTTGTACTGACCGGTGTCCATGTCGGCCATTACAAGTGGCGGAAATCGTCACCAGAGGTCAAGAATCTCGCCGGATTGATTCGACTGATTCTCGACAAAACCGACATGCCGCGCGTGCGAGTGTCATCGATTGAACCCCAAACGGTCCGCGGCGACATCGTCGATCTGTTTGCTGAACGCAATCCGCGGCTCTGCCGCCACTGGCATATGCCGTTACAGTCGGGGTCGTCGCGCGTTCTCAAGCTGATGCGTCGGCCGTACGACCAGGCGACCTACATCGAGCGGGTCCTGGCGATCAAGGAGAAGCGAGCCAGGACAGTTATCGGCGCCGACGTGATCGTTGGTTTCCCGGGGGAGAGTGATGCCGATTTCGAGCGAACCCGTAAGCTCTGTTCGTCCGGGCTGATCGACTATCTGCATGTTTTCTCGTACTCCGATCGGCCGGGAACGCACGCGGCGACACTCTCCGATAAGGTTGAACCAACTGTCATCAAGGCGCGCAATGCCGAATTGACCCGGATCTCGCGGGAGCTGCGCGCGGCGACGCACCGCCGGATGGTGGGGGAGACAGTCGACGTTATCGCCGAGGATCGCTCCGATACCGACGGTCGCCAGACCGGCGTGGCCGACAATTTTGTTCGGGTCCTCATGCCCGATGATCGCCACTACGGCCGTGAATTGGTTCGTTTGCGGGTGACCGAGGCGACCACGCATCACGTTGTTGGAGCCTCAATCGGGCGTCCTGCATCGGTTCTGAACTAGTTCTCCTGTCCGGTAGTCCGTTCCCCTCTACGGGAACGATGTTCCCATCGATCGCATTGCGATCCAGCTGTCGCATCGCCAAGAATCCTCTGTAAATCATTGCATCACAACGCAATAGGGGTGGCGAAGCCGCCCTGGCATGGGGGTTGATATCTGGTAGCCCGGAATACTGTCATCGGAACGACAGGAAGACGGGATGTCTGAAGAAACGAAATCAGGTTCGGACGCGTCGGCATCGGAAGCGCCGAAGAAGAAGAGCCCCCTCATGTTCATCTTGGTCGGGGTTGGTGCGGTTGCACTGATCGCGATCGCGGCCTTCGGCACGCTGGTGTTGGTCGGCGGCGACGCTCCGGCTGAATCCTCGACCGAGGCGACTTCGTCACATGACTCTGACGACTCACACGATAACGCGGGCGACGAGGATCATGACGAAGCGTCGGAGCCGACGGTAGCACATGATGATCTCGATATCCGTGAGGATGAACTCGACAACCTTCTCCTTGACATCGACACCGCCGGGCTGCTCGACGAAGTCGTTGAGAATCTGGCGATTCTGGATGTAGCGAATGACGATGACGCGCTCGGTCTCGAGTCACCGAAGATGTCGGAATCTGATTCTATTGCTGCCGCCGAGTGGCTGGCGACCGAAGAGGTGCGACTCGCCAAGTGGGAGTCGACGCTCAACGATCGGGAGTCGAAACTCAGTCAGCGCGAGAAAGATGTTTCGCTCAAGTTGGCACGCCTGGAACAGGCCGAGGCCGCACGTATTCAGCAACTCGCCAAAATGTACAACGATATGGATCCGACTGCGGTCGCTCGCTTGATGGCGAATCTTGACAATGAGACGGTCGTTGCGGTCCTCCCGCGCATGAAACAGAAGAACGCCGCCGCGGTGCTGACCCTGCTACCGCCGGTTCGTGGCGCCAAACTATCGAAAATGTTAATCACCCTAGCCGGGGAGAATTGATGAACCAGATTCCTTTTATGGGGCCGGTTACCGGTTCCGACACCAAAAGCCTTGTCGCCGGTGGACCGGCGATCGGTCAGGACACCAAAGTTGTCGATCCGTTTGCGTTGCTGTTTGCTCAACTGACGAATAGTGACGGCGAGTTGCTGGTCGACTCTGAAATGACCGACAGCTTCGGACAAGCATCGTCCGAGGCAACCGAGCAGGGCGGGGGAACGCTCCCGATGCTCACGGTTGATGACGATGTCACAGCGATCACGCCGATCACGTCGGGTGGTCTGGTCGATCCGCTTGCCGATCCGGATGTGGCGCTGCTGGCGTCACTGAATCGGGATGCTCGCGTTGCGGTTGAATCGTTAGAGCTGACAGCGAACTCGTCGGCGAAGACGCTTACGACGCCTACCGACGGTTGGCAGAAACTCGTCAGCGAGCTGAATACAGTCGTACCCTTGCCGTCCGACGGAGAGGTAATACTGACCGGCGATAAGAGCGCTGCCAATGTGGCTCACTCTCCAGCTGATGCGAAGTCGACCGCGACCATAGAGCTGCTCAATGCAGTCGGTCATGAGATGAGCAAGCGCCGCAGTCCAGTGACGCTCGTTACACCAGTAGAACAGAATCAGAATCCGACAGGTACTACGGGAGTCGCAGATGCTGCTGCTGAGACGGCGTTGACGGCTGCTGATAAGGCAACCCGCATTGCCGAGGCGAAGTCGATCTTTTCCTCGATCAATGATGCCTCCGATACGGCACCCCGGGCCGAAACGGTGACAGCGCCTACGATTCGTCAGTTGGTCAAAGACCATGATCCGAACGCGACCGTACGTGTCATGGATTCACGCCCAGGTGGTGCAAAGTCTCAGGAAATGCTATCGGGTGGATCGAATGACCGGATCACCTCCAGGTCGGCTGTTGCTAGCAGCGGTGAGGTCTCGTCGAGCAACGTGGTTGATACGGAACTGAATCAAGGTCACTCAGCTCGATCACAGACTGCGGAAGCCTCATTGATAAAGCCGCAGGCGGACGGTGCAGGACGACCGGTAGCACCGGCTCTAACCAGTGCTGACTCCGGTATGCCGGCGATTGGTGCGACAGAATCCCGAACCACCGCAGGTACGCAGCCGGTGGCTGAGCCTGACCCACTGCCGATTCGCATCACTCTCCCCGAGGGTGCCGAACAGACGCTCAAGCAGGACGGTAAAACGGTTTTGATCCGCATCGAGCCTGAACATCTCGGCCCGGCCCGCCTCAAGCTAAGCCTGGCGAATGATGTCGTGACAGCCCGTGTGACGGTCGAATCGCCGCAGGCGAAGGCGACGTTGGAGCAATCATTGAATGATCTCCAGCAGCAACTTAACCGGGCCGGTGTCAAGGTCGACAGCCTCGATATCAATCTTGCACATGACGGTTCACAGAGCGGTCGCGAGTTCAGTCAGTCTCAGTCGCGCGAATCGGCGGCACGTAACAATCTCGCTGAACGCATTCTTGGCGACGATGAGTCTGCTGCAAATGAAGCCGCACCGGCATCGCCGATCAATTCAGACTACATCACGCCTGACTCGGTTGACGTGGTGGCGTAGGGGAGGATAAGATGAGTTTCATTTCACCAATCGCAACCGACACAAACGGTCAGCCGAAGCAGACCGGTTCGTTACAGACACTCGGCAAGGACGAGTTTCTGCAGCTCCTGGTAACAAAGCTAGAATACCAGGATCCGCTCAATCCGACGAGTGACGAGGACTTCGTGGCTCAACTGGCGCAATTCTCGTCGCTCGAGCAGATGACCAACATCTCGGATGCGATTTCAGAATCGAATCAATGGGATTTCCTGCAGATGCAGTCGCTGAATAACGTGATGGCATCGGGTCTGATCGGTCGCGAGGTCACGGCGTCGTTTAACGGCTTCATTATCGATGGCCAGTCAACTCCCTCGGTGTCGTACGATTTAGCCGCTCCCGCTCAGACGGTGACGATCGATATCTCCGATGAAACAGGTCAGGTCATTCGCACGATCGAAATTGACAACGCTGCTGCCGGCGTCTCGCGCTACACGTGGGATGGTCTCGACTCACGCGGCAATGCGGTAGCCGATGGTTACTACTCGGTCGATATCCGCGCCGAGGCGGCGAATGGATCGCAGATCAATGTGTCGACCGAATTGGTCGGAACGGTTGATCGGGTGGTCTACCGCGAAGGTGCCGCGTACCTCGTCGTTGACGGCGTCGAACTCGCCCTTGGCGATGTCCAGACGATCGGGATGCCGAGCGTAACGGAGAACGAGGAATAGTCATGGCGATGAAGATCACCCCGTATCAGCGGCCGTTTACACTCCCGGAAACGACGGGAGCGACACGTTCGCAGGCAAACGGCGCTCCCGCCTTTGGGGATCTGCTGGCTGCCGAACTGGGGACGACGGCCAACCTGACGGTCTCCAAGCATGCGGCTCAACGGCTGCATTCGCGCGGCATTCAACTGTCGCCCGAAACGCTGACCAAGATCGGCGATGCAGTCGACAAAGCAGCGGCCAAGGGATCGCGAGAGACGCTGGTGCTGACCGATGAGGCGGCACTGGTCGTAGCGGTAAAAGACCGCACGGTCGTTACCGTGTTTGAACGGGACCACCTTAAAGAGGGAATCGTAACGTCGATTGATTCGGCGGTGATCGTGTAACGGAAACATGAACGTAATACAGAACACATACACAGGTTTGGCCCAACTGGTCTCCGCACACCAAGGCGGAGGGGTTTGGCCGTACACATGGGAGGTACGGAAACCATGATGGCATCACTTTTCGCCGGTGTCTCGGGTCTGAAGAATCATCAGACCCGCATGAACGTCATCGGTAACAACATCGCGAACGTCAATACGATTGGGTATAAGACGGCGCGAATCAATTTCCAGGAAGCTCTGGTGCAGACGTTCAAGGGAGCCGGTCGACCGAACTCGGCTACCGGTGGTACGAACCCAGTGCAGATCGGTCTCGGTGTGCAGACAGCCGCCGTCGACAACCTGTTCCTGCAGGGTGGTCTCGAAACAACCGGACAGATCACGGACATGGCGATCCAGGGTTCCGGCTTCTTTGTCCTCGGTGACAACAACGGCAACACGTTTTACTCGCGAGCGGGTGCGTTCGGCTTCGACGCCGACTCGAACCTGGTCGATCCGGCAACGGGTCTCTTTGTTCAGGGTAAGATGGCCGATGCCACCGGTCAGATTCCGCCGCTGGCGACCGTTGGTAACATCACGTTGCCGTTCGGTCAACAGGATCCGGCGAATCCGACTGAACTCATTCGGCTTGCTCAGAACATTGACGCTGCTGCTTCGGATTCGATCGCGCGACTGACCGGTGCTGGTAACTCGAACGTCGTAGCCGTCTCGGGCACGGCAGTCGATGGGGTTGGCGGTACGCACTCGATTGAAATCACCGGCGTTCAGGCGCTCAATGCCAGCTACACCGGTACGACCGTTGGTAACAATGGTTCGGGTGGTGTGGTCGGCGCGCTGGCAACCAACATGGTTCTCGGTGATCTCGGGGTCGATGACTTCACGAACTTTGGCTTCTCCGTTGACGGCGGACCGGTGCAGTTGATTTCCGGTCTCTCCGCAACGTCGACCGTTCAGGATGTGATCAATTCGATCAATCTGATCGATGGTCTCGAAGCCGAGATCATTGGTGGTGAGTTGACGGTCACCCGTACGCGTGCCGGCGACATGGCGAGCTACAATTTCACCTCGACACCGGGTGCGTTTACGACGGTCCCGGGTCCGGGTGCCAACACCGGTAACATCGTTGGTGTTCTGTTTGGTGTCAGCGGAACGTCGTTCACGTCGGCCGGCGGTGCTGCATCGACATTCACGGTTACTGATACCTTTACACCGTCACGCGGCTACGATGCTGCGTCCGGTCCAATTGTGAGTAATCTTGATCTGGTCATTGATGAGATCACCGGTCTGGTGACCGGCATTGATGGTCTCGGTGGCGGTGGAGTCCGTATCGATACGGGCAGCGGTGGCCTGACGGCGACCGGTTCAAACCCGCTTGTTATCGAAACCGAGCCGACGCTGCACGCAACGTCGATCAACGTGTTCGATTCGCTCGGAACGAAGCACACGTTGTCGATTGAGTTCTATCGCTCGATCGTGCCAAACCGCTGGGAGTGGCAGGCGTCGACGATAGGCCAGGAGACGATCACCGGTGGTCAGCTCGGTCATGTACAGTTCAACAACGACGGTTCGTTGAACACGTTTGATTACTTTGGTGGCGCTAGTTCGATCGTTATCGATCCAGGCAACGGTGCTGAGACGATGCGGGTCGCGATTGATGCCGGCACCATCGGTTCGTTTGACGGACTAACCGGATTCGCTTCGGGTGTCCATACCGCGTCGATTGTCAATCAGGATGGGTACGGTCTGGGCCTTCTTGAAAAGATCGACATCGACCAGGGTGGCAACATCTCCGGTATCTTCTCGAACGGTGTGACCCGAATCCTCGGGCAGATCATGCTGGCCGACTTCAACAACCAGGCAGGTTTGCGGAAGTCAGGACGCTCGCTCTATCAGGTTTCACCGAACTCTGGTGAGGCGGTAGCGGGTGTCGCAGGTCAGACGATCGCTGGCACGATTACGTCTGGGGCCCTGGAATCATCGTCAGTCGATATCGCTCAAGAGTTCACCGGGATGATCACCGCGCAGCGTGGTTTCCAGGCTAATGCGCGGATTATCACGACGTCGGACAACATGCTCGACGAACTGGTTAACCTGAAACGGTAACTGAGATAGACACTCATGATTCACGTCACGCGCCTTAATCATTCGCCTCTGGTGATCAACTCGGATCTTATTGAGTTCGTCGAATCGACGCCCGATACGATGATCTCATTAACCACGGGGAAGAAGATTCTCGTTACCGAGTCGGTCGACGAGTTGGTGACGCGCGTGGCTGAGTTTAAGGCTCGAGTTCACGGTCGGCAGGGTCTGCCGACCGTGCGCTCGGCAACAACGGAGTAACAGATATGGCAGCCGATGAAGATCGGACTACGGTAGAGCTGTCAGACGGTGGCGGCGACACTCCAAAGAAGGGCGGCATGGGTAAGATCATCATGTTTGCCGGCATTGGTGTTGTGTGCATCGCTCTCGGCGTAGCCGGAGCGCTCTTTCTTATGAAGCCGTCGGCTGACGGCGGTGGTTCGGAAAACGCTGAGCCACACGCGACCGAATCCGAGAAAAAAGATGGACAGTCGAAGGCATCGGGACACGGTTCGTCTAAAAAGTCGAAGCAGTCTAAGAAAGATGGTCACGGTGGCGAGGCGTTGGTCTACGCGATTAATGACATCGTTGTCAATCCGGCTGGTACGGGTGGGTCGCGCTTCCTTTCCGTTTCGTTCGGGTTCGAGCTGGGTGACGGACTCCTGGCGAGTTCGATGGAGCAGCGCGAGCCGCTGGTGCGGGATGCGCTGATCACGATTCTGTCGTCCAAATCAGTTGCCCAGCTAACGGACGTACGCGAACGCGAGATCATGCGGCTGCAGGTGAAGCGGCGCGTCGCGAAGCTGCTGGCAACCGACCAACTGATGGGAGTCTACTTCACGGACTTTGTCCTGCAGTAGCACGGGGTAGAATAGTGGCGAAGATCCTCTCACAGGAAGAGATCGATGCGCTCCTCACGACGGTAACCGCCGGAGAGAGCGACCAGACCGACGACGCGTTTGCTGACGACAAGCTCCGTTCGGTTGTGGCGTATGATTTCAAGCATCCGAATCGTGTCAGCAAAGACCAGATCCGGACGCTTGAGAATATGCACGATAACTTCGCCGGCCATTTTGGTTCGTCGCTCTCAGGGATGTTACGGACGATTGTCGATGTTGATCTCGTATCGGTTGATCAGATCACCTACAGTGAGTTCATCATGTCGCTCGTGTCGCCGTCGTGTACCTACACGTTCACGGCGCCACCGCTGGAAGGGCTCTGTCTGGTTGACTACAATCCGACGCTGACATTCGCGATTATCGACCGGATGTTCGGTGGCCACGGGAAGATTCTGGAGAGCGAGCGGGAACTGACCGGTATTGAACGAGCGGTGATGTCGAATCTCGTCAAGCGAATGTACGGTGAGCTGGCACGTTCGTGGGAACATCTGGTTGAGATTGATATCGATCAGAAGAGCTTTGAAACGAATCCGCAGTTCATTCAGATCGTGCCACCGGGCGAAACAGTGGTCGTGATTTCGTTCCAGATCAAGCTCTTTCAGTCGACCGGATTACTCACGATCTGTTACCCGTACGTGTCGTTAGAGCCGGTTATCGGCAAACTTTCGGCCCAGAACTGGATCGACGCGACGAAGAAGAAGAATGTCGAGGATGATCGGAAGACGAATGTCTTCAACGTTCGCAAGGTCAACGCAGCGGTTTCGGGAATCCTGCTCAATTCGACAATCAAGATGCGCGACGTATTGGCTCTCCAAATCGGTGACGTGATTCCCTCGGAGCAGGCAATCAGTCAGCCGATCGATGTCTGGGTCAATCGCCGTAAGAAGTTCATAGCCCGACCCGGATTGTCGGGTAAGCGACGTGCCTTCCAGGTCGTCGAAGTTTTTGACAACATTGCTCAGGAGTTACAGGATGACTGACGAGCACAATGAGCCGCGCCCGGCCGAGTCCGAAGGAACGGCCACTCCCGCGCCGGGAGCGTCGAGTAACGATCCCGCGATCGAATCGCCGGGAGCACGAGATCCGGAGTTACCGGACGACAGCGGGTTGCCGCAGCCGGATGCTCTTGAAGGAAGCGCCGCCTCAGTAGAAGGAACCGCGGCTCCCGGGGATATCTCGGAGCAAGATGCCGAGGCCGCGATGCTGGCAATGCTGGATGATCTCCCTCCGGACGAGGGGAAGGCATCTCTGGATGAGATCAATTTCGATGGTCCATCGGCAGCCAACGCTGAGTTTCAGCAGCTCCAGCAACCGACTGCCGAGGGAGAAGCTCGGAATATCGAGATGCTCATGGATGTCGATCTCCCGATTTCCATCGAGTTGGGCCGGACTAAGATGGCGATTGCCGACATCCTGGCACTTGGCCCGGGATCGGTCGTTGAGCTCAATAAACTGGCTGGGGAGCCGGTCGACCTGCTGGTTAATCACCGGGTGGTGGCTCGAGGTGAGGTCGTTGTTGTCGACGAGAACTTTGGACTCCGGATCACACAGCTCATGACACCCGAGGAAAGGTTGAAAGCACTTGCCGAGGAGTAGTCACATTCGTCGTCATTGGCCGGTGCTGGTCATCGTGCCGGGACTCGTGCTTGCGTTGTTTGCCGTCACGCTGACCCTACCCACGGGACAGGCGTCTACGGTCCACGCGGAGAGCGGTGTTACGGGTGATGCATCGCCAGCGAGTCCGACCACGCTACCCCCGGAGGAGGAGGGGGCGGAAGTGATTGGAACGGCAGCCGGATCATTGGTTCGTACAGTCGGTGCGCTACTTCTTGTTATCGTTGTGATCTACGCGGGAGTGTTCGCGGCCCGTCGGTGGTTGCAGTTCGGAGGAGGGAAATCACGTTCCGGAGGTGGCCATCTGGAACTGATAGAGTCGGTCTATCTTGGGCCCAAGCACCGGTTGAGTCTGGTGCGGATGGGAGAGAAGACGGTCCTGGTTGGCATTGCCGAGAACGGTATGACGTCACTTGCCGAGCAACCGCTTGCTGACTTGCAAGCGCATCGGCCAGTAGCGCCTGTATCGACCTCAGCGACTGCGACCGATGCACCGCTGTCATTCAATGGATGGTTGCAGCGAGCGCTCGGTCACCGGAGTTCGACCAGCTAGGATTGGTACCCGACTCACCTTGCGACACGGATGTCGCGAGCGAAAGACAATAGGAATGGCCGCACACATGCGAAAAGCTGCCGTCTTGGCGCTGGCCCTCGGTATCTCTGCCGTGTCCGCCGCCGCCCAGTCGGTCCCCAAGCTCTCGCTCGAGTTTGGCGACGTTACCGCACCGGACGAGCTCTCGACGACCCTTCAGATCGTCCTGTTGCTCACTGTGCTTGCCCTTGCGCCGTCGATACTCGTCATGACGACCTCGTTTATTCGTATTGTCGTCGTCTTGTCGTTCCTGCGCCATGCAATGGGTACGCAGCAGATGCCACCGAATCAGCTGCTGACCGGTCTGGCGTTGATTCTCACATTCTTCATCATGGCCCCCGTCGCTGACCGTGCTTACAACGAGGGACTGGCGCCATATTTGGAAGAGACGATCAGTGGGGAAGAAGCATTCGCTCGAACGGTCGCGCCATTCCGAGAATTCATGCTGAAGCATACCCACGAGCGTGACCTGGCGTTGTTTGTCAATCTCACGAACATGGAACAGCCGAATACACCGGATGACATTCCGCTGCATGTACTCGTTCCTGGCTTTGTGCTCTCGGAACTCCGAACCGCGTTTCAGATCGCGTTTGTCATTTTTATACCGTTCCTCGTGATCGACATGGTTGTGGCGTCGGTGTTGATGTCGATGGGTATGATGATGTTGCCCCCGATTATCGTGTCCCTTCCGTTCAAGATCTTGCTCTTCGTTCTTGTCGATGGCTGGTATCTGCTGATCCGGTCACTGGTCGACTCATTCGTGTAGGAGGGTGTGATGTCCGCCGAAATGATCGTAACGATTGGCCGTGAGGCCTTGATGACGACTCTGCTGGTGTCGGCTCCGCTGCTGATCGCGGCCCTGGTGATTGGTCTGATCATCTCACTGTTCCAGGCGGTGACACAAATCAACGAGATGACGATGACGTTTGTGCCGAAGATCATCGCCGTAGCGGCCGCCCTGCTGATCTTTCTCCCGTGGATCGTCAACCGCCTGACCGATTTCACGCAGAACCTGTATCAGTTGATCCCAGGTCTCGGGACCTGACCGCGCCGCCGCGCCACTTTCCTACACCCCTGGTAAATTCTTCCCCAGGATCGTTGATCCAACTATCCCCGCCCCTGGCTCGATCCCGTAAGTCATTGCAAGACAGGGTGATTGACTGTGGGGGTTCCCCCTCTGTCACTGGCATGCTGATTGTAATCTCTGACGTTGGGAGATAGCTCGACCAAGGGAGTTTGCGTGGAACAACTGTTAGGCGTGGGGGGCGCCCAGCTTCAATTACTGTTGCTTGTCCTGCTGAGGGCGACCGGACTCTTTCTGATCGCTCCGATCTTCAGCGACGGTGCCGTTCCGGTTCGCTTCCGGGTCGGTCTGGCGTTCCTTGTCAGCCTGTTGGTTGTTGGTCTCCCGACCGTGGGGCCGCTTCCCGAGGTCATGACCACAGGCACACTCGCCTGGCTGGCCATTCGCGAAATCTTCGTCGGCGTCGCCATCGGATTTGTGTTTCAGTTGCTCTTCTACGCCGTGCAGACGGCTGGTACGCTCGTTGGCTTCCAGATCGGTCTCGCTATGGCGTCGGTGTTCGATCCCTCCAGCAACTCTCAGCAGTCAGTCATCGGTCGGGTGTGGTTTGTATCGGCGATCGTGTTGTTTATGGCGATTGACGGTCACCACCTGCTGCTGCAGGGGATGAGTGACTCGTATCGCGCGATTCCCATGGCCGCGACCTGGCCGAATCTGTCAAGTGCGGAACTGTTCATGTCCGCCTCTGCGGCTGTCTTCGTAATCGCACTCAAGTTAGCGTCGCCGATCGTGATGACGTTTTTCATCACCGATGCGGCGCTTGGCATTATCGCTAAAATGATGCCGACGATGAACGTCTTCTTCGTCGGTTTTGCCCTCAAGGCGGGACTCGGTCTGGCCGTGATTGGCCTGGCGCTTCCTGCATTCGCGTACGTTCTCCGGCAATCAACCGGCATGCTTTCGAATGAACTGGATCGTTTGTTGATCGTGATGGGTCAGGCGTAGGAGCATCGGGTGGCCGACGAGCAATTCCAAGAACGGACAGAACAAGCAACACCTCGCCGCTTGGAAAAAGCACGCGAGGAGGGGCGAGTTGTCAAATCGATGGAGTTGTCGAACGCCTTGATGATCGGTCTGGGTATCTCGGCACTTTTTGTTCTTGGGCCGCAGGTATCTCGAATCCTCACGTCGATTATGAGTCACACGATGAACAACGCGACATTCATGGCGCCGACACCAGCCTCGATCCAGGCGTATTTCCGGGATCACATGGAGGCGTACTTCATCGCTGTCCTGCCGGTCTTTGCGGTCATGCTCGTGATCGGTATGGGCTCGCAGATCACCCAGATCGGCTTCCGGATTACGCCAAAGGCGATGGAGCCGAAACTGGAGAAGTTGAATCCGCTGAAGGGTTTGAAACGAATCTTTTCACTTAAGACGGCGGTACATCTTGTTCGCGATGTGATCAAGTTGACGATCGTTGGAATCGTCGGTTGGTCGGTTATTGCTCAGGAATTTCCTCAGTTCTTCGCACTACCGGATCTCTCGGTGGCTCAGTTTGCGATTCAGATGGCGCAGTTGGCGATGATTGTCGCGCTTAAGATTGGGGCGGCGGTCTTCGTCCTCGCGATCCTCGATTATCTCTATCAGAAGTACGAGCACAACAAGTCGCTCAAGATGTCCAAGCAGGAAATCAAAGACGAGAGCAAGGACACCGAAGGCCTCCCACAGACGAAGAGCCGTATCCGACAGATTCAGCGTGAGATGTCGCGGCGTCGCATGATGAACGACGTGCCAACCGCTGATGTTGTGATTACGAACCCGACCCATATCGCGGTCGCTCTCAAATACGACGTCAATGACGATCATGCACCGGTCGTTATCGCCAAGGGTGAGCGACTGATCGCTCAGCGGATCAAAGAGATTGCTCGCGCTTCTGGCGTTCCCTGTTTTGAAGATAAGCCACTGGCTCGCGCATTGTTCCGGACGTGCGAGGTTGGTCAGGCGATTCCGCAGGCGCTCTATCGTGCTGTCGCTGAGGTCCTGGCGTTCGTCTATCGCACCAAGACGAAGCAGGAGGCCCGCTAGTGGCGGAGTCACGTGCCAACGTGCTACAGTTGCTGACCCGCCGTGCGGATATTCCGCTCGCCTTTGCGGTCATTGGCATCATTACGGTCTTGGTCATTCCGATTCCGCCGGCCCTGCTCGATTTCGCCCTCGCATTCAATATCACGTTTTCACTGATCGTGCTGCTGGCAACGCTATATGTAACGCGACCGCTCGACCTGTCGGTCTTCCCTGGCATGCTCCTGATCGTCACACTCTTACGCCTGGCCCTCAATGTTGCCTCGACACGAATGATTCTGGGACAGGGATACGCTGGTGAGGTGATCAACTCCTTCGGTAGTTTCGTTGTCCAGGGGAACTACGTTGTCGGGTTCATCATCTTTGTCATCCTTGTCATTATTCAATTCGTTGTTATCACCAAGGGTGCCGGACGTATCTCGGAGGTTGCCGCTCGCTTCACCCTCGATGCGATGCCCGGTAAGCAGATGGCAATCGATGCCGATCTGAACGCCGGGCTTATTTCCGAAGCGGATGCCCGTCATCGTCGTGAGACGATTGCCCAGGAAGCTGATTTCTACGGTGCGATGGACGGTGCCTCCAAGTTCGTCCGCGGCGATGCAATCGCAGGCATCCTCATTACCCTGATCAATATCATTGGTGGTTTCGTGATCGGTGCGGCGATGCGGGATATGTCGCTCGCCGATGCTGCCAAGACGTATTCGCTGCTGTCAATCGGTGATGGTCTGGTAACACAGATTCCGTCACTCCTTGTATCGACCGCTTCCGGTGTCATTGTGACACGAGCTGCGTCGGATGCTCATATGGGTGCCGACATAACCAGTCAATTGAGCCGTCAGCCGCGAGCGATTCAAATCGCCGCCGGTTGTTTGATTCTCTTCGGACTTGTTCCGGGCATGCCAACCCTCGCGTTCGTTATGATCGGATTGATCGTTGGCGGTGTCGGCTACTTGACCGAACAGCATGCGAAGGGACAGGCAGCGGAAGCTGCTGCCGCGGAAGCACAAGAGCAGCAACCGACAGCGGCTGAAGAACGAACTGAAGATCTCATCAAGGTCGATACGATTTCACTCGAGATCGGCTATGGCTTGATTCCGATGGTCGATGCCTCGCAGAACGGTGATCTCCTCGAACGTATCTCTACAATTCGTAAGCAACTTGCCGGGGAGCTGGGCATCATCGTCCCGCCCGTTCGTATTCGCGACAACGTTCGTTTGGGACCAAACGAATACCTGATCAAGATTAAGGGCCTGCCGGCCGCGAAAATGGAACTGATGCCCGATCATCATCTGGCAATCAACCCCGGTTACCTTGAAGAGAAGATCGATGGTTTCGCGACGCGGGAACCAGCGTTCGGTCTGAAGGCGACGTGGGTACTTCCTAACCTGAAAGATGTCGCGGAGGCGAAGGGCTTCACCGTCGTGCGCCCATCGGCTGTGCTCGCGACCCATCTTACCGAGGTTGTCCGGGCGTCGGCCGCTGAAATTCTCAGTCGTCAGGATGTTCAGCATCTGCTTGATACGCTAAAAGAGGATGCACCGGTTCTGGTTGATTCGGTCATCCCCGAACATGTCACCGTTGGCACACTACAGAAAGTACTGCAGGCGCTGTTGGCTGAGCGAGTTCCGGTTCGAGATCTGGCGACAATTCTTGAGACGCTGTCGGATTACGCTGCGACCACCAAAGAGACTGATCTTCTCACCGAGTATGTCCGTATGGCGCTGAAGCGTCAGATCACGGAGCTCTACCGAGACGATAAGGGGCAGATTGCGGTCTTCGCGCTCGACCCGGCGATTGAGCAACAACTGGGTGAGGCCGTACAGAACACGAAGCAGGGTCTGATGCTCGTACTTGATCCTGCGTTAGCCGACTCCCTGATCGCCCGTATTGGTGAGCACGTAGAACGTCAGCAGACTACCGGCCAACAACCGATCGTGATCTGTTCACCCAATGTTCGCCTCGCGTTGCGCCGACTCCTCGAAACGAATTACCCGAACCTCGCGGTCATCTCCTTCAATGAGCTCCTTCCGACCGCCGAGGTGACGTCAACCGGAATGGTGAGTTTAGACGATGATCGTTAAAACGTACACCGGCCACACGGCCACGGCAGCGATGAATCAAGCTCGCCTTGAGCTTGGGGATGAAGCGATTGTTCTCGCAACGCGTCCGGCCACTGATTCGTCGGGACAGACAGTAACCGAGGTGACCGTCTGTCTGCCGCAACCCTCGGCTGCTCAGACGTCCGTAGCCCTCCACCGTGATGATGTCAGTGATCATGCAACGCCAACGAAGACCGCACCGGCTGACGCGTCTGTACCGGTACTGTCTCCGACTGAACCGACTGAGTCCGAGGAAGAGGTGGTCTTTGCACCGGATGAAACGGAGTTATACTCCGAGGCGCCCACCTGGTTGCCCCACTACACGAAGCTGAACAACAAAGTTGAGTCAATCCTCAAGGCGCTCCAGGGTTTTCAGCCGGGTGAGTCGACCGATCCTGAGGTTGCACATCTGATGTCGCTCCTTGCGGATGCCGATCTCCCGATGTCGGTTGTTTCGTCGTTGCTGAACGATACCGCGGAGATCGCTCCGCATTTGTCACCGCACGAGCGGATCCGAACGACGGTTCAGAATCTCATTTCGCCGGTACTCACGTTCGACGGAGGAGAGCGAATCATGGTGATTGGACCGTCAGGGGCGGGGAAGACGACCGTTCTGGGTAAACTGGCCGCACAGTTGGTTGTCGGTGACAGTTTACCAACGCGCTTTGCCTCACTCGATCAGAACAAAGTTGGGGCGGTCGATGAGATTCATGCCTACGCCGATCTTCTGGGCGGCGAGGTTATCGACGTCGAATTATGTCATGCGCTAACACCGCGCGACGTAGTTCTGATCGACACTCCCGGTTTACCGTCGGATTCCAATGATCTCATGCGATTGATACGCCAGCGCAAAGCGTTAAAGCCAACGGCGGTGGTCTTTGTCTTTCCGGCAACGATGCGGGCCCTTGATCTGATGGACCAGCTCGATCGGGCACAGGCACTTGCACCGACGCACGTGGCTATGACTATGACCGATCTGACACCCCGATGGGGGAACATCCTGGTTGCTGCCGAGGCGGAGCGACGTCCGCTCGTGTGGCTCTCGGAGGGACCGACCAGCCGCGGCAAACTGTATCGTCCCGATCTTACCACACTCATGGCGCACATGGTGCGGGAGGATGAGTCCGATGCGTAAGTCGCTGGTCGTTTCGATTCAATCCGGTAAGGGGGGGGTCGGCAAGTCACTGGTTGCGGCCAATGCCGCGGCGATGATCGCCGGCCGCCAGGCCCGCACGCTGTTGATCGATGCCGACATCAACTTCGGTAACCAGCACATTCTCATGAACGTGGCGCCAACCCACTCGATCATCGACTGTGTTGTTTCGAGTCAGGTGCTGGCGGACACGGTTGTTCGCATCAACCCATTCTTTGACCTGCTTGCTGCGCCTTTACAGCCACATACAATTGATGAGGAGATTCGAACAGGCCTCAGTCTCGATTCGCTCCTTGTTACCGCTCGTCAGACGTACGACGTCGTCATTATTGATCATGCCTCCGGTATCGATCGTCTCGGGCAGCAGGCAGTGAAGAAGGCCGATCGCATTGCGGTGGTGACGCTTCCCGAACTACCGGCAATCGCCGACGCCGTCGGGCTGTGCAAATATCTCACAACTGCTGGTGCTCAGGCGAACATTGACCTGGTGGTCAATCGTGTCGACGAGACTGACGATGCTCCAGTATTGGGCGAATCGTTTCGACAGATCTGCCGACAACTCGGGCTTCGAGAACCCCAGTCAATCACTGATTTACCCAATGATAGTGCGGCTCGACAGGCCCTGGCCCGACAGGCGGGATTGGCCGATGTAGCGCCTGAGGCCGCACTTACCGTTTCTCTGCGTCGCTGGGCACATAGCCTGCTGACGCCTCAGGGACCCGCACCAGGGTCCACCGCCACGTTCCGCTCGATTAATGAATTGATGACCATCGCCGAAGAAAAGGAATAGCACCGGTATGGCTACACAACAGAAAGCGACGATGAAGACCGAGGTTGCGGAGGCGACGCCGACGCCGACCCCGACCCGTACGGCCACCAATCGGACCGGCACCGGACGGAAGTGGGAGGTTACGCAACGGGAATGGAAGCGCTACAAGCGATTCCAAACCGAAGAGATGCGTAAGGACCTGCTAGTCAAATACCTGCCGCTCGTCCGCAATGTTGCCGCTCGCATGGCGATGGGGTTTCCTCGCTCGGTTGAACTCACCGATCTCATCAACACCGGTGTGGTCGGATTGATCGAGGCCTTCGCTAACTATGACCCCGATCGCGGGGTGAAGTTTGAGACATACGCGGTTCCGCGTATTCGCGGTGCGATCCTTGATGAACTGCGTTCGCTTGACTGGGTGCCGCGATCAACGCGTGCTAAATCACGTGAGATTGATCGTGCGACCACGGAACTCGAGAACAGTCTCGGCCGCCCGCCAGAGCTTACCGAACTGGCGGCGCATCTCGACATAACCGAACGGGAGCTGCACTTGGCCATGGATGACATTTCGAGCACGACCATTCTTTCGCTCGATGAAATCGTGTTTCCCGAGGATGACAATCGCCAGGTGCCCCGGGTCGAGACGATTTCGGATGGTTCAGGGAAAACGATCCTCGGTGATATCGAACGTGGTGAGCTGCGTTCGTTCATGCTTTATGCGATCGAACGTCTGACCAATCAGGAAAAGCTGGTCATTGCCCTCTACTACTTTGAAGAGCTCACGCTCAAGGAGATCGGTGAGGTGATGACGATTTCTGAGTCACGAGTATCGCAGATTCACACGCGCGGTGTCAGTAAACTTCGCACCATGGTGCGCGAAAAGTTTGCGCTGACGGCGTAGGAGTGTGACCGGTGATGGCTGATGATCTGGTTCCGCCCGTGAATGGCTATGTCACGGCAGCTGCCATTCGGCAGTCGGATCCCGATGCGCAACGCCGCAAACGGCGACGCCAGGAGGATCCTGAACCCGACGAGGAGGCCGTGGAAACCACGCCCGATGTGGTGTTGGAGGTATCGTCTCTCGACACCGGGGAACCGGACCAGCCGGAGATCGATGACAATTCTGAGGAATCAACTGATGGGCGGCTGGATATTACCGCCTAACAAGGACAAGTCGCATGAACATGGATGTTCTCAATCAATTGACCGTCGATCACGCAATCGACCTCGGTCTCTATCTTATCGCCTTCCTTGCCAGCGGGCTGTTTTGGCGGCTCGCGCTGGGTCGCCGCACGGAACCGGCACCGGTTGCTGAAACCGTCGCCGAACCTCGCTCTCCCGCTCCGTCAATCACGCTCCAGCGGGGACCGGAGGAGGCTGAGACAACAACATCTCCATCGAAAGCACCGGGTACCTTCGTCAGTCTGACCGAATCCAGCGCCGGTGTTCGTCGATCCGAATCAGCTCCCCGGAGTGAACGAACGACTCCACGTCTCTCGCCTCGTGACCGTGGCGCGCGTCTGGCCGCTATTGAACGTGCCCGCGCGATGCTGGCGGAGGGGCAGAGCGTCTCCACAATACGAGCCAGTGTTGGGTTATCCGATGGTGAACTAGCGCTTCTTCAGATGGCCCAGGCCCAGGCGGCGAGGTAGATAATGGCTAGCGATACTCCCTTCATTCGGGTCAAGATTGAGTGCCCGATCTGTAAGACGATCAATGAGTTCGAGTTGCTTCGCGTCGGCGCCTATGTCGAAGAGGGGCGAGACACTGATTTCTCACCGAAGAATATCAAGTGGCGGTATCCAAAATATCAGGCGTATCACCCGCTGGTCTTCTTTGTCGCCACCTGCGCCAATTGCCACTACTCTCGCGAGCTGACTAACGACTACAAGGATTGGCGCAGCGACAACAAGTACCGGACGTTCAAGCTCAAGGCGCAGAAGGCAAAGCACCTCGAGGAACTTGCCAATGCGGATACCGTGGTTCGTTCGCTCGGAGAGCACGTAGATGTTCCTCGCTATCCGAACGAATCCGCGATCATCAAGTTGCATCTAGCAGTCTACAACGAACTCATGTACGAGTACTTCTCGCAGCTCGATCTGGGTCGCTTCTACCTGCGCATTGGCTGGCTCTTCCGGGAGCTGGAACGGGGTGACAATCCCAATGCTGCGATTCTCCGCACGCTGCTGACGGATCTGAGTGAAGAGGAGTCGCGACTCGGAGAAACGATTCGGCAGTTGGTTGAGCGACGCGATGCGTTTACGACCGCGCTGACCAAGCACTTCGAAACCGAGCCGATCCCAACCGATCTCCAGGCCCAGATGATGACCGGCGGTGAACTGCTGGGTGAATCTTCAACGGCCTTCGCACAGGCTGTCGATACCGCTCGCAGTACATTCAGTGATTTGACCAAGCAGTACGAGACGTATCGCAACGGTCTCGTCGGCACGACCGATGGTTCGCTGGTCGCTCCGTTTGGTAAATGGTCGAGCTTTGATCAGTTCCTCCGCCATCTCCGGGAACGTTGGGATGGTATCGCTTTGAGTGAAACGGATGCCCTCCAACGTGCGATCTACCATTACAAACGAGCGTTCGAAGACGGTCGTGATATCCAGCCGGGGAACCAGCAGATACAGGCCTCTTATCTGATCGCTGAACTGTCTCGACGGGTCGGAGATTACGACCAGGCGAAACAGTACTTCACCAGCACGATTAAGAATGGCCAGGAGTTCATTTACCGGAATCGCGATGACAAGTCGCGTACGGCGTTGGCTCGGAAGATTCTTGAGCTAGCGGTTGAGCAGGGTCGCACCAATCTGGCCGCTGCGGAGCCAACTGCCGGGTAACTCATGCCGGGCTCACGGGTACCGGCCCGCAATCAACCGGAACTTCAGGCGTGGGAGAAGCTTCTGCTCTGTGTCGGGGATGGATCCGAAACTGGATACTACGAGGCGCGTATCGAAGATTTTGTTGCCGATGCCGTCGTCGTTACCGAACCGGAGATGGTCGGTGGATCGACTCGACTTCGCGAAGGAAGCGACGTCGTGGTTCGCCTGACTCGAGATGACGCGATCTATCAGTTCCGATCCCGCGTTCGTCGCTTGGGACACCGAGCCGATGGTCGTGTTGCTCTGCGTCGTCCCGAATTCATGGAGCGAGTGCAGCGTCGCCTGTTCGTCCGACTCGCGGTCACCGATCCGATTGATCTCGCACTTCTGCCGACTGATCAAGTTCCCTTCGACGCCGATGGCGCGTTGTGGCATACCAGTAAGCTGGTGAATATCTCAGGGGGAGGGGCCGGACTGGTAACGACTGAGCCGGTCGAGATGAATTCGGTTATTGTTGTCAGGTCACCGTTGTTTGTTCGCATCGGTATCCCCGAGTACCTCATCGCTATGGTACGGCGTATGCAGCGGGCCGAACGCAAAGGGTTTCAGATTGGTCTGGAGTTCCTTGTTACCGACGAGCCGCGACCAACCGCACTGACCCCGCTCCGCGGATCATTACCCCGATTCCTCCTGCAGTTCACGGCAATTGAGCAGGAGAAGCTCGTGGCGTGGGTCTTCAATGAGCAGATCTCGTTGCGTCAGAAAGGGCTGCTGTAATATGGCCCCGTCGACGACAACAAAACCCACCCGTGCGGTTCCGGCGATTCGACTTGAACTCTCCGTCTTAGTCGGCCACGTCGTGTCAATCTACTCTGAGCAGTTTCCTGGTCAGGAGCTGCGGACACGTGTCTTGTCAGTCGCCGACCGTCTCCTCGCCATCGGTGCCGCCGGAGCCCAGCAGCATATCGACAACCTAATTAACAACCAGCCGGTCACGGTTCAGTTTCGTTACAAACAGCAGACGCTGTCGGTACGAGGCATTCTCAAGCGGCGCGATGGTGGTCGACTGTTTCTTGAACTCGATGATCTCGTCAGGCCGCTCGCGAAGCGCCGGTGGCTTCGTCATCCGATTCAGGAAACAGTTCGACTGGCCGCAGTACCGACCCAGTCGTACGGGCGCCGTCATCTCACCCGACTGCGCTGGCTGGAGACAACGACGCTCAATATGTCGGCCGGGGGGCTGTTGGTAACGCTTCCGTCGTATCTGGAGCGCGACGTCGTTGTCCTCCTCAATGTCACAATCGATGCCGAACCGTTACCGGCCCTACTTCTCGGTCGGGTTCGTCATTGCTTTGCAATCAGCCCGACGACCTACCAGGCAGGCATTGAGTTTCTCACCGGGGAAGCGATTCAGAAGATGTTCCCGCGTGATCGTTTGCGCGATTTCCCTGCGGTCGTGCTCGAATACACTGAGTCAACGCGGGGAGAGCTGAACAACGTAATGCTGAAATTTGACATGGATGACTCATCATCTTCAGACAAGGAATCTCGTCATGGCTGAACAGATTTCGGGTACCTCAATCAAAGCCGATCTCACACCGGCGACCAAGCTTCGTGCTCCCTTTCAGGTTGAGGAGGAAGATCGCCGCAAGTTTGTCCGGATTGATTTCGCCGCACCAGTGGCGATCCGACGGGTCAAAGATGCCGACGGCACCTGGACCGACCCGGCATTGTCCGCCCCGATTCACGGAATGATCCTCAACCTCTCTGCTGGTGGTGTCCTGGTCGATACCGATGTGGCGCTGGCCGAAGGAGAGGTCGTGCTTCTCTACATGACAGTACAGGACAATGCGCCGCTCAATGACATCTTAGGCGTCGTTAAGCGGGTTGATATCGATCCGGATGGTTGTCTCGTGGGCGTCGAATTCTCCTGTCGCGATCGACTGACGGATCGACTCTCCCACGCCGAAATCGAACTGTTGCCGCCGGCTGCCGATACGTTTGTCGCCGTGATCACGACCGTTCTGGAATCATATCTGGAACCGCCCACCGAGGCGAAACGAGGCTAGCATGTACCGTCTGATCGTTGCGCTGGGATGCCTTGTAGGGACTGCTTCAGTCGGTGCGACTGACGTTGCACTGGTCGTTCAGCAAAAGCCCGTTGCCTGGGCCGATGCCGCCTTGGCCAACCAGCTTGAAATCGCTGTCGCCACCCAGACCGACTGGACGCTTCATACCTTACCCACGCCGTCTGTTCCGATGGCAAAGATGTTTACCGACGACTGGGTTGGGCTCGGTCGCGAGTCCGGAGCACGTTACACGGTTGTTGTCCATATCGAGGAAACATCGCTGGAGCGTCGCAAGACTTTTAACATCCCGCTGGTTGGGCAGAAGTGGGAATTGATGGCGCAATTCGATGGTGTCGTGCGCGTCATTGACCTGGAGCGCGGACGTGACCTTTTGGTAGAGGTTATTGAGTACGCACTTCCCCTTCGGAAAGTTGTCCAGTCGTCAGCCGATGACAATGTACACGATCCCGATCTCCACCTGACGCCACGTCAGAAACAGCAGGCCTGCCGTCATTTGGAAACGCAATTTGCCGCCCAGCTCGTTTCCCGTCTCGAGGAGGTCATGCGATGACACCGACGCCCGATTCGTTTCTGCCGGAGGACAATCTTCCTGAACTCGTTACCGAGGTAGAGCAGCTCAACGATGAGCTACGGTCGATGGCCTTGTCGCTCGCGTTGTACCTTGCCAAGGCGAAGTCAGATGGACATGACGAGCAGTTTGCTCATCTCGAACCGGAACTCATTCGTCTGGTCAACGCTGCGGTCGCGATCGTTCGCGAAGTGTCTGCCCTGCTCCAGGCGGCCAAGAACATGGAAGCGCTGGCCTATGATGAGCCCTCCGGCGACCACCATGGGGGCGCCTTGGCAGCCCAACTGGGAGATGTACTCAACCAGTGCACGTCGATCAGCGAGCAGCTGGCAAGTGTTCGGACCCGACAGGCAGAGGCAGAATGATCAAGAACCGAATAAACATGGACGATACTTATCCTAAAAACCGCACGTAGCGGTCTCGGGAGAATGTAATGAACCATTCCGGAATAACCGGGCTCACCACGCTCGCCCAGCTTGCCGAAGCACACGGTCGACGATTCCATCTGTTGATCGTCGACGACGAACCGTGGGTGCGCGATGCCTTTCGCGAGTTTGCCGAACTTTCTGAGGCGGTAACAGTCGATATCGCGTCGTGCGGTAATGAGGCTGTCGAGTCAGTGCGATCGACAGAGTACGACTTGATCACGGTCGATCTCATCATGCCGGATATCTCCGGACTTGAAGCGATCGCAGAGTTCAAGGCGATTCGTCCCAAAACACCGATCATGATTATCACCGGTAACGCGACCGAGAAGCTTATTCGCGAAGCCGGAGTTCAAGGTGCGGCCCGGGTACTGCACAAGCCGGTCGCGTTGGAGACGTTTGTCAGCGCTGTGGCTTCGATGCTGGGGCGCTACTATGGAATGAACGTATGAGTGCAACGCGTGACGATCGTCTAACGGCCGATATCCTCGTCGTCGATGACGAGGCGGTCATGCGTGATCTGGTCGCGAAGATTCTGACGCGAGCCGGCTTTGCTGTGAGCACTGCTGTCGATGGACCGAGCGCACTCGCGCACCTTGAACAATCGGCCGTCGACTTGGTCATCTCCGATGTCAAAATGCCGGGCATGACGGGCTTTGACCTCCTCACCGCAATCAAACGGGAGCGTCCTGAAATTCTGGTCATCATGATGACTGCCTACGGCGACCTGTATACGGTGAAAGATGCCATGCTGTTAGGCGCGGATGAATACATTACGAAACCCTTTAAGAGCCACGAACTGGCCTTGATTGTCGAGCGGGCGCTCTGGCGGCGGCGGGCAAATCAACCGGTACCGGCATCAGAATAGTTCTATGAGCACCGCTACGGCTACTGACCAGCAGCGTATTAAGGTCGTCATTGCTAAAGATGGCATGTCGGCATCGGTGCTGGTAAGGAAGCCGACCGGTGACGAAACGACCACTGCCCAGCAGATTCTTGACGAGCTGACGGCGGCAGGCGTGATCGAGGGGATCGACCACCAACGTATCCAACTCGTGATCGACCAGGAGGAATTTGGCGTCCCGGTGAAAGTCGCCGAGGGCGTGGCACCATCGCGAGGAGAATCGAGTCAGTTCGATTTCGTCTATCGCGAACGCCACGATCATCGTCCGACTCAGGATGAAGACGGTCGTATCGACTACCGCGAAATGAACTTCATCAAGAACACCGAGGCCGGTCAGGTCCTGGTGCTTAAGACCCCACCTACGATGGGTGAGTCGGGAATAACGGTATTGGGCAAAGTGCTGCCCGGACTGCCCGGTCGCGATGTACCGCTTAACCCCGGTGCTAACACGGAGATAACCGAAGACGGCTTGTCGCTGGTGGCAACCGCGGGCGGTGTCGTTCAGGAGACGATGGGTAAGGTGTCGGTTAAGAACCTCATTACAATCGCCTCCGATGTCGATCACACGACCGGAAACATCGATTGCCGAGGTTCCTGCCGGATTAAAGGGACAATTCGTGCCGGATACACGGTGACGGTCGATGGCGACCTGGAAGTATCAGGAAGTGTCGAGGATGCGGTGGTCACCGTTGGAGGTTCGGCGTTAATCTCGGGTGGTTTCTACGGCAAGGGTGACGGTATCCTCAAAGCAGAGGGGGATATCGCCGTCAAATTCGCCGAAGGTCAGAAGATTGTCGCCGGCGGATCGGTAATCGCGGGCCATGAATTGATCGGCTGTCAGGTAACTGCGAAGGATCGAGTCGTTGTCCGGGCCCGCGGCGGTAAGATTGTCGGCGGGGATGTCCGGGCCGGAAACATAGTGCGGGCTTCAGTTGTGGGGTCGAACACCGGCACCCGTACGCAGATTGGCATCGCCGTCGACCCGTCGGTCATCAAGCGGATGCAGGAGATCGAACGAGAGGAAGAGCGCCTGGGTGAGGATGACGCTCGCGTCAAAGAGGCCCTGATTGAGCTCTTTAAGCTCGAAGTCGATAATCAGCTGCCACCGGAGAAACGTGACGTTATGCGGCAGTTGAAGTCATTTCGGGAATCGATTCCCGAAGCCCTTCAGGAACTACAGATTGAACGCAAAGAGCTTCAGGAGAAACTCGACGAGATCCGGAAGT
Source organism: Candidatus Zixiibacteriota bacterium (assembly GCA_028289585.1). Classification (GTDB taxonomy): domain Bacteria; phylum Zixibacteria; class MSB-5A5; order GN15; family FEB-12; genus JANQPI01. The sequence goes on from JANQPI010000026.1 coordinate 449,363, forward strand.
CGCGGGTCCTGGTAGAGCAAACGGTCTATGCGGGGACGCGGGCGATCTTCGGTGTCGTCTATCGTGAGATCGATCAGGACCTACAGGCCTGTCGTTTGTCTCTTGAAGGAAATCAAATTCTCGTTTCCGAGCTCACCAAGTCCGACACCGGCGATGCGTAGTTGCTAACTGCGGGACTTGAGTGGTAGCGCATCCGACGGTTCGGTCTGTGTATTGTCTACGGAACTCGTCGTATCAGCCTCAGTATCATTGGAACTCGTCAGATCAACTCCCGGTCCGGCAAGCGCCAATCCCACGGCTCCCAGCATCAGGGCGAGATAGAACGTCAGAAAGCGCCAAATTGACGTCAAGACAGGCATGACGGCAATCGGAAGAACGGCTCCGAAGACAACGTAGAAGACAACCTCTGCACCCCCGACTGCTCCTGGGGTGGGGATAAGTGTCATCGAGCCAAAGATCAGCCAATGCAGTAGTGAGTAGAGTGGCCAGTCGGTCGCCAGGCCAAGTCCGAGGATGAGGGCGTTGACCGATGCGTACCGCATGCCCCAACCGAGCGCGGCACAGAACGACCCGAAGGCGAAGGCGCCTTTGCCATTTTTCCAGGCGAAGCTGATCGCAGCCGCCAGATCATGGCGGTAGGCATGCCACCGTTCCTTGAGGGATTTAGGTCGATCGGTAGTTTCGGTTGGTATCTCGTTCGTTTTGCGACGGGTTAGTACCCAACGAACGCCAACAGCAAGCAGGATGACGCCAAGGGCGATGGCCAGGGCGATTGGCCAGCGAGCCAGGAGCTGTTGGCCGACATCGGCGATATGCGGATTCGTCCAGGCTTTGGTCAGGATGATGGTGGCGGGAACGACTCCCAAAACGAAGACCAGATCCTCAACTGAACCGACGACCATCATGAGTGTCGCACGTCCGGGAGAGAGACCACACTTATACAGGTAATAGAGTTTTGCATAACCGCCGCCGAAGGCTGTCGGTGTGACTGCTCCACCAAGTTCATTGATGGCGACAGCGCGAAGGGCCTGGCCAGGTCGCAGCGGATTGCCGAAAACACGGCTCCAGACGAAAATCCGAGCCGCATGGGCGAGATGAGGAATGAGGACCATGACACCGGCGGCGATTAACCAGCCGGGTTTGATGCGGGCGACGGAGTCGAGAAGCTCTGGTTGTGTCGCGAGGATGACATAGACGAGGTGTGCGAGCAGACCAAGGGGAACGGCAATAAAGGCACCGCGAATGAGGCGTCTTATCGTCTGCCCATTAAACGTCGTCAGTTTCGGCATTGGCTACAGTCTCAGGCGTCGCTCGTGAGCCATCTCTTGAAACAGATGATCGAAGATCTCCGTGTACGTTGTTGCGATCCGTTCCATCGAATACGTCTTATACGTGAATTCGCGTATCTGTTGCGCGAGCTCGGGCGTGCGGCGTCGTTGGTCAACAACTGAGGTGATCGCTGCGTGTATCGCTCGCGGATCGTCGTGATCCACCAGCAGTCCGTTGGCCCCGTCCGTCACCGCATCTGTAATCCCCTCTAAACGCGAGGCGACCACGGGCAGACCCCGGGCCGATGCTTCGAGCACGACAATGCCGAATCCTTCCATATCGCCCAGCACAGGCTGGTTCGGAACGACCATCACGTCAGCTATCGAGTAGAGGAGATTCCGAACTTCTTCGGAAACGTTATTGAGGTAGATGACGCGCGGATGGTTTGAGGCAAGCGTAACGAGGTGATCATGACAGGTATGGCATCCGCACGCGATCTGCAATCGCTTGTAGCGCTCTTTGGACAATAGTCCTCGAGCTGTTCTGAGCCAGCGCGGGGGGGTAGGTCGTGGTCCGGCAACGACGTAGACATAATCATCATCAAACAACGGAAAGGTCGTCTCGATAAAGTGAGCGAATCCTTTGCGAACTACTGGACGGCCTAGTGAAAAAAGCACTTTGCGGTTTCGTAAATCGAAACCGGTCAGGGCTTCCAGGCGGTCAAACGTTTCAGCGTTACGGAGCGGAAGCTCGGGCACCTCTTCGGCGACGTTTGGGACAACCGTGATTCGGGTGGGATCGGCACCACGACTGCTTGCCTGCTCCGCTGTTGCCCGGCTGACACACACAAGATGATCGACGCGCGTGAGCATTCGTCGAACCAGCGCCTGATACGGCGCCAGCGGCGCAATCATGTCAAGACCATGGACCGTGGCTACGATCCTGTTGCGCGTACGGCCGTAAGCTATCGTTCCGATCAACCCGGAGATGGTAGCGTCACAGTAAACAACACTGGCATCTGCCCGACTCGGGTGTACCGCCCACTCGCTTGCCTTCCGTAAGAGGTGGAGAGGGAGATGTGCGTAATCGAAGCGGGCCAAATCGAACTGGCCTTGGAGGGCGTTGTACAGTCGAGCTGAGGCACGCTGAATTCCGCCGACGGGGTTCGTATGGTTTTGGGAAATGAAGGTGACGCGCTGGTGGCGGGTTCGAGAAGCAAGAACCGGGGCCGCTTCTACCGTTGCCTCGCCACCGTAGGCGAACGCTTCGGCATCGGCGACTTGAGGCGTAAGGGTCTTATACGGCAAAATCCATCCTTAGACTCTGACCGGTAGAATCAAGCAGGTAACAACACGACTGCTTCGAACCGGTGCTACGATGTCGCGGGAATTGAGTTCGGATCAAGAGCGGGCGATGTCGCTTTATCCATCGCCCGCAGTGCTTTTCCCGCGGCGTCGGCGGCCCCCCTGTCGCCAATCGCCACCTGGATGAAGCCGGCGGCGGATGCCTTCTCCTGCGGGATGCAGTTGCGCGTATCGATCAGGAGCCGCCGGTGCATCGATAGTGCCAGACGACTCCAATCCTGGTCAGCAAACTCGGACCATTCAGTGGCGACCACGACGGCGTCGGCCTCGGCTACCGCTGTCTCAATCGAAGAAACGACGCTGACGCGCTTATCGACCTCCGGCGGATGCGACGGCACCAGTGGATCGTATGCCCGCACAACAAAACCTCGTGCGACCAGTTCATTGGCGACATCGACCGCCGGGGAACAGCGGAGATCATCAGTACCGGCTTTGAAGGTGAGGCCGAGCAGAGCTATTTCTCGTTTGCTGGTCTTGCCAACAGAACGCCAGATTGTGTCAACAACGGTCGAAGATCGATCGTTGTTACTCGGCAGAATTGACTGCAACACCGGTAGTCGTACGTCTACTCCCTTGGCGATGAGAGAGAGTGCCATGACGTCTTTGGGCAAACAGGAACCACCGAATCCCGGTCCGGGCTTGAGATACTTGGGACCGATCCGATTGTCAGCACCGACGGCCGATAGAACCTCAGCCGGGTCAATGCTATACGCGGCGGCCAGTGAGGCGAGTTCATTGACAAACGCCAGGCGCGCGGCAAGCATCGCATTGGCGGCGTACTTGATCATCTCCGCGGCCTCGTTAGAGACAACCAGTACCGGCGTATCGTCGCCGAGTGTTGCTTTGTACAGGTCGACCAGTGGTTGGGCGTCGACTTCCGACTTGGCGCCTAATACAACTCGGTCGGGTTGTTCGAAGTCGCGAACCGCTGTCCCCTGAGCCAGAAACTCCGGGTTCGACAGCACAGCGATCGATGATCCCTGGGCGCGAATCTTGGCGCGCACCTCGGCAGCATACCCGATCGGCACGGTCGATTTCACGATGATCGCTGAGGCCTTCGCCAGGCGCGGCAGGGTTCCGATGATGGCATCGGTCAGCGCGCCGACCTCAGGACGCCCGTCGGCACCCTCAGGCGTTCCGATAGCGTAAAAGGCAAGGTCGCAATCAGGGGCTGATTCATCGACTTCAGCCGCAACCGTCAGTCGACCATCGGCAACCGCCTCCGCAACGAGGGGCTGCAGGCCCGGTTCCTCGATGGGCGACTGACCGGCGAGAATACGTTCACGCCGACGCGGATTGGCTTCGAGACAATGGACTCGGGCGCCTTTGGCAGCGAACACCGCTGCCGCTGTAATGCCGACGTACCCGGCGCCAAAAACCCACACGGTTGGTTGGGTAGACTGTGTCATACGCGTTTCACTAGCTTTCCTTGATTGCGAGGTCCGCCCTCGCTGGCATTGATAGCGGGGAGGGTAGGGCCCCCGTGGCCTGTCGTCAATCTTTAGCATTTCGGCGGCACAGCCGGACACGGCTACCCTCCGATTGCGGGTAAGGCGTCAGTTTTTTGTGAGACGAGCGTTCATCGCTGATTCGGGCTGCGTTCCGAATGGGTTAGGATTAGGTTAGGGCGTGCTGGGGCACTTTTTGAGGTTGCCCTCGCCAGTCGCGCTCGTTTGTTGAGTCAACGTCAGGACGAACATGCGTTTACTCCTTATCTCAGCATTCATCGGTCGCTATGGCGAAACCGATGGGGTCGTTACGACTTACAGCAATCTCCTGCATCGGTTCAAAGATACTGATATCGAGGTCGATTGCATTGCTTATGCCCCGGAAGACGATATTGAGGTCGACGGCAATGTCCGACTGATCCTGCACCGGCCTCGTCTGTCGCTAAAGATCGATCCGATCCGCTGGATTGACGGCATCGCTCCCTGGCTGCCGAGTTTGATGGAGCGGTTGCGGGACCGCTATGATCTCGTGCAGTCATCGTCACCCGATTCGCTGGGGCTGTTGGCGCACCGTGTCGCCAAACGGGATAGTATTCCGCTGCTCGGCGTGTACCACACCGCGCTCGACCAGTACCTGCAGATACGCACGACCGCCAAGGCGGGGGAAGCACTCGGTAAGATTGCGGGCGATATGCTGCGCGTCTGGCTCAATTGGTACTACAGTCAGTGCGATCTGGTTCTCACGCCGTCGCATGCAGTTGCCGAGGAGATTGGCGTGTGGCTGGAAAAACCAATCGATGTCTGGCGACGGGGTGTCGATACGGATAAGTTTTCTCCTGCTCATCGAACGCGCACCAATGGCAAGGTCCGGGCTATCTACGTTGGCCGTGTCGCTCCCGAGAAGGGACTCGCCGACCTGGTTCCGATCTTTCGGGATCGCGATGACGTCGAATTGCAGGTGGTTGGCGATGGTCCGTATCTCGATGAGATTCGTGACCTTCTACCCAATGCCACTATCCCCGGTAAACTTGTTGGTGACGATCTGCAGCGAGCGTACGCCGACGCTGATTTCTTCGTCTTTCCTTCACGGACCGATACGCTCGGCAACGTTGTTCTGGAGGGAATGGCCTCGGGTTTGCCAGCTATTGTCACAGATACAATGGGGCCGAAAGAGTTGATCACCGAGGGGGTTGACGGTTTCATCATTAGTGACATGACGGACTTTGCCGAACGTGTCGACCGGTTAGTTGCAAACGCTGAGCGGCGCAAGCTGATGAGCGAGGCAGCTCGTGCTAGCTCCCTCACCAAGTCATGGCAATCGGTCTTTGAGGCGATGCTTGAGTTTCAGCAGCGTGTCCTGCGCGATTTCGACAACAAGGAAACGCCCGTCGATTCAGCGGCGTCAGCAGTTTAGCGGGTCTGGGTGACCCACTGTTTACGATGGGGAGTTTGACGTTCCGTCGGGGCAGGTGAGGCTTGTCCTGAGCTTGTCGAAGGGACACCTGCCGCCCACAACAAAGTAAGGAAGCGAGAAATGCCCGAAATCGTTACCTGCCTGTGGTTCGACCATGATGAAGCTAAAAAAGCAGCAGAGTTTTACGCTGCGACCTTTCCTGATAGCCATGTCGATCGCGTGAACACCGCACCTGTTGATTTTCCGGGGGGCAAGCAGGGTGCTGAGTTAACCGTTGAGTTCACCGTGCTCGGCCGGAAATTTCTCGGTTTAAACGGGGGGCCAGCGTTCACGCCAAATGAAGCGGTCAGCTTCATGGTTGTCACCGATAGCCAGGCTGAAACCGACCATTACTGGAATGCCATCGTGGGCGGTGGAGGAGAGGAAAGTGCCTGTGGCTGGTGCAAGGACCGCTGGGGCCATTCGTGGCAGATTACACCGAAACTACTGCTCGACCTGACGACGAGTCCGGATAGGGACAAAGCTAAGCGGGCTTTCGACGCCATGATGACCATGCGGAAGATCGATATTGCGGCGTTGAAAGCCGCGATTGATGGTAAGTGATGGGTTAGCCATTCAGCGAAGAACGGAGCGATCGTGGAACGATCGCTCCGAACATTCCCAAGCTCATATCACGGCCGGTAGCGGAAAATTCCGCCTCCGAACGACGTTGCCAGGTAGAGGGTACCGTCGTCGAAACCCCAGATCCCATTCAGGTTAGCGTCCATCGGCAGCGAGTGGTCAATCCACATAACACCGTCCCAGTTATACAGCAGTCCCTCGTCACCGCAGACCCAGATGTTGTCGTCGTCGTCGGCCCAGATGCGCTCAAGGCGAACCGAAGAATCGGCCGAGATCGGTGGCATCAGCAACCAGTCAGTACCATCCCACATCGCAAATTCACCGAATATGTCCGCGGCGAAGACGGTCTGACTATCGAGCGCAAACAGGTGATGCCAGAACTGGTTACCGAGGTCGTCGACTGTCCAGCTCGTGCCGTTGTAATGCGCCACCTCGCCATTGCCGGCACCAATGAAGACGTTGGTCGCCGATGTTCCGTCGACAGATCTCGCCCGTTCATTGAGGCCGGTCAGCACGTTGCTCCATGAGGAACCGTTGTACATGCGAACGTTGCTCTCGTCAGGGGTATATGCGGTGGAAAAGATTGCGTCGGTCGATGCCGCATAGAGACGAATTTTTCGCTCCGTATCACTGATATCCCGCCAGACACCGCTTTCGTAGATCCGGACATCGCCGGAATGGCTCCACCCGAGCACAAACGTGTCGGGAGAGATGATTGACACATCGTAGCACTGCGAACTTGTCCCGAGCGTGCTGACCGGACCCCAACCGGAGTTATCTTTGAGGAATGGTTCCGGCGAGGCACCGCCGGCGATCATGTTGTTCGGCGACGTTCCCTCGATGAAATAGAAGAACTGCTGGTCGCCGTTACCGTCGGAGATCTTCGTCCAACCCGACCCATTGTTGATGAAGTTCTGATTGAAGCGACCCGTGGCGACGATTAGCCCATCTCTCGTGCCGCCGATGCGGCTCGGCCCTTGCGTGCGTCCGGGAATCGTCAGGAGCGAGAACGAACTGTCGTACATGTAGAAATCGTCACGCGCCCGCAGATAGTACGTGCCGTTACCGGGGGCGAAGGCTCGGAACATTTCGCCATCGGGGACGGGCGAGGTCGGCTTCGTCCAGGTTCCGGTATCACGAACAAACAGGCCGTTGTCACAGAGGATCATCTGGTTGCTGTCATTGTCGGCAGCAAAATCGTAGATAAAGGCTGCCCCGGCGGGGGCGACGTCCGGTACCCAATGACCGCTATCAAACGTGAGCAGTGTCGCATTGTCGCCGGTTGCCCAAGCCCGCCCCGACTCGAGGACATCGATTGTCCTCAGTATCTCGCTCGTACCGCTTGGTATCGAAGTCCAGTTTCCGGCAACGCGGGTAAGAATCGTTCCGTTACTGCCAACCGCGAAGACGAGTCCTGAGGAGTTGCCATCGATACTGACCACCGTCTCGGCCGTCGGACTGGGAACAAGCTGCCAGGACGCTCCGGTGAAGTGAGCGATCTGCCCTACCTCGCCGGAGACGTAGACATCGTTCGGGCCAGACCCCCAGACGCCGTAGACCTGGCCATCGATCGGAATATCCTGTAGACGCCAGGTCGTGCCGTCGTAGCGGATGGGGAAGGTGCCGACGAGCAAGATGTCGTTCGGGCCGGAGGCCCAGATCCGGCCGTAGGTGAAGTTGTTCATTTCGATTTCGAAGTTCGGGACGGAGCCGGCGGCACCAACCCCGCCTCCGCCGCCACCCGGCCCGGCAGGGCTATTGCTATCGGAGTCGCTGCAGCCGATCAGAGCGGCGAGGAGGAGGATAACACCGCTGCGGGAGAGTAGTTTAGCTGTCTGTCGCACGTGTAAGTCCTTGTCGTTGCAAGAGGTCGCGAGGCAGCGGTATAGCGGCCTCCAACGAGTACGCGCGAAGACCCAGACGATCCGGTCAGGTTACTTTGATCTTTTTTTAAGATTTCTAGCGCTGGGATAACTCAGCTACGGGCAGGCCGAGGTCCTGCCGTGCACACAGCGTCTTGTTGTGCCCGTCAGGCGCCCTCACCTGACGGGAAACTCTCTGCGGCAGCCGGGGGAGACTGCGGTGCACGTTGACATGAGCGACCGGTCTTCACACTAGTCACCCCGAGCGGAGCCGAGGGGGGACAAGGAGCGAAGCGGAGTAGATGTCGGATTTGTTCGAACTGGACTACCTCCGAGCCCCTTTGTCTGGTGGCCGAGCCTTCTAGGTTGGGGTGATCTCGGGCAGGATGGGACACCTGCCGCGCACAAAGGCGAGAGCTCGAAGGTTTTTTCTCCTCCAGTAATAATCGGAAAATGCATTCTGCAACCCGGGGTTGTAACGGAAACTGTTTGACTGGATTGCCAGATAGACTAGCGAATATGTGACGTCTAGAATGCGGAGAGGGAGAGATTCGTACCCTCGATAGAGGTTGTACCCTTACAACGGATTAGCAATCCGCCGCCCTCAGCCACTCGGCTACCTCTCAGGCAACGCTCCCAGTTGGTTGTCAGCACTGATTGAGACGCTGCGTCCTAATCTATCGGTTCTATTCTCGCTTGAGCTTGGCAACTTCGGCCTTGAGCTTATCGATTTCCTCTGCCAGTTCTCGGTTGCGTTGAGCCAGCTCCTTGATAGCAGCGAGCGCAATCCCGGCCGGGTCGATCGTGGAAATCGTCAGACTGTCTTTTCCTATGCCAAATGACCGGTAGAAGTCCTGGGCTGTCGGACCAATATGTCGGATACTGTCAGATTCAGTTCGATAATTCCACTCTGAAATTTCGAGCGCCTGGAGCTTGGTAAGCAGTCTGTTGCCATCAACTTCACGGAAGTTCTCTTTCGCATACTGATCGGAGCTGTTTGTCCACGTACCACCAGCGCTGAGGTATGCGCCGGTGCTGGTATTGACTAACCGACCACCGCCGGATGGAGCGACTCCGGGTTGATCAGTCAGATACAAACCGCCGTCAGCACGAAGGACCATCTGTCCGACTTTGTTCGATACGATCGAATCCCCTCCGCTGCTAAACGGGTGGGCCGACAGGACTACCGTGCCATTGCCCAGCGCTCGCGCCGCCGTTCCGATCGCTACCGCTCCCTCTCCAGCGGCTTCATTGGAGCGACCGCCTCCGACGAAACCATGTGGACCGGAAAGCGAGTTGTCTAACCCTCCGGCGATAACCCCGTACTCAGCGGCACCATCCACGGAATTGTTGTCCCCACCTCCGACAAAGGCGTAATCAGCTTGAATCACGTTTCCAAACGTGCCGCCACCAGCACCTATCAGTGAGTAGCTGCCGCTTACAGCGTTGTTTGACCCACCAGCGACAGTCGAGAAATCTCCGCTTGCAGTGTTCGCATCTCCCGTCAGGAAGGAGCCTATTCCCAAATTCGGATCGTGATTTGCACCGAAGGCTGCTGTACCTGTGGTACGGATGTGGTTATCCGCGAAGCTCAGCGTATCATTGGCTGCCGTCACTGTGTTGTTGGACCCATTGATGATTATCGAGTTGTCACTCGACAGCGTTCCTGATGCACGAATGTTCCCCTCGACATCGAGGTGTTCGGTCGGAGTAAGCGTGCCAATGCCAACCGAGTCTGAACTTCCAGCCAACCTGACTACGGTACCGTCATCGGTCCAGGCTCGCTCGGTCCGGAGTGCCGCGGCTGTATCTCCCAGTTCGCTTGCCGCAACGAGTCCCAGCTCAGGCGGGGTATGCCACTCGAAGTCACCAATAGTAGATTCGAACGTCAATATCGACTCATCAGACGGTGCATCGACCGCCTTCAAGTGCACCTCTTCAACAATATCAGGACTGAGACCCGTTGTTAGATCAGGTTGAACAGACCAGGATGAACCGGTCCACTTTATCACATCACCGGTAGACGCGCCGTTCTGACCGATGTCTTGTAGATCAACGCCTCCATCGGTAATGGCATCGGTCGAATCGCAGGTTGTGCACTTGTCGGCATAAACGGCCGTGTCTGCGTACAATGATGAATCACACCACGTGCAGCTGTCGGCATAGAGCGCCGAGTCGGCATACCCTGCACTGTCCGCGTAGCCCGATGAATCCGAAAAGCCTGACGAGTCGGCGTAGCCAGAAGAATCTGAGTATCCCGAGGAATCTGAGTATCCGGAGCTATCTGCGTAGTCAGAAGAGTCTGCGCGCCTCGCCGAGTCTGTGAATAGTGCAAAGTCTGAGAGCATCGATTGTGGGACTTTACCAAACTCCTTTCGGGGAAGAAACTCGTCCTGACCCGCCAGCTGGACCGAAAGCCAGCGCTCACCACCAAGGAATAGCAAGTTGGGGATAGGGGTTACTGTACCGAGTGAGACCGTGAACAGTCCGTTTGAAACCAATACCGAAGTCTGTAGTTCGCTCCAAAGCTGGTTTCCTTCACCAACATCCGGATCGTCCCAGACACCGAAAATGAAATCGTAGGTACCGGTAAGTGGATTCTCGTTGATATCTGTCAAGTACCCCTGGAAGCTGATCGTGTTGGAAGCGCGGGCGCGCTCCGCAAGCTCTCCAAGAAACAGCCAGATCATCAGTGCCGAGCTGAGCAGTGTTAGGCTCCTACGCATGGTGTTATCCCCTTCGGTCTCTTTGATAGGACTTGGCGTCGATTTCGTCGTGATGTCTAAGATGGACAAATATACTCATGATACTGTCACATGCAAGACAGCGCTGCGCGGTTACTATCAGATCAGATTGTAAGAGAACTATCAGCGTAAGTGCCGCGCGTGCCACTAGTTAGGGTGTGGTGCACCGTTCGCGCACGTTGACTTGAACGACCGGTCTCCACGCTAGTCACCCCGAGCCTGTCCCGAGCTTGTTGAGGGGCGGTGTCGAGGGAGACACGTTGATAGATCGAAATGGCAATGTCAGCCCTCAATCGTCAAAAAGAAACCTAATGCCGCGCCAGCGGTTGAACAGCAGTATGTTTCTCACTACCTATCCCATTGATTGCACAGCTGAGAAGGAGGTGTCATATGGGTTCCGTTGGTCTTCATCTGTTGCGACAGGATAACCCCGGAAAGTCCGATGCCGAGCTGGCCCGAATACTGGCCGAGAAATACGGACATATGGTCGTCGTTCGGTACAAGAACACTGAGGGATTGGAAAACTTTACCAACCTGGGGTGCGCCGACAGTCAGGCGGCAGTGGACGAGTATTTCAACAGTCCCTACTGCCATGAGACCGAGATCGTCTATGATGTCCGCAAATAGTTCTGTGCGTTCTCTCGTAGAGGGTCCCTGTTGGTACTTCGTGCCCGTCAGGCGCCCTCGCCTGACGACTCATGGAAAGCGGCAGCCGGGCTTGCCTTGAGCCTGTCGAAGGGGCGACTGCCGCACACGTTGACTTGAGCAACTCTTCTTGGCCCCAGTCACTCCAAGTCTGTCCCGAGCTTGTCGAGGGGCGGAGTCGAGGAGAGACACGTTGCGACATCGAGATTGGGCAGGTGGGGTGTGTCCCGAACCAATCGAAGGGACACCTGCCGCGCACGAATCAAACAAGATTCTCAAGTCGCTCGTTGTCTAGGCATCTCAGTTTCCATTAACGTGGGTGCAACCAGCCACCGTCGGTTACCAGCGGATCGTCGGCAAGTGCCTCGGCAACGGCGTAAGATGCAAGTAGACTTGTCGAATCAAGTGTCGGTAGAGGAGAGTTCTCGGGAGTCACGATCAACGGGATCTCCGTGCAACCGAGGATCACGCACTCGGCTCCTCTCGCCTCGAGTGATGCAATCGCTTCGATGAATCTCACGATCGTGCCATCTTTGAATTCACCATTACACAGCTCTTTGAATATCGCGTCATCGATAAACCGACGTGTTTCCCCATCGGGTATCAATAACTCCCATCCGGCCGCTTGAATTCGACTCGCGTAGATTGGGCCGGTCATCGTCCAGTCGGTGCCAAGCAACGCTACTCGTGTCCAGTTGTTCGATACTATTTCGTGACAGACAACGTCGGCGATATGTAACCCCGGTATCGGGAAGCGATCGGCTACTTTTTCCAGAACGATGTGTGCTGTGTTGTCGGGACAGACAAAGAAATCCGCACCTGCTTTGTCAACCATGTCGATGCCATCTAAAAGGTGGTGAGCAACTGTCTCGTGATCGTCGGATCGCCAGGCCGCCATCGACAGACCCATCGGGATTGCGCTCGCAGCAATATTCGGATGCATGTGTTCGCCGAGATGCTTCGCACCCTCGCGGCAGGCTGTAACGAAACAGAGAGCGCCACCCTCAGCGCTGTGTGTCGCGATTCCAATAGTCTTCACAATCCCTCCTGCTGATACCTCCTACGACCAAACTCGACACTACTACGTACGCAAGACGTTCGTGTTTCACCTCTGCATAGGTTGGTGTCGCGTGGAGATGTGGTGTCGTCCTAGCACTGGGAAGGCCGGGGGCCTGCCGTACAGATAAACGTGTCAGGTCGGTGTGGCCCATTCTTTTGGGTGGGGTGATTGCGGTCAGGTGGGGATTGTCCTGAGCCTGTCGAGGGGACACCTGCCGCGCACGAAGAAGATTCATAAGCTGGGATGGATGCTCGACCTCATTCGGAAAAAGACAGCCCCGATCGACAGACGATCGGGGCTTAAGGCTAAAAAGTGTTTGCCGCTACTTTGAGCTAAGTTGTCGGTCGCCGGCAGAATTCCCCTCGACTAGTGTTGTCATCGCGCGTTCGAGTTTGGCCAGGCGCTGGGTAAGGGATTCAATTTCGGTTTGCTGCTCCTTGACTGCTTGAACCAACAGGGGGGTGAGGCGGGCATAGTCGATCGCGAGCATGCCATCGGAACCCTGAGTTACAATCTCAGGTACGATGTCCTGTACCTCCTGTGCAATAAATCCTAACTGTCGCTCTCTGGAGAACTGACGCTCGGGGTACTGTTCGTTGCGCCAGTTGTAGCGTACAGGTGTCAATACGAGGATCGCTGATAGTGCATCCGACAATGCTTCAATGTCCTTCTTCAGACGGCGGTCAGACTGCTGACACACCCCATTCGATGCGCACATCGTTCCCACGACGTCGAGTTCGTAGGCCGGGGTCAGCGTATTGACACCGATCCGCCCGCTTGAAGTCGAGCCGTCGGCTGCAAGCATGATCGAACCTCCGGAGCCACTGCCACCCTGCAGCACAAACGACGCCGAATCACCGCTCCCACTCATCTCGGCTACATTGGTCGTATCGTTTCCTCCGTTAGAGATCTTCAGAATAGTCACGTGACCTCTGTGCTTATGGTCAACTGCGGCCTGTACAACCATGCCGCTATCCGGATCGTCACTGTCGCCGACTTCAAGTCTGGGGCTGTCTGAATCTCCATACATCCCAACCATGCCAGTCGTATCGGAACCGCCATTGGATATTTTCAGGATGGTAACATGTCCACGGTGCTTATGATCGACAGCGCTTTGAACGACAACACCGCTATCGAGATCGGTGTCGTCACCGACGGTAATGTTCGGGAAGTCACTATCACCGTACATGCCTACCAGATCGGTCGTATCGAAACCGCCATTGGATATTTTTAGGATGGTGACGTGTCCGCGATGTTTGTGATCGACAGCGCTCTGAACGACAACACCACTATCGAGATCGGTGTCGTCACCGACGGTAATGTTCGGGAAGTCGCTATCACCGTACATGCCTACCAGATCGGTCGTGTCGGAACCACCATTGGATATTTTCAGGATGGTGACGTGTCCGCGATGTTTGTGATCGACAGCGCTTTGAACGACAACACCGCTATCGAGATCGGTGTCGTCACCGAGTGTGACATTTGGGAAGTCGCCATCGCCATAGATGCCGACCAAGTCTGTGGTGTCTGTTCCGCCGTTAGATATTTTGAGAATGGTAACGTGACCCCGGTGATCAAATGTACTCGCCCTGCTATCTACAACAACCGTGCTGTCGAAACCCTGCCCCGTCCGTCCGTCGCCCACAGTGAGTTGTCCCAGTGATGTTGTGACATCACCCCTCACACTTGATGACACAGCGGCCGTTGGTGATCCCGTGAGTAATATCCGTGGAGTCAACTCAGGGTCGACTCCTACCTGGGTACCGAGCCACAGACCTGAATCTCGGTTAAACAGACTGTAGTCTAATGCCACGGTATCGCCCAGTACGTACGTATAGAGTCCATCGGTTACGGTCACCTGTCGAGCCGAGCTGCTCCAGAGCGGCGTACCTGCGATTGGCGAATCATAGAGGCTGAATGTCATGGTGTAGGTGCCATCCGGCACCGGCGTTCCACCTGATGATGTTAGCCGACCCTGATGACTCAGCAGCATCGGCGGTCCCTGGGCTACCGCAGTCACCGCCCACAGTAATACGATACCCAACAACGCCTGTGTCGTTCTCTTCCGCATAGGATTCCTCTTTTCTCGTTACAGATCGTACGATACCGACTGAGGGGCAGTACGATTGGCGAATAATGATTGAGCTATCCATGATAATGAATGACCTCTGGACGGTCAACGGACATCCAACAGCGCTGCTGACTCAAGGTTACATGACATGAGAGGGGGAGTGCGCGCCTGACATCGCTTTGCGAATTCGGATTGCGAGGTATGCCCTATGCACAGTAATCGAGAATCGATTTGTAGAACGGTCACACAGCGGAAGCATCTATGCTCACGCCAAGCGTCGTTGCCAAGGTGCTGGAAATTGTTGCCTGGATAGGGATTACAAGAATGCGGAGAGAGAGGGATTCGAACCCTCGATAGAGGTTATACCCCTATAACGGATTAGCAATCCGCCGCCTTCAGCCACTCGGCCACCTCTCCGGCAACGCGCGAATATAGAGCGACGGCCGGGGCGTGGCAAGCACCCGCCCCAACCCCCATCCAATACGCTAGCCGTGAAGCTTCAGCGCGACCTCGGCGACCCGACGCCCGTAGATCTCGGCGGTCTCCCGGTCCCCCACCGGCGGGGCATCGGGCGGTGCCACCTGGAACGACGACGCCAGCGCACCGCCAAAGCCGCCTACGCGATTGTGTGCCTCCGGACCCGGCCCGGTGATTGCGTTCATGTCGTCCGGACGATTGCTGCACGGATGCAGCCCGAGCGACACCCAGATCATGCCGTGTTGCATCGCATTGTGCCAGAGGTCCTGCAGGGTGTTGACCTTATCACCAGAAAACGACGAGGAGTTCGTGAACCCACCCGCGACTTTGTCTTTCCAGGCGAGCGTGAACCACTTCTTGGCGGATGCTTCGATAAACGTCTTCATCCCCGCCGACAGCGACCCCATGTAGGTCGGGCAGCCAAAGATGATGCCGGCGGCATCGTCGAGCGAATCGAGGTTGGCAGTCGCCTCCTCGGCGGTCATCAGGACGCCCTCGACACCGTCGACCGACGATATCCCTGCGAGGACCGCTTTTGCCTGAACTTCGGTGTGACCGTACTGGGAATGATAAACAACGGCTACTTTGGCCATGAGTCTGTCTCTCCGTGGCGTGTGTGGCTTCTGTTAACTATGGCGAGAGAGTACACACGAATCGGGCGCTTCGCCAGTCCTGGCAACACAAAGAAAGACCCGGTCCGAAAGGACCGGGTCTCAAGCATTTCATGCTGTTGTATCGGCAAGCACTACGAGGTAAGAAGGCTTGCCAGCGTGGTGGCGAGCCACCTACGGGTTGGGCTGCCACTCGATACCGAACGGCTCCCGGCCGACGGTAACCGAATCGATTTTGGCATACGTGGTACCGTCGATCACGTAGAACGCACCCGGACCGGTGGTGCGGACGTTCGTGCACGAGACGTAGATACGGCTACCGTCGTCACTGCGTGTGATACCGAACGGACGCGGGACGCTGAAATCGATCGTTTCGATAATCGTCCGGCTCGGCAGATCGATGACAACCATTGTCGGCTCGAAATGGTTGGTCAGGAAGAGCTTCGTGTTGTCTGGTGACATTGTCATGTACGTCGGACCATTACGGCCCGGATTCATGGCGTTGGAAACCGGAACGAGGATCGAGTCGACAAATGACAGCGTCGTCAGGTCGAACAGACGAATCTGGTCGGTGCCCTTCGAGCAGGCAATGATCGCCGTGTCGCCGGTATTGTCGATGAAGACACCGTACGGACCGTAGGTCGACGACGGCGGATTGAACTGCTGCAGTGCCGAGTCGATGGTCAGCGGTGTGACCGTGCCGGTAGCGGTATTGAAGACGGTGATGTCGTCGGACCCGAATCCGGCGGAGACAACGTAGTCACCGTCGGGGGAGATATCGATATCGTGCGTCTGGATTCCGGCGAACAGCGTCGAGTCGATGAAGCTGAAGTTCGTGCCGGAGACGTCGTAGCGATGCGTCCGACCCGAGGCGTTGGTGAAGTCGGTGACAAACAGCGTATCGCCTGAGGCTGAGCTAACCAGAGCGGTCGGGAAGTGCGTTCCCTGAACCGTCGGGTTGGCGATCAACGCATCGGTGGCGACGTCGTACTTCGCCAGTGATCCGCCGACCTGGCGGCCAACGATGTAGTAGTACTGATCGTTGGCGTCACTGCGGATAAAGTGCGGTTCAACAACCGGCGTGGCGAACGAATCGGTGCGAATCAACGTCTCGCTGTCGTAGATGTAGATCGTTGTATCGGCCTGGTTGAGAATCACGAGTCGACCCGCCGGCTCGGGTGTTGTCACTGGACACTGGGCAAGCGGCGAGAAGGTGATGAAGAGATGGTCGATCAGGGTCGAGAGATCGGGGAGACCAACCGAGCCATCGGTATTCAAATCAGCCTCTTCATCGCAGCAGAGCGGCGAGAAGGTGATAAACAGATTGTCGATAAGTGTCGAGAGATCGGGGAGACCAACCGAGCCGTCGCAGTTAGCATCGCCAACAACGCCGATACAACACGGTGCCCCGGCACCCTCAGACACTGACTGAGAGGTCGTGTAGATGAAGTCTCCAGAGTTCGCACCGTTGCCATTAGCGGCATTACCGGCAGCGTAGAACGTCACCGGCCCGCCACCGGAGGTGAGCGGAGCGACCCAGCCAACGGTCCATCCGGGGGCGGCGTCGGGCGTGCCAGCGTCGGTACCTGCCGAGGTGTGCTTGGCGTATTCGCGGCCGGTGGAGCCATCGGTATCGATTTGTGTTCGGGTTGGGTCAACCGTTACAAACGTTCCAAACGGGGCCAGGGCCGAGTCGAGAGCGGTGATTTCAAACCCCCAGCGGAACTGGCCGGTTTGCGCCAGATCGATATCGACCAGCACCGTATCGCCGGGAACGTAGGTACCAGGAGCGGAAACGGTCAGTGTACCACCGCCGGAATTGACTGTCCCACTGTGGCACTGCGTGCAGTTGAGCTCATTGCCACCACCGATGAGCGGAGCTCCGGTGCGGGCGTTCGGTGGGCCACCGGAGAAGGCGATGACCAGGCTTGTTGACGTGAAGAGCAGGATTGCAAGTGTCGTTATCCGACGCAGTTTCATTGCAGGGCTCCTTACCAATTGGGCAACCGGAAAGTTCGGTGAATAATTGTTACGTTCTGCACAAGCAAGTACCGGGCGGATGAGTCAGGACGGCAGACGTGAGGTATCGTCTGCACGACAGCCTTAAGTATAGCCGAATAGTCGATTTTGGCACCCCCTTTCTCGGACTTTTTTTGAACATCGATTCTGCGTGCTCCACCCGCTCTGAGCGCCTATATTCTCCTACCCGCCAGCAACGATATCTGCCAGAGGAGAACGAATAGCCATGACTGCCAACTTCCGCCGTTGGGCCTTTGCTACGCTTGCCATCGGATTGATAGCGACAGGTGTTGTCGCCGATGATGGCGCGCTTACCGATGACCTTCTCGACGACATGCGGTCGCGAGTTGTTGCCGATCCGGCATACCGACAGCTGGTCAACGCGACGACCAATAATGCCATCAAGGACCTGGCGCTCAACCGGGAGAAGCTTTCGGTCTACGACAAGCACTTTGATTTGAAGCTTGAGGGGTCGAAAGTCATCAATCAGCGGTCCTCGGGCCGGTGCTGGATGTTTGCCGGGTCAAACGTTGTCGCGCCGAAAGTGATGGATAAGCTCGATCTGAAGGACTTCAAGCTCTCCGAGGCGTACTTCTCCTTCTGGGATAAGCTTGAAAAGTCGAACCATTTCCTTGAGAAGATGATTGATCTGGCGGACAAGCCGCTCGATAACCGCGTCGTCATGATGTACCTCGAATCGCCGATCGGTGATGGCGGATGGTGGCACTATTTCACCGGGCTCATTGAGAAGTACGGAGTCGTGCCGGCATCGGTGATGCCGGAGACCAAACAATCGACGCGAACCGGCACGTTGAACCGTCTTATCAACCGCAAGCTGCGTCAGGCGACCGGAGAGATTCGTGATCGCCATGCCAATGGTGCCCGGGTCTCGGCGCTGCGGGACTACAAGGCCGAGGTTCTCGACGATATCTATCGGTTACTGACGTTCTCGTATGGTGTTCCGCCGACCGAGTTCACGTTCCGCTGGGAAGAGACCGTCGATTCAACCAAAGTTCTGCAGGAAGAGCGGTTCACGCCGCAGGAGTTTCGTGCGGCGTACTTTGGCGCTGAGATGCCCGACTATGTTGCCGTGACGCATAATCCGACGATGGACTATGATCAGCCGTATCTGATGGAGCGCACGCGCAACATTATGGAGACCGACGACCCGGTCTTCTTGAATCTCGGGGTTGAGCGGCTCAAGAACTACGCGCTCAAGTCACTCCGCGATAGTCAGCTTGTCTGGTTCGCCTGCGACGTTGGCGAAGACAATTTCAACGACTCGGGCCTCTTCGTGGTCGACATCTATGATTACACGACCGCGTTCGGTATCGACTTCGATATGTCGAAAGATGACATGCTCTACTACAACGAATTGGTGCCGAACCACGCTATGGTTTTGACCGCGGTTGATACGACCGACGATGGTCGGCCGGTCAAATGGCAGGTCGAGAACTCCTGGGGGACGTCCCGGGGGGATGGTGGTAAGTGGGTCATGTCGGATGGATGGTTTGATGCGTACGTGCTCATGGTCATTGTCCCGCGTGACATGTTAGAGCCAGAGGACGAACTCGCTCTCATGAAACCACCAACGCCGATCGAGGAGTGGCAGCCATTCTTCCAGAGCCTTACCAACCTCGAGTGGTAGGGACGATCACGATTCACTGATGGCTTGACAAAAAGAGAGCCGCCGGGTGTGTGGGGTCCCGGCGGCTTGCACCACAGAGCATAGAGCCAAGAGCGTGTGAATGGAGTGTGGTATCTCTAGTACACGCGCTACCAGCCAAGAGTTCCGGGAGCGCCCTTAAACGGTCCCACGACAGTGCTGGTGATCCATCCGCCATAGAAGTTCCCCGGCTGCGGTGTCACACGCTCGCCGGCGACATGGCAGGCATCCATCAGGTGAGCATAGACAGCAACGTGGTCCTTGAGTGCTCGAAAATCGGGAAACGGATCCGGGTAGAACCACCCGGCTCGGTCGGCCCGCTTATCGTTGACAACGATATCGTAGTACCCAGCCAAACCTTTCCATTCGCACCACGACTCACCTGACACGCGTTGGAGCACTCCCGACAGGAATGAATCGGGAGGGAGATAGTAGGTTGGCGGATGGCTGGTTTCGCACACGCGATAGGCCGACGTCGTGTCCGCGATACGTGCGCCGTTGAAGTCGATCGTGATGCGCGCAGGGACCGGTTCGAGTTTCGGGGGACGGGGATAATCCCATACCGACTCCTGCCCGGGTCCGACGGCTTCGCGCTCGGGTGGATACATAGGCTGGTCCTTTCGTCGTTCTGTCCCCTCGAACGCGCTCCGTCCTACGCTGAGTTCCCCAAAACAATCGGCCGGCCGTTCCGAAGAACGACCGGCCAATGGAGTTGTGACGGTATGCTGTACCGGTCGGGAGAAGCAACCTCCCGTCGCGGTAGACGTCTGTTTTTACCGCGTCACACTGAATCGGTTCCAGAAATCGGAACCAGCGGTTCAGTCCTCGCTGTTGGAAGCGTCTCGTCGCAGCACCGCAACGAGATGGCTGACGATCTCCATCGACATTGTCGCCTCTCGGATCAGCTGCACGGTGGCGAATGCGATCGCCGCAATGGCAAGGCAGATCGTTCCCAGACCGACCCATTCAGCTGACGGGGGGAAGACGCGAATTTCAACCATCAAGGCGATAAGTGCGGCGATGGCGAGGAGAGCCGCCGCGAGATACAGACTGACAAGAACATCTCGGAAATAGCGAGCCCGTCGAAGGAGGCGGTCGGCCTGCATGTGATCGCAGAGCTGCGGATGCAGGCTGAATTCACGTAGGTCGACATCGATCTGCTGGTACCGAACCGACGTTGAGAGAATCAGCAGACCGACGCCCGGGATGAGCAGCAATGGCTGTACCCAGAGATCCATACGTGCAGAGAGTCGCTTGTCAGTATCCCCGTCAAGCGTTCCTTCGCGTAACCGGTAGCTGTGGGGGCTAGCCTATAGCTGTCACCCAATGCAGCTTATCCGGCATCCCCGCCCTTTCAGTAAGTCCTTGTTATACAATGCATTAGACGGTCCGCCTTCCTTGGCATAGCGTCTGCCCACCTATCCTGAGAAACAATCGCGAAACAGGGAGGGAACGATGCGCCCCTTGTATCTGCGCCTCGTCGCCACCGTGGTCTGCGCCATCCTCGCTTTAGGGGGATCGAGTGCGGCTCAGGAAGTTGCTACAATTCAGGCGACCGCTACCGTGGTCAGTGGGCTGACGGTAGTCGGAGCCAACAATCTACAGTTTGGAACAGTCACGCCGGGTGTTCCGACGACAGTCGACAAGGCAGCGGTCACGTCGGCCGGACGCTGGGATATCTCGGGGACCGCGGGGTCGGAGATCTCCGTCACGTTTACGTTGCCGTTGATCCTCGACAACACCAGTTCCCCGACATCAATGCCGATTTCGTTTTCGGCGACGGATGCCTCGTACAACGACGGTACCGGTTCCCAGAGCAGCCCCACCGGGGTTCTCGATCCGGCTGCGCCGCAGACGCTTCGACTCGGGACGGTCGGCCTGCTTGAGATCTTCATCGGTGGCACCGTGAGTCCGACGATTTCACAGGGGGGCGGTGACTACACCGCCGACGTGACCATAACCGTTGCCTACACCGGGAATTGACATTTTGCGACAATCCGTTATCATGGTTCCGAGCGTCGACAGTCGTCGCCCTAACTGTGAAAGTCGGATATGTCACGTCTGCTCCGGTACAGCTTCGCGCTTGTCATTTTCATCTGCGGACTCACGTTCTGGCCGCGAGCGGAGGAGACGGCATCGATCCGGGCGACAGCGCGGGTAGCCTATAGCGCCGTTTCGTTGACCCAGCCGATCGTGCTTCCGGACCACGCAGAACGTGGCCCCGGCTACGTTGGTTATCCTGATTCGGTCTATTCCGGTGGACCCCACGGCTACCTCGTGACAGTCGAGCGCCGTGGTTCCGAGGTGCACTGCGCCATCACAATCATCGACCAGTAACATCTGCCCACGGTTCAAACTTGTGCCAGCGTGACTCCGCAGTGTACGGTTGCGCATGCCGCGATCGGTTTTTCGACTCGGATTCGGTTTCCTGATGCTGCTGGGACTGGCGATGACGTCCTCGGGGCAGACGATCACCACGACCAATAACCTCGTCTTTGGCTTGGTCTACCCGGGTCAACCCAAGCAGATCTTACCCACGGCCGTGGGGGAGGCGGGAGAGTGGCTGATTGCCGGCAATGAAGGGGACGAGGTTCGCATCACGTTCACGACCCTGCCTACCTACCTGAATCTGAACGGGGTAAATGTGTCGGTTGTCATCAGTGAAACCGACGCCGCGCTGGATACCGCCGCGGTGCCGAATCAGACGAGTCCGCCAGTCAGTGGCCTCGATCCCTGGCAACCGATCATCTATCGGCTGGGGGCCAATGGACTGACCCTCTGGCTCGGGGGCTCGATCATTCCACGTCAAGCCCAGGCTGAGGGTGACTACTCCAATCTGATCCAGGTTCAGGTCGAATACACCGGCAACTAGCCCCCGCCAATCAGCTTGGATCGGCTCACCCCGGGATGCGGGATATCACCCCCCACCTCTGGGGTTTCCCCACTCTTTTTCCCGCTTTCTCTGTCAAGAAAATGAACGATTGACCGAAAATCTCGAAGGAGAGCGGTAAATCAGGTCAAAGCCAATAATCGGTGCCGGTCGGATCCACTCTCCTGGACACGGATGTAGCAGAGCGATTGAATAGCGGGGAAGAATTCCCCGAGCGCAAGGAGTAAGGGAATGCTAGAAGTCAGAAACAACACGCGTTGGCTCAAGGCGGCGGTCATTGCCGTCTTGCTGCTTGCCAGCCCGTCCCTGGTTAAGGCTCAGGATGCCGCCACGGGTACCGCCACCGCCACCGTCGTCGCCGCCCTGCAGGTGACTGCGACCGCGAGCTTGGCTTTCGGAAGTGTTATCCAGGGTGTACCGACCACCATCGCGCCGACGTCGGCGTCCGCTGGTATCTTCAACATCGTTGGTTCGGGTACGCTCGAAATCCTGATCAACCTTGTGCTGCCGGAATATCTCTCGTCCTCGTCGGGTGACCGCATGGTGATCACCTTCGCCCCGACCGACGGAGAATTCGAAGGTCTGGTTGCGGCCGACGGTACCGATTTCA
Source organism: Candidatus Zixiibacteriota bacterium (assembly GCA_028289585.1). Classification (GTDB taxonomy): domain Bacteria; phylum Zixibacteria; class MSB-5A5; order GN15; family FEB-12; genus JANQPI01. Next base: position 472,134 of record JANQPI010000026.1, read on the forward strand.
CCGCCGGTTCGACGACGTTCAATCCGTACACGACCCTGACCGCCAACCTGGTTGCCAACTCGGGTGCTGTTGGCCTGGGTGGTAAGGTGTACCCATCGGAAAATCAGTCCGCGGGTGCCTACACGGCGGATGTTACGCTGATGGTTTCCTACACCGGAAACTAAGCGATTCGCGCTGCGGTCCGACAGGATGTCGCCCGACCGTTAACTTGCGATAGGAGCGCTCACATGTTCAGTCTCGGCTTTTACGACGCCTCGAAAGTGGTCCGTTGGTGGACCGGTCGGGGCGTTGTCTTTTCCCTCCTCCTGCTCATTTCGTTGACCTCAGTCGATGCCTCGATCATCGTTGCACCTACCTCGGCGATTCTCGGTGATCGTGAACGAACGACCACGCTTGAACTCCACAATCCGACGACTGACCCGGTCGAGGTATCGGTTGCCCTCGCGTTCGGCTTTCCGGTTTCCGATTCGCTCGGGGAGATTACGGTTCCGGTTGAGGACAGTAACATCACCGATCCACAATCGGTGGTCGGGTGGATTCGCGCCTTCCCGCGACAGGTGATTGTTCCTCCCCTGTCCAAGCAGGCGCTCCGGTTGATGGCCCGGCCGCCGGCTGATCTTCCCGAAGGCGAGTACTGGGGGCGCCTGATCGTAACCTCGCGGCCCGTGAGCGAACCGTCGGTATCAACCGACGAGGGCGCGATTACGACTGAGCTGCGGATGGTGACGATGACATCGATGACAGTCAAGTATCGCCGCGGTGATCCGTCTGCCGGCCTTGCGTTACGAAACGTGAAAACGATTCGTGACACCAGTGAGGTCCGGCTTCTGCTTGATCTGGTGGCCACCGGTTCGGCCTCGTACGTGGGGGTCCTTACCGCTATTGCCCGCGACGCAGACGGCCGTCAACTCGATCGCCAGGAGATCAACCTGGCGGTCTATCGCCAATTGACCCGTCGTGTCATTTTTCCAACGTCGCAACTGACGGCTGCGATCGCCTCGGTCGACATTTCGATCTCGACCGACGGTCGGACCGACATTGATCCGCGCTTAATGATCCACGGTAACCGTCTGGAACGACGGATCGCCCTGACGGAGTAGCTGGTTCGATGTTCGGGTGGTCGCAGCGGAACGCCACGTGGTGGCGCCTGGTAGTCGTACTGATCCTGAGTGGATCGGTGTCGGCGGCGGCTCAGGTGGCGTCTCGGGAAGAGGTCCCGCTGACGTTCAGTGTGCCCCGGTTGATCTCACAGGAGATCATCGTCTGGTACGATGGCGATCAGCTCTTTCTACCGATGCTGGAGGTCTTTGGCCTTCTTTCGGTTGATGCCCGTTACGATTCCGATCGGAATACGATCAGTGGCTTCTTTCTCGAACAGGAACGCGAGTTCGCGCTCGCTCTGCGTACCGCCCGACTGACGACGTGGGAGAAACAGCAATTCCTGGCACCATCGGAAGCAATCGTCGTCTCGCCGGAAGTCTATCTCCGCTCGGATTTGTACGCCGAATTCTTCGGTCTCGAATTCACCTTCGACTTCGCCGAACTTTCAATCACGCTGCCGTTCGACTCGACGTTCCCAGCCTGGGAACGAATTGAGCGGGAACGCCGGAGAACGCGTCTGCTTGCCCAGGAAGAGCAACTTGGGCGCGTAACACCGCTGGCGACCGTGCGGCCGTGGCTGGGTGGCGCCGTTCTCGATTGGTCACTCTCGACCACGCCTTATGGTCCGGGCAACGAACTCTATTCCGGCCAGCTCGGAGCAGTCGTTGCGAAGGGAGACTTGGAAGTTGGCTTTACCGGCGATTCTCGTCGTGGTATCGACGCTGATGCTCTGAATGGACGTTGGCGTTTCGTGGTCGATCGTACTCCCTACCTCGGTCAGGTGCTTCTCGGCGATGTCAATGCGACCGGTTCGATCGGACGTGGCTTGCGGGGCGCTGCTCTGACCAACCGACCCGTTGTTCCGCGTCGCTATTTCCAGACAATCGAAATTGCCGGGACAACCGGACCCGACTGGGAGGTCGAACTCTACGTAGGTGGTCGTCTGGTCGATTTCCAGACAACCGGTCCGAGTGGTCGATACCGGTTTTCTGTGGACGTCGACTACGGAGGGTCGATCATCGAGGTCCGCAAGTTTGGTCCTAATGGCGAACAGGAGACCGAGCAGCGCTACTTGCAGGTGCCGTTCGATCTCGTTCCGGAAGGGGAGCTCGAATACCAGGCCGTGGCGGGGGAGGACCGCTTTGGCAGCGATTCCGGCTGGTATGCGCTTGGCAACATCGCTTACGGCGTGGCTCCCAACGTTACGCTTGGGGTCGGTGTGGAACACCTCCTCAGCGGCGATTCGTCCGTGTCTCCCCAGTTGGCGGCCAGCCTGAGTGGTCAGCTTACCGGTAACGTTACGGCCGCGGCACGCTGGCTGCCTCGCCGTTCGATTGGTGGTAATCTGCTTCTGACCATGCCCGCATCGGTAAGTGCCTCGTTGAGCCACAGTCGGTACTTTGATCGTTCGGATGAGTTGGCGCGAGGTCTGGTCAGCGAAACGGATCTGACGCTCTCGACGCCACTTCGGATTGCCGGGCAGCAGGTGTCGGCGCGCTATAACCTGGCGTTTGATCAATTTGATGAGCGGGCTGTCTATCGCATGTACGCCTCGGTCGGTGTCTCAACCCGCTACGCGTTCCTCTCGGCGCTCGGTCGATACTCGGGGGCGAGCGATATCGATGGGCCCATCGAGAACCGCATTCAGCTCATCGCCTCAATCCAGCGGCTGCGCCTCGCCCGACCGCTCCTTCGCTTTGAGTACGATCTGTTGACAAAGCGTGTTACGTCGTACGGGATAGATGTATCCCGATCCGTACTCGGAACGTCGCAGCTTACTCTCAGTTATCGCGAATCGCCACTCGCCGGCAGTCGTTCTGTTGGCTTGACGTTTACTTACCTGACAGATTTTGCCCAAACCACCGCGAGAGCCTCGAGTTCAACGCGGCAGACGGTCGTCACAACCAGTCACCGTGGCTCGATTCAGTGGGATCAGGCAACTGGCGGTGTGCATCTTTCGCGACGAGCGGGAGTCGGCCGTGGACATGCCCGCTTGCGACCGTTCCTCGACTATGATGCCGACGGTACGATTGATGCTGGCGAACCGCTGGTTGAGACCGCAACCGCTCGACTCTGGCGGAGCACCGGTCGACCGGCCGGTGGGCGCCGTCGTACCCATCCCGGACTCCAGGCGTATGATTCCTATGTCCTGCAGGTTGATCCTACCTCGCTCCCGGATCCGCTAACCCGGCCGCTCTTTGATGACGTTGCCATTGACGTCATGCCGAACATGGTGACGGCAGTCGATGTCCCCGTGGTGGTGGCGGCGGATATCTCCGGTGTGGTGGAACGGCAATCAACGTCCGGTCGCCTGGGTATCGGTGGACTTCGCATTCAGATGATCAACCTCGGTCGCGATCAGTTGACCGAAATCTCGACGTTCACGACCGGCGATTATTACCATCTCGGCCTGATTCCGGGTCGTTATCGTATCCAGCTCGATCCGGAACAGTTGGGTCAACTCGGCTACCAGTCAGAACCGGCCAGTCATGAGGTAATCGTTCCGGCCGGGGCCGATCCGATTTCATTGGAACAGATTAATTTCCTGCTTCTGCCGACGACGGCGCTACCGCGCTAGCGAGACCGATCCGCGGCAAACTGACGCATCAGCAGACTAATCAGTTCGTCGGCCCGGTGAGGAAGATCGGGGCGGCGTGAACCGGCGAAAATCGCTCCCGACCAGACCGCCTGGCGATAGTAGGGAGGACCGGCCCAGACATCGACCCACACGCCCATTGCCGTGCGGCGGGATTCTTCCTGATGACGTCGGATCGCGTCGAGCGACGACGGTTCGTTCCCGTCGAACGGAATATCGAGCGTACCGGTCTGTTGCCAGAAGTAGGCCTGCATGATCAGGTCGGGGAATGTTTCCCCACGAAAGCGGACATGGATTGAGTCGGCTTCGAACTGGTCGGGACGAAGGGGAACAAAGAACTCCCGATAGCCACGAGTTTTCACCAGGCGCTCAGGTGTACGTTCGAGCTCCCGGATCGAGTCAAGCATCGCGAACGCACGATCGGCCGTGCTGTCGGTTTGCAGCATGATTACGAGAGAGTCACGGAGCTGCCGACTGATGGGATCGAGCGAAGGGTCAACGGGAGGACGAAGATGCGCCCCGGTGGAATCGCGGTACGTGGAGTATACGCTCTCCGTATCGGTAACGTTCAATGAACCCTCGTCGATACTACGCGGATCGAACTGTCGATTGCGAAGCGAAGCAACGATCGGAGAACCGCGAAAACTCGGTCGGTCGAGTGGGATGTAAGTGACCCTATACCCCAACTCCGCCAGGTCATCAGCGAAGCTTCCATAGAACGCCTTCTCTTGCAGCTCGGTCAGTCCGGTTGAGTCGGCGGGGAGCCAATTGATCGGCGTTGCTTTGGCATCGGAGCGAAACGTTGTTCCGAACAGGTCGCGCTGCTGGAACTCATTGAGAAGCTGGATTGGGTTGTCGCGGCGATAGACCGAGTGCCAGTAGATCGGGATGAAGCCAATCGTTTGCGCCCGTTCAAACTGGTAGGTCGGATCGGCGGCTGATTCGATGAGTGGTGTTCGCACCGCGGGGATACATCCAGTGAGAATGATCGAGCAGGCGAGGAGCAACACGGTAGTCCGTTGGCAGAAACTTCGCATAGCGAAGTCAACGGCAGCGAGACCGGAGTGGACAAGTTTTTTTACGGTCGCCGCGACCACGGGTCAAGCGTGCCGACCGTTACCGAGTCATTCCCAGTAAGAATAGCCTCGGCGACACCAGCCACGATTTCGTGGTCTGACAACCATCGGGAGCGGTCGCCCTCGATTACGAATCCGAGCCGCACGGTGACAAAGGTAGAGGTATCGGGCAGCCATTCCGGCATGGCCGCATGTACTGGCCGCGACGCCGCCGAGCTTCGGATGGCAACCCAGCGACACTTCAGGTAGCGAGCAAGAAGGGGTTGAATGAGCCTTCGTTCGACGTCTTCAGTCGGGCTATGAATCCAGCTGACAATCAGGTCAATCGGTCGCGGATCGGCAATCAACCGGTCGACGGCGTCATTCACGTCGGCGTTGTTCTGATAGTCACAACGAACCGTTGTGATCGGTTCGGTCGGCCAGGGATGGGTAAGACCACGAGCCAAAGCGATGACATTGTGCGAGTCGAGGAGCCGATCAAGGAGTCCGGCAAGCATACCGGTACCGCCAATGACGACTGCTCGCGGCTTCATTGAACTCTTGTGCACGAGATGTCCCGTGATGCTATCGCATCATGTACGAATAGCCGACACTCAAACCGAACTGTAGTGCTTCTTCCAGCTGGTTGGTAACATCCGATTCGAATGGTATGAAGCTGGCCGTCACACCAATGCTGATACCGGTCGATCGACCAAGTGAAAATCGGTAGCCGAGCGCTCCGTATAGTGCCACCCGCGTTTCTGAGGCTGTCAGTCCTCCTAATGACAGGCGGTCCACATTGGCTCCGATGCCAATTCGACTATAGAGGTGGCTGAGGCTGCCGTTGTATCGCCAGGAAGTGAAGTACGACTCCTGGAAGAAGACGAAGTAATGACGAATGCTAAACGTCCAATCGTCGGGCAGACCGCTCATCGTTCCAGCGAAGCGGACTTCATCACTCACCGAACCGCCGGCTATATCCACTTGGACACCAATTGAGTACTTCCGGCTTAGGGAAAAATGAACGAGTGCCGATCCACCGAAACCGCCTCCTAGTCCTGAGTACCAGTCACCCGAGGGTATCCAGCCGAAGCCCGATAACTCAAATCCCACTCGAAACGGGCGTACGGGGCGACCGAAGTCGTCGTCCCAGGAATCTTCCCCAACCCATGGATCAAAGGCAACTGGCTGGCTCGCACGAGTCTCCGCGTCGGACTGTTGGGCCTCGACGATCAGCGGAAGTCGACCTAGCAGCACTTCGGACGTAACGTCGGTTCCACCGCTCGACTCAATGCGCTTCAGTTGATGAAATTGGATTAGCGAATCTTTGTTATCGTACCGGATGGCAAACTGTTTGGCGTCGGTATCAATTGCGGTGATGGCAACGTTTTCGAGAATCGAGCCGTCTTTGAGAAAGACAGTGAACGAGGAAGCCTCGGCAGAGCCGAGGACGAGAAGCCCCACAACTACCCAGATCCACCGGCGCATCGTTCTCTCCTGTCCCTCCCCAGTACCAAAAATATAGCCGCTTTGCCACAAACCGTCAACAGATCCGGGGAGCCGTGAACCTTTGTTCTTGGCAGGCGTTTCTAATGATGCAGGAGGTTTGTATCATGACCATCACCATGACCGCAACTCGACCATACTCGGCGACCGAAACATCTGGACCGTTGCCGGCTCGTCCCCATGTCGTCATCGTGGGGGGTGGCTTCGGAGGGCTGTATCTGGCTAAGGCGCTCAAGCGTGTCAAATGCGACGTAACGATTATCGATCGCCGCAACTTTCATCTTTTTCAACCCCTTCTCTATCAGGTGGCAACCGGGGGCCTGGCGCCGGGTGACATTGCCTCTCCGCTGCGAGCAATCGTTCGTCGTCAGCGCAACACGCGCGTGCTGCTGGGTGAGGTAACCACCGTCGATCGCGAGAAGCGGTCGGTGTCGCTGGCCGATGGAGAGGAGATTACCTACGACTTCCTCGTCATTGCTACTGGTGCGAGTCATGACTACTTCGGCAATCCGGACTGGGAGAGTCTGGCCCCGGGTCTCAAGACAGTTGAGGACGCCCTTACTATTCGCAGCCGTTTCTACCGGGCCTTTGAAAAAGCGGAACGAGAAGCCAATTCTGTGCGTCGTCGGCAGCTTATGACCTTCGTCGTTGTCGGAGGGGGACCGACCGGAGTCGAACTCGCCGGAGCAATCAGTGAAATTGCCTTCAATACGCTCCTCCAGGACTTCCGAACGATCAATCCGACCGAGGCGCGCATTGTCCTTGTTGATAGTGGTCCGCAGGTTCTGGCGGCCTTTCCGGAATCACTGGGCGCTGCGGCCAAACGAGCTCTGGAGCGTATGCATGTCGACGTCCTCACCGGATCTCTGGCGACTGACATATCGTCTGATGGCGTGACGGTGCGTCACCGCGACGGCAGTACCGAACAAATTGCCACCGAAACGGTCCTCTGGGCAGCCGGGGTAAAGGCGTCTCCTCTTGGTGCTCTTCTGGTCGATGGTCGTGACGATCTGCTTGATGCCTCAGGACGGGTACGAGTCGCCGCCAATTGTGCCTTGCCGCACGATGAGCGGGTCTTTGTCATTGGTGATCTTGCCAGCTACGAACATCAGGGGAGCGAGCCGCTGCCGGGAGTCGCGCCCGTAGCGATGTCACAAGCGGCTTATGTCGCCAAAGTAATCCGGCATCGGATGGCGGATAAACCGGATCCAGCGTATCGGTATTTCAACAAAGGTGCTCTGGCAACAATCGGTCGTTCCCGTGCCGTGGCCGACTTCGGTTGGTTGCGTCTCACCGGATTTCCCGCCTGGTTCATTTGGGTGTTTGTTCATCTGATGTCTCTGGTTGGCTTCCAGAACCGATTGGTCGTTTTTGTCCAATGGGTCTGGGGCTATATCACTCAGGACCGGGGAAATCGTCTCATTACCCAGCGGGACGGCACCGACCACGATCTGCGGGTCCCGGCCTAGCCAAACGACTACGAAAACGAGAAATCTCGTCGGTCCGGCCGAAGCCGGGTATAACCGGCGATGGAGTATTCTGCCGCTCAAATCCGATCAGGAGGGGGTCGACCTCGCCAGCCGGAGTACCGCCCGGTCGTGATGGCCGCCTCTATGGATATCCCGGGGATCCGGGAGCTCTCCGACCACCTCCGAGCGGCCGGGGTTGAGGTCGCCGATGTCGCTCTGACTGCGCCCCTGATCAATCGAGCCCGACTTCGCCCGTGGCGTCCCCGAACCGAGGTCATCGTCGCTCTCTCCCGGCGCCGTCAGTTACTCTTCGCTCCGCTCTGGGCAGCGCTTGCCCAATGGGGGCAGGGGCGCATACGGATTTTTCTGACCGCGTCACTTGCCAACAAAATTGCCTCTTCTCGGCAGCTGCCGTGGTTGCTGACAGCTTTGCGCGTGGAATTGATCGTACCGACCGAGCCGCTAGTCAGTGCGTTGCGTTCTGCTGGGTTGACGGCAACCCGACTACTTCTGCCGCGAGATGGGGCGCCCGTGGCAACGAAGCCGTCCAATGAGATCGCCGGTCGCGTGCTGATCGATCCCCGGGACGGTGCTGAGGCGAACGGCGTTGTCGAACGGGCGATCGATCTTGTCCGCCAGAAGTATCCCCGGGCCGCCATCATCTGCAGTTGTGAAAATCCGGCCACGATTGATGCTGATATCTACGTCCACGCCTCGACCGGACCGCTGGACCTGGAACGGCTGCACCAGATTCGCAGTCGCCAGTTGGTTCTCATTGCCACCCCACACGGGATTTCGGATGGCCGGGCAGGCGCAGGCGATGACTGTCTGGTGATCCCGCCCCTCGATCACATCGGGCTCGCTGACGTGATCGTGCAGCTCATCGAAGCTCCGGATATCGCTGCCGCATTGATCCGTCGGGGTTTGTGGCATCGGGAGCAATCGACGTGGCGCGCCGTGCGGCGCGGTTGGCTCCCCCCGGCTATGTGATTGTCTCGCCGTTGTTGCTGCCGTAGCTTGGCGGCATGCAGACGTATTCCCATTCGCAGGTTGGCCTATTCACGACGTGTCCCCGTCGATACGCCTTCAAGCACGTCGAGCGGGTCGACGTTCCGGCGGCCCCATCAGCCGACATCGCCCTGGGCGACGTACTCCACGAGGTCATTCGGGGGTTGTACGATGCTGCCCGCATGTCACGCGTGCTTTCGCTGGCCGATACGCTGGCCATCTACGCAGCGGAATGGAGCAAGCCAAAGCGTGAGAATGTTATCCTCACCAACGAGCGACTGACGATTACTGATTACATCGCTACCGGTGAAACGATGTTGCGCCGCTTCTACGAACGGTTCCAACCGTTTGATGAGGGGAAGACACTGGCGATTGAGCAGATGTTCACCTTTCAGTTCCCGCATAGTCCCTGGCAGATGCGTCTGAAGGTCGATCGCCTTTGGCGACGCGATGATGGTGTTGTCGAGATTCTCGATTACAAGACCGGCCGTCGTCTCCCCAACGGGGTGGCGGATCCGGCGTTTACTCGTCAGCTGGCCTTGTATCAACTCGGGATTCAGGCGACCTATCCGGAGTTTGTACCGATTGAGGTAGCACAGTACTTCCTGCACCACGAAGAACTGCTTCGTCATCGATTCACGCCCGATGAGCTAGACGAGGAGACCGAGGGGATTCGTCAGGATATCCTCGGTATTCGCGACGCCGTACGCCGGGAGGACTTCCCGCCCAAGGAGGGCGAGCACTGTCGGTGGTGCGAGTTTCGGACGCTTTGTCCGGCCAAGCGGCATCGTGTTCAACTCGAAGCTGAGGCGGGAGAGGAGTCGTCGACAGAGCTGTCGTCGGCCCAGGCGGCGTCCCGAGTAGCAGAGGCGTGGCTTCAGGCGAAAGAGGAGGAACGACATCTGAGGTCTACGCTCGCCGCGTTGCGCGAAGATCTGATCCGTATTGCGTCAGATCTCGACATAACGACAATTGCAGGCGCTTCCGCAGACGTTGTCGTGAAGCAAAGTCTGGTTGATGCACTGCCACAACGAAGTAATCAAGAAGATGACTATGTTGCGTTGAGCCATCTTGCCCGCCGCCTTGGGCTCGAAACGGCCTTCAAGCTTGATACCAATGAGCTGCTGAAGCTCTGGCGAGCAGACCGTCTGACCGCGGAACAGCGGGAGCAGATCGCTGCCTATATCACATCGCGTCAAACCGCGAAAGTCAGCAGTAAGAAACGACGGAGCGATGCGGTCGACGACTAGTCAGTAGTGCTACTGAGCTCGTCGAATAACCCACGCGGGGTAAATCTTTCGTTCCTGCATCGACGTTACACGCGTGGTATCATCCATCCCCGGCTGCACCGAATCGGCGATCACCTCAAGGCTGTTGTTTGGATGCGTCGTTGTTGTGTCGATGTCGAGTTCTGGAATCGGGTTACCATCGAGCGATGAAATGAACACGGTAACCAGTCTTCCAGAACCTGCGGTCAGACGATGGGTGGTTGGACCGATGTTTGCGATCATGCCGAGCGTAACGGCCTGGATCGCGGTATCGGCACGGAAAGCAAGGTAGTCCCAGTCTTCGACGCGACCACCGACATACGACGCTGAATCCGCGACAATGCGATTCATGCCCGCAGTAATGCGGAGAGGAACAACGAGTCCGACGATGTTCTGATCGTTGCTGTAGGAGACGGTAACTTTCCAGCTCTGCGCGGAGATAGGTTCAAGCTCGGCGTAGAGGGTATCAAGGATGCCAAAACTGTCGGATTGGGCTGCTGCCGTACCGCAGAGAAGCAAGATAGTAGAGGCGATCATTTTCAGTCGGGTCATAGGTCCTCCGGCAGGCGCCGTATCGCGGGGGTGTCGGCCGCGTTTGTTTACATCGTTCGTTGTACCGAACAGGAGCGGTTAAGATCCTATCCCGCTGCGGCTTCGTCAAGCGGCGTCAGGCTTCGCCGCAGGGCCTCGAGGAGTTCGTCGGCGCGCTCCGGACGGTTGAGTCGATCCCGGTAGATCAGAGCCGCGGTCAATTGTGCCTGGCGGCCTGGTTCGGTGTTCGGGAATCGGGCGAAGATAGCCTCCATCGTCTCGGCCGCCGGCTCCCACTGCTCCTGCTGTCGGTACATAAGTGCCTTGTAGTAGAGCGCCGAGGCCTCCCGAGCTGTCCCGGCCGACCGGGCAGCAACGCGCGTGAAGAGCTCCTCGGCCCGCTCGTACCAGCGATTTGCTTCGGCACTGTTTCCCTGCTCCTCCGCCCGTTCGGCCAGGTAGAGGATCGTCTGGAACGCCTCTTCAGAGTTGGACTGGTTCTCGATGAGGAAGCTGTACTCAGCGAGGGCCCGTTCCCAGTTACCTTCCCGTTCAAATGTTCGGGCCTTGGCCTGTTGAGCCGCGGGCGTTGACCGCCAGAAGCCGGGATACTCGTTCTCGAGTTGAACCAGCCGCCGTCGAGCCTCCTGATAGCGGCGCTGGTTAAGCACCGCTACGGCTTGTCGGAAATCAAGGAGGGGGCGGTACACCGTATCCTCGCCACGAAGCTGGGCGTCGATCGCTTCATAGCGGATGAGGGCGGTGTCGAATTCTGCCAATTGTTCAGCATAGATATCGGCAATCCGTAACTGAGCAGTAAGATCGACCGTACCGACGTCATCGGTAAGGCGATTCAGGGCGTCGATCGCCTGGCGCCACTCGCCGCTTCCGCTGTAGAGCACGGCAAGATTCGACCACGCGGCTGGTTCCAGTTTGGTTCCGGGAAACTTGGCGAGGAGTTGGCGATAATACGTTTCCGCGGCGGCAGTACGAGTGCGTGTCGCCACGCTGTCTCCCAAACGACGCTCGATCCCTGCGATCTGAATAGGAGCATTAAACAACCGAAAATAGATATCTCCGGCACCATCGACCGGTGGCCAAAATCGTTCCAGTGAGGAGTCATAGACCACGAGCGCCGAATCCCAGGCTCCCGCCGATTGCAGCGAACGAGCGAGGTTGGTCAACGCGTTCATCCGAGCCGTTCGACCAAGAGGAACGTTCGTCAGCATGGCGTTGAGCACTGTTGCCGCCGAGTCGTAGCGGCGCGATCGATAGAGGAACTGAGAGAGTCGGGTCGAGGCCCGAAAAGCGAGTTCGCCGAGGTCAGCCCAGACCGCTGAGTCGCGAGTCGCCGGAACGGAGTCGAGAGCGGCGAAGCAGTTACGCACAGCCGCGGCATAGTCGGATTGAATCGCGCGAATAGAGTCGGGACCAAAGAGATCGGGCGCCAAACGTGCCGCGTCGAGCCGTCGTTCGAGCCCGTGAATTTCGCGCTCAATGTCATAGCGCAATGCGACTGGCATACTGTCCTGACAGCCAACGAGGACGAACAGAACGACAGCCAGCGTTGCGGGTAGACAGTGTTTCATTCGAGGACAACCCATGGTGTCTCAAGTATCAGGCCCGATGCATCGACAGACAAGTTTGAACGACCGCAAATGACAACGGCCGATCGGTTCTCCGATCGGCCGTTGCCGGTAGCACTATCCGTATGGATGATCTTAGGCGATCTTGCGACGACGGCGATAAAGGCCGGCACCTGCCAGGCCGAGCGAGAAGAGCAGAACGGTCGCCGGTTCGGGGATGGCGTCGTACGTCTCGCGCATGAAGTCGTTTCCACAGCCGAGCGCGATCTGGAAGTCGAGACTTGAGAAATCGCCAAGCAGTGACTTATCGATCTTGAATTCCCAGACATACGTGTCGCCGTTGGCGTATTTCAGGCCACCAAAGTCGGTTTCGTATCCGGCCGCGAAGCTCTTGGCGAACTCGACGGAACCAAGCGACTGGGCGCCACCATTAGCGGTTCCGGCCGGATCGATCTCGAAGGCACCGATCATATTGCGTACGGTGTTATTGCCATAGTACGAGCCCGACACGTTCTGGATCGGGTTGGTATTGCCATTGACCTGATAGAGTGACGTCGTTCCGGTGTTGGCGATATCAAAGATATCAATCGCGTACTGATCCCCCGACTCAGTCGTCATAAAGAGATCACCGAGACGATACGATTGATTGTGCCGCGATGAATACGCCGAGTAGCCGAACGAGTTAGCGATCGCTACATACAGATGGTCGCCGCCGTCTTCGACGCGAAGGCCTTCAAGGTCGTAGCGGTCGTCGCCGGGTGACGGATACGGGCCGACTCGCGGGTAGTTGTAGGCTGATCCGCCGATGTAGCCGGAGCTGTTATTATTGCGATCAAAGATCTCTGACCCTTGACCGAACACGTCACCGTAATGGTAGTTGCTGAACGCTAACGCCGGTGACGAAACGATTGCAGCGGCGAGAACGAGAATGACGAGTTTCTTCATCTGAATATTTCCTGGGTTGGCAAACACTTTCTCGGATAGCACAACAACAAGTCCTGTGCCAATTGCTGCGAGCTGCCCGGTCTCAGTTGTAAGGCGCTGTAGTGCAGCGAGTTAAACCTTTGCCTTGGGTCGCGGGACCTGCTTGTCGTGACCTGTTCGCTGACTTTCCTGCAGTCGATTGCACGACAATTACACAACTAGATTGGTGGTGAACACGACGTCTGGGCGTCGTCCAAAGGAGAATCTATGACCGCTAAGTCTGCTCCGTCCACTCGTCCGTTCTCCGACCGTTTGGCCATGATACGAACGCCTCGATCCCGCCGCCTGACTCCCGGTCATACAACAACCCTACCATGGTCAACCCCGGACTATACCGGGTCACCCTATCGCCTTCGCCTCTACCGGTTTCTGAGTGAATCGATTCCATTGCTCTCGGCTGTTCTCTGGACGTGGACACGTCTGGTGGCGGCACCCGGCGACTGGCGAATTGTAGCCGCTTCGGAGCGAGTAGAAACGGCTGCCCGCCGCCGTCTCACTGACTTGAGTGATCGACTGCACCCGAGTATTGCCGGATCGCCGCTGGGTCTTGCCGGGCTGCTGCCGGAACTGGTCTCCGGACTGTTTCGTGATGGTACGCTCGCGGGGATGCTCCGTTTGTCCGAAGACGGGAGCCGGATTGAGCAGTTTGTCCCGGTCGACGCGGCTGTGCTCTCGCTTCAGGAACCGGCATCCAAGACGCCTCGATTGGTTGCCGAGATTGGCGATCGACTGCTCGACATGACAGCTTCCGACTGTTTTGTCCTCCCGTTAAATCCGAACGGAGCCCATCCCCTCGGCCGCTCGGTGTTTCAGGCAATACCGTTTGTGGCCTTTATCGAACAACAACTGGTTGACGACATGCGTCGGTCGAGTCATAACGCCGGATTTCATCGGTTGCACGTTAAGATCTCGCCACCTGATCGGACGGTGGGCGAGAGCGACGATGCCTACACCGAGCGGATTAACGCGTATTTTGATGCTACCGTTGAGATGGTCAGATCGTGCGATGTCGATGACAATCCGGTTACCTGGGACAACGTGACGATTGACCATATTGGTCCAGATCGGGCCCGAGCGGTCTCGAACAGTTGGTTCATGACGCATCGCGCTATGATTGAGGATATCGCCGCCGGGACCAACCTGGCACCTTTTCTTCTTGGCTATTCTTACGGAGCAACATCAACGTGGGCCGACTTCAAGTTTGATGTTGTCATGCGCGAGGTTCGATCGGTGCAGGCCCAGTTGAGCCGATGGCTGAAATGGCTGGGCCGAGTCGAACTGGCCCTGACAGGCATAGACGCCGAAATTGAATGGCACTTCGATAACACTTTTGCCTACCAGGCGGCGAACCAGATGACTATCCAGTCTCAGGCGGTCGACAACCTGATTCGTCTGCACGAGGCCGGGCTCATCGACACGGCTGATGCTCGTCAACGCGCCGAGGGCCTCAATCACGTCGGATGAGACGACGTTTCCCTGGCGAGCGGGTCTGCACGAACCGGATCGTTTTGCGGACTTCGGGCTCGGCGTTCAACTTCATGATGGCCAGCGAGCGTGGCTGCGCAATGCCACGACCGGTGAGAATTGTTTGGTTACGGGGAACCGCTGGGGAAAGTCATTCGTCAGTGCGGTTAAGGCGATTCACCGGGCGATCTATCGCCCGCGAAAGCGGCGTTACGATCGTTCCGGACGCTATCGTATTCTCATTGCGTCGATTACTCAGGATCAGGCTAACCGACTCTGGCGAGAGGCACGCCGCCTGATCGACCAATCGCCGGTTATCGCTCCACTTGTTGTCGACAGTCAACGAGCTCCGTTTCCGGTGATCACGTTCGGTAACGGCGCCACGATTGAGGCCCGCTCGACACAGAATCGTGGCGAGTATCTTCTTGGCAATGACTTCGATCTGATCATTTTCGATGAGGTCGCGTTTGAGACGGACCCGGAATATGTGGTTGACGAGGTTCTCACTATGCGTCTCGCTGATCGCGACGGCCAACTGGACCTTGTCTCAACGCCGAATGGGAGGAACTGGTTCTACCTGCGATGTCGTGACATTGAACGCAGGCGCCGACCGGGGTATCTTCAGTTCGGAGACAGTCGCGACAATCAGTTCATTGCGCGGTCATTTCTGGATGACCGCATGGCTACGTTTTCTCCCGAACGGATTCAACAGAACATCATGGGACAGTTCGTTGACTCTGGCGGTGAGATTCTTCGCGGGAGCTATGTCGATCGAGCAATGGCGCGTCGTCCGCCCGCTCCGATTTCCGAAGAGAAGTCTGTCTTTCTGACGGGATGGGATCTGGCGCGCAAACGGACAGCAACAGTCGGTATTACCGTAACCGCGAACCACGGTTCGGTGCGCGTGGTTGCATTGGAGCGCCTGCGCAGACTCGACTGGGCCGTTGTGACAGCTCGGATCGCTCAGCGGCAACAGTGGTATCCCGGTCGACTAACGATTGATGGCACCGGACTTGGCGATGTGGTCGTTGAGCAGCTTGCGAATTATCGCCCGGAGTCGGTGATCTTTACTCCAGCGACCAAAGCGGCACTGCTGACACATCTGGAACTTCTGCACGCTCGCGATCGAATCGCCTACGATCGCTGGGAGCTACCCGATGGTCCGGGTCGAATTTGGTCTTTAGAGGATGAACTTCGACGAGCGCGCTGGGACGATAACAATGACTGCGACGGCGTTATGGCGCTAGCCCTGGCCGTTTGGCCTTTACGTCATCAGACCAAGCTCACTCCGCCGCCACGATTTACCGGTGTTCAGTAGTTATAAGGAAGCGCCCCGGGAGGGAAGGAATCTCCGCGAGGCGCCACACAGGGAGGGGTTGGGAAGGCTGCGTGCAATACGTTGCTGACCGTTTCTCGTGTGTCTCTAAAGAGACAACAATAGTCAGCTCATCATTCGTCTAGAGACTGGCGGTCGTAATCGTTAAACCCAGGATGAACACGACAAAGGCCAGAACGTAAACGAACGGTGGTTTCTTTCTCTTTCGATACGGCTTCTTCATGTCACTTTACTCACTGTTACCAGTCTACCTTCCCTAGGGCAAACAGGATGCCGATTACTGTCCGTGACGTGGTGTCTCGCGTAAGTCATTAGCGGATAGAGACGTCCATGACCGCTGTGCAGTTTTTGCGCAGGCGCTATCAGCTCTGAGTTCTGCAGCACGGTGCAGCATATTCGGTAGTCATTCGGTGGTAAACAGAGAGACGGACTCACTGATAGACACTCAGGAGGACCTCATGGCACCACCGGCCACGGCCCGGATTCGAGCCGCGCTTGCCGACCACGCCGACGTTATCGCCGACGATCAAATCGACCTGATCCGTCAGCGGATTCAACCTGACGGAGAACTTCGGCGCGACGAACTTGCCGTCCGTGCGCTTTACGTCGTCTCCGATGAGATCAATGCCTATGGAGGACGGTTTCCGCGTGACGAGCATCAGCGTATCGCACAACTGCTCATCGATTCACCCGTCCTGATTGGTCATCGACGCGACAAACTACCGTTCGGGAGAACGTTCGATGCGGTGTTGACTGAGCGTAACGGTGTTCCGTGGGTGAAATCACTGATCTATTGGCACGTTGCCGATCCAATCGCCCAAGCTGTTGCCGAGAAGATAGACGCCGGGATCATCAAAGAATGTTCGATTAGTTTCACCTTTGGTCGCGCCGAATGCTCGAACTGTGGACAGGATATCCGCACGTGTGAGTGTGAACTCGGCTCCACTGTTGACAGTGGTGGTTCACCGCGCACGGTGCACTTCGCGTATCGCGAAATCGACCGGGTTCTCGAAACATCACTCGTCTATCGCGGTGCCATTCCGAATACCGCTATTGTTGCCGCAGAGGAGTCGAAAGCCAACACGGTCGATCTTACTGTTCCTAAGATCAATGACACCGGTGTGATACCCGAAGCCGGCACCTGGATCGCTACGCCCGCCTACGACAGCTTGACCGCGTGTGCGATCTATCGCAACGGCTGGTGGTCGATTGTCGATGAGCAGTCGTGTCTCTGGCGCTCCCGAGGTACCGTACCGTCGGCTCTTGAGGAGAGGCCATTCTCGATTCAGCTCGTTGGCTTTCGAGGGCGCACCCGCTGTCGGGTCGAGCATCTTCGTGCTTATCTGGCTGGTAACCGAACACCGGTGTCACGGGTCGTGGCCTATACGTTTCCCGATGCGCTCCGCGTCCATACGCTTGTCGATACCCACCTTGCCGGTCTCCGATTCCGTCCGTTACCCCATCGCCGAATCGAGTTACCTGATCAAAACTGTCAGCTCGAAGAGATCGCGACCCGCGACGGAGTTGTTCTCTGGCCTGTCGACGGTGAAACTCAGGCGTTCACCGAAGGGCGAGCTATCTCCCGAGCGACCATCATGAATGCCCGTCAGACAACCGAATTGTCGACCGTTGTTGATGGCTATCGGTGGACGGCAACGAGATCTGCGGAGCTTGACGATCTGGCCGCAGGTTCTGCCTGCCTGCTTTCGGCCAGTCTTGTACCAGCAGAGGATAAGGCTCCGCGGTTCCATCCCGCTTCCCCTCAGACATACACGATTCGAGCCGCGCGACGCCATAACCAGAACTGGCTTCTGGTGAACCAATCAGGAACGAAGTAGGAACCCCCATGTCAGATCATTCGAATTCTGCCACTGAGTTACTCACCGCAGCGGTCGCCACTCTTGAGTCGAACGAGTCCGTCATTGACCTCGATCTGATACTGCGGTCGCTCCAGCTCGCTCGACGGGAGCTCGAACGCGCGGATTCGACAACAGATGACTACCGCTCGCTGCGGCAGGATTGTGAAGATCGCATCGCAGGAATGATTAAGGCGACCGCCGCGGTAACCGCTTCGGCCGACCTGATGGCTGCCGCCCTTGCTGAAATCGACGAGTTGTCGACGTTATCAGTGGATGCATTGTTGACGCGCTATCGACGTGTCTCAGCCCGATTCCGTGATGCGTTCCCGCAGTCGTTCCGGCACAGTCGGTCGGCATCTACACGTCCGAGTGATCCGTCTGTCTACCGTTAAAACCACTTTGTAACCCAGCTCTCCCTACGACTAAGGACTTGCCATGGCTATTCGATCCCAGGACCTCAGTACCATCGCTCCTATTCTCGCCACGTTTGCGGTGAAACAGACTAATGACGTCGATGACCTATCGGACAGCGACCTCGGAGCACCGGTTACCGTTTCTGCTTCCAACGAAGTCGGTCCCTGCAGCAACGGCGATCTGGTGCTCGGCAAACTGATCGCGCTGACGCTCTCAGACAACGATCACGGTCGACGGCTCGCAACCGTCCAGATCGGTGGCGTCTGCCGATTTCCAGTTACGACGACGTATCCCGTTGTCGGCAATCGCATCGTTGCGGGTGGCAACGGCACGGTACGGCAAGCACCGGCGTTGACTGGTGACGATCCAGCCGGTGGAACGATCGCTCGTGGTATCGTTCTCGCCGTCAACGGCACGATCGATTGCGTCATTTACTTGAACTAGGAGAAACCTTGTGACCATGCATGAATTTTTAGCGCTACCGTCGGTGCGCCACGCAGCAGCAGTACCCGATCAGACACCGCCACCGCATCTCGATCTCACTCGAGCTGCCGAACTCGATATCTCCCGCGACCTTTACCTGGAAGCCGAGAGTCGGGGACTTACACTTACCGAACTCCTTGAAACCGACGACTTTGATCCGTCGCCCGCCGGATCACCACTCGATGCCTTCGAACGTCAACTGGCGTTGGCCGGAGTCGAGGTCGCCGGACGACGCCCGTCGACTGTTGAGGCTCTCTTTCAGCGGGCAGCGGCCCTGATGCCGGAGTTCGTGCTTCGCGAGATTCGCCGGGGACAAGCGCTTCGACCGGAGCTGAGTCGTCTCATCGCTGGTTCAACGACAATCAACACCAATCGATACACGCCATTCGCGATTGATACATCGGATACCTCTCGTTTCTCACTCCGTCCGATTGGCGATGGTGCGGAAGTCCCGGCCCTGCTCGTGACCGAACAGAACAACACCGTAACAGTTCGCGACTTCGGGCTGTCGCTTAAGGCGAGCTACCGAGCCTTACGCTGGCGTTCACTGGCCCAGTTCCGCGTGCTGCTGTGGTACATCGGCTTCCGCATGCAGACGGACAAGATCGGTATGATCGTCGATGTATTGCTGAACGGGGACGGTAACGACAACGGTGCTGCTGTCGTCAATGCCGCCAGCAGTGGATCGTTGACCTATGACGACCTCATTACACTCTGGTCTCAGTTTGAGCCGTTTGAGATGAACACCCTGTTGGCGCACATCAACTCCTTGACGACGATCCTGACGCTCGACGAGTTCAAGGATCCTCTGGCTGGCTATCGTTTTCAGGGATCAGGAGAACTGTTCACACCACTCGGGGCGACCATTGTTCGTTCGGATGAAGTCCCCACCGATTACGTGATCGGCCTCGATCGTCGCTTTGCTATCGAAGAGGTGATAACACAACCGCTCAAAGTTGAATACGACAAGATCATCGATCAGCGCTTTGAGGAGGCGGTCATCACCGAATCGGTTGCCTATGCCAAAGTCATCACTGATGCCACGGTTGTTCTCGACACTGTCTTCAGCTAATGGAGATCGCCGGCCGGGGACCCTCCGGCCGGCAACCTGACTATGGATCTAAATCTTTCACTCTCAACAGCTGCGTCGTCATTGGGGCGATCTGGTGATCGTGCCCTTATCCGTCTGCCGAGCGGACCGTGGGCGGGCAGGCTCATCGCCTGCTTTCTCAGTTCGCCCACTGAGCTTGTCGTCCGCTGGTCCGACCCACCGTACCGCGACTGGACAGAACCGATCGTCATCGCCAATGACGTCTCGGATGACGCGTTCGGAGTGTTGCGCTTAGACAACAACGATTTAGTGGTAGCGTATTCACAAACGACGACCGGAGCGCTGTGTACACGCCGATTACCGCTTGTCGACGGCGCCTGGACTGTCAATCCCGTGGTTATCGTTTACGATCAACTCACCAACATCAATCCGTCGCTCGCGTCGACTCCCGATGGCCGGATTTGGATAGCCTGGACACGACTTGTCGTGCCACAGCAGGAGATTCGACTCAAGTCGACCCTGGATCCCGACGTCGAGTGGGGGAGTGGCTCAACGGATGCGGGTTTCTCTCCGGGCATCGCTGATAGCTTCGTTTCCAGCCGCCTCATTCGCACAACAACGAACACGTATCTTGTCACCGCCGCACAAGACACGCAGATCAGCGTACAGTCAGTTCCACATGGATCAACAACCTGGTCAGACGGAGCGACGATTGCTACGGGAACCGGTTTTTCAACCGAGCTTGCGGTTGCTCGCAGCGCCACCAACCGACTCTCAGTGGTATGGGGTCGATCGGGTATCTGGTGGCGTGAATTCGACGGCGATAGCTGGTCAACGGCTGAAGAGATCGGCCCAGCGAGTGCCTCACGGCCACTTGTTACCTACGTCGATTCCAGCCCCGTGGTTATCTGGCAGGAAACGTGGCAGGGGGAACAACGCTGGCTGCGTTACCGGGTCAAGCTCGGGGCGGAATGGTCCGAGCCGGCACCGCTTGATCCTCGCAGTCAACAATTGGCATCCGTGATCCTTTTTCACCAGGCGAGCGGACAGGCGGTCGACCGGACCGTTGAAGCTGCCGACCCCGCGTCAGGAAACGTGAGTCACCCACAGAGTGCGGCCCTGCTGTCCGGTAGTGGCGACAGAATCTATCTTGGTCAGGATCTGCCGTTCCGCATAGCGTATCTGTTGCTGAGTACACCGGGAAGCGGTGGTTCGATCAGAACGTCATACTGGGACGGATCAATCTGGCGGTTGTTTACACCGGTCAGTGGCGACCTGGCGTTGTCTGATGTCGAGACAACCGTTCGGTTTTGGGACACCAACAATGCTATTCCTCAGGATTGGCAGAAGACAGCAGTCTCGGCAACCGTCCGCTACTGGATCCGTTTAGAGGTCAACTCACCGTTTTCGCAGGCACCCATCGGCAGTCGTTTGTCGTCAATTGGAGCTATGACCAGCTATGCCGTGGGGGTCGACTCATGAGTTACACGACCGTCGAACAACTGCGTCCACATCTTACCGACGATCGACCGGTCTATGATCGCATTGTGGATCAGCAGGTCATACTGAGCGATACGAACTGGCACCGGTTCTTCAATGGTTCCCTCCAACCCGATTCATTTCGGGCAAAGTCACTGACTGTCAACCAACTTACGAAGGCATCTTATCCGACTGCTGGTCTCCAGGTTTTCCTCGCCGACAGTCCGTTGGTACGAGAGTCTTTGTTAGTCGCTGACAATCGTTCGCTGAACCGCCTCTATCGATCAGGCATTGACTATACAATCGATGTTTCAACGAGCTTACTGACGATCGTCGCCGATTCCGAACTGGCACAGCAGGATTTGTTTTTTGCCAGCTTTCTTCCGTGGACGGTCTGGCTTCCTGATGAAGACTTTCTGCTCGATCCTGATCGAGGGCAGCTCCGCCGGTTAAGTGCGGGGTCGATTGTGAGCGGAGTGTCGCTCTATATAGACTATCAGCCACTGGCACCGGCGTTGACCGATGCGTTGCTCTCTTCAGCAGTCGCACGGGCCAATCAGTTGGTTGCTGCCGAAATCGATCCCGATCAGAGCCACCTGTCTCATCCCGTTCTCTCCGCAGCCGCCACGGCTCGTGCGCTGGCCATTGCTTGCCGTACGGCCGCTGCTCGTGAACTCAGCGGACAGCGAGGCGATAGTCGAATCGCAGCCAGTTGGCGAGATCTTGCCGAGCAACATGATCGCGAAGCCGAACGCTGGTTACGCAATTTCGTTCCACCCGCTTTGCCGCCCCGTCACCCGATTACCTCTTAGGAGAATCTATGTTATCCGGTCTCTCTCTGGCGACTGCTCGTCGCCTCTGGTTTGTCCCCGAACTCCTGGTCAGCGGCGATCCGTCACTCGGACAGCTCCCGATCCTGACAGCGACAGCCGAGTCAGGTCAAATGACCATCGGATTCTCGCAGCTTGTCGTCGCCGGAGGAGAACAACGAGTCCGTTACGACTCGCTCTTCGATCATCGCGGTTTCCGGCTCCCGGAGTCGATCCCCGGAGCTCACGTTCTGTTACGACCCCGATCGTCGGGACAGGCGTGGATCGTTGGTCGTGAGACGGATGAGTCATTCCTGATTGCTCGTGACCCGAGTATCGGTCGCACGATTACTACCGATTTGCTGGTAATCGAACTTGGGTCAGCGTAAGAAACAGGCGCGACGTTCACCCGCGCCGGAGCCGTTGGCGCTTCTCGACGATCTCATTCGTCTCGGGTTTGCACCGCTTCAAGACGAAATGCGATCCCGACCCAGTCTCAATGCCTGGCTTAAACTTTTGGAGGTTCGTATGAAACTCGCTCCCACCGAACAGTCCCAGGCCGAACTGTGGCAATTACTCGAAGAAATACGCGCTGCAGAACTGGAAGAGAATGGCAGCCACCAGCCGCCGGTGGAAAACTAATGTGGCCAATCCATCTTGATCTCAATTCGGGCGAATTGATCCGCGTTGGTCTCTACCTAATCGCCGGGTTGACCGCCTACTTCCGGACGATTGCCAAACTCGATAAGGGCATCGATGCGCTGCATCGTATCCTCGTTACCCATTCGGTTCGGCTCGACCATCTCGAGAAACAGGTCGATCAGGCCGAGCGCTCACTGTACGAACTTCATCGCCATCCCGAGGCCCATTCATGATTCGTGTCTTCGGCCTTCTCTTAGTCTGTCTCCTACCTTTGGCCGCCTCGCCCCTGGGTGATCGCTTGGGAATTCCGATTGGTTCCGGTCGCGATCTCGCGGTTGACCAACCGTATGCCTGGCCCGACACGGCCAGTGCCGGTGGGTTGTTGACCGTTGGTTATGTCGCGGCACGGCTTGACGGTGCGGATTCGGCCCGTGTGCGCATTATCGTCTCGCACGATGACAATGCCGCTCCCGGTCTGCCGATCGATTCGACCTCGGTCATTCTGGTAACAAGCGGAACGGTTGCAGAGCTCGCGTCCAGCTTCATTGAGCAGGCACCGATCGACAGTGGCTCCGTCTACTGGTTATGGCTCATTGCAACTGAATCGTATGGAGCGACGGGTGCCCTCGAAGTGGCCCGCGCCGCTGACATCGACCGACAACTGTACTTTGCAAACACCACCGCCCCTGATCCACCTACGTCGTTTCCTAGCCCGATTGCCATCGGCATCGAAGGAGCAGGTTTGGTAGCCGCTGCCTTCGCAAGCAGCGGAGGTGTTTCTGTCCAACGCATTGGGCTACGCCGATGAGAATGTTATCCGTTGTCATCACTCTGCTGTTGGTTGCACTGCTGGCGACCGCAGCATTCGCCACGACACACGACCACGGTGGTCCCGCTCCTCGATCGCTGCAGCTGAAAATCGGAGTCTATGCCTACGGCGGTTCACAACTGTGGCAAAACGATAACAGCAATGCGACTCGCCTCCGATCCTTTGCCGGTGAACGATACTTCTTCATTGTTGGCAATCCGGCCAACAACGACAAAGTCGACTCGATCATCGCGCACAACGATTCTCTTCGACACTTCATCTACGATCTGTGGGTCATGCAACTCGAGGATACCATCGAAATCTATGCGTGGGGGGTGAACCACGCCGGGTACGACTCTGTACAGATCGATTCGATGTTTCTGATAACCGGTCCGACGTCTGCTGATTCGGTACGGTTTCGTGTCAATCCCTCGGGTATCTTCGGCTCGACGTATCGAACGACTCCCGGTGGCGGTGCCAAAATCATAATGGATGGGTTCGCCGGTCAGCCCCGTGTCTTTGCCGACTGGCGGCAGTATCGCAAGTGGGGGGAGTGGCTCGGCTATTTTTGGACTGGCCGCATCGACGCTGTCAGGGGCGTCGGTACGGGTCCGCGCGGTGTTTTCATTGACGAATTCTCGCACATCGGTGCGACCGGACGCTTTGATCAGACCGGCGTCAACGCCTATCCGCTGCGCGAAACGTTGTCCGATTGGTGGTCGACCGATTGGCAGAATGTCTATCCCCGGTGGGATCAATCGTTGTCTCACGACGAGGTACGGGATTCGACTTTCAGTCTGATCCTCGAAGCGATGCGCATTGCCGGGGACTCGCTGAAGAGCGAAGGCTATCTGGGAATGCCGAATGGCGCGTCCGACTGGGGGCCGTATCGAGGTTCTCCCAATTGGGAAGTCGAGGGGATCCCGATCTCCTCTGCACTTGGCGTGGGGGCATGGGGTGAATATTGCTATCTCTATCCGACGATCAATTCTGAGTGGGAGAGCTTGTGGCGAACACGCGACATGATACGCGCCTATGCCGATTCGATACCGTTCTTCTCACTCATGCAGGTATCTGTCGGCACCGACTCCTCGGCTGCCGATTCGCTGACGATTGCCGACACGCGCATGGCCGCGCTCGGATTCTTCCTCGATTGCCTCGTGCCGGGGACGGACGTCTGGTTCTCTGTGCATAACAACCTCTACAATAATCTCTACTTCGACTATGCCGACAACGACGGAACCGGCGATGGTCAGATCGAAGACACGATTACGAACTGGGACGACGCCTGGGGAAAGTACTTCGGTGTACCTCGGCGTCAGCGTGACAGTCTACTGGTTATCGACGCTGCCGGTCAGTTAGTCCAGATCTACCACTTCAGTCTCGGCAAGCCCGGGGATACGATAGCACCACAGACGCTGGTGGTTGGTCGTTATCCCCGCAACGACGGTTCGGTTGACAATCGCCGGCCCAGCGCCACCGCTGGTTTTACGTTACCTCCCTCGCCCAACGCTGATTCGTCCTGGTTTGAACTCACGACTGGTGGCCAGTTTCTTGCCGGGTTCCGCGCCGGAGATGTTGTCGACATCCAACCGGTGCGATGGCGGTTTTTTGTAGTCGATACCGTGCTCGCGTCCACAGGAAAGGCCACGGCGCCAATCGATCCGAGCCCGTCACCCGCCCGACTTCGTATTAAAGGATTCCAACGATGAACAAAACGTCGCTGCTCCTGGCGCTGGTGCTTGTCAGTAGCCCGCCACTGAGCCGGGCGGTATCACTGGTCGATACCCTCTGGCCAACAGCCGACGTTGGCGGTTCAGCGCAGTGGTCGACCTCTTCAGGTGTAACCTTTTGGAATCTTATTAACTCTCTGGAGACGTCGACTTGGATCGAATCGGACGACTACAATACGTTTCGCCGCTTCGCATTTGACAACCTCACGGTTGCTACCGGATTCGAACTGGCTTCAATCACTCAGTATCAATTTTGGATTAAAGGTCAATGTATGTCGTGTCTCTTTTCTGGCGACGCGGTGTCAGCTCGAGTGGTTCGTCACGATAATGCTGGCGGATCCGAATCGACCGTTAGTCTCACGTTGAATTGGGAGTTCGTTGAAGTCAGCGCTCCGATTCAAACACAGGACATGTTTGGTGCCCCTCTGACCATAGACACCGACGATAACGTCCTGATGCTGCCAGCGGTCAATTCCCTTGAAGGCTCGATCTACAATCGAGACTTTGCCTCACCCGCCTCCGATGCCGATCAGCTACGCGTCTATTCGGTCTTCGTTATCGTGGCATATGAGGCGACGCCGGTCTCAACGCCTTCGTCATCTCGCCGCCGCCATGTTTCTCAATCGCTCGTACTGGGAGAATAGCATGCTACGGTTGCTTTTTGCTTTCGCTATCGCCTTGGTCGTTCCTCCGATCACCGATGCGGCCGTCGATCCCGCTGATACGCTCACGGTTCCCTTCGCCGCTCGGGATTCATTAGGATCACCAATCGATCTGGCGTCGGGTGACTTTGTGATGGTGACCGTTTTCGATCCGAATGGCGCGATCATCTATACCGATTCTTTGGTCTACAATGACGCCGCCATCATTAGCTACGAATACGAAGACATTGCCCATCATTACGTCTACGCAAAACCGGTTGCGACTCTTATTGACACATCGACGGCGCACGGGTTGTGGACAATCCAGATAACGGTCGACGACAACACCAGCGCCGATCTCTCAACGATTACATGGAGTCAGTTTCAGATTGGCTCCGCTGGTTGGTCTGATGCCGTCGACACTCTCTTCGGAATACTTGACTCACTGCAATCCCTAGCTACGCTCTCGGAAGTGACGGACTCAATCTGGAGTCGTGATGCTGTCATCACGGCGACTACCATCGCTACGAACGCGATTGGGAATCAGCACCTTGCGGCCAACGCAATCACGTCGGTCGAGTTGGCTGGATCGGCGGGTGAGGAGATTGCGGAGAAAGTGTGGGATGAAGATACGGTTGGTCACTTCGTCCCGGGACGCTATGGCTATCACGCGGTAACTGTGGAAAGTGGTGGCTCAGGCTTCACGGCGACCGAGGCGGATTCTGTTCTCGCGTGGCTTCTTCAGGCACGGGATTCGATCGACGTAATCATCGACTCGCTGAACAACCTTGCGACCATTTCCGAAGTCGCTGCGGCGGTCTGGAATGAGGACACCACGAACAACACGATCTCAGGAAGTTTTGGCGAAGCAACTACCCACCCAGGTGGTGGATCGGGCAACTCGCCCTGGTCAACAGCACAGCGTGACTCGCTGCTGACCGCTGTTGCTGATGATCATGTCGCCAATAAGGTCTGGCAGGCTGATACGATCGGACGGTCAGTAGCGCCCGGTACCTTCGGCCAAGCCAACTCCGGTGGGCTATGGCCAACCGTGACAGTAATTGTCGATTCAGTTTGGCGTGCCGACACTACAGGGCGGACATCGACAGGGAGTTTTGGTCGTTCAACGGTAGTCGGCGGAGCCGGCGCCGACTCGGTGTCGCTGGCGCGATGGCTGTGGAACACGCCGCACGTCAATCATCAGCTCCCCGGCACGTTCGGCAGTTATCTTGATACCGACGTTTCAGGAATCGGGATCGGTGCCGGTCCGATCGGCATCACGGTCGTTGCTTTCGATACGATCGCAAACGAAGTCGTGCCCGATGTGCACGTAGTCGCGCGCAATATCGATCGATCAGCGCGGCTCGCCACGGGAGCAACGACCGCTAACGGATCGGTGACGTTCTTCGTAACTCCTGACACGTTGCATCTCGCCGGCGCGGCTCCCGGCTATCAGTTTCAGCCGGTTGATAGTCTGGTTGCGGACGTCGCCCGCGTTGACACTGTTTATGGAGCGCGATTCGTGCCGACTGCTGCCGACATGCCGGGCACTGCCCGTGTCTTTGGTTGGGTTATCAAGGCCGACGGCCGTCCGGAAGCCGACGCCGTTGTCTCGGCGGCTCTCCCACCGGGCGTGCGTCGCGCTGCGTCGATCATCGTCTCACCATTTCCGGTCACCGCCCGTACTGACTCGACCGGCTATTTTGAAATCGATCTCCTGTGGACTTCGCTGATTGCCCCCGAATCAGTTCCTTACACAATTACGATAACGAGAACCGACGGGACTATTGTTCGAGCCCGAGCGACAGTCCCGGATGCCTCGGTCTGGCAATTGGTTCTCGACTAGCCTCTCCCAAGCAACAAAGGACAACACGCTATGGATATCTTTGCTGGTGGCTTTTCGCTCTTCGGAGCGCTGGGATCACTCCTTGCCACGGTAGCGACCTGGGCGGCGACTCGATACGTCATCCCTTGGTTACACATTGGTAAACGGCAGCGTCATGCCGAGCTTATCGCGACGTTGGCCGATGAGATAACCGATGATTTGCGTCTGCGCTATCCGGACAAACAATGGTTAGGTCGTCTCGACGAAGCGGTCGATACCCTTGCGGCATTGCTTGGTATTGACACTACCATTGCGCGTCGAGCCGTTCAAGCAGCCGCTGCTCGCAAAGGCTAAACAACAGCGGCCCGGTAAAACCACCGGGCCGCTGTTGCAGTGATCGGTAACCTGTCGCTAGCGGCAGGGTGGCGACACCCGTCCAAAGAGGAAGTTAACGTAGTAGACAGCGTCGGCAATGTTCAGTACACCATCGCAATTGACATCACCACGTACCGCACCACCGGACGGTGGTGATCCACCGGCCATCAGAAAATCGAGCAACAGCAGCATGTCACCGATATCGACAAACGAATCACCATTGAGATCACCAACGATAAATGCGGACGTACAGTCGAGGTAGACAAGCGTCCCCGAAGAACCGCGACGGTTCGTTTGGTCGCGAGTAACGGTTTCCAGCCAGTACCACGTGGAATCGGTAAGCGACGCTGCCGTCCAGTCGATCTGCCAGCCATCGGCTCCACTCTGGTCGGCACCAGCAAACTGCTGTGGAACCGACCAATCGGAAGCTCCGATAGCAACCATCAGGTCAACCGCCTCCCAGGACGACGCGAAGAACATCTCCCATCCACCAACGCCCGGCCGCATCAAAATCTGCTCTACGGCCCCAGAGAGCGGTGACGCAACATAGACCTGGTACGCTCCGTCGGGACGGCGCCAGCCGTTGAATCCCTCAATGCCTACCCAGATACCGCGATTGCCGGACAGCCCGACAATCACCGCCTGTTGCTGAGACTCAACGGCACGACGCAGTTCTCGGTACGATGGTTGCCGCGCCACCGTCACGGAGAGCCGTGTGCCGTTGCCGGCCAGGTAATCCTGGAGTGACAGCATGAGGCGGTCATCGCGGGTGCCGAGGTCCTCGCGGGTGCGCATGACGACAGCGAGCGCCTCGGCCAGGTCGGGTAGGCTGAGTGTACCCCCCGCGGTATATTCGGTATAGCCACGCAGATGCCAGACCCACAGCGCGCTTGCAGCGGCGGCCGGGGCGTTGTAGTAGTCCCCAAACTCGCCGTTGCTGGCGAAGTTACCGTCGCCCGGATTGCCGTTATTGTCACCCACCAGGAACTGATTGAGGGGAATCATCCCGGAGTGATACGTCGAACTGGCATCGCGGCGATAGAGCTGGATGTAATCGACATCCTCATCAGGAACAGTTAACAACACGGGAATCGTCCCACACACGGTGTCCATAGGATCGGGTTCGACGATCGAAGCTACCGGAGGGGTTGGTTCCAGATAGACAGATTGCGTCACGCTGTTGTTACGTCCCGCGGAGTCGTATACGGTCGCCCGCAGGAAATACGTCCCCTCAGTTAGTCCACTGCCATCCCAGATCAGCGAAAACCCCTGGGCTGTTGCCGTTCCCCCGACACCATTCCGCAGCGGCACGGTGCCATCGATATCGGTTCCGATGACAGTCCACCCCGAGCCGGCAAACGAATACTCAAACACGGTCCGCTCGGTCTGATTCGAGCCGCTGGTATCAGCCGCCCAGAGTTCGGTCGAGCCGTAGATTGTCGACGCGGCCGTCGGATAGAGCCAGGCAGCCTGGGGGGCCGGCTGGGTCGTGTCGCCGCCGCCCGTATCGACTGTTCCGCCCGCTGGTGTTCCTGAGATCTCCATCGCCAGATTGCCGGGGAACGAGTAGAACGAATTGTTTGTCAGGTCGACCCAGCCGACCTGCTCATCCCAGATGTTAAACGAAACACACGGTTCGGGAGAGTCGTCGGCCAGAACCGCCGGATTGACAGCTGGATCGATCGCGTTGCCAATGAAGAAGCCGGCAAAGACAGGGCCGGTAATCGTGACGGGGCTGTCGAGCGGAATCCAAACGTTGAAGAGACCGCCTCCGGCCGGAACTGATAGCTCCCAGTCCTGAGAGATGGAGATAACCTCGCCGGGGATCTTGCAGCCGGGTACGCTGACCGAATCAATGGCTTCCAGATCAACTGAGATGACCAGGTTGGTGGCGCCATCGAATGCCATCGGCAGATTTATTTCAGCGACCGTAAACGGATAGGCCGAATCGCCGCAGCTGGCAGCCGGATCCATGTACGATTTGTAAAGCTCCTGCCCGGTCACCCATTGGTCGATGCGGTAAATAACATCGCTATTGGGGCTGACAAAGCAACTGTCGGCCAGGGTGAGGCGAGGACCGGCCGCCCCTCGGGGTCGTAGAATGTCAACGACGGTAGCGTCGAGCGGTTCGAGACGAGCCGAATGCTTTTCGGCCATAACCGAGGCACTACAACAAACGATACCCACGAGAACGAGCAATGCGCGAGGCATAGTGAGTCTCCTTAATGCCCATGGACAGGAAAACGGGCTCTCTGTTCAGGTATCGAACGGGAGACTCGATCTCGTTACCTTACGCGTCGATCTTTTACCACGATTGCCCTGGGTTTGTCGCTCGATTGCGAGGTGTTCATTCTTTCATCGATCTGAGGAGCAATGGTAATCCGCTTGTCTAACTTGCCGAAAACGGAAGTGTAACCCCGCTGCTGACAGGTCTAACCGATGCCGATGCCGCTTAGTCCCCAGATTGTCATAGTCGACGACGAAGAGTACATCTGTGATATTGTCCAGGATGCTCTGGCTGATGACGGTTATGATTTGGTCCCGTTCAGCCGCGTCAATGATGCCCTCTACTATATTGAGAATCATCATGTCGATCTCGTGTTGACGGATTATCTACTGGGCGAGCGAACCGGGAGCGATGTCCTTGCGGCGGCACGTCAGCACCATCATGATGCTATCGTTATCGTCATGACCGCTCATCCGACGGTTGAGACGGCCGTCAATGTCTTGACGCGTGGCGCCTATGATTTTCTGTTGAAGCCGTTCAAGCTTGAGTTGCTGCGAGCGACGATTGCTCGTGGACTTTCTCATCAGCAGACGTTTCGTGAGAACGTCCATCTACGAGCCCAGGTCGATTTTCTCAAGGCCGCTAACAGCAGCGCGGTCGATCAGATCGACGACTACCTTCAGCGGGTGCTACACTCCTGTCAGATTGAACTCGGAGCCGAATGTGCTCGGTTCGTGCAAATTGATCCGGCTACAGGTGAGATCGTCAAAGCGCTCTCCGCATCAGGTGATTGCATGGACGATCTCCCCGCCGACCTGCTCGCCAATATCGATGCGATGAGCCGCGGCGAGGCCGGTCCGTTCATCACCGTAACGCCAGAAATGAAGACTGATGTCCCCCAGGCGACGCTTTGCATTACCCGACCGGTTCGCATCGATGAGGTCCTCCACGGCGTCATCCGTCTGCGTATCGTCAATCGTTTCGGTCGGGTCACCCCCGGACAACTCGATGTTCTGACCATTCTGGCCAACTCAGCGGCAGCAGCGATGCGCAACGCAACGTTGTATCGTGAGCTGCGAGATTCCTACCTCCAGACGATCCGTTGCCTCGCCAATGCCATTGAAGCACGCGATCCGTACACTGCCGGCCATACCGAACGGGTTACGCGGTTGGCCGAGGCTCTGGCCCACCATCTCGGATGGTCACCCGAGCGTTTGGATAGTTTGAGAAAGGGTTGCATGCTTCACGACATCGGGAAGATAGGCATCCCCGATCGGGTGCTGAACAAGTCCGGACGTCTGACCGATGAAGAGCGATCTCTTATGGAGCAGCATCCGGCGGTCGGACACCAGATCATTGCCAGTGTTCCGCAGCTTACCGGTGCGATTCCGTATGTCATTGCCCATCATGAGCGGTTCGACGGTACCGGCTATCCCGAACGGTTACGGGCCGAGGCGATTCCCGAGGAGGGGCGGTTGCTGGCGGTTGTCGACACCTTTGACGCGATCATGTCCGACCGACCGTATCGTCGAGGGGCAACCGTTGCTGTGGCAATCAACGAGTTGATGACTCATTCCGGCAGTCAGTTCGATCCGGTACTGGTCACGTCATTCCTCGATCTGCTCCGGCAGGGTGGGGTCGATCTTGAAGCGCTCTATGGCCGCAATCTCGATCTTGAGGTCCTCGCATCCGTTCCCGCTACGATAACGGAACCGGCGTAAAGCTCAGAATCATTATCGCGAGTGAGATGATGGCAAAGGCGACCGTCGTTGGCGTCAACGGGCGGTGGTCGTCGAGTGTCGGTGGGTGAGCGATACCCGTGAGAAAGCCGAACACGGCAAAGATCCACCAGATCGGTGAGAGAAACCCCAGGGCAAACAGCCCGATGAGTGCCCCCCGGGCCACGATTGGTTGGTAGCGGGGAAACACGCCGTACGTGATGTGCCCGCCGTCGAGTTGTCCGATTGGTAGTAAGTTTAAAGCTGTTACCAGCAATCCGACCCAACCCGCGAATGCTGCCTCAGAAATCAGATAGGAGAAGCCGTCCGGCGGGGCGCCGAGTAACAGATCGACAAGCAGTCCGAAGATCAGTGAATAGCCAAGCATACCACCCTCCACCGACTGCCCGGCTGTTTCGATCAACGTCGACTGACCAATACCGACAACCAGCCATCCGAGGGCGACGAGCCAGCCGGCGATTGGTCCGGCGGCTGCCATCTCAATAAGATCACGTCGATTCTGGAACGGTGACTTCGACATAATCACGGCTCCAAATGTGCCGATGATATTCACCGCCGGGATGAAGAACGGCCATGACGTCGCCATTCCCCGGCGCCGACCCGCGACAAAGTGTCCCATTTCATGAATGAGCAGAATAGAGATGAGTGCGATGGTGAAAACCAGTCCCTTACCTGCGGCCAGGTCTTGGAGTGTCAGTCGCCACGCTTCGGTCGCCGACTCGGCTTGAAAGACGTTCTCGGTATGGACGGGAACGAGGTAGACGGTGATCAGGGTCAACACAAAGAGAACAATATTGAGCCAGGGGATATGCGTTCGTCGTTCACCACGAATCGTGAGGATCAGCGAGCCGTTCGCCTGCCAGGTCAGACCGTGACGATCGCCAGCAGTTGCAAGGCGATCGCCCAGGACCGCCAAAAGACGTTTCGAGGGTTGATAGGGGGTCGTTCCGATCTGGAGCGAGTTGCCTGATAGATACGCCGAGTCCACGCGCACGAGGTCAGTGATAAGGGGGCGGATCTCATTGAGACGGCGGGCCGGGTCCATGCTCTATGAAACGCGGGGATGTGGGTGATGTCCCGAAAAAAGAACCGGGGTCTCGCGAACGAGACCCCGGTTGAATGTGCTATCGGAAAGATAGGACTAACTGATTACAGCTCCCAGGCTCCAACCGGGCACGGCCCGTAGTTGAAGTAGAAGTTCACCAGGTAGTTCACGTCGGCCAGAGCCGGAGCTCCGCCCGAACCGTCGACGTCACCGAGGTGGAGGAACGGCACCGGGCCGGCACCACCGCCGAAGAGGTAGTCGACAAGGTAAATGATATCCGCGAGGGTCGCGACATTATCATTGTCCACATCGCCGCGGCCAAAGCCTGCGAACTTGTTCCACAGGTTGGCGATATCGGCGTATTCGGCCGGATCTTCGAAGACCGTTGGGGTCGTGCGGAAGAACACAAAGCCGAGTTTCAACGAATCACCCACGACGCCCGCGAAGTCATGCTCAGCGAACGTGAAGTGAGCTTCGTGATCCGGAGCACCGGTCGCGATAGCGTCGATCGGCTGACCCAGGTTACCCGCCGGCAAGGACGAGTAGAAGTAAGCCGAATCCCAGTAGATCGCGTCGGTGAACTGCGCCTGCGCGGCGTCGAGTGAGTACGCGTTCTTCAACGGCGTTTCGCCGCAGCCGAACGGCAGCTTCACGAAGCCCCAGGCAGCCGGGTTGTTACCGGCGATATCCCACGACCAGGCCGTCGAGATCGACTGGTCAACAACCGCCGTGTCACCACCGCTTGAGAAATCCCAGAGATCATAGTCCATGATCGTCCAGAGTTTCCAATCCGGAATGGCTGTCGCGTTACGGTTCTTGAACGTCATGACCTCAAGCGTACCGTCGTGCAGAAGCTCTGCACCGGTCGGGGCATCGACAACACCATAGGTGCTGGTGTTAACCGCAAGACCCATGGTCGAGTCGTTATCGAACGGAGCGGAGGCGGAGAGACCGAGGAAATCCCAATCCCACGCCACGCCGTCGAAGAAGTTCTGGACGGAGTCGATGTACGACTTGCAGACAACGTTACCCATGATCGGATCGTAGGTCAGACCGTCGGTCGAGAACGAACCGAGCATTACGCCCGTCGTCAGGTTCGGCGTGCACGAACCGTCGCAGAAGTTCGGATCAGCCTGCATGGAGATCCAGTCACCCTCAGAGCCAACGCCGCCAGCCCACTGCGGGGTGTTCATGGCGACACGGAACTGAGAGACACCGTAGACATACGAGCCCTGGAAGATCGCCGAGGCATCACCGTCGATATCCCAACCGAAACCACTACCGGCGATACGGCCGGCGTTGTAAACGATCTGGGTGTTCGCGGCGCCCGAGCCGAAGGCCAGGAACGTCGAATCCAGGAGACAGCCACCAACGAGGGCGAGCGTGAATTCCGGATCCGGGCCGCCACCTTCCATGAAGTACGTCGCGTCATTGTGACGCATCGTGACAAAGAAGGTGTTCGGTCCACGGTTAACCAGCGGGCCGTTGGCACGGACCGTGATCGGTGACGAGGAGCCCGGAGGCGTGATGATGTCGCCACCCGGCGGATCGAAGACGTCACCCGCGTAGGTGCCGTTCGAGTTCAGGAAGGCCGGAACCGCCAGAGCGGCCGAACCGCGGTAGCGGTCGTTGTTGTCGGCATTCCAGGTGTCGCGGTTCGGCAGGAAGTCGTTCGGATTCGTCCGAATGACCTGCAGCGCCTTACCCTTCGACCAGTCGTTCGTCAGCTGCGTCGCCAGGACGTCACCGTCGCTGAGCGCGCGCTCACGGACAACATCGGTACCCAGGCTGAGCGTAAAGCCGCCCACCGGGGTGTCATCAGCAAAGAGCGAGCAGACGAGATCGGCACAACCGGTGTTCGCGTACATATCCGGGAAGGAGATGAGCGTGTCGGCCGGCGAACCGAACGGAACGGCCTGCTGGGCACTCAGGCTGAGGATGTCCAGACGCGGAACGTCGACAGCACCCTTGATAAGATCAAAGAGCACGCCGAAGCCATGGCCGAAGACAAGGTGTTCAACACCACCACCGTCGAGGCCCAAGGCACCCGAGCGACCGCCACCGGTGAAGGTCGTGCGGCGATGGAAGATGTTGTCGCCATTGTCGGCGTCCATAAACGTCAGGTAGTTGTCAAAGTCGAAGCCGACCAGAAGATCAGCCGCATTGACTTCACACGTCAGCAGACCCTCAGTCAGGTAACCGGACGAACCGGAACGCTGCGGGACTGCGCCGTTTGCCCAGACAATCGCGTTGTTGTTCTTGCCAACCGCGAAGACCTGGCCACCGATCGGCGTACCGGTCGGGGAAACGACAAACGTGTAGAATGACAGGTTGATGACGCGGTTCGCGTCAACAAGCGGGCTCGCCAGGAACGAACCCTGGGTGACCGAGGCCGGAGCGAGATCCGCACCGGTCGCGGCGTTCAGGTTGTACGAGATACCATCCGGCAGCAGCTGAAGCGTACCAGCAACGTCGCCAATGACCGAAGTCGCGTAGACGGCGTTACGGCCGAGATCAACCGAAACCGAATTGAAGTTCTCCGCGCCGAGGCCGGTCAGATTGATCGCCTGGAGGCCGGCCGCAGTGGACAGCTGCCAGTTGATCGCACCGGTCGTCGCGTCGATCGCGTACACATCACCCGGCGCACCGGCCGCGGTGAAGAAGACCTGATTGGCGCCATCGGTGGCACCAGAAATCAGCGAGCCACCAACCATCGTCGGGGTGACCCAGCCCGGCAGCGCCAGACCGGTGAGAGCGTCGACACCATGTACCTGGCCGTTATCATCGGCGTAGTACAGGCCGGTCGTTCCACCAAGGTCGAGCAGCACCGAGGTACCGTAACGGATACCGCCATGCTGGGTGTTACCCTGCCAGGCGTTGAAGCCGTTGTTGGACCAGACGACGGTCGCCGGGAGTGTCGTGATATCCCAGGCCGAGAACGAGGACGTTCCACCGGCGAGGAAGAGATAATCGACACCACCGATTTCAGCAGCCGACGGGGTGCTACGGATGTTCGGTCCGATGGAGAACGGATCATCCGCGCTCGTGACCTCATCGAGGACCGCGCCAGTGACGAGGTCGAGGATCACGTACTTGTTCACGAAGGCGCAGATCACCTGATCTTTGTAGATGATCGGGCCGTTGAACGACATCGGCTGAGCCGGATCGACATAAATCCAGTTGGTGGTCAGGTCACACCAGGCATCGCCCAGAGCAACACCGCTCGCACTCGTACGCTGGTAGTCGAATCCGCGCGTAGCCCAATTGGCATCCGGTAAACAGGGACGCTCATCAACCGGCACCGAGCAGAAGTCGACGTCGATGATGTGGTTGCGCGTACCCGTGAACTGGAACCAACTACCAAGTCCGTCACCAACGAACGCACCGCCGTTGATTTCCGGATCAGTATTCAGGCCAAAGTAGAAGAAATTGTTGTCAGGATCGGCAGACACGTTCCGGTAACCGACGAAGAAATCGCCAAGTACCTGGAAGCCGCCGGGGATTACCACTTCTGTCCACCCGTTAAAGTTGACCACGGGCACTGGCTGCGTGTACAGCAGCGCGCCAGGAATGCCACCTGCGTTAGCATAGATGGTGGCCTCGATATCCGGGCTACCGACCGGCGGCGGACCAAAGAGAGCATCGTCCGCGGCGAGGAAGCGAATCACTTCCGCGCGATTGATCGGTGAACCCAGGACGAGCTGGGCGCCCTCAAGGAGACCACCGAGCAGTGGGCTGGACACAAAGCCCGAACCCAACGGACCGATGACACCATTCGGGCCATGCAGGACCTGCGTCTGACATTCGGCAAACTCGTCACGGCACAGCTCAGCCTGAACGTAGAAGCCACCGGCCTGCGGCACGCCGCCACCGATATCAAGCGTCCAGGTGTTGCTGTTCTCGAACAGTTCCCAGTTCGGATCCGGAGCAACAAAGTTGACCGAGCCACCCGTCTGAGGATTCGAGATGAAGTTATCCGTGGCGATGAACGGCGAACCGTCTGCCGGATTGTCAGAAGTCGTCTTAACGGTTACGTGATAGGGGCCAAGCAGCACGAGGTTCGACGAGGTGAAATCGACGATAATCGTCTCAAACGCCACGCCATTCGCGGCCTCGTTACCACCGCCCGGGTAGATGTTCGCGATGCCGCCCGGAACGGTACGGCTATCGATCGGTCCAGCGCCAACGTCGATGCTACCGGTGCCGTCATCATTCCAGATTTCGACGAGGTAGCCATTGGTGCTGGTCGGTCCGTACGAGAAGAAATCCGGAAGGCTAAACGCCCAGTCGGAGATCGGACGGACACGAACATTCTGCAGAGTCTCAGGACCCTCGGCGACGAAGCGCTGACCGAAACCGTTCAGCACCTGACCAGTCGTCCACGCGGGATCCGGAACCTGCCAACCAAATACGAACCCCCCAAACGGGAAGTTGACGTAGCAATCAGAGAAGTATTCGCAATGGCTGGACCCGATAGCGAAGCCAAGGTCGACGCCAAAGGCCGACGTGTTGTCGAGCCAGATCGGTCCACCACCCGAAGCCGGGATGAACAGCGAACTGACGTTCTCATTAGCGAGACCGCCACAGGCGCCACCGGCAGCGGTCGGATTGATCGCGGCGATGATCGTGGTCAGGTTCAGATCCGAACCTTCCAGCGCTACCGAAACGTGGTAGCCGTCACCACCGGCAATCGTGACCGGAGCGATCGGGAACGTTTGGATGACGCCGGGGAACGGGAGCGTATCAAGCGTGATATCGGTCCACGGAATCCGGCGCTCATCGATGAATGCACCCGGTAGGCCACCAGCATCTCCGTAGAAGCGGATCACCAGCTCAGCATCACCGACAGCATCGGGAAGCTCAGCCTGACGTACCCACACTTCAACAGCATCGACATCGGCAAAGTGATTCGCCTGATTGATCGGAATGAACGACGCGCATTCAAAGCCATCGTTGGCAAAGATGCGGAAGCCACTTACCGATCCACAGGTGAACACCCCGTCGACGACACCGTTGTCCTCGAAGAAGCATCCGACTGTATCGGGGCTTTGGACACCCGGGGATCCGACATACGACGGCAGCTGACCATTGAGGGAGGCATCGAGCGGCGTGTACCGCTGGAATCCCGGCGGAGTTTCAAAGCCTGCCAACGTCTCGACTTTCGCCGGCGCTGTGCGGACAGGCATTTGGACCGCCTGGTCCCCGGAGATCTTGTTGTCGTCCGGACCCGAGTATGCAGTAGTCGCGAAACCCGCAACGAGGGCTACAGCGGTTACTGCGGTTATTAGTCGTCTCAACATTTATGTCCTCCTAATACAAGGAAAAGCATGAACCCGTACGACCAACCGATCCGAGCGACCGTACCTACCGAGGGGTCGGAGGTAATGTGGCCGACAGATGCGCCCACGCTCTTGTCTAGGGAATTTGTGGGTCGGGTTGATAATACTAAGTTCACCGTTATTCCTCTTATGGAGTGAGGATCAGTCATGCTACCACCCTGATGGTGCACAACGTGCTCCGAAATGTCGTGTAGTCTGTTTCGCTTCTTGATTTTGCTCGTTTCGACGATTCGCGGTCGTCTGCACCTCCTCACAAATTCAGCACCTAACGAAAGGGCCGTGAACTTGTCTTACGGTGTCGTACTAGACTCGCGGTGAGAAGACGTCCGGAACAAACTCGACGTAGGAACGAAGTAACGGTGACAATCTGAACGTGAACGTAGTGACCGCTTTGTCCGAGCGCGGTACGTTGCGATACAAGATCGACAACAACTACCGGACAGACATCTGTCGGTCCCGAATGATTGTCAGGTCGTTAGCGGTTTGATTCCGTTGCTACTTGAGACAGGGCAGTTAGACGTACGGTTTGGCTCTCGGGTCCAACTACTCTTTGCACACGCTGGACGCAAGGTACGGTCAATCGTCGATATGTCAATCCTAAATCGGAAATATTTTCCATGACGCCACAGAGGATAAGATGTTTCCAGATCAGCGCTTATCTACGCTCAGTCGAACCGTCGCGAGAAGCTGGTTCGTCTGTGGAAACCGTCCCCGATCCCACCCCCTTTCTCGTCGGTTGGGGAACGACACCGGAATCGTCAACCGGCGTCCTCATCGTGCGTCGTTGTTCATCAGGAACGTGGGAGCACGGCGCCAGTTAACCAACTCTCGTGGGAGCATTGATCGAGCCGACCAAGTGGTCTGGTCAGGCGATCGGGAGCACGACTGCTGTTCTTTCCGGCAGTCGGGAGCACGGCCATTTCTGCTTGTACCGTCGGTCGGAGCACGGAATACTCAGGCTATGACTCGTCCTTCCACGATCCGCCGTCTCCTGGCGGCGGTAGCGGTCATCCTGATTGTGGTCATCTATATAGTAGTTGTTCGCGCTCCGGACCCGCTCCCCGATCCACCCTTACCCTCCGACCGATTTCGTGTGGTTTCGATTTTGGATGGCGACAGCGCGGAACTACGCGGCGGTGATCAGCTTCGTCTGCTCGGCATCGATACTCCGGAAGCCGGCCAACCCTTCGCCGATGACGCGTCATCTCTCTTTCGCAGGCTAACAGCTGATCGCCCGTTGCGACTGACCTACAATCAGAACCGTCGTGACCGTTACGGTCGACTGCTCGCATTCGCGTATGTCGACGATACCCTGATGGTCAACCGGGTGTTGGTCGATTCCGGGCTGGCCTGGTTGTATCTGCATCATGATCAAGACAACACGACCAGTGAGTTTCAGCAGTTGCTCGCCGCGCAGCAACACGCGATCGATCACCGGGTCGGAGTCTGGGCGGAGGATCATCCCCCGGAGTCGCACTACCTGTCATCGCCAAACTCATTTCGTTTCCATCGCCCGAAGTGCCGTCATCTCGACGGGTTAGCGATCGATCGTTGGGATCAGTTTCCGACACGCTCGGCGGCGATGCGGACGGGGTTGTCACCGTGTCGGACCTGCCAACCGTAGCGCAATGTGTGAAGTGATGTGCAGCTTCGGATGATTCAGATCGATTCCGAAGCGGCGTTGGCAAAAAAGAAAACGGCTAAGCCGTTGTCCCACAGTGTTACATCAAATCCTTGTGTGATTTGGTGCAGTATTTGCACACAGGCTGGGTCTTGGTTGGTTCACCACACTGCGTGTAAACGGGTTATATCCCGGGAGGACTCTGCATGAAGCACCTTTTCACGGTAGGGCTTGCCCTGCTTCTGTTCGCGCTGGTCCCGTCGGCGAACGCGTTCACTTTCACCGAGACGGTGAAAACGGACTACACGTTCCTCGGCGATGGCCACACGTATGACTATGCCTCGTTGATCGATTTTGGTCGTCAGGATTATGGCATTTTTAATGGCGAGTGGCTCTGGAATGGAGACGAGGCTGAGTGGGAGCACTCCTTGCCAAATCTCTCCTTCCCGCCGCACAAAATTGACAAAGCCAAGATCTGGATTGACGCCGCTTACGTTGACAGACACAACAACGTTGTCGAGGTAAGCGGTGCCTATGAACTCGGTACGCTCAATCGCTGGGGATTCGATAACTCCACCTTTGATCTCGGCTTCCTGCCGGAATCGGAGTGGGAAGGCGGAGAACTAGAGTTTGAGATCGAGGTTTCCGATGGTTACTGGACCAACGGTATCCGCCTCGACCGAGCCTATCTATTACTCGACTATTCGAATACCAACGGCGGCTCCGATGCCGTCGCTGCGGTCCCGGAACCGGGAACGCTTCTGCTGGTTGGACTCGGTCTGGCTGGCCTCGGCCTTCGGCGTCGTCGACGCTAACTACACGCGGCTGTGAACCACCAACCGCTTTCCGGTCCGCCGGAGAGCGGTTTCTTTTTGCGCTCCTCGCAAATTCAAAGGCGACCGGACGGCCGCGCATTCTCTATAATAGAGGCTATGCGATTTGCCTTTATCCGTCAGACCACGTTGCCCGCTATCGTTACCGCGATCGTTGTCGGCTGCGGTTCGCCGCCCCCGCCGCCCCCAATCCATACGGTCGTCGATCCAAGCCAATCGCAGCTTGAGCCGGTTTGGGTCAATCCCGAGATTGTGGTCTCCGACACCGTGATGACCCTGATCCGGGCCGAGCGTGTTGATTCGATTCCCCCCGATCCGTTTACCGAGACCCCGCACCCCGAACCGTCGCTTCCGTTCGTTGTCGTCCGTGACGACTGCATCGTAACCGTTACCCTGGTCGCGACCGAATCACCGGTCGCCCATCCGCTACTGATCCGTCGACTTGACCGGGGGATCTACAAACTGACGCTCAACAGTCAGTTCCCGCTCCTGGAAACTCAGGAAATCCGCGACTACGAGCTGGTCGCCTCCGTCTGCGGCGCCGAATCCCGCCGACGTTTCTACCGCTAGTCTCAGCGACAGTAAGCAAAACGACCCTATTGGCCGATACCAATAGGGGAGCCGCGCCATACTGATGCGGCCACCGGAACGCGACTGGACACGCAGAACGGGGACTCTCTATGCCGAATATTCTGGTAGTAGATGACAAGGATTCGATGCGGGGGATGCTCAGTGAAACCCTCGCCGCGGCCGGCCATCGAGTCGACGCCGCCCATTCCGGCAAGCACGCCATCGATCTTCTTCATAACCGCGACTACGATCTCGTTGTCACCGATCTCAAGATGCCCGAGGTCACCGGCATGGAAGTGCTGACCGAGGCGAAAGAGATCGACACCGATACGTCGGTCATCCTCATGACAGCCTACGGGACGATCGAGGATGCGGTCGAGGCGATGCGGCGTGGGGCGTTTGATTTCATCACCAAACCGTTCGACACGGATCACCTTTGTGTCCTGGTCGATCGTGCGCTCGAGAACCGTCGGCTCGTTCAGGAGAACTCGCTACTTCGCGAGGAGCTCTTCGGCAAGAACGCGACCGATACGATCATCGGCACGAGCCGGGTCATGAAAGATCTCGTTGCCCTTGTTGAGAAAGTCTCGCAGTCGGACGCCTCGGTGCTGCTTCAGGGGGAGTCCGGTACCGGTAAGGAACTGATCGCCCGCGCCATTCACTCGCTGTCAGCGCGTAACGACCGACCGTTTATTGCCATCAACTGTGCCGCCATCCCCGGTGAACTGCTCGAAAACGAACTGTTCGGTTCCGAAAAGGGTGCGTTCACCGGTGCTCATGCGCGCAAGATTGGTAAGTTTGAAATCGCCCATACCGGGACGATCTTTCTCGACGAAGTCGGCGACATGCCGATCGCGCTGCAGGCGAAACTGCTTCGTGTTCTGCAGGAGCGGAACTTCGAACGCCTTGGTGGAACGAAGTCAGTAGAAGTTGATGTACGTGTGATCGCGGCGTCGAACATGAATCTCCAGGAACTGATTTCGCAGAAGACGTTCCGCGAGGATCTCTTCTATCGCCTGTCGGTCTTTCCGCTCCAGATTCCGCCGTTGCGGGAGCGACCGGATGATGTCGAACCGCTCGCGGACTATTTTATCCAGAAGTACTGCCGCGAAATGAAGAAGCCGGCAAAGTCGCTCTCCAATGACGCCAAGGGTATTTTGCTTAAGTATCACTGGCCGGGGAACATTCGCGAACTCGAGAACACCATTGAGCGCGCGATCATTTTGGCTGAGGGAAAGAAGATCACGCCCGAGCACCTGGCGATTCGTATCCAGCGTTCGTCAGAGGTTCAGTTGCGCGACGGTGCCGGACTCAAGGAGATCGGCGCTCATGCTCAGGCGGCGGCTGAGCGCGGGACGATCATCCGGGTGCTTCGTGAGGTTCGCGGCAACAAGCGGAAAGCGGCGAAGATTCTGCAGATCGATTACACGACACTGTTCGATAAGCTGAAGAAGTACGACATCGGCACCGACGACATCTAGTCGGCCCTCGAGCTTTGAGACTAATCAGGCGGGAAGCCGCAGCTCTCCCGCCTGTGAGAGTTCTATCAGGATCAGATCGGGGGTGGGGGAGACGACGGACCGCAAGTGAGAGAGTCTGTTGTCCCGGCCGATATCGCCGAGTTAATGAGCGAGTAGTCGGTGAGGTCAACAGTCCCATTCCCAGATACGTCAGCCCCTTCAGGGTTCGCCACCGGAACAAAAGTTACAAACAGATAGTCCATGATGGCTTGCAGGTCGTCATTATTGACGAGGCAGTCTCCGTTTGCATCGCCCCCGACGCACCCGATACACGGTTGGCACTCCTCGCTAGTAAGACTGGTCAACGCGGCGAGGTCGCCATCTCCAGACAATGGACCTTCCGAACCGACACCATCGCCATTGTCATCAAGGCGAAAACGATCGCCCCTTTGGTATGTTGGATAGTACCACTCGAACATTTCAAAGTAGCTAATACAACCATTCGAGTCGGCGTCTT
Organism: Candidatus Zixiibacteriota bacterium; assembly: GCA_028289585.1. GTDB lineage: Bacteria > Zixibacteria > MSB-5A5 > GN15 > FEB-12 > JANQPI01. Next base: position 515,508 of record JANQPI010000026.1, read on the forward strand.
GTACATGCTCCATGGTGCCATCCCATGCGTCCACCGCCCCAAAAATGATCGCGTGGTTGTATCCAACCGTTGTTTCCACCGTGCCGGTCACAATAATTACGTCATCACGTGAGCAATTGTTGATGAAACCCCCGCCAAAACATGCCGCCATCGTCATGGCAACTCGCTTGTAGTCGAGTGAATCAAGCCATGCTGCCAACTCCCCATCACTGAAATAGGTGGCGCTTTCTGTGCTTGCAACAGAATCGGAGAGATCACCATCCCGATTGACGTCAATGCCCGTTACGAGGCCATCATTGTTGCTATCAATGGCGGAAATGAAGATTGGATCATACGGCGCACGATTTCCGACGTGAATCTCTGGAATACCGTCATGTCCGGTATCGACAAGTATCGCTCCGTAAGAACTGCTTGACCAGTCTTTGTTATCGACAAGCACCGGTGTCAGAGACCAGTCGTCTTCGTCGTAGATGTACTCGCCACCAGAAGTATCGATTGGAAGGTTCCCGTCTCCATCAAAATCAAACACTTCAAATCCGCTTATCTTAAGATCGTTGTTCGTATCACCCTTCAAGTAGTATCGAAACTCTTCTACAAAGATATCCGTGTCGCTGATGATAGAGCCATTTTGCAGCAGTAGGCTGTCAAACTGGCTAATCTTCTTGTTTCGCCAGTAGAAACCTCCCGGCCTCACGAATCCTGCCCACTGATTGATGCCAACCATACCGCTGACTGTGCCGCCTTCACGGCTATGGATGTAGTTGAATGCAGACTCTACGGTGAAGTTATCCGGATGGCCGGCGGAATCGGCGATTATCTTGCCCCAAGAATAGTCAAAGAATGGAAGATAGTCCTTTGTTGAGTCTTCCAAGCATACCGAGTCGGTGAAATTCCCCGTACCATGACCGATTTGAAAGATGTGCAAAACATCGGAATCATCCATCCACGACGCGATATCGGCCATTGCCGAGTCGACACCACTCTGGCTCGCGGCGTAGTCGATGTAGACGGAATCACCATCGTACTGACAGCTGAACATTTTGCCGACCCACACGATGTTGGCATCGGTATAGCCCTGAACGTTACGAAGGTTGCGATTCATCAGCGCTGCGCGATAATGATAGCCACCGATGGGATCGGGGTCCTGGATGATTAACGCGTAACGGTCTGTGGTTGAGGCGCTTTGCGTTGAATATCTCCGTTTCGGGACGATGCTTCGCCAATCGCTCTTCGACCGATCGGCTAGTCGTGGTCGCCTGACTCCGGGGGAAACGAGAATCGTCACGGTACGAGAAGCGATGATCCCGCTTGATGTATGGACGTGTGTCGTGACTTTATATTTCCCCGGCGACGAGAATGTATGTTCGACATATCGCCCGTCAATCCCCGTCCAATCGACTCTGCCGTCAGACTCGAAGTCGACTTCGACACGAATAACCTCGTCTCCGTGCGAAATCGTGCGAACCGGGAAGGGGGTGGGGACTCCGGGGCCTGTTTCAAGATATGGCTCGATGTCGATCGTTATCAGTGGTCCTCGCGACAACACGTTCTCAACCGGCTCCTGTGTCAGCCGATCGTTCGCCTGCGTTCCAACGATTACACAAAAAGTCAGGATCGCAACCAATCCTGCAACCTGACTTAGCATACTACTTGGACTCTTGCTCATTGTAACCTCCCAGTGTCGAGTCATAGTTGCGCGGGGAGCGTGATTAGTACTGTCTCTAGCTCAGCTCTGAGGTGACGGAGTGTCAGTTTCAAAATGTGACAGTAGGCTTGATCGGCGCAAGATGCTCACCGCCGATTTTGTGAAAAAGGTCACTTGTTTCGAGCCTGCCTCGCGAAGTATGTTGTAATGATTCGGTAGATGCCCGAGCGACTCGCGGTCCAATGTTAGACCGGAGTTAGCAAAGAAATCCCGCTGGAAATCTTATTGACTTGGGTCAGGAAAGACGGCGTTCTTTACGGGCAATTACGGGATGCCGACGCCAGATGGCCCCGGAACGTACATCGACTCAATCGGGTATAGAAGGTCAGACTACTTACCTCTGTCCGATACGTATGGAAAACAGTCTCGTCCATCGCAACGTTCTGATGCTCAATCAGAACTATGAACCCCTCACCGTTTGCTCCGCCAAACGGGCGATCGTACTTGTCTTCCAGGGGAAGGCGGAACTGATCGAGGAAGTCGACGGACTCTGCCTGCGAACGGTCCAGACCGCCTACGGGTTACCGTCGGTCGTCCGTCTCTGGCAGTACAAGCGTGTTCCGTACAAACGCGTCATGCTCTCCCGCAAGAACATCCTGACCCGCGATCAGAATACCTGCCAGTACTGCGGTACGAGGCGCGGACCGATGACCGTCGATCACGTCCTCCCCAAGACTCGAGGGGGACTCGATACGTGGGAGAATCTCGTTGCCGCGTGCGTGAAGTGTAATAATAAGAAGGGGAATCGGACTCCGGCCGAAGCGCGGATGCCGCTCAAGAGCAAGCCGCGTCGTCCGTCGCATATCCACTTCATCAAGCGACATATCGGTGTTTCCGATCAGCGCTGGCGCCAGTACCTCTTTATGGACTAGCAAGCTAGTCTGTTGTGTGCCACCGTCTGTGAATCTTATCCGGCTTTACCGTTGAATCGACCGTCCGATGGTCGCATACTCAGGCGCCGAATACAGATTGTACACTCTCACCTGTGAAGCATTGATCAATGACTGATTCTGCCATTGCTACCCCCAAGAAGAAAGAGACGATCCTGTCGGGCATGCAGCCGACCGGGTCGCTGCATATCGGCAACCTCGAAGGTGCCCTCAAAAACTGGATTCGCCTCCAGGACGACTACTGGATGTTCTGCTGTATTGTCGACTGGCACGCTCTCACCGCGAGCTGGAAGGATACGAAAGAACTCAAGAATCGTGTCTTCGAGATGGCGGTCGACTGGCTTGCCTCCGGGCTCGATCCCGACAAGTGCGCGATCTTCATTCAGTCCGAGGTCAAAGAACACGCCGAGCTGCATCTCTTGTTTTCGATGCTGATCACTGTTCCGACGCTCACCCGGCTCCCTACGTACGCCGAAAAGAAAGAGTCGCTCGACTCATACGGTTTCCTCGGTTACCCCGTTTTGCAGGCAGCGGATATCTGTCTGTACAACGCCAACAAGGTGCCGGTAGGGAAGGACCAGGAGAAGCATATCTGGCTGGCGAAAGATATCGCGCAGCGGTTCAATACGACCTACCGCAAAGTTTTTGTTGAGCCAGAGGCGCTGTTTACGACCATTCCGCTGATTCTAGGGGCTGATAAGCGGAAGATGTCGAAGTCGTACGACAATCACATCCCGCTCGAGTACACCGAGAAACAGACCGAGAAAAGGTTACGCACATACTTCACCGATCCCGACAAGCTCCGCCAGGGAGATCCCGGCCGGCCGGAAATTTGCCCGGTCTATCTGTTGCATCAGATTTACTCGCCGGATCATGCCGAGGCGATTGCGCCGCCCTGTCGCACGGGCGAGCTCGGGTGCGTGGACTGTAAAATGAAACTTGCGGCCAATCTCAATGCTGCGCTTGCTCCAATTCGTGATCGCCGCGCCGACTTGGTGAAGCATCCAGATACGGTCTGGGATGTGCTAACCACCGGTGCCGAACGCGCCCGCAACCGCGCTCAGAATGTCATGGACAAAGTGCGCAGCGCGATGAAAATGGCGTATCGAAAGAGCAAGAAGTAAGTGGCATTTCCCGAACCAACGCGCCCCCACGAAACGAACACTCATTCCACCTTGGCTACCGCTCCCGGTAACGGTTCATCGCCGAACGGCAACGGTGAGTCGTATCATGTCGCGCTCGACGTCTTCTCCGGACCGCTTGATCTCCTCCTGTATCTAATCAAGAAGGAGGAGGTCGAAATACATGATATTCCGATCGCCCGAATCACCCGTCAGTACCTCCAGTACATCGATATGATGCAGAAACTCGATCTGGAGCTGGCCGGGGAGTTCGTGCTGATGGCCGCTACACTCATTCGGATAAAGACCCGACTCCTGCTGCCTCGTGATGAGGAAGAGGGGGATGAGATCGATCCTCGTGAGGAGCTGATCATGGCGCTCGTTGAATACCGCAAGTATCGCGAGATCGCCGAGATGCTACGCGAGCGCGCGTTGCTGGAGGAGTCGTTCTACCCGATTACCGCCGGGGTCGAGAAGATCGCCGGGCGAGTTGACCTGATGCCGGCATCGACGGTCTTCGATCTGGCGCTGGCGCATCGCGACGTTCTTCGTCAGCGACCGGAAGAACGGCTTCACGAGGTTGATATCGAAGAGGTTTCGATTATCGACCGCGCCGCGTTTGTCATGCAGGTGCTATCGACGACCGACTCCGCGCGCTTTGAGGAGATGTACGCCGATGCACCGCGAACGATTGTGGCGGTCGTAGCGTTCATTGCGCTGCTTGAGCTCGCCCGGGCTCGACGTGTTTCGTTGCGGCAAGCGCTGCCGTTCGACGAGTTGCGTGTTTTTCGTGGCCAGCGATTCACCGAGCCATTGGATGAAATCGATGTGATCGCGGCGGTCCCCGTGGGTGAGACTGAACCGACGACTGAAAACGAAACGGTGACTCCCGATGTTTGATACCGATAATCTCGAATCGGCGATTGAGGCGCTGGTAATCGCCTCGCCGGAGCCGCTCCCGGCAACCAAGATCGCTGCACTCTCCGACGATGTTACCCCGTCGCGCGTGAAGACCGCGGTTGCGGCCTTGAACGAACGGTACGCCTCGATTGGGGCGTCGTTTCGCATTCGCGAGATCGCTGGTGGCTACCAGTTCTATGTCATCCAAGAGTTCGTGGGCTACGTCGAAGAACTCTTCGCTCGCCGTCGCAAAATGCGCCTCACCCGCGCTGCGTTGGAAACGCTCTCGATCTGTGCCTACAAGCAGCCGGTGACACGTGCTGAGATCGAACAGATTCGTGGTGTGGCGGCCGACGGTGTGGTCAATTCGTTACTCGAAAAGGGCATGATTCGCATTGTCGGCCGAGCTGATACCGTCGGACGGCCGTTGCAATACGGTACAACTGACGAATTCCTGAAGTTCTTCGGCCTGAATAAGGTGACGGACTTGCCGCGCATGTCGGAAATCGAAGAGCTGATCGCTGATCAGGAGTCTAAGAACCAGACCGAGCTCGGTCTGTCTGAGCCGCCTGAAGAGGCCGCTGGAGAACCGAAACTGAACATCGCCGATGGAACCGCAACACCAAACCTAAACGAGGATTATGCGGATACGTCAGAAGCTCGCGCTACGGCGCCGTCTTCCCCAGACGGCCATGACTCGGTCCCGGATGACGCGGATGCTCAATCGCCAGAATCGGATACCGTCACGGTGGCGGAATCACGTTCCCTGGATGAGTTGACACCAGCCGATCTATCGGAAACGAGCGACGCGGAGTCGAACGAGCCGGTTGAGCGCGCTTGATCTGATTCCTGGTACCGGGTATACTCGCGCCGGAATTCTATGGAAGATAAGGCCGCGGTTATCCGACTCAACAAATACCTCTCTTTAGCTGGTGTCACATCTCGTCGTGGCGCCGCGACCCTGATTGCGGAACAACGGGTCACGATCAACGATGAACCGGCCGACGCCCCCGGTCTGATTGTCGATACCGATAACGACACGGTCAAAGTCGACGGTGTCGCGGTCGAACCGGTCGCAACTCAGGTTTACGTACTCCTCAACAAGCCCAAGAAAGTGATGACGACCCTGCACGACCCGTTTCGTCGCCGGACGGTCCTGCACTACCTCCGCAAACTGCGTTATCGGGTCTATCCGGTCGGTCGACTCGATTTTGACACCTCCGGGCTGCTGCTTCTGACCAACGATGGTGATCTCGCTTTCCGCTTGGCTCATCCGCGCTACGAGGTGGCGAAAGTCTACGAGGTTCGGGTTAATGGTCATTTCAAGCCAGAGTCGGCAGAGCAGATCGCCAATGGGTTGACACTTGAAGACGGGGCGGTTGGCCGTGCCGAGGTCACTATCCTTGGCTTCGTTGGTCGCTGCACGCGACTGCGGATGGTCCTGACCGAGGGGCGCAAGCGCGAGGTTCGGCAGCTCTGTGAGTTGGTTGGGCATGCGGTCGAGGATCTCGTTCGGGTGGAGTACGCCGGATTAACCTTGAAGGGGCTCCAGTCGGGATCGTGGCGGTATCTTTCGGCGTCCGAACTGGAACGGCTGCGCTCGATGGTCGGTCTGCCGCCGGTTGAGAACGCCCGCACCAAAGACTAGGATCACTTGTCCGTGGATCGTAACGGCCTTTAGTTGTCCGATCATGCGTTGGCCTCGACTTCTCATTGTCACAATCTTACTCGGCAGTATTGCCGGTCCAGTGACCGCACAGCCGAGCACCTCTCGGCTGTGGACCCTCCACTTCACCAATGCCGAATGGGTCACGACTGCTGATTCGGCGCTCATGTTCGCACGGGTCGAATTGGCGCGACTGCTTGGCGATACGCTCAGCTACGTTCCTGATGTTTTTATCTCCACCACCGATCGTGAGTTCGATTCGCTTATCGGTGGTAAGTTTCCCGACTGGGGTGCGGCCGCGGCAATACCTCATCGGGGGATGATCGTTATCAAGTCTCCGAACCACTTCCGTATTCAGAAGTCACTTACCGAGTTGCTGATTCACGAGTATAGCCATCTTGCCCTGTCCGATCGTCTGGGGCTCGGCCGAGCACCACGCTGGTTCGATGAAGGTCTCGCCATGCGAGTGTCTCACGGATGGTCGTTTGACGACAATCTCACGATGAGCAAGGCGGCGCTCTTTTCGGGACTCATTCCACTGTCGGAAATTGACGGTGTCAATGGCTTTGGTGGTCCTCGGGCGGGGGTAGCGTACGCAACGTCGTATCAGGCGGTTGACTATTTCTACGACACCTATGGTGTCGAGGCGGTGAACCGGTTCCTGAACTACCTGGCTGCGGGTAATGATGTCGATGGCGCGCTGATCCAAACGATTGGCGCGACGTTGGGCGATTTTGAGGCTGAGCTTGAGGTCTATCTCAAAGAGCGCTTCACGATCTTCACGATCCTTGCCGACACCGCCTGGATCTGGATCGGCCTCGCACTCCTGGTGGTCGTGGGTGGTATCCTGAAATACCGCCAGCGGCGAAAGTACTATAAGCGATGGAAAGAGCACGAGCAGCTGCACTCTACTGACTTCGACTACGGTGATCCGAACAACCCCGAGCAGGTCGACGACCCGGAGCCGTGGCGATCTGATGATGCCGATGATGAGCCATGGCGACGGTAGGTGATCGAGCCCAAATGGTCGCCGTTCGGGCGCTGGCTGCGGTCGCTAATGCGCTTTCGGACAGGACCGCAGATCGTTTCGGAAGTGCTCTGGGGGCGTTCGTCGGGCGCATTCTCACAAGTCGTCGGCGTGTCGCACTCGAAAATCTCCATCACGCCCTGGGTGACCACTTCTCAGCTTCTGAGATCGAAGCGATCGCTGACCGGGTCTTTCGCAACATTGGCCGTACAGCGTTTGAGGTCGCACGCTTTCCGCAGTTAACCCCCGAACACCTTAACTCGATCGTCGTTGAGTCCGGACGAACGTTGCTCGATCGCGTCCGCGATGACGGACGCGGGGGGCTCCTCCTATCCGCCCATTTCGGGAACTGGGAACTGCTTGGCGCATGGGCAGCAGCCCAGGGCTATCCAATCGATTTCCTTGTCTTGGAGCAGCATAATCCGCTGTTCGACCGCTACATTAATAATCTGCGTCACTCAATCGGAGTCGGCGTTCACTACGTGCCACGGGAGACCAAGGCCGTTTTGCGAGGCCTTAAAGCCGGGCGGATGATGGCAATCCTGATTGATCAGCATGACCCAGCCAGGACGCAGATTGTCGACTTCTTCGGCCGTCCTGCCGCCACCCCCCAGGGGGCGGCGGCACTGGCCGTGCGAGCCGAGTGTCCGATTGTCCGTTTTGTGATGCGTCGAGACCGCTTTGATCGACATGTCATGATGCACGAGGAGACCCTTTTTCCGGACATAACTGCGGAACGCGATGCCGAGGTGCGGCGTTTGACCGTGGAGTGTGTGCGGTTCTATGAACGCCAGATTTCCGCATGGCCCGACCAGTGGTTGTGGACACACCGCCGATGGAAGGTGGCCGACGGAAACTTTCGGGGGGATGCCGCCGTACCAGAGAGGACACGATGACACTGCGGTGGCAATCGCTGCATCTGTCATCTCACAGCTGTTAGAGAAAGAGCCCGGCTACTATGAAACGTTGGATCATGATTGGCGCCGTCGTCGTTGTTGTCGTCCTTGGTGGCTACTATGGCGTACAGGCCTTCTTCACCACCCCTGAAGATATCCCGATGACCCGTGTGGAACGCGGCGAGTTTCTGCTTTCCCTGAAGGTCAATGGACAGGTCGACGCCCGGAAGGCATCGATTCTCTCGACACCGCGTATTCGTGGTGTCCAGATCACGTGGCTTGCACCGGAAGGCTCGTTTGTCGAGCAGGGGCAGCCGGTGATTCGTTTCGACCAGACCGAGCATCTTGCTGAGCTCAAAGAGGAGCAGAGCCAGTTGCAGATCAATCAGACCCAACTCTCCCGAGCCGAACAGGAATACGCGATTCAGGAGAAGCAGCTGGAATTGGAACTGGCGCAGGCGGAACGTAAGTGGAACGAGATGAAGCACGAGGCACCCAAGCTGGCCGAAGAGGCTCGCATGGAGCTCGATCTGGCTCGCTTGAACTTCGATGCCAAACTCGATCAGATTAAGTCGGATGTCCAAAAGGCCCGCTTCGAGGTGCAACGGGCGCAGGATCAGGTCGATGAGGCGCAACGGGAACTCGATCAACTGACCATTATGGCGCCGCGTCCGGGTATGGTCGTCTACCTCGAGATCTGGAAGGGTGGGACCCAGTCCAAGGTTCAGGAGGGAGACTCGCCATGGCCAGGGCAGGGCTTGGTTAATCTCCCGGACTTGTCCGAGATGGTTGTCAAGGCGACGGTCTCCGAGGTGGATGCTTCTCGGGTGGATACGGGTCAGACGTCAATCGTCACGCTCGATGCATTTCCCGACGCCGAGTTCACAGGCAAAGTCCTGAGCAAGTCGACCCTCGCGCGACCGAAAGACCCGGGGAGCAAGATTCAGGTCTTTGACGTCGAAGTCCTTATCGATCAGGTTGATGAACGCCTCAAACCGGGTATGTCGGCATCGACACGGATCGTCATGGATCGCGTCGCCGACATCGTGTCCGTACCACTCGATGCGGTTTTCGAGCGCGACGGGCAGCCGGTTGTCTTTCTCGAGAACGAGCGGGCAGTCCCGGTGGAACTGGGACGGCGCAACGATATGCAGATTGAAGTCCTCTCCGGGCTTGAGGGAGGGGAACGTATCTGCTTGGTCGATCCGACGCTCGATGAGACCGGACTGCCAGGCGACCGGGCGACCGAACCGGAGATGAATCGGGGTCGCGAGCCAGGTGAAGGCGGTGGACGGCGCGGGGGCGGTGGCCGCCGCGGTCCGGCGTAGACAGTCGTGGACTATCAACGTATTCTCCGAATCGCTTTCGAGTCGTTGGGGGCCCATAAGCTCCGAACGTTCCTGACGATGCTCGGTGTCATCATCGGTGTGGCGGCCGTTGTTTCGATGCTTTCGATCGGGGAAGGCGCCAAAGCCGAAGCCCTCGAACAGATTTCTATCCTGGGCATCAACAATATCATCGTGAATGCCAAGATCCCTCAGGAGCGACCGGGGGCCGACGAGGGGAACGAACGGTCGCCCGGACTATCACTCGCCGATGCTGAAAACATTGCCGAATTCGATGATCTGGTCGCGCGCGTTGTCCCGCAGCGATACGAACCGGTAACGACGATCTATTACCAGTCCCAGGAGGCGCCGGTACGAGTGGTGGCGACAATGCCCGACTTCGTCCTCTCGTCCTCAATCGAAGTCGCCACCGGCCGATTCATTACTCCGTCGGATATCGAAGGTTTTCACCAGATCTGTGTTCTCGGTGCCAAGGCGAAACGAACACTGTTTGCCTTTTCCGATCCGATCGGCGAATCGGTTCGCATCGGTGATCTCGACTTCACCGTGGTCGGTGTGATGGCCGACAAGTATATCGGACGTGGCAAGGTCGAGGGATTGGAGCTGAAGAATTTCAACGAGGACGTCTACATTCCGCTGACGACGGCGCAGAAGAAATTTGATCGCACCGATCTGGCATCGAGTACTTCCGGAACGCCGTGGTTTGTTATCTCCAGCCAACAGCGTCCCGACCGGAATATTGCCGAACTCGATCAGCTGACAATCACCGTCCATGATTTGAAAGATGTCTCGGCGGCCACTCGTCTTGTCGAGCGTATCCTGGAACGTCGGCATCTCGGCGTTGCTGATTACGAGATCGTTGTTCCGGAATCGTTGCTCCGTCAGACCGAGAAGACGCAGGAAATCTTCAATATTGTTATGGGAGCAATCGCCGGGCTGTCGTTGCTGGTGGGTGGTATTGGCATCATGAATATCATGCTGGCCACCGTTCTGGAACGGACGCGCGAGATTGGTGTTCGCCGTGCTGTCGGTGCGACGCGTGGTGACATTATGCGCCAGTTTCTTATCGAGGCCGTTACGATCTGTCTCCTCGGCTGTGGTGTCGGGCTTGCGCTGGGGATCTTTATCTCCGAGGCGATTTCGGTTTTTGCCGGGTGGCCAACGATTGTCTCAATCTTTTCTATTGTCCTGGCCGTCGGTGTTTCGACCAGTGTTGGTGTCATTTTTGGACTCTATCCGGCACGTCGGGCGGCGTCGCTGGATGTCATCGAATCTCTTCGTTACGAATAGCTCACTCCGTGAACGATTGTATTTCCGACTACGAGGCATGTTCATGATTCGTTGTACTGTCGTATGCTGTCTACTTGGTGTGGCAATAGCCACGTCCCCCGAAGCTCGAGACCTGACTCTGAACCAAGCGGTCGACCTGGCTCTCCTGCGATCATCGCAGGCATCGATCATTCGTGGTAATCGCGACGTGGCCGAGTCGCGCTATCAGGCGGAGCGGATTAATTTCTATGTTCCGGAGATTTCGCTCAACGGCTCATTGCCGGCGTACAATTTCGACGAGCGATTTGAGTTCTTTGGCAGTAACAATGCCAAGCGCGTCATTGAGCAGCGGAATCTTCAATTCCAGGGCTTCCTTGAGCTACGGCAGTCCTTGTTCACCGGTGGCGAATTGACCGCCTCGGCGAATCTACAGCGGCGTGACGAGCGCTATCCCAACCTTCGTTCGCAGACGCTGTCGGACCTGACCTTTGAGGACACGCGTCGGGGATTCTTGCAGTTTGATCTGACCCAACCGCTGTTTCGACCCTCACAGACCAAGCATGACCTCAATATCCAGCGTCTGAATTATGATATGGCCGAGATCGATTTCTTGCTGGGTCAGGACTCGTTGCGTTCCGAGGTTGTGGCGCAGTTCGTCAACTTGCTTCGCAAACAAGTCGAAGCTGATCTGAAAGCCGATCAGTTACGCAAAGCCCAGCTTCAGGCTGCTATCGATTCGTTGAAGCTGATCGATGGTGTCGCTTCGGAAGAGGACTACATCACCTCCAGCTCGAGTATGCTCGATGCCGAGCTTGCCATGTTTGAGTTCGAAACGGAACTCACGCAGCAGGTTCGGGAACTTGCGTTGCTCCTCGATCTTCCGGTGACCGAGGATTTAACACCTCTCGAACCGGAGGTCCCCGAGCCGTACTCCGATGCTCAGCGAGAGGCCTATCTCAACGGATGGGAGACGTCACTGGACATCCAGCGGGCCGATTTGCAGTTCCAGAAGAGTCGTCGCGAAGCCCGCTTCTCAGCATCCGGACTGGGTTTGACCGGTGATCTGGAAGCGAGATTCTCTATTGCCGAGGGTGAAGCGGAGACACGCGACGAGTTTTCCTCGGGAGGTGGAATCGATAGCACGCTGGTGGGGGTGAGTGATCTCGGCACCACCGGGTGGGGGGTAACGTTGCGCGTTCGCTATCCGATCTTTGATGGTGGTGCATCGCGTGCCGCAGTTCGAGCCGCCGAGTTCCAGGCGGAACAGGCGAGGCTGACGTTTGAGCGTCTCCGGCGGACGACGCAGGCAGAGATTGCCAATCTGGTGAATCAGATCGATGTTAGTTACCGACGCATTGATATCTTCCAGAAACAGATCGCTCTCGCCGAGAATCGTCTCGGCATTGCGGAGACCCGAGCCGCGGATGGGCAGATCTCAGAAATTGAGTTCCTGGATGCGCGTATCTTTTATCTTGAGCAGCGGGATAAGTATTTCCAAGAATTGTCCAGCTACCTGACTAACCGAATCGAACTGGAGAGTAAATTCCCGCAATCATGACGCCCGCTGTCGCTGTACGCTGTCCGAATCATCTTGGCGACATGATCATGGCGCTGCCGATGATTCGACAGGTTGGCGAGGCACATCCGGGCGCATCCGTTACGCTCCTGGCTCCAGCACCGCTTTGCCCACTGGTTGACGGCGACCCGTCTGTCGACCGAGTTATCCCCCTTCCCAATGATCACCTGCACGGTCTGGCCGCCGTTATGAAGGTCAGAGGGGTACTTGCGAATAGTGATTACTCCCACGGGTACATACTGCCACCGTCATTCGGAGCAGCCTCGTCGTTTGCACTTGCAGGGGTCGTTGAGCGAGTCGGCTACGTCACCGATGGTCGTCGCTTGCTCTTGACCAAGCCGCTGGTGCTTCCGGAACCACGGTGGTCGGAACATCGGTCCGAGCTCTATCTCAATCTTCTCCGGCGAGCAACCGGCCGGGAGTTAGTCTATACGCCCCCAACGATTCGTGTTGCCGACACCGAGACAGCCGCTGCCGTTGACCTTTTGAGCGCCCATCGTATCGCCTCGGGTACGCCGATTGTTGTGGTTGCCGTTCGAGCCGTTGCCGAATCACGTCGTTGGGGAGTTGCGAACTACGCCCGGTTCATCCGTACCCTGATGAGCACCGTCGATGCCGGCGTCGTGCTGGTCGGCGGTCCTGATGATCAACCAACCGCGGCCGATGTCGCTGCGGCGTCGGTGCCCGATAGCATTGTCAATCTGGCCGGCAAGACAACGCTCCGCGAACTTGCCGCTATTCTGACGTTGGCCCGGGTGTTCGTTGGCAACGATTCAGGCCCGGCGCATCTTGCCGCGGCGGCGGGAACGTCACTCGTTGTCTTATCGGGGGCCGATGATCCCCGAGAGACATCACCGATTAGTCAGCAGAAGACAGTTCTACGGGCCGAGCATCTTGAGTGCCTGGGGTGCGTCAAGAACAGCTGTCCGCTGACCGGCGACGATCGCATGCGTTGCATGCGTGATCTGCCGATGGAAACCGTTTTGGAGGCGACGCTGGCCTACTTGCGTGATTAGGTTGGTGACGGTACGGACACGGGTCGGATGCCGTCAATGATAGCCGTCAATGCTGGTACACCGACATCGGCATTCGTTGTCTGACCACGCACCTGCAGCAGTTCGCGATCGTAATCACTGCAGTTGATCAGATAGATCGGTATATCATCCCGCTGACATCGTTCTAACATCCGATACAGTTCAACTTTTGCGGAGTATGCGGCATCGATAATCATCGCGTCGGCCGCCTCCCGGAGGTCGATGTCAACTGACAGATTGGCATCGACCGGTTTCAACTCACACTGCTCTGCCATTGCCTGGGCCAGCATCTCAGTGATCAAGGCGCGATCCATCGAGAAAAGAAGCAGTCGCCGTGACTCAGTTGGCGTAAGAGGTTCAGCGCCGGCAACGCCGATGGCCAGGGGAAGTGTGAGGGTGAAAGTTGAGCCGATGCCCGCCCGGGTCTCCACGGTGAGGTCGCCGCCCATTTCCCGCGCCAGATTGCGGGCGACGGAAAGTCCCATTCCGGTACCGGTTGGCCCTGACTCGGTCTCGCCCCAGACACCTTTGGTCGAATAGAAGGGATCAAAGATTCTCGGGAGAACATCGCGATTGATGCCGCAGCCGGTATCACCGACCCGGATGACGACCCGGTCGTCGTCGGAGAGAAGAGCGATCGTTACTACCCCCCACGGCTCGTCGATCGACTGCACGGCATTAATCAGCAGGTTCAACAGGATCTGTTGGATGCGCGCGGCGGAAGCAGTCAACTGCGGCAGTGTCGGATCGACATAGGTAACGACTTCAATCGAGCGGTGACGAATCTCTCGTTCGATGAGAGTAACTGTTTTAGTCACAACTTGAGGTAGATCGACGACCTCGATCATGTCGGTGCGTCCACGCGAATAGGTCAGCAGCCCCATGGCGACGCCATTGGCCCGCTCGCTGATCGTGATGATCTGTTCGAGCACATCTCGCCAGGGTGTCGATGACTCGTCGCTCTGCATCTCTTCAAGAGCCAGCGACGCGTGACCGATGATGCCGCCCAGGTAGTTCTTGAATTCGTGCGCGACTCCGGCTGCGAGCATACCGACCGCAGCCAGTTTGTCCGCCTCCTGCAGTTGCTCCTGAGCCTCGACCTCACGTGAGATATCGTCGCAGACAACGAGATAGTTGGTGACCTCACCCCGATCATCGCGGATCGGTGAAACCGACACGCGCTCCCACACCGCATGGTTCGATTTGTCTTCCCGTCGCAACCGTGCCGTCCACGATTCTCCGGCATCCAACAGCGATTGCATCCGCTGACCATCGGCAGTGGTTAAGAAGTCGGCGCTGAAGTAGTGCAGGGGAGACTTTGCGGGTGGGTCGTCGTCAACGTTGGTGTCATGATGGTAGGCATGGTTAAGAAACTGCGGATAGCCTTTGTTGTCGGTAATTGCAACCCGACTGCTCGTCTGCATGATCGCTGTCGACAGCGTTGCCAACTCCTGATTCGACTGACGAATGGTGGCTTCCGACGCCCGGGCCGCTGTTACGTCCAGTGCCAGAGTCGCCGTGGCAAATGGTTCACCGTCTTCGTTCATCATCGGGAACCGGATGGTGTCGAAGTACTTGACTCCCTGAAGCGATGGAAAGCGTACTGTGTAGTAGATCGCTGTTTGCATCTCAATAACCTGTCGCTCGAGCCGGGCGATCTCTTCACACAGCTCTGGTGGCAACAGGTCCTCGTCGCGCTTGCCAATCACATCGTCAACAGCATGGGGGGTGAGACCAACAGCGCTGTCGGAGACCATCAGGTAACGGCCGTCGATACTCTTAATCGCAAGAATGACCGGCGAGTAGCGCATGAGCGCCCGGAATTGTGCTTCACTATCTCGCAGTGCCCGTTCGATACCAATCCGATCGCTGATATCCCGGGACGTCGTCTGCAATTCCTCGGGGATGCCGTCGGCATCACGAATGATCCGGGTTCGCGATTCGATCCAGACGTAGTGGCCGTCGCGATGCCGAACACGGCTGGTTGTCAGAACGTCGTTGCGGCCTCCCGTCATTGCCTCCGTGAGCTCGTTAGTAATCCGCTCTTGGTCGTCTGGGTGCAGGATGTCTTGGGGCAGCATCGATTCGATTTCGGACGGTGCATAGCCGAGCTGTCGTTCAATGGAGGGAGACACATACCGCGAGGTGAAATCCGATCCGATAACTGAGATAACATCGGTGGACCGTTCGGCAAGGAGCCGATATCTCGCTTCGGATGCCGAAAGGTCAGCCTCGAAGCGCTTTCGTTCGGTGATGTCTGTGACCAATCCGGCATAACCGAGGGCCGTCTGTCCTGACAGTGGAGATGCTTCCAGTCGGACCCAGCGGACACCAGCGGCCGCCTGGACGCGGAAGTCAGCGCGCCAGGGCTGTCCTTTGCGGGCGGCAGTACGGAGGGTTTGGACGAGGCGGCCACGATCTTCCGGGACGATGCGGTCAAACACGAGGCTTGAGTTGGCAACCGCGTCGTTTGCTGAGATGCCAAAGATCGTCGCAATCCCCGGACTGACATAGGTCAACTGGATGTTGGCGCGATCGGTGATTTTCATCTCAAAGATGACACCAGGAACGAGTTCCGTCACTCGGCTATAGCGAGCATCGCTTGCGGCGAGGGCAGCGGTCGCTTGACGGCGCTCCGAAATGTCGCGGACAGTGACAGCGAGACGTTCACCCACCGGAACGATTTGGATACGCAGCCAGCGGCTAGGTCCCGAATCCTGGATGACTTCCCATTCGTGTTCCCGCGTGTCATAGCTGAGCGTCGCCGCGGTTAGTTCCGCCGCCAGACGTTCGCCCAGATCGATAGCGAAGAGGGTGAGGAAGTCAGCTCCAATCAGCGGTTCCCCGGAGTTCGTGAACTGACGACCGGCTTGCTCATTATGATGGCAGACAGTGAACCGGGGAAACTCAGCATCGACGTCGGTCGCCCTCGCCACGATGAACACAGAATCGAGTGATCCTGCCGCCAGCGCAGCAAGCTCCTGTTCCAACTCTCCGACACGGCGGTCGTGTTCGATTCGCTCGGTGACATCGCGAACCGCGATCTGAACGCGCTGCTCGTCGCCCAGCATGATGGCCCGTCCCGAGATCTCGGCGGTGAACAGCGTATTGTCGGCCCGAACATATCGGCGCTGTACCGGTCCCACGAGTTCACCGGACGCAACTGCCTGCTCGAAGTTAGCCACGGCGAGGTGGCGGTCTTCGGGCAACAAGAGATCGACATACGGACGGCCAATGAGGGCGCTGGCAGAGTCATAGCCGAGGAGTTCGACCAGTCGGGGATTGACGTATTCGATGATTCGGTTGCTGCACACGACCAGTCCGTCGGGGAGAGTCCCGAGGAGATCGAAATAGCGTGTCCGCTCGGCCACGAGATGCTGCAGTGCGGCCTGCCGGTCGAGTTCAGCCTCGGTGCGTGCGGCGAAGATGCGAATGATCGACTCTTCACTTTCGTGATCGGAGCCGAGTGGTTGACGCGAAAGGGCTGCGATGTTGCCAATCGGCGTGCCTGATTTGTCGTTCAAGACAACGCCGATGTAAGATTCGATTTGCTCGTCGCGAAGCATCGTATCATCTGGATAGCGATCGGCTACATGCGCTTCATGGATGCAGACGTTGTGGTCGAGGAGGTCACCACATGGTGTTGCCGCCACCGGGTAGGTGATCGGATCACGAAGAGAACCGTCGTGCCAGTAGGCTGCGGTTGTCAGGGTTTCGCGGTTGCTCGGGTCGAGGCGGGAGATGGTGACGATCTCTTTGCCCAGTGTTTCGCCCAGATACCGGGCCAGAGAGCGGAAATAGTCATCACCGGTTTTCGACGACAGTCCTTCGGCCAGCACGCTCAGTCGCTGCTCGAATCGGTGGCGTTCGGAGATATCACGCAGGAAGATCAGCACCTGTTGATCCGGAGTGGCGATAAGTCGCGCTTCGGTCGCGGTCGATTTTGGGCTGGAGTCGGAGACGATGGTGAGCGTTTCGAGCTCCTGTGAGAGCAGAACGCGGCTAATCGCTTCACGAATTGAAGCTGCTCCCGCGTCGCCCAGGTAGGCAGTCAGGGTCTTGGGGGCGGTTGCCATCAATCTTTGGCGGTCGGGTGGCAGGTGAGCCTCGACAATGGTACCGTCGCCTTCCACGCGAAGATAAGTGTCGGGCAGCGCCCCAAGAACCGCGCGCGTTTCGGCGAGGGAGCGATAGAGTCGCTCCTCGGCAAGTTTGCGACCGGATGCATCGCGAACCGCCACGACCCGCGCCGGTCGGCCGCGGAAGCGTGTCTGTCGGCCCAGGAGATCGACCGGGACAAGCGTCTTATCGGCCCGAACAATCTTGATTTCGTAGGGGGATTCGTCGCCGCGACGGACGTGGTCCTCGACTGTCGCCTGGGACTCCGGTGCCACCACCATCATGATCGACTGTCCTATGAGCTCGTTGCGGTGGTAGCCGCAGATACCCTCAAAGGAGCGATTGCAGTCTACGAATTTGCCGTCGGCATGAATCACCAGGCCTTCGAAGCCGGCGCTGGCGAAGATTCGGAGTCGTTCGAGCTCATCGTCCTGAGGAGCCTCGGCCGTTGTTTGCGGACGGATCGCCCATGCTACGAGCAGCCCGAGCCAGGCGGCCAGGATTGATCCCAGGCCGGTTGCCAGACCCAGGTCCGGAAGATGCACCGCGAAGAGATCGCTGAGAGGAGCGATGATGATAAGCAGACTGAGCATGAGCGGAGCGGTGGCCAGAAGGCGAAGCCGGGCGTCGAGCCGGGAGTGTTCGGCGGCCCGCCAGCAGAGCAGGCTGATCAGCGCGAGTGGAACCGCGGTCAGAATGGCGGAGAGAAACGGCTGCATCATCAGAAGGGGAACCAACGCTCCCGGACCTAACCTCCCGGTTTACCCAATCGCCTGCAGCGACCGGCTTCCTTGGGAGTTTCGGCAGATTAGCAGCGATCGATTAGGCTAGCGCCCGAATTGGAGGTAGAGAAAAAGAGTGAGCACGAGCGCGGTGGCGAGACCGGCGATAAAGCCGACGCGAAACGTATTGAGGCGCCGAGCGATTCGCTCCCGACGGCTAGTGCCGCGGCGCACCTCCGACTGACAATGCTTGCAGACCCGAGCCTGGGGATGAATGACTTCCCGGCACTGAGGACAGACCGCTATTGGCTTGGCAATCGCCATACCGATGCATGGCGCGGGTTACCTCGGGTCTCAACTAAAAGCTGCTATTCCGGGGTCGTCGCGTCCGGTGTTTGAAAGCCGATTGGCTTGGACTGACTCTGTCCGTGGACTTTGATCTCTCCAAACTGGGCCTCGAATTTCTTCAGGTTATCATCGAGGGCACGCTGGAGCAGTCGGGCATTCATCGGCGTCATGATAATTCGAGAGAGAATACGGGCTTTGGGCGAGCCGGGGACAACACGAGCGAAATCGATGACAATCTCATTTGGCGAGTGGGTCAGCATCGCCAGGTTGGCGTAGATCCCTTCGGCTTCGGGCTCCTTTAGTTCGATGTTCAGCTGCTGGCGGGGTCCCTGGTTCATGATCAATCTCCTGTTGAGGGGGGCGTCGGATGGGCTGAAGAGCGCACTTGTCGCGTTTCCCGGATACTAGTATGATCCCGATGGGAGTCAAGAGGAGTTCCGTATGCCCGTGCCGCCGAGCCGGTTACATGACATCGTTGGAGCCCTGGGCCGATCGCGCATCGGCATCGTCGGGGATATCATGCTCGACGAGTACCTCCACGGTACAGTCGAACGCATTTCACCGGAGGCCCCGGTGCCGGTTGTCGATATTGCATCGTCGCGACTCCTCCTGGGCGGGGCGGCGAATGTCGCTGCCAACGTTGCTGCCCTCGGCGACGATCCCGTGCTCATCGGTGTGGTCGGGGAGGACGACGCCGCCAATCGCTTGCGGATGCTACTCGATGACTATGGCATTGCTCCCGAATCGCTGGTCGTTGAGGAAGGGCGACGGACGACGATCAAAACGCGCATCATGGCTCATGCCCAGCAGGTGGTTCGGGCCGACCGGGAAGATCGTACGGCCATTCGCGACGTTACTGCGACTGGCATTGTGCAGCGATTCGAAGCGACCCTCGATTTGTTGGGGGGGGTAATCATCTCCGACTACGGCAAGGGTGTCATCACGCCGACTCTGCTGACGGCCCTTATTGCGCGGGCCCGCGAGCGCAACCTTTTCGTCGCTGTCGATCCCAAAGATGCGAACTTCATGAATTATCGCGACGTATCGCTGATCACGCCCAACCATCACGAGGCGGGATTTGCGTTTGGCCGCCGCATTCGGTCCGAGCACGATCTTCTTGCTGTTGGCCACGGCCTGCGGGAGCGGCTGAACACCGAGGCGCTGTTGATAACCCGGGGGCCGGACGGGATGTCGCTCTTTCAGCAAGGTGAGCAGCCAGTGCATGTGCCGACCTTTGCTCGGCGTGTGTATGATGTCACCGGTGCCGGGGATACCGTCATCGCAGCGTTTGCATCGGCCCGCGCCGCTGGTGCATCAAATATTGAGGCAGCCATCATTGCCAACGCCGCTGCTGGCTACACCGTTGGCGAAGTCGGTACCGCAGCAGTGACTGGCGACGATCTGGCCGCCGAATTGGAGCGGACAATCGCCGACGGTGCGATCGGCACTGTTGTCAAGGATAGTCAGTCATGATTCGCATCGCGCTCGTTGTTGTTGGGTTGATCGTACTGGCTGCGGAGTTGTCCGCAAATGATGTTCGTCGACTTTCGTTTGGTGTCGATTCCGTCGTCACGTTCACCACGTCAACGGTAGTCGAGCGCTTCACTGATTTCAATGAGCAACGAGTTCTCGACTCGACCATAGTCATGCGCTCGCATGAGTTGTCACCAATTGACGCTGGGTGGCAGTTAACCACCATTGTGACATCTAACCGCCGTGTTCGCAACGGTCAGCCAGTCGACGATGCTCTGGCGCCGATCATAGCGCAACTTCGTATTGTGGCAAATCTTGATAGCACGGGTCGCATGACCGCCATTGATGGTTATGAGCGGCTCTACCCTCTGATCGACTCTTCGTTTGATGCTGAGACGGCTGTCGGTCTCCGGCGTTTGGTCGATCCCGTGGTGCTCGCCAACAACGATCGATCGATCTGGAATGGTCGCCTCGCAAATCTGATCGGGCGGCAGATGCAGATCGATGACGTTATCCGCGATGAGGGGATCTACACAATGCCGAACGGACGAGAGCGCGAGGTGTATTCGCGTTCGGTGGTCATTGACACGCTGCGTATTCGTGGACGGTGGCATGGCGAAGTTCTTGTACAGTCAGCAACATCGGCGATGGCAATGTCGAAGCTGTCCGGTATTGGTCTGCTCGATGTTGTCAAGCAGTGGGCGATTCCGGATTCGGTCTGGCGTTTCTTCGCGACCAATCGCGGGGATATGACTTTTCAGAATCGGCTTCGCTTCGATCTCAACTCGCTTCTGCCTCATTCAGAAGACGGGGAACGACTGATTGAAACGATTGTGCCGATGGAGTCGGGGGAGTGGTTACCGTATCGTGCCACAGAGCGTCGATCGGTTTCGTATCGTTACCAATGAACGCACCACAGCTCGTTCCTCGCAAGTCAGTCGGTGCGCTTGTCACGTATCTGCGTCATCGGCGACAGCGTATCGTTTTTACCAATGGTGTTTTTGATATTCTGCACCGCGGCCATGTGACGTATTTGACCACGGCACGAGCACTGGGAGATTGCCTTATCGTCGGTATCAATTCCGATGCTTCCGTACGCCGACTCAAGGGGCCTGAGCGGCCTCTCCAGTCGCAGCGCGATCGCGCGCACATTCTTCTTGGTTTGCGGGCCGTTGACTACGTTGTCGTGTTTGGCGAGGCGACTCCCGCTCGACTCATCGAACAGATTGGCCCTGACGTACTGGTGAAGGGTGCCGATTACCGGATCTCCGAAATTGTGGGTGCCGATACGGTTCTGGCAGCGGGCGGAGAGGTTCGTCGTATCCGGCTCGTTCCCGGCCGTTCAACGACCGCAATCGTTGACCGTCTCACGAGCGACGACTCTTGACTTGCCCGCGTTCGGGCAATCTCGTTCTTTCGCACACATGATCCGCCACGAGACTGGTCCACACGATTTATCGACCCCAATCGAAGGAAATGCTGCCTGGCTGGCCGAGGCACGGAACCATCTGGACGCCGGCCGACTGGCCGATGCGATCGAGTGTTGTCGCGCCAACCTTGATCAGCATGCGAATGCTTCGGATGGACGTCAGATTCTGGCAGCGGCATTGTTGCGTGGTGGTCAACCGCGGGCGGCGCTGGTAGAACTCGAACAGCTGCAACAATCACATACTGCCGATGCTTCGGTGACCAAGATGATTGGTGATGCCCGCTTCGCTCTTGGTGACGAATGGGGTGCGGTTGCCTGTTACATCGACGTTCTGCGATCGTCTCCGGATGGGACTCTGCTAGTCTGTCAGCGCTGTGAAAAGCCGCGTGCCCGATCTCGGTTGCAACTCACGTTGCGTCGTTCCGACGACTCGGCGTTAAGTGAGACTGAGCGCCGCCGGATTCCGTTCGTCACAGAGACGTTAGCTGATCTGTATGCCGCTCAGGGACAGCGGCGGCTCGCTCAGGCTCTATACGAAGATTTGTCATCGACGGACGAGAACCCGCGTGTCTCGGCCAAACTCGCGGACCTCGATCGTCCGCGCACCGGTTAGGAGATCAACAGATGTCGGCCAAACGTATTGCTACGCTTCGCAAGGAGATGAAAGCTGCCAACCTTGAAGCGCTGGTCGTCACGCACCTTGACTATGTTCGCTATCTGACCGGATTCACGGGAACTGCCGGTGTGTTGATTATCGACACCAAGGCCGCGCATTTTTTGACTGACTCCCGCTATACCGTTCAGGCAGGCGAACAGATTACGGGAGCCCATGTTCATACGGTTAGCGGACAGGGGCTCGCCTCTTTGGCAACGATTGACAGTCTGCTGTCACCAAACATCCGTGTTGGCGTCGCCGGAGAGTACGTTACGATGCGCCAGCAGGCGCTGATTCGACGGGTACTGCCGGAAGCCTTGGTTATCGATGCGACATCGTTGTTCGCGCAGCTCGGTTGGATCAAAGATGCCGGAGAACTCCGTCTTATCGAAAAGGCCGCGGCGGTCGCGGATACCGCGTTCGCTCGCATCCTCGGGATCGTCGAGCCGGGTATCCGGGAAAAGGAGTTGGCTGCCGAACTGGAGTATCAGATGGCGATGCTCGGCTCGGAGAAGCCGGCATTTGAGACGATTGTCGCATCAGGTCATCGCTCCGCAATGCCCCATGGCCTGCCCTCAAGCAAAAAGGTCGAGCGCGGAGATTTCATCACCTTTGACTTTGGCGCCACTATTGGCGGCTATGTCTCCGACATGACTCGCACTGTCGTCGTGGGGAAAGCGACTGCCAAGCAGCGGAAAATCTACGATCTCGTCTTGAAAGCTCACTTAGCGGGAATCGCGACGGTGAAGGCGGGGGTGCCGGCACAGAAAGTTGATGCGGCCAGCCGTGCAGTGATCAACAAGGCGGGATACGGCAAACGGTTTGGTCATGGCACCGGTCATGGAATCGGGTTCTATGTCCATGTCGGACCGCGAGTTGCGCCGAAATCGGAAGACGTCCTGCGGGCCGGGCATGTCATCACGGTCGAGCCGGGAGTGTATCTGCCGGGTTGGGGTGGAGTGCGGATTGAGGACGACATTATCGTGACACGCACCGGTGGCCGGAGTATCAATCGGTCGGAAAAAAAGCTATTGGAACTGTAGGCGCCGGCACCTATGCTGTTGCGTTACCTGAGCTTGGCGGGATACGTCGGTATCCTGAGCGGGAGATTCTATTCCCTATGAATGAACAATACATCAAGAAGCTCATCCGCCTCGTCGAAGAGTCCGACATCGAATCGCTCGAAGTTTCGAGTTGGGGTCGGAAAGTTCGGATTACGCAGCGTGGGGAGATGACCAATGGTGCCGCTACCGGCAATGGTCACGCCGCGCCTGCAATCGCGGTTGCCCCTAACTCGGCCCCGGCTCATCCGGAAGCAGCCCCGGTGCCCGCCGCGCCGGCGCCCGCGACATCCGAAAATGTTCACGAGGTCAAGTCCCCGATGGTCGGTACATACTACTCGGCACCGTCCCCGGATGCCGATCCGTACGTGTCACTCAACGAGAAGGTCCGGGCGGGACAGGTGATTTGCATTGTGGAAGCGATGAAGCTCATGAACGAGATCGAGTCTGATATCTCCGGACGGGTCGTCGAGATCTGTGTCGAGAACTCTCAGCCGGTCGAATTTGGCCAGGTCCTGTTCAAGATCGTACCTGAGTAGCAAACAGCATAACGACTGAACACAGCGCGGGCGGCCATACTGGTCGCCCGCTTTTTCGTGAAGCATTTGTCCGAACAGGCCGACGTAGAGGATAGGGCGGGAATCGGTCCCGCGCCCCTCGTTGCCCCGCGAAAGGATCGGAGCGATCATGACGCTGAAACAGATGCTCGTCGAAATGCTGAATCGCAAGGCCTCGGACCTTCACCTCCGTGTTGGCATCCGACCTCACCTCCGCGTCAACGGAAATCTCGAACAGATTTCGGCCGAGCCGGTAACGATCGATCAGATGGACCAGTTCGTTGGTCAGATCCTGACTGAGAAGCAGCTTGACCGATTCAACCGCAAGCATGAGATGGACCTCGCCCTCTCGGTGGCGAAGCTCGGCCGATTTCGTATCAACCTCTTCCGGCAGCGGGGAACGTCCGGTATCGCCATTCGTGCGGTCAACACGGTCGTGCCCGATTACGACGAACTCAATCTGCCGTCGATTCTCAAGAAGATCGCCAACGAACGACACGGGCTGATTATCATTACGGGAACGACCGGTTCCGGTAAATCAACGACGATGGCGTCGATGATTGAACAGATCAACTCGCAGGAACCGCTCAACATTCTGACCGTCGAAGATCCGATTGAGTACATTTACCGCGATAAGCAGGCGATTATCTCGCAACGCGAGGTGGGTGGCGATACGGAGTCGTTTTCGTCGGCGCTACGCTACGCTTTCCGCCAGGACCCCGACGTTATTCTCATCGGTGAGGTCCGTGATTTGGAAACGATGTCGATTGCGCTGACCGCTGCCGATACCGGTCACCTCGTTATTACCACGCTCCATACGCTGAACGTTGTCGAGACGATTTCGCGAATTGTGTCGTTCTTTCCGCCGCATCAGCACCAGCAGATTCGCCTGCTGCTGGCCGGTACCATCAAGTCGATTATCTGTCAGCGACTGCTGACGCGATACGACTTCCCCGGTGTCGTCCCGGCGCTGGAGGTCATGGTGTCAACCGGCGCGATCCGGGAATGCATCATGGATCCCGAGAAGACGATGGAGATTCCCGAGCTGATGGAGCAGGGGAAGGTCCAGTACGGTATGCAGACGTTCGACCAGTCGATCATGGATCTCTTTAAGAAGGGGATGATCTCCTTCGAAGAGGCGATGGCAGCGGCCTCGAATCCGGACGACTTTGATCTCCGGCTTAAGGGGATTGTCGGTGCGGCGGATCGCTGGGAGGATAGCGATGCCGAGGGTCCGTCGTCGGAGCGGTCGATCGAGGGCGGGAAGGATCGCGGTCTGGGGGGCACCAGCCGCGAAATGCCGGAAGGCTTCTCCCAGTTCTAGGCTGTTACGAGGCGGTCCGAACTGCCGGTGCCAGAACTTCGAACAGATGGTCGATGTCGTGCGTGTCGTTATAGAGATGTGGTGACACGCGAATTGCATCTCCGCGAATCGACACTGACACATTTTCCCGTTTCAGAAGTTCACCCAAGTTCTCGGGCAGGTGGGTAGGCCAGCGCAATCCAAGCATGTGCGGTGCGCGTCGATCCTCACGATTGACCCCGAAACCGATCTCCTCAGCACGACCGGCAATCTCGGCGGTCAGAACACCGAGCGACTGCGCGATATTTTCCACACCCCAGTCGAGAATTTGGAGCAACGCGACTTCGGCGATGGGGGTGAGTTGCAGGCTGGCCCGTTCTCCAAAATCAAATCGGCGGGCCCCGGGAGCATAGCGGTCCTGGTAGTTTACCAGTTGCGCGAAGTCCCGTGCGCCCTCCCGGTTTATCCAGTTCTCTTCAAGAGGGGTACCGTCGAGGTACGCCTCATCGACGTACAGGAAGCCGTAGCTATAGGGTCCGAGAAGCCACTTGTAGGCGGCCGCAGTGAGAAACGCCGGGCGGATACGAGTGACATCAAGCGGCAATGCTCCCAGAGATTGTGTTACGTCGAGCACTAGCGCGCAACTGTTGGCGCGACACTGATCGGAAACAGCTTCGAGGTCAATCAGGTCCCCGTCGGTCCAGTGACAGTGGGGCAGAGCCGCGATGCGCGTTCGTGGGCCGATTGCATTCAGAATCGCCGGAGTCCAATCATCGTCGTCCGGTCGCGCCACGGTAACGACGGTGGCTGCATAGTCCGCAGCGTGTCGATGCCAGGTGTAGACATTAGACGGAAACTGTTCGGCGAGGATGACGATTTCGTCACCGGACTCCAGGGGAAGGTTCTGTGCCGCGGTGGCGAGGCCGTACGAAGCAGAGGAGACGATGGCGATCTGATCGGCAGAAGTGCCGAGCAGCCGTGCTCCAAGACGGCGAACGGATTCACTCGAATCGAAGAAGTGGTCGGGAGTCATGCGCCAGGGATGTTGCCGGAGGTCAATCGCCGTGCGGCCGGCGTCCAGGGCCGACTTCAGCAATGGTCCCATGTACGCACAATTGAGATAGGTGACATAACTCGGAATCTCGAACAAGTCGCGCTGGCTGGTTAGGGTACGCTCGCTCACGGTCACCTCACTTCCACCGTCGGTGGTTCTGTACCATCACCGCAACAAAGGACACAGTAGCACTCGAGCGGTTCACGTCAAGTCTCACAGGAACCGACGCAGCTAGGGAGGGAGTTCCGGGCAAAGCGACTTGGCCGCCGGGGCAATGGTTCGTATCTTATTCCTTTACACGTGGTGCCTCGAGACGGAAGTTGCCTACCTATGTCTAATCAACCGATTACGAAGGTCCTGGTGGCGAATCGCGGCGAAATCGCCCTCCGGGTGATGCGCGCCTGCCGCGAACTTGGCCTCAAGACGGTCGCGGTCTATTCACAGGCCGATCGGGATGCGCTGCACGTGCGATTTGCGGACGAAGATGTCTGCATCGGTCCCGGTCCGGCGAAAGAGTCGTATCTCGACTTCAAGCGAATCATCGCGGCCGCTGAGGTTTCCGGGGCGGGAGCTATCCACCCGGGCTACGGGTTCCTCGCTGAGAACGCCGACTTTGCCGAAGTGGTTGATTCCTGCGGCCTTCGCTTCGTTGGTCCCAGTCCGGATGCGATTCGCCGCATGGGCGATAAGGCGCGAGCGAAAGCGACCATGAAAGCCGCTGGCGTGCCGACGATTCCCGGGTCGGATGGTGTCGTCGGATCGTTTGAGGATGCATCGCGCATCGCTGACGAGGTCGGCTATCCGGTCATTCTGAAAGCGGTGGCTGGTGGCGGCGGTAAAGGGATGCGCATCTGTCGTGATGTCGCCGAATTGGAACGGGGCTATTCGCTGGCATCGTCGGAAGCGGGCAATGCCTTTGGCAATCCTGATCTCTACCTGGAGAAGGTGATCGTCAATCCGCACCATATTGAGGTGCAGATCATGGCCGATCAGTTTGGCAACGTCTTCCATTTCGGCGAACGTGACTGTTCGATTCAACGCCGGCATCAGAAACTGGTCGAGGAAACGCCGTCGCCCATCATGACTGCCGAGGTCCGGGAAAAGATGGGTGCTGCGGCGATTGCTGGCGCGCACGCCGTCGACTACGTGGGGGCCGGAACGGTCGAGTTCTTGTGTGATGACAATCTGAATTTCTACTTCATGGAAATGAACACGCGGATTCAGGTCGAACATCCGATCACCGAAGAGGCGTATGAAGTTGACCTGGTCAAGGATCAGTTGCGGGTCGCCATGGGCGAGCGTTTGGATTACCACCAGGCGGACCTCGTTCCGAAGTGGGCCGCGATCGAGGTTCGTGTCAACGCCGAAGACCCCGACAACGACTTCCGGCCAGCGCCGGGCAAGATCACCGGACTGCACGTCCCGGGTGGTCTGGGAGTTCGAGTCGAGAAAGCGATTTATTCAGGGTATTCGATACCGCCGTTTTATGACTCGATGGTATCCAAGCTGATCGTGCGAGCCCGTACGCGGTCAGAGGCGATTGCGCGGATGCGCGGGGCTCTTGGCGAGTTCGTCGTAACCGGCATTCCAACGACGCTCCCCTTCCACCAGAAGATCATGGATAACCCGGCCTTTATCGCCGGCACCTACACTACTAATTTCATTGCCGAGCAGTTTCCTCCGACCGGTTCGCCCGCCAATGGCCTGACATTAAAGCGACCCACAGAGGAAGCGGAAGCATCGTCCACCGAGTCGGTGGCAGAGGTCAAGGAGACAAACGCGTGAACGTTCCGGCGCAATTACGGTACACCAAAGAGCATGAGTGGGTAGCTGTTGATGGCAATGTGGCCACGGTCGGCATCACTGACTGGGCGCAAGGGGAACTCGGCGACATTGTTTTCGTCGAATTGCCGACCGTTGGCGATTCAGTCGAGCAGATGGGGACGTTTGGCACGATCGAAGCCGTGAAGTCGGTTTCGGAATTGTTTTCACCACTCGCCGGAACGATTGCCGAGATCAACGGAGCGCTCGATGACGATCCGATGGTGATCAATCGGGATCCCTATGGTGAGGGGTGGATGATAAAGATCGAGATCTCGGATCCGAGTCAGCTTGAACAACTTCTCGACTCGGATGGTTACAAATCTTTGTTGGAGACTGTCTAAGAGTCTACGACGGTCTGTGTGCCAGCCGCCTTGGGGGCGGATGCGTACCCGCTACGTGCGCTGAGAAAGGGTTGTCATGGCGTTTATTCCGAATACCGATGCTGATCGTC
Organism: Candidatus Zixiibacteriota bacterium; assembly: GCA_028289585.1. GTDB lineage: Bacteria > Zixibacteria > MSB-5A5 > GN15 > FEB-12 > JANQPI01. The sequence goes on from JANQPI010000026.1 coordinate 543,934, forward strand.
GCGACATGCTCGCTGCAGCCGGTGCTGAATCGTTTGAAGACCTCCTGACCGGTATCCCGAAATCGGCCCGGCTCGATCGCGAGCTCTCGATTGAGCCGCTCTCCGAACAGGAGCTGATGGCCGAAATAGAACAGGTCGCTTCGCGCAGCCAACAACTGCTCAGTTTCGCCGGTGGCGGCGTCTACGATCACTTCGTTCCGGCGGCGGTCAATGCGGTCATTGGTCGGCCGGAATTCATGACCGCGTATACGCCGTATCAAGCCGAAGTCGCACAGGGGACGTTGCAGATCATCTATGAGTTTCAGTCCCACATCTGTCGGCTCACCGGTATGGAAGTTGCCAATGCGTCGATGTACGACGGCGCCTCAGCGTGTGCCGAAGCAGTGCTACTGGCGATGGCATCGACCAAGCGGCAGAAGCTGGTTCTCGCCACATCACTCTCGCCGCTCTATCGTCAGGTGATTCGCACCTATCTGGGCGCGCGGCAAGTTGATTTCGATGCCCTCGACCATGTCGATGGTGTCATTGACGTTCAGCGTCTGGCTGATGAGGTCGACGAGGAAACAGCGGCGGTGATTGTCCAGCAGCCGAATTTTTTCGGTCGCTTGGAAGATGTTGCGGCCATTGAGGAGGTTACCCACCGCGTCGGTGCGAAACTCATCATGGCGGTTGATCCGATTGCTCAGGCAGTGCTCAAAACACCGGGTGAACTCGGTGCCGATATCGTTGTCGGCGAAGGACAACCGCTTGGGCTGCCGCTGTCGTTTGGCGGTCCGTTGGTCGGCTTTTTTGCGATCCGGAAAGAACTGATTCGCCGGATGCCCGGTCGTCTCGCTGCTCGATCGAAAGATATCGACGGCAAGCCCGGCTTCGTGCTCACGCTGCAAACTCGCGAACAGCACATCCGTCGGGATAAGGCGACTTCCAACATCTGCACTAACCAGGCACTGTGTGCCGCGGCGGTCACCGTCCATCTGTCGCTGGTTGGCAAAAGTGGGTTGAAGAAGATCGCATTACTCTCAATGGAACGAACGCAGGAGATTGCGGCCGCTATTCGCGATCTTGACGGTTTCGATCTGTTCTACGACGCTCCCTTTGTCCGGGAACTTGTTGTCCGAACCCCACGTCCGGCTGCCGAGGTCGTGGCCGAGGGGGTGCGTGCGGGGATTCTCCCGGGAATCGATCTGGGACGGTACTATCCGTCAATGACCGATGCCCTGTTAGTGGCGGCCACCGAGAAGCGGACAGCTGCCGACGTCGAACGACTCCACAGTTTCCTCCAGGAGATGGTTGGTGGGCCGGTCGTGTCCCGCATGCAAGGATAACGAGTGGGACGCGACGTACACCGATTGCCCGATCTGTGGTCGTGAACTCCTGTCTTCCGATGATTCATCATCGGACAAGGAAACGAGTGGCTGGTTGTTAGTCGGAACGATTGATGAGTTAGTATCGGCCAATTTGGCGCGGGAAGCGCTGAAGTCGGCAGAAATACCCGCGGTGGTGATTTCGAAGAGTGGGTACTTTGGGCAGGTCGGATTGATTATGAACAACTTCCTGTCCGGAGCTCCGCAACTCTTCGAGGTCTCCGTTCCGACAGGATTTGAAGATGACGCGATTGATCTGCTGACCGTCGTTGTTGGTGACCACTTCACCGCGAGCCGACCGGCAGAGTGAGGATAGTTTGGACGCATCTATGTTGAGCGATAGCACACCACAGCCGAGCCCACGAAAAGCAGCTGCCACCGAACCCGACGAAAGCTGGGTCGGCATTTGCACGGTGGGAAATCCGTCCAGCACCGACAAGGTTCGCGAGGTGTTGGACGACGGAAACATTCCGTCGGTCGTGCTCGATCCGTCGTTGCGCGCGTCGGGGCTCGCCGGTTGGCAGCCGTCCGACCTCGAAGCACGCGATGAAGCTCACTTGGTGATGGTGCCGCGTGAGTTTCGCGAGGCGGCTCTGCTTCTGCTGATCGGACAGTTCGATTCACCGGAGGCATCCGAAGATCAGATAAATCGACTGTAAGGGCTCGGGCAGTTAGTGAGCCGCTTGCATTCCTTGGAGCTGTTACGAGCAGATGACACAGGTTCTTCGGGCGACAGCCAGGGAGATCAGGAAGGGAAAATCGCATGTTGAAACGATTGATGACCGGCGCGGCGGCTTTGGCCGTTATCGCTCTTGCTGTTGGCTGTTCTGGCCAACCGGATGAAACCAGTCAACCGGCGGGTGATCTTGTTACCGACAACGGCGCCCCGTATTACACGACACTGGCCGCAGCTCAGTCTGCCGCTGGCGACGAGCAGCTGATCGCGGTAAAGTTCTACACCGATTGGTGTAGCTGGTGCAAAGTCCTCGATACCAACCTGTTCGCGTCTGTAGAGGGGACAGAGTTCTTCACCAATGAAATGGTACTCGCGAAGATCAACGCGGAAGTCGATACGATGGTCGCACAGCAGTATGATGTCTCGGGCTACCCGACGATGGTCCTCGTCGACAAACAGGGGAACGAGGTCGATCGAATTGTCGGTTTCATGCCTCGCGACGATTACATCGCCGAAATGGTCAATTATTCAAAGGGCATTGGTACGTTGGACGATCTCCTCAGCCAGGCCGAGGGTTCGGACGATCGGATGCTGATGTACCGTATTGCGGACAAGTACAAGTACCGTGGAGGCGACGTCGAGGCGACCGAGTGGTTTAACCGCATCATTGCGGCGGGAGAGCCGACCGATTCGATGTCCGGTGAGGCGCGACTCAGTCTCGCCGACATGCACCGCCGAGCGAACGAGTTTGCCACTGCGATCGAAATGTACCAAGCTGTTGTTAAAGATTTTGGGGACACTCCTCATGGTGAAGCGGGTCATATCTGGACCGCGATTACCTATCGCAACCAGGGCGACACGACCGCCGCAATTGAACACTTTGAATCGTTCATTACCGCTTTCCCGAATTCTGAGGATGTCGATTATGCTCGCAAGCAGATCGCCCGGTTGAATGGTTCGGATACGGAAAGCTGATTAGGCACGATACTGATTTGCCTGAGTACGAGGGTGATGTGAGAGACAATCGCGTTATCTATGAGAAGGCGGCAGAAGGCCGCAATGGGTATGGCACACCGGCGCTACAGCGTTCGGCGGAGGAACTGTTATCGATTCTTCCCGTTGATGCGCGTCGAACCAACGATGCAGCACTACCGGAGATCGATGAACCGACCGTCATGCGCCACTTCGTCAACATGTCGACGACTAATCATCACATCGACAAAGGCTTCTACCCACTCGGCTCGTGCACGATGAAGTACAACCCGAAACGTAACGACATCGCCGCGTCACATCCGGGTTTCGCTAACCTGCATCCGTTGCAGCCAGAGGAAACGGCGCAGGGGGCGCTACAAATCATCTTTGATCTGGAAGCACTCCTCTGTGAAGTCTCCGGCTTTGGCGCGACGTCGGTACAACCGGTGGCGGGAGCCCAGGGGGAATTTACCGGGCTGGCGATCATGCGCGCCTGGCAGAACGAGCGCGGGCAGGGTCACCGCAACAAAGTGATTATCCCGGAATCGGCCCACGGGACGAATCCGGCGACGGTTACCTCCATGGGCTTCACGGTCGTACAGATCAAATCGAACGCTGAGGGGTTGATCGACCCCGATACCGTCCGGGCCGCGATGGACGATTCGGTTGTCGGTATGATGACGACTAATCCCAATACGCTGGGCCTCTTTGAAACCCACATCGAGGAGATCGCGAAGATCGTCCACGACGGTGGTGGATTGATGTACATGGATGGCGCGAATCTCAATGCCCATATGGGGATTTTCCGTCCGGCGGATATCGGGTTCGACATGATGCATTTCAACCTTCACAAGACGTTTACGATTCCTCACGGCGGTGGAGGTCCGGGGGCAGGTGCCGTCGGTGTCACCAAGGAACTGGAAAAGTACCTCCCGGCACCTCGCGTGACTGCGACGACCGACGGTACCTATCGGTTCGACTACGATCGACCCCACGCAATCGGCCGTCTCCATGCCTATTTCGGTAACTTTGCGCACATGGTTCGCGCCTACGCGTACATCCGTACCCTCGGCGGTCGGGGGCTTCGCGAGGTGTCGGAGAACGCTGTCATCAATGCGAATTACCTCAAGGCGAAACTGGTCGAGGATTACGATCTGCCGCATCCTCAGCCATGCATGCATGAGTTTGTGATTTCGGGGAATCGTCAGAAGAAGCTCGGTGTTAAGACCGCCGATATCTCCAAGCGGCTCCTCGACTTCGGCGTCCACGCACCGACCAATTACTTCCCGTTGATTGTCCCCGAGGCGATGATGATTGAGCCAACGGAAACCGAATCCAAGCACACGCTTGATTACTTCGCTCAGGTGATGAAACAGATTGCTCGGGAAGCAGAGACAAACCCGGACATCGTGACCTCCGCGCCCCACGACACGCCGGTGCGTCGCATGGATGAGATCACGGCGGCGCGTCAACTCGACGTTGCGTATCTCGAAGACTAACTGTTGAATCGCTTCAGCAAAACCTTGCCCCGGCCGTCCTGGCCGGGGTTTTTCTTATCGTGATCGAGATCAGTCATCTTTCGTATACCTATCCCGGAGCGACAACTCCGGCATTGGATGATATCACCCTGGTTGTTCGTCCCGGAGAGCGGGTTGCCCTCGTCGGCGCCAACGGCTCCGGTAAGTCGACGCTCCTCCATTATCTCGCCGGCCTTCTACCACTCCAGCGCGAGAGTCCCTTGGCGGCCCAACCGGCGCTGGTGTTTCAGTCACCCGATGACCAGGCCGTTGCTCCGTCGGTCATCGGTGAACTCGCCTTCAACCTCGAACAGGGGGGCTGGGTACGATCACCGATGCTTGAGCGGCTGGCAGTATGGGCCAGCCGGTTCGGTCTGACCGCGCTTGCCGACCGCGACCTGACACGGCTCTCGGGGGGGGAGCAGCAGACGGTCGCGCTTGCCGCCGCGACGATTGATCAGCGACCGGTCTTGTTGCTCGATGAGCCGGAGAGCTGGTTGGATACCGACGGTCGAACGCGCCTGGCTGACGCCCTGTCGGAACTTCGGACAGCACTCCCCGAACTCATTGAAGTGCGAGTAACCCAATCACAGGAAACGGCGGACGACTACGAGCGTGTCATTGCGCTTCGGAACGGTCGCCTCATGACGGATCCCGCCGCCATCGCGACAGTGTTATGTCCTCCGTTGCCGACTTCCTCGGTATCCGGCTTCGAGAGTCCACCGGAAACCGGGTGGAATCTGGAGGGCGTCAGTTTCAGCCGTCCGGAAACCGGCACAGTTTTCCGGGACGTAACAACAGCGATTACGGGGCGCATTATTGCCATCGATGGTCGTAACGGGAGTGGAAAGACAACGCTCCTCAGATTGCTTGCCGGATTAATCGTTCCGACTGCGGGTCAGATTCGGCTGCGCGATGGGAGGCGGGTTACACCTCCCGGATCAGATGCGTATCTCGTGGGACAGCTCCCGGAGCGGCAGTTCTTTTGTGACTCCGTAGCCGATGAGTTGCGGTTTGGTCTCCGGCGATGCGGACGGCACCACGATGACGAGATCCTCCGGAGGGTTCTCGATCGGGTGGGGCTTACTGTCGACCTGTCACGTGACCCGCTGTCTTTGTCAGGCGGAGAACAACGTCGGTTGGCCCTGGCGATTGCTCTCTCGCTACAGCCTTCGCGGCTGCTGTGCGACGAGCCGACGGCAGCGCTGGACAATCGAGGGCGCGCCCTGGTCGCCGAAATACTCGCGTCGACGGCAGCGAACGGTACGCAAATCGTAATCGTCTCGCACGATGCGCTCATGAACGACCTGGCCGACATGCGATACACAATTCGCGAGAAAAAGATCGTACCGACTACTTGACCGCTTCGCGCCACGCGGTATCCTCAATCGCACTCGGTCGCGCGTGAGTCCACGCTGCGATTCGACTCTCAGTCCGCGGGAGACGAGGAAGGGATCAGCATGGTCAGCCAGGAAAAGGCGGTGATGGATGCGGCCAAGGTCAAGCGCGCCCTCACTCGAATCGCTCATCAGATTCTCGAAAAGAACGGCGGTGCGGAACACCTCGCGATTATTGGTATCCTGACTCGGGGAGCCCATCTCGCCAAGCGTATTGCCAAACTGATCGAGGAGATCGAAGGGACAAAAGTGCCGGTTGGATTGATGGACATCAATCTCTATCGCGATGACGTCCATTCCACGCTTGATCAACCGATCGTGCAACGAACCGATATCATCTTCTCAGTTGAGGGACGACATATCGTTCTTGTCGACGACGTCCTGTTCACGGGGCGGACGATTCGTGCGGCGCTCGACCAGATCATCGATTTCGGTCGGCCGCACAGTATTCAACTTGCGGTCCTGATCGACCGAGGGCATCGGGAGTTACCGATCAGTCCCGACTATGTCGGCTCGAAGCTGGCGACATCGCGGTCAGATCGTGTCGTGCTCGAGGTCGAGGAGAAGGAAGGGGCCGATCGGGTTTACGTGACCAATCGCCCGAAGCCGTCACGGAAACCGTCGACCGAGAAAGCAGCCACGTCGTCCGGCACCAAGCGTCCGACGAAGAAAACGACCGGGAGTAAGCGAACCACGACCAAGAGGAGCAAGTCATGAGTGGTCTTTCCTCGCGACATCTTCTGGGTCTTGAGAATGTCCCGGCGGAGGATATCACACGAATTCTGGATACCGCGATCTCATTTCGCGAAGTTCTTGAACGGGAGGTGAAGAAGCTTCCTCCGTTGCGTGGCATTACCGTCCTCAACCTTTTTTATGAACCATCGACCCGGACGCGCATTTCGTTCGAGTTGGCTGAGAAGCGGTTATCGGCCGATACGGTCAATTTTTCACCCTCCGGATCGTCGGTCAAAAAGGGTGAGTCACTGCGTGACACGGTACAGAACATTGAGGCGATGAAGATCGACATGGTTGTCGTTCGTCATCAGTCGACCGGGGCGCCGTACTATCTGACGCAGTGTATGGATGCGACGATTATCAACGCCGGCGATGGTGCTCACGAGCATCCCACGCAGGCACTCCTCGACATGTTTACCATCCGCCAGAAATACGGCAAGCTCAAGGGGCTGCGCGTCGTGTTGGTCGGCGATGTCAAACACTCGCGGGTGATTCGTTCCAATATCTGGGGGCTGAAGGCGATGGGTGCGGAAGTCGTGCTCTGTGGTCCCTCGACCTTAATGCCGAGTGAGATTGAACGATTCGGATGCGAAATCGCAACCGATATCGACACGGCGCTTGACGGCGCGGATGTGGTCAATGTGATGCGCATTCAGTTAGAGCGTCAGCAGGCCGGCCTCTTTCCCTCGCAGCGCGAGTACACCAACTTGTTCGGGATTACGAAGGAACGGCTGAAACGCCTGAATCGAAACTACACGATCATGCATCCGGGGCCAATGAACCGCGGTGTAGAGATTGCTACCGATGTCGCCGACGGCAAACACTCGGTCATTCTCGATCAGGTTACCAACGGACAGGCGGTTCGCATGGCCGTGTTGTATCTCCTGTCCGGTCGCGATGAGACGGAGGCGTAGCGAACATCATGGCGAAACACTCAGCTGATCTGGTCATCTCCGGCGGCCGCATTATTGACCCCGCTCTCGGCTTTGGCAAAGAGGGGCATGTCTTTATCACCAACGGCTGCATCGATGCGGTCGAGGGAGACACTGCTGCTGCAAAAAAGCGAGCGGTCCGAGCGGCCGAGACGATCGACGCCGCCGGGCAGATTGTTGTTCCAGGATTGATCGACTGCCATGTCCATCTGCGCGAACCCGGTCGTGAGGATGCCGAGACGATTGAATCCGGATGTCACGCTGCGGCAGCGGGCGGTTTCACGACCGTCTGTTGCATGCCCAACACGACACCACGTATCGACAATCAGGAGACGGTGAAATTCGTGCAAGACCGGGCCAAGACTGCCCGGGCCCGTGTCTATGTCGTCGGAGCGATTACAAAAAATCTCGACGGGAAAGAACTCGCCGAGATTGGTGATCTCGTTAAGATGGGTGCGGTGGCGATCACCGATGATGGCCACTATGTGCAGAACCCCGAGATCATGCGGCGTGCGCTTGAGTACTCGAAAATGTTCGATATCCCCGTCATGGATCACGCCGAAGATCAGTATCTGGTCGCGGGTGGGGTCATGAACGAGGGGTACGAGTCGACACGGTTAGGCATCAGTGGCGCAACGTCGGCTGCCGAGGAGATTGCGATCGAACGGGATGTTGCCCTCTGCCGCATGACCGGCGCACGACTTCACATTCAACACGTCTCTACCGCGCGAGGGGTCGAGGCGATTCGTCGGGCCAAAGAGGACGGGGTCCGGGTGACCTGCGAGGCGTGCCCCCACCATTTTATCCTCACTGACTCACTCATCGGTGAGACATTCAACACAGCCCTCCGAGTCAATCCGCCGTTGCGTACTCAGGCCGACGTCGATGCTATTATTGAGGGGCTGGTTGATGGCACGATCGACGTAATTGCCTCGGACCACGCACCGCATTCGGCTGAGTCCAAAGACGTTGTCTTCGACGACGCGCCTCCCGGCATGATCGGCCTGGAGTTAACGCTTTCGCTGGTGAAAACGTATCTGATCGACAAAGGTTATCTGACCTGGGCCGAGGCGATCCGCAAGATGACGACCGTGCCCGCGATGATCTTCAAGCTTCCTCATGGCACGCTGGAGCCGGGGAGCGAAGCCGACATCACCATTATCGATCCGGAGCGAAAGTGGACGGTCAAGGCGGATGGCTTCCATTCCAAGTCCTCTAACTCTCCGTTTATCGGGAAGCGGCTCGTGGGCCGGGTTACCCGAACGCTTCTGTCTGGTCGTGAGGTGTTTGCGCTCTAAAGTGGGGAGGCTGCGGCGGTCACCGCGATCACGTACGACCCCTGTTCGCTGGTGAGACGACGTTTGTCGTTGAGAACCGTCGTGTCACCCTGTTGTGTGAAGAGCTCCGGTGTATGACGAGTCGATCGGGCGTATTCGGTAACGATCTCTTCATAATCGGCAAGGAACGAGACGGTCACTTTCAGGTCGGCCGTATCCGGATTCAACACCGCAACACGAATCGAATGGTCTTGGTAACTGCGTGATTGTCTCAGCAGGTCCTCACGCACTTCGATAACCTGTACCAGTGGACGCGCGAGCGCGAACTCCTCCGAGACCGGATGGGGGCTATTCATCCCGACCAGCAGGTAGAGTCCGGAGACGATAACAAGACCCCCGGCGACGAAGAAGAAGGCCAGGCGGACGGCGGTTGGCAGGCTCTGGGGCATCACTTTCTCGCTGCTGACAGTTAGCGATCCATCTAACTGGGCTATCGGAGGCATCGACTCAGACTTGACCCCGGCCATTTATGCACCAGATTGGTTCCGATCATGCGCGTTCATCTTGTCCAGAAGCACTGTCAGGATACCGACTTGCGGTCGTGGGTCGATGCTGCCCTCGCCCGAGGCGCGACCGCGGTCTTTTTCCCGGAGTTGGCCGCTACCGGGGCCGTCTACGAGAGCCGCCGGCTTCCGAGTCTTACCGAGCTGACCGAGCCATTAGCCGATGTCGACCCGGCCCTGACGATCTATTTTGGGGCGGCCGTACCGGAGAATGATCGTGTCACCAATTGCTATCTCGCCTGGCGAGGAGGGAAAGAGATCGGACGCTATACCAAGATCAATCTTTTCCCGGGAATGAACGAGGACAAGGTATACGAACCCGGCCGCGACGTCGGCCGGATCGATTTCGGCTCGAAAACGGCGGGAGTTGCGATTTGCTACGATCTCCGTTTTCCGGACCTCTGGCCGCCGCTGGCCGATGGCGTGGAGCGCATCTTTCTGCCCGCGGCCTGGCCCCGGATCCGGATTCACGACTGGCAGCGCCTCATTGTCGAGCGGGCTCGCGCAACCGAGACGCCGGTCATTGGTATCAATGCCGTTGGTGATGACGGCACGAATCGTTTCGGCGGCTCAACGATGGTCGTCGACACAGCAGGGGAGATTGTCGCTCAGGCCGATACCGATACGGTAGGCGTGTTGGAGATTGATCTCGCGTAAATTGTCATTGCACCGTCGTGAGCCGATCCTGACCATGGAAACGGCAGAAAAAGTAGTGAACCAGCAAACGATAGCGAATCGATGAGTTCCTCCCTCGACCAACCCACTTCCGCTATGACATCACTATCGGGTCGCCCCGATGAGTCACGGCCGCTTGTCTCGACGATCGTGCCGGCGATGAATGAGGAGGGAAATATTGATGAGTTCGTTCGTCTCTTCGCGGAAATGCGCGAGACTGCCCCGTTTGACTGTGAACTTGTCTACATCGACGACGGCTCGACAGACACAACGCGCAGCAAGATGCTCGCTGCCGCCTCTCGCCATGACTGGATCCGCGTCGCGTGGCATCAGCGAAATCGAGGCCTGACCGAGGCGTTGCAGACCGGATTCGCGGCCGCGACCGGTTCCATCTTTGTCTTCTATCCGGCCGATCTGCAGTTCTTGCCGGAGGATATTCCGCGACTGGTGGCGCCGATTACGGAACGGGGGATCGATCTCGTCGCCGGATGGAAGCAGGGGAAGTACCAGAAAGCGTTCGTGTCGAGCATCTACAATGCCTTCTCGCGGTGGCTATTCAATCTCGAAGTCCATGACATGAACGCGGTTAAGGCATTCCGTCGGGAAGTCGTGGAGCGGATCTTCCTGCGCAAAGACTGGCACCGGTATTTGGTCGTTCTGGCAGCGAATGAGGGGTTTACGATCGACGAGGTGAAGGTACCTCTCTATGAGCGGGCCTGGGGAAGTTCCAAGTTTACCGGGGTTTGGAGGATTCTCATCGGCGTGCTGGACCTGTTGGCCGTCAAATTCCAGATCTCGTTCCTGAAGAAGCCGCTCCTCTATTTCGGCACGATCGGTGTCGGACTCTTTGGCCTGGCCGGTCTGATTGGGCTGTTCGCTGTCTATCGTCGCTATGTCGAAGGCGTCGGCGACCGAAACCTCGTCTTTCTCGTCATCTTCCTGGCCGGGCTCGGGATGGGCTTTTTCATGCTCGGCTTCATGTCCGAGGGGCAGACCGCGCTGAAGGAGGAGATCACCGATCTCCGGCGCAGGGTCAAGCGGCTCGGGTCATCCGACGACACCAACGAGTCGCCATCCTGAGCACGTTGACTGCCGACGCAAGCGGGTCGCCTCAAAATTGTTTGCGAGCCCTTGGACCCGCGCCTATGTTCTTGGCCGACTTGGGCATGAGAGTGGGCATTCGGCCTCGCCCTAACCCCCAATAGACGCTGGACGCATGGCGAAGAAGAAAACAGCCCCGACCCGCCCTCGACCTTCCCGAGCTGCCTTTGATCCCCTCGATTGGCGGTGGCTGGGTATGGGCGGACTGGGTGTTTTTGCTCTCGGGCTGATCTGGCTTTTCCGTGGTTTTTTCTTCTCCAGCGACATGATTGTCGGCTCTGACCTCATGTCGGCCGGATTCTTCTTCCGGTCGTTCGTTGCCGAGGTCGTCCATAACCCGTTCAGCTTCCCGCAGTGGAATCCGTACATCTTCGGCGGCATGCCATATCTGGAAGCGTTTTTCGGTGACGTTCTCTATCCGCCTTCTCTTCTGATTCGTCATCTTGGTGATATCTGGACGATGCTCTCGCTCAACCTGGTCATCCACATCTGGCTGGCCGGAGTCGGCACCTACCTGTTTACGCGGCAGATTGGTCTGGGAAGGCTACCGGCGCTGACTGCGGCGGCGGCCTATCTGTTTGCCCCGTATCTCGTGTCGTTCGTCGCTCCGTGGCATGATGGCAAGATCTTCGTTACCGCCCTGCTGCCGTTCGGCCTGTTGTTGCTCGATCGTGGTTTCAGCCGTCGTCCGCTGCTCAATTTCACGCTCTTTGGCGGCATTATTGGGCTGATTATCTTAACGCCGCATCCACAGATGGCGTACTTCTCACTCTGGCTCTACGGGCTCTATACGCTCCACAAACTCTGGCATCTGTGGCGGGAGAAGGCGACTCCGTTGCGGATGCTTTTACCGACCGGGCTGGCCGCCTACGCCGTTGCTCTTGGGCTGGCGATTTCGGCGATTCAGTTTCTGCCCGGGTTCATCTACACGCGGGAATTCTCTCCGCGGGCCGATACAAAGTCAGGTTGGGAGTGGGCGACGAGTTGGTCAATGCATGCCGAAGAGGCCTTCTCTTTGGTTATTCCCGAGTTTTCAGGAGTGTCGACCCAGGGGGCTGAAACGTTCTACTGGGGCAAGAACCCGTTTAAAGACAATTCTGAGTCGACTGGTGCGCTCGTCTTCTTTCTCGCCCTCTTTGGCGCAGTTGCGAGTCGGCGACGTGGCCGATGGTTTTTCATCGGGGTTGGGTTGTTTTCGCTGACCTATGCCCTGGGGGCTACAACGCCTCTCTTCCGTCTCTACTTTCTGATACCGCTGGTTGAATCGCTACGTGCGCCGTCGATGATTATGTTTCTCCTGTCGCTTTCGGCGGCGGTACTCGCCGGGATGGGTGTGCAACGGGTGATGTCAGGAAGTGACAAAGATGATGCCATGAGTCGCGCTGAGCGAGGTATCTTGCTCGGCTGGCCGGCATTGTTGGGTCTTCTCGCGGTTGGCTTTACGGTCGCCGGAGAATCACTCTTGGGAACGTGGAGCGCGATCTTTTATCCGGCCTCATCAACCGAGATGGTGCAGCAGGGTGTCAGTAAGGCCGACCTCGCGTTAATGAACCTGCCCGCGATACGGAGTGGGGCCTGGTTTGCTTTCTTCTTCGTTTCGATCGCGTCGGGAATTCTGTGGTCGATTCGGATGCGCAAAGCAACGCCGGTACTATTGGTGGTGATTCCCCTACTCGTGATGGTCGATGGGATTCGCTTCGGCGGTCGCTTTGTCGAGACGGCACCAGCGGAGGAATTCATTCGCCCCGATCCTGTCACCACCTACCTGGCGTCTTTGCCCGGTGAATTCCGTGTGCTCGACCTGTCGGATCGTCGCGGACCAAACTCTAGCCGTTTGCCATATCACGGTATTGAAGTTGTTGCCGGCTACCACGGCAATCAACTTCGGTGGTACGATGATCTTCTCGGTTCGCTAACGATGGCGAACCTACTCAATGCGCGGTTTCTGCAACTTGCCAATGCCCGCTATGTCATTCTCCCGGCGGGACAGCAGTTACCGGAGGGGTTCCTCGGGCCGCAAGCTCCGGTTCTCGCTCGTAATTTTGGTCCGGTCGCGGTTTACGAGAATCCAAACGCACTACCTCGGGTTTATCTGGCCGACTCGGTTGTCCGCGTGGAGGACCGCCGGGCTGCCTATGATGCTGTTATCAACGGAAGTGCTGATCTGTCAGAGGTTGTTTACCTTGAAGAGGAGTCGCCAGTTTCCGTAACGTGGTCCCCGGATACGCTGCAGGATGAGCAGGTCGCCATCGGCTACGCGCATTACGGATCGATGGGCCTGACCGTCTCATCGCCGTCGCCGCAGCTGTTGGTCATTACACAGAATTGGTACGACGCCTGGGCGGCGACCGTTAATGGTGAATCCGTAGATGTCCTGCGGGCCTACGGTTCGTTTAAAGCGATACCGGTTCCGGCCGGAGAATCCGAAGTTATCCTTGAATATCATTCTCCTCGATTCCGTACCGGTGCCTGGGTGACGGCGGGATCGCTGATCTGGATGCTGGGGGTGGTGGGCGTGAGCCTGCTGCTCGGCCGTCGCCGACGAGATGAAAGCGAAGCATGAACCGAACAGTCCGCGCACTAATCATCTTTCCGACCTACAACGAGAAAGACAACATCGAGAAGATCGTTCACGCGGTCCTTCCGCTCGATCCTCGTATCCATGTGTTGATCGTCGATGACTCGTCGCCCGATGGGACAGGCGAGATTGCCGACCGCCTGAGCAACGAATTGGAAAAGGTCAACGTTCTTCATCGCAAAAAGAAGGAGGGGCTGGGGCGGGCGTACATCGCCGGTTTCAAATGGGCGATCGAACGCGGGTACGACTACATCTTTGAAATGGATGCCGACTTCTCGCACGGTCCCGAGTATCTCAAAGACTTCCTGCGTGAGATTCAGGACTATGATCTCGTTCTTGGTTCGCGCTACATCTCGGGAGTTAATGTCATCAACTGGCCGATGACCCGGCTGTTGTTATCGTACTATGCCAATGTCTACACCCGAATTGTCACCGGGCTGCCGTTGCGTGATGCGACCGGAGGGTTCAAGTGCTTCCGTCGCGAAGTACTCGAAGCGATTGATCTTGATGCGGTGACATCATCCGGCTATGTCTTCCAGATCGAGATGTCGATGCGAGCCTGGAAGAAAGGTTTTCGCATCAAGGAGATTCCCATCATCTTTGTCGATCGCGTGGCAGGGTCATCGAAGATGTCAAAGCGGATCATGCGTGAGGCGATCTGGAAAGTTTGGTCGCTGCGCATGCAGTCGATGCTAGGACGGCTCGGCTAGCGCGGGAGGCCCGCAGTGGCGGCAGCCGACGGAACCGTATCGGCCATTCTGGTCACTCATAACTCAAGCGAACATATTGACGCCTGCTTGGTCGCTTTGACGGGAAGTGACGGCAATCACCTGCGCGAAATCATCGTCGTCGATAATGCGTCGACCGATCAAACACCAACGCATATCGCCCGACGCTGGCCCTCGGTGACACTTGTTCTCAATCGAACAAATGAAGGGTTTGCGGCGGCATGCAACCGCGGAGCACAGGCGGCGAGCGGAGCGTATCTCTTGTTCGTGAATCCTGATGTCGTAACTGACAGCGACATGATCACCGAGCTCATGCAGGTTGCCGCAGCAACTCCGCAGCTTGGCCTTGCGGTACCGCGGCTGCGCCACGCCGACGGTCGATGGCAGGCCAATTGTCGTGCGTTTCCGTCGCTCTCCAATCTCGTCCGGTCCCGCGGATCGATTCTCTCGCGGCTGCGACCGTCAGCTCAAGATGACTATACGATTGCGGACGCACGAGAAAACCGCATGGTCCCGTCTGTGGCCGGAACGGTTGCGTTGATCCGGAAAGCTCGCTTTGATGCCGTCGGCGGTTTCGACCATCGCTTCTTTCTGTTTGTCGAAGATACAGATCTCTCGCGTCGCTTAGCCGACAGTGACTATGTGAACGTGTATGTTCCGTCTGCCGGCGCCCTGCATCATTGGGGGCGTGGATCTACGGCCGGTCGAATCCGCCGGATGTGGCATCATCACCGGTCGATGTGGCGGTATTTTCTTAAACATGACCGCCGTATCCAAATTCTTGTCCCCTTGGCAGGCCTGCTGTTCGGGAACTTCGTGCTCTCGTTGCTTGTCCCGAGTCGAGCACCATGACCGTACCAGAACTGTTCGAGGCGATCCTCCCGCCGATTGTCGGAGCAACGGTTGTGACCTTGGTGCTTGCGCCGCTGTTGCGCGTGTGGGCGGTGCACATCGGCTTGGTCGATCGACCGGATCATGGTCACAAACGTCACCAACGACCGGTCCCAACGGTCGGAGGAATCATTCTCTTGCCGGCGCAGGTTGTGGCGATTGAGGTCGCTATTGCCGTCAATGCCACAGTAGCTGCGGAACTCGGCGCCATCCGTGGTTGGCTCTATGGTGGTGGTGCGATCGTCATGGCGGTTGGTGTTGTTGACGATTTCCGCCCACTTGGGCCAACATTAAAGATTGTCGCTCAACTGCTCGCGGGAGCGTGTCTTCTCGCGGCGGGTCTTGTTGTCGATCGGTTGTGGCTACCTTTCGCCGGTGAGGTTATGATTGGTGCGGCAGGCATCGTCGTCACGCTCGTCTGGGTTGTTGTCCTGTGCAACGCGGTGAACTTTATCGATGGTGTCGACGGTCTGGCATCGGGCGTCTCATTGATCGCCGCCGTGACCCTCGGCGTGATAGCCGGACTCTATGCCAATCCGGGTCAGCTCGTCGTTACCTCGGCGCTGGTTGGTTTTACCTCCGCGTTCCTTGTCTTCAACCGCCCCCCCGCCCGGCTCTTTCTGGGTGATTCGGGGTCGATGCAGCTTGGATATTTCTTCGCTATTGTCTCGCTGTTGGTGCCGTTCAAGTCGTTTACGGCCGCCGCACTGTATCTTCCGCTCATTGCTCTCGCGCTGCCCCTGCTCGATGTGCTCGCATCGGTTGCCAGACGGGGCTTGAGCGGTCATCCGCTCTGGCGCGGGGATCGTTACCATCTGTTCCATCTGCTCTCCCGGCTCGGTTGGTCGGAACGGCGGATCCTGGTTCTCTTCTACGCGCTCGGAATTGTGTTCGGAGGGCTGACGATCGCGATGTACTTCGGTGATCGGCGGGTGGTGAGTCTGCTCCTTGGCCTTTTTATGGTTGTCGTTCTCGCCGCCACGCCTATTTTACTCCGATTATTGCGGCGGCGACGTGGCCGTCGCACACCGAGAGAACACGGGTAGCGAATGGCCGAAGGAACATATCTCGATTTCGAGAAACCGCTGGTCGAGTTGCAGAAACGCATCTCGGACATGCGGGATTTTTCGGTCGGTGAATCGTTGCAGCTCGACGGCGAGATTCAGTCGTTGGAGAAGAAACTGCACCGACTTCGCGAAGAGATCTATTCTGGCCTCTCTCGCTGGCAGCGCGTTCAGCTTTCCCGGCATCCCAAGCGACCACACACGCTCGATTACATCGAACGGATCATGACAGATTTTGTCGAGTTACATGGTGATCGAGGGTATGCCGATGATAAGGCGGTGGTTGGTGGCTTTGCGCGGCTCGATGACCAACCGATCATGGTTGTTGGTCAGCAGAAAGGGCGCGATACGAAACAGAAGTTGCATCGTAACTTCGGTATGATGCATCCCGAAGGCTACCGCAAAGCCCGCCGACTCTTTTATCTCGCCGAGAAGTTTAAGCTGCCGATCGTGATCTTTATCGATACTCCCGGTGCCTATCCGGGTATCGGTGCTGAGGAGCGCGGACAGGCTGAGGCAATTGCCAAGAACATCCAGGTGATGTTTGATATTACCCAGCCGATCGTGTGTGTCGTGATTGGCGAGGGAGCGTCGGGAGGTGCCCTGGGTATCGGTGTGGGCGACCGTGTGTTTATGCTGGAGTACTCGTGGTACTCAGTCATTTCTCCCGAAGGCTGTGCGGCAATCCTGTGGCGCGACGGTGCGCACGCTCCAGAAGCTGCTGAAGCTTTAAAAGTCGTTGCTGACGACCTGATGCAGTTGGGAATCGTCGATAAGATTATCCCCGAACCACCGAGCGGGGCACATAATGACTACGATCTCGCCGCGGCGAATGTGAAATCCGCTGTGGCGGATGCGCTCGCTCAGTTGCGTGACCTGCCAACTCAGGATCTGCTTGATCAGCGATTAGATAAGTACCGACGTATGGGTGTGTACGAAGAACGCTGACGGTAGCGTGATAAGGAAAAGCGATCTCCTATGAAATTGTCAAAGTTCTCCGACGAATCTCTTGTCCTGTTCGATCTCTCGGCCACGACCAAATCCGATGCCATCACCGAACTTGTCGATCTGGCAGCCGGATCTCCGATGATCAAGGATCGCGACAAACTGCTCGCCGATGTTCTCGAACGCGAAGATCTGGTAACGACTGGTGTTGGCTACGGTGTTGCGTTCCCGCACGCCAAGACCTCGGCCGCCAAGGGGATCGTGATCGCTTTCGGTCGCAGTGATTCGGGTGTTGAGTTTGATGCGATGGATCACAAACCGGTGCATCTGCTGTTCTTAATTGCCGCCCCCGAAGATGCGATCGGAGCGCACCTTAACGTGATGGCGCGTCTGTCGTATCTGATGAAGGTCGAGGAGAATCGTGACCGCCTCAAGCAGGCGACCTCGCCCGGAGATGTCCTCACACTGATTGACAATATCGACTAAGTCGATGCCGACTCGACAGGACGTCGCATGAGTTGGCTCGGCACGCTAATCGCGCGCTACCCCCGGAATCTTCATCTGGCAACGTTCGTCGTTGCGGCTGCGGTGCTCCTATCGAATGCCACGCCAGTGAATCGTTGGGTCGCTGATATCTTTCTCAGTGGACTCTACTTTCCGTTCGTACAGGTGAAGCTCTTTGTCGCTGACCTCCAAGGCGTAGCAGCAGAAAACGCGAAACTGCGCGAACAGTTGGTGACCGCTCAGCAACGGGCGATTGCCAATGCCGAAGCGGGCCGGGAGAACATCCGACTCCGATCGATTCTCGGATTCACTCCTCCGCCTGGTTACGTCCTTGTGCCGGCTCGGGTCGTCGCCGTCGAGGGCTCCCCGCGGGTCACCGAAGCGATGATCAATCGTGGGGGAGAGGCTCAGGTCAACGTTGGGCAATCGGTGATTAACGAGGAAGGCTTGGTTGGCCGCATCAAAGCGGTCACAGCACGGTATGCGACGGTTGAGCTGCTCACCGACCCCCTCAATCGCGTTGCCGCTCGCCTCGCGTCGGGACGACAAATGGGCATTATCAAATACGATCGAGAGTCCGGTTTACGCCTCGACAACGTTCCGGTGTTAGCGCCGATCTCAATCGGTGACACGATCGTCACCTCCGGCCTCGGTGGCGTCTATCCGGCGGGCCTGCTGATTGGTACGGTTCGTGCCGTCGATCGACCGTCGGAGGCGTACTTCGCCACGGTGGCTGTCGATCCCGCGGTATCATTCGTGCGGTTGGAAGAACTCTTCGTGCTGAGGCCGAGTATCGAATGAGAGTTCTCCCGTACCTTCTCTACCTGCTGATCCTTGCCTGTTATCAGGTGATTCTGGCGCCCTTGATTGCGATCGGTGGTGTTGCTTTCGATTTGGCCGCGCTGCTCGCGTGTGGCGTTGCCCTGTACAAGACCGAAATGACCTCACTCTGGTTTGGGTTTTTCGCAGGCTTGGTCGTGGCCGTCGCTCAGCCGGACCTTCTTGGTTGGCATGCTGTCGGTCTCGCTCTGATCGCGGTAGCTGCGTTCCATTTGCGCGATCGGTTGAATGTGGAGTCACTCTCCGCCCGGCTGCTTCTGGTGACCGGCGGCGCGTTGGTGCATCAACTGGCGATCATTCTGATTGATCCGTCGCTACGTGCTCTGCCCCTGTTATGGCAACTGGCTATCCCGGCCGCCGTTTACACGACCGTCGCCGCCTTCATCTTTTTTCTCGTCAAAGACCGCTACATTACGATACAAAGAGTACGCGAACTGTTCTGACGTTACGGAGCCGCGGATCAATTGGTTGAGCACGGGAAAATCGGACTGGAGGCCAGACGCTGGATAGCCCTCGGCGTGGTCGGGGCAATTGTACTGTTTCTGGGAACCGGTCTGATCCGCCTCCAGGTGATTCAACACGCCGAACTCGCCGAACGATCGGAGAACAATCGGGTTCGGGTCGTTCCCATTCCCCCGCGACGAGGGTATTTCTACGATCGGGAAGGCCGGCTTGTGGTGAGCAATCGACCTTCCTATACGCTGGCGGTGATCCCGGCCGAATCGAGTCGCGAGACGATCCCCCGGGTCGCGGACCTGATTGGGCTCGACACCGCGGCAGTGCGGGAGCGTATCCGCAAGAATCTCATCAGCCGCTACCAGCCCTCGCAGGTGAAAGTCGACCTCCCGTTTGGCGCCGTCGCGCAACTGGAGGAGCAGGCCGAACTCTATCCGGGTGTCAGCTACATCCTAGACCGTGTTCGTGAATACCCGGCCGACCTGCGCGTCGAGTCATTTATCGGCTACGTTGATGAGGTTGACCGTCGCGAACTCGACACCCTCGATGGTGAGCGCTATCACCTCGGCAGTATGATCGGCAAGAAAGGGCTTGAGCGGTCATACGACCGGACCGTACGAGGTCGGGAAGGGACGGAGTTTATCGAGGTCTATGCCTCCGGGCAGGTCCTCGGTCCCTATACCGAGAGGCCATCCACTCCTCCCGAGCCGGGCAACGATCTGGAATTGTCGATTGATATCGATGTCCAGCGGACCGCTGCGCAGGCGCTCCAGGAGTTCTGCTGTGGAGCCGTAGTCGCGATGGAGCCCTCGACAGGTGATGTCCTGGCGATGGTCTCATATCCCGGGTACGATCCGAACATCTTTTCGTCGGTCGTGTCCGACTCGCTCTGGCAGGCACTGACGTCCGATTCAACACACCCACTTCTCAATCGGCCGTTGAATGGCCAGTATGCTCCCGGGTCGACGACCAAGCTGATTACGATCGGCGCGGGTTTGGAGGAGGGGATCATTATCCCGTCCTCGGTTTACGAGCCATGCTATGGGGGCATGCAGTTCGGCAACCGCTACTTCCGCTGCTGGTACGCCCCGGGGCACGGAACGCTCGATGCAATCGGTGCGATTGAACACTCGTGTAATGTCTACATGTATCAACTTGGGTTGCAGCTCGGCATCGACAAACTGGCTGACTACTTTGATCGGTGTGGTTTCGGAGTACCGACAGGAATCGACATTGCCGGGGAGTCGCGCGGTAACGTGCCCAACTCGGCCTACTACAACAAACGCTACGGCGAACGCCAATGGACACGAGCACTCGTTCTGAACAATGCGATCGGTCAGGGTGAGATTCTGACGACTCCGCTTCAGCTCGCCAGCTTCTATTGCGGCTTGGCTAATGGCGGTGTGGTCAATGAACCCCGGTTAGTGCGGGCGACGATCGATCATCGAACGGGAAGGCCAACGCCGATGCCGATCGATTCGTCCTACTCGCTGCCGTTCTCCGATCAAACCCTCGACTATCTGATCGAATCGTTGGCGCGGGTTGTCGAGGGAGAGGAGGGAACGGCTCGGAGTCTGAAGAACGACTACTATCGTATCGGCGGTAAGACCGGAACCGCGCAGAATCCCCATGGCGATCCGCACAGTTGGTTTGTCGGGCTCGCACCGGTCGATGATCCACAAATCGTTGTTGCGGTCATCGTCGAGAATGCCGGTCACGGTTCCGAGGTCGCGGCGCCGATCGCTGCCGACGTCATTCAGAGTTATCTCTTCAAGCAGTTCAACATCGTTCCGGAGCCGGAGTTATCATTGACCGTTGACGATACCACCGGGCTACCCTGATGCTCGACTATCGCCTGCTTGACTGGAAATTGTTCGCCGCGGCACTGGCACTGTCGGCGATCGGGATTGTGCTGATCTATTCAGCTGGCCACAACTCGACCAATGTTTATGTCCAGGGGTTCTGGTTGCGGCAGTTGCAATGGTTAGCAGTCGCGTTGTTTGCCTACGGTGTCGTGATTCATTTACCCCCGCGACTGTTCGACGCCGGTGCCTATTTCTTCTTCGCCGGAGTGCTCGCGTTACTGGTGGCCGTATTGCTGTTTGGTGATGATCGTCTGGGGGCCCGTCGCTGGTTCGACTTTGGCCCGATATCACTGACGCCATCGGACATTGCCAAGCTCGCCTTGCTATTGGTCCTGGCCCGCTTCTTTGCCTATACGCGGCTGCCGGTAACCTCGACCCGTCGACTGGCGATCTCCGCGTTCATCGTGCTGGTGCCAATGGCATTGATTATCAAGCAGCCGGATCTTGGTTCGTCGCTCGTGCTGGCGGTCATTCTCCTGGGGCTCTGGTTCTGGAGCGGGCTGTCGCCCGCTTACCTCTTTCTGGTTCTGTCGCCATTCCTCTCCCTGGCCGCCGCTTTCCACTGGCTCTCTTGGGTGATCTACCTGGTCGTCCTGCTTGCCTTCGTGCTATGGCGGCGCCCAAGCTTCCTCTTCGGATTCACCGTGGTCGTAGCGAATTTAGCGTTCGGGACGATTACACCTCTGGTTTGGAATCGCCTCCAGCCGTATCAGCAGCAGCGCATCCTCAGCTTTCTTGATCCCGGACAGGACCCGCGCGGGGCGGGATATCAGATTATTCAGTCCAAGATTGCGGTCGGCTCGGGAGGGATTACAGGTAAAGGATATTTGGACGGATCGCAGTCGCGGCTCGATTTCCTGCCGGAGCGCCACACCGATTTCATTTTTTCGATTCTCGGTGAGGAGTTTGGCCTGATCGGCTCGCTCATCGTGTTGCTCCTGTTCGCTTTTATTCTCTACCGCGGGATCATGATCGCTACCAAATGCCGTTCGCGATTTCTTTCCTACGCGACGTTTGGTGTGGTTTCGGTTCTCCTGTTTCAGTTACTTGTCAATGTCGGCATGACCCTTGGGATGATGCCGGTTACGGGTTTGCCGTTGCCATTTGTGAGTTACGGAGGAACCTCGCTTGTTCTGGTGTGGACGCTGATAGGATTGATGCAACTGGCACACTATCACTGGCAGGAGTACTAGGTATGCGAAGACTGTTACCGATTGGTCTTCTAACCATCCTGATGGCTGTCTCCTCATGGGGAAACGATGACGCGGCCTTTATCGATTCACTGCTGTTGCAATCAATCGGTGGCCCCGAGGCCCTAGCCGCTGTTCAGGAGATCACGCAGTATCAGATGTTTGGCGATGCCCGGGTTTCGGGGCTTGAGGGAGAATTTATCTACTGCTTCACAGGTCCGGTCACCGCACGTACAATTCTCGATCTCAATGGTCTGCGCATGATTCAAGGAGTCGATGGGGACTCAGCGTGGACGGTTGACTTCAATGGGCAGCGCAGTGAGATGTCTGGTTTCGAGCGGGAACAGCTGATCGAATCGATGTACCTTCAAGCGTTCGCGCATCTGCAGCCGGACCGATATGAGGTCGATCGATGGCTGATGTACCGCGATGACGAAGGTATTCATGAGATTGGTGTTCGCTTCGGGGATGGTGATACGCTGCGGCTGGGGATTGATGCCCGCTCGGAAATGCTTGTGGAACTCGTTAGCCGACATGACAACCTGACGTCGATCATGCACTTTTCTGATTTCGATACGATCAACGGCGTTGTTTGGCCACGGGTTACCCGCGCGGAGGTGACCGGCACACCGATTGAGTGGGAGATGTCGGTCGATTCAATCGTCTTTGACCGAGGGTGTGAGGAGGCCGATGCGGCGCAGCCTGAAGCCAGTCCGGTACCATGGCCGGATGGCGTCGACTGGATTGCGGTACCGATGAGTTTGGTTGATGGACATCTCCACTTTCCTGCATCGGTGAACGGCAAGCGCCTCTCGTTCATTCTCGACAGTGGTGCCGGTGCCAATGTTCTCAACGCTGGATCGACCGACGACGACGAGTTTGAGTCGGTGGGCACCTTGCCCGGTCGTGGCGTAACCGGTTTTCAGGACATTGACCTCGTGCAGGTCGAGAGCTTTGCGGTCGGTGATCTCACCTTCACCGACCAAGCGTTTGGTCGCCTCGACTTCGATGCGCTCGGTCTGCGAGGATCCCGCGGGTTGCCTCTCGGAGGGATCGTGGGGCAGGACCTCATCGCACGCTATCCAATTCTGGTCGACTATCCGAGCGGTGAACTGGTCTTTTTCAAGCCGGATTCATTCGAGCCTCCGCCGGGGGGGATCGAGGTGCCGTTGCAGACGATGATGGAAATACCAACGATCGAGGCGACCGTGGCGGGGCGAACGGGTCGCTTTCTGATCGATCTCGGCAACGCTCGCGAGCTTGTTCTGCACTCGCCATTTGTCGAGGGGACCGCTCTTGAAGAGGAGTTTCGACGTAGCGGCCGCCGCGGTTCATTTGGCGGTGTCGGGGGACGGGTCGACGCGCGGATTCTCTATCTCGATTCGATTATGATCGGGGGGGTCGAGCTTACGGGGGTCGAAACGTTGACGGGCGAGGCTGAGTTAGGGATGATTGGCTCACGGGATATCGCCGGCAACATCGGCAATGGCCTCTTCCAGCGCTTCACACTGCTGCTCGACTATCCCGGTCGCCGCTTGATTCTGTATGAATTGACGCCATCGATCCCCGATCGGTAGTTTCGCGGGTACAAGGGACGAACCAGACCGCCGATCAGCCCCCACGGAGGTATGCCGATGCGTCCCGATTTCCCTTTATTCAACGCCTGCAATGCTGCATACTGGCGGCCCATGAAATCGTGGGGCCAACATCGTATGTCCGGGATTCTCCCGGTCCTGATAACCCTTCTGATCTGTGTTTCGACCGCGTCCGCCGGCTCTCCGGTACCGTACACACAGAACCAGGCAGGTGTTCGTCTGGGGGGATGGATCGGCTCCGGGGACGGACCAGCGGACTCCTTTAGTGACGTTGATAACTTCTTCGACTACGATCTGAGCAATGTTGGATCATCCGGGTTCTTCGTCGAGGGATTCTATAACTGGCGATTCCTCCCCCCGTTTGGTCTTGAATTCTCCGCGGGGATAATCTCGCTGGGTGAAGTGCAGCGCTTTGACGTGTTGCCGGGGTTCGATTCTGGCTTTGTCGACTTTGGCAATTTCCTCGCGTATCCGTTTACGGTAAAGATCAAGTATCATCCGTTGAGCAAGACGACCTCGCCCTGGCAGCCGTATGTGGCCGGTGGGCTGGGTGTCTACTACGCGCGATTCGCGATTGCGATCACGAACCGTGGTGCTCTGGTCGATACGCCGGAGGAGTCGCAGGTTGAATTCTCGTATGCGCTCGCGGGCGGATTCGACTATGTCCTCTCACGAAGTATCGCTCTCGAAGCGAACGTGAACTACTACCCAATGGAATTCAGCACTCCGATTATTTCCGTTTCTGACCTGAACGGGTTGTCGGTTACCGTTGGAGTGAAGTGGTTATTCAGCACATCTGAAAATGAAGATAACGATGACCGACGGCGTCGGCGACGGTAGCCGACTGTCGGTAATGGTAGCACACAGAGAGAACGGGAGTATGGATACCTATGAAGATCGGCATTAATGGATTCGGGCGTATCGGGCGGTTGGTTCTAAAGGCCGCGCGAAACACGGATGTCGACGTGGTTGGAATCAATGATCTGACGGATGCGGCAACGCTGGCGCATCTCCTCAAGTATGACTCGGTGCATGGACGGTATCCCGGGGATGTCGGCGTCGACGGCAATAGCATCATCGTCGATGGCGTCAAGATTCCGGTTAGCTCCGAAAGAGATCCAAGCGGGCTGCCGTGGGGGTCGCTTGGGGCCGAGGTGATCATGGAGTGTACGGGCGTCTTTCGCACCAAAGAGTCGGCGTCGGCTCACATCTCTGCCGGAGCGCGCAAAGTCCTTATCTCGGCGCCGGCGAAAGGACACGACGGAACGTTCATTCTTGGTGTCAATCATGAACAGTACGACCGAGCTAAGCATGATGTTGTTTCGATCGGGTCCTGTACGACTAACTGTCTGGCACCAATGGCCAAAGTTTTGCTCGACTCGTTTGGTATCAAGCGCGGCTTCATGACGACCATCCATGCCTACACCGCTGATCAGCGGCTGCAGGATGCCCCGCACAAGGATTTGCGTCGTGCTCGGGCCGCGGCCGTTTCGATGGTGCCAACGTCAACTGGAGCCGCCAAAGCGATCGCTGAGGTGCTGCCGCAGTTAACGGGTAAGATGGATGGTGTTGCGGTCCGTGTTCCGACTCCCGACGGCTCTCTCGTTGACCTGGCCGTGGAACTCGAAAAAGAGACGACGGCCGAGGAACTCAACGCCGCGATCAAAGCTGCCGCAGCGACCGAGCCGTTGGGTACGACACTGGAGTACAGTGACGAGCCGTTGGTCTCAATTGATATCGTCGGCAATCCGCATGGCTGTATCTTTGATTCCAAGATGACCGCGGTGAAGGGGAACTTCGCCAAAGTCTTCGCCTGGTATGACAACGAGTGGGGATTCTCGTGCCGCATGATTGACATGTTGAAAATGATGCTCTAACGGGGGCCACCTGATGAACAAGATTACTGTCAACGATGTGAACTTCCGGGATCGAACGGCGCTGGTCCGTCTCGACCTTAACGTTCCTCTCGATGCGAACCAGCAGATTACCGACGACCGCCGGATCACCGCCGCGCTGCCGACCGTGCAGAAGATTCTCGCCGACAATGGGCGAGCTATTCTCTGTTCTCACCTCGGGCGGCCAAAAGGTAAACATGTTCCCGAGATGTCGCTCCGCCCGGTGGCCGAGCATATCGGGTCGTTACTGAACAAGACGGTTGCTTTTGCTGAGGACTGTGTTGGCCCGGAGGCGTCGAACCTCGTCGGGAAGATGGCCGCCGGAGATGTTCTTGTCTTGGAGAACCTGCGCTTCCATCCGGAAGAGGAGAAGAACGATTCCGAGTTCGCTCGCCGACTCGCCGGACTCGCCGACATCTATGTCAATGATGCGTTCGGCTCGGCACATCGGGCTCATGCGTCAACGGAAGGCGTGACAAGATTTTTCAATCAATCGATCGCGGGACTGTTGATGGAGAAAGAGCTCACCTACCTGGGTAATGCCTTGAGCGAACCGCAGCGACCCTTCGCTGCCATCCTGGGTGGGGCCAAGATCTCGGGCAAAATCGACGTGATCACTAACCTGCTCGACAAGGTCGATATGCTGTTCATTGGCGGAGGCATGGTCTTTACGTTTGCCAAGGCTGTTGGGTATCAGATCGGTGATTCGCTCCTTGAAGAGGACAAAGTTGAACTGGCGCGCGAGTTGATTGCCAAAGTACAGTCATCACGTGCCAAACTGTTCTTCCCGACCGATGCGGTTGTAGCCTCGGAGATCAGCGATTCTGCCACAACCGACGTTGTGCCGATTGAGGAGATTCCGGACGGCAAGATGGGACTGGATATCGGTCCCGATTCGATTGAGCTCTTCCGTCGAGAACTCCAGCAGGCAAAGACGATTGTTTGGAACGGCCCGATGGGTGTTTTCGAGCACGCGCCGTTCGCCAAGGGGACGTTCGCTATCGCCGATCTGCTCGCCGACATGACCGATGCTGGCGCAATCACGGTTGTCGGAGGGGGCGACTCGGCCTCCGCGGTGAAGAAAGCCAAGCTCGGAGATCGACTGACCCACATTTCGACCGGTGGCGGAGCGTCGCTGGAGTTTCTCGAAGGCAAAGAGTTGCCGGGCGTGGCGGCACTGACCGATTCCCCGAAGGCAACCGAGGCGGCAGTTTAGTATGGCTCGTCCTGTTGTCATCGCCGGAAACTGGAAGATGAACGGCACGATTCCGGAGACCGAATCGCTCATCGGTGCCCTCCTGAACGGTCTGCCGACCGGCGGCAGTTGCGAGGTCGTCGTTTGTCCACCGTTCCCATCCCTGGTTGCTGCTCGAGCGGCGATTGGCTCAGGAGCGATTCGTCTGGGGGCTCAGGACTGCTCCGAGCATGAGTCCGGGGCGTATACCGGAGAGGTATCAACGGCCATGCTCTTGACCGTTCCGGTAAGCCACGTTATTATCGGCCACTCGGAGCGCCGGACGCTTTTCCAGGAAACGGATGATCGGGTGAATCTTAAAGTCAAGCGGGCACTGGGTGCCGGGTTGACGCCGATTGTTTGTATTGGTGAAACGGAGTCCGAGCGCGAAGCCAACGCTACCGAGGCTGTTCTTGAACGCCAGATCCGGGTTGGCCTTGCCGACTTGGATGGTGACGAACTTGCCCGGTTGGTAGTCGCGTACGAGCCGGTGTGGGCTATCGGCACCGGAAAGACAGCGACACCGGAGATGGCTCAAGAGGCTCACGCGTTCGTTCGTAAGCAGCTTGATAGCCTCCATCCGGGGGTTGGTGACCGAATACCGATTCTCTATGGGGGATCGGTCAAAGCTGATAATGCCGCCGGTCTCTTGAGTGAGAGAGATATCGATGGCGCCCTCGTCGGCGGAGCCTCGCTCAAGCCGGCTGACTTTCTCGCGATTATTGCCGCCGGAAGCGGCACGTTGCAAGGAGCGTAGAGTTTTGGTTCCATTCTTGGTTGTGCTTCATGTGCTCATTTCCGTCAGCCTCGTCCTGGTCGTACTGATGCAATCATCGAAAGGTGACGGTATGGCCGGAACGGCGTTTGGTGGCTCGATGGGGGGGGCGGTCTTTGGCGGTCGTGGTGCGGGAACGTTTCTCTCCAAAGCGACCACCTGGCTTGCTGTTTTCTTTATGGTCAACTGCGGGGCTCTAGCGTTCGTTTCGGCTCAGCGTGACGCACCGATTAATGCGGATCCAACCGCCACGACCACATCGCCGGTTACCGAAGTGGCGCAGGAAGTTGCTCAGGAAGAACAGGCTCGCCAGCAGGCTCTGGAACAGCAGCGAATTCAGGACTCGATCGCCCGGGCAGCTGCCGCAGGTAATGACGGGGCCATCGACGTTGCGCCGGTGCAGCCATCTGATGATGATGGTGGTCAGCAGTCGGATGGAAATCAGTAACGACTAATCATGCATGCGGAAGTGGTGAAATTGGTATACACGCTATCTTGAGGGGGTAGTGCTCTTACGGGCGTGCGGGTTCGAGTCCCGCCTTCCGCACCAAATCGTTGTTAACGCCCGGCCGATTGGTCGGGCGTTTTCTTTTGGCGATTGACGTTGAGTGGTCTCGAAACAGTTGTCGACTCAAACCGCCAACGAGGTATAGTTACCACCTTAACAGACGGGAGAATCTCTATGCGTGTACATTCTACCTTCGGTGTTTTACTGACGGGCGTCATGATCATTACGGGCTGCGGCAGCGAACCAGAATCGACGGTCGAAACGAACGATACGCCAGCGGCGGCCGCTGAGCCGGCGCCTCTCACCGATATTCACATGGCGGTGATGTTTGAGGACCTGGCGATGATCCAACGACACATCGACGAAGGCTCTGACCTCAATCAGCTCGAACCTACGCGTGGATCAACACCGCTGATCACCGCTATTGCCCTCGGTAAAACCGAAGCGGCCAAGCTGTTGATCGATGGCGGTGCTGATCTCGGCTTTCAGGATGGCGATGGATCAACGGCGCTACACACCGCCGCCTTCTTCGCCCGAACCGAGATTGTCGAGGCGTTGCTTGAGGCGGGTGCCGATCGCACGACTCAGAATGACCGGGGTGCGACCGCTTACGATGCCGTCACCGCCCCCTGGGAGGCGGTACAGCCGATGTATGAAGCACTGGTGCCGCAGTTACGCCCGGCGGGGGTAGAGCTTGATCTGAATCGTATCCAGGAGGCGCGACCGAAAGTTGCCGAGATGCTGAAGCCATGATTGCTGAAGACACAGCGTACGCCGCTATGATTGTGATGCTTGTGCTCGCCACGCTTCCAGATTACCCGTCATCTGTTTGATATGGCCTTCGAGGTGATCGTCGTAGGCCACTAACCAATCGTCGAGCGACATTTTGCCCCGTTCGGGGTGCTGAATCGTTGTGGACCAGGCATCGTCATCAAGCGACCGGAGCCAGCTCATGTTGGACTGGCGCAGGATGCGGAAGAGTTCGACGGCGTTGACGACGGAGTGCTGGTGGTAGTCGAGGTGCGTTGTCCATGCATCCTGATCGTACAGTCCAACAGTATCTCCCGGTTCCGCGAGCAGCTTTCGTAGACGGACATAGCCATTTACTTCGGCGTCTGCTAAGTGACAGATAATTTCATGGATCGTCCAGCGGTCGGGAGCCGGTCGGAACTGCCACATCTCGCGGGGAAGGGTATGGATGAATTCATTGAGCGTGATCGGACCACGACCGTACGATTCAATTCTTTCAGCCCGCTCGTCGCTAGTCAGCATTTGTACCTCCGAGGCTTTGCTTGAACGATATCGACCGTTTGATCGGCGGTCAATCGGAGGTGGGGAAGAGACCGAGCCAGTCAGTGGTCATTAACTCACCCTGGTGACCGTCGGGGTCCATGAAGTACAGGGACCGATGCCCACCCGGCCAGGTGTGGTTCGTGACTTCGACACCAAGGTTGACCAATTGCTGGCGCATTGCATCGTAGTCAGCCGGATCAGTTTGAAGTGCGTAATGGACGTGGCTACCGCCACGACCGCCATAGAGACCGGTCTTCCCGGTCGCCCAGAGCCCGAACGCGGTACCGTCGGTGAGCACAAACGCGACTGCCGATCGATCATGCCACTCAACGATCCGTTCGTGGGGAAGCCACGCGGCGTAGAAGGCTCGCGACCGCTCAAGGTCGGCAACTTCCAGGTGAATTTCGAGGAGACGAATGGACATATGCTCAAAGACGGGGGCAGGAGGAGACGATCTCCACACGGCTACTGTTCGGCTCCCGCTAGATATAGCAGCCGACTAGCTTAGGTAGTTCGTTCGTCTTCCATTCCGGGCGCAACCATTTCCCACGGTGGGAAGGGATCAGACAGTGTGGCCCACGATTCAGGACCTTGATCGAACTCTTCATCGGTGAGGAGACAGGAACTGAGATGTCCGATGATAGTATCTTGATTCATCCCTCGGCCAATGAAGACGATCTCCTGACGGCGATCACCCCATGGCTCCACCCACGCCTTGAGAATGTCGCGCCTTGTTTCGTCGTCGTCGGGCCAGTTCGCTCTCGGAACAGCGGCGCCCCACATACCAGCCGGTTCATAGTTGATGAACCGGCCCGCCTGAGACCAGTAGCAGACGAGTTCCATCTGCGTTGCGACCCAGAAGTATCCCTTCGAGCGGATCACTCCTCTAAATCCAGTGCGAAAGAACTCCATCAGCCGCTCGGGGTGAAACGGCCGCCGAGCTTCATACACGAACGAACTGATACCGTACTCCTCGGTTTCAGGTATGTGCTCGCCGATTCGCGCCTCCTTCAACCAATCCGGAGTTGTGCGCGCTTCCTCCAGGTCGAAGCGCCCCGTGTTGATCACCTCAGTCAGCGGTACACTGGCGTTCGAGGTTTCGATCAGTTTGGCGTTCGGGTTCAGTTTCGAAATGATTCCGCGGACCGTTCCGCGCGTCTGGTCATCGACCAGATCACACTTGTTGATAAGGATCACATCGGCGAACTCGATTTGATCATTGAGCAAATGTACGACAGAGCGTTCGTCGTCATCACCCAGGGCTAGTTTGCGGTCTTTCAGTTCGTCGATCGAGTTGTAATCGTTCAGGAAGTTTGCGGCGTCGACGACGGTGACCATCGTATCGAGTTTGGCAAACTCACCCAGGGAATTGCCGTTTTCGTCTTCGAACTCGAACGTTTCGGCAACCGGTAGCGGCTCGCTTATGCCGGTCGACTCAACGAGCAGATAATCGAATCGACCTTCCAGGGCGAGATTGCGCACCTCGATGAGAAGATCCTCACGAAGCGTACAGCAGATACACCCGTTGCTCATTTCCACAAGCTTTTCGTCGACCCGGCTGAGGGCAGCGTCACCTTTGCGAACAACAGCACCGTCGATATTGATCTCACTCATGTCGTTCACGATCACGGCCACGCGTAAACCTTCGCGATTGGCGAGAACGTGATTCAAGAGAGTCGTCTTGCCCGCCCCAAGGAATCCGGACAGGACGGTTACGGGCAGTCGATTCCGCATTGTTTCTGAAGACATATCTTTATTCATCTCCTTCAGAGCCCGACCTGTTCTTACCCATCTGGCTCTTCAGATAAGAACACCGTTGGTCACAAGGGCCTGTTTTATTGCAAGCAGTTTGCAATAAGAATCGATTTGGACTGCTCAGTCAAGCGGCAAGAACGGATCCGCGAAAGAAGTTACGCAAACGCTCGGCTACCTAAGTGTCGGCTGATGCGTTCCTGGCTGGCCGGGTGACTAGAGGAGTTTGATTGCTGGTAAAAGTTTGTTCTGCCTCGGCTGCTAAAACGAAATGGGGCCGAGTAGACTCAAACCCCGTGAGACAGGCAGGCGTTAGTTCTGGACGTATTTGCCGAGAATCGCATTCATGCGATTGGTCATCTTCGAGTTCGGCAGGACTTCGGTAGCCCCGGCGAGCTGGGCCGCTTTCATCTGATCTTTCATGATCTGAGGCGAGTAGCAGACGATCGGAATGCGCTGGGTGGCGGTGTACGAACGGAGCTTGTTGATCAATTGAGGCGCCTCGATCCCGTTGAGATTGAGATCGATAATGATCAGATTGGGCTGGAGCTCCTGCGCCTTTTCAAAGATATCCTCGGCGCGAATAGCCTTAATCCCCTCGGCTTCCATACGTTCCAAAACCGACATGATTTTGGACGTGAAGATCATGTTGTTGACAGCAATAATGACCTTTTTGCTCACCAAGTCCCTCCCTCAGGGCAAATTAGTGTGAGACATCGTTTCAGACAGACAACCATTATACACGAAACGTCGCAAAATGCCAGTGACTTCTGTGACAGACGTCACAAGCGATTCTTAAAATCTTACGAGACAATAAGTTAGTCGGGGCAGGTGCGGGCGGTGCGCTCAGGCCAGCCCTGATCCAGGAGAGTTCTTGGGTTGTGTTTCGGCCTCCAATCGCCGTTACTCCGCGACATGAAGCGGACCAAAATCCTCGCCACCTACGGCCCCGCCGTCGCCTCCCGGCAAAAGGTAACGGAGCTGGTGGCCGCCGGCGTTAACGCCTTTCGGATCAACTGTTCCCACGGGACCACTGCCGATTTCGAGAAGGCGGCCCGGCTCATTCGATCGGCGACCCGGCCGAACCCGTTTCCGGTGGGGATCCTTTTCGATCTATCCGGCCCGAAGTTGCGTCTTGATCGTTTCGCAGGGGAACTGTCAATCACGGCCGGTGAAACCCTGACCTTGACGGCTGATGAAACCGACCTCACCCGCCGCATCATCGCCGTCAATCACGAGGCAGTGATACGCGCGGTGCGCAAGCGTCACCGGGTCTTCATTGATGACGGCGCATTGATGTTCGAGGTTGTCACGGCCGGGAAAGAACAGGTCACCGTTCGTGCTCTCAACAGCGGTTTGTTGCTCCCTGCCAAGGGAATCAACCTTCCGGATTCGGAACTGCCGGTGCCCACCGTCACTGACAAGGATCGTATCGATATCGAAACGGCGGTGCGGTGTGGCGCTGACTATATCGCTATCTCGTTTGTCCGGTCAGTGGAGGACGTCCACACAGTCCGTTTTGCGGTAACCGCGCTCGGTGGACATCAGAAGCTGATTGCGAAGCTCGAGAAACGGGAGGCGATCGATGCGCTCGACGAGATTCTCGAAGCCGTCGATGGTGTGATGGTTGCCCGCGGTGATCTGGGGGTTGAGTTACCTCCGGCCGAACTACCGCGGCTGCAGAAACGGATCATCTCGGCTGCCACGCAGCGCCAGAAACCGGTCATCGTGGCGACACAGATGCTGGAGTCGATGCGGTTTTCGCCGCGACCGACGCGTGCCGAGGTGAACGACGTTGCCTCCGCGGTATTCGATATGGCCGATGCGGTGATGTTGTCGGCAGAGACAGCGACCGGTAAGTATCCCGAACCGACAGTTCGGATGATGGCGGAGATAATCCGGGCAACCGAGGAGGTAGCGACGCCCCCCGAATTGGACTTGGGGACATTCTTCCAGACGTCGGAGACCGCATTTGGCATCGCCTCGGCGGTTACCCAAACCAATGTTGCTTGTCCAACGACCGCTATCTGCTGCTATACGAACTCCGGGTTCACGGCCGAGATGATTGCCAATCTCTTTCCACCCCAGCTGATTCTCGCTCTGACGCCGAACGCTGAGGTCGCCGGTCAGCTGGCGCTGTTTCGTTCGGTCTACGCCCTGCGGATCCGTCAGCCGAAGACATTCACGGCGATGCTTCGGCTGGTTGAGGAGAAGGTGATTGAGCACGGCATGGGGCAGGCAGGGGATATGGTGACGGTGACCGGAGGTGCCCCCTTTGGTAGTCGCGTCCCGACGAACTTTCTGAATTTTCACCAGCTTCCGTAATCACCGGCGGGTGTGCGTCTTCACACGGCCGGCTAAAGTCCCTCGCCCGATGAGCCGATCTTTCTAGAGATAGACAGAAACCTGCCCCGGCGCATAGGAGGCTCCGCATGTGGCGCTCACGCACTCGACATTGGCTATTCGGCTGGCTACTCCTGCTGGCGACTTCGGTTCTCGCAACCGATGATGCGGATACAACCACCAAACAGATCGCCATCACCTTCGATCAGTTGCCGGTCGCGGAGTCGTTTCACGACGTTGACCGGCGCGCGGTCAGCTGGCTGCTGCTTGATGCTCTCGGTCGTTGGGAGGTCACCGCGTCGGGCTTCGTGGTTGGGCGGGCGATAGAAGCGGATTTCGATCTCCTCGGCGATTGGCTCAATGCCGGCCACACGCTCGGGTCGATGACGTTCAACAATCAGGATTACCACACGATCGATATCGCCAATTTCCTGCGGGAGATTCGTCAGGGGGCAGAGGCAATAGAGCCAATGCTGACCGGCTTTGGGCAGGACGATCGCTGGTTTCGCTTCCCGTACCTGCATTACGGAGTCGATCCGGAGTCACGCAAGCAGGCACAACTGTTTCTGGAGTCACGTAACACCCAAATTGCGCATGCGACAGTCATTCCCGATGACTACCTGTACAACTTCACGCTTAACAAACTAGGCCGTCAGCCGGATTCGTCCGACGCCGAGCAGCTCATGCAGGAATATCTTAATCATATCTTTGATGAGCTTGATGCGGCTCACTTGCAGTCGAAGCAGCTCTTTGGGCGTTCAATTCCGCAGGTTTTGCTCCTGCGGGCGAATCGATTGAATGCAATCTATCTCAACGACCTGTTGGCCGCTCTCGTCGACTTCAACTACGAGTTCGTGACCCTGGAATACGCACTCAGCGACCCGGCGTTCGACTCACCCGACGGCTACTTCGGATCCGAGGGAGTCGGTTGGTTAGAGCGCCTGGCGAACTCGGACCCGGATTTTCTGCCGGCTCGTTAGCCCCGGAAGCGATTGACGAGCAGGTAGATCAGTACGACGACGGCGAGCAGGGCCGTTGACCCGAAGATAAATTGTGTCAGTATCGGCTTGGGATCGACGATGATGCGATCGTACCCCATCTTACCGATCATGGCGACAATCACACCGACCCAGACGGTCATAATCCACCAGACAGCGGGACCTTTGCCGGCCAGGTAACCGAGCAGAGCGGCAATCAGACCGATGCCACTCATGATGAATGACGTTGCCGAGCCGGAGTTGATGTAGCCCACGATTCCCATAAGAATCATGTAACCACCGAGAACAAGTACGGGAATATTCATGCGGTTAGCATCCTTGCTACGAATTAGGCGATCGATCGAGTCTCGACACGGGGCCGTTTCATCCAGACGATCAGCATGACGACAAGCGCGGCAACCGCGCAGGCGAGGTAGACGATCCACGCATCATCACGCTGAGCATCGGAATGACCCGGCATGCGTCCGACGAGCTGGTAGGCGAACAGAATCGTCAGCAGCCCAGTCCAGACGATCCCGAGCGGCCAGGCCTTAGGTGGATTGTTCATCAGCCAGGCGATAACGACCGTCACCACAGCGACTCCGCCCATAATGATCAACGGTGCGATGGCGTCGTACCGAAAGTACGAGGCGACCGCAACGATAGCGTAGATAATCGATAGACCGAGTAGCGGCTTGTTCATCCCATTACCTCCTCGACCTCGTAACGGTATGTCGAGCCGGGAACGCGGGCAAGCCAAACCGAATGCCCGATGTGATAGGTTTGTACCGCGTTGCCGACTATTATGGGATGATAAACAACAGGCTGAGCCAGACTGTTTAGGAAGTAATGACCGAACCGAAACTTTCCTCTAATGCCCACGCGGTGTTGGCGCGTCGATACCTTGCTCGCGATGCTCAGGGTGAGGTCTGCGAATCACCCCGGGAGCTCTTTGAGCGCGTCGCCGCGGCAGTTGCGTCTGGCGAGGAGATCTATGGTGCCAACGAGGTCGTCCGAGCCCGGTGGGCGGAGCGCTTCTACGAACTGATGGCCTCGCTTCGCTGGCTTCCGAATTCACCCACACTCATGAATGCCGGGCGCCCCCTCGGTCAATTGTCCGCCTGTTTCGTGCTGCCGATCGACGATTCGCTTGAAGAGATATTTGAAACCGTGAAGCAGGCTGCACTCATTCATCAGTCCGGGGGAGGGACGGGTTTTTCGTTTTCACGTCTGCGGCCCGCCGGATCACGGGTTCGTTCGACCCATGGTGTTGCCTCCGGACCGATCTCGTTCATGAGTGTGTTCAATGCCGCTACTGAGGCTGTGAAGCAGGGAGGAACACGTCGGGGTGCCAACATGGGGATCCTTCGGGTCGACCACCCTGATATTGTCACGTTTATTCAAGCTAAGTCCGAGAATCAAGCGGTGACGAATTTCAATATTTCGGTCGGGCTTACGGACGAATTCATGGCGGCGCTGGCTAGCGGCGGTACGTTACCGCTTCGTAACCCGAGAGATCTCTCTCCGTATCGGCAATCCGGTTCCGTTGTCGAAGTGAACGCCTCTGACCTCTTCTCCCTGATCGTCCGCGAGGCGTGGTCGACCGGTGAGCCGGGCGTGATCTTTCTCGACCGCATGAACGAGGCGAATCCGACGTATCCGCATGAAGTCATCGAAGCGACTAATCCCTGCGGCGAACAGCCGCTGCCCGCTTACGACAGCTGCAATCTCGGCTCGCTCAATCTGGGGATGTACTCGACGGAGGGAGTAATTGATTACGATCTGCTGAGGTCGGATATCCACCTGGCGGTTCGCTTTCTGGATAATGTCATCGACGTTAACCGTTACCCGCTTCCTGAAATTGAGGCGCAAACGAAGCTGAATAGGCGTATCGGTCTGGGTGTCATGGGCTGGGCAGACTGTCTTGTTGACCTCGGTTTGCCCTACGACTCATTGCAAGCCCAGGACCTGGGGCAGTCTCTGGCCGCGTTTATTCGGACCGAAAGCGAGGCAGCATCGCGGCATTTGGCTGAGGAGCGGGGGACGTTTCCGAATTGGCACTTTTCAACGTGGGGACGATCCGACCAGCCAATGCGGAACGCCACCGTTACCACGGTAGCTCCGACCGGGACAATTTCGATTTTGGCTGACTGTTCTCACGGAATCGAACCGTACTATGCGTTGGCCTATGAACGTCATGTTATGGATGGCACGCGATTGAGGGAAACCGTTGGCCGATTCCGAACGGCACTTTCGGCTGTTGGTATCGACCCCGATTCGATCGCTGTTGAACTGGCAGGGCGCCGAACCGTTCGCGACATGACCCACCTGCCGAGCGAGCTGCGTGAGCTGTTCGGGACGGCTGCGGACATTGCTCCGGCAGACCATGTCCGGATGCAGGCCGTTTGGCAGCAGTCAGTCGATGCGGCGGTTTCCAAGACGATTAATCTTCCCGAAACGGCTACGGTTGCCGACGTTGATGAGACGTTTCGGCTTGCTTATGAGCTTGGGTGCAAGGGCGTTACGGTCTATCGCGACAACTCTCGGCCCGATCAGGTGTTGGCTGTCCCGGAGCCCGAGGCCGAGACGAATCCGATTGAGTGCATCGATTGTTGAAACTGGCCCTGTTCGCGCCCCTGCCTCATTTTCCAGCCTCGACCAGCCGATAACCGATAGAGAACCCCCGTCTCTCGAAGACGGCCAGAACTATGGCATCGATGAAGTACATCCCCGCCGGACGAACGTCCCTGGTCAAGCGAGGTCCGACCGCCTTGCAGCTCCAGACGGAGTATGCCCACCGACCGAGCCCGAGGATCACCACAACGATTCTCGAGAACGGTCAGGTAATCCACAAGATCGACCGTCAACTCGATAAGGTCGTGGATTCGATCGAAGCGCAGAACGAGGCCGCGGATCGAATCAAACAGCAACATCTCGCCGTCATCGAGATGCTTAAGCAGCAGCCGGTCAATGTGTTGCCCAGTGAGCTGACGGTGGATCGACCTGACCCGGCACCGTTATCGACAGGTCCCTTACCGATTGCGTCGAGTGAGGAAATGG
Source organism: Candidatus Zixiibacteriota bacterium (assembly GCA_028289585.1). Classification (GTDB taxonomy): domain Bacteria; phylum Zixibacteria; class MSB-5A5; order GN15; family FEB-12; genus JANQPI01. The sequence continues at coordinate 581,636 of JANQPI010000026.1, forward strand.
AAGCGGTCTTGACAGCAAAGGCGGTCAAGGTGGCAACCGAGGATACAATGCCGCCGACGAGGGTATCGCGCAAGCCAATCGACGAGGCGCTCCGTGCAGTTGCGGGTGCGCAGTCGGTTTTCCCCTTGTCGCTCGACGGTTCGCCGTTGGAGGCAGCCCAGATGACCGGAGCGCTCCGGGCTCTCTTCGGTCCGATTGTCGATGATCTGTCGGATCTGGTTACGGTCTTCGCTGATGTTCCAGGAAAGGAACGACGCAAAGAGACGGGCGTGTACGAAATCGAGCGCGACCGATTATACCTCGTCTCCCCCGGCGATGTGCTCTACCTCGTGTTGATCTATCCGGTTGATCTTACCACGAGCTACGAATCAGTACTTCGCGAAACGCTGCGCCTGTCTCTGTTGCCGCCCGGCACGCCAGATCTTTCCCGCCCAGCAAAGTAAAAGCAAAACGCCTCACGAGTCGTGAGGCGTTCAATGCCAGGGAGAGAGCGCTGTTGATTGAAATCGCTCCCAATACCGTACGGTAAAGGGTTTCAAGCCGCTTCGCGCGTATTGCCGTCGCTATCCCGAAGGGTCACGGCGTTGGCGCAGCGCTAAAGAGACGACCTTCATCAGTTAATTGTAAGAGGATTTCAATCGCTGAACTCTCTCCACTATCTGTACCATTCATAGTGTCAAGATACCCGCCTCACTCTCTGCAACAACACCTTTTACACAGCGATCCGTGAAAATATCGCTTGCTCCCTCGGCTGGCGGGAAAAACACTGCTGCAATCATGATTAGAGCGGTAGGACTCGATATATGCGCTATCGAGCGCATGCAACGTTTACACGATCGCTATGGAGAGCGACTCCTTGATCGCGTCCTGTCGCCTGATGAGCGTGAGCAATTCATGCGCCGCCGCGATCAATCGCTGTTCCTCGCCGGTCGATTTGCGGCCAAGGAAGCAGTGATCAAAGTTCTTACCGGTCATCTTGAGTGTCGACCGGCCATTCGCCAGATTGAGATCATCAACGAGGAATCAGGGAAACCGCGGTTGCTACTGCCGCCAGCAATGCAGGAGCCGCTACGGCGATTTGATATTCTGGTGTCGATTGCGCACGAGAGGCAAAACGCGGTTGCTGTCGCGGTGCTCTCGACTCGCGAATAACACCGTTAGACTGATTCGACAACTGCTTCGGGGATCGCTTGCGTTGACCGCGGGAACGTAATCGTCATCGTCGTTCCCTTATCGGGAGCGGAGTCGATCTCGACCGTGCCACCGTGCTGAGCAATGATTCGACCACAGACAACGAGTCCGTAGCCGTGGCCGTGCTCTTTGGTCGTAAACTTCGTATTGAACGCCTTCATCGCTTCCGCTTCGGTAAAGCCGCGGCCGGTATCTTTTAGCGTGAGAACGAAGCGTTCGGGGTCATCGTTCGCGGAAAGCGATGCGTCAATAACACGGGTTGTGCTGTCGACCATGGCATCAGCGGCGTTGTTAAAAAGATTGTAGAGGACCTGCTGAATCTGCGTCGTGTCCGCATCAAACCAGATCTCATCGGAAGCGGGGGAGAAATTAAGTTCGACCTGCCGGTATCGTTTCTGCGGTTTGAGAAACTCGATGACATCAGTCAGTAACCGGTTCGCTTCGATGCACTTTTTCTGACCCGCAAGTTTGGACATGTCCATGAGGCCACTGGTGAACGAGGTCATTTTCTCAATCGTGCGCTGAATGGCATCCATCGGCTTGGCTAAGGCATCCGGCTTACCCTTCTTCACATAGAGTTCGAGGAGGGACACATTGCCGGAAACAACGCCAAGAAAGTTATTCAGTTCGTGACCGATCTCCGCGGACATCTCGCCTTTGGTTGCCATTTTTTCAAGCTCGATTGTTTCGTCCTGTAGCTCGTTCAAACGCGAGTAGGCGTGCTGAGTCTCCTGCAGCAACCGAAGGTTGTCGAGGTTGATCGCGAGCTGGCGGCCGATGATTGCCAGGAACGCACGGTCGGCCTTTTTAAGCTCATCGGTTGTGGTGGAGAACCCAAGAAGGATGATGCCGTGGTAGCGATGGGTCGAAGCAACGGGAACGACAACAAGAGCACCTTGATTCGCGATACTATCCGGCCAGGGGATGGCATCGGCAGCCGTCAGTTTTTGCCAAATAGCGTCATTGCCCATCGTGGCGATCACCTGCGGATCATAGAGACGGGCAACGTCGAGGCTGTCCAGCACTCGTTGAAGAGATGCTGCATCGACGGGCGTATCGGTATGAGCGTCGTCATCGATCGCAACAATCGTCCCCGCCTCCTCGCTGGCAAGCAGGGCAGCTCCGCAGCAGGCATTCTGGTGGAGCATGGCGAAGCGGATCGTCGATGGAACGATTGAGTTCCAGTCGCCTGATGCAAAGAGCATCTGGGCTAAGCCGGAAAGGCGGTTGTATTGGGCTTCGTCGCTGCGCTCTTCTGCGGCTTCCTGGGCTTCTAACGCATTGGCCACGGCCTGACGCATCTCCGTCAGCTCGAACGGCTTCATGATATAGTCGGCAGCGCGCTGCTTGATCGCGTCTTTGGCTGAGGTGATGTTGGCGTAGCCGGTCATGAAGATGACAGGGAGGTCGGGATGATGGGCATGGGCTTTCTCAGCGAGTTCCATTCCCGACATCCCAGGCATCCGGATGTCCGTTATCAGCAAGTCGGGTGGGTTGTCGATGACAGCGTCGAGCGCCAGAGTTGGGTCCTCAAACGGAACAACTTCATGCCCTTCGTCGGTGAGTGCTTCCTCGACGAGGCGAAGGACAATCATTTCATCATCGACGACGACCATGCGGGCCATGAGAACTCCGTTTACTTGATGTCCGAAGTAGTCGGTATGAGCAGCCGGTGCAGTTCGCTGCGAAGTTGCTCCAGCTCAAACGGCTTCCGCAGGTACGCGTAATTGCCTTGAGAGCGGATCTTTTCGGCATTGTGATCCGGCATCGAATCGGTAAAGAGCCATTTGTCGAGCGTGTCCTCGGGACTCATGGCCGTAAGGACATCATAGCCGGACATCCTAGGAAGGTGCATATCGCAAATACAGAGGTCGAATGATTCGTCACGCAGGTATGCAATGCCATCTTCACCAGTAGAAACAGCAACGACGTCATGTCCGAGGTCCAGCAAGGTTGCCTCGATAAACTCTCTCATGATCGGTGAATCATCGATCACCAGTACGCGAGCCATGTCAGTTAGCTCCCCCAATTGCGGATTCGACAGCATCAAGCAGTTGCTTGATAGAGAACGGTTTTGACAGAAAAGTGCTGGCGCCAAAAGCGGCCGATTGACTTACGGTGAAGAGTGAACTGTAACCGGAGATTACGATCACCTTGGCGTCGGGGTGTGTTTCTTTCGCGAATTTGACAACCTGCTCGCCGGAAACGCGAGGCATCCGAAGGTCGGTGATAATGAGATCGAAGGCCCGACCTTTCAGCAGATCGATCGCGATGTCGCCATCCTCGGCCATCGCGAGATCGTACTCTTCGAGTACCTGGGCAAGGAAATCACGGATGATCTCCTCATCGTCGACGATTAACACCGATGGTGTAGTCGTGTCCGCCACGAGTGGTCCTTCCTGATTACCGCTGCGGGCTGGCAGCCGGTTCTCTGAAAGTATCGGTCAGGTGGCTCCGGTTCTGAACCGGGAGGACGATAGTAAACGTCGTCCCGGTCCCGACCACCGACGAGACCGTAATCTCGCCGCCGTGATCCTTGATAATGCCATAGGATACCGAGAGGCCGAGACCCGTTCCCTTGCCGAGCTCCTTCGTCGTGAAAAACGGCTCGAAGATCTTCCCGAGGTGCTCCTTGGGGATCCCCTTGCCGTTATCGATAAAGAGGAGTTCGACAGCGCCGCCAAACTCGCCAACAGCCGGACTAAACCGCGAGATCACGGTCAGCGTGGCTCCCGAGTCGGAGGCGTGCATGGCGTTGATCAGGAGATTGGTGAAAACCTGTTGCAGGGCACTCGTGTTGCCCTGGAGGGGCGGCAGGTTGGGGGCCAGATCGGTCTCGATCGTGATCTGATTAAGCTGAGCTTGGTGCGCTACAAACTGCAGGGTCTGCTCAATCGCGGCATTAATCTCGACCTCATGGAATTCCGATGCGTTGCTTGATCGCGAGAATCGCAGCAGGTTCTGCACAATCGCCTTACATCGGCGGGCCTGAACCTCGATGTCGCCGACGTAGCGGATGTAGCCGTCGATGTCCTTGGCCGTGACTTTGTCCGGAGTCAACTTGCGCAGCTTCTCAAGCGCGAACTGGGCAAATCCGAGAATGCCGCCGAGTGGATTGTTGAGTTCGTGGGCGACTCCGGCGGCCAACTGACCAATGGCACCCATCTTCTCCGACTGAATGAGTTGCTGCTGAGCTTCTTCAAGCTGGCGGGTTCGATCGACGATTTTTTCTTCCAGCGTTCGATTGTAATCTTCAATCTCTTCCCGAGACTGGCGCAGCGAGTCGATCATCCGATTGAAACTGTCGGCCAGCTGGCCGAATTCGTCGCGCTGATTGATCTCCACCTGTTGACTCAGATCACCCTGAGCAACTTTCGAGGTGATCCCTACCAAATGCGTGACCGGTCGGGTTATGGCACTGACAATGACTGTGACCATGGCGATGGCAAAGATCAGGATGATGATCGTCAAGAACGTTGCGGCGCGTTTTGCTGCGCTCAACGCCTCGGTATAGGCAGTGGTGTGGAGGCCGAGTTCGACCGTCCCGATCGTTCGAATTTGTTTATGATCCTCAGCAGATCCGGTCATGCCTAACTGTTCTCTCCCCAATGCCTCGGTCACGGTCGTAACGTCAGCGAAGAAGCAGATCAGCTCGTTCCGGTTGGCGTCGGTTACCCACTGGCAGGTAGAGGCATTCTCCGGCGATTCCTGACGGCGTTCCATCGGCTCCATCGGCCCATGCCGTTCTCCGAACTCGGCAAGAATAAGGTCGGCGGTATCCCGAACGACTGCGTACTGAATCGCCTCGAAGTTCTCTAGCGATGCGAGGACTTCTTCGAGTTGGAAACTGGCGCCAAACATGACTCCCGACTCGGCGTTGAGCGCAATCATTTTGGCGATCGTGGTTCCTTTGGCCTCCAGCTCTCGTTCAAAGCCTCGGGCCTGGTGATCAATAAGGTACGACGAGATCATCGCCATGCCGATGACGAGCATAATTGCGATCGCGACAACGAATTTAACGCGAAGCGACAGCTTAAAGGTCCGAAGGAAAGTCATCGATAGACCTCCTTCGCAACCGCTTTCAATGAATCGGGGACCGGCTTGCCAAGATGTTGATCGGTGCTCGAGTTGTAATGGAACCAGACGATGTCTGGTCGTGTCACTGGTATCGATTGCGGCGGTCGACCGCTGAGGATCTCATTGACGATCCGTCCGGTTTGCCGCCCGATCGCCTTGTAATCGAAATCGAGAGCGAACAGCGCTCCGGATTCAACCATATGACGATTGAATCCCATGACCGGAACTTGTCGCTTGAGAGAGGTCGTGAGAATGAACTGCGTAGCGCGACGCTGAAAGAGCAGGGGATCAGCAAGTGACCAGATACCGCTGCAGTGTTTGGTCAGTGAATCAACGGCATGTGGGAGATCTCGTTCCGTGGCGACGTGGACAGCGATGAGTGTTAGGCCCGAGTCGGTCGCTACCTTGCGTGCTTCACGGACAAGTGGCGCAGTGTTGTCGGTGTACAGCAGGCCAATCGTGTCGAGATTCGGGTAGACAGTCAGAAAGTACCGAAACTGCAATGCCGCTGGAATGTCAAGGGACGCGCCGGTCAGTCCTCCACTGCTGTTCCCCGACGTTTTCACGAAACCGGAGAGCTGAGGATAGAGCACCGAGGCAAAGACCGTGGGCGTGTCCGGGAAATATTTGCGGGCGCACGTGGTGGCGTCGGTTCCGATAGTAACCAGTAAATGTGGGTTGGTGGCTGCCACGGCTTCGACCTCTTCCGGAGTCATCACCGCGCTGGCCAGCGTAACGACGTCGATGGTAGCATCCGGATAGGTATTTTCCACCGTTCGACGGAGCCCGGAAATCACTCGCTTGGTCGATTTCAGGGAATCGGTTGTGAGGACGGTGACCGTGCTTTCCGCCAGTCCGGCAGTCGCCAAACTGCCAAGGAGAATGGCCACAGCACCGCCGCGGCTGACCAACCGCAGCGCAGAGACTAGCGATGACACTCGGAATCTCTTCACCGGCACCCAATACCCACTGCTTATGTCGGGTCGTGTTGCGACCACGACCATGCTTTCTCTATCGGGCGTTCTGACGGTTTTCTTCAGATCGAGCTCTCGGTTCTCGGATCAAGATTTTTCGGCAGGTTCCGATACCATCGACTAACGCGAAGAGTCGCGAGGCTCCCGGATTCGACGGGGTGCCTTCGACGGCCCAGAGGGAAAGCTGTGAATATGATGAGACGGACAATCCGCACGACGATCGTCCTGCTGCTTACCGTTCTGGTACTCGGTAGCGGGATCGATTCCGCGATTGCCGCGGTGTCGGGAAAAATCTCGGGATTGGTTGAAGATCAGGTAACCGGCGATCCGCTGGTTGGCGCAACGGTGTCTATCTCCGGGACGAATCTCAAAACGAAGACCGACATCGATGGTGAGTACTTCTTCCTTAATGTACCCGTCGGTGCCTATACGGTTGTTGTCAGCCACGTCGGGTTCGACACGCTTATAAAGAAGAACGTTCGAGTTCTGGTCGATCTCACGACGCCATTGGACTTTGAACTCCTCCAGGTCGCCGTCAATATCTCTGAACCGTCGATCGTTACCGCGGAACGGCCGTTGATCCAGCCTGACCTTACGGCTACCCGCGTTACGTTTACCTCGGAGCGTCTGCAGACGCTTCCCAACATTATTACGGTTGACCGGGTTCTCAGCAATTATCCGGGTGTCGTTGAAGGACGCGATCGCAATATCCACGTCCGTGGTGGACGTTCCGGACAGCTGAATTATCTCTATGACGGCTTCTCGATTCAGGATCCGTTCATCTCCGATGCTGGTATCCGCATTATTCCGGCTGCCCTCGAAGAGCTCTCGCTGACGTCGGGTGGCTTCGGAGCCGAGTACGGAGATGCCCAATCCGGCATCGTTTCGGCGATTACGCGTCAGGGTACGGACCGATACACCGGATCGTTTACCACCTACGAGTCGGCCACCCATCAGTACGACGTCAATCGAGCCGACTGGGGTGGATTGAAGCGACTCGGTGGTCGCTCGGCAGCCTTTGATCTGTCCGGACCGATTCCCGGGATGGATCCGAAGCGGTATACGTTCTTTACCGCGGGTCAGTATCTTCGTGCCAACAACCACCTGCCGCACAACTGGTCATTGAATTACACCGGTACTGCCAAGCTGGCAATGCAGCCGACGAGTCGTTTGAAGATTCTCGGACACGTCTCAATCGATCAGGCGAATGGCGATCTCTACTATCACCGTGACGGCAACGGTGCGTCGTTCAACTTCAATCTTGATGGCCTTCCGTCGTTTGAACGCAAGGCTCACCTGATTGGTCTGACCGGGCATTACTATATGTCAGACGCTGCCATTGTTTCGTTAGCTGTGAACCGCTTTAACACCTGGACGAAAACAGCACCGCAGAATCTATTCGATCTGCACTGGTCGGAATGGCCGGGCTATTCGGAGGATTCGGCGGGGAACTACAACGGAACGATCCAAGAGAACAACTATCTCAATGGTCGCGATCCGAGCAATCTCAGCGAAGTAGTTGGATTCCTTGGTGGTGACCGGTACGACCCCACGTACGGCTACCGTGAGACGACCTACAACGGTGTTTACGGCTCGATCACCTGGCAGGCGAATAAGAACAATCAGATCAAGGCGGGATTTGATGTACGTCTCTACGACGTCACGCGGGACTTCCGTCAGTTCTACAACGTTCGACCGTATGCCGAAACGTACGAAACCAATCCGACCTATGCCTCCGCGTACATCCAGGATAAGCTGGAGTACAAGGAGTTTGTCATCAATCTCGGGCTTCGCTATGACTATCGCCATACCGACGTCGAGTTCAGGGCCGCCGATCTCAGTGAGGACATCGTCGAGTCCGAGGCCAAGACAAGTTGGGCTCCGCGACTGGGCGTTTCCTTCCCGATTGGCGAAAGCTCCGCGATGCACTTCAACTACGGTGTCTATTACCAGATGCCAGAGTACTTCTATCTCTACTTCAATCTCGAAGGGGAGACGAATTCCGGACTGCCGCTCCTCGGCAATCCGAATTTGAAGCCGGAGAAGACGACGTCGTATGAGATCGGTCTTGATCAGTTGATCGGGGACAACCTCCGACTCGACGTTACGGCATTCTATAAAGACGTAGCTGATCTCGTCACTTCGACGTGGGCCTACAACAGCGGAACGACACCGGTCACGCGGTTCGTGAACAACGACTACGGTTCGATCACCGGCTTCGATCTCGGCCTTGAGTTGCTACCGAGCAATGGGCACCTGACTGGCCAACTGGCGTACACGTTCATGCAGGCTAAAGGATCGGGTTCAGATCCGTTAGATCCGTATTACAACGGCCTGACATCGTCGCCTGATTCGGTCCTTCCGGTGACCGAGTACAATCTCGACTTCGATCAGCGCCATACAGTGAACCTGATCCTCGACTATCGCGTCCCGCAAGACTGGTCGACCAAACTCTTCGGCGTCAAGGTGCCGGGTGGCTGGGGGCTGACCGCTGTTGGCGCGATCGGCTCGGGTTTACCGTACACGAAGACTGACCAGAGCGGTCAGCGCCTCGGCGAACGTAATGAGGGTCGTCTTCCGGCTGTCTACTCGCTGGATATGCGCTTCAATAAGGATTTCTTCGTTGCCGCGAACACGAAGCTGACCTGGTTCCTTGAGGTCGACAACGTCTTCAATCGTCGCAACGTGATCAATGTCTATTCCCGGTCGGGACTTCCGGATGACGATCTGAGCAATATCACGGTCGGCATTTCGGCAAATCAGCAGGAGGCGGAAGAACTCGATCGCCTCTACGACCACGACCCATTGAACTTTAGCGCGCCGCGGACCGTTCGCTCCGGTCTGCAGTTGAGTTTCTAGGAGGCCTGCATGCAGCGCCGAACCGCTCTACTGATCGGATGTGGCCTCAGTTGTCTTATTTGGGCAGCGTCGGCCCTGGCTATCGATCCTGACTATCGACCGCCGCGGCATCGTGACGCCACGAATCCGCCCGCCAACGGGCCACAGTTTACACCACTGCCGTCAACGATCGATCAGATCACGCACAATGGTGGCAACATCGTAACGACTATCAACAATTACGGACTGATAGGTGGCTACGACTTTGCCGGGCTTCCGTCGGGTGAATATCCCCGAAATTCGGGCCGTAACTACATCGCCGAAATCGTCTACTGGTTCGGTGGCGTAACGCCCGGTGGCGACACGCTTGTTGCTGACACGTACGATGATTTCCAGGGGCTGCCGTCGCTCGTCTCCGGAAGCGCCTCCAATACGATTCTGCTGTCGACTGACACGACCCGCTACTTTGATTACAGCACAAGTGATACGGTCGGATCCGGATTCAGTAACCCGGCGTTTGGTTGGCGTATCTGGGATGCTGATTCCAATAACTGGATCTATCAGCCCAACTATCTGCCCAACGATTCAACGTTCGTTCCAGGTGGTCCGCTCGCGGTCCAGCAGTCGCATTATCGATTCAATGATGCAGCTCTCGGCAGCTCGTTGCTTGGTTTGGAACTGACACAGACCGTCCTGCAATGGAATTTCTGCTACAACGAGGACATCACGTTTGTGCTGCTCGACATCACCAATAAGTCCGGTGTCGACTACACTAACTTCTCGTTTGGCCTCTATGTCGATCTCGATCTCGGGGGACAGGACGGTACCGGTGAGAATGGTCGTTTGAACGACCAGGTTGGCTACGATTCCGCTGCTAACCTCGCCTGGAACTATGACCTTGATCGCGATCCCGGTTGGGGAGTCGTGCCGAAGCTGATGGGTACAAAGTACCTTGAAACGCCGAATGACATCGGGATGACTGGTCTTCGCAACGAGGATTGGGCGCTCATCCCGCGCGACGATCCGAGTCGGTTCGTATTCATGTCACAGGTCGGCTACGATCCGCTCTTGCCGCCGACAGACCAGATCTACATGCAGACGACATCGGGTATCGATATCGCTAACGATTCCACAATCCGTGTCGTCTTTGCAATCATTGCCGGAGATACCGAAACCGACTTGCGGACGAACGGCGATTTGGCCCAAACGCTGTACGACAACTTCTACGTCGGTCCGCGGCCACCAATCACGCCGACGTTGACCGCCACTCCGGGTGATGAACGAGTTTACCTCTTCTGGAATGATACGGCTGAGACATCGGTTGATCCCCTTTCCGGAGATATGGACTTTGCCGGTTACAAGCTTTACCGCTCCGATGATCAGGGACGTACCTGGGGTGAGGAAGACCGCACCTCGGAGAATTCCTGCCTTGAGATCGAGTACGACCGGGTCGCCGAATTCCAGACCGCGGTTCCCGGCGCGCCGATTGCACATAGCTTTGTTGATTCCGGACTCTACAACGGTGTTGAGTACTGGTACGCGCTCGTGGCCTACGATACGGGCGCGGCCGACAACGGTGTCGATGTCCTTCAGAACGGCTTCGGTATCGCCGGTGAACAGTCGAATATTGTCAAAGTGACGCCGCGGACCGATCCGGTCGGTTTCTTTCAGGCTGCCGGAACGGTAGTGCATGAGTACGACGGTTTTCGGGATCGCTCAGAGGGCAGTGTCACGCCGATCGTCTTTGATCGGGATTCGGTGGTTTCCGACGCTCGCTATGCCGTGACGTTTGAAGACTTCGCCGACCGCCCGACCGAATGGCATCTGGTCAATACGACAAGTGGTGATACGGTCCTGGCTAATCAGACAGACTATACGTCTGATCCTGGCGAATATCCATTGGTCAACGGCCTGCGGGTCGTCGTCCGTTCGGCCGATCGCTTGCCGACGCGTGCCGAGCAGACGACGATTGGTGGCAACGGTGAAAACCTGGTCATCGGCCAGTTCTTTCAACCGACCATCGCTGAGCTAACGGCCAACCCGATCAACACGTTTGGCGATGCTCAGTATCGTCATGATTACGAACTCCGGTATACGGGTGACACAACCGTTGCGGCGTCGGTTCTCGAGGGCTTCGTCGGTCCCGAGCCGCTCTACACCCTGCCGTTTGAGGTCTGGAATACGACGACGAATCAGCGCGTATCGGCTGCGGTCTACGACCTCGAGTTCGACGGCGTCTGGAATTTCGCTCCGGCCTGGGGACTCATGGACGTGATTTCGATCGTCAACATCCCCTACGACGAGAACCGCAATCTCACGCAGGATGCGTTCCCGTTCTTCTATGGTTGGTTCTTCTCGTTTGGTCCCCAGTTCAATCCCGCCGTCGGCGATGTCTTCACGATCGAAGGCGCATCGATGAACTCGCCCGATGACCGTTTCGTGTTCCGTGCTGACGGAGTCGATGCTGATCAGGCACGGCAGAATCTGGATGAGGTACGCGTGGTGCCGAATCCGTACGTCGCGCGCTACTCGGCGTTGGTTGAGACGTCTGATCGAGCGGTTCTCGAATTCCAGCGGGTACCGGATGAGTGTACGATCCGCATCTACACGCTGGCCGGAGATCTGGTGATCGAACTGCGCAATACGGATGGCGACGGTGTCGTACGCTGGGATCTGCTGTCCCGGACCGGCCGGCAGGTTGCCTCCGGACTCTACCTGTACCATGTGGAATCTCCCTACGGCGAACAGCTTGGTCGGTTCGCGGTGATAAAGTAGGAGTAGTGAGATGCGACGTATTGCTTTGGTAGCTGGTCTGCTCCTGCTGCCGACACTGGGATTGAGTCAGGAAGCGAAAGTGGGTGCTGTTGGCGCTCAGTTTCTCAAGATCGGAGTCGGCTCCCGTTATCTGGCGCTGGGTGATGCCGCCGTGGCGCATGTTAACGATGTCTACTCGATGTACTGGAATCCGGCCGGTTTGGCTCGCGTGGAGCACGCCGAAGCGAGTTTCACCAATGTGAACTGGGTGCTTGATGTCAGCCTTAACTACGTAGCGGTCGCTCGTACGCTTGAGGATCTCGGTACATTTGGTCTTTCCGCCGCTGTGATGTCGGTTGGTGATCAGGAGATAACGACGTTTGAGCAACAGGACGGTACCGGGCGATTCTACAGCGCGGCCTCCTATGCTGTCGGTGTCTCATTCGCTCGCCAGTTGACCGACAAGTTCGCCTTCGGCGCCACCGTGAAATACGTGGGTGAGGAAATTCACCTCGATCGAGCCTCCGGTTGGGCCTTCGACTTCGGAACGATGCTGGAGACCGGTTTTCGGTCGCTACGACTCGGCATGTCGATCACCAACATGGGGTCGCAGCTCTCATTTTCCGGACCGGGTCTCGACGTGACGTACGATCCGCTCGATGAGAACGACGCCAATGCTGATCTCGACGCGTCATTGAAGACGACACCATATTCGCTGCCATTGACTTTCCGAGTCGGTGTGGCCTATGACTTCCTATTGAGCAACGATGCCATTGCCACGATGACCGCGGATCTCAAGCATCCCAACGACAACATTCAGCAAGGGTCGTTCGGGCTCGAAGTCACGTTCCAGGAGCAGTTCTTCCTTCGCGGTGGTTACAAGCTCAACTACGACGAAGAGAATCTGACGCTGGGTGGTGGTGTTCAGACGACGGTCGCTGGGGATACACGATTGGCCGTAGACTACGCCTGGTCCGATCTGGGTCGACTCACCTCGGCGCATCGCTTTTCGGTTGGGTTCCTCTTCTAGGTCGCTCCGTAGCCGCTTCGAGAGTGGACTTTCGGAGAGGTCACGTGTATGATCGGCATATGCGTGATCTGACAGTTCGACTTCTGCTGGTATTCTTGTTGGCGATTCCCGCGGCCGCCGTCTCGGCTCAGCCGCCGGTTCCGGAAACGGACCACGAGGGGATCGATGGTCTCGAAGCTCGACGGCTCCTCGCCTACTACTTCGATCTGCTGCAGTCCGGCAACTACGAATCGGCATCGTACCTCTGGGGGCCAACCGCTCAGGAACGCTCCGCGCGATTCCCGATTACGTATACCGGTATTCTGCCACTCAAAGTTGACTGCACCAATCCAATCATTCGGTCATTTGACGAATTTCGAAACCATCTGATGCCAGCGTCGCGACAATTTCAGATCGTGGACACCGGCAAACTCTTCTCGGTCGACTTCTGGAACATCGTCAGTGGGCGGCGAGTCGATCGCCGCTTCTACGTGGAAAAACTGAGCGACCACTTCTACTTCACCTATCCCCAGGATGTCGTGGCTCGCGATTGGCCGGTTCGTGAGTCGGAATTCTATCGTCTGCGTGTTCACCCCGATCGGGTCGACTACCTGACCGATGTCTTACTGGCTGCCGCCGACGAACAGGTCCGTGCCCTGGCTGATTCACTCGGGCTGTCGACAGACGTGATTGAGCTTCTGCGGACGCGTAAGATCGAGCACTTCTATTGCGATGATGATTCGACCGTCACGCGGATCACGGGGCAGACGACTAAGGGGATGCTCGATCTTGCATCGAACGATATCATCTCCGCCTACTTCCCTCATCAGCACGAAGTCGTACATCTGCTGGTGAATATCAAGCTGGGCGAACTACCGTTCTACTCGAATCCGTTTCTCCGAGAGGGCATCGCCGTTCGCTACGGCGGGCGCTGGGGAAAATCGCCAAGTACGCTCGCTGATCTCGGTATCAACCTGTATCAGCAAGGCTTTCTGGATCTCGACTCAACCCTGACCATGGCTCGATTTCAGGCATACGGGTCGCCTGATCTGGTCTATCCGGTGGCAGGCCTGTTCTGTGACTATCTCCTTGAGCAGGCCGGTGAGGACCGTTTCTGGGAGCTCTACCGAACCGAGTCTGCATCCTTTGATGTACTCTTCGGCCGGACCCTTGACGAGACCCATGGAAACATCATGGCTGCGACTCGGCACCTGACGTGGGATGACGTCATTGAGGACTTTGACGATTGGCTCGACCGGTATGTCGATCAGCGCGCCGCGACTGTTCCGGGTTTGGAGACGTCGCGTAACAAGGTCGTGGACAATAGCGACGGGTGGACGGTGTATCTCGATCGCGATTGGCTCAGTATCGAAGTCGACCTAGCGGCAACCAGCGGACGAAACCGCACCTTCTTCTTTGCTACCCAGTCCGAACTTGAGGGGGTGCCCGGGTTGCTGTTCGAAGATCTGTTCGGCCCGGGATTCACCAACCCGGGGCATCGCTTCGCCGTGCGAGTCGATCAGAACGAAGCGGGGCTTTACGACCTGGTGACTCATCAGCTCGTTGCCAAGTACGTCTGGGGGCTCTCTCCGTCGGATGACTACTTCGATGCCGATGCCGGCATTGCCCGGGTCTCGTTCCGCCGCTCACTGATTGGTGATGCGGCGCCATCGGGCACCGAATTCTCCAGTCTCAACCAGTAGCGATCGACCGCGTGGATCCGGCGCTACTTATCCTCGCTGTCCTGGCCGGACTGCTTATTCTGGTCATCATCGTTCTCCTCGCTCGGCGCGCGCGGAACGAGCGTACCGCAGAGCGGTTGGTAAGCGAACTCCAGGCTCTGAAAGGTGAATTGCTGAGCGGTCAGGCCGACTCGTTTCTCTCGTTGCGGCAGTCGCTCGACACGGCTCAACAGGGGATGGCTCAGCAGATCACTGCGGGACAGCGGGTCGTGCAGGATAAGCTCACGCTCTTTGGCACGCTTGAGCGCCGGCTGGGGGAACTGGGAGAACGTGCCGCACGGCTTGAAACGCTCTCCGATCAATTGTCCGGCCTGTCCGATCTCCTGCGACCTCCTAAGCTCCGTGGCCAGTTGGGGGAACTCTGGTTGGAACAGTTGCTCGAACAGGTTCTACCGCCGAGTGGCTATCAGATCCAGCACACGTTTCGCGACGGTAAAACCGTGGACGCAGTGGTCCGAATCGGTGAGCAACTCTTGCCGGTTGATGCCAAATTCCCACTCGAGGCGTTTCGGCGACGGGAGGAGACCGAGGGGGCCGATCGCGAGACGGCGGAGAAGGAGTTCCAGCGGGCGTTTCGCAAACATGTCGATGATATCGCTACGAAGTATTTGCGCCCACATGAGCAGACAACGCCGTTCGCGGTCATGTACATCCCGGCGGAGGCGGTGTTTGCCGCGTTCGTTCGTGATGACTCCGGCAGCCTGCTGACCGCTGCTCTGGAGCGACAGGTCGTCCCAAGTTCACCGGGGCACTTCTACGGCTTCCTCGCTTCGCTGATGGCAGTAAATCGGCAGACGGCGGTTTTCGCATCTGATTTGGCTGACGAGTCCCGGCGGCTGCTGGACAGTCTCCGAGAGATTCGCGAGGTCGTTAGTACTCACGATTCCCTTCAGAATAAGATCGAGGGGTCGTTGCGACGGCTTGGTAGCTATGTCGAACGGTCCCGGGAAGCCTCAAGTCGACTTCTCACTCTGGTCGAACGGATGGAGCGGGGCGAGGAGGACGGAAATCGTTCGAAAACAGATACAAACTAGTGATAAAGGCTTGGCTAAAAACGCACGATAGTTGTACATAGAGGGAAAGGGGCGCCATTCTGACCGGATGCCAGACCGGGAGCGTTGTCGGTAGGTCCCGACAACCGACGCCCACCTGAGATGCCAGCGTTTGACTTTGACTTAGTTGTCATCGGCTCCGGTCCTGCCGGAGAAAAGGCCGCCATCGAAGCGAGCAAGCTTCGTAAACGAGCCTGCATTATCGAGCGTCGCCAGGCGCAAGGTGGGGCCTGTCTCCACACCGGCACGATTCCCTCCAAGACACTCCGCGAAACCGTTCTCTATATCGCCGGACTTCGGAAACGTTCTGTCTATGGCATGATGGGCGGTTTCCGACCGAGTCTGACGATCAAAGAATTGATGTATCGCAAGGGCCAGGTCATTCGCCAGGAACTGGATGTTATCCAGCAAAATATGGCCCGACACAACATCGAAGTGATCCATGGTACCGGAGTCATCACCGACCCGCATACGGTCATGGTTTCCGATGGTGACGATTCCAATCGGATCATCAGCGCCGAGGTGATCGTCATTGCCACGGGGACCCGCTCCCGGCGACCGGAGCACGTGCCGTTCGATGGTCATTACGTCTATGACGTTGAGTCGATTCTCGATCTCGATACGATCCCGCGGTCACTAACGATTGTTGGCGGCGGCGTTATTGGGTGTGAATACGCATCGATTTTTTCGAATCTTGGTGTCAAAGTAACCATCATTGACATGCGTAAGCAGTTGCTTGGTTTCCTTGATCGTGAGATTTCCGAAACGCTTACCTACCTCATGCGCAAGTATGGCGTTACGCTTGTGCTCGGTGAGAATCCGGATTCGATCGAGGTCGTTGACAATCAGGTCGTTTCGCGTATGCCGAGTGGTCGACGTATTGTTTCCGAGCGTCTTTTGTATTCCGCCGGTCGCTTCGGTAATACTGAAAATCTCGGACTTGAGTCGGTCGGTATCATCCCCGACCAGCGTGGCTTGATCAAGGTCGACCAGTTCTACCGTACCGATGTGCCAAGCATCTTTGCGGTTGGTGATGTCATCGGGTTTCCGTCGCTGGCGTCAGTGTCAATGGATCAGGGGCGCCTGGCCGTTATCCATGCCTTCGAGAATGATGACCTCACCTGTCTCAACACGCTACTGCCGTTTGGTATCTATACGATCCCTGAGGTGTCGATCATTGGCGAGACAGAAGAATCGTTGTCGGCCGACGGTGCTGACTACGAGATCGGGATCGCTCGCTATTGCGAACTTGCCCGCGGTCAGATTATCAACGATCACGACGGACTCCTGAAGATCATCTTCGATCGTCGGTCGCGCCGTATCATTGGCGTTCACATTATTGGGGAGGGAGCCGCGGATCTCGTACACATTGGTCAGGCGGTGATGTCGTTCGGCGGTCGTCTCGACTACTTCGTGAATACCGTTTTCAATTACCCCACGCTGGCCGAGGCGTATAAGGTTGCTGCACTCGATGGTTTCGCCCGGCTGGCTGACGCCAGTATCGATGCAGAGAGTTCAGTCGAAGTACTTCCCGGCGAGGCTACCGAGGTGGCAATCCGCGTAGCGCGCTCAGCCGCTGAATAACGTCCCCGTAATCCGGATCCATTCTAGAGGCGATGCCCAGGTAGCGCTGATACCACTGTATCGCCGCCTCACGATCGGCTCGCTGCTCCGCGACTCGTCCCAGTACAACATACGGCCGGGTGCGGCTTGAATCGATTCGGATGATCTCCTCCGCCGATACCGCCGCGGAGTCGACATGGCCGGCGAGGGCATAGTAATTCATGAGATCGACGGACAGATCAAGATCCTCGGGCAGCAAAGCGATCGCCCGATTGAGTTTTTCGCGAGCGTCGAGAAGCCGTCCGATACCGAGTGACCAACTGTAGTCATTCATCAGGAACTCTTTACGGTGCGGTGAGAGAATCAACAAGGTGTCAAGATGCGGACGAGCCTCGGACCATCGCTGTTGATTCATCAGAGCGACGGCCAGTTGAGCTCGGGCGTCTTCCCAGAACGGTCGCCGAGCCACGAGTCGATGCAGTTCCACCACGGCTGCGGCGTACTGACCATCGAACATCAAGTCGAATGATCCGCGCAGAGTGAGTTCGTCCGGAGATAGGATGATATGACGATTGTCCCAGTCGGCAGACTGTTCGGTGTTGCCTTCGACCAACCAGGCATCGCGGAGTGCAATGACGCCGTCCTGCCAGTGCAGCGGCCGCGTGTCAAAATATGACGAAGCCGTAACTTCGGCACGGTCCAGAGGGAGAAGAATTGGCATCCAGGCGAGCGGCAGAGCGACGACACCAATCGCCGCCAGCGTAGCCAGACGGCGCTTTCCGGAACCCTCCTCAGACTGAACCAGTCCAGCCAGCAGTACAGAACCGCCGAAGAGCAGCCCACCGAGCAGAGGGAGGTCGAGGACGATGGAGTGACGCGGGTTGAGGATGATGGCGAGTGTTGCTCCTCCCAGCCAGACGATCAGGGCGGCGCCCAGAGTCGGTGTCGCGAGCACGCGAGGAAGCTGGCGCACGAGTTCCCAGATGATCAATGCCGTCAGGGGAGCCACGAGCCAGACGAGTTGCAGGATATCGCCGAGATGCTCACTCGACCACAGGCCGTAACTTTTGAACGGTGCCGTCCCCGCCGTGCTCAGGATCAGCTCCTGGAGCCGGAAGTCGGTGGCTCGCTGGCTGTAAAGGTAGGCTGTTCCGAGACCAAGGCCAACGAGGGACAGTACGAGTGGCACTATCTTGGGCAACCGTGGCAGCAGTCGGGTCGTCACAACGATGTAGAACCAGGCCGGTATGAGGATCAGAAGAGCCGGATGGGCGAGGGGAGCCAAGCCGGTGATCACTGTTAGCAGCAGTGGAGGAACACGCGAGCGTGTCTTTTCGCAGTCGATCGCAAAGGTTACAAACCACAGACCGAAGGCCGGTATCCAGCTGGCAGGGCCAATGAACGAAAACGTCAGTAGTGCGGTCGGCGGACCGAGGACCAGTAAGAGTACGGCGAACCGGTCTTTAACGACGGTAGGCCAACGAACGGCGATGCGAACGGCCGCGATCACGGCCAGAATTGTTGCGAAGCCGCCGGTAGTACGCCATGCGCCGACCGCGGCCTTGCTTTCAATCCATCCGATCAGGCCGACCGCGTCGAAGACCAGGCGGGCGAGACCGTGACTCCACAATTCGTACCAGTCAAGTGGCTGGTAGCGAAACTGCGTAAGCTCACCAACCCACAGGTTACCACCAACATACAACGGCCCACCATAGCCGAACGCGAGAAACAGTAGGCTGAAGAGTGAGGCGAGACCAAACTGCCCCCGATGGTCCTCAAGGGCGCGCGATGCATGTTTCGCCTGCGTGGCAATCGTATATCCGGCAAGACCGGCTAACAGCGGCCATACGACTTTGTACCAGGGGGCTACGTAAGAGAAGTGTTCGAATGACCAGGGATGCGTGAAGATTTCATCGCCGAGGTACCGTCCGGTAATCCACACGAGGGCAACCACCCCGAGGTAGATCTTGGTCAGTCGGTTCGCTTCCGAGGCAACCGACATGCTAGAACTCTTGACGACCTTCGAGGGCGCGGGAAAGCGTCAGACTGTCGGCATACTCCAAATCAGAACCAACCGGTAGACCACGGGCGATTCGCGTGACAGCAATGCCGAGTGGCTTAATCAGTCGGGAAAGATACGCGGCCGTGGCCTCTCCCTCGACATTGGGATTGGTGGCGATGATCACTTCGCTGACATCTTCAGACATTCGCTTCATCAGTTCGGCTATCTTAAGATCATCCGGACCGATGCCGTCGAGGGGTGATAGACGGCCGTTGAGCACATGGAAGCGACCATTAAATGACTCGGCTTTGGCGAGTGCGGCGACGTCCATTGGTTCCTCGACGACGCAGATTTTGTCGTCGACCCGGCGTGGGTCAGCACACAAGGCACACGGGTCACTTTCGGCGATGTTGCAACAGGTTGAACAGAAGCCAACCGCGTCTTTAACCTCACCGATCAAGCGAGCGAACTCGCGGGCGTCATCAGCGGGCATCTTGAGGATGTGAAACGCAAGGCGGGTTGCCGACTTGCGGCCGATTCCCGGCAGTTTTGCCAGCCAGTTGATGAGCTGGCCAACAGCCCCCGCGGCAGCAAACATAGCGATCCTAGAAGGGGAGGTTAAGTCCCGGTGGCAGGTTCAGGCCACCGGTCAGCGAGGACATCTGCTCGGCCTGTGTTTCGGCGACCTTCTCGCGAGCCTGATTGATGGCGGCCGCAATGAGATCCTGCAGCATATCGACATCTTCGGGATCAACAACTTCCGGGTCGATGGTAATCGAAACGAGCTCGTGTTTGCCATTGGTAACGACTTTCACCATCCCGCCGCCGGCTGAGCCCTCGACTTCCATGTTGGCCAGCTCCTCCTGCATTTCGGCCATCTTGGCCTGCATCTGCTGGACCTGTTTCATCATATTGCCAAGGCCACCCTTGCCCATCAGTAATCTCCTTCCGAGTGTTGTGCCGAGAGTCGTTACTCACGCACCGAGCGAATACCTATAATTTCACCATCGACGCGTTTCACCAGGTCGCGAAGGCGCGGCGATTTGGCCAGGAGTTCGTTGGCTGACGGGCCGCGCTGGATCTGTGGGTCCGATTCATTGGCGCTCGTAACGAATTCGATCTCCGGCGCGGGAGTATACCGATCTGCCAGCACCCGCGCAATGGTCGCTCGATGGTCCGGTGCCGAGAGCATCGCGGCTGCCCCCACGGCTTCACCAAAGAAGGTGACCGTAAGTCGGTGACCGTCGATTCCCGACGGGCGACCGAGGCCAAGCTGTGCGGCCAGCATTGAGTTTTGATCACGCAGAAACGCCAGTGTCGTCGGCCACGTTTCGAGTAGCTGTTCGAGGGTCTCGGGCCATGTAACGGACGGTTGGCTGACCGGGGGAGATGGTGCCTGGGGGAGCGTAGGACGAGCGGGTGTTGGGTGTGACGGCGTCGGTTGGGGGGGCGGTTCGCCTACGGATTTGGCTTCTCCGTTACTTTCGCTCCGGGAAAAAAAGCTGCCGACCGGCCGGTCTCCTTTCCACCTGCTCCGGAGAGTTCGGCCAGGGCCGCTGCCAGATCGACGGTTCGATCCATCTCAGCCATCCGAACGGCCAACAGGTCGAGCATCAGGCGGGCATCGAGCCCCGCCTTGATATCACCGATCGTTCGTGTCACGAGGTCAATCATGCGAAGAATGTCACCGAGCGGCAGTCCGTCGCGCTGTTTCTGGTAATCGGCACGCTCCGACTCTGAAAGAGCGAGTAAGTCGTTGTCCGTGTCGGTATGCAGGAGCATGAGCAGTCGTAGATGCTCAAGGAGTTCGAGCAGGAAGTCTTTCCCCTCGACCGCACTCTCGGTCACCGAGTGCATCGCCCGCAGGGCGGCAATACGATCCGATTGAATGGCGGCATCAACCAGCGCGAAGATAAGTGCCCGATCGACCAGGCCGAGCGACGTGATAACGTCGTTCTCGGTGACCTCATCGCCGGCATACCCAATAATCTGATCGAGCAGTGAGATGGAGTCCCTTACCGAACCATCACCCTTGCGAGCTATCAACCGAAGCGCGGCATCGGAAATCGTCACGTTCTCTCGATCGGTGATTGTCCGCAGATGGCGTGCGAGGTCGTCAATTGAAACTCGCCGGAAATCGAATCGGTGCGTGCGCGAAAGAATCGTCTCCGGCACTTTCAGTGGATCGGTCGTCGCAAAGATGAACACGACATGTGCCGGCGGTTCTTCCAATGTCTTGAGCAGGGCATCGAACGCTGATGCCGATAGACGATGCACCTCATCGATGATATAGATTTTCTTGCGGCCCTTAGTCGGCAGGTAGCGGACGTTTTCGCGGAGTTGCCGGATGTCGTCGACACCGGTATTCGATGCCGCATCGATCTCCAGAACGTCGAGCGAGGAACCGGCAATGATCTCGGCGCAGATCGGATCGGACGGATCGGGGTTCGGATTGGGA
Organism: Candidatus Zixiibacteriota bacterium; assembly: GCA_028289585.1. Classification (GTDB taxonomy): domain Bacteria; phylum Zixibacteria; class MSB-5A5; order GN15; family FEB-12; genus JANQPI01. Next base: position 603,296 of record JANQPI010000026.1, read on the forward strand.
CCGTTGGTGCAGTTGATCCCCATGGCGAGAATCCGTGCGCAGGTCGTCTTGCCGGTCCCGCGGGGGCCACAGAAGAGGAACCCGGTGCCGATGCGATCGCGTTCCAACATGGAGCGCAGGGTCGTGGTGATATGGTCCTGCGCGACGACATCGTCGAATGATCGCGGACGGTATTTGATCGCCAGCACCTGGTACGTCATGTCGAGGAGTATAGGTGACGCGCTCGTGGCCGCGAAATCATATTTTGCTTGGCTGCACAAACGAACCGGCGTACCCGTCTTAACTAGCGACCTGCCAGATAGTTGTCTCGAAAGGACTCATCTCTGCACCGCCCTCTGCTTGTCATGATTGTTCTCGCGATGATCGTCGCCGCGCCGTCGGTTGACGCTCGGAACCTGATGTCGGCGACTCCGGGGAAGAGCAAGGTGGGGATTCGCGCCGGCGTGTTGGCCGCGGGTACGTTCAAGCTTCAGGATACAACGACGGTCACGACGCGCTCCGGTGCCTACGGCGGAGTCTGGTTCGACCTGGCGCTGGGGTCACGGATGTTCGTTGCGATCGATGCCGATGTTGGCAATTTCGATGTTTATGGTCGGGCGCGCTGGTTTGTGGCCGGCTTTGCCGGGGTGAAGTTCCGTTTGAACAACCCCAGCGCGCGGCTCGAGTGGCGACCGGTCGCAGCGGTCGGTTACGGCAACGTTGCTCGGCTGCCCGGCACGTTTGAGCCGATCGATCTCTTCCTGCTGAAGGGGGGTGTCGAGTTGCTGTTGACTCCCGCCGAACGTCGGGCGCGTTATCAGTGGGTCCTGGAGGTAGTTGTGATCGCCGCACCGTCGGGAAGTTCGGCGGGTCGCGATGCATCGTTTGGCCCGACCGGGCTGTTCCGTATCGGCGTACAGCTGTAGATGGCTGGGATCCCCGCGATCCTGCGTCATTCCCCCTTGACGGCGGAATCGGGGCGCGGTTATACTCACCCCCCGCGCCGTGAGGTAAGCCGTTATGGGGCTGTAGCTCAGCTGGGAGAGCGCTACGTTCGCAATGTAGAGGTCAGGGGTTCGATCCCCCTCAGCTCCACCATTTTCAGGCCCGAGAGGGCCTTTCATGTTTACACGCAGGCGCGCGAGGTTGGCGTGGCAGCAGGTGTCCCTTCGACTAACTCAGGAGAGACCTCACCTGTCCCAGGTGGTCGGTGGCGTTAGCTGGATAGCTGTCCTAGAGACGGTCGTCGACCGACACGTTAACGAACAAGACTCACAAAGTGAGTGCTAGACGGGGAGCTAGCGGTGCCCTGTAACCCGGAATCCGCTTTACCGGGGTTGAAGTCCCACCCGAGGGTTGGGAGGGTAGTTTAGGCGAGCGAAACGTGGTGTTGATAGTTGGGTCTTGTGCGACGCAGACCTTTTGAACCCCGCCAGGCCCGGAAGGGAGCAACGGTAGAAAGTTACCTGCGGGTGTTGCGAGGTTACCCGGCTTGAGCTAACGGTCGTGAGTTTGGCTAATCTGCCGCCCGGAGGTGGGTGCACGAAATTGACAGCCGCCCGGCGAGGCTTAACGCCGGGCGGCTTTCTGTTTCTTTGACCGTGCGGCAGCCGGGTGCCCCACCCGTTAAGATGGTAACTCCCCCAGCAAGCGAGCTGGTATTAACGTTGTTTCAAAGAGCAGGTTAAACTGGCGAGAGCAGCACCCGCTTCACTCTAGAATTCGTTCTCGTTGATCGTTTGCGACCCGGAGCAGCCGCTTCCCGAAACCGTCGAACTCGTATTCGCCCAGATTTCACCCGTTGACGGATTGTAGGCCCAGCCGCCTCGTGTGCCAACCACGACCCCTTTGGTAACTCCCAGGACAATCGAATCCGGAGCGCGGTTTTCGGCTTGGAACGGATTATCAGGAATGTCGTGTAGAAGCACCCGGCCAATCGTCGCCAGGGTGTCTAAGGGGGGCCAGATGGTGGATTCGTCACCTAGTGCCCGCTTCATTTGCCACGAGGAGATCCCTTCCCGAAAGCCACCCAGGGATGCCTTCACCGAAGCAATCCTGGCTTCGATGTGGATATCCTTGTACACCGGCATGGCAACCACGGCAACGAACCCGAGGATAGCAATGATGACGACAAGCTCTATGAGCGAGAATCCCGCCTCTCTCATGCGGAACACCCCCAACGTGTTGCGGAGCAACTTCCCTTTACAGGTTATCGGCATTTTGCCGACATTGATTGAGCGATTGATTGCTCGCTCGCTCCGCCAGGCTTGGTTCAGGACGCGAACGATCGAGTGGATGATGCCACGGCCCTTGTTACCGGACTCACCACTGGGTGGCGAGTGTGTACTCCGCACCACGCGATGCCAAACAGTGTGCTACTCTGGCTTGGCTCTCAAGACATAAATGACCCAGGGGGCGATTCTCATTTCGCTGACCCATTGACAGGGATCAGTCGATCTCCCCAACGGGCGATACACCTCTTCAGCAATCAGCTCAGCCGAAGCGAATGTCCTCGCATACGCGTCATCCCCCCAGAGAATGTCTTCCACCGGACGGCGATCGTCGACATCGAGCATGACGATCTGCACCCTGTCTCCGTCCTTGGCCGACGCATTTTTCGGAAAATCTTTCGTGGAGAACGATGACCACTCGTTGATGTAAATGTCGGGAGATGACACAAGGTTGATCATTCGGCCATTGGGGGTGAGCAAGTTCCGAATCGATTGAAACAGCGTGATCTTTTTGGTCGGCGTATCGATGTTGTCGAACGTAAACGCCGCGAGCACGAGATCGAAACGTTCGTCCGCCAGTGACTCGAGATTGCCATCGTCAACCAGCCGGTAGTCACCATGTGGATCGAGTTCCCTGGCCTGGTCGAGCATTTGCGGTGAAATGTCGATGCCGGTGACGTTGAAACCGAGTCTTTGGCAGAATCGAGACGAACGGCCGGTGCCGCAGCCGAAATCAAGAGCACGCGACCCGGTCACATGTTTGTTAACGATTTCGGGAAGATCACGAAAGGCCAGGTAATAGGTTCCGGGGAAGTCGAGTTTTGCGTACGACTTCGCGCGCGTTTCGTCGTTGTAGACGTTAGCGAATTCGTCTCCCATGATCTCCCTCGTCGGTAACAGGTCGGGCTGTGCTGACTCTCGATTGGAATGTAATCCCTGTTGCGGAGTTACACCACTGTCAGGAGACCCGTGGCGAGCAGGTTGATCACGGACTGGTCGGACGATACTCACGCACTTCGACGACGTTGCCATCCGGGTCGCGAACGACGAGACATGGAGCACCATCAGACTCTGTCGTCTGACACGCCTGTACCGTGTGGCCAGCACGGGTCAGTGAGTCGGCGATCGCTGCAATGTTGTCTGTTGCCAGTGCAAGGATCGTCTGCGTCCCGCTCGGATAGTCGGGCGTCGTGCGAATCACGCCCCCTTCGTGGAGAATCAGCTGAATCCCGCGCAGCTTATACGGAATGACCGGTGGGTAGTATGCCTCGGAAAGCACTTCAAAGCCGAAGAGCTCCTCATAGAAGCGGCGTGCCGTGGCCATATCGGTTACCCGGAGGCCAAGATTGTACACTGTCGGCCTGGAGACCGGCGGGTGATCGTAGTTGAGTTCCATGAGGTGAAGTTGATTCCCTGACGGATCAAGAAAGCGTGTGTAGCGTCCCACACCGGCGGTGCGCAGGGTGTCATCGAGAAAGCGTACGCCAGCCTGTCGATATCGCTCAATATAGCTCGGCAGATTTTCCACGTACAGATTGAGATTGAAGCGAGATCCGAGGTCGTACTCCCAGTCCGTCTGTGAATCGCAAGCGACGAGGATGATGTCGGCTCCCTCGTTCTGCAGGGTTACGGTTCGGGGGTAGTCGCTGCGTGAAGAGATGTCGAACTCCAGTAGTCCGGTGTAGAAGCCGAGGGCCTGATTCATGTCGATGACATTGATTCGCACCGCCTGGACCTTTACCACATGGTGCTTGGGGGTGGAGTTGTCAGGCTCGGACCAACCTGCGGTTGCCAAAGCAATGACGGCTAAGGTTGTGGGTAGGATATAGCGCATCGGAGTCCCCTTCTGTCTGAGCAGTAGTTTGAGATATCTACAGCCACGACGAATCGAGGTGACGCCCTGCGACTCAATGGTGCGTTTTTTTGAGTTGTTGACTGGATTCGGCCGAGCTGGAGGAGGGAGTGCCGATCATCCACGTTGTGGACTCATCTGTCTCGTTTGTTACCAGTACCAATGGAGGTTATTGGGCACACCTAGCGCCGATCCTGATCGGTTACCAACCAGCTCAGACAAGCTTGATGACAAGAAACGAATCTTCTATTCTGTCGTAGGAATACGCATTACGTTATGAAATCAAATCGCATGCACTTCAGAGTTCGCAGACGCGATGGTGCGCGTCTTCAATGGAGGGGAACAGCCAAATGATATCTCGACACAAAGCCTTCTCAGGTAGAAGAAGCTTCTGTTTGCTACTGCTGCTTTTTGTGCTCTCGATCGAGGCCGCGTATTGCGAAAACGTTGTGGCCGGGCAAGCTGACTCAGAAACAGCTCGGGTGCGAGACAGGCTTCATGTGTGGACGCATCCGGCTGGCTCGCATGACAATTACTACTTGGCTCCTCATACGCATGTGAAGTCACGAACGACGCCGGTAGAGGGAGCGCTTTATCTCGGTGTACCGAATCTGTACTTCATCCAATACACGGAAGAGTTACCCCCGCTAGAGGATTTCCGGAAATACGCCATATCGTTTCGCCCGATGAAAGAAGTAGTATGGTCACTGACAGGAATGGCGGGAAGAACCTCACCTGAAACGCGGGCACATGTGCTGGAGCTTGCCGAGGAGTTTCCGAACATTAGTGGGTTTATACTGGATGATTTCATTAAGTGGGGCAAACTGCGTTCGCATGAAATGGACCCGCACTGGGTTGCTGACAATCTTGTCACCTTTCCCGTCACGCTTACCTTCACGCCACCACAACCGACTTTGTGCGACAGAATTGAGCTGGTTCAAAGCGATTGGCCAACCGAGGATTATCGCACCAAGGAGTTCGTTATCTTCGCAAACTCAGGCGGCAATCGAATGCAGGTAGCCGAAGGGGTAATGCCTAATGTCGGTGGTGCGCTGGTGTCGATTGACCTTCCCGGAAACAGCGTCGAGGAGGTGACGATCGAAATCAGGAGCACCTACGATACTGATAAGGCTAAGAGCTGTGGATTGAAGGAAGTGCGCTTCTGGTTTGAAGGTAGACAGATTACGACATCTGAGGAATGGGAAGCTGAGGCATCGTCAACCTACCAGAGCAAGTTTCACAAGCCGGAATTCTTGTTTATTACTGAGTGGTCAAATGCCGAGGAGCTTACGATTGACACTTCAACGGCGCCGGTTGCCGCCTCGCTGACGCCTGAAGAATTGGCGGAACTTCGGTCCCAAACCGTAATCAACGGTAAGCGAGTCCCAATTGTCTGTGGTGTGTACGAGAATCAGATATCGCAACGGATTATGCCTCATATCGACCAGGTTGATAAGGTCGCACTGTGGACCTGGTTTGGGCGCGATCTGATTCACCTTGAAAAGAACTTCGAGGAGCTCGAGAACCTCGTTGCGCCCAAACCGATACTCCTTGGCTGCTATATGTACGACTACGGTGCCAACAAACCGCTGACGGTTGAACAGATGGAGTATCAGTGCGAGCGTGGTCTTGAGTGGCTGCGAGCGGGAAGAATTGAAGGCATGATCTTTCTTGGCAGTAACATCTGCGATCAGGAACTCGAAGCCGTTGAGTGGACCAGAGAGTGGGTAAGTAAGGTTGGTGACGAGCCACTGTAAAGGAACATGGCACAAATCGCTTACTCAGAATCGGCCTTGACCTGGCGGCAGCTATCGTTTTCTCTTGAAGCCGTAGTTGTCGGGGTTTCAAAAAGCCGAGTCACAGATTTTTCTCCGACAAGCAGTAAGCGGGAGTAACTCAGTTGGCTAGAGTCACAGCCTTCCAAGCCGGTCGACTGCAGCGTCTCCCGTAACCATCTGTCTTGCTTGGACTTGCATCGGTCAGCGTCGATCCATTCCCCCGAAATCCAGTGTGAATGAGTCACAGACATTGGAGTTCAGGGATGAATACGTTCAAGTCTCTCTATCTTGAAACTGAAGAATATCACATGCTGATTCATCAGGACCTAAGAGCTTGGGTGACGGTAATTCATCATTCGGTATTGGATTCTGTTGAGGTCTTAATGGAAAAGCTCGTTCAGGATACCAGGCTGATTCAGCGCGGTAGCAAGGGAGTTTTAGAAATCTGGTGATTGTGTTACTCAATGAGAAACTGAAAGACCAACTACCGGATTGGGAGACTGGCCGCAATACGAAAAGGCTACGCTGTACTTGGAAACTAGCTGTGTGCTTTCGAAGCTAATCTATCGGTAGATATAGCAGTGACATCTCACTAGTCGTTGCTGCATTTAGTATGACAATGGGACGGTTTGCTAGAAATGTGGATTTCATTCTTGCTTTCTGCTCTTTGGAGCAGCTAGGTCAGAAACGTCAATACTCTCACGCAATACGGCGGTCAATTCGGAAGAACCGAACTCCATAACCAGAGAATCTCCAATCGGTGTGAGGTAAGCGTAACTGATAAATATACCGGGTTCCCAGGTTCGAAGTTGAGTCTTGGTTCCATTGCGATGAAGTGCAGCAAGGATCGTTGAAGACTCGAAACCCTCGAAGAATAGGATCGGTAGGTTCTCACCAAGTGCCATGAATCGCGATTTCCGGGATGAAGGATTAGCAAATCGCTGCCATGTCAACAGATCAAGATTTAGTACGAAAAATTCCCTATTGGATTGATTACTAAAAACCGGATCATCTATCTCTATCCAGAAGAGCTCGCTGAAGTCGCGATTAGCATAGAACATGGAACGATGAGAGAATGAATCCACTGTTTGAAGTGTCGATTGTGAGTCTACGATAGAGACGTAGATCTGCCCCCATATTTCGCTACGTTCAACGTGCGTGATGGATCCTCGATCGAACTTCAGAGATGATACCAAAACTTTCGAATCGGCGAAGTATCGAATCTTTGCAGGCTTGCCTTGAGGATTTGATCGCACTGTTTGAAGTCCGTTTACTATCGGCCCCGGTCTGCGCTTTCCGTCGTCCAAAACTGAGTCTGTTGGGAACTTGAAGATAGTGTCAAGCTTCAATTGCGAGTGAATCGTATCGAAAGTGGCGAGGATGATTGGAATAGTATCATCCACTGCTTCGTGAACTATCAAGAGTTGATTGACACCTGCTTCACTTACATCGAATGCACTGATCTCTGCTAAGATGGCTCCTCTTTTACTTAACATACTATTGTCAGGCTTTCGAATCTGCCATCTAGTTACGAACCTCTGTCCGGAAGCATCCCACTCTTCGAAGACACTTAGATCTGGTGTCATATGAAATGGTGTGAGTATGAACTCGTTCGCCGCAATACCACTAAATCGACCTTGGGTATCTGATGCACAGGCCAATTGTGCCAAAGCAATGACAATATAGATTGACGCCAGTAGCAAGAACCTTACCAGTACATGTGATTCGAACATAGTAGCTGATTCCGTCATTGCTCTCAAAGAATAGCGTAAACTATCCAAGTTCATGCGTTTAAGCATAGATTCAGTCCTATCTACCTCTGTTGGCATTGAACCAAGTGAGAAACGCTCGGTAGACGCTATTGTTTCCCGATGCGAAAGATGCGCCTGAATAACCAATGCCTCCGGAACCTGGCCCCATTCCGATCTCTGCCAATACATTTGTTGTTAGTCGTGGTTCGCTATTGTAAAGCATTTCGACATGTTCTGCGTAAGCAAGTGCCCTGGAGAGACTAGAGTTGAAGTCCTTTGGATCCATCATTCCAAATCTTGGCAACCCTGACAAACGATAATGACCTGACAAGCGGTTCTGAGCACCAGTCATACCAGTAATTCCGATGCCCCTAGTTCGAGTTGGCGCTCCAGTGTAGATGTTTGGAGCGATGGAAATCGTGTCGTGGTCCTTCGCCTCTTGGATTGCTTCAGAGACGGTGGTGCAGTCGATGGGAACTTGTATCGTCTTTGGTGTGTGCGGTGCTATGACGGTGATGGCTACGGTTACGTCCACGGTTCCGCAGCTTGCGGTGGGGCACGGATAGTAGCCTTGGGTGGTGAGGAAGTCTGGCGGTTCGAGTACTTGATAGCTGAAGGTTTCGACATCGCAGGACGTCGCAGATGAGCTGACGATGCGTGCGAACGGAAACTGATCGTTAGGATCTTCGTCAGACCAGCCTCTGGTTTCTCTCAGCCTAATGGAGATATCGGGTGTCTGTGAGAGGTTGAGATGTGCATAGTTGAACGTGACGGTTGTTTTCCACTGTATGACTTTTTTGGTGCCGAGCAGTGGACCTGGTACTTCGAGAATAGTGAAGTCGCGATCATGCATGGGATCGGCGAGGCTGGCGATGGTTGACGACATCTCCATGCGATGGAAGTCATGTGAGCGTACGTAGGCTACGGCGTCGTTGGCATTGACAGAGCCCCACCCGAATTCGTCGTCGTATCCGACGGGTCCGACGTCTGTTGCTGTGAACCGGAGGACGTCGGTGAGTTCGTCTGTGCTCAAGGTCGGGTCTGCTGCGGAGACGAGTGAGAGGATGCCGGTGACGATTGCTGTTGCTGGAGAAGTGCCGGGTGTTCCGAAGTAAGTGTCGAGTCGGCCGAGAGTCCAGACGTTTTCTCCAAGTGCTACGATGTCCATGTTGTCGCCAAAGGAGGCGTTGCTCAGTCTGGTGCCGGTGAGGTCGAGGGCACCAACTGAGTAGCAGGACTTGAGTCCGGCAGGATATCGTGGTTCGTTGGTTCCTTTGTTACCTCTCGAGGCTACGAGCTGTTGGCTGCGTAGCCACATGTTTCCGGTGGGTGCGGCCATTGAGCCAACGTCTTCCCACACTGCACTGAGATTGGTGAGGAAGTTGTTTTGGTCTGAGCAGACGGCGATGGCGTTGGAAGCTTGGTCTTGTGGCAATTTGTCGCCGTTTGCTCCAAATTGGTTCAGGTTTGCGGCGAAGAGGCGGGCGAACCAGTTGATGCCGGCGATGCCGCGTGCGTTGTTCTGATTTGCTCGTATGATTCCTGACATCTGTGTGCCGTGACCGAGGCTTGGATTCTCAAGGTCGCGGTCCCATGGCTCGTCGCCGTAGGTGATGCCGTCGTAGAAGGTGCTAAGTATTCCTGTGGTGAAGTCTTCGTGGTCTGTTTCAAAGGCGTCGTCGATGACGGCTATGCGTTGGCCTCTTTTCCCCCGGATCTTGAGCCAAGCGTCGGTGATGTCAGCTGAGATGGTGGATGCGCTTGGGACTAGGTAGAATTGGCTATCGAGGAGGGGATCATTGGTGGTGATCGTTGTGAGGACAAGTGGTCCCGTTCGGCGAAGAACAGCCATTGAATCGCAGTCGTGATAGAGTGCTTGTAGGTCTTGCCAATCTACTGCGTTGGCGAAATAGAGCTGATAGATGATGGATAGGTCGTTGAGGATGATGGTATCACCTAGTCCTTGAATCTCTATGGTGTCTGCCGGAGTGAAGTCTGGGAAGATTTTGACGAGGGAGTCTGCGGCGAGGCTGTCAAGAAGGTGGTAGAGATCGGGTGGGAGATGTGTAGTGTCGATGTCGAGCTTGGTAAGGCCGTTTGGCGTGATTCGTCGTTCAGTGTCTCTTAAGACGAAGATCGTGCTATCTGCCGTCGTTTGTGCGAGTGCTGGCGTTGCTAGTGCGAGTGCCATGGCAAAGAGGCAGGTCGTTAGTACGAGCGCAGTCAATGTGCTGTTTGTCCGCATCGTGGTACCTCTCAGTACTTCTGCGAGTAACGTAGATCATTGGTGTGCTGGTGTTTCCGTTTAGGTGTTGGCTTTGTGCTTGAGGCTATTGGGTTACCTGTCGTTTGAGAGAGCCGTCGAAGTTGGTGAGCCAGAGGCGAGTTTGGCCGTTTGAGTCTGGTCCGGTGTAGACGATGAGGTCTTGAGTGGGATGGATGGTGACTGGTCCTAGACCGTTGCAAGTAATCAGGCTAGCCGTGTGGCTAGGGATGTCGTAGTGCATGAGTTGAGCTGGAGCGGTTTCGTAGATGAGGCTGGTGCCGTCGCTGCTCCAGACGGGGAATCGTGCGAAGGAGTCGTTTATGAGTAACGTTTCTGTGGAGTCTTGGAAGGAGTAGAGGCGTATGCCGTCTCTTCGGTAGACGAGTTCGTTAGTGTCTGCTGGGTTGACGGCTGGGGTTTCGCCTCCGAAGAGTGCACTGATGCTGTCTGTTTGGAGATGGTATCGATAGATGCCGGTGGCGTAGGTTGAGTCGATCATGGGTCCGGTGTAGAAGAAGGATGGATCGTTGGGGTGAGCGGTGACGATTGAGAATCGTGTGGTGAGGGGGAGTGTTTGGGTGTTGGTTCCGTTTGTTTGCGTGATGCTTGTTTCGAGTGGGGGAAAACCTGGTACGAGTCCGGTGTTGACGACTAGGGTTGTGTCGCCGATGAGCCAGTTGCTGGAGAGTGCTTGTATTTTGGTCCATTGGCGTGTGGAGCCGTTGGTGTCGGTGAGGTAGATTCCGGCTTGTGTTGCTCCTCCTGAGTCGATAAAGCTGAAGAAGGCGATGGTGTTTCCGTCTTTGGAGAAGGCTGGGCTGCGATCTAGGGAGGTGTATGGGAGTACGGAGTCGCAGTCTTCTATTGGTGTTGGTCCGGGCGGTGTTGGATCGCCTCCGCAGTCTGTGAGTGAGGTGAGGAGGATGAGTAGAAGTAGTGGCGCAGCTTTGGTTGGTGGTGTGTGGGGTCTAGCTGTTTGCGATCCGTGATGTGCGCGGAGGGTAGTTTTGTTTGTCCATTCATGTGTTCGCAACACCCACCTCCTGGTACGTGGTTGTGTGCGTGATGGATCTGTTTGTTGGTGGTCCACGTTTGGTGTGGAGCACCGCTTGTACTCCAATAACATGTCAGTAGAGTCGTGTGGCTGTCAAGGGAGGTGGGTGATATTCCTGTCTTTGGTTGTGGTGTGTCTATTGGTGTGTGTTGGTTGTGTGGCCTGTCGGCCAATCTTCTTTTTGGGAATTTGATTGTTTCCGGGTGGGCTTTGTGCCCAGCCGGAGACGTGTTCTTTGCTCGGCGCTCTGAGCGCCGAAGGCTCTGTCCATTCGTGGTTTGTGGGATAGAGGGAGAGAACAAGACTAGGAACTGGAAACCAGAAATCAAGCCAATTGCCCACACCTCAACGCATCTTGCTCTTTCCCTCATGACCTCTTTGGCTTGAACTCTCGGATCGTCGGTGAGCAGGAGTTGGTAGATCGCAAAGCAGGCCAAAACCGCCAAAGAGAACCCTCCAAAGAAGAAGCCCCAATTCGTACCTGCGCCGGGAGTATGCTCAGACATCTATAACCTCGCACTCAGAAGTCAGAAGCTCGATTAATCGCGAACCTTGAATATCCGGTCGAATGGCCAACCAAGGGCAACGAGACCCCTCTTTCCAATATATGCCCAGCCAAAGATGACTGCAGCCCCCAGCGTAAGTGTAAAAACCAACCAACTATTGATGATCTTCTGAAGCCAGTTCTCCCCCTCACCCAAGTTCAAAACCAGAAGTGTAGCTCCCGAAACAAAGGCTAAGAACAAGAAGACTGTTATCACCAATCGACGTATGGCAGCTCTCTTGAATCGCGTCTCTTCCTCCCGCTCAGTATTGGAAGCAATTCTTGATTCAAGTCGTTTGATTCGTTCGTCTCGCTCTTCGACTGCAGCTCGTTCTGATTCCAATTGAGATTCTAAACTCTGCACTTCTCTAGGGAATTTACGAGAGGGGTCAGCCATAAACTTACGGAACTCACGCGCGATCTGTTCTCGGTGCCGAGGGTTACTTGGATCAAGACGGGGGTGTTGACTACATCTATCTTACCGAGATCCAGGGGCTATCTACTGACTTCAAGTGCTATCTCTCTGGATATGGTCTGTTCGATATTGGCTTAGAGGGAGTAACTGATACGCCAATGCTTGGAATAGATCTCGACACCGATGGTGATACCGATCTTATTACACTGGGCTCCAATGGCCTAACCGTGTACTCCAACCAGATTCGGTAATAGAAAAGTCGCACGAGTGACCAGCAACTTCGTCGATGGGACAGATGAAGATGCACAGAAGGCAAATCATGTGCTCAAACACCAACAGGGTGCTGAGGTACGGAGTTCGTCTTTGGTAGCCTCCCATTACTCCCGCGAGGGGTTTGGAGTTGGACGTGAATGATCGTCCGTTTTTTCAGATAATTGTTGCCACTAAAGATTCGCTCAAACTTGCCAAGCAGGTTGCGGAAAAGCTAGGACTTCCATTTGATGATGAAGCGAAGGAAAATCTAGCCAAGAATCTGCATCAGACGTATTGCAATGAGCTTGTAGCCTTGATTGGCCCCCAGGTTGAATCTACATCACTGATTGCCGGATCAAATCATGAGATACGCGCAACTGTAGCGGTCGGAACGCAAAGGGTTGAATCCAATGGCTCTCTTTGACAGCGTTCAAGGATAGTGAACCAGGAAATCAATCGCATAGCACTTCTTAATGCAAGGATCACCACCAGTGCTTGTGATCCGTATGACCTGTCCCTCCTAAAAATGACCTACTTTTTAAGATATAGCCGCATTCATATTGGTATCGGTAGTGCGTCTGTTAGTTGATGTATTAGTTCAGCAGAGACACCAAAGAATGTCGATTTACGGATGCCAAGAGTAACCCGCGTGACTATCACTTTCTGTTTTGCTTGCGAGCGACAACCGACTTCCGATTCGTGAGAGCACTTACCGCTTGACCAGATTGGCCTTGACCCGGCGACAAGAGTTCAGCTATTGTTTCACTCGAAACTGTAGTTGTCTGGATTTTGGGAAACTGAGTCACAGATTTTCCATGAGGGAACCGCTCAGGAAAATCACGTCGATTGTCCGGCAAGCAGTAAGCGGGAGTAACTCAGTTGGCTAGAGTCACAGCCTTCCAAGCTGTTGGTCGCGGGTTCGAGTCCCGTCTCCCGCTCCATTTTTAAGTTCTTCTACCACTTCTCATTCCCTATCCCATCCCCGTGATGCGTCGCTGGATCGCCCTCATCATCTTTGCCGCCATCGGCTGCCTGCTCAACGCCTGTATCGAACGGGTTCCGGACCAAACGATGCAGCGCGAGTCGCCGGTCACCGCCGAGCTGCGGGCCTTGGTCGATGAAGACAACGCGCTGCGTCCCAACGCGTTATCCGACCCGGTCGCACTTGCGCGCCTGGGCGAACGGCAGCGGGAGGCGATCTACCGATTGTTGGCGGCCGGGCTGATTTCGCAGGCAGATGACCTCTACCGCTCGGCGCGACTACTGATTGGGGCGGCATCGGCGGAGCATACTGACGCGCTCACGCTGGCCGAATACCTCGCTCGCGAGGCGATCACGGAAGGGGCCGACACCGCGGGCATTCTGGTCGCCCGCGCGGTCGACCGTCGAGCGATCTTCGCTCGACTGCCTCAACCGTATGGCACACAGTTTTTTACGGACGCCGATGGGGTCCGATTACGCTACCCGATCGACACCTCGATTTCGGACTCGGAGCGGGTCGCGCTGGGGCTCGATTCACTGTCTGCGTTGGCGGCGCAAGTACCTGTCGCACTGTCGTTTCCCCCGTCGGAGCAAGTTCGACAATAAGGGGTTGACAGCCCTTTCCCCGGCGATATATTCGCGGTTCGCCTCTTCCGGACAGGTCTGTCCGGCTGGGACGTACGAGTAAGTATTAGGCCCAGGTAGCTCAGTGGTAGAGCGCATCCTTGGTAAGGATGAGGTCACGAGTTCAATCCTCGTTCTGGGCTATTTGTTTGCTGAATTGATTGCACCGACTCTAGCGGAGGGCATGCCAGATCATGGCAAAGGCGAAATTTGAGCGAACGAAGCCTCACGTGAATGTGGGGACGATAGGACACGTAGACCACGGTAAGACGACGCTGACGGCGGCGA
>JANQPI010000028.1 GCA_028289585.1 Candidatus Zixiibacteriota bacterium
CGGAGTTGGAGGAGCGGATCTCGTCGGAGATCTCAGACCGGCTTCACCTCGATCGTTGGGACGTCCAGATCCCTGTCCTTGACCTCCTGGACGTATTGGTTGAGTTCGCTGACGAGTGGTTGTCCTGGCAGACATCGTTCGCTGCCGAGTAGATCGCCGGCCTGCGAGCCGGTGTCTCACCCTCGGAGGCGAACGCTGCAATGTGCACCGGTGCTCCTGCGCACGGCACTTGTGCCCGAGCGGTGTCGTGGGCGGCTGTTTCGCTTAGCTCGGTCGAGCTAGCTTGGACTTCGTGAGGCGTCTCCGGACGGTCATCGGGGGTGCGGTACTCGTCGGAGGACTGCTCATCGCCGTTGGCCCGTTCGTGTCGGTCTGGCGAGTCGGTGGTCAGGTGCTTGATGAGCTGCCTGACCTCGAAGGTGTCGAGCAAAGCGACGAGAGGCTTGGGTGGAGCGCGATGTTCGACGACGAGTTCATCGTCGCTCGTCGGACTCTGGAGGGCACCGACGAGCGGACAGTCACCGAGGCCCTGGTTGCCGACGGGTTCGAGTCACTGGGGATGGCTGGCTTCAGCAAGGAGTGTTGCGGCGACTACGACGCGGTCTGGGCCGACTTGCAAGACGGCGGGACCGAGAGTGTCGTGGTCGAGTTGATTCCGGCTGACAGCGATTGGCAATTGACCTGGCCGCTCTTCACCGGATTCGGATCGCTGATGGCAGTTGTAGGGGCGGCGGTCGTTGCGTCCGGGAGATCGGCCTCGCGCGACCCTGTGACGGCTGCTGTCTCAGCCTGAGGGGCGGTCCGTCGGCGTCGGCCTGGACTCCGGCTTTGCTCACAGCCGGTGGCGGCCCGGCCCTGCGGCTGCTGTACCAGAGCGCTCGGCCCGTGCCGGACTGCGTTTCCGGCGCTGCGGGGCGTTTCAGCTTGACAGTCCGTGGCTGGTGATGGTCCTTGTCGACCCATCGGGGCTTGTGACAACCAGCTCGAAACGGTCGGTGCCTGGAGAGTCTGGCAGCTCGACGAGGAAGTAGCCGACCATGCCTGGTCCTATCCGGACGAACGATTGGATCGAGCCGGGAGTATCGATGGTCTCCTTTGGTCGAAGGCCGTATCCCACGACGAACGTCCCGGCCTCGATCTCGATCGCAGCTGCAAACTCAACCCTTTCGGACGCCTCGGTGGGGCATGCGGCCTCGAGGGAGGTCCCAGCGTCGGCCATACGTGAGATGCCGACACATGGTGCGTCTGGCCCTTGTTGGTTCGGCGTGAGCAGGAGGTTGTGTAGCTCGTCATCGGCCAGGAACTGGGCTAGCAGGATGCTCGCGTCAGGATTCGTGACTCCTGGGGTGGTGCACGCTGCCACTACGACCATCACGATCGCCAGCCATCGAGCGTTGGGACGCACAGTCTCGACAGTACCGGCCGATCTGTCGGCTGGCTGGCGGCACGTGGAGGGGGTCGGAACCTCGACCTTTGCACCAGGCGCTGGTCACTCAGCGCTGTTGGCTACCGGGTCCTGTTGCGTCGCGGCAGTAGACCTCGAAGTCCGATGCGTGGTTTCGTCAAAGGGCTGCCCCAGCCAATGTGCTCGCCTCCCGCCCGTCGGACCTTGATTCGGAGTTGTCGGACGATCTCCAGGACGCCACCGGGTGGGTGGCCGATCTCGTCGAGGCGGGTCAGCTGATACCCGACGCTGCCCGGCTCGTGCCAGAGGCCGACGACATCGAACCCCTCGCCTCGCATCATGTCCAGGAAGGGGCCGGCCTGGCGATGGTCGCTGAACTCGACCTGGTGGTCGATCGGTCTTGGCTTCGTCGGGTTGTCGCCGAGTTGCATCAGCTCGGCCACAACGCCCAGATCACCGGATGCAGCCAGCTCGTCGGGATCGGGAGCCAGCAGCGTGGCGAACAGCGACCAGTCCTGGTCGGTTTCAAACGCGACGTCGGTCCACCGCTGCCGCCAGGCCGCCTGCGTGGCAGCGTCTGGAACGGTGGGAAGGTAGCCAACAGCCCGGAGCTCGCCGGCGGAAAGGAAGTGGCCGACCCAGCAGCCCCCGGCAGCGCCGATGCGGTTGGCGAGTGACTCCTCGATTGCATGTACTTCGTTGGTGTCGATGTCCGGTGGGAACG
Organism: Candidatus Zixiibacteriota bacterium; assembly: GCA_028289585.1. Taxonomy (GTDB): domain Bacteria; phylum Zixibacteria; class MSB-5A5; order GN15; family FEB-12; genus JANQPI01. The sequence continues at coordinate 2,130 of JANQPI010000028.1, forward strand.
TCAGAAAGGCTCGCACGGCGATCGGGAGACTGCGGCGAGGGATCCCTCCTATCAGCTCGGTCAGCACCATCACGAGTCCAGACTTGCCGTCTCGGACAGCGGGATAGAGGCAGACGTCGTCGTCGTCATTCACTGGGCCCCAGTGAACCAGCCCCGCCAGGACGCCACGATGCCTATGCACCGGCGAAGTCGTGCGCTCTGGTGGTGGTGCCGATATCGGACGGTTCCGGTGGTCCTGGTGGGGGCCGCTCAGGCGGTTGGTCAGTTCTCAGCGAGTTCTGTGAGTCGGCGCATGGTTTGTTCGTGTCCGAGGGCACCGACGTGGTTGGTTGCGGTGCCGTCGTCGTTGATGAAGACGTAGCCGGGGACGAAGAAGTGGTCGAACTCGGACCAGGTGTCGGCGGTGGCGTCGAAGGTGTGTCGGAATCCGTCCAAGCCGTAGTCGGCAACGAAGAGCTCGGCGTGGCTTCGTTCGCCGCGTCCGGCCATGCCGATGAACACGATGTCGTCACCGAAGGTGGCGTGGGCCTCTGCGACCGCAGGGGCTTCGCTGGCGCAATGGGGTCACCACGGCGCCCAGAACCAGAGGAAGACATCCTGGCCTTCGAGGTCACCGAAGTCGATCTGTCCGCCGTCGAGGGTCGGCAGGTCGACCGACGAGGCTGTCTCAAGCGGCCGGTCAGCACTGCATCCGGCCAGACCAACGATCTGGAGTTCCCCCGCTACGTGAGACATCTGAGCCTGGGAGACTGGTCCCGGGAAGGAGTCCACGTTGGGCACACATCGCTACCCGGAGGAGTTCCGT
>JANQPI010000041.1 GCA_028289585.1 Candidatus Zixiibacteriota bacterium
AGTGAAACGAGACAGAGCCGGGTGGGGGTAAGGTCCATGGTCGGTCGCGGTTGTTCCCCCCACCCGATCAGCAGCGCTTCGGCCACCTACCTTCCGCCGCCATCCTCGGCCTTGAGCCGAGGATCCATTCCGTGATGCATAAGCGAAGCGCCCGCTCAAGAAGAACGGGCGCTCGCAACTCTGCTCGTCATCCCGGAACTTGATTCCGGGATCCATGATGTCCGCCGGTGCCATGGATTCCGGGGTCAAGCCCCGGAATGACGGCCATAAGGGGTCTATTCCGCCGGCATGGCGAACTGGTTCATCGTATTGTCTTCGCCGGCGGCCTTCAGCGCCGCATCGCCCGAGAAATACTCCTTGTGGTCGTCGCCCATGTCCGAGCCGGCCATGTTCTGGTGCTTGACGCAGGCAATGCCCTGGCGGATTTCCTCGCGCTGGACGTTCTTGACGTAGCCCAGCATGCCCGCTTCGCCGAAATATTCGCGGGCCAGATTGTCCGTGGACAAAGCGGCGGTGTGATAGGTCGGCAGTGTGATCAGGTGGTGGAAGATGCCCGCCTCGCGCGCCGCGTCCGCCTGGAAGGTGCGGATGCGCTCATCGGCCTCGGCCGCCAGGTCCGATCCGTCATAATCGACGCTCATCAGCCGGTCGCGGTCATAGCTCGACACGTCCTTTCCGGCCTCGACCCAGGCATCATAGACCTGTTGGCGGAAGTTCAGCGTCCAGTTGAAGGACGGCGAATTGTTGTAGACCAGCTTGGCGTTCGGCATCTGCTTGCGAATGTCCGACACCATGCCGCCGATCTGGCCGATATGCGGCTTTTCGGTTTCGATCCACAAAAGGTCGGCGCCGTTCTGCAGCGAGGTGACCGAGTCGAGCACGCAGCGCGCTTCGCCCGTGCCGGCGCGGAACTGGAACAGCCCGCTCGGCAGGCGCTTGGGCCGCACCAGCTTGCCGTTCTGGCGGATCAGCACGTCGCCATTGCCGATCTCGTCCTCGGAGACCTCTTCGCAATCCAGGAACGAATTGTACTGGTCGCCAATGTCGCCCGGTTCGTTCGAGACCGCGATCTGCTTGGTCAGGCCCGCGCCGAGCGAGTCCGTGCGGGTGACGATGATGCCGTCATCAACGCCGAGTTCGAGGAAGGCATAGCGGCAGGCGCGCACCTTGGCGATGAAGTCGTCATGCGGCACGGTGACCTTGCCGTCCTGGTGGCCGCACTGCTTTTCGTCCGACACTTGGTTTTCGATCTGCAGGGCACAGGCGCCCGCCTCGATCATCTTCTTGGCCAGAAGATAAGTCGCCTCTTCATTGCCGAAGCCCGCATCGATGTCGGCAATGATCGGCACGACATGGGTCTCGTAAGTGTCGATCTTTTTCTGGATGGCCGCGGCGGTGACCTCGTCGCCCGCATCACGCGCCTTGTCCAGTTCGCGGAAAAGCCCGCCCAACTCGCGCGCATCGGCCTGGCGCAGGAAGGTGTAAAGCTCCTCGATCAGCGCCGGCACGGACGTCTTCTCGTGCATGGACTGGTCGGGCAGCGGGCCGAACTCGGAGCGCAGCGCGGCGACCATCCAGCCCGAAAGGTACAGATAGCGGCGCTTGGTCGAGCCGAAATGCTTCTTGATGGAGATCATCTTCTGCTGGCCGATAAAGCCGTGCCAGCAGCCCAGCGACTGCGTGTAGTTGGCCGGGTCCGCGTCATAGGCGGCCATGTCTTCGCGCATGATCTTCGCCGTGTATTTGGCGATGTCGAGGCCGGTCTTGAACCGGTTCTGCAGCCGCATGCGCGCCACATATTCGGCATTGATGCCGTCCCATGGCGCCCCTTGCGCGGAGATCAGGTCGGACGCGGTCTTGATTTCTGTCTGGTAGCTCATGGTCGGCTCCTTGGCTCGCCGCCCCGCACCGGCGAGGCGTATGACAAACTTGTCAAGCCGTGTCACAGACTGTGGCCATCGGGCCTTCATCGGCACTGCAGCATGGCTGCGACGCGGCTTTCGCGCCCAGAATTAGCGAAACCGGCCTATGAACGCACGCAAATGCTGCATCTGCGTTGTCAAAATCGTGTAAATCTGGCGGCGGATTGGGCGGAGCTGTGTGGGATTGTCAAGATTGTGACAGGCACTGGGTACGGCCGGGAGCGCATTACGGCCATCGCAAATAACAGAGAAAACGTGCGCACCCTTACTTGGGGTTTGTATTTGGAAAAGCGCAATCTAGATTACTTGCAAACAGACTACGGCGGCAAGTCGATACGTTTTTCGCCGCTTGGCCTCAACAGGACGGCAGCTTGATCAGGTCATGTATTGCTACGTTGATGAAAGCGGGAACACAGGTCTAGAGCTGTTCGATAAGGACCAGCCAATACTCTACTACGGAGTGCTCAGTGCGACGGTGAACTTGGATATCGTCGCAGAGCCTTTCCTACGCGATATGCGCAAGAAGCTCGGTGTAGCCCGACTGCACGCGAATCAACTTGGCGTCGCGAAACTGACCGAGATTGCAGAGCCCCTGACGAGATTTAGTAAGAAGAAGGATTTGCGCTTCTCTCTTCTTCGCGTGGCAAAGCAAGACCATGCCCTGATTAGCTTTTTCGATCAGGTGTTCGACTCCGGGATGAACAAAGCAGTGCCGTGGCATCACTACTTCACGCCGCTGCGCTACGTGCTGCTGTTCAAGGTCTGCCGCCTCTTCGACGAGAAGCTGGCGAGTGACGTCTGGATGGCGCGACGCGAAAAGAATCCAGCGAAATGTGCCGATATGCTGATCAGTGTGTGTGAGACGATGTTGGACAGGGTGAAATTTCTGCCTGATCTCCGATCGCGGGAAGTGGTATCAGGGGCACTGAAGTGGGCAATCGCTAACCCATTTGACATCCAATTCGGTGTTGGAAATCATGACTCGGAGTTGCAGATTTCGCCGAATCTGATCGGCTTCCAACAAGTACTGCAGACGATTAGCGAAGAATCTGGCGCACGGCGAAGACCCGTCAAGAGAATCATCGTTGACCAGCAGACCGAGTTCAACAAAGCTCAGGCGGAACTTGCTGGCTGGTACAGAAACCTCCGCGGCATCAAAGCGCCCTTTGGGTCGGGCATGCCCGCGTGCGACTACTCACACGTGCCGGAGGTTCCGCCTACCTTTAAGTCGAGCACGGATAGTGCGGGTTTGGAGTTGGTGGACATCACGCTTTGGGTGTCGAAGAGAACTTTGGAGCATAAGTCCGTCTCGGCGGAGTTGGAGAAGCTCTGGTGGACGCAGTCGAGACGTGGCCGTGAAGATGAAGTCTCTCTCGCGGGCCTCGATGCTCGCTGGCGACATCTATTCGACCCACCGGAACCCGAGAACCCCGTCCCTGCGGAAATCGAGCGGATGCTAGCCGAATTGGAAGAGCAGCGTCGCTTGGCGGTCGAGACTCTTTGATAGCATCTCCCACGCGCGACATGTGTGCGCTTGATTCAGTGAAGGGGGCGGATATCTGCGATCAGTCTTGCATTTTTGGCACTGAGCACTGTCCGCCCCGACCAAACTCATCCAGCTTCCCTCCCTGCTCCCCCATACTCCTTCCACCGCGCCCATCGAACCATCGGATGGCCACGACCTTCGGCGCGAACAGAACAGTAGGCACCGGCCAACCCCTGCTCCGTCATCCCTGTGACAAGCACAGGGATGACGGAGGAGAGGTGATCATGGATGCTTGATTCTGCGGTTTCGCGCCAAGCGTCCAACCCAGCGCCGTCATCCCTGTGCTTGTCACAGGGATCCATTCCTGAGGCGACGGTGGAAAGGCGATGACCTGCAACGCCGCGGGAATCCGTTTTGATTGGGTATCCCGAGACCAACTTTGGGCGTTGTCACAGGCGGCAAGGCTCTGGAATGGATCCTCGGCCCGGAGGCCGAGGATGACGGAGTGCGGGGTGGTCGTCCTGCCCCTCAGGTCAAGCCCGAGGACGACGAAGACAAGCAGCGGCGAAAAAACTTATCCCCCAACCTCATCCCTCCCCCATACTCTCTCCACCGCGCCCATCGGAACGTCGGATGGCCACCACCTTCGGCGGGCGCGGCGGTGGACCGGCGGGCCATGCGAGCGGGCGCATGGCTGGATGATGAATCCCCACGTCGGTGCGGAATGAAGGTTTTGGCGCGCTGTTACGCCTGACGATCGGCTGGCGGCGTTGGTGAGCGGGCGTCCCCCCGCAAACGGCTTCGAACCCCGCTGAGCGACCAGCGCGGCGGACCGGTTTTCGAAGCCAGCCAAAATGGCGATCACCGCAAGCCCGCCGGACGGGCGGTTTGGCGACCGCACATACAAACCACGGATCGCGGCTCTCCAAACCGCCCGTTGTTCTGTTTTTCGAGCTCACGGCAGTTCTCCTGCCGGAGAACGCCTCCGCATGGGCCTCGC
>JANQPI010000047.1 GCA_028289585.1 Candidatus Zixiibacteriota bacterium
GAGCGATCGTCAATGAGCGTCCATTGGTTTACTATGAAATGCCAACTTGGAGAAGTGAAGCAACTGAGAAACTACCCACAGCCTAACTTTAGATCGCATCGAGACGCAGTGCTTCGACTATCCGCTTTCGACCCAAAACGGACAGTGCTGACGGTACTTCCAAAGTTTTTCCTTTATTGTCTCACCCGGACTTGAACGAATTAGCTTCCCTCTGGGTGAATTCACAACGTCACGGCACGACATGGCGTGCGCATCGATTTGCCTCCAGATAGGCTAGTGCCACATCAGCAAGGTCATCCACCAGATCGTCAACTTACTGCTACCGCTTGGCGATATTCCGATGTTTACGTTGAGTAGCGTTTGCTGCAGTCGGTCTGGCCAAAATCCGATGTTCAAGCATTCGCTGGATATTCCATCATCACAGCACCTCTCGATCTTGACAACGCCTTGGCGTACTGATTCCGAATGGAACCTGTGGATAACCTGACCGATAATCTGACTATTGATTTGACCGATGGTCAGATTAGTGCTATGTTGTATTGAAAACATGAGTTCTAGAGGATAAAACATGAGTCAGAGAGGACAAGCTGTATCCTCGTCCCAACACCAACGGGAAATGTTGCTAGAGGCCGCCACCGCCGAGTTCGCAGTGAACGGATTTGAGTCAACCTCTATCCAGAAAATCGCTTCGGCCGCAGGCGTCAGCAAAGCCAAGGTTTTCTACTACTTCGACAACAAGGAGGACCTCTACGCTCAATTACTGGACCAGACCCTTCGGCCACTCCTTGCGCCTCTCGAGTCCATTCCACAGGCGAGTTCGGCCGAGTCGTATTGGACTTCGCTCAAATCGGGACTGAACTTTGCGTTCGAGTTCGGCCGCAACGATCCTTACGCGGCCGCGCTCATACGGGGTCTTTATCGCCGCGGTGGGGACTCTGAATCGCTTCAACGCCTAGTTGGTCGCGGTCGAGCAGCGATTGGTACGTGGTTGCTTGACGGGCAACAGCTCGGGGCTGTGAGGACAGACTTACCCGTGCCGATTCTCACCGAAGCTGTCGTCGGAGCACTCGTCCATGTGGACCGCTGGCTGGCTTCCCATACCGACACTGATGTTGCTGCTAATGACCTCCTATCCAGCGCGTCGCTCGCCGCACTTGCGCGAGACGCCCTTCAGCAACGCACACCTTCGGAGTGCGTTGCTGAGATCGCCTACGCTGCCGAGGATGTCCCCCGCAAAACCAATGCCTACCTCGACGTTTCTGCGACGGTAACGCGTCGGGTCACCATGCGAAATGGTCGCCATCGGCATCCCGTGCCCAGCTTTGATAGCGAAGGCTTCGAACTTATTACCGCTCCGACAGTGTTCACTCAACCTCCTGACGATACTGAAGCAAGAGCAACCTATGGCGAGATCGAAGAAGTGCTCAGGAAACGCCTCGGGGCCCCCTTTGCTCGAGTATTCGATCACACCGTGCGGCACACAGAAAGGACTCCGGGGCGGCGTCCCCCCATTCGAATCACCCACGCAGATTATGGGCGCGGAGCAGGCGTGCGCAGACTCCTGGAGTTGCTCTCACACGACGAGGCTGAACGATGGGCAGACTCTCGCGTCGTCGTAGCGAATCTCTGGCAGTCGGTGGCCGGGGTCGTGCACTCTACACCTCTTGCATTCGTGGACATAACCTCCGTTCATGACGAAGACTTCATCCCAGTTACAGTTCACTATGCTGACCGAGATGGTGAGATCGGCTATTACCGACCCAACGAAGACCATCGCTGGTATTGGTTTCCGTTCATGCGTCCCTCCGAGTCAGTGTTATTCAAAACCTTTGACAAACTGCCAGGCAAGCATCACTGGTCGTGCCCTCACGCCGCTTTTACGGCCCCCAATTCTCCTAAGGAACTCGCGGGACGACGAACGAGCATCGAGTTCCGGATCTTACTTGCTTTCGAACACGACTTGCGAGGTGCAGTATGAGACCATTTCAACCGTTCGGAGACCGGATCTGGATCTGCGACGGGCCACGTGTGCGGATGATGACGATCCCATTTGCAACACGGATGACCATCGTC
>JANQPI010000009.1 GCA_028289585.1 Candidatus Zixiibacteriota bacterium
CGTCAACACATAAGGCCACCGGAGTTCCGATATGCGGCATGCCCAGCCCTTTCACGTCATGGCCAAGCCGATCGGGCCGCGCTGCAACATCGACTGCAAGTACTGCTACTATCTCGAGAAGGAAAAGCTCTATCCTGACGAGAAGAAATTCCGCATGGCCGACGACGTGTTGGAGAGCTACACCCGGCAATTGATCGAAACGTCGCTGGAAGCCGGAATGGGCGAAGTCACCTTTGCCTGGCAGGGGGGCGAGCCGACGATGCTGGGCATCGACTATTTCCGGCGGGCCGTCGAACTTCAAAAGCGCTATGCCCCTCCGGGGCTCGCCGTCAGCAATGCCTTTCAAACCAACGCAATTCTGCTGAACGATGAATGGGGCGCCTTCCTTCATGACAACGCATTTCTTGTGGGAATCAGCATCGACGGTCCAGAAAAGATTCACAATCATTATCGCATCGACCGCGCCGGAAGACCGACCTTCAATGCGGTCATGAACGGGCTGGAGATTCTTCAGCGTCACAAGGTCGAGCACAATGCACTGACAACCGTGCACAAGGCCAACGCTGACAAGGGTGAGGAAGTCTATGATTTCCTCAAGGGTCTGGGGATTGAGTTCATACAGTTCATCCCGATCGCCGAGCGCAGCGCCGGTGACGGACTTGCCGGCGCTCCCCAACTCGACACCGATCCACGGCACGGCGTCACGCCGTGGAGCGTTGCCCCCCGCGCCTACGGTCGGTTTCTGTGCGATGTGTTCGATGCCTGGTTCGAGCGGGACATCGGCACCCAATTCGTCCAATTCTTCGATGTCCAGCTTGGGCTCTGGATGGGGTATGGCTCATCTCTGTGCATCTTCGCCGAGACCTGCGGCAACGGGCTGGCGCTGGAACATGACGGCACGCTGTACTCATGCGACCATTATGTCTACCCCGAGTACGTGCTGGGAAACATCACGGAAACACCGATGCGCGCAATGATCTGGTCGGATCGGCAACAGCAGTTCGGCCGCGACAAGGCAGACACGCTGACCGCGCAATGTCGCACCTGCGAGTTCCGCTTTGCCTGCAATGGCGGCTGCCCGAAACATCGCTTCTCCACGTCCCGCGACGGCGAGCTCGGTCACAACTACTTCTGTGAGAGCTACACGATGTTCTTCCATCATGCCGGCCCCCGCCTGCGCGACATGGCGCGCAAAGTCGCGGCTGGTTACCCGGCGTCGGCAGCATCTGAGACGCCGGTTTCCACACGATAAGGTGGCTTTGATCATCCTCCCTTGGCCAGGGCCGGTGTGCTCGGTAGTCTTGCGACTGTGTGATTGCTCTGATTGGCGGCGCAGAGGCCGCAAGTGTCGCTGGCGCTGACGCGGTGTCGTTGTTGAGGACCTCCATCGGGGTTGGGATCATTTAGCCTGAAGATCAGCCGCGTCAGCGCCAGCGGGTTCCAGGCACATGTCCGCGAACTGGTCGATGACAATCCGCGCCTGCAGATGTGTACGGAAGCGCTGTTGATGAGCCGCGCGGCGATGGTGGCTTAGCTTTCGACACCGCATCGCGAGCTGCTGCGGATGACGGCTAACGACGAGCTATCCCGTCGCTTCATAACGATATCGGGGGTTAGTCATGCCACCCCATCTGGTACAAGCACAGGGAAACGGCGGAACGGCTGTTCGAGTAATCAGCAAACCTGCACCGAGCTCAGCCAAGCCGCGAGAAGAACGGTGTCGATTGATGCCGCCAGCGAGGGAGGTATCCATCGCATCTTCGAGCATAGCGGCACCGAATGCGAGACCGGGTTGTTGCGGTGCTGCGGAACGCCAGACGCGTCAGTCGGCCGAGGCGTCGGTTGCCGACGGGTCGCTTGGTACAATCCGCCTGACCTCCAATTCTCGAGCGATTTCGCGCGAACGGTCCGCGGCCGCTTCCATTGCCCGCGAAACGAGAGAAACCATGCGATCGTCCTTGCGCATGACTTCCAATGCCGCGAGCGTGGTGCCTTTCGGACTAGAGACCTGCCGGCGCAGTTCAGCTGCGGTCAGATCGGACTGCATGGCTTGGAGGCCGGCGCCGTAGACGGTCCAAACCGCGAGTCTTTCGGCAAGATCAGAGGGCAACCGCAGATTCTTGCCGCCTTCTTTAAGCGCTTCGATCAGGTGAAAGACATAGGCCGGACCGGAACCAGACAATGCGACGACAGGGTCTATAAGGGTTTCGTCATCAACGAATTCAAAGACACCGTTGCTTTCGAACAACGCGGCGCAGAGGTTGCGGACTGGCTCCTTAACATAAGCATTGGCGATGCCGACCGTGGCTCCCGCTCTGACGGCTATTGGCAGGTTCGGAACACAGCGAATGATCGGAGTCCCGTTGGGAAGACGCCGCGCAAACCAATCAAGCGTCAGGCCAGCCGCCAATGTCAGGAAAGTCGCGCCGCAGAAAGCGAACCTTGCGTATTCTGCCAGAACGTCCGCCATGATCTGCGGTTTTACTGCGAAGATGATCAAAGTGGGCGCAATATCTTCACCCACTTCCTCGGCAACCGCGTTCGCATCGGCCCCAAGATCGCACGCGACCTCCCGAAAGGCGGGATTCGGATCGACAACATGGATCGATAGCCCGGGCAGGCCGTTCTTCCAGCCCTGCAGCATTGCAACGCCCATGTTTCCACAACCGACCAAGAGTACCGAGTTCATTTCAGAAGCCTTCAATAGGGTCGCACATCGCCAATATTGGTGGTCAAGTGATCGGAAACTGTCGTATTGCGAGCGGTCACAAAGATCCCGTGCCCCTTGGTGACCAGGTGCCTCACCAATGCTTCCGTGATGGTACCTCTAACGATCAAGCCCAGCTCCGCCATCAGGTCGATCCCGGAAGGATCGGCGAGGCCCGGGCGCCTTGCCGCTGATCGAGCACCCGCGTCAACCAGTCCGGGTCCATTTCAGGCACAGAGGACAGAAGCAACTCGGTGTATGGTTCATGGGGTGGCGACAGAACGTCTTCCTTGCGCCCTGCCTCAACGACCCGGCCATGCTGCATGACGACGACATCATCCGCGATCGCCTCCACAGTTGCAATGTCATGGGTGATGAACATGTAGCCGAGACCCCTCTCGTTCTGCAGATTCACCAGAAGGCGGAGGATTCCCTCGGCAACCAGTTGGTCCAGAGCACTAGTGACCTCATCGCAAATGATGAATCGCGGATCAGCGGCAAGCGCCCTTGCAATACCGACCCGCTGCTTCTGGCCACCGGACAGCTCTGACGGGAATCGGTCGATGAAGGTGTCCGGATCGAGTTCGATCTCCGCGAGAAGGTCCCTGATGCGGTCCTCAAGAGCCCTTCCAGACAAACCCAGGTAGAAGGCCAACGGGCGCCCGATAATCTTGCGAAGTCTCTGCTTGGGGTTCAATGCGGTATCGGCCATCTGATAGATCATCTGCACATGGCGAAGCTGGTCTTTTGACCGTTGGTCCACGACCTTCGGCAGTGCCGCTCCGTCGAAGCTGACCTCGCCCCGCCGCGGCGGCAGCAGACCCGTGAGGACCCGCGCGACTGTAGACTTGCCCGAGCCGGACTCACCGACGACCGCCACTGTGCGACCGGCATGGAAGTCAATGGAGATATCGCTCAACACATCCACCTTCCCGTAGGACGCGGTGACATCGCGCAGGGAAATCAGCGGCGCGCCTTTTGCTGCCTCGGCTTTGACCGGCGCGCGAAAGCTGCGGACAGCCCAGAGCGAGCGGGTATAGTCTTCTGTCGGGGTTGTGAGCATCTGGCGGGTTTCGGCCAGTTCGACCATTTCGCCATACCGCAGCACCATGACCCGATCTGCCATTTGTGATACGATCGCGAGATCGTGGGTCACGTAGATCGCGGCGGTTCCGAACTCGGCCACCACCTCGCGAATCGCGGCCAGAACCTCGATTTGGGTGGTCACGTCCAGGGCCGTGGTCGGTTCATCGAAGATGATCAGCTTTGGACGGCAGGACATCGCCATGGCCGTCATCGCGCGTTGCAACTGTCCACCGGAAACTTGGTGCGGATACCGAAATCCGATCCCGTTGGGGTCGGGAAGTTGGAGCCTCGCATACATCTTTGCCGCGTCCGCTCTGGCCTCGGCCTGGGTCATTCTGCCACGCAGGACGGGAAACTCCGCATATTGATCGACCAGCTTGTGTGCCGGGTTGAAACTGGCCGCCGCTGACTGCGCGACATAGGCAATGTCGGAGGATCGCAGCGACCGCCTCACCGAGCGGTGTGCGGTGGTCAGCTCCTGTCCTTCGAACTCGACGGTTCCCCCCGAAAAGCGACAGCCATCGCGCACGAAGCCCATGGCGGCCAGACCGAGCGTCGACTTTCCGGCACCGGACTCGCCGATCAGGCCCAGAACTTCGCCGCGGCGAAGTTCGAGGTTGATGCCCTTGAGGATTGGCAGCCAGCTGTCCTCGACACGGCCCTCGATCTTCAGGTCGCGTATACGCAACAGGATATCGCCGCGCTCCATCCAGCCTACTCCTTCAACCCACTGGATTTGTGCAGCATCCAATCGACGACAAAGTTCACACTGACCGTGAGCAAGGCAATTGCCGTGGCTGGAAGAAGCGGCGTGATATCTCCGAAGGTGATGAGCGTCGCGTTCTCGCGCACCATCGATCCCCAGTCGGCGAGCGGAGGCTGAATGCCGAGACCGAGGAAACTGAGCGCGGAGATCGACAGAAACACGAAGCAGAACCGCAATCCGAATTCCGCGACCAGTGGAGGCGCCGCATTTGGCAGGATTTCATCCTTCACTATCCAGACAAGTCCTTCCCCTCTCAAACGCGCGGCTTCCACGAAATCGAGTGTGACGATGCCCATCGCAACCGAGCGTGCGACGCGAAACACGCGGGCAGAGTCCAAAACCGCGATAACGAGAACAAGCGCCGTGAGCGACGTGCCAAAAATCGTCAAGAGCAAAAGCGCAAAGATCAGCGCGGGGATAGCAATGACAACATCGACCACGCGAGAGATCAACTGGTCCGCCCACCGGCCGAGTGTCGCCGCGAGGAGTCCCAGCGCCGTGCCGATCAGGAAGGCGAGGAGGGTCGTCAGAAAGGCGATCCCAATCGTGTTTCGGGCCCCGTAGATCAACCGGGAAAGCATGTCGCGTCCAAGTTGATCGGTGCCGAAGGCATGCTCGTCCGACCAGACTTCATGCCGTCCACCCACGATTTCAGCCTCGCCATAAGGAGCAATGATCGGCGCGAACATGGCCACCGCCACATACAGTGCGATCACCAGAAGACCAAAAACGGCAGTCGGTGGAGCCGAACGCAATAGGCGCATGGTTTCGCTTTTGGTGGTCATCCCATGACCCTACTTCGGATGTAGAAGACGCGGATCACTGAGAACAGCGACGACGTCGGCGATCAGGTTGAGAAGGATGAAAGTCGCAGCGAAGATCAGGCAGGCGGCCTGAACCACCGGAACGTCGCGCCTGGTCACACTGTCGACAAGCAACTGACCCAGGCCCGGGTAGACAAAAACGACCTCGACGATGACGACGCCGGTTATCAGGTACCCAAGGTTGAGCGCGATGACATTCACGATGGGCGCAACGGCATTGGGTAGCGCATGGTGCAGGATCACGCGGCTCGGGCTCGCGCCCTTCAGGCGCGCCATTTCGATGTAGGGCCGCGCCAGCAGGTTTATGATGGCCGCGCGTGTCATGCGCATCATGTGGGCAGTGATGACGAGCGTCAGCGTCAATGCCGGCAAGACCGAATTGTAGACACGTTCGCCGAAAGGAGTACCGATCCCAATGTTCGCAAGGGCGGGAAAGAGGTTCACATTGATCGCGAACAACAGCACCAGAATGTAGGCCACGAAGAATTCTGGAAAGGAAATCGCGGAGAGCGTGGACACTGAAATCGTCTTGTCGAACCACGAGTTGCGGTAGAGTGCGGCAAGAATGCCAAGGCCCAAGGCGAGCGGGATCGCGATCATCGCGGCCATTGCGGCAAGAAAAAGCGTGTTTCCCAGCCGCACCGCGATCAGGTCAGAAATCGGCTGCCCGTTGACCAGGGAAACGCCGAAGTCTCCGCGCCAAGCTCCCGAAAGCCAGACGAGATAGCGCTCCAGCGGTGGGCGTTCGAGCCCAAGGCGGTCGCGATAAGCCTGCAAGGTCGCCTCCGTCGCTGACTGCCCCAGCACGGCCTCGGCAAGGTCTCCGGGCAGGAACTCGACGGATATGAAGATCACCACCGATACAATCCAGAGCGTGACCAGCCCCAAGGCCAGTCTGATCGTGATCATTCGCACAATGGCAGTCACGAGTACCGCCTTTCGACAACCGACGACCAGCGCCGCTCGAACATCGTTTCGCCGTTCCAATAGACCGAGAGTTCACCCACTGGCAGAAAGTGATTTTCCGTGCTCGTGGTAGTGACTCTCATATCCACGACGGCAGAGCCGTCGGGCCGGTCAAAGCGCATGACATGTCTAAACATGCTCTCGGCCGAGTTAGGATCGCGCGGGTCGATGCTGTGTTCAGACCGCGTTTCGAAAGCGAAGGTCGTATCGATTTCGTGGTAATGAACTGCGACTTCCGGCTGGTGCCAAATCACACTCGCCAGATTGGGGCCGGTTTCAATCTGGCGCAGCAATTCGGGTGCCGCGACAACACTGTGCGACTTGATTGGCGGCAAGTCCAACGGTCCTTCGAAGGGCTCCGCCACGGGGCTAGGCAGAGAGGATAAGATGGGCAATTCGAGCGCCCCGCCTTCTAGATACACCTTCGATATCCGCGGTTGGGGCCATATCATCGGCCAATAGGACGTTGCGACCGCGAGACGAAGCCGGTGGCCGGCTCGAACGCGATAGGCCGTATTGTGAAATCCTATCCGGACATCGCGTGTGAATCCGGTCTGCGCGTCTTGCGGAGCATCAAGACTGTCGTCGAGGGCAAGGTTGCGTGCAGAGAGTCCGATCCGCGAAGAAACGCCATCAGCGGAGACGTCGCACAATCGCAGCACAATCTGGCTTCGCGCCTCCTCCGCATGCAGCAAGAACCTGGCTACGACACTGCCGTAGATTACCAGATCGTCCTGCAAAGCCGGGGTCTCAAAAACCAATGCGCGGTCATCGTCTTCTGATTGTTTCAGCGGCAACCCTCCGAACCGTCCGAAATAGCCAGTGTCGCCCGCCGCCGTCCCGTGGCGCAGGTCTGTCGGCAATTCGCGACTTCGCGCAGGTTTGGGGTTGTCAGAGAGCCCGGCGTCGGTCAGGTGCAGCAACCGTGTCTCGACGTGAACGGGGGCCGGCCCGCTTTCCACCCAATGCCCATTGCGCCTGTCCAGAACGTTTCCGGGAGGATCAAACTCGCGCAGCCATACGCGCAATCGCGGCCAGTTCGGCACATCTGGCTCAAACAAACTCAACCAATGATCAAGCCATGCCAAGACCGTTTGCTGAAATCCCATGGCCGGACCGGGATGCCCTTCGTCAGGATAGTGATGTCCCCAAGGCCCGACCACTCCCCAGACGATGTCAGGCCGCGCCGCGACCAACGACATGATGGAACTGCTATAACGATCTGACCAGCCGCCGACCGCCAGGACCGGGCATCCTATTCTGTCGGTCTGAAATCGGACCGAGCCGCGCCGCCAGTATTCGCCACGCGCCTCTTCGCGCAACCAGGCCTCCAGGGGAAACGGTACCGCTTCGATACGGTCGCGCCATTTCGACATCCAGTCGGGTCCGACGATTTCGGACGGAGGGGACGCCAGAATCGCAGGAAGGGTCGTCCCCCACTCGAGGCTGTCGGTCAACAGGCACCCACCCTTGTGATGAATGTCGTCCTCGTATCGATCGTGGGTTGCGCAAACGGCAATCACTGTCTTGAGCGCGGTTGGCGGATCGACGCTGGCCTGCAAAGCGGCCGTACCGCCCCACGAAGTCCCGAGCATGGCGACACGCCCGTTGCACCATGGCTGCGCTGCAATCCACTCGATCACGGCACGCGCATCAGAGAGCTCCTCTTCAGCGTACATGTCGCGCATGACACCTTCGCTATCACCCGATCCGCGCATGTCGACACGAAGACAGGCGTATCCATGGACCGCCCAATACGGGTGATTACGCTCGTCTCTTGCACGGACCATGTCCCGCTTGCGGTACGGGATGTACTCCAGCACCGCGCCAACCGGATCCTGGGCCGCTTTGGTCGGCAACCATAAGCGCGCAGATAATCGAATACCGTCCGGCAAGGGTATCCAGAGATGCTCCGTCACATGAACGGCCGAGTGTCGCTCGAAAGGGTGGTTCATGGTCCAGGCAATCGTTGGAGTTCAAGCCTAGGCGGTGCCCAAAGGTTCCGGGCACCCGGCCGGCACCGTCAGCTCGCCGTTACGCATTAAACCACCAACGGCGCTGAAGTCTTGCATCATCCAGCCTGCGAGAGATCCCAACGGCACCGTGACCCATCCGGTTGGACGCAGCGATCAGAATGTCGACGAACGCGACAACCAGCAGGCCGCCCTCCTCATAGAGCATGCGCTGCGCCTCGAAGTAGAGTTCTTGCCGACGGTTCTCATCCGGTTCTGCACGCGCCTCGGCCAGCAGCGCGTCGAAATCCGCGCGTTTGAAATAGGTTGCATCCCATTCCGACGCCGAACTGTATTGTGAGCTGAGCATCCAGTCCGCGGTCGGTCGGCCGTTGTAGTAGGATGCGGTCCACGGTTCCGTCATCCAGACATTCGACCAATACCCGTCAGCCGGTTCGCGGCGTACATCGACATTGATGCCAACCTGCGCCAGGCTCTGCTGCATAAGCAGTCCCATATCGACCGCTCCGCCAAATGCCCCATCCGAAGTGTGGAAGGCCAGATCGACAGTCTCAACGCCGGCTTGCTGCAGATAGAAGCGGGCCCGCTCGGGGTCAAACTCCCGTTGCGGCAGTTGATCGTTGTAGAAGCGCTGGTTGGGCGAAAGGGGGATGTCATTGCCCACGGTCGCAAATCCGCCCAACACGTTCTCGACTATCTCCTGGCGGTTGACGCCCCACTTTATCGCATTGCGAATGTTGGGATCCGTCAGCGGACCGGTATCCGTGCGCATATCCGTCGTATAGTGCTGCGTACCGGCGACCCGCAGCAGCGTGTGGTCGGGCGCACGGTTCATCCGGCTGGCCGTGTTGACGTCCGGCGATCCGATAACATCGAGTGCATTGGACAAAAGGCCAGAGGCCCTAGCAGCGGGGTCCGTGATATTCAGAGACTCGACCGAGTCGAAGAAGCCCTGGTCATCCCGATAGAAATTCTCGAACTTGCTGCCCACGAAACGCACGCCAGGCTCGAAGGCTTCCTTGCGGTAGGGACCGGTGCCAATGCCTGCATCCCAGTCTTCGTTTCCAGCCTGACCTATCAGAAGGCCAAATGACGACAGCAGCGCAGGCAGATCGAAGTTGACTTGCTCCTGGCGGATGATGACCGTGTTCGGCCCATCGGCGCGGATTTCTGACATGTTGCCGACGATCATGCGTCCTTCGGAGTTAGTGTTTTCTTCGCGCCGATGCTGTTCAAGCGACCAGACCACATCTTCAGCCGTCAGCGTCTTGCCGTCATGGAACTCTACCCCCTCTCGCAAGCGGATCGCCCAGACACCATCAGCACCGCCTTCCCAGCTTTCTGCCAGGCTCGGCTGTGGGTTTCCGTCCGCGTCAATCTCTGTCAATGTATCGAAAACGCTGAAGGCTGCAGTCTGAGGGTGATCCGCCCCGATTAACGTGGCTGGGTTGAGGCTATCGGTCGAACCGCCACCATCCGCCCCGAGACGAAGGGTCCCCCCGATTGCGGCGTCTGTGCTTGTGCCTTGGACCAAAGCGACCCGGCCGCTGCAACACCAAGCCCCGCAGAGACGGCAGACTGCATGAACGCGCGCCGCGAAATTCCCGACATTGCTTTATGAGTTAAGTACTCCAGCTTCCGATCTCGCATCTTCCCGGTTCCCCCTGTTGCGCTCCCAACCAAGCCTAACCAGCCCGTGAGCAAATCCAATTTTTCATCCAAAGATAGCTTATCAAAAGAAATTTGGGAAAATTTTCTTTTGATACAAAAAATCTGGACAATTTGCGCTGAGGCGTGATGGGATGAGTCCCAACAGGCGGAGAGGAACCCGTATGACAAATTTGAACAAGATCAGCGCGAAGGCCGACGCGATTTCCTCGTTCGGCTCTGAAATCCGGCAGGTTCGCAAGGCCCGCGGGCTGACACTGCAGAGGCTGTCTAAGATCAGCGGCATTTCCCTCAGCCATCTCAGCGCAATCGAACGGGGCGCGTCAAATCCGTCCTTCGAGACCATGCAGCAGCTGTCTGAAGCGTTGAACGTTTCGACGGACTGGTTTTTTGCACGCCGGACCGGGAGCGGTCCTCTGGAGCGCGCTTACGTTGTGCGGTCGCAGAACCGGCGGAACCTGCTGTCGCTTTACGGTCAGGACGAAGTCGAACTCGGCTATTCCGATGCGCTGCTTTCAAGTTCGATCGGCGGTCGGTTCTATATGGGTATCGCTTCATACAGCCCCACGGCTGCCGTCTTTCAGGAAGGCACCCAGCAACACGAAGGCGAGTTGCATGGCCTTGTGCTGTCGGGAGAATTCGAAATGCAGATCGGTGATGAAATCTTCACCCTCCACGAGGGCGACAGCTTCAGTTTCGAAGCGGAAATCCCCTATCGTGTACGCAATCGATCGGGTCGAGAAGCGAAACTGCTTTGGGCGGTGTCGCCAGTCGTCATCCCCACTGAGGTGTCATCGGAGCAGAAGAAAACGCAAACTGGCCCCAAGTCTGTTGGGCGCGGGGACACACCATGAGCCGCGATCCGCTTCTGCAGCCCTATAACCTGAAGCACCTGACCCTGAAAAACCGGGTCATGACGACAAGTCACGAACCGGCCTATCCCGAAGACGGCATGCCGAAGGATCGCTACAGGGCCTATCACGAAGAACGGGCCAAGGCCGGCGTCGCCCTTGCGATGACCGCCGGCTCCGCCGCCGTCAGCCGCGACAGCCCGCCGGTCTTCAACAACATCCTTGCCTACAAGGACGAGGTCGTGCCGTGGATCCAAAACCTCACCGACGCATGCCATGAAAATGGCTGCGCGGTCATGATCCAACTCACCCATCTTGGCCGCCGCACGAGATGGGACAAGGGCGACTGGCTGCCGTCGATTTCATCATCAAAGCATCGTGAACCGGCGCACAAGGCCTTCCCCAAGTTGGCCGAGGACTGGGATATCGAACGCATCATTGCGGATTTTGCGGATGCGACCGAACGTATGCAAGCAGGCGGCATGGACGGAATCGAGTTGCAGGTTTACGGCCATCTGCTGGATCAGTTCTGGTCACCGCTGACAAATGATCTGGAAGGCCCCTATGGTGGCGACAGTCTCGACACGCGCATGAGGCTGCTGATGGACGTCCTGGCCGGCATCCGCAAGCGCGTCGGCAACGACTTCATCGTCGGTCTCCGCTATACGGCAGACGAGGCCGAAGACGGTGGCATAACACGCGAGGAAGGGATTGAGATTTCTAAGCGGCTGGCCGCCAGCGGCTTGGTCGATTTTCTGAACGTTGTACGGGGTCGCATTCACACCGATCCCGCGATGACCGACGTCATCCCGGTGCAAGGCATGAAGAATGCACCACATCTCGATTTCGCCGGTTCTGTAAGGAAAGCCACCGGCATGCCAGTTTTCCACGCCGCCAAGATCCCCGACGTCGCCACCGCGCGGCATGCCGTTGCACAGGGACTTGTCGACATGGTCGGCATGACCCGAGCACATATGGCCGACCCACACATCGTACGTAAGATTATCGAAGGGCGCGAACATGACATTCGCCCCTGCGTCGGCGCCACATACTGCCTCGACCGCATCTACGCGGCTGGTGAGGCACTCTGCATCCACAATCCGGCCACCGGCCGCGAGCTTACCATGCCGCATGACATCGCACCGGCACCCGAACCAAGGAAAGTTGTGATCATCGGCGCGGGTCCCGCCGGGCTGGAGGCCGCGCGTGTCGGTGCCGAGCGTGGCCACCACATCACCGTCTTCGAACTACAGCCCGATCCCGGTGGGCAGATCCGCCTGACCGCGCAAAACCAACGACGGCGCGAGATGATCTCGATCATCGACTGGCGCATGGCACAATGCACTGAGCGGGACGTGGAATTCCACTTCAACACCTGGGCCGAGGTCGACGACGTCATCGGGCTCAACCCCGATGTGGTGATCGTGGCGACGGGCGGCTTGCCGAACACAGCACTGTTTGAATCGTCCCGAGAGCAGCCGCTGGTCGTCTCCGCCTGGGACATGATCTCAGGCGATGTGAAACCCGGACAGGACGTGCTTGTCTACGACGAAAGCGGCGATCACCCTGCGCTGATGGCTGCGGAGATCGCGGCCAACTCCGGTTCGAAGGTGGAGGTCATGACCCCAGACCGCATCTTTGCGCCTGACATCATGGCGATGAACCTGGTGCCTTACATGCGGGCATTGCAGGACAAGGACGTGACCTTCACGGTCACCCGGCGCCTCAAAGAGGTCTCAAGAGACGGAAATCGTCTGAAGGCCACCATTGGGACTGACTACAGCGATCACAGATACGAACGGTCCTACGACCAGATCGTGGTCAACTATGGGATTTTGCCCCTGACAGACCTCTATTTCGAACTGAAGCCGCTGTCATCCAATGGTGGCGAAGTCGATCATGCTGCCCTGATCGACGGGCGCCCCCAGCGCATGACGCGGAACGCCGATGGGCAATTTCAGCTGTTTCGTATCGGCGACGCCGTCAGTGC
Organism: Candidatus Zixiibacteriota bacterium; assembly: GCA_028289585.1. Classification (GTDB taxonomy): domain Bacteria; phylum Zixibacteria; class MSB-5A5; order GN15; family FEB-12; genus JANQPI01. The sequence goes on from JANQPI010000009.1 coordinate 12,832, forward strand.
GCGCAACACCCATGCCGCGATTTACGACGCCTTGCGGTTGATGAAGGACGTCTGAAATGCGCTCCACAAAGACGATCCACATCATCTCCGCCCATGCAGAGGGCGAGTCGGTGACGTTATCGTAGGGGGCGTCCTGCCTCCTCCGGGCGATTTAATCTGGAAACAGAGCCGCTGGATCGCCAAGAACGAAACCCTGCGCAACTTCATTTTGAATGAGCCGCGCGGCGGCGTTTTCCGCCACGTGAACCTCTTGGTGCCGCCAAAACACCCCGAGGCGCAGGCCGCCTGAATCATCATGGAGCCCGAGGACACGCCGCCAATGTCGGGCTCGAACGCGATCTGCATATCGACCGTATTGCTCGATGCCGGTCTCATCCCGATGCAGGAACCAGTGACACATTTGATCCTCGAAGCGCCAGGCGGCCTCGTTCGTGTACGCGCCGAATGCCACGACGGGAAGGCACGGAAGATCCACGTGCGGAATGTGCCTTCTTTCGCGGCCGAAGCGGCAAACACGCAGCTCGGTTTCCGGCATCCCGAAAATCCCGATTGGCGGCAGATTTCGTTCTGTTTGTTCGCCGGACCGCTGACGGACGGCGCGAATGGATTGAAGACCCGATCTGCCGTCGCGGTCCGGCCCGGCAAGGTCGGCAGATCCCCAACCGGAACGGCGCTTTTCGCCCGCATGGCAGTCCTGCATGCCCGAGGACAAATGAAAGTGGGCGACAAGCTGGTGGCTCATTCGCTGATCCGATCGACCTTCTCGGGGACGATCCTTGGCGCAACCAAGCTAGACGATCTTCACGCAATCCACCCGGAAATTTAGGGCCGTGGCTGGATCAGCGGCATCCACCAGCACATGCTCGATTGGGTTGCGTTTGAATGAGGCAGATCGAAGCGGTTTGGGTATCATAATCCGCGTGTCGGGGTTCGAGTCCCTCCTCCGCTACCAGAATTTTTATATA
>JANQPI010000013.1 GCA_028289585.1 Candidatus Zixiibacteriota bacterium
AGCCCGCCTCGAGCACCGCACCCCCGCCGAGACCTACGCTGCCTCAGCAGCATGAACTGACAACCACCCCTGTCTCACGTAGCGGGGGAACTCCAATCACTACCAACCAGCGTGCCTGTCGACTCGTCGTAGCCCTTCTCGAAGGCCCCGCCAGTTGACAAGATAACTAGGCGACGCTTCGCTCCAACAAGCGCTGGAGTCACCCGCCGAATCTTGGCAAGATCATCGCTCGCAACGAGATCCCGCTCGACGACATCAATCAGACCCTGGGGTACGTACGACATGTCGGCCGGGAGACTGACCGCTTGACGGACAGCCAAGTCCCTAACCCCAGGCGGCAACGCGTCCCGCGGAGGCATGCTAGCTCCGTCGACAACTACCGGGATGCACAGCTTCTCCCGCTCAAGTGCATGCGCAACTTCACGATGAACCCAATCGCGGTGGTCATCGATCCTTCGACGACCAAACCTATCGGCATGGAACAGCCAATCGGGGTCGATGACGGCCAGGACCACCTTGGCATCCTCCAACGCAGACTCGAGTTCATGCGGGTACGAGTCACCGGGGTGCAAGTCCCCATCCCAGAAGACAGCCCTGGGCCACAGGTAGCCCTCCAAGAGGCCGGCCAAAGTCTTGACGATTTGCAGAGTTCGCTCGGTACGCCTATAGGAAATGAATATCGGCCTTCCTTCCGAGGCGGTGTTCTTCACCACTAGATCATCGCTCCAAGCCCACCCTATTTCGCAAACAAGTGACTCATCGTCAACAGTCGGCACGCGATACCGCGATGAGCTAGTAGGTCGTAACCCGCTTCAGTTGCTCCCGAAGGGTCTCGAGGGTTGAAACGAGCTTGCCGAACGACTCAAGCGACTGACCGTCCAGTGGCCGATGGACCATTACCGACGAGATGACCAACTCCCTGAAGGGCGTCGTAACTTCCGCAAGTTCTTCGGTTGCCAAGTCAATCCAGTATGGTTCCTCGTCCGCTTCGCCAAGCTTGATCTCGACCGACCTGCCCTCGACACTATCGGTGCCGGTCCGCCACACGCTAAGCAGCTCACGCACCTCCTCACATAGCCTGAGCACACCGATATCAACGTCATGCACGGCCAGGTTAAGGGATGGGTTCGTAGCTGCGGCGAACTCGCGGGCAGCTTCGAGCGCGATCTCGTGCACTTGATCAAGGAGAAGGCTTGACTGATCGACGGTCAACTCATCCACTGACCAGTAGTCCCGCAACGCCACAATCAACCGGTTGGTCGGGACCAGGAGGTGAGCGTAACTTTCGAGGTGATTGCCCGCGATTCGCTCAAGTTCGCGCTCGGCCCGGTCTCGCAACTCCTTTTCAGCCTCGGCGCGGTGCCTGATCCGGGTGTTGATGACGGAGAAGATGCCTGATACAACAGCCGCCCCGAAGCCGGCGCCGAGCAGTAACGCGAGTGCGTCCACGGGGCTATCGCGTATGAGTCAAGTCAGGAATTACTATGAAGGTCCTGGTGACCTTGACGTTGTCCAAGAGTTGAATTCGATTCATCACAAGATCGTTGAGTTGCGAGACGGAGTCGACTTCCACTTTGGCTATCACGTCGGACTCCCCGAACACAGCTGCAGCCTCACGGACTTCCTTGAAGTCGGCTTGAGACAGCCTCCGTACCAAGTCCCCGGATCGCCGAGCTGGCACAGTAATAAGAACGAACGCTTGAACCGCACTGGTGTTCATCTGAAGGGATCCCCGACGATTGCATCTTGTCGACAGTTGGTGGCGAAGACAGATCGTACCAGGTCGCAACGGCTCAGTCGCCGGCTGGCGTACTAGCCCGGATAGGGCTAGCGAGCAGCGTCGACCTTGCGCCGAGGGCGCGATGTCGAGCAGCTGGCCTGCGGAGGCCCGGCTCCGAGTCGTCAGCACCCAAGAGTTGAGGTGGCCTACGGTTGATGGTAGCGACGAGCACATCCGCGTGCGCACCGAGCCCCTGCCCGGCTGGTAGCCCAAGTGGTAGCCATGAGCCTCACCATCGCTGAGCGCTCACCAGCAGTTCTCAGCACATCGAGCCCTCTCCCCCAGCGCTCCTGAGCACTTCGTGGCGGGTGGGTTCACGGTTTGGGAGCAGGGGGTCGGGAGTTCAAATCTCCCCATCCCGACTGATAGAGCGGTTCTTCCAGAGGTGAGAAATAGCTGGTAGCCAGCGTGGTAGCCACGCAGGGCTACCACTGCCCGAGATGGGGCACCTGATTGTGGTCGGAGATCCGGCGGGACCCATCTCGACACCCTCACAGTCCGAGCAGGCCAGCCGACCAGTTTCGTAGTACGATACTTCTCAGTGGATGTCCACCAGTCGGCTCTGAAGCACGGGATCGATCCGGAGGACATCGATCACTGCGCGAGAAACGCCATGGCTATCGACGAACTCGACGACGACCTTCGCCTCTATCTTGGACCAGCGCGGAGCGGCACTCTCCTCGAGGTCGTCACGATCGTCCGAGACGACGCAACCGAGCTGGCGATCCACGCCATGACAATGCGCCCCAAGTACCGACCGTTGCTCGGAGGTGAATGACGTGACCGACAAGAACCACGGAACGACCCGCAGCGGCAAGCCGATCACCGACGAAGTGGTAGAGGAACTCCACCAGAAGGCCGCAGAGGGCTTCGACGTCGACGAGATCGTCCGCCGTCGTGGCGGACGACCGCCGATGGGGTCTGCAGCCGCAACAGTCGAGTCCGTCCGCCTCGATCCAGAACTCAGCGCAGCCCTCCGCACCCGGGCCAAGGACGAAGGCCGAACCAACTCCGAAGTGATCCGCGAGGCCCTACGCGACTACCTCCAAGCCAGCTGACGCCCACCCGGAGCCCACAGCGGTAGCCGAACTGGTAGCCATGAGCCTCACCATCGCTGAGCGCCCGCCAGCACTCCTCAGCACCTCGAACCCGCTCCCCTAGCGCTCCTCGACATCTCCTGGCGTGCGGGTTTCACGATTTGGGAGTAGGAGGCCGTCGGTTCGAATCCGACCATCCCGACACAGTCCGTCCTCAAACACAAGAGGCAGGACCTGGTCACTGACTGCCGGTTCCCAGGTCCTGCATCTGGCGGGTGCCAGACATCTCGCGATGCCTGCTACCGCGCGGTGACTGTGCTCTCTGGGATATGGCAGGCGTTGACCGCAACGAACCGAGAGTCGTACAGCCCGGACCGCTCGACGAGCTCCCGAAGGTTGAGGGTCTCGGATTCCCCCGGCTCGATTGTGACCCCGAGGTCCAACGGGAAGCTACCCACTGAAAGCGAGTAGTCGAACTCGCATTGGAGCCGACCCGTTCCGCGCCGAGTACCGACGTTCGTCACCTCAACTGACCAATCGTCCCGGCCGAAGAACGGGTCGCCGACCTCGAAGCTTGGAGCCGGGTCGGCTGTCTCGACGTCGTCTGAATAGTCGGGATCAGGGGCGGTCGTCTGAACGGTGGGCTCTGGCCGGTCGGGTCGTGAGGTTGGGGGCGTAGCGCTAGCGGAGCAACCGATAGCGAGTAGGGCCGCCAGGACCGCAAGAAGCGCCGCTCGTCCTCGCTCCCGGTGGCCCGTTGCATAGACTTGTTGTTTGGTCAAGGTTCCTCGATTCTGTTCGATGAGGGGGTCTTCTCGCCGATGAGCATCAACCGCAACGAAAACGGCTCGATAACGAAGGTCGCTGTCTTCGGTTCACTCCGGATTCAGTTCGCCCACGGAGCGGAGTGGATGCCGACTCAACAGCAGCAGCTGGTCCTAGGACTGCTGGTCGCAGCTAGACGTGCACCGGTAAGTGCCGCCGTGTTCATCGACGAGATCTGGGGCGAGCGTCCGCCGAAGACTGCGCGCCAATCCTTGAGCAACCAAGTTGGCCGGATTCGTAGATCCATCGGGGCACGGTCAACCGGCGAGCCGTCGGTCATCGAGACCGTCGGCGACGGGTACCGCCTTGGCCCAATCGCGGTGGATGGCTTCGAGATTGAGGATGGAATCGGCACCCGAGCCGTCGAGAGGCTCGTTGCTGAGAACGGCCCAGTCTGGAACGCCGTACCGCTCGATGGCCTCTACACGCCCCGGATCGACCTTGCTCGGGAACAGTTCGCTCTTGCTGCCCGTCAGCTGTTGATCGATTTTAGTCAAGGGCGTCTCGACGAACCGACAACGGCACAGTTTCTCGATGATGGCCTAGCTCGCGACCCTTACGATGAGAGGTTGTGGGTACTGCGGGTTGCCACCGCTATTCACAGGGAAGGACGTCGAAGCGGGGAGCTTCAGCTGGACCGGGCTGAGTCACAGCTAGCCCAGCTCGCCCCCGGCAGCTCGCATCGCATACTACGCGCTGCGGATCGATACCTTTCATCGGCCCAGATCCCATTCGGCTTGGCCGACCATGCGGCGATCTTGGCCGACCTTCTCGACAAAGGTGGCGCGGTCGAGATTGTCGGATCGGCCGGTGTTGGCAAGAGCACACTACTCGCCTGGTTCGGAAGGCATGCGAGACTCGAGGATCGTGCGGTCGCGCACACGATCTGTGCTGCTCAGCCGGCTAGCCCGTTGGATCCGCTCTGGACGCTGTGTTCCCAGCTCGGACTGGACGTTGGCCCACGGACCTGGATCGATCCGAACGATGCCGATGTCGAGCTCGAGTTGCCTTCCCTACGTCGAGAGCTAGCTCGTCCGGGCACCGTCCTGCTAGTCGACGACCTGCATCGAGCGACCGACCTCGACCGAAGGCTCATCGGGGAACTACAAGCGTTGGCAGCAAGCCGACGGTTTGCGATCGTCACGTCGTTCCGGCTGCCCGATGGTGGCGCGCACCAGGGCAACCAGGCGACCAGAGTCAGGCTCGAGCCATGGGACCGATCTCAGGTGACGGAGTTTCTCGCTGCCGAGAGGGCAGACGTCGACGCAGACGAGGTTATGGCCTCGACGGGCGGGAATCCGTTCCTCGTCTCCCACCTCGTTGGCCGTGCGGACAACACCGGCGCAGGGCGGTCGATGCTCTCAGGCCACTATCGACAGCTAACCGACGCAAGCCGAGACGTCATCGATCTTGCCGTCGCCACTTCGCAACCGGTCGCCGTCGCAGCGGCCTGCAAGGTCCTCGAGCGCCAAGCCTCGGAAGTCACAGAAGCGATCAGTGCGGCGGTTGCCGCCGACCTCCTCGTCCGCGACGGTGTGTCGTATCGAGTCCGTCACGATCTGGTGCTTGACGCAGTTCGGGAACAGTTGCCCCCTGAACGGATCGCCGACCTCCTGTCGGCCATGGCCGAAGCAATAGAAGAGTTGGCTGGGCCGGCTCTCGACCGTGCCGACGTGACAACTATTGCGCACTACCGCCTGCTCGCTGCACAGGCCGCCCCGAACTCTCACCGGGAGGTAGCTGCAGTGATGTCGAAGTTGGGCGCAGCACGCCACCATCGCCGGAGAGGAGAGAGGGACTCAGCAGTTGAGGCATCCGCACTCGCCGCCAGATTGGCCAAAGACTGGATGGTTCCACTCCCAACTCGGCTTGAAGCGACTCTGGAATACATGCACTGCGCCGTTTGGGTTGGCCTTGTCAAAATCTGGCGAGAACAGCAAGCTGAAGCCGTTGCACTGGCGAGTAGTGCTTCCGACTCTCGGTACGCCGTCGTGGCCGCACGCGCCATTAGACGCAGAGCGTCGCAGGCCAATTCTGGGTTCCGTTCATACGAGGGCAACGTGCCAGGGGTAGTCCAGATGTGCTTCGAGGCGCTAGCCGACAAGGAGCTACAGGCGGCCGACCGCTCTGCGCTCCTTACTTGCCTGGCCCAGGATGCGGATCGACGGAACCGCTGGGACGAGATAGCGCGCTACGCCGAACCGGCGAAGAACCTTGCCGCCGACGCCGCTGCCGACGGCGAAGAGGCCTACGCCACTCTGCTCTTGGGCCGCGCACTCACGCCTACGCCGGAGCGCGCTGTCGAACGCGCCGAATTGGCCGGCCAGGCTCGACTGCTCGCAGAGCGATCAGGAGATGCCGATTTGATCGCCGAGGCTCGTTGGCACGAGGCTGTCGCCCACTGTTGCCTTGGCGACTTCGCCCTAATCGACGCTGCGGCGGATCGCGCCTCACCGGCTGACCCTGAAGCGCAGGAGACAGCCGTGAGATTTGTCCGCGCCTGGCGGGCCGCAGTCCGGGCAGATATCGACCAGGCGCTGGCATCAACGGAAGGGTTGGGGCCCCGTGCCGGTTTCATCTATGCGCAGCTGCTTGTCACTGGCGCCATCGCACCCCCCGATGAACCTCTCGGAGTGCCAGGCATGGCGCTAGCTCATCGCTGCGCCGAAGTCGCCAGGCTCGCCCTTGTCGCGCCCAGAGCCGAGGCCGTCGCCGCACTTTGGTCGATCCTCGAGGGGGTCCAGCGGGAGCGAGATCATAGCTGGGCACTCTCGATCGGCTTGTTGGCTCAGGCGACCTGGTGTCTCAGAGATCACGCGGCGGCAAACGCACTACTCGATCTGGCCAGGCCGCTTGCCTCTGCGTCGTGCTGTCCAACCACGGGTCCGTTCCCGTACTTCGGTTCTATGGAGCAGCACCTCGCCACCATCTACCTGACGAGAGGTGATCGACGCGCCGCACACGAGGCCCTCGCGCTAAGCGAGGCAGTCCACGCACGGATCGGGGCGTCCGCTGCGCAAATCCGAGGGCGGGTCATAGCGGCGGACATTAATGGCGACGGTCTGCAGCGCGTCGGGGCTGAGGCCGCGAAACTCGGCTTCCCTGGCCTCGAGGCGATTGCCATTGCTCTCGATACGTGAACGACGACACGCAGCGTGATGGAAGGCCAGATCCGTGCCCCGTCCCGGTCGATGCCGACTGACAACGCACCGCCCCCTGGCTGGTAGCCCAAGCGGTAGCCATGAGCCTCACCGTCGCTCAGCGCTCGCCAGCATCTCTCAGCACCTCGACCCCACTCACCCAGCGCTCCTCAGCATCCCCTGGCGCACGGGCTTACGATTTGGGAGCAGGGGGTCGGGAGTTCAAATCTCCCCATCCCGACTGATAGAGCGGTGTTTCGACGTGTGAGAATTGGCTGGTAGCCCGACTGGTAGCCATGCGGGGCTGCCAGTGTCCCGGGATCACAGATTGGAGTTCCCCCGCTACGTGAGACATCTGAGCCTGGGAGACTGGTCCCGGGAAGGAGTCCACGTTGGGCACACATCGCTACCCGGAGGAGTTC
>JANQPI010000024.1 GCA_028289585.1 Candidatus Zixiibacteriota bacterium
GATTCAGCCGATCGCGATGGAGAAAGAGCTTCGGTTCGCCATCCGCGAGGGTGGCCGCACCGTTGGGGCCGGCGTTATCGCCGAGATTATTGAGTAAGAGAGACTGACGCCGGCGGGGACTTGGCGCTCACCGCATAGTCGGCTGGCACAGGTATCGATAGAAAGGCGCCTCGGTTGAACCGGGGCGTCTTGTTCACTCCGGGGACGTCCGGAGAGGAGATGGCTGAGGCCAGTAGTTCAATTGGTAGAGCATCGGTCTCCAAAACCGAAAGTTGGGGGTTCGAGTCCCTCCTGGCCTGCCATATTTGAGGAAACGAGACGGTAGTTAAGTGGAGAAGATTAAGAAGTTCGTTCGCGAGGTCGTAGCGGAGCTTCGCAAGATGACCTGGCCCAGCAAGGATGAGCTGATCGGGTCAACGATCGTTACAGTCGTCGTGTCATTTATTGTCGCTATCTTTATCGGTTTGGTCGACCGCATCCTGATTCTCCTGATGCGTCAGATCTTCGGTAGCGGTACGTTTCTCGGGAGTTAGTGGAGATGCCCGAGATGCGGTGGTATGTGGCCCACACCTACGCGGGTCACGAGCAGAAAGCTAAGCTCTATCTGGAATCGGCGATTGCCAACGCCGGTCTGGAAGACCATTTCGGTCAGATTATTGTTCCGACCGAACAGGTCACGGAGATGAAGCAGGGAAAGCGGTCAACATCGACCAAGAAGTTCCTGCCCAGCTACATTCTGATCGAGATGGTGCTGTCCAAGGATACCCAGAACCTCGTGGTCGGGACCCAGGGCATCACGAACTTCGTCGGTGGCGGTGGCAAACCGGTACCGTTGAAAGAAGCCGAAGTCCAGCGGATTGTTGGTCAGATTGATCGCAGCCGCACAGAAGAGATAGAAGAGATTCCGTTCCATGCCGGTGACCCAGTGAAAGTGAACGACGGTCCATTTGCCGATTTTTCGGGGACTGTCTCTGAAGTCAACATGGAACGTCGCAAAGTTAAGGTGATGGTCTCGATCTTTGGCCGCCCGACTCCGGTGGAACTAGACTTCCTCCAGGTCGAGCTGCTGAAGGCGAAGGCCTAGTGAGGAGCCGGTAGCGTGGCGAAGAAGGTTGAAGGATACATCAAGCTGCAGATTCCGGGCGGGCAGGCGAACCCGGCGCCGCCGGTTGGTCCGGCGCTCGGGCAGCGCGGCGTGAACATCATGGAGTTCTGCAAGGCGTTCAACGCGCGGACACAGAACGCCAACGGGATGCTGACGCCGGTGATCATCACCGTTTACACCGACAAGTCGTTCAGTTTCATCACCAAGACGCCGCCAGCGTCGACGCTGCTCAAGCAGGCGGCGAAACTGAAATCAGGATCGGCCGAGCCCAATAAGAACAAGGTGGGCAAGGTGACGATGGATCAGGTTCGGCAAATTGCCGAACTGAAGATGCCGGATCTGAACGCTGCCGACATTGACTCGGCATCACAAATGGTAATGGGGACCGCACGGTCCATGGGTATCGAGGTCGTCGGGTAACCGACTAAAGAATCGCATGTACCTCGGCGGCTACCAGGTCGCAGTGAGGGAGAGGAAACCTAGTTATGTCTCGTTCCAAGAATCAGAAGAACTACCGCGAGAAGATTGATCGCAATCGCCGCTACGGTCTGGCGGAAGCGGTCAAGATTCTCAAGGACAACAAGTTCACGAAGTTCGACGAATCGATCGAACTTGCGATGCGCCTTGGGGTCAATCCCAAACACGCTGACCAGATGGTGCGTGGCACCGTATCGCTGCCGCACGGCATTGGTAAGACCGTTCGTGTCGCCGTTTTCGCCGCTGCGGAAAAGGCCGAAGAAGCTCGTGCCGCGGGTGCTGACGAAGTCGGCACCGACGATCTGGCGGCCAAGATCAAAGGTGGCTGGACTGATTTCGATGTCTGTGTGGCGACGCCCGATCAGATGCGCGTTGTTGGTCAGCTCGGTAAGGTGCTCGGTCCACGCGGTCTGATGCCGAACCCGAAGACCGGCACGGTGACAATGAATCTGGAGCAGACGATCAAAGAGCTCAAGGCCGGTCGGATCGAGTTTCGTGTCGACAAGCAGTCGAACATCGCTGCCTCGATTGGTAAGATCTCGTTCGGAGAGAATGAGATCGAAGAGAATGCTCGGGCGTTCGTTGACGCCATACTGAAAGCACGCCCCGCGACAACCAAGGGAACGTATGTTCTGGGTTGCTCGATTTGCTCGACGATGTCACCGGGGATTAAACTCGATACCGCAGACATTTCGTCGAGCGCCAAGTAGGTAGGAGAACGATGCCGACGCAGAAAAAGATCGACAAAGTGGAGGAGATGACCTCCCTGTTCAAGGAGACCGGCTCCTTCTTCATCACCGACTACCAGGGGCTGAACGTTGCCGATATGACCGGTCTGCGTAAGACCCTGCGTGAGGGTGAGGTCCGTTACGTCGTCGCCAAAAACACGCTGCTCAAGCTTGCGGCGAAGAATGCGGAAACTCCGGATCTCGATGAGCATCTGAGTGGACCGACTGCGGTCGCGTTTACCACCGGTGATCCCGCCGCCGCCGCCAAAATCATCTACGATCACGCCAAGGAGAAAGAGCTCCCGAAAGTACGGGCGTTTGTTCTCGACGGCGTTGTGTATGGTCCGGACGAGATGAAACGTCTGGCCGAGCTGCCGTCACGCGAGCAGCTGCTGGCTCAGGTCGTCGCTGCGGTCGAGGCGCCGTTCAGTCAATTGGTCGGTTCGCTCGATGGGTTCTTCCGGGAGCTCGTTGGATCGATCGATGCTCTGGCTGACAAGAAGAAGGCCGAGGGGTAGAGACAATAAACGAGGCGTTTTTGAGACCCGTTGGGATCCACGCTTCTCGGCACCGCAGCCTCAGTGCCGGGATCTCAATGGCGGTCCGTGTTGAGAGCAAACGAAGTCGATAACGATACGAGAGTAAGAGAGAGGTAGCATCGTGGCCAACGCCGCTATTGAGGAAATCGTCGACAAGATCGCAGATCTGTCCGCGATGGATCTCGCCGATCTGTCGAAAGCGATTCAGGATAAGTTCGGAGTCACCGCCGCCGCACCGGTGGCCGTGGCCGCCGGTCCCGCCGCGGGTGGTGGTGAAGCCGCCGCGGAGGAGAAGACCGAATTCGACGTTGTCCTGGAATCGGCCGGCGACAAGAAGATTCAGGTCATTAAGGCCGTTCGTGAACTTACCAGCCTCGGCCTGAAAGAGGCCAAGGAACTGGTCGAGAGCGCTCCGGCGAAGGTGAAGGAAGGTCTGTCGAAAGACGACGCCGAAGCCGCCAAGACGAAGCTCGAAGAGTCGGGTGCTCAGGTCAGCCTGAAGTAGCGTCACAGCGTAGATGTCGCGCTGGGGGGAACTTTTCACTCCCCCCAGCCGTGTTATGTTTATAGGGTAGGGGTCCGGAAGGCGCACTCACGTACATCACCGACCCACAGAGACACAACATTCGCACGCAGGTGTGTGAAGCGAAGAAGGCTCCGCCGGCGCACGGCGCAGCGGAGAAGCAGTAACGGATTATCGTCGCAACGCCTGTGACACTCACGATGATTATCAGCAACCCGCGGGGTGGTTTCTGCCCGGTGGGTTTTGACGTTCGTGAAGGAGGCTCTCACCTTGGCTACAGCCACTAACGGAAACGGTACCGCACTGCGGTTCAGTTATGGCAAGATTGCGGATACGACCGCAATGCCCAATCTCCTCGATGTGCAGCTCTCGTCATACGATGAGTTTCTACAGGCACACCTGCCTGCAGATCAGCGTCAGGAGCAGGGGCTCGAACAGATCTTTCGCGAGATCTTCCCCGTAACGGACGTTCACGAAAACTACTCGCTGGAGTATGTCGCCTACCATCTCGGTCCCAGCCGCTACTCCATTGAGGAGTGTCGGGAACGGAACATGACCTATGGCGCACCAATGCGTGTCACGATGCGCCTGATCGCACGCGAGGGCGAGGGTGATGAGCGGAAGGTAAAGGATATCATCGAGCAGGATGTCTATCTCGGTGAACTGCCCATCATCACCAAATGGGGAACGTTCATTATCAATGGTGCCGAGCGCGTTATTGTCTCGCAGCTCCATCGCTCGCCCGGCGTTTTCTTTGATGATGACATCCATCCCAACGGCAAGCAGCTATACTCGGCTCGCGTTATCCCGTATCGCGGCTCTTGGGTAGAATTCTCCCTCGATATCGGTGACATCATGTGGGTCTACATCGACTCCAAGCGAAAGATGCCGGTATCGGTGCTCCTGCGTGCTATTGGGTATTCGACCGATGAAGAACTCGTCGCTCTCTACCACGACATCACCAAATTCTCGTTGTCCGGGAAGAATCTCGATGATCTCGTCGGCAAGTATCTCGCCGAGACGATCCTCGATAAGGAAACCGGAGAAGTCGTCTTTGCCGTTGGTGAGCCGATCACCGAGAAGGTGATTGAGAAGATTATCGATGTCACCGGTCGTAAGCAGATCAACATCGTGCAGGCGGGTCGAAACGGTCGCGAGGTCATGGTCATCCTCAATACCCTCAAGAAGGATCCGACCAAGTCCCGCGAAGAAGCTCTGCTCAAAATCTACTCGTTGATGCGTCCGGGTGAGGCGCCGACTGTTGAGATGGCCGAGGGGCTGCTGGAAAAGCTCTTCTTCAACACTAAGCGCTATGATCTTGGTGAGGTTGGTCGCTACATGATCAACCAGCGTCTGTCGCTGGAGATTCCGCTCGAAAAGACGGTCTTCGACAACGAGGACTTTCTGTCGATCACGCGTTACCTGATCGGTCTGACCAACGATCAGGGCTTTACGGACGACATTGATCACCTTGGCAACCGCCGGGCACGAACCGTTGGCGAGCTACTCGCCAATCTCTTCTCGGTCGGTTTGTCACGTATTGCCCGGACGATTCGTGAGCGGCTGTCATTGAAGGATCAGGAAAACGTTACGCCGCAGTTGCTGGTCAATGCTCGTACCGTGTCATCGGTTATCGAATCGTTCTTTGGCTCCTCGCAGCTGTCGCAGTTTATGGATCAGACCAATCCGCTGGCCGAACTAACGCACAAGCGACGCCTGTCTGCGCTTGGTCCTGGTGGTCTGACGCGCGAACGGGCCGGGTTTGAGGTGCGCGATGTCCACCACACCCATTACGGCCGGATGTGTCCGATTGAGACGCCGGAAGGTCCGAACATTGGTCTGATTACGTCGCTCGCAACGTTTGCCCGAATCAACAAGTACGGATTCCTTGAGACGCCGTACGAAAAGGTCAAAAACGGCAAGGTGACCGGCGAGATTCAGTTCCTGTCGGCCGACGAGGAAGACCGCTATTTCATCGCGCAGTCGTACGAACCAACCAACACGAAAGGTCAGTTCGAAAACGAATTTCTGGTCGCTCGGAAACGCTCGGACTATCCCGTGATCAAACGGGAAGAGGTGCAGTACCGCGACGTTTCACCACGTCAGATTGTGTCGGTGGCTGCTTCGCTGATTCCGTTCCTGGAGCACGACGATGCCAACCGTGCGCTCATGGGTTCGAACATGCAGCGTCAGGCTGTGCCGTTGCTCCGCACCGATTCGCCGGTTGTCGGTACCGGTATGGAAGCCAAGGTGGCAACGGATGCCGGTGTGGTCATCACCGCCGAGCGAGCGGGTGAGGTTGTGTACTCAGATGCCGTGAAGATCGTTGTTCGGCCAAAGATTTCGGCCAAGGCGAATGAGTTCGGCTACGTCGAAGACGACGTCTATCCGCTGACCAAGTATCGCCGTTCGAATCAGGACACGTGCATCAACTATCGTCCGCGCGTTCGCCCGGGAGACACGGTCACGGCGGGAGAAACGATTGCCGACGGTCCGTCGGTTGACGACGGAGAACTCGCCCTTGGGGTGAATGCGCTCGTTGCCTTCATGCCCTGGCGTGGCTACAACTACGAGGACGCGATTATTCTGTCTGAGCGCCTGGTGCACGAAGACATCTTTACCTCGATCCACATCGAGGAGTATGAACTCCAGGTCCGCGACACCAAGCGTGGCTCGGAAGAAATTACTCGGGAAATCCCGAACGTTTCCGAGGAGGCGCTGCTCCATCTCGACGAGCGTGGGATTGTCCGTGTTGGGGCTGAGGTCGAAGCGGGTGATATTCTGGTCGGTAAGGTAACGCCGAAGGGCGAAACCGAGCTGTCTCCGGAAGAACGTCTTCTGCGGGCGATCTTTGGTGAAAAGGCTGGTGATGTTCGTGATGCTTCGCTGAAGGCACCGCCGGGAATGAAGGGGGTCGTTATCAAGACGTCGCTCTTTAGCCGCAAGGAACGGACCGAGGAAGCAAAGCGGCAGGAAAAGGCGGACATTGCCATCGCCAAACGCGAACATGCCAAGTCGGTGCTTGAGGTTACGCGGGCGCGTGCCCAGCGCCTTGGTGAAGTGCTCGACGGCGCTTCTGCGCGAACGATTCGTGCGGTCTCGGACAATTCCGTTCTGGTCCGCGCCGGTCATTCGTACAAGGCCGATTTCTTCGAGAGCTTTGACTTCGAAAACGCTGTCGCCCCCGAAGGGTGGACCGATAACGACAAACTCAACACCAATGTTGAGAACATCCTCGCCGAGGCGAACGCAATCCTTGCTCGCAAAGAGCAGGAGCTCGAAATCGAGATCGATAAGATTCAGCGGGGTGCGGAGCTTCCCCCGGGAGTGAAGCAGCTCGTTAAGGTGACGATTGCCATTCGCCGCAAGATTTCGGTCGGCGATAAGATGGCCGGACGGCACGGTAACAAGGGCGTCGTGTCCAAGATCGTACCGATTGAAGATATGCCGTACATGGAAGACGGCACGCCGATCGACGTGATTCTCAACCCGTTGGGTGTGCCATCGCGTATGAACATCGGACAGATTCTGGAAACTCACCTCGGTTGGGCCGCGCGTCGTCTGAATCAGAAGATTGCTACTCCTGTCTTCGATGGCGCCAAGCTGGAGGACATCAAAGACAAGCTCGCCGAGGCAGAGTTGCCGTCGACGGGCAAGATGAAACTCCTCGATGGCCGCACCGGCGAATCATTCCGTCAGCCGGTCACGGTGGGGATCATCTATGTCCTGAAGCTATCGCATCTGGTTGATGATAAGATTCACGCCCGGTCGATTGGACCCTACTCACTCGTGACGCAGCAGCCGCTGGGCGGGAAGGCCCAGTTTGGCGGCCAACGCTTCGGTGAGATGGAAGTCTGGGCGCTGGAAGCATACGGTGCGGCGTACACGTTGCAGGAGATGCTGACCGTCAAGTCAGATGATGTCACTGGACGATCGCGTGTCTACGAGGCGATCGTCAAGGGTGAGAATCCGCCGGAACCGGGGCACCCGGAGGCGTTCAACGTGCTCATCAAGGAGCTGCAGGCGCTTGGTCTTGATGTCAAGCTCCTGGAATCGTAGAACGAGTGTGAACACAGCCGGAAGTCGGTCTGATGACCGACCTCCGCAAGGATAAAGGAGTTCCCTGTGGCCGAGCTTCGCGGAACAGGACTGATTCGATCATTTGACCCGATTCCTCAGAAGAAGACGACGGAATTCGGTGCCATCCAGATCCAGATTGCCTCGCCCGACATTATTATGTCCTGGTCGTTCGGTGAGGTAACCAAGCCGGAGACGATCAACTATCGGTCGTTCAAGCCGGAGTTCGATGGCCTTTTCTGTCAGCGTATCTTTGGGCCGGTGAAAGACTACGAATGTGCCTGTGGCAAGTACAAGCGTATCCGTTTTCGCGGTATTGTCTGCGACCGCTGCGGCGTAGAGGTTACGTTGTCCAAGGTGCGTCGCGAGCGGATGGGACATATTGAACTCGCTGTCCCGGTCTCGCACATCTGGTACTTCAAGTCGCTGCCGTCGCGCATTGGCGCACTGCTCGATCTGTCGATTCGTGATCTGGAAAAATTGCTCTATTACGAATCCTACATCATGATCGATCCGGGCAACTCGGCCTTCCAGCAGGGTGACCTGCTGACCGAGGAAGAGTTTATCGAGCTTGAGGATGCCGGTAAGGAATTCCGGGCCGCGATGGGCGCCGAGGCCGTCCATGAGTTACTGTCGATGATCGATCTCGACGAAACCGTGGCGACACTGCGCGCGCAGGTGAAGATCGAAACGTCGGTCCAGCGGAAGAAAGATACCCTCAAGCGGCTTCGCATTTTCGAAGCGTTCCGTCAATCGGATAACCGTCCGGAGTGGATGATCATGAAGGTCGTCCCGGTTATTCCGCCGGACCTTCGTCCGCTCGTCCCGCTGGAGGGTGGTCGCTTTGCTACGTCGGATCTTAATGATCTCTATCGCCGGGTCATCAATCGGAACAACCGGTTGAAGAAGCTGATCGATATTCAGGCTCCCGATGTCATTCTCCGTAACGAGAAGCGCATGTTGCAGGAAGCCGTCGATGCACTCTTCGATAACGGTCGCCGTACCCACTCGGTGCGTGGTGACTCGAAGCGTCCGCTCAAGTCGCTGTCCGATCTCTTAAAGGGCAAACAGGGGCGGTTCCGCCAGAACCTGCTTGGGAAGCGTGTTGACTATTCTGGTCGTTCGGTCATCGTCGTCGGTCCGGAGTTGAAACTGCACCAGTGCGGCCTGCCCAAGAACATGGCTCTAGAGCTTTTCAAGCCGTTCATCATCCACAAGCTGGAAGAGAAGGGCTTTGTTCAGACGGTCAAGTCGGCCAAGAAGCTGGTTGAGCGCGAACGTCCGGAAGTCTGGGATATTCTCGAGGAGATCATTGAGGACCATCCCGTGCTGCTCAACCGCGCGCCCACGCTGCATCGCCTTGGAATTCAGGCGTTCTACCCGGTGCTCGTTGAGGGTAAGGCGATCCGTCTGCATCCGCTCGTCTGTGCCGCATTTAACGCGGACTTTGACGGTGACCAGATGGCGGTCCATGTCCCTCTTTCCTTCGAGGCCCAACTCGAGGCACGTCTCCTGATGTTGGCCACCAACAATGTGTTGTTGCCGTCGTCAGGCCGACCGATCGCTATCCCATCGCAGGATATCGTGCTCGGATGCTACTATCTGACCAAAGCACGTTCCGGTGAAGAGGGCGAGGGGCGGACGTTCTTCTCGTCCGACGAAGTTCAGTACGCTCTCGACAATGAGCAGATCGGCCTGCATACGCTGGTGAAGGTTCGCCTCGATGGTCAAATTGTCGAGACGACGCCGGGACGCTTGATCTTCAACGATATCATGCCGAAGGGCATGCCATTCTACAACGAGGTTGCTGGCAAAAAACAGCTGGAGAACCTTGTCTCCATGGCCTACTGGCGGTTCGGCCAGTCGCAGTGTGTTGAATTCCTCGATCGCCTTAAGCGATTCGGGTTCGAGTACGCAACGCTAGCCGGTGTTTCGATTGCGATCGACGACCTCGTCGTTCCCGAAGAGAAGCACCGCCTCGTTGATCAGGCGACTAAGCAGGTCGAAAAGATTCAGAAGCAGTACTCGCGCGGACAGATCACCAACGGTGAGCGCTATAACAACGTCATCGATGCCTGGATGTCGACCACGGGCCAGGTTGCCGAAGTCATGTTCGCGAACCTCGCTGCGCAGGATCAGGGCTTCAACCCGATCTATATGATGGCCGACTCGGGGGCCCGAGGCTCCAAAGAGCAGATTCGTCAGCTCGCCGGTATGCGTGGCCTGATGGCCAAGCCTCAGAAAAAGCTCACTGGAGGAGTCGGTGAGATCATCGAGACGCCGGTGCTCGCGAACTTCCGCGAAGGTCTGTCGGTGCAGGAGTACTTCATCTCGACTCACGGCGCCCGGAAAGGCCTCGCTGATACTGCGCTGAAGACAGCCGATGCGGGTTACCTAACGCGCCGACTGGTCGATGTCGCCCAGGACGTCATTGTCCGTGAGATTGATTGCGAGACGATTCTCGGTCTGGATGTCAGTGCCCTCAAAGAGGGTGAAGAAGTTATCGAATCGCTCGGTGACCGCATCCTCGGCCGCGTTGTACTGGAAGATGTTTACAATCCGGTGACTGATGAACTGATGGTTTCGGCCGGTGACCTGATCGAAGAAGAGGAAGCCGAGCGTATTGAAGAGGCCGGCGTCGAGACAGTTCGCATTCGTTCGGTGCTGACGTGTGAAACCAAGTACGGTGTTTGTGCCAAGTGCTATGGCCGTAACCTGTCAACGCGTCGTATGGTTGATATCGGTGAGGCGGTCGGTGTCGTTGCCGCACAGTCGATCGGCGAGCCGGGCACGCAGTTGACACTGCGGACATTCCACATCGGTGGCGCCGCGTCCCGCGTTTCCGAACAATCGTTGGTAACATCGAAATTCCCAGGTAAGGTGAAGTTTGTCGACGCTGAGTTCGTGGATCATGCCGATGGCTACAAGGTTGTCACGAGTCGTGATGGCGTTGGTAAGGTGATGATCGTCGACGATCGCGGCCGTGAGCGCACCGGCCCCAGTCTGCCGTACGGTGCCCATGTGCGGGTCAACGATGGTGCCACGATCACAACCGAGGATACGATTTTCGAATGGGATCCGTATACCAACGTGATCGTTACCAAGGCTGGCGGCAAAGTCCAGTTCAAGGACCTGATCAAAGACGTAACGTATCGCGAAGAGATTGATGACCAGACCGGTATGATCCAGTCGAAGGTCATCGAGAATCGCGACAAGACGCTCTTCCCAACGATCGAACTGGTTGGTTCCAACGGCAAGGTCGTGGAGGCGCACCGCATCCCGACCGATGCGCAGCTTCAGGTACGCGAAGGCGACACCGTGCGCACTGGCGACATCCTGATCAAGAAGCCACGTCTTACGGCAAAATCGGGTGATATCACCGGTGGTTTGCCGCGAGTCGCCGAGCTCTTCGAGGCGCGGCGGCCGAACGATCCGGCGGTCGTGTCGGAGGTCGACGGTGTCATCCAGTTCGGGAAGATCGTTCGTGGCCAGCAGCAGGTTATCGTGAAGGGAGACATGGACGAAGAGCAGGAATACCTGGTCCCGCACGGCAAGCATCTCCTGGTGCACGATGGCGACTATGTCTATGCCGGCGATCGTCTGTGCGAAGGGTCAATTGATCCGCACGATATCCTCGCCATCGCGGGTGTCTACGATGTGCAGGCCCATCTGGTGAACGAGATCCAGGAGGTCTATCGCCTTCAGGGTGTGAAGATCAATGACAAGCATATTGAGATCATCGTTCGTCAGATGCTCCAGAAAGTACAGGTCAAGTCGGTCGGTGAGACGACATTCCTCGAAGACGAGAAAGTCGACAAAGTCCGGTTCAACGAGGAGAACGAACGTGTGGTTGCCGAGGGTGGAGAGCCGGCAACAGCCGAGCCGCTGTTGCTTGGTATCACCCGAGCCTCGTTGACGACCGAGTCATTCATCTCGGCCGCATCGTTCCAGGAGACGACCCGGGTGCTGACCGAGGCCGCGATCTCCGGAAAGATCGACCACCTGCTTGGCCTCAAGGAGAACGTCATCATCGGACACCTGATTCCGGCCGGAACGGGGATCCATCACTACCGTGATATCTCGGTTGAGGACGATCTCCCGGTCGTCGAACCGGTCGAGGAGACCGAGGCTGTGAGTGGTAATGGCGAGGTCCTCGCACCCCGCGATATCACTGACATCTTCAAGGAGAAGGCGTGAGAAATCGCTTGACGATCCGCCACTTACGGGTATTTTCCCGGTCTGCCCGGACGGGCAGATTGTGCTATATAAGGAGATTGAGTGCCGACAATTAGCCAGTTAGTCCGCAAGGGTCGGAAGCGCGTCATCGAGAAAACGAAGGCGCCGGCGATGCAGAGCTGCCCCCAGAAGCGGGGAGTGTGCACGCGCGTGTATACGTCGACCCCCAAGAAGCCGAACTCTGCGCTCCGCAAAGTAGCTCGTGTTCGGTTGACCAACCAGATTGAGGTCACCGCCTACATTCCGGGCGAAGGGCACAATCTGCAGGAGCACTCGATCGTCATGATCCGAGGCGGTCGTGTCAAAGACCTGCCCGGTGTCCGCTACCATATCATCCGGGGAACAATGGATGCGTCCGGGGTTGCGGATCGGAAACGCGGTCGTTCAAAGTACGGTACGAAGCGCCCCAAAGCGGGCAAGTAGCGTACGGTAAGCGAGGATAGAGGACTGTAGCGTAGCATGTCGCGTCGAGTACGAGCTGAAAAACGTCCGATCATTGCGGACTACAAATATGATGATCGCTTGGTCACCCAGTTCATCTCCTGTCTGCTCAAGAAGGGGAAGCGGTCGACAGCGGAGCGGATCTTCTACGATTCCCTCGCTAAGGCTGAGAAGAAGGGTGGGTCCGAAGGGCTGGAGCTCTTTCACAAAGCGATGAACAACGTGAAGCCGGTTGTTGAGGTTCGCTCCCGCCGAGTTGGTGGTGCGACTTATCAGGTCCCGGTTGAGGTGCGGCAGGAACGCCGGACAGCCCTGGCAATCCGCTGGCTGATTCAGTACGCGCGTGGCCGCAATGAAAAGTCAATGTCTGATCGGTTGGCCAACGAACTGGTCGCCGCTGCAAATAACGAGGGTGCGTCGATTAAGAAGAAGGAGGATACTCACAAGATGGCAGAGGCGAATAAGGCCTTTGCGCATTTCCGGTGGTAGCTAACCCCCCGGCCGAGGGATGGAAGGGTTGCGGAGTACCAAGAGTCCGCCCCCCGGTAGGACCCCCGACAACGAGGGTAGTTTTTGAGAGCGAAGTTCCGATATTGAGTAGCTGACCGATTCCGGTCGTTCGCGTCCCTGTTGACGGAGAACTGCCGGTGCGAGGCAGCGCTCGCTCTCGCACCGAACAGAGAGTATCAACCGTCGAGCAGGGTTTTTTTATGTCTTTCGAAGCCAAACTCAAGACCGTCCGCAATATCGGCATCATGGCTCACATCGATGCCGGTAAGACGACGACGACCGAGCGCATCCTCTTCTATACTGGCAAAACCCATCGCATGGGCGAGGTCCATGAGGGTGGCGCAACCATGGACTGGATGGAGCAGGAGAAGGAACGCGGCATTACGATTACCTCGGCGGCGACGACCTGCTTCTGGCGCGACAATACGATTAACATCATCGACACCCCCGGCCACGTTGACTTCACCGTCGAAGTCGAGCGCTCGCTGCGCGTCCTCGATGGAGCCGTAGCGCTCTTCTGCGCTGTCGGTGGCGTTGAGCCGCAATCAGAAACCGTCTGGCGCCAGGCCGACAAGTACGGTGTTCCGCGCATCGCCTACATTAATAAGATGGATCGTGTGGGGGCCGATTTCGCCAATGCCCTCTCCGAAATGCGCGAAAAGCTCGGCAGCAATTGTATTCCGATTACGATTCCTTCGGGTGAGGGGGAGATGTTCCACGGGATCATCGACCTGATGACGAACACCCAGCGCGTCTTTCACGAAGAATCTTCGGGGATGACGTTCGACGATGTCGCCGTTCCAGACGACATGATTGAGATGACGAACAAGTACCGGGAAGAGCTTTTTGAGGCCGTTGCCGACTTCGACGATCAGCTGCTCGAAAAGTTCCTCGAAGGCGAAGAGCTTAATCCGGAGCAGGTGATGGCGGCTGTGCGAGCCGCAACGATTGCCAACAAGATGGTACCCGTCCTCTGCGGATCATCGTTCAAGAACAAGGGCGTGCAGAAACTCCTCGATGCGATCATCGACTTTCTCCCGTCGCCGCACGACATGCCTCCGGTGCGTGGCCATGCCGTTGATGACACCGAGAAGGATATGGAGCGCAAGCCGACCCCGAACGATCCGACCTCAGCCCTTGCTTTTAAGATTATGACCGACCCCTATGTCGGTCGTATTTCGTTTGTGCGCGTTTACTCGGGCACGATTAAGGCGGGTTCATATCTGCTGAATCCCAATACCGGCAACAAAGAGCGTGTTGCGCGACTGCTGCGGATGCACGCCCGCAAGACGGAAGATCTCAAAGAAGCGCCGGCCGGTGATATCGTCGGCGTGATTGGTCTCCGCAAAACAACGACCGGCGACACGCTGTGCGATCCCGATCATCCGGTGATCCTTGAGCGGATGAGTTTCCCCGAGCCGGTGGTTGCGGTTTCGATTGAACCGAAGACGAAAGCCGATCAGGATAAGCTGACCGATGCGCTTATCAAGCTGGCCGAAGAAGATCCGACTTTCCAGGTCCGTCAGGACGACGATACCGGCCAGACGGTCATCTCCGGTATGGGTGAGCTTCATCTGGAAATCCTGACCGATCGCCTGAGACGTGAGTTTAGTGTCGACGCCTCAATTGGTCGCCCGTCGGTCTCCTATAAGGAAGCGATTACGGCGTCGGTGGAGGCGGAAGCGAAATTCGCACGCCAGTCCGGTGGTAAGGGCCAGTTCGGCCACGTCTATATCCGGATACGTCCGGCCGACGAGGGCGAGCATTTCCAGTTTGAGAACAAGATCGTCGGTGGTGCCATCCCCCGGGAGTATATCCCCGCGGTGGAGAAGGGTATCGAAGAGGCAATGCTCAATGGTGTCTTGGCCGGAAATCCCGTGACCGGGGTCCATGTTGAGCTCTACGACGGATCGTATCATGAAGTCGATTCGTCGGAGATGGCTTTCAAGATCGCTGGATCGATGGCGTTTCAGGATGCCGCAAAGCGGGCCAAGCCGATCATCCTTGAACCGATTATGGCGGTGGAGGTTACCGTGCCCGAGGCCTACATGGGGTCGGTGGTTGGCGATCTCAATTCCCGTCGCGGTAAGATCAGCGGTATGGTACCGAAAGGCCAGGTGA
This sequence comes from Candidatus Zixiibacteriota bacterium, assembly GCA_028289585.1. Classification (GTDB taxonomy): domain Bacteria; phylum Zixibacteria; class MSB-5A5; order GN15; family FEB-12; genus JANQPI01. The sequence continues at coordinate 14,758 of JANQPI010000024.1, forward strand.
CAATTGTTGCCTGTGAGGTACCGCTGTCCGAGATGTTTGGCTATGCCAATAACCTGCGCAATATCTCCCAGGGGCGCGCGGCGTTCTCCATGCAGTTCGCGAAGTATGCCCCGGTACCGCAGGAAGTTTCCAAGAAGATGACAGAACAGACAACGGCGTAAGGGCCACGGAACGAGTTTAGAGATCATGGCAAAGGCGAAATTTGAGCGAACGAAGCCTCACGTGAATGTGGGGACGATAGGACACGTAGACCACGGTAAGACGACGCTGACGGCGGCGA
>JANQPI010000048.1 GCA_028289585.1 Candidatus Zixiibacteriota bacterium
ATCGGTGTTGTAGCCATGCACGAAGACGAAGACCGCGCGCTCGTCGTCGGGCAAGGCCGAAAGCCGGTCGTTCAGCCGCGCGGCAAAGGCCTGCCGGTCGAGGCCGGGCTCGACATTGGCGGCAACGAAATCGCGTCGCGGATCGACATTGCGGCGCGGATAGCGCAATTCGCCGGGCTCCCGGTCGGGCGGGATCGAGACCCGCACATCGGCAAACGACAGCGCGGCCGAGCGGGACGTGGCATAGCCGAATGCCCCCTCGGTGGACGGCGCCCGCGTGGTGGCGACCAGCAGCGGTTCGATCACCGCGCCGTCGGGCAAGTCCGAAACCGGCGCGAACGATGTCGGGCCGGTCGTGCAGCCCGCAACGGCCAGGGCAATGATCACCATGATGATTTTGCGGCTCAACAAAAGGCGACCCCGATCCGACCCCGCGCGCGACAATAGCCCCTTGCCCCGCGCCCGCAAGTTACAAATGGGTCAGGCCTGAAACGGCCGCGTCAGGCGCGCTTGACCGTTGCCGCGCCCGTGGCCGGGCCGGCGTGTGAGAGGCTGGAACAACGGGCGATCTGGATACCGCGCATTGCTATGTTTGGATGCGATCTCCGGGGCCGCCCGTCCGGCTGGCTTGCGGTGATCGACATCGAATGCGCCGGCGCGAGGCTCACGCCCTGCCGCCGCCGAAGACCTTTTGGACGCGCCGCAGACCCGCAGCGCGGCCAGACAGCCCTTCGGCCTGCCCGCCCCTCACCACCGGCCGGGTCTGGCCGACGAAAGGCGCAAGGCAAACGCATCCCACCTTCATTCCGCACGCCTGCGCCCGGATCGGCCCGGCCGATCCGGAAAGCTTGCAGGCGATTCAAAGTGGCGTTTGGAACCTCTCCGCGGCATCACAGATGCTGCGGGGCCAAACGCGAGTGGGGATTCAGCATCCAGCATCGCACCTCTGCATGACCAGCCCCGCCGCCGCCCCTTTCCCGAAATAGCCGGTTCGCTCATCCGGGCTCCACGAAAGGGATGGAAGAGAGGATACGGGAGGGTTGGGATTGGGGGATAAGTATTTGGGGGGCATCTAAGACTTGATAGCCGAATTCCTGGCAGGAACGTACCCTACGCGGAACCCCCCTAGAACGAGCGCAAGCGCGCAGCTCTATGCCGCGCGGTATTGGGGCCGGTTCACCTGTCGACCCCGAATACCGGCGGGAAGTCGAAGTCCTTTCGACGCGATCAACAGTTCCGTTCCACGTCGCTTTGTCTCAATGGAATAGTTGATATCGAACTCGTACTGGCGGCGCGCACGATAGAGCTTGGTAATCAAGGGCGCGTTGTCGTAGGTCACGATCCAGTGGTTTCCCAATCCAAGGATGGTGTCCGCAAGAAGGCCGTGGTCATCGGGATCATAGTAGCTTGTATAAAGGTTCTGACCTTTGTTGAGGTAGGGTGGATCAATGCAGAAGAACGTCGATTTCGGCAGCCGTGCGCTGGCGTCTCTGATGAACGCAAGCGCATCGCGACGATGAAGATGAATTCGGTTGCGGTATTTGGCAATTCTTCGCACCCGGCGTTCAAGTTCCTCTCGGTTGAAGCGGCAATCGATTTTGTACCGGCCGGTTTGATCCAAACCACCGATCACGCCCGCGGCCTTGATAATCCCCGATCGATTTGTCCGGTTCAAATAGAACGTTGAGAACCCAAGCGACACCGGATCATCGACATCCATCTCCAGATGAATTTCACGTTGGGCGCGCCATTCTTCGACGGTCAGAGGAGTTTTGCGGATGCGGTAGGCTATCTCATCGGTATGATCGAGAACGCTCTTCCAGAATGCCCAGATCGACGCATCAACATCGTTTATGTGGATGTCGCTGACATGCCCCTCATAGAGAAGTGTCAACGCCAGTCCGCAACCGCCGGCGAACGGTTCAGCATAGTGTCGCCGCTCCAGCTTGTTGCGTTTGAGTATGGTTGAAACGAGAGGGTAGAGGCAGGTTTTTCCACCGGGGTATCTCAGGGGTGAGGTTGAGCGTGGCACGGCAGATCCACCATTTCGTTTTTCGCATCAACACCATGATAACAGTGTACAATTTCTTCGGCCATAGGTGGGTTCATTTTTTTTGCGCGTTGGCGTCCTCGATAACCTTGACGATCAGATCGCCCAAAGCATCCATATCGTTGTGAAGCTGGTCGCCGTTGAAGGCGGCCGCTGTATCATGGTGCTTTGTGGTGTTGCCGTAATGGAGAATCCTCTGCAGGGCATCCCGCAAAGGCTTGATCTGCTGCTTCGTGCCCAGGGAATAGCCCATGAGCCGGTTGGCGCTGAGGAAACTATGGAAATCGGTGTCCGGATTACGACCGGCCGCAGCCGTAAGGGTCTCAAAGAAGGACCAAGCACCTACTGCTAGCAGCGGGGTGTTCTCCGGTAGCGATACGTCGCAGATCGAATGATAGAGGTTCTGCAGTTTCCAGTTACCGAGTACCTTGAGCGCATCGGCCACATCTGTCCGCCAAGGTAGCCGCTGGGGAGGTTTGGCCTTTCCCGGCCTGGACCTCCTGCGGCGTTTCGGCTTCTCTGTATCAGGGCCAAGCGGTTCCGCCTCAATCCGCTTATGGCTTTGCCCGCCCAGCGAACTCAATTCGCGCGCATACGCTTCGATGTATCCACTGTCTTTCCGCGATGTCACCTTCGGATTGGGTGAAAGCATATCAGAGATGAACTGGCGCGATAGCAGCCTGAAATCGTCCTCAGTCCGGTTCCGCGAAACACTGTCGGGGTCGGACGTGTCCAGGCCCAGGGTTTCCCTCATCACCGGGTTGCTCAAGAACCGCTGGACAGTCGTCAACCGGCGGCGCCGTTCCTCAGCCGAAATCAGGCCGTCACCCTCCGCGTAGTCAAGGAATGCAAGCGCGATACGGTTCCGGGAACTCGTTCCACTGTGGCGGGCCTTCTGGTCGGCATTCCACGGCTTTTGGCCGGTTCCGCCCGCCGCGCCGTGATGGCGCCTTTTCAGCCAAAGGTCGAGATCGGCTTGATCCTCGAAGATGACACAAGGAATCTCCGCGATTGGCGACCATTCGGCCGCCTGCTTCTCAAAGAAGGCCTTTCTTTCCGGGGGCGCCAATTCAGGGTCGTTTAGCAGTTTCAACGCGCATACACGGCGATTCCCCTCGGCAGCGATGTATGTGGCGTCGCTTCCCTCGGTATCGTGGTCCCTGACAACGCCGAACCTGTCTAAAGGGCTTAATCCATGCCTTGTGATATCTCTGGCGAGTTGCGGAACCTCTTCATTACCACACAAGTATTCGATCACCTGGGCCTGCGTCTCATAAGGCTCGTGCCTTGGATTTTCGTGGTGAAGGAAAATCCGGTCCAGTGAAATTGTCCGCTCAATTCGTCTTGGTTCTAACATGAAACGTTCGCAACTATCGTGACGGCAAGAGGTTTAGATACAGCCGCCATACTTTGCAAATCAAGGCGCCAGATAATAGTTCTGCAACTGGGGCAAATCGAACTTGCATCGGGCTTGGTTTGGCCCGCGCAACGTGGGGCACATATCTGAACGCCTCACCCGCGTGCCACCTTCCACACCTCATCATGGATGAGTGTGCCCACCCGTCTGCGTCCGCCTGTCTCCCTGGCTGAACCGGGTTCGTTTCAGCCAAAGGCGTCGGGCATGGAGTCCTTCTTCTGCGCGATGAAGGCCAAAAGCGCCGCGCCGGTCGCCGGTCGGACCCTGGCGATTTTACTGGCCGATGCCGCTATTTGGTCGCGCCCTCGAACGTCTTGAAGGTTGGCAGGGGCAGTTGCCGAAGCATTTCCAGCTCCTGGGCGCTGATGCTGAGGATCGACAGATCGATACTGTCCGCATGATAGGTCGCGGCGGCATGGGCCTTGGGGTTGTTGAAGCCGGAGAACTCCACGGTCAGCACCTGAGAGAACCAGTGCTCGAAGATGCCCTTGTTGGCAAAGGCCCAGACTTCCTCATCGGAATTCCATGGCCAACGGCATTGGTCCTGCACCATTTCGATCTCTTCGGGAAAGAAAAACGGAAACGGATGGCCCGCATTGTAGGTGAGGTTCAGGACATAGTCCCATTGGCAGAAATACTGCTCCTTGTTTTCATCGTTGTCGCGGTCGTCGAGAACCTCGCCCCGCACGCGGAGGAACCCGTTC
>JANQPI010000055.1 GCA_028289585.1 Candidatus Zixiibacteriota bacterium
ACCGATGATCTTCATCGAACGCCCGATCTCGGCGATCATTTTGGCGATTGTCGCGCTGATGCTGGTTTACGTGGTCTATGTGACCGTCCGCCCCGCACCACCTTCCGTGTTGGAAAAACAGACGCCCTGAAGGTTGTGCGCCGGTCGCCGCTGGTCACTCAATCCGGGCCGACGACCGCGCCGTGCCAAAACCGCCAAACCTGCCGCATTCACATGGCGACGATCGCCGCCAAGGAACGGATGCAAGGACGGGGAGAGTGGATGTTGGAGTTGGGCGCTCAGCCCTCCACCGGTCTGCCGACCAGGCGGGCATTTGCTGTCCAACTCCACACCGCCAACATGCCGGCGGTTCCAGATCGATTAGGCCTGAAAATTGGCGGGCATCAGGTCCATTTTGTAGGCCCTGAAAGAACTCCAGCCGTTCAACCGGTAGCCCGGATCGGGTACCGATGTGCCTTCCGCAGAACCTTCGGTTTTGAAGGTATCATCTTCGAACGTGATCTCCCGGAGAAGGTTTTTGCTCGAGTCCACTTCGTGGATCGTCTGGGTCATCTTCGATGATCCATCGTCATACGGGTTCGAATCGGGCGTATAGTCGGAGTCATTGTCGATGATCGACAAAGTGTTGCCGGATCGATCATGCGCCCAAGCGCCGAAATTGATCAGATAGTTTCCGTTTGACAGACGTTTGCCGGACGAGACGAATGTCGAGTAGCCACGCCCGCCATTGGCTTCTCCGCCCATACCATTGTCATCATTGCCATACTCCCAGACGATCTTGGCTGTCATGGCGTTCATGTCGACGCGATAATGGACCAGACGGGAAAAGTTCTTGCGGGGTGGAATGCCGATCTGGCCATTGGACGTTTCGGGGTCAACTCCTGTCTGCCTGGTGCGGTAGTTGCCGTCGTCGAACACGGTGAACTCGATCACCCCATCCTCGGTGGGTTGCGGAACCACTTCCTCGCAATTGTGCTGTCCCCAGGGCCAAAACTCCTGATTGGCCCTTTCAACATCGTCCGGACCATAGATTGGCTGGTCGAACTCATCGACCGGCGTAAGCAGGAATGGGGAGAACTCCGGAGCCCAACCCTCATGCGTGGCGAGAATGAATTTCAGCTCTCCCGTGGCGTAGTCGATTCCGAAAACCCCCTGATGCCGGCCGGAAAACACGATCATGTTGGACCCGTCGGTTGTGACATAGGCCTGGTTCAGGTGCATCCAGTCATTTTCGTCGCCGAAGAATGTCGGAACCGGATCGCGTTCATTGTCCGCGATGTACCAGAGGTCCCACAACTCTTCCTCAACGGGAAAGCCCGGCTCAGTAAATCCCTCAAAGTTGATGCGGGAAATGACATCTTCTTCCGATGTCTTGCTGCCGGGGCCCGGCCTCTCGCCAGGCTCATATCCGGAACAGCTTATGATATGGCCGGTTCCGTCCATCATCTCGTAGAAAGCATGGTGATGCTGATTATTCATCACCCAGTCGTTCAACACCCGACCCATCATGTTGAACTCCACAATCCGCTTGGACTGCGGGGAGCCGCCCACCTCGGCAAATGCTTCGTCGGTCACGAGGAAATTGCCATTCTTCTCCCGACGAAGAAAATTCCACGCCGGAATGGTTTCCTTCTTCGTGTACCAGCGCACAACGCCATATTTGTCGACAGCGATGTTGTACTTCAGATAAGACGATGTGAACAGCAAGCCGGGAGACAGGCTGTCGGAAGCTTGTGTCGTTTGATTAATGGCCGGCCAGCCCAAAGTGCTGTAGCCCTCGGGATGCCCCGCCCCCGCAGCATCGTTCTCGGAGTCAGTGTTGGGAAAATCGCTGGCCACATCGATATCTTGCGTGTTGTACACTTCGCTTCCGTCTTGACTGGCAATGGTGACCCTCGATGTATAGCCGGATTCCTTCGGAAACAGTCCAAGGATCGGGCAAAGGATTGTCTCGCCATGAGGCGCCGGGACATCGTATTGAATCGTTTCCGTGGCGTCCGTGGTGCCGACAGCCTCGACTTTCACGGAAATCACATCTGTGTTGGTGCCAAGAACCGATAGAAATGCGTAATAGCCTGTCAGCGGCGCGCAATCGTATGGATCTGCCGTGTAGATTCCCGCGTTGATCAGCGTGGCCGCTGCATCAGCTTTCAATCCATTTGTAATATCGGTATGTGCACTAACGAAACCATAGTTCGGATCTGTATTAGGCAGTCCGGCAGTACCCCGTCCTTGCCTGCGTGCGCCGGAGCCTCGGCCGCCCTTGTTCGCCGCCACGCCTGTGCTCTTGCCTCTGGATTCGCCGGTCATTGTCGTTCCTCCTGGTTTGCATTCGGTGACTGGAATGAATCGCGGGCATGATGGCTCACACGCATCATTCAAATCCGTTCGTCTCGGTTCAGGCCGGGCCGTCAAAGCCTTGGCAGTCAGGATGCCGGTTCGATGAGCCGGCGGATGTTCGGTGCTAAACCGAAACGCCCGGGTCCCAGTGAATGACCCGTTTTTC
>JANQPI010000008.1 GCA_028289585.1 Candidatus Zixiibacteriota bacterium
GGAAGCACGGCGCTTCGCGGGCGTGAAGCTGCGCCTAACCCGCGTTACGGCCGACGTCTTCGACAACATACTGCAGCAGACCTACGAGCAGGGCAGCAACAAGGCCATGCAGATGGTCGGCGATCTCGACGATCAGACCGATCTCCTGCAGGTAGCACAGGAACTCCCGGAGCCATCCGACCTCCTCGAAAGCGACGACGATGCACCGATCATTCGCTTCATCAATGCGGTACTGACGGAGGCCGTGAAGGACAATGCCTCGGACGTGCACATCGAACCGTTCGAGAACCGACTAGGCGTTCGTTTTCGCATCGATGGCGTACTCCAGGACGTGCTGCAAACGCGGCGCGCGCTCGCACCGCTCGTCGTCTCCAGAATCAAGGTGATGTCTAAACTGGATATCGCCGAAAAGCGCTTGCCGCAGGACGGGCGTATCTCGCTCCGGATCGCCGGTCGCGCCGTCGACGTTCGCGTCTCGACCATGCCATCCGGCTACGGCGAACGCGTCGTCCTGCGTTTGCTGGACAAGCAGGCGGGCAGGCTCGACCTCGCGTCGCTGGGCATGGACGACCACTCGCTGACGGTCATGGACGAGCTGATCCACCGACCGCACGGGATTATCCTGGTCACCGGACCGACCGGCTCCGGTAAGACCACGACCCTGTACGCGGCACTCGAGCGCATCAACGACCTGAGCCGCAACATCATGACGGTCGAAGATCCGATCGAGTACTTCATCGACGGTATCGGCCAGACCCAGGTGAACACCAAAGTCTCCATGACGTTCGCGAAGGGCCTGCGCGCCATCCTGCGTCAGGACCCGGACGTAGTGATGGTCGGCGAGATACGCGATCTGGAAACGGCAGAGATCGCCGTCCAGGCAAGTCTCACAGGCCATCTGGTGCTCTCTACGTTGCACACGAACACTGCCGTCGGCGCTGTCACCCGGTTGCGCGACATGGGCGTGGAGCCGTTCCTGCTGTCGTCGAGCCTGATCGGCGTCCTCGCGCAGCGTCTCGTCCGCGTGCTCGACGACAAGACCAGCGTCCCTTACGAGGCGCGCGACTACGAGTGCCAAACGTTGAAGGTCGATCCTGCGCAGCCGCCGACGATCTACCGTCCCGGCGAAGGCGACGGCACGGGCTTCCGCGGCCGCACCGGTATCTACGAACTGATCGCCGTTGACGACGAGATGCGCAGCATGATCCACGACGGACGCAGCGAGCAGGACCTCGAACGGCATGCACGTACCAGCAGCAGCAGCATCCGCGCCGACGGACGGCGCAATGTAAATCATACTATTTTGCTGGATAAATTACACCATTATGGCATCAGAGGTATTCTGCATGAATGGTTCTCGTGGTATTTTGCTAACCGAACGCAAACAACGCATATCGACAATGAGCATATCTCATCCAAGAAGAGTTCAGTAACTAGAGTTCCACAAGGGTCTGTTTTAGGCCTGTAATTTTCTTAATTTATATTAATGATATTTATCTCTGTAGCAATAAACTTGGCTTTCATCTATTTGCTGACGACACAAACCTGTTATATGCTGATAAAGACTTGAAATCCCTGGAAAGCGTGGTTAATACTGAACTAAAAAATGTTTGTGACTGGCTTAATGCCGTAATAAACTAAGCATTAACGCTAGGAAGTTAAATTTTGTCGTGTTTAGGCCAAGAAAAAAAATAATTAATCGTCAGACATATGAGAATTTCGGATAATAACAATAAAGGATTTGAGCCTCTTGAAGTGGGTTGTCCAATACACACAAACGGATACGGTCCGTGGAAGCAGTTTACGGTCTGTGCGAACCGTAATGCGGAGTTAAAAATGCATCTCATTAGTAGGACTTGCAACTTTTCAAGTTCCCCACTGACCTTGAAGGGGGGGAGACATGTTGACGATTCGTATGATCTGTGGGGAGTGTAAATGGCTATTCGGTCCGTAAACGGACTGAAAATGCATGTCATTGGTTGACGACGCAACTGGTTAGCGAGGAGGGATCATTTGATGTCATACTGGTGAGATGTTTGTAGATCAAGGTCTAGTTTTTGAAAACGATTCATCATAATTTGCTAAGACACTAGCGGTAAAACGAAGAAGCCGTGAGACGTAAGATGATACACAACGGTTGCAGTATAGTGGGCAACAAGTTAGACGACCGAGAATACACGTCAAGTGGTCTTCTGTGAAAACAGCATTAAAAAAATAATAAAATAAAATAACAATAATAAAAAAACCTTTTCATTCCGTAGCTAGAACGATTCCACAATGGCAGCCCTAGCAATGTATCGCAAAAGCAATGTAATTCTTTTGCATGACGGTACATTCAACTGTGCTTCCTAAGTTTTGACATCGCACGTTCATTTGTTTGCTGT
>JANQPI010000011.1 GCA_028289585.1 Candidatus Zixiibacteriota bacterium
AGAAGTGGACCCCGGATATTGGACAGCGCGATAAGTGCGTCCTCAGGTCAGGCCGCCAGCTTGGCAGCGGATTCGTAGTACACGCTGTCCGGCGTGCACCGGTCAAGCGATTGGTGCCGTCTCTCGGTATTGTAGAAGGCAAAATAGTGGTCCAGTGAGGCCCTTGCTTGAGCGATGCTGTCGTAGGCCTTCAGGTACACCTGTTCGTATTTCACACTACGCCACAGGCGCTCGACAAAGACGTTGTCGAGCCACCGACCCTTGCCGTCCATGCTGATGCGGATACCGTGCTGCTTGAGGGTGCCGGTGAACGCCTCGCTGGTGAATTGGCAGCCCTGGTCGGTATTGAAGATCTCCGGTGTGCCGTGGGTCTCGATCGCCTCCTCCAAGGCCTCGACGCAGAAACTGGCGTCGAGCGTGTTGGACACACGCCACGACAGCACCTTCCGCGAGTACCAGTCCATGATCGCGACCAGGTATACGAAGCCCCGCGCCATCGGGATATAGGTCACATCGGTCGCCCAGACCTGATTCGGGCGATCAATGACCAGATCCCGCAGTAGATACGGATAGACCTTGTGCGACTGGTTCGCCAAGCTGAGGTTGCGCTTCGGGTACTGTGCCGTCAGATCCATCGTGCGCATCAGGCGCCGGACCTTCTTGCGGTTGATCCGATGTCCCTGATCCTCCAGCCAGTCGCGGATTCGACGACTGCCGTAGAAGGGATGCTTCAGGTGGCAGCGATCAATCAGCGCCATCAGCGCAAGCTCCTCGTCGAAGACCGGCTTGGGCACGTGGTAGAACGTCGAGCGGGGCAGATCCAGTAGCGCGCATTGGCGCGTCACCGGCAGCGGATCCTTGCGGTCTACCATTTCTTTCCTCTGGGCCCGTGAATCCGTTCGAGCCCGCGTTCTAAAAAATCATTCTCCATCGTCAGCTGGCCGATCTTGGCATGCAGCTGCTCGACGGTTTCTGCTGACTGTTCGGCCTTCTGTGCGCCCTTGCCGAACACGTCCGGAGCACTGCTCAGCAGCTGCTTCTTCCAGTCAGCGATCTGATTGGCATGCACGTCGAACTTCTTGACCAGCTCCGCCATCGTCAGATCGCCCTGGATCGCTGCCAGGGCAACCTTGGCTTTGAACTCAGGGGAATGGTTACGTCTTTTCCGTCTCATGACTTCTCTCCAGAGCATTTCGCTCATCTTGGAGGAAGCACTTATCGTCGTCCATTGACTGTCCAATCAGTGGGGGCCAGCTCTGAAGCGAGCCATTCACAAGTACATATACGAAATGACCCTGGTGTTGGCGAAAGGCTACGGTGCGCAAGATCAGTTCACCGTTCCGCAGATCGAAGCTGCGATAAAAAAATGTCGCTTGAACATGCAGTACATTCCCTATGCCATTGCACTCTACAGGCACGAAGAATCAAACCGTACGTTGAGGCTCTATCGATTGGATCAAAGATTCATCGATATCCTACGTCGGGAGATTTCGGAATGGTTCTTTGATGGGTACGATTTCCGAACCAAAGATGTGTTCCGTATGGCCAAACCGAGAGCTTGGCGAGGTGGTCACATGCGCAGCTCGGCGAATAGGCTTGGAATTGGTGCTATTTATTGAGCAAGAAAAGCTAACAAGCGACTGTGATCCCAAGTCAACCTGTTAAGCATACTTTTCACTCCAAGGCGTTTGGTCTCGGAGCATGGCATTGAGGATAGTAACCATC
>JANQPI010000033.1 GCA_028289585.1 Candidatus Zixiibacteriota bacterium
CGCAAAATCTCGATGGTCGATCCAGAGGGTAATCGCACCAACTACGAATACAACGACACCAACTGGCCGCATAAGGTTACGAAAGTTGAAGTCGAGGATTCCGACGAATACTGGACGTTTACCTATGCCACCAGCAACGGCGACATTTTGACGAGTACGCGCACAAGTAACGCGACCGATCCGGCAACGACCTGGACGATCACAAATGCCTACACGTATTATGCCGATGGAATTCGGTTGAAGAAACGCGTCACCACAGGCATTGATGGCAACAAGACCACGACGAATTTTAATTCCAACGGGATGATTGAGTCGGTGGTTATGGACGAAGGGGGTGTGGACGGAACGAACACCTTTACGCACGACATCCTCGGACGCGTTGTCTCTGAGACGCGGGAACGCGACATCGTTCCGGATATCAACATCAAGTACGTCTACGATTCCTTGACACGAATCACCGACATCATTGTCAACACGAATGGTCTGGATTTGACCACGTCATACACCTACACAGGAGAGGGACACGTTGCTTCGATCACCGATTCGCGAGGGATGGTGGCGACGTATGGACGGGACAATCGAGAACGATTGATTTCAACGACGCTTGATTCAGGTGGCCTCGATCTGGAGACGACTTACGAATACGACAAGTCCAACCGTGTCACGAAAGTCACGGACCCGCGTGGTCTGGAAACCACCACGAGTTACTTCAATTTTGACCTGCCCAAGACCGTCACGGATGACGAGGGATACGACACCCATTTCACGTGGGATGGTTTGGGCAATCTTTCATTCGTCAAGGTCGAACGCGCATCGGGCACGGATGAATTCTACGAGACCGAGTTCGAGTACGACGATCTGTCGCGTTTGACGTCGGTTTCGGTGGATCCGAATGGCCTGGACCTGACCACGCAATATGAATACGACGACACCACCAGCGGCAGTTGCGGGTGTTCGTCTACCGAAGGTTCTGCGCTGGTCACCAAAGCGATCGACCCAGCATCCGAAGTGACCTATTACGGTTACGACGGGCTGAAGCGAATGATCAAGATGGTGGCCAAGGTTGGTAGCGATGACGGCAAGTCGGCGGATTCCGACGACCTTTTGACCTCGATCGACTTCGATGACAGCAACCGCATCGTCGAAGTCACCAATCCCGAATCGGAAGTCGTTGAATACTCGTTTGATGAACTGGGCCGCACCGAAGAGGAAGTGGTTGACGAAAACGGCGCGGACCTCGAAACCACAATCACCTATGACGCCATCGGGCCGGTCCGCACCATGACCATGCCCAACGGCAATGTGGTGACGTACAGTTACGACGCGGCAGGTCGAAGGACGCTGGCCACGGATACCGTCGGCACGGTTGCCACTTACACTTACGATGCTGGCGGTTTGCTTCTCACCGTCAAAGACGGCGAAAACAACGTGTCCAGCAACGGTTACGACGCTGTGGGACGCGTGACCGTCGCGAAGGACAAGAACGGTAATCGCACGAACTTTACGTACGATGCCAACAACAATCTCACGAAGATTACCGATCGCAACGGTCGGGTGACGAACCGCGAATTCGATGACCGCGATCGCCTCATCAAGGTCACTGAAGATGCCAACAGCCTCAAGCGGATCACCGAATACACTTATGACGGGATGGACAAGCTTCTGACGCTGAAGGCGTATTCGGCGACCAACGGTACGGGCACGGCGCAAACCACCTCGTACGAATACGACGGGGCTGGGCGGCTGACCAAGGCGATCTATCCCGACAACGATGCCGGCAGCAACGGCATTGTTCGCTACACGTACAACGATTCCGGCACGCTGGCCACCCGCACCGATCAGAAGGGCGTGGTCACGACGTACGGTTACGACGATCTGCATCGGCTGACATCGCGCAGTTACGACGACAGCGTCACGCCCGACGAAATCTTCTCCTACGACAAAGCCAGTCGTCTGACCATCGCCTCCAACGGCGTGGCTGAGGTTGCATTCACTTATGACAATGCTGGTCGTCTGATCGAAGCCGAGACGACCCCCGGTTCTGAATCGCGGATTACCGAAAAACTCGCGTTCGGTTGTTTTCATCAGGGGCCGATCCCTCCAGCCGGTGGCGGTGCAGATTCGTTTGTGGTTGAAGTGGATTACGACGTCGTCAATCGCACGCGGACGCTGACTTATCCGGGCGCCACCGCCGAAGTGGTGGAGTATTACGATTTGCGCGATCGCCTGGAATCCATTGACAAGGATGGACAACCGCTGCTTGAGGACAGCACGTTTGACGATGCCAACCGGCTTGAAGAGCGCGAATGGTCCAATGGCATGGACATCGACTACACGTATGACGCCAATGGTTGGGTTCAGACGATCGATGCGGTCAAACGAAACGTCACCCTTGAAGCGCTGACTTACAAATACGACGCGATGGGAAATGTGACGGTTCGCCGGGTCGATACCGACCACCTGGGGAGTTTCGGGGAGATTTACGAATACGACACGCTGCATCGTTTGACGTCGTTCGATCGCGGATATGTCAAACCAAACGACTCGATCAGCCCGGCCATTCGTGCGCCCTATACCGAAGCGCGCACCTGGGACAGTTTGGACATGCTGGGCAACTGGCTGAGCCACACGTCCTACATCGAATCCGTTTCCACGGGTGAAACGCGAACGGTCAATGCGGTCAACGAATACACGTCGCAGACGATCGGTTCGGGACCGACGGAGACTTTGCCGAGCGATGACAACGGTAACCTTCTGGCGAACTCGAATGCGTTTGTACCGAATGCAACGCCGGGTCAGTCATACGAATACGATGCGGAGAATCGGCTGATCCGCATTCGTCGTGATGCCGGGGCTGGTGTTGCGAGCATCGTTTCGGAATACGATTACGATGCGTTGGGTCGGCGCTTCCGTACCAGTCGCCATCGCGACGGGCAGGGTTTCCTCCCGAAAACCGACGCCGAAACCGTTCACGTGTACGGCGGCGGTTCTGCGGTGTTGGCCGAGTTCGATGCAGATGACGAAATCGGCGAAGGGCGTCGGCGTTGGTTCGTGCATGGGCCGTCGTTCCCCGATCCGCTGGTGATGATCGACGAGACGGACCGTGGTGATTTGCCGGCATGTCAGTCGGAACCTTTTTATTACGTCAAGGACATGCTGGGGAGTGCGACGGCATTGGCGGATTCCAATGGCGTTGTGCTTGAGCGTTACCACTACGACCCGTATGGCCGAACCATCATCTCGGCGATGGCCCACTTCCATGACCACGACTTCAACGGCATCATCGATGAGGACGACGAGGATCATCTCGAATACTGCTCGACCAACGGCCAC
>JANQPI010000017.1 GCA_028289585.1 Candidatus Zixiibacteriota bacterium
TAGAAGCGGTTTCATAACCCCTGACGTAAAGTGGTTTTCGCGCATTTGCGCTGTAGCTGAAGATCGGTTTTACTTGGCGATCGAAAGGAGTCTTTTCGATGGCCAAGCGATTCATACTGATCACGGATGAGCAGTGGGCGAAGATTGAACCGTTGATTCCGCAGCCAAAGGCGTCGCCGCGAGGCGGGCGCAAACCGATCGGCAACCGAGCCTGTTTCGAAGGCATACTCTGGGTATTGCGAAGCGGTGCACGCTGGAAGGATTTGCCCGAACGATACCCGTCGCCGAGCACCTGTTGGCGCCGGCTGCAGACTTGGGAAGTGCAAGGTGTATGGCTTCGTGCGTGGCGGTCACTGTTGTCGGAGTTGGACGAACAACAGGCCTTGAACTGGGAAGAGACGTTTATCGACGGTAGCTTCGCTCCGGCGAAAAAAGGGGGCGATGCGTCGGAAAAACCAAGCGTGGAAAGGGTACGAAGTGGATGGTGGTGGCAGACGGCGCGGGTGTTCCTTTGGGAGTGTCCCTGGCGTCTGCGTCGCCCGCGGAGGTCACGCTCGCCGAAGCGACGCTCGAAACGGTGAGCGTACCGCGAAAGCGTGGTGGAGCGCCGCGTCGCAAGCCGAAACGTCTGATTGCCGACAAAGCCTACGACGCCCATTGGCTTCGGATCTTGCTCTGGTCGCGCGGCATCGAGTTGATCTGTCCGCACCGTCGAAGCCGGATTCGCAACAGGCTTCAGGATGGTCGCAAGCTGCGTCGCTATCGCCGTCGTTGGATCATCGAGCGGACGAACGCCTGGCTCGGCAACTTCCGCCGCCTGCTGATTCGTCACGAGCGGCACGTCGAAATGTACCAAGCCTTTATCCACGTCGCCTGCCTCATGATCACGCTCAACAAGTTATGAAACCGCTTCTAACAAATCTCGTTCCACCAGGCGAAGGCTATTGCGGCGAGGAGCACGTAACCGATAAACTCGAAGTTGGATCCCGCCATGGCCCCTACCGCGAGAAGCACAAGCACGCCGAATCCGGCTTGAGTATGTGAGTATTTCTTTTCCAGCCATACCATAGCACCGCGGACGTTCGACGCGAGGTTTTTTACGAGCGTGGGTCACGGACCGCGCAAACTCGAAAACTCTATCCGGCTGAGCGCCTCAGAGAATAGCGATCCTGCGAGATTATCCTGCCCTGCGCCTTCTGATACCAAGGTCCGCAGCGGGGCGATTGTTGGCCGCTGTCTCTACTTTCCGCGCCCCATATCGGGTCTCCGCCCGTCGCGTTGTTCCGAGTCACCGTCAGAGTGCGCTCCCCGCCAGGTATCGCCGGTCAACCGACTGATGAGGCTCTCGCGTATGAGCGTCGCGGCCACTTTGACATCACTTATCCGATGCATGGATCGATCGGATGTCGTCCGGGAACGCCGAGTCGATCGGGCGCGCGAAAAGTACTCACCCAGTACTCACCAGAATCGGTTTGCGGTGGTTTCTGATGGTCTCAAGTGGTCAGACTGAATCACCTCTGGCACCAGCAAAAACCGCAATATCGTTGTTTCCAGGCCGCTAGGCGGGATTTGACATCACTTTCGATTCCCCCCGCCCACTGCGGGGGCGTTTAATTCCGCGAAGGTTGCGATGCGTCATCACGGTGTGTCCGACTACGACCCGATTACGATCACCTTTTCCCGAAAATTTTCCAGCGGCAACTTGTGAGTCACGAGAGTCCCCGATGAGTCCCCGATGGAATGGGGCTTTGATGTACATCTATGGTCAAGAATGGTCCGATCAAGATCGCCGCAAGCCGTTACTGATCCTTGGTCTACGTTACCAGAACGCCGATTCTCGGGTTGCCGGGGATCTGGTTCGAATCCAGTCGCCCCGATTTCATAGCTCCGCACACATTCCTAAGTGTCGAATTTAAAAGCACTTACATAGCGGTTCGATCACGTCGTCTTGCCCCCGTTTCACAGCCTGAGGCGTAGCTGTAAGCGATTATTTGACATGCACTTATGCCTCAGTTCCAACACGTCCTCTTTCCCCACGCCAATCCGATGGGTTCTTCGGTCGTCCTGCACACCTTTTTCAGCTACGACGCCCCGATTCTCTCACACGTAAAATGCCAGTTTTGAGCGACCGGACGGTGTTCCCGAACTCCGCTGCCATCGACTTACTTGGCCAACAGTGCGAGCACGGACAGGAGGTGTTAGCTCTGGTCCTCGGGGACGCGATCGCCCGGTTCACAGCCGCGGTCTCGGCCGTGTGGGACCGTGCGAAGGTAGCGAAGATCACAAGACGGGTGGAGTGGGGCTGCTCTTGTCTGCTTGCGCGTAGCGATAAGGCTTCCACACAAGGTGGAAAAGCAGTACCCTTTCAATGTCATTCAAGGGGGCTCTCCAAGTCCAACCGCCGAATACCAGCCGTGCTCGGAGCAGGTAGCATTCCTAGCCGGACCGTGTTGTGGAATGGCGTTTCCGAATTGCTGTCGAACGCTATGAAGCCAGAGGTGGGCCTGGCGGCTGCGGTAGCTGCGATCAATCCGGCCATCGCTGGCCCTGTGATTGCACTTGCGGTTGCCTGTGGTGTCTGCCGACATCTGAGCAGGCGCAGGGATGCCGCAGCCGACATGGCACTGCACGATCAGATGCTTCAATTCGCGTCGAGAGCCGCCCAAGGCAGAAATGTGCTTCAGGACATCACGGATGGGACAACGCCACTGAATGTCGAGGTCGATGATCTCGTAAAGATGGATATTGCCGAATTCGTGGATTCCCGTTTAGGAGAGAGAGGGTCTCACTTACGAGCCGGCCTTCGCGAGGAGATCGAGTCAGTCTTGACTCTGCACCCTCGGTTAGAGCAGGTCCGCGCCGAACAGGAAGTTCTGCGTGTGCTTGCATGGACCAACGATGATCGAGGCCGGCGCATCGAAGACAAGATAGATCAGATCCAAACGACGCAGGCAGTGTCCGCCACAGTCATTGAGCGTGTGCAGCAGCAGGTCAGCAACCGTCTCATGGCTCACGGCGACAGGCTTCACGCGTCGTCAACACCGAGCCTCTATCCGCAAGGGAATTTTCTGTCTGCCGTGCCGCCGAAGAATCCTCGGTTTATCGATCGCACTGTGCTCTATCAGAGCCTAATTGATGCCGTTGAAGACGATTCCGATGAACGCGCAGTTTTTGTCTGTGGCCACGCTGGGACAGGCAAGACAGAATTGGTAACATCTGTTGCCCGTGCTTACACTAGCGAGATTGGAGCGACAGGCGCTCGCTACGTCGCCGTATGGTGGGTCGACGCCGATCCCGAATTGTCATCCGATTGGTTGTCGGTCTTGGGACGTCGCGTTGGCGTCGAAGATCCAGAGGTCATGTCGCAACAGGAATTACTTGAACAAATCAAACGGCAATTCGGCGACGGCCGACAACACTTGCTAATCATCGATAATGCCGACGACCCCGACGTCGTGCATTCAATTCCCTTCACTCCCGCATGCAATTTGATTGTTACTTCGCGTACTAGAAGCGGTTTCATAACCCCTGACGTAAAGTGGTTTTCGCGCATTTGCGCTGTAGCTGAAGATCGGTTTTACTTGGCGATCGAAAGGAGTCTTTTC
>JANQPI010000044.1 GCA_028289585.1 Candidatus Zixiibacteriota bacterium
TGTCAGCCCCGAGCAAGCCGAACGCGATTACGCCAGCGCCATAGGGGCCCTGGCTGCATAACTCACATCCTCTCTCCACTTTTTCCGGGCAAGTCCATTTGGCGTTAGGACGGCCTTCTTCGAACTCTACGTTTCCATTTCCTCGCATCAACACAAACTGTGATCAGTTGCCGCCAGAAGACTCATGCGAAGCAGATCGATGTCTGACGCGCACGAGCATTTTTAGGATCATACCAAGACAGTAGATGCTCCGGGCGTTGCCTGCGTCGGCGCATTTGCCGACCATCTGAACACGGAAGTTGCCCGAGTCGGTATCAATATGCACGACCGATGCGTCAGTTTTTGGTCCTTCAATTTGGTAGTCTCGAATACTGTGCCAGTCGATTCTTTGGGAAGGTTTCGGTCCAAACACGAGCGCTTTTTCGGTAAAAAGAACTACTGGGTGCTCCGAGTCAACCGGATTCGAATACCAGCCGACAGGGGTTTCGTCCGATTGCGTCCAGAACTGCGCCGCCGTGGGTAGCGCATCTCGCATGTCGACACGTTGGAAGTCACGGCACACTTTCATGTTCCGTACGATTAGGGATCTCATCATCATCGGGAGGCCCGCGAGCTACTCGTGGAATAGGATTACCGAATCGATTGGAAACAAGTCAGGATCAGGATGTTCGGCGAGCTGGAAACGGAATAAATCGGTGTCGATGGATCCGTCGTCGCCAACTTTACGAGGGATGTCGAAATGCAAGATTCGGATCGAGCCCAGACGTGACTCGGGCCCCAGGGCGAAGTCAATCGGGGCTAGTCGTCGGGCAAGTATTAGCTTCTGTTTGGCCAGAACAGACTCTATTTGGAACTGAACAGTCTTCCCATTGTTGTTGTACTCACTCATAGAGCCATCCTACAAACCAAGAACTGTAAACGCACGTTCTGCGAATGACGCTGCGGCTTGTGTCTCTGCAGCAGCGACTGAAGCAGAAACCCCACCCGCGGATCGGCTGGTGCTTAGTCGATAGAGTTCGTGAAGGACTGTCTTTCCAAGTTCGCTGCTTGAGCGAAACGCTTCTGGTCCAACAACGAATCCACTCTCTCCAAACATCGTCATGCCAGACGCAGGGAGTCCGGGTTCGTACTGGACTACCCTGTTACCGATTCGGGTCGAAATGCTTTTGCCAGCGGCGTGGGCGCTGCGAATAGCGATAAACTCTCTTGCATTCAGGATACTACGAGCCTCGCGGATGACCGCTGACTCGATCGAAGTGAAACCGGAAATCACTCTACTGGATAACGCGGAGCGACGTGCAGCTTCCCTCGCCTCAAGCCGCCCGAGTAGAGAGGTGAAAAATCTTCCGGTGGCGTTTGCGGCTCGGCTTTGGACGATGTGGCTGAGGGCCCATCGTCCGGCGGTGTAGATGGCTCTTCCTATGGGTCCTGCGCTTTGGAGGGCTGCTCCGGTGGCGCGGGCGGCTGCTCCGGCGACTCGGGCGGCGCCGATGGCGAATCGTAAACCGTAGGTTGCGACGCGTGCGACGGCGCCGCCGGGGATGAAGAAGAGGGCGAGGCTGACTCCGTTTTCTACGGTCATGGCCCTGCGCCACCATGGC
>JANQPI010000045.1 GCA_028289585.1 Candidatus Zixiibacteriota bacterium
TGTCAGCCCCGAGCAAGCCGAACGCGATTACGCCAGCGCCATAGGGGCCCTGGCTGCATAACTCACATCCTCTCTCCACTTTTTCCGGGCAAGTCCATGCTCGCATCTGCTCAGGCCAGAGTGTTGGTCCGCCGTGTCCTGATCGCGAATACCATGCGCACACTACGGCAATTCCGATACCCGGGCTTGCCTGTAGTTCGGAGAGTTGCACGGTTGCCGGTTGAAGCTGGCCGAGAAGCCAATCCAGATGCCTGCGAACATCCCGCGATTCTACGTGACGTTCGGATGAGAGGAACCAACCGTTGTTTTGAGTTACGTGTTTCCGACCGAATCGGCTTAACCGCTCCTGGCCGGCGACGGCTATTTCCGAAGGTTCAATGTTGAGCCTTTTCGTGATGCTTTGTGGATGGTCGTCGCCGGGGTAGATCCGAAGTTCGGATCTTGTCTCAACGCACGTGCCGTACTCGTCGCTGTAGGGGGTCATCCTCGAAAACTCGTTCATCTCGTGCTCCAAGTAGTAGAGCTCAGCTGATGAAATTGCAGCTCGTGGCGTCGATGGCAATCGCTACCCGTCTGCTATTTCGGCGACAGAACCTCGTCAAGCATCTCTCGTAGCCGGCTCAACCCTGACGTGATGAGTTTGCGATTTTCTGATGTTTCCAGCGATTGGTCTCGAACAACCGAGACCGAATAGACTTCTTCGAGCACACCCCAGTTGCGGCGAAACTCGGTTACCCACGCTTCAGGCAAAGCTTGAGTGAATTCAAGAAGAGATTCCACACTCCTTATAAGTGCATCCAAGTCGATTCGGCCACCGTGGTAAGCGTTGATCTGATGTCGAATAGCGGTGAGATGTTGTTTGTCGCTGTTGTCCACTAAAAAACCGTAACGACGCGTCCTGTGACTGCATCAGTTATGACGTTGAACTTGTTGACCGGATCGAAATGCCTGACTGTGCCCGAAATCGTTCCTGTAGATCTCTTACCATAGCGGATAGCGTTCTCCACTACCGATGGTGTGAATCCGCGTTCCTGCATTCGGTCAAATGCGTGACCAGAGAAATCTCTGCCATTGACGTTTCGAGGGACGTTTCTAGGCGATGGTGCTCGAGGATTGGGGAAGTTGACTCGTTGGCCTCTGCGGCCGACGGTGCTCGCTGAGGATACCGCATCGTCGATTTGCGCTCCCGCTCTTGAGACTTGCGCAGACGAGCGACGCGCAGCTTCCCTGGCCTCGAGCCGCCCGAGTAGAGAGGTAAAAAATCTTCCGGTGGCGCGGGCGGCTGCTCCGGCGACTCGGGCGGCGCCGATGGCGAATCGCAAACCGTAGGTTGCGACGCGTGCGACGGCGCCGCCGGGGATGAAGAAGAGGGCGAGGCTGACTCCGTTTTCTACGGTCATGGCCCTGCGCCACCATGGC
>JANQPI010000046.1 GCA_028289585.1 Candidatus Zixiibacteriota bacterium
TGCCCGTTATGAGGAACACGTCAAGAAGCTGTCGGGCGACACCGGATTTATCGATCTGTTCTGGCCGAAGACGCTTCTTGTGGAGCAAAAAAGCGCCGGGCGCGATCTGACCGCCGCAGCCGAACAGGCCGGCGAGTATTTCGACGCGATCAGGGACGCCGACAAGCCCCGCTTCCAACTCGTCTGCGATTTCCAGAACTGGGAACTGCTCGACCGAGACACGCGCGAAACGTGGTCCTTCACGCTTTCAGAACTGGCAGACAACATTCAGGCCTTTGCCTTCATGATCGGGCGCGAAAAGCGCGTCTTCAAGGATCAGGACCCGGTCAATATCGACGCCGCAGAGCTGATGGGCACGATCCACGACGAGTTGGAGGCATCGGGCTACAAGGGCCACGATCTTGAAGTCTATCTGGTGCGGCTTCTGTTCATGCTGTTTGCGGACGACACCGGCATTTTCGAAACGCGCGACATGCTGCTCGACTTCATCGAGCATCGCACCAGTGAAGACGGGTCCGACCTCGGCTCGAAGATCAACGATCTGTTCCACGTGCTCAACACGCCCGAGGACCGGCGCTCGCCCCATATGGACGAAGACCTGGCGCGGTTTCCCTATGTCAATGGCGACTTGTTCGGCGAAAGCCTGCCGCCCGCCTGGTTCACGGCGGGGATGCGAGACACCTTCCTTGAGGCATGCCGCTTCAACTGGTCGAAGGTTTCTCCCGCCATTTTCGGTTCGCTCTTCCAGTCAGTGATGGACCCCGTCGAGCGGCGCAAGAAAGGCGCCCATTACACAACCGAAAAGAACATCATGAAACTGATCGGCCCGCTGTTTCTGGATGATCTGCGCGGCGAACTGGACCATCTCAAGGGGCTGAAAACCGGCAAGGCGGGGCGGCTCGAAGCCTTTCGGCGCAGACTCGGCACGCTGACCTTTCTGGACCCGGCCTGCGGCTGCGGCAATTTTCTGATCATCGCCTATCGCGAATTGCGCAAGCTGGAGATCGAATGTCTCGCGGAACTGCGCGCCGCAAACACGAAGGAGATGTTCGGCGAGACGATCTCGGAGGTCAATGTCGATCAGTTCTACGGCATCGAACTGGAAGAATTTCCCGCCCGGATCGCGGAAGTCGCGATGTGGATGATCGACCACATCATGAATGTCGAATTCGGCGACGCCTTCGGCCTGATCCTGACGCGTATCCCGCTAACCAAATCGCCCCATATTCTCAAC
>JANQPI010000005.1 GCA_028289585.1 Candidatus Zixiibacteriota bacterium
GAAGATCATTTTGGAATATGAACACGCCTTGCAGGAAGTGCAGAACGCCCTGACCAAGGACGAGGGTATTCTGCGCATCGGCGCCGGAGCGCTGTTTGCTTCGACGATCATCCCGGCTGCGATCCCCAGGTTTCAGAAACACTATCCCAGATACCGCATTTCCGTCCGAACGCTGCCCGCGGAAAAACTCGATGAAAAGCTGGAGCTGGGAGAGATCGACATGGTCGCCGGCGCGATCCTGAAACGCGATCGCAAGGATCAGGTGCAGCGTCCGGTTCGTCTTGCGGACCTGGCCATATTGTGTGGCGCAGGACACCCGCTGGCTTCGGATGTTGCGCCGGTTCCGTTGGACGCGGTCACACAGCATCCATTTGTTTCGTTCGAGCCGGATCACGATCTGATCCGCAAGCTTGCGCTTGTCCTGAATGAGAACGGCGCGCCGCCACCGCGCTATTCGGTCGAGACGAGTTCGATTTTCGGGGCCGTCGAGCTGGTGCGGAGCGGATCACACCTGATGTTCGGGTCTTCGCTGCTTGCCGAGTACCCGATAGGGCAGGGTCTGGTGCGTGTGCCGCTCGACGTGCATTTGGGTGACTACAGCATGGGATTCGTTTTGCGAAAAGGACGCGAAGATCTGCCTGCCTATCGCGGTTTCATGAATGTCGTTCGACAGGAAGTGATGGGTCAGAGCGGCTGAACACATATCCAGGATGAATGGATTTGGTGCCTTTTCCGCACTGGCCCGGCATTTTGCGCCTGCCATAGTCAGAGCCCCATTCTGGCATGAGCAGGATAACCATGGACGACTTCGCCGGGAAAATCGGGCGGACGGTCGATAGATCAACGCCGCACTGGCCGGAACGTCCGTCGGGGCGTTCGAAGCGGCCCAACGTCGTGACCGTCGTTCTGGACGATACGGGATGGGCCGATTTTGGCTGTTTCGGGTCCGAGATACGCACACCCAACATCGATGCTCTGGCGGCGGGCGGGCTGCGTTACACCAATTTCCATGTTACGCCGCTGTGTTCGCCGACGCGGGCAGCGATGCTCACCGGTCGCAACCACCATGCCGTCGGCATGCGCTGCCTGGCGGACACCGATACCGGTTTTCCCAACGGGAGAGGAGCGGTGCCGGCCGATGTTCCCATGTTGCCCGCACTTCTGCGCGACCGGGGATATGGCACGTTCCTTGCCGGCAAGTGGCATCTGACACCGGCACATGAGGTCACAGCCGCCGGCCCGTATCGCAACTGGCCGTTGGCGCGCGGCTTCGACCGGTTCTACGGTCTGCTTGGCGGATGCACGGACCAGTACGCGCCCGAACTGTGTCAGGACAATCATCCGTTCGAACCGGAACTGCACGACGACTACCATTTGACCAAGGATTTGTGCGATCGCGCGATCGGCTATCTGCGTGACCACGCATCGTTGCGCGGCAACGACCCGTTTTATCTGAACCTGGCGTTCGGGGCGAC
>JANQPI010000007.1 GCA_028289585.1 Candidatus Zixiibacteriota bacterium
ATACGACTCCGATCGCGCTAAATATCGTGAATTCTCTAGGTTGTGTGGGGCTTGTGGATACTTTTGAACCATTCAAAGAGCTTTATCCAGATCTATGCTGTCGGCCACTCTCCCCAATGGTAGAAAACCAATTGACGGTGTTTACTTCCCAAACAGCGCGGACTTCAGGATTGGTAAGGGAACTACTTGGTGAAATAAGGTCCGTGCTTCCTTTTCGCGCTGATCCAGAACACGGCTAGTCGCGCGGTACTCTGGCGACCATTTCCATATTGGCGACGCTAGCCTTACGAAGCTCACGATAAGAAGAAGCGACCAAACAAAGCGGACTTTGGAGAAAACTGCAGCGAATGACCGCTTCCCGCCCTAGGCAGACCTTCGCCGCACTGCCGCTGATGTCCGCTATGGGGATCTTGGAGCCTTAGACCGCAGTGGCCGTTCAAGACTCCATCTACCGCGAAACACCTTTTTGGCATCGATACCAACGCCGGTGTTCTTCTTCATTCTCATAGACTGCCGCCAAGGTACGAGCGTGAACTCCTTACCCTTTTGCACGATCGCAAAACGTCCGGACGCGAAACGGATTGACCTCACTGATTTTGTGTCTCCCCATTCGAAACTCGCCCCCCCCCCCGAAACGATCGCTCAAGCTCCTTTGCGAGACGACTTCCGGCCACGGCAACATCTTTTCTCGTCAAGGTTTTCAGCAGCCGGCGTCAAGCGACCAGCTGCTCTCCTCGTTGGGAACAGTAGCCGTTTTCGACCAACCAGCGTTGTCGCTGTCGCAACGCCCGTTGCACTTCAACACCGAAGCCTTGATCGGACAATTTTGATGGCTGGCTTGACAGCAACCGCCGATCCAAAGAGCGGCCTTCGAATCGTTCGAGAAAGCTGATATAGGTGCGATCCAGCCCGGCCTGATGCGCCAACTCCTCCTGCGACAGGCCGCGCTGAAGCCGGTATTCCCGCAAATTGTCCGCAAACAGCGTCCTGATCTCAATACTGCGGAGACGACGCTGTTGTAGTGTATTTAACCACGGAGTATTCTCTACAAGCCACCGTTCGAAAAGTGGCTGCTGGAGAATGCTTGGTGTCCAGGTTTCGCGAACGCGCCCCGACGGTCGAAGAGATCACCGACTATGATCGTCAGTGCTTCAAGCTCTACATTATGTTGATCAACGCCGAAGACGCAGGCGTTTCTTGGGATGACAGCTACCGGCACTTGTTTAGGGAACCCATCTGCGCAGATCAGCAACGGGCGGAGCGCCGTCATCGATCGCATCTCGATCGCGCCCGATGGGTGGCAGCGGCGGGCTACCGCCAGCTAATCTGAAACCGCGTGACCAATGCTTCCTTGGCAGTCTTCTGATGAGACCGGTCGCGTCTTGCGCTTGCGACGAGCACAAAGATCTGTGGACAAGAATGGCCCAGAGTTCGATTCACCGTGGCGACATGGTGGCGACATGGCGCCAAAACGCAAAAAGCCCGCCGAGAGGGTGGGCTTAAATATCATTCGATATCAATGACTTGTTTGGTTGCGGGGGCACGCAACCAACGATATCAGCAGTTTCTTTTTCAGACCGCGGCTTGAACTAAGCGTTGGCTCACAAGAGAGCCCGGGGCACTGTATCGGCTAGCATGTTGATACCACCTAATTCACTGATCGCCGTCCAAAAGTAACCGGTGCTTTCGGCTGCAAAATCCCCAAAGCCGCCATCAGCAGCGTTATTGAAAATGACCGGTTTGGGCCGCAGGGCAACAATCATGCAATTGCCGGCCGCGAAAGTCAGCGGATCCTGGCTCCGAGCTTAGCCGCTGCCATCCACTTGGCAGTTTTGTGCCAAGTCCGCCTCAGCGTTCCAAGTTTGAAACCATGGGTTCATCTTCGATGACTTCTTAGGCTTCTATGTGTTGTTTAGCTTGGGGGCATGGACCGACTGTTGCGGTCCAATAACGTGAACGAACATCGAAGGAGATGATCATGAAGAAGACTATACTGGCTCTGGCAGTCGCCATTGTTCCCGCCACGGCAATGGCTCAGTCCACCGCATTGGACGTGTTCGAATTGGAGCCGAATGCCTCCACCCAGATCGATGGGCGCGATACGCGCTCGATTTCAAGCCAGACGGAGAACATGACGACTGACGAACGCGGTCCCCGACTGGGCGACGGGTCGCCAAACTACGGTCGGTTCTAATTGGCCGAAATCCGCCGGAGGGCGTCACAAAAGCACGCCCTCCGGCCCGTTGACTTAAACAGAGTGCTGATAGCAGACGTGGTTTCACAATGGATGGATCTCTTCCCTTTTTTGAACGGAGCGTCCGAACTGGCAACACCGCAGATGCTGCGCCAGTCAATGTGCAAGAGCGCTATCTCAACGGCTCGGTGAGTACAAAGGACACGGCGGACTGTCACGCTCACGTCAGCGTCCGATCGACACCGAAGAACGCTCGCCGCAAAATTGCGACGGTACTCGCTGATGACGCCGCACACATGCCTTGGGAGCTTTCAAGCGATGGAGGTTTGTTCACCGACCGATCTGACGAAATACCGGCTCACCTGAACTATCTGGCGGCCGGGCTGGGCCTCTTCCTGTTGAGCCACGCCGAATACCTGGCCAAGGATAACGAACTAGATGTCGATGATGCCTATCTGGAGAAGCGCCTATCTTGGATCCCAAACAGAAGCGGCCATAAGCCAGTTGAACCAGCGCTGCCCTATGGCAGGGCTGACATCGTCGAACTCGTCTTGGTGATCAAGAGCCGCAGCAACGATAAATGCGGTCGGGATCTGCGGAAGTTCTGCCGCCGGCTCCGCCGCACCATTCGGGCGATCACGGCTGCGGACCGGGTTTCAGTGACGGTTTATCTCGATGGCCGCGTGGCGGGGCAAATCGGCGACTGAATCAAGCGAAGAAAAAACCGACATTCAGAACTGGCAGTCAAAACAGAGTGGCGAGGGTGACGAACTGGCGGAGACGGCTGGATATCGGGATCGGCAGAACCGCATTCCCGTGGGCGTACAGATCGTGACCGCCATTGTGTTCTTCGCAGCTGGCGCGGCCAGACCAGTCGACGGCGATCAGACGGTCATGTTGTTCGACCAGATCGGCGTTGGCCATTGGTCTCGCTTTACAACGGGCGCATTGGAGCTGATTGGCGCCGTTCTGAACCGCCCCGGGTTTACCGGAGGCTCCAACTCCTGAGTAGGGTGGAGCATCAAGAACAAGACGACGAACAGGTATTTTCCCGAAGTCCGCGGGCGCCGTTCGCATGGCTCCGGACAATCAAAGTCAACGTGACAGCCGCTGTTCGGCGATATTATCGATTTCGGCAAAGATCGGCTGTGCGCTGCAAACGCTGAACGAGCGGGCCAAGAAGGCCGAGATCCGCCGCAGTGAACGGGCCGGTGTCACGACCAAGACGGCCGACCGGCTGAGGGCGCTGGAACCGGAGAACCGGGAACTCAAACAGGCCAACGAGATCTTGCGCGAAGCGTCCGCGTGTTTTACTTTGGCGGAGCTCGACCGCCGACCGAAGTCATGATCGCCTTCATCCGTTGCCCGACAGGCAATTGCGAAGCAAATGCCGAGAGGGGACAATCAACCTGGAGAACTCTGGGTCGAGCCGATCTGGAGGCATCTGCCGATTGCCCCGTCCATCTATGGCGATCATCTGGCCAAGCGCGATGGTACACTGTGTCCCGACATGCAGCGCTTTTTCGAGGCCAGTTTCCAAGTTTATGGGCGTGCGGAATGTTTGGCGCAAGATGCGCCGGGAAGGGTTCGACGTGGCCTGATGCAGCCTCGAGAGGCTGGCGAAGGACATGGGCCTCGAAGGCGTCATTCGCGACAAGAAGATCAAGACCACGCTTCCCGACAAGACGTAGCCGTGCCCGCCGGACAAGGTGAACCGACAGTTCCGCGTGCTGGCGCCGGACATGCTTTGGGTGAGCGATTTCACCTATGTCGCGACCTTGCGAGACTTCGTCTACGTTGCCTTTGCCATCGATGCCTTCGCGCGCCGCTTAGCTCATATCAACCAGCCTTCGGCAAATCCCCGGGGCGGTTCAATTATCCCTTCTCCTGGGTGGCGCGCGCTGCCTTTTCTCGATCTGGTTTGAATAATGCGAAATGTCGCAAGGCCGTTCAGGGCGTGACTGCTTCCATGCTTGGGCGCTCAACGCCCTCAGTTTGCCGCTGACGAGCAAAGAACACGCGGTAGAGCGCCGGGACCCAGAACAGCGCCAGGAACGCGGCAAGCCCGAGGCCGCCGATCATGAGGGTTGCCATGGGCTCCCAGAGAGCACCGCCTGCCATTGCCATGGGCGCGAGCCCGATCACCGTCGTCAGCGAGGTCAGCAGGATGGGCCTGAGCCGTTTGCGGGCCGCTTCGACGATGGCGTCATCGACCGGCTTGTCACCGCGCTCGATATCGATCTGGTCGATGAGGACGATCACATTGTTGGCGATGATCCCGGTCAGAGCAAGAAGACCGAGAATGCCGAAGAAGCTTAAGGGCTGACCTGTGGCAACGAGGATCGGGCCAACCCCGGCAATGACCAGAGGAACCGCGGCCAGTGTCATGGCTACCCGCCTGAAACTGTTGAACTGTATCATCAACGCCAAGACCATGACGAGGCCCGCGATTGGCAGTCCTCCGCCAAGAAGATCCCGTACATCTGCAGCTGCCTCGATTTCGCCGCCGATATGGATGCGATAGGCCGGACCCAGATCAGCTGCGATGCGGTCAAGTTCTGGTTGGACCATATCGAGAAGGTCATAGGCCGACATGGCCTCGGGGATGGCCGAAACGGTGATGGTCCGACGCTGATCGACGCGCCGGATCGTGGCGATCTCGGGGCGCGGCACGATCTCCGCAAATTGGTCGAGCGACAGGATTTGCCCGTTCGCCTCGATCGCCGCGTTGGCGATGGCTTCGAACTGCGTCCGGTCGTCAGGCGCGCCGCGCAGCACAATGGGGATCAGGTCATCGCCTTGACGCAGCGTGCTGAACTGCTGCCCGTCGAAGAACGCCTCAAGTGCCTCGGCAACGTCTTCGGATGTCAGTCCGTATTCGCGGACGCGGTCTTGGGCAATCTCGATCGTGCCCATCAGCTGCCGTCCTCCCCAGTCCTCACGGTTCTGGATCAGCCCGGGCACTTCGCCGAAGGCCGCGCGCACTTGGAGTGCCGCGTCGAGCAGGCGCTCGGCATCCGGGCCGGAAAGCTCAACATCGACCGCCGGTTCGCGCCCGCCCATGGCGAGGCGCTTCAGCCGCACGCTTGCGCCAGGCACGTTTTCAGCCACATGGGTCCGGGCGCGGTCGAGCACGGCGCCGGAGTTCTCGAAATCCGAGGTGTTGATGATCATGAAGGCTGAGGCAGGATCGGTGTCCGCTGGATCGAGCGACAGAACGAACCGCGGTCCGCCGGCACCGATGAAGCTGGTTACGCCGGTCACCTCTGGGTTGTCTGGTCCAGTCAGCCACTCGGTCAGATCAAGCGCCGCTGCTTCGGTCGCCGCGATGTCGCTGCCGCGCGGCAGGTCGATATAAGCCAGGATCTGCGCACGCTCGCTCAGGGGGAACAGCTGCTGGCGTACATTGCCCATCTGGCTCGCCCCGGCCACGACGACGGCAACTACGGCAAGGATGGCCACGAGCGGCATGCGCACAACGCCGCGCACAATCGCAGCATAACCGGACGCCAGATAGTCGAAGGGTCCCCGCCGCGATTGACCTGCCTGGTTCGGCTGAGGGATCGCCCAGACCGCAAGGCGCGGCAGCAGGTAGAGTGCGGTGATGTAGCTGCCCGCAAGCATCAGCATCACGACCGTACCGAGTGAGTATCCATATTGCCCTTCGGTGCCTTCCAGGAGGAAGAGCGGAAGAAATGCCGCGATCGTCACGGTGGATGCAATGCCCAAGGGCAGAGCGAATTGCCTGCTCGCCGCAAGCGCTGCCGCGCGCCGGTCTTCGCCCCTTGAGATGCGGCTTTGCATGTCCTCGATCATCACGACGCCATTGTCGACAAGGATACCAAGGCTAATGATGATCGCCGCGATCGACACCTGTTGCAGTTCGACCCCGACAGCGGGCATCAGCGCAAAGGAAAAACTGATGGCCAGCGGCACGACCGCCGCGACCACGAGTGCTGTCTTCAACCCCAAAAAAACCAGCATCACCAGGAAAACGACGACGATGGTCTGCCCCATGTTGACAAGTGCGCCGTTAACAGAGGCCTCGACGATATCGGCCTGGAACGTGCTGACGGTCGCATCGATGCCGATGGGCTGATCCTGTCTGAACGAGTCGATCACACGGCGCAGCTCTGGGCCAAGCGCGGTTATGTCCACGCCTTCGGCCATCTCGACGGCGAGCACAATGGCAGGTCGTCCGTCCTGGTAGACGGGTTGCGAGGCCGGTTCCTCAGGAGCGAGCGACAACGTCACCAGATCGCCGAGACGGATCAACCGGCTGCCCTCCACCGTACCGGGCAATTCGACGAGAAGGTTCTCGATGTCTTCGATCGACCGGAAATCGCCGGTGGTCTCCAGCGGCACCCGCGCGTCGCCCGCAACCACGGACCCAGCAGGCAGGCGCACATTCTGCCCACGAAGCGCTGCAAGCACCGGGTCGAGTGTTGCACCGAGGGCCGCGATCCGCGCCCGGTCCACCTGCAACGTTACGACCCGGTTCTGGGCTCCATAGAGCGATACGGCTGCCACATCCTCGAGCGCATAAAGCCGGTCACGCAAGTCCTTGGCCGCATCCTCGACCTCGGCCAAAGCGAAGCCATCGCCGGTGATCGCCACGGTCGCCACCGCCACATCGCCAAAGTCGGTGTTCACGATGGGGCCGCGCGTGCCCTCGGGCAGGTTCCCCGCCACGCCCTCCATGTCATTCCGGATTTCGTCAAAGACGGTGGTCAGGTCCTCTTCGGCCACTGCGTCCGCGAGATCGACCTGAAGGATTGCGACACCGCTGGTGAGTTGGGTGCGCACTTCGTCCACGCCCGGGATCGCGCGTGCCGCTTCCTCAAGCGGAAGGGCGACGAGTTCTTCCAATTGCTCCATCCGCAAACCAGGATTGGCCGCGGTGACGATGGCCGTGCGAATGATGATTTCGGGGTCTTCGCGCTTGGGAATACCGAGATAGCTTGCAGCGCCGATGGCGACGGCCAAGATCATCACCAGAATGCTGAGGCGCGATTTGTCGATGCCGAAACGGGTGAGAAAGGTCATTGGCCTGCCTGCGCCAGCGTTTCTGGTAGCCGAACGACCTGTCCGGGGTTGAGAAATGAAACGCCTGCGGTGACCACCAGATCGCCAGGAGACACGCCGTCGATGACATGGACCGAGGTGCCGGTCGCAGCACCGAGCGTGACATCGACGAGCTCAAGGCCGGCGTGCCCATCCCCCCGCGGCCGCGCCACAAACACTTGCGCGCGGCGTGGAACCGCGTCGAGAGCGACACTCCGATTGAGGGCGATGGCCGACAATGGCAGCTCGATTCCCTGCAGGGCGGCGGAGACCGGAAGGTCGATCCGCACTTCGACAGCCATGCCTGAGCGCAGATGAGGCCGTGTTTCGTCCAAGGTTATGACCATTGGGAACGAGGACACAGCCGCCGCCCGCCGCCCGATTTCCGTAAGTGTAGCGGGAAGTGGAGTCGCGTCGCCATCAGTTGGCACGACCCAGACGGGTTGGCCCAGTTCAAGCGCGGTGACAACTTCAAAGGAGACGAGAATCGTCGCCTGAAGCGCTGTTTCTTCATAGAGCGTCAGGATCGGTTGGCCCGCCTGGACGCTGCCGAACGCCTGTACGTCGATAGCGTCAACGATCCCGTCGAAAGGAGCCCGCAGCGTGGTGTCGCCGAGCGAAGCCTGCAGAAGATCGAGGTTTCTTAGTGCTTGGGTAACGCGCGCTTCGGCTTGCTGCGCCTCTGTCACCGCGCGATCCCGTGCCGCGACCGACGCCACGCCGCGCGCGAAGAGCGTTTCCTGCCGGTCGGCATCCTCACGTGCATTTGCCGCAGCGGTTTGCGCTTCCAAGAGCGCGGCTTCGGCCTGTTGCAGGCGATAGGTTGCGTCCTCGGCTTCGACCGTGGCCAAGGCTTCGCCTTCGGCCACCTCTTGGCCGATCCGCAAGGAAAGAGGCCCAAGTCGACCGCCGACGTCGAAGGCAAGTGGCGTGATCTGCTGTGGTTCGAGCACCGCCGGAAACGACCGCAGCTGTGTGGACCGGGCCTGCTCGGCCACCAGAGCGTGTACTGCCCTGACGTGCGGCTCGGGGGACTCGGCCGTATCGGCCTGACAGCCAACCAGGACCAGTGGAGCGAGTAGTAGGGCGGCTTGGGCGCGCATGACACTTCTCTTCTTCAATCAACAATGCATCAATCGGTACTCGACAGTACCATCTGTGCCAGATATACGGTACTGTCCGATACCATGTCAAGGATCAGTATGACCGAACTGCTGGAAAGACAACGCGCCCGGCGTGACCGCATTCTCGCGGCAGCGCGTGTGCGCTTCATGGAAAAAGGGTTCAAGGGGACATCCTTGGACCACATCATTGAACTGACGGGCGGATCGCGCCGCAACATCTACGAGATGTTCGGTGACAAGGAAGGGTTGTTCGAGGCCGTTCTGCGGCAACTGATGGCCGAAATTCTGGAAGAAGCCGATGTCCTCCCATCATCGGATATGCCGGCGCGAGAGTGGCTAGAGGAGTTTGGCCGACGCTTTCTGCGCGGAATGTTGAACCCTGATGTAATCGCCGCTTTCCGCCAATTCATTGCGATTGCTGCCGACCGTCCCGAGCTGGGGCAGCAAGCCTATGAAAGCGGTCCCAGGGTCCTGCACGGGAAGCTGGCGGACTATCTCGACACGCAGGTATCCACCGGCGTTCTTGAGATCGAAGACACCACAAGCGCGGCACGGATACTGACCGAGATGCTGAAGGGTGACATGCAACTGCGCGCGTTGATGACCGGCTACAGCGCCTTCACCGATGAAGAAATCGGCGCGCACGTCACCAAGGCGGTGCGACTGTTCCTTGATGGCGCCCGCGCGCGTCCTGGACCGGAAAACAGTCCAGAGGATACGTGACAGGATGCCGGCACGTTAACGCCCGGCGCCGGCTTGTGTTCGCCGTAAGGGTTGTGGCCGCGTCCAAAGAACCAGCCCCGTTCCAAACGCGCAACGGGTCGTTTCAAGTGACGGCGAGACTGTTGAGCTTAGCGGGATTGACGTGGTACTGATGCGTACCATAAGTGAAGGAACAGCAATCCGTTGTTCCGATCACGAGGCGTATGATGCCGTCAAACACCAACACCGAGAGCGAGCGTCCGGTCCATCTTGCCCTCCAAGGCGGGGGCTCCCATGGCGCCCTGGCTTGGGGCGTACTGGACCGATTGCTAGAGGAAGACGATCTGACCTTTCCGGCGATCAGCGGAACCAGCGCTGGCGCGATGAACGCGGCGGTGTTGGCGGCCGGACTCGCCTCGGGCGGGCCCGATGGCGCCAAGAGAGCGCTGGGGGATTTCTGGCGTGATGTCAGTCTCGCCGGCTCCCACTCACCTCTCCAGCGCACGCCATCGGCCCGTATGCGGGGGTCGTGGAGCCTGGACGACAGTCCGTTCTACCATTGGTTCGACATGCTTAGCCGAATGGTATCGCCCTACCAGGCCAACCCGACCGGCTATCATCCGCTACGCGCTATGCTGGCAGACCATATCGACTTCGAAGCCCTCAACTCCGACGTGGCCCCGCGCGTCTACATCACGGCTACCAATGTGCGGACCGGTCAGCCACGGGTTTTCTCGCAGCCAGACCTGACCGTGGACAAGCTGCTGGCCTCGGCTGCGCTGCCCTTCATGTTTGCAGCCGTGGAGATTGATGGCGACGCCTTCTGGGACGGCGGGTATGTCGGGAACCCGGCGCTGTTCCCGCTCGTTCTGGACGCCAATGATTGCAACCTGCTGCTCGTTCAGACCAATCCTTTTGTGCGTCATGAACTGCCGACCACGGCGCGCGATATCACGAATAGGCTGAATGAAATCACGTTCAACAGTTCGCTGCTGAAGGAACTGCGGCTCGCTCGGATGCGTCAGATCGTACGTCCTGAGGCAGGCGAGGTCCGGCTTCACCGAGTTCATGCCGATGCGGAACTGACGCAGTTTTCACCTTCGTCCAAGCTAAACGTTGAATGGGCCTATCTCAGGCACCTGTTCGAACGCGGACGCTCCCATGCCGACCGGTTTCTGACACGCCACGGCGACGACATTGGAAAGCGGGCCAGTTTCGATCTGTCGTCGGTGCTTGAGAAACTCATGGACGGCCCGATCGAGCTGATGGAGGCGGCGCCGTGATCGGCCTGCTTGGAATCCTGCTGGCCCTTGGTCTACTGATCTGGTTGGCGTACCGGGGGATAAGCGTGCTGATCCTTGGTCCGGTCATGGCGCTGCTGGCCGCTGCCTTTTCGCTGCAGCCGGGCCTGGCAACCTACACCCAAGTCTTCATGCCGGCGACCGGCCAGTTCATAATCACCTACTTTCCCTTGTTCCTTCTGGGCGCGATTTTCGGCCGGCTGATGGACGACAGCGGATCGGCACGCGTCATTGCCGATCACATCGTCATGCGGCTCGGCATCTCACAAGCGATCCCCGCTGTCGTGCTCGCCTGTGCGGTGCTGACGTATGGTGGCGTGTCGCTGTTCGTGGTGGCCTTTGCCATCTATCCGGTTGCCGTGGCCCTTTTCCGCCGGGCCGACATCCCAAAACGGCTGATCCCTGCCACCATGGCGCTCGGCGCGTTCACCTTCACCATGACAGCCCTGCCGGGCACTCCGGCGATCCAGAACGCGATCCCGATGCCGCATTTCGGAACGACGCCGTTCGCGGCGCCCGGTCTTGGCACTATCGCCGCGCTGGTGATGGCGACGTTCGGCCTGTGGTGGCTGCTCAGGCAACGAATGCGGGCGGCAGCGGCGGGCGAAGGGTATGGGCTCCACACCGATAACGCTATCGAGGTCGACGAGACGCGCCGTGATCTGGCTTTGGAGGGCGGGTACGATTTGCGTGAGATCGAAACGGCGCGACAGTCCGATCCGCCCGGCTTTCTTCTCGCCATCCTGCCAATCATCTTGGTCATCGCGCTGAACCTCGTGCTGAGCGTTCATCTGTTTCCGGCGCTGGACACCGACTATCTTGGCGAAGTGCGCTTCGGCGCAACCGACATCGCGTCGGTGCGCGGTATCTGGGCGATCATCGTGGCATTGATGGTGGCTATCCTGGTTATCGTCGCCGCCAACTGGTCGCGCCTGCGCAGGTTGCGCGAATCCTTGAGCGACGGTGCGAACGCTTCGGTCCTGCCAATCTTCAACACCGCGAGCCTTGTCGGTTTCGGCGCAGTCGTTGCCGGCTTGCCGGCGTTCGAGGCGGTGCGCAGCGCCGTGGACGGCATCGGCGCCGGCCCCGTAACCTCATTGGCGATCTCCACAAGCGTGCTGGCGGGACTGACCGGTTCTGCATCGGGCGGTATGAGCATCGCGCTTGATGCCGTCGGTGCAGATTATCTGGCCTTGGCGCGCGAAGCAGGCATTTCCGCCGACCTTCTCCACCGGGTCACGACACTCGCGACCGGCAGTCTCGACAGCTTGCCGCACAACGGGGCTGTCGTCAGCCTGATCGGCATTTGCGGTCTGACGCACCGTGACAGCTACAAGGACATCGCCATGGTCGCTGTTGTCGGCCCGCTGCTCGCGCTGATCTGCATCCTGGTTCTGTCAACGCTGTTCGGGGCGTTTTGAAATGACTGTGACAATCAACGGATGGTTGGCTGCAACCGACGCACGGTCGCTGATGCTCGCAGCTGGCATGAAGCTGCTCGAACCTCAAGGTTCTGCCGTTTGTACTGCCGAAGCGTCATTTGCGCGACCAAACAACGTTCTCGCGCTGCGGATGGACGAGCGACTGCAATGATCGAGAGGACTCCAGCCCAATGCCCATGAGCGACAGGATCAGCGTTGAAGACTTGAGGTTGTTCGCTTTACTTCATGACGCAGGTGGGATCACGGCCGCCGCCCGACGGTTCGGCATCCCCAAGGCCACGCTCTCGCGTGCCTTGAGCCGTCTTGAGGAGACTGCGGGGATGCCGCTTTTTGATCGGGTCAGCAACGGCCTTAGACTGACACAGGCTGGCGAAGAGCTTGTGGACAGTGCTGATGCGGTTACGCGCGCCGGGGCGGAGGCCGAGGAAGTCCTGCGATCGGCCAAAG
This sequence comes from Candidatus Zixiibacteriota bacterium, assembly GCA_028289585.1. GTDB lineage: Bacteria > Zixibacteria > MSB-5A5 > GN15 > FEB-12 > JANQPI01. The sequence goes on from JANQPI010000007.1 coordinate 12,275, forward strand.
GTGAACCCAGCGGTATCTTGCGCGTTGCTGCAAGCGCCCTCTCAGCCCAACAGTTTTTGGGACCGGTACTTGCGCGTATGCGAGAGCGCCATCCTCGTGTGGAGCCGCTCGTAAGGGTGACAAGCATGGGCCCCGACCCATTGGCCGAGGACCTCGACGTCGTTTTGCGCTTGGGGCGGCCCGAAGAGCCCTATCTGATTGCACGCCGGATCATGACCGCCACACTCCGGCTTTACGTGTCCGCGTCGGTCTGTCAGGCGCTCGACCTGGCCAATCCGGATGCCGTGGAAGGATTGGGCCGCATCGTCGTCGATGTGCCGGGGTCTCCATCGGAATGGCATTTGACTGGGCCCAATGGCGAGCAAATCGAACTGAGCACACAACCCATGTGCCGAATCGGCGACCCAACCGTTGCGTTGGGGTTGCTGGCTGCAGGAACAGGCGTTGCTTTCCTGCCGTCGCTGTTTGGCGAACCGCGCGTGCGTTCCGGTGAGTTCAGGCGTGCTCTGCCAGACCACGAAGGGCCCAAGGTTGAAATCTTCGCTTCATTCCCGCCGCGGCGCGCAAGCGTTCCTTCAGTCCGTGCGTTTCTGGACATATTGCTGGAAGTGGGAAAGGAGATGCCGCAATGATTGGACGATGGAGCAAGCCGATCAGGCGCTACGCCATCATCCGGCTACGGCTGCGCAGCCAGTCGATCGTGCATGTGGAGCTCCAACGCTCAGCGCGATGCCATTGATGGCGTGGCGCAGCCGAAACGGCGTGCGACCCGAAGTCGGGCAGACTCGATCAGTCAGTGACTGGTGCGCACGTCGCGGGTTCTTCGGACAGGAACAATTCGATCGAGGCTGCCAACGTTTCCTTGGAGAGCGCCGATGCCATCGGCACCTCGTACATCTGTTCGGTCGCAACAATGGCCGTGCCGGCTGTCAGCGACACCAAGTGAACAAAAAGCACATCGGGATCATCGAGTTTCCGCCAGCCGTTCGTTTGGGCCGTGAGGATCTCTTGCCTCTGACCATTGGCGAAGTCCACCAGCATGGCTTGGACCTCCTGTGAGGCGTGCCTCATGACGTCAGCGTTGCGGATGACCCTGTGGAATGCGGGGTTGTCTCGGGCCCACATGACATAGGCCATTGCCATTGCGCGGAGTCGACCAAGGCCCGGTGGACTGTTTTCAGCCACCTCAGTTGCATGGAGAAGGCTTCGGACCCCCTCGATGGCGATTGCGGCGAGTATGTCGGTCTTCTTGGCGAAATGGCGCAAAGGGGCGGCATGACTCACACCAAGATCGCGCGCCAAGGCGCGCAAACTGAGTTCTTCAATGCCCTTTTCATTGAGCGTGTCGATGGCTCGTTTGAGCAGCTCCTGACGGAGATTTCCGTGGTGGTAGGGGGTAGACAAAAAAGTCTCCGCAGTAGTGTTGACACTGCCTACATAATTCCTCTATGTAGGCATCGACTACATTCCTGAACTTCACGCCTGTGTCAACCGACGAGAAGCGATCACCACCAACATGGAAGCCAATGTGATGACAGACCTCACACCTATTCTCATGGCGGGCCTGCTGGGACTTGGAACGGGTATCTTCGCGGTGCTCTCCTTTATCGAAAAACCGGTTTGGCGGTTGATGAGGACGTCGCGATCACCCCATGTCAGCGACGAAGAAGCGCGCGCGGTGCACGCGATCCTGAAACGAGTCATTCACCTTCTGCCGCCAACGATGTTCACGGCGATGAGTGGCGTCTCGGTGCTCATGATCGTGACGCTCATTCAGTCGGACTTCTCGATCGCCTCATTGGCGCTCGCCACCGTCTTCTTCGCGCAGCTGATTCTAATCGTGTCCCGCCTCGCCAAGGATATTCGTGGCGTTGATGACGTCCGGTCGGACGGCGACGTCGCTCTCGTTCGCGACGGCTTGGGCGCGCTTGCTCTGTTGCACCACCGTGGGCTGCTGATGACAGCAAGTACGCTGATCTTGGTCTGGTTGCTCGACGCTTGGCTGCCTTAGCGGCTCAAAAAAAGGAGAAACGAAATGCTGACGCCGTCCAATCCGCGTGAGTACGGCTACCGCAGGTTCACGCCCCAAGAGTATGACTTCACCATCGATGAAGGCCTTGTTGCCGGCGATCGCTACAAGGATGTGGAACTCCATACGCTGTCCGGGGACTTGGTTCGCCTGTCGGACTATCTCAACGACAAGCCGCTTGTTTTGGAGACGGGCAGCATGACCTGCCCGATGTATGCGCAGAGCGTTCCGCCAATGCGCAAACTGATCGAGAAGTATCCGAATCTCGACCATGTCCTGATGTATGTCCGCGAGGCGCATCCAGGCGAACTTCAGCCACAGCATCAGACGCTCGACGCCAAGATCGAAGCTGCGCGTAAAACAAAAAAGCGATATCACGACGATCGCGTCGTCTTGGTTGATGACGTGTTCGGATCGGCCCACCGCCATTACGGGACGATGCCCAACTCGATCTACGTGATCCATCCCGATGGCACCATCTTGTTCCGAAGCATCTGGAACAATGCCGATAAAATGAACGACATCCTTGGCGTGATCGCGGATGGACAAGACGTCGTGTCGCAAGAGCTGAAGGCCGTTCCGCCGTTCTCGCTTGGCGCCGTGCGCACCTTGTTTATGGGTGGCATTGTTGCGGTTTGGGACTTTGCACGAGGCCTGCCGCGCCTGATCGCCAATCACAAGAAGGTTGGCAACATGTAGGCTTAGGGTTCAGCGCTGTGCGAAATGGCTCGCCCGTCCACGCGGCGAGTCTTTGCCTGGATCAAAAAAGACACGTACAGGAGCACGGCCCCGACCGCCGTTTGGTCGGGAAAGCGCTAGCGGCGACACGTCCACAATGCCGCCAATTGCCGACATCGCTATTCCCAACGCGAAGCGTCAGTTTGGGGCGGCATACGCCATCACTAACCATGGAAATGCAATATCATTGGGATGATGGCGCGACATCGCGGTCTGGATAGGATATTATTGTGGGTTGGTTGCGGGTGATTTGAACCTGCGAGGCTAAGTTGTTGATTTATTTGGAGTGCAAATCTAGGCGAGATCAGACGTCTGGCTAACAAACTGATTTCTATGTATAATTTTAAATTGAATGGTTGCGGGGGCTCGCAACCAACGATGTCAGCAGTCTTGGTTTCAAGCAATGGCTTAAGCCCAAACATCACTCCGCGATCAGACTTCACGAGAAAAACCTTTGGTCCGCATATGCCGCTCCAGCGACTATAGCACTTGCGCGTTCGCATAAGCCTGGCTGATGGCGGCATGGGTATCACCTGGAAAGACACAGTCCCCCACGGCGTGGACTTCTGGAACGATGTCGAGCACGCCGAATTCGGCCAGCGCGAACTTGAGATCACGTTCCATGGTGCGTTCAATGGGAAGCTGAGAGATGAACTTCTCAACGTCGAACTGTTCAATGATCTGCGTGAAGCCAAGGTCCTGATCGAACGATGAAGACGGCATTTTTTCTCGTAATTGCCCTTGCCGATATCTCATGCATTTGAGTTGTTCCAAACTCGGGCCGCATGCGTACGATTTCGGGCCCCAAGCCGTTTCAGTATGGCGGAAATGTGAAGTTTCACTGTTCCGATCGTGATACCCAGCTCGGCTGCTATTTGCTGGTTGGAGTACCCCTTGCTCACCGCAGCCAGCACCCGGCGTTGCTTGGCGGTGAGCCGCTTCAGTCCTTCGCTTTCGCCTTGGGTCGAGGTCCTGCCAGCGGGGCCAACAGGTCCGTTGGGCTCGTCGTTCTCGACAAGATCACGTGCCGCCGTCAGGGCGCGCTTGAAATCATCAAAGCGGGCTCTGAGGTCCATGGTGACCTCCTGGGTTGGTGGCAGCGCGTCGATGGCGCCTTCAAGATCACGGAGCCGGTCAGATACATCACGTGCGGCGATCTGGGAAAAGCGCGTTTCAGAGGCCTCGTTGGCGCGCACCTGCGACAGGGCTTCTTGCAGTGCATCCACTGCCTGCCGTCGGTCAGTGACATCAAGCGCAACGCCGTCCCAAATGACAGTCCCGTCATCCAATCTGCGTGGGCTTCCAATGGACCGCACCCACCGGTAGCCGCCACCCGGACTCTTGACCCGAACCTCCTCATCGAGCTGCCCCAGCGTTGCTGCCGAGGCTTCCAAGGCATCGATGAACGCTGTGCGATCCTCGGGGTGCAGCCAGCTGTGATCCACCGCTGGCGTATTCATAAGCAACTCGGGGTCAAGGCCCAGCGCTTCGCGTACGCCGTCACTCACATAGCTATAGCGGTATGCGCCATCTGGCGTGCGCACCCGTTGCATGGTGTGTCCGGCGACGGCAGCGCTCAGAAGACCTGCAACATCCGGGTGCGCCACTGTCTTTGTTGGCTCTTTCATATATCCAAAGATATATTTATTCGCCGCACCTGCAAGAAAAATATGACTTAAGGCTAGATTTCTTCCACATGCTGCGCCATCCTTAGGGGAAGCTGTCCAAGAAGAGACGGGCGTGATGCGAGGGAGAACATGATGAGCAAAATCATCATCGAGGCGCGGGTCAACGAGCTGGCGACGCGCCGTGGCAATCCTCACGTGCCCTTCCTTCCGCAAGAGATCATCGCCGACGCCAAAGCCTGTTACGATGAAGGCGCGGCCATTGTGCATTTCCATGGCCGCAAGGCCGACGGGACGCCGGATCACGACCCGGACTTCTATCTGGAAGCCAATTCGGGCATCCGCGCGCAATCCGATATCCTGATCCATCCCACACTCGGTTATGTGGCAAATGACACCGACGCGAAGGGCCGTTTCGCCGCCATCGAGGAGATGATGAAATCGGCCGATACCGCACCCGACTTCGCGCCCATGGACGTGGGAAGCGTCAACGTGGATTGGTGGAACCCGGCCGAGGGCAAGTACGACACCACTGAGCTGATCTACAAGAATTCGACCGGCACGCTGATGTACTTTGCAGAGCGTATCCGGCACTACAATCTGACGCCTTACCTGGTCAGCTGGAACGTCGGGTTCACCCGTCAGATCGAGCAGTTCCTCAAGATGGGCGTGCTGGAAGCGCCAGCCTACATCTGCTTCTGCATGACCGACGAGATCATCTTCGCCGGGCACCCGGGCACCGTCGCTGGGCTTGACGCCCACACGGCATTTCTGCCGCAAGACCATACCTGCATATGGACCGCGGTGTCCTACAAGGGCGACCTGTTTGCGCTCACCGAAAAGGTCATCCGCGAAGGCGGGCACATTTCAATCGGCCTTGGCGATTACGCCTACATGGATGGCAACCGCCACATGACCAATGCCGAGGTCATCGCAAAGGTCGCTGCACAGGCCCGGGCCCTGGGCCGCGAACCTGCAACCGTCGCCGAGACCCGGCAAATCCTCAACATGAAAAAACCACGCATCGCGGCCTAACCGCGGGCACCCATCTATCGTCAGGGAGGACGACCACATGACCCTCAAATCCATACTGTCCGGAACAGCACTGGCCACAGTTGCGTTGACGCCGGCGATTGCTGAAGACTTCCAGATGCAGACGTTTCTCGGCGCAACGGCCGCAACGACCGTGGCGTTCGAAGAAATGGCTGCCGAACTTGCCGAAACCACGGGTGGGGCCGTCAACATCACGGTCCTACCGGGTGGGGCCGTTGTGGGCGCGGCGGAGACCATCGAAGCCATTCAGAATGGCATCCTCGACGGCCAATACACCGCACCCAGCTATTTCGCTGGCAGCGACCCGGCAATGGGCGTGCTTGGCGATACAATCGGTGCCTATCCGGACAGCGCAACCCGCGATCGCTGGTTCACGGAGGGCGGTGGGCTTGAACTCGCCCGTGCACTTTACGGGCAGTATGACCTTCATTTCATCTGCCCGATCTATTGGCCCTCGGAACAAATCCCTTCGACGGTGCCCATCAACACGGTGGCCGACTTTGAAGGTCTTTCCATGCGCGCTCCCGGCGGTCTGGCGTCAGATCTGTTGAGCCGCGCCGGCGCATCGCTGGTGACCATGGGCGTTGGCGAGAGCGTTACCGCGATGGAAACGGGTGTCCTCGATGCGACAGACCTCGCCAACGTCGCGCTCAACGTGGCTCTGGGTATGCACAACCAGGCCAAATACTCGGTTCTTGCGCGCCACTCGATGGCCGTGACGGAGATGAGCGTCTCCCTCGACAAGTGGAACAGCCTGTCCGCAGAGCATCAGCAGGCCTTTGAGGACGCTTGCAACACCATGTCAGCGCGGCTCAGCAACGAGTTGCCCGAGGCTGATGCGGCGGCACAAGCGAAGGCCGCCAATGAGCTGAATGTGACGTTCATTGAATTCGGTGAAGAGGAAGCGGCGACCTTCCGCGCGCTGACCCAGGAAGTCTGGGCCGACTGGGGCAGCCGCAGTCCAAATGCGCAGGCCATTGTCGACAGCCACCAGGCGTTCCTGACGGAACTTGGCTTGAACTGATGCAATTGGCCGGGCCACTCGCCTCTCCAAGCGGCCCCACCGATCATCTGGCGACCGTCCATGCCGTTTCTTAGCCAGTTTGCCCTGTGGCTTGGCCGCACAGCTGCATGGTGCTTTGGCGCCATCATCCTGGTGATGGTCTACGAAGTTGTCGCACGCTACGGCTTTGGCGCGCCGACAGCCTGGGCTCATGAAGTGTGCGTCATGCTGGCAGGCTTTGCCTTCATCTTTGGCGGTGCGTTTTGCATGGCTGAAGGCACGCACATGCGTATCTCGGTCATGGTGGAGAACCGGCCGCGGCTTGAGCGGCTGTCGCACTGGTTGAGCGTCGCGGCCGGCATCACATATCTCTCCGGCCTTGCCTATGCCTCCTGGCGCATGGCGGACCGGGCGATCTTGCGCTTTGCGCTGGACGGCACCTGGACCCCTGAACGCACGGGTAGCAGCTTCAATGCGCCTGTGCCGGCCTTCCTAAAAGGTATGCTGTTTCTGGGCGCCGTGCTCTTTCTGGCCGTGCTGATTGGTGAGGCGATCAGGCGCCGGGCGAGCCAACCGTGATGGATATCGGCACGCTCACGCTTCTCATCTTGGGCTGCATGGCCACACTGCTCATGCTCGGCGTGCCCTTGGCTTTCGTTTCGGGTGCAATTGCGGTGGTGTTGGCCGTCACGCAGTTCGGGCTGAACTCGCTTTTCATCGTTGGTAGCCGCACGGTCGATTTCATCGACAGTTTCGCCCTGATAGCGGTCCCCATGTTTGTCATCATGGCAAGCTTTCTGGAGAAGTCTGGCGTCGCCCGCGACCTCTACCGCGCGCTGCATGTGTGGGCGGGATCGATGCGCGGCGGCATAGGCGTTGTGACCATCTTCGTGGCCGTAATCCTGGGCGCGACGACCGGCATTATCGGCGGCGAGATCGTGCTGCTTGGTCTCATCGCGCTGCCGCAGATGTTACGGCTCGGATACGACAAGAAGCTGGCCATTGGTATCGTCACGGCCGGCGGTTCGCTGGGCACAATGATCCCGCCCTCCATCATCTTGATCTTCTACGGCCTCACCGCTGAGGTGAACATCTCGCAGCTGTTTCTGGCGACACTTCTGCCCGGGCTCATGCTGGCCAGTTTCTACGTCATCTACGTCCTTTTGCGCTGCGGCTTGAACCCGACGATCGGACCGGCGCTGGGGCCAGAGGAGTTGGCGATGCCGTTGCGTGAGAAGCTTGCGCTGTTCAAGGGCGTCGCACTGCCTGTCGCCGTGGCCGGTGGGGTGCTGTTTTCCATCTATGCGGGTCTGGCGTCCATCACAGAGAGCGCTGCCCTTGGCGCGTTCGGTGCCGGGATCGCGGCATGGGTACGCGGCACGCTCACGCTCACCATGATCCGCGAGGTGTTCGTTCAGGCAATGCGCACCTGCGGCATGGTGTTCTGGCTCGTGTTCGGCACAAACGCGCTTATCGGCGTCTACAACCTGATGGGCGGCATCGACTTCGCCAGCGAGATGCTGTCGGGCGTCTCGGAACACCCGACAGTGATCCTTGCCGTCATGGTGGGTGTTTTCATCCTTCTTGGCTTCTTCATCGATTGGATTGGCATTCTGTTTCTCACGATGCCGATCTTCCTGCCGGTGCTCACTGAACTCGGCTATGATCCGCTCTGGTTCGGCATCGTCTTCAACCTCTCCATGCAGATCGCCTATCTGACCCCACCGTTTGGGCCGGCCTGTTTCTACCTCAAAGGCGCCGCCCCGGAGGGGGTGTCGCTGCAGGATATCTTCGCTGCGCAATGGCCCTTTATCGGATTGCAGGTCCTTGCGCTGCTCATCGTGCTTGCATGGCCAGATCTGTCGCTCTGGCTGCCGCGCCTCGTCTACGGAGGCGCATGATGGCCGACGTCTCTGTTCTTTCCGAACTCTCGGGCAACGCTGCCGGAAATCTAATGACCTTCGAGGAGCAGCACAGCGCCCTGCGCCTCATGATGCGCATCCGCCAGTTCGAGGTGCGCGCCAAAGAACTGTTTCTTGAGGGCATAATCAAAGGCACAGCGCATTCCAGCGTGGGGCAGGAAGCGATCGCAGCGGGCGCGTGCGCCGTGCTGGAGCCTGACGACTTCCTGCTCACCCACCATCGCGGCCATGGGCACACGCTCGCCAAGGGCGCCGACATGGCCCGGATGTTTGCCGAGCTGATGGGCAAACAAGCGGGCTATTGCGCCGGCATTGGTGGCTCCATGCACATCGCTGACGTGGAACGCAACATTCTCGGGGCCAACGGCATCATTGGTGCGGGCATGGGACTGGGTACCGGGGCGGCACTTGCCGCCCAGTTGGATGCCAAGAGCCAGATCGGTGTCAGCTTTTTCGGAGATGGCGCGGCGAATGAAGGCATTTTTCACGAGGCTATGAACCTTGCCGCCATATGGAACCTGCCGCTGATCTTCTTTTGCGAGAACAATCAGTACGGCCTTTCAACACCCACCGAGATGGTGACCGCAGGGCCATCGATCGCCGCGCGCGGCGATGCCTATGGCGTGCCCAACATACGCTTGGATGGCAACGATGTTGGCGCCGTTCGCCAAGCCATGGAGCAGGCAGCGCTGCGCGCCCGTGCTGGCGATGGCCCGACGCTGATCGAAGCGCTGACCTACCGCTGGGACGACCATTCCATGCGGGCGAACCTGCCCTCCTACCGAACGACAGACGAAGAAGAGGCCTGGCGTAAACAGGACCCGCTCATCAGGCTCCGTGACGGGCTTATCCATCACAGGCAACTCGATGAAGCACACTATCAAGAAGCGCTCGCCGGTACGCGCAGTGAAGTCGAGGCGGCCATTGACTGGGCCAAGTCGCAGGCCGAACCGACGCTTGAGCAGGCGTCAAGACTGGTGAGCGCTCCTGCCGCTGCTGCAATCCCAGCACCGCCTGATCCCGCTACGCGCCAGCTGACCTATAAGGACGCGATCAACGAAGCCTTTCATCTGGAGATGGCGCGTGATGACAGCGTCATATTGCTCGGTGAGGATGTTGCACGGATCGGCGGGATTTTTGGACTGACGACCGGCCTGATGGATGCGTTCGGCCCGGAGCGGGTGCGTGATACCCCGATTTCCGAAGGTGCGATTGCGACGTGCGGTGTGGGTGCCGCGTTGCAGGGTAAGCGGGTCATCGTCGAAGCGCAGCTCTGGGACTTCGTGACCTTGATGATGGACGCCATCGTCAACCAGGCAGCCAAGGCTCGCTTCATGCTGGGCGGAAAGGCCAAGGTGCCGATCGTGTTTCGCGGTCCCCAGGGTGGAGGCATCAGACTGGCCGCGCAGCACAGTCAGTCGCTTGAGATGCTGTTTGCGAACATTCCTGGCCTGGAGGTCTACGCGCCCGCGTCAGCCTATGATGCCAAGGGCCTGATGGCCTCCGCCATTCAATCCGACGGGCCGGTGGTATTCCTCGAACACAAGCTCCTCTATCTCGGCGCCGAGCAACCGGTGCCCGAGGAGCGCTACCTGATTGCACCGGGCCAAGCGCGGATTGTGCGTGAGGGCAAGGACTGTACCGTTGTTGCGACGCTCGCCATGGTGGACCGGGCCATGCAGGCGGCAGAGCGATTGGCATCGAAAGGCGTCAGCGTTGAGGTGATCGATCCGCGCACGATCAAGCCGCTCGACACGCAGACCATCGTTGAGAGCGTTCAGAAGACCAATCGCGCGATCGTGGTGCACGAAGCGCCGACTTTTGGCGGCTTTGGCGGCGAGATCGCCGCGACCATCCAACACGCCGCCTTTGACTGGTTGGACGCGCCGGTGGAGCGGGTCGGCGCGCTGGACATGCCGGTACCCTACAATGACCGGCTGGAGCGGGCCTTGCTGCCGGACGCCAAGCGCATCATCGAAGCCATCGAAACCGCCTGCTACATGAGGTGACCCATGCCGAGCCGAAAAGTGATCATCCCACCGGGGATGGAAAACATCTACGACACATACCACTACGCGCCGGGCATCCAGGTTGGCGACACGCTGTACATCTCAGGGCAGGTGGGGCGCGACGAGAACCTCAACGTTGTCGAGGGTGTTGAAGAGCAGTACGCGCAGGCTTTCCAGAATGTGGGCAAGGTGTTGTCCGCCGCCGCAGCCAGCTTCGACGATGTTGTTGAGCTGGAGACGTGGTTCGCCGAAGACATGGGCAACCTGAAGACCTTCATGGCGGTGAAGGATCGCTTCTTCACCAATCGCTACCCGACATGGACGGGCTTCGCGGTGAAGGGCTTTTCCATGCCCGGGATAATCGTCGAGATCAAATGCAAGGCCGTCTTGGGACTGGCGGACGCATGAGCCGGGATCTTCAGGCATTGCTCGCCACTGAACGGATGGTGCTGGGCACTTGGACGCAGATCGCCGCACCGGAGCTCGTCGACATCATCGGCCTGAATGGATTCGATTTCACGATCATCGATTGCGAGCACGGTATCTTCGGCATGGAGACTGCCGAGAACCTCGCGCGTGCCGCCGACGCCAACGACATTGCCTGCGCTGTCCGTGTACCGGCCAACGACCCGGTGACCATCATGAAAGCGCTGGATGCGGGGATCCGCCATGTGGTGATTCCCAACCTCGAAACCGCCGAGGCGGCTGCGGGCGCAGTCGCCGCCACCCGATTCGGCCCCCACGGCCTGCGTGGAGCCTGTCCCTGCTGCCGATCAGGCGGCCATTTCATACGAAACTGGGAAGCTTATGTGGCCGAGGAAGAAGCGCGGGTCGGCGTGATTGGTCTGGTGGAAACCGACACTGGCTATCGCAACATCGAAGCGATCTGTGCAACACCGGGCCTGAAGGCTCTGATGTTTGGCCCGTTCGATCTTTCCGTATCAATGGGGCACCATGGTGACTGGCGCCACCCGGATGTTCTTGGCGCTGTGGAAGGCATGGTTCGGTGCGCTGTTGAGTCCGGCATCCCCGTCATGATGCCCGTGTTTTCGCCGGATATGGACGAGTGCAAAGAACTCATTGATCGCTGGCAGGGGGCGGGCGTGAGCACCTTTGTGATCGGGTCCGACAAAATTCTCATCGCCAATGCTCTCGATCATTGGAGCCAAACCCTGTCCGATCTCTCGCACTGACCGACGACTCCAGGCGGCACGCACGGTCCATCTGCCCTGAGACCCGTTTCCTCCTCCATTTTTGGGTAGAGTTCGTCCCTGAGAAGGAGACGACGAATGAGACGATCACGGTTCAGCGAAGAGCAGATGATCGGGATGCCGAAGGAGCACGAGAGCGGGGTTTCAACCGCTGACGTGTGCCTCAAGTATGGTGTCAGCTCTGCGACGTTTTACGAGTACAAGGCAAAGTTCGGTGGGATTGACGTATCCGATGCCCGCAAGCTCAAGGCGCTCGAAGATGAGAACGCGAAGCTGAAGAAGCTTCTGGCGGAACAGATGCTCGACAATGCCATGCTCAAGGACGTTGCGTCGCGAAAGTGGTAACGCCCGCAGCCAAGCAGGAAACCGTGGCTCATCTGTGTGACGTGCATCAAGTGATGCCAGCGGCGGGCGTGTTCCGTTCTCAATGTTGATCGATCCAGCGTTCGGTATCGCAGTGTGCGCCCTGATGACGCCGAACTTCGCACGGCTATGCAGCAGAGCGTTGCCGGTTCGGCTATCGGCGTGTGCACGTCACGCTAGAACGGCAGGGCTGGCAGGTGAACCAGAAGAAGATCCGCAGGCTCTACCGAGAGGAGAAGCTACAGGTGCGCAAACGCGTCGGCCGGAAGCGGGCCCTTGGGACGCGTCGGCCCATGCTGGTGCAGGAGAGGTCGAATGAACGCTCGAGCCTGTACTTCGTGTCGGATGCATTCACCGATGGCCGACGGATCCGGGTTCTAGCAGTCGTCGATGACTACAGCCGGGAGTGTCTCGCCTTGGTCGCAGACATCTCGCTCTCGGGCCTGCGTGTCACCCGCGAACTGACGGCCATCATGACGCGACGCGGGAAGCCCAGAACGATCGTCAGCAATAATGGGACGGAGCTGACCGGCATGGCCGTCTTGAGGTGGTGCCAGGAGACCGGCACCGAACGGCATTACATCGCGTCCCATTGCCCGGCAGGCGATGCGCAGCATCGCCGAGAGGGGGCAAGCCGATGCAGAACGCCTTCGTTGATTCATTCAACGGCAGCTTCAGGGACGAGCTGTTGAACGAGATCCTGTTCTCTTCGCTGGCTGAGGCCCGCGAGACGATCATTGCGTGGAAGGAGGACTACAACCGAAACAGACCCCACTCATCGTTGGGCAACATCACGCCCCATGAGTTCGCCATGAAAATGGCACTGGAAAAGCAGGCCGCATGAGGCCAGAAACCAACCGACGGATTCTCCAAATGGCTGGAGCAGAGTTGGGGCTCAGGTCCGTGGCGACATGGCGCCAAAACGCAAAAAGCACGCCGAAAGGGCGGGCCGAAATATCGTGTAATATCAATTATTTGTTTGGTTGCGGGGGCAGGATTTGAACCTGCGACCTTCAGGTTATGAGCCTGACGAGCTACCGGGCTGCTCCACCCCGCGCCAAAGATGTGCCGGTTCTTGGCAGACCCGGCCGGCACCCGCCCAACCAACGCCAAAACGGCGCAACATGCGGACGGCAGCGCCTCCGTGCGGAGAAAGGCAGGGAGGCGAAGAAAAACATCGCAATCGAGAAGCTGTTTGCGCTTGGCAGACCTGGCAGCGACCTACTCTCCCGCGTCTTAAGACGAAGTACCATCGGCGCTGGGGCGTTTCACGGCCGTGT
>JANQPI010000014.1 GCA_028289585.1 Candidatus Zixiibacteriota bacterium
GGAAGCGCTGAGGAAGTCCGCACGTGTCTGCGGCTCGTACAAGCTTGGGGCTATCTGCCCGATAGCGCGCTTCATCCGGCGTTTGGTCATGTCGACCGAGTGCTCCAACTAAGCTGGGGGCTCACGTCGCGACCGTAGAGCAGCGGCCTTTTGCCCTGAGCTCGGCTTTCCTCCCCTGCTCGCCCGGACGAAGCACGGTTGTGCGTCATCCGGGCTGCGCTGCCGGGGCGCTCGAGCTCAGACCAAAATTCCGCCGCTCTACAACGTCTTGGCGCTACCGACCGGCGAAGCGCCATGTCATGGCGACCAGAGCGTCGAGATGCTCTAGTGCTCGCTTCACTTCACTTCACTTCACTTCCTGGGGGTAGCCCCAGGCGACCGCGAGCGACACCGCGGGTTGACTTTCCTTGGTGCTTCCCAGCGCGATTCTGAACAAATGCGTACGGTCTCGCCCGGTACGCCCATTGGCTTCGGAAAGATTGAGGACGATGGATGAAGCGGCAGTGCGCAATTGTTTTGCGAGGCTCGGATCATGTCGACTGACCGTCGCGACAACTGGCCTCAGCTGTCGGATGGTCAAGAGAGAACGTTCGAGGGCATGAAACATCAGGAGTAGATGCAGATGCTGAATCTGACACGGGTGCAGACGCCGACGCCGATGCAGAATCAGATGCCGAACCCGATGCCGAACCAGGTTCTGCGTCCGTATCTGCATCGGATTCGGGATCGGGATCGGCGTCTGATTCTGAATCAGAATAAATCGGCATCTGATTAAATCGGAATCTCCCTCGGCGTCTGATTCTGAATCAGCGTCGGCGTCTGCGTAGGTACCCGAGTCCGCGTCAGATTCAGCGGGTCCGGCTCGGCTTCGATGCTCGGTTCGACCATCAACCCAAATGATCGCTGATCTAGCGTATCCGCTCGCGGTACCCCGCATTGACGTGCCCCTTGTGCCGCCGCCCCGAGGGGTTTGACCTCGGCGGGTGCGGCGACGCCAAACCCCTCGGGGCG
>JANQPI010000023.1 GCA_028289585.1 Candidatus Zixiibacteriota bacterium
CGGGTGCCAATTCCGCCCGACGTGAAGTTTCTTTGCGCCCACAACTCCAGGGAAAGGTGCTTGACGGTCAACACCAGCGTCGGAGGGCGGGACATGGACTACATCGAACTCCGCTGGGACGGAGTCGTCGTTGGCGGGGGCCATAGGGTCCCCTGGGAGATGTTTGTGGAGGCTATGGCCTACGCATCCCAGCAGGCCAAGCGGATAGAAGTGGCCTCTCAGGATCAAAACAAGACGGAGCCGGGCTGATCAAATGGTGATTATTAACACCGAGACCTACGACATCGAAATCGAAGAGGTCGACGACGAGGGCGTGTTGCAATGCGGCATGCGTCAAGAGTGGTTGACCTCCTCGCAGGCCGTGTTGTGTCACGGTATCGCGTCGCCTTGGCTGGTCGTCAAGGTGATGAGGGAGGATGGCCAGTGGAGGCACTTCCGGGCCAACATGGGAGCGTTTCTCCAGTCGTTCTACGAAGCGGTCGCGGATGGCCCTGGCTTTGCGGCATCGAAGGACGACATGAATTCGGTCGCATACATCGCCAATGCCTTCCGCGACGAGCCTAGCGAGGCAAATCGATCTGGGGCCGAACTGCTAATGGATTGTGATACAGATGATATCGCGAAGCATCTAGACGGCGTGGACCCGTGGCCGGAAGGCGATGTCCACGACTGGAGAAATTATTTGCCGGAGCCAGTGCGGGAGGTTTGGTGCGACCTGACCTACTCGGCAAGGCTGGTTGCCTACGCCATTGCGTCTCCACTCGCCGACTCGGAGGAGTGGGAGTAAGGAGAAAGAGGGGAGTCCATGAAGATACTCAAAGAGGATGTCAAGAAATTTGCCTGGAGTTGGGTGGAGGTGTCGGTTGGCATGTGCATTGCGCTCATCGGGTGGAGCATGCTGCTTTGCCTCACCGTGATGGCAATCTGCGAAATCTTCTCGTGGGCGAATTACTTCCTGGATTGGCGATACGGCTACGACTTCAACGATTTCAGTAAAGGTCGGCAAAACTAGGCTTGACCGCCAGAGTACACAATGTACGATACCCGTCGTAGATCTTGCAGGGAGATTTCCAGATGATCTTTGCGTTTACGCTGTTTGTTTCGCTGGGTGCACCCATGCTGTTGGCCACGATCATCATGCGGGACGGCATCGAAGCGGACAGCGAGAACCAAAGAAAGGACCGCGTCTTGGCTTATGAATTTCTGACATACCTGGAGAAGTCCGAGAGGCGCAACCGGAAAGGTGGCAAGTGATGCTGTTCGAGCTTGGCTCAGTCTGTGTATTCTCTGGCGGCCAGCTTGACGGCGAAGTGTTCGGGCCAACCGTCAAGCCTCGAACCATGATCCAGTATCGGGAGGCGCTGATCAAGATCGACGGCGGCCTGGACGAAGTGGCTTTCATTCACATCGCTGCACACGATGATTTCGTCCTCGACACGATCATCGAGTCGGGCCCCGGAAGGCTTATGGTGGAGTTGTTTTGGCGATCAATCAGGTTTACTGGGTTCTTGCCATAGGAAAGGACTGACAGTGGCTGAACTGATGCGGCATTATTTCTTTATTGGTGGCCCGTGGGACGGGAGGTTTTCGCATATCCCAGGCTGGCTGGATCGCTTCGAGACGCCAACCGACCTCGACGACCCTCCACGCAGTACCGACCTGCACACCTACCTCCCAAATAAACTCAAGATCCCATCTGGAGTGGACAAGCATTTGATCTTGACACTGAGCGAGCCAGGGGCAAGGGAAGAGGTTGAACTGGCCAAGGATCACATTGCTTTTGCTCGCGCGATGATCTCAGAGGACGACAAGGAGTTCATGGACCCAACTTTAATACGGGACAGAATCCTATCGATGCTGGACTTTACGAAATTCTACAGGGAGGGACGACGTGTTTTTTGAGAAGGAACTCATCGGGGAGAAGATCAACGGCAAGCACTACCTCATCCGCTGGACGCTGTTTCGTTGCAGCAAGTTCGTGGTGTATCTCCACAAGTTCTGTCGGTCGGACATGGCCCGCGACATGCACGACCATCCAGCCCCATTCATCTCCATCGGCCTCTGGGGTAGCTACCTGGAGCACACGCCAAGACTCGACCGATACTGGAGCGCGCCCTGGTTCCGTCGCTTTCCATCAAAGCACATCCACCGCATTACCACGATCGGCAAGCGTGGCTGCTGGACGCTGTGCATCACGTTCCGGCCACGGGAGCGCGAGTGGGGGTTCTGGGTGAAGGGTGCCTGGGTCCCGTGGACTCAGTACCACGAAAAAAAGAATTGACCATCTATCGTACATCATGTACAAAGGAGCCAGCATGCAAACCAGGGCGTTTGTAGTGGACTGCGGCGGCACGGATTATCGACCATTCCATAAGCGAAACGACGCCTTTGTCTATCGGGACCAACGGAAGGAAATCGACAGACACAGGCAGGTCTCGGTCTACGAGATTAATTGCAAGGCGTGCAGCGTGATCGAATTGAAGATCCTTGGAGAGGATGATGTCCGAAAGCTCTCTGATTTGTGATCAGTGCGGGGACTCGCCTTGTCAGTGCTGCAAGGACTGCAAGGAGCCGCCCGAGATGTGCGAGTGCACGTTCTGCCCGAAGTGCATGCGGTATCAAAAAAACTGCGTCTGCTGTCCGGTGTGTGGCTGGGTCGGCAGGGACTGCATCTGCCCCGAGAACGACTGGAGGTAGCGTTGGTAAGCAAAAGGCAATCTGACAATGTCCGAGACTATTTCCTCATGTTGGCTGGGGTCTGCTTTGCCATCGTGTGCGCTGGTGCAGCGTTAGGAGCGGCAACGGCACTGGCGTTTGAGGTGTGCGAATTTATTAGCGGAGTAAGTCGTTGATGGACAAAAAGCGCGTCGCGTGTGCCTACTGCGGGGAATGGACCGACAGGGGTTGCGTGGCAAAGTGCCGCAGGTGTTCTGGAATGCCTGTCGGCAGATCGCCACGAGCAATGACCGACTTTGAGGATTGCATCCTGTCCTTTTTGCGTAACCGTGAAAATGAGTCCTGGACAGCCAGGGCGATTGCCTCCATCGTCTTTCCTGAGAGGTGGGCAAACCCCTCCGGCCATGCGGCGATGGTCGGGCACGTACAGAGGGCTTGCAGGAATTTAAGCAATGTCATAACCGAGATTCCACCAAGAAGTGGTGATCGCTGGGATCGTCCTCACTTTTGCTATCGATTGAAAGGGAAGTAATGACCAGGGAGATCGAATTCAAGTCAGATATTACCGTCAATGCCATCCAGTCCATGGGCGGAGATCATATGGTGGTGGCTGCCGCCAAGGTTTCCACATGCGGAAATGACGCCTTGGATTTTACTGACCCCGAGAGGGCGAACGAAAACCGAGGCTTGATCAATTACCTAATGAAGCATCGACACGGCACGCCGTTTGAGCATGCGGCCATGACGTTCTTCGTGCATGCTCCGATCTTCGTATGGCGTGAGTGGCACCGCCACCGCATCGGGTTTTCGTACAACGAGGAGAGCGGACGCTACAAGACCCTCGATCCGATCTTCTACCTGCCCAAGTATGGACGCCCGATGATGAAGGTCGAAGGCTGGAAGCCGGGGAGGCCGAAGTTTCTCAAGTGCGAGGACGACGATATCCACGTCAGCCTGGAGGACAACCTCCGCAGGTCCTACAAGATCTCATACGAGATGTACGAGCGAAACCTAGAGCTTGGAGTCGATCCAGGACTAGCCAGGGCATGCTTGCCGGTGGGGATCTACTCTGGGTGTTGGGTGACGTGCAACCCTCGATCGCTGATGGCGTTCCTATCTCTTCGTACACATGAGCCAAATGCAACAGCGGTCAGCTATCCGCTGCATGAGATGGAGCTGGCGGCCAGGGCATGCGAGGAGACCTTAGAGGTTGGCTACCCACTCACCTATCAGGCGTTTAACGCAAACGGTCGAGTGGCTCCGTAGTTACCCGCCATCGAACGGGCGGAACCTGGAGCGTTGGGCCTAACGAGCCGTATGTCTCAACCTCTGCTCCTCACGGCCAAGGGGGTGACTGCTTGGCCATTGATACACCGGGGGCGTCATGTCCAGGAAGAAAAAGAAGCGGAGGCGATGACAGATGCCAAGAACGTACAAGGAAATCTTAAAGGACGTGCGTGCCTACGAGTCAAAGGCCATATCCGAACTCTGCGAAAACGATTACCACGCCTACCTGGAGGAACGCATTGCGGATGCTGCCGGGTGGGAAATGGTCCTAGAAGAAGCTGACGCGGAGCGCGAGTGACATGGCGAGTTCATGGGATTGGCACACAAGAACGGTTTGCCCGAACTGCGGTTGGCATCACTATCTGTCATTTCGAGATCAGTTCCATTTGCACTACGAGGTCTGCCCGGAGTGTGGCATCAGCACCGATCGCTACGAGAAGTTCTGGGAATCCAAATGGCAGCACAAGACAATGCGGCTTGCACTAAGACCGCTCAAGCGGATCTGGTGGAATCCAATCACTTGGTTTGGGTTCGAGGAGTTCTGGCAGTATTGGCACAACCACGACGACCCAGAAAATCAAACTGACATCGATTGCCAGAAATGCAGACTTGGAAAGCTGTACTTTGACATCGATCGAACCGCAGAGCGCGGCCGCGATGATCCAGTAACGATGCGCTGCACACACTGCCGGTGGCATGTCGTACTAGATCCACTTGAGGCCGAAAGGTCAATGCAGGCTTTTATTGATGAGTTCATGGAGATCGACAGAGGGAGAACCGTAACATGACAGACGAAGCAACTCGCCCCATCGACACTACGCCGTACGACATCACCAACGATCCCATAAAGATGGTGAACCTCCACAAGGCAATCAGTATTCGCGCGCGTGTCGCTCCTGGCGACATGATCCACGAAGAGTGTGATCTGGACACGCATGCCCTGCTGGAATTGACCCAGTGCTTGTGGGACGCCTTGAAGTTTGAAAAGATCCAGCACACCAACACACTAAAGAGTCACGCCAGCGATCTCAGCAAGGTTATCGAAATCCTGTCCTACCGAAGACTGTAGGGGTTCACCTTGAGAGACGATAAAGAAATCCGCGAAGCCTACGAGTTGTGCGGGATGTTCTGCAACGCCTTGGCCCGCGGGCAAGTCACCGCTGATGATCAGGTCGCCGTCTTCTATCGGCACATGAGGGAGTGCCTACAGTGGGTCCTCGATGGAGACCCGGAGCACGAAGGGTGCCAGCACAGCTTCGACGACCTCATCAGGAAGTTAAAGCGCATGAGGAATGGCTTGGAAATGTACGACAGGTGGAACCGATGAAAAGAATTGCCAAGCGAATCAAATACCTATACACCAAGTACGAGCTATACTTCTTACTGGCCACCATCGTGTCTTGTGTGGTGATTTACCTCGTGCTACAGGTGGCCGCCCTGAATCTATTCGACCGGCTGGACAGAACACAGGAAGCCATGAAGCTTGCCGGAGATCTGCTGGAGTACCAGCGAACCGAGATCGACCCCTACGAGATCCGCGAGTGGAGGTGGACGATCCCTGGGGTCGACACCGGGCCCGGGCTGGCCGTGTACGCCACGATACCACCCAGCGACGCGCTGACCAGCCTCAACGTGTGGCTGTCGTACCAGGACGACATCGAGGATGACTGGGAGATCCTCTGGGTTCGAGGCGGCCAGCTACAGGAGGATGGCCGGGTCAGCCAGGACGAACTCACGGCCCCAGGCGTGCGACCCCGCCAGTGTCGCTGGGATCGCCTCTACGCCACGCTGCCGGAACGCGACTCCCAGGAAGTCTATACCGTTCAGGTGCTCTTACGCTGGCGACAGGCCGCAGCCAGGACCCACCCAGAGGATCTCATCGAGAAATTCAAGAAAGATCCAAGGGGTGTGATCGCAATTCAGTGGCTCCACCCCTAGCGGGTGGAAAGGTGGCAACGTTGCCATGTGCAATTAGTGTGCCAATAGCTCCATATATTCAGAAATGGTTGCCTTGTCGGTGTCTGCTTGGAGCACTTTTCGCACGCAGTGATAGATCTTCATAAGGTCGTCAGTGTCCAGAAGCTTCCAGGCTTCGATGCATTCTTCGGGCATGCCGCCACGCTGGATGCGATCGCAGAAGTAGTCTAAAACCTCGTCTGGCATGGGAACCACCGACCCGGAGGCGCGTCTTGCCATGTGACCGGCGAAAGTGTCGGTCCACATCGCCAAGGCGTCTCGCTTCGCTGCCTCGTCTTCCGACAGCGCAGGTTCTTCTGCGGTCGGTTCTGTGTGAGCAACATCTTGCGGAACCGGAATCCCCTGGGCAAGAAAGTCTACGCCAGCAATACTCGCGCCCTTGAAGTCGGAAGCCTTGCGGACCTCTTGGAGTCGTGGCCACATGGCGTGGGACGCTGACGGGTCGTCGCAATCATCGATGACATTCTCGATGGACTGGCAGCACGAGAGGTGGTTATTTAACTCCATGATGAGGTCGATGATCTCCTGCGTCCACTTGACCGAGCGACCGGTGGGCATGCCCTCCAAGTCTTTCTCCATCATCAGGCACAGAGCCCTCCAGGCGAGAGGGTATTTGCTGGCGATCGGCCACTCCCCCTCCAGGTTCACTCGGATCACATGGTCTGATTTCTTCTTGGTCATACGGCACCCCTGTCGATGTTGGTCATATTGCCCATCTGTCGTTCAGTCCATCCACGGTTCGCTCCACTGTTCACAAACAGCCGGGCCCACTTGGGACCCGATGAGCGAATGAGATACCTGCGGTCTGCCTCCCGCATCACCTTCGCGATGTCCGGCAGGCATCCCCTGCGGATCAGCATGGTGAATCGGGTTCGATCATTGCGGTTCAGCTTTCGCTTGATTAGTTCGATCTCTCGCTGCGATAGGTCGCGATCGCTGACGCTGGTTGTTCCTGTTGCTTTGCTCATGTCGATTCCTTTCTTAGTTCACGCTGGGCTTGATCATTAGGAGTAGCATGTCATACGGGAAGGCAGTGCAGATTGGCTTGAGGTGTGGGTGCGTCTTCCCGAAGATCACCTCCTCACTTTTTGAGACGATGTAGCCGTGCATTAGGCCGCCGATGGCCACGTCGACCGTGGTGCCGTTCTTGTAGGTCAGCTTCGCCGTGTGAGGCTCGAAGGTCTGACGAAGGAACGCGCGTTCTTTGTTGCTAAGATTCATCGTCTCCTGCCCACCACTGCCGGAGGTTGTCGCGTTGATCGTCTCCATAGCCCGGAGTCCACAGCGGATTTTCTTTGGTGTCCGGGATAACGTCGTCCTCGAATATCGAGACAGCACCATCGAAGATGCTGCCTCGCGCCGGACGCCTCATGATCGAAATCCACACATACGACATGCAGGCATGGTAGACGGCGTCCCTGGCTTCGTCGGTTAGGTCGTACCAATGAACCATGACTCCAATCGAATCCAGGTGGTGACGCCAATCGAATCGATCCTTCGGCCTCCGATCTCGATCGATGTCGACATAGCGTAAGGCCCATGGCAACATCGTGCATAGACTGGGGTTGCACTTACTATTGCCGTTGAAGTCTCGCAGCGGGTTAGTCTCCATCATCGAAGTCGAACTCCTGATAGAAGTCATATTCGTAATCATCTTCGCAGTCACACGTCCCGTCACTCAAGAGGGGCAGGCCGCAGAGGTCGCAAAACAACTCCGACTGGTGATAGACCTCTCCGCACATGTCGCACTTGAACTCCACGGCATCGGAGTTGTGGTGAATGCCGTTCATAGGATCAAGCACGGGGTCCAGGTAGCCACCGCAGTCTGCCAAGCACCTAAGCTGAGACATTGCTGGCCGCCTCCTTCTTGGCCTGTCGATCCAATCGCTTCTGCATGGCCTCGTGTTCGTAGCGATTGATCAGGGCGGCCACCTCCCGCATGGCTTCGGGTGACGAGTTGATGACATGGCTTCGCGGGAGCCTCATGTATTGCGCCTCCGTAGAGGTGCTGATGTTGGTGCCGTCACACTTGAGATACATCTGCATCCAGACCTTGCTGGACTTGATGAGCATCGGCCCCACGCCTAGCAGTCGACCGACAACAAGCGTTCTGCATGCCCGATCAAACGAGGACCATAGGCGGCCACTGCTGTCTCGAACAAAACCGTCTTTGAGTGCCATCTCCTCTTCACCTTTCCTGCCCCTTAAACAGAAATCTCCCCGGTCACCTTGAGGAACTTGCCTTTTCCGTACGGAATGGCCGGGAACCCGTGGAATTGGATCTGCAATTCATCGCGACCCAGGAATGTTTCGCCAACCGAATCCGTTACTACCCTCATTGCATCCGAGAACGAACCCGCGTTAATGCGGAGCCTTTTGTCGTCGTCGATCAAGTCCGCGCGAAAGAGAGCGGACTTATCAGAACGAAAGATGAGGCCGTCGTCCTGCCTGCCCATTAGCTCTTGCAGTCCGCCCAAGATGGCATCGCCAGTCTGTCGACGTGGTATGCCATACCTTTCCTCGAAATCTTCGGCGGAGTCTTTCCAGAATCCGCCGCAATGAAATATCGACCCCCCATCAATCTGGGAATTCCATGCCACAAAGGAATCGACGTTTGCGCCATCCAGCGTCGCCTCAATAATAAGCACAAGGACTCCACTGTCGTCCTCTACGATAGAGTGCTGGACGGCATCTGCTTTTATAGACTGCTCTGGCGGCGATTCGTCCGGCATGCACTCCGCCAGCTTCGACAACTCTTGCTGTCTAGCTAATGCACGGGGAATAGCCCACATAATCTCCCGGTATATCTCATCGGTGGATATCCCGGCTTTGCCAGAGGCTTCATGAACACGAGCCCCCACGACGCCCATGGCGTGAGGCCTGTCAGCCATTGGGTAGTCAGTTGACCAAGCCAGAAAGCCTGCTATCCGTGCACTAAGTTCGTCTTGAATCTCCACGAGCAGATCAACCTCCACCCCCCTGTCTCTAAGCCTTGTCACACATTGATTTCCCATCGTTAAGCCTCCGTATTGTGATTGACACTCCAGACAACCAATCGTACAATGTGTATTATTGTTCGTCAATCAAGAAAGGATCTTGCGGCATGGCTAAAGAAAAAGACTCCGTCGATGGCTTCTTTGAGGCTATTGGCGTGTTGCTGTGGCTTTTAGTGGTGTGCATTGCAGGCGGATCGGGACTCCTGTTGCTGGTTGGCTTGACGATCCTCGTCTGGAGGCTGGCTCTCGGGCTGTAGGAACCTTGGGGATTGACGTAAACGACATTCAATGGACATCAGTAGAAGCGGAAAGGTGGTGGCGTGATGCGATAGACAAAATGACACAGAGGCCCAGCACGCCGGATGAAGAGATGCAGGCGAAGCTGTTGGCCGTGGAGGTGAGGCGCAGGCTTCGGGTGGCAATCCCGGAGCTATACAAGGAGCTTCGATGGCGAGACGAGTTGATCGAATCCCAGGAAGAAGAGTTGGACCAGTTACGATCGGAGACCGAAGGGTGATGCAATACGTTTTGGATTACATCGTGTACGGATTGATTGCCTTCGGTGGCTTGTCCATCGTCTATGGCGGCCAGTTCACCAAGCCGGAGGCGGCGTGGCGTAGCCGGTTCTTTTTTATGCTGCTCTGGTTTTCGGTATGGCCTGCCTGCATCGTCGCCGGTTTCATGATCGTCTGCTCCTGGCTGTTTCTGTGGATGTTCCCAGGCGATGGGATGGAGTTTCGAGTCAGAGAATCCAGACAGGAGAGGCAATGAAGTTTTCCAAGCGATACACGGTGGTTGCAAGCGACAACCTGGAGGACCTTATCCGGGGGGTGAATGATCTCTTTAAGGACGACTGGGATGTCTGCGGGGGAATCCAGGCCACAACATGCCCTCTCGCCGAAGGCTACGAAATGATCGGAAGCCCAGACCCAGACCATTGGTTTTACATGATGTACTGTCAATCGATGTTCAAGATGGTGCTAGAAACACCAGAAAGGAAAGGCGATGGCCAAGAGGAAAGCCAGCCGGACGAGGACGAGAACAGAGGCGCCCCAGACGGAGGAGGCTCCGAAGATTGAGGAGACGCACGTCCTCAAGATGCACTCGGGTTTTTGTTGGGTGGGTATCGTCGATTCGTCGATGCACGTTTCCAAGTTGGAATTGAGGGATGCGTTCAAGATCGACCCAGGCGACAACTACGCAGGGATCGACGTTAAGGCGTCTCATGGGGACGTTAGCCTGGAACCCGGAATCAAAATGGTCCCGCTAGCATTGGTTCCCGAGAAGGATGTCGAGGTCATCTTGACTTGCACGCCTGCCGCGAACGGCTTATGGCGCAAGCTGAGAGAGCAAGCTGCGGGGGCTATCGATGCCCAGTCCCAGGACGCAGCCAATGCAGAGGAGGAAGGCCCGTTCGAGACATCCGCCATTCGATTCTTGAGGGAGGCGTGCGCGATTCTAGGTAGAGTCGTTCGGTCGGCAGATGCCACACCGGAGCAACTGGATCAAGCGCAGGCCGATGGCCGCGTCTACATGGACCCCGAGACCAGAGACGTATGGATCGTTCTACCGTGGACCGAGGAAACCGCGCAGGACGTCCAGCGAGTCACGACACGCATGGCAGAGGCCATCTCCTCCGGCTAGCCATGCTATTGCGTGAACCTCCTCGAATTGGTTAGGCTTTTGTTGGCTGTGCCACTTTGCCTTGCCTTGCCAATTTGGCTGAACCAGGGGGCGCTCCTGTGGCGTCCCTTGGTTTTTTCACGGAGGATCGGATGTGTCACGCATAGGACAAGCAATTGGCAGGCTGATCTCTCTAGGTGCCTTCGGTGCCTCCCCTCCTCAGATGCAAACCAAGGCCGAACCGGGCCCGTCTGGTGACGAGGCATTCCGGATTGCGATGGCGTCCGGCCTCCCTGGTAGTCCCGTCTCCGATCACCGTAAGGAGTCCGAGCAGTTCCGTGGCTGGAGTTATGTGGCCATCCACACCAAGGCGAAGCAAGCCATGCAGGCGGAGTGCTACGTCTACGAGGACGAGGACGCCGACACCATGGACGGCCAGGAGGCAGTCAAGCGAAAGTCCATGCGTGCCGCGCGTCGCGACTACCTCCGTAAGGGATACAACCTGGAGCAGAACGAAACCGATCCTCTTGGCTCCGATCATCCGCTGGTCAAGATCCTCAAGAAGCCCAACCAGTACCAGTCTGGTGCTAGCTTCCGTTATGAACAGATCATGCAGCTTAACCTCACCGGCACGGTGTTGGTTTGGAATGTCAGGAACGTTTTAGGAACCGGCATTGCGGAGCGGTACGTCATCCCCAGGGGAATTGTTCGGGCGAAGGAGCCCAGCAACGAGCATCCCCTAGGGGCCTGGGAGGTCACGCCCGAGAGCGCCTATCGATACGCCACCTCGAACGGCTATCACTCGCTAGGCCGCCTGTTCAGTGTGTACGGCTTTGTGATCCCCGCCGACGAGATGCAGGTTATCCGCTGGCCGCATCCGCTGACCAAGGACGATGGACAGAGCCCGGTGGAGGCAGGCAAGAAGTGGGTCGACCTGTCGAACATGATCGACGATCGGCGGATGAATCACATGATTCAAGGGCCGGAGCCATCCTTCGCGTTCTCTCCGGGGGCAGCTAATCCCTGGAGTCCGTCCATCGCTAAGCGCGTCAAGATCCAACTCACCCAAGAGATCGGAGGGATACGTAATGCCGGTCAAGTGTTCTGTCTCCCCAAGGATTCAAGGCTCTTTGAATTGGGTACGACTCCGCGAGAGATGGCATACGACGAGAGCTTCTCTCAGATGCGGGACACGCAGATGGCTCTGTATGGTACGCCACCCACGGCGGCGGGGATCACGGAGAGCGCAAGCTATGCGGGATTATATGCGTCGCTGAAACAGTTCTCGTTCTTTACCATGCAGCCGGAACTAGACTTCCTGGCCGCCGAAGATACCGAGCAGCTTGCGCCGTTCTTTGGCAAGGGGTTGATTGTGGTATTAGAAGCCAAGACGATCGACGATCCGCAGATCAGGGAACACCAGATCAGAAACGATCTCGACGCGGGTGCCATGAAGCTGGACGAGTATCGAGCAATGCGTGGGCTGCCTCCAGTGGGAGGCGAAGAGGGCGAGAGGTTCGTAGGTGGCAGGAAGCAGTCATCCGGGGCGGACAGGAATAAGGAAGACGACCAGCGCAGCGAAGAGGATGACCCGCGCAATGAACTCAGCCAAGAGGAAGAACCGGACGAGAACTCCACGGGCGTGACGGGCCCGAATCGAATTAAGTCCTACCTCTATCCGATCCCTGACATCAACAGGATCACGGATGATGGCTGGGGGTCGTCGTACCCGTAGGAGACAACGTGCCAGACCTACACGAGAGGTACGCCAAGGAGGACGAACTCGCGGCACTGATCCTTGCGATCTTCATCGCTGCCCGAGATGAAGCAATCCTGCTACTTGGAGATCCACCCAATGCCAGAAACCTTACCGCAGAATTCTGGAACCGATTGGCTAACGATCTTCGAGAAACCCTCCAGGCCCACATGCTGCGTATCTATGGGGTGGCGTTTGATCGGATGCACCGAGACGAGTTCCCGGTCATCGATGATCAGATACGTGACACCCTTGCCGAAGAGTGGGCGGCACAGAAAGCAACTCAAGTTGTCATCCCCATGATCGGCCACACCAAGGATTTGGTGTCCAAGGCTGTCCAGGATCACGAGCAGAGCGTCTCCGCAGCCACCGCAGCCATCATGGCCGCCGCGGGCCTTACGGCCATCCAGCAAGCCGAGAGACGGCGAGCAGCGATCCGGGATGCTAACCAGCAACTCAAGGAGCAACTGGAGGGACGTGCCTTCTCGGAGGAACGGGCCCGAGCAATTGCTGTCACAGAGACCACCGGAGCCGTGACCGCTGGGGAAGTCGGGTTCATCGGTGAGCTAGAAGCGGCCTACGACGGCTACATCGAGTCCACCTCCATCTGGATTACCGAGAGGGACGAGAGGGTGTGTCCTCTCTGTGAACCTCTGGACGGAAAGCCGGGCAGGATCTGGCGTGAAGCGTGGCCGTCGGGTCCACCCAGGCACCCGATTTGTCGCTGCCATCTGGAGTGGATTGTGTTCCTATTGCCCAATGATCGGGACCAAAATCCGGACGAGATAGTCGTCACCGTTGCTTAGCTAGGAGAGAGGGTGCTGGCGTGTCGCATCGCAGGGAAAACAATATCCCCACCGAGGAAATGAACGCCTTTCGACGCGAGTGGGCTCTCAAGAAAGTGGCCGAATTACTCGAAGAAGCAAGCGGAAGCGAAGAGTTTTTTGGCCAGATAGGCTGGACCGTCAGCGTTCGAGGGGGTAAATTAGACCGCGTCAAGGTTCACCGCGAATTACATGGACCTTGACACGATGTCAGATCCGATCACTTGGGGGTGGCGGAAGACATCCGACTGGCTAGGTTGGAAGCCTATTCCGGTGCAACTCCGGGGGTCAGTCTTTACGAGGTATGCTGCAAACGGTTAAGCACTTCCCTGCAACACTTGAAACGGCTGCCTCGTAACCCTCAACCGTAGAGAAGCGCTGAAAGAGAAGGCCGATCGACCGCTCTGGGGAACCAGGGCGGTCGGCAGCCTACCGGGTCGATGAATTAGCAAACCCGTGATGCCCTAGAGGTGTCGCGGGTTTTTTTATTGGATTAGGAGAATGGCCACGGATGTCCGCTTCTGTCATCCAGCCAGGGGTCAGCTACGACGTTGGGAACCATAAGGCTCTCGATTCGGAGCTAGCCCTCTTCTCCGGCGACGGACCGATCAGCATTGACGAGGACGAACTCTCCGTCGCTGCGATCATCAGTCGACAGACAGAAGACCGAGAGAAGGACCTCTTACGATCTAAGGGTGTCGATCTTTCGCAATACAAAAGCAACCCCGTTGTGTTCTGGGAGCACGGACTCAAGGGGATCACGTTTCCGATCGCTAACTCGATCTATCCAGATGGTGAGCTAGCGATCAAGGTGATGGACCAGGAGATTGAAGCGGTAGCGTTTTTTTCCAAGACCCTGCCGGTTGCAAGGCAGATCTTTGACCTGATAGGTGAACGACTCGTCAACACCACGTCGGTCGGATGGGACCCCAAGGAGAAGAGTGCCTACCCAAGAACACCGGGACTTGTACGAGGGAAGCGACCAGGACTCAACGTATCGGACTGGTATTTGTTGGAGTGGTCGTTCACAGGAGTGCCAGTTCATCCGGAGGCGTTGGTCAAGGCTCTTGATCGCCCGTCCATCGCCGGAAACAAATGGGACACCGGGCTAAAGAGCGCGTTGTCCACATACTTGCCACCGCCAAAACGAAATCAGGCTCCAGGATGGGAGCCCAAGAACACAATGGAGATCAAGTCCATGACCATGCCCAACGATAACACGCCCAAGGCCGTCGGCTTCGACTCGAAGCAATACAGCAAGGACGCTGCCGAGGCGTGGCTAGACTCTCGCGGCCTCAAGTCCAATGCGTGCTCCGTCAAGGAGGGCTTGTGGTTTTTCCCGCAGATCGACAACCTCCCCGGCAATCTGGAACCTCACGAGTGGCAGGGCGAGCCGGGCGTCAAGGGCTTCTTGTCGGGCAACGCATCACCTACGTTCAAGAAGAAGAGCGCAGGCGAAGAGGGTGGCACCGCCACGGCAGAGCTTACCGACGAAGAGGACGGCCTCTCCGATGAGGTGGATGAGATCCTCGGGGATATCGGCGAGATCGAATCGGACGGCAAGGAGCCCGCAGGCAAGCGAGTCCTGGAAGGTGCCCACGCCAATCTAGGCGATGTGTCCGCCAAGATCAAAGAGGCGGCCAAGCTGTCGGAGAATCCAAAAGTCAAAGAGGCTCTCGATAAAACGATCGAGAGTCTGGACGAAATGAGCAACACCATCACGGGTGTTTACGATTCAGAGTACCAAGGCGGAACGATCGCTGGTGGCGGGGAATCGGGAGAGGGTGAAGAGGACGACAAGAAGAAGGGGGGCAAGAAGTCCCTTCTCGGTCAGTTCTTCGCACCGCTTAGCTCTCCCGGTCGCAATGGTGCCAAGGGGACGGTGGCGTGGCTCAAGCGCGTGGCCAAGACAAAGAGCCTCTCGCGTGAGGTTCGCATCGAGGCGGCCAATCATGCCAAGTCCCTGGCGGCAACTCTGGTCAGTTCGGAGGAGATGGCTCAACAGCACCAGGAGCTAGAGGGCAAGATGTCCGAAATCGCCGCGAGCCAAAAGTCGATGCAGAAGATCATCGAAGAACTGCAACCCAAGAAGTAGCACGGGCCACTAGGCCAAAATCTCAGATAGACCTTTAATCACATTCAAAGAGAACCAGGGAGGGAGAACCTCATGTCCGCGACTCTCATGGACCAAGCCACCGGCCTCAACAAGGATCAGGCCGCGATGCTGGAGCACTTGCAAGAGCTTCAGCATTCAGCCGGTGGCGTCAAGAGCAACGCCAACACCCCAAGCCCGAGGTACTTCGGGTCCATTCCCTCCACGGGACGCATTCCCAACGAGGCGGATATGTGGGGCTTCAAGTCGATGGCCCACTTCGTCCACGACGTGGAGATGCACTCCCGTGAGGGCTCGCTGGGCACGATGACCAAGTCCTATGAGGAGGCGGCCATCAAGAGCTTCAACATCCCTTACATCAAGGCTCCCAGCGGCCAGAATGAATCGCTGCTCTCCGAAGGTGCCGCCCTGGTGCCGCCGGAGTTTGCGCGTCAGATTCTGGAGCGTGCCCACATGGGCGTGGACCTGATGTCAATGTCTGATGCCTACACGGTGTCCGGCAATACCCTCAAGTTCCCCACACTGAAAGAGGACTCCCGCGCGGACTCCTCGCGGCATGGTGGATTGCTGGGTGCGTGGGACAACGAAGCTGATCAGATCGCCACGACCAAGATCAAGCTGCGTCAGATTCAATTGAACCTGAAGCGTTTGACCATCTTGGCATTCACCACGCAGGAGCTTCGCCAGGACTCGTCCAACGCCCTGGAGCAGTTCTTGATTCGCAAGGCTGGCGACGAAGTCCGCTTCAAGGTCGGCGACGCGATGACCAACGGTGACGGCGATGATCGTCCACTGGGTTATCTCAAGAGTCCTGCCCGCGTGACGGTGGACGCCCTCAATGGTGCCGCCGACACGATCAAGTACCAGAACGTGCTGGACATGTATGCCCGCATGCCCGTGGGTTCCATGCAGCGTGCGGTCTGGCTTGCCAATCAGGACACGCTGCCTCAGTTGTGGGCCATGTACTTGGCGACCGGAACCTCCGGCCATCCGGTGTTGCTGCCGCCCAACGGAGCAGCCGGTCAGCCCTACATGACCTTGATGGGCCGCCCGATTATCCTTACTGAGTGGTGCCCGACTCTGGGAACCGAAGGTGACTTGTCATTCGTTGACCTCAATGAGTACATCACCATCAGCAAGGGCACGATCGACACGGCCATGTCCATCCATCTGCGGTTTGACTACGCAGAAGAAGCGTTCCGCTTCATCTTCCGTATGGATGGCATGCCCTGGAATCAGGCCCCACTCACTCCGTTCAAGGGGACCGCGACGCAGTCTCCGATCGTCACCCTTAACAGCACTCGAACCGGATCGTAGTCCAGCGGCAACCCCGCCGACTGACTGACGTCCAATCGGGTAGAGTAAATAATCCACCAAACAAGGAGACAATAAGATGCAAGGGTCCATGTTGGAAAACTTGCACGTCATCCAGGGCTTGGCTCCTGTGGCCGATGCCTTCTCGGGTGCCGTGTTTGGCGATCGGGTACGCACCCGTGACTATGGGGCCATCCTGGCCGTCATCGTGCGTGGTGTGGGCCTCACGGGTACGGCTACCGTCACGGTCGAGGCGGCAGACAATGCCGCCGGAGACAATGGCGTTGCCATTCCGTTCCGCTATCGCAAGGTGACAACTGCCAGCGAAGTGATCGGGGCCATCACGGAGGCCACCGCCTCTGGATTTACGATCGCCGCCGGAGGTGTCGACACTCACATCATCGAGATCGATCCGCGAGACATGCCGGACGGCAAGACGTTTGTGGCCGTCAATACGGACGAAGTCGTGGACAGTCCGGTGATCGGTGCGATCCTGTACATCATGGGCAAACCTCGGTTTGCTGGCGATACCCCTCAGAGCGTAACTGCCTAAGCCACTACAACTCCGCCCAAATGGAATATGGGCGAGTTCTTGGTAAAGGTTCCTCGTCCGTTGCAGGTCGGGTTGGTGAATTCCGACCCGGCCTGTTTTTATAGGTGCCCACGCGATGGCCAACTCACTGACGGATCTGGCTGCCCTCAAGTCTCACATGGGCATCACGACCACCGACGCAGCGCGGGACACCCGGCTCTCGACGATCCTGGATCAGGTGGTGTCCTACATGCAGCGGAGGATCGGTCGCAAGCTGTTTGAAACCACGTACACCGAGTATTACAAGGGCAGCGGTTCGGATACGCTGCTGCTGCGACAGACACCCGTCCAGAGCATCACCTCGGTGCACGTCGACCCTGATGGCTACTGGGGGCAGGGACCTGGAACCCCGTACGACACCGACGATGCCTTAACGGAGGGTACGGACTTCGCCCTGGACCTCGACGATCAATTGATCTCAGGGACAGCCGTGTCGACCTCGGGAGCCCTGATGCGAATCGGTGGCGTCTGGTCGATGGAGTCCGGCATCTACTCCAACAACGTCTCCCAGGGAACCCGACCCGGACTGGGGAACATCAAGGTAGTCTATGTGGCCGGGTATCCGTCCGCCGACATTCCGCCAGAGCTAGTGCTGTGTGCCCATCAGTTGACGGCTACCGTCTTCCATGAGAGCGCCACCGGCCAATCGTTGAAGGAGAAGGAGTTCGAGGGCTATCGGCGGGAGTTCTTCTCCGCCATCGAAGCCAAGGCCAGAGCCGCGACGTTTGAAGATATCCTCAATCAATATGCGGAGGTGTACTTCTAATGTCGTTCGTGGATGAGCTAGGCGGCCTCTATACCGAGATGCCCAACCCGTTGAGCGTCACTTACAAGGTGTCCTCCTACGCCTCCAGTGGTGGTGGCAAGTCGCTGGACGCTGGCCAGACGGTCGACTACGCGCGATTGCGAAAGAGGACCCACAAGGAGATGGTCGCGCATCAGTTTCGCGGGGACTCGGTTGTGGCGGTGTGGGACTTCTGGCGGGAGGTGCTGGAAAAGCTGGCAACGCCGATCGTCCCGAAGCGAGGGGACACGATCACCTACAATAGCGTTAAATGGATCGTACGGCATGTGGACTCGAATCTAGCTGATCGGGTAGTCTATTGCATATGCGAACAGATCCGCTAAGGAGAGACCAGGGACGGCCATGGCAGCGAGGAGCGACACAGTACGATCGGTGCAGGTTTTCGTGGCCATGGAAGGGGTCGCGGAGGCGGTCGAAGAGGTTGCGTCCCATGAGCTACCCCAGAGCGTGATCAATGAGATCTTTAGCGTTGTCGAAGGTCTGATTCTCGATAACATCGACAGCAACTTCCATCAGCAGCAGACGGCGTCCGGAGAACCATGGCCGCCGCATGCACCCGCCACGGTGGCTCGCTATGGCGTGCATCCCCTGTTGATCCTCGAAGGCCACCTCCAAGAAGCCGCCCTGGGTGGAGCCAACAGCGTCCGCGAGATCCGCGACGGGAACACTCTTGTATTGGGCGTGGATGCCGACCAGATCGAGTATGCCCATGTGCAGAACGACGGCTCCCTCGATGGCCGTATCCCACAGCGAGAGTACATGGCCATTAGCGAGGACACCGCGCAGCAGTGTGCCGAAGTGGCGGCAGAGCTAGGGCAAGAGCACTTCCTGTCGAAGATCGACGAAGCCATCGAAAAGGCAGAGGCCGCAGCATAACTCTGGAGGCTTGACTATGAGCGACGAGCAACAGCAACACGACCCAGGCGAAACGATCGTCCCGGACTTAAGTCAGTTATCCCAGGAGGATATCGAGCGGGCCGCGAAGGATGGCCTTATGTTTCGAGAGTTGAACCTTAGCGAGGCGGACCGATGCAAACTCACTCCAGCCGCACCGCTGAACGAAGCTACACCCGAGGAGTTGGTTAGGGCCTGCAAGTCCAGTGGAACCGAGTCCCTTGACGTAGTCGAGAAGGGCGACGAGATCCGCACGATCGAGCGCAATACGCCAGAGGTGGACAACGAGTTCCGCATCACCAAGGACGGCTTGCCGCGTGGAGGAGTCAGTGCAGGCATGGGGTTCGAGGTGCACTGGCAAAATGGCCCGATCACCGAGGGCGGAGGACGCAATGGTGCATTCATCGAGGACTTGCTCCAGTGCTGCCTGTCTCGGCTGGAGTTTTTCCAGGGGACGCGGTTCGCGTGTGAGCACAACCAGCAAGCCATCAATCACATCAAGGACGCTGTCGGTATCCTGAACATGAGAACCACCGAGCGCCGACGGCGTGGCGTCGAGGGCACGCAACAGGAGTAGGTCCATTGCCTGCATTAAGTAGAGCAGTCCGAAGCTACAAGGACCTTGACGAATACAATGCGTCAACGGATCGCTTGGTGTTCGGAGACAACGAGGGGCTGTCCTTTGGTGCCGGGATCGACCTGGACATCTACAGCGACGGGTCAAGCGGAATCCTTTCCGTGCTCAATCCCAGCAAGCAACATGCCACACTCGATACGGATCGTTTTGCTATCAAGTTTGGTGGCGTGGCCATCGTCTCCGGTCTAGCCAGTGCCCCCACGGTCGAATGGAACGCGGGCCACCCTGTGCTAGCCGGGTATGCCGCCATGAAGCACGTTCTATACCTCCTGGGTACAGAGTCCAGCAGCCTGGAGCCGCAGCTTGTGTTTGCCGACACGTCTGCCCCGGCAACCAATGTTTTCTTTGGGTACACGCAAAGCACCAGACTGCTCTCACTGGAGGGTGACGGGTCCGGAAACTTCTCCCTTGGTTATTCCGGGGACGATGTGTCGATCATGGGGGTCACGCCCGTGGGTCAGTATACTCACTTAGCCGACCCGGCTGCCGACACATCCGCCTTGGCCACATGGGCAGCAAACATCAATACGAGGCTAGAGGGGCTTGGCCTCAACGCAGCAGCGTAGGAGTTGTCGCAGTGAGAAAGGTTATCTTGTCAGTCACGATGGACATGGAAACCGCCGAGAAGGTGGCGGAAGCCATCACGTTCAGGAATCCCGCCCAACACGTCATGACGAAGGAAGAGAAACAGGCCGCCGTCGAGAAGAGGGTCGGGGAGTTCCTCTTGGCTTCCGTCGCGGATCACGAGAGCATCTTGGCACAAAAGGCCAAGGCTAAGGAGATCATGGATAGCGGGCTCGATATCAAGGTTGCCCGAGAAGAGGTTGACGTGCCGGAATGAACGAACAGTCCGAAGAAATAAAAGAACCCGAGCCAGTCGACATCAACGGCATGATCGACGCCTTGCGTGTGATCTGCGAGGAGTTCCAGTCGCAGTTGGATGGCGGAAACAAGAAGGCGGAGATTGTTTTTGATGCGGCCAAGGATGCTATGCGAATCGGCAGCAGCAGTTGCGGGATGCTGGGCGAGATGCCAAACGCCGTGGAGGAAATCGCAATCCAGGCCGACTCCATCTCTTCTCGCTACAGTGCGGGCGAAGTTACCACCGAATTACTAGAAGACATGCAGAGGCTGTAGGGTTCGCCGATGCCATACGCAATCCATCGTGTTCTCGACTTCGGGCCTAACGGGACCGGCAAAACGCTCACGGTCAATCTGTATCCCACAGATTCGGATACGGCGACCGAGACTGACGTGGGGTCGGTGCATGAGTACGACGACGGGTTCTATTGCTGGAAGTATGATTCCGTGCCCGATAGTTTCGATGGCGCTGCCATTGTCTTCGAGGGTTCCACGCGGGTGATGGCCGAAACCATCACGGCCCCCGACAGAACGATCCTGCAACTGATGCTCTCGCTGATGGGTGCCAGCGATGTCATCTGGGTGGCGACCACCGGAAACGACTCCAATACCGGACGCGATTTCCACTCGCCAAAGCTTACGCTCCGCAGCGCGTTAGGCGTGGCCACCTCCGGCGACACGATCATCATGCTACCGGGTGCCTACGCGGACTCGTCTGCCTCGGGGCATGTCATTCCGGCGGGCGTGAAGGTGAAGGGCTGCGGGTGGGCCACTAAGCTGACACTAAGCAACTTGATCTCCAGCATCCGCATGGGCAACGATTCGGAGCTAGCGGACATCTGGATCGATGCCGGGGCGAGCGTGACCAGCGCCATCTATCAGTCCAACAGCGTGACGGCGGAGGCGTCGTTCCGCATCAATAACTGCTGGATCAAGGGTGGGTCGTACGGAGTCTGGCTGCTCAATGAGACCTACAAGCAGGAGTCCATCATCAAGGACTCGCACATCATTGGCGGGATTGCACCCTATGCCATAGGACAGGCCACCGCCACATCACTCCGGCACGAGATGACTATCTACGACTCCTACGGCCTCGCAGACGCTGCCGTGCAGGCTGGGGCGGATAGTATCTCCTACGGGGTCTTGTGCCAGCAGGGCCGCATGCGGATCTTCAACAGCGTGATTGAGTCGACATCAGCCAAGGCCGCCCAGGCCACGGGGGCCATTCACTGCGGAGACCCGACCGAAACATTTGGCAACGGGGAGGTCTATCTCGCTGGGACCGCACTCCGCTCGCGGCACACCGCAGGCGGGACGGTCTGGGACATTCTCTCCAAGGACCAAAACTCGCAAGTCTGGATCGGGCCCGACTGCAACTACAATCGCTGGAGCGTGGAGCAATCCAACGGCGGACGGATCTTTGATGAACTGCTTAACATCCACACCAAGGTCTCCATCTTGCAGGGTGGCGAGTCGATCTACTACGCATCCGCCAATCCAGCCCACGCCAGCAATACGCCGATCTCTCACGGCCACTACGTCCTCGACTCCTACGACACGATCCAGGGGGCCAATGATGCGGCCAGCTTCGGCGACGCGGTCTACGCCTTACCGGGTGCCTCTGGTGAGGCGTTTGCCGTCACGGGGTCGACCACCATGTCTACAGGTGTGGACCTGCATGGCGTGGGGATCGATCGCACCAAGATCAGCTACACGGGGGCCGGGGAAGCCGACAGCGTTACCAATCCGATCATCGTTCTCTCGGGAATCAATCGCGTGGAAGATCTCACGATCACCGAGAACACCACGACGGGTGTGGGCGGAATCGTGCACCTTTCGGGTGCAGGAACCATTGTCCTGGATCACGTCAAAGCGAACGTCAAGCGGACGGCGGTGGTATTCAGTTCCACCACAGCCATCGCCGCAGCCGTGGAGAACTGCACGCTAAAGGCTGGGCAGTACGCCATCCAGGCGGAGGACGCAGCCCACACGATCTACCTTGCCGGAGACCATCAGTTCTTTGATGTTCGCGAGAGCTACTCGCCCGCGGGCGTGGACCTCGACCTTGCCGCGTTGCATCTGCGCAACGGATCAGATGTCTACGGAGAGGCATGGCTCAACTCGGAGGCCACCACATCTGCCCGTACGGTTCATGGCATCGACGCTGGAGCGGGCACCAAGGTTGTGCTGGCCGGGTCGATCGCCACCTCGAACACCGGCAACACGAACAACGAAACCGACATCGACGCCGATGGGGCGTTGTGTGTGGTTTGCGTGGCGGGCTGTAACTACGAGCAACGCAAGACGGTCACGGCTAACGGGGGACGCATTCTCGATAGTGCAGCTCACATGCTGGTGGCTGCGGACAAGGTGGTCGATACCGGTACCACGCCGTATCAGGTGAAACATATTGAGCGCGGCACCACAAATACAATCATGCTCCAGGATCTAAAAGATCCATCAGATGGGAACGTGACCTCCGAGTCTACGCGAGTCGGTCGACAGGTGACGCCGCCATGATAGGTGTGATAGACATGGAACTGGTGCTGATCGTGGTGGCCATCATATTGATTCTGTTTGGTTTCAGCGAGTGAAGTTGAGTCAATGTCCCTTGTTGCCAATCTGCTGCAAAGCCTGGGTCCTGCCGGAGGCGGGGGCCCTGGACCGACCACCCCGACGCTAACCGTCGCGGATAACGGGGACGATACGGGCGCTACGGCCACGATCGCAGGCGGGGACAGCGACAGCACGAACGTGGTCTATACGATCGCCGTGGATAACGACTTTGACTCCGCGCTGCCAGTAAGCTCCGGAACCCGCGTTGGCAACGGCACGGTTGCACTGTCATCTCTTAGCGCCGGCCTGTACTGGGCGTACAATATCGCTACCTCTCCAGATGGTGGAGAAGTGGTGACGCATCCTGTTTATTTTCGCGTGACCACTGGCATCGACGCCGTCCACTGGAGGTGCATCACTGACATTCAAGCCAAGATGGTGCTCCTGGGGCTGTCGAGCATTGTCTCTGGTAGCATCATCCTGAGAAAGCTGCCCATCGAGGAAGGCATCGGGGAGGAGGGGGGTGTGCCACTGCCGTGCGTCATCCTGTCACCCACAAAGGAGCAGATCAAGCACAGTTCAGGGACTAACAAGCAAGACGACATTGGCTACGGCGTGCAAGTCGTGGTCCTCTCCAGCACTGGGGAAGAAAGGGAGATCGCACTGGAGAACGGAACCTACATGAAGTGGAGGGAGGATATCTCCAGGGCATTCAGACACCAGAAGCTCCCCAACGTAGCCGAGAGCTGGGACTGCTACGTCGAGCCGCTAGATTCAATCATACCGCACGCATGGTTTAAGGGCTTGGTTGCCACTGCCTTCGTGCTTCGCATATTCTGCCGGGAGACGCGCGGAACATAACAAAAAGGAGTTTGACCCATGGTATTCACACCCACCACCGCCCAGATGGGGCACGTTTCCAATTTCGGGACCTCCGACTCCGGGGCCATCGACGAGGAGTTCTACTTCGAGTCGTGCGACTTCGGCAAAAACGGAACCGTGATGGAACGCGACGGCATGCGCGGCACGCGGTCGCTATCTGCCGACGACATCAAGGAAGGGATCTTCACATGCGACGGGCCCGTCTCATTGGTGCCCACCCCAGAGGATCTCGACATCTGGCTCCCAAGAATCCTGGGGGCTTCCGAAGCCGCGACAGACATCTTCGCGCTGGCCGAAACACTGCCCGAGTTCAACGTCGGCGTTGACCGTGGCGGGGACGCCTATACCTATGATGGCGTCAAGGTCAACAAGGCAACCTTTCGCTGCTCGAAGGGGGAGCCGTTGCGATTGCTACTGGACCTGATCGGCAAGACGGAGACCACCGGCCAGACGTTCCCCACGCTGACACTCAGCAATGCGGGATTCTATGCGATGCACGAGCTAGTTCTCACCATCGAATCAGTCGAACGAGAGGTTGCCGAAATTGAGATCGTCATCGACAACCAGCTAGTCGGCGATCGACACAACAACAGCCAATCCGTCACCGACATCCCCTCCGGCGGTCGACTGATCACGATGAAAGTGGTCATGCCGTTCTCGGGTGCCAACGTGGCTCTGCATAATGCAGCGGTCACAGGTGCCGCCGGGACTGCCGCGTGGTCATTCGGTGGCTACTCGACCTCGTTCGCCTTCGCGGCCCTCCAGGCTCCCAAGCAGACCCCGCCGGTTCGAGGGAAGACGGAGGAGACGATGCTCACGAAAAACTTTACGGCCCGGGCCACTGCCGCCACCAAGGAATTGATTGTCACACACGACGCGGCTGCCTAGTCGCATCCAGGATTTCGGGGCGAATGTTTCACGAGGAATACGAAAGGGATTTGCAATGCTTCGGACAGCAGCAACGATCGCCACTCTCTGCTTGATAGTGACACTCGTCACGCCATCGACCATCGCCAAAGACATCTCGGTCGCGGAAAGCGAGAACGCCGTCTGCATGGTGGTGGGAGATGCCACCAACGCCAAGGAGGTGCTACAGCGTATCGATCGCATGCGAGAGATGTACGCCCCGATGTTCATCGGTCGGCATCTTGACACGGGGGAGGGTTATGTCGATTTGCACATTAATGTCGAAGGCCGGGCGGAGGTAAGCTCCGAGCGGATGCTGTTGGAGAATAGGCGCAATGGCCGCCCTCACATGGTGTTTATCGATGGAACCGATGCCGAAGATGTCAACGGTATGATTGGCCACGCCGTGATCCAGTCCATCCTGATTGCCGAACACGGAGTAAAGGTCCCGCGATGGATTGTGGCAGGTGCCTCCAGTATGGCGGACGACAAACAGCGAAAGCTGCATCGACTCAATGTGTTATCCAAGGAGATGGGTGCCGGGAGGTCTCCTTCGATTGAGCACATTGCCAGCGCGCAGAGCGTGCGATCGGATGCCGACTTTGCCTTCTGTGAATCGCTGGTCTTGTACCTGATTCATACGGGAGGTCACGAGAAGTTTGCAGAGTTCGTGGGTCAGGCAACCAAGAACGGGACCAAGGCTGCCTTGACCGGCGTCTACGGAGAATCCGTGGACCAGGACTGGAGAATGTGGTCCCGAGATCTGGTGGAGAATTATGCGTCGAAATAGGAGGGCGTTTCTAGGGGCTTGTGTTGCTGCGTTCATACCGTCATTCATAAAACCCAGCAATGAGAAAGGCATCCCTGGAACCAGGAAGGCTTGTCACGAAAGGCGTGGCCATCTAGTCGAGTCATTTCAGTTCCAGGGAGCGTTTTTTGTCACACGAGAGATGCAGGACGATTGCATCGTCGTGATTGAGTAACCTTTACCACTTGTACGGAGTTTCGAGCCACGATGGCAAAGCGATACAACTACATCCCGTCAGAGGACTACACGTTCGATGGCTACATTGCCGCTAGGCCGGGGTCGTACGACTTCCCGACCCGGTTTAAGTTTCACCAGATGTTCACCGAGAAAGTAAGCCCGTTCCTACAGTCCCTGGAGCGTTTTGCCGACAAGGCAGATCAACGCGATAGGGCATGCGCTGTGGAGATGGCCAAGCACGTCAAGGAATGGGACATCGTGGACCCGGATGGCAATGATGTCGAGGTCAGTGCCACGGCCATGCTGCGACTGCATCCGGCGCTATTCAATCGGCTTTTTCGCATTGTGATCACCGGACTGGATGGTTGCGACGTTGACCCCAACGAGGCCAGCATGGACAAGGAGCAGAACTGCAACGATGTCCACGACGCAGCCTTGGCGAACGTGTCGGCGGTCAACGTTAAAGAAGAGAACGCGGAGGGAAACTCGTAAGGGGGTTATCCCTGATGCTTAACCATCAGGCGGTGGCCTCCCTGTCATGCGACGACTGCGAAGAGTACATGATCTCGGACATCGAGTCCGCAACGTTCATGGAGGTGCGAGGCGAGCGGGTCAAGCGAAACGGGCCCACGCCGTGCCACAAGTGCCCCAAGTGCGTTGGCATTGATTACAAAAATAGGACTCCCGCAGAGGGAAGAAAGGCAACGCTCAATCGAGCGAACCTGAATATATTAAGAGCCTATCTAGCGAATCAGGCCACCCACGGGAAGGCACTAAGCAAAGAGGAACTACGCAGCCCGATTGTATTGCGTCGCTTCGGGTTGATTGAATGGACGCTAAGGGACCACGGCACCAGGGCGATCAACTCTCTGCTGCGGGTCATTGCTGCTAGGGGTTAAGGATGGCGGACGCCGAACGTAATGTCGTTGTCAAGTTCTCGATTCAGACGGACGGATCGTCTGCCGAGAGCGCCAAGACGATGGCCAACTCCATCAAGGAGGCCCACGAGTCCTCCACGGCTGCTGCCACGGGCTCCATTCAAAGGCAACGCGCCGCGGCGGATGAAGCGTTCCGGGCCGCCGAACAGATGCAGCGGACCACGGTGGCCTCCACCAGGAGGTCGACCGACTCCATTGGCCGCATGTACAAGGACTCCACCGAAGAGGTGGGCTCCAGGATGACCATCTTGGAGAGCGACGTCAAAGGCGTGGAGAACGCCATCAAGGAATGGGAGCGGACCAGCCAGGAGTCAGAGCGAACCGTCACCAGGGCCACTAACCAGATGCGGATCGGCTACAACCGATTACTAACCGGCGTAGAGCAAGTCGCGCGTGGCGTGGTGCTATTGGGCTTGGTGTCGGAGCGTGACCTGGAGAACGCCCTGCGAACCTTTGCCAAGTTCCAGGCTGCCGTCGATCTCACGAAGGGAATCATCAACGTCATATCGGGTCTCTCCAGGACCTACGGAGCCCTCTCTGCGTCGATCGACGTGGCCACCGCCTCCCAGGTCCGGTTCACTGCCGCGAGCACTGCGGGGGCAGGAGCGTCCGTTGCGGGGACTGCTGGCAGCACGGGGGCCAGGGCATTCGGCGTAGCCGCCCTGTCGGCGGTCGGCGTGGCCGCCACGGGTGTTGCCGCCGGTCTGGCTGCGATCGTGGCCGTCTCCCCCGGAATGCGAGAGGCCATCCTGGACTTAACCGGGAGCCTCAGTTCGGCAGCCAGGGAAGCCGAGAAGCGCAAGGAGGAGGCACGCAAGCGACAGGAGGACTTGGAGCTTGAGCAGCTAGCCGGAGATCGCAGCCAGCGATTCGAGCGGAGGCAGGCCGATCTCAGGCAAGCGCGTTTCGCCTCGAATGACTTTGATCGATTCGTGGACGAGAACACCGGGGGCGGAAGTGTCGAGCGTCAATTGTCTAACGCCCTGGCCGGGCTGCGTGACGTGCGGATCGCCTTTGCCCGTCGTCGTCGCGAGAACGAAGAGTCCCCCGACCCTAACTTTGCCGGTCAGCGTGCGATCTTCGCCCAGCAAGAGAAGAGTTTCCTTGAGGAGATCATGGCCCTCAAGGTGCGTGGATTCGAGATCGACAAGCGTGGCGTCGAAGAGAGAATCCGGGGTACGCAGGACATGATCAACCTTCTCACGCGAGAACGGGACCAACTCCAGCGGCAGGCCGACCAGAACAGGCGACAGCAACAAGACGCCATCCAGCGATTTGCCGAAGCGTCGCCACAGGATATCCAGCGACTCAAGAACATCAAGGCCAAGCTGGATCGTGGTGACGACCTAAGCTCCGAGCAGATCCGCTTCGCGCGTAGCTCCGGACTCTTTAATCAGCAAGCCCAGGAGCAAGCCGAGAGGCTGGCCAAAAAGCGAGGCGTGGACGCCTTTTTGACTGATGAACTCGCGGCCGCAGCGTCACTAGATCGACAGATCCAGGCCAAGACGGTGGAGATCAAAACGCAAAACGACATCAAGATCTCACTGGAAGATAGCGTCGAGGAGATGGTCCGAGAGCTTCGCGAAGAACTCAGGCCGATGGGCGAGCAGCTAACCAAGACAGTGATCCAGGCCCTCCGCGATGGAGTCACTCAGGACAACAGAAACCGTGCAGTCAATCGGCAGGTCCAACAGGAAGTAGCAGCCCAGCAGTAAGGACAAGCCACCATGAAGATCAAATGGGGAAGCTACACCCATCCATCTAATGAGATGATCATCGCCATCTCGCGGGAAAGCTCCGTCAACGCAGAGGGTGTTGTGGAGGGGGTTCTCCATCGCTGGGACATGCAGGGCTTACTGATGGAGGACTCGCAGTCCGCACTAGACACAGCCATCGCCAACATAGAAACGCAGTATGCCACTGGAGAGAAAGACCTCAAGCTCCTCTTCGATGATGACAGCGAAGCGGACCATCAACTCCTGACGGCCTCTTGCAATGGTGGAACCAGAGTCGTCCGCGGGCCATCTTTTCTGGAGGGTCGCGGCGTGGAGTATGCCCTCACGAGAACGTTTTCGGTAACGATCGAAGGGGAGATTCTGGACAGCGGTGGGGCCGGGACCGTCCTGGAGTGGCAGGAGACCTTGCAGTTTAGTGGAGGCGGGCCTGCGTTCAGTTACCTGCAAACCGTCAACGGATTGCCTCAGAAGCAATTGACCGCAGAGGCCACTCCCTATCGGGTCATTCAGCAGGGCAGCGCCAAGGGTCGCGACGCCTACCCGGCAGCAGCCACACCGCTATGGGCCTCTGATCACCATCAGAACCTGGACAGCATCACCTACGGTTTCCCCAAGAAAATGGGGCGTGGATCTTCGGTGGCCTACACGATGTACCCGATCTCGTGGCGTTACGAATTCACATCTGATACAGTCCTGGTAGGGACGCCCACGGCGGCCCCATCAGGAAGCTAGGAGACAACGGAATGGCGACCAAAATATGGATCGGAGACGCACAGGATATTGCACAGGTCGACACCTTCACGGTCGGCGGCACGATCGAAGTCGGCGACGAGTTCAGCGTCAAGATCGGCAACCGTACGATAACAGCCGTCGCCACCACGACGGTCGTGGACACCACGGTTGCGGACATCATCACCGCCCTGGAGGGTGCCAGCATCTACCCCGAGTTTTACGGGCTGATTATCACCAATACCACCGCCACCACGACCGGCACCTTTACAATTACCTACCCCGCCGGTGCATCATACACGGCCACGGCCAGCACAACGGAGAGCGGTGGAGGTGCCGCCGATCTCCAGACGTTCACCAAGGTGACGACTACCACGGCCACCGGTTCGGCGTGGTGGGATAATGCGGACAACTGGGATACCGGCACGGTCCCCGTCAACACAGATGACGTGATCATCGCCAACTCGGCGAGATCGATTACCGAGGGGCTGGATCAATCAGCCGTGACCCTCACCTCGCTAAAGATCTTGCAGAGCTTCACGGGGCATATTGGCTTGCCGGAATTCGCTGCTACATCGGTCGGCAGCTACGAAGAGTATCGAGACAAGTATCTCCAGATTCACGCCTCGGACCTGGAGATCGGAGAGGGTCCCGGAACGGGCTCCGGCAGGATTCGGATCGACAACCTCACCACCGAGATCGATGTCATCGTCCACAACACCGGGGATCGTGCCGAAACGAATGTCCCGTCCGTGTTATGGAAGGGAACGCATATCGCCAACACGATGACGATCAACAAAGGTTTCGTTGGCATCGCCTTCTATCCCGGAGAGGCGGCCGCGCTGGCAAGTCTTAAGCAAACCTATCGCACAAAACCCAAGACGGACACCGATGTCGTGGTCGGCAACGGCGTGACGCAACTCACGACCGTGGCCAAGAATGGCGGCACGCTGCAACTAT
The DNA here is from genome assembly GCA_028289585.1 of Candidatus Zixiibacteriota bacterium. GTDB lineage: Bacteria > Zixibacteria > MSB-5A5 > GN15 > FEB-12 > JANQPI01. Next base: position 30,048 of record JANQPI010000023.1, read on the forward strand.
CCACCTCCACAACTGTAATGGTCTTGGCTGGATTAGGAACCACCACGGTCCTTGGGGGAACGCATACAGCAGTCATCATCTACTCGGGGACAATGTATTATCAATCGTCGGGGACGATCACTTCGCTGACGGTGGCGGGCCCCAACTCAGTGGCAGACTTCGGCAGAGATCTACGACTGAGGACGATCACGGATACGTACATGTTTGCCGGGGGAACACTCCTGGACCCAGAGAAGACAATCACCTACACGAACGACGCCTACATCCGCTGCACAATGGCGGAGGTGACGCTCAACCTGGGGACGGATTTTAGACTAGGAATTGCGTAGCAATGAGGCTACAGCCGAACTATGAATACGTGGGCGAAGTCGTTCGCATCGTGGATGGAGACACGGTCGAAGTCATCATCGACCAGGGCTTCGACAACCTCACCCGGCAAGTCCTCCGACTTGACGAGATCGACGCCCCCGAGATGCGAGGCGAAACTAAAGAGGCCGGAGTAGCGTCCCGCCTGCATCTGGTCGGACTGATTGCCGAGTATGGGAAGTTTCTCTACATGACGACCAGGAAGAAGCGCAGCGGCGACGAGAAGCGTGGCAAGTTCGGTCGGTACTTGGTGACACTCCTTGCCCCTGCGGGCGATCCTGCGGCCCCTGGTGAGCTTGTGAACCTGAATCACAGGATGGTCCACGATGGCCACGCCCGGTGGCTCGAATACTAACCCCCGCCGGTAGGTGGAAAGGTGGCAACGTTGCCATGTGCAATTAGTGTGCCAATGGATCAAGACACATGCCCAGCTACATTGCGTATGCCACGTTTCCGGGGGTTAGCAAGATCGTGGGGGCCACGGCCACGATGGGGCACGGGGTCACGCCATCGGTCATGCAATTGGAGCTAGCGCCGCAGCAGAGCTTCTCCGCAGCCGGTGGCACGTTCTCGATCATCTTCTCCAACATTCCCGATGGCGGCTCTGACACCATCCAGTACGACTGGCCGGATTGCAAGGTCCTCAAGCATTCCTTCAATCGCGACAGTGGCGGAGAGAAGTGGACTTTGCAGATCGTGGACCGTCGCTGGAAGTGGGCGCTAGGCCGCGTGAGTGGTGTCTATAACATCCGCGACGAAGAAGGGGAGCTAATCGAGGACCGAGAGAAGCCCGCCCGCGAGATCATTGAGCTATGCCTGATGGGCATGGGGGAGGATGTCGAAGGCAATCCTAGCGGTTACATCCTGGACGACATCCCCGATGCAAGGCCGAAGGTGGAATGGGACGCAGAGGACGCAGCCGACGCGCTGGCGGAGATCTGTGACGCCCTGGGGCTGCGGGTGGTGTTGCAGTTGGATAACCGGGTGGCCATCCGCAAGGCCGGAGAGGGAAATCAACTTCCATCCACAATCACCTATCCGATCGTAGAGAACTCGCTGTCCATCAATCCTCCAGAGCGACCCGACAAGGTGGAGCTTGTGGCCGGTGCCACAAGGCATCAGGTGGACATCCCCCTGGAGGCAATCGGGTACGATCCCATGGATGAAGAGATCAAGCTGATCGACGATCTCTCCTACAAGCCGGACGATGGCTGGGGATCAGTCTTTCCGCCACACTTCCATGGGATCAAGGACCCCGAGAAGAACGAGACCTACGCTAAGTCGTGGGTGTTTCGCGCGTATCGCTTGAAGATCGGCGAAGATGATCCACTGGAGGTGGCTGGCTGGAGCACCGACGAAGGCGAAGGGGACCCCATTACGAACATCAAACAGGTGCTGCCCATCTTCGACAAGATGGTGGAAACCGAAAAGGATGATCCCGAGAAGCGTAAAGAGCCGATCGTCTTTGGCCGATTCTGGCCCGGCACGGACAGCGGCAAGAACACCATCAAGAAAGATGACGTTGACCCGTCAGCCGTGGAGGACGCGGACCCCACGATCGTTGTCGACTCGGACTTCTCGGTTGACAAGAAGAAGGGCATCATCAAGTTTCGCGACCACGTCTACGCCAACACGGAAGGCGACACCGACAACGAGCCGGTCGAGTTCATTACCGGAGAGCCAGACCTGTGGCTGCGGATCAGCGTGCCCGTACGAGACCCCGATACCTGGGGAGTCAATCGATACACCAAGGACAAGGAGGTGGAGGTCAACGGAGAGCCTGCCAACTTCGGCACGCAGCCCAAAACGATCCGACACTTCGAGATCGAGCAAACCTTCACGCCGATCTATAGCTCTGGGTCGTTTAACATCGAAGATGTGGAGACCAACGAGGCCGACATCGAAGAGGAGGTCGACCACTACATCGATGCAGAGATTGCCAACCTCTCCCCTGCCGAACCGCAAACGATCCAATACGCCAACATCCTGCCCGGCCTTGAGCTAGACGGGGCCATCAGTCAGATTACATTCAGTACGGGGAGTCACGGGGACAACAATTGCGGAGTGACGACCATCAGCCGCAACGACGACCAGACCGACTTCACCATCAGCTACAAAGAGCGGCGAAGGTTGGAGCGAACGTCGCAGGCACTCAAGCAGCAGATCCTCAACAGGCCGGACGTGCTGGCAGCCACCATCGAGCTACTACGGAAGGGCGAGTAATTGTCGCAACCCAAAAGCTTTCAAGACATGATCCGCTACCTGCCATTTATTTGGAAGGGCAGCGAGCCACTGGTACCCCGTGGGTTGGCGAGAGTGGTAGACCCAGGGCTGGAGACAGATGATCGTGGGAATTTTCTACTGACGCTAGATAAGATTTCTGACACCGAGTTCTCCCGTCTGATTGTAGTCAATGGACCCACCGAGGTGCAGCCGGAGGCCAAGAGCGTTTGCACGATGGATTCCCCGGTGGTGGTGGCCACCCATGGTGTTCCCGAGATGGGGCAGCCATACGGACCCAGGGCTACGGATGCCCTTGCCGAGAAAGGGCGGCAAGGCTTTACGTGCATCGCCCCGATACCCGGCGGCATTGAGATGGGGCTGCTGATGCGGGACCCAGTCATGCACGTTGTGGGCAAGATGAAAAACGGCATCTCTGCGCTAAGCGCCGTGGACACCATGGAGGTCCGCAAAGGGTTGAGTTCGACCGTGGAGGGTGAGATCGAGGATGTCACCTTGCTGTGGGCCGGAGAGGTCACGGACGAGGAGTGGGTCATCGCCTCGTTTCTCGATCGCTGGAGACTCACGGGGGCCGGGTGCGACAACCCGTAGGGTCGATATGCCAAACGTCAATCGATGGTCATTCTGTCCTGGCCCCAACTGTTGCATTCCACCGGGGGAAGGCGGGCGGTGTGTGGCGTGCAGCAACGGCAACGTAAAGTACAAGCCGCAGCTCTACTATGATCTAGGTGGCAGCGAGGTTATTCAGAACGCCCCCTACTGCCCCGATGAGCCGGGCTGGGACTGCGACGATCTTTACAAGGCCCCGAAGTATCTCAAGCTGACGATCGCAAACGTGGCGGATGGAGATGGGTCGGATGACCCGGTGCATGACATTAGGTTCCACAACTGCGCGTCCGTGCTCAATGGGGTGCATTACCTGGAGAACTGCTGGGGCAGGCTCCCCGAGTATGAGCCATGGTTCACGACGCCGCACAACGATGGGGATGGGTGTTTTTGGAGTAGCTACATCGACCCGCTATGCACCGGAGAGTGTCAGGACGATTGGGCGGACAATCACTGCTTCTCACTACCAACCAACACGCCATTCCTGAGAGAGTACGTCTCCTGTAGGCCGAACAAGATTACAGCCTTCGTTGTTGGAGGCTTCGATCAGTTCGGAATGAGGCAATACTCCTATAACAGGTACCGCATGATGTGGTGGATCACGATCTCCAACACATTGAAGTTTATACGCTCCCCAGAAGGTGAGCCGGGTTACGACTGGGCGGGAGATGAGCCGGAGTACATACCCTGTCAGGCTGGAGGCACGATTCCGGCCCAGACTTGGTATCACCACATATTACAAGAGACAGCAGCCCCAGAAACACCCAACGGAACGCGATACGCCCACTTCGATCCGGCGATTGGGTACACCGAGGCCCCAGGCGTGCCGGGCCACTTCAATACCCCGGTTTTTCATGGGGTCCAGGACAATGGACTCTACACGTACAACAAGTTTGCTGACTGCGCGAACATCGACGAGTCCGGCTTCCCGATGAATGGATACGCCCAATACCCAGACCCTCCGCTCTCGTTTAAGTGGCAGAACTACTATTGCGACTACTCCAGCACAACCTTTGCGATTGAGGCGGCGGACAGCCTGCCAAGCTGATGGCCAAGAAGAAACGAAAAAAACGAAAAGACATCCCCCTGTTGCCGCAGCACCTGCCGCCCGAGCGGACGTGCTGGACTCCCTGCCGATGGATTGAACGCGATGGCGTCAAGATCAAATGCCGTCGCTGTCGGCGCAAGTATCCACACCCTGACCAGCCACATTGCTACATACCGTGCAAGGTACAGTCTCCATTCGATGACCTCATGCACAGCCGACACGGGCCCGGTCACATTCTGATGTGGTTGCTGGGGTCGATCGGCCTGCATAGCGAGGCGTGGATAGCGATCCGCAATCGCTGGTATGACGTTGTGGTCCGTTGGTGGGACACCAAGATCAGGCGGCAGGAGTTCCGGGGCATCCCCGAGGAGAAGTGTGGCTGCTGGGGGCGATCGAACTACCTCAACAATCGCTGGTTTCGGGCACTCGATGGAATCTACTGGAGGTCGTTGCGAGCGATTGACGCAGCCAAGCGGTTCACGTACACTATGTACGGGGGTGTTGCAGGGACAGGAGATGACGATAAAGGACCAGATGATGCCGAAGAAGAAGTCCGCATCCAAGACCCGTTCCAAGAAGACCAACCGCAAAACGCCGCAGCAAGTGTTTTGTGAGAAGTTCGCCGAAGGTCTGGCCGCACGCATGGAGCGCGAAGGCAAGACGATCAATCAGCTAGCCAGCGAGCTGGGCGTCAGTGTGAGCACAGTCACGCACTGGCGAAGCGGTCGACGCAGCCCCCTCTTTATTCAGCTATTCGGCCTAGCCAAGGCCCTCAACTGCTCCGTGCAGGCACTTTTCCCAAGGAAATAATCGCAAGATCTGCTTGACAACTGATAATACATGGTGTACGATACGTGCATCAGTTAAGTTTATCCAGTTGCAGGGAGATCAGAATGTCCAGCGAATACACCGACCGCGAATACCAGCATCTACAGGATGTGACCTCGGAGTTTAACGAGATCGCCAAGGCGGTCAGCGACTCTCAGGAGGTCAACACGGTTCACGGCCTAGAATTCCGCGACATCTCCGACCAGGACGGTGTCGAGTTTGCCGAGGTCTTCATCGAGGCTCATTATGACGTGAGCCACGGGCCCGAAGGTCTGGCAGCAGTGCTCCGCAGCATTGCCGACGACATCGATCGTCACGCCAATGAGGCCAGGAAGGCGGACGCTGGTGTCTGATTTCAAGTTCATGCCAGACGACGAATCGACAGAAGCTCCGGAGGCTCCTCCGGAGCCGTCGATCGATCAGATCGCCTCGCGGATCTACCAACTCAACGAACAGATCGGCGAGCTATGCGATCAGCGGAACGCACTCCAGCAGCTACTAATTAACAAGCGAGACCCCGAAGGACCCAACACGCAGCGGATACGTGGCAAGGAGTGGGAGGCGGTTACGGCTGGAGGTCCTGTGAAGTATAGAAACAGCGAGCTTGTCGACCTCTGGAACGACTATCCACAGTTTCGAGGCGAGTGTCTCAAGATCGGCGAGATCAAGGTTTCTCAGAAAGATGCCGACATATTGATCCGCACCGAAACCGACGACGAGAAGCTAGCCGAGTTTATCGCCATCCTGGAAGGTGCTAGGCTTGGACGCACTGGCAAACCTTCGGTCAAGGTGTCCCTGGTAGAGAAGGGCGGCAAGTGATGGAAAACATACTCAGGCCAGACTTGTCCAAGCTACTGGAGCCATTCCATCACTCGGAATTGGAGTGGAGGATCGGCCACGGTGCGATCGGCAGCGACGGCAAGCCATGGGCCATCGCACTACCGTATGTGACCAACCGCTGCGTCCAGAAGCGACTGGACGCGGTGGTGCTTCCGGAGAACTGGCGGACGGAGTTTCATCCGGTCAGACTTGGCGATGAGAAGAACCGGCAAGGCTTCATGTGTACGCTGTACATCCGCATCGATGGCGAGTGGATTGGCAAAACGGACGGCGCTAGCTGCACGGGTGTGGAGCCGATCAAGGGCGGCATCTCGGATGCTCAGAAGCGGGCGGCGGCGGAGTGGGGTGTCGGTCGGTACCTGTACTGGCTTCCCGACATGTGGGCCAACTTCACCAAAGAGCGACAGGGGAAGTATACCTGCCTGTTGAAGAAAAACCCCAAAGACAAAAACGAGAGGCCGCAACGTTTCTGGTGGAATCCGCCACGCATCACGGAGAACTGGGCCAACCCAATCGGCGATGGAATGCCGCCGGAGGGAGAGGGAGACCGAGACGGGCAGGCATCCGGACCCAACTCCAACGGGGAGACCATTGACGAGCAGTACACGCGATGCAAGGCACACATCAGCACGTTGACCGACCTTGAGGGACTAGACAAGCTGGAAAAGTGGATCGCCGACCAGAGCAAGTTCTCCGATGATCGCAAGAGCTACCTCCGCAAATCCATCAAAGGCCAGCGGAATCGAATCAAGGAAGGCGAGAAGAACCGTCCATCCATGTCCGTGTACGACAAGTGCAAGCATCGCATCGAGGAGCTACGAACACTGGAGGAACTCCAGGCGGCGGAGGATTGGATCGAAGGCTCCAACGATCTTGATGCGGACCAGAAGCAATACCTCAAGGAGATCGCCCTCCCCGAGAAGCTAAGGAAGATTGAGGAAGGCGAAGCCCAGCAAGCGAACGCATAGTGCGAACGCATAACCTTTACCACTGACACCAGGAGGAATCATGGCAACAGCCAGCACATCAGACCGAGTCAAGGCCGCAGAGGCTGCGAAGGAGAAGAAGGAAGCCGAGGCGGCGGAGAGCCAAGGCAAGGAAGTGGCGGCACCCACCGAGTTGACCGTGAATGTTGGCCAGGAGCTAATCATCAAGGTCCAAGACGGCGGAACCATGCAGGGAACGATTATACTTGCTCCCGGTGGCAAGGTTTCGTTGATGCTTCCCAATCACAAGAAGCGACCGGAGGCCATGCTGTCGTTTGAAAAGGCAAGCACTTCGATGGAGTATGCGGCGTCCATGATGCGGGGGGCCTAGAAACTTTCCGAGAATTTTCTTTACATCATGTACGATTGCCGATAGGCTTACTTCGCGAGTTTGAGATTTAAGGCATGGTCAACAAGGGAAACCGAGTCGGCGATTTAGGCGGAACCAAACCGGATGGTGTAAGCCGGATGGAGCATCGCCTGTACTTGGTCGGTTGCATTGCCACGGGGCTGCTCGCTGGATGCGGGCCACACGTAGCGACGCTATCAGAAGAGGATGGGGTAAGGCTTCGTGAGATGACACCACAGGAGTTCGCTAAAGTGGTCGTCCATCGAGCCGATGCGATCCTCGGGGAGTTACGGGACGGTTAGGAGGCTAATGCCGGAGGGTGGTGGTCGTTTCGCCTTGGGCTTGTGATGTTTTTGCCCCGCATTGCAGCCCGCCCTCCGGTCTTTTTGGAGACACCATGAAGGCGCTCACGAACAGGCAAAAAGAGATCCTGGACTACATCAGGTGGACAATCGGTGCTTATGGGTATCCGCCTACCGTCCGCGAGATCGGGGCCAGATTCAAGATCAACTCACCTAACGGCGTCAACCGTCATTTGCACGCACTGAGGGCCAAGGGTTTCGTCGAGTGGGAACCGTACAAGAACCGAACACTAAAAGTCATCAACCCAGACCCGCCGATCCGCGGGCCAGTTAAGGTCATCGAAAAGCCGCACGTCCATTATGCCACGCTGCTGCGGGTTGACGACGAAGAGGAGCTTGGATTGATATCGGCACACATTGACCGAGCGCAAAGCCTCCAGTACGTGGCAGATCTCATTAATCGAGACCAGGGATTTTAGGATGTCGAAGCTGATCGAACTAGAAAGCTCAAGAAGCGACTTCCATGCACATGCTAACATCGTGCAGGAAGACTACAGCCACGCCGCGCCGTTCTTCTACAACCCCCGAGGAATCCTTGCTCACCGGGTCCGTTCATTGTTCATGCTGGAGAACCAGTTCGGGCGGTGGTGGATCATCGAGTATTGGTGCGGCAACAGCGGCAGATCTTACGACATCCAGGAAGATCTATTGTTTGACCCCGGCGAGCGGCTGGTCTGCAAGCGATGCGAGGACATGGCTACACAAAAAGGAAAGCCGTCCAGTAGCACGCTAGCTGGTCGCCACGTCTGTACAGGCGTATGTCGTCCGGTTAATGTGTGTTGCCCCAACGAAAGCAATTAGAACACGAGGCCACCCCCAATGCCTTCTGACATGGAAGTCGTCCAGTCCGACGCGCTCTCCTGGCTTAAGAGTCAGCCAGACGATTCCATCGATCTCTTGATGGGGTCCCCTCCTTACGAAGATCGTAGAACCTACGGCCTGGAGCTTTCCCGCAAGGGTGAGGAGTGGGTCTCTTGGATGTTCGAGCTATGGCTAGAGATGGACCGAGTCTGCAAGGGATTGGTGGTTCAGGTGGTCGAAGGATTCACCAAGGGTTTTCGTTATTCATCGACCCCGATGTTGCTCCATGCCGATCTCATTCGGGCCGGGGTCTCGATGCGAAAGCCTGCCGTCTTTTTCCGCTACGGCGTACCCGGTTCGGGCGGGACTGATTTCTGGCGGAACGATTGGGAGTATTGCCTCTGCTCATCCAAAGGCAAACTCCCCTGGTCGGACAACACGGCCAGCGGAGAGGCTCCCGTCTATGGCCCTGGTGGCAACATCAGCAATCGCATGCAGGATGGCTCCAGGTACGACAAGGCATACAAGGCCCCCGAGGTCGCCAACCCAGGCAACGTGCTGCGATGCAAGGTGGGTGGCGGCCACATGGGCTCGAAGCTGGCCACCGACAAGAACGAGGCTCCATACCCAGAGAGACTCGTGGAGCCGTTTGTGGTGTCATTCTGTCCGCCTGGAGGGATTGTGGCGGATGTGTTCAGCGGCAGCGGCACGACTGCCGTGGTGGCCCTGCGTTACGGTCGCAAGTTTCGCGGGTGCGATCTGAGGCAGTCGCAGGTGGAGGCCACCAAGCTGCGGTGCCAGAGCGTGCAGAAGGAATTATTTACAGGGGAAGACAGGCCCAAAAGAACAGAGCCTCTGTTCAGCATCAATCGGAGTAAGTCGCAACAGGAACTATTCTAAGGAGCCTACAAGATGTCGGCAGGTGAGGGAGTATCGATCTACAAGCTGAGTATCGCGGACATCGATCTAGATTCTGCGATGGTACGACACAAGGTTGACAATGGAACGGTCGACGATTATTTCCGGGCACTCAAGGCGGGGGAGGAGTTACCCGAGGGCCATGTCTTTGAGGACCCAGAAACCAATGAGGTCTTCCTAGCGGACGGCAGGCATCGCATTGAGGCAAGGATTAACTTCAATGAGACCGAGATCGCCATGCACGTCCACAAGGGCACCCTGGACGATGCGATCTGGTTTGCGACTCAGGCAGCCAAGCGGCACGGCCTCCGGATGACAAAAAGCGATAAACGCAAGGCGGTCAATCGTGCCTGGGACTGCTCGCGCGGCAAGGGGCTGTCCGCCCGAAAGATAGCCGAGCACTGCGGGGTATCGCATACCTTTGCACGCGCCATCCAAAAGGAGCGGCAGGAGAAGGAGGAGCGTGCCAAGCGCAAGCCGTCCGACTCCGAGCCATCGGCGGAGAACGTAACCGCCGACGATGTCGAGCAAGAAGAGGAACCGGAAGTCTTGGTCGACAAGTACGATGTCGAGATCCCCGAGCATGCGTTGGGGGTGTTCGCCCTGATCCCAGAATGGGAGGCGGTCTATAAGGAGATCGGTGCCTGCATCAGCAAGATCAACGCACTGGCCTCCGGAGAGTCCGGCCAGCACTTCGACAAGACCTCCTGCATTGCGTCGCTGCGTAACGCACGCAACTCCATCAACCAGCGGATGCCGCACGCCGTCTGTCCCTACTGCCTGGGTAGGCGAAGCAACTGCAAGGCGTGTCACGGCCTGGGGTACGTCGACAAACTGGTCTACAAGCAAGCCCCCAAGGATTAGTGATGTACTACACGATTTTCGGCCTGTGCCCACGCGACGACATCACCTTAGGCGCTCATGGCTTTATGATTGCCTTGTCTCCGGAATTCAAAGAGGCGGCTGCGCGTAGCGGGATCGGGCAAGAGAGGGTTGACGAGGACCTGGACGCCCTCCATCGAAAGTGGCTGGATGCCTGTGGGTACGACAGTCTGTGGACGCCAGACGATTTTGACCTCGACGAATCAGGGAACCCGAAAACCGAATATCTGTACGGTCGCGACGCCATCCTAGCCAAGTGGGGAGAGTGGGGCGTGGAGCACATTAGCATCCCTGGGAACGCTTGCGGATTGGATATCGACCGAGGCATCGACGGCATGACCCTTGCGCCACACAACGTCGACTCCTGGAAGCAAAAGAATCTCCTCCTGATCGTGTTCACGCACTTTGCCTATCTGATCGAGCTACTTGGAACGGACCGTCGCTGATGTACTACGAAAGCGAAAACACAATCACGCTGGTGGAGCCTGGGTTTGGTGGTGCCATCTTCTCTCGGTGCATGAAGTATCGGTATGTACTGTGGCGTGATATCGGCGGGCAATTGCCGCAGGGCAGATGGGAGACTGCCGCGTTTGTGGGACTCAATCCATCGACGGCCACACATAAGGAAAACGACCCCACGATCCGCAGGTGCATCGGCTATTGCGAGCGATGGAGTTACAAGCGGTTTGTGATGCTTAATGCTTTCGGTTATCGGGCCACCGAACCCAGCGACATGATTGCCCTGGGCCTCAAGGCAGCAAATGGTCCGGACAACGATGCCGCCATCGTACAGACTGTACAAAATGTGGGCTTGGTGGTTGCAGCCTGGGGTGTTAATATCGCCAAGCTTCCTGGAAGGGAAACGGAGCTATTGGGGATGATTCGCGAACACATCCACATTACATGCCTTGGCAAAACCAACGGCGGACACCCCAAGCACCCCCTCTATCTCAGGAAGGATCTTACACCCGTTAACATGCAGGGAGGCACCGATGGCGGTTAAGGAGTTCAGTCCACGCGGATATCAAGCACGCTGTGTGCATAATGTATTCGAGGCATACGAGTGCGATCACCGAGCCCTGGTGGTGATGCCGACCGGAACCGGCAAGACGGTTGTCTTTTCTACGATAGCCCGGGACTGGAATCGTGAAGGCCGCATCCTGATGATAGCCCACCGGCAGGAGCTAATCTCCCAGGGTGCCAACGCCATGGCGGCGATCACGGGCGAGCAGCCGGGCATCGAGATGGGGAAGATGACCTCCAACGAGGCGTCAAGCTGGACCAAGGCACAGACGGTGGTCACATCCGTTCAGACGATGTGCAAGAAGAACCGACGCGAGAAGTTTGACCCCGAAGAGTTTTCACTGCTGATCGTCGACGAAGCGCATCACGCCGTGTCGCGTACCTATCGAACCGTGATTGAGTATTTCGCACAGAAGGGCAAGACGTTTGTCCTTGGTGTCACGGCCACTCCGGATCGGTCTGACGAAGAGGCGCTAGGGCAGGTGTTCCATACAGTTCCCTTTCAGTACGAGATTCACGAAGCGATCGAGGATGGGTGGTTGGTGGAAATCGATCAACGCCCAGCATTCGTCGAAGGGCTGGACCTCTCGAAGATCAAGACATCCAAGGGGGACCTCACGGCAGCCCAAGTGGATGCACTGATGAAACAGGAAGGGCCACTGCATGAGGTGGCATCAACCACGATGCAAGTTGCCGACGGTCGGCGGACGATGGTGTTTTGTGCTTCCGTGGAACACGCCAAGATGGTGGCCAGCATCATGAATCGCTGGCAGCCTGGGTCCGCCGTGGCCATGGACGGCGAGACCGACCCCATGGAGCGGAGGGAGCAATTGGAGCGGTATGCCAATGGGGAATTTCCCTACCTCTGCAACTGCGGGTTATTCCTCGAAGGCTTCGACAATCCAGGCATTGAGATCATCTCGATGGCCAGACCCACGAAATCGAGATCCCTTTACGCACAAGTTGTGGGACGCGGCACAAGGCCCCTGCCGGGCGTTGTGGACGGCTTCGAGGATGAAGACCGAGAAGGACGCCGGGAGGCCATCGCGTGCAGCAGCAAGCCTGCCTGCCTCGTTCTCGACTTCGTGGGCAACACCGGCAGGCACAAGCTGATCGGCGTGGCTGATATTCTGGGCGGCCAGTATACGCAGGCAGAGATCGATCTGGCCAAGGAGGAGGTGTCCAGGAAGGGTGCCGAGGGCATGGACTCCAACATGATCCAGGAACTCAAGGCGGCACGCAAAGAGGCAGAGCGACGCGAGGAGGAACGAAAGAGGCACGTCAAGGCCAAGGCGAAGTATAGACTCGGCAACAGCGTGGACCCGTTTGACGTACTCGACATACGCGAGAGCCGGGAGCCTGGATGGGTGAAGGGCAAGAAGCCAACCGATCGACAGCTAGAAGTGATTCGCAACGCTGGCATCGAGGTTAAAAACAAGGACTCACTGACCTTCCATCAGGCCCAAGGAATTATCGGAGCCATGATGGAGCGACGCGAAAAGAAGCTCTGCACCTTCAAGCAAGCCAAGCTGTTGCGGAAGTACAGTATCAGTTCCAACATCACGTTTAAGCAAGCTTCCAAGATGATTACCGCCATCAAGGAATGCGGGTGGCGAAAGCCGTCGCAATCCGTGATCAACGGGATCATCGGACAAGGAGAGACCGTCTCTTAGTTGTTGTATATATACCAACAACTCAGCCCGACCCGCAGAGGGTGACGATACCGGCACTGGAGGCCGGAGAGTTCTGCGGGACATTGCACTGGCGAGCGCATGCCGGGAGACCTTGACGCGGCAAGGGAACCCCGGATGGCTATGGCTCCAACGGTTGGACCATAGTGGAAATGACGCCCCCAAAGAACCTCCCCTGGTGCAATGGTGACATAGTTTTCTTAGGGGGCCGTGCGCGCCGGATTTCGCCGATGAGTTCAAACAACAAAAAACCAGGAGAGAAGGAACGCGACAGAGGCCGGTCCCGCAGCAAGGCAAGTCGCAGGAGGCCATGGTGGTCCAGGTACATCCGAGGAAATCGCTACCATAAGTCGATCTACCGAGACAAGACGGAGCATCGGAAGCGAATCAAGGCGGAGGCCGAAGCGGAGAGCGAGCCGCAAGAGAAGCCGCGGCGAGATCGATTGCTGCTGGTGATGCACGCCAATGGGTACTGCGAAGTGTTCGGTGATCCGGCGGTCTCCTTCGTGGAGGTGGTGGAGTTGTACGAGGACGAGGACGCCGACACGGGGCCAACCTTTCAGGAGGCGTCCGAGACGGCCAAGTCGATCTGGTATGCCGGGAACCTGTTGGCCACGTCAGCCCCAAAGACGAAAGCCACTAGAGCCAGGGTTGATGCCACGCGAAGCATCTATAGCCAGATCGATAACGCCAAGGAAGACTTTGACGCCATGCAGCTATCCAGGGAGGTGCGATCGTTGATCTTGGAGCTATCCTTCGCCGCCCAGTGTGGCGTGGATGTGGCCGCCAAGGCAGTCCGCCAGATAGCCAGCGAAGCGATCAAGGCCAGAGAGGATCGCCAGCGAAGATTACACGCAGCCGACCCAGTCAACAGGATGGATCGATCGTGAGAATTGGAACTGAGGAGCATGGGTTCGACGACGTGTGCAAGGTGTGCTTATGCAAGAAGCTCATCACCAGTGATGGCAGGTATGTCGTCTGCCCCAACGGACACGGAAGGCTCCAGGAGATCACGGATAGATTGTGGGCAATTAAAAACAGGCACTTGAAGATAGGAATAGGAGACTCCAATGGAGACCGATAGAACCTGGAAGCCACCGCGCGAGGAACTGTTTGTGGTGATGAACGAGAACTCAGACGGGCCCGTCGACAATAAGGCACATCAGGTGTTCGAGGCAGCGCATCTGGCAGCCTGCGAATTGAATGAGGAGGCCGTCAAGCTGGGTCCACCTCACGAGCCAAACTACTACGTGGCAAAGGTGGAGCTTCCCACGGGCGGCCACATCATCAAGGGGCAACTCTTGGAGTTGCTCAAGCAGTGGAGAGAGTCCTGGATCGAATGGAAGTCCAACCCGCAGCTAGATCATGTTCCTGTCCTGGCAACGGCCATCGGGGAGATTGCCACTATCGTGGACTCGCCGAGAACGGATTTTGCCGGGTCCGAAAAGCAACCGCAGCCATTCCTTCCCGAGGATTCGCCGCAGGCATGGGCCATCTGGGACACGATCGACGGCAAGTGGTTGATGTCCAAGCATTGCATTGCAAGGTTTGAGTCCAGGCTCGATGCCGACATCGCCACAACATTGCTGCCGGGACCTCATGATCGGTGGATCGTGAACATGATCTCCACGGTCGTGAGTCCCATTAGGGAAGTAATGGAAACCGGAGTCAGTGGTGGCTGATGGGTAAGAAGACGCCAAAGAGATCGACCGCCAAGGGCTCCAGCAACGCCTGTCGCAGTGACCTGGAGGAGCAGTTCCTGGCCATGCTGGAAAGCCTTGGCGGAAGTCTATCCAAGGGTGTCCGCACAAATTACATCCCGTACGACGACGCCAAGTTCGAGATTGACTTCGCGTGGCCGGAGATCCTGGTCGCGGTGGAGATCGATGGGGGCACATTCACTCGGGGGAAGCATACCAGGGGTACGGGGTACGATATCGACTGCCAGAAAAGAAATCGGTTAACGTCCGATGGCTGGCGTGTCCTGGTGTTTACAACTACAGATCTAAAAAAGAGATCTCGAATTGTGTTACCTCTTTTGCGAACAATAAAGATTGCGAGTCGGGGCTGATTTTATTTCGATAGTTACATGGAGGACGAAGGATGGCAGGGAAGCGAGACAGCAAGAAGACGGCCAAAACCCCAGTGATGCGGTATTGCCCGAACTGCGGGTCCAAGATACCACGCAGTCGTACGAACTCGTGTTCTCGCAGGTGCTTGGAGGCAATGGGCGAGCTTCCGGAGGTCTATCTCCCAACCCCCGAGGTCATCAAGTCATTCACCGAGATCATCCAAGGCGAATGGAGCGAGGATGAGCGGAAACGCCGCACCGAGATCCCCGAGATGCCAGCAGGCATTCCGGAGTGCAGTGTCCTGCTGGGGGATCACTTTGTGGACTATCCCATCGATTAGCCATGCCGGGGCTATTGCATCCAGTCCGGATTGTTGACAAGATGTACGAAGCACGCAGGGAAGTGCCGCTAATGGGCTGGATGCAATGGCTGTCAAGCCGATTCACACATGGCACAAGGTGGTTGCCGGTTTCCTCCAGGATGAGGGAAGGCTCAATGGTTGCGTGAAGCTTTGGCGCAACCTGGATATTGCCCACGGCGGGCCGGACGATGTGCGTGTCGATTTCCACTCCTGGAACGACAACCCACTAGCAATCGCCGAGCAGATCTGGCGGATGCGTCCCGATGGAGAGCAGCCCAAGGTATACCTCTACGCATACTCTTGGGGGTGCTACACAGCAACGTTGATTGCCAAGGCTCTAGAGAGGCGTGGCATCCGCGTCTGTGTGATGGTGTTCTCCGACCCCGTCTACCGCCACTACTATCTCGCCGGTCAATGGCGAGCCCTCGTTCCGTGGACCAAGATCTGGATTCCAGGGAACGTGGAGTATCTTTACTACTTCTACCAACACGAGCCATTGTTCATCCCGGATGACAAGGTCGTCGTGAATCCTCGGGGTCATGCCTGCGTGAGCAAGTACGCGCAGCGAACGAAGATCGAGTCCGAGCAGATAAACGGAGTTGCCCACGCCTACATGGACGACTTGGATCACTTCCACGACAAGTGCTTCGAGGTTTCGAGGTGGAGGTAAGGCGGCATGTGGAAGAAGTACATGCGCAAGAGATCCCGCCGAAGAGTTGAAAGGCTGTCTATGTTTCGCAAGACATGCAGAGAGTTTGGCCGATTACTCGGGCATCCGGCGGCGGCCATCGTGCTGGCGATCCTTCAAATCGTATTCAGTGTGGCAGCGGTCTCCGGGGACTCTTACTCCGAAGCGATCGACGCCACAGTCCGCATACGACACAACATGTACGGCGGCAAAAGTGAAGTCGGGACCGGCTGCATCTTCTATCACGAGACGCAGACCGACACCTACTACGCCTTAACTAATGCCCACGTTGCCGGTCGTGTTGGCAGCCTGCGAGAGGTGGAGTTCTGGTCGGACGGCTACAAGTCCAATCCAGTCCGAGGCTATACCGTCGCCTCCTGGTACTCGGAGAGCCCGACGTTTGACATCGCCATTACGGCTATCAAGTGGGGCAATCTGCCCGACAGTACACGCCCTAACGTGATGCGGATTGCTCCGCCGGATTACCGGATCTCAACGGGTGACGTGATCTGCACGGTCGGTTGTCCTGGTGGCGAGTGGCCTACGTGCTGGAAGGGCCACATCAATGACGCGGTCGGCCATGGAGATGGAACGTTCCTGTTTACCCCGACGCCCCAGGGAGGTCGATCTGGTTCGGCCATCTTTGATGTGGAAGCCAATATGATCGTCGGTTTGATCGCCTGGAAGGATGGCTATTACGACGCCTATCGAACATTCATACCCGTGCAGGGCAAGGCGCAACGAATAGAAACGATCTACGCCGCCTTCTCCACGTCCAGGCAGGCCACCGATATCGTGATGCGCGCTGATCATGCGGCACAAGTGAAGGAACGCAAGCTGGTAGACATCCCATCCCAGTGCGGCCCTGATGGATGTCAGATCTACCCAGGACAAGGCCAGGGGCAGTTCGTCCACCCTTACGAATACTACTTCCCGTCTCCTTCACCAGGGCCAAGTCCTGGCCAGCAGTACGATCCATATCAGCAGCAGATGCCGCCGGAGTGGAGGCAGCAGCAGCCACCACAGCAGCAGCGGCCACCCGGCAAGGACTGGAGTCAGTATGACCCCTGGCAGGGCGGCACGCCTCCTAGCAATGACGGCGGAGAATCTGCCGAGACACCACGGCCACCTAATGCCGAATTCAGCGCCCAGATCGACGAGCGATTCGAGGAGTACGAGAAGCGACTCAACGAGCACGGCGGACGCATTGACACACTGGAAAAAATTAACGCGAGGGTTGAAGTGCTGGAGGAGAAGATCGAAACCCCGCCCGACTTAAGCCACTACGAAAAACGTATCCAGCAAACCGAGGAGACCGTTAGCAATATCAGCGAGCAAACGGAGACGTTCGTCACCTCGGAATTTGTCACGGAGTCTGTTAGCAAAGTCGCCAGCAGAGTCATCAACGTGACGCCATATGCAGGACTAGCGGCGGGAGGTCCCGTGGGGATCGGACTCGCGATTGGATTGACCGCCTTGGCCTACTTACGCAAGCGACGATCGGAGCCGGGGGTCTCCGGGTCGCAACAGAGCTTTCGAGGATAGACAGCCACCACAACCTGCCCCACCGACTCCATCGCCGCAGCCAACCCGCTACGACCCGATGGATACGACGGGCATGGCACACGACCACGATCGACAGAAATGGAGGGACCGCGCCGCAAGGGTGAACCCTCCGCCACGGCAGGGCAACGAAGTCCACTTCAACGTCCAGCCACCACAGGCGGCACCAGAGCAGCCAGTGGACCATCAGTTTGTGGCATACCGAGACCGAGCGCACGACAGAGCGTATCGGACAGCCATCAAGAAGGTCTTGGCATTAGTTCCCGATGGAGAACGGATTGCGGACCAAATCTTTGACGTGAAGAAGGTTGCACTCAGCGGCGACCCGGAAAAACCTTTACCCGAGTTTGGAGAAGTCTAGGAGACGACGATGCCAGAACAACAATTAAACGTGGACAACCGGAATGTAGCGCCTGCGGAAAACTACGCACCCCAGGACGTGCGAAATCTCCACGGAACCGACGAAATCCTTTGGTTTGATGATGGGCGGTGGGGTGGTGCGGGCTACGCCATCCCTAACGCAGGCTTGAAGACGTGGACCGAAAACGACACGATCTACACCATTCACGATGCGCTGGGTCGAACGCTGTTTGATGTCATGCACCGACAGGCCGTGCAGCTTTCAGAGCCACCGCACGTCGACATTTTCTTTGATCTTCACCAGGCGCTGACCAAGTTTCGCAAGCGGTTGCGAGATCGTCAGCTTACCCCTGGCGGGCAGAAGCGAATCGACCCGCAGCACATCCAGGCCACGCCCAAGACGTTCCTGGTGTACCCGGTGCCGTTCTTTGGGAAACGCATCCGGCAGGCGGACCTCCGCGAATACTGCCAGATGGCCCTGATCTTGCTGTCCGAGATGATGCAGCACTCCGCCAACGAGAAGCAATACTACATCTCGGATCGGTTCGCCGACATGTGCATCGGCTATATCAACGAGATCGTGTACCTCTTTGCTACAAAATACTTCGGCTACAAGGGGGAAGAAGTTCTAGCCACCGAGGATTTTGTGATCGACCCCGAAAGGTTCACCGAGCAGAATTACAGGCCGTATGAAGAGACTACCTCGGTGGAGCGATCGGAGGAACGTCCTCCGCAGCAGTGGTGGCCTACCGAGAACGAGCTATCCGCCATCAATGGAATCCAGTACACCACGGCATTCCGTTTCGCCAAGCGTTGGCCGCGTGACATTGGCCAGGGTGAGGGCGACTGGGAGAGCACGCTGCCTGGACTCGTCAATCGGGTGGGTAGTGGAGATCCGGTGGCCGGTCAGGTCTCGCAGACGCAGAGCGTTGGCGAAGGCGTGAGGGACAATCGCCGCACGGCCCCCAATGGTCGGATTATCGGATAAGTTTTTCGCTAAACCGTTTGCAAGGACTGCGGGGAGTTCATAGGTTCAAAATAGCAATTGAAAACCAGGAGGCGGAAACGCCATGAAGTTCAAGCACAAGAGAACGGGTTCGGTTCATGTGGATACCGTAACCCTGATTGCGTCCTTCGTTGTTTCGATCACCGCACTGATGCTGGCATCCACTTCCAAGGGTGCAGCAGACAATAACACGATTTCAATCCAGGGCATCAGTGGCGAACTATCTCAACTCTCTCGTATTTCCGGGTGCGATGATGACTGCCAAGATGCCTGCGATCGTAGCTGCGACCAGTGCCAGTGCGATCGAAACGGACAGGGCCCTACGATCATTGTTATCGAGTCTGGAGAGCAGATCGTCCCGCCCAGTGATTGTCCACCGGAGGTGCGGTTCGAGGTGCCACCACTGGACGGGAATCCGAATTGGCAGTGGACTCCACCTTGCCCCATGGTACCCCTGAGTCCTTGCCCTAGTGGCCGGTGTGATTCAATCGAGGAACTCCCCAAGCCTAAACCGACACCCAAGGAGCCCCAGAAACCTTGCACGAGCGATCGGAAGCAAGCCGGGTTCCATGAGGTATCGTATAGACCGGACGCAACAGAAGGCCGCACAGCGGACGAGGAGGCAACGTTTGGAGTGCTGCCCCCTCGTCGTGTCGTGCCGCGAGTTGGTCCGGACGGTAGGATCTGGCTCCTCAAGACTCGCGGGGGTCCGTTTGGAGCGGGCATCCTGTGGGGCGTGAGAATCTATGTCCCCATGGAATTGAACCGCCCCCCATACTACGGAGCCAACGTCTACTAAGCGTGCGCAGGCAGGACGCCGACTCCGGGCATGGATGCCCATTTTGCATCCGTGCCGAGATGTACACAACACACCACAACACAAACGGCACAACATAGGATCTCGAACTCGTGACTGCCAAAGGGGTAAGCGAGTTGTGGAAAACTGCCGCAACTTATCTAGCAACGGTTTGCATCTCGCTAGCGGGTGCATGGGTGATGATCGGTAAGGACGCGGTAACGCGAGCCGAAGTCCGGGAAATGATCGTCACGGAGGGACCGTACGTCGAGGATCGAAAGATGATCCTCCGACAGCTTGAGCAGAACAGCGAGAACCAGAAGCAACTCACCAACGCCATTCAGGACAACACTACGATGTTGGCTGAACTCAAGGCGTCGATCGAGCACCTATGGCGTCGCAACGGTGGCCCATCTGGGAACTAAATATGATCATTGGACGGTATAGCCTAGACCCATGGGCGGCCGCGCTGATCTTCTTCTTGCTCGCCGTCATCGCCGCGGGCATCTATCGAGAACTTTGCCACTAGGGAGAGTGTGTCCATGACAAATCGCATGCGCGAGTTTCTGTTCCTGCCGATCATCCTGGCCTACCTGTTGCTTGCCTGTTCGATGGCAGCCGGGGAAGAAAAGCAAGAGGCACCCCAGGCCGCCACGGTCCACATGAGACTACACGCCAACGAACCATTCTTGGACCGTGCGATCGAGGCGGACCCATCCCGTGTGGCATTCAACTCCATCTGGGCAACGAGAAAGTATTATCCAAGCTGGCCGGAGGACACGAACAACGGCAACCCAGCCGAACAGGCCAGGGAAGTCCGAGCGATGATGGACAAGGCCATCGAGCATGGCTTCGAGGCACACCCCGGATTTGGCCTGCACCCGATCAAGTGGCTGGACGCGGATAGCTGGCAGATGCGAGCCGATGCCCTGGAGGAGTTCATCTTGGAGGGTGGCTTCGAGGGGACGGAGTTGTCTTTGGACATCGAGGGGTACGGCTACACCACGGTCGACGAGAATGGCAAGAAGAAGAGGACACGAGTACCTCCGCCATACGATGAGGAGGCTTGGGTCGATCTTGTGGAGGCGTGTGCCCCGGTGCGGCATGTGTTCCTCAAGTATCGGATCAAGCCGATCATCTACCCGGCGGGTGGACCGAGGTTCGAGCCCTACACCAGGGCTGCCCTTGCCTTGGGTGCCTGGAAGATGGGCGACGAGTATTGCTTTGTGCTAGCAAAGAAACTCAGAGCAGGTGAAACGCTCACGCGAGATCAATGGCAGTTCTGGCTGAACATCCTACGCAACACAGACCCGGACGATCGTGGCGTCCCCTACATTCCGGGCCTGTACACGTCGAACCTGCAACAGGCAGTGGATCGGTTCAGTTTATCGGTTCTCGGCATCGACGAAGTCTGGCTGTTCGTGGACGACAAGGATTATCTCAAGCCTGAATAAAACTTGACATATACCGTACATTGTGTACGATCTTCGGTTGTCACGAATTCTGGAGGCGGGCAATCGTGCAATTTAAGAGGATGAAAAATGCAGGGCTACCTGCGTGCCCTGAATGTGGTGGCTGCAACTACGATCTTGTGCGGCATCAGGCAGCCAATAGCGTTATACGATGCCAGGACTGCCGCAAGGTTTCTAGAACGCGCAGCGCTGCACGTTTTGGCCTGGAGACATTCCCAGAGGACGAAGATCCTCCACAGCGAGCACTGTCTCCGCTCCCTAAGCAGCCGACCGGAGACGGCACCCGGCATGGAGACCGGGTCCTGGAGCCCACGGGCACCCCCGGAGAGGCTTACGTGATCGACACGTTTATCCGTAAGCCTGATGGAAAGCGACTTCTCAAGAAGCGACACAAGGACGGCAAGCCTCGCGTTGCCATCCAGGACAAGGAAGGGCTTTGGTGTTACCGTGACTGACGACAAAAAACCTCCCATGATCTGCAACTGTGGATCTCGTCAGTATCGAGACAGTAAGGCCCACGATGGCCAGTCAGTTCGCAGAGACTGTGCTCGCTGTGGCAGGTTCATCCAGTTCCTTAAATGGCATGGGGTGCCTAGCAAATCTGAACCCAGGCCGGTCGATCTCGTCTCTCGCGAGAGGTGGTGGGAGTTTGCCCACAACGTCCGTACCCCCAGGGTGGCCAGGACGAGATAACGCCACAGATTGCCCTGGTATTCTCGCAAGATTTCGGCTCAACTGACGAAGTATTAGTAAAGGGTTGAGGCCACAAATCTTTCATCGTACCATATGTACGGTTGTCGCCATTGTCGTGTGTTTGTGTTGTGGTGGCCCCAGGTGCTTCGAGGTAGCCTTCTCATGGGCTCTCCAGACTCGTTCCCTGGGGCCATCTTTCATTCATCCAGGATGAGAGTGGGATCTCTGCGACGCTCTCATTTCTGCGACAGCATACAAGAGGACTTTTTGGTCCAGGCTGTACCGCCCCCAATTCTCTCGGTGCTTGTCGCTGACGAAATACTCCCAGTGGCCGTGGAATGTCCCGTTTGGTATCCTCTGGCCGGGCCACCTCGGGTTCTCGATGCGTTGCCACTCAAAGAACAGCGGCAGATCACTTTCTAGTTCCTCGTAATCCTTCTGCGTTGCCATCACGCCCTCCGTTTGGTATAAAACTGCGCGGATCAACCCCAGGCTGCATTCTGCAAGGTGCGGCCACCTCATCACGAGAGCCAGCCCGAGAATTCTACTTGGGCTGGTTTCTTTTATGCGCTGCGTAGTCGCACATCCGATCGGGCCTCACATCAAGGGCTAGGCAGATTTTGATCAACGCCGACACCTTGGGTTCAGAGTCTCCGTTCTCCCAGCGTTGCAGCATCGAACGGGAGCAGCCAATCTTGTCGGCGGCATCTCGAAAACTTAGCCCGCGGAGTCTCCGGTAATGTCTGATCTGTGCATGTATCGCGTGGGGATTGCTCACGGCTTCCACCTTGGTTGAATGAAAAAGGCGGGGATTGCTCCCCGCCAGAAACTACAGCCGACCGAGGACCTCGCCTTCTTCGTCGCGAGTCTCGATCACCCACCACTCGGAACCCTCGCAAGATTGGACAGCAGTGTGTGTCCAGTCGGGGTCCGAGTCCTGCATCTCTTTCGCCAATCGCTTGGCGGTTTCTTCTTCGTAGAGAGCGGCAGGTCGGTTGTCGATTCGTGTGTGGAACATTTTTCAAGCCTCCAGTTGTTTAGAACTCCTTAACTCCATGCCCCAAGTGTACCACAGATAGGGTACAGTGTCAAGAAGAAACCGAGCGGGTTTTTGTCGCCCGCCCGGTTCGATCTCTTACAGGCTGCGTCGGCAGTCGCTGTAGCCAGGAAGTTCGTAGATCATCGATTCCTTGACTGCCTTGGCGAATCTGCAAGCCTCGGAATACTTCCATCCTGGGTGCTCGCAACTCTGGTAGATATAGCAATCCACCAAAACGAGAACCTGAATCGGAGTGAGGTCCACATGGCCCGGCCTGCCTTCCCTGTAGACTCGAAACTCGTAGTCGTCAGCCGGTGGGGTGTCTTCTTCATAGCGGAAATTGAAGCTCTTGATATTTTCGTTCAGGAGCATCGCGCCAATCTTGGACCAAGCATCGACGCCAGCAAGGCCAGACGTACAAGACGCATTGCGAATTTTCCCATCTTCCCCTAACCACGCCGGGGCGTTGATCTCCTTGACCTTCAGGACTGCCGTCAGAATGGCATCAATGTGGTCATTGGAAACAATAAAGCAACTCATTTGGTTCTCCCTGCAACAAAGTAACGCTTAACCCAACAACCAAAGTGTACCACAGATAGGGTACATCGTCAAGTGAATTCCGGAGGGATTTCCTAGGCCACTGTCTGGCGTCAGATTCCGACATCCACCTATAATGCCCGGCACGAGGAGCCCCCGAGGCTCCAGGACCATAAACGCAACCCAGGAAAGAGCACACTCTCGGGCTGTGCCATCCTGCAAGGCGAATGGGTGATTAGGCATGAATAGCCGACAGCGGAAACGTCTGCGCGATCTCAACTACACCGCAGGCGGAGGGGAACTATCGAAAGATGCCCCTAACGCATTGGCCGCCACGGGTGGAGAGATGCCCGGCGAAGGTGGCCTCCTCAGTAACCGAGACGATGCAGAACTCGGCAAAGACATCAAGCTCATCGGGAAAGCACTCCGCGAGGGGTGGAATCTCGATAAGGTCTTAATCGATCAAGCCATTCTGCTCTCCATGGCAACCATCACGATGGACTTGGAGGTCTCCGACAAGGTGAGGATACAGGCGGCCAGAGCCTATGCAGTTGTGCGGGGACTGGACTACAAGACAGAACGCCCCAACGACGACGACAATCCACGAGACGCCTTGCAGGGTAAATCAGTCAAGGAAGTGGTCGGAACCCTCTCAGATGAGCAACTGAGGGTACTGGCGGCCATTGACGTCGAGAGCCTCCCCGTAGAGGCCACGGATGGTGTCAGCGAGTAGCAATGCCCTGAACATGCCCGCCGGGCAGTTCTTGAGCCTCCAGGATGCCGCCTTGGCGGAGTTGGCAGAGCGTAACCTCTACGACTTCACACGGCAGGCGTGGGATCTGGTGGTCTCCAGGCCACTGATCGACAACTGGCACATACAGGCCATCTGCGAACATCTGGAGGCCGTCAGCCGTCGCGAGATCCGTAGGCTGATCATCAACATCCCCCCGAGGTGCTCCAAGTCTACCTTGGTCTCTGTGATGTGGCCTGCCTGGACGTGGATCAGTAGCCCAGAGATCCAGTTCCTGGCCGGGACCTACGCCAAGGATCTGGCACTGCGAGACTGCGTTGCCTCCCGTAACCTGATCAACACCAACTGGTACCAGCAGCGTTGGGGTGATCGCTTTTCGTTTCAGCCGGACCAGAACGCCAAGGGCCGCTACGACAACAACAAGCTAGGCCGTCGGGTGGCCACCAGCGTCGACGGCATGGGTACGGGTGAGGGTGGAGACATCATTCTGTGCGACGATCCGCACAAAGTGAAGGAGGCCCAGTCGGCAGCCAAGCGGCAGGCCGCGATTGATTGGTGGAATCTGGAAATGTCCACCCGTGGCAACGACTCCAAGACGGTCTGTTTCGTGCTGATCATGCAGCGAGTCCACGAGGATGACCTCACCGGCAATTGCCTGGAGGCCGGAGGGTGGGAGCATCTCTGCTTGCCGATGCGTTACGAGGAGGAGCGGAAGTGCGTCACATCGCTGGGCATACCGGACCCCAGGACCGAAGAGGGCGAACTGCTCTGCGAGGAGCGATTCCCGGACGATGAGCTAAAGAGCATCGAGGATCGGTTAGGCGACTACGGAACCGCGGGCCAGATGCAGCAGCGTCCAGCCCCGATCGGCGGTGGCGTGTTTGACCCGTCGTCCTTTGGCGATCCTAAGTCGACCTATCCGTCCAACGTGATACGTGCCGTCCGTTACTGGGACTGTGCTGGGTCAGAGGCAGAGGGAGACTATACGGTCGGCGTGCTGGGCATCGAGGTCGAGGAGGGGTTCTTCATCGTGGACGTTACGCGCGGCCAGTGGTCCTACCACGAGCGGATCAAGCAGATCAAGGCCGCCGTCCAAGACGATGTCCACCGTCTGCGAGGCCGCGAAAAGTATACGCTCTGCTTTGAGCAAGAGCCGGGATCATCCGGCAAGGATGTGGCGGGTATGATGGTCCGCATGTTTGCAGGCTTCAACGTGAAGGCCATTCCGTCCACCGGAGATAAGGAAGTCCGAGCCATTCCATATGCCCGGCAGGTTCGCGAGGGGAATGTAACACTGATCAAAGCCTCCTGGAATCGGAAGTATCTCGAAGAGTTGAAGGTCTTTCCCTACGGGACCAACGATGATCAGGTCGACGCTAGCTCCGGCATGTTTAACGAGATGACCAGCGGAGAGCCGGATGAGTTGATCGTTGCCTGATGATCGTACATGAGGTACAAAGAAAAACCCCGGAGCGTGGTGGGACGACTCCGGGGCCATGGAGAACGCAGGGTGAGGCTTGAAGCCCCTGCGTCAGTAGACCAGATCCTAACCTTTACCGAGGAGAGATTCAAATGGGACAAGTTATCATTTCGCAGCATCAGCTTGGCGGCCACACCCTGTCCAGGGTGTATCGACTGTCGGGGGAAATGTTCCTGATCGACAGCGGACGCTCTCTTGTGTGCTGTCGCGATGGCGCGAGGGAGCATAATTCCAAAAACCTCATTGGCGGCATCTATTACCCGATCAACAGAATTGAGAGGAACATTCTCGACAAGCCGGAGCCGTGGCACGGGGGCCAGTTGTACGAGGGTGCCGTCACGCAAAACGGGAGGTTCTACCAGATCGTCGATATGTGCATCGATCACGCGAGGACTGGAGGCCCCTGGCTGGGAATGAATGTGATCGGGTTTTCAGAGGACAATCCGTACGAGCTAGAGAGCGGCCTGGATTATGTCGGAGTCCACGCCAGAGGTATTGGGGAAGGCCCTGGGGTGCACTACATGCGAGAGGCCATTCTCTTTGATGGCCGTCCTTCCAAGAAAAGGGAGCTTCCTCGCGATGTCCTAGAGGAAATCAGAGGCGACGCCAAGAACTGCCTGTTTCCGCAAGACTCCGATCTGGTTAGCGACTTCTGGAAGGCCACCGAGCAATCCAGGTTCGACGCCTGCGACAGCTTTGACGCGGATATCCGGGAAGAGACCGGGCTGGTGTATCAGGAGATTATCAAGAAGCTTGGCCCCTGGGTGTCGCCGAGTCACGAGGAGCCGCAGCCCCTCAAGGAAATTTCCTGAAACGGTTGACAATAATCGTACACCTTGTACGATGTACTACCGGAAAGGAGGGATTGGGACATGTCTAGCCCGTGGGACAAGGTATACCAAGCGATCGAGGTATACATGGCAAATACTGAGATCAACAGCGCCACTAAGCTCATCTACCTAGAAGAGATTATCGAAGATCTCAATCATAGGCGAGACGAACTGGAACTGGTTGTCAAAGATCAGGCAGAAGAAATGGGGTTTTGATGCCAAGCCAAGACACAGAACACTTCGGCAACGCCTTTTCGTCAGCCTGGGAACGGGAAGCCGAGAAGTACGCAGAGTCCGCCACCGAGCTATCCAATAAGCTGGAGGAGTGGGTCGAGTGGATCATCAACATTCCTGGCATCGTGGGTGCCAGTGTTGATATCAAGCACGACGACAACGAGACCCTAAACGGCTGCCGACTTCGTGTGTGCAAGATGGACAAAGTCGGGTGGACCGTTGCTTTTGTGGATAAGAAGGATCATCACACGCGGCTGGTTGATTGTGGAGCGATCGCCAAGGGGGTGGCAGCCCAGCATCTCCCCAAGCTGCTGCACAACATGATGTCCACTCAGAGAAAAGCACACTCAGATGTCCGCAAGGGGATAGAGGCACTGGGCACATTTAGTCCGTTAGCGGTTCCAACGGAGGACGAGTGATGCCCGAAACAAAGCAACCGCTCTGTATCTGCTACGGGATGGGCGTTGATTCCACGGCGCTACTGGTAGGACTGGCAACCATGGGTATTCGCCCGGACCTCATAACGTTTGCCGACACTGGAGGAGAGAAGCCAGACACCTACCTGTACGCCCCGATTATGCAAGAGTGGCTGCGGGATCAAGGATTCCCACCGATCACAGTTTGCCGCTATGTTCCGCCGATCGCCAAGTATAGGACGCTGCTTGGCAACTGCATCCAGAATGAGACCATCCCCTCGCTAGCCTTTGGCCGCAAGGCGTGTTCGCTCAAATGGAAGAGAGACGCACAGGAGCCACTCCGCAGGAGGTTGCCCGAGAACGTTCGTGCGTGGTCAGAAGGCTTGAAGGTCCGCAAGGCGATCGGATTTGATGCCAGCGAAACTCGCAGGACATACGCTGGAGTCGGCAACGAGGTCGATGAGTACGACTACTGGTACCCACTCCAGGACTGGGGCTGGGATCGCAAGATGTGCGAGAGGCAGATTTGGGCTGCTGGCCTGCCTGTCCCGGTTAAGTCGGCGTGCTTCTTCTGCCCGGCCATGAAGAAGCCAGAGATCAAGGACCTTGCCGAGAGGCACCCAGACCTACACCAGATAGCACTGGACATGGAGCAGGGCTACAGGACCGGCAAGCATTGGAGGGGCGATGAGGCGTCAACCAAGGGCCTGGGGAGACGGTTTGCGTGGGGCGATCTCGTCGACGATGGGACGGGGGACGAGTGATGGACGGCAGGACCAGCAAGGACAAGATCACCATAGAGGACATGCTGGCCGCCCTCCAGAGGATAAAGGGTTGCGCAGACCATCCCACCATACTTGAGCCGAAGGACCTCAAGCGGGTTGTCGTGCCGGTTGAGTTGGGTGCCATCGATGAGGTTCTCCACAAAAACAAAATCCTCCGCGATGCAATCGAGGGTGCGATTGAGCGTTTGCAGTCGGGATGGGACATTGATCGCACGGCAGAGTATCTACACAACGCGCTA
The DNA here is from genome assembly GCA_028289585.1 of Candidatus Zixiibacteriota bacterium. Taxonomy (GTDB): domain Bacteria; phylum Zixibacteria; class MSB-5A5; order GN15; family FEB-12; genus JANQPI01. The sequence goes on from JANQPI010000023.1 coordinate 58,311, forward strand.
CGGAGGACGAGTGATGGCGACTGACATGATGCCAGAAGAGGTGCCAATCCTGTCGGCACGACATATGCACAAAGGCAACTACAACCACCCGACAAAGAAGGATTGCCACTGTCTGGCTGGGTGGCTTCGTGTAGTGTTCGTGGAAATGACGCACCCCTCCGTAGATTTTCCCTTCTTGATAGCGCAGCGATCTATCGTGGATGCCAGGGCAGAGGCTGGCTTCCCCAATACTCCGATAGTTGATTTGAACGACCTCTGTGGACTAACCAAGAGCGAGCTAGCCCGCATCTGGAATCGGGCCATGTACTTGATCGACTACACCGAGGGCAACCCGGAGAGTAAGCCGCTACCCAACATGAGGAGGAAGCCATGACGCGCCACGGATATGTAGATAATGGAGACCTCGAATCTCTTGAGCTTGGGCGATGGCGTGGCCGTGTCGCGTCGGCGATACGCGGTAGACGTGGCCAAAAGCTACTGCACCGACTCAAGGAATCGCTGGAGGCAATGCCGTTCAGGGAGTTGATCCCCGAAGATCTACAGGATGAGCACGGAGGCGTGTGCGCTCTTGGGTCGATAGGCGTCCACGAAAAACTCGACTTGTCCGAACTTGACCCCGAGGAGTCGGAAGGCGTTGCGGAGTTCTTTGACATCGCCGACCCGATGGCAAGGGAGATCGTCTACGAGAACGACGAATACTTCTTCAAGCCAATCTGGAAAGTTCGCATTCAAGAAAAGCTTTTCACTTGGGGTTCGGAGTACAACGAAAACGAGCAGCGCTGGCATTACATGTACTGGTGGACGTGCTCCAAGATCAAGGATCTTTACAGCCGATGAGCGACAAAACGAAAACGTGGAAGCCTAGCGACAAGAGCCGCATCGAGATGGTGGCAAAGAGACTAAAGAAGATCATCAAGGATGCAGACAAGCCATCTACTCTGCCGTATCCATTGGCTTTCATGTACGAGGACGTTGTCGAGGCGATTCAGATTCTGGAGCCAGACTTCAACCCTGGAGGCGATTGACATGAGCGACCAACCGAAGGCGTGGAGACCGGGGGAGTTGTGGGGGATTAAGCGCGACGGTGATGGCTATATGGTTGAGCCAGAAGACACACTAGAGGAAGCGGCAGTGCTGGCATTCCAGAAAAAGGAAGAAGCCGAAGCGCTGATCGACCTCTGGGTTAAGGGTAGCGAATTTTCACCCGTCCAAATCATCACCGGCGACCCCGAGCACCTAAAGCGGATTGCCGAGCTGGAAAAAGTTCTTCGGATGCTGAGGGCGGGCGTTGTGGTCTCGCCAACACTCGATAAAGCGATGGAGTTTGTTCGTCGCATTTCTAGCCAAGCCCTGCAATCGACGGAGGTGCGTGATGGGGAGTGAGCAGAATGTGAATCCACACGAATGGACCGACCGACTCAAGGACTTGAGGTTAGTCCGCAAAGACCTGGATTCACTTCCAGACCATGAGCGTGTGGGCTTGCTGTTGGTGCTCTGGCCGGAACTTGATTCGTTTGTGGATGCTATTGGAGAACTGGCACCAGATCATAAAGAGTGGTGGCTGCGAGTCCACGCTAAAGCTAGACATCAGTTTACCGAGGGATTAACGCACGGATTTGAGGAGAGAAATCGAGAGCGAGACTCCGAGGGGGTGTGTGATGGGGAGTGAGCGGGCTGCAACAGTTCGAGACGATTGGAACGACCCAAGGACCGAAGCCGGATGGCGGCTGGTAGCGGTTTTCGATGGCGATGGCTGCTACTTGATCGAAGAAGATGAGAGCGGGGAAGTAGTCCACCCCATCGAGGGCGACTGGTGGCCATTCAACGAGCCCAAGGCCGGTGAGAACGACTTCCGGAAACTCGGTATCGATGTCGAGCACGCCTAGGCAAAGCTAACGAGGCCCCAAATGACTAACGACCAGCGGTGCCCTAGTTGCGGATCTGCTCGCAGCTACGAACTGACGTATGACGAACTTGGCGAGCGTGACGACCGCATAACGGATTGCAAGTGCATTTACTGCGGCAAGAGCTTGGTGACTTTGTTTGAATTCGATGGGGCTACACAGTGGTTCGCGTGTGAGGATTGCAACTATGCAGTCAAGGCTGAAGACTGACCAGCGGTGCCCGGAGTGTGGGGGAGAATTTTTGATCACAGGAGAAACGAGATGAGTAAAGACCTGGAAGAGTTTAACGAGTTTGTTGGTAAGGCTGGAAATCTGATCGGCTACACCATCGTGGTGGCCATAGCTTGTACTGCTCTAGGCATCTGGATCGGTTCGCTGGATCGCTTGTGGTAGTACCCGCCATCGAACGGGCGGAACCTGGAGGGTGGGTGGATGGGGAAAGGATGAGATGACAAAAATCGAATACGTTCCGAAGATGTTCAGGTCCGAGACGCTGGACTTGATCGACCTTGCCAGTGACATCATCGACGAGTACCAAGGCCAAGGCTTCGTCCTCACGCTGCGTCAGTTGTATTATCAGATGGTCGCCCGCGACGTGATCCCTAATACAGAAAGGAGCTACAAGCGAATGGGCTCCATTGTCGCGGACGCTCGTCTGGCTGGCCTCTTGAGTTGGGAAGCCATCGAGGATCGCACGCGCAACATTCGACACAACCCACACTGGGACAAGCCGCAGGACATCATTCGCGACGCTGCCGAGCAGTTCCGCATCGATGTGTGGGCCGATCAGGAGTGGGCACCCGAAGTGTGGATCGAAAAGGACGCACTTGTCGGGGTAATCGAGAGGGTATGTACGCGGCTGGACATTCCCTACTTTTCCTGCCGTGGCTACACATCGCTATCCGAGATCTGGAACGCAGGCCACCATAGGATCAGAGGGGCGATCGACGCTGGCCGCAAGCCGTTGATCATACACCTCGGGGACCATGACCCATCGGGGATCGACATGACGCGGGACATTATCGAGCGGCTGGAGATGTTCGCCGGAGAGTCGATCCTCGTATCTCGCATCGCGTTGAATAGAGACCAGATCGACCAGTACAACCCACCGCCCAACCCCGCGAAGCTAAGCGACTCTCGATGCCGCCGATACATCGCGGAGCATGGGTCATCATCGTGGGAGCTAGATGCCCTGGACCCATCTACGATCGAGAGGCTGGTGGAGGATGAGGTCATGATGTACGCCGACCCCGATCTCCTCGATGCGTCGATCGCCAGACAGGAGGTTCATCGCAAGAAGCTGGCAGAGGTTGCCAGTCGGTTCGATGAGTTTACTGGAGGCGATGATGGCCAAGAAGATTGAATCGGCCATGTCAGGCGAGATACGAAAGGGCTTCCTCGATGCACAAGAGGACTTCAACTCCATGTTGAGTTGCGCTGCATGTCGCGGCAAGGAATACCTGGAGGCAACGAAGTGCGAGAGCCCTAGCGATTATCTCCGTGGGTGGCGTCTGGTAGCGATTGACGCGAAGCATTCACCCCACACTTGCGAGAGGGTTTAGCCATGGTCGGCGGGCGAGTTGTCGAAGTGTCAGAGGTCAAGAATCGACCGGACGTTCTGTACGTGGACTGTGCCGACTTTCAGTATAGACGCAAGCGACCCGATACGTGTGCCATCTACATCGAGAAAAACAGAACCAGCGAACTGATCGAGATTGGCGATTCTCTCTGGTGGCAAGGTCGATTTGCTATGTGGACTCCCCTTCGCAACTGCGTGCCGGAAGATGGGGGAGAGGATCTTCGCTGTGGCATCGATTACGACATCGAGATCCCGAGAATCGGATACTCCGGGGTTGATCATCCGGATAGGAGTAAAGACTGATGACGCATCGCGTTGATTGGACTGATGAGGCCGCTTTGGAGTGGTTGGAGGCGTTTGCACCTGAAAGCGTCGTGTGTACCGCGCTGCCCGGATTCAAGGTTGATCCGCTGTCTGGTGAATGCGATGAGCTATCCTCGTGGGTTCTAATTCAATGGGACAAGGAGACCTTGGCGTCCATTGGCTCACTGGAACCCCGCGAAGCGGTCGCGATTTCCTCCACCCTCGAAGCCCTCCCGCAGTTGATCGAGAAGCACGGCAAGCAAGCCGCAGAGATTTTAGATCTAAAAAAGAAGCTGTCCGAGATCGCGGACACGATCAAGGAGTCCTTGAAATATCACGACGCATGGGAGGAGGGTGGCGTTTGTCTAGAGATGGATATGGGGGATCTCCTTGACAGCCTAGAGGACTGCAACGAAAAAGATTCCACTTGACGCTGACTCGTACATAGTGTACGATGTGTGCAGTCAAGAAAAAACGAGGCTTCAAGCGAAAGGTGGAATCAAATGTCGTCGCTGTATACTGCTGCGGTCAGGTACTTGCCGTCAGGCAAAACTAGACTGGAAGACGCCAAACTGGTTGGGGTCTGCAAATTTGTGGATGTCCCAAGGAAGGGCGACTCCGTCGCCTTAAGCCTTGCGATGATCAGTAAAATTTCCGAAATAGAGATCGCAGAGAGCAGGGATACGGTGTCATCGATATACCTGCCCGTTTGGGAAGTTGCATTCGATCCGGTCGACAGGCAGGTCACTTCCGATCCACTGCAAGAGATCGTTGGATTTACAGTCTTTTTGAGTGACGCCGAACGCACGATGTAGCAGTCCACCTTAGCTGGGCCTCGGTCCCTCCGCTTGGGGCCGGGGTCTTTTACCTGAAAGGTTGATCCATGGAGTTCAAGCGCATTCGCAAGCAAGGCATGAGGGCAAAAACCCGCAAAGTGTGGATCAGTGAATGCGGTCACTATCGCATCATGTGGAGTAACAACATCCACGGCGTCGATGTCAAGCCGTACTACCACGCGAGCATCAAGCGGTATCGGGACGATGGCTCTGCGTGGTGGGACTATGCCGGAGAGCGCCGCCACTATCGCACGTTCAACGCGGCCAAGTCTGCCTGCGTGAAGCGTGGCCGCCTGGAGAAGTCGACCAGCAGCTAGCCGCAGGAGGTGTGTTTTGTCGGATTACGTTCCGTACTTGAGGGGAGAACTCATGTTGCCAGATGATGAGAAATCGAAGGTGGAGCAGGGAGGGAAGGGGCGTAGGATTCGGGTGCCAATTCCGCCCGACGTGAAGTTTCTTTGCGCCCACAACTCCAGGGAAAGGTGCTTGACGGTCAACACCAGCGTCGGAGGGCGGGACATGGAC
>JANQPI010000015.1 GCA_028289585.1 Candidatus Zixiibacteriota bacterium
GGCAACGTATCTTGGAACGTTTGCCACGGCGTCTTGCCGTAGCAGTATCTTCCGCGGTGCGGCCGATCTTGGTGGTAGTGGCGCATCCAGTCATTTAGATCGGCTTGCAGTTCTTCGAGAGTTGTGTAGATCTTCTTGCGAAAGGCGATCTGGTAGAACTCTTCCAGAATGGTCTTGTGAAAACGTTCGCAGATGCCGTTGGTCTGCGGGCTCTTGGCTTTGGTCTTGGTGTGATCGATATCTTCCAAGGCCAGGTAGAGCTGGTACTCGTGTTGCTGGCGGTTGCCGCAGTATTCCGTGCCTCGATCGGTGAGGATGCGTAGCAGCGGCACTCCGTGCTGGTCAAAAAAGGGACAGACGCGATCGTTGAGTAGGTCGGCCGCGGTGATGGCATGCTTCTGCGTGTACAACTTGGCGAACGCTACACGGGTATAGGTATCGATGAAGGTCTGCTGATAGACGCGTCCCACGCCCTTCATGGTGCCGACGTAGAACGTATCTTGGGCGCCGAGATAGCCGGGATGTTCCGTCTCGATCTGGCCGTGGGCTTCTTTTTCTTGCTTGGCCTTTTCCAGCGCGGCGAGTTGCTCTTCGGTGAGCACCCTACCGTCTTGGGCAACCTGGGCTTCGAGCGCCTTGAGCCGTTTCTTCATGGTTTCCAGGTCATGCCGCAGCCAGATGCTGCGTACGCCGCCAGGCGAGACGAACAGGCCGCGCTTGCGCAGTTCGTTGCTGACGCGCACCTGGCCCAAGGCAGGGTTCTCGATGGCCAGTTTGCAAACGGCCTGTTCGATTTCCGGCTCGACTCGATTTTTCGGCAGCGGCTTACGCCGAGACATGTCCTTGAGAGCTTCTTCCCCACCGTGGTCGTGCAACTCCTGGTAGCGATAGAAGGTATCCCGCGAGTAGCCCATGATCTTGCAGGCTTCGGAGACGTTGCCCAACTGCCGGCCCAGTTCGAGCAGCCCGACCCGCGCTTTGATGATCTTCTGATCGGTAGTCATGATGACACTCCCTTGTCGATGCGAGGCGACCGATTTGTGCAACTGCGCCCCGGTTCGCTACGCTCACCTGGGCTACGTTGCACAAATCGGAAAGACCTCGATGGTAATGGGTGGGTCAGATCAGGTCTCGACTATTGCAAATAGTTCAAGCTGCTGTGAAGGCGATGCTCGTTGTAGTCAAATCGCCAGCGGTCGATCACCCAACAGGCCTCCTCCAAACTAAGAAACAGTTCTCGATT
>JANQPI010000029.1 GCA_028289585.1 Candidatus Zixiibacteriota bacterium
CAGAGCTGCCGGCGCGTTTGTTTTGGCCAAGGAATGTCGTATACTTGCCCATGCCTGGGGATCTGTTCGGAGCTGTCGAAGCGGCTGCGACACTCGACGAGGGCCGTATCGCACTTGTCGGGGCAGGAGGCGAGGGAAGCCGCTATTCGTATCACGAGGTGATGCAGCTGGCGCGCCGTTTGGCCGCGCGTCTTTTGCAACCCCCCTTCGTTGACCTTCCCGACATCGGTCTGCTTGCTGCCAATCGTCCGGAGTGGCCAATCGCCTATCTCGGCATCCTCGCCTCAGGCAAGACGGTTGTTCCCTTCGATGCCATGCTGAAGCCTGAGGAACACCGCCGTTTGGTAGGCCTGGCCAATCTGCGAGCCATGATCACCACCCCCAGCTTCGCTGAGACCCTGACCGGGCTTGATCGGCCGCCGGACTGTATTCTGTTCGATGATTCTAACTCCGGTCAGCCCTGGACTCCCGATTGGCCTGAACCAATTGTCTCGCGCCCCTCGCCGGCACCCATTGCGGTTCTGATCTACACCAGCGGTACCACGGGCGCTCCCAAGGGTGTTGAATTGACGCCGGACAATCTCCTCTCCAATCTCGAAGGCATCCGACCCGCTTTGGAAGTGAGAAACAGTGATATTTTTCTCTCCGTTTTACCGTTGCATCACACGTTCGAGGCGATGGCCGGATTCCTCGTCCCGCTCACCTCGGGGGCCCAGGTGATTTATGCCCGAACGCTGAAATCGCGCGAGCTGCTCGAAGATATCCGCTCCAATGGTGTCACCGTGATGTCGGCGGTTCCACTGCTGTATGAAAAGATGTACCAGGCGTTTCGTCGGAAACTCGATTCGGCTCCCGCCCTTCGCCGAGCGCTCTTCGCGATGCTGTATCAAACGTCGCGACTTACCTGGCGGGCGAACCGACAGATCAGCAAAACACTCTTTCGTTCGGTACGAGAAAAAGCCGGCCTTGCCTCGGTGCGGATGTTCGTTTCCGGCGGGGCGCCGATTCCCGCTCAGGTTGCTGAGTTTTTCAATATGATTGGGATCGACTTTCTTCAGGGCTACGGGATGACTGAGTGCTCCCCGGTCATCTCGGTCAATCGTCTCGATTCCATCGGCTTTGGTTCGGTCGGGCCACCACTCCCGAATCTGTACGTCGATATCGTTGAGCCCGGCACCGATGGTATTGGTGAGATCACTGTCTCCGGTCCCAGTATCACTCCCGGCTATCGCAACAACCCCGAAGCTACCGCCCAACTCATTAGGGACGGCCGGCTCCATACCGGCGATCTCGGACGTATCGGCAGCGACGGTCATCTCTGGATCATGGGACGGGCGAAAAACGTTATCCTAACCGCTGCTGGTAAGAACATCTACCCGGAGGAGCTGGAAGAGGTCATCCTCATGCAGGAGGAAGTTGCTGAATGTGTTGTTGTCGGGAGATCGCGCGAGGGAAAGTCAGGGGAGGAGCCGGTGGCAATCATTGTGCCTGATCAAGAGGTGCTGAATTTGAACGAGAACGATCTTCCTGACATTGCTACGTTGCGACAGCGACTCGAACCGGTGTTTGCCACTATCAACGAACAGCTTGCTGATTACAAGCGTCTTGCCGCGTTTGATCTCCAGTATGAACCGCTTGAGAAGACATCGACACGCAAAGTGAAACGTTTTCTCTACGAAAGCAGGTATCAGGCGTGACCGAGCTCCAGGCGATCGAACGAGTTGGCTCCACCATCAAGATTGTCGATCAAACGGCGCTCCCCGCGACACTTGAGTATCGTGAACTTGCGACACTCGAGGCTGTCATCGAGGCGATCCGCACGCTGCGCGTGCGTGGGGCCCCCGCGATTGGCATCGCGGCCGCCTATGGCCTTGCTCAGGCAGCAGAGTTATCTCCTGCTCCGTCGCTTAAGAAGCTAACCGTCATCGCAGATCGCCTTAAGGCGGCCCGACCAACGGCGGTCAATCTTGCTTGGGCTGTCGACCGATGTCTCGGTACCGTCCAATCGAACGCTCAGGACATCGTCGACCGATTATGGCAGGAGGCCGAGGCAATCCACGATGAAGACCGTCAGATGTGTTCGGCGATTGGCCGCCATGGCTGTGAACTCATTCCCGGGAAGGCCCGTATCCTCACCCATTGCAACACGGGAGCGCTGGCCACTGGTGGTATTGGGACTGCCCTCGGGGTCATCGTAACGGCTCATCACGATGGTCGTGTCGCAATGGTTTATGCCGACGAAACACGACCGCTCTTGCAGGGTGCTCGATTGACGATGTGGGAACTGAAGGTGTTGGGTATTCCCGCCCGCTTGATCACCGACAGCACAGCCGGGATGCTGATGGGGGCCGGCAGGGTCGATCTCGTCATCGTGGGCGCTGACCGCATTGCTCGAAATGGTGACACGGCCAACAAGATTGGTACTTACGCCCTGGCTGTCCTGGCCGCGCACCACCAGGTTCCATTCTATGTTGCCGCACCGTCGTCGACCTTCGATGAGCGGCTGGCCGACGGATCCGGTATTCCGATCGAGGAGCGTGCCGCCTCCGAGATCACGGAGGGATTCGGAGCCAGAACCGCGCCGTCTGAGACCGACGTTTACGCGCCCGCGTTTGACGTGACTCCCGGTTCATTAATTACCGCCTTCGTAACAGAACAGGGGATACGGCCCGGCGGTCGCAAAAACTAATTGCTCGGGCGCCGCGCTCCCTGCATCTGACCGCCGATGGATAGTCGCGCTCACGTCTCGCCTCAGCTGTCACTCGCGTTGGAGTTGCTCCAACCGGAGCACCTCAATCGGTGTCCATCTTTGCCTGGTAGCCAGCTAAGCCCTCCGCCCGAGGTGTCTAATTGTTCGCCGAGTGTGTCGCCGCATCACGAGGCGATACCAACAGTGCTGCCGACCGTCGCCGAACTCTACTCGCGGTTTCGACGCTTCAATCATTGCTTCTGGGATGGCCGACTGCCGATGGTGCGCATTGAGTATTCCAACCGCATGTTGGCTGCCGGGTCATACTCACCGTCGGAGCGGTTAATCCGGATCGGTCGCAAGTACCACGAGATCTTTCCCGAAGATGTTGATGACACCCTCAAGCACGAGATGATTCACATTTTCAACCCAACACATAACGCTGACTTCAAACGCGAACTAAAGCGTGTTGGGTCGACTCTTCGCGCCAAATGTCATCCCAGCCTGAGGCGACCGCCTCGGTACCTGTATGAGTGCCCGGGCTGTCGACAGGAGTATCCGCGACAGCGTCGGTTTCGGATGGCATCATGCGGCACGTGTTCTGCCAACGGCCGCTACGACGAGCGCTTCAAGCTCCAACTCAAACAGAGCCGGCCGCCGGGCTATCAATGAACCGATTGCGAGATAGTCTCCGCTGCGGATTCGGATTGGTACCGTCTCTGCTTCTCGCGTGCGTGGCGGCGGAGAATCCATCTGCTGGAGGAGAGGCCCACTTCCTTCATCCGGACGGAAGCACTCACGCTGCCCTGGTCAGTGTCGATTTCCCGTTGATCCGGGAGACATCGTCGCTCACCTGGGACTCGGCGACTGGGGCCTTCTACACGACTCCCGATAAGGGGGAACCCAACCTGGTCGTGTTCGCTTTGGACTCCGATTCGATACGTATCCTGCGACAAGACACGATCCCCGACCTACCCCACTGGCCGGACCTCGAGGGAATCGAGTTCGTGCCAGACGAGCGTCTCGGACGCGTGCTCCAGATATCAACGGAGAACGTGTGGAGTAATGGTCAGTTGACGGCTTTCTGTATCGATCCTGTCACCTGTACGGTGCTCTCAAGCGGCGCCCTGCTTGCCTCACCGCCTGTGGCGGGAGGCCGCAATACGTTCATGGAAGGATTCACCTATCACCCGGGTCGCGACGCGTGGGTAGTCAGCTGGGAACGAGAACCGGTCGGGCTTCTGTTTGTCGATCGGACCGACACCACGCGTCGTGCGACCGTCGACGAGAAAACGCTCTCGTCACGCTACAGTGCGCTGGTCGATGCGCAGTATGGCGATCAACTCAGTCCGCCCGAGCTCTTTCGCCTCCATCAGGTTTCACTTGCCGGTCTCGCCTACGATCCGGTGCTCGACCGCGTGCTCCTTCTGAATCGGCTTGGCCGCAGTATTGTGACACTCCGTCTCGACAGTGTTGCCGCGTCCGGCTGGAAGCTCGATGAAATCTATCCGTATTATGGGGTTGATATCGACGATCCAGCGGTCGGTCCGGACTCCGATCTGCCCTGGTACGGTTTGGCTGAAGGCCTGGCCGTGGCCCGTGTTCATGGTCAGGACAGCTGGGTCATCATCACCGATCCGGGTTCGGGAAATCGGCCTCGTCTCGTTGCCTATCCGGCTCCGGGACGGTAGGATAGGCTGTCTCAGAAAAGCCCTCTCCCGTCTTGACAATCGCCAACAGCCGCCTATACTAACGGTCTTTTGCCGGGCGGAGCCCTGCCCGCTGATGAGAAAGAAGACGGATGAAGACGTTTGTACCAAAGGTTGATCCGAACAACCGTGACTGGGTCGTTATTGACCTCAACGATGCTATTATGGGGCGAGCGGCGGTCCAGGTGGCCACGATCCTTCGGGGTAAGCATAAGCCGACGTTCACACCGCACCTCGACACGGGTGACCATGTCATCTGTATCAATGCCTCGAATGTGCGCGTGACCGGCAACAAACTGCGCCAGACCTTCCGGTATCGATACACCGGGTATCCCGGTGGCCTTCGGTCAATCTCGCTGGGCGATCAGATCTCTCGCAACCCTGAGCGCGCGTTCACCTTGGCGGTCCGGAAGATGCTTCCGAAAAACCGCTTGGGTCGCAAAATGCTGAAGAAGCTGCATGTGTACGCCGGGGCTGAGCACCCACATTCGGCTCAGAAGCCTCAAGAGCTCGCTGTAGCGGGTAAGGAATAGGATAACTCAAGGATATCATGGCTACTGACAGCTACGCTGCCACAGGACGACGAAAAGAGGCTTCGGCCCGCGTCGTTGTGCGCCCTGGAACGGGGCAGATGACCATTAACGGCAAGAACCTGACCACCTATCTGGGCCGGGAAACGTTGGTGAACCTCGTGACCTCTCCGCTGGAGACGGCTGAGATCATGGGACGCTACGATGTTTCCGCTCGGGCTCGCGGCGGCGGTCTCGCCGGCCAGGCGGGAGCGATCCGACTCGCCGTGGCGCGAGCGCTGGTCAAACTGTCGCCGGAGAATCTGCCGAAAATGCGACAGGCCGGCTTCCTCACCCGGGATGCCCGGGAAGTCGAGCGGAAGAAGTACGGTCAGCCGAAAGCTCGGAAGCGCTTCCAGTACTCGAAGCGCTAGAAACGAACCAAAAGCCCGAGTGCTGGTTGACGGCATTCGGGTTTGCATTAACCAGCCGCAGTGGATTGATCGGTCGGTCCCGTTCGGGAGCCGGTCAAGGTGAAGCTCCGGTGTCGCTAACCGATTTGAGATAGGACAACAATGATCACCCCCAAGCTTCGTGAATTTCTGGAGGCCGGCGTCCACTTCGGTCACCAGACCCGTCGGTGGAACCCGAAGATGAAGCCGTTCATCTTCGCCGCCCGCAACGGCATCTACATTATTGACCTCCAGAAAACGATCAATGCCCTCGAACAGGCCAAGAAGAAGATTCGCGAAGTCGCCCAGGCCGGACGCCCGATCCTCTTTGTCGGCACCAAAAAGCAGGCCCGCGAAGTCATCCTCGAGCAGGCGCCCCGCTGCAACGGCTACTATGTTGTGGAACGCTGGCTGGGCGGCATGATGACCAACTTTCAGACGATTCGTCAGTCGATCAAGAAGCTCAAAGAGTTTGAGCAGATGAAAGAGGACGGCACGCTTGAAAAGTTCACCAAGAAAGAACGGGCGATCAAAGAGAACGAAGCGAATAAGCTCACGCGCGTCCTTTCCGGCATCAAGGAGATGAACTACCTGCCCGGGTTGCTGGTGATCGTCGATGCCCGCAAGGAAAAGATCGCTGTCGCCGAAGCAAACAAGCTGGGCATTCCGATTATTGGTGTTCTCGATACGAATGCTGATCCGGATCAGATTGATTTCCCCATCGCGGCCAACGACGATGCGATCAAGTCGATCCGGCTCATTATGAAAGAACTTGTCGACGCGGCGATTGATGCCCAGGCTGGTGTCAATCAGGAAGAGATAGAGAACCGGGTCAGCGAGGAGCGGGAGCAGAACCAGAATCTCTCGACCTTCACGATGCCGGATGACGAGTCCACGACCTCCAACTAGGTACGAACGAACGATCATGGCGACAGTCACAGCTCAGATGGTAAAAGAACTCCGTGACCGCACTGGCGCGGGGATGATGGATAGCAAGAAAGCGCTCCAGGAAGCCGATGGCGATATCGATAAAGCGATCGCCGTTTTGCGCGAGCGCGGTATGGCCAAAGCGGCTAAGAAAGAGGGTCGTGAGGCTTCCGAGGGAGTGATCACGGCGTACCTGGCCGACGATCGACGGAGTGGCGTCATTCTTGAGGTGAACTGCGAGACTGATTTCGTTGCCCGAACCGACAAGTTCAAGGCGTTTGCTCAGCAGCTTGCGGCCCACGTCGCATTAGCGCACCCGGGTACGGTCGACGAGATGCTCACGCAACCGTATAGCGGTGAGAGCGGTAAGACAGTCGACGATTTCATTAAGGAAACGATTGCGACGCTCGGTGAGAACATTCGTCTCAAACGCTTTCAGCCCGTTGCACTCGAAAACGGTGGCACTCTGGCCAGCTACATTCATCCCGGCGACAAGCTTGGTGTGATGGTGGCGGTCGAGACGGTCGGAAACAGCGACAGTTTACAGACATTTGCCCGAGATGTGGCGATGCACATTGCAGCCGCGGAACCGAAAGCGATTACCCGCGACGACGTTGACAAGACGCTGGTCGACGCGGAGCGAGCGATCTATCAGAAGCAAGCCGAAAACGAGGGCAAGCCAGCCCAGGTGATCGAGAAGATCGTATCGGGCAAGATCGACAAGTTTCTCTCGGAGTCAGTACTGCTCGAGCAGCCGTACGTCAAAGATAACGACAAGACGGTTGGCGACTTCGTGCGGGAAACCGCAAGTACCGTTGGAAGCGATATTGCCATCAAGAACTTCGCTCGATTCCGGCTCGGCGAATAAGGTTACAACGACGGTGACCGCTGACCCCGACAGTACACCCGCTCCCACTGTCCGTAGGATTCTGCTGAAGCTCTCCGGTGAAGCCCTCATGGGCACGCAGGGCTTCGGTATTCATACTCCAACGGTTGAAGCGATCTGCCACCAGGTCGTTGATCTCAAAGAGATTGGCGTCGAACTGGCCATCGTGGTTGGAGGCGGCAACATCTTTCGAGGTCTTAATGCCGCCGAGCGCGGTATGGATCGAGTAACGGCCGACAACATGGGCATGTTGGCGACCGTTATCAATTCCCTCGCCATGATGGATACGCTCGAACAGATGGGCGTGTATACGCGCGTTATGTCCGCAGTTGCCATCGAAGCATTTGCCGAAACGTACATCCGTCGTCGGGCGGTTCGGCACATGGAAAAAGGCCGTCTCGTCATCTTTGCCGCCGGAACCGGCAATCCTTATTTCTCTACCGATACTGCCGCGGCACTACGCGCGATGGAAGTTGGCGCGCAGTTGATGATCAAGGCGACGAAGGTCGACGGCGTCTACTCAGACGATCCGGTTACTAACCCAGATGCCACCTTCTTTCCGACCTTGTCCTATATGGATGTTCTGACCAAAGAGCTGCGCGTAATGGACTCGACCGCCGTCTCCCTACTTAAGGAGAACGGCATACCGGTCCGCGTTGCCGATATCAAGTCTCCCGGTATTCTCCGACGCATTGCGCTTGGGGATCAAGTCGGCACGCTCATTTCGTAGTCACGGGAGACATGTCTGCTAGTTGCAGGAGGCTCACATGATTGATGCCATTCTCAAAGAAGCCGCATCCAAGATGGATCGGTCAATTGAAGCGGTCCAACGGGAGCTTGCCGCGGTTCGTACCGGCAAAGCGTCACCACATCTGCTTGATACGGTCAAAGTCGAAGCCTACGGAACACTGATGCCGCTTAATCAGGTTGCCACCGTTAGTGCACCCGAGGCGCGTCTCCTCGTCGTTACCGCGTTCGACAAGTCGACCGTTGGCGAGATCGTCAAGGGCATTCAGAAGGCTGATCTCGGGCTCAATCCGTCGGTCGATGGTACGACGATTCGGGTCGCCATTCCGGCATTGAACGAGGAACGACGCAAAGAGCTGGTCCGTCACTGCAAGCATATTGCCGAGGAAGGCCGAGTGGCGGTTCGCAATGTGCGTCGCGATGCGAATGACTCGGTGAAAAAGCTCCTGAAGGCCAAAGACATCAGCGAGGATGAGGAATCCAATGCGTTGATTGACATTCAGGAGACGACCGACAAACACGTCAAAAAAATTGATGAGCTCGTTTCGACGAAGGAATCTGAGGTGATGGAAGTCTAGATCGGGAGAGGTCGGTCGAACCTTGCTCCGGCCGACCTATTCGCCCGAATCCGACTTTCCCTGCCGACTTCGGCGACCCCGTCACTAGACCGCTGTCCCGGGTTGGTCGCGAACGCGACTCGCACCCCTCTCGACATATCGAGGACTGGTGAGACGGCCGGCTCGGGGTTGGGTGATGCCAGATAGGGTGACCGCGGTGGTCAAGATAAGGCCTCGCAGCCGGCCAGTCCTCAATCCAGTCGCGCATTACTGTGGTATGCGCCGTCTGTAACTTATACGGATCGTATAACCATCAATGCTAACACGCCGATATGATATCCGCTTTCTCGTTCCGCTGGTCATCGGCCTCGGTTCATTCCTGGCGATTTCTGTTCGTGCCGACGAGCGCGTCATCTCATTCTACTGGCAGCAGGCTGCGGATACATTTCGCGAAACGATGCCCACCGAAACGGCCCTGAACTATGTTGCGACAGGCGTTGTCCTGCATTCAGTGCTGGACTCTGATGGCGGCATTGAGACGACCGACACGCTAATTTACAACTACTACTTCCGTAGTGGTCGACTCGATTCCTCGGTCGCCGTGCTTGGCGAATTTGAATATCCCGAACGACTCGATTTCTCGTTTCCTGACATCTTTCAATCGGATTACGAACTGACACTCTATCCCAATGACACCGGGGGAGGACCGCTTGCAATCGGGTTTGATAATCGGAGTGATACGCTCGCCGAACCGATCGGGATTGTGCTACTCGATCGTCAGCACTATACGCTGGGGGAGCTGTTGCTTAACTTCAACCAACGACGAGGCCATCGGAGCTATTCCCAGCGCTTCTGGTTTAGCCAGATTGACGGGCTGACCATGATCGACTCCCTGGTCATTGTCGGGACAATTTTCAATCGCATCGCTCCGATCAATTATCGATTGGACGTCTCCCTCCGGGGGCACCGACTTTGGGCCGACGCCGATTCGAGTCTTGCCAAGCCGTAAGCCCCCCGCTACTTTTTTGCCGTGAGTGTGCTCACCGATACAGATTTGAAAGCAACGATCACCGCTCGCCCGGAGCGTATCCCCTGTCACGTGGCGGTGATCATGGACGGCAACGGCCGTTGGGCTGCTCAGCGCGGCCAGGCACGAACTGCCGGCCACGAGGCCGGAGTCGAGGCTGTGCGAGGTGTCGTACGTGGGTGCGCCGAGATCGGTGTCAAACACCTGACCCTCTACACGTTTTCGGTCGAGAACTGGAAGCGTCCGGCCGACGAGGTCAGCGCATTGATGTCGTTGCTCGTGCGCACGACGCGCAACGAAATCGATGAACTTCACCGCAACGACGTCAAACTGAATGTCATTGGTCGACTGACCGGACTACCTCGTGTTGAACGTCTCGCCATCAACGAGGCGATTCGTCAGACCCGCAACAACAGTGGCCTTATGGTTCATCTGGCGTTGAATTACGGCGGGCGAAACGAGATTCTCGATGCCGTTCGGGGAATCGCCGAAGCGGTCCGGGCCGGACGTCTCGACCCGCGCGACATCGATGAGTCCCTCTTTGGGAAATGGCTTTACACCGCCGATGTGCCGGATCCCGATCTCTTGATTCGTACGTCCGGCGAGAAGCGACTCTCCAATTTCCTCCTCTGGCAATCGTCGTACACCGAGTTGTATATTACGGACATTTATTGGCCCGATTTTTCGCAACGTGATCTCTTCGCGGCAATCGCCGACTACCAGCAGCGCGAACGGCGTTTTGGTCGAATCTCGTCTTGATGAGCCGTAATCTTGCGCTACGGATCGGCGTCGCCGTTCTCGCGATTCCGGCTATTCTCTGGCTCGCCTATGAGGGGGGACTCTGGTGGCTCGGATTCGTCCTTCTGCTTGCCCTGGTCGGTACACTCGAATTCCTCAGCGCAGAGAAGACGAGACTTGTTTCTCTCTTTGGCGGTGCAGCCCTTGCGACGGTCATTCTTTCGCTCCTCCTGTCGGCACGGCAGGTTTTTCTTGGCTCCCCTCTCGGTGACTGGTTGCAGACTGCCTCCTTTGGACTCTACTGGTTCAGTCCGCTGGTTCTGTTCTTCGTTATCACCGCCTTAGCTTCGGGGTTGAGCCGTGTAGGTAATGCGGACATGGTTTTTACCCGCCTTACGCGACTGACGTGGGGAGTCGCTTATCTCAGCCTGCTGTATCCGTTTGTCTGGCTGATCAGTGATTTCCCAACACGCTTTCCGGGTCAGGATATCGCCGGTGGAGATCTTCTTCTCTGGTTGTTAGCAACGTTGTGGATTACCGATACCACCGCCATGGGCATTGGCGCCTGGCTTGGCAAGCGTCCCTTGGCGCCGGTTGTTTCGCCTCGGAAAACGCTCGTAGGCTTCATCGGTGGACTCATAGGGGGACTGGCTGCCGGTGTGGCGATTACTGCCTGGCGCCTGCCCGGATTGGAACTGACGGGTGTCATTTTCGCGACCCTCGCCATTTCGCTCGTTGGACAACTGGGCGATCTGGTTGAATCGTTGTGGAAACGCTCGGCAGGGATAAAAGACTCCTCCGTCCTTATTCCCGCGCACGGGGGTGTCCTCGACCGATTCGACTCACTTCTCTTTGCGGCGCCGGTCATGTACGCCTATCTTCTACTGACAGCTCGATGAAACTGCTCGATTACATCTTCGCGGCTCGCCCGCTGCTTCTCCTGCCGGTCTGGTCCATCTTTCTGGTATCGCTACACTATCACCATGAGCTGACAGTACAACTCAGCCCGATTGCTAATGTTGCACCCAAGGCGTTCGGATGGGGTGACCTTCTGCTGTTGTTTGGTCTGACGATGCTGGCTGTCGGTGCGATGTATCTTAATCAGGTGTACGATCAGAAATCGGATCGCCTCAACGACAAACTCGGCTGGCTCTCGCGCGGCTATCTTTCACCGCAGAACCTGACGCTCGCGTTTCTTATCTGTTCTTTGCTCGGCGTCGCTGCCGGAATCCTCTATCCGTCGGTCGTGCCGGGCGTGCCGTACCCGTTCTGGATCATCTGGATCTTCGTACAACTCTTCGTACTGTCGTACCTGTACTCGGCACCGCCACTTCGATTGAAAGATCGCCCGATTCTCGGGCTCCTTGCGAATGCCTACGGCTTTGGCACCCTCGTGTCATTTGCGGTGATGCCGGAGATCACCGAGCACAACTCGTACTTTGTTGGGTGGGACAATCCGGTCTATTTCTTTGTGGTTGTCGGTGGTGTGTACCTCCTGACTACGATCCCCGATAGCGACGGCGATCGCGCGGTGGGGAAGAAGACGTTCGCCGTCTGGCTCGGACCCACCACGACCAAGATCGCAGCGCTCATTCTGTTCGGGCTGGGTACTTGGATAGCGGCCCGTCGGGGCTATTCTGAGCTTGCCATCTCTGCGGGCATCGCTGGACTGATGTCGCTTGTCAGTCTGTTTGTGCGCCATCCACGCTTTGTCTTGGCGGCGGCGAAACTGCCGATTGTGTTCCTGACGCTACTGGCGGGGTGGTTCTATCCCCCCTATCTCGTGATTGTTGTTGTTCTCATCATCGCCTCGCGGGCATACTTCCGGGCGCGTTTCGGAATGATCTACCCGCGCTTGGCGTAATGAAACTATCACTTCTTCTGGTCATACTCACAGCTGTGGCGGTAACCGCGTGTACACCGGCCCCACGGTACACTAAAGAATCTCAACGAACCATCTCGCAGCGGGGACAGCCTGATGACGGACGAGCCGTGGCCGACTATGTGCGTCTCGGTGAAATTATGCAGTCGTATCTCGGGCGACCCCACTCCGGGCGATCGGGTTCCGACCGGGCCCTGGACTGCTCGCAGTTCGTTCGCGATGTTTACCGCGAGTATGACCGCCGGCAACTCCCAAGAACTGCGGCGGAGCAGGCTCGAACCGGCGTTCGTGTCAACCGGACCGCATTGCGCTACGGTGATCTGGTCTTCTTCAATACCGATGGTCGGACGATTTCTCATGTCGGTATCTATGTCGGTGAAGACGAGTTCATCCACGCCAGTTCATCGCAGGGAGTTATCATCTCCGGTCTCGATGAGCGGTACTGGTCCCGTCGTTATGTCGGTGCGCGCCGGATTCTCGGTACGTCGACC
Source organism: Candidatus Zixiibacteriota bacterium (assembly GCA_028289585.1). Classification (GTDB taxonomy): domain Bacteria; phylum Zixibacteria; class MSB-5A5; order GN15; family FEB-12; genus JANQPI01. The sequence goes on from JANQPI010000029.1 coordinate 12,615, forward strand.
GATCGCTGAGCCTCGCGAACCGATCACGCGCCGTTTCGTTTAAAGGGGCACGATGCGCCTGACCGACGATCTTTCCGAACGCCTTCGTACGCTCCCCACCGGACCTGGTATCTACCTGTTTAAGGATGCCGACGGTCGTGTACTCTATATTGGCAAAGCGAAGAATCTCCGAAGCCGCGTGCGGTCGTACTTCCAATCATCACGGAATCTCGAACCGAAGACCCTCCGCATGATCGGCCGAGCGGTTGACTTCGATCTGATCGGTACTGCCAACGAGGTCGAATCACTCATTCTTGAAGCAAACCTGGTCAAGGAACACAAGCCGCGGTACAACATCCGGCTGAAAGACGACAAACAGTTCCCTTATGTGAAAGTCACAACCAGTGAACCGTTTCCGCGCGTGTTGGTGGTGCGTAAGCTCGAAAAAGACGGTAACACCTATTTCGGGCCGTATACGTCGGTCACCAAGATGCGAAAGACACTGCAAATGCTCACCCGCGTCTTCCAGATTCGAACGTGCAATCTTGTGATACCTGCTCCCGAAGGAAAGACACACAAGGTGTGCCTCGACTATCATATCAAGCGCTGCGCTGGTCCATGTGAGGACTTACAGTCGCAGGACGACTACGCCGAAGGTGTCACGGGCGTCTTGATGGCGCTCACTGGCAAGGTCGATGAGTTGATTGAGCAACTAACAGTTAAGATGCAGGCCGCAGCCGCGGACATGCGGTTTGAGGATGCCCGTCGGTACAAAGTGCAGATCGACGGTCTCCGGTCGATTTCACAAAAACAGTCGACCGAAGTCCAGGAGAAGATCGATCGTGACGTTATCTCGCTGGCTCGCGAGGGAAAACTTGCGGTCTGTGTCGTCCTGCAGATTCGCAACGGGACGCTGATTGGTCGTCAGGATTTCCAGCTCGAATCCGATGTCGATGATTCCGACGAGGCGATTGTCGAAACGTTCCTGACACAGTACTACAACCACCAGCCGAATCTCCCGCGGGAACTCTTCATTCCACGCGACCTCGAATCGCTTGAAGTGTTGCAGCTGTGGCTGCGGGAGATGAAAGGTGGTGCCATCGACGTCATCCGTCCTCAGCGCGGGGAAAAAGTCAAAGTCGTCGATCTGGCGGCCACCAATGCTCGGATGCTGCTCGACGAGCTGCTCATCCAGAAACGGGTCGCGACCGAACGAACGTCGAAAATGGTCACGTCGCTGCAAGCTGATCTCGGTCTTACGATGGCACCAAGGCGCATCGCCTGTTTCGATATCTCGAACACAGGGGAGACTGATGCCGTCGGCGCGTGTGTTGTCTTCGAGAACGGCAAACCGAAGAAATCGGAGTATCGCAAGTTCAAGATCAAGGGGGTGGCGGGACAGGATGATTTCAAGATGATGCGCGAGGTGATCGGCCGGTATTTCTATCGCATCCGCACCGAGGAGCGTGACCCGCCCGATCTCGTGGTTGTCGACGGTGGCAAAGGTCAGCTGTCGTCAGCGTTGTCAGAACTGACCTCGCTCGGTTTTCCCGATCAGCCGGTGATTGGTCTCGCTAAACGTCTCGAGGAGATCTTCGTGCCCGGTCAATCTGATGCCCAGTCGATCAGCAAGAGTTCACCCGGGCTGACGTTGCTCAAGCAGTTGCGCGATGAAGCACATCGGTTCGCGATCACCTACAATCGTAAGGTCCGCAGTAAACGGACGATTACCAGTGAGCTCGACGCTATCCCTGGTATCGGTCCGGCAAAACGCACGGCGCTGCTGAAAGCGTTCGGCTCGGTCAGCAAGATCAAGGTGGCGTCGGTCGAGGAGATTGCGGCCGTTCCGGGTATCACCGCCAAGCTCGCCGAGACGATCAAGGCTACGCTGTAACCCACTTTGTGGGTCTGTTCCCAACCAACTTAGAAGCCCCGCAAAGCGGGTGGGCGGCAGGCCCCCGGTCTGCCGTATGACCCCACCGTAAACGGTGGGCCACCCGACCGACTCCACCCTTCGCGTGGGACTTACCCCACGTCACATCGAGCGTAGTCCCGAGTTTTCGAGGGACGCAGTCGAGATGCGACAGCCACTGGCGGCAAGCGGCTCACCGAAGTATCTTGTCATCAGGGCTGGGGGAAACGGGAGAGTCGTCGTGCATCTTCGGCAGTCATTCTGGTTCATCGTCGTGCTCATCATCACCTGGTCAGGAGTCGACGTCTCAGCGTCCGCCCTTCGCGAGGTCTATATCACCGGCGGTGTCAGTTGGAACTCGCTTGGGGACGACTTCGACGGCAGTCGTGTCTACGAAACGGAGTTCCAAACCACCATCATGCCCGATCTCAATGACCAGACCGCGCTGCGGGTAGGGATCGGTTGGCAGATGACAAAGGTCGGCCTTGAGTTCGTTGTCAACGGTTCTACCCTCGATGCTGCCTGGCAGGACGGCACCCGATCGACTGACCTGTTCAACACTACGTTCAATGTCAGTTACTTTTTTGGCGACCGGTTGCGCCACCGCCTACGGACGTTCATAGTCGCTGGCTTTGGGACAACTGCTCTAACTGTCGAGCGCGGATCGAGCGCGTTCGGACTAACTCGCGAGACACGGTGGTGGGGGAACCAGTTTCGCATTGGCTACGGTCTCCAGATGCGGCCCCTCCCAACGGTTGCCATGAATGTGACCCTGAACTATCGAGTGGGTGATATGACTCAGGTTGAGGGCGTAACAACGTACTGTGTCGACGAGGACATCAATATCAACGGGGCGTCACTTGAGGTCACCCTGCTGATCTTTCCAGGCGAGTTCTTCAGACGGCCTAAAGAGTAGCCAGGGCACAAAACAGCGACCCACCCATCCCACGTCACATCGAGCGTAGTCCCGAGTCTTCGAGGGACGGAGTCGAGATGCGACGCACTCTGTGCACTTTCTGCGTCAGTCCCAGGGAAGCGGCTGCGCCGCTCATCAAGCTGGCCCCCGCCCCCACCATCTACTATCCTATCTCTGGTCTTCATCACCCGAACTGAGGAGGGGGTCCTCATGAACCGCACCATCACCCTAATCGCCATTCTCGCTATCAGCATGCTGACGATGTCTGCCGAGGCCGGCATCAGCCGTGCGTTCTATTTTGTCGGCGGCGGACACGCCAAGCAGTTCGGCGGGGATTTCGACGGTGAGTCGGCGATTGCCGGGGGTGGCTCCGCCGAGATCATGCCCGATATCGACACCGAAACGGGTTGGCTGCTTGGATTTGGCTGGCAGGGGAGCCGGGCCGGTATCGAGCTGACGTACGAGCTGACGAAGTCCGATGGTGTCTGGGCCGGGGTCGAGTTTCCGATCGATTACCGCTCGTATGCGGTCGACGTTCAGATCTTCCTCAATCGCAAACCGTGGGTGGCGCTCCGTCCGCTGCTGACCCTTGGTCTGGCGGCGAACCGGATGAAAGTGATCGACGGTTCCACCGACCTCGTTAACCTTCGGGACGCCAAATTCATCGGCGGCGAGTTCCGGGTTGGGGGTGGCTTTCAGATCCGCCCGGTGAGGTTGTTCGCGTTGACTGTTCAGGCGATGTATCGGCTCGGCTGGTATACGCGGGTGGAGGGGATTGTGGACGGTGATTTGGAGGATGCGGTCAATTCGAACGGCGCCACCCTCCGCGCCTCTTTCTCCATCTTCCCGGGGCAGCTGTAGTTAGTCGTGTAAGTCGTTCTCCGCGAGTTACGTACCAAATTCTGGAATAGTGTCGCCCGGTTTGTCTTGCCTGTCATAGCTTTCGCCCTTTTCAGGAAGTTACATTTTGTATTATTTTTATTACTTTCCATTGACATTGAGAAATAATCGTGTTACCCTGTGTCGTAATCAGTGACATGATCTTAACTCGGTCAGGTCACCCTGCTCTTTCACAACTAAATGGCTCGTGCTAGTGGTGGATTGTGGTGCTAGTGCCCGCTCGCTTTTGCGAGCGAATGAGGGGCATTGGGCCCCGCTCTCACGTAGCGAGAGTGAATGTTGAATCCAAGGTGTGCTCCCGCGCCGGGATGCCCCGCCGAGGGCTTGCCCCTTGACGCGTCCGCCCTGGGGTGGCGCCGAGTCGATGAGTTATTGTTTTCTTTTTGTTCTCGGTAATCAAGTTTGGATAAGACATTCGAGTTTTGACCAACTTTGGATTGGTTAACTCAGTCATCGGGAGCGCGTTCTAGTTTGAGCGCGTCAAGCTCTCACTAAACCACAACACATTTTCGATAGGAGGTTCCCTTATGGGAGACTTTGAGTTTCGGCACAAGCACGAGCTGGAGTGGCTTGAGTTTCAGGAGCACGTGCACGAGGTAAAAAACCTGATTGGACGTGCGATTGCCTTAAAACGGCAAAGCAAAAGTCACCACGGCTTGGCAAGTCTTGAACAAGCCCAAAAGCGCTGTGAAACGCTTTTGCGGAGAGCTAAATCACGAGAGATTTCTCGCGATCAGCTGGTCTCTTGGACTGTAGTCTTTGCTATTGTTCTGCGGATATTGTTGAAGATCTGTTTCCCTTCTGACTGCATACAGCGGGAGTTTTTCCCATATGACAATATCGTACATCATTCGGCTGCTTAGGCATGCACAAGGTTTAACGCAGTCGGAAATGGCGGATCGATTGAACGTATCAAGGCCGTATCTTTCAGCTCTAGAATCGGGTAAGGTAGAGCCCGGAATGTCAGTTCTGAAGCGCATCTCTCAAGAATTGGAGATACCGCTTGGCGTTTTAGTATCTCTCGATGATAAGGGAGCAGCGGAATTCTCAAAAGAGGCCCGAGAGTTTTTGGCAGATCTTGTAAAGGGCATTGTTCTGGGTGGCGAAGATCAAGACCAGAAGTGATCAGTTATGTTGAAACTAAGAAGTGTTGAGCATTTATGTTACTTTTTGAATCTACCTGAATCACGAATCATCGAATTGTCTACCAATTCACAGCGTTACTACCGAAAGAAACTGCGGCAGATTAAAGGCAAGGTAAGAACAATATCGATTCCCAATAGATCTTTGAAGCCTGTTCTTAGAAAGCTTAATGACTCACTTCAGTCGCTGCCCATACATCCCTGTTTCCATGGGGGAATTGCTCGCAGAAGTATCAAGACACATGCTGGTCGACATACCAGTAAGCAGGTGGTTCTAAGTCATGACATCAACGACTTCTTTCCGTCTGTCGGAGAAGCGATGGTGATTAAGTGCTTTCGACAGCAGCTTCATTGCTCGCAAGGAGTGGCAGATTTACTGGCCGGACTGGTATGCTGTGATGGGTGTCTGCCCCAAGGTTCGCCCGCCAGCAGTATTGTAGCAGCATTGTGTTTAACTCCATTAGCTAGGCGGCTTGAATCGTTCACCAAGCACAGACGTCTTAGACTAAGCATCTATGTGGATGACATCACTGTTTCGGGTAACGAAAAGGACATGAAGAGAGCGGAGCCCATACTCTTGCAAATCATAGAACAGGAAGGGTTTACCCATAACGTCAAGAAGCGTTCATACCAACAATCTGACGAGGTCCAGACTGTAACGGGACTGGTTGTTAACAACGGTCTTCGAATTCGTGCCGAGTATCTCAGAGACATTGACCGTAGCCTTATGGAAGCTGAACTTGATCTGCTTCGCGGAGTGCGCTTGACGGCATCGAGACTCAGGACAGTCTCTGGGAAGATCGCGTATGTTAGCTCGATTGAGCCCGATAAGGGGTTGGCTCGTCGGCAGCGACTCAGGGAACTTGTTGAGGTTTAGGATGCCCACGACCCAAGCTAAACCATACTCCGTCACTGCCATCACCAAGCTCATCAAAGGGCAGCTTGAGGAGATGTTCGGTACCGTCTGGGTCACCGGCGAACTAACCGGTTACCTGCACCACCGCTCCGGACATCATTACTTCTCGCTCAAAGACCCGAACGCGGTGCTCAAATGTGTCATGTGGCGTTCGGTCGGTCAGTACCTCAAGTTTCAGCCGGAAAACGGCCAGCAGTTGATCGCCCAGGGGGATATCACTGTCTATGAGAAAGGCGGGCAGTACCAACTCAACGTCCGCAAGCTGATCCCGGTCGGTGTCGGCGAACTCGAGCTGGCGTTTCGCCAGCTGTACGAACGGCTGTCGGCCGAGGGACTCTTCGACGACTCCCGCAAACGTCCGATCCCCGAGTACCCGACCCGCATCGGTGTCGTCACTTCCCCGACCGGGGCGGCGATTCGGGATATCATCCAAATCGCCCGTCGCCGCAACCCGGCCGTGCAGCTCGTCATCTATCCGGCGCAGGTACAGGGGGACGGTGCCGAGCGGACAATCGCTGAAGGGATTCGCTACTTCTCCGATGCGAAGAACGTCGACCTGATTATCACCGGCCGGGGGGGAGGATCACTGGAGGACCTGTGGTGCTTCAACACCGAGACCGTCGTCCGGGCGATCGTCGCCTCGGAGCTGCCGGTCGTCTCAGCGGTTGGCCACGAGGTCGACACGACGCTGGCCGACCTCGCCGCCGATCTTCGCGCCCCGACCCCGTCGGCTGCGGCGGAACTGACCGTCTGGTCCCGCTCGGAGTTCGCTGGCATGATCCGCGGTCAGGTCGCCGTCCAAACGGCCGCCCTGCGCGAACGGCTGGTCGATGCCCGGGCGACCCTTGCGGCGCTCCGCTCCCGACCCGTTTTCGCCCGCCCCGAGCGGCTCATCGCCGACCGTCGCCAGCACCTCGACACCCAGATTCGCCTCCTGGCCGCCGGGGGAAAAAGTAATTGGGCAGCCGCGCGGTCCCGGCTATCATTGGCGATCAGTCGACTGGAGACGCTCTCGCCACTGGCGATTCTGAAGCGCGGCTACGCCGTTCTCCGAATTCCCGAGACCGGCGAGCCGGTCCGATCGGCCGAGGCGGTGCCGCCCGGCACCCGGTTGGATGCCATGCTCGCCGATGGCACCCTGAGAGTTCTGGTTGAAAAGCGATTGGGCGCGGTGCATGTCAGCAAAGACGCGGAAGAAGACGTATAAGACCTACGAGGATGCCGTAGCGCGTCTCGAGGAGATTACCGACCAGCTCGAAGCGGGGGAGGCCGGGCTCGATGAATCGATCGCGCTCTACACCGAGGGGCTCGAAATCGCCCGCTTCTGCGACGCCAAACTGAGCGAGGCCGAAAAGACGATCGTCCAAATCACCAAAGAAAACGACTTTGTCACCGAGGTCCCGCTCGACGAGGCCGATAACTCGTGACGGTCGACATGCTGACCGGCCATGACCGCCTCGCGACCACCCGCGACCTGACCGATCGTTTGCTTGATCGGTACCTTCCATCAGAGTCGACCGAGCCGACCACCCTCCATGCTGCGATGCGCTATTCGGTCATGGCGGGGGGGAAGCGCCTTCGGCCAATGCTTGCTCTCGCCGCCTATGAATACTGCGACGGCTCCATGGAGCACGCCGATCGGACGATCTACCCGGCGATGGCGGCGCTCGAGATGGTCCACACGTTTTCCCTGATCCACGACGACCTCCCCTGCATGGACGACGACGACCTCCGTCGCGGCCGCCCGACCTGCCACAAGCAGTTCGGCGAGGCGATCGCCGTTCTCGCCGGCGATGCTCTCCAGGTGTTGGCGTTTCGGCTCATGGCGTCAACCGGCTCACCCGCTGCGGTGACCGAACTCGCCGACGCGATCGGTTCCGACGGCATGCTGGGCGGCCAGGTCGGCGATCTCGAAGCTGAGGGGCGGGTTGAATCGCTGACCAGAGCCGATATTGAGCAGATTCACCGCCGCAAGACCGGGGCGCTGATCCGGTCGTCGGTGCGCATTGGTGCGATCCTTGCCAAGGCGCCCGAATCACAAGTTTCGGCCCTGACCCGGTACGGTGAAAACGTTGGCCTGGCCTTCCAGATCGTTGATGATGTCCTTGATATCGAGGGTGACGAACAACGGTTGGGAAAGATTGTTGGATCTGATAGTAAAAATGCGAAGGCAACCTACCCCGGTGTTGTCGGGATGGCTGCCGCGAAAGAGGATGCCCACCGGCTGATCACGGATGCGTTGGCGGTCTTTGGGCCGCAGGACGACAACCAGTTGATCTGGCTGGCTAACTTTATCGCCCGACGGGAATCCTAACGATGACCGATACCGCCAAGAAACTGCTACCGTCGATTAACAGCCCCGCTGATCTCAAATCGCTCACCGATGACGAACTCGTCCAGCTGGCAAGCGAAGTCCGCGAACAGATTGTCGGTGCCGTTTGTGAAACGGGCGGCCACCTGGCGAGCAACCTCGGGACAGTCGAGCTGGCGATCGCGCTGCACCGCGTTTTCGACACGCCAACGGATAAGATCGTCTGGGATGTCGGGCATCAGGCCTACCCGCACAAAGTGCTGACCGGCCGTCGCGACGAAATGGCGGGCATCCGTCAGTATGGCGGTATTGCTGGCTACTGCAAACGCACCGAATCGGAATATGATACGTTCGGTGCGGGTCACGCCTCGACGTCGATTTCAGCAGCACTTGGGTTTGCTACCGCCCGCGATCTGCAAGGCGAAGACCACAAAGTGGTTGCGGTTATCGGCGACGGTTCGATGACGGGCGGTCTCGCCTTTGAGGCGATGAACAATACCGGTACGATCGACACCGACATGCTCGTTATCCTCAACGATAACACCTGGTCGATTTCCAAGAACGTCGGGTCGATCTCGACCTACCTCTCCAGCATCTTCGCCGACGAAAAACTCGTCAAACTGCGCGGGGAAATCTGGGAGTTCCTCGGCAAAGTCAAAGTGGGTGACTCGCTGCGCGACCTTGCAGGACGTGTCGAAGACTCGATCAAAGGCTTGCTGACCCCCGGTATGCTCTTCGAAAAGCTCGGTTTCCAGTACTTCGGTCCAATGGACGGTCACGACCTGCCGCAGCTTGTGAAGATGCTGACGGATTTAAAGCACGCGTCCGGCCCGGTCATGCTGCACATCGGTACGGTTAAAGGGAAGGGCTACGAGCCGGCCGAGCATGATGCGTTCAAATATCATGGTGTGTCACAATTTGACAAGGTTACCGGCGTCATGGCCACAGGCTCATCCGGCAACCCGGCATATACGAAGATTTTCGGACAGGCCATGGTTGAGCTTGGTCGCAAGCATGATGACATCGTGGCGATTACGGCCGCGATGGCCGCTGGCACCGGACTCGTCGAGTTCGGCGAGCAATTTCCCGATCGGTTCTTCGACGTTGGTATCGCCGAGGCGCACGGCGCCTGTTTCGGTGCCGGGCTCGCGTGTAATGGCATCAAACCGTATGTGACAATCTACTCGACATTTCTGCAGCGTGCGTACGATCAGGTTATTCATGACATGGCGATCCAGAATCTTCCGGTCGTCATCTGCATGGACCGTGCCGGTGTGGTCGGTAACGACGGACCAACGCACCACGGCGTGTTCGATATTGCCTATCTTTCAACGGTTCCCAATCTGACGCTGGCAGCCCCTAAGGATGGCAACGAACTGCGCGCGATGCTCAACTGGACGGCGACCAACGATATCGACGGCATCGTCGCCTTGCGCTACCCTCGGGATACATCACCGACTCCCGTTGACAGCACGTTTCACCCGATCCAGTGGGGAACATGGGAGCGGATGACCGATCCGGCTCGAACAACGATCCTCGCCACCGGCGCCTTGGTGACTCATGCTCTGCACGCGGCCGAACGGTTAGCTGCAACCGGAGAGCCGGTCGCGGTAGTCAATGCGCGGTTCCTGAAGCCGTTCGATTTCGAAATGCTCGATGACGTTCTGCGCGAATCGCGAGCGATTGTGACGATCGAGGAAGGACAAATTCGGGGTGGCTTTGGTCAGGCTATCGCTGCCTATGCAATGCAGCATGGCTACTCAGGACGACTGAAGACGCTTGGCATTTCCGACCAATTCGTAACCCACGGTACTCGCGGCGAACTGCTGGCCGAGTTGAAGTTGGATGCAGACGGTATCGTTGAGCAAATCGGTACGTTTCTCCACGCCAACGGCTCGGTGCGCGAGAGCGGCTGGCTGGAACGCCTTCGCCATCGCGGCCGCTCCCTGACGTTTAAGTCGGATTCGGCGTAGCCCGACTTCGACTACGTGTCGTCACATCATGCGCTTTGGTCTGACTGCAAATCTGAAACGGCCCGATGCTCAGGCTGCCGTTTCTCAGTGTCTCGAATGGGCAATCGAACACGAGCACACGCTGGTTCTGGCCGACAACCTTTCGGATCTCTGTCCGGACTCCTACTCCTGTCGACCACTGGCCGACCTCGCGCCCGATGTCGATATGCTCATAACACTCGGTGGCGATGGTACCCTGCTTGCCTCGGCGCGAGCAGTCGGGGGCTCGGGCACGCCGATGTTTGGTGTCAATCTTGGTTCCCTCGGATTCCTCACGCAAACGCCCTCGAGCGGACTACGGGCTGCTCTTGATCGGTTGGCGGCCGGAAGCTACGCCATCGAATCAAGGATGCTCCTGACCGCACGGCTATCCGGTAATGGTGAGCTTGAGTCAGCGCTGGCCCTCAATGACGTCGTTGTCAATCATGGTGAACTCAATCGCGTGATCTCGGTAACGCTCTCCGTGAATGACGAAGAGATTGTGACCGTTACCTGCGACGGGCTGATCGTCGCAACGCCAACGGGATCAACCGCCTATTCCATGGCTGTTGGCGGTCCGATTGTGAAGCCGACGATGGCGGCGATGCTTGTCGCTCCGATTTCACCGTTCGCTTTGTCGATGCGACCGATGCTCTTCGGAGCCGATGACCAGTTAAGCGTGCGCATGAACTCGCCTGACCGTGTCGCTTCACTGACGCTCGATGGTCAGGTATCGGCACCGATGGAACCGGGTGATACCGTAACGGTAGCCCCGGCCGAACAGGCGGCCCGCTTTGTTGTTTTTCCCGAGGTATCATTCTACGGCGTACTCACAAAAAAACTCGGCTGGGGCAACTCTCCCCGCGGAGAATAGCCGTCCAGCCGAGTGTGGCTTCGTACGCTGAGCGTTGGCGTTAGGCTGCCGGAACCTGGTGCATATGAACATCCTGCTGCGGGAACGGAATCGAAATCCCCTCCGCATCGAAGGTCAACTTCACCTTCTCCTGCATGTCAAGGTAGACACCCCAGTAATCGGCGGTGTTGACCCACGGTCGGACCGCAAAGTTCACCGATGAGTCGGCCAGTTCCAGAACCGCGACCTGCGGAGCCGGATCTTTCAGTATTCGCGTATCCTCGGCCAGCAGTCGCTCAAGAATCTGCTTCGCCTTCTTGATATCATCGCCGTAGCCGATACCAAAGACCATGTCAACGCGACGGGTGTCTTTCGCGGAGTAGTTGATGATCGTCCCGGAGAAGATCGCCCCGTTGGGTACGATGACTTCCTTATTGTCCGGCGTCTTAAAGCGAGAACTGAAGATCGAGATCTCTTCAACGGATCCAGCCGTGCCTCCGGCCTCGACATAGTCGCCCGCCTTGAAGGGGCGGAAAATGATCAGCATGACGCCGGCGGCAAAGTTTCCGAGTGAACCCTGCAGGGCGAAGCCGATCGCCAAACCAAGGGCACCAAGCACGGCCACGAACGACGTTGTTTCGATACCGAGCGTGCCGACGGCGGCGATAATAACCATCGCCATCAAGAGGCCGCGCATCAGACCAAGAAGAAACTTGCTTAACGTCGCGTCGGTGTTCGATCGATTCATTACTCGACGCGTAATGCCGATCAGTATTCCGACCACGAACCGTCCGATAATCAGAACGAGTAGTGCGCCAAGAATCTTGAGGCCGTAGAGTGCGGCAAGTTCCTGCACGCGGGCCCAAATCTCATGCCAGTTTAAATCCATACCTATGTCTCCATGTTTGTGGGGATTGTCATCGTCGCGTCTTGGTTACAGAGTAACGGCAATACCCAGACCAAGGGTCTGTTTGATCTGCACTCGAGCATCTTGTTCGCGATCGAAAATGAACTGCAGGTAGAAGCTCGTCTGGATAATGCTTGTCACCTGTGCGGTCAGGATGTGCTCCGAGTTCACGTCAATCTGTTTCCAATTGTCGTCCGGATCACTGTCCGATTCTGAGAAGAAGAGAGCCCGGAAGAGTGTCAGCTTCGAAGTGTACTTCAGTCGTTCATTGATCTGGGCGAGGAAGTCGGTGACTGACTCAATACCACCATCGTTGCTCGATTCCCACGACGACGCTCCGGAATACGTCGTGTCGTCACCGGTTATTGCTGCGATTTCGGGTACGTCCACGAGTCGCTGGCGAATGGCGAAACCGAGACGACTGGTCAGCTCCAGTTTGTCTTTCTGCTTAATGAAATGACGCAGAATACCACCCGACTCCGTTATCACTGTGGGTGAGAAGTATCGACGTAACCCTTCAATGGACTCGTCAGTGAAGCGCGACTCAATTCGCAGAGCCAGATACGGGTCAACGAATCCGTGCAGATCGAAATCAAGAACGGATTCAATGTCGATCAGATCGGTCGATTTCTGTGGCTTATCCCAACTCGACGTACCGTCGTCGCGACGGACCTCACGATACGTCTGTCCGAAGTTGATTTTGAACGTGTTATTCCAGCCGATCACTTCGGACAGCTGGCGGTCAAGCGACGTGTTGGAGTTGAACGTCCAGCTGAACGATCCGACCTCACCACCCTGCCAGCTGTCCGAGTAGGCAGCCTGGGTGAGAGAAAGGGAGAGGTTCGAGGAAAGCTGCCAGCCACGAGCGGTTGTGTCGGCATCGTCGGCGAGTGCGGCAGCCGACGCCATTACAAGCAGCGCGGCACATATGGTTATACGCATCGGGGGAATACACTCCTTGTTCCGGGTTACACCTTGTGGTACAACGACTCCGTTCGGCCGCAATGTCGGATTGTGCTGGGGCGTTGACAAGCAGTGAATTACCGCGGCACGTTCATCGATCCGAGACAATTTTCTTGCCGTCTCCGGTTGAACCGACTACTCACTGGCATGTATCTGCGCCTCCTACTCCTCGCTGCGGTCTGCATTTGGGGGTGGACGTTCGTTGCCAACAAAATCTGTCTCGACTACCTGACACCGGTAGAATTGATCGGGTTCCGGTTTGCCATCGGCATCCCGTTGATGGCAGCTACGATTCCGTTCAGCCGTCAGCCACTCGGACTGCAGCGATCCGATCTCATGCCAATCTTCCTGGGTGGACTGGTCCTCGCCGCACACTTCATCATCCAAGTCATCGGGATGACAACCACGACCGCGACCAACACCGGGTGGCTGATCGCAGCGACACCGCTGGCCATCATGCTTCTCGGCTGGTTATTCCTCAAAGAACGGATCGGTAGTGCACAACTCACAGGAAGTGCTCTGGCGATTGTAGGAGTGGTCCTCCTTGTTTCTCGCGGCGACCTGGCATCTATCGATTGGTTGAGTTCAACCGGTGACTGGCTGGTTCTAACGACGGCATTCACTTGGGCGGTCTACACCATCGTCGTGCGCCGAATCGTGGCCGACCGTCGTCCGGTCGTCGTGACCGTGGCTGTTTTCATCCCGGTCTTGATCGTCTGCTTCGCGTGGATCATCCCAACTACCGATTGGTCGACCGTCTTCATTATGCCCTGGGAAAGCTGGGTGGCGCTGCTTTTTCTAGCGATCCCGGGAACGTTTGCTCAATGGATTTGGCAATATGCGGTCCGACACCTGGGCGCGAGCAACACGGGCTACTGGATCTATCTGGAACCGGTTGCGACAATGCTGCTCGCCGTCCCGCTCCTGGGTGAGGAGTTCAGTCTATTAGTGGTGGTCGGAGGAGGGTTGGTTATTCTCGGTGTTTACCTGGCCCAGCGGAAACTCAAGAATGGTAGCGATTCTGAGGTAAGCGTACCCTCACGTTCCTCTGAGTGACCACTCTCGCTCGATCTCGCCGCTGGACAATTCGAACGGCCCTGTCACTCCTCCATACGCCATATGTTTGGGGTGGCGATGATCCTGCCGGCTTCGATTGCTCCGGATTCGTCATCTATTGTCTCCAGGCCGGAGGGTGTCTTCCCACTGACTACGACACGACTGCGGATGGATTGTATCGGCGGTTTTACTCGTGCAGCGTTACAGTTGCACGCACCGGGTGCCTGATCTTCCGGTTTGGCTCTGATGGCCGTGCCCGGCATGTTGATCTCGTACTCGACAGTGAGTTCGCCATTGGCGCCCGCGGTGGCAACCGTGCTATCACCACTGAGCGTCAGGCACTTGCGGTCAATGCGAGTGTCTGCATTCGTCCCCTCCCCTCCGATCTTGACCGCTATCGACTCGTTGACCCCTTCCAAACCGTGTGATTGAAACGCCAGCAACAAGCAAGCCGCCTGCTGCGCTGCAGACGGCCTGTTCTGGTAACGGGTACCAGAGGGACAAGGAGTCCTTGAGACGATGACGGCTACCCGGAATTCCCCTTTTCTTGGGTGTACAGCGGGCGGCACAAGCGTGTGTGAGAGTGACGTCGTATCGTCGCGTGATGTGCAGAGGAATTGTGCGTCGGAGGTACTAGTCTCGTGCCCGCAGGGCACGAATGATCTCGCCGGGCGACTGGGCTGCGAAGAGATCATCGCGAAATGTCGCGTCATGGAAGTGCACAGAGAGCGCCTTGAATACCTGTAGGTACAGCTTGTCGTCGTAGGGGGGGGCTGCCATGAAGAAGAAGAGCTGGACCGGCTCATCGTCGGGAGCATCAAACTCATAGCCAGTGAAGGAGCGACAGAACCCCATGACAAACTCTTTGGCCTGCATCGAGCGGATATGCGGAATCGCAACTCCCCGCCCCAGGGCTGTCGTCGCCTTGCGCTCTCGGTTGATGTAGTCGGTCAGGAGTTTGGACGGATTGCCGATGCGCGCCCCGGCATCGAGAATGTCGACGATTTCCGCCAGGACGAGCTCTTTTGCCTCCTGGCGCCACTTCGTTTCCGAACCGGTCTCGTCCCAGGGCTCAACGGTGGTGGTCATCTCCAGGCGGATCAGATCTTCCGTGATGTAGCGGGCAAGATTCACGCCGCCAAGCTATCGGTCCTGACAATAGATCGCAAGCGTGACCGGATACGGCTGCTTGACACTTTCCCACCGGCCGCCTAGATTCGGCCCCAGCATGCGCGTCCGGTCGACAACGATTCTCAACTGACCTGCCGAATGGTCGATAAGTCTCAATACGACAAACGGTTAACGAGGTAGATGTGCCGCCCTTTGGGGAACTGAAACGAACACATACCTGTGGCGAGTTACGCGCCGAGCATGACGGCCAAACGATCCGGCTCAACGGCTGGGTGCAGGCCTATCGCAATCTCGGCGGTCTGCTGTTTCTCGATCTGCGCGATCGCTACGGTGTAACCCAGGTGATGATCGACCCGCAGACGTTCGATCCGCAGATGCTCACCGATGCCGAGCGCGCCCGTTCCGAATGGGTCGTCGCGGTTATCGGAACGGTTCGTCGCCGTCCCGAGGGGACACACAATGAGCGTCTCGCTACCGGCGATGTTGAGGTTGTTGCTCAGGAGTTTCATGTCCTCAGCGAGGCCAAGACGCCACCGTTTGAGATTGAGGATCGCTGCAAGGCGAACGAGGCACTTCGACTTGAGTATCGCTACCTTGATCTTCGTCGCCGACCGCTTCAGGAAGCGATCCGTCTTCGTCACGAGACAACGATGCTGGTCCGAAATCATCTTCATGATGCCGGCTTCTACGAGATAGAGACACCACTACTCATGCGCTCGACGCCCGAGGGGGCGCGTGACTACGTTGTTCCGAGTCGTGTTAATCGCGGTAAGTTCTATGCGTTGCCCCAATCGCCGCAACTGCTCAAGCAGATTCTCATGGTTTCCGGTTTCGACCGTTACTTCCAGCTCGCGCGGTGTCTCCGTGACGAAGACCTCCGCGCTGACCGCCAGCCAGAGCATACTCAGATCGACTTGGAGATGTCGTTCGCGACTCCCGAAGACGTGTGGACTGTTATCGAGGGGATGATTGCGCGGATCTTTCGCGAATTGCTCGACGTCGAGCTCCCAGTACCGTTTCTGCGTCTCGACTACGCCGAGGCCATGAACCGCTACGGAATCGATAAGCCCGACCGGCGCTTCGGTATGGAGATCGTTGATCTCTCGGACCTGGTTACCAACTGCGAGTTTGCCGTCTTTGCCGATACCGTTGGCGGTGGCGGCGTCGTTAAGGGAATCGTTGTTCCGGGGGCAGCAAGCTACTCACGAAAGCAGATTGACGAGCTAACTACGCTCAGCAAAGATTTCGGTGCCCGTGGGCTTGCCTATATACTGCGCGGGGAGACGATTAAATCACCTATTGCCAAGTTCCTTGGCGATGATCTTGTCCGTCAGTTCCTCGATCGGGCGGCGGTTCCGGAAGGGGCTGGCCTCTTCATCGTTGCCGACAAGTCTTGGAATTGTGAGAGCACCCTTGGCCAGCTGCGCCTTCACTTCGGTCGCGAACTATCGTTGATTGATACGAATCGGCATGAATGTTTGTGGGTGACAAGCTTCCCTCTCCTTGACTACGATGGCGAAAGTGGAACCTGGCAGGCGATGCATAACATCGTGTCCCATCCCTACTATGAGGATTTGTCTTTGTTAGATGACGGTCAATCGACCGATATTCCGCCAACCGACGCAAATCATCCCTGGCGTCAGATTCGTGCGCTTCAGTACGACCTGGTCATCAATGGGTCCGAGATCGGCTCTGGTGGTCAACGCATCAATCGACGAGAGCTTCAGGAGAAGGTTCTCGCGATTCTTGGCATCGGTTCGGACCGCGCTGATCGCATGTTTGGGTTCCTTCTGCGGGCGCTTGAGTACGGTGCCCCGCCCCACGCTGGCATTGCTCTCGGACTCGATCGTCTGGTGACGATCCTCGCTGGTGCCGAATCGATTCGCGATGTTATCGCGTTTCCCAAGACTGCGCAGGCGACCTCACTGATGGACAACGCCCCGTCCGAACTCGAATCGAACCAACTCGATGAACTCGGGTTACGAGTCACCATCGACGAGTCGTCGTAGCAGCTATGGCTCCTGAGTCGGCGTCAACTCCAACGCGTACGTTTTCCGTAGCTGACATCGATCAGCGCTTACTGCGAGGTCAGAACGACCAGTGGCTGCGCCTGATTGAATCTCGTTTCGAGAGTCGAATCATCGCTCGCGGCGATACCTTCGTGATCGAGGGGCCAGGCGAAGATGCCATGCTCGTGGAGCGTCTCCTGCATGACCTGGTTAAGCGTATTCACCACGGCGAGTTTCTGACCGAGCAGTATGTCAGTTACGCCATTTCCATGATTCGCGAGAACGGTATCGGTCCGGCGGCAGAACTATCGACCGAGAACCTGCTCAGCTCGTCCCTCAAGAAAGTCATCAAGGCGAAGACCGTCGGACAGGCCCGATATCTGGAAGCTGTCGATCGCCATGACATTGTGTTCGCAATCGGTCCGGCAGGCACCGGTAAGACGTACCTGGCCGTAGCGATGGCCGTCGCCGAGCTGCGTGCCAAACGTGTCAATCGGATCGTCTTCACTCGACCGGCTGTTGAGGCAGGGGAGTCTCTCGGCTTTCTGCCCGGTGATATCCGCGCCAAAGTTGATCCCTACCTGCGCCCGGTTTACGATGCTCTCTACGACATGCTCCCGCAGGAGAAGATGCGAAGTTTGCTCGATCTCGGTGTCATCGAAATTGCCCCTCTCGCTTTCATGCGCGGTCGGACGCTCAATGAGGCGTTCGTCGTTCTCGATGAAGCACAGAACACGACCAACGCTCAGATGAAGATGTTCCTGACACGGATCGGGGAGAAATCAAAAGCCGTAATCACGGGGGATGTAACCCAGATTGATCTGCCGCAGAAGGGGAGTTCCGGTTTGATTCGTGTCCAACAGGTGCTCAAGGGAGTTTCGGGAATCGCATTTCTCAAGCTGACGGAAAAGGATGTTGTACGTCACCGTTTGGTTCAGGAGATCATCAAAGCGTACGAGCGCCACGACGGTCCGGGTCAACGTCACTAATCGGACCCTAGGGCGGTAATAGTGTTCCGCGCGCTCATTCGCCTACAGCGTCGCCTCAAGCGACTGCTCAAAATCCAGACCGCGACCCGGCAACGTGCCGCCATTGGTCGACGGCATACCGCGATTCGCATCGCGCTCCTCGTCATCACTGGAGCCGGGATCGGTCTCCTCTATTCGGGCGACACACTTTTTGAACCGCTCGACATTCCCCGCGAAGGCGAACTCGCGCGCGAGGACGTTATTGCTCCGTTCCGCATCGAGGTGCAGAAGTCGGCGCGAGAACTGGAACGGGAACGCGAGAACATTCGCGCGTCGATTCCGTTCGTCATCGATTACGACTCAACGATTCTTCCGCGCTCCCTTTCCACAATGCGTCGTTTTGCCACTCTTGTTGATTCGATCCGAACCCAGGTCGCCGTCGATACCGCCGCCGCTCGTGTTATTGCTGACAGTATCTGGATTCAGCAGATTGAGCGACGGTTCCCGATGCTTTCGACCAACGCGATTGCCGATGCTTTTACCTCCGATATTGATCTCTCTTTGATGGTAACCCGTATCGGGCAGGTCTTTGTCGAGGAACTCTACTCTCCGGGAGTCCTGCGTTCACGAAGCGACCTGCCGACGAGTCGAGAGTTTCAGACATTCGTCATTCGGGCGGGGGAGACGGAGTCGGTCGTCAATCGAGATGAGTTGATTGATATGCCGGTAGCGACCGCCAAGCTCCTGTCCATTTTGAACCAGCGTGGCGACTCACTTCGCTTTTCGGTCGATGCCTACTATTTCATTGGACGATCATTTGTCCAGCCGAACTTGCGGGTGAACATGGCGGAACACGAGCGGCGAGTCGACGAAGCGATCACACGGCTGTCCGAGGTCTCCGAAGTTCTATTCCCGGGAGACGTCATCGTTTCAGCTCGCCAACGGGTCACTGAACGCCAGGAACGCATTCTTCGCGAGATGGTTCGTCAGCAGTCGGCACTTGATTCGAGTGAGAGTTTTCTGCAACCGATCCTGCCGGCGGTGTCTCGCCTTGCGCTCGTGTTGGTTGTGTTGGCCGGACTGTTCATCTTTCTGAAGACGTTCCGCCGTGATATCTATTATTCGCATCAGAAGTTGTTCGGACTCATGCTGCTCTTTGGCGTCCAGTTCGCAGCGTTGTGGCTGGCCGAGCTTGCGTCCGACCAGTACAGCGTGACCTCGTTGTACGCGCTCCCAGTCGCCATTTTACCAATCATGGTCGCGGTCCTGTTCGACAGCGAAGTCTCGATTCTGGCAACGTTGGGGTTGGCGATGCTTGTTGGCGTCACACAGAAATTCGCGTTCCCGGCGGTGCTGCTCACCGTTATTGTTGGGATAACCGGAGCGTTCGTCTCGCGCCATGTTCAGCAGCGGTCACATTTCTATCGTATCTGGCTCGTTGTGGTCCTCGCCTATTTCCTGGTCGCGCTGGTCCTCGAACAACTTCTGATGACCGAGCAACATGAGGTCCTCGAAGACCTGTTGATCGGGCTGATCATGGGCACGATTACCGTCGCTGTCATTACCTTCCTTCTGCCGTTCTTCGAGTCTCTGTTCGGGTTCACGACCGATATTCGTCTCCTGGAGCTGTCCGACCTTAATCGACCGTTGCTCAAACGATTAGCTCTCGAGGCGCCCGGGACGTACCACCACTCCATTATGGTTGGCAATCTCTGTGAGGCGGCTGCCAAGGCGATTGGGGGTAATCCGCTACTGGCCCGGGTGGGTGCGTACTATCATGATATCGGGAAGATCGAGATACCCGAGTATTTCGTGGAAAATCAACTTGGTGTCAAATCACGGCATGAGAACATCTCTCCAACGATGTCGGCGATGATCCTGGCGTCGCATGTTAAAAAAGGTCGAGCTCTCGGTGAGGATGCAGACCTGCCGGATGCGGTGCTTGATTTCATTGAAGAGCACCATGGTACGATGGTCATGAGCTACTTCTACAGTAAGGCGCAGGAGCAGGGTGACGATGATGTCGACGAGATGAAATTCCGTTACCCGGGCCCCAAACCACAGACCCGCGAAACAGGAATCTCGATGCTTGCCGATGCGGTTGAGGCCTCAAGTCGTACGCTCGACGATCCCAAGCCGGCACGTGTCGACTCGCTCATCCAGCGGATTATCAACGATCGCTTTCAGTCCGGAGAGCTGTCCGAGTGTCCGTTGACGCTGGCCGATCTGGCTCTGATCAAGAGCGCGTTTGCTCAAATTCTCATTGCCGCGTTTCACCATCGCGTTCGCTATCCGGCCGGTGTTCAGCCCGACTGATATGGAATTCGCGATCACCAAAGCGACTGCTACTCGCGTTCCTCGCCAGCGATTGCAGTCCCTGGCCCGAGCAATCGGTCGAGGCGAAAAGCTGCGGCCAGGTGACCGGGCGAGCTTGATTTTTGGCTCGGATAATCTCCTGAGACAGCTCAATGCCCGTTGGCGGGACAACGATCGACCCACCGACGTTCTCTCGTTCCCGTTCGATGACGATGGTTTTTTAGGCGAGATCTATATCTCGGTCGAGACTGCCGCTCGCCAGGCGGTTACGTATGAGGCGACGCTCTCCCAGGAGTACTTGAGGCTGGCGTGTCACGGGTGTCTGCATCTGCTTGGTTATGACCATGTTGTCGACAGTGATGCGCAACGGATGCGGGTCGCCGAGCAGCGCTACTTACGGCCATTTATCGCTGAACGAGATGTCACGTGGTGATAGTGCTGACACTGCTCATTTCCTTCGTGCTCTTTGCCGTGGAATACGTGGTGGCCGCGTACGCGCTGGTGGTGTACATCGATACGGAGGATCTCTCCGGTCGTTATGCCTCGGTCGGTGGGTGGCGACGGCGCTGGTTGCTGCGCATTGTTGATGATTCGCGTCAGCCACTGCAGACCCTTGCCGTCTGGCGTTCACTCGTTCTGCTGGTGGTGACAGTCCTGACGTTAACCTCAGTCCATGATGTCGTGGGTACGACTGAACGTGGGGGATGGGTCGTCTATGTGCTGGCGCTGCTCGGCGTTTGGCTGGTTCACCTCCTGGCTGTCGAGCTCCTTCCCCGGCGGACGTCGCGTAAACTGCTCGAGGATCAACTCCCCCACTTCCTCTGGCTCATTGCCGTCGTCTCGTTTCTCACGTTTCCGTTTGTTCAATTGTATCGTGCCGGCCTCGCGCGTCGGGAACCTCGGGAGGAAGACCGGGATGAGGATCGAGAAGACCTGATCGAACGGGCGCTCGCAACGGTTATGGAACAGGCCGGTGCTGACACCGAGCTGCTTGAGGCGCAGGAGCGTCAGATGATCGGATCGATCGTCCAGCTTAGCCAGACCGTTGCTCGCGAAATCATGGTGCCGCGCATCGATATCCACGGCCTGCCGCGAATGACCTCTACCTACGCCATCCGGGAAGTGCTAACCGGTACGGGGCACTCCCGATTTCCGGTGTACGACAACGATATCGATACGATCATTGGCGTTCTTTATGTGAAAGATTTTCTCAAGCTTGAGTCATTGCCTACCGGCGATCTTGATCTCGCCGCTCATGTTCGACCGGCATTCTTCACACCAGAGTCAAAACCGATTTCTGACCTGCTCCGGGATTTTCGAACGGAGCAGGTACATCTCGCGATTGTCGTCGACGAATACGGAGGTGTTGCCGGGCTGGTGACACTTGAGGATATCCTCGAGGAGATCGTGGGCGAGATCCAGGATGAGCACGATATCGAAGAGGCGGACTTCAAGCCGCTCCCGGATGGTGGCTTTTCGGTCGATGCTGGTCTTTTAGTCGAGGAATTGCAGGAGTACATCCACACCGATTTCGAGACAGGCGACTATGACACAGTGGGTGGACTCATTTACCATTTGGTCGGTTCCGTTCCGCGGGAAGGTATGAAGGTACGCTGGCGCTCACTTCGGTTCACGGTCATCAGTGTGGAGGGGCAGCGGATCAAGCGGGTTGAGGTGCACCGACGTAACCGCGACCGGGACAGCAGTAGCGACAGCTCGGCAGGTGGGTGACGCAGATCCTGCGGCGACACGGGAACCTGTTATTACCTTGACCGTTTCCCAAGTACCGGGTATACTAAAACAGATTCTGCGTTGATATACCCAGCCAATACGGGTTTCGTAGGCCGCAGCTACCATGTGTTCGCCTTGCTAGCATCAACGCAAGCACTTCGAAGATAACGTTTCATCATATAGTTTCGTAGGAGCAGAAGCATGCGCAGAGATACTCTGTGGCTATTGGGGTTACTTGGCCTGATTATCGTGGCCGTGGCCCCCACCGGAGTAACCGGTGAGCATCCGTGGGATGTCGATCAGCGAATTGCAACCGATACCTTTATCGATTGGGATGACGAGCACCGCGATCCCGGTGATTCGGTCATTGTCGATACGCTCCAGGTCGACCTCCAGCCACGAAATCCCGTCGCACCAGTTCCCGTCGTGAGCGATTACTTCCGCTGGTTATCGCTCTGGTTCACCATTTCGAGCGTTGCGCTCTAGTGACCGCGCCGAACGAGAATTCTTGTGACTCGATCCGCCGTACTGCCCGGCCGGATCAGTAAGGACGATCTGAACTGATGCACGACACCTCACCGACGCAAACGACCGATGCCCGGCTTTCCGCGGCATTGGCTGCCTGGGTCGACCGCCGGATTGATGACCTGAAAGCATCGTTAAGCGAGCTCTCAGCCGATGAGTTCGTCAATCCTGCCGACAAAGGCCTGTTCCATATCATCCAAGGGGACTTGGGACTGCATGAAACCGATTACCGGACGGCTATCAAACATGGCCTCGCCGGGGTCCGTGCGCTCGCCAATTCCTCGCACAATGTGCTCTATGCCCGGTCGCTGGTTGTTCTGTCCAAGGCGTACTACGCGGTTGGCGACCTCCGGCAGGCCGAGATGAAAGCGCGCGATGCCCTCTCGGCATATCGACGGGCTGGCGATATCGACGGCCAGATCAATGCGTTCAACTTGCAGGCGCGATGCAGCTTCACCCGATCTGACTACCCGGCAGCCGAACGATTCCTGGCCGATGCGGTGACACTCGCCGACGAAAACGAGGAAAAGCTGGCTCAGCTGACCGGTAACGCTGGTCGCGTGAAGATTCTTACGGGTAAATGGGACGAAGCCGCACGTGATCTGAAATTTGCGCTCGACTACCAAACAGCCAACGACAAGCGCTCCTCTCAGGCGATCAACTTGCTATCAATTGGGTATCTGGCCCTTCGCCAGCGGGAGTTCGGCAAAGCCGAAAAGGTTTGGCAGAAGGCCGAGCGGTTAATCCGTGACCTTTCGCTCAAACGCGAGCAGGTCATTCTCCTCGAGTATCGGGGCGAGTTAGCGCTCGAACGATCTGATCTGTTTCGAGCCAAAGCGCATCTCAGCGAGGCGTATCATCAGGGGCGCCTGATCGCACCTGATTCGGCGCTCGTCTCCCAGGCGTCGCGACGACTGGCGGAAGTCGAGTGGGAACTCGACAATCTCGATGATGCGATGAAGCATGCGCAGAAGGCGCTCGACCTGGCACAGCAGCTCGGCGAGCGAATTGAAGCTGCCCTCGCGATGCGAACGATTGCCCGTATCTTTGCCGCTCACGGTGACGATGATTCGGCTGTTGAGCATATCACCGACGCGATTGCGCTCTGTCGCGACATTGGCGAACCCTATGATCTGGCTCGCACGCTCCTTGTCGCCGCAGAACTGGCGAGTCGACCGGCTGTCGACGATTTTGCTCGAGCTCGTTCGTGGTTCGATGAGGCCGGCCGCATCTTCCGCCGTCTTGATGTCGATTACTGGCTCGCCGAGACCGATTACCGTTTCGGTGTTGTTTTGTGTCAGCAAGGCGAACTGGCTCGCGGTTTCCGCAAACTCTCACGGGCGGAGCGAATTTTCGCAGCCCTCGATGATTCCGGTCGCGTCCGTGCGGTTGAGCAGTTCATTCGTTCTCTGGCTGACCAGGCGGTTGCCGTATCGATCTCCGAGCAGAACACCTACAAGGTGTTCGGGAATTTTCTGACCGGAGATGAACTGTCCGACCTGCGGGACGGTCACATCGAAGATGTGTTCCGTGTCTTGCTCGATCGGTCCCATGGTGACCGGGCGATACTCTACCTGCCCGAATTTGCGTCGCATCCGGTGGTTTCGTCTCACAACATCTCAGCCGACACGGCCAAGTTGTTCGAAGACAACTTCCGACGCCTGATCGGTGAAGAGGTCCACCCGTCGCGACCTACGCTGCTGCTCGATACCCGCCGGGATCCGTATATCAACGGACTTTTCGGCTCCGTCCCCGAGGTTGTCGCGTCCGTCATTGTGGTCCCCTTCCAGACTTCGGTGAGTACGACGGGCTACCTGTATGTCGATAAGCTGTCCGGGGAAGGCGGATTGAATCCGTTCGATCAGGCCGCTTTGAACTTCGCCGTCGGTTTTTCTGACCTGGTTGCGTTCAAGGCCGTGGAAATGCAAAAGGCATCCCTGATGGAGGATAATCGACGGCTGCGGGCCCAGATCGGCGAGTCTGTCGCCTTTCCGAATATCATTACCCAGAACGCCGACATGAGAGCGCTGCTTACTCAGGTCCAGCAGGTTGTCGACGCTACCATTACGGTGCTTATCGAAGGTGAGACTGGATCTGGTAAAGATCTTCTCGCCCGTGCGATTCACTACAACTCTTCACGGCGCGACAAGCGGTTCATTTCGGTGAATTGTGCGGCCCTTCCTGAAACCTTGCTCGAATCAGAGCTCTTCGGCTATCGCAAGGGCGCGTTCACCGGTGCCGACCGTGACAAGATGGGGCTGTTTGAGGAAGCCGATGGCGGAACGTTTTTCCTGGATGAAATCGGCGATATGCCGCTTGCCATCCAGGTGAAGCTGCTGCGTGTCCTGGAAAGCCAGGAGGTCGTTCGACTCGGCGAGTCAACGCCGCGTAAGGTTGATGTTCGCGTTCTCTCCGCGACCAATAAGGATCTGCGTGAGGCGATGGCGGCCAACGAGTTCCGTTCGGACCTCTACTATCGCCTGGCGGCGCTGTCGTTCCGGCTCCCGGCTTTGCGGGAACGGACCGAGGATATTCCCTTGTTGGTGAACCACTTCTTAAACAGTTCGGGAAAAGAGCTGAGTGCATCAGCGATGCAGGCGATGATTCGCTACCCGTGGCCCGGCAACATTCGAGAGCTTGAGAATGAGGTCAAGAAGATGATACTCCTCGCAGGCGACCGGGTGCTGATCGACCATGAACTACTGGCTCGCAAGCTGACCGCAGGTTTACCCGATTCGCAGGTCCCCGCAACGCCTGAGAATGCGACGGACAGTAAGGGTCTACCCCAGCTGAGCGAGAAATTCTCGCTCTACGATTTCATCGCAGCTCATGAGAAGCGGTTTCTCATTGCCGCATTGAAGGCGACCAAAGGAGTGAAGAAGCACGCCGCGGCGCGGTTATCGATCCCCGAGTCCACCCTTCGCCTCAAGCTGAAAGAATACGATATCGATCTGTCACAACTCGATGACTGATTGGTTGATGCTTCAGCGACGATGAGTTTGCCCATCCGCGGCCTGGTCACCTTTGGTGGTCAGGCCGCTGTCCATATGGCAATCGATGAGTGGTTGGCCGCCAAGGCTCTTCGCGAGCCGGCGATCTACCTCCGTCTCTATACCTGGGACGAGCCGGCGATTACGATCGGTTTCCATCAGGATCTCCAGCGCAGCGTTGCCATCTCGGCGCTGGGAACGACGCCGACAATCCGCCGCGTTACCGGTGGGCGGGCGCTCCTGCATGATCCGTCCGAA
The DNA here is from genome assembly GCA_028289585.1 of Candidatus Zixiibacteriota bacterium. Classification (GTDB taxonomy): domain Bacteria; phylum Zixibacteria; class MSB-5A5; order GN15; family FEB-12; genus JANQPI01. The sequence goes on from JANQPI010000029.1 coordinate 38,389, forward strand.
CTTACCTACGCGGTGGCTGCGCCAACCGACCGCGGACCTCTGGCGGCCAATCTTGGCGCTACCGGGCGACTCATCGCTGCGACCTGGGAGGATTGGCTCGCCTCGATGGCCATCGCGGGGACGTATCAGCGGCAGGCGGCCCCGGCCGAACGGTCGCCCGATTTTGCCCGCACCGCAGCCTGTTTTGCCTCCCACAGTCGCCATGAGATCACCGGTCGACGAGGGAAGCTGGTTGCCTCGGCCCAACGTCGTCAGGATAATGTTCTCCTTCAGCATGGTTCCGTTAAGTGGCGGGGGATTCGCGCTCATCCGGCTTTGGGGTCGGTCGCCGGGGAATCGACCGAACCGCTCCCACCGGTTACCGAATCAGAACTGGCACAGGCGGCACACACTTGGATGCTTGCCTGTACGGAGCGGTTTGGCGGGGTGTTTGATAGCTATCAGCGAACGGCTGTCGACGACGCGGAAATTGCGTCAATCGCACGAAAAATTGCTTCCGAGCCACTCGCGCACCGAGATTTCGTTAAACAGACCCAAACGACCGCCAGTCAGTAAGTTGACAGGCAAAACCCGGGGAAAAAGCGCTTGACGACGCACTCGCCAAGCGGCTTTCTTGCCCCTCACGGCAATGCCTTAGGTGTTGTCTGGCTGAGATTTGGCTCGATATGATAGGGTCCTTCGGAGTTGCGTCGGGAAGCGTCATCAAACCGCCTGAAAGAGCACGGCTCGTACGTCACACCGGTCTTCACTTACCCGCCATGTGGGCCGATATCGACCGTAACGCACACGGTCATCATTCGACTGAGGATAGCATGCTTATGATAGGTCTGCGAGGAGGTTTCGCGATGGGTACCCGGAGACTCTCTGCTCTCTTGGTAACGGTCCTATGTGCTGGACTTCTGGGTATTCTGGCGCCAATTGCACAGGCGTCGACGGGAACAATCAAGGGGAAGTTAACCAACGAGGATGGTGAGCCGGTTGTCGGCGCGTCGGTCTTGGTGGTGGGGACCACGCGTGGTGCCGTAACCGACCTCGACGGAAACTACACCATTCGTAACCTGGAACCGGGTCGTGTCACGCTGCGCATTACCAGCCTTGAATATGCGACGGTTGAGATCACGGATGTTCTTGTCCGACTCGATATCACAACCGAGCAGAACCAGGTGTTGGAGCGGACAGCCCTCGAAACGGGTGAGGTTATCACCGTCGAGGGGACTCAGGAAATTATCGACAAGTTCAATGTCGCCAACCAGGTCTCCATTGGTGCCGAAGAGATTCAGCACCGCCCGGTCCAGACGGTTGACAACATTCTTCAGTCGGTTGCCGGTGTTCAGACAACCAACACGGGTGAGATTTTCATTCGCGGTGGTCGCGCCGGAGAGGTGGCGTTCATCGTCGACGGTGTTCCGATCTCCGATCCCCTTGGTGGACTCGGTTCGGCGGGGGCGAGCCTTAACCTGACCGCCGGCTCGATCCAGGAGATTCAGGTCATCAAGGGCGGTTTCGATCCCGAGTTTGGTAACGCCCTTTCGGGTATCGTCAACATCCGGTCCAACTTCGGAAACAAAGACAACACCCAACTTTCGATTCAGTACATTACCGATGACCTCGGCAATACCGATCTGAACAAGTACAGCCGCAATCAGGACTTCCTGACACTCACGCTGTCGGGTCCCGATCCAATTCTCAGCAGCCGCATACTTCCCGCGCTCGGTCTCAAGTTCCTTGAGGGGCGCGAGTTTACGTACTACCTGTATGCCGAAGTGGACAAGAACGACGGCATCTACCAGTACAACGACTTCACCTCGCCGACGACGCGCTTTGAGCGCCGTGACTTCTCGCTCTTCGGCGTTGGCGTTCCGGAGCGTCTCTTCAATCGCTACAACATTCAGACGAACTTCCGGTTCCGGCCTCGCCAGAACCTCCAGTTCCGACTCTCCTATAAGCTGTGGGATACGCGCAACACGGCGTTTGGGCGGTTTGATTGGGAATATCGCTATACCCCGAACACTGCGCAGGTGCAGGAACGTGTTCAGCAGTCGTTGTCGTTCGAAGTTGTCCATGCGGTCGACAAGAACACGACGTATGAAGTTCTCCTGTCATACCTTCAGACCGATATCACGCAGAAGCCGGGCGATCCGAACAACCCCGGCCGTGGTCTCGATCCGGACCAGATCCCGAGTCAGGGTGAATGGGAGCGTTTTAACGACGTCAACGGCAATGGTATCTACGATCCGCCGGAGCCGATCATTAACCTGTTCCCCGATACGGCGCTCTACGGCACCGACTACAGCGGCCCGGGCTATACGTTTGGCGAGAATCTCTTCCTCGACAATGTCCAGGGTGGCGGCGGTGGTTCGTTTGCCAACTTCCGTTTCAACAACAATGGTGTCGTTGACTCGCTCGAGGGTGAGGCCTTTGTCGATCTCAACGGAAACGGTGTGTGGGACGCTGGTGACTTCCTGGTCGACAAGAACGGGAATGGTCTCTACGACCTTGATCTTCGCGAGCGGGTCTTCACGCCCCGCGCGGAACCGTTCATCGATGGCGACTCAATCATTGGTGAGCCGTTCACCGATTTGAACGGCAACGGTGTTTACGACGAGGGAATCGACGGCTTCGTAATATCCTTTGGAGCTGACAACCAGGATCTCAACCGCGACGGTATCTACAACGGTCCGAATCAGATCTGGTCACCCGGCGTTCCGTTCTTCGATCGTAATGGTAACGGTCTCTACGATCCGCCGAACTTCACGTACGATCCGGGCGAGCAGTTCACCGACGTTAACGGCAACGGCGTCTATGACCGAGGTGGTAGTTCCGACTTCCTGCTTCCCAATACGTATGCCGACGACATCATCTGGCTCGACCAGCAGGTCCGGACACTTCGGGCCGAGTTCAAGGCGACTCGTCTGGCCGGTAATCACGAGCTGAAGGTCGGTGGCTTCATCCAGCGCGATGATTTCTCGTTCGGACTTATCGATCGGCCGTACATTAACTACAGTGGCCGTCCCGATGGTGGTGCGTTCCCCGATCGTGGTGCCTTCCGCGACTTCTATTCGTATGACCCGTGGCAGGGCGCTCTGTACTTCCGCGATAAGCTGGAGTACGGTTCGATGATCGCGTCGCTCGGTATTCGCTGGGACTTCTTCCTACAGGACGTCAACGATCTGGCGAGCACGTTCCGCGACGATGACCAGGGTGGCTTGCTGCTTGGTGATCGCCAGAAGGTCTCGCCGCGTATCGGCTTTTCCTATCCGATTTCCGATAAGGCAAAAGTCTATTTCAACTACGGTCATTTCTACCAGCTTCCGACGTTCGGACGCTTCTACGCTCGCAATACGTCGTCCGCTAACCAGAACGACGTTCTTGGTAATCCGAACCTCGACTACCAGAAGACGATTCAGTACGCGTTTGGTGTTCGCTACGCGGTTACCGAGAACTACGCCCTCGACATTCAGGGCTACTTCAAGGACGAGTTCGACAAGATCAATCAGACCTCTGAACTGCGCGGATCGATTCGCCGAAACGTTTACACTAACTCTGACTACGGTCGTAGCCGCGGCATCGAGTTGACGCTCGAACGGCGGGGGAGTGGTTACGTAAACGGTGAAATCAGTTACACCTATCAGTTCGCCTTTGGTAAGGCCTCCGAAGCTGCCGAGGCGTTCCTTGATCAGGGTGAGCTTGATCGCCAGCCGCTCGACGAGGCACCGCTCGACAATGATGTTCGGCACTCGCTCAAATCGTCGATCATCTTCTTCATCCCGTCGACCGTCAAGCCGCGACTGTTCGGTATTCCGATCCCGAATGGCTGGACGTTGAACATCACCTCGATCCTTGAGTCAGGGGCACCGTTTACGCCGGCAACGAACTTCCCGAACCTGAGTCAGTCGGGTGTGACCGATCCGCAGCGTAACTCATTGCGGTATCCAAGCACGGCGTTCTTTGACGTTCGCTTCGCGAAGGAATTCGAGATCGAGGGCCTCGACTTCGAGGCAATCCTCTGGGTCGAGAACATTTTCGACAATCGCAACGTCGAGTTTGTCTATTCAGCGACCGGTCGTCCCGATACTCGGCAGAACCGTAACGGTGTCGTGCTGGAGGGGACGCCGTTCGATGTCAACCCGTACAACTATGATGAGGGTCGCCAGGTTCGCCTCGGCCTGCAGCTGAATCTGTAATGAGCATGAACCACACAGGTGGAAGTCGCGATATGAATCGTATTTCTCGCACCCTCAAACGCTCCGGAGCGACGTGGTTGCTACGCGGAGCCGCCACAGCCCTTGTTATTGGCTTGCTCCTGCCGAGTTCCGGATTCGGACAGGCAAAAGTTGGCACCACCGGAGCGCAGTTTCTGGAGATCGGTGTCTCGGCGCGGGCGATGGGAATGGCTGAGGCCTTCACGGCGACGGTTGATGACGTCTCCGCCGTCTATTACAACCCGGCCGCGTTGTCGTATCTCTTTGGTCGTGAGGTCATGGCCACGTATGTGAGCCTTCCCGCCGATATCAATTACGGCTTTGCTGCTTTCGGCTTGCCGCTCGAATCGGTCGGCGGTGTTCTCGGTGTGGCGGCATATGCGTTGTCGACCGGTGACATAGTCGAACGAACCTACGAACGACCCCTTGGTACTGGACGAACGTTCTCGGCGAATGACTTTGCGTTCGCGGTTAGCTACGGCCGCTACCTGACCGACCGTTTTTCGGTTGGTTTCACCGTCCGGTTCATCCAGCAAATCGCTCACGACTATAGCACATCGGGGTGGTCGGCCGATGTCGGTACGCTGTATGATACCGGTTTCCGCGGCTTCAAGCTCGCGATGTCGATCTCCAACTTTGGCCCCGACTTGCAGTTCATCGACGAGGACTACCCGATTCCGATTAACTTCAAATTCGGCGGTTCGATTAACGTTGTCGAGGCGACTGACCACCTGGTCACGTTTGCGGCCGAGGGCTCGCACCCGGCCGATAACCTTGAGAAGTACAACGCCGGCCTCGAATATACCTTCAACGATCGTTATATCCTGCGCGCCGGCAGCCGGTTCAACTATGATGTCGACGGCCTCACGTTCGGTGGTGGCCTCCGCCTCCCGTTCGGTGAAGAAGGACAGATCGCTGTTGATTACGCTTACCAGGATTTCGGCATTCTCACCGAGGTGCATCGATTTAGCTTGGGTCTCGCCTTTTAGGGTACGAATCCGAGAGATAAGGACATGAAGACAAACATGACATCAACGATTCGTCGCACAACAGTTGCCGCCACCGGAGCCGTTGTAGCTTGTGCCCTGGCGGTCTTCTCAGGTTGTTCTGATCGACTCGCCGGTACGCCGGTTGCCAATCAGCCTCCGGTCGTTGAATTCGTGAACATTCCACCGGAAAACTCGACGTTCTCAACGAATCCGATTCTCTTCTGGATCGGCCGGGATGTCGACGGTCAGGTGACCGCGTACCGCTACACGGTCGTTTTGGAAGATGAGATCGCCGATTCCCTCGGCACGACCGCACCGCTCGACTCTATGCAGGTGGCTAGTTTCGTCACTACGTTCCTGCCGTCGCGATCGGATACGGCGTGGACGGTTCTTGAGGTCGATCTGCAGCAGTCGCAGGATCCGAGTCCGAAGACCGAGGATATCGTCCAGCTTCAGGCTGAGCTGAGCGATCCGGTAAACACATTCGTGGCTCAATATGTCTTCCTGCAGTGCTTTGATGACCAGGGAGCGGAGTCAGCGGTGGTCTGGCGCCGCTTGTTGCGTAACGACAACCCGCCGGAAACCGCGTTGATTGGCTACGACGCGAACATGCCGCCGACGTTCATTAATTCGGTGCTGCCGTTCGGTATCACTGGCGCCAAGTTCACCTGGTCGGGTAGCGACGTGATTGACTATCCGTCTGACCCGCCGCCGTTCGAGTTCGAATGGCGGGTGTATGGTCCGTACGCGTTCAATAGCACGGACAACGCTCTCAATGACACGATCTTTGAGCGTATCCTCGATCAGTTCGTGAAACCGGTCTTCCGTACCTTTGACGGCAGCCTGTTCGTCCTGGGCAATGGCGAGACCTACTCTCGCTTCGATTCGATTCCGAACGACACCGGATTCCAGGTCGACAGTCTCATTGTTTTCGTCGACACCCTGAATCCCGACTCAAGCTATGCCTTTGGGTCGTTTGACGTCCTGCTTGATGTCGACGATCCCGCGTTTGTCAGCGATCCGGAAGTCAACAAACTCGCCGCGCAGTCGACCGATGGTGTCGATGAATGGGTCTTCGATACGCGTGACTCCATTTACAATCTGTTCTCTGAGGCTCCGGCCGACACGACGCAATCGGCGCAGTTCTTCTTCTGGATTCGGTCTCGGGATGATGCTCTTGTCCCTGACTTGACGCCCGCATTTGGCAGTTTCACCTCGGTCGATCCGAAGTATGAACGTGATATCGGTATCGTGAACACCAACTTCCCGGCGTTCAATAACCGACCCAATGATGACTCACTGAGCGCTTTCTGGGAGCGCACCCTGAATCAGTTCTATACAGATAACTATCCGGGTGCGGGGCTTGCCTATGATCCCGACCGTGATTTCATCGGACGGAATTCGAGTTCTTTCGCGTTGACAACGCGTATTGCGCTGTCGTTTAAGACGCTTGTTCTCGTTGATGACGAAGTAACATCCGGATTCCTGCGCGGCTTTGGCAACCAGGTACCGGTGACCACGGCCCTACAGTCAGGTGTAAACGTCTGGTACATTGGACGAGCACCGCTGGGTATTTCAAACCAGCAGACGGCACCGCAGCAGGCAATTTTCTATGATCTGCTTTTCCCCGGATTCAACTTCTTCTTCGGTGGTATCCGAACGAACTATTCGGGATGGATGTATCTCAGCTTCTTTGGCTTTGATGGTCGCGGATTGCAGCGTGCACGTGTCGACCAGTTTGTCGGAGCGGTACCTGCCGATCCGAACTCAGCCTTCCCCGAACTGAATGTCGATATCAACGCTTTGCGGCCGAATATCGATACCGATCCGCCCTACGACCCGGTCGGTGGGGCTGATGTCGGTGTGTATCGTTATGCCACTCCCGCTCAGTTCCTTCGTCCGGTTGACATTGATCCGGAAAACGATACGATTGCCGTTGGCCTGGCGCTTCCCGAAGTCAATTGGTCGCAGGTGAACAGCTCGTTCTCAGAGGTGCTCTACCTCTATCGCTCCTACTTTGGTGCCAACCCGCCGTGGGGGAGCACGTTCAACTTCCAGGCGCGCCCAGTCGCCTGGCGGACGAATCGTGGTTTCTTCCGCACCGCGTTCTCGCACTTCTCGCCGATTGCCATGGAACAACCCGAAGCTCAGGAATTCGCTAACCTGTTGCTCCTCTGGCTCTATGGACCGCAGGCTCAGTTGTCACCTGGACAGCCGAAGCCGCACGATCCGACCGCGAAAGTGCCAGCGACACAGGATGAGCTGCGTGAGATGTTCTTCGATCGCATTGAGAGCGAGGGTAAGGGTATCCAGCATCTGTATCAGCTTGATAACGAGGGTAACGCCTGGCGTCTTGACGATCGTCGTTAGCCAGCCGTTTGATCGTGACTTGAAATGGTGCGCCGAGTCGACTCCGACTCGGCGCTTTCTTGTATCTGTCTTTCGAAGATGATCTGCTTAGCGGCCGAGAAGTGGGGCGAGGCGGCGCAGTGTGGGATGCCCCGGAAAACGCTCACTGGCCATCACGAATAGAGAATCCGCGCGCCGCCGTGCCCCGGTCGTCCAGTGCCCCGAGATCAGGTTGACCCACCCCGGTACGAATGTGGAGTCGAGTTCGACCGCCCGCGCCGCAGCCCGAGTTGCCTCGACCAGGTTACCCCGCCGTGCTTCGAGAAGTGACCGCTGCGTCGCCGCCTCTGCCTGTTGTTGACGCCAGTTGTCAAGCCAACCGAGGTAGTCAGGTCGGAAGAGTTGGTCGCTGATCTCCATCGGCCCGGGCCGACTCTCCTCTGCTCGAAGTAACCAGCGCACCGCACGTGTGGTGTCACCGAGCGTGGTCCAGACATCAGCAGCCTCGCGAGCGACGCCAATACTGCTGTCAGTACGCGACCAGGCTAGTGCCAATAGATCAATAAGCTCACCCGTTGACGTGAGATGAAGAGGTGCCAACCGAATCGCCAGGCGTGTGGTTGTTTCGTCGTAGGGCCGCAACATGACCGCTCGTTGTGCTGCTTCGATAGCGGCACTCGTGTCACCGGTAAGGATGAGTGAACTGGCGTAGGAGGTCCAGCCGGCGGATCGATCGGGCCAGCGCTCGACTTCCGCAGCGAAGGCGGACCGGGCGCTGTCGACCAGCCCGAGACGCATCCAAGCCGCACCCAGGTTGAGGTTTACCTCCGGGCGGTCGGGGGCGAGCTCACGTGCCCGTCGAAAGGCTGACTCCGCCGCCGGATAATCGTTGGCCCGGAGGGCACGTAAACCCCGTGTGCTGGCAGCCTCGGCAGCCGCCGTGGTTGTCGGCGCTGATGGCAACGGGAGGAAATGTACAGCGAACAGGAGCACAAGCGCGCTTCCAATGCCCAGGGCTAGGCCCGTCCAGTGTCGCTCGCGAATCTGTGCCGTAATCCACCATGCGAAACCGGAAACGCCGAGCGCAAAGATCGGCAGCAGCGGCATGCGGAAGCGCGAATTGACGAAGAATAGAGCCGTGATAACGACGAAGCCGATCAGCCAGATCCCGATAGCACCTACCACCGACGACCGCCGCCAAGTCAGGACGAGCCCGATTATCCCCAGCGGGACCAGCCAGAGCGCCCGCACCGGGAGCCATGAGAGCAGCTGGAATTCCGGTAGCCACGGTTCGCCCGCCCGATTGTTGGCTAACTCGTCGGGCAGCAGATAAAAGCCGATGCGCTTCAGGTAGCTCACAGCCCAGTTGAGTGGTTTACCACCGATCTCAATCAAACCGCGACCAAACCAGTAGCGAGAAACGGCGGCCGGCGTCAGCGCTGCACCCTCGTCGTTCTCTGCGATCCAGGCGATATCCGTCAGCTGCCAGTTGAAGCCGTACGGCTCCGGCATGATCGCCGAAGCTCCATCGGCCTCGGCGTGATTGCCGAGGTAGAAGTTGATTCCTCCCTGCGTCGCGATCGGTGTGATGTCTTCCGCAACGAGGTAGTTTCGTGTGATGACCGGACCAAGGAACAGGAGCGTTGCACCGATGATGGGGACAAGTGGTTGCCAGCGCAGGTGCGGTGTCTCACGTTGCTCCCACCAGAGGTAGAGGACTAACCAGGGTAGCCCGAGCAAGGCTGTTGGCCTCAGCAGCGCTGCCAGACACCAGATGGCTGCTGCCCAGAACACTCGGCCGGTGGTCAGCTTGGCTCCGGCCCGGATGGATAGCCAGAGTGCGGCTACCAGGGTGAGAGCGAATGGGCTCTCCGCCAGAATCTCTGATTCGTAATAGATCATCACCGGAGAGACTGCGACCAGCAGCCCGGCGAACAAGCCCGGGATAACTCCGAAGAGATGACGACCCAGGCGGCACGTTACAAGTACCGTCACGACGCCACTGGCAATGCCGAGTAGCCGAGCCGGCCATAGCCCCTCACCAAAGAGCCATTGCCATCCGGCGAGGGCAAAAGGGTAGAGCGGCGCCCGAAAGTACGTCGTTTCACCGAGCCAGCCACCGTTCTTGATCCATACGGCCCAGTTGTACCAGTAGTGGTTATCGACTGTCAGATCATGCCAGATTGGATGCTGAGCATACTCCAGAAGATGAGTTAGGCGAAGACCGGCCGCCAGCACGGCCAGCGCGACTAGACCGGTAGTCCAACTCAACTCTTCTCGGTGAATCGGAAGCATTTCGGTATGTAACTATCCGGCTGCAATCACCCTAACGGAAATCTTGATCTATGCAGCTGCCTGCACTATCCGCCCCCCGGGACGTCGCGAAAGACGCACCCCTGCAACTCTATGCACGATGTAATTTGTTGATCGACAATGAATTACGTCGAGTATCTCGCGTTTCAGTTCGGGCACCCCCTTTGCGCTAAGGCCTCGTGGAGGAAAGAAGGCTATGCGCACTTGTGGTACACATCTCATTATCGGACTCCTGCTCATCACGGGCATGGCCACGTCCGCTTCAGCTCGGGGACTGGTCCATCCGAATCTGACTAACCACTCGTCGCAGTTGCCGATGACGATTCTTGTGGAAGTCGAATCGACTCCCGGATCGCGCCAGCACCTGTCAGCCGCGATGTCCGCTCCGATCCGCACGGATCGCATGAAAGCGGTGCCGAGTGCCGCCCAGCAGGCCGCAGCCGGTCGCGATAGTCGATTCGTCCCCACCCTTCAGCAGTTTGCCACTGATTCGGTGCGTTCGTTCTGGGTCGCTCCGTTCTATGCTCTGACGATTAATCCTACCGATCTTGATCTCATCGCCAATCTCGACGGTGTCGTGGCGATCTACCCGAATGTTCCCCTTGAAGCAGTCGCTCCGGTGCGTGTTGAACCGTCGGGTTCGGCTGCCGGGATTGCTACCGAACTGACAGCGCTCAACGTTCCGGCAGTCTGGTCGCAGGGCTTCACTGGTCGTGGCCGTCTGGTCTGCTCGTTTGATACGGGTGTCGACGGAGATCATCCTGCCTTGACCAATCGTTGGCGTGGAAACAGCGCGTCTACCGATGCCAGCTGGTTTTCACCGTTGGCGTCAGCAACACTTCCCACTGACCGAACTGGTCATGGTACTCATACAATGGGAATCATGGTTGGGCGCGACGGTGACGATCGCTTTGGTGTCGCACCGGATGCCGAGTGGATTTCCGCCGGCGTGATCGACCAGGGACGTTCTCTGGGCGTTACGATTGCTGACATTCTCGATGCGTTTCAGTGGGCGTTGAATCCGGATGGTGATCTCACGACGACCGATGATGTCCCCGACGTGATTCTCAATAGCTGGGGAATTCCAGCCGGTATCTTCGCCGATTGTGACAATAGCTTCTGGGGTGCCATCGATCTCGTTGAAGCAGCGGGGATCGTCACGATCTTCGCAGCCGGCAACGAAGGTCCGCTGCCGCGCACGGTGCGGGATCCCGCTGATCGGGCCAGCTCACCGTTGAACGCTTTTTCGGTGGGAGCTGTCGATGCCGAAAGCAGCATCGCCTCGTTCTCGTCGCGGGGCCCGTCGCGCTGCAATCCCGAAGCGGTGAAACCAGAAGTCGTTGCTCCCGGTGTGTCGATTCGTTCCGCGACAAAGGACGGTGGATATGCGCTTATGAGTGGAACGTCGATGGCCGCGCCGTACATCGCGGGCCTTGTCGCGTTGGCTCGCGAAGCGTATCCCAACGCCTCGGTCCGTCGTATCAAAGAAGCGCTTATTGCCTCGGCTCAGGATCTCGGCGTACTCGGTGAAGACAATGCCTACGGCTGGGGGATGGTTGATGCCGCTCTCTTTCTGGAGCTACTCGATGATCCGGCACCAGTGTCGTTCTCGCTTCGTGAGGTTGCTTGGGAGAATGGTGCAATCGGTGCCCCGGGCTCCGAGATCGGTCTTGAGATCACGCTCGGCCAGTCCGGTGCGCATCTCTCAGCGGTTGCGGCTCGTCTAACCAGCCTTGATGCGGAAGCTGCCGAGGTCCAGGGTGATTCGACGTCGTTCCTGTTTGGTCCCATCGGCTCAATCGCACAGACGTCCCAGCCTTTTGTCATCACGCTGGCCGATACCCTGACGCACGGTCGGTCACTGGGCTTTGCTCTAAAGCTCTACCGCTCGACCGGAGAACTCATCGACTCGCTCACGTTCGAATTGGCTGCCGGCTACCCGGCGCCGGGGCTTCTGGGCGCCCATGAGTCAGGCGGTTTGGCCCTTTCCGTTTCGGATTTTGGTCAATTCGGGCTGGCTGCCGGCTCGCTCTATCCCGTCGGTGGCGAAGGTCTGCGCTTTGGTGGCTCGGATAATCTGCTCTACGAAGGCGCCATCTTTGTCGGCCGCTCGCCGCTCCAACTCGCGACCGCGACGCGTGGAGACGACGGTCGTTTCGCACCGTCTGACTTTGTCGCTACCGAGGCGCTTGCTACTGGTACCGGAGGTAGCTATCGGGCGACGATGAAAGACCAGGCGGCTCCGATCCCGATACCGATCACGATTCGTCAGGAGACTGAAGCTGACAGCGACGGTCGGTTCATTATTCTCAAGTATACGATCGTCAACACCAGCCTGGAGATCATCTCGAATCTCGCTATGGGTTGTCTGTTTGACCTTGATATGCCTGGTGGAGACATCGTCGATTATGACGCCGTTGAAGGCATGCTGACCATCAGAGGCGGGACCGGCCCAATCATCGGGCTGACAGCGCTCGAGAATGGCCGTCTCTTCCATCGGCTCGCAAATGGCAGCGAGAAGCTGGGGCTTTCCCGCGGCGATCTCTACTCCCTGTTGTCTGACAGTGTATCGCGCGATGATGCGGCGTCGGACGACGCTATGGTTAGTCTTACTTCCCAGCCGGTCACCCTCCACCCCGGGGATTCCGCCACTGTCAGTTACGTCGTCCTGGGAGCCGATGACTTCGCGACTGTCTACGACAACCTGATTGCGGCACGGGAACGATACCTCTCGCCGACCGACGTTGACGACGACAACCCGCTGGGGCTACCGGATGACTTCACGCTCCACGCCAACTATCCGAACCCGTTCAATCCGACGACCACGATCAGCTGGTCGCTGCAGTCACGGGCGCGGGTCGAACTTACGGTCGTCAATCTGCTCGGTCAGACGGTGGCGACGCTGGCCGATGGCGAGTATCCGGCAGGGACGCATTCTCTGCGCTGGGACTCCCGCGACCAGTCCGGTCGCAGACTGGCCAGCGGTGTCTATTTTGCCCGGCTGACGACCCCGTCGGGGTCCGCTGTACGAAAAATGATGCTTCTAAAATAGAAGCGGCGTATACTGTTATGAGAACCGCCAGGGCACCTCACGCGTTTATATTATGAGAGCGCGATTCTACCCAATTCGGACAGTTCAGATTTTCAGGAGATAGCTATGCGCCTGCGTTTGCTCACGTTGATTGCCGCGACTGCGGTCCTTGTCTCAGTTGCGCCACGTGCTTTTGGCTGTGCACCATCCCCGGAAGCCGTCGAGAAGTGGGAGAAAGAGGGAGTCCTCGAAGAAAAGATGGCGGCGTGGCATAAGCATCACCCGGGTGGTTCTAAACCGGCGACAACGCCTGCCCTGCCAACCCGAGCTGCTCGTGGTTTGGCGACCGCCGATGCTCCGGACACGATGTACGTGCCGGTTGTCCTGGTCGACTTCCCCGACTACAAATGGGATCAATCGACCTACACGGTCGGTAGTCAAACCGTCCTGACCGGAGGCGTGAGTGCCACGCCGGATGACTTCCAAGATCTTCTCTTTTCCCGGTCCGGTGAACCCGGCAACCCGCCGAACGGATCGTTTACCGACTTCTACTTCGAGGCATCGAACGGCAAGCTGGTCGTCATCGGTGACATCTTTGGCTGGCATACCGCACCCAACAATTACGAGACGTACGTTCAAGGAGCAGCAAACGGACTCTCGGGAGGCGGCGCCGACCTCGCCTACGACGCTGTCTGGCTGGCGAAGAATGAAGGTGGTGCGGACTTCTCAAAGTACGACAATAACAACAACGGGATCGTTGAAGGGTTGATCGTCATCCATGCCGGTCCGGGTGCGGAAACGGGTGCCTATGGCATTTGGTCGCACCGGTCCGTCTTCAGCCCGGCGCACCAGTACGATGGCGTCACGATTTCTGACTACACGATGAACCCTGAAGAGTACTCAGGCAACATCACGACGATCGGTGTGATCTGCCACGAATTCGGTCACGCTCTTGGACTCCCTGATCTCTATGATCTGAATCCGAATCAGAGCCTGCGACGCGGTGGTATCGGTCGGTGGTCGGTAATGGCGTCGGGCAGCTGGAATGGCAACGGTGGTGACATTCCGTCGCAGTTTGATGCGTGGAGTCGGTTCCAGCTGAATCAGTTCAACAACACTGACGTTTTCGGCGAGGTTATCGTCGTCGAAAGTAACATGGGGCAGGTTGAGATTCCGGCCGCGACGTCTAATGCCGTAACGTACGCCCTCCGCGATCGCAATGATCCAATAGCGACTGACGTTTGGTTTGTCGAAAATCGTCAGCGGGAAGGGTTCGATGCGGCGCTTCCGGGTGAGGGACTTTTCATTTGGCACTGGGACCGTGAAGTGACGCGTCAAGATAACGCGAATCGCTACATGGTCGGCCTTGAACAAGCTGATGGGCTCTTTCAGCTCGAGAACAGCGGCGGCGGCGGCGATTCCGGCGATCCGTTCCCGGGCGGGACGAATAACCGGGAGTTTTCGGTGTTTACGAATCCGTCGGCGATTAGCTGGAACGGCGACTCGACCCAGGTTTCGGTCGACAACATTTCGGACAATGGTCCGGTGATGTACGCCGATCTGAATATCTCCTACAATCGTGCCCGCATCGTCTTGATCGACGAGCCCGACTCAGTTCAGTTCCTCGATGCCGCGCCCGGCGGCAACGCCAATGGCGTTCTGGAAGCCGGGGAGACGATCTCCTTCGATATGGGCGTGCGCAACATCGCCCTCGCGGGTAACTTCGGAAAAGTCACGGTGACGCCAAGCAATCCCGCTATTGTCATGTCCAACAATGGCGAGATGAAGATGGACAAGGTCTTCAACACCGTCTTCGACGAGATCCGTCTTGACGAGCCGTTGACGTTTACCATCCCTACCGACTGGGCGTCACAGAATGTGACGTTCAACGTTGTTCTTGCCATCGACTCCGTATTCAATCCTGAACCGACGACCGGCGAGTGGGAATTCGAGTTTAACTTCACCCGCCTGCTTGGCCGTCCGCAGGTGCTGATTGTTGATGATGATGCCTCGACGGCGTCGAACAAAATCGCCGCACTGATGGATCGCATCAATCGTCCGTATGGGATGCACGTCAAAGACGTATCAGGCTCCCCGGACTTCTCGACACTGTCGAGTTATCCGATCGTGCTCTGGCACACTGGCACCAACCAGCCAGGGCAGGGGGGAACGTTGACGTCCGCCGATATCAGCGCTCTGAAGCAGTACCTCGACAACGGAGGTTCACTTATTCTCTCGACCCTCGATGGGATCGGTGAGATGGAGGCAATCGATGCTGATTTCGTGACGTCGTATCTGCGCGTCCTTCCGGATAGTCAGGTCTTCCGTCAGGTCTTCCGCGGTGTCGATTCCGATCCGATCTCCGATGGCCTCGTCTATCAGCTGTCATCGGGAGCGACCGGTTTTCATCGGATCATCAATCCGGGAACCGATGCCCGGACGGTCTTTGACCTTGTGGACAATCCGATCGCGACGGAGAGCCGTGGTTCGATCGGTGTGGTCTACGAAAGTTCGTCGTATCGGACGATGGTTCTGACCTTTGCGTTGGAATTCGCCAGCCCGGGTTCTGGCAGTTTCCCGCTCGATACGTTAGTTGATCGTGTCATCGCCGAGTTTGCTCGCGGCGCGGCAACGGATGTCGATGATGACAACACGGGTACCGTGTTGCCGCGCAGCTTTACCCTTGATCAGAACTACCCGAATCCGTTCAACCCGACCACGACGATCAGCTACACGATCGGCAGTGACAGCGAAACCGGTCGTCCGGCCCGGGTGCTGCTTGAGGTGTTCAACGTCCTCGGTCAGCGGATCACGACTCTCGTCGATCGCGTCCAGCCTCCGGGGAGCTACTCGGTAGACTGGAATGGCCGTTCTGACGACGGTACGGTGGCCGCCACGGGCATCTACTTCTATCGACTGCAGTTCGACGGTGCGAGTCAGGCGCGCAAAATGGTGCTGCTCAAGTAACAGCGCGTCCCCCTCTTGAAAACCAAGCCTACGGCCCGGTGATGTGATCACCGGGCCGTTTCTCTTTCGCTTGACTTTGCCTGTTGCCGCCGCTTATTGAAAGTCGATTTCAATTAGGGGTAGTGATGCGAGAGTTTCTGCGGACCAAAGGTCTGCGCATGACACCGCAGCGAGAGTTGGTCTTTAAAACCTTCTTCGGTGCTGAACGGCATGTGTCACTCGACGAGCTGTACGAGATGATCTGTCAGAAGGACAGTTCCATTGGCTATGCCACTGTGTGGCGAAACCTCAAATTGATATGTGAACTTGGTTTGGCCGAAGAAGTAACGGTTGGTGATGGTATCACGCGCTATGCTCAGGTCACACAACGACCGCAGGCACACTTCTACTGCGGAGATTGCCGGTACTTCGTGGAACTTGATGCCACCGATATCGTCCCGTTGGTTCGCGAGCGAGCCCGTGCTGCCGGCCTGGTGCCGCACACGATTCGTATTGAGCTGCAAGGACGATGTGAGTCATGCCCCTTTGACAACTCCTTACCGGAGATGCAACGATGAGTCAATTGGTTACCGGTTGGGGTGAGCAGGAGAGTACTCGGTAATGGTCGTAACTCTTGACACTGCGAATCGCAATCTGGGCGCAGCAGTTCGTCTTGATCAGCTGAAGCCAGGCGATGCTGGTGTTGTCGTTGAGGTTACGACCACCGACCTCCGAGCGCGTCGACTCATCGAACTCGGTCTGGCTCCCGGACGCCGCATTCGCTTTGTGCAGCGGGCACCTCTCCTTGATCCGATTCTCGTGCAGGTCGGTGAGGGTGTCTATTCTCTGCGGCGAGACGATGCCGCATACCTGATGGTTCTCCCCGATTCTCCGGTGCATGACTGATTCGTCCGTAGCTGCCGCCCGCACGTCACTCACAATTGCGCTCTGCGGCAATCCCAACAGCGGTAAGACAACCGTGTTCAATGCTCTTACTGGATCTCAGCGGAAGGTTGCCAACTATCCAGGGGTCACGGTTGAACGCGTTTCTGGGACAATCACAGGTCTCGCTGGTACATCGCCACAAATGACGCTTGTTGACATTCCGGGTACCTATTCATTGGCGGCGGCATCGCCGGATGAGGCCATCGCTACGGCGGCAATCGTCGGCCCAAGCGATGAGCCGACTCCTGATGCTATCATCGCGGTCGTCGATGCGACTACGTTGGAGCGTGGACTCTATCTGGTGAACCATCTGCTGACCGTTGGCCGCCCGGTTATTGTTGCCATAAACATGACCGATCTCGCGGCCGAGCGCGGCATTGACATTGACACGAAACGACTTTCTCAGGAACTGGGGGAGACCCCCGTTGTCGCCCTGGTTGCCAGTCGTGGCCGGGGCATTGATGAGCTGCGCCGCGAGCTGGATCGTCTGGACCGTGAGACTTCCACATCGAACGCTGTCTACAGTGAGTCGATTGCAAGCCAGATTGAGTCTTTGCGTGCTATCGACTCCGACACCTCGCGGTCCGATGCATACTATGCGCGGCTTCTGTTTGATCACGATACGTCGGCTGAGGCTGCCTGGCGAAAGCGGACGGGAGCCTCGGGCGCCGAAGCACTGGAGCAGGCGCGAGGAGCGCTGGGGAGATCGCCGGAACTGATTGGTCGTGTTGAAAGCGATCACCTCGCGCAGCGTTCGGCGGCAATCGCCGCTACGGTGAGTCGGACCGATGAACGCACCGGCCATTCGTGGACTGCGCGGGTGGATCGTGTCCTGCTCCACCCGGTGGCCGGACCGGTCCTTCTTCTGCTCATCATGGCATCGACATTCCAGGCGATTTTCGCCTGGGCGGAGCCGCTCATGACAGTTATCGATAACGGTTTTGGAGCTCTGGGTGACTTTGTCGGTGGGCTGCTGCCTCCGGGACCGATTCAGTCGTTGCTTGTCGACGGTGTAATCGGTGGTGTGGGATCGGTAATCATCTTCCTTCCTCAGATCATTATTCTATTTGTCATTCTCAGCGTGCTCGAAGCATCCGGCTACCTCCCGCGGGCAGCGTTCCTGGTCGATCGCTTGTTTAGCTGGTGTGGCCTTTCGGGCAAATCGCTCATTCCCTTGCTTACGTCCTACGCCTGCGCAATACCGGGAATCATGGCAACGCGAACGATTGAAGATCGACGGGTTCGGCTACTGACGATTATGGTCGCCCCACTGATGTCGTGTGCGGCGCGACTTCCGGTCTACACGATCATGATTGCGGCATTCATACCGCCGACAACGGTTGCGGGTATTTTCAATCTTCAGGGTCTTACGCTGCTCACGCTCTATCTCCTGGGACTGGTTGTCGCGGTCGCCATTGCGTTTATCGTTTCGCGACTGCGGGGAGAGACGAAGCAGTCATCGTTTTTGATGGAGATTCCGCCTTACCGCCGGCCGCAGATTGGTCAGCTTGCTCGTCGCGTTGCGGGGCAGGCGAGATTATTCCTGGTCAATGCCGGGACCGTGATCTTTGCGATGACTGTCATCATCTGGGCACTGGCTTACTATCCACAGTCGAGTGACATACGTCAGTCGTTCGCGGAAGAGCGGGAGTCGTTGGCGGTCCTCCACGACTCGGGCAAGCTTACGGAGACCGAGTTAACCTCCCGCGTTGAGGTGCTGGATCAGGAAGAAGCCGGGGCATTACTGCGGGATTCGTATTTCGGCCGTGTTGGACGGGCGCTCGAACCGGTCTTTCGACCGCTTGGCTGGGACTGGAAAATCACCATGGCGGCACTCGCATCGTTTCCCGCCCGAGAGGTGATCATCGCCACGCTGGGGACGATCTACAATTTAGGACCGGAGACCGACGAGACGTCGACCTCTCTGGTCGAACGAATGCGAAACGCCACATGGGACAGTGGTCCCCGTCTTGGCGAACCCGTCTTTTCGCCTGCGGTAGCCTTGTCGATCATGGTCTTCTTCGCGCTCTGTTGCCAGTGTGGAGCTACTGTCGCCACGATTCGTCAGGAAACCGGGGGATGGGGTTGGGCCGGGCTCGCATTTGGATACATGACTGCCATGGCCTATGTTGGAGCGCTCGTTGTGTATCAAGTTGGGAGTCGACTCGGATGGTAGCTGACCTCTGGCAGCATATTCTCGTGGCGATAGTCATTCTCAGTGCGATCGGGTGGCTCGTCTATCGCTACCGACAGCACCGCAAGGTGGCGACAGCTTGTGACTCTTGTGCCGCGATGAAGGCGGTCAGGCGCCGGGCGTCGGGTGATGACCTCGGCTCGTGACGGCTACCGTCACTCAAACCCCATCGATGCTAACTGCCTCCGACCGTGAAGTCGGCTCTCTGGCGCGACTGCTGTTACTGGTGGCCGTGCTTGGAGCCACCCTGCTCGCCGCATCGAGTCGATTCCCGGCCCTCATCCTTGGTCTAACGCTTGTTTTCGGATCACTTAACTCGGCTCGTCGCCGAGCGATTCTCCGGGCCCTGCCACCCGTTCTGATGATCTCAGTGATCACGACCGCATGGCACCTTCTATTTGGTCGCCGGATCGGTGTGGAGGTCGTCTCCTGGGGTATCCTGAGCATCGATGCTGCGGGGATCGCGGACGCCCTCTACTATTCTCTACGAGTTGCGCTGTTTGTCATCGCCACCGCTGTCGTCACCGCCGGTATGCCACCCGGGGCTTTTGGGGAAACCATAGCTCAACTCCTGTGGCCGTTGCGCCGGGTGTCACCGTTCTTCGGAGATCTCATTCTGACCTTGCGGCTATCGTTGCGCTTTGTGCCGATCCTGGCCCGCGAGTACGAATCGATTCGCGATGCTCAGCGATTGCGGGGAGTCGGTAATCAGCGTTCCTGGTGGCGACGGCTGGTCGATATTCGTTACCTGCTGCTGCCGGTCTTTCTCTCGGCATTGAATCGGGCTGATCGTGTGACCGTTGCGGTTGAAGCCCGCGGCTACGATCCGGTGCGTCAAACGCTCTTCATTCGTCAGCCGTGGAAGGCCGCTGACACCGCCGCTGTCGTTTCCGGAGTTGTACTTCTCGCCGTCCTGTGGTGGAGCGTCGAGCGGGGGGGCGTGTGGCCCGCCTGAAGCTGGTAATCGAGTATGTGGGGAGTGAGTTTTCCGGTTGGCAGTACCAGCCGGGGCAGACCACCGTTCAGGGCGAGATCGAGTCAGTTCTGTCGAAGTTATACAATCAGCCGATTCGCGTCTTGGGAGCGGGACGGACCGACGCCGGGGTGCACGCCCTCGGGCAGGTAGCTCACTTCGACTGCGACGCTGGCTTTCCGCTGGAGAAGCTCCAGCCGGCCCTTAACTACCATCTCCCGCGTTCCATTCGTATCCACTCGGTGGCATCGGTGCCGACGTCCTGGCATGCTCGCTTCAGCGCGACATCGCGTCGCTATCGTTACCTTCTGGCAACCTGTCACTCCGCTTTGTGGGTGCCTTTTCGTTGGGAGCGACCTGGCGATCTCTCCCCCGAAAGACTACGACAGTCGACGGAATTGATCCGAGGAGAGCACGACTTTTCCGCCTTTTGTGTCGCTGCTTCCCGGCAGGAAAACAATCGATGTCGTATCGACTATGCGCGGTGGTTTCGCTACGGCCCGCTCTGGTCATTTGAGATTCGGGGAAACCGCTTTCTCCACTCGATGGTCCGATCGCTGGTCGGAGGGATGGTGAACCTGGCCGCGGAGGACCGCGACGACAATCCACGCAACTTGACCATGGCGACGTTCACGGATATGTTGAGAGAACCGGATGACCACCGCAATCCCTTCACGGCCCCGCCCCAGGGGCTGTATTTGGTTTCAGTCGGTTATCCGACAACAACATAGCACGGGAGCCTGGAATGAAGTTCTTTATCGATTCGGCGAACCTCGACGAGATTCGGCAGGCGGCAGAAATGGGGTTGCTCGACGGTGTCACTACCAATCCCTCGCTGGCAGCCAAGGAGTCGGCACCGTACGAAGAGATTCTCACCGAGATCTGCAACGTTGTGGAGGGGCCAGTGTCGGCGGAGGTCATCAGTACCGACGCTCCCGGCATGCTCAAGGAAGCCGACCGGCTTATCAAGATCGCCGAGAACATCGTGATCAAGATTCCCACTATCCCCGAAGGGCTCAAAGCGATCTCGACACTGAGCGGGAACGGGATTATGACCAACGCAACACTCGTTTTTCAGCCGCTGCAGGCGTTGATGGTTGCTAAGGCCGGGGCGACGTTTGTCTCACCGTTTGTCGGCCGGCTCGACGATATCGGTACCGACGGTATGGACCTGATCAATCAGATAGTAACGATATACAGCAACTACGGTCTTGAAACCGAAGTACTGGTCGCCTCGGTCCGTCACCCGATGCATGTCGTGCAAGCTGCTATGCTGGGAGCCGATGTCGTTACAATGCCGTTCAAGGTGATTTCAACCTTGATGAAGCATCCCTTGACTGACTCCGGCCTGGAGAAGTTCATCGCAGACTTCAAGAACGCCGGGAAAGGCTGATTGAGCGGCTATGATTGCTCGCTATACGCTCCCCGAAATGGGGGACTTGTGGACCGACGAAGCCAAGTTCAGGACATGGCTCAAAGTTGAGGTCGAAGCCGCACGGGCTATGGCTCAGGCCGGAATCATACCCCGGGACGCGTTTCGAGAGATTGAGGCCAAAGCTGATTTCGATCTGACTCGAATCAACGAGATAGAAGAAGAAGTCCGTCACGACGTCATCGCCTTCCTCACCGCAGTCGCGGAGCAGGTCGGTGACGCCGCCAAGTGGCTGCATTTCGGGATGACGTCTTCCGATGTCGGCGATACGGCGCTCTGTTTACAGATTAAGTCGGCAACAACGCTGTTGCGAAAAGAGCTGACCCGCCTGCGCAAGGCAGTTCGCAAGCTGGCCCACAAACACAAGATGACACCGTGTATTGGGCGGACTCACGGCGTGGTCGCGGAACCGACGACCGCCGGTCTGAAGTTTGCGGTCTGGTATGCCGATCTCACGCGACGACAACACGATCTTGATGATGCCGCCGAACGTATTGCGGTCGGGGCGATCTCTGGTGCAGTGGGCAATTATGCCAATCTTCCACCGAAGATCGAAGCCGCCGTCTGCCGAAAGCTGGGACTCAAGCCGGCGACAATCAGTACGCAGGTTATCCAGCGCGATCTTCACGCCGAGCTGATTACGTCACTGGCGACCCTCGGCGCGACGATTGAGAAGATCGCCACCGAGATCCGTAATCTGCAGCGGACAGAGATAGGCGAATTGCGCGAAGAGTTCTCATCGGGTCAGAAAGGTTCGTCGGCAATGCCGCACAAGCGGAATCCGATTACTGCCGAGCGCCTGACCGGCTGTGCCCGACTGCTTCGCGGCTACGCGGTCCCGGCACTTGAAAACGTTGCGCTCTGGCACGAGCGCGATATCGCTCATTCGTCGGTCGAGCGGGTGATCCTCCCTGATGCCACTATTCTTGCGCATTACGCTATCGTGACGCTGGTCCAGTTGATCAACCGGCTGGTGATTAACAAAGATCGTATGCTCCAGAATGTCTACTACGGCGGTGGTCTGGTCTTTTCTCAACGACTGCTGCTGAAGCTGGCTCCTGCCGTCGGTTCTCGGGAGGATGCCTACCGCTTGGTCCAGCGCAATGCGCTGTCAGCGGCCGATGGCCGAGGAGATTTTCGGGCGCTCGTACTGGCCGACACCGATATTGGGGCCCATCTATCCGCCGAAGAGATCGAGGAGTGTTTTACCCTCGATCGCTACCAGGAACACGTTGAAACGATCTTCGAACGGGTCTTTGCTGAATGATTGATCGCGACGGCTATCGCTTCGTGATTCCCGGACTGTTGATCGCTCTGATGCTCTTCTGGGCTGCCGGCCTTTACGCTGTTGGTTGGCTGTCGTTACTGGGTGGAGTTGTCGCCGTGCTTACCGGTGGTGTCGTCTGGTTTTTCCGCGATCCACGCCGGACTCCGCCCGTCGACGATCGGATCGTGGTCAGCCCTGGTGATGGGCGAATCGACACGATTGAGGCAGTTGATCATCCCTTCGTCGGCCCGGGCGCACGACGAATATCGCTCTTCCTGTCGATCTTCGATGTTCATGTTAACCGACTGCCGATGAGTGGGTTGATTGAGCGCATCGACTACCGACCCGGCTCGTTTGGGAATGCCATGGATCCGGGGTCGTCCGCCCGCAATGAGCAGTCGGAAATCTGGATCAGCGGGGATCATGGCGAGCGACTGGCTTTCCGACAGGTAGCGGGATTGATCGCACGTCGGATCGTTACGCGCCTGGCCGCGGGCGACCACGGCCGTCGCGGGGACCGCTGCGGCCTTATTCGATTTGGCTCGCGCTGTGACCTGATCATCCCCGGAGATGCCGAGATCACCGTTCGAATAGGGGAGACTGTCCGCGGAGGAGAGTCCGCGTTGGCTCGGATGGCTGCGGTACCGGCTCCCGAGATTGCACCGGAGTCCGATCATGCCTGATTTTCGCCCGGTTATCCCCGGTGTTTTCACGATGGGGAATGTGGTCTGCGGATTCTTCTCGATCCTCTCGACGCTCGAAGGAAACGTAACCACGGCAGCCTGGCTGGTTCTGCTGGCAGCACTGCTGGACGCTCTCGATGGGAAAGTGGCCCGGATCTCCGGGGGGAGCTCTCGATTTGGCGTGGAACTCGACTCGCTGGCCGATTTCCTTTCTTTTGGAGTCGCCCCGGGAGTCCTCGTTCATGCCCTGGCGCTGGGCGATCTTGGCCGTTGGGGCTGGCTGGTGGCGATTGTCTATATCATGGCTGCGGCCTACCGCCTCGCCCGCTACAACTTGCTCGCCGATACCGATGAGAAGCGGGACTTTGTCGGTCTGCCCGCACCCGGAGCCGCTTTTCTGCTCGTTTCGTACGTCATTTTCAGCTTCGACATTTTTGGCGAGATTCGCTTTCCGGAGCTTCTGGTCGGTATGGTCGTTGGGTCGGCGGTGCTCATGGTCTCCCAGGTCGAGTACACGGCGTTTCCCGACCGGTTCACACAGCGGGCCGATCGGATCAAGCTCCTCATTGTGATCATCGCCGCGGCGCTCATCTTGGTCTGGCCGAGACTCATGTTGTTTCCGCTTATCGCCGCCTATATATTATTCGGCCTTGGTCGGGAGTTAACCCGACTCTTTGGTCTGGGCGTTGAGCGGGTGACATCAAGGGTCACGGCTAATCGTCGTTCCGAGCATGAGGACATTCAGGATGAGTAAGCGCAAAGCCATAGTTCATGTTCGTCTGAAACCGGGAGTCCTTGATCCCCAGGGCGGTACGATTGAACGGGCGCTCAACAAGCTCGGATATCACGATTTCAGCGATGTTCGCTCGGGCAAGTTCTTCGAAATCGTACTGGCTGATGACTCCGATGCTGCGATGACGAAGCTGGACGAAATCTGTCGTGACCTGCTCGCGAATCCCGTAATCGAAGATTACACTATCGAGACGGTGGCTGAATGAAGTTTGGTGTCGTTGTCTTTCCCGGCTCAAACTGCGATTACGACGCCTATCTTGCGATCCGCGATCATTTAAATGAACCGGTGGAATATCTCTGGCACGATCGCAGTGATCTCCAGGGGTGTGACGCCATCATCCTGCCGGGCGGTTTTTCGTACGGTGATTACCTCCGCGTTGGCGCTATCGCCAGCCACGCCCCGATCATGGACGCGGTGAAGGAGCACGTTGCCGTTGGCGGGCTGGTCGTTGGGATCTGTAACGGCTTCCAGGTGCTGTGTGAGGCGCGTTTGCTGCCCGGTGCGCTCATCCGCAATCAGTCGCTGCGTTTCAGCTGCCGGGACGTCTACCTGCGGGTCGAAACCGCTGCCACCGCCTTTTCGTCGGCCTGCCAGCCGGGTGAAGTGCTGAAGATTCCAATCAATCACGGTGAGGGGAACTTCACCGCGGCTCCGGAGGTTCTCGACGAGCTAGAATCGACCGGTCGTGTTGTCTTCCGGTACTGTGATCGGAATGGAGCAGTTTCGGAGGTAACGAATCCCAATGGCTCGCGGCGCAGTATCGCCGGGATTGTCAATGAGCGAGGCAATGTGCTCGGTATGATGCCCCATCCCGAACGGGCGGTCGATCCGCTCCTCGGCGGGACTGATGGCATGAAGCTCTTTGAGTCGATGCGGCAGGCGATGAACGCGGTCCAGGGAATGGCTGTATCATGAAGGCACGCGAGGTTACGTTCCTGGTTACGGCCCTGATCCTCGGGGCGGTTTTAGGTGGCCTGCTCGGCGAGTTGATCGGCGGTTTTCTGCCCGATGGTGCTGCGCGGACGCTGTTTACGAAGGCGATCGAGATCGGATTCTCGCCGGTCACGCTGTCCCTGTATACGATCACGTTCACCATCGGCCTGATGGTTAAGATCAATTTCATGTCGGCATTAGTTGTATTACTGGTTATCTTCTACTTCAAGTTCTGGTACCTGTAATGCCTGAGTGTGGAAGAGGTTAGACGATGTTTGGCATGGGCCCCACGGAACTCATTCTCATTTTTCTCGCCATCCTGCTGCTATTCGGCGCCAAGCGAATTCCGGAGATTGCGCAGGGACTTGGCAAGGGCATTCGTGAGTTCAAGAAGACGATGAAGGAAACGACCGACGAGGTCAAAGGGTCGCTCGACGTCGACGATTCCAACAAGAAATCCGACTCTTCGTCGTCGCCTCAATCGTAGTTCAGTCAAGCCGATGCAGCACGAATTCACCCCGGCCGACGCTGAATCGATAGCCGCTGTCCTCGGTGCCGAAAAGCTCTCCTCGGAGAAAGAGCACTATCGGATCAAGCTGACCAATCGCGAGGAGAAGCGTATTCTCATTCTTGAGATCTATCCCGAGACAAGTCTCGGGCGAACCCGCGGAATGCTCGTTGTTGTCTACACAGGCAATTCTCATCTCCAGCTGCATAACTGCTCGGGCTATGTTATCTCGGAAGAACTCGGTGAGGTGACATTTGTGGCTGAACAGCACGAGCGCCTATCGGGACTGGTCATTGAGCGCGGCGCTTCATGTTCGCTCTATTCGTCGATCAGCCGCGATCTCATCTCATCCGATTTCACGAAGCTCGGTGTCGAGGTCATGCTCGCCGGTGTAGCGATGTCGCTTACCGAAGGCTCGCTTGAGGCTGACGACGCCGACTAGCGGTTCTCACCCCTCTCAACAAATTGTGCCAAACAGACTTCGCCCCGTGTCGCGATGGCTCTCAATTCGCGAACGGCAGCGAAGCTGTTAGGAGAAAAAGAAGTTTGATCAGAAGCGGCTACTTCTGGAATGCCGCCACGAAGTCGGCCAGGTCAGCGGCCACCTCGGTAGCACGCTGGTAGCGCTTCTGCGGGTCTTTCTGCAACGATTTCGAGATGATATGGTCGAACAGCAACGGCACCTGCGGGTTGATGTTGGACGGTTTCTCGGGTTCGTTGTTAATGATCGCGTAGATCAACGCCGTGATGTTCTCGCCCTTAAACGGACGTTTGCCCAGAAGCATCTCGTACATCACCACGCCCAGAGAGAAAATGTCCGCCCGGCGATCGGTCGCCTGACCCTTCAACTGCTCGGGTGAAATGTAGTTCGGCGTGCCCATGGCAATGCCCGTCTTAGTCATCGAGTGCGAGTCGACACGAGCGATACCGAAATCCATGACTTTCACTGTGTAATCCGGCAGAATCATGACGTTGGCCGGTTTGATATCGCGATGGACGATGCCGTTGTCATGGGCATAGTCGAGCGCCGCACACATCTGTGAGATGATCTGAGCGATGATGCGGTAATTGAATTTCGTCTTCTTCTTGATCATGTCCTCGAGCGTCCGCCCCTCGAGGTATTCCATCGCGATGTACTGCAGCTGACCTTCCGAACCAACGTCGTAGATCGTGACGATGTTCGGATGCGACAGCTTACCGGCGGCCTGCGCCTCGCGGTGCAGCCGTTCCTTGAGTTCGGCCATCTCTTCGGGATCGTTAACGAAGTCGAGGCGGATAGTTTTCAGAGCGACATTGCGGTTAATTGCCGGATCAAGTGCTCGATAGACCATACCCATCGCACCCTTACCGAGCTTTCCGTTGATCTCATACCGTCCGAGATTCTTGATGTCGGACGAGAGTGAACCGGAATCGGTGAAGAGACGTCCGGAGTCGGACTGACGGAGGTCGCCCGCGGCATCTGGATCGATTGCCTGGTTGTCGACCGGGTCGGCCGGCGTATCGTCGGCAGCCATCGGCGCGTCACTCTCACCAGGCAACGTTTGGTGGTCGAAAGCTGAAGTAGCGGCAATCTCTCCACTTCCGGCGGCGGTCGCAGTCGTTTCACCGGTCTTGGCGTTGATCATACCGGTCGGGATCGACGCCGGATCATTCGGATCAACTTTGATCTCGCGAGCAGGGATATTGGCGACCAACTCCGGCTTTTTCTGCGACACTGCTTTCACCGCAGATTGCTTCTTCTCCCGCTTGCCACCCAGCAGTTCGGAATCGATGAGCGGAGCGACGATTCCGGAGACCAGTAGCAGCGTGATTAGATAGATCGACTCCGGCATCATGTTGTACTTCACAAAGAGGAAGTAATTCAGGTTAGCGACGACCACGAGACCACCGACAACGGCGACCAGACGATGCCACAGCAGCATTCGGGGCATCAGGAGTGCCAGCAGGATGCCAACGCCGAAGAGAATCACAATGTCGATCAGTGCGTGGCTCCGGGCTCGGCTAATCATCGCGTCGCTGACAATATTCTCCATGATCATTGCCTGGATGTACGGCGCGGGGGTCGACTCGTCGACCGGCGTCTTGTAGAACTCACCGTCGATGAAATCCTCGGCGTAGATGAACACGAGACGGTCACGGAATTGTTCGAAATCCGAAACCTCGTTGAGAATGTCCGCCGCCGATGTCGTCAGGAATGGTGTCTCGGGTGTCCAGTTGATGAAGATCTCGCCGCGGCTGTTAATCGGTAGCGACCGCTCTTCGGCAAGCCGGATCTCCTGTCCGTCGATAACCTCGATATTGTTCGGATTGACCCCGAGATAGGTGGCCGCACCAAGCAGCGCCAGGGACGGATAGTAGTAACCGAGGTAGTTCATGAAGAGCGGCGAATGGCGCAGGATGCGATCATCATCATAAGACTGATGAACGAAGCCCAGGAGCGGTTTGTGTTGAACCAGCTTCGTGGCCGGGAGAAAGACTTTGCGGACCGCCAGGCCGGCTTCCTCGGAGATAAGTCCGACCGGATTGTCGACCGTTATTGAGTTCTTGAAAAGCAGATCGGGGTTGCCGGTTCGATTGCTCCGGAAGTTGGCGACCGCGATATCGTAGGGGAGCACCGCACTGTTGATCCACCGGAGTTGTCCGGCCAGCGTGTCGGTGAAGCCGAGTGAGTCCTGACCGGCATCCTCAGGAAGTTCGAAGCCAACGACAATGGCACGCGGTTCGGCGGTGGCGATGGCGGCGACGAGGTCGGCAATGCGATCCCGATCCCAGGGCCAGTTGCCAAACTCATCCATGGAATACGCGTCAATAGCGACCAATTGAACGTGGGGCGACTCGCGCTCGGCACTGGCGAACCGAACCAGCAGGTCATCAATCGCCCGCTGGGAATCCTGTAGCGGACCGAACTGATTGAGATAGAGGAGTCCGGTCAAGATGGTAACCAGCAGCAGGAGAATCTGTGGGGTGTAGCGCGAGAGCATAAAGACTCCTTAGCGGCCAACCTCTAGGCGGGTGACCAGTGAGGCCGGGGCGTTGGCAGCTTTCAGTTTTGACTGAGTTCGCGCGATGTCATACACCACACGAATGAAGGAGATCGTTTCGTCATCGGTATCAGCAATGACGTAACAGGCCCGGGGATCATTGTCTCGAGGCTGACCGACGGAACCGACGCTGATGAGGTACCGCATATCGGACTCGGGGGTCAACGTTTCGGCGAACGTTCCGGTCACAGTATGATTGGGCGACTCACTGAAGATAACCGGGATATGCGTATGCCCGGTGAAACAGAGCGCAGTATCAAATGCGGAGAAACCGAGGCGAGCCTCGAACTCGTCGAGAATGTACCGCCAGGATCGCGGCTCAAACGGGGAGGCGTGCACGAACGTCTGATCGTTCTCGACGACAAACTCCGGTAACGTCGCCAGGTACTCTACCCATGTCGGCGACAGTTGGTTCTGGGTCCACTGCATCGAGATGCGAGCGGTATCGCTGAACCGTTCGATGGTGTGCTGCTCTAACAGCGCTGCTTCGTGATTGCCAATGAGAGAAAAGCGGCAATGGCGCTGTACCAGTTCCAAGCAGGGAATGGGGTCACAACCATAGCCAATGACATCCCCCAGCGAGACAATCTCGTCGATCTGCCGCGACTCGATGTCGGCGAGGACCGCTTCCAGTGCCTCCAAATTGCCGTGGATGTCGGAAAAGACCGCAAGACGCATCAGGACTTGCCTTCAATAAATCGAAATGCCGTCTTGCCAACCACGATCAGGTCGTCGTTGCGCAGGACACGACGGTCAACCGTCTCACCATTGACCTTCGTCTTGCCGGATCGACCGAGCGAAACGAGTTCAAACTGTCCATTTTCGCGAACGATCTTGGCCTGGATAGCGGCCACGAAGAATCCCTTCACGCGGACATGGACAAACTTCGCTTTGCCGATCGTAGTGACATCACGGTCAAGGACGTACTCGGAAAACTCGGCGTTTTCCTCGCCGATCAGGACCGATCCACCGAATTTCGCAACGATCTGGCGCTCGAGTTTGTCTTTTTCCAGAAGCTCTTTCTGCTTCTTGGTATTGAGCACCATTGTACCTTCGAAGCTAACACCGCCCGTGTTGCCTTCTTCCGCTTCCGGATGGTACACGAGGGCGTACTTGCCAATGGTGATCACGTCCTCGGGGCGCAGGACTTCTTCGCTGATCTTGCGATTATTGACGAACGTTCCGTTGAGTGACTCGTTGTCAATGATCACCGCTGCATTGTCGTTGAACTCCAGCAAGGCATGCTTGCGGGAAACACCCCGGTTTTCGAGCACGATGTCGTTATCGTGCGTACGGCCAATACTCAGGCGCTTCTTCTCGGTGACGATGCGTTCTATCACCTTGTCTTCGAATTTGACGATGATCTCGGCCATGGCCGGGCTTCCTTTCCGTGTTCCCCGCGGCGACCCCCAGATCCGTGGCAGTCACCGAGCGACATTCGTGCTGTCCGAAGCTGATTACTCCGGATCAATAGAGTTGTCGGCACCCGTGGCTCAGGACTTAACAAGCGCTGTCCGGGCGACTTACCGGGATTCGAGTTGCCGGCCCCGAGAGGGGCCGATATATTCCCGGCCTCTAGCGAGAGGAGAGAGGAATCATGTCCGTTCTTGCGGTAGCTCAACAGAAAGAGGGAGCCCTAGCCGGTGTCTCCTTTGAAGCGATTTCTGCGGCCCAACGCGCCGGCGACGACCTTCATACGCTGGTTCTGGCCGCCGACGCCACGTCGATGGCAGATCAGCTCGCGGCTCGGGGTGGGGGGGCTGTGCACGCCGTTTCACATCCGAATCTTGGGGCATTTCATGACGAGGTGGCCGCTCGTGCCGTTGTCAATGTCGTTCAGGAACTCAAGCCGACCGTCGTTATTGGCGCGGCCACGTTCTATGGCAAGGCACTGTTCAGTCGCGTTGCAGCGCTTCTCGACGCGCCAATGATCTCTGAGGTCACCGGAATCTCTCGCGACGGTAGCACGGTCACGTTTACACGCCCCACGCACGGCGGTAAGGTTGTCGCCGAGGTTGTGGGACGGGCCGACGGTCCGGTGCTGGCAACGATTCGGCCCAAAATCTTCCCCGAGTCAAGCGAGGGAGCCGGATCCGTAACGGCGACCGATTTGCCGGCCGATCTGGCCACGCCCCGCGCCACGGTCAAAGAGGTTAAGGTGGAGGCAGGAGATATGATCACACTCGGCGAGGCCGATCGGATTGTCTCTGCTGGTCGTGGAATCAAGGGTCCGGAAAACGTTCCGCTCATTGAGAATCTGGCGAAGGCAGCCAAGGCAGCGTTCGGTGCTACCCGCGCCATTGTCGACGCCGGCTGGGTGCCGTATCAACACCAGGTCGGACAGACGGGTCGGACGGTCAATCCGAAACTCTACATCGCGTGCGGCGTCTCCGGTGCCATTCAGCATCTCGTTGGTATGCAGGGGTCGCAGACGATCGTTGCCATCAACAAAGATCAGGATGCTCCGATCTTCAAGGTCGCGACTTACGGGGTGGTGGCTGACCTCTTCGACATCGTCCCGGTGCTGACGACCAAACTGGAGCAGGAACTCGGTTAGCGAGCGGGGCAGTATCAGATTTATCAAAAGCGGCCGGAGTAATCCGGCCGCTTTGCTGTTACGAATGGTACTGCTTGCTATCGATCCTGATCGTTGGCGGTCGTTCCGAAGACACGCTCCCAGAGCGATGCTTTCGCGGGCGATCCGCCCGGTAGCGTCACGACGATCGTGTCCGATGCCTGGGTTGAGCCGCAGCCGGAACTCGCCGTAAGCGTAATCACGTAGGTACCCGGAATGGCGTAGGTGTAGGTGCCGTTCCTCAGTGAGGATGTATCGTCGGTTGTCGAGGGATCGCCAAAGTCCCAAAGGAAATCAATCGCTGCGCCGCTTGTCAGATTCGGTGTGTTGTTGGACGTTGTGACCGTCTGCGGTGCTGGACCAACGGTATCAATCAGGTCGACAAAGCTTGCTTGCGGGATTTCATCGATTACTTGCAGAACGTCGGTGCGCGTGAGTGAATCCGTGCCACAGTCTCCCGTGGTAATGAGCGTGATGCTATAAGTCCCGGTGTCGTTAAACGTCAACGACGGATTCTGAGCCGTTGAGAAGATGAGCGTGTCATCAAGACGCCATGTCCAGCTGACGATGTTCGGTCCGCTCGTTACGTCGGTGAAGTTCACGGATGCACCCGTACAAATGACCGCATCACTCGCAATGAATCCGGGCGCGGTCGCTTCGGCGCGCACGTAGTTGAACTTACGCTCGATATCAACTCCACCCGGGCTGAAGATGGTCAACTGGACGGTATAGACTCCGGCCGTATCGTAAGTATAGGTTGGGTTCAGCTCGGTCGATTCGGCGTTCGCTTCACCAAACTGCCAGCGTACAGAATCGATCGCTCCCGTTGACTGGTTGGTGAACGTTACCGTTGCCCCCGCGCAAATCAGGGTGACGTCGGCCATAAACTCGGCGAACGGCAAGGAATCAAACTGAGCCACCGATTCCTGGAGCAGCGCCCGGGCGTAGTCGGTGTTGTGAATGCCGCGCGAGTTATCGAAGCGGTAGAGTAGATAGTTGTGCAGCATCTGGGCCGCTCCGCGGGAAAGAACCTCGCCGACGCGAATTGTCCGACCGGACGTATCAGCAGGGTCGAGAGCGCCAAGTTGTACCAGCAACGTCTCAAGCGAATCGGCGAGTTGGTCGAGCGTGTCGGATACGGGCAGATTGACCCAATCGGTGATCGGCGCCGAAGCATGGCAGCCGGCTTCATTGCAGGTCGTTACCAGTTGACCGTCGGTCTCATTCTGAAGCCGGAAGGTATGCTCGCCGAGTCGATAGCCGATCCCCTGTCCGCCGTTCGCGCCGAAGTGACAACTGTTACAGCCGTCCCGGTTCACCGCCGCCTGGTGGGTTGGGATGATCTGAGATGTGCCAAAACGGTAGCCGCCCACCCCGAGAACCATCTGAGCCTGGGGAGCAAAGTGGGGTCCCCATAATGCTTCGAGGGAGTCGGTTGGTTCGAAGAAGACGGGGACTTCAACCGCCTGATGACACTGAGCACACTGATTCGATGTTCCCTGGGCGTAGATTGCCATCTGACCGCCGGTGTCAGCGATCATCACGGTATCTCCTCCTCGCAGAGAATCAAGTCGCCAACTCCCGAACTGCCCCGAATGAACCACATGGCAGGTGTAGCAGTTGATTACCGACGGTCGCTCCTGAAGGGCCGGCGTTCCGGTCTCGATGAACGCGACGTAACCATTTCCTGAGTGACACCGTGCACATTCGGTTTGGGCAGTGTTAAACGTCTCGCCATTGATGGTGACCGTTGCTTCCAGCGTTGTGGTGTTCGCGTGTGCTGAATTCTCCCATTGGCCACGGGGGACAATGATGTTGGCATCATTATTGTCAGTATGACAAACGACACACTCCTGCCCGAGAGTCGAATCGAAGAGTGTGATCTCATTGACCTCAGTAATCAGCTCGTCGCAGCCGGGGACGGTAAGCATCAGCGGGGCGATGAGAAGAATGAGGAGCAGGGCAGCGGGGAAGTGGTGACGGCGCACGGGGAAGGCCCTCCTGGGCTGAGGGGTTGCAGGTCAAAATTATGATCGGCCAGAGGACAAGTCAACGCCGGAGATAATCGGCCGGTCGAGCTCGGGAATTGAACCTTGCCGCTCTGGCGGGTCGCATGTACTTTTCGACCGATATCGGCGGATGCTTGTATACTCTTATATACAAATACAACCGCCAGCCAACTCGTCTGATAGAACTCAACCCTGTGAGGATGTCCTCTGAAGGCAGCCCGGATTCTTCAGCGCATGGTGGGGCTTGCTCTCCTGCTCGGTTCCGCCTCCGTTTCGTATTCCCAAACACCCGACTTGTACCGACTTGAGGCGTCAGCAGTGGCGGCCGATTCGGCGCGTCCGGGGCTCTTTGCCAATACCGCTATCGACATTGTCAGCCACGCCAGCGCTATCTGGTTGGCGACTGGTAAGGGAATCCAGGTTTCACGGGATGGCGGTGCAACCTGGGCGATCTATGATAACAGCAATGGACTGGTAGCGTCGTCGGTCTCAGCCCTGGCATCGATCGACGGCCGTCTTTGGACCGGCTTGACGCGAACCCAGGTCGTCGACGGTCGGCTCTTTCCGTTCTCCGAGGGGGTCTCGTTTACCGACGACGAGATGACCTGGACGCAGATCGATTTCTCCGATGCAGACCAGGACATTCCCTTCGTCATCGGAGTCAATCGAACAGTCTTTGACGTTACCGGTGTGAATGACATCCTTGGCAGCGATTGGGTCTTCTTCGCCTCGTTTGCCGGTGGGCTTCTTGCGTCTCAGGACGGTGGCGTGAACTGGCGACGTATCTACGCGTCGTCGTCTGACTCCGTTCAGTTCAATGCTGGCGGGCCGCCGTCGCTACGAAATCGACTCTTCTCCGCAGTCGTTGATACCTCTCACGGCGATTCGTTGTTTCTGTGGACCGGTACGGCTGCCGGTGTCTTTCAGTTCGTCTACGCTCCGCCCCGAGATAAACTCTTCCAGAGTCGTTTTGCCGCTTTTGCTGCGACCGATAGTGGTGTTGTCATCGGTGGGGATGCTGGCGTGTCGCGTGGGGCATTGACGGGATTGCCGTTTGATACGCGATTTGCCACTGACCCTCTCACGGGCGGGAGTGATGGCCTTCGTGACGGTTCGGTGAGTTCGCTCTTTGCGATCGACGATGTTGTTCTTGTTGGTTCGGTCGACGGTACGGGGGCGAGTCTGGGCTTGAGTCGTTCCGTTAACTCAGGCGATGTGTACGGACCGATCTCGAATGTGGATTTCGAAGGTGCTGGCCGAGCTGTAAACGATATGGAGTGGTTTCAGGACCGGCTCTACCTCGCTGCGAGTGAGTCCGGCCTGCAGGTTTCTAGTGATACGGGGCAGACGTTCACCCGCATCCTCGTTGACTCCGTAACTCCGAGTCTTCCGTGGAACAACATTTACGGTCTCACCAGTCTTGGTGATACGCTTTGGCTCGGTACTGATTCGGGCGTGGTGACCCTCTATCTGAGTCCTGCGGGAGCGATCGACTCAACCGTCCGGGCACCGTTTCTCGAAACCGACACGTCGTCCCAGCGAGTTATCGATTTGGCCGCTCACGAGTACATTGTGGGTGTCATTCCTCCACCTGACACGTTGACGCCCCCCGACACCGTTCGCAATGAGGCAGTCTGGGCGGTAACAGTCCCGACCTCAGTTATCGGGCTGCCGTCGCTTCAGGTTTCACTTGATGGTGGCCGGACGTGGGAGGTGCGTACCGTTCCGGAGCCGCGCTCACTCGTCGCCGTCAACGATTCCCTCTATGTGGGCACTGTAACTGGTGTCCGCAAGGTCGTCGATCCGGAAGAGGATGAGAACCGGGTCGTCGACGTTGTCGATCTGAACGACGCGTCGTTGTCCCTGAATGCTGATACCGTTGAAGCGTTACTTTTTATCCCCGGCTCGAACCTGATATGGGCGACCGCGGCCGGGAAGCTGGCAGTAACGACACCGACGGACGTTGAATGGCAAATTTACACCGCTAACTTCGATTCGCTTCGCGCTGATCGGATCTCGAACTTTAACACGATCAACACGGTCTTTGGACTCCCAGGCGATTTCGTTCCGGCGCTCGATATCCATTATCGTTCGTCCGGAGGACCGGCCGACATCTGGGTTTCGGGACGGCCTGTTGATATTGGCGGTAACGGCGTCGCCCGCGGGACCTGGGATGACGGCGGACCGTTTCCTCAATGGAACGTCGTCTATGATCAGAATTTCATGTGGAATGCCGGAACGCTCGACGATTCCACTCATCTTCTGGCGACAGACGATGGCCTTCTGCTGGGCTTCGATACGTTGGTCTTCTTCACTGACACCGCTGGTACCGACTCGGTACGCCTGGTGAACTGGGATACCGTTCCCTTTGAGGCTGCTAATGGCGACCTGCTGGTCGACCCTGGGACGTCGGTCTTCGCGGTGGAAGCGATCGATACGTCGGTCTGGGTTGGAACGTCGGATGGTACCATTCAGATCAGTCGCGCCACCATCGCCGATATGCGACCCGTCCAGCGGCTGGTTGGTGTGGTCGATTCCACAACACCTGACGACGAGGTCTATGCGTTTCCTGTCCCGTTTTCGCCAAGCAGCGGTCAGACTGTCGACTTCCGTTTCGTGGTTGATGACGATGGTCCGGTGACGATTGAGATCTACGATTTCGCGATGAATCTCGTTGCGCGACCGATCGACAACGTCTTCTACGCCGCCGGCATCTATCCGAGCGGCTCGGTGCCAGGTCGCACCTGGGATGGGCGAAATGGCAAGGGAGAGTTGGTGGCGGTTGGCGTCTATTATTTCAAGGTCGAACAAAGCAATGGTGAGATTCGATGGGGCAAACTGGCGGTGCTGCCATGATTACAAGTTTGGCTAAACGATGTCTGGCAACGGCCGCTTTGCTCGCCGTTGGGTTCGGTGGCAGCTATGCTCAGGATGGCGATGCTGGTTACGCTGGATCGTGGTTGCAGGTCGATATCGGTGCCCGACCCACCGCGCTGGGTGGAGCGTACCGGGCTGTCTCGGACGATGGTATTGGAGGGTTGTTCAATCCGGCCGGGCTGACAACTATTCCTCAGGTGACGTTCGCATCGTCGTATCGTGTTATGCAGCTCGATCGGCAGTTGCTCTTTGCATCGGTGCTGTTTCCGGCTGCCGGTGATGCCGTCATCGGCGCCCAATGGCTCTACGCTGGCTCGGGTGATGTCGAGGCTCGCGATTCCGACGGTGCGCTGCTTGGTCGTAGCATCTATCAGGCGAACAATCAGTTCTCGGTCGTTTTCGGCAAACGCTTCGAGACGTGGTTTGGGGCCGGCGTAACGATCAGTTATCTCTATTCGGTCATGCCGGAGATCAATGCCTCGTCGGTCGGCTTCGATTTCGGAGGGATGCTCTATATTGAGCAGCTGATCGATCGGGAAGTCCGTGATCGGTGGCCGGTGCGTCAGCTGCAGGTCGGTCTGGTAGTCAAGAATATCGCTAAATCGTACCGCTGGAACTCGGAAGAGTATGTTTTCCGTTATACGACGTCCGGTCTTGGACGAGAGCAGACGGACGACTTTCCGATTGAGGTCGGTCTGGGCGTGTCGGGACGTTGGCTGGATGAGCAGCTTCTGACCACAATTGATGTTGTTCAGGATGCCGAGCTTGACCCGCGACTTCATGCCGGGGCTGAGTACGCCCTCACGCCGGAGGTTTTTCTCCGGGGTGGTTTCGCCAATGGTCGACTGACGGCGGGAACCGGGTTCATCTTTCGCCTGGGGGGCCGATTGGTAGCCTTAGACTATGCGTTTTCGACTGATCGGGCCGATGAGGGTTCGGAGCATATCTTTTCGTTCGACTTTCTGTTGTAGGACGGGTAGAAACGGATAATGCGCACTCTAGCACTCGCCATCGTTTTCACGAGTTCCCTGGTCGCTCAGGCTGCGGCCCAGGATGGTCTCGCGCTGATGCGAGTTGAAGCCGGAGCACGGCCGGCTGGCATGGCTGGGACGTTTACGGCGGTTAATGGCGACCCTATTGCGGCGCTCTACAATCCCGCCGGCTTAAGTGGACTGAAGCAGGTTGCCTTCAGTGCCGCCTACCACTCCTACTGGGAGAATATATCGATCGGCTCCGCGGTCGTTGGCGGTCAGATTCGAGACAATTGGTATCTGGGTGGGTCGATTCGCTACGCATCGGTGGGCGATATCGAACAGCGGTCAATCGCCTCGATTCTTCCGGAAGCGACGTTCTCAGCATATGATTTCGGTGGCAAAGCGGTACTGGCTCACCAGGCAACCGAGCGGTTGGTGGTTGGCGTCGCCGCCGGCTGGTTCATCGAAAAGATCTCGACGTACCGGGGGACGGCGTTCAATGCTGATCTCGGAGCTCATTATCTCGTTACGAACGACCTGACCGCCGGCGTTTCTGTACTCAACCTCGGCTCTGACTTCAATCTGAGCGATGGCCCGGGGGATACGTCACGAACAATCAGTCTGCCGACTACCTATCGCGCCGGTGTTAGCTACGTATGGAACGAACGGTATCGTGGTGCCGCTGATGTTGTTTATCTCGACGATGAGGCGTACGGGCACTTGGGAGCCGAGGCGATCGTACATCGGCATTTTCAGGTTCGCGCGGGCTATATGCTCGGGTACGATAGCAAGAACTTCACGGCTGGGGCGTCATTTGCTCGCTACGGTTTGCGACTCGACTACGCGTTTGTGCCGTACAGCGAGAGCCTTGGCACGACCCATCTCTTCGGCCTGACAGTCGATCTTTAAGAAGACAGCGTAAGGCGTCGCTCAATGCGCTCAACTGCAGCAGCCAGGGCCCGTCCGCGGTGGGAGACGACGTTCTTTTCGTCGGCCGACATCTCGGCAAACGTCTTCTGCAATGGCGGATAAAAGAACACCGGATCATAGCCAAAGCCGGACGCGCCCCGCGGTTCGGTCGTAATCGCTCCGAGTGCCTCGCCGTCCACCCACTCAACTTCATCGACCGACCAAGCGATCGCGATCGCCGTCCGAAAGCGGGCCGTTCGCCGCTCGCCCGGGACGTCTCTCATCACTTCCAGTAACTTTGTGCAGTTGTCGGCGTAGCTGGCGGTCGGACCCGCATAACGAGCCGAATAAACGCCCGGGGCGCCATCGAGGGCGTCTACTTCCAGACCGGTGTCATCAGCGAGGGCTGGCCACCCGGTCGCCTCAAGAATAGCCCGTGCCTTGATTTCGGCGTTCGCTTCGAGAGTTATGCCGGTCTCTTCGGGATCGGGAAACTCAAGGAAGTCGTCGCGGGTGAGGACGGTGATCGGTAACGCCGCCAGGAGGGCGCGGATTTCCTCAATTTTGTGGGGGTTGTTGGTGGCGAGGACAAGTTGCATGCAGCAGCTAGTACCTGCTAATATCGATGCGAGTCACGTTATCGAGTTTTCGCCCGAGGAAGTGCGTGGCAATCTGGGTGAACTTCTCGGGGACATCGGACACGTAGAAGCGGTGCTGCCCCTTACCCCCCGGATCGCGCGACAGTTGCTGGTCGCGCAGCAGTTCGGTTGTGGCGCGCGCTGCTTCCGTTCCCGAACCGATCAGGCGAACCTGTGGTCCCATCACTTCCCGAATGACCTCTTCCAGAAGCGGATAGTGCGTGCAGCCAAGGATCAGGGTATCGACGGCGACCTCTTTCATGGGAGCGAGGTACTCTTCCGCAATCAGACGAGTAGCGGGACGGTCGACATAGCCTTCTTCGGCGAGCGGAACAAAGAGAGGGCAGGCTTTGGAAAAGATCTTGAGCTGTGGATTGATCTCCCGCAACACCCGGGCATAGGCGTCCGACGAGATTGTCGCCTGCGTTCCGATGACGCCGATGCGGCCACCCGTCGTGACACCGGCAGCGCAACGAGCCGGTGGCTCGATGACTCCGACGATGGGCAGGTCGATCTCAGCAGCGATTTCCGCGAGCGCCACTGCTGACACTGTGTTACATGCGCAGACGATCGCCTTGACATTGTGTTCGGTGAGAAAGGCAATGTCCTGGCGGGCGAACTGTTGGATAATTTCCTGGGACCGTCCGCCGTACGGCGTGCGGCCGACGTCACCGAAGTAGATAACATCTTCGGCGGGGAGATGGCTGAAGACTTCTCGCGCGACGGTCAGGCCGCCCACTCCGGAATCGAATATACCGATTGGGTCCGACACTACCGCTCGCTCTGAGCTGTCTCGGGCTGACTTTCGGGCTGCTCATACTTGTCGCGAAAACGAACGATTGCATCGAAGATCGAACGGGCGACCGCTCGTTGATACCCACGAGTCTTCAGCAATTGCTCCTCGGCGGGATTGGAGATAAACGCTGCTTCGACCAGGACCGACGGCATGAAGACCTTGTTGAGGACAAAGAATCCGGCCTGGTCAACACCGCGAGCGGGCGTGTTGAGTCGTCGGCGCATCTCGCGATCAAGCATCATCGCAAAATCGAATGACTCCGCCTGGAATTCGGTCATGAGCATTTCATTGAGGATACCGACGACCGGATCGATCTCT
This sequence comes from Candidatus Zixiibacteriota bacterium, assembly GCA_028289585.1. GTDB lineage: Bacteria > Zixibacteria > MSB-5A5 > GN15 > FEB-12 > JANQPI01. The sequence continues at coordinate 78,084 of JANQPI010000029.1, forward strand.
TCTTCGGTTGATTCTCCCTGTTCGGCAATTTCTCGTAGGAAGAAGCTGTTTTCGAGCTGCTCCACGGCTCGTGCGGAGTCGTTCTTTGCCGGAGCGAGGAAGAAGACATTCCACCCCTGCACATGCCGTTTGGGCGAGGCATTCGAGTGGATTGAGATAAACAGATCGGCGCCACTCGAGTTCGCGATGTCCGCTCGTTCCCGGAGGCTAACGGTACGATCATTGGCGCGCGTCATGATGACGCGGAAACCGCGATCTTTCTTGAGGAGATGCTCGAGTTCGCGAGATATGGCGAGATTGATATCTTTCTCTCGCGTGCCGCGGTGACCGACGGCACCATTATCTCGCCCACCATGCCCGGGGTCGATGACAATGACGTCGATCTTCTCATCGGTTCCAACCGTTGCGAGCTCATCTGAAGCGAATTCGAAGCCCAGATCGGCAATGGAGACCTGAAGCCGGAGTGGGTCGGTCACGATTTTGTCGGACCACGATTCGATTGGTTGCTTGAGCCGCAGCGATACCTGTGCGGTTGTCCCTAGCTGCCGGGCGTTAACTTTGTAGGCGTATCGGGGGTCACGTCGGGAGGCGATACGATTGGCATTCACCGTTGCGTCGAAGAGCGAGATGTTCAGCCAGTTCCCCTCCGTAACGAAGATGTCGTAAGAGACCGCCTGGGCGAGGAAGATTTCAATGAGTAATCCGTTCGCTTTGCGCTGAAGCGACAGATCGGAAACGCTAAAGAATCCCGACTCAACGCGAACCAGATTGGCCGACTCGTCCCAGGCCAACGATCGTGGAAGGGCACGGTCGAAGAGGGGAATGAAGGTTTTCGCCGGCACAAAAAGTTGTCCGTCGCGAATCGTTACCGGATAGACGATGTTGACCAGTGAGTCTCCGGCGCGAACATACGGCGCATCGACCAAAAAGTGAAAGCGCCAGGTCTCACCGGCGTACGTGACTTCGTGTCCAACGTGCTCCCAGTCGAGCGATCCACCCAGTCGGACGGCAAGATCGGACAAGGAGAGATAGGTAACCCGTCCGACCTCGAAGCTGCCCAGCGGTTCATAGGCACCACCGATTGAAAGGCGAGCCTCGGCGGCGGCGGGCTGACTACTCCCGACTGCGGCAAAACCCGCGAGCAGGATCACAATGGCTATGTAGGAACGATTCATCTGTCCTTAGCCTTCACGTCGCAACGCCCGATCGATCCGTCGCTTTGCCTCTTTCTCTGCGATCGCCGAACGCTTGTCATGCCTCTTACGTCCGGCAGCCAACCCGAGTTCGACTTTGAGGCGTGCGTTTTTGAAATAGAACGTCAAAGGAATCAGCGTCAGTCCGCGTTGTTCGGTGTCCGCCTTCAGGCGGCGGATTTCCCGCTTATGCAGCAGTAGACGGCGGGGTCGATCGGGGTCGAGCGGGTGCGTGGTGTTTTGCTCGTAGGGGGGAATATGCAGATTGCGCAGGTAAACCTCACCATCATCAGTCACCGCGGCGTATGCATCGGCGAATGTCAACTTGCCCTGGCGAATCGATTTTACCTCTGCGCCTCGCAATTCGATTCCGGCCTCGAACGTATCGAGAATCTCATAGTCATGGCGAGCTTTGCGATTCCGGGCGACGACCTTTTCTCCGGCTGCCATCAGATTTCCAGCATAGACGGGGAAACGGCCGATGAGCAACAAAAAGGGCCGAAACTACGGGGTTAAGGCCCGAGCGAAATGACCGATATTCCGGATAACGACCGGTCGGCCGTCCCTTGGGCACCGACCGACAACAAGGCGAAGCATATGTCCCAGAAGATACAAATTGGTACCGCGCGAGTCCTGGTTGTCGATGATGAACCCGAGATCACGGAGATCGTCGCCACCTTTCTCTCGGAATCCGGCTATCAGGTCACCGTGGAGAATGATCCCCTGAAAGCGTTGCAAGTCGCTCAGACGATCAGCCCGGACGTCGTACTTCTGGACATCATGATGCCGGGCGCCGACGGGTACGACGTGTGCGGTCAGATCAAGCAGGACCCCAAACTCGCCCATACGCCGATTATCTTCCTGACCGGTAAAGATCGCAATGATGACATGGGTAAGTCGTTCAAGGTTGGCGGCGATATGTTTATCAAGAAACCGTTCTCCTGCGAGCGTTTGCTTGAGATTGTTAACATCGTTGTGATGTCCACGGCTCGCCCCTGAGTTACTCGCTTCCCCAAAAAAACTAAGGCGGCCCAGCTCTTGTTGGGCCGTTTTTTTGCGGCTAAGATGGCGGTGAAAACGTACTGTATGAAAGAACAGAAAGAGTATTGACGCATGCTGCCACCGACTATCTGGTCGGTGTTCAAGGAGGTAACAGTGTCAGTCTTGCGGAAAACAGTTCTCGCCGGAGTTGGCGCGATCGAGGTGACGCGCGCGAAGGCGGAACAGCTGATTGATCAGCTGATCCAGAAGGGTGAACTCGACAAATCGGAACGGAAACAGGCGGTCATGGAACTACTCGATAAGGCAGAAAAGTCGGCATCGTCCTGGCGCAAGAAGATCACCAAAGAAGCGACGTCGGTCGAAAAGAAGGTAACCAAGCTCGCCAAAGACTTGAACTGGGCGCGGGAGAAGGATCTCAAAGCCCTGGAGAAACGCGTGAAGCAGCTGGAAACCCAGATTGCCAAGCTGAGTGGGAAGCCGGCCAAGAAGACTGCCCGCAAGTCCGCGACTAAGGCTGCTAAGAAGGCGGTTAAGCGTTCAGTCCGCAAGACCGCCCGCAAGAAAACGTCATCCTGACGCCGGAGCGGAAGACTCCGTTGCTGGCCGCACCCGGTCGAAGTCGCGTACTGTGACGGTATCCGGATTGTAGCCGAGACGACGCAGGTGACTCTCGGCATCGTCGATCGCATCGATGACGTCGACGGCTGTTTCAATCGACTGCAATGCCACGCGTAGATCTTTCGACCCGGGAAACCCGGACGCATAGCCGCGGAGATGCTTGCGCATGATGAGGAATGACTTTGTCTCCGCGAAGACGTTCTCAAACAGCAACGCATGTTCAACCATGGTGGCGAACTTCTCGCCCAGTGTGATATCGCTCCAGTCGCGAGTGCGATCGAAGAGCCACGGATTTCCGTAGATCGCCCGGCCAAGCATGATGCCGTCGAGGCCACTGGATTCAACCAGCTCATCGGCTGCCGCCAGCGACTGAACATCACCATTCCCCAGTACCGGAATTCCGGATCCATGGGCTGCCGAGACAACGTCGTGAACCAGCTCCCAGTGAGCCGGAACCGCTGATTGCTCCTTGGTTGTCCGGAGATGCATCGTTATCGCAGCCGGGCAAGCGTCGATCAAATGCCTCATCCATTCCTCGATGATCGGTCGCGACCAGCCGATGCGGGTCTTAACTGAAACCGGCAGATGTTCGGCGCCTTCCTGCGTAGCGGCAATCACCTCTTTAGCGAGTTCGGGCGTGCGAATCAGCGCCGAGCCGCACCCCGTCTTGGTGATCACTCGAACGGGGCAACCCATGTTGATATCGACACCGTCAAAACCAAGCTCTCGGACCAACGCCGCCGCCCCGCGCATTGTCTCGGGGTTCACACCGAAAATCTGTGCAATGATCGGTCGTTCGGGTGCGCTGTACTTCAGGTCGCGAAGCAGATGTTTGCGACCGCGCTCCGAGCAGAGGCCATCCGCGGACACAAACTCGGTGAAAAAGAGATCAGGCTTGCCTCGTGCATTAATGATCTGACGAAAAGCAGCGTCGGTCACCTCGGCCATCGGTGCCATCGCCATGATCGGGCGCGCAAGCTGGGTCCATATGGAGGCAGTACCGGTCAACACAGCCTCAAAATATGGTTACCCGCCGAATTGCCAAGCGCTACTCCGGCTCGCCGGCAATGAGATCGTCGACCTCATCCTCATTGACAACCGTGACGCCCAGCTTGGTCGCTTTCTCCAGTTTCGACCCCGCATCCGAGCCGACCAGCAGGAAATCAGTCGACTTCGACACCGATCCGGTGACTTTCGCCCCGGCCTGCTCCAGCATCTCCTTGAAGTAGCTACGGGGGCGTGACAATGTTCCGGTGATGACGACAGTCTTGCCCGACAGTGGAAGACCGGTTGCACGCATCGACAGATGGTCCGGAAAGAGCACGCCGCCGGCCCGAAGTCGTTTGATCAGCAGTTGGTTTCCTTCGTTGGCAAAGAACGCGATAACATTGCCGGCGATCACCGGACCAACACCATCGATTGTCTCAAGCGTGGCCTGATCCGCATTCTGCAATGTGTTGAACGTGCCCAGCGACTCGGCGAGCAGTCGCGCCGCGGTCTCTCCGACACCAATGATCCCCAATGCATAGATGACCGACGGTAGCGGTGTTGCTCGGGCTGCGTCGATAGCAGCGATAAGGTTCTGAGCGCGCTTCTCCGCCATCAGGTCCAGAGGGAGGAGATCGTCGACGGTGAGAAAGAAAAGGTCAGCGGGTGAGGTCACCACATTGCGGTCGAGCAGTTGACGAGCAAGCTTTTCCCCAAGCCCATCAATATTGAAGCCGGGCTTGGAAGCGAAATGGAAGAGACGACCTTCCCGCTGAGCGGGACAGGACGGATTCAGGCAGCGCCGTGCCGCCTCTTCGGGGAGTCGGACGATCGGCTGATCACACGATGGACAGCGGTCGGGATAGCGAACCGACCTGGCCGCCTTGTTCCGATGCTGCGTGAGAACCTCGACAACCTCCGGGATCACATCACCCGCTCGGCGAACGACGACCGTGTCGCCGATACGAATGTCGAGTCGTTCAAGTTCGTCTTCGTTGTGCAATGATGCATTCGTGACGGTAACGCCGCCAACGCGTACCGGTGCCAGTTTCGCAACCGGTGTCACAGCTCCTGTCCGGCCAACCGAGAACTCGATATCGTTGACCACCGTCTGAGCGAGTTCAGCTGCAAACTTCCAGGCAACGGCCCAACGCGGCGCCCGAGTAATTTGACCAAGGAGGCGTTGCTGTTCAAAGCTGTCGACCTTAATCACCACTCCGTCGATCTCGTAGTCGAGAGTTGGTCGAAGTTCACGAATTTGTTCAAAGGTCGCCTCGACCTCGTCAGGTTTCGCAACAGTAGTTGTCAGCTCATTGGTCCGGAATCCAGCGGTTCGCAAGAGGTCAAACACGGCTGTTTGTGTTTCCAGTCCCGGCAGATCTTGATCGGCAAGTCCATAGGCATAGAAAACCAGCCGACGGCCGGCGGTTATCGACGGATCAAGCTGACGTAATGATCCGGCAGCAGCATTGCGAGGATTGGCAAATTCGGGCAACTCGGACGCCCGCTGTGTTTCGTTCAGGGCCGCGAAATCCGACTGTCGCATAATGACCTCACCCCGAACATCAAGCCGCGGATACTGTTCGGCCAAGCCCTGATCAAGCGACAGGGGGATAGAGCGAAGGGTACGCACGTTAGGGGTGATCGTTTCCCCTGTAACACCGTCACCTCGTGTCGCGCCGACAGTCAATTTGCCCTGTTCATATACAAGCTCAATAGCGAGACCATCGAGCTTCGGCTCCACGACATACGCTACTGATTCGTCGGCTTCGAGCGCCGCTCTGACACGCTGGTCGAACGCGTCGAACTCATCCCGAGCTGTAACCTTTTGCAGGGAGAGCATCGGGAGTCGATGTGTGTACGATGAGAAGCTATCCGACGGAGTGGCACCGACCCGCTGTGATGGGGACGTGGGCGTAACTAGTTCCGGATGCTCACGTTCGATCGCGAGAAGGCGATCGAAGAGTGCGTCGAACTCGACATCAGATATAGTCGGCGCATCGTCGACATAATAGCGGCGGTTATGGGCCTCAATCTCTTCAGCTAATCGACGGTGCCTGTCGCGAATTTTTTTGGGAGCAGCGGCCATGTGCAGAAGGAAGATGACTCGGTCGGGTTCGTCAATCAGATGCTGAGGCGGTACCGTCCCGATGCATCCGGCGGTACGCGGCAATCCCCAGCCCGGCGCGGTCGTCGGCGATACCGTCGATCCACAAGCGCGAGGGCTGGCTGTGTGCATCGAGACCGAGGGTGACGCCCTCGGCAAGGCGATACGAGGTCGCGATCGGGCAGTCAACGAGCGTGATCAGGAGCTGGGTGCGATCATGGTTCGTTAGTAGCTCCGGTTCGGACATCGCCTCGCGGAAGTCGAGCCAGCGAATATCAGCCGCAACTCCGCCGGGATCGGCCGGCAGGCGTGGGGCCTGAGGCCAGTTGTGCCGGGCGACGAGTACCTCGATGAAGATAAGTTGGCCGTCTTTGTTAAGATCGAAGCGGACCGATTGGGCGTCGATGTACGAGAAGAAGCGGTGACCACCGTCAAAGGGGCCGACCGGTACATAGAGCCGGTCTTCTTCAACTTGATAAAAGCCCCGACCGGGCGGAAGAGGCCCAATCGGGGCGCGAATTGCGAGTTCCATCGGCGCGGCTGCGACTAGCTCATCTCTTTGAGCCGCTCTTTTGCCTGGTCGGCTTCGAACGTATTCGGGTACTCCTTAATCAAACGATCAAAGACTTCCCGCGCCTCGCTGTTGTTCCCCATCTCCTGGCGAGCCCGGCCAAGCTTGTAGAGCGTGCGGCTGATCTGTGGGGAGTTCGGGAACTGCTCGAGGATGATCTCGTATTCGGTGATCGCTTCGATATACCGCTCGGTCGAGTAATAGCTTTCACCGATCCAGTAGTGCGCATTTTCGACATTTACGTGCTGGGGACAATCGCTGAGGAAAACACGAAAACTGTCGATTGCGGAGTCGTACTGTCCCCGTCGAACGAGGATAAACGCATCGTCGTACATCAGTGTGCACTCACCCTCGGTCTTGCCGGTCGGTGAAACCGATGGACCACCCGGTGTCGCACCCGGTGACGATGTAATTGTACGCTCGATCACTTCCGGCTGGTTCTTACTCAACTCCTCGATGCGATTCATGAGGTCGTTGTAGTTGGCCAGGAGCTGCTCCATCGATGCACTCAATTCACTCGCCGTGATTCGCAGATCAGTAGAGAGCTTGTCGTTCGCCTCGATATTCTGGGAGAGGAGTGAATCGAGTTTCGCCATCAGTTCGGGCGTCTGACTCTGTTGTGCCTCAACCCTATCGATACGGCTCAATACTTTGTCGATGTCACGCTTGGTCGCACAGCCGCTCGTCAGGAGCAGCACCCCAAACGAAACCGCCACGATAGTGGCGGCTCCGGTACGTTTGCTGAGTTTACTCATGCCTGTTATACGCGCGATCATTGCGAGATGATTCTAAATTCCGCACGACGGTTCTTGGACCATGCTTCCTCGTTGCTGCGAGGATCAGCGGGGCGTTCCTTGCCATACGAGATCACGGTGATCCGATTACCGGCAATGCCGCGTTCCACAAGGTAATCCATTGCAGCTCGGGCGCGCTTTTCGCCAAGCGAAAGGTTGTACTCTACGGTGCCGCGCTCGTCGCAATGTCCTTCAATCTGGACAATCACATCCGGGAATTCATTCATCAACTCGTAATTGACATCGAGCGCAGTCCGCGCATCGGCACGCAGATTGAACTTATCGAAGTCAAAGTAGACTGTGCGGAACTGCGATTCCTGCAGCTGCGGCGCCGGTGGCTCCTCAACTGGCGGTTCCGGCTCCGGCTCCGGCTCGGGGTCCGGGGTCACGACCGGCGGCGGCGGTTCCTCTATCGGCGGAGGCGGATTACTACCACCACAGCCAATCATGATAATCATGGCCAGCGCAAATAGACCGAATAACGGTAAGCGTTTCATATCACCTGTCCTCATTATCCAACGAGACGTTGCATCCGTGTTTTCTCACTACCTGCCATCGATTTAACAGGAGCGGGGATGCAGAATCAAGCCTAAAAGGGGGGCGTTCCGGCCTCCGGACGCTGTTACACCCGCCTATCCGGCACGGTTCGATGAAAACTGCATCGTCACCCGCACATCGCCGTCATCCCCGGGTGGCGCCGGTAGCATGCCGACCCGTTCGACGGCGTCCACACAGGAGCGATCGAACGCATCCCAGCGCGACGGTTTGTCAACGCGCACCTCGCTGATGCGGCCCGAGGGGCTGACCAGGAAGGTTACGGTGGTGCGGATGATTTCGTCGTAGGAGCCGCGGTGTCGGAACTGGGCATCGACCCGCTTAACGATCTCATCGAGCCATTCCAGATCGTCGATCCGTTGAGCGTCGCTCAGGACCTCCGCGGTCGGACGCGGCATCGGGCCCCAATTCGGGCCACCACAACCGATTGCTCCTATCAGCATCACGGCCGCGCCGGCAATCAAGACCATTCGTCGAAACATCCTCACCTCCTGGTTGTCACGGTTGTTCCTCCAGCCGGTCGAGGATCAGGGCCGGGTCTATCGGCGGCAACAAGAAACTAGTCGGGATACGGTCCCCAGGTCGGGCTGCCGGCGTCGCCGGTTCGTGTGATCCGACGTTGATTGCGGCCGGTGACATCCATCGTGTAGATATCACCGCCGGAAAGACGGGTAGAGCGGAAGATGATATGCTTGCCGTCGGGAGCGAAGTGTGGGTTTTCGTTCTGGCCAACCTGCGTGAGGACCCGGTAGTCGGTACCGTCGGTGTTGATTGATGCGAGATCAAACCGACCGGAGCGCGTACGGCTGACAAACGTGATCCGATCGCCGCGCAGGGACCAGACCGGCGAATCGTTGTAACCACCCTCGAAGGTCAGTCGACGGGCATCGAGGCCGTCATCGTTCATAATGTAAATCTGCGGGCTTCCCGTGCGATCTGAAACGAACGCGATCTGCTCACCATCGGGTGACCAGGTCGGCGATGACTCGATCGCCCGGCGGGTACGGGTCAGACGCTGGATAACTGAGCCATTGAGGTCGATCAGGTAGATCTCGGAGTTGCCGTCGATCGTCAGTACACAGGCGATCCGTTTGCCATCGGGGGAGATTGCCGGTGCGGCGACGATGCCCGGATAGGAGGCGACTTTCGACTGACGCCCGGTCTGGATATTGATACGGTACAGGTTGGGGTCGCCATCGAGATAACTCGTGAAGTAGACCTCGGGTGAGTTCGGGGCGAAGGCGGGAGAAATGTTAATTGAGCCATTATCAGTCAGTTGCCGCTCGTTGGCCCCGTCAAAATCAGAGACAAACAACTCTTTATTTGTGGGGCTGAGTTGACGACTGTAAACGATTTTGGTACGGAAGATGCCGCGATCACCAGTGAGCGAGCGGACAATATCATCTGCAATCGAGTGAGCGAGCTGTCGCCAAAACGTGCGGTTGTCACTCAGTTTCCCCGAGCCAATTTCGTTGCGTCCCATTGTCTGAAAAATCCGCCACGTGATCAGCATTCGCGGACCCTGGAATTCGCACTCCAGGCGAACGGTGTAGTCGGCACCCAGGCGGCTCCACGCTAACAGGTCGAGTTCGGTGATCTCATAGGTGCGCAGATAGAATGAGTCAATCGGGATCAGATCGAAGTCGGCATAGAAGTCAACGTCCCAGCGGACCATGTCGGTCACCCAGCGCATGTAGGTCGAGTCCTGTGCCGAGACACCGAAGACGCCCGTGTAGCGCATGTCGTCAACGCCTACCGTAATCGGTTGTACGTCGCCGGCGCGAATCGTATCGAAGAAGATGTTACGGACGCCAGCGTCGTCAAACTGAGCGGCGGCAGATCCTGACATAAGGAAAACAAGAATGGCTATCGTATATCGCGCTATCGATTTCATTCGTGGGCAGACACCTATCGGTTGGCAAACGGAATTGTCAGTCGGATGACTTCATCAAGGAACTCGCGGGGCAGTTCGCGGAATGGGCTCGATCGTTCGATCGCTGCAAGGCAAGCATCATCGTAACGCGGAATACCCGACGAGTGCTCAACAGTCAGATTCACTACTCGCCCCGATTGCAGCACCTCGAACGAAACGACACAAACCAGTCGCGCATCGGTCGAAACCGTGTTGCGAAAGTTGCGCGCAATCTTGTCAAACGCCAGATCGAACCAGAACGGATAGTTAAACGATGCATTGTCGACGGTTGCGCCGGCAAACGGCGAGCCGCGCCCGACATCAATCTCGCTGTCGGCTTCGGTCGGCAATTCATCCGGGCCAGAATCGGGTGTGTCGGTCGGTGCGTCGTCCGGAGGTCTGGCGGGTTGCTCCACCGGGGGGGGCGGATCTTCTTCGACGATCTCCGGTTCGATCTCGGGTTCGGGCTCCGGTTCAGCCGACTCGGTCGGTTCTTCCGGAATCACCGTTTCCTCAATCGCAGGAGGTTCCGGCGTCGGAGGATCAGGGGTCGGCTCCGGCTCGGCAGGTGGAGGTGTTGACTGCGGTGGCGTCGGAATATCAAGAGGGGGGGCGGCCAGATTCACGCGGATGACGTCGTCATACTGATTGGTGGAAGGACCACCTACGGCCGCGCCGGCGAGCGCCGCGAAAACGAGCGCCAGATGCAGCGCTATCGAATAGGCAATATCCCGGGTCATACCGCGTAGTACCCGTCAGCGATCGGACTCTTCCTTGGTCGCGGTGACAAGTCCGATATTGTTGATGCCGAGTTCGCGCAGTCGCGCGACAACGTCGATAGCGGTGCCATAGGAAACGGCCGAATCTCCCCGGATGAACACGTCGCGCGTCCCCTCGCGGGCCATTGCATCTTCAAGGTCAGCTTCAAATCGCGTCGGGTTCGTAAAGATATCGTTGATGTATACCCCGCCCTGAGCGTCGATTGTCAGCACGATCGCGTTCGGTTCCTCCTGAATCGGTGCGGTGCGGGTCTCCGGAAGGTCGACCTCGATCCCCGACTGGAGCAGTGGCGCAGAGATCATAAAGATGATCAGGAGGACGAGGACAACATCGACGAGGTTCGCGATGTTGATATCGGAGTTCATCTGATAACCGCGGTGGCGGCGCGGGCGTCGCACGCTCAGGTCTCCTCTTTTTTGGCCTGGGCAAGGACGGCGAGGATGAAGCTGTAGGCCGAGTCGTTAAGACTTTTCATCGTATTGTTCGCCCAGTTATACCCGATGACCGCCGGAATCGCCGCGGCCAGGCCAACAATCGTTGCCAGGAGTGCCTCCGCAATGCCTGGTGCAACAACCGCCAGGGACGCCGATCCGGTCTCGCCGATTCCCCAGAACGCGTCCATGATACCGACGACCGTCCCGAGCAGCCCGAGGAAGGGGGCCGACGATGCGGTTGTGCCGAGGACGACGACGCCGCGTTCGAGTTTGGCGGTTTCATCGGTCAGCGACCGTTCCATCGCCATTTCAACAATTTCGAAATCGTCGTTGGTCAGCTTCCGTACGGTCCCCGCACCGAGACCGGCCGCCTCCGCACCCGAGCCTTTGAGTTCGGCGAGTTCCTCCGCGCCGGCGAGGAAGATACGGGCGAGTGGTGACGACTTGGCACTTTTGGCCTGATTGACCATCTCGGTGAGCGATCGGGCGCGGCGGAGTGCTTCCTGCATCTTGACCGTGTCGGCGCGGACCGCTTTGAAGAGGCGCCAGCGGTTGATCATGATTGCCCAGGTCGCGAGCGACATGAGGACCAGCACAACCAGTACGATCAGGCCGAACGCCGACGAATTGGCGATGATTTCCCAGAGGGATCCGGTGACAAGCGGGGGCGGGTGTTGCATCATAGGTATAGTCTACGCGCGCCCGGTCGATTGGGTGCCACCGTAGAACGCGGAAAGTCGCGGCGAGGGCAGGGATGGTCAACAAGAAAGCCGAAAACAGGAGGGCCGAAGTCGATGGCTGATCGTTCCGGATCGCGTGCTATCGGCCGGGTAATGCTGCTGATAATCGGTATTGCGGCGGCACTCTACTTCTGGAGTCCTGACTGTGAGACGTCGCCGCCACCATCGGAGCCGGGGGCTGGTGGCTTCCCTGAGGAACGCACCGACCCCACCCGCCTCGATCCGGAGTAGGTGCGGCCAATAGTCCCGCGGTCTGTTGCACCCACCCGATTCCGATTGCACGAATCAGCCAGTCATGCGTTCCTGATGCATACAGGCGGATCTCGCGCCCCTATGATTAGGGTTTCGGGCGCTGCGGCAGCGACTATCCGCCGGGGAGAGGATCGGTGAGATCGGAGATGCGGGCTGCCCATCGGGCCGGCGACTACTAATCATCAGGTTTGAAGACAACACCAACTGTCAGGTTGTTTGTGACACCTGTACGGGTGACTGCATTCCGCCAGAACTCTAGCTGAAAGGAACTCGGCCACCAGATGGGTATCTGTCGGGTGGCCAATCCCTTACCTTGCTGACTTCCATGTCTAGTCGAATGCGAGCGATTCTCGCGATTCTGCTCGTTATCGGCGTCTCGCGTAGTCAAGAACCTCCGGCGCCTGATATCCGAGCGCTGGCCCATAGTAACATTGGTGCAGCGGTATCGAACAGTTGGGCAGTTATCCGCGGTAGTTTGGAAATCTTTGGGGAGGATCCAACTACCGGTCGACGGGTTACCGGTGTGGAGTTCCCACTCGGTTCAGCGCTACGATTCTTCGGCTCAGTCGAATTCATGGTCGGCGGAATCAAGAATGGTGACACGCTCGTCAGTAGAGTCATGTATCCCGATCTTTCCACATACCCGCGACTGACTCTTCAGTCAATCGATGTCAGTCGTGACTTCTGGTCACCCGACGCCCGCGCTCCCTTAGAGTACATTGGGCAATTCAATGACACGTTCACTGGTCCCCAGTTTGTTCCGCAAGATCTCGACTACGGACGAAATCACACCCCGTTCCCAATTCGGAACACGATCCGTGCAATGTCCTGGACCGGCGGCAACCTCGAGGATTTTGTCTTGTTCGAGATTACGATCGAGAACATTGGCGAGGATAACCTCACCGACATGTATGCCGGGTTGTTGTATCCTCCGGGAGGCGGTCACCTTCAGTTGATTACGAACCCCGATGGCCGGCCAGGTGGGACCGGTCTTCACTATCTCAGTCGGTCTCCATCTCCCTTTGGCTGCAATGCATCGGTTCCGATTGAGGTGTACTCACAGTTTGCTTTGACTGGGGCCCCCAAAGATGGTCAATTCGACAACCTCTCGTCGCGACATGTCGCGGGAATCCGCTTGCTCAAACTGCCGTCACCACAAAGCCGAGTGAACTACAATTTCTATACTAGTGGGTCATCTCCAGCCCGCATTTCACCGCGGTTGCGACCGACCGACGGTAGACCCCTCCGGCAGCTGCCTGCTACGCCATTTCTGCAAGACTTCGATCGATACTATGTACTGTCATTCCCCGAGCACGACTACAATCCGCTCTTTGCGCTTGATGATCAGGTAACTCGCGGCTTTGTGCCCTTGCCTCGTTCACAGGCCGAGGCGATAGCGCGCGGTGATGTCTGGGTCAGTTATCTCTCCACCGGTCCGTTCGGGTTGGGGCCAGGGCAGAGTGCGACGATTGCGTTTGCGATTGTCGGTGGCGAAAACCTCCACACCGACCCGACCTGGTACGAACGAGCCTTCGATATAAACAACCCGCAGCGTTATCTTGACGGTCTCGATTTCTCGGATCTTGTCGAGAACACACTCTGGGCGACGTGGGTCTATGACAACCCGGGGGTTGACAGCGATGGCGACGGTTTCCGCGGTGAGTACTACATCTGCAACGGCGACACCGTCTGGTGGAAAGGTGACGGTATCGCCGACTGGCGTGCCGATGTCCCGCCCCCCGCACCGTTCGTCGAGATTCTTCCCGAAACGGGCACGCTGACCGTCCGCTGGAATGGCTACTTCTCGGAGACAACCGTCGATCCGTTTACACAGCAGCAGGACTTCGAGGGCTACCGGGTTTACATCGGACGCGACGAACGAACGTCTTCGGCGTCCCTTCTGACCTCGTGGGATGCCGAAAACTACAATCGGTTCGCACTGATCCAGCGGGAGTCGGGTGTGTTTGAGTGGCAGAACCGAGAGAACCCGTTCTCGATCGATTCGCTGGAAACGCTCTACGGCGACGGCTTTGCTCCCTTAACCTACACTCGCCAGACACCGCTTCGGGTCGACGGTTCGATCTACTACTTTGAACCGCAGGACTTCAACGTCTCCGAACTCGGCATCCCGGGCCGCATCCGCAAACGCTTTCCCGACCAACCGAAGCCGGACCCCGATCCGCAGAACTGGTCCGATGATGAGGTGATCTTTGGTCCCGACAATCGCCGCCTACCCAAGTACTACGAGTACGAGTATGTGATCGACTCGCTGTTGCCGTCAGTTCCATGGTATGTCGCGGTGACGGCGTTCGACTTTGGCTTTGCCAAGGGGGGGATACCGGCCAAAGAGTCGCCAATCCTGACGACGCAGACCGAGAGCTACGCGCTGCCATCTGCCACGGCGGCTGTGTCGGAGAACCTTGATGTCTTCGTCTATCCAAACCCGTACCGCTCAGATGACAACTACGTTCAGGAGGGATTCGAGGACCGTCTCAAGACGCGCAACCCGCAGCTCGAAAAGCGAATCCACTTCGCGAAC
>JANQPI010000036.1 GCA_028289585.1 Candidatus Zixiibacteriota bacterium
AAATCGACCCCACCGGGGCCGAAACGACCTTCACCTACGACGCCAGCGGCAACGTCCTCACCCGCATCGACCCCCACGAACCGGGCGAAGACCCCACAGACTTCACCACCTCGTTTACCTACAACCGCTTCAACGAAGTGCTCACCGAGACGCTGCCCACCGGCGCAACGATCACGAACGACTACGACGCCAGCGGCAACCGCACGCTCACTCGCGACGACGAAGACAATGCCATCTTCACCCGCACCTACGCCCCTGGCGGCAACGTCGCCTCCGTCGCCGACCGCTACGGCCTGACGCAGCTCTTCTATGAAAACGGCGAATCCTTCCCGAGCCGCACCATCGACCCCTTCGGCGTCGAATCGACGCTCACCCACGACGACAACGGCAACCTCCTGCGCGTCGACCGACAAGGCCAAACCCTGACCTTCACCTACGACCCCCTCGGCCGCCGCACCTTCGCCGACTACGGCAACGGCGTCACGATTCGATACGAATACGGCACCGAAACCCAATGGACCGCTATCGAGGGCCCCACCTTCGGTCGCGTCGAAAGACGCTTTTCCGGAGCCGGGCGGCTCATCGGCTGGACCTTGCCCAACGGCGACAGCTTCAGTCGGCAATACGACCCGGCCGGCCGAGTCGTCGCTGAAGCCGACGAACTCGGAAATGTTACTCGGTTTGCGTACGACCTCGCCGGCCGGCTAAGCGAAATGCAACAGGCAGCGAGGGACAGCGTCGTAACTTTGGATCGGGACGCAGCCGGGAACGTCGTCCTTCAGCGTGATGCTCTCGGTTTCAGCACTCGCATTTCCCGAAAACCGGGCGGCAGAGTCGAAACCATCACAGACCCGCTCGACAACGCGACGCGATTCGTAGATTCGCCAACTTCGCAAAGCACGATTGACGCGCTCGACCGAGAAACTCAGGAGATGTTGAGCGGGTACGGGTTGCCGGTCGAAACGGTGTTTCCAGACGGAATGAGCACCGGTTTTGAGTTTCGAGGTAAAACTCGACTAGATGAATCAGAGGAACATCCGCTCGCGGAAGTCGATGAGTCCGGGAGGGCTCGTCGATACGAGTACGATTTACTCGGCGAGCTATCCTCCTCGTCAGACCTCGCCGGTAACTCATGGCGTTTCACCTACGTCGGAACTCAATCGGGAGAAGTAGGCTTCGATGTAGGAAGCGGCGGTGTGAACGTACTCACTGGCTCCGGACGGGCAAACATATATCGTTTCCGAAATTTCGACGACGAGCGAGACGCACATCGAGTTTTCGAAGTGGACAGCTTTGCGCACCAGCTTGCAGCGGCAACCAGCCCGGAGGGAGAGACGATTCGACGCGAGTACACGTCGTTCGGACGTGTCCGGCAGATCACGCTCCCGAATGGAGGAATCGAAACTCGGGCGTACGATACGACCGGCGAACCGAGCTCTGTGTCACTGGCGCACGGGACGGTGTTATCTTTTAGTCGCGACACGGCTGGAAGAGTCATTTCTCGCGACGGCACGGACGGTTCGACTATCAGTCTCACCTATCTCCCGGGAAATCGTCTCAACGCGCTTACAGACAGCACTGGAATCACACGGTTTCTCTACGACGAGGCGGGCCGTAGTGCTGGAGTTGAGCGTGGAAATGCTGCTGGCGTGGAGATTGCGCGAGACCCCATGGACAGGATCGCGTCAGTCGAGTCTCATGGCGCGCGAGACGTGGATGCGCGCTCATTCACCACGTCATACACGTACGACGCGGTTGGCAATCTTGTTGGAATCGAGGATCCCGACGGCTCTTCAACGACACTTCAGTACGATGAAGTCGATCGCCTCGTGAGTCGGAATTTACCGAATGGGGTCGTCAGCACATTGGGATACGATGCTCGGGACCGAATCGTTTCGGTTGTACATTCACTGCCGGGGGGAGCCGTAATCGCTTCCCGAACTTACGTCCGAGCACCGAGCGGAGAACCCACGCGCATCACGAGCGAGGACGGAAGCTTCGTCGATCTGACCTATGACGATGCTCTGCGCATCGAGTCGGAACGGTACTTCACCGCGGGCGGCGTTTTGGAAGAAGAAACGACGTACGCCTACGATTCGGACGGAAACCGGACCGCGCGGACGACAAGTTTGGGGGCGGAAGTGTACGAATACGCTCCCGGCTCGCTGCTCACGCGTGTTTCCCGCGCTGGCGCAGAACTGGCCTCATTTGACTACGACGGTGCGGGGCGCCTGGTGCGCTTCAGCCGTGAAGATTCGACGGTCGAGCTCGAATACGACTCAGATGATCAGCTACTGGCGCACCGAAACATTACCACCGCAAACGACATTCGATATGAACAGGATGGCCAAAGTCGTCTTGTAGGCCGCACAGCGGACAACTCTGTGTCCTACGTGGTCGCACCTACCCTCGACGAGTCTCTCGAAGCACCGCATGTCGTTCTGGACGCTTCCGGGCGTGTCATCGCCGGGTACGTATACGAAGGTGAGCACGCCGTCGCTCGTTTTGACGAGCAAGGTACCGTTTACTACCTGCGGGATGGATCGGGGTCGGTGATTGGGCTCGTCGGAGCCGACCCCGATGAGTTCCGCACCATTCACTACGACGCCTTCGGCAATATTCGCAGGCAGACTGGTTCACTAGACGAACGCACCGCATCGATCGGCGGCGATTTTCGTTTCCACGGGATGTGGCTGGATGCGGGCACGGGGCTGTACGACGTACGGGCACGAGCTTACGATCCCCGCGTCGGCAGATTCACAACACGAGATCCGGCCGAGGGACAACGGCAAACTCCCGAGACCTTCGCTCCCTATGCCTTCGCAAACAACAGCACATCTATATTCACGGATCCGAATGGTGAGACGACCATTTCCCAGTTCACCACACGGGTCGCAGTGGAGCTGCAGCTGCGTACCAGCGCTGCTGGGTCTGCAGGAGTCGGGGCAGCACTTACACTTCTCAAACGACTACGACCCGTGGCTCCGCGTGCGACGCAGATCGGAAACGCCGCTCTTCGTTCTCTCCGCGGGCGGTTGGTCAATAGTGTTGGTAGCTCCGGCGAACGTCTCGCTCGAATCAAGTCGTTTATTGGGCCGAAGACGCGAATATCTATCAACGGCCGAACACGGATCCCCGATGGGCTCACCGACACCGTGCTCTCCGAAGTCAAAACGATTACATCTGGCCGTCCTCTGTCCTATACTCGCCAGCTACGCGACTTCGTAGATTTCGCTCGTGACCAAGGTCTACGGTTTGATTTGTATGTGCGGGACGGGACGAGGTTTACTGGCCCGTTGCAACGAGCTATCAATGAAGGATTGGTTCGAATCGAATTCTTCTGAGAAATCACAGCAAGTAACCTGAACTCGGATGGCTCATGACCTTACAGTCTGGAGTACAGCTCCCTTCCTCGCGGACGATGTGCTGCCCGATGGCCCCGAGTGGAGAGCTGCTGAAGATGGATGGGTTGGCGATGGGCGTGGTTGGATGTTGCACGTCCAGAAGAGCTCGCTCGAACCAGAGCAGGACATGCCGCCGGAAGCCATTCGGGTGCTTCCCGGAATAAAGTACCGAACTGATTTGGTGCTCGAGCCAATCAGCGCACCCCGGAATGCGATTCGTTTGCTGCACCGAGTATCCAAACTAATTGCAAAATCGACGCGAGGGTTCGTGATGGACCCGAAGGAGAAGACCTCTTTAGTCACAAACGTGAAGCGCTATGTTGCCACCAAGAGCAAAAAGAGAGAGGAAGGCAAACGCCTGATCGTGCTGTCATGGTGGTTTGTTCGTGAGCCCGAAATCGATTCGAAGCTTGTTGCGGAGTTACTTTCGACTATCGATCTGTATTTGCCTGAGGCGATGCCTCGCCGCTACGGTACGTACGAACCACCTCAATACGGAGTTCTGGAGCACGGTAGAGACCACTTTGTTGAGTTTGTGCTCCAGAACTTGCATCGATCGATAGTTTGGTACTCAAAGCGACCTGTGGAGTCAGTCTTCGCTGGCTTTCGACCGGTTGGATGGTTTCCACTCGACGGAAGATCCCGTTTTCGATGTTGCAACTTTGAGATTTCGGTGGACCGTGACTGCCTTGCTCAGCCGGGTTGGCAATTGGGGCTTCACAGAACGTGGCGAGCTATATCGGTCGTTCTTCAGCCGTTCTTTGGAGACGTCCGGACTCTTGACCAGTTCAACCTGGCGAGTGGGGACCGTCATCCGGTACGAGCAGGCTGGTGGAATGGGGTCCCCCGCACCCTAGGTCACGCTTGCGTCATTGGGAACCCATATCTCCAACTCTGGCCGAGGTATGCGGAGATCTCCTGCGACCAAGCGGGTCTGGGCTTCAAGTCCACAGAAGATTGGTCGTCCTGCCTTGACGTTACCGATGAAGTAGGTGCTCCACCTGAACCGATCTCGATGCGTTTTACCCCGTATCGGGGAAGGGATGAGCACGGGCGTCCTTTTTTTGCGTATTCCGACAAGTACCCGACCAATTTTCCGTTCGGACATCGGCCGACAGATGCAAACCCACCACGCAGTTCGGTCGCTGGAGGTTTCATTCAATACAGATAGCAGCGACGATGCCTCCCCATCGAAACACAGTTTACCCGGATCAGCTGCGCGCGAATGAGCGTCATTGCTATCACTCCGACCTGAAAAAAGAGCCACGGTCAAATCCTGCGAGACGACAACTCCCGGCGTAGTTTCTCAAAAGCGCTACGCTTCTGGGTGTCAGAATGCTTGCTCTTCAACGTCTCAAATCGAACCAAACAAACCACTATTGCATGCGTGGCTGTGTCTCTGAAGCGCAGGAAGTGCCGATCGCGAGCCCAGCTCTACGTGGACGCACCTAGGTTTTCCCAAGTTTCCAAGCTTCCCCAATAGACAACCGGTCGTTCCTCCGGTGCAAGCTTTCTGACGATATGATCCTCAAGTTTTTCGCGTTTTCTGTCTATCGTGACTCCAAGCTGCACCCACAGCGGAGGCTCCCCCTCAGGCATGACAAGGAGACAGCCCATCCAGCGAATGAAATCGATTTGGTCGAGTACTGGTATCCTGCAACCGACTGGCCCCAGCCGCGAGAGCGGAGCGATGCGACCTAGCGCACCGGAGTTGCCGCGCGCCGATACGAGGCAGGCGAGTACAGCGGGTCGATGCTCGGGTGCGACGCCGTACGAATCTTCTGTGACCGCTAGTACATCTATTGATTGACGAATTGGGATCGGCACAGATTCGCCGAGCTGGAGCTGCGTTAGTCCTCTCGGGGAAACATACCCAACAACCTCGTAGGCACCCGCGTGACACCAGGAGATCCCGTGGTTCTCTACTCGAAATCCGAACTGCAGAAGGAACGTGTTGTTTGGTGCGCCCGCGCGCACGAACTCAAATCGACCGTCAACGTGGAGGTTAGCGCGTTGACGGCGACCCAGCACAAGATCGGAGTGCAAATACGGAGGTATTGCGGGTGTCGAAGAACCGATCCGCAAGTAGTACTCGATGCGGCCGCCTTCCAGGCAAGGCACTAGATTCGGTGCACGCGAGGTCGCAATAACGACGACCTCTTTCTGTGAACCGCAATCGACGAAGTGCACTCGCGGGATCGGAACGAGGTACGCCGCGAGATCTCTCAGCACGTCGTTCAATAGCCACTCTCGAAGATCCTTGCCGACACACGCCCGATCAAACCCAGTGATTTCCCATTTCGTACCATCGGTCGTATTCTCGCCGCCTGCGACACCAATGATTAGGACACCTCCTTCAGCATTGGCGAAACCGGAAATCATTCGTCGAATCGTCTGTGCTCGTTCTTTCTTTGTGTTCTCAGCGAGAAACTTGCCGCGTTTATACTCGACGTACTGGTCTTCAGATACTCGCTGGCGTACAAGATCACGAATCTGTTCGGGGGTGATGCCATCTCCTGAAAGTATGCTTGAGAGTAGCTCGTACGTAGTTTTTGTGGGCATCGTCATCTTCTCAGCTTAGCGGTGATCTGCAACTTGACTCAACCGGACTTCGACGTTGTCTGTTCGACTGCTGCGCCTCGAAGCCGAAGACGTCAACGGCCAAATCGCACAAGTCGTTCGCCCCATCCGCATCGACGGAGGCGCCAAAGTCGGCGTGGTGCAGCTA
>JANQPI010000016.1 GCA_028289585.1 Candidatus Zixiibacteriota bacterium
TTCTCCAAAGACTTTACCGGCAATCGAGGTGGCGGTGATCTGACCGCCTTCGTCTACGATGGACGCATCAAACTCCGCTTCCAAAGTGAAGACTCCGAAATCTGGTTGAAGAGTCCGGAAGGATCGATCCAGCAAGGGCAAGAGTATCACCTGGCCTTTACCTTCGGGGATGAAGGCGCATGGCTCTACCTCAACGGAGAGATGAAAGATTGGGAAGTCGAGTTCACCCAAGGACTCGATGTCAACACCCAGGATCTCGCCATTGGAGCCAACACCTGGGCTCGATCCGAATCCCGACCCGACAAGACCTGGGATCACTTCGATGGTCGCATCACGGACTTCGTGATTCTCGACAGCCAATACGACCACAACGAAGTGGCAACGCTGGCCGGCAATCCACCTGACGAGCCGCTCACCGATCCGACTGTCATCAACGGAATCCTCTATGGAACCGACAACGACGAGCAACTCAATGCTGGCGATCACAATGTTAACGAAGTTCATGGTGGCTACGGCGACGACACTCTGATCGGCACCTCGGGCAACGATGTCCTCGACGGAGGTCATGGCGAAGATCGACTCGAAGGGGGTGATGGCGATGACTTGCTGATCAGCCGCAGTGACGGGCGAGAACCACAGATCGCACAGAACTACACACGGGAAGATGATCCCGACAACGAGATCGATCCCAACACCAGAACCTACTACCCCGATCAACCGATCGTCGCAGACGACGTGCTGATTGGTGGAGCGGGAGCCGACACGTTCCGATTTGAAGTCCTCATCAACGCCAAACCCGAAAAAATCCTGGACCACGTGATGGACAATGGAATGATCCATTGGCATGGAGTGGCTGGTGAAAACAACGAAGTCCATGACCACTGGGTCGACCGACTGGGCAACGAAGTCATCTGGGACTTCAACCGGGCCGAAGGAGACAAGATTGAAGTCGTGGGACATACCGTTGACGTCTACAAGCTAGAGCATGTGGACACCGATGGCGATGGAATCCTCGATGCATCCGTACTCCACGTGCAGTCCAACCAAGGTAACGCCGGAGCACACAACAAAGATCCGCTCGGCACCATCATGGTCTTCGGTGACCTGGTAATGGAAAGCGACTACACCGTCGATGCCGCTCCCGCCTACGGAATCGTCGATCACATTCGAGATCTCGACGAAGCCATTACACCCACCAAAGGAACACCGGTCGCCGATGGTGACGCACCACCGCCAACACCCACCGTTGACGATGGCGAGCTGCC
>JANQPI010000022.1 GCA_028289585.1 Candidatus Zixiibacteriota bacterium
TCCACAATCCCGAAGGCGAAGTCACCATCGCCGTCGTCGGCAAATATACCGGCCTGAAAGACGCCTACAAATCGCTGATCGAGGCGCTGCATCATGGCGGCATCGCCAACCGCGTTCGGGTCAATATCGAATGGATCGAATCGGAGATCTTCGACAGCGAGGATGCCGCGCCGCACCTTGAAAAGGTGCATGGCATCCTGGTGCCCGGCGGCTTTGGCGAGCGCGGCGCGGAAGGCAAGATCAAGGCCGCCACCTTCGCCCGCGAGCGTCACGTGCCCTATTTCGGCATCTGCTACGGCATGCAGATGGCGGTGCTGGACGCGGCCCGCAATCTGGCCGGCATCAAGGACGCGGTCTCCTCGGAGTTCGAGAAACCGGGCACCAATGTGGTCGGCATCATGACCGAGTGGCTGAAGGGCAACATGCTCGAAAAGCGTTCGCGGGAAGGCGATCTGGGCGGAACGATGCGGCTTGGCGCCTATGATGCGGTGCTCGAAGAGGGCACGAAGATCGCCGGCATCTATGGCGACACGCGCATCTCCGAACGCCATCGGCACCGCTACGAGGTCAATATCGAGCACAAGGCCGCGCTGGAACAGGCCGGCCTGACCGTTTCGGGCCTGTCGCCCGACGGCGTGCTGCCCGAGACGATCGAATATGCCGATCATCCCTGGTTTATCGGCGTGCAGTATCACCCCGAACTCAAATCGCGCCCGTTCGACCCGCACCCGCTGTTTGCCAGCTTTATCGAGGCGGCGATCAGCCAAAGCCGGCTGGTGTGACGCACTTAATCTGATGTGGCTTGCTGCGCCTCGGCAATGGCCTCCACGGACACGTCTTCGGCTTCCTTTTTCTCCTCACGGATTTTCGGCGGCTTCATCTGCCATGCGGTCAGGTTTTGGCCCACCTTGCGGTAGAAGTCCGGCACCAATGCTTCGACTTCGCTGATGAAGTTGGTTTGCTGAATGAAGCGCCCGCCAAGTCGCTTCGATAGAAATATGTCGAAGCTGTAAACCGTCAGACCGTGCTTCCCGGCCTCCACGATGGAAGGGTCTTCAATCAAGTCGACATAAGGGAACTGGGTGGCTTCACTCCGGCCCGGCCAGTTGAGCCTGACGTGGAGATCGTCCGTGAAGTCCCCCTTGATCTGACGCAAAAGCCAGTTCAGCCGCGCCTTTGCCGTCTTTCGATCTTCAGGTGCGCGCAGCGACATCCCAACGTCGATCGAGCGCCGAGCCAAGTCGGCGGTTATCCGGACCGGTGCGGCGGCATTGTCGATCTCCAATTCAGCGCGCAGCTGGCAGTCTTCTCGCAGCAGCGACAATTCGTCCTTGCGTCTTTCGGCTGGATTGGTTCGGTGCTTTCGCGAAAGTCTCTCCTTGACCGTTGTTTCGGTCTGGCGGCTCAGGATGAGCGAGAGGTCTTTGGTTTCCTGATGCCATGCATCGATGACGACCTCTGCTTCAGGTGAACGGGCCGGTAGCTTGCCGCCGTTCGAGATGAGTTTGTTGATTGCCGTCCATTCCGGCGGCATTCGCTCAAAACCTTTGATGCCGGCGCTCTCATGCGTGAGAAAGCGGCGCAGTTCCTTCATCAAGAGAAGTTGTTCGGAGTCTTCGACGACATCGTTGTTGATGAGCAGGTCACACTCGGTCAGAATTTTCATCCATGACCAGTGGAACACGGGCACCTTGGACCTCTGCTTGCGTACGGCTTCGATAGGGTGGTGATCAGGCCGGGTGGCGAACTGGTTGGATATGGTGATCACGCAATCAACGTCGAATTCCCTTGCAACAGCGCGGTACTTTTCCACCTGAGCGGCATCGATTTCGGCGTTGCGCACTTTCGCTTCGACAAGCGCTTTCCAAACCCGTGAGCCGGTGGAAAGGACAATGAGCCCATCGGGCCGATCGGTCTTGCCGTTTTTTTGCCCTTTGAAGACAACCTCCGTGTAACACTCTATTTTTGAACGTTTTCCGGTTCGCTGCCCGACGGTTTGGAGAAGGGCGCGAGAAAACTCATCGACAAAGGCAAGGCAGGCCAAGACAATTGATGTTGTTCTTCCCTCTTTCGATGTTGTTGACAGTACGGGAAAGAGTCTTGCCTCTTCGCCCTTGGACAAAAATTCAGGCCGCATTGTCATCCCCCTTTGCCTTTCCAAGGAAAACAATCGTAATTTTCGTCGTCAACATCAACATCAACATCGTTAGATGGCGGCGCGCCAAACTGCCCGGCATCGCCCAATATTCCGGGGTGTGGCGGTTTACTTTGCCGAAACCCGATCATGTTTCCCTGACTCATTGAGGAGCGGGGGAGAATTGGGTGACAGTCGCGAAGGGCAG
>JANQPI010000052.1 GCA_028289585.1 Candidatus Zixiibacteriota bacterium
CCTACTCCGCGTAGGCGACGACCGCCGAGACGTACGCCGGACATTCCCGGACCCCGAACCCCGCCCCCCATCATCCGGCCAGGAATCCCTGTTCCAACCCCTGGAAATCCCAGGAGAATCCCAAGGACCCCTGGCCCGCAACCTGGCCCGCCTCAACCGAGCCCAGGACAACCTCCAGGCCCGCAGCCTCCGCGACCAGGCGAGCCAGGAGGACCGCCTACGCGCGTCCCACGGGTGCCACAGCCGCCGCAAGGACCGCAGATAGATTTTCCGATTCCGAGGATCCCAGGAACGAATGTCCCGATCATCCCTCTTCCAATTCCTGGCGCTCCCGGCGTCACGCCGAGCCCGTTTGTGCAACCGTTCCCACCAGGGACGCCTGCGTCGCCTATCGCGCCGGGAACGCCACCTATTCCACCGCCAAGCGCACCACCCCCGGCACAACCGCCCTTGACACCGCCTCAACCGGGTCCGGTACCATCACCAGGTCCGCAACCGGGACCAGTCGCGCAAGAATGCCAAGTCGTGTCGCGACGTCGACGTCGGAAAGGAAAATGCAGAGAAGGTTTCTTTCGCGAGTCACCGTTCGGAACAAAGTTCATCACTTGGCGCACGAGGGACTGTTAGATGCCAGTTATTCAAAAGGAAACATCTGTAGCCGCGAACGCGACCGTTGAGAACGTTCTCTCCGGATCAGCGTTTGAATTCGCGCGCGCCAATCAACTCCTAAGCATGGGCGTTCTCGGCGCAGCTGCCGGGATCAACGTCACGATCACCGTGGGCGACCAGATCATCCTGGAAGAGAGCCCCGCCGCAGTCGGGACTGATTACCCGATCATTCCGGATGAGATGTACTACAACGACGTCGCCGCGATGGGCGATCGCATTGTGGTGAAACTCCGGAACACGACCGGCGGCGCGATCGTCGGGCGCACCATTGTGCAGGCGACCAACCTCTAAAGTGGCCCGCCCCCTAAACACGGTTCCAAGAGCCCTCCTCGACCTTCTTGGTCTAAAGACTGGAGGGACGAACCCACTCGGCTTGGGCGACGAGCTAGAACCGACGCTCGAGATTGCCGATCTCTACAAGATGAGCCGCGTCGAACACACTGGTGTGACGTCGGCTCTCTTGCAGGATCGGGGAGACTCGGCCGAGTTGCTCGTCCCCGAGAACGAGGTTTGGTTCCTTTGGGCCTTGTCCGCGAACGCCGGTAGCTCGCTTCAGGCTGGCGATACTCTCCAGATTAGTGCGGGCATCGCGTCAGAAGGTGGCTCAGTCATTATGGCCACGAGCCCGAAACAGGTCCTATCTGTGGACAGTGAAAACCCACGAGCGAACACCGGGCCGATCACGCCTCCGCTTGTGCTGGTTCCTAAAGATTCGATCTTCCTACAGGTTGAGTCCGTGATCCGTGCTGTGGCTCCGAGCTTCTCAGGTTCCATCAGAGCTCGCGTTTCCCGCTTCGGTCCTAATACCGAGATTCTCTCCGCCTAGCAGGCCGCGGGGGTGCGCGTCTACCCCCAAATGTGCGCTGCACCATCGTCGTAGACTCTCTTAACCCGCTGAGCCCTCAGCTGGGGTTATCCACAGGATTGACACGCCCACCTCGGGGATGCCGATATTCTTGTCTGCGTGCCGCTGGCGCGGCTCAGCCTGGAGTGCTTCGCCGCCGGCCCGCAGTGTTATTCGATAGAGCCGCGCTAGGCGCGCGGCAATAAGGAGTGTTTCTCAATTCCGCCGGGGGGTGGACCATGTTTTCCACAGCTTTTCAACACGGATGGAGACTAACCCGTGAATACGCCAAGCATCTTGCTCATCTGGAACGCGATTCTGTCGATCTTTCTTGTCGCTATTGCTTACGCGACCTACGCGAGGAGCGACCGTGGACAGTCGGCGCGTCTGTCGAAGCTGGAGAACCGCATCGCAGACGTTGAAGACGTCACCGCCGCGACGGTGGAGTCACTACGTAAATTCCGAAACCGCGTGAACATGAAGCTCAAGCGCGATGAAGGGAAGATGGAGCGCGATGCCGGAGTACTTCCCGACAACGTGCAGGCCCTTCGGGAGGACGACCGCCAGCCTGGCGAGTCTGTGAACGATTGGAAGAAGCGCATTCGTTTGAAGTACTCTGGAGCGCGCCGCTAACCGAGGAGAAGCGATGTGCCCCAACGAAAGCCAGGACCTGTCATCCCACCCGGTGGGTTCGCAGGATTCGCCCAAAACACCTCCGCCGCCCAGATGCTCCTGGGAAGGGGAACACGGACTGGCTCACCAGCCCGAAAGCGACGGAAGACCACAAAGAAGAAAACGACGAAGAAGCGGCGCACGACGACGCGCCGAGCGGCACCCAAGGGACGCCTAAAGAAGGGAAGTCCCGCCGCGAAACGTCGCATGGCTCAGCTGCGCAGGATGCGCAAGAAGCGCTAAGAGCTAGTGGCGAACGGGCCCGAGGTTGAACCGGATTTCTTCTTCCCGCTCCCTGGTCCGGGGCCGGGCATAGATCCACTCGGGCCCGAAGTCACACCGCCGCCCCAAAGGCCGCAGCCACCGACATTTCCGCCCAGCAACCCGTTCGTACCGGAAGGTCCCGACAATTTCCTTCCCGGTCCCGTGCCGACACCGGCTCCGCCGGTGCCCACGACACCAACCCCGACAATACCCGGTGAAAGTCTCCCCCGGCGCTTGCCGGGAGTCATTGGACGTCGCCTGGGCATCGGCGGGTTTGTTATCGTTTCTTTGGCGGAGCTGCTGCGCGACATCATTCTCGGTCGACAACAGGAACGAATCGACGAAGAACTAGAGCGACAAGATGAAGCAATTCGGGAAGCGATTGAAGAAATACGTCGCAGGCGTGAACAACCGAAGCCGATACCCCTCCCGCGTCGGCGTCGACGCCGCGTTGAACCTACTCCGCGTAGGCGACGACCGCCGAGACGTACGCCGGACATTCCCGGACCCCGAACCCCGCCCCCCATCATCCGGCCAGGAATCCCTGTTCCAACC
>JANQPI010000053.1 GCA_028289585.1 Candidatus Zixiibacteriota bacterium
TCAACCGATCGACAAGAATGTCGTCCAGTTTTTCGATGGAATTTTCTCGAATGACGTCGTCGATTTCCAAGAGAAATCTGAAAACATTTCTCTTATGTCGGCCTTCTTCCCATAATACATGGTGAAAAGACTCATAGAACGCGAAAACGGATACGTGCATATTGCTTGCCAATCCCCCTCTGCAACGAGGGAATGAACAGTTGGTCTGATTGTCAATTCCCAAAAATAAGAAGAGACGAAACAAATTGGGCCTGAAAAGAAAAAACCCGGCAGTTGCCCGCCGGGTTTGTATTGATTTTTCCTGAAGCGTCGAAGGAACGCTTAGAACGAACGCTCGAAACGCAGGAAGCCTGTCGTCTTCGAAGTCAGCACATTGTCGAGATCTGCGGTCGGGATCCAATGTGTAACCGAGGCTTTGATGTCAAAGCCTTCGGTCACTTCGTAGTCGACGGTGGCGCCGATGTTCCAGAGATTGAGATTGGTGTTCGGCGGCACGGCGGCATTGCTTTCCAAATGGCCGACATTGTCCCAGTAGCCGACGTTGCCCGTAACGGCCAGAGCGGTGGTCAGCTGGTGCTGATAGGCTCCCTGGACCGACAGTTGCGACCAGAGAGGGACGTTGTTCGCCCAGCTTCCGGCGGGTGCACCAAAAGCTCCTGCGACCAATCCCCAATTGTCGGCGGACCCGTCGAAGACATATGTGGCGCCCGACGTATAGTAGGCCGCGAGTTCGAACCGGCCGTTGGCGCCCACATCAACTCCGACGCTACCCTTGACCGCAAACTCATCCGTCCCGTTGTCATAGGCCGCAAACAGAGCGGCTTCTCCGACGCCGAAATCGTACATCGCGTTAGCTGAGATGTTGGGAAGGAAATCCGGCGGGTTGCCGGATGCGGGCGGAACGATCGCCGGTGGTACGGGCGCGAAAATCGCTCCATCACCGGCATTGTCATCGTCAAGCGACAAGGTTGCCGAGAACGGACCGTTGGCGAAGGTGTAGGAGATGAAGTTCACCTTCGCACCACCAAGGTTGTCGGCTTCACCGATGATGCCGCCATCGAACGCATTGTCGTTGACACCCATGCGCAGGCCGGCAAGGTCGATCCAGGCTGCGTCAAGTGCGACATTGCGCGCGGGCGCGGCCACGTTGGAGTTTCCCTGCAGCGCGATGAAGCTGCGGAGCGGGCCCAGTTCGGTGTCCGACCACGTTTCGATGGTCAGCTGGCCGCGGGTGTTCTTCGTCCAGCCGGTGCGTGATCCACTGGTAGCGTCGCCGAACCAGATCGAGACCGGACCAACGGTCGCGTCGTCGTTTGCGGCCTCGGTTTGCCCGGGCAAGCCGTTGATTGTCGTAAGCCAGTTGTTGTAACGCGAACTGGTAAATCGCTCCTCCACGTCAATCTGGTACCGAACATAACCACCGATTTTCAGGCAGGTTTCGGTGCCCGGGATGTAGAAATAGCCCTCGCCAGCAACATCGCAGACGCGGACATATTCGACCACTTCGGGCTCGGGGATGATGATGTCGGCTGCCTGCGCAGTCGACACGGCCATCATCGCCGCGGCCGAGCCAA
>JANQPI010000001.1 GCA_028289585.1 Candidatus Zixiibacteriota bacterium
GGTCGCGAACTTTGCACTCACCCCGATTTGGGAGTGGTATTTCCGAGGGGTGCAATCCTTGGTCGCGGATGCGGTCAAGCCGCCGCCCGCGGTAGGTCGCTACGCGTCGCTGAGCGTGACGTCGATGGCGACATTTCTTCTGATCCAAGGCGCCTTTGCGAACGGCGGCAAGGCCGCATACGACCGCTACATCGGTGCCATCAACAAAGTGGCGAAGCTTCCGACTGGAACCGATGCTGAAACCATTGCCCAGTTGCGAGAGATCAATCACCGCTACGGCCCAGCGTCGGCCCAAGCGATCGATCGTGTCCACCAAGCACTGAGCTTCTTGAATGTGTCTCAGTTCAACGACCTATGGGAACGATGGGCGAATCTTTCGGATGCGATGACGAACGCGTTGCTCAATCACACCAACCAAGATTCATGGGCACGAGAGTATGGGCAGCGGGCCCAGCAGCTGCTCGGTGGGTTCTCGCAAGACCACGGCCTTTCGGCGCAACAGGCGACCAACCTCACTCAGGCGTTTGTTCAAACGCCGGGGGTAGAGTTTGAGGGAAGTCGTCCTACGCGCGCCGCTGCGATCGAATTCGACTACTACTACCGAGGTAGAGGTGGGACGTTTATTAACGTCACGTTGACTCCCTTCGACGATGCGGAAAGGGTAGCGGAGAAGTTCGCGAAGGCGGCCACGGAAAGCGACGGGGATGGAGACAAAGGCAAGTGCAAACGTGTTCCGTGCACGTGCAAACGTGTTTCGTGCACGTACACTCTCACACCGTACGAGGATATCGACACGCTACCCTCATTTCTTCCCAGCGTTCAGATTCTTACGTATAGCTGGGAGTTTGAGGTAGACGCGGCCCGGGACACGTTTTGCGGAGAAACACCACCGTTCGACGTTCTGACGACAAAACCACCGGAGTCGATGACTCTACCTGTCGGTGCCATTGTGAGACAATCACTAATGTCTTCTGCCTCGGTCGAAAACGTCGATGCGAATCTGTGCAAATATCCTACTCGCGTCTGGTGGAATTTGGATCCGGCGCGGGACAACGTCGGCAGGAAACCCTTTTTCGACCCCTCCTCGTAATACCATCGGCTCGTCCGGCACTTTGCTCGTCCATGGGTCCAAGGAAGTTTCTCAACGCCGGCGCAAAGACCAGGACTGCGAGTCGAGACGGGTAACATCCGGTTGCAGAGAATGTGGTCTTGGTCCATGACGAGGCAGCGACATGCCGAAGAAGCAGTACTTATCGGTTCGCG
>JANQPI010000018.1 GCA_028289585.1 Candidatus Zixiibacteriota bacterium
CTGCAACGACCGACAGCGATGTTTCGGCTGATGGCGCTGCAATTGTTTCCGCAGACGGATCTGTTTCGACGGATTCGACTGTTGATGCAGAAGGTTCGCAGGTATCCGGCGGCGATCCCGATGCGGCGACCGATTCAACGGTTTCTGCCACAGGGACAGGAATTGGAGCGGGTGACGGGTCTGTTGATACAGATTCCACCCTGGATGCGAGTGGCACTGGAATAGCGTCGGCTGACGCTGAAGCAACCGCCGACACCACAGGCACCGCAGACGGGGCCGCCGTTGTCACCGCTGACGGGTCAATCAGTACCGACAGCACGTTAGACGCGACGGGCTCTGACGCGGCGAGTGGTGCGTCCGCTGGGTCCGGTGAGATAACAACTGACAGTGATGTCTCGGCGGCGGGAACGGGCATCGGCACAGCCGATGCAAGCGCCTCTTCTGATTCAACTGTTGATGCAAGCGGCGCCGGGGTTATTGGCGGTGACGGATCTGTCACCACGCTTTCAACAGTTGAGGCAGGGTCCGCGACTGTTCTGGCGGCGGTTGGTGAGGTAACGACCGGCTCAAACGTGACCGTTCTTTCAACGGTTATCGGCGCGGGGTCCGGTGAAGTCACCACGCTTACGACTGTCGGAGGCGCGGGGGGTTCAACCGCTTCTGCAAGTGCAAGCGCAACGACAGATAGTGCCGTGTCGGCGGCTGGTTCTGATGCTGGGAGTCCTTCAATGGCCACAACCTTCAATCTCACGGCCCGAGAAATCATCACCTACGCCCTGAAGAAACTCAGGATTGTGGGTCAGGGCAACACTCCGACCGCGGCACAGGCCCAATGCGGTCTGGATGAACTCAATCTGATGTTGAAGGACTGGCAGAAATATCGCTGGCTGTGGCTTCTCACGGAAGGGGATTTCACGCCTGTTGCGGATCAGGCCAACTACACCCTGGACCCTGCACCCTATGAGGTTGTGTCCGCCCGTCTGAGGCAGGGCAGTCGCGACACCCCGATGATACGTCTGACCCGCGATGATTATTTTGACCTGCCCCTGAAATCCGCTCAAGGGACGCCAACGCAGTTCTATTTTGACCGTCAAGTCGCAGGGGTTCTTTATATCTGGCCGGTTCTGGCATCCGTCACCTCGGAAACCATTCGCATCACCTACAGGCGAAAGGTGAATGACGTGGAAAGCCTGGATGACGCGCTTGATATCCGACAGGAGTACCTACAGTTGGTGGGTTATAATCTTGCGGCGCGGTTGGCGGACGACCATGCAAAGGTCGGCGGGGCCAATGACCGTGTGATTGCCCGTGCCGAAGCCCTATTGAACGAAGCCCTGGACGATGACCGGGATGAGTTCGCGGGCTTTGAGCCTGAGGCCGCGTAATGGTTGCCGTTCCCTTCGGCGCCCAAAACTCGGAAGGGAAGTTTGGTCCTGACGGCGG
>JANQPI010000003.1 GCA_028289585.1 Candidatus Zixiibacteriota bacterium
CCTCCGCTTCTTCGGCTTTTTCCTGGACTCCGCCTCAACCGGCGCGACCATTTTCTCATAAAGGCCGAACAGGTGCTCGACGCGCGCGCGCTCGCTCTCAAACGGTTTTTTGCGGTAGAGCCGGTCCACCGCCCTGTCGAGCGCCGTATGCGCCTTGCGCAGGGCGGGCGGCATCAGGTCGGGGTCGTAGAGATCGGCCAATGTCGAATCGGGAAATTCATCGCGGGCATCCAGCACCGCCTGACCCAGCGCGCTGATCTTTTCCCGCGCCGCATCGCTCATCTTCGGCCACGGGAAGGTGTTATAGACGAGGCCGGAAGAGTATTGATATCGACTTTCCAGCCTCCCCCCGACACCTCGCATCCAAGATGCATGCATAGCTGAAACTACCACGCCTAGGTCACTTAATGATGCGGGAATAACCACCAAAAGCTTGTTGCTCGGTATTGTTGGTGGTTCAAAAAAACCTGCTGCAAGGTATTCTCGGCGCTCCGAGCTCACTTCGGCCAATCCGAGAAATGGTCCATCGGGTACCACAGTCACGTGATATTCGGTGGGAGCGTTAGCTAACGATCGTGCCAAGCTACCGTCGCTGGTCGCTCGATAGTCGCGCACGGCCGCTATTCTCGCACGAATGAGGTCAAAATCCTTAAGCAAATGCGGTGGGATTGATTGAGCATGGATGATCCATCGAGACTTGCGATTGAGGTGTTCAAGCCCGCCGATGAACGGGCGAATGTAGGGTTTAGCTTCTGGGTGTTTCGTCAACAACGTCGCTCTTTCGTCATCGTCGATTATCAGATGGCCACCGTCGACGGGCTTTGTGCCAACCCGCATAGTTGGGTGGCCAGAGAGGCTCGTTGTAACGCGTTGGACAACACGATGACGGTTGGCGTCTTCAACAACGCCGAACAAATACGCCGTCAGCGCTCTGTGCGTCGTCTCCTCTGGCTCGCCACGAATGTTCTCATAGGAGAACAAGCGTTTCACATCGCGCTCACGGTCCCGCCGGGTCAAGCCGACGATCACCACATGCACATGGGCCTTGCCGCGCGCTTCGCTGCCCCATTCGAACGTGCGGTGGCCGAAAGCGATTTCCAGCTTGTAGCGGTCGAACAGTGCTGGCCAAAGCTGAGCAACTTGTTCGCCATGTGTTACTGAGTTGGTCGCTACAAATGCGAAATCCGCGCTGCAGCCGTCATGGTTGACATACTCAGCCGCCTTGAGAAACCAGTAGCAAACGAGATCGAGACGACTGCCGGATGCACCTAGTCGTTTCAGCTCAGCGATTTGCTTGCGCGCGGCTTCATCGCGAAACACGAAGCCGCTGAACGGCGGATTGCCCATCACGTATGAGAATTGGTGCGCGGGCAACAGGTCGTTCCAGTCAACCGCCAGCGCGTCGTCGTTGAGAATATGGGGCGATTTGGTTAGCGGGATACGCGTCAGGATCAGGCCGAAGGCGTCGCCGAATTCGACATTCATGA
Organism: Candidatus Zixiibacteriota bacterium; assembly: GCA_028289585.1. Lineage (GTDB taxonomy): Bacteria > Zixibacteria > MSB-5A5 > GN15 > FEB-12 > JANQPI01. The sequence continues at coordinate 1,488 of JANQPI010000003.1, forward strand.
TG
>JANQPI010000012.1 GCA_028289585.1 Candidatus Zixiibacteriota bacterium
CCCTCGTCATCGATGATTGTTTCGACGAGTGTGGTGTTGAAGATGGCCTCACGCTCGAGCGGGGTGAAGGTGATGCCGTTTGCCTGCAGCGTGTCGGCGCCGGGGCCGCCGACGATCTGGAAGGCGGTCGTCGTGTTGTCGACGATGAAGGTGGTGCCGATGGCGTTGGAGCTCTCGACGGTGACGTTCGAGACCGTCTTACCGGTCAGGTCAAGCACCGCCTCTGCGGTGACGAGCTTGCTGTTCGTAGTACCAGAAATGGAGGTGACGTCCCCCAGAGCGGCGGCGTCGACAAGCACAGTCATGTTGAAGTCGTTTAGCTGCAGATTCTCAAGGCCGACGAGCGTCGCCGCCGTCAGATCATAGGTGTCGCCGAACCCTCTCAGATCGAGGCTGTCGCTCGACCCCTCGCCGCCGTCGATGGAGATGTTGGGGTTCCAAAAGGACCCGTCCTGGACAATCACACGGTCAACGTTGCTCGCCCCCAGATCGATCGTCGTCACACCCGTGCTGCCGGCACCCCGGAGCCGTACATCATCTCTCCCAAAGTTCTCCAGACTGCCCCCCAGGATGGTGGTGGCGCTGGCGTTATCAAAAAGATCAACAATTTGATCACTGAAAGTGTTGTTATCACCAAGATCTATGGTGGTGACGCTGGCGTTCCCGCGGAGGTCGACGCGGTCAAAACCTTCGCCAAGATCAATGGTGGTGGCACCGGCATCACCGGAGAGGAAAATCTGGTCAAAGCCATCGCCGCCCTGGATCGTTCCCGCGCTGGCGGTGCCGGACAGGTTGATCTGATTGTCCCCGGGGCCACTTGCCACCACGTCAGTCGTGGTGCCATCGCGCAGCGTCAGATTGGCGAAGTCGTTGGCGAATACGTTGACCAGCCGCACTTCCTCGAAGTTGGAAAAGTCGGTCAGCGCGTTCAGGTCAAACGTGCCCGCCCCGAACAAAACAAGCGAATCAAACCCGTCGCCCCCGTCCAGATCATCATCAGGGTTCAGCGTCAGAGCATTGCCCGTGAC
>JANQPI010000027.1 GCA_028289585.1 Candidatus Zixiibacteriota bacterium
TACTTTCGTCGCGGTAGACCTCATATGCCTCAACTTCACCCGATGCGATACGGCAGAAGAGGCAGTCATTGCATGCGTATCGGGGTCCTGGCGTCATTCACAGCAGGATAACAGCCCTCTGCAACCTATGCATCTAAGTTCAGAAAAAACGCGAAACGGTCATTTCGCGTCAAACGAAATCCGGAGAGCGGCCGTCCGGCTCAACCCGCTTCGGCTTCGCCGACGAACGCCTTTTCGAGCACATAGTGGCCGGGCTTGTTGTTGGCGCCTTCTTCCATGCCCGCCGCCTCGCACAGTTCCTTGATCTCGAGGTTCAGGCCCATCGAGCCGCAGATCATGACGCGGTCATCGTCAGTGCTCCATGCGGGAACGCCGAGATCGGCGAACAGTTCTCCCGAGCGGATCTTGTCGGTGACGCGCCCGGTCTTTTCGCTCTCCTCGCGCGTCGTTGTCGGATAGTAGACGAGCTTGCCATCCACCATCTCGCCAATCAGCGGATCGTTGACGAGATTGTCGATCAATTCGGCACCATAGACCAGTTCATCGCGCGTGCGGCAGGTGTGGGTCAGGATCACCTGGTCGAACTTCTCATAGACTTCCGGGTCACGGACCAGCGAGGCAAACGGCGCGATGCCGGTGCCGGTGGCCAGCATGTAGAGCCGCTTGCCCGGCAAAAGCGCGTCAACGACCAGCGTGCCAACGGGCTTGGTCTTCAATATGACCTGATCGCCCACTTCGATCCTCTGAAGGCGCGATGTCAGCGGGCCGTCGGGCACCTTGATCGAATAGAATTCGAGCTCCTCGTCCCAAGAAGGCGAAGCGATCGAATAGGCGCGCAGGATCGGCTTGCCATTGTCGTCCGGCAGCCCGATCATCACGAACTCGCCCGACCGGAAGCGCAGCGATTGCGGCCGTGTGACGCGGAATGCGAACAGCCGGTCGGTGAAATGGCGCACCCACGTCACCGTCTGGCCGTCCTTGAGGGCAACCGGCTGGGCGCCACCGGTCATCGGCGTCATCTCGTTCATGCTCATGGGCTCCAGTTAGGCGACCTGGGCCGTTTGATGCAAC
>JANQPI010000002.1 GCA_028289585.1 Candidatus Zixiibacteriota bacterium
GGCCAGCAGTTCAATCTGCCCAATGCGACGGTGATTGCGACCTTTACCTCGAACGAGGTCGGTGACCGCATCGAACTTCCGCCTGGAACGGCCATCGACCAGGTGTTCATCAAGGACGGCAATCTCTACCTGATCCAGCCGGATGGATCGGTGATTGTCATCGTCAACGGCGCCTCCAACTATCCCACCCTCGAACTTGGCGACGGCCAGGAAATTCCCGCAGACCGTCTCGCACAGGCCCTTGAGAACGCACAGGAAGGCGTTCCCACGGCCGGTCCCACCGCCGGCGTCGACCCGAGCAGTGGCGGCGACTTCGTTGTTGATCCGGGCCCGATCGGCGGCCCGTTCGACCTGCGTGACCTTCTGCCTCCGACAGCGCTCGCATTTGAACTGTTCCCGACGGAAGACGAGGAAGACGAGCTCGATGAAGAGGGCGAAGACCTTCTTGCGCCCACGATTCTCGATGTTGGTATGGTCATCATCGAGGAAGACGACCTTGTCGTTCAGGGCAATGACAATGACGGTTCAGGCGGCGTGCGGTTCACCGGTTCAGCCACGCTCGGCGTGGATTTCGGCTCCGGCGGTCCCGGATCCATCACCTTCCCGGCGTCTCTGACGGCGCAGCAGGGCTTCACGTCAAACGGCGAGCAGATCACGCTCGTGGTTTCTCCGGATGGTCTGACCCTGCAGGGTTTTGCCGGCGGCAACCTGATTTTCGAGGCGGTTCTGTCCGATGATTTCGGCGCCGACCCGAGCGGCAAGATCACCTTCACGCTGATTGACAATCTCGACCATGGCACGCCGACCAAGGACGGTCTCGACGGCGATACGCTCAACTTCGACAACAATCTCAATGATGAGGAAATCATCGAGATCAACATCGCGTTCGATGTCGAGAATGGAGAGGGTCTCACCGCCAGCGGCACGGTTCAGGTCAAGGTCCAGGACGATATCCCTGAGATCATGGTGCCGAACCAGGAGAAGTGCGTCCATGTCGTCCTGGAGAAGGGCGTCATCATCAAGCATGACGGCGAAACCGGAGATGACGGTGAAGGGGACGTCGAGGTTCTTGTTGCGAATGGTTTCGACGGACCCGATCCGAGAGATCT